>NZ_CP065406.1:0-3062500 GCF_015832135.1 Diaphorobacter sp. JS3051
TGGATAACGTAGCGCATGCGGAAATCTTCTTCGACCCGCAGACGCACACCGCGCGGGGCGTGCACATCGAGACCGTGATCAACGGTCTGCACCGTGCCTGCGCGGACGCGCGCAGCAGCCACGGCCTGTCTGCGTCGCTCATCCTGTGCTTTCTGCGGCACCTGAGCGAGGAGGATGCCCTCGCCACGCTGGAGCAGGCCCTGCCGCTGCTGGACCGCATCGTCGGCGTGGGGCTGGACAGTAGCGAGCGAGGCCACCCGCCCGAGAAGTTCGCCCGCGTGTTCGAGCGCTGCCGCGCCCTGGGCCTGCACGTGGTGGCCCATGCGGGTGAAGAGGGTCCGCCGGCCTATATCTGGAGCGCGCTGGACGTGCTGCAGGCCGAGCGCATCGACCACGGCGTGCAGGCCGTTCACGACCCGGCGCTGATGCGCCGACTGGCCGATGAGCGCATACCGCTCACCGTGTGCCCCTTGTCCAACCTGAAGCTGTGCGTGTTCCCGCGCCTGGCCGATCACAACCTGCTGCAGTTGCTGGAGGCGGGGCTGGCGGTGACCGTGAACTCCGACGATCCCGCGTACTTCGGCGGTTACGTCAACGACAACTTCACGCAGCTCTTCGCGGCGGTGCCGGCGCTCACGGCGCGCCATGCCTACCAGTTGGCCTGGAACAGCTTCGAGGCCAGCTTTGCCGCCGAAGCCGACAAGCGCGCATGGCACCACCGGCTCAAGGAGTGCTTCGAGCAGTTCACGGAGAACGACTGAGGTACCGCAGGGCGTGTCGCTCGCGCGCAGCCGGGTGCTAGGCATTCCGCTGCGTTGCGTCTATCCTGCGTTGGCCCGGGCCGGGGGACCGGCAGGGGTGCACCACAACAAAGGAGACAACGCATGCAAGAGAGAGTGACTCGTGCTGCGGCGCCACGCGCGCTGTTGGCGACGGCGGTCCTGGCCCTGCTGGCCGGCTGCGGGGGCAACGACGAAGCGGACGACGCGCCGCTGGCGTACCAGGCGGAGATCCGCCGCACCGCGATGGGCGTGCCGCACATCAAGGCCTCCAACTGGGCCGGCGGGGGCTTCGGTATGGGGTATGTCCAGGCGCAGGACAACCTGTGCACGCTGGCGGATGCGTTCCTCACCTACCGGGGCGAGCGCTCGCGCTACTTTGGCGGCAGCGCACAGCTGGTCTACAACAGCACCATCGGACGCCCGCGCAACATCGACTCGGACTTCTTCCACCGCCATGTGATCTCCGCCGACGTGGTGCAGAAGATGGCCGCGGCGCAGCCCGAGAATCTGCGGCAGATGGTCGAGGGCTTCGTGGCCGGCTACAACCAGTACGTGGACGTTGCCAAGAAAGGGACGGCCCACGCCGCCTGCCGCAGCGAGGCATGGGTGCAGCCCATCACGCAGGAGGACGTCTGGCGCCGCATGTACGCTGCCAACCTGGCGGGGGGGTACAGCAATTTCGTGGAGGCCATCGCCAATGCCGTCGCCCCTGCCGCAGCCAAGGCCGGCGCGGCGCAAGACGCGCAGACCGCCCCGTCCCTGGACCAGCGCCTGACCACACCTCCCGCCCTGCAGGTGGGCGGTGACGCGGGCATCGGCAGCAACATGTATGGCTTTGCGCCGGCGGCCACGGGCGAGTCCAGCGGCGTGATGTTCGGCAACCCCCACTGGTACTGGAAGGGGCCGGACCGGTTCTACCAGGCCCAGGTCACGATCGACAATCAGGTGAACGTCAGCGGCGTCGGATTCCTGGGCGTACCGCTGGTGCTGATCGGCTTCAACGACAACGTCGCCTGGAGCCACACGGTCTCCACGGCGCGGCGCTTTGGCTTCTTCCAGCTGCAGCTGCAGTCGGGCGACCCCACCACCTACCTGCGTGACGGCCAGCCGGTCAAGATGGCGCCGCGCAGCATCACCGTGTCCAGCCGCAATGCCGACGGCACGCTGAACGATGTGACGCGCACGCTGTACACCTCCGAGTACGGGCCGTTGGTCAACCTGGCGGGGCTCAACCCCGCTCTGGCCTGGAGCCAGAGTACGGCCTTCGCCATCCGTGACATCAACGGTGAGAACTTCCGCACCTTCCGCAACTGGATGCGCTGGAACCAGGCGCGTTCGCTGGAAGAGTTCATGGCCATCCAGAAGGAAGAGTCCGCGATTCCATGGGTCAACACGGTGGCCGTGGGGCGTGGCAGCGCGCGGGTCTGGTACGCGGACATCGGCGCGGTGCCCAACGTGTCGCCCGAGCAGGTGGCCGCGTGCACCACGCCGTTCGGCGCGGCCGTGGGTGCGGCGCTGCCCAACGTGCCGTTCTTCGACGGCTCGCGCAGCGCCTGCGACTGGCAGACCGATGCGGACTCCAAGCAAAAGGGCGCCATCGGCCCGTCGCGCATGCCCAGCCTGTTGCGCGAGGACTATGTGGGCAACATGAACGACAGCTACTGGCTGTCCAACGCGAATGCGCCGCTCACGGGATACCCGGCCATCTTCGGTCCCGCGGGCACGGCGGCGTTGACGTTGCGCACGCGCCTGGGCCACACCATGGCCCTGGAGCGGCTGGCCGGCACCGACGGCTACACCGGCAACAAGGCCAGCGCCGCCATCGTGCGCGACATGGTGCTGAACAGCCGCGTGTTCTCGGCCGAGCGGTTCAAGGACGAGATCCTGACGCTGATCTGCACGCCCTCGCAATGGATGGTGAACGGTGCCACGGTGGACGCCACGCAGGCCTGCGCCACGCTGCGTGCGTGGGACAACCGCGGGAACAAGGAGTCCCGGGGCTCCCATTTGTGGGACGAGTTCTGGACCCGCGTGCCCACCACCGGGCTGTACTCGGTGCCCTTTGACGCGGCCGACCCGCTGAATACCCCGCGCGGGATCAATGTGGCGGCCGTGACCGCGCTGCGCCAGGCCATGGCCACGGCCATCAGCCGCGTGGGGCAGAGCGGGTTCGCGCTGGATGCACCGCGCGGCGAAGTGCTGTTTGCCACCAAGGGCGGTGCCAAATTGCCGCTGTACGGCGGCTGTGGCGGCGTGGGCTACTTCACCATCACCTGTTCCGAGAACGACATCACGGCGGGCGGCTACCGCATGGACGGGCAGCCCCATGGCAACTCATACATGCAGGTGGTGAGCTTCCCGTCCAGCGGCGTGCAGGCCCACACCTTCCTGACGTTCTCGCTGTCCGACGACCCGGCATCGCCGCATTTTGGCGACTACACCAAGGCCTACAGCGCCAAGCAGTGGGTGCGCATGCCGTTCTCGGAGTCCGAGATCACGGGCCACCCGGACTACCGGACGACCACCGTCTCCGCCAGCGCCAAGTAACGGCGCGCCGGTGCCATGCGCACCGGCCGGGACGACCCTCCGTGCAAAGGCCCCGCCATGCGGGGCCTTTGTTCATGGAGCGGTGGGGAGGCGGTAGTTCACAGCGCGGTGCGCAGCCGCCAGATCTCGGGGAACAGCACCACGTCCAGCATCTTGCGCAGGTAGCTCACGCCGCCGGTGCCGCCGGTGCCGCGCTTGAAGCCGATTACGCGTTCCACCGTGGTCACGTGGCGAAAGCGCCAGAGGCGGAAGGCATCTTCCAGGTCGGTGAGCTCCTCGCCCAGCTGGTACAGGTCCCAATACCTTTGTGGATCGCGGTACACGGTCAACCAGGCCTGCTCCACGGCTTCGCTGGCCTCGTAGGGCTGGCGCCAGTCGCGCTCGGTATGGCTGGCCGGCACGGGCAGGGCGCGGCGCGCCAGCAGGCGCAGTGCTTCGTCGTAGAGCGAGGGCGCCTCGTAGGCCGCCTGCACCTGGGCCAGGCGCTCGGGGTGGTGGGCATGGGGCTGCAGCATGGCGCGGTTCTTGTTGCCCATGGCGAACTCGATGCACCGGTACTGGTAGCTCTGGAAACCGCTGGACTGGCCCAGGTACGGGCGCATGGCGGTGTACTCGGGCGGCGTCATGGTGGCCAGCACGTCCCAGGCGTGCACCAGCTGCTCGAGGATCTTGGACACGCGCGCCAGCATCTTGAAAGCGGGTGGCAACTCGTCACGCGCGATATGGGCGATGGCCGCGTGCAGCTCATGCAGCATGAGCTTCATCCACAGCTCGCTGGTCTGGTGCTGCACGATGAACAGCATCTCGTCGTGCGCGGGCGACAGGGGCTTTTGCGCGCCCAGCACGCTGTCCAGCTGCAGGTAGTCGCCATAGCTCATGCTGTGGCTGAAGTCGAGCTGTGCGCCCTCCTGGCGCACGATGGCTTCGGTGGCGCCGGAGGATGCGCTGGGGTGGTGGGGGCAGGTCATGGTCAGGTCACGGCGTTGAGGTGGTTGAACTCGGGCTTGCGCCATTCGCCGGATTCCAGCACCTGGCGCAGGTGCTGCACGGCATTCCACACGTCTTCAAATCCGACATGCAGCGGCGTGAAGCCAAAGCGCAGGATGTCCAGGTGCTTGCCGCCGTCACCCTTGCGGAAGTCGCCGACCACGCCGCGCGCGATCAGGGCCTGCACGATGGCGTAGGCCCCGCTGCCGACGCCCTGAACGCCCAGGCCCTCGCCACGTGTCAGGCACACCTGCGAACCGCGCGCCGCATGATCGCGCGGCGTCGCCAGTCCCAGGCCGTGGCCGGCGCAGTGCTCCTCGACCAGCGCGATGAATAGATCGGTCAGTGCGAGCGACTTGGCGCGCAGCGCCGCCATGCCGCCCAGAGGCTCGGCGGCGGTAAAGATGTCCAGCCCGCACTGCAGGGCCGACAGGCTCACGATGGGCTGCGTGCCGCAGAGGTAGCGTGCGATACCCGGTGCGGGCTGGTAGTCGGGCGTGAAGGCGAAGGGCGCGGCATGGCCGAACCAGCCCGACAGCGGCTGCGCAAATGTCGCATCCGGGCGGTCCGCCAGGCGCGGGTGCACCCACACGAAGGCGGGCGCGCCAGGGCCGCCGTTGAGGTACTTGTAGCTGCAGCCCACCGCATAGTCGGCGTTCGCGTCCAGCAGGTGCACGGGCACGGCGCCCGCGCTGTGGCACAGGTCCCAGACGCACAGAATGCCGTGGGCGTGCGCCTGCGCGGTCACGGCGGCCATGTCGTGCATGGCGCCGGTGCGGTAGTTCACGTGGGTGAGCAGCAGGACGGCGACCTGGGGCGTCAGCCGCGTGGCGATTTCCTCGGGCTCCACCAGCACCAACTCCAGTCCGTACTCCTGGCACACGGACTGGGCGATGTACAGGTCGGTGGGGAAGTTGCTGCGCTCGCTGACGAGCTGGGTGCGACCGGGATGGTCCGCGCGGGCCACGCGCGCGGCAGCCGACAGCACCTTGTACAGGTTGACCGAGGTGGTGTCGGTGAACACCACCTGGTCCGGCCCCGCGCCGATCCAGGGAGCGAACTGGTTGCCCAGGCGCTGCGGCAGGCTGACCCAGCCGGCCTTGTTCCACGAGGTGATGAGGTCCTGTCCCCATTCCTGCTGCACTACTTGGGCCACGCGCGCCGGCGTGGCGCGGGGCAGGGCGCCCAGGGAATTGCCGTCCAGGTAGATCACGCCCTCGGGCAGGCTGAAATGGTCGCGCAGGCTGCGCAGCGGGTCCTGCGCATCGCGTGTGCGGCACTCTTGCAAGGTAGTCATGTGGTTTGTGCTATTAATAAAGTAGCTGTTAGCGCTTACTGCATGAGCGTTAGAGGCCAAAACGGCTTAATGTTCATGCGCGCGGCGGCAGCGCACGCAGCACGGCGCGCACGGGCGATGCGTCGGCCGTGGTGAGCTTGAGCGGCAGCGCGATGAGTTCGTAGTCGCCCTCGGGCACATCGTCCAGCACCAGGTTCTCCAGCACGCGCAGGCCGCGCCGGCGGATCACCTGGTGGCTGGGCAGCGGCTTGCTGTCGGCGGGGTCGATGCTGGCGGTGTCGATGCCCACGAGCACTACGCCGGCGTCGGCCAGGCGCTCGATGGTGTCGGGCGCGTAGGCCGTGAGGCCCGCGTCCCAGCGGTCCACGGGCATGCGGGCGTAGGTGCGCACCAGCACCCGCGGCGGCAAAGTGCCCGTCATCGCATGGGCAATGTGGGTCCATTCGATGAGCGGCCCGCAGTCCAGCGCATGCACCACGCGGCAGGGGCCGATGAAGGCTTCCAGCGGCAGGGCGCCGATGGCTGCGCCGTCCGCTGCGTAGTGCAGGGGCGCGTCAGCGTGCGTGCCCACGTGGGGCGAGAGCGTGAGTGCACTCACGTTCACCGGGCAGCCGGGGCCCAGTGTGGCGCTCCACTGCTGCTGGTAGGGTGTATCGCCCGGGAACACCGGGCTACCCGCATGCACGGGGGCAGAGATGTCCCACAGCGCGGGCGATGGCGTGGAGGTGGCGGTCATGCCGCGCATGCTATGCGCGGCGGAGGGGCGGGTAAATGGTTTATCCCTGATGGGTGATTCATTTGGATAATCCATTCTCGCAGAGACATTTTTGGGTTAAATCATGCAAGCCGAGATCGACCGTACCGACCGCCAGCTGCTGCGCGCGCTGCAGGACAACGCCCGCCTGACCTCCGGCGAACTGGCCGAAATGGCGCACCTGTCGCAGTCGCCCTGCTGGCGGCGCGTGAAGCGGCTGGAGGACGCCGGGGTAGTGCGCGGCTACCACGCGCAGCTGGACCGGCGTGCGGTGGGGCTGGGTGTGATGGCTTTCGTGATGGTGGGCATCGACCACCAGACGGAGGCGCTGTCCGTGGCGTTCGAGGAGGCGGTGTGCGCCATTCCCGAAGTGGTGCTGTTCCACGGCATCTCGGGCCCCGCGGACTTCCTGCTGGTGGTCGTGACGACCGACCTGGACGCGTATTCCGAACTGCTGCAGCGGCGCCTGCACCGCCTGCCGGGCGTGCGCCAGGTACAGACCTATTTTTCGCTGCAGGAATTCAAGGGGCGCATCGGCGGGTTGCCCGTGTGAAAGCGGGTCCTGCGGCGTTCAGAGCACCAGCCCGTCCAGTGCCGGCAGATGGTGGCGCTGGCGGGCGCGATTGCAGGCAGCGCTGCCGGCTTCGAATTCGCGGCAGGGCGAGGGGCGCCACTCGTAGATGCCGCAGGCCGCGCGCAGGCCCACTTGGCCCGTGAGGGCCGAGCAGCGCGGCTGCGCATGGTCCGTGCCCCGCATGCGTGCAGTGTGGTCCGTGACCGGCACCACCAGCCCATCGGGAACGCAGCCGCCCAGCTCCTCCGTCTCATGTACCGAGAAGTCCACGCGAAAGCTGGCGCAGCAGGCGCCACAGGTCAGGCAGGGGTGAAGAGTGGTCATGGCGTACGTCGCAGGGGGTGTCATTGTGACGCGCCACAGGTCCTGATGTGCATCAATCCAGCAGCGTGCAGTTCCATTAGAATGAGAATTACTTTTATTCATTGACTGCAATACAACATGCTTCACACGGGGAATGACGCCGCGCAGCCGCGGGGGCTGGACACCTTGCCGCATGGCGTGCCGGCCACGGTTGCCGGGCTGCTGCCGGCGCAGGATGGCCGGTCGCAGGCCATGGTGCTGCGCCTGATGGAGATTGGTTTCCTGCCGGGCGAGCCGGTGCGCGTGATTGCCCGGGGCTTTCCCGCGGCCGACCCCCTGGCCGTTCGCGTGGGCCAGGCCACTTTTGCCCTGCGCCGCCATGAGGCGGCCCTGGTGCAGGTGCGCGTGGATGCGCTGGAGGCCGCGGCATGAGCACGGCGGCATCTCCCCTGCACATCGCGCTGCTGGGCAACCCCAACTGCGGCAAGACGGCGCTGTTCAATGTGCTGACCGGCGCACGCCAGAAGGTGGCCAACTACGCGGGCGTCACCGTGGAGCGCAAGGAAGGCCTGTTCACCACCGCCAGCGGCCGGCGCGTGCGCGTGTTGGACCTGCCCGGCGCCTACAGCCTGCACGCGCAGAGCCTGGACGAGGCCGTCACCCGCGATGTGGTCACCGGCCGCCGCCCAGGAGAGGCCATGCCCGAGCTGCTGGTCTGCGTGACCGATGCCACGCACCTGCGCCTGAACCTGCGCCTGGTGTTGGAGGCGCGCGACCTGGGCCTGCCCATGGTGCTGGTGCTGAACATGAGTGATATGGCGCAGCAGCAGGGCATCCAGATCGACCGCGAAGTCCTGGCGCGCGAACTGGGCCTGCCCGTGGTGACCACCGTGGGCGTGCGCGCCGACGGGGCGCGCGAGCTGCTGCAGTGGCTGGACACGGCCACCCCGCAGGCCGCCCGCGGCGCCGCCGTGGGCACACAGGCGCCACCGCCCGTCAATGCGCTGGAGGAAGACCGCCCGCAGCGCGTGCAGCAATTGCACCAGGAAGTGCGCCGCATCATGGGGCTGGCCGTGCGTGAGCCCGCGCTGCGCCTGCAGCGCGACGACCGTATCGACGCCGTGGTACTGCACCCGCTGTGGGGCACGCTGCTGCTGGCGGTGACGCTGTTCCTGATGTTCCAGGCCGTGTTCAGCTGGGCAGAGGTGCCCATGGGCTGGATCGAAGGCGCCACGGCCGCCGTGGCCGAATGGCTGAACGCCCACATGGCCGAGGGGCCGCTGCGCAGCCTGCTGGCCGACGGCGTGATCGCCGGCGCAGGCGGGGTGCTGGTGTTCCTGCCGCAGATCCTGATCCTGTTCTTCTTCATCCTGGCGCTGGAGGAATCCGGCTACCTGCCGCGCGCGGCCTTCCTGCTGGACCGCGTAATGGGCACCGTCGGCCTGTCGGGACGCTCGTTCATCCCGCTGCTGTCCAGCTTCGCTTGCGCGGTGCCGGGCATCATGGCCACGCGCTCCATTCCGGACTGGCGCGACCGGCTCGTCACCATCCTCATCGCGCCGCTGATGACCTGTTCGGCCCGCCTGCCGGTGTACGCGCTGCTCATCGCGGCCTTCATCCCCGATCGCACGGTGGCGGGGCTGTTCAACCTGCAGGGGCTGGTGCTGTTCGCGCTGTACCTGGGCGGCATCGTGAGCGCCATGGCCGTGGCGGCCGTTGCGCGGCTGGCGCGGCGCGGCGACGGCGCCACGCCGCTGCTGATGGAGCTGCCCGCCTACCGCTGGCCCAGCGTGCGCAACCTGGCGCTGGGGCTGTGGGAGCGCGCGGGCATCTTCCTGCGCCGCGTGGGCGGCATCATCCTGCTGGTCACCATCCTGCTGTGGTTCCTGTCGTCGTACCCCGCGCCGCCGGCGGACGCCACGGGGCCGGCCATCGAATACAGCTTCGCCGGGCGCATCGGCGCCGCGCTGGAGGTGATCTTCGCGCCCATCGGCTTCAATTGGCAGATCAGCATCGCCCTGGTGCCCGGCATGGCCGCGCGCGAGGTGGCGGTGAGCGCCCTGGGCACGGTGTACGCGATTGCCGCTTCGGCCGACGACACGGCCGCGCAGCTCGCGCCCATGCTGGCGGCGCAATGGTCGCTGGCCACGGCGCTGTCGCTGCTGGTGTGGTTCATCTTCGCGCCGCAGTGCGTCTCCACCATCGCCGCCGTGCGCCGCGAGACCAACGGCTGGCGCTGGCCGCTTGTCATGACGGGCTATCTCTTCGCACTGGCCTATGCGGCCAGCTTCATCACCTACCGCGTGGCCCTGGCGCTGGGCGGTGGTTGAAAACCGTCACCAAGGAGCAGAACCATGTGGCAAGACATTCTCACCGCCGTGATCGTGGCCGTGGCCGCCCTGGCGCTGCTGTGGCGCTGGCTGCCACAGCGCTGGCGCGCCCGCGCCGCGCGCGTGCATCCGGCACTGGCGCCCATGGCCAAGACCGGCAGCAGTTGCGGGGGCTGCAATGCCTGCGCCGGAGACCGCTGCGCGCCGGCACGCAAGCCCTGAAGCCGGGATAGCCCCGCCGCGGGCCTAAAAGCATAGCTGCCGGCGCTTTCCAGGCAAAGGTTTCAGTATCGAAACTATCTGAAATCATTGCCTGGCAAGCGCCAGCAGCTCTTCTTTTTGAAGAACCAATTCAAGCGGCCTGCGGCCACTCCTGCGTGTCGCCCAACGGCGGCAGGCCCAGCTTGGCGCGCGTGTCGTGGCAACCGTAGGAGGCGAACGGAAAGTCGCGGCACGGCTGGGGACGTTGGTCGTAGATGCCGCAGCCGATGCAGCCGTTGCCCAGGTCGGCCAGTGCCACGCAGCGCACGGGGTGGCGCTCGGTGCCGTTCATGCGGTAGCGGTTGCCTCCGGCCTCATGGGCCAGGGCGTCGGGCACGCGCCCGCCCATGGACTGCAGTTCATAGACGGAGAACTCCACGCGGTAGTTCTGGCAGCATGCACCGCAGTGCAGGCAGGGGTGGACGGGGACGGACATGCAGGTTCCTCGGGTTCTGGTGCATCGGCAAGGGGCCCCATCCCAGGTGCGACGCGCAGTCGGCACCGGGGATCGCGGGCGATCAGGGGGAGCGATGGGAGGGCGGGCATGCGCTGGGGCGCCTGCCGCGCAGAACCGGGCCGCTAGGTGTGGCCCTGGAGGAACTTCAGGTAGAAGGTATGAATGCGCACCTGCAGCGCATGCACGCGTGCCGCCATGCGCCGGGCGGCCGCGTGCAGTTCAGGCGCCAGCGGGCGCTGGCGGGCGGGGCAGGGTGGATGGCCCGGGCGCGTGGGGTGGAGTTGCGCCAGGGCCATGGGTGGGATGCGGGATGGGTTTAGACGCGGCCGAGCAGCAGGTACTCCATGAGTGCCTTCTGCACGTGCATCCTGTTTTCCGCCTCGTCCCAGACGACGGACTGGGGGCCGTCGATCACGTCGGCCATGACCTCCTCGCCGCGGTGCGCGGGCAGGCAGTGCATGAACAGCGCGTCGGGCTTGGCCACGGCCATCATCTCGGCGTCCACGCACCAGTCGGCAAAGGCCTTGCGGCGCGCTTCGTTCTCGGCCTCGTAGCCCATGCTGGTCCACACGTCGGTGGTCACCAGGTCGGCGCCGCGGCAGGCATCCATGGGATCGGCAAAGACCTTGTAGCAGCCCGCGCGGTGGGGCTTGCCGCCGAAGGCGAGCTTCTCGTCCACCTCGTAGCCGCCGGGGGTGCTCACGTGCACGGTGAAGCCCAGCAGATCGGCCGCCTGCAGCCAGGTGTTGGCCATGTTGTTGCCGTCGCCCACCCAGGCGACGACCTTGCCCGCGATCGAGCCGCGGTGCTCGATGTAGGTGAACAGGTCCGCCATGATCTGGCAAGGATGGAACTCGTTGGTCAGGCCGTTGATGACGGGCACGCGCGAGTATTCTGCGAAGCGCTCGATCTTGTCGTGGCCGAAGGTGCGGATCATCACCAGGTCGGTCATGCGGCTGATGACGCGCGCGCTGTCCTCGATGGGCTCGGCGCGGCCCAACTGGCTGTCGCCCGTGGTCAGGTGCACCACGCTGCCGCCCAGCTGGTACATGCCGGCCTCGAAGCTCACACGCGTGCGGGTGCTGGCCTTCTCGAAGATCATGGCCAGGGTGCGGTCGGCTAGCGGGTGGTACTTCTCGTAGCTCTTGAACTTGCCCTTGATGATGGCGGCGCGCGAGAACAGGTAGTTGTATTCGTCGGCGGTGAAGTCGGTGAATTGCAGGTAGTGCTTCATACGCGGTCGATCTTCTTCATTCAGACAGGAAGGTCTGCACCAGGGGTGTGAGCAGGGCGACGATCTCGTCGGCCTCTGCGCGCGTGAGTGTGAGCGCGGGCACCAGGCGGATCACGCGTTCGGCGGTCACCGACAGCAGCAGGCCGGCCTCGGCCGCGCGATCGATCAGCACGCCGCAGGGGCGGTCCAGCTCCATGCCGATGATCAGGCCCTGGCCGCGGACTTCGTTCACGCCAGCGGTCTCACCCAGTGCGCGCTGCAACTCGGCCTTCAGGTGGGCGCCCACGTCCGCGGCGTTCTGCAGCAGGCCGTCTTCTTCCATGATGCGGATGGTCTCCACACCCGCGCGCATGGCGAGCGGGTTGCCGCCGAAGGTGGAGCCGTGGTTGCCCGGCTTGAGCACCTGCGCGGCGGCGCCGTGCGCCAGCACTGCGCCCACGGGAACGCCCGAGCCCAGGCCCTTGGCCAGCGTCATCACATCCGGGACAATGCCGGCCCACTGGTGGGCAAACCACTTGCCGGTGCGGCCCATGCCGGCCTGCACCTCGTCAAGCATCAGCAGCCAGCCGTTGGCGTCGCACAGTGCGCGCACCTGCTGCAGGTAGTCCGTGCGCATGGGATGCAGGCCACCTTCGCCCTGGATGGGCTCCATCATCACGGCGACGATGTTGGCGTTGCCTTCGGTGGCCTCCTGCAGCGCCTCGATGTCATTCGGCGCCACGCGCAGGAAGCCCTCCAGCAGCGGGCCGAAGCCGTTGCGCACCTTGGGGTTGCCAGTGGCGGTCATGGTGGCGATGGAGCGGCCGTGGAAGGCATGGTCGTAGACCACGATCACGGGTTTTTCGATGCCCTTGTCCACGCCGTACTTGCGCGCGATCTTGATGGCAGCCTCGTTGGCCTCCAGGCCGGTGCTGCAGAAGAATACGTTGGTCATGTGCGCGCGCTCGGTCAGCAGCTGGGCCAGCTTTTCCTGTCCCGGCACATGGTAGTAGTTGGAGGTGTGGATCAGCTTGGCGATCTGGTCCTGCAGCGCCGGCACCAGCTTGGGATGGTTGTGGCCCAGCGTATTCACGGCAATGCCGCCCAGTCCGTCGAGGTACTGCTTGCCGTTCACGTCCCACACACGCACGCCCTGGCCTCGCTCCAGCGCGATGGGTACGCGGCCATAGGTGTTCATCACGTGGGGCGAGGCAGCCTCGACAAATGCGGTCATGCGGACATCTCCTGACAAGAGAGGGAAACGGGGAACAGCCCCAAAAAGGGAAATGCGATTCTAGGGGCTGCCCCCGCGCGCACCATTGAAGATTGCGCATCACAGTCATGCGCTGCGCTTGCGTTCAATGCTGGCAGGCGGTGCTGGGGCATTGGAGGGTAGCTCTTATATAAGAGTTAGAATCCGTGCCACGCCGACGCACAAGGTCGGCGCCCCTTACACGACCCGAACCCGATGGTTGCTCCCTCCTCCAAAGAAGTCTTCATCCAAGGCATTACCCTCGAAGGGAGGACCTTTCGGCCCAGCGACTGGGCCGAGCGCCTGGCGGGGGTCATGAGCCAGTTCCGCCCCGGCGGTGCCGTGCCTGGCAGCCACCTGAACTACTCCCCCTGGTGCATTCCTACCAGCATGAACGGAGTGAAGTGCGTGGTGGTCCACCGCGACCTGCAGGCGCACGAGCCCATGGCGTGGGACTTCGTGCTCAACTTTGCCAGAGACAACAACTTGCAGGTCGTCGAAGCCTGCCTGCTCCCCGATCCCAAGGCCTGACAACACAGGCCTTTTCTTTTGGGTGGGCGTGTGTGCCCCCGAGGTGCTGTGCCGAGCAGCGCCGGGCACAAAAAAAACCGCCTGGAGGCGGTTTCTCTGCTTTGCTGACAGCGCACCCGTTACAAACGGCGGGTGGCGAGCCACCCGGGCTGTTGGCCTGCGCGGGGCAGGCGGTGAATTTAGGCGGCTGCCAGAGCCAAGGCTTTCACCTTGGCGGACAGGCGGCTCTTGTCGCGAGCTGCCTTGTTCTTGTGGAAGATGCCCTTGTCGGCGATGGTGTCCAGCACGGACTGGGCCTTGGCGAACAACTCGGTTGCCTTGGTCTTGTCACCGGCCAGAACAGCCTTCTCGACGTTCTTGACGGCGGTGCGGTACTTGGAGCGCAGCGAGGTGTTGGCTGCGTTCAGCTTGAGGCCTTGGCGGGCGCGCTTGCGGCCCGATGCCAGGCGGGGGTTCTTTTTCTTTGGCTTTCCAGATGCCATGGTATGTGTTCCTTGTGTCTGAGGATGTTGTCAGCAAAGCCGGCCATTATAGCGCAGCCGCCATTTCGGGCGTGGCGCGACGCCAAACGCATACACTTGCGCCGGTGTCCCTGTTCAAAGCCGCTTCCACCGTATCGCTGTTGACCCTGGCCTCCCGCGTGACGGGCCTGGTGCGTGATCTGCTCATGGCCTCGATGTTCGGGGCCAACGTTCTGACAGACGCTTTCAACGTCGCTTTTCGCATTCCCAACCTGTTTCGCCGCTTGTTCGCGGAAGGGGCGTTCAGCCAGGCCTTCGTGCCCGTGCTGGCCGCGCACAAGGCGCAGCATGGCGATGAGGACACCCATGCACTCGTGAACGCCGTGGCCACGGCGCTGTTCTGGGCGCTGCTACTGACCTGCGTGTTGGGGGTGGTAGGAGCGCCGTTGCTCGTGTGGGCGCTGGCCAGCGGGTTGCGCCAGAGTCCGGAGGGGTTCGACGCCGCCGTGTTCATGACGCGCTGGATGTTCCCCTACATTGGATTCATGTCGCTGGTGGCCCTTTCGGCGGGCGTGCTCAACACCTGGAAGCGCTTTGGCGTGCCGGCCGCCACACCCGTGCTGCTGAACCTGTGCATGATCGCGGCCGCTTGGCTGGGCGCGCCACAACTGGCGGCGCGGGGCATAGAGCCCATCTACGCCATGGTGGGCGGGGTGATGGGCGGCGGGGTGCTGCAACTGGCGGTGCAACTGCCCGCATTGCGCCGCCTGGGGCTGCTGCCCCGCATCGGCATGACCTGGGGCAGGGTACGCAGTGCCTGGCAGGACCCAGGCGTGCGCCGCATTCTTACCCTGATGGCGCCGGCGTTGCTGGGCGTGGGGGTGGCGCAGATCTCGCTGATGATCAACACGCAGATCGCGTCCTATCTCACACCGGGCAGCGTGACATGGCTGTTTTATGCCGACCGCCTCATGGAATTTCCCACGGCCCTG
The DNA here is from genome assembly GCF_015832135.1 of Diaphorobacter sp. JS3051. Taxonomy (NCBI): domain Bacteria; kingdom Pseudomonadati; phylum Pseudomonadota; class Betaproteobacteria; order Burkholderiales; family Comamonadaceae; genus Diaphorobacter; species Diaphorobacter sp. JS3051. The sequence goes on from NZ_CP065406.1 coordinate 14,742, forward strand.
CTGGGCGTGGCGCTGGGCGTGGTGCTCACGCCGCAGTTGTCGGCCGCCAAGGCTGCGGGGGATGGTGAACGCTACTCGGCCATGTTGGACTGGGGGCTGCGCATCGTGGTGCTGCTGGCCGTACCCTGCGCCGTGGGACTGCTGACCTTCGCAACGCCGCTGGTGGCCACGCTGTTCCACCATGGTGCGCTGAATGACGGCGACGTGCGGCAGATCTCCGTGGCGCTGGCAGGCTATGGAGCGGGGTTGCTGGGCCTGGTGGCCATCAAGGTGCTGGCGCCGGGTTACTACGCCAGCCAGGACATCCGCACGCCCGTACGCATCGCCATCGTGGTGCTGGTGGCCACGCAGATCATGAATGCCGCGCTGGTGCCCCTGCTGGCGCACGCGGGGCTGGCGCTGTCGATTGGCCTGGGTGCGCTCATCAACGCCCTGTGGCTGCTCACGGGGCTGCTGCGGCGGGGAAGCTTTCGCCCGCGCGAAGGCTGGGGCCGGTTTGCGCTGCAGGTGATTGCCGCCAGTGCGCTGCTGGCCGTGTTCCTGCTCTGGGCCTCCCACCACTTCGACTGGCTGGCGCTGCGGGCGCACAGCCTGCAGCGTGCGGGACTGCTGGCGCTGCTGCTCGCTGCATCGGCCGCGCTGTACTTTGGCGCGCTGTGGGCCTGCGGGCTCAAGCTGCGCCAGCTGTTGCGCCGCTGAAGGGAGAGGGCGCATGGCGTTGAGCTATTCCGTTCCCACGCCGCTGGAGTATTTCGCGTCGCTGGTCCAGGTGCCGCAGGACGGCACCATCGCGTTGCTGGAGTCGGCCGCCTGCATCGCGCAGGACGAATATCCGCGCCTGGATGTGCAGCAGTTCCTGGACGAGATGGACCGCCTGCAGGCGCGGCTGCAGAGGCGCATTGCGCAGGATGCCGAACCGCTGCTGCGGCTCAATCTGCTCAACCAGTTCTTCTTTGGCGAACTAGGCTTTGCGGGCAATCTCAACGACTACTACGCGCCGGGCAACAGCTATTTGCACATCGTGCTGGAGAAGCGGCGCGGCATTCCCATCTCGCTGGCGGTGCTGTGGCTGGAGCTGGCGCAGGGCGTGGGCCTGCGTGCGCACGGGGTGGCCTTTCCCGGGCATTTCCTGGTCAAGGTGCTCATGCCCACGGGCCAGGTCGTGATGGACCCGATGACGGGGCTTTCCCTCTCGCGCGAAGCGCTGGGGGAGCGGCTGGAGCCTTTTCGCCGCGGACACGGACCGCTGGAGGACGAAGCTCCGCTGGGCCTGTATCTGCAGGCCGCCACGGAGCGGGACATTCTTGCGCGCATGCTGCGCAATCTGAAGGAAATCCACCGCGCGCGCCAGGACTGGAGTCGCCTGGTGGCGGTGCAGGACCGGCTCATCGTGTTGCTGCCCGATGCCTGGAGCGAGTGGCGCGACCGCGGCCTGGCGTATGCGGAGAGCGGCGCATCCCTGCAAGCGCTGGAGAACCTGGAGACCTATCTGGCCCATGCTGAGGGTGCCGAAGATGCCCCTGCGATCGCACAGCGCGTGAAAGAACTGCGCCGTTTCTGATCCAGGCCAAGCGTGCCATGTGACAAAAACATGGCAAAAGCGCACCATGTCATGTGCTGGACACGAAGAGTTGTCACCATCTTCTGCCTGCTGAGAAGGTACCAGTCATGCCGCATATATCCGAGATCAATTCCCACGAACTCATGGAACGCATCGCCGACGATCTGGCCGACGGCTATGACGAGGAGTTGGAGCTGGAGATCGAGGACCGCGCCTTCGATGAGCACGGCCTGCAGGCGCCCGTGGACCGGCTGGCACGCCAGCAATATTTCCGGGAGCTGTTCCGCCTGCAGGGCGAGCTGGTCAAGCTGCAGGACTGGGTGCAGCACTCAAGGCAGAAGGTGGTGGTGATCTTCGAGGGGCGCGATGCCGCCGGCAAGGGCGGGGTGATCAAGCGCATTACGCAGCGGTTGAACCCGCGCGTGGTGCGCGTGGCTGCGCTACCTGCGCCCAATGACCGCGAGCGCACGCAGTGGTACTTCCAGCGCTATGTGGCGCACCTGCCCGCGGCAGGCGAGATCGTGCTCTTTGACCGCAGTTGGTACAACCGCGCGGGCGTCGAGAAAGTGATGGGCTTTTGCACGGAGGAGGAGTACGAGGAGTTCTTCCGCAGCGTGCCGGAGTTCGAGAAGATGCTCGTGCGCTCAGGCATCCGGCTCATCAAGTACTGGTTCTCGATCTCCGACGAGGAGCAGCACCTGCGGTTCCTGGGGCGCATCCACGACCCGCTCAAGCAGTGGAAACTGAGCCCCATGGACCTGGAGAGCCGCGTGCGCTGGGAGGAATACACCAAGGCCAAGGAGGCGATGCTGGAGCGCACCCACATCCCCGAGGCCCCCTGGTGGGTGGTGCAGGCGGTGGACAAGAAGAAAGCGCGCCTCAACTGCATCGCCCACTTGCTGGAGCAGCTGCCGTATGCCGATGTGCCGCATACCGAGGTGGTGCTGCCCGACCGCGTGCGCCACCCGGACTACCTGCGCCAGCCCACACCCGGCAGCATGATCGTGCCCGAGCGGTACTGACGATTGACGACTGGGCGGGTGATCCTGTCCACGCCAAGGCAAGCGGAGGCCGGGGGAGCCGAGCACCTTGGGGCGCTCGGACGTGCCTTTAAGCGGCCTTGACGGCCAATACCGGGCAATCGACGTTGAGCAGGATCTCCTGCGCCATGCTGCCCAGCAGCAGCTTGCCGACGGGCGAGCGTTTGCGCAGGCCGATCACCAGCACGGATACCTGCAGCGCCGCGACCATTTCCTCGATCTCCTCGATGGTGCTCTTGCCGCGCACGAACTGCTTGAACTCGGCCTCGATCGGCAGCGTGGCCAGGCGCTCCTCCACACGTTCGGCCTCGTAGCCGTTGACGATGCTGGGGTCTTCCTGGCGCCCGCCGGGGCCGGCGTTGACGACGACCAGGCGTTCATTGCGACGGGTGGCGATTTCGATGCCCTTGTCCAGCGCGGCCCGGCCTTCGGGGCGTGGAACGTAGGCGACGAGAATGGTCATGCAAAGTCTCCCTTATGGCTGTGATGACGATGTGTCTGGCGCACTGCGCGCCAGCCGCCAGAATAGCCCAACATCGCCGGCGTTGGCGAGTGTCAACCCGGGTGCGGGGCGCGCGATGGGGGCCAGGCGCCGCGGCGGACGCGGGAAGAGGTTTTGGGGGTGAAAAAGCCCTGCAGCGCTTGCTGGATAAGCGCTGGCAGCTATGGTTTTTGCGGAGCGGCGGTTATACCAGCCGCGCGGCTTCCAGTTCTTTCTTCAGGTAGGCGTAGAACAGCGGTGCCGCCACCAGCCCCGCAGGGCCGAAGACGGCTTCGGCCACGAACATCACCGACAGCAGCTCCCACACGCCCATGTGGGTGCGCCGCCCGACGACCTTGGCATTGATCACGTACTCGGCCTTGTGGATCAGGATCAGGAAGGCCAGGCAGGCCACGGCCGCAACGGGCGATACCGACAGTCCCACCAGCGTGATGACCGCGTTGCACAGCAGGTTGCCCACGATGGGCACCAGGCCGGCCACGAAGGTCAGGGTGATCAGCGCGGGGGTGTAGGGCAGGTCCAAGTCCCACAGGGGCAGCACCAGCAACAGGAACAGTGCGGTGAGCAGCGTGTTGAAGGCGGCAATCCAGAACTGCGCCGCGACGATCTGACGGAAGGCCTCTCCCATACGCGCGATGCGCAGCACCAGCTCTTGTGCCAAGGGGCCGCGTGAAGCGCCCACGCTGCGTACGGCGGCCAGTGCCCCGATCAGCAGGCCCACATAGGCATACAGCAGGCCCGTGAGCCAGGCGCGCCCCGCCATGGCCAGGGCGCCGGCCTTGGCGGCCAGATAGGCGGCGATGGTGCGCTGGATTTCGGCGGCGCCTTCGGGCAACTGGGCCGCAATGTCGGTGGGCAGCTTCAGCCGCAGTTCCAGCACGGTGCGGGCCAGGAAGTCCAGCAGTTCGCGGTATTGCTGGGGGGCGTCGACGATATAGGTGCGCGAATGCGACAGCGCCAGCGCCAGCAGCAGCAAGGGAGACAGCATGACCAGCGTGGCGGCTGCCGTCTGGCCGCGGGTTGCCATGCTGTTCGCCGTGCGCGACGGGAACCACGCCAAGCGTGGCGCCAGCCAACGCGTGAGCAGAAAACCCAGGCACACGCACAGCAGCCCGGGCAGCAGCCCGCGCAGCATCACCAGCAGCAGCGCGGCGCCCATCAGCACGTAGCTGGCGATCACCACGCCCCGCGTGGCGGGCGCGAATGGCGGCCTCAGGGCGGCAGGCGTGGCGGCGGAGCCTTGCGGCGGCTGACCCGAAGGCATCGTGCCAATCGCGCTGGATCAGCCCACGACGACGGCGGCGCCGTCGCCACGCTCGGCAATGGCACCGATGGCGTACACCGCCTCGCCCAGCGCGCGCAGCGTGGCGGCCGTGGCATCGGCGGCCTCCGCCGGCACGACCACCACCATCCCGATGCCGTTGTTGAACGTGCGGTTCATCTCGATGTCGTCGATGCCGGCGGTCTTTTGCAGCCAGGCGAACAGTTCGGTCTGCGGCCAGCTGCCGGCCTTCAGGTGGGCGGCCGTGCCTTCGGGCAATACCCGCGGAATGTTCTCCAGCAGGCCACCACCGGTGATGTGGGCCAGGGCCTTGATCGGATGCTGTGCCAGCGCGGCCAGCACGTTCTTCACGTACAGGCGCGTGGGCTCCATGACGGCGGCCTTGAAGGATTTCCCGTCCAGCGTGTCGGGCAGCGTGCCGGCGGCCGCAGCGCGCTCGATGCACTTGCGCACCAGCGAAAAACCGTTGGAATGCACGCCGCTGGAGGCCAGGCCCAGCACCACGTCGCCGGGTTTCACCGTCTGGCCGGTGAGGATCTTCGACTTCTCGACCGCGCCCACGGCAAAGCCGGCCAGGTCGTATTCACCGTCGGGGTACATGCCGGGCATCTCGGCCGTCTCGCCGCCGATCAGTGCGCAGCCGCTCAGCTCACAGCCACGGGCGATGCCCCCCACCACTGCGGCGGCGGTGTCCACGTCCAGCTTGCCGCAGGCGAAGTAGTCCAGGAAGAACAGGGGCTCGGCGCCCTGTACCAGCACGTCGTTGACGCTCATGGCCACCAGGTCGATGCCCACGGTGTCGTGCATGTTCCACTCGAACGCCAGCTTGAGCTTGGTGCCCACGCCGTCGGTGCCCGAGACCAGCACCGGCTCCTGGTAGCGCTTGGGCACCTCAAACAGCGCGCCGAAGCCGCCGATGCCCGCCATCACCCCCTCGCGCAGGGTCTTCTTGGCCAGCGGCTTGATGCGCTCGACCAGCGCGTCGCCTGCGTCGATGTCGACGCCGGCGTCTTTGTAGGAGATGGGAGTGGAGGGGGCAGAGGAACTCATGGGATGTGCGTCAGTGCTGAGGGCCGCGGTCGGCGGGCCGGAAAGCGGGGATTTTAAGGGTCCGCCCGGGCGTGCCGCGAATGCCCCCGCGCGGCGGGCTGCGCCGCACGCGGCCCGGGCTCGGGTCGTCTGGGCCATCGACGCACTAAAATCGCGGGTTGCACGCCCTGCGTGCCGCCCGCTTCCCGGGTGCCTCCGTGGTTTCGCGGCGGTGAACCGCGGCGCGTCCCCTACCTTGCCTCCCATGCCATCCACTCCATCCCGTTACGGCCCGGCCACGCTCCGCATTGCGCGCGGAGGCCGGGGCGCGCCGCATTTGCGCGGGTGGCGCTCGCCATGAAGCAGCTGGCCCTGGACATTGGCCTGGTGACCGGCCCCACGCTCGACAACTTCCATGCCGGGCCCAACGCGCAGGCACTGCAGCACCTGCGACTGGCGGTGGCCGGTGGCGCCGCGCCGCGCTCGCCCGTGCCCACCTACCTGTGGGGCGAAACGGGCACCGGCAAGTCGCACCTGCTGCGGGCCACGTACGAGGCGCTGCGCGGGCAGGGCGCCAGCGTGGGCTGGCTCGACGCTTCCGTGGCGCTGCCCTCGGCCTTCGACGAGCGCTGGAGCGCGGTGTTGCTCGACGAGGTACACCTGTACACCACGGCGCAGCAGGCGGCGGCTTTCAACTGGTTCGTCAACGCCATCAACCCCACCGAAGGAGCGCCCCGCTGGGTACTGGCCGCGGGCGACCTGCCGCCGGCCGACCTGCCGCTGCGCGACGACCTGCGCACACGGCTGGGCTGGGGCCACGTGTTCCAGCTCCAGCTGCTGGATGAGCAGGAGCGCCGCGCCGTGCTGCGCCAGCAGGCCGACGCGCGCGGCATCTTCCTGGCCGATGAGGTCATGAACTACATGCTGGGCCGCTTTTCGCGCGACCTGGGCAGCCTCATGCAGCTGCTGGACCGGCTCGACAGCTTTGCGCTGCGCACGCAGCGCGCCGTCACCGTCCCGCTGCTCAAGACCATGCTGGAGACCGAGTAGCGCGCGGCCATCGGTGCAGGGCGCTTTCATCCACCCATTGCAATCAACGCATGACCTTTGATACGCAGGTACAACGCCGCCGACTGGCCCTGTTCGACCTGGACCACACCCTGCTGCCCCTGGATTCCGACTACGAGTGGGGCGAATTCACCATCCGCATCGGCTGGGCCGACCGCGAAGAGTTCGGCCGGCGCAACAAGGCGTTCTACGACGACTACGTCGCCGGGCGGCTGGACGTGCACGACTACGTGCGCTTCGCGACCGACGCCATTCGCCAGCGCGGCGCCGAGGCGGCGGCCCTGGCGCACGCTCAGTTCATGCGCGAGGTGATCCAGCCCGCGCTGCGCGAGGAAGCGCGCGCGCTGGTGCAGCGCCACCGCGACGCGGGCGACGAGGTGCTCATCATCACCGCCACCAACGAGTTCGTCACCCGCCCCATCGCCCTGGCGTTGGGCGTGGATCAGCTGGTCGCCGTGGAGCTGGAGCGCGGCGACGACGGCTGGATCACCGGCGGCATTCGCGGCGTGCCCTCCATGCGCGAGGGCAAGGTGCAGCGCATGGAGCAATGGCTGGCCGAGCGCGGCCTGCGCTGGACGGACGTGGACAGCACGTTCTACAGTGACTCCATGAACGACGTGCCGCTGCTGGAAAAGGTGGATCATCCCGTCGCCACCAACCCCGATCCACGCCTGCGCGCACTGGCTTCCCAGCGCGGCTGGCGCATTCTGGACCTGTTTTCCCCACACCCATGATCAAGACCTTCATCGACAAACTGCTGGGCAAGGGCGCCGCCGGCGCGGGCCGTGGCACACGCGGCCGCTTTGGCAAGCGTGCGGAAGTGCCCGCCGCGGTGCACGGCATCAACCCCGAACTGGTGGACCGCCGCGCCAGCGACGTGGTGCGCACACTCAAGCAGGCGGGCTACGAGGCCTACATCGTCGGCGGCGCGGTGCGCGACCTGCTGCTGGGCCTCAAGCCCAAGGACTTCGACGTGGCCACCAACGCCACGCCCGAGCAGGTCAAGGGCCTGTTCCGGCGCGCCTTCATCATCGGTAAGCGCTTTCGCATCGTGCACGTGGTGCACGGCCGCGGGCGCGAGCATGAGGTGATCGAGGTCTCCACTTTCCGCGCCTACATGGACAACGCGGCAGCCGAGCAGGTGGGGGGCAACGAAAAGACCAGCAAGGCCCAGCTGGCCGGCATGCACCATGCCGTGGACGCCAGCGGCCGCGTGCTGCGCGACAACGTCTGGGGCCCGCAGGACGAGGACGCCACGCGGCGCGACTTCACCGTCAACGCCATGTACTACGACCCAGAGACTGAGGTCGTGGTGGACTTCCACAAGGGCATCGAGGACGCCAAGAAACGCGTGCTGCGCATGATCGGCGACCCGGCCACGCGCTACCGCGAGGACCCCGTGCGCATCATCCGCGCCGTGCGCTTTGCGGCCAAGCTCAGCCCGCTGGGCTTTGCCCTGGAGCCCAAGACCGCCAAGCCCCTGGTGGAGTGCGAGCCGCTGCTGCGGGAGGTGCCGCAAAGCCGCCTGTTCGACGAGATGCTGAAGCTGCTGCAGACCGGCCACGCGCTGGCCTCGATCGCGCAGCTCAAGTCCCTGGGGCTGGCCACGGGCATCTACCCGCTGCTGGACGTGGTGGTGGACCGTTCCAGCCACCCGTTTGTGCAGGCCGCGCTGGCCGACACCGACCGCCGCGTGGGCGAGGGCAAGCCCGTTGCGCCCAGCTTCCTGCTGGCCTGTGTGCTGTGGCAGGACGTGAAGGCCGGCTGGGAGCAGCGCCTGGGGCGCCAGCAGCCCTTCCCGGCGCTGCAGGATGCGATCGACGATGTGTTCGACAAGCGCATCGGCGATGTCTCCGGCCGCGGCAAGCTGGCGGCGGACATGCGCGAGATCTGGGTCATGCAGCCGCGCTTCGAGAAACGCTCGGGCAGCACGCCCTTCGGCATGGTGGCGCACCTGCGTTTTCGCGCGGGCTTCGACTTCCTGCGCCTGCGCGCGGACGTGGGCGAGGTGGAGGAGGCGCTGGCCGAGTGGTGGCAGGAGTTCTCGCTGGCCGACGATGCGCGCCGTGAGGACATGATCGAGCAGGCGCGCGAGGAGCAGCGCGCGCGCCAGCGCAAGGCCCAACCCACGGTACGGCGCGTACCCAAGGCCGCGCCAGTCGCCACGGACGACGCCGAGCCCCCGCGCAGGGCCAGCGATGCCGGTGATTCCCTGGCCGAGCCAGCGGCAGAGGACGCTGCTGCGCCCAAGAAGCGCCGCCGCCGTCGCCGCAAGCCCACGGGCAGCGGTGCATCCGAGGGTGGCGCGCCCGCGGGCGAGGCGTGACCCGGCCTTCCGTGGCGGCCAGCGCCTGGGTGGGCCTGGGAGCTAATCTGGGGGATGCGCGCGGCGCGCTGCGCGACGCGGTGCGGGCGATGGGCGCGTTGCCCGGCACCCAGGTGCGGCAGGTCTCGTCGCTGTACCGCAGCGCGCCGGTGGATGCCGGCGGGCCCGACTATCTCAATGCCGTGGCGCAGTTGCAGACCACCTTGGCGCCACTGGCGCTGCTGCATGCCCTGCAGGCCATCGAGCAGGCCGCGGGGCGCGAGCGCCCCTACCGCAACGCGCCACGCACGCTGGACCTGGATCTGCTGTTGTACGGGGAGGAGCGCCTGGACGGCGCCGAACTCACGCTGCCCCACCCGCGCATGGGCGAGCGGGCCTTCGTGCTCCTTCCTTTGGCGGAACTGGCGCCCGGCCTGGCCCAGACGTGTGGCACAGCCGCCCAGCGCGCCCTGGCCAGCGGCCAGCGCATCGAGCGCCTGGCCGAAGCCACCGAATGGCTGGGCGCAAACTCCTGAATTAATAGCTGCTTGCGCTGGTCGTGCGGACGTTTGAAGGTGAAACCACCTGCAAACCGCCATATGGCAAGCGTGAGGCGCTCTTATTTTTGATGTGAGCGCGCCGCCGGTTGCGAGGCGTCACCGCCGTGGCGGCGGGTGCGGCAGCGCAACAGGGGGGCGCCGTTGGGGCGGCTTGGCCCCAGGCTGACGACGACACGCCCGGACAGTCGCGCCGTGCGCCGCCCGCGGCACTCCGGTGGCACCCGGAATGCCGCGTTCCGGTCAGTCGACCTTGGCGCCGGAGGCCTTCACCACCTGCTGGTACTTGGCGCGCTCGGCGGCCATGAAGGCGTCGAACTGCTCGGGCGTGGTGGCCACGGGCTCGGCCATCAGCGCGGAAAAGCGCGTCTTGGTTTCCGGTGCCTTGAGTGCCTCTGTGAAGGCCTTGTTGAGCTTGGCGATCACGGGCTTGGGCGTGCCGGCCGGTGCCACCAGACCCCACCAGGTGTCGATGGCAAAGCCCTTGAAGGTCTGCGACAGCGGGGGCACGCCGGGCAGCATGGGGCTGGCTTCCAGCGAGGTGACGGCCAGGGCCTTGAGCTTGCCCGACTTGATGTTGGGCGCGGCGGCGGCCAGGTTGTCGATGTTGAAATCCACCTCGCCGGCCAGCAGGGCCAGCTGCGCGGGGCTGGCGCCGCGGTAGGGGATGTGCAGCGCGAAGATGCCGGCCTTCTGCTTGAACATCTCGCCCGCCAGGTGGCCGGCGCTGCCGTTGCCGCCGCTGCCGTAGTTGAGCTTGGCGGGGTTGGCCTTGGCGTAGGCGATCAGGTCCTGCAGGGTGTTGATCTTGAGCTGCTCGGCCCGCGCGGCGTTGACCACCAGCACGTTGGGCACGCGCACCATCTGCGTGATGCCGGCGAAGTCCTTGGCCGCGTCATAGGGCATGCGGTTGTACAGCCAGGGGTTCACGGCGTGCGTGGCCGTGGCGGCGATGCCGATGGTGTGCCCGTCGGGCGCGGACTTGGCGATCAGATCGGCGCCGATGTTGCCGCCCGCACCCGCCTTGTTGTCGACGACCACCACGCCGAGCGTGTCGCGCACGCGCTCGGCCAGCACACGCGCCGTCACGTCCAGCGGGCCGCCGGGCGCGTAGGGCACGACCAGGCGGATCGGCGCGTCCTGCGCGTGGCTCAGGGGGGCTGCGAGTGCCGCGCCAATGGCAGCGGCCGAAAGAAGAAGGTGTCTGCGGTTCATAGGCCTCCATTGTGCAAAAAATGGAAGACGCTTCCGTGGCGCCGCAATGCTGCCCTGTCCTACGAAAAGGCGCGGCGCATCTTTCTACGATGGGCCCGGGCCTTGCCTGCCCCCACCCATGAAAGGACTGACATGCTGGACGCCCCCACCATCCTGGACGAATCACGCTACTCCCACTGCATCGCGGCCTGCAACGCATGCGCTGCCACCTGCGATTTCTGCGCCGCGGCGTGCCTGCGCGAGCCCGACCCGCGCCACATGGCCAAGTGCATCGCGCTGGACATGGACTGCGCCGACATCTGTCGCCTGGCCGCTGCCACTATGGCCCGCGAGAGCCCCCACGTGAACTATGTCTGCGAGCTGTGCGCGCGCATCTGCGAAAGCTGCGCACAGGAATGCATGAGCCACGCGGCGGACCATTGCCAGGACTGCGCGGAAGCCTGCAAGCGCTGCGCCAGCCTGTGCCGCGACATGATCGCTTGAGCGAAGCACGCTCCCTGAGCGGCGGCGCTTACCGCGGCCCTGTCGCCGCCTTCGGAGTGCCGTGCGGCGCGGATGGAGCACGGCTCCCGTGGTCTAGCAGATCCCGTTCGACGACACCTGCTGGCTGGGCACAGCGCCCGTTGCGTGGCGCAGGGTCGTGCGCGGTGCGCCGCGGGGAAGCGCCCGTCAGCCGCCGTGCTTGTCGGCCTCGGACGTGAATGCGTCGGCGTAGAACTCGTCGGGCGGCAGGCCTCGCTCCGCGCTGTAGGCGGCGCGGGCCGAGCCCACCACGATGGGCGCGCCGCAGGCATAGACCTGATAGCCCGAGAGGTCGGCAATGTCCTCCATGACCGCCTGGTGCACGAAGCCCGTGCGGCCAGCCCAGCCGTCCTCGGGCAGGGCGTCGGAGACCACGGGTACGTAGCGCAGGTTTGGCAGCGCGGCCAGGCGCTCGCGGATCCAGCCGTCCATGTACAGGTCCGCCGGGCGGCGCCCGCCCCAGTAGAGCGTTGCCGGGCGCGTGATGCCCTTGTGCTGCATGTGTTCGATCAGCGCCTTGATGGGCGCGAAGCCCGTGCCCGAAGCCAGAAACACCATGGGCTTGTCGGAATCCTCGCGCAGGAAGAAGCTGCCGAAAGGGCCCTCCACGCGCAGGATTTCCTTCTCCTTCATGGCGTTGAACACATGGTCGGTGAAGCGCCCGCCGGGCATGTGGCGGATGTGCAGCTCCACGCCTGGCGCGCCTTCCTGCGTGTGGGGTGCGTTGGCCATGGAGTACGCGCGGCGCGCGCCGTCACGCAGGATGAATTCGATGTACTGGCCCGCGTGGTAGCGGAAAGTGTCGGCCGCGGGCAGTTGCAGGCGCACCTGCATCACATCGTGCGATGCGCGCGTGAGCGCCGCCACGCGCACCGGTAGCTTCTTGATGGGATAGGCGCTCTCGTCGGTCACCTGGCGCGATTCCAGCACCACGTCGGTCAGCGGCTGGGCACAGCAGGTGAGCACGAAGCCGGCTTCTTCCTCCTCGGTGCTCAGCGCCTTCTGTTGGTGCTCGCCGTGCACCACCGAGCCGCTGAGCTTCTTGCACTTGCACGAGCCGCAGGCACCGTCCTTGCAACCGTAGGGCATGCCCACGCCGCCGCGGATGGCCGCGGACAGGATGGTTTCGCCAGCCTGCGCCTCGAAGGCACGGCCACTGGGCTGCACGGTGATCTGGAATGCGGTCTCTGCGCTGGTCATGACAGTGGGTATCCTTGGAGTTGTCTTCAAGCAAACCGACCGATTTTGCCCTCAATCCAAAACCCTCTCGGCGCCCTGCCGGCGCGCTTTCGCCGCCAGCGCGTGCTCATCATTGGCTGCGGCGACGTGGGGCTGCGCGTGGTGCGCAGCCTGAACGGACCCCAGGGCGGGAGTGGCCGCCCGCGCGTGCTTGCGCTCACGTCCTCGCCCACGCGCGTGCCGCAGCTGCGTGGGGCGGGCGTCACGCCGCTGCTGGGCAATCTGGACGATGCGGCCACGCTGGCGCGCCTGGCGGGCGTGGCCACGCGGGTGCTGCATCTGGCGCCGCCACCTGGCGAGCGCGAGGTTGGTCCGCGCTGGTGGCTGGACCCCCGTAGCACGGCGCTGGCGCGTGCGCTGCGCCGGCGCACGCTGCCGCAATCCCTGGTGTATGCCTCCACCAGTGGCGTGTATGGCGACTGCGCGGGGGCATGGGTGCCCGAGTCGCGGCCCGTGGCGCCCGCCACGCCGCGCGCGCAGCGCCGCGTGAATGCCGAGCGCGCCATGCGTCACCTGGGTCGTGCGGGCGTGCCCGTGAGCATTCTGCGCGTGCCCGGCATCTACGCCCCTGACCGTGAGGGCGGCACGCCCGAAGCGCGCCTGCGCCGCGGCACGCCCGTGCTGGCCGAGCCTGACGACGTCTATACCAACCACATCCATGCGGATGACCTGGCGCGGGCCTGCATGCTGGCGCTGTGGCGCGCTCGTGCGCAACGTATCTACAACGTGGCAGACGACAGCCAGCTCAAGATGGGAGACTACTTCGACTTCGCGGCCGACCTCTATGGCTTGCCGCGTCCGCCGCGCGTGCAGCGCAGTACCGCGCAGGAGCAGCTACCGCTGTCGCTGCTGAGTTTCATGGGCGAATCGCGGCGGTTGACCACTACGCGCATGGCGCGCGAACTGCGCCTGCGTTTGCGCTATCCGACCGTGCGCGAAGGGCTGCAGGCACCGCACCCTTAGCGGGGGTAGGTGTTGCCCTGCTTGTCGTAGCAGCGAAACACGTTGCAGTGCGTGATCTCGCGCCGCGGCGGCGGCGCGGGCCGTGGTGGCACCACCACCACCGGTGGGGCGTAGTAGGGCGAGGGATAGACAGTGCGGCTGGAGCGCGCACTTTCCGCGCGTGCGTAGTCCGCCGGACTCAGGCACGCGAGGTCGGCCTGGCGCTGCGCCGCATCCAGCCGCGCCTGCTCGTCGTACATGCCGCGGCCCATGGTGGAGAGCACCTCCTGCAGGTTGCGCCGTGCGCGCTGGCAGTCTACGGATTGCGATGGATCGGCCGGGGTGGCGCGAGGGCGCGCTGCGCGCGTCGCGGGCTCGTCGTCGCGCTGTTGCTGGCGCTCCCATTGCTGTCGCTCCTGCTTGCGCTCCAGGGCTTCGGCGGCTTGCTCGCGCTCCTGCTGGATTTCCTGGGGGGTCTTGCGGGCTTCGACTTCGCGTGCGGACTGGCCGCGGCCGCAGTCGCCATCGGTGTAAGTCACCTTGCCCGTGGCCGGGTCGGTGCAGCGCACCACCTGGGCCATTGACGGCAGGGGCAGACAGGTAACCAGCGTCAGCGCCAGCGCGGCACTGACGGTGCCAAGGGAGCCAGGCAGGGCTCGGGTCATGGGCGGCCTTCAGCGCCAGTCGGGGCGCGGGTTGGGGCGGTCGCCGGGCTGGGGCTGGAATGCCTGGTTGCGTCGCTCCCGCTCGGCTTCGCGCTCCGCGCGGCGGTCACGTTCGAACTGCAGCTGCCGTTCGCGTGCCACGTCGGGGTTGGGGTGGCGCAGCAGTTGGTCTTCCTTACGGCGCTGGTCCCAGTCGCGGCGGCGTTCGGCCTCCCAACGTTCGGCGTCGCGGCGGCGTTCTGCTTCGCGCCGGTCGGCTTCACGGCGGTCCGCATCGCGGCGGCGGTCGGCTTCGCGACGACGGTCCGCCTCACGGCGTTCGCGCTCCTGGGCCTCGCGCCATTGGCGCTCACGCGCTTCCCGCCACTGGCGCTCGCGCCAGGCGTCTTCACGCCAGCCGGAAGGCGGCGGGGGGTAGTCGCGCCAGCCTAACGGCGGGGCGGTATAGATCACGCCGGGCTGCTCGTACACCGTCATGGACGATGGCGCGGGATAGTAGCCGCCCCCATCGTAGTAGGGGTCACCCGGCACAGCGGCGCAGCCGACAGCCAGCGAGGCGAGCACGCCGGCGGTGAGGATGCGCACACAAGTCCAACGCGAACGAGGCATGGAGAGGTCTCCCGGGTAAGCACGCCGGGCGGTCCGGGCCGGCGCTGTGGTGGTAAAGGCGGTGGTCTCGCTGCCACCTCTTGTGTGTCAGACGCGCGTCGGACCATTTTGGTTGACCCTACCGGACCGGCTTTGTCAGGCTTTGCCGCCTCTTCACCATTGTGACCGGGTGTTTCGCCGCCAGCGCAGGGCTTGGCGGCCGCGCGGCGCGCGATGATTCCGCCTGGCGCAAGGGTGCCGACGCTGCCGACCCGTGCTGTTGCGCTGCGGGCACGGAGCCGTCGGCGCGCAGGCGGAACAGGGCCACGGACTGCACCAGTTGCTCGGCCTGCAGCTTCAGGCTGTCGGCGGCGGCTGCGCTTTCCTCCACCAGTGCGGCGTTCTGCTGCGTGGCCTGGTCCATCTGCGCCACGGCATCGCTCACCTGGTGCACCCCGGCGCTTTGCTCCTGGCTGGCGGTGCTGATCTCGGCCACGATGCCGCTCACCCGCTGGATGGCCGTCACCACCTCCGTCATGGTGGCGCCGGCTTGGCCGACCAGTGCGGACCCTTGCTCCGCCCGCTCCACGCTGGTGTGGATCAGTTGCTTGATCTCCTTGGCCGCGGCGGCCGAGCGCTGGGCCAGCGCGCGCACCTCGCCGGCCACCACGGCGAATCCGCGGCCCTGCTCGCCGGCGCGTGCGGCCTCCACCGCGGCGTTCAGCGCCAGGATGTTGGTCTGGAAGGCGATGCCGTCGATGACGCCGATGATGTCCGCGATGCGGTGGCTGCTTTCGTTGATGCCCTGCATGGTGGTGACGACCTGGGTCACCACTTCGCCGCCCTGGCTGGCGACCTGCGAGGCGTTGGCGGCCAGTTGGTTGGCCTGGCGCGCGTTGTCGGCGTTCTGGCGCACGGTGGACTCAGTCCATGGTGAGCTTCTGCTTGTCCACCACGTTTTTGTAAGCCGTGTACTCCGCCTTGATTTCCTGGGCGAACTTCGCCGGCGTGTCGGCCACGATCAGCGAGCCCGTGTCCTCAATGCGCTTGCGCACCGCAGGGTCCTTCAGCACCTTGTGCACTGCGGCGTTGACCTTGTCCACGATGTCCTTGGGCAGACCCTTGGGTCCGATGATGCCGTAATAGGCCATGCGGTTCACGTTGGGCAGGCCCACTTCGGCCAGTGTGGGCACGTCGGGCAGCACGGCCAGGCGCTGCGGGGCGGCCACCACCAGAGCGGTCAGGCGCTTGTCCTTGATGAAGGGCAGGGCGGACGGAAGGTTGTCGAAGATCAGCGGGATCTGGCCGGCGACGGCGTCGTTCAGTGCCGGGCCCGAGCCGCGGTAGGGCACGTGCACCAGCTGGGTGCCGGTCTCCAGCATGAACATTTCCATCATCAGGTGGCCGATGCTGCCGGTGCCGGGCGAGCCGAACGAGTACTTGCCTGGAGTCTTCTTGACTTCGGCCAGGAAGCTCTTGTATTCCTTGCCGACGAACTGCGGGTTGGCCGCAATCACGTTGGGCGTGGCGGCGATGTTCACGACCGGGGTGAAGTCGGTGAACACGTTGTAGGGGATCTTGGGGTTGATGGCCGGGTTGGTGGCCGTGGTGGACACGGTGGCCACGCCCAGGTTGTAGCCGTCCGGCGTGGCGCGCGCGGTTTCGGCGGCACCGATGGCGCCGCCGCCGCCGCCCTTGTTCTCTACCACCACGGGCTGGCCCAGCTCGCGGCCCAGGGGCTCGGCCACCACGCGGGCGATCAGGTCGGTGGTGCCGCCCGCGGCGAAGGGCACCAGCAGGCGGATGGGCTTGTTGGGGTAGCCGGACTGGGCCTGGGCGGCCGTGCCGAGCAGGGCCAGCAGGCCCAGGGTGAGTGCGCTGCGACGAATCATGCTTTTATCTCCTGTTATCGATGTGGTGAAGCAATGGCGTGCCAGTGATGGCGGGAAGGAAGCACCGACGGGGCCGGTGCGGGAAAAGGGTCAGATGGCACCCCCCGCTTTGAGCGCTGCGATGGCCGAAGCATCCAGGCCCAGCTCGCGCAGCACCTCGTCGGTGTGCTGGCCGAGCGCGGGTGGCGCGCGATGGTAGCTGACGGGCGTGCCCGACAGCCGCATGGGGTTGGCCACCGTGGCCATGGGGGCGATGCCGTCGCCGGCGTCGCGGGGCAGCTCCCTGCGGATGCCGCGCGCGCGCACCTGTGGGTCGTCGAAGGCCTGGGCGATGGTGTTGATGGGGCCGCAGGGTACGGCCTTGTCCTCCAGCAGGGCGATCCACTCGGCGGTGCTGCGGGTCTGCAGGACGGGCTCCATCAGCGCCAGCAGCGCAGCGCGGTGCTGCACGCGTGCGGTATTGGTGGCAAAGCGTGCGTCCTGTGCCCATTCGGGGTGGCCGCACGCCTGGCAAAAGCGCGCGAACTGTCCGTCGTTGCCGATGGCCAGCAGCACGTTGCCGTCGCGGCTGCGAAAGTCCTGGTAGGGCGCCAGGCTGGGGTGGATGTTGCCGGCGCGTCCGGGCGCCTGCCCGGTGGCCAGGTAGCCCGCCGCTTGGTTGGCCAGCACGGCCATGCCCACGTCGAGCAAAGCCATGTCGATGTGCTGCCCTTCGCCGGTGCCGTTGCGGGCGTTGTCGCGCGCGTTCAGCGCGGCCAGGATGGCGTTGCTGGCGTACAGGCCGGTGAACACGTCCACCACGGCCACGCCGACCTTCAGAGGCCCGCCGCCGGGCTGCCCGTCGGCATGGCCGGTGATGCTCATCAGGCCGCACATGGCCTGCACCATCAGGTCATAGCCGGCGCGTTCGGCATACGGCCCGTCCTGGCCGAAGCCGGTGATGGAGCAGTAGACCAGGCGCGGGTTCAGCGCCTTCAGGCTGGCGTAGTCCAGCCCGTATTGCGCCAGACCGCCGACCTTGAAATTCTCGACCACCACGTCGGCCTCGGCGGCCATGCGGCGCAGCAGCGCCTGGCCCTCGGGATGGGCCATGTCCACGGTGATGCTGCGCTTGTTGCGGTTGCAGGCGGTGAAGTAGCTGGCCTCGCGCGTGTCGCGGCCAGCGTCGTCCTTCAGGAAGGGTGGCCCCCAGTGGCGCGTGTCGTCACCGGCCTGGGGGCGCTCGACCTTGACCACGTCGGCGCCCAGATCGGCCAGCATCTGGGTGCACCAGGGACCGGCAAGCACGCGCGAAAGATCCAGTACCTTGATACCGTCCAAGGCGCCGCGGGGGGTGGAAGCACTCATGAAATCGCTATTGAAAACGTAGCTGCTTGCGCTTGTTGTGCCAACAATTCAATGATAAAAACCATTGAACTGATTGCAGGGTAAGCGCGAGAAGCTCCTATTTTGAGAGCGCGCGTGACGGGCCTTTGATGCGGCCCGCGCGCCGCGCCGGGTCAGTTGGCGAACGCGGCGATGCCCGTCTGCGCGCGGCCCAGGATGAGCGCGTGCACGTCGTGCGTGCCCTCGTAGGTGTTGACCACCTCCAGGTTCACCAGGTGGCGTGCCACGCCGAACTCGTCGCTGATGCCGTTGCCGCCCATCATGTCGCGCGCCAGGCGGGCGATGTCCAGGGCCTTGCCGCAGTTGTTGCGCTTGATCAGCGAGGTGATCTCGACCACGTTCTGGTGCTCGTCCTTCATGCGGCCCACGCGCAGCGCGGCCTGCAGGCCCAGCGTGATCTCGGTCTGCATGTCGGCCAGCTTTTTCTGCACGAGCTGGTTGGCGGCCAGCGGGCGGCCGAACTGCTTGCGGTCCAGCGTGTACTGGCGCGCGGTGTGCCAGCAGAACTCGGCCGCGCCCATGGCGCCCCAGGCGATGCCGAAGCGTGCGCTGTTCAGGCAGGTGAACGGGCCCTTCAACCCGCGCACTTCGGGGAAGGCGTTCTCCTCGGGCACGAACACGTCGTCCATCACGATCTCACCGGTGATGGAGGCGCGCAGGCCGACCTTGCCGTGGATGGCGGGGGCGGACAGGCCCTTCATGCCCTTGTCCAGGATGAAGCCGCGGATCTGGCCCACGGTGCCGGATGCCTCCACTTCCTTGGCCCAGACGACGAACACGTCGGCCACGGGGCTGTTGGTGATCCACATCTTGTTGCCCTTGAGGCGATAGCCGCCGTCCACCTTGTAGGCGCGCGTGGCCATGCTGCCGGGGTCGGAGCCGTGGTCGGGCTCGGTCAGGCCGAAGCAGCCGATGAACTCGCCGGAGGCCAGCTTGGGCAGGTACTTCTGCTTCTGCGCCTCGGAACCGAACTCGTTGATCGGCACCATCACCAGCGACGACTGCACCGACGCCATGGAGCGATAGCCCGAGTCCACGCGCTCGATCTCGCGCGCCACCAAGCCGTAGCTCACGTAGTTCAGGCCGGCGCCGCCGTATTCGGTGGGGATGGTGGGGCCCAGCAGGCCCAGCTCGCCCATCTCGCGGAAGATGGTCACGTCGGTCTTCTCGTGGCGGAACATGTCCAGCACGCGGGGTGCCAGCTTGTCCTGGCAGTAGGCGCGCGCGGCGTCACGGACGGCGCGCTCGTCTTCGGTGAGCTGCTGGTCGAGTTGGAAGGGGTCGTCCCATTGGAAGGCGGTGCGGGTCATGGTGTCTCCAGTGCTGGAATGCGGGGTGGGTGGTAGGACCCAAGCATGCACAAGGTGCATTGCTTGGTTAACGAAGGTGATCGTATGGCGTCTGAGTAAGTGACGGCAAGCGAGTTATTCGCATCCAGATATTTGATTTAAGAATATCTGGCTAAGATGCTGCAATGCGACGACACCTGCCATCCACCCAGGCGCTGGCCTGCTTCGAAGCCGCTGCGCGGCACGAGAGCTATACCCGGGCCGCGCAGGAGCTGGCGCTGACGCAAAGCGCGGTGTCGCGCCAAATCCTGGCGCTGGAGGAGCAACTGGGCGTGCAACTCTTTCGCCGCACGCGCCACGGGGTGGTGCTCACCCCCGCGGGGCGGCATTACGGGCAGCAGGTGGCGCGCTGGCTGCAGGGGCTGGAGCGCGACACGCTCGACGTCATGGCCCACCAGGGGCATGGCGGCGCCATTTCGCTCGCGGCCGTGGCCACCTTTGCCACGCGCTGGCTGATCCCGCGCCTGCCGCTGCTGGCCGCGCGCCACCCCGAGATCGTGGTGCACATCGAGACGCAGACCCGGCCCTTCTTGTTCACCGATACGGCCTTCGACGCGGCGCTGTACGCGGGCACGCCCGAGCAGGTCGCCAACTGGCCCGGCGTGCAGGCGCAGCTGCTGATGCAGGAAGACGTGGTGCCCGTGTGCAGCCCGCGCCTTCTGGAGACGGCGGCTCAGCAACTGGGCATGCCGCGCGGCACGGGCCGTGCACACCAGGGCCTGCCCCCACCGGCGCTGGCGCGGCTGCCGCTACTGCAGCAAAGCACCCGGCCCTATGGCTGGCGACAGTGGTTCGATGCCATGGGAGTGTCGGATGCGCCGCGCGCGCTGGAAGGGCCGCGCTATGAACTGTTCTCCATGACGGCCGCCGCGGCGGCCCACGGCCTGGGGATTGCGCTGATGCCGCCCATGTTGATCGAGGCCGAGATCGCCCGGGGCGAGCTGGTGGTGGCCTGCCCGCGTCCGTTGCGTGGCGAGCGGGGTTACTACCTCGTGAGCCCCGCGCAGCCCCAGCCGCCGGTGCTGGCCGCGTTCGCTGGCTGGCTGCAGGACATGGCGGTGGCCGGGCCGCTGGCGTAGCCGCTCTTCAGCATCTGTCGATCAGCGTCCACCCATCAACGCGACGCATACCGGCACCAGCACGGCAGTGGCCACACCGTTCAGGCCCATCGCCAGCGCGGCGAAGGCACCGGCCGTGGGATGCACCTGCAGTTCGCGCGCCGTGCCGATGGCATGGGCCGTGAGTCCGATGGCAAAGCCGCGCACGGCCGGGTCGTGCACGCGCAGCAGGCGCAGCAGCGGCCCCGCCAGCACCGCCCCCGCAATGCCCGTGATGGCCACGGCCACCGCTGCCAGCGATGGCGCGCCGCCGATACGCTCCGCCACGGGCAGCGCGATCGGCATGGTGGCGGATTTGGGTGCGAGCGCCATCAGCGTCTCATACGATGCGCCCAGCGCCCAGGCCAGCAGCAGGGCGGAGACGATCGCCACCGTGCAGCCCACGAGCAGCGCCACGCTGATCGGGCGCCAGAGCTGGCGAATGCGCTCGCGCTGCGCGAACAGCGGCACGGCCAACGCCACCGTGGCGGGGCCGATGAGAAAGCTCAGCAGTTGCGTGCCCTCGCGGTAGGTGGCGTAGGGCGTGCCCGTGAGCAACAGCACCGCCACGACGAGCGCCGTCGCCGTCAGTGGTGGGATCAGCAGCGGGTGTGCGCCGCTGCGCCGATACAGCGCCAGCGTCAGCGTGTAGGCCGCCAGCGTCAGCGCCAGCCAGGGCAGGGGCGACGCCGTGAGCCATGCGGCCAGCCCGGGGAGAGACGCGCTCACGGGGCCTGCTCCTGCTCGCGCGGGCGTGCGTCGGCGCTGTCGCGCAGCAGCCAGCGCAGCGTCCAGGCCGTCACCACCAGCGTGATGGCCGCCCCCACGATGCCGGCCACAAGGAACGGCAGCCATTCGCGCGCGATGCGGTCAAAGTGCAGCATGACCCCGGCGATCGCGGGTATGAACAGCAGCATCATGTTCTGCAGCAGGCTGCCCGCGGTGCTCTCCAGCGCCTGCGGGACGCGCCCGTATGCCAGCAGCGCCGCCAGCAGCAGCAACATGCCTGCGAGAGCGCCAGGCAGGGGCAGGCCCAGGAGCTGGACCAGAAGTTCTCCCAGCAACTGGAGGATGAAGAGGGCGGTCAGGGCGTAGAGCATTGAAGGCGGGCAGGGCGGCGCGCAGGCGCAAAAACCATGATCATCCCTGATACCCACCGGCCCGCGCTGGCGCTGGGGTGATGCCGCCTCTTTGCGGGAGGTCGGGGGCTCCGCCGGTTGCGCGCAACGGCCATCCGCAATACCCTGGTGTGCAGCGGTCGCCCGGCGAAGCACCCTCCGGTGCAACGCAACGGTCGCCGCACCATTGCACCAGGAGGACTTGCCATGGCTACCGCCCAGCCCCTGTACCACGCACCCACGTTTGAACCTACCGTGGATGAGATCGCCACGCTGAAGCAGCTCGAAATGGGCCAGGCCCTCAGCGTGCCCGACGCGCTCAAGCACCATCTGTCCGGGCGCCTGCTGGATTGGGCCTATATCGGCAAGACGCCCGGGGGCGAGTTCCACATCACCGACCTGGGCCGCCAGCTCATCAAGCGCCAAAACAACTGAGCCGGGGTCACCGCTGCGGGGCGGATTCGCCTCCGTCCTACACGGCGCCCCGCGCGGGCGAAGGTAACTTACGGCCACCGCGGCAAACACCCGACGGGTGCGCATCGCAGCTTCGCTGCCATGCCCAGGCGGCGCGGGCCGGGCTTCTCGGCTCCCATTGCGGGAGCCCTGGCGCCAGGTCTGGGCCGAACGCTGTGGCCGCATGCATGGCAAGGGTGGCGTTCTCTTATCGCCGCCCGGCGGCATGTGGCTAACACCCGTAAGCTTTGCCCTTTGGCAGCGTCCCGTGCTGGCCAGTCCTCACGGGGCCCCGCGTACTCGATTGCCGAGGCGCGGGCGGCAGGCACATCGTCCTGCCGCTGCCTCTGGCGCGGTATGCCACCGACCCGGAGATGGCTGACATGATTCACCGCACCGCTCTCGCCCACCGCCAACCGGCCGATCCCCCCGTGGAGCCGGATGTGCCCGCACCACCCCCGGAGCCCGCTGACACGCCTCCGCGTCTGGGCTGAATGGCGGTACGTACGGGCGGTACGCGCACTTGCGCGGGTGGCTGTCTTACAAGGCAGGCCCCGCCAGGCGCTTATGGTGGACCGCAACTACCGGAGCGTGACATGCCACCCAAACCCGCCTCAGGCGAAGTACCCCATTCAGCCGTTGTCGTATTCAACTTGCGCGCTCCAAAGGATCGCTTGAGCGCGCCTGGCGAAGGGGCTCCCGCAGCCACCCAAGGTGCCCCCGGAATGGCCGGGCCGTCGGTGGATGCCCCCCAGCCCTCAGCCCCCAGCGCGGCGACACGCCTACCACCCCGGGTCGCGAAGGCATGGGCGCACCTGCCGGGGGCGCGCCCGCGGCGCAGTAGACGATGCGGGCACGCGCATTGCCGCACGACTGACCGGCTACGAACGTGGGTCAAAGAAAGGCGCACGCCACTGAGCGCGTTTTTGATCCCACGTAGGCTTCTTTTCCCGCTGCTCGCTGGTACATGCAGTCAATGGGGCGGGTGCGCAGGATCCTGGCGCTTGTGCGTGACCCAGATGAGAGCGTGCGTATCCACCCCCAGCGCCTGGGCGCGAGCCACGATGGCATCGCGCTGCGCAGCGTCCAGTTGTTTGTCGCGCGCCAGAATCCAGCAGTAGCTGGTATCAGGCCCCAACACCAGCGCCCAGCGGTAGTCAGGGTCAAGCGCCGCGACGTGGTAGCCGCCGTAGAACGGGCCGAAGAAGGACACCTTGAGCGATCCGGTGGTGGGGGCACCCGTGAATAGCGCCTTGCCAACGGCTTCGCGCCATTGGCCCGGTGCGGCGGCAAACCCGCGGTTGACCACGCGCACGCTGCCATCCGCCTGGGGGGTGTAGGTGGCGGACACATCCGTCATGCCGCGCTCGAATGAGTGGTCGAGGCGGGCCAGCTCATGCCAGCGCCCCTGATAGCGCTGTAGATCGAATGGAGTGACCGCTTCTACGCCCGGCGGGGGGCTGGTGTTTGCACAGCCGGCCATTACGGCGACGCCCGCCATCCACAGGGCCCACAGGCCTGCGCGGCAGGACGGGATGAGTGCGCGCCGCACAGAAAATAGAAAAGCCGAGAGCAGGTACATGTGATGTCCTTGACCAAGTGGTGGATCAGTGTGTGTGGCGCCATTGCGCCACCAAGGGTTGAAGCCCCGTCAGGTGCTGGACGGGAGTGATCCCTTCCAGGGGCTTTTGGTACAGAGCCGTGCACGAGCCGCCGACCCACAACGCGGTGGTGGGAGACAACTGGGCCCGCAACTCACGCAGGCTGGCGTGAACGACTGTCCCGTTATGCACATTGCTAAAGCTCAAAGCCACCACATCCGCCCGATGGGCCACGGCGGCTTGGGCCACGTCGCCCACGGGTGTTTGCGTACCCAGCGAAACGCAGGTACAGCCCTCCAGTGCCAGCAGTGCTTCAACCATGAGCAACCCCAGGCTATGCAATTCCTGGGGTAGCGTGGTGAGCAGGACCTTGGGACCTTGCGGTATGGGCAGCGGTGCCAGGGAAGCAATGGCGTTGCGCAAAACCCCGGTGATGACCTCGGTGAAGAGGTGTTCCTCGAAGACCTCGAAGCGCCCTTGCACCCAGGCCTCGCCCACGGCCGTGGTCAGGGGAGCCACCAGGTCGGTGACGAACGGAGCGAACCCCATGCGCAGCTGTGCGTGACTCAGGGCATGCCGCAGGGCTTGCGGATCGTGCGCTCCGATGGCGTCAAGAAGCGGAGTCAGGGTCGCAGGTGAGGAGAACGCCTGAAGATTTGTCTTGGACAAAGATGAACTGGGGGATGAAGGTCTCTGGTTCAGCAAGGACAGCAGTTCTGCACTGTCCAACCCCACCACCTTGCCGGGCCTGGCCCCTGTGTCGAGCAGGCGGCGAATCAGTTTCAGCCGTTGCACCTGCTCGCTCGGATACAGGCGGTCCCCCGCCCCGTCGCGCAAGGGTTGCGGGAAGCCATAGCGTTTTTCCCATACGCGCAAGGTGTCCTTGGCTACGCCGGTTTCGCGCTCCACGGCCGCGATGGGCAAACCTGCGCTCTCGGGATGGTCTGGCGTGCTCATGCGCCAACCTTTATGCGGCGTACAGGCCTCAGGAGGGTATTGAAAGTCATGGACAAACTGTGGGGATTGGTGAAATTGTCTAGGACAAAATTTGTTTTGTCCACTGCATTACGCCCATTGTCTGCGCACAGGGTTGTTGGTGACCTGCCTGGCGCACAGCCAGTTGGTGATTGCGCACCAGGCCTGGGGCGTGCGTCTGGGCGGCGACGCGCTGCAGCGCAGCCGTGTGGTGGCCTGGCGCGAAGGTCCGGGGCTGATCGGCGTGGTCACGGCCAGTGCGTTGTCGGTGGCCTGGGGCGCCGGGCCCATGCTGGTGGTGTTCGCGCTGAGCTTGCTGGCCGGGTGGCTGGCCCTGTGGTGGGCGCCGCGCCCTGCAGCACCTGCGCAACGGGATTTGTCTGCCGCTTTTGCCTGGGCCACGGTCTGACAACCCTTGCGCCAGCCAGCCTTTCGCCGCTTGTTGGCGGTGTTTTTGTGCAACGGCATTGCCAGCGCAGTTCCGGCGGCGTTGATGCTGTTTTTTGCCCGGGACCGGCTGCAGGCCACACAGGCGCAGATTGCCTTGTTTCTGGTGCTGTACTTTGTCAGCGGGGCGCTGTCCATGCCAGGGTGGTTGCGCGCGGTGCGCCGCTGGGCGCTGGAGCGCGCCTGGCTGGGCGGCATGCTGCTGGCGGTGGCCTGTTTTGGCTGGACGACGCTTCTGGGCAGCGGGCAGATTGCGGCCTTTGCGTGGATCTGTGCGTTGTCCGGTATCGCCTTGGGGGCGGATCTGGCCTTGCCCGGGGCTTTGCTGGCGCGCTTGGTGGAACGCCAGGGGGCTCAGGGGCGCAGCGAAGGGGCGTACCTGGGGTGGTGGAACCTGGCCACCAAACTGAATCTGGCCCTGGCCGCAGGCGCGGCGCTGCCGTTGGTGCAGTGGCTCGGCTACAGCCCCGGCATCCAGGACGCCCACGCGCTGCAGCGCCTCGCTTGGGCTTACGCGCTGCTGCCTTGCGCCCTCAAGCTTCTGGCGGCAGGTTTGTTGTACCGCCTGCTGATCCACCCCTCCCCGCCGTTGCATGACCAAGGAGTTTCCCCATGAACACCCGCCGCCACGCCTTGCTGGCCCTGCTCGCGGGCACTGCCGTGTTGACCGGCTGTGCCAGCCCCCAGGTGACCGACTATGCCCAGGAGCGTCCACAGCTGGAGCTGGACCGCTACTTCAACGGCCGCATCCTGGCCCACGGTATTTTTCAGCAGCGAGGCGGCGAGGTGGTACGCCGCTTCACCGTGGTGATGGACTGCCACTGGGAGGGCCATCAAGGCGTGCTGGACGAGGCTTTCACCTATTCGGACGGCAGCACCCAGCGCCGCATCTGGCGCCTGACCAAACATGCCGATGGGCGCTACACCGGGACCGCTGACGATGTGGTAGGTGAGGCCCAGGGCCAGACCGCGGGCAATGCCTTCCGCTGGAACTACACGCTGCGCCTGCCGGTGGACGGCAAGGAGTATGAAGTGCAGTTCGATGACTGGATGTTCCTGGTCGATGACCGAGTCATGCTCAATCGGGCCACGATGCGCAAGTTCGGCCTCACCCTGGGCGAGGTACTGCTGTCGTTCACCAAGACATAAGGAGCCGCACTGTGCCTTTGAATCCTGCCATCACTGACTGGCGCGGCAAGCGCGTGTGGCTGGTGGGCGCCTCCAGCGGTATTGGCCGGGCCGTCGCAGCGCAATTGCACGCACAGGGCGCGCAGGTGATCGTGTCGGCACGCCAGCAGGCGCTGCTGGCGGCGTTTGCGCACGAACACCCTGGCAGCCAAGCAGTGGTGCTGGATGTGACCGATGCCCAGGCGGTCCTGGACGTTGCCGCGCGCCTGCAGACCGAGTCACCACTGGACCTGGTGTGCTACTGCGCCGGCCACTACACCCCCATGCGAGCCGACGCGCTGGCGCTGCCCGAGCTGCTGCGCCACCAGCAGGTCAACCTGACGGGCGCGCTGCATGTGCTCGCCGCCGTGGTGCCAGGCCTGTTGGCTTCGGCCCAGGCCGGGCGTGCGCCCCACCTGAGCCTGGTCGCCAGCGTAGCCGGCTGGCGCGGCCTGCCGCAGAGCCTGGCCTACGGACCGACCAAGGCGGCCCTCATCAACCTGGCCGAGACGCTGTTCCTTGATCTGCGCCCGCAGGGCGTGGGCGGGAGTGTGGTGAACCCCGGCTTTGTCGATACGCCCCTGACGCGCCAGAACGACTTCACCATGCCCGCGCTGCTCACGCCGGAGCAGGCGGCCCAGGCCATGTTGCGTGGTTGGGGGAGGGGCGCGTTTGAACTGCATTTTCCACGCCGCTTCACGCTGTGGCTCAAGCTGCTGCGCGTGCTGCCGTACCGCTGGTACTTTCCGCTGGTCCACCGTATGACCGGGCTGTGACGTATGCACCCACCTATAGACACCCACGCTTGCGTCGCCCGGCTGGTCCAGCTGTACGAGCAGCTAACCCCAGCGCAGTTGCCCCTACTGGAGGACTACTACGCGCTTGACGCACGGTTCAAGGACCCCTTCAATGTGATGTGCACGGCGTGCCCGCCATCCGTGCCATCTTTGCCCACATGTTCGAGAGCCTGGAGCAGCCGCGCTTTATTGTCACCCAGCGGCTGGTGCAGGACGACCGGGCCTTTTTGCAATGGGAGTTCCACTTCCGCCTGAAGCGCTGGCGGGCACAGGTGCCTCAGTGCATCCACGGCGCGACCCTGGTGCATTTTGATGCCCAAGGCCGCGTGACGCTGCACCGCGATTACTGGGACCCGGCTGAAGAGCTGTATGAAAAACTGCCTGTTTTGGGGGCTCTGATGCGCTGGCTGCGCAAGGCTGGCGCGGCACCCCTGCCGCATCCTCATCGCTGTTCACCCCCTAGCGACCGTTAAGGTGGAAAAGGGGAGAGGTTCATGCCGATGAACGTCCATGAAGCCACGATGCTCCCCACCACAAAGACGAACACCCCGACGACTTTCGTCATCGGGGTGTTCGAGGCCAAGAAGGAGATGGGGCGACCATCTCGTCAACGGCATAAGACGCGGCGGAGGGCTCTGCGGGAGGTGGTCAGCGTCCAAAACACGGACTCACACGGGTGGGTCCGGAGCACTCTAAGGCAATTGCCGCGGCAAGGCCCTATCAGTAGCGGCCACCGCGGTAGCCACCACGGTCTGTGCCGCCGCCAAAACTTGGGCGAGCTTCCATGGGACGCGCGACGTTGACCGTCAGTGCACGTCCATCGACAGAACGGCCGTTCAGACCGTTAATGGCATCCTGAGCCTCAGAATCGCTGCCCATTTCTACAAAGCCGAAGCCCTTGGATCGGCCTGTATCGCGCTCCATCATCACCTTGGCGGAGGTGACGGAACCAAATTGGGAAAACTGCTGGTGCAGCGATTCATCACGCACGGAATAGGCCAAGTTGCCCACGTACAGTCGGTTGTTCATGTCAGTGTCTTTCTTTCGGGAAATGAAGGGACGGCTTGTAAGCGCATCCCAGAGGAAATGAGTGGGGGAACCAAAATCAATGGCGCCGGCGCGCTGGAGGGGTGGTGCGCGTGCGGTTCTCGATATGCCGAAATGTCACTCGCCCCTTGTTGAGGTCGTACGGAGACATCTCCAGGGTCACCAGGTCACCGGCCAGAATGCGGATGCGGAACTTACGCATCTTGCCTCCGGTATACGCGATGAGCTGATGCCCGTTGTCAAGCGTGACGCGGTAACGGGCGTCAGGCAGAACTTCATCGACCTTGCCCTGCATTTCAATCAACTCTTCTTTGGCCACGGGTACCTCCGTCAATAGCAGGATCAGCCCAGTTGGTTGTGTAGCACCATGCGACGTCCTTGCGCCATGGCGTACTGGACTGCTTGTGCATCGCAGGGGAAGCTTGGGAGAAAGCGGAAGATGCGGTCGTACATTCCCCGGCGTATGGAAACCGAAGCAGTAACACCGACATTGGTGGTTTTGGTCAGCGGCGTGACAACGTAGTTGCCCACGCGCTCGGCGTTTTGTTTTTCAAGCATTGCAAACAGACAGGATGTAATCGCGAAGGCGACCATCCAGGAGAGAAAAGAGGGGAAAAGACCTGCCGCGCGTCGGCGCAGGAAAGGCGGGGCAGACCCTGTAAGAGGTTGAAGGTCTGCGATGAGCTTGCTGCTTTGAAGAGTGACGGCCGACACTTTTTACAAGAAGTGCGGGCGGAAGGCGCATCAGCCAGGATGCTGTCAGGCAGGCGCTATCGAAGCAAGCAGTGGGTAGCGCGTTGGTGGATTATTACTCACCGAAATGAAAAAAGCAAACTTAATTCTTGAGGATGTGCCCGATACCGACCAGCAGGCGCCTTAGGGCCCCGGATTGCTGCACAGTCCCCCGCACCTTTGCGCACGACGCTATCGAGGGTTTCGGAGGAAAAAGAAAGGCCGCACGTTCTGGGAACTGTGCGGCCTTGTATGTGGTGCCCGGGGCCGGAATCGAACCGGCACGCCTTGCGGCGGGGGATTTTGAGATTGAGTCCCGAGACTAGCATGGAACCACGCTGGAACCCGCAGAGCCTTGCTGCGCTTGGTTTTCCAAGAGGCTAGTCCCGTTTAGCCTTACGCCTAGACCAGACCGATTGCGGCAGACATTCCGATGCCGTGGCTCCTGGCTGGTTCCTGCGTTCGATCCCGAACTAGGAGGCGTCATGGCCAAGATCAAACTCACCAAATCCGCTGTCGATACGGCAGAAGTCACCGGCAAGGACTACGAACTGCGGGACACCATTGTCCCCGGCTTTCTCTGCAAAGTCACCGCCCACGGCCGCAAGGTCTTCATGCTCCAGTACCGCACGAACTGGGGCGAGCGCCGCAAGCCGAAGATCGGCCAGTTCGGCGAACTGACCGTCGAGCAGGCGCGGTCGATCGCACAGGACTGGCTGGCCGACGTGCGCAAGGGCGACGACCCCAGCGCTGCCAAGCTGGCCGCGCGCATGGCCCCTACGGTCAAGGAGTTGTGCGAACAGTTCATCGAGGAATACTCCAGGCCGCGCAACAAGCCCCGGACGGTCGATTCCTACCAGGGCTACATCGACCGCCACATCCTGCCTGCCCTGGGCAAGCTCAAGGTGCCGGACGTAACGCGGGCGCACATCACCACGCTGATGAAGGACAAGGCGAGGATCGGCGTCACGGCCAATCGGGTTCTGGCCTGTCTGCGCAAGATGTTCAACATGGCCGAGGTGTGGGGCTACCGGCCTGACGGCTCCAATCCGTGCCGTCACGTCCCCAAGTACCGCGAGGACGGCGAGACGCGGTACATCAACAACGAGGAACTGGCGCGACTCTATGCGTACCTCGACCGTGCGGATGCCCAGGGGCTGGAGCATCCGACCGTGACACTGGCGGTTCGCCTGCAATTCGAGTTTTCCGCGCGGATGACCGAAATCCGCACGCTCGAATGGGCTTGGGTTGATTTCGAGAATCGCCGAGTCGTCTGGCCTGACAGCAAGACGGGCGATATGTCCAAGCCGATGAGCGAGGCGGCGTACCAGTTGCTGCGCAATGCGCCTCGCATCGACGACTCGCCTTACGTGTGTCCGGCCATCTTCGATGCCAAGAAGCCATTGCCCGACAGCACGTACTACAACGGCTGGAAGCGCATCCTGGGCCGCGCAGAGGTAGCGCATGTCGGGACGCACGGCATCCGCCATCGCGCGGCGACCGACATTGCCAACTCCGGTATTCCCATCAAGGTCGGCATGGCGCTGACTGCGCACAAGACCGTCACGCAGTTCATGGCGTATGTCCATGCAGAGGATGACCCGGTGCGGGCCGCTGCCGAGAAGGTGGCCACCCTGCGCCGGGGCGCCATCGACGGCCAGGCCCAGGCTGCGCCGACACCAACGGCGCCCGCCTCGGTTCTGGCGGTCGCGGATGGCGAAAAGACCCGTACGAGCCAGGGCAACTATCGCCCGTATCGCCATCGCAAGAGTCCAACGCGCGCTGTGCCGCCCGGCACGAAGCGGGCCGGATCGCCGTCAACGAAGGCGCCGGAAACGGCCATCGCGTGAGCTGCGGGGCGTCCAGCCTGTCGCCGCGCTGTTGCGACAGGCCGGGCATCCCGCCCCGCAGTTCCTTTGTCCCTTGACTTGAATTCGTCAATAAACGAAAATACCATGTACCGCATCGAGCACTACCTGACGGTCGACGAGCAGAAGGATGTCTACGACGATTGGCTGCGGCGCTTGCGCGATGCGCAGGCCAAGGTGGCGGTCATCCGGCGCGTGACCCGCGTCGAGCAAGGCAACTTCGGTGATCACAAGTTTTGCCGTGATGGTGTGTGGGAGTTGCGCATCGACGCCGGGCCGGGCTACCGGGTGTACTACGGGCTGGCTGGCCATCGGCTGGTGTTGCTGCTGTGCGGTGGCGACAAGCGCACACAGGATGCGGACATAGCCCGGGCAGTGGCGTATTGGCAGGACTGGCAACAAAGAGGCGACGAATGAGAAGCAGACCCCATGACGATGCGATGGCCGAGTTGTTCCGGGATGACCCGGCGCTCGCACTCGAAGTCATCAACGGCATCCTGGCCGATGGCGACCAGGCCGAGCTGATGGCCGTGCTGCGCCAACTCGCGCAGGCCGTGGGCGGCGTGCAGGCGGTGGCCGAGCAGGCGCACCTGAATCCGACTCAGCTTTACCGCACGCTGTCGCCCAAGGGCAATCCTGCACTCAGCAGCCTGTCGGCCATCCTCAAGGCGATGGGCCTGCGCTTGGCGGTGCAGCCCCTGGCCTTGCCGCCGTCCGCGCACGCGGCTTGATTCCCTGGGGGGGGAGCGCCCGCCGATTCTCGTATGACGGGCTTCCATCGCTGACGCCTTCGGCTTAGCTCGTTGAACTGATCGACTGCGTGTGTTTCTGCGCGGCGTCTTGCTGGGGCAGCGCATTTCCTCTATTGCGACCGCTGCGAAAAATTCGCGCGGCAACCGCCGCTATTCCCAGGGCCGGGCATCCGTGACGAGAGGAACTGTGTCAAGCCTGACCTTCGCAGGTGCCGTTGTGACGGACAAAGCCTCTGGCGACAAATTGTCCCGAACAACTGCAATACGACTCTTGAGCTTTGCTGCTGGCGTCTTGTGAAAGCGCCCAAGTTGACCCACCTGTTGGGCGGCCTTGTTCGCAAGCTCCCGGAGTTCATCCGTGCTCGCGCCGCTCGTGGCGGCGATCTCCAATTGCCGAACTCGCGTCCGAACTTTGGACTGTTTTTTGGGACTCAATGACGGTTTGCGGTTCACAGTCAGCTTCGTCGCGATCATCGGCTGCGAAGCCGAGAAAACCTCATGTTTCTTACGGCTCGCCTT
This sequence comes from Diaphorobacter sp. JS3051, assembly GCF_015832135.1. Lineage (NCBI taxonomy): Bacteria > Pseudomonadati > Pseudomonadota > Betaproteobacteria > Burkholderiales > Comamonadaceae > Diaphorobacter > Diaphorobacter sp. JS3051. The sequence goes on from NZ_CP065406.1 coordinate 46,457, forward strand.
CAAGCCGTGCTGAGCAAGCATTCCATAGACTTGGGCAATGATCCAAGTCTGAGTTTCCTTATCCAAATGTGTCGCTGATGACATTGCCATGTCATCCACATAACGGGAATAGGTGATGCCTCGCTGAGCGAACTTTGCATGTAGCCAGGGCTCGTACCGCCACATCACGAGATTCGCTAAAAATGAACTCGTAATGGCCCCTTGGGGAAGATAGCCATCCTTTGTGGTGAGCCTCGTTAGAAGCTTGGCAACGTCAGGAGAGAATCTGAAGAAGCCACACCACACGTCCTCAACAAAAGCCGCGCTCACAGAAGGGAAGAATCCCTTCACGTCTTCGCAGATCAGTATCTGCTTGCCCTTGTGAATAGATGCGTTTGTGACATAGTCACGTCCCTTCAAGCTACCTTGCAAGTATTCTGGAAAATCCACCTTGGAGAAGACATTGAGCTTTAAACGCTGATGGATCTCTTTGAGCTGCCCCATCGCGTCAAATGTCTGCCTGGTAGATCCCGGCTTTGGCTTCACGGTGCGCCACATGCCATTGGCTCGATCAGCCAGTTCCACCAGTGATTGCGCATCCCAGCGTAGGCCGCGAGCCAGTGCAGCAATGCTCTTGACGGGATTAGACCGATACCTCGGCTTGATCGGGTAGAGGTCCATTCAGAAGCTCCAATGCGGTGATTGCCAGTTGACCAGCAAGGTCTCTATTCAAGTGTCCGAGTTCCCCTTCTTCCGCGCCCAAGAAGAAAAGAATCTCTACCGGCATAACGAGCGCAGCGGCAATCCGTTGCAGAGTGGACAAAGGCGGGTCGCGTCGGCCACGCTCAAGTAGCGAGAGATAGGACACTGAGATACCAGCCCGCTTCGCCAGCGCAGCTTGGGAGAGCTTGCGCTTGGACCGAGCGAGTTGAATAGCCTGTCCGATGTTCATATGTGAATCTCACAAAACTAAGAATGGGCTTGGGGTGCCCATGACGGCCTCACAGCCAGTCTCGGATATTCGTCGCGATACTGACGAATGCCGCGATGACCTGGAGGGTGCGCACCTTCAGCGTTTCCGCATCCGTTGCGCTCTGGAGTTGGTCACAAAGCTGTTCTAGCTTCGAGACTTCACGATCCAGTTCCTTCATAGCACCAGTGTCGAGTTGGCTTCTGCATGCATCGCAAGCCTTCTTCAGGCTATTGATGTGGTTTTCCAAGATTTGCTTGTCCATTTAGGACCTCCTTTACACAAGGCACCATTGCCCTGCTTCCCCCGTTTCAAGGCAGCGCCGTAAAGGAGCCAACTCGACACCAACCAAGCCCACCACAGTTGCACGCTGCTGGCTCAACCTTCCCCCTCGCTGAGCAAGAAGCCGTATGGTCTTCGCACTCTGAGAGTTCTGATCGTCCTGCTGGTCACAGTAAGCTGAGCCAACAGTGCCGCGTTACAAGCCACGCACACTGTCTGCGTAGCGGACTTCATCAACTGAAGCCCTGATCACTGAGCCTTTGCCTTTTCGGGTCGGGAACAACAAATCTTCTGAACCGCAGCAGCACGATCACGTGCCGCCGTTTCGCATTGTACGCACAATTCAGACTGAATTTTGACTGTCAGTACGTCTTATTTGTAACGTTTTGCGTCTTCGCCGTTCCTTGGGGCAAAGAGCTGGGATCGCCAGCATGGACTCCCCGCTCGGGGTAAGGGGGCTGTCTCCCAAGGGGGCGGTGCATGTCGAACACCGAAGTCCGGGCGTCCCCGGCCACCTGGGAGATGGCCGGTCGCGCTGTCGTGCTGCGCATCGAGCCGCCTGCGGCGTCTCGCCCCTGACGGGCTTCCATCGTTCCCTCGCTCCGCTCGGCTGACGCCTCCGGCCCGGCTTCCAGCTTCAGGCCTGCGCGCTTCGCTTGCCGTGCGGTCGGCGTGTGGGGAGGGCCGTTGCCATGTCCAGCCGTCTTCCCTGACTCCATCACCTTGTCCGCGACTGTAGCCCGCGCACGTGTGCCGTCAAGGCGCGCAGGGCCGTGTCCTCGGCTGCGCCTGCGGGCCGCACCAACCCTGCGCTTTTCTCCTTGACGGCCCCCGTCCGCGCGCTCCTGACCGTCGCGGGCGATGAACTCAGGAAAGACGGTGGCAACAGGGCCAACCGGGTTCCTCGTGCCGACCGCACCGAACAGCCGAAAGGCTGGGCTCCGAATCTAGGAATCCGGTGTGCGGTGTGAACAGCAAACCTCTTTTTGTCAGGAGAAAGACCATGCAACTCGCATCCCGTTTCGCTTCCCGCTCCCCCTCGCTGCGCAGCGACTACCCGCTGTCCGATGACCAGATTCACCGTGTAGCGCCGTCCATCTTCGCGGGTGCCCCGCATGAGAGCCGTTCGCAGCGATACGCCTATATCCCCACGGCGGCGGTGCTGACCGAACTTCGCAAGGAGGGGTTTCAGCCCTTCATGGTGACGCAAACCCGCGTGCGCGATGAAGGCAAGCGCGAGCACACGAAACACATGCTGCGCCTGCGCCATGCCAGCCAGATCAACGGCTCGGAAGCCAATGAAATCATCCTGCTGAACTCGCACGATGGCACGAGCAGCTATCAGATGCTGGCGGGCCAGTTCCGCTTTGTTTGCAGCAATGGCCTTGTCTGCGGTGACACCGTGGCCGATGTGCGCGTACCCCATAAGGGCGACGTGGCGGGCCAAGTCATCGAAGGCGCGTTCGAGGTGCTGCGCGGTTTCGAGCGTGTGAAGGAATCCCGCGACCTGATGCGCGGCATCACCTTGGACGATGGCGAGGCCGAAGTCTTCGCACGCGCCGCGCTGGCCCTCAAGTACGACCCCACCGACAACAAGCCCGCGCCCATCACCGAATCGCAAATCCTGATGCCGCGCCGGTTTGAAGACCGCCGCCCTGACCTGTGGAGCGTGTTCAACCGCACGCAGGAGAACTTGACCAAGGGCGGACTGTCCGGGCGCAGCGCCAACGGACGCCGCCAGCAGACCCGCCCTGTGCAGGGCATTGATTCCGATGTGCGCCTCAATCGCGCCCTCTGGATGCTGGCCGATGGCCTGCGCCAGTTGAAAGCCTGAACCGTTCCCCCGCCGGAGGGGCGGTTCCCCTCCATTCCCTTGTTTCACTCGATTGGAGATTCACCATGAACGCCACTACGCAAACCGAAGCCCGCGCCGTCAATGCCGCCGCCGCTGTCCCGCTGGAAGCCGCCGACCCGACCAAGAACCTGATTCTGGTTCCGCTGTCGCGGCTGGTGCTGCGCCCCACGGGCCGCAACGTGCGCAAGACCCCGCGCATGTCCATCCCCGAACTGGCCGCGAGCATCCAGCGCGTGGGCCTGCTGCAAAACCTGATCGTGATCGCATCCGCCGATGGCGAGCATTACGAGGTGGTCGCGGGTGGCCGTCGCCTCGCCGCGTTGAAGCTGCTGGCGAAGAAACACCGTATCGGCAAGGAATGGGAAGTGCCTTGCCTGCTGGTAGCCGATGGCACCGCCCGTACCGCCAGCCTCACCGAGAACGTGCAGCGCGAAGCCATGCACGCGGCAGACCAGTTCGAGGCGTTCGCCGCGCTGGTGGCCGAAGGTCGGCCCATCGAGGACATTGCGGCGGATTTCAGCGTGACGCCGCTGGTGGTGCAGCGCCGCTTGAAGCTGGCGAACGTCTCGCCGCGCCTGATGGCCGACTATCGCGCCGATGCCGTCACACTCGATCAATTGATGGCCCTTGCCATCACCGACGACCACGCCGCGCAGGAAAGCGCGTTCTACGATGCGCCGACTTGGCAGCGGCACCCGTCCAACTTGCGCGAACGCCTCACCGAGCGCGAGATTGACGCGAACCGGCACCCGCTGGTGCGATTCGTGGGACTGGATACCTACGAAGCCGCAGGCGGTGGCGTGCGCCGTGACCTGTTCGCGGAAGGTGACGCGGGCGTGTATCTGATCGATTCCGCGCTGCTGGACAAGCTGGCACAAGACCGGCTGGCGGGCATTGCCGCCGAGGTGAAGGCCGAGGGCTGGGCCTGGGTGGATGCCACGCCGGGCGTGACCCATGCCGACCTGCACGTCTTCCAGCGCGCACCGAGGGAACGGCGCGAGCCGTCCAAGCGCGAGGCGCAGCGCATCGAGCGGCTGCAGGAGAAGATGCGGGCCATCGGTGAAGCCGTGGATGCGGCGATGGATGCCGACGACGAGGATAAGGCCGACGCCTTGCAGGAGGAAGGCGAAGCCCTGGGCGAGCAGTTGCAGGCGCTGGAAGATAGTTTGCAAGGCTACGGCTCGAACGTGAAGGCTGCAGCCGGTGCCATCGTCACCATCGACCGTAATGGCGAGGCCGTCATTCATCGCGGCCTGATGCGCGAGGCTGAGGCCAAGGCATTGCGCACGCTGGAACGGCTGCGGCAAGGTTCCGGCGGCGAGGATGCCGATAACGATGACGAAGGCGAGGACGGAGACGACGACAGTCAGCCCAAGACCGCAGCCATGTCCGACCGGCTGGCGCAACGGTTGAGCGCCCATCGCACCGCCGCGCTGCAAATCGAAGTGGCCCGGCATCCGCAAGCGGCGCTGGCTGCCGTGGTGCATGGCATGGTGCAGACTGTCTTGCAGGGGAGCCATTACGGCCACAATCTGCCGCTGGGCGTGCGCCTCACGGTGCAAGACCGACTGGAAGGCATGGCCCCGGACTGGCCGCAATCGCTTGCCGCCGTGGCGCTGCGCGAACTGCAACAGGTGGCCGGTGAAGGCTTGCCGGAGGACAGCGCCGAACTGTTCGCCGTGCTGCTGGCGAAGCCGCAAGACGAACTGGTGCGGCTGCTGGCCGTGTGCGTGGCTTCCACGGTGGACGTGGTGACGCCACGTGCCACGCCGCACCAGCCCGGCGCAGAACTGGCGCAGGCCGTGGGCCTCGACATGGCCGCATGGTGGCAGCCGACCGCAGAAGGCTACTTCAAGCACGTTTCCAAGGCCGTGATTCGTAAGCGCTCTATTGACCACGCCCTTGCACTCGGGTGCCCGTTGAGGCAATGAATGTTCTCTCGGCGTGGTGCGGTCTGCGACGCGCGAGAATCTGGGTCAACGCCGCATTTCACATTCAGTTGATGACAGACCCATTTGCTCCCTTGTCCGAGGAAGAGTTCGAAGAACTCGACCACTTTCTGCTGTTCGGCGTTGACACGGAAGAAGGCATGACCATGGACATGGTCGATGGGTTCTTGCACGCCATTGCGGTCGGGCCGACGACCGTACATCCCAAGCAATGGCTGCCCAAGATCTGGGGTACCAAGGAGATGATGCCTCCGATGGGTTCCGTCGAAGAGCTGAACCACATGCTGGGCTTGGTCATGCGCCACTTCAACACCATCATTGCCGGCCTGGGGGATGACCCCCGGGAGATCAGCCCGTGCTGGTCAACGATGGCCTACGACGGTGACGAGCGTGAATACGACGACGCAGAATCGTGGGCGTACGGCTTTGTCCAGGGGATGAGGCTTTGCTGGAAGGACTGGCAACCGTTGCTGTCCACTCCCCAAGGGCAAGTTTGGTTCAGACCCATTGCCCTGCTGGGCGAAGACGACTATTGCGTGGATCAGGACGAACTCACCCGAACACCGGCCATGCGATCGGAGCTGGCTCAACAAATCCCGCCGGCTGTTCTGGACATGCACGCTCACTGGCTGCCACTTCGGCTCGCTGTCTATCAGCGGGAGGTGGCCAAGTCGATGCAGCCCAAGGTGGGGCGCAATGATCCGTGCCCTTGTGGGAGCGGGGCGAAGTTCAAGAAGTGCTGTGGTGCTGCGGCCGATTTGCACTGAGCCATCTCGCGCCTCGAACTGTCAGGCGGTGGATCACCGCGCCAGTCGCCAGGGCAGCAAGGCCTCGTAGTCATCGACGGTCCTGGCCCGTGGAAGTGCCACTAGCAGCGAGCGCAGGTACTGGTACCCATCAACGCCGTTGACCTTGCAGGTCTCCAGCAACGAGTACAGGTTGGCGCTCGCGTTGGCGCCGGCCACGGTGTCGGCGAAGAGCCAGTTGCGTCTTCCGATGACAAACGGGCGGATCGAATTCTCGCAGCCGTTGTTGTCTATCGGGTAGTTGCCGCTGGTGACGAAGCGCTCCAGCTTGGCCCACTGCGAGGACAGGTAGTGCAGCGCCTTGCCCAGCAAACTGCCTGGCAGCACCGCATGAACGTTGGCCAGCAGCAAGGCCTGGATCTCTTGCAGCACGGGCACACTGTTGGCTTGGCGGCTATGCAGCAGCGCATTCGCATCCAGCCCTTGCTCTTTGGCCAGGGCCTCCACGCGGTAGAGCTTGCCGATCAGCGCGATGAACCTGGCCGCCAATTGCTCAGCCCCCCGGTTGGCTTTGGGCAAGGCCTGCAGCGCGTCATTGAAGTAACGCCGGCAATGTGCCCAACACCCGATTTGCACGAGCTTGTTCGCCAAGGCGATCTTGTTGTAGACCTCGTAGCCGTCGGTCATCAGCACGCCGCCCTCGCGCGCACCGACGTACAGAAGCTGCGCCGCCTCTGTGCTGCGTGAGGGTGAGTAGGCGAACAGGCGTATGGGCGGACCTGTGCCGCTGGCGCCTGAACCATCGGTCATCTGCGCCCACATGTAGCTCTTGGACTGGGCGCTGCGACCGGCCTCCTTGAGCACCTGAATCTCGGTCTCGTCACCGAAGATCAGCGGGGCGTCCAGCACCCGGTCGCGCAGCAGGTTGATGACGGGCTGCACCGCCTGGCCCACCCGCACCACGCTGGCGGCCATGGTGTTGCGCGAGAGGTCGCGGCCTCCGAAGCGCCCCAGCAAGGCCGCCTGGCGGTACAGCGGCAGGCCGTCCACATACTTGGAAGTGATCACCCAGGCCAGCAGGCCTTCGCTGAACAGCCCCTTGGGGATGACTTGCTCGGGCTTGGCCGCCAGGCGCAGCGTGCCATCGCAGCACGGGCAGGCGTACTTGACCCGCTCGTGGCGGATCACGCGCACTTGTTGCGGAATGATGTCGAGCTGCTCGCTGGCCTCCACGCCAATCTCCCGCAGCACGGCACCGTCGTGAGGACAGACACGCTCGGATTCGGGCAGTTCGTGGCGCACCACCTCGCGCGGCAGGGCTGGGTCCAGCGGCTTGCGCCCGCGCTTGGTCCGTTTGTGAGCGGGAACCTCGACAGTGTTGTCGTCGGCCTCGGTTTCTTCCTGGGCCGGCTGGGTTGCCGAGCCGAGCGCCTCGGCCTCGTTGAAGAACATGTCCTTCTGGTGGCCTGCGCTGGCCTCGCTCTTGGCGGCGAACAACTGGCGCTTGAATTTGTTGAGCTGCTCCTTGAGCAGGTCGCGCTCGGCGCGCGTGATGCGCAGCTCACCAGCGAGTGATTCGCTGGTCTGGGTGGCCTGGGCCAGCGCCTTTTGCAAGGCTGCAAATTCTTCGGCGGTGGGCATGTGAACCATCGCCTGCTTCGATCTGCTTGTCGCTCAGGCGGTTCCTTGTGCTGGGGATTTTGCGGCAAATATTCTCAGCAGTGGCATTGCTCATTTCGGCAGCACCAGCCTCACGCAACGCGCTCGTAGAACCGCTGTGGGTGTCGCTGTGTGACCGCCAGATCAATGCCATCAAGCAACCAGTGCAGTTGTTCCACCGTCAGCGTCGGCACCACCGCCTCGTCCGGCCAGATGAAGCGGTCTTGCTCCAGGCGCTTCATCAACAACCAGAAGCCGTTGCGCTCCCAGACCAGGATCTTCACCCGGTTGCGCTGGCGGTTGCTGAACACATACACCGCCGCCGCGAACGGGTTCATGCCCAGGGCTTGCTCCACCAGGATGGCCAAACCGTTGATGCCCATTCGGAAGTCGATGGCCGGGCGGTGCAGGTACACCGTCAGCGTGTCGTCGAGCCGGAACATGGCAGGCGCCCCAGAAGTTCAAGGACGGGCAGCAACCCACCCGGGTCTGCATCGCTGAGGTCGATCTCCACCCCATTGGGCAGTCGGGCGTGCAGGCGTGTCTTGACCTCAGCGGCGGTGACGGGAGATGCCTCGGGGGCCGCCAGCCGCAACGGCACAAAAGCACTGGTGCTGGCCATGGCCACGGTCGGCAGGTTGGCACGACTTGCCTTCAGGTCCGAGCCCATGCTCTGGGTGATCCAGCGGCGCAGCAAGTTGGCGTTGATGCCGCATTGCAGCGCCATGCGCGCCACCGACACATCCGGCTGCAGGCACGCCCGCACCACCTCGGCCTTGGCCTGCGGGTCGTACACGGCACGTCCATCGTTCTTGCGCCCCGTGACCAGGCGCCTCACCACCTCTGCATCGATCTCTGACATACGTGTCCACCTTGTTCTACATGGACACGTAGCTTCCCCTCTCAGACGCTCTGTGGGAAGACGTAGTTGGCGGATCGCTTACCGTGATTCTGGATGCCGTGGGCGCGTTTGCACCGGAATCCGTCACCCGGCTGGCGAAGCTCAAGAAGGCCGACATTGCCAGCGAAGCCGAGCGACTGGCCGATGGCAAGGGCTGGATGCCTGCGATCTTCAAGGCCACAGGCCCGCAGGATGTGGCGCAGGAAGCAGGCCCGGAGCAGGACGCCCCGGAGGATGCCGAAGCAATGGCGGATGAACCCGCCGAGGCGCTAGCCGCTTGACCCGCGCCGAAGGCGAGCGCCCCGGCCTCGACCGGGGCGCTTCGCTGCAAGGAGAAGCCCCCATGACCCGCATCACCACCAGCCGCCCACGCATGGCGGCGATCTACGCGCCCGGCACGGTACGCGCCCGCCGCTGGCACGGCGCAGGCGACGTGCGCGGCTACCGCCCGCCCTCGGGCTGGTCGGCCCGCGCCGACCTCACCGACATTCACCCCATCACGGGCCGCGCCTTGCCGCGCGCCGTGTGGTGGCTCATCGAGACGAAGGAATAACCGCGATCAGCACCGCGCCCAGGCCGTTCCGCCCTGGGCGTGGTGAAATGCAAAATCCAGGCGCGGCGGTGGCCGCGCCCGGTGTTGAAGGCCAACCTCCGAATCAGAATTGAGCACTGCAACCGTGCGCCCCTTAAAATGCGGCGCCCAAATCACTGAATATTTTGGCCAGATCATCCGAGTCTATAGGCCAATTCTCTCGGGTCTGGGCAGGCATTTTCTCGACGAGGAAGTACGCCAGGAGTACAGCAGGTTGATTGAAGAAATGTCGCTGGCCGTTTTGCTCTTTGATCTTTTCAAAAATGTAGTTCTTGGCCGTCAAGAATTCCTCGATACGAGCACTGGTTTCCTGCGGCAGAAACTCCATGAAGGCATCGACCACAAGCTGATTGGATCGCTCCTGGCCAGGCTCTAGGCCGGTGCCCTTCCTGTAGGTCGTACTTAGGTAGTCCAAGAGTTGCCGCTGTGGCTCGCTGGCGCTGGCGAGATCCTTCATGGCTTGCTCGAAGAATTCGTCTGTAGCTTCGATCAATGCCATGCTCTTGGCAACAGTGCGCTTGATGGAGGGTTTTGCAGTGGTCTTGGGCTTGTAGAGCGTGTCGTGGGTTAGTTCGCTATGAGCATGCTGCAAGAGCGTGCGGATTTGCACTTCACACGCAAGGCCCTCGGGGAGATTCACCCCATCGACGGACAGCTCCGCCTTGGAGCGCAGTACGTAGTGAACCGATTGATAGGAGAACTCCAAGGGCTTGGCCAACCGCTCCTCTTCGTAGTCCTTGTCCTTGGACCATGACCAGAATGCTTCGCACTCACGGCTTTCGATGATCGAGCAGAACGTATTGATGTGCGTGGTCAACAGTACCACGTACCGCATGCCCACCTTGTCAGTAATGTCCTCATACGGATTCTTATAGGGCTTGCTGCGGTACAGGGCCTTGTCAATCAAGCTGGTGTCGCCTTTGAGGCGAGGCACCATGGGAACCTTCAAGAAGTAGTCCAGCGGCGTTGGGGCAATGGCGGATACAAGGCGCCTTTCGATTTCCTGGTCGATGAGCTTGGCCCAAGCTCTGTATAAGGGCTTGTCAGCTTCCCATCGCGCAAGGATTTCTTGTTCGTTCACTCTTGGTCTCGGATGTGGTCGCGCACCGTGATCTTGGTCCACTTGGGCACGTTGCCGTGCTCATCGGCATCACCGTCGATGGACTCGATTCGCACGTAGTTCTCGAATTGATCTGCGGGAGCGGTGAGCTTGATGTCATGCCCGAATGTGAGTTTCCGCAGCCGCAATTGGCTTTGAACCTCAGAGAGATCCTTATGGATGGCCGTATTGGGAAAACTCTTTTGCCCCATATAGGCCGTGTATGCATCTTGCAGAGCTGCGTCTCCCAGATAATTTTGGGAGAACACGTCCACCTGAATCGTGGCGGCCTGATCCGTCTTCAAGTAGGTGGTTAGAGCATTCAAGAGGTCGATTTTTTTCTCCGAATCGACATTGGCATTGCGGATGAAATCTTTGGTCAGTGCGTGGAACTGTTTGGTCTGAAATGCACTGTTGGATGGAAATTCCAACCCCAGAAAAGACTCATAAAAATACTGCGCAGCAGCGAGCTTGTTGCCCTGAGTAATCAGGTCATCAAACAGAAAGGCTCTCCAGCCGGTAGTGGGCTCCTGGGGTGTGGCTGCTGCGGGATCTTGTCGCAGGAAGGCTCCAATCTTGTAGAGCTTGGCCTGGGGTGTGAGGATGAGTTCCTTGATGTATTCCAAGGTCAAATGCCCGCCCGCTTGCCGCTTGGTGAAGCCCCCATGGGGCTCGGCTTTGATGACGCACATGAAGGACTTGGCGGGGTTGCCGCAAGTTCCTTCGATCACCACGACGATGCCGCCAGGGATGGTGCGATTGGCCTGGGCAACCGCCAACTTGCTGGCAATGTTTTGGGAGATGTTTACGAATTGGGCATCGTTGCCCTGCGCCTCGACGATTTCTTTAGCTCTGTGCCAAGTGCTGTCGGCCCCGGACTCTCGGATCGTCATTTCGACACCGTGAGATGATTTCCCGAGAGCATTCGTGATGCGGGCTTGCAAGGCATCCCTCGCGTCTTGAGGGAGCACCAAGAGCTGGTTCCCGTAAGTCGGCTGAACCAAGGCCCTGTCCGCGCCTCGTGCAAAGACTTCGTGGATGATCAGACGGCCAATCGAGAGATTTTCAAAGGACATGAGAGCTGGCTGAAAGTATCTTGATGCAACGAAATTTGCATTAAGGATACAACGATGAACCTATGCAGCGAACTTCTGGGCACTCGGTTCGCTGCACGTTTTCACTGATGTGAGCGTGTCGGCGCGCAGCGCCGCCGGGCTTTCGGGCTGCGCCCCGTGCCGCCTTCGCCGTCACGGCCATTCGGCTTCAATCCCTCACGCCTTCGCGCCTGTGGCGCTGCGCGCTTCGCTTGCCTCCAGAGGAAAGCCCTGCGGGCTATCCCCGCCGCGCGATGCTTGGCGCCCCCCGATGCCGCCGAACCGGCTGCGCCGGATCGGCCCGGCCAGTGCCCCGCCGCGATGGGCGGGGCTTGTGGGGCTACGCCCCGGCTTGCTGCGGCGGGTTGTGCAAAAGCGTGCCGTCCTCGACGCTGGTGATTCGTTGCCTGTACGTCATGAAGGACGGTTCACCGACACACCTCCCGGCCTCGCCTGATGGAGCTTCCACACCACGCCTCAAGCATGTGCCGCGAGCTGCGGCTGGGGCGCTCTGGCCTTGTCGTCGGGGCATTGACCTGGCCCGCGTCAGGGCGCAAGCCAGTGAAGCCGTCACGCGGGGATGCCGAGTCGGCCACGTCTCCATTCGGGAGCGGGCGGCCTGTGCGTCCTTGTCTTGTTGTGAATCCTGGCGGTGGCGCGGCTGCGCCTTGGGCTTCATGGCCGCAACCTTCCAGCGAAAACAATTTCCCCGCCGCTACGCGGCTTCCTCGCGGGACAAATTCTTTTCGCTTCCAGGTTCTCCACTGCGTTCCGACCGCTGCGCGGTGCGGCCAGCCCATCCCCCGCCGGACGGATCACAACAAGGACGCACTGGCGCGACCTTGTTCAACCCGAAAGGAGAAATCATCATGGCCAACATCGGCACCTTCACCGCAGACAAAGACGGCTTCAACGGCCAGCTCCGCACCCTGACGCTCAACGTCAAGGTCAAGCTGGTTCCCAACGACAAGGGCAACAACGAGAGCGCCCCCGACTTCCGCCTGCAAGCGGCTGGCCACGACATCGGCGCGGCGTGGAAGAAAACCAGCGAGGCCGGACGCCCCTACGTGTCCGTGACCCTGGACGATCCTTCATTCCCGGCAACGGTCTATGCCCGCCTGATCGAGAACGAGGACGGCACGCACGACCTGATCTGGTCGCGCAACAAGCCCAAGGCGGCCTGACGGCCGCCCACCGCGCCCCGCCCATTGCGGCGGGGCGCGGTGCTGCTCATCGCAGCACCGCACGCACGAGGTTCGGCAACGGGTGTCTCTTGGCATGTTCGCCAGGGCCGGTATTCATCGGTCGATGGATGGCTCGCAACCCGTGGCGTAGCAAGCACAGGATGGCGTGTCGGCGCTGCAAGCGCCGCCGGGCTTTCGGGCTGCGCCCCGTGCCGTCAAGCCGTCACGGCCATTCGGCTTCAATCCCTCACGCCTTCGCGCCTGCGGCGCTGCGCGCTGGCGCTTGCACTCCAGGGGAAAGCCCTGCGGGCTATCCCCGCCGCGCGATGCTTGGCGCCCCTCGATGCCGCCGAACCGGCTGCGCCGGATCGGCTCGGCCAGCGCCTACGGCTGGGCCGCTGCTGCGAGCTGGCTTTCAGCCTCGCTCATCAGCACCGCCGTGCTGCATTCGAGCGCGCCGGCGATCTTGAAGATGATCGCCAGCGTGGGCATGTGCTCGCCGCGCTCGACCTTGCCCATGTGCGAACGCTCAATGCCGGCGAGGTGTGCCAGCGACTCCTGCGCGATGCCGCGCTCCGTCCGCAGCGCACGCACCGCCGCGCCGAAGGCTTGCGCCAGCTCGGCATCGTAGGTGGTGGCGCCGGTCGGCCGGCCGCGCTGGATGGATCGCTTCTGCATGGACAGAAGCGTCGATTCGCAGCACAATTAAAACCACGTTATCTTTAACTCATACATGCCTTTGGCCCTTATTCGTGCTTTTACGGAAATCCGCTTCTACGGTTTCCGACAGAGCCGGAAAGCCGCCAACGTGTCTTTGCGGATTTCTACAATGCCGCTTTTGCGCTTTCGTGTTTCAACGGCTTCCGTGGAAATCACATCCGCGCTTCGGCGTGGAAGCGCAAAACCGGCATTCCATGTTGGAACAGGAGCACCACGATGAACGCTCCCCTCGTCACCGATGCGCAGCGCGCCGCGCTGCTGGCGAACGGGCGGCGGGTTGCCGCCGCTGAACCGCACGACCCGTTGCCGGTCGTGCGGCTGTTCACTCCCGACGCGCACGCCATCTGGCTGCTGGCCTCGCTAGATCCTGCCGATGGCGATACGGCGTTCGGCGTCATGGACGTGGGCATCGGTATGCCCGAGCTGGGCCATATCAAGCTGTCCGACCTGACCTCCATCGTCGGCCCGAACAAACAGCCCGTGATGCGGGATTTGTATTTCCAGGCGGTGCACCCGCTGTCGGAATATCTGCGGCTGGCGCAGGAAAACGGTTCTATCGTCGATTGAACGTTCGCGCTCCGACCAAGCCGGGCGCATTCAGACTATTTCGGTCTTATTCCTGGCCCGCAGAGTCTGAATTCGCACTCTTGCATCAAACCGAATATCTGTGACTGAAACAGTCACGATCATTCACGCGGCTTGCGGCACGGTGTTTTGTGCCGCGTGACGTTTGTGGATCAGGCGGCCGTCGCATTCAGACGGATTTCGCAACACGCCGGAGCCTATCGGTCTTGACACCAGCAGTTACAGCTTAACCGGATTTCTACCTGGATTTGATGCTCCCGCATGTTTGACGCCGTGGCGACGTTCCTGCTGTTCGACAGGAGCTTTCGTCATGGTCAGCCCCCACCATTTCGCGCACTGGTATCCCACCGCCGCGTACCTCTACGTCCTGTGGCTGGATACGCTCGCACTGGCCTGGGAATACCTGCGCCGTCATCCTGATTACCGGCTCGACTGGCTGCGCCGCGCGCGACGCCCCGATGCTGCGCATCGTTGGGGCTTGCGCCTGCTGGAAGACCCGGCGCTGGATGCGCGTGACGCGCATCCGGCCTGGCAGCCCGGCCACGCTGCCGTGGTGCAGCTCCACCCCGATGCTGATCCGCCCGTGGATGCCGAATCCTTCGCGTTCTGGCGCATCCCCGGCCATAAGCAACTGCTCCATGACGGCAAACGGCTGGCGCTGATCGCGCACAGCCCAGGCCATTGCCTGCGCTTCGCGCTGGCGCCTGGCCTGGAAGACGGCATGGCTGTCGCCTATGCCGTGCGAACCGACGCCACGGCATCGCCGCGCTATCGCGCTTGCGGCACCACACTGGCGACTCCCGCAGCCGTTGCGTTGCCCAGGCCAGCACCGGTGGCGCTACTGGAACTGCACACCTTGCAGGCGCTCGACGCGACCCTGGCGGGCGCGTCCTTGCGCGAGGTCGGCGAAGGCTTGTTCGGCGTGGATGCCGTGGCCGACTGGTACGCCGACGGCGGCTTGCGCTCCAAGGTGCGCCGCCTGGTGCGGCGTGGCGATGCGCTGATGCGCGGCGGCTATCGCCGCCTAGCACAGCTTCCACCACTTGAGAAGGGTCGTTTTGATGCGGACGCGAAACGACCCTGAGCACGCGGGCCGCGTTTTCTGAGACTGCCTCCATCCGGTTGCGCTGTGTGGCCGGAGCTTTGAAAGCTATGGAGGTTCACACCATGCGTCCCGCTCCCTTGCGGCCTGCCGCCACTGTCTCGACCGCTGCCGCGCAGCCCCAACGCTATCTCACCAACGACGAAGCCGCCGAGTACCTGCGCCTGTCGCCGCGCACGCTGGAAAAGCAGCGCGTGATCGGCGGTGGCCCGCGCTTTCGCAAGTTCGGCCGCCGCGTCATGTACGCCGTGGCTGACCTCGATGCCTGGGCCGCCGACCGCAGCTTCGAGACGACTTCCGATCCCGAATACGCCGAGCACCACTCGGCCGACAGTCGTGCGCGCTGATCGGCGGCGCGTGGGCGGCCTTCGCCATGTCCAAACCCTTGCAGGAACGCGAACAGCTCGACCTGTTCCGCGCGCTGCCGGGCGACATGGCGCCACGCGACAGCCAGGATTTGATGGCCTTTCCGTTCTTCTCGCTGGCGAAGTCGCGGCGCACGGCGCCGATCGACTTCCGCGCGAGCAACGTGACCATCCGCGTGGAAGGCACAGCCGAGCACGGCATCGCCACGATCTGGGATGCCGACATCCTGATCTGGGCCGCCAGCCAGATCGTGGAAGCGCGCGACGCGGGCCTGCGGCCCTCGCGCTTGATGCAGGTACGCCCCTACGAGGTGCTGCGCTTCATCGGGCGCGGTACGTCGCTGCGCGACTACCAGCGCCTCAAGGCCGCGCTCGACCGGCTGCAATCGACCACGGTAGCCACGTCCATCCGCGAGACGACCGGCCGGCGCCTGCACCGCTTCTCGTGGATCAACGAATGGAAGGAACTGGCCGATGCCAGCGGCACGCCGCTGGGCCTCGAATTGATCCTGCCGGACTGGTTCTATGCGGGCGTGCTGGATGCCGCCCTGGTGCTGACCATCGACCCGGCGTATTTCCGGCTGACCGGCGGCATCGAGCGGTGGCTGTACCGCTTGGTGCGCAAGCACGGCGGCCGACAGCCGGGCGGCTGGCAATTCGACTTCCAGCACCTGTACCGCAAATCGGGCAGCGTGGCGCGCTACTACGACTTCGCCGCCGACCTGCGGGCGCTGGTGGCGCGGCAAGCCTTGCCGGGCTACCTGTTGGGCATCGAGCACGTATCCGGGATTTCCTCGCCGCTGCTGACGTTCCGGCCCGTGCCGCAGACGGCACGGGGATAACTTCGGGAGAGTCTGTGGATGGACTCGTGCTATCAGGCAACAGAGGTATCGTGCTATCAGGCAACGAATCCTCGTGCTATCAGGCAACAAAATCGTCCGCAAACCCGCGCCAGCATTGGGTTTGCGCGCCCTCTAACTTCCCTAACTTAAATTCTCTAACTTTTAGTAGAAGCGCCGCGCCACAGTGGACAACCGCCACGCGGCACGAAAAGCAGCAGCAACAGCCCGGCTTTCCAACACGGAGGGCCGCGCCATGATCGTCGCTCTGCTCAACCAGAAAGGCGGCGTGGGCAAGACCACGCTCGCCACCCACATCGCCGGCGAGCTGGCGATGCGCGGGCAGCACGTCGTACTGCTGGACGCCGATCCACAAGGCTCATCGCTGGACTGGACGCAGCGCAGAAGCCAGCAAGGCTTGCCACGGCTGTTCAGCGCCGTAGGCCTCGCACGCGAAACACTGCATCAGGAAGCGCCAGAACTCGCCAGGCGGGCCGATCACGTCGTCATCGACGGCCCGCCGCGCATCGCCGCCTTGGCGCGCTCCGCGCTGCTGGCGGCCGAGCGCGTGTTGATCCCCGTGCAGCCCAGCCCCTACGACCTGTGGGCCAGCGCCGAGATGGTGGCGCTGATCCGTGAGGCGCAGGTGTTCCGGCCTGCGCTGCGCGCGGCCTTCGTCATCAACCGGCGCGTCAGCACCACCGTGATCGGGCGCGAAGCGCGCCAGGCGCTAGCCGACCAACCGCTTCCTGCGCTGCGTGCGGAAGTGCATCAGCGCATCGTGTTCGCCGACAGCGTGGCCGCTGGCCGGCTTGCACGCGAGACGGCGCCGGACAGCGCCGCCGCCCGCGAAATCACCGCACTGGTGGACGAACTGCTGCGGTGGACGCCATGACCGCGAAGCCGCCACCGAACGGCAAGCGCACGGCAAAGCGCGTCAGCATCGGCGCGCGTCCACCCGCGAATCCGCACGCCGAGGCGTGGATTCGCCAGGGCGATGCCGATGCGCTGGGCAAGGGCGACCTCTACACGGCTCGCTTGACCCTCGACATCACGCCCGCGATGCGGGCGCGCATCAAGGTTTCGGCCTTCACGCAAGGCGTGACCGTCGCCGACCTGCTGCGCGGCCTGCTGGAGCGGGAGTTTCCAGAGCACCGCAGGGAGAACACCCCATGACTGCATCCGTTTCGTCTGCCGCCGCGCCTGTTGCCTGCGCGGCCACGGCTGCGCTCGCAGCACCTTCCGGCCAGCCCGCCAGCGCGCCGCTGACGCGCGTGGCGCTGGCCTACATCGAACCGCGCTTCAAGCTCTACCTGCGCTTCGGCGAACCTGCGCGCACGCTCCAGCTCGACCGCTGGCGGCGCTGCGCGGTGTTCCTGCCGGGCGCCATGCTCTGCCGCATCCGCTGGCAGGCCAACGACTACGGCACGATCCGCTGGCAGCTCATGGTGATGCAGGCTTGCACGCCGCTCGATGCGGCGCAGCGCATCCCCGGCGTGCAGCCGGGCGCGCGCCTGCTGCTACACGCCGAGGGCGAGAACCAGGTGCGCGCCGTGCTGGAGCGCATCGACGCCATCGAGGCGCTGGGCATCGCGCCTAACGGCGCCTCGCCCGCGTACTGGCGCACGCTCGCCAACCGGCTCGCTGCGCGCCTGCCGCTGCCCGAATACACCGCCGAGCGACATGCTGCCTGGCTCACCGGGAGGGCGCTGTCATGACGTTTCCATCCGCCGTTGCCGGTGCAGCGGGCATTCCGCCGCGTCCTCGCTCGCGCCTGCGCGCTCGTATCGTGCTGGCGGGCCTGTCCGCCTGCGGCCTCGCTGCGCTGGCCTGGGCGTCCTTCGTGCAGCCGATGCCGCGCCTGATCTACAACCCGTCCGACAGTGTGGCGGTCGGCTGGTATCGCGTCGATCCGCTGGGCCACGATACCGGCTCGCTGCCACGTCCTCTGTCCGTGGGCAGCATCGTCCTGACCACGCTGCCGCCAGACGCCGCCGCGCTGGCCGCGCAGCGTGGCTACCTACCGGCGCGCGTGCCGCTGCTCAAGCGCGTGGGCGCCGTCGCGCCGCAGGAGGTGTGCATCACTGGCCGCGTCGTCCGCATCGACGGCGTGCCTTCGGCCGCCGTGCTGCCTGCCGACCGCTGGGGCCGGCCGCTGCCATCTTGGCAGCAGTGCCGTCACCTAGAACCCGGCGAACTGTTCCTGCTCAGTGTGACCAACCCGGCGTCGTTCGACAGCCGGTATTTCGGGCCGGTCAGCACATCCGCCGTGATCGGCGTCGCGCATCCGGTCTGGCTGGAGTCCCGCCCATGATGGCCGCCGACTCGCTGCACGTCGCCGTGCATCTTGTCGTGCCATCGGGCGTGTCGTGCTGCTGGCCGTCGCCGTGTCGTAGCGCGTGCAGTGCGAGCGCATCCGCGCCGCACTTCGCGCTGCCTTCGGCGCAGCCATCCAACGTGCAGGCGTCTTGCCTCGAACGCGCCCGGTCTGTGGCCGTGTTCGCGTTCGCCGGCGCGCTGGCTGCTCGCGCAGCAGCGCCGCCGGGCCGCCGCTGCCCGGAGCGCCAGCGAGGGGCAAAGGCGGAAGGCAAGACAAAAGGGTGCGGCACCTGTCGGCCCGCAAAGCCAGTCTGCACGTGGGGGTGGCGCGGCACGGAGCGGCTTCGCCGCCGTGCCGCGTGGGGCGCGAAGCCCGCGCCAATGCAGGCATGTCCGCGTGCTTCGCACGACCGGACACGCCAGAGCTTGCAGGGAGCGCAGCCATGACCGACCGCCGCGACGATGATTTCCGCATCCGCCCCAGTGCCCCGAAGAACCGGGGCCAGGGCTTCGTCTCCAAGGTGCTCAAGCAGGCAGGCAAGGCCAGCAGCGGCAAGTCCTCGGTGCGCCGTCCTGGCGCCAGCGGCAGCGGACAGCGCGCCGGCCAGCGGCCCGGCTCGCGCCTGGGACGCGGCCACACGGCAGCGCGCTTCGCGGGGGCGAAGCTCACGCCCATGTCGCGGCGCGTGGCCATCAAGACGCTGCTGGTCAATCAGCAGCGGGCCAGCCCGCAGTCGCTCGCCAAGCACCTGCGCTACATCGAGCGCGACGGCGTGGGCCGCGATGGCGAGCCGGGCCAAGCCTACGGGCCGCAGACCGATACCGCCGACCTCGACGCCTTCAAGGAACGCTGCGCCGATGACCGGCATCATTTCCGCTTCATCCTCTCGCCCGAGGATGGCGCCGAGCTGGAAGACCTGCGCACCTACACGCGGCACCTGATGGGCCGCATGGAAGCTGACTTGGGTACGCGGCTGGAATGGGTGGCGGTCGATCACTGGAACACCGACAACCCACACACGCACATCGTCGTGCGCGGGCGCGACGACACCGGCAAAGACCTCATCATCGCCGGCGACTACATCGCCGACGGCTTCCGCCATCGCGCCGCCGAACTGGCGACCGAATGGCTGGGGCCGCGCACCGAGCTGGAGATCCAGCAGACCTTGCGGCGCGAGGTGGATCAGGAGCGGTGGACGAACCTGGATCGCACGCTCAAGCGCGAGCTGGGCGACGATGGCCTGGTGCATGTCGAACGGCTCAACGAGTCGAGGTTGCAACGCCAGTGCCTGCTGCTGATCGGCCGCCTGCAACGCTTGCAGCGCCTGGGCCTGGCCGACGAGACGCAGCCCGGAACCTGGGCCATTCATGCCGATGCCGAAAAGACCCTGCGCGCCCTGGGCGAGCGCGGCGACATCATCCGCACCATGCAGCGGGCCATGCGGGGCGAGCCGCGCGAGCTGGCGGTATTCGAGCCTGGCGACGATGGTCGCACCATTGTCGGCCGCGTGGCCGCGAAGGGGCTGGCCGACGAGCTGCGCGACCGGGGCTATCTGGTCATCGACGGCGTGGACGGCAAGGCCCACTACGTCGCGCTCAACGCCCGCGACGAGCTGGCGAACTATCCGGCCGGCGCCGTGGTGGAGGTGAAGGGATCGGCCGACGTGCGCGCGGCCGACAAGAACATCGCCGCACTGGCGAGCGATGGCCTGTACCGCACCGACCACCACCTTGCCATCGCGCAGGGTCAGGCCGCGCCGGGCCGTGATCCACAGGAAGTCGTCGCGGCCCACGTCCGCCGGCTCGAAGCTCTGCGCCGGACTGGCATCGTGGAGCGCGTGGCCGAGGGGCTATGGAAGGTGCCGGACGACCTGCCCGAGCAGGGCCGCCAGTACGACGCGCAGCGCCTGGGCGGCGTAGCCGTGGAGCTGAAATCGCACCTGCCCATCGAGCGGCAGGCGCGCGTGATCGGGGTCACCTGGCTCGACCAGCAACTGATCGGCGGCGGCTCGGGCCTGGGCGACCTGGGCTTTGGCGGCGAGGCCAAGCAGGCAATGCAGCAGCGCGCCGACTTCCTGGCGGAACAGGGACTGGCCGAGCGGCGCGGGCAGCGCGTGATCCTCGCGCGCAACCTACTGGGCACACTACGCGATCGGGAACTGGCACAGGCCGCCAAAGACATTGCGGCCGACACCGGCCTGGAGCATCGCCCGGTGGCCGACGGGCAGCGCGTGGCCGGTATCTACCGGCGCAGCGTCATGCTCGCCAGCGGTCGGTACGCGATGCTGGACGACGGCATGGGCTTCAGCTTGGTGCCGTGGAAGCCAGTGATCGAGCAGCGACTGGGGCAGCAGCTTGCGGCGACGGTGCGTGGCGGAGCGGCCTCATGGGAAATCGGGCGTCGGCTTGGAGTTTCTTTGAGCTAGTCACTTGAGGCTATGTGCCCCATGAACATGACCCCTGCGCGTTGCTGGCTCGTGCACCTGGCGCGATGCTGAGGACAGTTCGGTCAAGATGCCGCACTGGCTGGCCTGCTGGGATTCCCGGCAGCTTTCCCGCAAGGTCTTGAGCTGTCGTTCCAACGCTTTCAATTCCTTGATGCGGGTAGCCACATGGTCGATGTGCTCGTCGAGCAGGTCATTCACCTGGGCGCAGTTCTCGTGCGGAGCATCCTTGAAGCGCAATAGAACCCGGATTTCATCCAGTGTCATGTCCAAACCCCGGCAGTGCCGGATGAAGGACAGTCGGTCAACGTGTTCTTCTGCGTACATGCGGTAGTTGCCATCTGTACGGGCCGTTTCTGGTAGCAAGCCTTCACGCTCGTAGTACCGGATCGTCTCTACCTGGGTATGTGCGGCCTTAGCCAGTTCGCCGATTTTCATAGCTTCATCTTGAGCGGTCGCGAGTTTTTCTCCAAGGCTCATTGTAGGCGCTTGACTCTGTAGTGGGTATAGGGTTTCCAATTTGCCTGAAAAGGAGAATTTCATGAACCCTGCCCACCAACGCCAACACGCCGACGCTGCTTGCTGCGGGAGTAGCTGTGCAACAGTGCCTGCGGTGCCCGAGCCAACACCGTCTGATCCAACGACTGTCGAGCCGCAGCGCTTTCGCATAGCAAACATGGACTGCGCCTCGGAGGAGTCGGAAATCCGCCGGGCGCTGGAAGGCATGGCGGGGATTCGCGGCCTGCGATTCAACCTAGGGGATCGAGAGCTTGCCATTGCCGCCGATGACCACGCGCTGCCCCAAGCCCTGGAAGCGATCCGCAAAGCGGGTTTCAAGCCAGAACCCCTCGGCGCGAAGAATGCCCAGCGCTTCCGCATTGCAAACATGGACTGTGCCTCGGAGGAGTCGGAAATCCGCCGGGCGTTGGACGGCATGGCGGGAATTCGTAGCCTGCAATTCAATCTGGGCGACCGCGAGCTGGCCATTGCCGCCGATGATCCTGTCTTGCAGCAGGCGGTGGACGCGATCCGCAAGGCAGGCTTCAAGCCGGAACCTCTTGGCGATACCGGGTCGTCGGCTGCTGCCGCTGCGGTTGCCTCGCCAACGGGCTTCTGGACGACCTGGGGCAAGTCGCTGGGCGCCTTGGGGCTCGCCGTGGCGGCCGAAGGCTTGGCATTCGCCTTCCCAGACAGCGTGCCAGTCAAGGCGCTGGGAATGGCACTGGCTGCGGCGGCCATCGCGCTGTCGGGTTTCTCGGTTTACGGCAAGGGACTGGCCGCGCTGCGACAGGGCCGCTTGAACATCAATGCCCTGATGACCGTGGCCGTGACCGGCGCTTTTCTGATCGGCCAGTGGCCCGAAGCGGCGATGGTGATGGCCTTGTATGCCATTGCGGAAGCCATCGAGGCGCGCGCCGTGGATCGGGCGCGCGGTGCCATCAAGAGCTTGCTGGCGCTCGCGCCGGAGCAGGCCGAAGTGCGTCAAGACGACGGCAGTTGGGCACGCATCGGCGTCAAGGAAGTCACTGTGGGCGCGACGGTGCGTATTCGCCCCGGCGAGCGCCTTCCTCTGGATGGCATCGTGACCTTGGGCCAGAGCGCCATTGACCAATCCCCCGTGACCGGCGAAAGCCTGCCGGTGGACAAGAGCCCTGGCGATGAAGTCTTCGCCGGCACCATCAATCAGGCTGCGGCGCTGGAAATCCGTGTTACGGCGCCTGCTTCCGACAGCACGCTGGCGCGCATCATCCACGCCGTTGAGCAGGCCCAGTCCTCCCGCGCCCCCACCCAGCGTTTCGTGGATCGCTTTGCCGCCATCTACACGCCTGCGGTGTTTGTCCTGGCCGTTGCCGTTGCGCTGTTGGCTCCGTGGCTCATGGGGCTGACCTGGATGCAGGCCGCCTATAAGGCTCTGGTGCTGCTGGTCATTGCCTGCCCCTGCGCCTTGGTGATTTCCACGCCCGTCACCGTCGTCAGCGGTTTGGCCGCCGGGGCGCGGCGGGGCATCCTGATCAAAGGCGGTGTGTACCTGGAAGAGGCGCGCAAGATCAAGGCCGTGGCGCTGGACAAGACCGGCACCATCACCGAAGGCAAGCCCAAGCTGGTGGCCTTCGAGCCCGTGGACGCAGGACTCGGTCAGCAAGTCCTGGAGGGGCTGGCCAAGAGCCTCGCGGCGCGGTCGGATCACCCGGTGTCCAAAGCCATCGCGGACGGCGTGTCATCCGCCGCGCAAGAGGTGGACGAATTTCAGGCCGTTGCCGGGCGCGGCGTGCAGGGGGTGATCGACGGCCATACCTATGTGCTGGCCAACCACCGCTGGATCGAAGAGCGCGGGCAATGCTCGGCTGAACTCGAAGCCCGCCTCGCAGTGCATGAACAAGCGGGCCGTACCGTCACGCTGCTGGCCAGCAGCGAACGGGTCATGGCCATCTGCGCGGTGGCTGACACGATCAAACCCTCGTCGGCGCAGGCCGTGGCCGACCTGAAGGCGCTGGGTGTGACGCCGGTGATGCTGACGGGGGACAACCTAGCGACGGCGCAAACCGTCGGCGCCCAGGCGGGCATCGCCGAGGTGCGCGGCAACCTGCTGCCCGAAGACAAGCTGCGCGCCATCGGCGAGCTTCAGCAGCGCCTGGGCGTCACGGCGATGACCGGCGACGGCATCAACGATGCCCCCGCGCTGGCGAAGGCTGACATCGGCTTCGCTATGGGCGGCGCGGGCACCCACACGGCGATGGAAGCCGCCGACGTGGTGGTCATGAACGACGACCTGCGCCGCCTGCCCGAAACGATCCGGCTATCCAAGCGCACCCACGCCGTGCTGTGGCAGAACATCGCGCTCGC
Source organism: Diaphorobacter sp. JS3051 (assembly GCF_015832135.1). Lineage (NCBI taxonomy): Bacteria > Pseudomonadati > Pseudomonadota > Betaproteobacteria > Burkholderiales > Comamonadaceae > Diaphorobacter > Diaphorobacter sp. JS3051. Next base: position 69,985 of record NZ_CP065406.1, read on the forward strand.
GCTGGGCATCAAGTTGGTGTTCTTGCTGCTGGCCATCTTCGACGATGCCTCCATGTGGATGGCCGTGTTCGCCGACATGGGGGCGAGCCTGCTGGTGGTCTTCAACGGGCTGAGGCTGCTCAGGCAGCGGGCGGGTCAGTAAAACTGAATATGGAGTGTTGAAAATGGGAATTCTGGATCGAATTTTTGGCGGGCATGGCGGGGGGCATGGCAGTTCCCACGGGCATGGCAATAGCCGCGGCCACGGTAGCCCCAGCAGCCACGACTGGGGGCACAATCCAGCGCCTTCGGTCAGTGGCATCACCTGCCCGCAATGCAAAGCGATCAATCCGAACGGCGCTCGCTTTTGCGGCCAGTGCGGGACATCGCTGGTGCCAGCTTCATGTGCGAAGTGCAGTAGCGTCATTCCGACCGGCGCGAAATTCTGTGCTCAGTGTGGCAACGCGGTGATCTGAGTCATGGCGATCTCGGCCTGGATGTACACCTTGATCCCGGCAGCGGCCGCCATCATCGGCGCCGCAGTCGCGGTGAGCGCGCGCCCTGGGCCAACGCTGGTCAGCGCAATTCAGCACTTCGCCGCTGGGGTCGTGTTCGCAGCGGCGGCCGGCGAAATCCTGCCCGACATCATGCACAGGGGATCGCCTTGGGCAACGCTGATCGGCGGCGGAATCGGTGTCGCCACCATGCTGCTGGTGAAGCATTTGGAGGCGTTGGCGAAAGGGCCAGCCGGTCTCCTGACCGTGATCGGCATCGACATCCTGATTGATGGCTTGGTGCTTGGTATCGGGTTTGCGGCTGGCCCAAAGGTCGGCTTGCTTCTGACCATCGCCCTGACCATCGAGGTTCTGTTCCTGGGATTGACGGTGGCGACGGAACTCGGCGAGAGCGTTCGTTCTCGTGCCAAGGTCATTTCGATCACGTCCGCGCTCGTGCTCCTGCTGCCGATCGGAGCCTTGCTCGGAGCGCCGGTGGCGCTGCTGCCCAGCCCTCTTCTGACCGGCTTCTTCGCGTTTGGTCTGATTGCGTTGCTCTACCTCGTGACCGAAGAACTGCTGATCGAAGCACACGAAACGCCAGATCGCCCCTGGGTGACGGCGATGTTCTTTGTCGGCTTTCTGGCGCTTCTCCTGCTGGAAGAAGTAATTGGCTAGTGGAGCCAGTCTGTTGGTGGTGCCCGATCCGTTGACTATTGCGCGCGCGGGGTGGGCACCATGAGCCCGATAGACGTGATGCCGTCGCTCGAATCGACCATCGTCCGCCCTCCGTGCATGCGGGCGATGGCAGCCACGATGGCCAAGCCCAGTCCATGATTACGGGCGGCATCCGACCGCGCTGCATCTGCCCGGTAGAAGCGGTTGAACAGATTGGGCAAATGCTCGGCTGAAATCGTCTGCCCCTCGTTCACCACCCGCAGGGCGATCTCGCCGTCCAGCCGGTCGATTTGCACGACAACGGTGCTGTGCGGATGCGCGTGCCGGGTTGCGTTGCCGATCAGGTTGGACAATGCGCGCTGCAATAGGCGCACGTCGGCCAAGCCAGTGGCATCACCATTGATACGAACTTTCAGCCCGGCTTCCTCAATGGCTGCCTCGTGCAATTCCACCACCGCGCGCGCAACGCCTGCCATGCTGGCGACGTGCTCGCGGCGGGCCTCAGCCCCCCGGTCGGCTTGCGACAGAAAGAGCATGTCCTGCACGATCATCGACATGCGCTGGAGATCTTCGAGGTGCGAGCCCAACACATCTCGCAACGTGTCGGCATCGCGTGCTTTGCGCAAAGCAACTTCAGTGCCCCCCATCAACGTCGCCAACGGCGTGAACAGTTCATGCGCAACGTCAGCGTTGAAGGCATCCAGTTGTTCGTAGGCTTTGTGCAGACGCTTCAGCAACTCGTTGACGTGGGCCACCAGCGGAGCCAGTTCGTCGGGTTGAGCGGAGCCATCCAGAAGCCGGTGCAGAGTATCGGCCTCCAGTGCCTGGATCTGAGCCGAGAGGTCGCGCACGGGACGCAGCCCGATTTGCACCAGCGTAAATCCGCCAGCAGCAATCACCACTGCGCCAGCGAGTGCGGCGGCGACGAGCGTGCGGGCTAGGCGTTCTAGCACACGATCGTCCTCGCTGACATCAAGACTCAGCACCGCCTGGATGGGGGGGATGCCGGTCGTAGCCTCGAATCGCATGTCGATCACGCGGTGATGCACTGGAATGCCGGCGCTGGCATAGATGACGCTGCCGTCGGCACGGGTCAGGATCAATTTCATGTCCTGTCGGCCGACCATGCCATCGTCGAGCTTGTGTGCGAGCGTGCCGCTGTCTAACTCTGCTGCCTCGGCAATAAGATGGTTCACCTGGGTCTGCTGTTGCCGCAGCGTGTCCATCTGCCGCTCCTTGAAGCTCAGCGCGGTGACGGTGTAAATGCCCAGGCAGGTTAAGGCCAGCCCGACCAGGGTGAGAAGTGCGAGCCAACGGGCAAGCCGCCGTCCCAGCGATCCGGCACGCCTGGGTCTCACGACTGCCGATCTTCGAGTACGTAGCCCATGCCACGGACGGTGTGCAGCAGTGGGCGCTCGAAGGGCAGGTCGAGCTTGCTCCGAAGGCGACGCACAGCGACGTCGATCACGTTGGTACCGTGATCGAAGTTCACGTCCCATACTTGCTCCGCGATTTCGGTACGTGACAGAACCTCGCCCTTGCGGCGCAAGAGCAGCGTCAGCAGTTGGAACTCCTTTGCGGACAGATCGATGCGCTGGCCGGCCCGAGTAGCGCGCCGCCTCGCCAGGTCCATATGCAAGTCCCCCAGGCACAGCACCAGCGCATCAGGCGCGGGCGCAGTACCGGCGGTGCGGCGCAGCAGCACCTCGATGCGTGCCACCAGTTCGGAAAAGGCGAACGGCTTAACGAGGTAGTCGTCCGCTCCTGCCTTCAGCCCGCGTACGCGATCCTCGATGCGATGGCGGGCCGTCAACATGATCACCGGCGTCTGCTTGCTCTGCCGCAGTGCAGCCAGCAAGCCGAAGCCATCGATGCCCGGCAGCATGGTGTCGAGAACGATCAGGTCGTAGTGGCCGTCAGAGGCCATGTGGAGGCCATCGATGCCGTTGGCAGCCACATCGATCACATAGCCTTCTTCAGAGAGTCCCTTGCGAAGATAGTCCGCGAGCTTGGCTTCGTCTTCCACGATCAGCAGCTTCATGCGCAGCGTTCCTGCTGCGGTCTCTCGCAACCTGTCCAAATTGTCATCTGCACGTTTTACTCCCGTTCGGTGCCGGTTCTTACATTGTGCTCATGCCTTCGGGCATATCGATTTTCTGCAAATCACACTGGAAAGGACCATGCAATGAAACTGACCCATCTTGTCGCCATGAAAGCCATTATCCTGGCCACGGCACTGCCCATGGCGGCCCAGGCCGATTCGCTCTGGCACCCCGCGTCCAATGAGCAGGGCTTCACGTATCACCCCGATCATTTCAAGAGTACCAAGACCCGTGCCCAGGTGCTGGCCGAGGTCGAGGCAGCCCGCAAGGACGGTACGCTCACGCTGATGCAACGTGGACTGCCGGTGCCCATCAAGAGTTCCGCAGCACCGAAGACGCGCCAACAGGTTGTCGATGAGATGCGCAGCGAATCACCAGAAGCGCGGCGTGCGCGGCTCGAAATGTATTCCGGCGGTTGACACTGCTGCCAATACCCTGCGCTGCCGTGCCCCTCGTGTCGCTTCGTTGCGTCAAGCGACCACAGCTATTCGAATATAGAAGCGGTCCTTATTTCATTCTGGATGAACCCGCGAGGAGGCACGCTACGCGCAGAGGACTCTGAAACAAACCCAAGCAGCGAGGAATGGCGGATTGAAGCCTGTAGCTGCTACACTGCTACACCTATGCGCAAATGGCTGGCTATCGTCTTGCTGGTGTTCTTGCCGCTCCAATTCAGTTGGGCGGCTGTGGCCAGTTATTGCCAGCATGAAACCGGGGCTGCGGCCAAGCACTTCGGCCACCATGCGCACCAGCACAAGGCGGCCGACGGCAAGGACGCCAGCCCTGATCCGGCCAAGACCCTGGGCGGCGATCCTGATTGCCCGTCCTGTCATGCCGGGTGCTTCTCGGTCTTGTCAGGGGATGTCAAGCTGGCGTCGTCGATCAGCCCGTCCCTGGATACGGCGTACCACCCGGAGAGCCTTGCCGCGCCTCCACCCGAACGTTTAGAGCGCCCTCGGTGGCGTGCCCTCGCCTGATCGGCGGGGAGCGCGTTCCTTTCTCTTCGTCCTCACCCCTGCCGTCGCGCATGGCGCGCTACGGTATCCAGCCGGCTTCGTGCGGCTGATGTGACGACGTTGCTGGCGATCATCTGGATCGCCCCCCGCCGATTCCCTCGTGTATTTCAAGTCACTGGAGAATCGGATGTTGAAGGGTATTCACAATCACAACGCAAGGGCAACGGCGGCAGGCTTGCTCCTTGCGTTCACGGCAGGGCTGGCTTTCGCCCAGCCGCTGCCAGCGCTGCCGGGCAATGCCCAAAGCGGGGCGCAGACTGAAGCAACGGCTCCACTGAGCCTGCAAAAAGCCATCGCGCTGGCTTTGGAAGCCAATCTTGACCTGACCGTCGCTCAGCGGGAAGTCGAGGCCGTGCAAGGCCAGGTGCTTCAGGCGCAAGCGCGCCGCAACCCCGAACTGGCGTATGCGCTTGAAGACCAGCGCACGCAAACCCGCACCCAAAGCGCTCAGATCAACCTGCCCATCGAATTGGGCGGCAAGCGCGCTGCCCGCATCACGGCGGCAGAGCGTGGGCGTGACGTTGCGGTCGAGGAGTTGAACGCGCGTCGCGTCGAAATTCGCGCCGCCGTGGTCGCCGCCTTCTTCGATGCGCTGGCAGCCCAGGATCGCACGGCCTTGGCCCAGGACAGCGTTGACTTGGCCAGGAAAGCGACGGACGCCGTTGCCAAGCGCGTGATGGCGGGCAAGGTCTCTCCGGTCGAGGAAACCAAGGCCCGGGTGGCCGAGGCCGGCGTGCGGGTTGAACTGGCGCAGGCCCAAAGCGAACAGCGCAGCGCCCGCGCACGGCTGGCCAGCTTGCTGGGGGCCAGCCCGCCACAGTTCACCCAGGTGTCGGGCAGTGTGGATGATCTCCCGGTCGTCCCTTCGCTGGATGACATCCAGCAGCGCCTGTCGGCCTCGTCGGCATTGCGCCGGGCGCAGTTGGAAGTTGAACGCCGCAGGTCATTGGCTGACGTGGAGCGGAGCAAGCAAACGCCAGATGTCACGGTCAGCCTGGGCGTGAAGCGCCCGAACGAGCTTGCGCGCAATCAGTTGATGCTCGGCGTTTCCGTGCCGCTGCCTTTGTTTGACCGCAATCAGGGCAACTTGCTGGAAGCGTTGAAGCGTGAAGACAAGGCGCGGGACGAACTCCAGGCGTTGAACCTGCGCCTGAGCACGGAAGTGCTGCAAGCCCGCGAACGGCTGACGTTGGTTCGCGGCGAGATCGACGTGTTGCAGCGCGAGGTACTGCCTGGGGCCAAGAGCGCCTATGACGCGGCCACCGTGGGTTTTGGCTACGGAAAGTTCAATTTCCTGGAAGTGCTGGACGCACAGCGCACCTACTTCGCCGCCCAATCCCAATACCTCAAGGCACTGGCCGAAGCGCATCGCGCGGCGGCGGACATGGATCGCGTGATCGGCGCATCCGAACCCACGACCACCCCGCCCGCGAACAAGGAATGAACATGAAATTCGACACGAACAAACTGAACGTCGGCAAGAAGCAATGGATTGCCATCGCCGTGATCGCCGTTGTGGGCGTTGGACTGGGCGGCGCCATCCTCGGCGGCAAGACGGGCAAGAGCGCCGAAGGCGAGGGCCACAGCAGCCACGTTGAAGCCAAGGCCCACAGCGATGGTGAGCATCATGGCAAGACAAGCGATGCGCAGCACGAGGACGACAAGGGCCATGCGGATGGCGAGCACCATGAAGGGCCGGGCAAGGGGCCGCATGGCGGCAAGCTGTTCAATGAAGGGGATTTCGGATTGGAGGCATTGCTCGCCGAAGACGGCGGCGAGCCGCGCCTACGCATCTGGCTGTACGACAAGGGCAAGGCGCTGGCCGCCAGCGCCGCCAAGGTCAGCGCCACCGTTTCGCGTTTGACCGGCGAGAAGCAGGCGCTCAATTTCGCGCCCGACAAAGACAGTCTGCTGAGTCGCGAGACCGTGCCGGAGCCCCATGCGTTCGAGATCAACATCGTGGCACAAACGGCCAATGCGCCTTTCAGGTTCAGCTTCAGCCAGGAAGAGGGGAAAGTCGAACTCAGCGATGCGCAAATCAAGGCGGCATCCATCGGCATCGACACCGCAGGGGCTGCAAGCATCAAGTCTGCCCTGCAATTGCCGGGCGAGATCCGCCTGAACGAAGACCGCACCTCGCATGTCGTCCCGCGCATGGCGGGCGTGGTCGAGAGCGTGCAGGCCAGCTTGGGACAAACGGTCAAGAAGGGACAGGTGCTGGCGGTCATAACCAGCCCGACCGCCTCCGAGCAGCGCAGCGAATTGCAGACGGCGCAAAAGCGGCTGGCTTTGGCCAAGACCACCTTCGAGCGCGAGAAGCGGCTGTGGGAACAGAAGATTTCCGCCGAGCAGGATTACCTGCAAGCCGGGCAGGCATTGAACGAGGCGCAGGTCGCCGTGGCCAACGCGCAGCAGAAGCTGTCTGCCGTGGGCCTGGCCCCAGGGTCTTCGGGCGGGCTGAACCGCCTGGAGTTGCGCGCACCCTTCGATGGCGTGGTGATTGAAAAGCACCTCAGCCAGGGCGAAGCCGTCAAGGAAGACGCTGCCGTGTTCACTGTGTCTGACCTGGGCCAGGTCTGGGCGGAAATCAACGTGCCTGCCAAGGATTTGCCGCTCGTCCGAGTGGGCGAAAAAGTCAACATCAAGGCCACGGCCTTCGATGCCAGCGCGCAAGGCACCATCACTTTCGTGGGCGCGTTGATCGGCGAGCAGACCCGCACGGCCAAGGCCCGCGTGGTCTTGGCCAATCCGCAGGGCGCGTGGCGTCCCGGCCTGTTCGTCAATGTGGAAGTGACCGCATCCGAGGCCAACGTGCCCGTCACTGTGGCCAGCGATGCGATACAGAGCGTGGGCGACAAGCCCGTCGTCTTCGTCAAGGTGAATGACGGCTTCGTGGCCCAGCCCGTGCAGTTGGGCCGCAGCGACGGCAAGCGCGTCGAGGTGCTGCAAGGGCTCCAAGCCGGGGCAGCGTATGCGGCGGCAGGCAGTTTCGTCGTGAAGTCCGAACTCGGCAAAGCCTCTGCCGAACACACCCATTGATGCCGGAGCCACGTCCATGTTTGAAAAACTTATTCGCGCGGCCATCGAGCACCGATGGCTGGTGCTGCTGGCCGCCATCGGCATGGCCGCCATTGGCGTATTCAGCTATCAGAAGCTGCCCATCGACGCCGTTCCGGACATCACCAACGTCCAGGTGCAGATCAATACGCAGGCGCCGGGCTATTCGCCGCTGGAGGTCGAGCAACGGGTGACGTACCCGATTGAAACGGTGATGGCGGGCCTGCCCAACCTGGAGCAGACCCGCTCCCTGTCGCGCTATGGTCTGTCGCAAGTGACGGTGATCTTCAAGGACGGCACCGACATCTACTTCGCGCGCCAGTTGGTCAATGAGCGCATCCAGGAGGCACGCGACAAACTGCCCGCCGGCATCACGCCTGCACTGGGGCCGATTTCCACCGGCCTGGGCGAAATTTACCTGTGGACGGTCGAGGCCAAGGACGGTGCGAAGAAGCCCAACGGCACACCCTACACGGCCACCGACCTGCGCGAGATCCAGGACTGGATCATCAAGCCGCAGTTGCGCAACGTGCCCGGCGTGACGGAAATCAACTCGATCGGCGGCTATGCCAAGGAATACCAGATCGCGCCTATCCCCGCGCGTCTGGCTTCGTTGGGCGTCACCCTGCAAGACATCGTGACGGCGCTGGACCGCAACAACGGCAACGTGGGCGCGGGCTACATCGAAAAGCGCGGCGAGCAGTATCTGATCCGGGCGCCTGGGCAGGTCAAGACGCTGGAGGACATCGGCAACGTCATCCTCAGCAGCGCGGGCGGGGTGCCCATCCGCGTGCGCGACGTGGCGGACGTTGGGATGGGGCGCGAACTGCGCACCGGTGCCGCCACGGACAACGGCCGTGAAGTGGTGCTGGGCACGGTCTTCATGCTCATCGGCCAGAACAGTCGCACGGTGTCGCAGGCCGTGGACAAGAAAATGGTGGAGATCAACCGCAGCCTGCCCGAGGGCGTGCACGCGGTGACGGTCTACGACCGCACCGTGCTGGTGGACAAGGCCATCGCCACGGTGAAGAAGAACCTGCTGGAAGGCGCGATCCTGGTGATCGTCATCCTGTTTCTGTTCCTGGGCAACATCCGTGCGGCCATCATCACGGCGACGGTGATTCCCTTGTCGATGCTGTTCACCTTCACGGGCATGGTGCATTACAAGGTGAGCGCCAACCTGATGAGCCTGGGGGCGCTGGATTTCGGCATCATCATCGACGGGGCGGTGGTGATCGTCGAGAACTGCGTGCGCCGTCTGGCCCATGCGCAGGCGCACTTTGGCAGGCCCTTGACGCGGGCGGAACGCTTTCACGAGGTGTTCCTGGCATCCAAGGAATCGCGCCGCGCGCTGCTGTTCGGGCAGCTCATCATCATGGTGGTGTACCTGCCCATCTTTGCCCTGACGGGTGTGGAAGGGAAGATGTTCCACCCGATGGCGTTCACCGTGGTGGCCGCGCTGGTGGGGGCCATGATCCTGTCGGTGACTTTCATTCCGGCGGCGGTCGCCCTGTTCATCGGCCATCGGGTCAGCGAGACGGAAAACTTCTTGGTGGTGCAAGCCAAGCGCTGGTACGGCCCGTTGCTGGATCGCGTGATGGCGGCCAAGGCCGTGGTGTTGGCGGCAGCCGCCGTGGCGATTGTGCTGTGCGGCCTGATTGCCACCCGCATGGGCAGCGAGTTCGTGCCCAGCCTGAACGAGGGCGACTTCGCCATCCAGGCCCTGCGCATTCCGGGTACCAGCCTGACGCAATCGGTGGCGATGCAGCAGCAACTGGAAGCGACGCTGAAGGCCAAATTCCCTGAGATCGACCGCGTTTTTGCGCGCACCGGCACGGCGGAAATCGCCTCCGACCCGATGCCGCCGAACATTTCCGACGGCTACATCATGCTCAAGCCCCTGTCCGAGTGGCCCGAGCCGCGCAAGTCACGCGACGAATTGCTGGCGGCCATTCAGGAGACCGTGGGCAAGGTGCCGGGGAACAACTATGAGTTCTCGCAGCCGATCCAGTTGCGCTTCAACGAACTCATCTCGGGAGTGCGCAGTGATGTGGCAGTGAAGATTTTTGGCGACGACATGGATGTCTTGAACAAGACGGGTGAGGAAGTCTCATCCATGTTGCAGAAGATTCCTGGCGCGTCCGAGGTCAAGGTGGAGCAGACCACCGGCTTGCCGATGCTGACCGTGAACATCGACCGCCAGAAAGCCGCACGCTACGGGCTGAACGTAGCCGACATCCAGGACGTGGTGGCCACGGCCATCGGCGGGCGCGAGGCCGGCACCTTGTTTGAAGGCGACCGCCGTTTCGACATCCTGGTTCGCCTGCCGGAATCGTTGCGCAACGACCTGGAAAGCATGAAGCGCCTGCCGATTCCGCTGCCGCGCGCAACGGGTGGCACCGGCAGTGCCGAAGGACGGACGAACTTCATCCAACTGGCCGAGGTGGCGAGCTTTGAACTGGCACCCGGCCCCAACCAGGTCAGCCGGGAAAACGGCAAGCGCCGCATCGTGGTCAGCGCCAACGTGCGCGGTCGTGACGTGGGCTCCTTCGTGGCCGACGCCGAGGCCGCGCTGGCGCAGGTCAAGATTCCCACGGGCTATTGGACGAGTTGGGGTGGCACGTTCGAGAACCTGCAATCAGCCACGCAGCGCTTGCAAATCGTCGTGCCGGTGTCGCTGCTGCTGGTCTTCGTGCTGCTGTTCGCCATGTTCGGCAACGTCAAGGACGGCTTGCTGGTCTTCACCGGCATTCCGTTCGCGCTGACCGGCGGCATCCTGGCGCTGTGGCTGCGCGACATTCCCCTGTCGATCTCCGCCGCCGTCGGCTTCATCGCGCTGTCGGGCGTCGCCGTGCTCAATGGCCTGGTGATGATTTCCTACATCCGCAGCCTGCGTGAGGCTGGAACGCCGCTGGACGAAGCCATCCGCGAGGGCGCGCTGACGCGCTTGCGGCCGGTGCTGATGACGGCCCTGGTGGCATCGCTGGGTTTTATCCCGATGGCCATTGCTACGGGCACCGGCGCGGAAGTACAGCGGCCGTTGGCCACCGTGGTGATTGGCGGCATCTTGTCTTCCACCATGCTGACGCTGCTGGTGTTGCCGATCCTGTACCGGCTGGCCCATCGCCCGGATGAGCAGGAAGAGGATGTCACGGCAGAGCCAGCACATGAGGGCGTAACCGCTTGAAAGGACAAACGATGAACGCCGTTACGGCACCACGACAGACTCCTTCAAGCTTTACAGGGACATCGACTCATGGAATTGCGTCACCTCCGGTACTTTCTGGCCGTTGCCGAAGAGCTTCACTTCGCCCGCGCTGCGGAGCGGTTGCATATCGAACAGTCACCACTGTCGCGCGCCATCAGGGAATTGGAAGAGGAATTGGGCGCGCAACTGTTCGTGCGTACCAGCCGCAGCACGCGCCTGACGCTGGCGGGCAAGCTGCTGATGGAGAACGCGCCTCGCGTGCTGCTGGCGCTGGACCAGGCGCGTGAGAGCGTGAAGGCGGCAGCCAATGGCTTTCACGGCCGGTTGCGCGTGGCGCTGTCCGACGGCATCACCCCCTCGCGCCTGCCGGCGCTGCTGGCGCGCTGCCGCGAGGAAGACCCGGAGATCGAGATCCGCCTGTTCGAGGTGCCGCTGGCCCAGCAACTCAGCGGCCTGCGTGACGATCTATACGACGCGGGCTTCTCGATGGCCGACGAGGTGGGCGACGGCATCATCATCGAACCCGCCTGGGAGGACGAGCTGATGGTGGCCATGCCCGCGCGCCATGAACTACTGGCCCACAGGCGGGTGCCGCTGGATGAAGTGCTGCAACATCCCCTGGTGTTGGGCGACCCGGCAGTTTGCGAAGGCCATGCCAAGCAGATCGACCGCATCCTGCGCAAGCAGGACCGAGAGCCCTTGATCGAACAGTACGTCGCCACGTTCGACGTGATGATGACTTTCGTGTCGGCCGGCCTGGCGCTGGGGCTCGCAGGCGCCGCGCACATCGCTTCCAGCCGCGAGCCGGGCGTGGTAGGCCGACCGCTCGCGGGAAAGTCGCCCATGCTCACTACCTATCTGCTGCGCCGCGACGCCGAGCCGTCGCAGGCGCTGGCCCGCTTTATCGAGCGGGTCGAAGCCCTGGGACCGGGAGACGCTTAGCCATTGGCCCCGTTTCACTTCGGAGGATTCAAGCCATGAACCTATCCAAGATCATCGCTATGTCGTCGCTAGCAGTTCTGCTGGTCGCCTGCGGCAAGTCTGAGCCGTCCAAGCCCGCCGCCGTGCCCAGCGTGGAGGAACTGGCTGCTGACCCCGTGCGTTTGCGAGAACTGCGCCAGCAGTGCAAGACGGATCGTCCGACGATGGGCGACGTGCTGTGCAACCGAGTGGCCGAGGCGACGAACCGGCGTTTCCTGGGTGACGGCAAGGTGCCTTATACGCCGCCGAAGGAACCGCCGAAGTTCTGATGGTCGGTTTGCCGCAACGCACCTGCGCGTGCCTGCGCCTTTTTGCGCGCTGCGCAGCAGCGCGCCCGTTGTGGCGGTCTTTCGCCCCAGTTCTTCCCTGCCGGAAACCATGCTTTTTGCGGCATCAACCTGCCGATAACGGTCTTTGACCGGCACGCCCAGCGGCACTGATCCTCACGAGGGCGGCACATGCCTGTGCCGCGATCGGAGGCTGGATGATGCAGGGAACGAACGTGCTGTTCGGTCAGATTGCCGTGGTGTTCGGCATCGTGATCGCTGGGGTGTGGAGCGCCACGCAATGGACAGCCGCCGCCCTGGGCTATCAGCTACGCCTTGGCTCGCCCTGGTTCGATTTCTTCGGTACGCCGGTCTATCACCCGTGGCGGCTGTTCGAGTGGTGGTTCGTCTTCGATGCCTATGCGCCGCGCGTGTTCGACACCGGCGGCGCCATCGCAGGCGGCAGCGGATTGCTGGCGGTGGTGGTCGCCATCGGCATGTCGATCTGGCGCTCGCGGCAATCGCGCCTGGTCACGACCTACGGCTCGGCCCGCTGGGCGAACGCGGATGACATTCGCAAGGCCGGCCTCACGCAGCCGACCGGCGTGTTCCTCGGCCAGCACGACCACCAGTACCTGCGCCATGAAGGCCCGGAACACATCCTGACCTTCGCGCCCACGCGCTCGGGCAAGGGCGTGGGCCTCGTGGTGCCGACGCTGCTTTCCTGGCCAGCTTCGGCCGTCATCCACGACATCAAAGGCGAGAACTGGCAGATCACCGCCGGTTGGCGCTCGCGCTTTTCGCATTGCTTGCTGTTCAACCCGACGGATAGCCAGTCAGCGGCCTACAACCCGCTGCTGGAAGTGCGGCGCGGCGTGCATGAAGTCCGCGACGTGCAGAACATCGCCGACATTCTGGTCGATCCCGAAGGGGCGTTAGAGAAACGCAATCATTGGGAGAAGACCAGCCATGCGCTGCTGGTCGGCGCGATTCTGCACGTGCTCTATGCCGGCGAGGACAAGACGCTGTGCGGCGTCGCCAACTTCCTGTCTGACCCGGCTTGCCCGTTCGAGCTGACGCTGCACCGGATGATGACGACCCTGCACCTGGGCGATCGCTCGCACCCGGTGGTGGCGTCGGCCGCGCGCGAAGTGCTCAACAAATCGGACAACGAGCGTTCCGGCGTGTTGAGCACCGCCATGTCGTTCCTCGGCCTGTACCGTGACCCCACGGTGGCCGAAGTCACATCGCGCTGCGACTGGCGCATCGCCGACCTGATCGCGGCCGAGCATCCGGTGTCGCTGTACCTGGTGGTGCCGCCTTCGGACATTTCGCGCACGAAGCCGCTCATTCGCCTGATCCTCAACCAGATCGGCCGGCGCCTCACCGAATCGCTCGATGGCTCCGATGGCATCGAGCGCCGTCACAAGCTGCTGCTGATGCTCGATGAGTTTCCGGCGCTGGGGCGCCTGGACTTCTTCGAGACGGCGCTGGCCTTCATGGCGGGCTACGGCATCCGCAGCTTTCTCATCGCGCAGTCGCTCAACCAGATCGACAAGGCGTATGGGCAGAACCATTCCATCCTCGACAACTGCCATGTGCGCGTGACGTTCGCCACGAACGACGAGCGCACCGCCAAGCGGATCTCCGAGACGCTGGGTACGGCCACCGAGCTGCGCGCCCAGCGCAACTACGCGGGCCACCGGCTTGCGCCGTGGCTGGGCCACCTGATGGTGTCGCGCCAGGAAACCGCGCGTCCGCTGCTGACGCCGGGTGAAGTCATGCAGCTTCCGCCCGACGAGGCCGTGGTGATGGTGTCCAGCGTGGCACCGATCAAGGCGAAGAAGCTGCGCTACTACGCGGACGCCAATTTCAAGCGCCGCGTGCTGCCGCCGCCTGTGCTTGCAGGCGGTCAGTACGCCGACGCGCCGCCGCTACGCCCGGACGACTGGAGCGGGCTGGCGATCCCCGCCGTGCCCGCCGCACCGGCCACGGCATCCGCCGATGGCCTGGGTTCCACGGATGAAGGCGGCCCGCGCCGTCAGCCTGAACTCTCCGAAACCGTCGCCTACGACCCCGAGCTGGCCGCGCCCGCAGCCGACCTCGGGTTGCTCGATGACGACGACGACTTGCCGCTTCCCCTTCCGCGCCAGCTTGATCCGGCCATGCAGCGCACGGCCCGGCTGGCTTCCCTCGACCCTGACGACGGAATCGACCTATGACCCAACACCGCCTCAACGTGTTCATCCAGCCTGAGCATGGCAAGCGGCTCGACGAACTGGCCGCCAAGAAAGGCGTATCCAAGTCCAGCATCGTCGCTGCCGCCTTGGCATCGTGGCTGTCGCCCGATGCCGCCGACCAGCGCGAAGCAGCAATTGCCAAGCGCCTGGATCGCTTGTCACGGCACGCCGAGCGCATGGAGCGCGACCTGAACATCCAGATCGAGACGCTGGCACTGTTCATCCGCTACTTCCTCACGGTGAGCACGCCCGTGCCCGAAGCGCATCAGGACGCAGCGCGCGCCCAGGGCAAGGCGCGCTTCGAGCAGTTCGTCGAACAACTCGGGCGGCATTTGCTGCGCGGTCGCAGTCTGGTGCGGGACGTGGTGGAAGAACTGCATCCAGACCCGGCACGCATGGACGACGCGCAGGAGCGCGCGTCATGAGCGCCGTTCCTTCCTTCACCGCCGTTTCCCTGGATCGCCGCATCCAGATGCTGCGCACGGCAATGGGGCCGCTGATCGCCGCCGCGCTGGAAGACCCCGACGTAGTGGAAGTCATGCTGAACCCGGATCGAACCTTGTGGATCGACCGGCTTTCGTCGGGTCGCGCACCGATGGGTGTGGAGCTGTCCGAGGCGGACGGTGAACGCATCATCCGCCTCGTCGCGGCCCACGTCGGCGCCGAGGTGCATCGCGGTCAGCCGCTCCTGACGGCGGAGCTGCCCGAGACGGGCGAGCGCTTCGAGGGCATCTTGCCGCCCGCCGCACCGGGGCCGGCCTTCGCCTTGCGCAAGCGCGCCTTTGGCGTGATCCCGCTGTCGCGCTACATCGAGGACGGAATGATGACCGCCGCGCAGGCGGGTCTGCTGGTGCGCGCCGTGCGCGAGCGCCAAAACATCCTGATCGCAGGTGGGACGAGCACCGGCAAGACCACCTTGGCCAATGCGCTACTGGCGGAGATCGCCGCCACGGGCGACCGCGTGCTGGTGCTCGAAGACACTGTGGAGCTGCAATGCGCGGCCCGCGACCATGTGCCGCTGCGCACACGCCAGGGCGTCGTGTCCATGACCGAGTTGGTGCGTTCGTCCATGCGCCTGCGCCCGGATCGCGTGGTCGTCGGCGAGGTACGCGGCGCCGAAGCGCTGGATCTCATCAAGGTGTGGGGTACAGGCCATCCGGGCGGCATTGCCACGATCCATGCCGGCTCCGCGCTGGGCGCGCTGCTGCGTTTGGAGCAACTGATCCTCGAAGTGGCGGTGAACCCGCCCCGTGCGTTGATCGCGGAAGCGGTCAATGTGGTCATCCACATCGCTGGGCGCGGGCGCAAGCGCCGCATCGAGAGCATCGCCCGCGTCATCGGCTTCGATGGCGTGGGCTACCACCTGGCGGATGCGCTTGAGGCTCCATTCCCGGAGCTGCTGCCGCAGTCCGACCTTTCCTCCCCGTCCCCTGACCACTCTGGAGAACTTCCATGACGCACGTTGATGCTTTCCGTATTTCCGCAAATCCGCTTCCTCGGCCCGCACGGCTGCATGGCTTGGCTCGCCCGGCCATTCAGGGCTTGATGCTCGCTGCCTTCATGCTGCTGCTCGCAGGTACTGCGCAGGCCGCCGGTTCTTCGATGCCCTGGGAAGGACCGCTGCAATCTATCCTCGAATCCATCCAGGGGCCGGTGGCGCGCATCGTCGCAGTCATCATCATCATCGCCACGGGCTTGGCGCTGGCCTTCGGCGATACCTCGGGCGGCTTCCGCAAGCTGATCCAGATCGTGTTTGGCCTGTCCATCGCGTTCGCCGCTTCGAGCTTCTTCCTGTCGTTCTTCAGCTTCTCCGGTGGGGCCGTCGTATGAACGGCCCGCACGATGGAATGCCCGGCTTCGAGGTGCCGCTACATCGGTCTCTGACCGAGCCGATCCTGATGGGCGGCGCTCCGCGCACCGTGGCCATCACCAACGGCACGCTGGCCGCCGCCGTGGGCCTGGGCCTGCAACTGTGGATTCCCGGCGTGGTGCTGTGGATCGCCGGCCATTCGCTGGCGGTGTGGGGTGCCCGAGTCGATCCGCAGTTCATGGCCGTGTTCGCGCGGCACATCAAGCACCGGCCGCTGCTGGACGTGTGAGGGAATGCCATGCTGAACCTTGCCGAATACCGCCAGCGGCCCGCGCTGCTGGCCGACTGGCTGCCTTGGGCTGGACTGGTTGCGCCGGGCGTCGTCCTGAACAAGGACGGCAGTTTCCAGCGCACGGCGCGCTTTCGTGGCCCCGACCTCGATAGCGCAACGCAGGGCGAGCTGATCGCCACGGCTGCGCGGTTGAACAACGCGCTGCGCCGGCTCGGTTCGGGCTGGGCGCTGTTCATCGAGGCCGAGCGCCGCGCCGCCGCCGACTATCCGCACTCGGAGTTTCCCGAGCCGCTTTCGTGGCTGGTGGACGAGGAACGCCGCGCTACGTTCGAGGACTCGGGCAACCACTTCGAGAGCGGCTACCACCTGACGCTGGTGTACCTGCCGCCCGAGGAATCGCGCGCCCGCGCGGCGGGGATGCTGTACGAGAACCGGCCCACCGAAGGCGTGGACTGGCGCGAGCGCCTGACGGCCTTCGTGGCGGAAACCGATCGCGTCTTCGACCTGCTCGATGGCGTGATGCCGGAAATCGCCTGGCTCGATGACGGCCAGACGCTGACCTATCTGCACTCGACCATCTCCACGCGGCGCTACCGCGTCAGCGTGCCCGAAGTGCCATTCCACATCGACGCGCTGCTGACGGATTCCGCACTGGTTGGCGGCCTGGCGCCCATGCTGGGCGACCAGCACCTGCGCGTGGTGTCGGTGCGGGGCTTCCCGACCTCGACCTGGCCGGGGATTCTGGACGACCTCACCCGCCTCGGCTTTGGCTATCGCTGGTCAACCCGGTTCCTCTGCATGGACAAAGCCGATGCGGAAAAGGAACTTTCCCGCCTGCGCCGCCAATGGTTCGCCAAGCGCAAGAACGTCATCGCGCTGCTGCGCGAAACCATCTTCCAGCAGGAAACCCCGCTGGTTGATACCGACGCCAGCAACAAATCGGCCGATGCAGACGCAGCGTTGCAGGAGCTGGGCAGCGACCAGGTGGCCTTCGGGTATGTCACCACCACGGTGACGGTGCTCGACGCCGACCCGGCAAAGGCCGACGAGAAGCTGCGCATGGTGGAACGGGTGATTCAAGGGCGTGGGTTCGTGACGATCCCCGAGACCTTGAACGCGGTGGAGGCGTGGCTGTCGTCGATTCCCGGCCACGCCTACGCGAACGTCCGCCAGCCCATCGTCTCCACGCTGAACTTGGCGCACCTGATGCCGGTGTCCGCCGTATGGGCCGGGCCGGAGAAAAACTCCCACCTCGACGGCCCGCCGCTGATCGTGACCCGCACCGAAGGCGCGACGCCATTCCGGCTGGTCACGCACATCGGCGACGTGGGCCACACGCTGGTGGCCGGGCCGACCGGCATGGGCAAGTCCGTCCTGCTCGCTACGCTGGCGATGCAGTTTCGGCGTTATCGCGGCTCACGCATCTTCGCCTTCGACATGGGGCGCTCGATGCGCGCCACGATCCTGGGCCTGGCCGGCGAGCACTACGACCTCGGGATGGATGGCGAGATTGCTTTCCAGCCGCTGGCCCGCATCGACCGTGAGGGCTACCGCACCTGGGCGGCCGAATGGATCGAAGGGCGCTTGCGGCACGAAGGTGTCGCGGTCGGCCCCGACGAGAAGGTTGCCATCTGGTCGGCGCTCGGCAGTCTCGCTGGTGCGCCCGTGGAGCAGCGCACGATGACGGGTCTGTCGGTGCTGCTGCAATCGAACTCGCTGCGGCAGGCGCTCGCGCCCTATGTGTTGGGTGGCGCGCACGGCAAGCTGCTGGACGCCGACCATGATCGGCTGGGCATGGCCGACGTGCAGTGCTTCGAGATGGAGGAGCTGATGCACAGCAAGGCCGCCGTCATGGCCGTGCTGCATTACCTCTTTGCGCGCTTCGATGAACGCTTTGACGGTGCGCCCACGCTGCTGATCCTCGATGAAGCGTGGCTGTTCCTCGATGACCCGGTGTTTGCGGCGCGCATTCGCCAGTGGCTCAAGACGCTGCGCAAGAAGAACGTCAGCGTCATCTTCGCCACGCAGAGCCTGGCCGACATCAAGGATTCGAGCATCGCGCCCGCGATCATCGAAAGCTGCGCGAGCCGCATCTTTCTGCCGAACCCGCAGGCGACCGAGCCGCAAATCCGAGCTATCTACGAAGGCTTCGGCCTCAACAGCCGCCAGATCGAGATCGTCGCTACCGGGCAGCCCAAGCGCGACTACTACTACCAATCCCGCCTCGGAAACCGCCTGTTCGACCTCGACTTGGGGCCGGCGGCGCTCGCCTTCGCGGGTGCGTCCACACCGCAAGACCAGCGCGACATCGACGCGGTGCTCGCCGCTTCATCCGCTGTCACCCCGTTTGCAGCCGCGTGGCTGCGCCATCGCGGCCTGCATTGGGCCGCCGACCTGCTTTCCACGTTCCCGTCCACCCACCTCCAGGAGAACCCATCATGAAAAGGCGTCTACTCGCCGCCGCCGTCGCGGCCATGCTTTGCACCGCCACTGCCCATGCGCAATGGGTCGTGATCGACCCTACGAACCTGATCCAGAACACGCTGACGGCCATCCAGACGCTGGAGCAGATCTACAACCAGATCAAGCAGCTTGAGAACGAGGCGCAGATGCTGCGTAACCAGGCGCGCAACCTGGCCAGCCTGCCGTCCAGCGTGGTCGGCCAGTTACGCGCCAACCTGGCGACCACCCAGCGGCTGATCGCCCAGGCCCGAGGCCTGGCTTATGACGTGACGAATCTGGATCGGGAGTTCCAGCGCCTGTATCCAGAGCAATACGCCGCCACGGTGAGCGGCAACCAGATGTACCGCGACGCGCAGGAACGCTGGAAGAACACGCTCAATGGCTTGCAGACCACCATGCAGATGCAGGCCCAGGCATCGCAGAACCTGAGCGATGACGAAAGCGTGCTGGCCGACCTCGTGGGCAAGAGCCAATCGGCCGTGGGTGCTTTGCAGGCCATGCAAGCCACCAACCAGCTTCTGGCCTTGCAGGCCAAGCAGTCCATCCAGACACAGCGCCTGAACATCACTCAGGATCGTGCCGCTTCGCTAGAGCTGGCGCGGCAGGCCGCCGCTGTGGAGCGGGGCCGCGAGGTGAACCGGCGCTTCTTGGGTGGAGGCACGCCGTACACGCCTCAGACCGTCGATTTTTATAGCCGCTGACGGGGTCGGGCCATGAACGACGTTTCGGTCATCGACCGTTTCCTCGATGTTTTCTCGCGCTACATCGACTCGGGGTTTGGGCTGTTGCACGGCGAGGTGGCGTTCCTCACGGCCACGCTGATCGTCATCGACATGAC
Source organism: Diaphorobacter sp. JS3051 (assembly GCF_015832135.1). Taxonomy (NCBI): domain Bacteria; kingdom Pseudomonadati; phylum Pseudomonadota; class Betaproteobacteria; order Burkholderiales; family Comamonadaceae; genus Diaphorobacter; species Diaphorobacter sp. JS3051. Next base: position 89,409 of record NZ_CP065406.1, read on the forward strand.
GCTCGCCGGGCTGTTCTGGGCAATGGGCCATGCCTCCGGCCAGGGCGAGGACGTGATCTCCAAATTGCTCCGCAAGGTGCTTTATGTCGGTGCCTTCGCCTACATCATCGGCAACTTCAACATGCTCGCCAGCGCGGTGTTCCGCTCGTTCGCGGGCCTGGGCCTGACGGCCAGCGGCTCGACCTTGAGCTTGGGCAACTTCTTGCAGCCGGGACGGCTCGCCAAGGTGGGCATCGACGCCGGGGCGCCCATTCTTGAGCAGATCAAGGAGATGGCGGGCTTCCCCGAGGTGTTCATCCACATCATGCCCATCGTCGTGCTGTTCTTCGCATGGATGGTGGTCATCGTCAGCTTCTTCGTGCTGGCGGTGCAGCTCTTCGTCACGCTGATCGAGTTCAAGCTGACCACGCTCGCGGGCTTCGTGCTGGTGCCGTTCGCCCTCTGGAACAAGACAGCGTTCCTGGCCGAGAAGGTCTTGGGCAACGTGGTGTCGTCGGGCATCAAGGTGCTGGTGCTTGCCGTGATCGTGGGCATCGGCTCAGGGCTGTTCTCCGAGTTCAACATACCGGCCGGCTCGGAGCCGTCGATCGACCGGGCATTGGTCATCATGCTGGCCTCGCTCGCGATGCTGGCCCTGGGCATCTTTGGGCCGGGCATCGCGACGGGCTTGGTATCGGGTGGGCCGCAGCTTGGCGCAGGCGCGATGGCTGGTGCCGCCATCGGCGCAGCCGGAACCGCTGTGGCGGTCGGTGCCGCGGCTGCGGGCGTCGGTAGTGCCGTGACGGCCGGAGCGCGCATGGCCCCCGCAGCCGCCCGCTCGATGACATCAACCGCCAGCATTGCCAGGTCGGCATATCAGGCGGGCTCCGCTTCGGCCGGTGGCGGCCTCAAGGGTGCCGCCGCTGGCGTAGGCAATGTCGCCAAGACTGGCGCGCGGGCGGCCGGGCAGAAGGTTGCCGACGGGGCGCGCTCGATGAAAGAGCGCATGGCGGCGGCTTTTGGGCCTGACGACGCGCAGGCATCCAGCGCTGCATCCGCCGGGCCTGACGCTGCTGGTTCATCTCCGCCCGTCGAGCAACCCGCCTGGGCCAAGCGCCTGCATCGCAGGCAGCAACTCACCCACGCCGCGACGACAGCCGCCCACACGCTGCGCGGGGGCGACGGCGGCAGCTCCAGCCAGGGGCCGAGCCTGCGCGATTCCGATTCCTGATCCTCAAGGAGAACACCCATGCAATTCAAACGACCGCAGGTGCGCTACGCCGACACGCCGCAGCCTGCCACCCCGTACCAGTCCGCCGCACAGGTGTGGGACGAGCGCATCGGCTCGACCCGCGTGCAGGCGAAGAACTGGCGTTTCATGGCCTTCGGCTGCCTCACCTTGGCCGTGCTGATGGCGGGCGGGCTGGTTTGGCGTTCCGCGCAGTCCATCGTGACGCCCTACGTCATCGAGGTGGACAACGCGGGCCAGGTGCGCGCCGTGGGCGAAGCCGCCGCGCCCTACAAGCCCAGTGATGCCCAGGTGGCCTATCACCTGGGCCGCTTCATCGGCCTGGTGCGCTCGCTGTCCATCGACCCCATCGTGGTGCGGCAGAACTGGCTGGATGCCTATGACTACACCACCGACAAAGGCGCCGTGGTGCTCAACGAGTACGCCCGCGTGAACGATCCGTTCGCGCGCATCGGCAAGGAGTCGGTGACGGTGCAGATCACCAGCGTGACCCGCGCCAGCGACACGTCTTTCAACGTGCGCTGGACGGAGACGCGCTTCGTGAACGGTGCGCTGGATCGCACTGAACGCTGGAACGCGGTGGTTTCCATCGTGCAGCAGACGCCGCGCACCGAGCAGCGTGTGCGCAAGAACCCCCTGGGCATCTACGTCAACGGGCTGTCGTGGAGCCGCGAACTGGAAGGAAACGAAGGAGCAAAACCATGAATGATCTTTTCCGTAAATCCGTCTTGCCGGTGATCCTGCTTGCCCTGTCGGCCTGCGCCACGCAGGGCAAGCCGCCGCCGTCCATCTCGCTCGATGAGCCGGTGCAGGCGCAGCCGCTACCGGAGCCGCCTGCGCCGGTGGAGGTGGTGGCCATGCCGCAAGTGCTGCCGATGCCGGCTCAGATGAAGCCTGTGCCGGATGCCAAGCCCGCCGCAGAACCCGCCGATGAAACCGTGCGCGTGTCCCGCGCCAATGCCGAAGCGCGCATTGCGCCGACGCGCGAGGGCTACGTCAACGCAATCCAGGTGTGGCCCTTCACGGACGGCGCGCTATATCAGGTCTATGCGGCCGTGGGCCGCGTGACGGTGATCGCGCTCCAGCCGGGCGAGGAACTGGTGACTGTCGCTGCTGGCGACACGGTGCGCTGGATCGTGGGCGACACGTCCAGCGGCAGCGGCGACGCCTTGCGCGTCAATGTGATGGTCAAGCCGATCCGCTCGGGCCTCAAGACCAATCTGGTCATCACGACCAGCCGGCGCACGTACCTGATTGAGCTGACTTCGACCGAGAAGACGTGGATGGCGTCGGTGTCCTGGGAGTATCCGAAAGACAAGATGCTGGCCTTGCAGCGCCAGGCGCAGGCGGCCAGCGCCGCCGCGCCGGTCGATAGCGGGCTATCGCTGGAGAAGATCCGTTTCCGCTACGCGGTCAGTGGCAGCAACCCGCCGTGGAAACCGCTGCGCGCCTTCGATGATGGCGAGAAGGTCTATATCCAGTTCCCGCCGGGCATCGCCCAGGGCGAGTTGCCACCGCTGTTCGTCATCGGCGCGCAAGGTGACGGGCAACTGGTGAACTACCGTTTCCGCTCGCCGTACTACATCGTGGATCGCCTGTTCGGCGCGGCCGAACTGCGCCTGGGCGGGGACAAGGGCGACGTGGTGCGGATTGAGCGCACGGACGGCACAAGGAGGAATTGACATGAGCCAGGACGATTCCCCTGACCTTGCACCGCAGGCGGGCAAGGTCGTGCCCGAGGCGGTGGCGCTGCGCGCCCAGCCGCGCCCGGTCACACGCCTGAACCGGCGCACGCTAGTCATGCTCACCGGCGGCCTGTCGGTCGCCGTGCTCGGGGCTACGATCTGGTCATTGCAGCCGCACCGGCGCGCGGGTGAGCAGACCGAGCTGTACAACGTCGATCGCGTGTCGAAGTCCGAAGGGCTGGATGGCTTGCCTTCGGATTACTCCAAGCTGCCGAAGGTGCCGGAACTGGGGCCGCCGCTGCCGGGCGACCTTGGCCCGGCCATCGTGAAGTCGCAGCAGCCCGTGGCGCCCACCTACGCGCCGCCGGGCCACGACCCGGAGGATGCACGGCGCAAGGAAGCTGAAGCGGCAGCAGCTTCCTCGGTGTTCTTCCGCTCGGGCACGCCTGGCAAGACCGCCGCGCCAGCGACTGCGCAAGTCGCTGCGGCTGGCCAAGCATCGGCCTTGGCGGGCTTCGACCCGCTGGCCGCCGGGCCAGCCTCGACGGCGGCTCAGCCTGCCGACCCGACCGCTGTGCAAAACCGGCAAGACCAAAAAGAGGCGTTCCTGAAGGGCGGCTCTACGGAGACCCGCAATTCCGGGAATCTGAAAATGCCGTCCTCGCCGTATCAGGTGATGGCCGGGACGGTGATCGCCGGCGCGCTGGTGACGGGCATCAAGTCGGACTTGCCGGGCGACGTGATCGCCACGGTGACGGAGCCGGTCTACGACACGGCCACGGGCAAGTTCCTTTTGATCCCGCAGGGGTCGCGCATCCTGGGCAAGTACAACAGCCAGGTCAGCTATGGGCAGAGCCGGGTTCAGGTGGTGTGGAACCGGATCATCCTGCCGGACACGTCCTCGCTGACGCTGGACAACCTCGTGGGTACCGATCCGGCCGGCTATTCCGGCCTGGAAGACGGTGTGGACTACCACTGGAGCCGCATCGTCGCCGGTGCTGCGCTGACGACGATGCTGGGCGTGGGCGCCGAGCTGGCCGCGCCGGAGAACCGGCAGGATGGCAATCGCATCGTAATCGCCGGGCGCGACAGCGCGCAGGACAGCATCAACCAGGTTGGCCAGGAAATGACCCGACGCAACATGAACATCCAGCCAACGCTGACTGAACGGCCCGGCCTGCCGGTGCGGATCATCGCTAACCGCGATCTGGTGTTGCGTCCGTACCAGCCGATGTTCTTCCAGCGTGGAGCCATTCGATGAGCACGACCAAGAAGCTGCGGCTCGGGCCGCTGCCCAAGACCGAGAGCGTCAAGCTGACCTTTGCGTGCCCGGTTAGCCTGAAAGCTGACCTACGACCGCTACGCCGCGCTGCACGCGCAGGCGTATGGCGAGACGGTCGATGTTATGACGCTGATCCCGCACATGCTGGAAGCCTTCATGGCGGGGGATAGGGCGTTCAGGCGCAGGCAGGCCAAGAACGAAAAAGCCGCCCCTGCGTGAACAGGGGCGGCTTTCGAATTGGTGCCCGAGGCCGGAATCGAACCGGCACGCCTTGCGGCGGGGGATTTTCTTCCCACTTCGGCTTTCGCCGCCGCCGTCTCCGAAGAAACGACGTTCGTGGGCTGGAGCACGCCTTCACCATAGCCTTTCGGCTTTAGGTGCCCGCCGTCTGCTCTCTACACCTTCCGAGGAACCTTTCGGCTCCAGGGCTTGGCTCGGTATTAGCTCGGACTGATCGTCCAGGGCCTTCGCCGAGTTTGACGGGCTTCACCTCGGGGGTTTCCCTCCGAGGGCTCAAATTTGGTCTGAGTCCCCTGCGTCTACCAATTTCACCACTCGGGCATGACGCACGATGCTACTTCAACTATCTACTCCTCACTGGGAGCCAGCTTGCATCGTCCTGGCTCCTAGCTGACTCCTGGCTCGAAATGCAGGCATCTCGATCAAGAGGCGATTTATCACTCAATCCCTTGTCCCATGCGGCTTGGCAGGCAGTGGCCTCAAGCAAGAACTACGTAGAAGTCCCTATTTTTGAGTCCCCTGCGTCTACCAATTTCACCACCCGGGCAGGCGCGAAAGCGAAGTCGCAAATTATGGCACAGTAACGCGGTATGAAGACCTACCCCACCATTGAAGACGCGATCGGACACACGCCGCTGGTCGCACTGCAGCGCATCGGTGCACAGGACAACGCGGCACGCGGCAATGTCATTCTGGGCAAGCTGGAAGGCAATAACCCGGCGGGTTCGGTGAAGGATAGGCCGGCACTGTCGATGATCCGCCGGGCCGAAGAGCGCGGCGAGATCAAACCCGGCGATACGCTGATCGAGGCGACGTCGGGCAACACCGGCATTGCCCTGGCGATGGCTGCGGCCATCAAGGGCTACCGCATGGTGCTGATCATGCCGGAGGATCTGTCCGTGGAGCGCGCGCAGACCATGAAGGCCTTCGGCGCGGAACTGGTTCTCACGCCCAAAAGCGGGGGGATGGAATACGCGCGGGATCTGGCCGACCAGATGGTGGCGCAGGGCAAGGGCGTGGTGCTGGACCAGTTTGCCAACCCGGACAACCCCCGCATCCACTACGAGACCACCGGCCCCGAACTGTGGGAGCAGACCGAGGGGCGCATTACCCATTTCGTGAGCGCCATGGGCACCACGGGCACCATCACCGGCGTCGCGCGCTTTCTGCGCGAGAAGAACCCCGCGGTGCGCATCGTGGGTGCGCAGCCGCAGGAAGGCTCGCGTATCCCGGGCATTCGCAAGTGGCCCGAGGAATACCTGCCCAAGATCTACGAGCCCCAGTTGGTGGACGAATTGGTGCTGGTGAGCCAGGACGATGCCGAGGACATGGCACGGCGCCTGGCGCGCGAAGAGGGCATCTTTGCCGGCATCTCCGCAGCCGGCGCCTGCTGGGTGGCGCAGCAGATCGCGCAGCGCGAGGAAAACGCCACCATCGTTTTCGTGGTGTGCGACCGGGGCGACCGCTACCTCTCCACCGGCGTCTTCCCGGCGTGAACGTGAAGATCACAGTGGGCATCAATAAGGCCGCTGGCGCCCGGTAGTCAAGCGCGAGCAGCTATCAATTACGGAGCGCTGTGACGGCCATGGCGCATGCTGGAGGAGCATCGCTATGTCGTACGAAACCCGCTATTGCACCCACTGCGCCACGGCGCTGGCGCCCATCGTGGTCATTGAGGACAGCGGCGAGAAGGAACGCCTGCGCTGCCCCGCCTGCGGCTGGACGCACTGGAACAACCCGACGCCCGTGCTGGCGGCCATCGTGGAGGTGGACGGCCGCGTGCTGCTGGCGCGCAATGCACTGTGGCCACCCAAGATGTTCGCGCTGATCACGGGTTTCATGGAGGCTGGCGAGACGCCCGAGGACGGCATTGCCCGCGAAGTCAAGGAAGAAACCAACCTGGACGCGCGCAGTGTGCAGCTGGTGGGCGTGTATGAGTTCATGCGCATGAACCAGGTCATCATCGCCTACCATGTACGGGCCGAAGGCGAGGTGCGCCTGTCGCCGGAGCTGCTGGAGCACCGCTTTTATGAGCCAGACCAGCTCAAGTGCTGGCCCGCGGGCACAGGCTATGCGCTGGCCGACTGGCTGCGCTCGCGCGGCCACGAGCCGGTGTTCTTCACCGCCGAGGAAAATGCAGAGCGCCGCCGCGGACTGGACGCGCCGAAGGACTGAGAAAAATGGACATCCACAAGGAAATCGACACCCGGGGCCTGAACTGCCCCCTGCCCATCCTCAAGGCCAAGAAGGCCTTGGCCGACATGGCGAGCGGCCAGCTGCTCAAGGTGGTGGCGACCGACAGCGGCTCGCTGCGCGACTTCCAGGCGTTTGCCCGGCAGACCGGCAACGAGCTGGTCGAACAACAGACCGTGGGCGAAGAATTCATCCACGTGCTGCGCCGTCGCTGAGTGATTAATGGCTAAATAGCCGTCCAGCGCTTGTTGGGTAAGCGCTGGTAGCTATCAAAACAGGAATCCCATGCCCGGGCGGCGGGCAGGGGCACCGTCCCGGCGGTGCGTTACAGCGCCAGGGATTGGAGGTATTCGCGGAACTGTGGGCCCACCTGCGGGTGCTGCAGTGCCAGTTCGACCGTGGCCTCCAAAAAACCTTCCTTGCTGCCGCAGTCGTACCGTTTGCCGGCGTACTGGTAGGCATACACCGTCTCGTGCTGCATCAGGCGCGCGATCGCATCGGTGAGCTGGATCTCGCCGCCCACGCCCTGCGGCTGGTTGCGGATCTCTTCGAAGATGCGCGGCGTGAGCACATAGCGGCCGGCCACGCCCATGCGCGACGGTGCCTTTTCGGGTGCGGGCTTCTCCACGATCTCGTCGACGCGGATCAGCGCGCCGCCGGCGCTCTCGCCCTTGACGATGCCGTAGCGCTTGGTGTGCTCCAGCGGGACTTCCTGCACGGCCAGCAGCGAGCGCCCCTGCTTGGCGAAAGCGGCCGTCATCTGCGCCATCACGCCGGGGCCGCCGGGCTCGCCGGTCATCAGGTCGTCGGCCAGGATGACGGCAAAGGGCTCGTTGCCCACCAGGGGCTCGGCGCACAGCACGGCATGGCCCAGGCCCAGCGAGCGTGGCTGGCGCACAAACAGGCAGTTCATGTCGTCGGGCGCGATGCTGCGCACCAGCGCGAGCATCTCGCGCTTGCCGGCGTTCTCCAGCTCGTTCTCCAGTTCGTACGCGGTATCGAAATGGTCCTCGATCGCGCGCTTGCTGCGGCCGGTGACGAACACCATGTCGCGGATGCCGGCCTCGTAGGCCTCCTCGACCGCGTACTGGATCAGGGGCTTGTCCACCACCGGCAGCATCTCCTTGGGCGATGCCTTGGTGGCGGGCAGGAAGCGGGTGCCGAGCCCCGCGACGGGAAAGACGGCCTTGCGGACACGGGTGGGTGCGTTCAAGTCGGGTGCCTCACGAAAAAGGGTGCCGGGTAAAAACAAGGGCGCCTGCAGCGCCCTTGTCCGGTGATCGGGCTGATCTTAGCCCAGGCGCGCGAGCTGCTCCTGGATGCGCGCCAGCGTGGCCCCGAAGTCGGCCACGCGCTTCTTTTCCTGCTCGATCACGGCCGGCGGGGCCTTGGCCACGAAAGCCTCGTTGCCCAGTTTGCCGTTGGCCTTGGCGATTTCGCCGGACAGGCGCGCGGCCTCCTTGGACAGGCGGGCCTTTTCAGCAGCGATGTCGATCTCCACGAACAGCGCCAGGCGGGCGTCGCCCACCACGGCCACGGGCGCGCTTTGCGCGGCCTGGGCCCAGGCGGCCTCGTCGTCGAACACCTTCACCTCGCTGAGCTTGGCCAGGTTCTGCAGCACCGGGGCGATGTCGCGCATGAAGTCCGCGTCGCCCGCCACCAGCAGCGGCAGGCGCTGTGCGGGCGACACGCCCATCTCGCCGCGCAGCGTGCGGCAGGCGTCCACCACCTGCTTGATGCGCGCCACGTAGGCGATGGAGCCCTCGTCGATTTTCTCGGGCTGGGACTGCGGATAGGCGGCGATGGCAATGGAGTCGCCCTTCAGGCCCGCCAGCGGGGCCACTACCTGCCACAGCGCTTCGGTGACAAAGGGGATGACGGGGTGCGCCAGGCGCAGGATGGCCTCCAGCACGCGGATCAGCGTGCGGCGCGTGGCGCGCTGCTGCGCCTCGTTGCCAGTCTGGATCTGCACTTTGGCGATTTCCAGGTACCAGTCGCAGAACTCGTTCCAGACGAAGTCGTAGAGGGTGTTGGCCACGTTGTCCAAGCGGAACTCGGCGAAGCCCTTGGCCACTTCGGCCTCGACCTGTTGCAGCTGCGAGACGATCCAGCGGTCGGCCTGGCTGAAGCGCAGGTAGCTTTCAGTGCAGCCCTGCGCGGTGTCCATGCCGCAGTCGTAGCCCTCGCAGTTCATCAGCACGAAGCGGCTGGCGTTCCACAGCTTGTTGCAGAAGTTGCGGTAGCCCTCGCAGCGCTTGCTGTCGAAGTTGATGCTGCGGCCCAGCGACGCCAGCGCGGCGAAGGTGAAGCGCAGCGCGTCGGCGCCATAGGCGGGAATGCCCTCGGGGAATTCCTTTTGTGTGTTCTGGCGCACCTTGGGCGCGGTCTCGGGGCGGCGCAGGCCCTGGGTGCGTTTGTCCAGCAGCGGCTCCAGCGCAATGCCGTCGATCAGGTCCACCGGGTCGAGCACGTTGCCCTCGGACTTGCTCATCTTCTTGCCCTGTGCGTCCAGCACCAGGCCGTGGATGTAGACATGCTTGAACGGCACGCGCCCGGTGAAGTGCGTGGTCATCATGATCATCCGGGCGACCCAGAAGAAGATGATGTCGTAGCCCGTGACCAGCACGCTGCTGGGCAGGTACAGGTTGTAGTCGTCGGTGGCAGCGTCGGTCTGGTTTGGCCAGCCCATGGTGCTGAAGGGCACCAGGGCGCTGGAGTACCAGGTGTCGAGCACGTCGGCATCGCGGGTCAGCGTCTTGCCGGGGGCCTGGGCCTGGGCCTCTTGCTCGTTGCGGGCCACGTACACATTGCCGTCCTCGTCGTACCAGGCGGGGATCTGGTGGCCCCACCACAGCTGGCGGCTGATGCACCAGTCCTGGATGTTGTTCATCCACTGGTTGTAGGTGTTGACCCAGTTCTCGGGCACGAACTGCACCTGGCCGCTGGCCACGGCGTCGATGGCCTTTTGCGCGATGCTCTTGCCGGTGGCGTCGCCCGTGCCTTCTTGGGCCACCTTGTTCATGGCCACGAACCACTGGTCGGTCAGCATGGGCTCGATCACCTGGCCGGTGCGGGTGCAAATGGGCACCATCAGCTTGTGCTTCTTGGTCTCGACCAGCAGGCCCTGGGCCTCCAGGTCGGCCACGATGGCCTTGCGCGCCACGAAGCGGTCCATGCCCTGGTACTTGGCGGGGGCGTTCTCGTTCACCGTGGCCTGCAGGGTGAGCACGCAAATCATGGGCAGCTTGTGGCGCTGGCCCACCTGGTAGTCGTTGTTGTCGTGCGCGGGCGTGACCTTGACCACGCCGGTGCCGAACTCCTTGTCCACGTAGGCGTCGGCAATCACCGGGATCTCGCGGTCGCACAGCGGCAGCTTGACCATCTTGCCGATCAGGTGCGCGTAGCGCTCATCCTCGGGGTGGACCATCACGGCCACGTCGCCCAGCATGGTCTCGGGGCGGGTGGTGGCCACCACCAGCTGGCCGCTGCCGTCGGCCAGGGGGTAGGCGATGTGCCACAGCGAGCCGTCTTTTTCCTCGTTCTCCACTTCCAGGTCCGACACGGCGGACTGCAGTTTGGGGTCCCAGTTCACCAGGCGCTTGCCGCGGTAGATCAGGCCCTGCTGGTAGAGCTTCACGAAGGTGTCGGTCACCACCTTGGAGAGCTTTTCGTCCATGGTGAAGTACTCGCGGCTCCAGTCCACGCTGTCGCCCAGGCGGCGCATCTGGGTGGTGATGGTGTTGCCGCTCTTTTCCTTCCACTCCCACACCTTCTTCACGAAGTCGGGGCGGCCCAGGTCATGGCGGCTCACGCCTTGCTCTTGCAGCTGGCGCTCGACGACGATTTGTGTGGCAATGCCCGCGTGGTCGGTGCCCGGCACCCAGACGGTGTTGTGCCCCAACATGCGGTGGTAGCGCGTCAGGCTGTCCATGATGGTCTGGTTGAACGCATGGCCCATGTGCAGCGTGCCCGTCACGTTGGGCGGAGGCAGCTGGATGGCGAACGCCGGCTGCCCGGCCTGCGCCGCGCCCGTGCCGCGGTAGCCTGCCACGCCGTAGCCGCGCTTTTCCCATTCGGGGCCCCAGTGGGCCTCCAGGGCGGCGGGCTCAAAGGACTTGGAGAGGCTGTTCAGGCCGGGTTGTTCGATCGTGTCGCTCATGGCAATGAAAAACGGCATCCCGTGGGATGCCGCCTGGGCAGTGGTTCGGAGGATGGGGGCATTTTATTCGGTTACCGCCATGCTTCCATACTGATAGCTGCTTGCGCTTGCTGGATAAGCGCTGGAGGCGCTTTTTTACTCAGACCCTGTGGTGGGCACGAATTCGGGGCGGTCGTTGGTCTGGGGTTTGAGCGGCGCGCTGGCATGGCCGCCGGCGCGTTCCTTGCGCCATTGCTCTTTGCGCGCCGTCCACTCGGCCAGCCGGGCGTGGGCGGTGGTGCTTTCGCGTTGCATCTGCGCGGTGTCGGCCAGTTGGGCCGACAGTTCCAGCCGGATGCCGTTGGGGTCGAAGAAGTAGATGCTCTTGAAGATGTGGTGGTCGGTCACTCCGAGCACCTGCACACCGTGTGCCTGCAGACGGGTTTTGGTGTCCTCCAGCTCTTGCACGGTGTTCACGCGGAAGGCGATGTGGTTGACCCACGGGGGGGTGTTGGGCGAGGGCTCGGGCTTCACGTCGTCGCCCAGGTCGAAGAACGCGATGAACGAGCCGTCCTGCAGCCGGAAGAAGAAGTGGGTGTAGGGGCAGTACTCGCCCGTGCTGGGCACGTAGTCGCTCTGGATGATGTGGTACAGCGGCAGGCCCAGGATGTCCTCGTAGAAGTGGCGCGTCTCCTCCGCGTCGCGCGCCTTGTAGGCGTAGTGGTGCAGCTGCTGGATGGCGGCGGGGGGCGGGAGGGTGTCGTGGGGAGCAGTCATGGCGTTGTCTCCGGGATAGGGCGCCAGGGCGCATGCTGATATGAAGAAGTGCGTGAAATTCTACTGTTCGTAATTGATTTGCGTTAAGTGAATCTGAAAAACCGCTGTCCAGCAGGCATGGCGCAGCCGCCGCGGCAAAGGCGGCCGGTGGCTTCAAACGGGAAAGGGGGAGTGGTGCTCAGGCGTTCGCCTGGGCGGCTTTCTTCCAGGCATCCGCGGCGGCCTCTGCGTCGCCGCGCTGCTCGGCCAGCTCGGCAAGATGGCGCCAAGCGCTGGCGCGCAGCGACGCATCGGGAAGCTGCTGAGCGGCCTGGGTGAAGAGTTGCTGGGCCTTGCCCCACAGGTTGCGCTGCAGGCAGGCCTTGGCCGACAGGTATTGCAGACGCGCGTTGCGCGGAGCCGCCTGCTGGGCGGACTCGATGCGCGCCAGCCAGTTGGCATCCAGCGCCTGCAGGCTGCCCTCGAGCGCGCGCACCAGCTTGAGCACCTGGGCATCGGGCAGCGGGGGCTGAGCGGGGTCCGTCATGCGTTCCCACACCGGCAGAAGCCATGCGCGCACCTGCATCGCATCGCCGCCCAACTGGCCCAGGCGCTGCGCCGCATGCACGGCAATCTCGGGCATGGCGCGCTCATGGGGCTCCAGCCCCAGCCAGATGCGCTGCAACTGGGCCGGGTCGTAGGCGCCGTTGATCAGTTCCATTGCCAGGCCGCGCACGATGCTCTCGGCGGCGGCCGGCGAAAAGGCGTGGTGCTTGCCCAGCAGACGGGCGGTTTCCAGCGCCTGCTCGGTCTGGTGCGACAGGCGCGATGCCTTGAGTTTGGCGCGCAGTGCCAGCGTGCGGCGCGCCGTGCCGGCCGGCAGGACGGAAAGGCGCTCCAGCGCGGTGGTGGCGTCGCGCTCGTCCAGCGACCAGCGTGCAGCGCGCAGCTGCGCGCCCTCGCGCAATTCCTGCTCGATGGCGACCGCACGATCGGGAATGTTGTCCAGCGCCTGCTGCAAGTGTGCTTCCCGCGTGGCACGGTCCTGCAGCGCATGCGAGCTTTCCGCGGCCACCATGTGGGCCAGCGTGCGCAGCCGACGGCCATGGGGCAGGGCTTCCTTGGCGTCTTCGAGGGCGCGCTCCTGCGCGATCGCGGATTCCGCGGATTTGCGGGCGCGCAGGAAGCGCCCTCCCAGCATCTGCGACAGCGCATCCAGCAGCGCACCGTGCATGGCACGCTCCTTTTGCAGCAGGCGCCAGCGGCGCGCCTGCATGGGTAGCTCCAGCAGCGCCGCCAGGGCACGCAGCGCCGCGTACAGCAGCGTGAAGCCGCCGAACAGCAGCATCAGCACCATGTTGAGGGACAGGTCGATGCGGTAGGGCGGCCAGAACAGCGTGACCGTGCCCTGGTTGTTGCCCGCAAACAGGGCGACGGCAACGGCCACACCGAACAGGGCCAGGAACCAGAGTGCTGCGCGCATGGGCAGAGTGTCCTAGGGGCGGGTCAACGGCCGGCCGCGGCCGTGGCCAGCGCGGCGAAGGTGTCCTCCAGCGCGGGCATTTCGACGGTCTTCATGTGCGCCTGCAGCTGCTGCAGGGCCGCGGTGGCGTTCTGCGTGCGGCGCGAGGCAGGATCGAAGTACTTGCCCAGCGCGCTGTAGGCGCCGGCCAGGTCGGCGCGCGCCGAATCCATGCGACGCGCCAGCAGGCCCAGCCGTGCATTGAGCAGCTTGAGCTTGAGGTTCTCGCGCAGGAAGAAGGCCTGGTCGGGGGCGAGCAGGATTGCGTCGGGATGGTCGATGCGGCTCACGCGCACCAGGCCGCGCACCTCGTCGCGCACGCCTTCCCAGGTGCGGTGCAGCGTGGCTTGCCAGCGCGGCTGGCTGGCGGTGCTCGCGGCGGGGGCGGGCGCCGTCGCCTCGCCCGCCGGGCGGCGCATGCTGGCTGCCTGGGCCACGCTGCCCAGCAGGGGCAGCTCGTCCACCTGGAGCACCAGGTCGTCCAGGCGGCCGAGCAGACCCGCAGTGTCGATGACGTTGGCGCGCTCCAGGCGCTCCAGGTCATGGCCCATGGCGCGCAGCACGGGCGCCAGGCGCGGCTGCGATGCGCGCTCCACGCGCTGGCTCGCGCTCTTGAGCGCGGCCACCAGGGGCTGCAGGCTGCCCGTGAGTTGGGCCTGCTGCTGCGCCAGGCGGATGGCGGCTTCCACGTCCACCACCAGGTTCTCGTCGCGCGTGCGCGAGAGGCTTTGCATGAGTTCTTCCAGCTGGCTGCGCTGCAGCGCGACTTCGCTCACGCGGGCTTCTGCCACGGCCAGGCGCGTGGAGGTCTCGCGCGCCAGCTCCTGCGCTTGCTGGGCCATGGTGCGCGCCTCGATGGCCTGGGCGCCGGAGTCGGCCGACTGGCGTGCCAACTGCTCCTGGATGGACGACAGCCGCTGCCACAGCATCACCGAACTGGCCAGCGCGGCAATGGCGATGGCGCTCAGCGCGAACAGGGTCGCGCGGCCGCCGTGGGCCGCGGCGGGCCGGGGAGCGGCGGGCGCCGGTGCGGGCAGCCCGGATGAGGACTCATTGCTCATAAAGCGATTCTATCGAGGCTGCCACTTCATCGAACGCCGGACGGCATTCGTGCACGCTGCCAAAGCCGGCCGCACGTGCGGCCTGCGCGATACGCGGGTGGGTGGTCAGGGCGCGGGCCATGCCCCAGTGTTGCGCGGGCAACACAGCACGCAGGTTGGCGATGGCCTCGGAACTGCTCAGCAGCCAGACCGAGCCGTCGCTGGCGGCTGCTTGCGCCAGCACCAGTTGCTGGGCGTCGAGGCAGGGTGCGCCGCGCTCGTACGCGGCGACGAAGTCCACCGCGCCACCCGCAGCGGCGATCTGCCGGGCCAGCCATTCGCGCCCGTTGCCGCCCTCGGCCGTGGGGGCGTTGGCTCCACGCACGATGAGCACGCGGTCGCCCGGGCCGATCTGCGGCGCGACCACCTGCCACAGGGCTTCGGAGTCAAACTGCGCGGCGTCGGCGCCGGGAGCGTCAATGCGCTCGGGCGCAACCCCGGCCTGCACGAGTGCCGCCACGGTACCGGGGCCGGGAGCCCATACTCTCGTTTTGGTAGCTGCTAACGCTTGTCCAGAAAGCGCTAGAGGCATATTTGATTCAAGGAAATACTGCGCCGCGTTGCCGCTCACGAACATCACCGCGCAGTAGCGGTCCACGCATGCGCGGGCCTGTTGCAGTTCCTCGCGCAGAGCCGGGTTGGTCACCGGGCCGATGGCGATGAGTGGCAGCGCCAGCGCGGCGATGCCGCGCGCCTGCAGATCGGCGGCCCACTGCGTGGCCTCGCGCGCGGGGCGCGTGACGATGGCCCGGGGCGGCGGCACGGGCAAGGTCAGAGCGCTCCCACCGCGCCCGCAGTGCGCAGCTGTGCGGCGACGGCCAGTCCCAGCGCGTCGGCCTGCTCCAGCGTATGCACGGGGGCCACGCCCTCGGCGCGTACCAGCGGCACCCGGGCCGCGACGTC
Source organism: Diaphorobacter sp. JS3051 (assembly GCF_015832135.1). Classification (NCBI taxonomy): domain Bacteria; kingdom Pseudomonadati; phylum Pseudomonadota; class Betaproteobacteria; order Burkholderiales; family Comamonadaceae; genus Diaphorobacter; species Diaphorobacter sp. JS3051. Next base: position 104,456 of record NZ_CP065406.1, read on the forward strand.
GCCCCAGGCGGCGCGCAGCGAGAGCGTGTCGCCGTCCCACTGGCCATGCGCGGCCAGCGGCATGGAGCAGCTCCCCCCCATGGCGCGGCTTACGGCACGCTCGGCCGTCACCGTGAGCCAGGTGCGCTCATGGGCCAGCGGCGCCAGCGCCTCACGCAGGTCGTGGCGGTCGCCGCGGATCTCGATGCCCAACGCGCCCTGGCCAGCGGCGGGCAGCATCTGCTCGGGCGTGAACACGGCGCGGATGCGTTCGTGCAGGCCCAAGCGCTTCAGGCCTGCGGCCGCGAGCACGATGGCCGCGTACTGGCCCTCGTCCAGCTTGCGCAAGCGCGTCTGCACGTTGCCGCGCAGCGGCTCGATCTGCAGGTCGGGGCGCAGCGCTTGCAGCAGCACCTGGCGGCGCAGGCTGGACGTGCCCACCACCGCCCCGTGGGGCAGCTCGTCCAGCGATGCGTAGCCGGGCGACACGAAGGCGTCGCGCGGGTCCTCGCGCTCCATCACACAGGCCAGGGCGAAGCCCTGGGGCAGCTCCATGGGAACGTCCTTGAGCGAATGCACCGCGATGTCGGCGCGGCCTTCCTCCAGCGCCACTTCCAGCTCCTTAACGAACAGGCCCTTGCCGCCCACCTTGGACAGCGTGCGGTCCAGGATCTGGTCGCCGCGCGTGGTCATGCCCAGCAGCGCCACGGCGTGGCCGCGCGCGCGCAGCAAGGACTGCACATGCTCGGCCTGCCAGAGCGCGAGTTGGCTTTCGCGCGTGGCGATCACGATGGAAGGAAGCGAGGGGGAGGGAGTGGTCATTGCGGCGTCTGTCTCGGCCCCCGCAGGCACGGCGGCGGGGCAGCGGGGAATGCTAGCATGCTGCGCTGCAACAGCCGCGCCATTCCATCAACCATCCCATCGGCGCGCCAGGAGACCTTTGCGCATGACCGCCCCCGCCCGCAAGACCGACGCCGCCGCGGCGCCGGCGCCCGCCCGCAAGACCGACAAGGACCTGCCGCTGATCCAGGACATCCGCCTGCTGGGGCGCATCCTGGGCGACGTGATCCGCGAGCAGGAGGGCGTGGCCGCCTATGACCTGGTGGAGCAGGTCCGCAAACTGTCAGTGGCCTTCCGGCGCGACGCGGATCACGAGGCCGACAAGGCGCTGAAGAAGCTGCTCAAGGGCCTGACGGGCGACCAGACGGTGAGCGTGATCCGCGCCTTCACGTACTTCAGCCATCTGGCCAACCTGGCCGAGGACCGCCACCACATCCGCCGCCGCGCCGTGCACGAGCGCGCGGGCAGCGCGCAGGAGGGCAGCATCGAGGTGGCGCTGGCGCGCCTGCGCTGGGCCGGCATCGCGCCGCGCACCGTGGCGCAGACGCTGGCCACCAGCTATGTGGCGCCGGTGCTCACGGCCCACCCGACCGAGGTGCAGCGCAAGAGCATCCTGGACGCGGAGCGGGAGATCGCCCTGCTGCTCTCCCAGCGCGACGATATCCAGGCGCGCGCCCAGCTCTACAACAGCGCGAAGGACACGCTCACCCCGCGCGAGCTGGCCGCCAACGAGGCGCAGCTGCGCGCGCGCGTGGCCCAGCTGTGGCAGACGCGGCTGCTGCGCTACTCCAAGCTCACCGTGGCCGACGAGATCGAGAACGCCCTTTCGTACTACGAATACACCTTCCTGCACGAGATCCCCAAGATCTATGCCGAGCTGGAGCGCGAGCTGGGCGGCAGCCACCCCGTGGCGAGCTTCCTGCGCATGGGCCAGTGGATCGGCGGCGACCGCGACGGCAACCCCAACGTGAGCGCCGACACGCTGGCCCTGGCCCTGCGCCGCCAGGCCGAGGTGGCACTGCGCCACTACCTGACCGAGGTGCATCACCTGGGGCGCGAGCTGTCGCTCTCCAGCAACCTGGTGCAGGTCTCGGCCGAGATGCTGCAGCTCGCCGCACGCTCGCCCGACACCAGCGAGCACCGCCGCGACGAACCCTACCGCCGCGCACTCACGGGCGTGTACGCGCGCCTGGCCGCCACGCTCAGGGATTTGACGGGCGGCGAGGCTGCACGCCATGCCGTAGCCCCACAGAATGCGTACGCCAGCGCGGGCGACTTCCTGGCCGATCTGCGCGTGATCGAGGCTTCGCTGCGCTCGCACCGCGGTGTGGCCCTGGTGGGCGAACGCCTGCGCCCGCTGATGCGCGCAGTGGAAGTGTTCGGTTTCCACCTGGCCACGGTGGATCTGCGCCAAAGCTCCGACCAGCACGAGCGCGTGGTGGCCGAACTGCTGGCCACCGCCCGGGTGGAGTCCGACTACGAGGCCCTGCCCGAGCCCGCGCGCCGCGCGCTGCTGCTGCGCCTGCTGTGTGACGCACGGCCCCTGCGCGTGGTGGGGGCGCCGTATTCCGAGCACACGACGGGCGAGGTCGCCATCTTCGAGACCGCGCGCCAGATGCGCGAGCGCTATGGCGACGACGCCATCCGCCACTACATCATCAGCCACACCGAGACGGTGAGCGACCTGCTGGAGGTGCTGCTGCTGCAAAAGGAGGTGGGCCTGCTGCAAGGCACGCTGGACACGGGCGCCAGGGCGGACCTGATCGTGGTGCCGCTGTTCGAGACGATCGAGGACCTGCGCAATGCCGCGCCCATCATGCGCGAGTTCTACGCGATCCCTGGCATCGCGCAGTTGGTGCGCGCCAGCGGGGCCGAGCAGGACATCATGCTCGGCTACAGCGACAGCAACAAGGACGGCGGCATTTTCACCAGCAACTGGGAGCTGTACCGCGCCGAGATCGCGCTGGTGGCGCTGTTCGACGAGATGAACGCCGCCCAGGCGGGCGCGCCCATCCAGCTGCGCATGTTCCACGGTCGTGGCGGCACGGTGGGGCGTGGCGGCGGGCCCAGCTACCAGGCCATCCTGGCGCAGCCGCCCGGCACCGTGCGCGGGCAGATCCGCCTGACCGAGCAGGGCGAGGTGATCGCCTCCAAGTACGCCAACCCCGAGATCGGCCGGCGCAATCTGGAGACCCTGGTGGCCGCCACGCTGGAAGCCACGCTGCTGCAACCCACCAAGTCCGCCACCAAGGCTTTCCTGGAAGCGGCCGAGCAGCTCTCGCAGGCCAGCATGGAGGCTTACCGCGCGCTGGTGTACGAGACACCGGGCTTCACCGATTACTTCTTCAATTCCACGCCGATCCGCGAGATTGCCGAGCTCAACATCGGCTCGCGCCCGGCCAGCCGCAAGGCCAGCCAGCAGATCGAGGATCTGCGCGCCATTCCTTGGGGCTTCAGCTGGGGCCAGTGCCGCCTCACGCTGCCGGGATGGTTTGGCTTCGGCGCGGCGGTGGATGCCTTCACGCATGCACCGGGCAAGGACCCCAAGGCCCAGCTGGCGCTGTTGCAGAAGATGTACCGGCAGTGGCCGTTTTTTCGCACGCTGCTGTCCAACATGGACATGGTGCTGGCCAAGAGCGACCTGGCGCTGGCCTCGCGCTACAGCGAGCTGGTGGCCGATGCGCGCCTGCGCAAGAAGGTGTTCGGTGTGATCGAGGCCGAATGGCAGCGCACGGCCGACGCGCTCACGCGCATCACGGGGGAAAAGCAGCGCCTGGCGGCCAACACGGCGCTGGCGCGCTCCATACGGCACCGCTTCCCCTACATCGACCCGCTGCACCACCTGCAGGTGGAGCTGGTGCGCCGCTGGCGCGCGGGTCAGGGCGACGAGCGCGTGCAGACCGGCATTCACATCTCCATCAACGGCATTGCCGCGGGGCTGCGCAACACGGGCTGAGGTACGGGCGTGGTAGACGGCATCACGGCGCAGTGGCTGCAACGCCTGGGCGCGCAGGTCGCCTGGGCTTACGGCCTGCGCGTGCTGCTCGCGCTGGGCGGCGCCATGGCCTGGAGCTGGGGCACGCACCAGGTGGACCTGGTGGTGCCGCTGTTCCTGGGCGTGCTCGCGTCTGCGCTGGCCGAGACGGATGACAGCTGGCGCGGCCGCCTGAAGGCGCTGGTGGTCACACTGGCGTGCTTCGCGCTGGTGGCCTTCCCGGTGGCGGCGCTCGTGGACCAGCCGCTGTGGTTCCTGGTGGTGCTGCTGGCGTGCAGCTTCGTCTTCACATTGCTGGGCGCGGTCGGCGGGCGCTACCGCGCGATCGCTTCGGCCACGGTGATCCTGGCGCTGTATGCGGCCCTCAGCGTGCCCCAGGGTGCGGGCGACACGCAGCCCTGGTGGCGCATGCCTGCGCTGCTGCTGGCGGGCGCGGGGTGGTACGGACTGTTGTCGCTGGCGTGGTGTGTGCTCACGCCGTTGTTGCCCCTGCGGCATGGCATGGCTGCGCTGTACGAGGAGCTGGGCGCCTACCTGCGGCTCAAGGCCAGCGTCTTCGAGCCTGTGCGCGGCGTGGATGTGCAGCAAAGGCGGCTGGCGCTGGCACAGACCAATGCGCGCGTGGTGGCGGCGCTCAACAGCGCCAAGGAAAGCCTGTTCAGCCGCATGGACGCGCATCCGCCCCAGGGCCGGCTGCTGCAACTGCTCAACCTGTATTTCATCGCCCAGGATATTCACGAGCGCGCGAGCTCCTCACACTACCACTACAACGAATGGGCGGACGTGCTCTTTCACAGCGATGTGCTGTACCGCTGCCAGCGCGTCCTCACGCTGCAGGGCATGGCCTGCACGCAACTGGGTGAAGCACTGCGCCGGCGCCGCCCGCTGGTACGCGATGCGGGGCATGCGCAGGCACTGGCAGACCTGCATGATTCCATCACTTACCTGGAGCGCCAGGGCCAGAGCGCCTGGCAGCGCCCGCTGCGCTCGCTGCGCGCGCTGGCGCGCAACCTCAGCACGCTGGACGCGCAACTCACCACTGCCACGCTGCCCATGCAAAACGCGGTGCTGGGGGACATCGCATTGTTCGACCGCACGCCGCGCTCGCTGGCCGATGCGTGGGGCCGCGTGCGTGCGCAGCTGCATGCGCGCTCGGTGCTGTTTCGGCATGCGGTGCGCCTCACGCTGGCGTTGGCCGCGGGGTATGCCGCCATGCAGCTCACGGACCCGCGGCATGGCTACTGGATCCTGCTGACCACGCTGTTCGTCTGCCAGCCGACCTATGGGGCCACCGTGTCCCGCGTGGCGCGGCGCGTGCTGGGCACCGCGCTGGGGCTGGTGGCGGGCTGGGCGTTGCTGGAGCTGTTCCCCAGCCCGACCCTGCAGGCGCTCTTGGCCGTGGCGGCGGGGGTGCTGTTCTTCCTTACGCGCACCCAGCGCTACCTGCTGGCCACGGCGGCCATCACGCTGATGGTGCTGCTGTGCTTCAACCAGACCACGGGCGAAGGCTACACGCTCATCCTGCCGCGCCTGCTGGATACGGTGATCGGCAGTCTCATCGCGGCGGCCGCCATGTTTCTGGTATTGCCTGACTGGCAGGGCAAGCGCCTGGGTGCCGTTGCGGCCGAGGCGCTGGAGGCCCATGCGCTGTACCTGCGCGAGATCATGTCGCAGTACGCCACGGGCAAGGACGACGACCTGGACTACCGCCTGGCGCGCCGCGTGGCGCACAACGCCGATGCGGCCCTGTCCGCCGCCCTGTCGCACATGCTGCTGGAGCCGCGCTGGGTGCGCCGCCACGCGCGCGTGGGACTGCAGTTGCTGGTGCTCTCGCATACGCTGTTGAGCTATCTGTCGGCCTTGGGTGCGCACCGCGGTCTGCCGGCCGACGTGGCGGCCGATTCGTTGGCAGAGCGCGCCGCCCGTGAGGCCGCGAACCAGATCGAGCAGATGGCCCAGGCGCTGCGCGGGCGGCATGCGCTGGCGCAGGAGGATGGCGCTGCCGAGGGGTTGGCGCTGGCGCTGGAGCAGGCGGCCGATGCCTCCGGCGACGGCCTGTCGCTCGTGCAGGCCCAGTTGGCGCTGGTGTGCCGGCAGGTGGCGCCGCTGCGGGCCGCGGTGCGCTCGCTTGCCGGGCAGGGCGCGGCGGCCTGAGGCTGATCTGGCCCGCAAAGCCCGTCTTGTTCCACCCTTGGCGCGCAGGCGCACCGGCTAGCATGGCCGATCGTCACGCAATACATATTCTTCGATCATGAGAAACCGGGTTTTGGCCTTCTGCGTCCTGGCCGGGCTGGCGGCCGGCTGCGCGCCCCTGCCAACGGCGCTGCACGGCGCGACGCCGGAGGGGGCGCACGCGCCCACGGAGCAACAGGCGGTGAACGCAGTCCGCCAATGGGACGTGCTGGCTGCCGACGTGGCGGCGCGTGTGGCCGACCGGCTGCGTGCGTGGCCCGCAGGGCAGCACCCGATCCATGTGGAGATGGCCCCCCAGGCCTCCGACTTTCAGCGCGGCTTTCGCGAGTTGCTGGTCACGCATTTGGTGGAGCGGGGCATCGCCGTAACCACCGAACCCGCAGCCCTGCGGTTGTGGGCCAGCACCCAGCTGGTGCAGCACCACGCGGGTGCGGCGTCCGCGGCGCCGTTGCAGCGCCTGGCCGAAGGTGTGTACGTGCGGCGCAATGCAACGCATGCGGACGCGAGTGTGCCGATGCGCACCGAGGTGCTGGTCGTCACGTCGCTGGAAAGCGAGGGCCGGGTGCTGGTGCGCACATCTGACGTGTACACGATCGCGCAGCCGGACGCACCGCTGTACCAGCGCCCCGCTGCGGCGCCGGGGCCCCTCACGACCTGGCGGGTCGTGCCATGAAGGAGGGAGACCGCATGACGCAACGCATTGGAATACAGCGGCGCGTGCTGCTGGCAGCGGTGCTGACCGCCAGCGCATTGGCCCTGCCGGGCTGCGCACGCTACTACTACGGCGCTGCGGCCAGCAGCGACCCCGTGGACCTGATGGCCAGCAACCACGGCGCCGCGGATGCGCTGTTGCTGCAAGTGCCGCTGGACCCCGGCACCCCTGTGCTGGTGGGAACGGTGGTGCAGTTGGACCGGTTGGATGAATCTTCGCGCCTGGGGCGCTTGGTGACCGAGCAACTGGCGGGCCGGCTGGCCCAGCGCGGCTTGCGCGTGACCGAGTTGCGCATGCGCGAGACCCTGGCGATGCGTCCCGGACAGGGCGAGCTGCTGCTGTCGCGGAACGCACAGGAGGTGGCGCGCGCCCAGGCGGCCCAGGCCGTGCTGGTGGGCACCTACGCGGTGGCGTCGCAGGCGGTTTACGTGAGCCTGAAGCTGGTGGGCGCGGGCAACGCGGTGCTGGCGGCGCACGACTATGCACTGCCCATGGATGCCAACGTGCGCGGTCTGCTGGCGGGCCGGTAGCCCATTGCCGCGCCGTTATGCTATTTATTTAATAGCTGTTAGCGCCTGATGGGTAAGCGCTAGAAGCCATTTTGACTTGAATTAGTGCAGCGTGAGTGCGCCGGCGCTCTTGCTCTTGCCGGCACGTGCGGGCGGGTTGCACAGGCCGCAGGTGTAGTGGCGGTTCTCGTACAGCTCGGTGACGAATTGGCCGCCGCACTGCGAGCACTTGGTGCGCGTGAGCATGCCGGCATCCACGAACTTCACCAGCCGCCAGGCGCGCGTGAAGGACAGCAGCGGGTCGATCTGCGCCGCGGCCACCTGCTCGTTGTAGAGGCGATAGGCCTTGGTGAGCAGCTCCACCGCGTCCAGGCTCACGCCCTTGGACAGGTATTCGTAGATGTTCAGGAACAGCGAGCTGTGGATGTTCTCCTGCCAGGTGAGGAACCAATCCGTGGAGAAGGGCAGCTGTCCCTTGGACGGCGACTTGCCCGCGATCTCCTTGTACAGGCGGATCAGGCGTTCGTACGACAGCGTGGTCTCGGACTCCAGCACCTGCATGCGGGCTCCCATCTCGATCAGCATGGCGGCGCGTTCGATTTGCTTGGATTCGTTGAGAACGCTCTTGGCGGGTGCGGACATGGCAGGCTTTCGGAGGAAGAGGAGAACGCTGGCGTGGGACTTCAGAGCACTTCGGAGACGCGGCTGGCCATCAGGATGTTGGCGTGCAGCGTGTTGGTGGCTTCGCTGGCGGCTTTGCGCGGCGTGTTGTGGCTGGTCAGCAGGCTCCACACCAGTTCGTCGTCCACGCGGAAGCTGCACAGCAGCGTGTTGCGCGAGGCCAGCTTGAGCACCTGTGCGGCGGACAGCGATGCCAGAATGTCGGCCGCTTCTTCGTTCAGCCCCAGACGGAAAACGGCTTCGGCCTTGTCTTGGCGGATCAGGGTCTGCGCCAGCATCAGGTAAGTGAGGTTGGCTTCGCGGATTTCGGCGAGCAGTTGTTCGGAGGTCATGGGGCAATCCTTTCCAAGAGGGGATCACTGCGTTGCATAACGTTGCATGTGTTGCGTGATCCGATGAAATGGATTGTGAAACCGGGGCAAAAAGAAATTAAGTCGGGGTTCGGCGCTGCGTGGCGTCTGGCGGATGAGCAGCCTTTGTAGGAATTTGCCTTACAGCGGCGTCGGCGTGTGGCGCGTGTTTGCGGTGGTGGTTTCGCCGATACAGGCATGAAAAAACGGGCCGCAGCCCGTTGGATGGAGTGCACGCGGTCGTGCGCAGGGTGGAAGGCACCGTGTCAGGCGCCTGGCGCCTGGCTCAGTCGGCGTCGCCCATCTGGGACTGCAGGTAGTTCTGCAGCCCGACCTTGGCGACCAGTTCGATCTGGGTTTCCAGAAAATCGATGTGCTCTTCGGTGTCTTCGAGGATGTCTTCCAGCAGTTCGCGCGAGACATAGTCGCGTACGGACTCGCAGTAGGCAATGCCTTCCTTGATGGTGGCCTGCGCTCCGCGCTCGGCGCGCAAATCGCATTCCAGGATCTCGGGTACGTCTTCGCCCACCTGCAGCTTGGCCAGGTCCTGCAGGTTGGGCAGGCCGTCCAGCATGAAGATGCGGTCCATCAGCCGGTCGGCGTGCTTCATCTCGCCGATGGACTCGTCGTATTCCTTCTTGGCCAGCTTGTCGAAGCCCCAGTGCTTGAGCATGCGGTAGTGCAGGAAGTACTGGTTGATGGCCGTGAGCTCATTCTTCAGCTGGGCCTGCAGGTGTGCGATGACTTGCGCGTCGCCTTTCATGGGGCTTCTCCTTTCAGTCAGAAAGGGGCATTGTCATGACCCTGGCACCAGGGGGCAAGACAATGCCCCTGCATGCAGGCTTTGCCTGCGTGTGATGCTGAGTCGTGTTCTCGAATGGAATGAGCCGATAGTCAATATCAATTCAATTGATGTGTTCAATTTATTGGATTTATCATTCGATCCGGCCTAGACTTCAGTCTTGTTCTAGCCCATCAACCTAAGTAAGAGGAAACAGCAATGTCCGTGCTTAACACCACTATCAAGCCTTTCAAGGCGCAAGCCTTCAAGAACGGCAAGTTTATCGAAGTGACCGAGAAGGACGTCCTGGGCAAGTGGGCCGTGTTCTTCTTCTACCCGGCCGACTTCACCTTCGTGTGTCCCACCGAGCTGGGCGACGTGGCCGACCACTACGACGAGCTGCAGAAGCTGGGTGTTGAGGTGTACTCCGTGTCCACCGACACGCACTTCGTGCACAAGGCATGGCATGACGCCTCCGACACGATCCGCAAGATCAAGTACACCATGCTGGGCGACCCCACCTGGCAGATCAGCCAGAACTTCGACTGCCTGCGCGAAGGCCAGGGCCTGGCAGACCGCGCCACGTTCATCGTGGACCCCCAGGGCGTGATCCAGGCGATGGAAATCACCGCCGAAGGCATCGGCCGCAACGCCGCCGATCTGCTGCGCAAGGTCAAGGCTGCCCAATACGTGGCCAGCCACCCCGGTGAAGTGTGCCCCGCCAAGTGGGAAGAGGGCGCCAAGACGCTGGCTCCTTCGCTGGACCTGGTCGGCAAGATCTAAGCTGGCACCAGCCGCGTTCAGCCGCCGCGGCGGCTGACCAAGACGCCCGGGTGCCAGGCGCCCGGGTTTTTTTTGCCCATAACTAGATTGATTAGGAGTAACCCTATGCTCGACGCCAACCTCCAAGCCCAATTGAAAGCCTATCTGGAGCGCCTGCAGCGCCCGGTGGAGCTGGTCGCCACGCTGGACGATGGCGCCACTTCCCAAGAGCTGCGGGAGCTGCTCCAGGAGATCCGCTCCCTCTCCGACAAGATCACCGTGGTCGAGAAGAACGACGCGCCCGTGCGCAAGCCGTCCTTCCTGATCACCAACCCCGGCGTGGACACCGGCGTGCGTTTCGCGGGCGTCCCCCTGGGCCATGAGTTCACCTCGCTGGTGCTGGCGCTGCTGCAGGTGGGCGGCCATCCCTCCAAGGAATCAGCGGACCTGCTGGAGCAGGTGAAGAACCTGGACGGCGATTTCCATTTCGAGACCTACTACTCGCTGTCCTGCCACAACTGCCCCGACGTGGTCCAGGCCCTGAACCTGATGAGCGTGCTCAACCCGCGCATCACGCACACGGCCATCGACGGCGCCGTGTTCCAGGACGAGATCAAGGAACGCCAAATCATGGGCGTGCCCACGGTGTTCCTGAACGGCAAGAATTTCGGCCAGGGCCGCATGGAGCTGGCGGAGATCGTCGCCAAGATCGACAGCGGCGCCCATGCCCGCGTGGCCGCCAAGCTCAATGCCATGGAGCCGTTCGACGTGCTGGTGGTCGGCGGTGGTCCCGCCGGTGCCGCGGCCGCCGTGTATGCGGCGCGCAAGGGCATTCGTACCGGCGTGGTGGCCGAGCGTTTCGGCGGCCAGGTGCTGGATACGGTGGACATCGAGAACTACATCTCGGTGAGCAAGACCGAGGGCCCGAAGTTCGCCATCGCGCTGGAGCAGCACGTGAACGACTACGACGTCGAGGTGATGAACCTGCAGCGCGCCAAGGCCCTCAAGCCCGCCGCAACCGAAGGCGGCCTGGTGGAAATCGAACTCGAAAACGGCGCAACGCTCAAGAGCAAGACCGTGATCCTGTCGACCGGCGCGCGTTGGCGCAACATGAACGTGCCGGGCGAGGAGCAGTACCGCACCAAGGGCGTGACGTACTGCCCGCACTGCGACGGCCCGCTGTTCAAGGGCAAGGACGTGGCGGTCATCGGCGGCGGCAACTCGGGCGTGGAGGCCGCGATCGACCTGGCCGGCATCGTCAAGAGCGTGACGGTGCTGGAGTTCGCCAGCGATTTGAAGGCCGATGGCGTGCTGCAGAAAAAGCTGCGCAGCCTGCCCAACGTGACGGTCATCCTGAACGCCCAGACCACGGAAGTGAATGGCGACGGCAGCAAGGTCACCGGCCTGACCTACAAGGACCGCACGACGGACGAGGCCAAGACCGTGGCGGTCGAGGGCATCTTCGTGCAGATCGGTCTGTTGCCCAACACCGACTGGCTCAAGGGCACGGTGGACCTGACGCGCTTTGGCGAGATCATCATCGACGCCCGGGGCCACACCAACGTGCCGGGCGTGTTCGCCGCGGGAGACTGCACCAACGTGCCGTACAAGCAGATCATCATCGCCGCAGGGGCGGGCGCGACGGCGGCCTTGTCGGCCTTCGACCACCTGATTCGCCACTGATATCTAAGCCAAATTGGCCTTTAGCGCTTACCGGTCAAGCGCTGATAGCTATCAAAAACAAAGCGCCTTTCGGGGCGTTTTTGTTTTGATGCAGGGGCGGTCAGTACTGCAGCCGTTCCGGCCGCACCTCCTGCAGGATGGTGGTCGCGATCTCCTCGATGCTCTTGGTGGTGGTGGACAGCCAGCGAATGCCCGAGCGGCGCATCATCGCCTCGGCCTCGGCCACCTCGTTGCGGCAGTTCACCAGATCGGCGTACCGGGAGCCGGGGCGCCGCTCATTGCGGATCTGCGACAGCCGTTGCGGGTCGATCGTCAGGCCGAAGATCTTCTTGCGGTGCGGCACCAGTGCGGGCGGCAGTTGGCGGCGCTCGAAGTCCTCGGGGATCAGTGGATAGTTGGCCACTTTCAGGCCGCACTGCATGGCCAGGTACAGGCTCGTGGGCGTCTTGCCGCTGCGCGACACGCCGATCAGGATCACGTCCGCACCCGACAGGTCGCGGTGGCTTTGGCCGTCGTCGTGGTCCAGGCTGAAGTTGATGGCTTCGATGCGGTCGCTGTATTCCTTGGACACGCTGATGTCCGAGAAACGCCCCACGCGGTGGTGTGACTTCACGCCCAGCTCGGACTCCAGCGGGCGGATGAAGGTGCCGAACATGTCCAGCAGCATGCCCCTGCAGCCGTCCTCGATGATCTTGAGCACGCTCATGTTCACCAGCGTGGTGAACACGATGGGCTTCTTGCCCTCCAGCTCGGCCGTGTGGTTGATCTGGCGCACCACCTGGTGCGCCTTGTCCTCGGTATCGATGAAGGGCAGGCGCACGTGGCGCGGGCGGATGTCGAACTGCGCCAGGATGGCATTGCCGAAGGTCTCGGCCGTGATGCCGGTGCCGTCGGAGATATAGAACACGGTGCGCGTGTGCGTGGCAAGCATGGGAAAGGAAGAGCGGGAAGGAGAGCGTGGTGATGCGATGGCGCGTGCGCTGCGGCGGGCAGCCCGCCTACAATGGCGCCCATTATTCCCAATTTCTCCCCATGCACCGCGCCGGCCCACAACCACAACAGCAAAGCCGTGGCCGCTGCATGAGCGACGACTGCCCGCCTTCCCTTGACGCGACGGTGGGCGCAGACCGGTTTTTAAACTCTGGAGCTTTCCCATGTCTGCACGTTTCGAGGCGACCGCCCTGGTCGTACCGTTTGAGAACCTGAGAATGAGCGACGTCGAGGTCGTTGGCGGCAAGAACGCCTCCCTCGGCGAGATGATCTCCCAACTGCCCCAGGGGGTGCGCGTGCCCACGGGCTTCGCCACCACCGCGCATGCGTTCCGCGAGTTCCTCAAGTACGAAGGCCTGCACGACCGCATCAGCCAGCGCCTGGCCGCGCTGGACGTGGACGACGTGCGCGCGCTGGCCGAGGCCGGCGCCGAGATTCGCGGCTGGGTGGAAAGCCAGCCGTTCCCCGCCGACCTGGAAAAGGCCGTGCGCGAGGCATTTGCCGCGCTGTCGGCGGGTAACGACCAGGCCAGCTTCGCCGTGCGCTCCTCCGCCACGGCCGAGGACTTGCCCGATGCCTCCTTTGCCGGTCAGCAGGAGACCTTCCTGAACGTGGTGGGCATCGAAGCCGTGCTGCACAAGATGAAGGAAGTGTTCGCGTCGCTGTACAACGACCGCGCCATCTCCTACCGCGTGCACAAGGGTTTTGCCCATGACGTGGTGGCCCTGTCGGCGGGCGTGCAGCGCATGGTGCGCTCCGACCTGGGCGCGGCCGGGGTGATGTTCACCATCGACACGGAAAGCGGCTTCGAGGACGTGGTGTTCATTACCTCCAGCTACGGCCTGGGCGAAACCGTGGTGCAGGGCGCCGTGAACCCCGACGAGTTCTACGTGCACAAGCCCATGCTCCAGGCCGGCAAGCAGGCCGTGATCCGCCGCAACCTGGGCTCCAAGCTGATCCAGATGGTGTTCTCCACGGCGCAGGAAAAGGCCGCCAGCGGCAAGCTGGTGAAGACCACCGAGGTGGCAACCGAGCTGCGCAATCGCTACTCGCTGACCGACGACGAGATCGAGCAACTGGCCCACTACGCGCTGGTGATCGAGCAGCACTACGGCCGCCCCATGGACATCGAGTGGGGCAAGGACGGCACTGATGGCCAGCTCTACATCCTCCAGGCGCGCCCTGAGACGGTGAAGAGCCAGGCCAAGGGCCAGGCCGAGCAGCGCTTCAAGCTCAAGGGCCACGGCCCGGTGCTGGCCGAAGGCCGCGCCATCGGCCAGAAGATCGGCACCGGCCCGGTGCGACTGGTCAACGACATCGCCGAGATGGACAAGGTGCAGCCCGGCGACGTGCTGGTCACCGACATGACCGACCCCAACTGGGAGCCGGTGATGAAGCGCGCCAGCGCCATCGTGACCAACCGGGGCGGGCGCACCTGCCACGCGGCCATCATTGCGCGCGAGCTGGGCATTCCGGCCGTGGTGGGCTGCGGCCACGCCACCGACGTGCTCAAGGACGGCACGCTGGTCACCGTGAGCTGCGCTGAGGGCGACACCGGCCGTATCTACGACGGCCTGCTCGAGACCGAGGTGACCGAGGTGCAGCGCGGCGAGATGCCGCCCATCTCCACCAAGATCATGATGAACGTGGGCAATCCGCAGCTGGCCTTCGACTTCGCCCAATTGCCCAACGAAGGCGTGGGCTTGGCGCGCCTGGAGTTCATCATCAACAACAACATTGGCGTGCACCCGAAGGCCATCCTGGACTACCCCGCCGTGGATGCCGACCTGAAGAAGGCCGTGGAGAGCGTGGCGCGCGGCCATGCCAGCCCGCGCGCGTTCTACGTGGACAAGGTGGCCGAGGGCGTGGCGACCATCGCCGCCGCGTTCTGGCCCAAGCCCGTCATCGTGCGCCTGTCGGATTTCAAGTCCAACGAGTACCGCAAGCTCATCGGCGGCAGCCGCTACGAACCCGAGGAAGAGAACCCCATGCTGGGCTTCCGTGGCGCAGCGCGCTACGTGAGCCAGGACTTCGGCGAGGCCTTCGCCATGGAGTGCGAGGCCATCAAGCGCGTGCGCAACGACATGGGCCTGACCAACGTGCAGGTCATGGTGCCCTTCGTGCGTACGCTGGGCCAGGCCGAGCGCGTCACCAAGCTGTTGGCACAGCACGGCCTGCAGCGCGGCGAGAACGAGCTCAAGCTCATCATGATGTGCGAGATCCCGAGCAACGCGATATTGGCCGAGCGCTTCCTGGAGTACTTCGACGGCTTCTCCATCGGCTCCAACGACCTGACCCAGCTCACCCTGGGCCTGGACCGCGACTCGGGCCTGGAACTGCTGGCCGCCGACTTTGACGAGCGTGACCCGGCCGTGGAAGCGCTGATCCACCTGGCCATCAAGGCGTGCCGCGCGCAGGGCAAGTACATCGGTATCTGCGGGCAGGGCCCCAGCGACCATCCCGACTTTGCCCAGTGGCTGGCGCGCGAGGGCATCACGTCGATCTCGCTGAACCCTGACAGCGTGATCGATACCTGGCAGCAACTGGCGCGCTGACCGCGCCGCAGCCGCAGGCCATGCCCCACCGCCGGTCGCTCACGCAGGAAGAGATCGAGGGGGCGCCCTTTGCCCCCGACCTGCACGATGCACGCCACCTGTGGCTAAAGGCGGGCCTGCTGCTCATGTGGGTGCTGGTGTCGTTCGGCACCGGCTACTTCGCGCGCGACCTGCAATTCCTGGTGGGTCCATGGCCGTTGAGCTACTGGATTGCCTCCCAGGGGGCAGTCCTGATGTTCATTGGCATCGTCTGCGTTTACTGTGCCGCCATGAGCTACTTCGAACGGCAGGACATGGCGGCGCAGCGCGACGCTGCCACAGCCCCACCCCATGATTGAACGCGGCGGCGAGGGGCGCAGCTACATGGCGCGCCTGAACCGCATCGTGGCGCTGTACATCGCGGGGCTGCTGGGGTTCGTGGCCCTGATGGCCTGGGCCGAGCAGCGCGGGCTGTCGCGCCAGTGGATTGGCCCCATCTTCCTGTTTCTCACCGTGATGGCCTACGCCGCCATCGGCGTGTACGGCCGCACCACGGATGCGGACGAATACTACGTGGCGGGCCGCCGCATTCCGCCGTTCTACAACGGCATGGCCGCCGCCGCGGACTGGATGAGCGCGGCCTCGTTCATCAGCCTGTCGGGCGCGCTGTATCTGCAGGGCTTCTCGGGCACGCCGGAGCAGCCGGGCGGGCTGGCCTATCTGTTGGGCTGGACGGGCGGCTTCGTGCTCGTGGCCATGCTCATCGCGCCGCACCTGCGGGCGATGAACCTCTACACCGTTCCGGACTTCTTCCAGGTGCGTTTTGGCGGGCGCTGGCCACGCATCATCGCGGCCCTGTCGGCCGTGCTGTGCTCTTTCACCTACGTGGTGGCGCAGATCTACGGCGTGGGGCTGATCGCCTCGCGCCTGACCGGGGTGCAGTTCGAGATCGGCATCATGCTCGGCCTGGGCGGCGTGCTGCTGTGCTCGTTCCTGGGAGGGATGCGCGCCATCACCTGGACGCAGGTGGCGCAGTACATCGTCATCCTGCTGGCGTTCCTGATCCCGGTGTCGTGGCTGGCGTACAAGCAGCTCGGCAACCCCGTTGCACCTGTGGTGGCGGGAGCACAGATCGGCAAGATCGCCACGCTGGAGGGCGGGCTGCTGGCTTCCGAGGTCGAGCAAGACGTGGTCGCGGCCTACCTGCAGCGCGCCGAGGATTACAAGGCGCGGCTGGCCGACGTGCCCGCCGCACTCGCGCGGGAGCGCGAAGCGGCGCGCGAGCGCATCCAGCGCCTGCGCGCCCAGAACGCCGACGTGGGGCTGATCGTGGCCGCCAGCCGGGATTTGGCCTCCATGCCGCGCGACGAGGCTGCCGCGCGCGATCGCTGGACGCGCGAGATGCGCGACAACTATGAGCGTGCCCGCGCCATGGGCGGCCTGCCGCGCCACAGCCAGGCGTTTGCGGGCGATCCGCAGGGCACCCCGCAGGAGCGCCAGACCTTCGACGATGCGCGCCGCAACTTCCTGGCGCTGATGTTCTGCCTGATGGTGGGAACGGCCGGCCTGCCGCACCTGCTGACGCGCTACTACACGGTGCCCTCGGTGGCGGGCGCGCGCGCGTCGGTCGCGTGGTCGCTGTTCTTCATCGCACTGCTGTACCTGAGTGCGCCGGCGCTCGCCGTGCTGGTGAAGTTCGAGGTCATGAACAACCTTGTGGGCAGCAGCTTCGACCAACTGCCCAACTGGATGGCGCAATGGGCGCGTGTGGACGCCTCGCTGCTGTCCGTGGAGGACGTGAACGGCGACGGCATCGTGCAGTTCGGCGAAATCCGCTTCGGGGCCGACCTCATCATGCTGGCCACGCCCGAGATCGGCGGGCTCCCCTACGTGATCTCCGGCCTGGTGGCCGCGGGCGGGCTGGCCGCTGCGCTGTCCACTGCCGATGGCCTGCTGCTCACCATCAGCAACGCGCTGGTGCGCGACCTGTACCACCAGGAAACGCGCCGCAAGGCGTCGCCCGAGCAGCGGGTGATCCTGACCAAGTTCACGCTGCTCTCCGTGGGGCTGTCTGCGGCGTTCGTGGCTGCGCTCAAGCCGTCGGAAATCCTGCCCATGGTGTCGGCGTCGTTTTCCATCGCTGCATCGGCCTTCGTGCCCGCGATGGTGCTGGGCATCTTCTGGCGCGGTACTACGCGCCAGGGCGCGGTGGCCGGCATGCTCGCCGGCCTGTCCGTCACGGTGTATTACCTGTTGGCGCAGGTGGACAGCGTGCGCGAATGGGTGCCTTCCGCGCTGCTCGTCGATGGCCTGTGGTTCGGCATCCATCCGATTTCGGCCGGGGTCTTCGGCGTGCCGGTGGGCCTGGCTGTGGCGTGGAGCGTCAGCCTGGCCACGCGGCCGGGCCACGTGCGGCCGGTGCCCGCGGACGGGCTGTAGCGCGCCGCGCCCCGCGGCTGAGCGCCCACGGGCGACCTGCGGTTTGACCTCATTCACAAATGGTCACATTCGTGCGACGCTGGGCTCGTGCGGCGTTCCATGCCGCTTTTCCATCACGTACCAAGCGAAGAGGTGGGCATGATTCTCGTGAAGACACCGGCTGGGCAACTGGCGCTGAAGGATCGCCAGGGTGCGCTGTCGCCGCGCCAGCGCTCAGCCTTCATCCTGTTCGACGGCAAGCGCACCCTGGACCAGGTGCTGACGGCCACGGCGGCCATGGGCATCTCGCGCGAGGACGTGCAGCTCATGATCGACCAGGGGTTGCTGGAGAGCGGACCGGGAGCGCCGGCACCCGCGGCCACAGCGCCGGCGGACGGCGCCGAGGTGCAGGTCGATGGCACGGGGCGCACGCAGCGCGAGCGCTATCAGGCCGCCTACCCGATCGCCACCGAACTTACCGCCAGCCTTGGGCTGAAGGGCTTCCGCCTGAATCTGGCGGTCGAGGGGGCTGCAGGGTATGAGGATCTGGCGGCGCTGGCTCCCAAGATCCGCGAGGCCGTGGGAGACGCCAAGTACACCAGGCTGGAGAGGGCGTTGTTCGCGTGAATGCGGCGCTGGGCGTGGCCCCTGCCGGACCCACCCAGTCCTCAATAAAAAAGGGAGCGTGCATGACACGCTCCCCTTGCATGAACAGCGTCCGCAGCCGGACGCAAGGTGTTCTTAGACGCGCTTGCGGTATTCGCCCGTGCGCGTGTCGATCTCGATCTTGTCGCCCTGGTCCACGAACAGCGGCACGGCCACTTCGAAGCCGGTGGCGATCTTCGCGGGCTTGAGCACCTTGCCGGACGTATCGCCCTTCACGGCGGGTTCGGTCCAGGTGATCTCGCGCTCCACGCTGGTGGGCAGTTCCACGGAGATGGCCTTGCCGTCGTAGAACACCACTTCGGCGGCCATGCCGTCTTCGAGGTAGCTGATGGCATCGCCCATGTTGGAGGCTTCCACTTCGTACTGGTTGTACTCGGCGTCCATCCACACGTACATCGGGTCGGCGAAGTAGGAGTAGGTGCACTCCTTCTTGTCCAGGATCACGTTGTCGATCTTGTCGTCGGCCTTGAAGACGACTTCGGTGCCCATGTTGGACAGGAGCGCCTTCAGCTTCATGCGCACGGTAGCGGCGCCGCGGCCGCCGCGGGCGTATTCGGTCTTCAGCACGATCATGGGGTCTTTGCCCTGCATGATCACGTTGCCGGCGCGGATTTCTTGAGCGATTTTCATGGCTTGCTTGGGAAGGAAAGGTTGACCGCTCCACAAGTCGGGGCGGGCGGGCGTGGCCCAGGCGTTTGCGTGAACTGGGCCGCCTTCCACCCCGGCGCATGTTCCGCGGCGGGGGCGCCGGCTGGGCACGCGAGTGCCGCCTTCGAATGGCGCAAAACCAGGGATTCTAGCTTTTCTCCGCCACAAACCCTAGTAGTAAGGTCAATAAATCCTGCTGTGCCAGCAGCCGCGCACGCGCGGACTGTATACATGCGCGCCATTCGCCCAGGGTGGCCGCGTCCAGCGGCGGCAACTCGCTGCGGGTCTCCAGACCGTTCCAGAGGGCCGACCAGCGCCGCAGCGACGCTGGTGCGTGCAGCCAGTCCAGGAAGGCCAGTAGCTTGGCGTGGTGCGCATCGTCGTGCTGCGGATAGATCTGCCACACGAACGGCTGGCCCGCCCACAGGGCGCGCACCAGCGAGTCCTCGCCGCGCACGAAGTTCAGGTCGCAGGCCCAGAGCATTTCGTCAAAGGCCGGCTGAGGGCAGGGTGGCAGATATGAAATTGATAGCTGCTCGCGCTTGCTGTATGAGCCTTGGAGGCTTTTTTGACTCTCAAACTGCTGCAGCCATTGGCGCACGGCCGCCGTGGCACGTCCGGGCGTGACCAGCAGCCGCACGTCGCTGCGCGGCTGCCATTGCGCCAGCAGCTGGGGCAGGGCGGGTGGTTCGTAGCAGAACAGCGAGATGGCGACTTCATCTGCCCCGATGCCGTGGCCGGCGCGCCAGGCGGTGCGGTCGAACGCGGCCTGGCGCGCCAGCAGGTCTGGCTCACGCAGCAGGCCGCCCGTGCGCTCGGTGAAGCCGGGGTAGTAGAACCAGCGTGTCAGGCCTGCCCCCGGGCCGCTCATGAGCGGAGACGGCAGCCGGTGGCAGCGTTCCACATAGGCCTCGGCCGACAGGTACTCCAGGTTGATCCATAAGGGTTTTGGGCCTGTAGCGTTTGTGTGGTGAGCGATGGCAGCTATGAATTGCGGAGCAATCTCGCAGCCGAAGGCCTCCACCACCACGTCGCCAGGCCCGTCTGCGGGCGCCTGCGTGGGCCAGGGCAGCACCTGTACGCCAGGTGCGCCCTGCGGCGCCATCCAGGCCAGAGCGCTGGCGTCATCCACCCACAGGCGAACGCGGTGGCCGCGGCTGCCCAGATCGGCCGCCAGGCGCCAGCACACGCCGATGTCGCCAAAGTTGTCGATCACCTGGCAAAAGATGTCCCAGCGCAGGTGGGCGGAGGCCTTCATCATGGCGCCTCCTGGGCGCCGGCGCGCAGGTGGTCCACCAGCAAGCGTGCGACGCTGGACAGCGACTCCTCCGAGCGCACGCACAGCGACAGCCGCCGCCGTGCCCAGGGCTCATCCAGCGTGATGGCGCGCAGGGCCAGTGTGCCGCGGTAGATCTGGGCGCTGCCGCGCGGCAGCACGGCCACGCCCAGGCCGGCGGACACCATCAGGCACAGGGCGTCGTAGCTCGTGACCTGAATGCGCAGCTTGAGCGGCATCTCCTGCTCGGCCGCGGCGCGTGTGAGCAGGTTGTTGATGGCGCTGCCCGGATGCATACCCACGAAGTCGCAGGCCAGGGCGTCTGCCAGGCGCACGCTGCGGCGGCGCGCCAGCGCATGGCCTGCGGGGACGATGAGGATCAGCTCGTCCTCGCGGTAGGGCAGCAGGCTCACGCGCTCGCCATAACTGCCGTGGTTGAGGATGCCCACGTCGGCTGCGTTCTCGGCCACCGATTGCGCCACGGCGGTGCTGATCTGCTCCTGCAGCCGCACATCGACCTGCGGGTGCGCGGCCATGAAGCGCTGCAGTTCGCCCGGCAGGAACTGCGTGATGGCCGAGATGTTGGCCACTACGCGCACGTGGCCGCGCACGCCGGCGCGAAAGTCCTGCATCTGCGTGGCGATGCCGTCCAGGTCGTTGAGCACGCCGCGCGCCAGGTGCAGCAGGGCGTAGGCCGCGGCCGTGGGCTCGGTGCCGCGGTTGCTGCGGGTGAACAGCTCCACGCGCAGCGCGTCCTCCAGCTCGGCCAGGCGGCGGCTGGCGGCGGAGGGTGCGATGTGTTCGCGTGCGGCGGCGCGGGCGATGGCGTTTTCCTCCATCACCGCGACGAACAGGCGCAGGGAGACCGGGTCGAGCTTCATGGGCGGCGATGGTACTGCGGCGGCGGCGGGCCATGCCGGTTTGCGATGGCAGCTTCGCGCTTGAGCGTTTTGCGGCCCGGCCGGGGCGCCGCATCATGCCGCCTGGATTGCAGGAGACATATGACCCCCAAGTACAACACCGCTGCCCCCACGCCCGCGGCACTGGCCGGCGTGCGCGTGATCGAAATGGGCCAGCTCATCGCCGGGCCGTTCTGCGGCAAGACATTGGGCGAGTTCGGCGCCGATGTGGTGAAGATCGAGGCCGTGGGCGCGGGCGACCCCCTGCGCAACTGGCGCCTCATCAAGGAGGGAACCTCCGTGTGGTGGCAGGTGCAGTCGCGCAACAAGAAGTCGGTGGCGTTGGACCTGCGCCAGGCCGAGGCGCAGGACATTGCGCGCCGCCTGATTGCCGAAGCCGACGTGCTCATCGAGAACTTCCGTCCCGGCACGCTGGAGGGCTGGGGCCTGTCGCCCGAGGCGCTGCACGCCCTCAACCCGGGCCTGGTCATCCTGCGCATCTCGGGCTACGGGCAGACCGGCCCCTATCGCGACCTGCCGGGCTTCGGCGTGATCGGCGAGGCCATGGGCGGCCTGCGCCACCTCACGGCCGAGCCGGGCCGCGTGCCGGTGCGCGTGGGCGTGTCGATCGGCGACACGCTGGCCGCGCTGCACGGCGCCATCGGCGTGATGATGGCGCTGTACCACCGCAAGGTGAACGGCGGCGCAGGCCAGGTGATCGACGTGGCGCTGCATGAGGCGGTGTTCAACTGCATGGAAAGCCTGATCCCCGAGTACAGCGCCTTTGGCGCCGTGCGCGAGGCCGCGGGCAGCGCACTGCCGGGCATCGCGCCGAGCAACGCCTACCCCTGCCAGGACGGCTGGGTGCTGGTGGCCGGCAATGGCGACAGCATCTTCAAGCGCCTGATGGCCACCATCGGCCGCCAGGATCTGGCCGATGACCCGCAGCTGGCCGACAACGCCGGCCGCGTGGCGCGCGTGGCCGAGATCGACGCGGCCATTGGCCGCTGGACCACCGAGCGCACCGTGGCGCAGGTGATGGAGCTGCTGGCCGCGGCGCGCGTGCCCGCGGGCAAGGTCTATACCGCCAAGGACATCGCCGAGGACCCGCACTACCAGGCGCGCGACATGCTGCTCACGCAGCGCACGCGCGACGGCTACGAGCTGCAGGTGCCGGGCATCGTGCCCAAGCTCTCGGCCACGCCGGGCACCATCCGTACCAGCGCGCCGCGCCTGGGGGACGACACCGATGCCGTGCTGGCCGAGGCGGGGCTGACGGCCGAGCAGATCGCGCTGCTGCGCAGCAAGGGAGTGATCCAATGACGACCAGCGTGTGGAACGGCGCCGGGCGGCGCATCGAGCTGTGTGACGTGGGCCTGCGCGACGGCCTGCAGATGGAGGCGCAGTTCGTGCCGACCGAGGACAAGATCGCGCTCGTGAATGCACTGTCCCACGCGGGCCTGTCCAAGATCGAGGTGACCTCGTTCACCTCGCCCACGGCCATCCCCGCGCTGCGCGACGCCGAGGTGGTGATGCGCGAGATCGAGCGCCGCCCCGGCGTGACCTACACCGCGCTCGTGCCCAACGCGCGCGGCGCGGAACGCGCCATCGAGTCGCGCACCGACGAGCTGAACCTGGTCATGTCCGTCAGCGAGACGCACAACCTCGCCAACCTGCGCATGACGCGCGCGCAGTCGTTCGCGGCACTGGCACAGGTGATCACCATGGCGCAGGCGGCGCAGGTGCCGGTGAACGTGTCGCTGTCGTGCGTGTTCGGTTGCCCCATGGAGGGCGACGTGGCGCTGGACGCCGTATGGGACCATGTGCAGCGCTTCGCCGACCTGGGCGTTGCGGGCATCACGCTGTGCGACACCACGGGCATGGCCTTTCCCACGCAGGTGGGGCAGGTGGTGGCCGCTGCGCGCGCGCGCTGGCCGGGCATGGCCTTCACGCTGCACTTCCACAACACGCGCGGCATGGGCCTGGCCAATGTGCTGGCGGCCATCGATGCGGGGGCGCAGCGCTTTGACGCATCGCTGGGCGGCCTGGGCGGCTGTCCCTATGCGCCGGGTGCCACGGGCAATGTATGCACCGAAGAAGTGGTGCATGCGCTGCAGCTCATGGGTTACGACACGGGCATTGATCTGCCGGCGCTGATTGCCACTGCGGCCCGCCTGCCCGCGCTGATCGGCCACGAGGTGCCCAGCCAGATCGTGAAGGCGGGGTGCCGGCTGGACCTGCATCCGGTGCCGGCCGGCTTCGACGCAATCCGCGAGCGCGCGCTGGCGCGGTAGCTTTCACCGCACATCCATAACGACAGGAGACAACCCCATGCCTTTGACCACTGCATCCCACGGCCGCAGGGCCGCGCTGGCCTTTGGGGCCGCTGTGGGCGCACTGCTGTGCACCGCGCCCCTGGGCGCCGCCGCGCAGGACAAGTACCCCTCCAAG
The DNA here is from genome assembly GCF_015832135.1 of Diaphorobacter sp. JS3051. NCBI lineage: Bacteria > Pseudomonadati > Pseudomonadota > Betaproteobacteria > Burkholderiales > Comamonadaceae > Diaphorobacter > Diaphorobacter sp. JS3051. The sequence goes on from NZ_CP065406.1 coordinate 127,823, forward strand.
CCCATCACCCTGGTGGTGCCGCAGGCCGCGGGCGGCGCCAACGACGCGATTGCGCGCGTGCTGGCGCAGCGCCTGGGCGAGCAGATGGGCCAGAGCGTGGTGGTGGACAACCGCCCCGGCGCGGGCGGCACGCTGGCCACGGCGGCCCTGGCGCGCTCCAAGCACGATGGCTACACGCTGCTGGTCACGGCCGACAGCGCGCACGTGATCGGCCCGGCGCTCTACAAGAACCCGGGGTTCGACGCCGTCAAGGATTTTGAGCCCGTGGCGCCCGTCGCCACCGCCGGCTATGTGCTGGTGGCGCATCCTTCGTTTCCGGGCAACAACGTGGCGGACCTGATCCGGCTGGCCAAGGCCAGCCCCGGCAAGTACGCCATCGCCTCGGCTGGCAACGGCACGCTCAACCACCTGATCGGTGAGCTGCTGCAAAAGGCCGCGGGCATCCAGCTGCAGCACATTCCCTACAAGGGCTCGGCGGCGGCCGCCACCGACGTGGCGGGCGGGCAGGTGCCGCTGTCCGTGCAGAGCCTGCCCTCGTCGATCGCCTTCATCAAGGCGGGCAAGCTCAAGGTGTTGGGCGTGGTGAACGAAAAGCGCGTCGCCGCGCTGCCCGACGTGCCCACCATCGGCGAGACGCTCAAGGGCTTCGCCCAGGCACCGTGGTACGCCATGTTCGCCCCGGCGGGCACGCCCGCGCCCATCGTCGAGCGGCTGCAGGCCGAAGTGGCACGCGCGCTGGACCACAAGGATGTGGTGGACAAGCTCGCCGTCGTGGGCTGCGAGCCGTTCAAGGGCACGTCTGCCCAGCTAGGTGCGCTGGTGCAGTCCGACCTGCCCAAGTGGGCGCGCGTGGTCAAGGACACCGGCGCCACCGTGGACTGATTCTTCCATCCCGATTTCGCACAACTTTCAACAAGGAGACACGACCCATGATGACCACGCGCATCACACGCAAACATTTCGGCGCACTGGCGCTGGCCGCTTTGGCGCCGCTGGCGCTGTCCACGGCCTGGGCGCAGGGCGGCTACCCGTCGCGCACGGTGACCTTCGTCGTGCCGGCCGCCGCCGGCGGCACCACCGACATCTCGGCCCGCATGGCCGCGCAGGCGCTGGCGCCGGTGCTGGGCCAGTCGGTGGTGGTGGACAACAAGGGTGGCGGCAACGGCGCCATCGCGGCCAACATCGTCAAGCGCGCCGAGCCCGATGGCTACACGCTGCTCATGCAGTACTCGGGCTACCACGTGATCTCGCCCCATCTCACCAAGGCACCGCAGTGGGATCAGAAGGATTTTCAGCCCATCGCCAACGTGATCTCGGCGCCGCAGATCATCGTGGTGCGCGACGGCCTGCCGGTGAAGACCCTGGCCGAGCTGGTGGCCTACGCCAAGGCCAACCCCGGCAAGCTCAACTACGCCTCGTCGGGCAACGGCTCGCTGCAGCACGTGACCGGCGCCATGCTGGAGCAGCAGGGCGGCATCAAGATGGTGCACGTGCCCTACAAGGGCACGGGCCCCGCGCTGCAGGACCTGCTGGGCGGCCAGGTGGACTTGACCTTCGGCACCGCTCCGCCGTTCATGCCCCACATCCAGTCCGGCAAGCTGCGCGTGCTGGCCGTCACGGGTAAGGAGCGCCTGGCCAGCCTGCCCGACGCCCCCACCACGGCCGAGGCCGGCTACCCGGGCGTGAACGCCACCTCGTGGTTCGCGCTATTTGCGCCCGCAGGCGTGCCCAAGCCGGTCATCGACAAGCTGGCCGCCGACATGAAGAAGGTGGTGGAAGACCCGGCCTTCCGCAAGAAGGCGCAGGAACAGGGTGCCGCGGCCGACTACCAGGGCCCGCAGCAGCTGGGCGAGCGCGTGAAGAGCGACTTCGCCAACTGGGCGGGCGTGATCAAGAGCTCCAAGATCGAGGCGGAATAAATCCGCCCTACACTGGGCGCCCTTTGGAATGCGGCGGCACGCCCGGTGCCGCTGCCCGGCGCCCTGATGACAGCCCCTCTCGATCTGCCCTACCTGCGGGCCTACGCGCCCGCGCTGCAGGCCCAGGCCCATGCGCTGCTGGCGCAGGGCCAGCTGGGCGCGCTGCTGCAGCGCAAGTACCCCGAGGGGCACGCGGTGCGCAGCGACAAGGCGCTGTACGACTACGCCCAGGAATTCAAGGCGCGCCACCTGCGCAACGCGGGCACGGTGAACAAGGTGCTGTTCGACAGCAAGATCCACGTGGTGCGCCATGCGCTGGGGCTGCACACCCACCGCACGCGGGTGCAGGGCGGGCGGCTGGCGGCGCGGCATGAGATCCGCGTGGCCGCGCTGTTCAAGCAAACGCCCGACGAGTTCCTGCGCATGATCGTCGTGCACGAGCTGGCCCACCTGCGCGAGAAAGACCATGGCAAGGCCTTCTACCAGCTGTGCACCCACATGGAGCCGCAGTACCACCAGTTCGAGTTCGACCTGCGCCTGTACCTCACGCACCTGGACGCGGGCGGTGAGCTGCTGTGGTGAAATGCTATTGAAAAAATAGCTGCCAGCGCTTGATAGATAAGCGGTGCAGCCCGTTTTGGCTTAAATCTCAGTCGATCTGCAGCGCCGTGCAGTACTGCGCGGGCAACTGTAGCCAGCGTTCGGCTGCCGACTGCAGCGCGGCCAACTGGCCGGTGGTGTAGAGCTGGATATGCCCCGGCGCGGCGGGCGCGCCATCCACCGCGTGCTCGGGTGCGAGGGCGTGGGTCTGGTCGAGGATGCGCCGGGTCTGGCGCGCCACGGGCGCACCTGTGTCAATGATCTGCACATCCGGCCCCACCAGGGCGCGCAGCATGTCCTTGGCGAACACGTAGTGGGTGCAGCCCAGCACCAGCGTGTCGATCTCGCCCGTTTTCAAGCCAAACGTGCCCAGCGCACCCGTGTACTGGACGCAAAGCGCTTCTATTTTTGCCATGGGTGCGGCGGCGGGCAGCGGCTCCTCGGTGCTTTGCTCGATGGCGCGCGCCAGGCCGTCGCAAGGCTGCACCGAAAAGCGCGTGCCGGCCGAATGCCCATCGCGCAGGCGCTGAAAGCGCGCGCTGCCCACCGTGCCGCGCGTGGCCAGCACGCCCACGTGGTGCGTCTGGCTGCTGGCGGCGGCGGGCTTGAGCGCCGGCTCCACCCCGATGGCGGGCAGGTCGGGCAGGGCGGCGCGCAGTTGTTCCACCGCGGCGGCGGTGGCCGTGTTGCAGGCCACCACCAGCGCCTTGATGCCGTGGTGTTCGCGCAGCCAGCGGGCGATGGCCAGCGTGCGCTGCTGCACGAAGGCGTCGCCCTTGGCGTCCCCATAGGGAGCGTTGCCGCTGTCGGCCAGGTAGACGAAATGCTCGTGCGGCAGTTCGTGGCGCAGCGCCTGCAGCACGCTCAGGCCGCCAATGCCGCTGTCGAACACACCAATGGGACGGGCGGCAAGGGGCGATGTCATGGAAGGCGTGGCAAGAAATCGGGGGAAGGGCACCGCCAGGAGGGGCCGGCGCCGCACGGGCCTCCAGTATGCCCGTGCGGCGGCCGGGCTGCAGGGGTGCGCTCTAGGGCCTGTTCACACTATTTTTGCCAGTGCGAATGGCGTGAAAACCGCGCCAACCTAGGCGCGTGACGACGCCAAGGCCGGGGCCTTGGCTAGGAGGGCAACGACGCGTGGCGCGGTTCTCACTCCGTTCCCTCCGGGTTGCGATCAAAAAGGGCCATTCGCGGCGTTGCCAAGCCTCGCTGGGGTAGCACCCCAGCTTCGTTTGGCGCCTTGCGCCTGGCTCTTTTTGATCGCAACGCATCTGGCAAAAATAGTGTGAACAGGCCCTAGGCCGCGCCGGGCAGTACGTACCCCTGCGGGTGCTGGGGTAGATCGTCCTGGAGGGGCCACCAGCTGCAGCGCGAGGCCACATGCATGTGGAATGCCGGCGCCGCGGCCACGGGCTCGTCCAGCAGGCCTGCGCGGATGCGCACCACGCCGGGCAGACTGTCGCGCTCGCTGAATACCGGCGAGCCGCAGATGCCGCAGAACACGCGCCGCTTGCCGGGGGAGGACTCGAAGCGCCGCAGCAGGTCCTGGCCGGCCTGGAACTGCAGCCGATCCACGTTCACCGGCAGGTTGGCAGCAAACGCGCTGCCCTGCGCGCGGCGGCACTGCGCGCAGTGGCAGATCTGGATCGGGGCCAGCGGCCCGCGGATCGTGAAGCGCACGCCCTGGCAGAGGCAGGCGCCGTGGTGCAGCGGCTCGGATGGGTTCATGGCAGACGGCGAGGGGATGTTGGCGTCACTCTACGGCAGGCTCCGCCGGGGCGGCCGTGCGGTGAAACACCAGCAGCCGGTTGTTCGCAGGCATGGCGTGGTCGTGCGCGAGCGCGAGGCCGTGCTGTGCCGCTAGCGCCACGATGTCCTCGAAGTGGCGGATGCCGCTGTGCGGGTCGCGCTGGTGCAGCCAGGCATCAAAGGCGCGGTTGCTGTCACTGGTGTAGGTTCCGCCGTAGTTGAAGGGGCCGTACAGCGCCAGCACGCCGCCGCCAGGCAGGTGGGCACCGGCCAGCGCGAACAGCCGCTGCACCAGCGGCCAGGCCACGATGTGCGCGGTGTTGCTGCTGAATACCGCGTCGAACGGCCCGCTGTCAGGCTCGCCCTGCGGCCAATCGCTGTGCGCCAGGTCCAGCAGCAGCGGCGGGCGCAGGTTGGGGGCCGGGTGCTGCGCATGCCAGGCGCGTATGCCCGCGTGGTTGTCCGCCAGGTCGCTGGTCTGCCACACCAAGTGGGGCAGGCGCGGCGCGAAATACACGCTGTGCTGGCCCGTGCCCGAACCCACCTCCAGCACATGGCGCCGGTCGGCAAAGGCTTGCTGCAGCACGGCGAAGATGGGCGCCTGGTTGTTTTCGCAGGCCTGGGAAAACGGCAGGGGAGGGTGACTCATGGCATGTGTGCTCAAAGCGCCTGTACTTCCACGGTGACGTGCGACAGCTCGTGCACCGGCAGCAGCAGGGCCTTGTAGTGTTGCGCGGGCTGCGGCGTGGCCGAGGCGACGGAGATGATGGCAGCAAAATGGCCCGGGCCGACCTGCCAGACGTGCAGGTCTTTCAGCGTGTCGCCCGTGGCGGCGAGGATGTCCTCGATCTCCTGGCGGACCTGCGGCCCTTCCGCCGGCGCATCCAGCAGCACGCTGCCGGCGTCACGGATCAACCCCCAGGACCAGCGGGCGATCACCAGCGCGCCCACCACGCCCATGGCCGGGTCGGCCCAGAGCCAGCCGTAGCTGCGCCCCACGAGCAGCGCCGCGATGGCCAGCACGGAGGTCAGCGCGTCGGCCAGCACATGCAGGTACGCCGCGCGCAGGTTGTTGTCGTGGCCATGGTGGCCGTGATCGTGGTCGTGGTCGGCGTGGTGATGGTCGTGCCCGTGATCGTGGCCATGGTGGTGGTGCCCATGTCCGCCATGCAGCAGCCGGGCGGACACCAGGTTCACCACCAGGCCGATCACCGCCACGGCGATCGCCTGCTCGAAGCGGATGGGCACGGGGTCGGTCAGCCGCAGGAAGCTCTCCCACGCGATGAGCAGCGCCACGATGGCTAGCACCACGGCGCTGGCGAAGCCGGCCAGGTCGCCCATCTTGCCGGTGCCGAACGAGAAGCGTGGGTTGGCCGCATGGCGGCGTGCATACCCATAGGCCAGCGCCGTGATCAGCATGGCACCGGCGTGCGTGGACATGTGCCACCCGTCGGCCACCAGGGCCATCGAACCGTACAGCTTGCCCGCCAGGATCTCGGCGACCATCATGCTGGCCGTCAGCGCGATCACGAGCCACACGCGCCGCTCGTTGCGCTGGTGCTCTGCGCCCAGGAAGACGTGGTGATGGTCGGCGGGGAAGGGTGCGGGCGCCGCGCCCGCGGTGTGCAGGGTGGAGGAAGTCATTTCAGGTACGAGCGCAGGATGTCCATCATTTCTTCGCCGCCGGTGCGGCGCTCGGCATCGGTGCCGGCGTCCACCACATGAGCCTGCAGGTGGCCCAGCATGACTTCGGTGGTCAGACCATTCATGGCGCCGCGTGCCGAAGCGAGCTGCCGCAGCACTTCCGCGCACGCGGCGTCACCCTCCAGGGCGCGCTCGATGCCCTCCATCTGGCCCTTGATGCGCCGCACGCGTGCGATCAGCTTGTCTTTTTGCCCGTGGGTGTGGGACATGGAATGACTCGAAAATATAGTGTGGGGGGCTATACTAACCCGGCCGTGCGGACCGCGGCGGGAATGCGGCCATCGCGCGCAGCGGGCGCTTGCGCAATATGTTGCAGAAATTGGCTACAGCGCTTGATGGACAAGCGCTGCATGCTATTTAATCAATAGCGTAAGTCCGTTGACGGAAACATGCTGCGCCCTGCGGGCGGGGTTACCCGTGCGCGATGCGCGCGGCGATGGCCTCGCCCACTTGCGTGGTGCTTGCCGCACCGCCCAGGTCTGGCGTGCGCGGGCCGCTTTTGATGATCTCTTCGATGGCCGCAACGATGGCATCGTGGGCCTGCCGCCCCGCGCCTTGGCCGTGGGTCAGGAAGTCCAGCATCAGCGCACCGGACCAGATCATGGCGATCGGGTTGGCGATGTTCTGGCCGTAGATGTCGGGCGCCGAGCCGTGCACGGGCTCGAACAGGCTGGGGAACGTGCGGTCGGGGTTCAGGTTGGCCGATGGCGCCAGGCCGATGGTGCCGGTGGTGGCGGGCCCCAGGTCGGAGAGGATGTCGCCGAACAGGTTGGTGGCGGCCACCACGTCGAAGCGCCCCGGCTGCAGCACGAAGCGCGCGGTGAGGATGTCGATGTGCTGCTTGTCCAGCGTGACTTCGGGGTAGCCCTTGGCGACATCGTCGGCGCGCTGGTCCCACCAGGGCATGCTGATGGCGATGCCGTTGCTTTTGGTGGCCAGCGTCACGTGCTTGCGCGGGCGGCTTTGCGCCAGGTCGAAGGCGAACTTCAGCAGGCGGTTGGCGCCGTGGCGCGAGTAGACCGACTCCTGGATCACGATCTCGCGGTCCGTTCCCTCGTACATGATGCCGCCCAGCGACGTGTATTCGCCCTCGGTGTTCTCGCGCACCACGAGGTAGTCGATATCGCCGGGCTTGCGGCCGGCCAGCGGGCAGGGCACGCCCTCGAACAGGCGCACGGGGCGCAGGTTGATGTACTGGTCGAACTCGCGGCGGAACTTCAGCAGCGAACCCCACAGCGAGATGTGATCGGGTACGGTCGCCGGCCAGCCTACGGCGCCGAAGAAGATGGCGTCCATGCCCGACAGCTGCGACTTCCAGTCGTCGGGCATCATCTGGCCGTGCCGGGCGTAATACTCGCAATGCGCCCAGTCGAAGGTGTGCAGTTCCAGGTTCAGACCGAAGCGCCGGGCGGCGGCCTGCACGGCGCGCAGGCCTTCGGGCATGACTTCCTTGCCGATGCCGTCTCCGGCGATCACGGCGATCTTGTGGGTGCGTTGCTGCTGCATGGGTGGCTTTTCAAACGATGTAAGCCCGCCATTGTTCACCGAGGAGAGTGTCCGTTCAATGTGCGCGCCCGTGTCTGCGTCTTTCGTGACGTTGGCAGGACGTTTGCCGCTGCGCACGGAATGGCGGGGGGACGCCCAGTACGGGGGCCGCGCCCCGCGCAGCCCAGCGGTCTGCCAGCAGCCAGGTCTGTGGGTGTCCGAGCGGCTGTTGAGCGGGGCGTGTGCGGCGCAGCAAAAACGATAGCTACCAGCGCTTGCCAGCGAATGAACTCAATGCCAAATGGGTCTGTGATCGAGACACATCAAGCGCGAGCAGCTATGAATAGCATAGTGGCAATTAACTGCTCAGCGCGGCCTTCACGGCGGCCGACACCTGGCCCATGTCGGCCTTGCCGGCCAGGCGGGTCTTGACCACCCCCATCACCTTGCCCATGTCGCCGGGGCCCACCGTCTTGCCCAGTTCTGCGCCGACTTCGGCCACGATGGCCTTCACTGCGGTAGCCACTTCGTCGGCCGACATGCGTTCGGGCAGGTAGGCCTGCAGCACGGCCATTTCGGCCTTTTCCTTGTCGGCCAGGTCCTGGCGGCCCGCGCCCTCGAAGGCGGTGATGCTGTCCTTGCGCTGCTTGATCAGCTTGTCCACGATGGCCACGATGGCCGCGTCATCCAGCGTGATGCGCTCGTCCACTTCCTTTTGCTTCATGGCGGCCTGCAGCAGGCGGATGGTGCCCAGGCGCTCGCTGTCCTTGGCGCGCATGGCGGTTTTCATGTCTTCGGTGATCTGGTCCTTGAGGCTCATGGTGTTTCTCCAGTCAAACGGTGTAGAAAACAAAAAACCCGCGCTTGGCGTCCCTAGCGCGGGTTTTGTGGCGTCTGGTATCAACGCCGGGCTGTGCTTAGTACAGCTTCTTGGGCAGCTGCATGCTGCGCACGCGCTTGTAGTGGCGCTTCACGGCGGCAGCCTTCTTGCGCTTGCGCTCGGCGGTGGGCTTCTCGTAGAACTCACGGGCGCGCAGGTCGGTCAGCAGACCCAGCTTTTCGATGGTGCGCTTGAAGCGGCGCAGGGCCACGTCAAAGGGTTCGTTTTCTTTTACACGAATGGTCGTCATTAGCTAATGTTTTCCAATAGGTGCCGCTAGCGGGTTTTCGGGAAGATCGGGCCCAAAAGCCATATACGGCGGTTTTCCCCGTCTGTAACTAGTATCCGGCCGACGGGGTCATGCCAGCAGAGCCGAGCATTATAACGGCTCTGCGCTGCCGGGCAAGCGGCTGTCCGGCGCGGGGTTGGGCACAGTCCGCGGCGCATGGCAGGCACGTGAGTCGGCGGGTGCCTGGTCACGTGCATGCAGGCCGTAGTCGCGCTGCACGGTGGCCACGCGCAGCCGGTAGTCGGCAAACACGCCTGCGCGGCCCGTCGCCTGGGCCTGGCGGTGCTGCGGCAACGCGCGCCAGCGGGCCACGGCCTCTTCGTCGCGCCAGAAGCTCAGCGACAGCAGCTTGCCGGGCGTGGACAGGCTCTCGAAGCGCTCCACGGAAATGAAGCCGTCGATGGCCTGCAGCGCGGCGCGCAGGTCCGCCGCCAGGTCCAGGTAGGCCTGGCGGCCGTTGCTGCTCGGCTGCACTTCAAAGATGACGGCGATCATGGCTGGGCCTGCGTGGTGGTGGGCAATGCGGGGCGCGCGAGGGTGCCCGCCACCGCCTCGGTGAAGCTGCGTTCCTCGCGCAGGATGAAGCGCTGGCGCTGCGCCATCTCGAAGTTGGCGCGGCCCTCGGGGTCGGCCTTGAGCCGGGCGCGGTAGGCCTCGTAGTCGGCCAGGCTGGCGAAGGCGATCAGGCCCCAGGCCTCGTAATTGGTGCCCTCGCTGGGCAGAAAGTAGCCCAGCAGGTGGCCGCCGCAGCGCGGGATGATGCGCCCCCAGGCTTCGGCATAGGCGCGGAAGGCCTCGCGCTGGAAAGGGTCGATCTCGTAGCGGATGAAACAGGTGATGGGCATGGCGTGCTCCTGTGGTGGGTGGATGCGTCCATGGTGCCGGCCGTCGCACGGCCGATGTTTCGTCCTGGAGCGAAGCGTGCGCCGGGCTGGCTGCGGCACACTGCGCGCATGAACACCAACCAGATTGCGCATGTCGCGGCCCTGGTGGGCGAGCCGGCACGCACCGCCATGCTGGTCGCGCTGATGGACGGTCGCGCCCTCACGGCACGTGAATTGGCCGAGGCTGGGCGCGTGTCTGCCGCCACGGCCAGCCGCCACCTGAGCCTGTTGGTGGAGGCCGGGCTGCTGGTGCTGGAACGCCAGGGGCGCCATCGGTACCACCGCCTGGCTTCGCCCGAGGTGGCGCATTTGCTGGAAGGGCTGATGCAGCTGGCCGTGCGGCAGGCGACGGTGTCGCGGCCCGTGGTCGTGGGCCCGCGCGACGCGGCGCTGCGCCAGGCGCGTACCTGCTATGACCATATTGCCGGCCGCCTGGGCGTGGCCATCGCCGCGCACCTGTTGGAGGAGGGCGCCATCGTCTTCGATGACGATGCGGGTGGGCGGGTGACCGGCCGGGCGCAGGCTGTGCTGGCACCGCTGGGGCTGGCCGCGCAGGACGCACTGGCCGCAGGCGCCGCGCGGCGACCGCCATGCCGGCCCTGTCTGGACTGGAGCGAGCGCCGTCCCCACATGGCCGGGCGTCTGGGTGCGCTGCTGTGCGTGCATTGCCTGGAGCGCGGCTGGTTGCGGCGCGCGCAGGCATCGCGCGCGCTGGAGATCACGCCGCCCGGCGTGGTGGCGCTGCGCAACTGGCTGGGCGTGGTGCGCTGGGGCGAGGTGACCGGCTGACTCGGGTGATGCGCTGGCCTGACGGCAAGCCGCTGCCCGCCCGAAGCGGCGAGCCGGTAAACCCCTGATGCGGGTGCAGGGACCGCATGCGGGTTTGGCGGATTTTTAAAAGATTCATAACATATGAATATTAAAAACTCCGCCCCACGGTCATGTCCTCACAACCCGCCATCCTCGACGCGCCCGTCGCCGGTCGCGAGGCGTCGCAGGCGCCCGCACTGGAGCAGGCGCTGCAGCGTCCGTACCAGCATGGTTTCGTCACCGACGTCGAGTCCGATTCCCTGCCGCCGGGCCTGGACGAGGACACCATCCGCGCCATCTCGCGCAAGAAGCGCGAGCCGCAGTTTTTGCTGGACTGGCGGCTGGCGGCGTTTGAGCGCTGGCGTGCGATGGAGCTGCCCGACTGGGCGCACCTGAAGATCGAGCCCATCGATTTTCAGGCGCTGAGCTACTACTCGGCACCCAAGTCGCTCAAGAACGCACCCAAGAGCCTGGACGAGGTGGACCCGAAACTGCTGGAGACCTACGAGAAGCTCAACGTGCCGCTGCACGAGCGCGCCCGCCTGGCCGGCGTGGCGGTGGATGCGGTGTTCGACTCGGTCTCGGTGGGCACCACCTTCCGCGAGCAGTTGGCCGAAGTGGGTGTGATCTTCTGCTCGTTCTCGCATGCGGTGCAGAACCATCCGGATCTGGTCGAGAAATACCTGGGGACCGTGGTGCCGCAGGGCGACAACTTCTACGCCGCGCTGAACTCGGCGGTGTTTTCCGATGGCTCCTTTGTCTACATTCCCAAGGGTGTGAAGTGCCCCATGGAGCTGTCGTCCTACTTCCGCATCAACGCGCAGAACACGGGGCAGTTCGAGCGCACGCTGATCATTGCCGAGGAGGGTAGTTCGGTCAGCTATCTGGAGGGCTGCACCGCCCCGCAGCGCGACGAGAACCAGTTGCACGCCGCCGTGGTGGAGTTGATCGCGCACGACGACGCGTTCATCAAATACTCCACGGTGCAGAACTGGTACCCCGGCGACGAGAACGGCGTGGGCGGCATCTACAACTTCGTGACCAAGCGCGGCCTGGCGGCCGGCAGGCGCTCGCGCATCGCCTGGACGCAGATCGAGACCGGCTCGGCCATCACCTGGAAGTACCCCAGCGTGGTGCTGCGCGGCGACGAATCGAACGGCGAGTTCCACTCCATCGCCGTGTCCAACCACTTCCAGCAGGCGGATACCGGCACCAAGATGATCCACCTGGGCAAGAACACCACCAGCCGCATCGTCTCCAAGGGCATCAGCGCGGGCCACGCGCACAACAGCTACCGCGGCCTGGTGCGCGTGAACCCCGGCGCCGCCGGCGCGCGCAACCACACGCAGTGCGACTCGCTGCTCATCGGGCCCGACTGCGGCGCCCACACCTTCCCTTACGTGGACACCGCGCGCAGCGATGCCGTGCTGGAGCACGAGGCCACCACCACGCGCATTTCGGAGGAGCGCCTGTTCTATTGCCAGCAGCGCGGCATCGACCCGCAGGAGGCCACGGCCCTCATCGTCGGCGGCTTTTGCCAGGCGGTGCTGGAAGAGTTGCCCATGGAATTCGCGCTGGAAGCCAAGGCGCTGCTTGCCGTGTCGCTGGAAGGCGCGGTGGGCTGAGATCACAAGATTTGAATAAAAACGGCATCCAGCCCTTATCCATCCAGCGCGAATAGCTATCAAATTAATAGGAAACCCCCATGACCTCCACCACTCCTTTGCTGCAAGTGCGCGACCTGCGTGTGCGCGTTGGCGAGCGCACCGTGCTGCAATCGGTCTCGCTGGACGTACCCGCCGGCGCGCTCGTCGTGCTGATGGGCGCCAACGGCAGCGGCAAGAGCACGCTGGGCATGGCGCTGGCCGGCCACCCGAGTTACCAGGTGCAGGACGGCCAGGCGCTGCTGGACGGGCAGGACCTGCTGCAGCTGCCGGCGCATGAGCGCGCCCGCGCGGGGCTGTTCGTGTCCTTCCAGTCGCCGCCCGATGTGCCCGGCGTGAAGAACAATCTGTTCATCCGCACAGCGCTGAATGCCGTGCACGAGGCGCGCGGCCAGCAGCCGCTGGACGCGTTCGACTTCCTGGCCAGCGCCAAGCAGACCGCCCAGGAACTGGGGTTGCCACAGGCCATGCTGGGCCGCCCGGTGAACGAAGGTTTTTCCGGCGGCGAGCGCAAGCGCAACGAACTGCTGCAACTGGCGCTGCTGCAACCGCGCCTGGCGCTGCTGGACGAAATCGACTCGGGCATGGACGTGGACGGCGTGCGCGCCGTGGTCGCGTTGGTGCAGAAACTGCGCGAACAGGGCACGGCCTTCATCGTCGTATCGCACTACCTGCACCTGATCGAGCAGCTGCAGCCCGACACCGTGCTGCGCCTGGACCAGGGCCGTATCGCCGAGACGGGCGACGTGGAACTGGCGCGGCGCATCGCCCGTACGGGCTTTGCGCACCAACCGGCCACGGCGGAGGCATGACACCATGAACAGCGCACAAGCCGACATGCACGCCGCGCGCGAGCGCCTGCAGACGCAGGGCTGGATTGCCCGGCGCAGCGAAGCCTTTCACCACCTGCCCCCGCCCGCGCTGCAGGACTGGCTGGGAACGCAGGCCGGGGTCGTCGATGAGGCCTCGTTGCCCGCGGGTGCGGGCTGGACGCTGCGCCTGCCCCACGCACAGGCGGCCACCAGCGTCCAGGCGCGTTGGCTGGATGCCCTGGACCCGGCGCAGCGCGCCGAGTTGATGGCAGGGCTGCCGTCGCCAGAGTCCGGCAGTGGGGATGGGGCTGCTGCCCCCTTCACCTGGGCGCACCGCGCCCTGTGCCGCCGGGGCCTGCGCCTGCGCGTGGCCGCCACGCCGGGCCGTGAGCGCGAGCCCGTGCGCCTGGAGCTGCACCACCAGCCCGGCGCCGCGGCCGAGGCGCCCTTGCTGGTGCTGGACGTGGAAGCCGGCGTGCAGTGCGTTCTGATCGAAACCCATGAGCGGCCTGCCGCAGACGGTCTGTCGGCCGTGGCGCAAAACCTGCACGCCCACATCCGTCTGGCGCAGGGGGCACGGCTACAGCACCTGCGCGTCGCTGCGCCGTTGGCCGACGACCGCGTGGCGCACCACCTGCAGGTCCATGTGGCGTCAGGTGCCGCTTATGCCCAGGCGCTGGTTGCCACGGGCGCCAGCTACCACCTGCAACGCAGCCACATCACGCTGCAGGGCGCGGGCGCCAGCGCGCGGCAGGCCGCGTTGCTGCTGTTGGCGGACGGCAAGCTGGACCAGCAGACGTACACCGACCTGCAAGCTGCACAGGCCGTGAGCCAGGTCGAGACCCTGGCCCTGGCCCAGGGCCGCGCCCACGCGGTGGCGAATGCCTATACGCGCATCGCGCCCGGCAGCGACGGGGCCGATGTGCGCCAGCGCCTGGCCGGCGTGCCGCTGGCGGGCCAGCCACGTTTGATCCTGCGCCCGCACCTGGAGATCCTGCACGACAACGTGCAGGCCGCGCACGGCGCTACCTGGGGCGCGTTGCCCGAGGATGCGCTGTTCTACGCCCGCCAGCGCGGGTTGGATGACGCGGCTGCGCGCGCGCTCATCATCGAAGGCATGGCCCAAGCGTTGCTTGATCGATGCCTGGGGGCCGAGGGGGACGGCATGCTGGCGCAGTGGCTGCAGAGCGGCTGGCTGGCCGGTGCGATCGCCCGGCTGCAGCCCACAGCCGAGGAGGCACACCATGGGTAAACCACATCCTTTGTTGCACACCGGTGGCCTGCCGGTGCAGGCACTGCGCGCGCAGTTTCCGGTGCTGGCGCAGCGCATCCACGGCCAGCCGCTGGCCTATCTGGACAACGCCGCCACCACGCAGATGCCGCTGGCGGTGCAGGAAGCCATGCAGCGCTTCGAACGCCATGACCGCGCCAACATTCACCGCGGCGTGCACACGCTGAGCCAGCGCGCCACCGACGCCTTTGAAGAGGCGCGTGCCACGCTCAAGCGCTTCATCGGCGCGGGCACGCAGCATGAACTGGTCTTCACCAGCGGCACGACCGAGGCGCTGAACCTCGTGGCCCAAGGGTTGTGGGCCGCCGGGCCGGGCAAGGCCTGGCTGCGCCCCGGCGACCGCATCATCGTGAGCGGGCTGGAGCACCATGCCAACCTGGTGCCCTGGCAGCAGGCCGCGCGCATGAGCGGGGCGGAACTGGTCGTTCTCAAACCCGACGCGCAGGGGCGCGTGCATGAGGCCGATCTGACGCCATTGCTCACACCCAACACCCGCGTGCTGGCACTCACGGCGTGCGCCAATGCCACGGGCGAGCGTCCTCCGTATGAGGCACTGCTGGCCATGGCACGCGCGGCCGGCGCCCTCACGGTGCTGGATGCCGCGCAGGCGGTGGGCCATGCCATGCCCGCTCTGGCGGAGCTGGAGGCGGACTTCATGGCCTTCTCCGGCCACAAGATGTACGGGCCCATGGGCACCGGCGCACTGGCCGGCCGGCGCGACGCGCTGGAGCGGTTGTACCCGCTGCGCCTGGGTGGCGACATGGTGGAGTGGGTGAGCTACACCGCTGCGGGCTATGCGGCGCTGCCCGCGCGGCTGGAAGGCGGCACGCCCAACGTGGCCGGGGCCGTGGGCCTGGCGGCGGCGGCGCGCTTCATCGATGGTATTGGCCGAGAGGCCATTGACCTGCACGTGCAGGCCCTGCGCGCGCAGGCGCTGGCGGGCTTGTCGGCACTGGAGGGGGTGACGGTGCTCGCCCCGCATGCCACGCAGGCGTCGCTGGTGTCGTTCGTGGCGCGCGACGTGCACCCGCACGACATCGGCACGCTGCTGGACGAGCGCGGCATCGCCGTGCGCACGGGCCACCACTGCGCACAGCCGCTGCAGGAGCACCTGGGGATGGGGCCGACCACGCGCGCATCGTTCGCGCTGTACAACAGCCATGAGGAGGTCGAGCGCTTGATCGCCGGCGTGGCACAGGCGCTGGAGGTCATGCGATGACTGGATTCACCGGCAACGCCGAGAACGAGCTGTACCAGGAAGTGGTGTTGGAGCACAAGCGCGCACCGCGCAACTTCGGCCATCTGCCGCAGCCTACGCACCAGGCGCAGGGCACCAACCCGTCGTGTGGCGACCGCATTGCCGTGGAACTGCAGCTGCAGGAAGGGCGCGTGCAGGACATCCGCTTCACCGGCCAGGGCTGCGCGATCTGCATGGCCTCCACCTCGATGATGACCGAGGCCGTGAAGGGCAAGGAGGTTGCCGCCGCGCAGGCGCTGCAGCAGCACTTTCGTGCGGTGCTGACGGGGGAAGAAGCCCCTGAGGATGCCCCGCTGGGCAAGCTGGTCAGCCTGGCCGGCGTGCGCCAGTACCCCAGCCGCATCAAGTGCGCCCTGCTGGGCTGGCATGCGCTGATGCATGCGATTGCCGACAACGGCAACGGCAACGGCCAGAGCGTAAGTACTGAGGAGGAGCCCGCATGACCTACCGCCGCCATCGCGAGGATGTGCTGGTGCGCCGCAACGTGACCGTGGAGGCGATTCCCAGCGGCGAGCCGATCGAACTGGAGGCCGGGCAACTGGCGCAGATCACGCAGGCGCTGGGTTCTTCCTTCACGCTGCTGGTCGAAGGCCAGCTCATGCGGCTGAAGGGTGTGGATGCCGACGCCATCGGCAAGACGCCGCCCGAGACTATCACTGCGCCCGCGGACCTGCCCATCGAGGAACTGGAGCCGCTGGTGTGGGAGACGCTGCGCACCTGCTACGACCCGGAGATCCCGGTGAACATCGTGGACCTGGGCCTGGTGTACCGGCTGGCTTTCGAGCCCTTGCCCGACGATGCCCACAAGGTGCGCGCGCTGGTGGACATGACGCTCACCGCCCCCGGCTGCGGCATGGGCGAAGCGATTGCCGACGAGGTGTGCGACAAGCTGCTGGCCCTGCCGCGCGTGGGCGAGATCACGGTGAATCTGGTGTTTGACCCGCCCTGGGACCGCTCCATGATGAGCGAGGAGGCGCAGCTGGCGCTGGGGCTGTGAAGCAGGGACGATCAAAAAGGGGCAGGTGATACCTGCCCCTTTTGCTTTGGTTGAGTGGCTTCGCCGATCAGCCGCAGCAGGCACCGCCCGAGCAGCAGGAGTCTTCAGCCTCTGCGGCAGCCTGGGTCTTGGATGCCAGCTTGGTGATTTCGATCTGCCACTGTCGGGGGCCTGCCTCCAGGTACGCCCACTGGAACTGGCCGGGTGCGCGGCCTTCCAGTTGCATGCGCAGCGGCACGGGGTCGTGGTCGTTCACGATCTGCAGCGACTCGCCCGCGCCCAGCGCGTCCAGGCGGCCAAAGATTTGCGCATGGCGCTCATAAGGAGCGATGGTGCGTACGTCGATCACGGAAACGGTGTTGCTCATGGTTCAACCTTTCGGGTGTGTGTAAAAAAAGGGGGGAGGGAGCTTGCAGTTGTGAGGCATGGGCCGGCATCAGCCGTCCTTGCCGTCCAGACGGGTGCGCATCAGCCAGGGTGTGTAGATCACGAGGTAGATCGCGAAGGCGATGGCCCACAGGCAGGCGGCGCCTTCCAGCGCATAGGCGTACCACGCGGGTTGCACGGCGGGCACCAGCACGCGCAGCACGGCGGCCAGCATCACCAGGGCATAGGCCACCACTTCGCCGCGCGAGGGCTGCAGCGGCCGGCCCGTATGGCCGCGCGCGGTGCGCGTGACCATGCCGATGATCAGCCCGCCGATCACGCCCACGGCAAAGGCATGCACGGCCAGCGACGGCACGACCCAGCCCAGTTGCGCCAGCGCCAGCAGCACGAAGCCCAGGGGCAGCCATGCGTACGAAGCGTGCAGGATCCAGAGGATGGGGCGCTTGAACGTGACCTGCGGATGCCACTTCCACAGCCGCACCGCATGCATCACACCCGCCGCGAGGCTGGCCACCAGCACCACCGGCGCGGGCGCTGCGAACACCCACAGCGCCAGCGCCACGGCCGTGACGGCCAGCAGCGACAGCTCGAACTTGCGCGGCATGTTGATGACCAGGCCGGGCGTCACGTTGCGCGTGAACATGGGCACCACGCGGCCGGTGATCACGCTCACCACCATGAGGATCAGCGCCAGCTCGGCATACAGCGCGCTCACGGCCGGCACCGCCACGATGCCCAGCACCGAAAGATGGAACACCAGGTTGGCCGCAGCCATCAGCAGCAGCAGGCAGATCAGCGGAATGTTGCGCTTGTTGCCGGCCTTGATCAGCACGCGCAGCAGCACGGCGGCCACGGCCGGCAGCAGCAGCATGTCCAGCGTGGCATAGACGGCGTAGGGCGCCACCAGCGAAGCCAGCCGCGCGGCCAGCCACAGCAGGGCCAGCGCGCCCAGCAGCGGACCGCGGGCCGTCTCCAGGCCGGTCCAGGCCTTGACGGCGGTGAGCAGAAAGCCCACCACCACGCCTGCGGCGAAGCCGAACAGCATCTCGTGCGCGTGCCACAGCAAAGGTGACATCGGCAACGGCACCTGGATGCGGCCCAGAAAGATCGCTATCCACAGCGGCACCGCCAGACAGGCCAGCAGGGCCGTGCCCAGGTAGAAGGGCCGAAACCCCAGTCGCAGCAAAGGCCAGCCGTGCAGCGGAGCGGCGGACTGGGCCGGGCGGGAGGCGGAGACGAGCGGGGGCAGGGACATGGCGGGCCTTTGGCAGGGCGGTTTTCTTAAGATTCATTTTACATGAATATTAAAAATCGGCCAGAAATTCGCGCGCAGACGGCCCCTAGCAGGCCGTTGAAAAATCCCCCGCCGACGCCCGCGTTGGCCGCTACGATCTGAAGCCATCGGTGAACGACCCAGACGAGGACGATGAGAGGCAGTCAAGATTTCCAGGGGGCGATGTTCAGCTACATCAGCCTTGAAGAGCGCGTGCCGCAGGCACACCCGCTGCGCAAGTTGCGCGCGGTGGTTGATGCGCTGCTGGCAACCATGAACCGCGAGTTCGAAGCGGTGTACGCCCGCCGTGGCCGCCCATCGGTGCCACCGGAGATGCTGCTCAAGGCCTTGCTGCTGCAGATCCTGTTCTCCATCCGCAGCGAGCGCCAGTTGGTCGAAGCGATCAACTACAACCTGCTGTACCGCTGGTTCGTGGGCCTGAACATCGAAGACAAGGTCTGGGACCACTCCACTTTCAGCGCCAACCGCGAACGTCTGTTCAACGAAGACCTCGCCCGCGCCTTCTTCGAGCGCGTCAAGCTCAGTGCCCAGTGGGGCAAGCTCGCCAGCGACGAGCACTTCAGCGTGGACGGCACGCTCATTGACGCCTGGGCCTCGCACAAGAGCTTCAAGCGCAAAGACGACGACAGCGGCACGCCGCCTGGGCGCAACCCCGAGGTGGACTTCAAGGGGCAGGAGCGCTGCAACGACACCCACGAGAGCACCACGGACGCCGATGCCCGGCTGTTCAAGAAGAGCCAGGGCGACAAATCCCGCCTGTGCCACATGGGGCACATCCTCATGGAGAACCGCAACGGGCTGATCGTGGATGTCGAGATCACCCACGCCAGCGGCACGGCCGAGCGCGAGGCGGCGCTGGCCATGTTGGAGCGTCGGGGCAACAGGAACAAACGGGCCACGGTCGGTGCCGACAAGGGCTACGACAGCAAGGCCTTCATCAAAGGCTGCAGAAAGCTCAAAGTCACGCCCCACGTGGCGGCCAAGGACAAACACTCGGCGGTGGATGCGCGAGTGACACGGCACGAGGGCTACAAGACCAGCCTGAAGGTGCGCAAGCGCATCGAAGAGGCCTTTGGCTGGATCAAGACCGTCGGTGGTCTGGCAAAGACCAAGCTGATCGGTCAGGCCAAGCTCACGGGCCAGGCGCTGCTGTGCTTTGCCACCTACAACCTTGTGCGAATGGGCAGCATCGGCGGCTGGTGGGACGCGCATCATGCGTGAGCCCAGGGATACGTGCGCCCGAAATGGGCGGGAGGGCCTGCAAACCGGCCAGATGGGCCGTTGCAATCGCTGCGCAGACGCGTCTGGGCAGCTCGTGTCTTCGCACTCAGCGTCCCTGATGCGTTCGAAAAGCACTTTTTCAACGGCCTGTTAAAGCGTGCGCAGGCGTTCGATGGCCGCACGCAGCGTTTCGTCCTTCTTGGCGAAGCAAAAGCGCACCACGCGCTGGTCGAAGCCGTCGCCATAGAAAGCCGACAGGGGAATGGCGGCCACGCCGATCTCGCGCGTGAGCCACTGGCAGAAGTCCGCTTCGTTCAGGTCGCTCACGGCCGAGATGTCCACGCACTGGAAGTAGCTGCCGGTGCTGGGCAGCAGCTTGAGTCGCGAGCCCTCCAGCCCCTGGCGGAACAGGTCGCGCTTGGCCTGGTAGAAGGCCGGCAGCTGCAGGTAAGGCGCGGGGTTCTGCAAATAGTCCGCGAGGCCGTACTGCATGGGTGTGTTCACGGTGAACACATTGAACTGGTGCACCTTGCGGAACTCCGCCGTCATGGCGGCGGGGGCAGCCACCGTGCCCACCTTCCAACCCGTGACGTGGAAGGTCTTGCCGAAGCTGGAGACGATGAAGGCGCGTTCCGCGAGGCCCGCGAAGCGCGCGGCGCTCTGGTGCTCGGCGCCGTCGAAGACCATGTGCTCGTACACCTCGTCGCTGATCAGGAGCACGTCCGTGGGGGCCAGCAGTTCCTCCAGCGTGCGCATGTCGTCGGCCGTCCACACGGTGGCGCTGGGGTTGTGTGGCGTGTTGATGATCAAGAGGCGCGTGCGCGGCGTGATGGCCGCCGCGATCTTGGCAAAGTCAGGGCGGAAGCTGCCCGGCGTGAGCGGCACCCGGACCACGACGCCGCCGGCCAGCGCGATGTTGGGCACGTAGCTGTCGTAGCAGGGCTCCAGCACGATCACCTCGTCGCCTGGCTGCACGCAGGCGAGGATGGCGGTGAGAATGGCTTGGGTCGCCCCGGCCGTGATGGTGATTTCGGCGTTGGGGCAATACGGGCGAGCGTGAAGCGCTTCAATTTTTGAAGCAACGGCCTGTCGCAGCGCGGGCACGCCGGCCATGGGAGGGTACTGGTTGTGGCCGGCCTGCATGGCGCGCGTGACGGCGTCGACCAGCTGCGGGTCGCAGTGGAAGTCAGGAAAGCCCTGGCCGAGGTTCACGGCCTGGTGTTCGGCCGCCAGCGCGGACATCACGGTGAAGATGGTGGTGCCCACGTTGGGCAGGCGGCTGGGAAAGTGGGGCGTGGTCATTGGGTGTCACTCATTCAAAACTGGCGCAACGCGTGGCGTTCCGACGGCCGCATGCTTTGCAAACACGGGTCTTGGGGCGGGCTTGCCCAGGCCGCTGGCGTCGTCCCCATGCGGGAAGCCTCAAAGCGGCTCAGGGCGCATCACAACTCATAGTCGTTGACGTGCCCGGTCATGGCGCGGGCAATCAGGTCGCGGCTCAGGCGGTCGCTCAGCAGCTCGGCGAACTTGTAGACGAAGTTGCGCAGGTAGGCGCCGCGCTTGAAAGCCACGCGCGCCACGCTCTGACCGAACAGATGGCCGACGGGGCGCACGACGAGGTCGCCCAGTGGGTCGTCGCGCATGGCCATCTCCGCCACGATGCCGATGCCCAGCCCCAGGCGCACATAGGTCTTGATCACGTCGGAGTCGATGGCCTCCAGCACGATGCGCGGCTGCAGCTTGCGGGTGGCGAAGGCCTGGTCGATCTTGCCGCGCCCGGTGAATGAGGGGTGGTAGGTGATGAGCGACTCGTGCGCGATGTCCTCCAGTCCCACGCGCTCCTTTTGCGCCAGCGGATGGCTGGGGGGCAGCACCAGGACGTGCTGCCACTCGTAGCAGGGCAGGGTGACGAGGTCGGGATACTCCGCCAGCGACTCCGTGGCCATGCCGATCTCGGCCACTTCGTCGATCACCATGCGCGCCACCTCGTGAGGCGTGGCCTGGTGCAGGCTGATGTTGACCTTGGGATACGCCTCGCGCAGCTTGGCCACCGGTACGGGCAGCACATAACGCGCCTGGGTGTGGGTGGTGGCAATGGCGAGGGTGCCGCTGTCCTGGGCGCTGTACTGCTCGCCGATGCGTTTGAGGTTGCCCACCTCGCGCATGATGAGTTCGATGCTCTTGAGCACGTGCTGGCCGGGCTCGGTCACGCGCTTGAGCCGCTTGCCGTGGCGCGCGAAGATGTCCACGCCCAACTCGTCCTCCAGCTCAATGATCGCCTTGGATACCCCCGGCTGCGAGGTGTGCAGTGCCTTGGCGGCCTCGGTGAGGTTGAGGTTGCGGCGCGCCGCCTCTTGAACGAAGCGAAACTGGTGCAGATTCATATTGAAATGCGGCTAAGAAGTCGCATCATTATGCTGCATCAATCTAACGGCGGGCGCGAAAGGTGCAGATATCGTTACGGCACCAATACTTCGGCGGCAATGCGCGCCATCAGGGCCGTCATGCGTTCGTCCTCGCCGATGGGAGGGCTGAGGTGCAGGCGCATCTGTGGAAACGCCTGGGACAGCTCCTCGACCATGCGGGGGAGATCTTCGCGCGCATGCCGCCCGGTGCCGAGAAACATGGGCACGATGCCCACCTGGGTGATGCCCTGCGCCGCCATCGCGGCAACCGTTGAAGGCAGGTCGGGCGCGCACAGCTCCAGGTAGGCGCAGCGCACTTCCAGCGCGGGCTGCTCGGCGCGCATGCGCGCGAGCACCGCCTCCATGGGCAGGCGCCACAGGGGGTCGCGGGAGCCGTGTGCGAACAGCACGATGCCGTTGGTACTAGGGTTCGTCATGGGTCTACTGCGGTGGGTCTAGCGCCTCAATACCAGCCATCCAAACGCTGCCAGTGAAAGCACGGAATAGATCAGGCCCGGCGCGGCCGCGGTCAGCCAAGGCGACCAGTTCTGCAGATTGCCCGCGAAGCCGAACACATTGTTCAGCAGGAAGAAGCTGATGCCCGCCATCACCCCGCCGAACACATAGCCCGCAATGCCCCCCGAGCGGAAATGCAGGTAGGCGAAGGGCAGGGAGAGCACTACCATCACCAGGCAGCTCAAGGGGTAGAAGACCTTGCGCCAGAACTCGATCTCGTAGCGCTGTGCCGACTGGCCGTTGGCCTCCAGGTGGCGTACGAAGCGGAACAGTTCGATCGTCGCCATCTTGTCCGGCTTGAGCAGCGACGCGGCCACCATGTCGGGGCTGATGCGTGTGGGCCAACGCAACGTGGGCTCTTGCAGGCGCGACACGCGCATGCCGCCATCGGCCTCGGCCTCAAAAAGGGTGCGCTCGACCTGCTGCAGATTCCACGCATCGCGGGCGTCGTCGAAGGTGGCCTGTTCCGCCTGGATGGTAGCGGCGACGCGTCCGCGCGCATCGAACTCGAACACCCGCACGCCGCGCATGGCGCCATTGGGGTCCACGGCACGCACATTCACAGCGATCGAATGGTCGCCCTGGCGCTCCTTCAGCCATGCGCCCGTGGCGCCAGTGCTGATCTGGCCCAGCCGGCGGGCTTTCACGAGAGAGGCCGCTTTTTCGCTCGCCGGGGCAATGTAGTCCCCGACGATGACTGTGACCATGACGAACGCGCAGCCGAGCATCAGCAGCGTGCTCAGCGCCCGCCAGGGACCCAGCCCACTGGTGCGCATGATGGTGAACTCCGAACTCTGCGCCAGCCGTGCCATCACGAAGATGGTGCCGATCAGCACGGTGATGGGCAGCAGTTCGTAGAGGTGCTGCGGCAGGCTCAGCGCCACGAACAGCAGCGCGTGCGAGAGCTGGTAGCCATTGGCGCCCGCGCGGCCCACCCAGCGTAGCTCGTCCACCATGTCGAAGAAGAAGAACAGCGCGAGGAAGGCGAGGGTGACGAAGGCCACACCCACGACGACTTCGCGGTAGATGAAGCGGCGGATGGTTTTCATGCCGTCCTCCTGCCCAGGAGGCTGCGCAGCGACCAGTGGTTGTGGCGCGCGGCCAGCAGCAGCAGGCCCAGGGCCAGGGTACCGCCGTGCAGCATCAGCATGAACGGTAGCAAGCCCAGCCGACCCACGCCGATCCATGTCTGTCCAACGGTCATGAGGTTGTAGTACACGACAAAGGCGAACAGTGCGAACACCAGGCTGGTGCTGCGCCCCGCCCGCGGGTTGACGACGGCCACCGCCAGGCCCAGGACGACGAAGTTCAACGCGGCCAGCGCCATGCCGATGCGCCAGCCCAGTTCCGCCTGGTGGCGCGGCTGCGGGTCGCTAACCAGCTCCCAGGTGTCGCGGGTCTTGATGGAGGCCGCCTCGGGGTCGTTCTGCGATCCGCCACCCACAAGCGTGCCGTACTCGGCAAATTCACTGACGCGCAGGCCCGGCTTGTCCCGCAGCGTCTCCAGCCGCTGCCCGTTGCTCAACAGCGCCATGCGTTCGCCGTTGCGGATCTCCAGGCGAGCGCTTTGCGCGGAGGTGACGGTTTCGCGGTTGGGTTCGTTGGTGGCAATGAAAACGTTGCTGGCCGAGTTGGCATCCGGTGCGTCCTTGTCAATGAAGAACACGCGTGAGCCATTGGAGGATTCCTGGAATTCCCCGGGCGCGATACGGTCCACGTCGCTGCGCTGCTCGTATTGCGTCTTGAGCTCCTGGATCTGCCGGTTGGCCCAGGGCCAGACCACGAGCGACAGCGCGGCGATGGTCAGCATGACGGGCCAAGAAAACCGGAACAGCGGTGCCAGCAGGCTCATCAGTCCGCGCCCTGCCGAAAACCAGATGACCATCTCGCTGTCGCGGTACATGCGCGACAGCGCCCCCACCACCGTGACGAACAGGCTCAGGCTGAGGATGGTGGGCAGTTGTCCCAGCACCGTGAAACCCATGACCAGCATCACGTCGGAAGGGTTCACGCTGCCCCGGGATGCCTGGCCCAGCGTACGGATCAGCATCATGGTCATCACGACGGTGACCAGAACCACCAGGGTCGCGCCGAAGGTGCGGGCCAGCTCCTTGCGAATGGATGAATCGAATAACATTGGCTCGAAGGAAAACGCTGATTATGAACTTCGAACTGAAGACGCTTTCGCTGGCTGCCTCTGCTGCGCACAAATGCGACCTGCTGGTGGTGTTGGTGCCTGAAGGCTTCCTGCCGGGCAGCGACGTTCTGTCGACCATGGTTGCGCATGCGCTCAAGCAAGGCGATCTGGAGGTGAAGCCGGGCAAGCTCCTGCAGTGCTACGCCCCCGCCGGTGTTGCGGCGCGTCGGGTTGTGCTGCTGGGGTGCGGTGCGGCCGATGCACATGCGGTGCGCCAGGCCATGCAAGCCTTATCCCCCTCGTTCAAGTTGCCGTCGGTCAAGCGCGTGGCGCTGGTGTTTGGAACCTCGGCCCAGCGGGGCGTCATCGGCGCTGCGGTGCGTGCGGTGGCCGATGGGAGCTATGTCTATACGGCCACCAAAACCAAGGCTGAGCCGCGTGCCTTGCTGCGTGTCACCCTGGGCGTGCCCGATGCGGGTGCAGCGCAGCCGGAATTCGCCACGGCCACGGCCGTGGCGGCCGGTGTAGAGTTTGCGCGCGAATGGGCCAACCGCCCTGCCAACCATGCGACCCCTACGCTGGTGGCCAATGCCGCCAAGACGCTTGCGAAATACCCCAGCGTCCAGTGCCAGGTGCTGGGCCCTGCCGAGGTGGCCAAGCTGGGCATGGGGGCGTTTCTGGCGGTGGCTCAAGGATCCGATCAGCCGCTTCGCCTGGTGGAATTGCGCTACAACGGCGCGGCCCGCACGCAGGCTCCCGTGGTGCTGGTGGGCAAGGGTATTACGTTCGACACCGGGGGAATCTCGCTGAAGCCCGCGGCGGAGATGGACGAGATGAAGTTCGATATGGGCGGGGCGGCGAGCGTCCTGGGCGTGTTCCGGGCGCTGGCGGAACTCCGGCCGGCGATCAACGTGGTGGGGCTCATTCCCGCGTGCGAAAACATGCCCGATGGTAAAGCGGTCAAGCCGGGCGATGTCGTGACGAGCATGAGCGGCCAGACCATCGAAATCCTCAACACAGACGCAGAAGGGCGTTTGGTCCTGTGCGACGCGCTGACCTACGCGGCACGCTTCAAGCCAGCCGCCGTGGTGGACATTGCCACATTGACAGGCGCTTGTGTGGTGGCGCTTGGTGGCCTGCGCAGCGGACTGTTTGCCTCCGATGACCTGTTGGCGGCACAGCTCCTATCGGCAGGCGATGCCGCGCTCGACCCCTGCTGGCGTATGCCCTTGGATGACGAGTACGCAGAAGGGCTCAAGAGCAATTTTGCCGACATGGCCAATGTGGCAGGCCGGGCCGGTGGTTCGATCACCGCCGCGAAGTTCCTGCAGCGCTTCGTCGGGGACACGCCGTGGGCACACCTGGACATTGCAGGGACGGCTTGGAAGGGCGGCGCCGCCAAGGGCGCCACCGGCCGGCCTGTGGGACTGCTGGTGCACTATCTGCTGGAGCGGGCGACAGTGAGTACCGTGAAACCCAAGCAAAAGACGCGCAGTCGCAAGTCGGTGGCTTGAGGGCCATGTCATTGAAGGTGCCCGCATGACACAGGTGGCATTCCACTTCAATGCACCCGACAAACTGGCGTATGTCTGTCGCCTGGTGCGAAAAGCCACCCGGCAGGATGCGCGGGTGACGGTCACGGGTGATGCAGACACCTTGCTGCGGCTGGATCGCCAGCTCTGGGCGTTGGCGCCTTCGGATTTCGTCGGCCATTGCCTGGGAGACGCCGACGAGGAAATTCTGCGTGCCTCTCCCACCGTGTTGGTGCAAGACCCTCGTACCAGTCCGAATCGGGACGTGCTGGTCAACCTGGGAAATGTCTTGCCCGACGGATTTGCGCAGTACGCTCGGGTCGTGGAGGTGGTCAGCCAGGCGGATGAGGATGATCGTAAGCGCGCGCGGGAGCGCTGGCGCGGCTATGCCGCGCTGGGGTATGACATCGTTCGCCACGATCTGGTACTCAAGGAAAGCGCGGGATGACAACACCCACCAAGAAACCTCCCAGATTCGTGCCCACGCTCACCGACGTGGTGCAGATGCCCGAAGCCGAAGGGAGCTCGGCGCGTCCGTCGCCTCCGGTGACACGACCTGCGACCACCGCTGCGTCGCTCTCTGTGCCTTTGCCAGCGGCTCCGCATTCACCACCGCCCCTCGCAGCTCCCGCGCCGGTTGCGCCGCTGCCTGCAGGGCTGCCCTACGGGTTTGAGGAGTACGTGGTGCATCGCGTGATGCAGCGCGTGGACGTCGTGCTGGACCAACGTTTGCGCGAGGCGATCGCAGTGGTGGTACAGGAGCAGACACGGTCCATGGTGCCTCGTCTGCGAGAGGAAGTGGAATCGGTAGTGCGGCAGGCCGTCTACGAAGCCGTGGCCGAGGAACTGGCAGGCGAGCGCAGCGGCCATTGATGCTGCGTCAGGGTATTTCCCTGTGTCGTTTCGCAGAACCTCCTTGTGTTCCCTAGTGTGGTGTCTCAAAAGTAATCATCAAATAATGGTACTCGCTGCCCGCGCCACAGATGCCAAGATGGTGTCCGCACTTTTATGCCACACGAACGGCTTGGGATCCTCGTTGTGACGATCAATGTATTCCCGTATGGATTGCTCCAGCTGAGCAACGCTGGTGTGGGCGCTGCGCTTGATCCACTGCTCGCTGATCTGGCTAAAGAAACGCTCGACCAGATTGAGCCAGGACGCTGAGGTGGGCGTGAAGTGAACGTGGTAGCGAGGATGGGCTGCTAGCCAGGCCCGCACTGCCTGCGTCTTGTGCGTGCCGTAGTTGTCCATGATCAGGTGGATGTCTTGTTCGCCAGGCACCGCTGCATCGATGGCTTTGAGGAACTGCAGGAATTCCACACTGCGGTGACGGCGCTTGAGCTGTCCTATGACTTTGCCAGTGGCCACATCCAGCGCTGCAAACAGCGACGTTGTGCCATGGCGCTTGTAATCGTGCGTGCGCGTGCTGGGTTTGCCAAACGTCAGTGGTAACCCTGGTTGGGTGCGATCCAGAGCCTGGATCTGGCTCTTCTCGTCCACGCACAGCACCAAGGCGCGATCGGGTGGTGCCATATACAGCCCCACCACATCCCGTACCTTGTCCACGAAATGGGGATCCGTCGATAGCTTGAAGGTTTCTTGCAGGTGCGGCTTCAGCCCAAAGGCATGCCAGATGCGCTGCACCGTCGCGGGCGATACGCCAGCGTGCCGACTCATCTGGCGCACGCTCCAGTGCGTGGCGTTGTCAGGCTTGCTCTGGCGAACCTTGTCCACAATGAGCTGAACCTGCTCGTCGCCCACACTGCGCGGGCGGCCAGCGCGCGGGGCATCGGTCAAACCCGCCAGACGATACGCCCGGTAGCGCCGCCGCCACTTGGAGACAGTTTGCACCGTCGTGCCCAAGCGTTGGGCAATCATGGTGCCCGACTCCCCATCTGCGCAGCCCAGCACGATTCGCATGCGCAGCTTCTCGTCCTCGGGCGCTTTGCGTACGCGCAGTCGCGCATGCAGCTCTGCGCGCTCGGCATCGGTGATCTGCAGCTTCGTGGCGGGGCGTCCAGGGTGGGCCATCAGCGTAGTCTCCTATAAGGAAGCTGATTCGACCAACACCGGTCAAAATAGTTCTATCTATTTTTGAGACACCACACTAGTGATATGGAACATAAATTGCGATATGTTTCTCCGCGTTGGTTCACAACAATATTTCCAGCGCTTTTCTTAATTGGAGATCCATATGCAACTGAAGTTGAAAATGACCGTGGCTGCTGCGATCGCAGCGGTTGCCGGTGTGGCCGCTGCTCAAGAGGTGGTGAAGATTGGTCACGTGGCACCGGTCTCCGGCGCCCAGGCGCACTACGGCAAGGACAACGAAAACGGCGCTCGCATGGCCATTGAAGAGCTGAACGCCCAGGGCGTCACGATCGGTGGCAAGAAGGTGAAGCTGGAATTGGTGGCGGAGGACGATGCCGCTGATCCCAAGCAAGGCACGGCGGCCGCACAGAAGTTGTGCGATGCGAAGGTCGCGGGGGTGGTCGGGCACCTGAACTCGGGCACGACGATCCCTGCCTCCAAGGTCTACAACGACTGCGGGATCCCCCACGTCACTGGCGCCGCAACCAACCCCAACCTGACGCGCCCCGGCTACAAAACCACCTTCCGCATCATTGCGAACGACAACGCTCTGGGTGCTGGACTGGCAGCTTACGCGGCGGAAACCCTGAAGCTGAAGACCGTGGCCATCGTGGATGACCGCACCGCTTATGGCCAGGGCGTTGCCAACGTGTTTAAGCGCGTGGCAGCCGAGAAAGGCATGAAGGTTGTGGACGAACAGTTCACCACGGACAAGGCGACGGACTTCATGGCCATTCTGACGGCCATCAAGGCCAAGAACCCCGATGCGATCTTCTTCGGCGGCATGGATCCTCAGGCGGGTCCCATGTTGCGCCAGATGGAGCAACTGGGTTTGGCCAACACGAAGTATTTCGGTGGGGATGGCGTATGCACCACGGAAATTGCCAAGCTGGCGGCAGGCGCCAAGACGCTGGCTAACGTGATTTGCGCAGAGGGTGGCGCATCCCTGGCCAAGATGCCTGGCGGCACGGCCTGGAAGGCCAAATACGACGCCAAGTACCCCAACCAGTTCCAGGTCTACAGCCCGTACACCTATGACGCGACCATGCTGCTGGTGGACGCTATGAAGCGCGCCGGCTCCTGGGACCCGAAGGTGTATATCCCCGAGTTGCTCAAGTCCAACTACAAGGGCGTGACCGCGAACATTGCGTTTGAACCCAATGGCGAAATGAAGAACCCGGCCATTACGCTGTACACCTACAAGGAAGGCAAGAAGACGCCGTTGAACTGATCGACCTGTTCCGCCTCGCCTTGAGTGCGGATCTCGTAAAAAAGGGCTCCTTGGGGAGCCCTTTCTCTTGATATCAGCAACCGTTCAGCGTCGGACCTGCAGCGCGCCGGGGTTGACGATATTCGAGGGCGTGCCTTTGATGTAGTTCACCACATTGTCAAAGGCGGCTCCGAAATAGAGCTCGTAACTGTCTTGTTCGACGTAGCCGATGTGCGGTGTACAAATACAGTTCTCAAGCCGCAACAGTGCGTGGCCTTGCAAAATGGGCTCGCTTTCAAATACATCCACAGCAGCCATGCCCGGGCGGCCTCTGTTCAATGCTGCGATCAGGGCGTCAGGCTCGATGAGCTCGGCACGTGACGTATTGACGAGAAGGGACGTCGGCCGCATGCACGACAGGTCCTCTAGTGTGATCATGCCCTGCGTTTCCTCGGTCAAACGCACATGCAGTGAAACCACATCGCATTGGGAGAAAAACTCTGCCCGTGTGGCCGCTACCTGCAGGCCGTCGCTCAGTGCCTGGACCCGTGAGGCTTCCCGCCCCCACACGCGCACGTTCATCCCAAAAGCGCGCCCATAACCTGCCACGATCTGCCCGATCCTGCCGTAGCCCCAGATGCCCAGCGTCTTGCCACGCAGGACATTGCCCAACCCGAAGTTAGGCGGCATGGATGCGGCACGCAGGCCCGACTGTTGCCATGCGCCGTGCTTGAGGTTGGCGATGTACTGGGGAAGACGGCGCATGGCGGCCATGATGAGAGCCCATGTGAGTTCCGCTGGCGCAACGGGGGAACTCACGCCTTCAGCGACGGCGATTCCCCGCTCGGTGCAGGCAGCAAGGTCAATGTGCGCGCCCACGCGGCCGGTCTGGGCAATCAGCTTCAGGCGCGGCAGCTTGTCCACCAGTTGGCGCGTGATCTGCGTGCGATCGCGGATCAGCACGATGATATCTGCGTCCCGCAAGCGCACCGATAGCTGCCCCAACCCCTTGACGGTGTTCGTGTAGACCTTTGCGGAGTAGGGGTCCAACCGTGCCGCGCAATGCAGCTTGCGCACGGCGTCCTGGTAATCGTCGAGTATTACGATGTTCATCTTGTCCACTTACTGCGCACACAGTGGCGCAGCTTTGTTTCTCTGCAATGGTTCCAACGGAGCGCATTGCCGGTCTCAATGGATCATTGTCGCTGATAAGAAAACCTGTGCAGCGTAGTTCCACCGACAAGCACCAGGCGCATTACCGTGGCGAATACGCTATTGCTTACATTTTTCAGAGAGTATCTGCGCCTTTTTCCCATTTGTGCAGTTACAAATAGCCGTGCATTCCACCAGTTTGTTTTCGGCATCAGCAATCACCATGAAAAACCGCGAGCCTCACTCCCTCTCCTCAACCCTCCAACTGGCCCGCGGTTTGGCTATGGCCTTGGCCGTGGCAGCCTCCGCCGGTGGCGTGGCAGCCCAGACCTACATCAACGCCACGGTGGGCGGGCAAATCGCTCCCGGCGTCTACGGCCGCGTGGATATCGGCAACAGCGCGCCTGCGCTGCTGTACCCGCAGCCGGTGGTGATCGCACCTCCCGCGGTGTATGTTCCCCGTTCGCCCATCTATATGTATGTGCCGCCGGGCCATGCCAAGAACTGGTCCAAGCACTGCGCGCGCTACTCTGCTTGCGGTCAACCCGTGTATTTCGTGAAGGAACCCCCGCGCCGGCCCGGCAAATTCCGCGATGACCGCGACCGGTTCGATGGCCGTTCGTTTGACGATGGCCGCGGCCACTGGAACGGCCGCGACCGGGACGATGACCATCGCGGCCGTGGGAATGGAAAAGGCAACGGCAACGGCCGAGGCCACGGGCGCGGTGATCGCTGAGGCAGGCCTGAAGCCTGGCATCTGATGGCCGCAGCACGATGAGGGTTCAGGCTTTTCAAGGGAGGCATTTCCCACCCGAAGTTTTCGCGCCAACACTGCGTGTGCTCGGCGGTGTTGCCTTAAGCTTGTGTGCCTATGGCACATGTGACGTTCTCCCCTCCCTATACACCGCCCTCACAGGTCGTCGCGCAGTTGCGTGACCGGGGTTATGCGGTGCTGCAACCCCGGGACACAGCGACATGGGTGGGATGTGCCTTGAACGATTTGCAGGCCCTGGCGGCCGACTGGTCGGATCTGCCCCCGGATGACTACCTCAAGGACGGAGGCCGGTACCGCAGGCGGCGCCACTCCTGCTTCATTGTCGAGGGACCCGCCGTGAACCAGGCACCGCACCGCGCGCACTGGCAGCCGGTGGAGTACAACGCGCTGCACGGAGGGCTGCAGCGCTGGTTTGCGCCCATGCGTGACGAAACGGTGGCTCGACCGGTGTGGCGGCAACTCATGCAGGCGGCTGCGGGCCTCTCGCAAGCGATGTGCGGGCAACCGTCTCAACCCTGCTACATCGAAGCACATCAGTTCCGCATTGACACCGAGGGCGGCATCGGCCGTCCGACACCCGAAGGCGCGCACCGCGACGGCGTGGACCTGGTGGCGGTGTTCCTGGTAAGCCGCCAGGGCATCAAGGGTGGAGAGACCCGCATCTTCGAAGCCACGGGCCCGAATGGACAGCGGTTTACCTTGAGCGAGCCCTGGTCCGTCATGCTGCTGGACGATGCGCGCATGATCCATGAAACCACACCCATCCAGCCCACCGAAGATGGCGGCTGGCGCGATACCCTGGTGGTTACCTGCCGGGGCGGTGGCTTTCAAGGGGATGCGTCCCAATAATTGATGCGAATCAAGCCTTGAAGGCCGCGTACGCATCACACTCGTTGTTGTTGCGGGCCTTCCAGGCCTGCCACCCTAACCAAAAGGAGGTTCCATGTTCAAGCACATTCTGATTCCCGTCGATGGCTCTGAGACGTCCATGAAGGCCGTGGCCAAGGCGGCAGCGCTGGCCAAGACCTTCGGCAGCGCCGTGACGGCGCTGTACGTGATCGACCCTTATCCCTTCACGGGGGTGGGCGCCGATTTCGCCTACGGCCAGGCCCAATACCTCAGTGCCGCGACGGCCGAGGCAAACACGGCCCTGGACGCCGCCAAGGCCGCTGTCACCCAGGCAGGGGTCGCCAACGTCAACACCATGGTAGGCGAGGGGCATGCGATCCACGACGGCATCCAGCGCGCCGTCGAGAGCACGGGCGCGGACCTCATCGTGATGGGATCGCACGGTCGCCGCGGGCTGGAAAAATTGGTGTTGGGCAGCGTCACACAGCGCGTGCTGGGCGTGGCCCACGTGCCGGTGCTGGTCGTGCGGGATTGATCCGGGGCGTACGTCGCCACACATGAAAACGGCTCGCAACGCGAGCCGTTGTCTTTTCGCGCCCCGGTCACGGAACGGGACGCCGCGAGCACGGGTTACTCAATCCGTGCACCCGAGGCTTCCACGATACCCTTCCACTGCCCGTATTCGTTTTTGAGCAGGGTCGAGAACTGTTCCGGCGACATGGCCTGCGGCTCTGCGCCTTGCGCTTGGATGGCAGCCTTCATGTCCGCGGTGGCGAGCAGTTTGTTGACTTCCGCGTTGAGCGTGTTCACCACGGCTGGCGGCGTGCCTGCCGGCGCCAGCACGCCGTACCAGGTGCTCACGTCAAAGCCCTTGAAGCCGGACTCGGCCACCGTGGGCACGTCGGGCAGCGACGAACTGCGCTTGGCGGACGTAACCGCCAGCGGGCGCAGCTTGCCGGCCTTGATCTGCCCCATGGCCGAGGGCAGTGACGACACCAGCAGATCCACATTGCCGGCCAGCGCGTCCATCAGCGCCGGGTTGGAGCCCTTGTAGGGCACATGGCTGAGCTTGATGCCGGCGGCTTTTTCGAACAGGTCGGCGGCCAGGTGGATGGATGTGCCGTTGCCTGGCGAGCCATAGGTGATGGTGCCGGGCGCGGCCTTGGCTGCGGTCACCACATCGTCCAGCGACTTGAAGCGCGAGTTGGCGCTGGTGGCGATCAGCACGGGCGTGTAGGCCACATGGGCCACGGCCACCAGGTCTTTGGTGGGGTTCCAGGTCAGGTTTTTGTAGAGCCAGGGGCCGATGACCAGGTTGTCTTTCTGGCCCATGACGATGTCATAGCCTGTGGGCGCTGCCTTCACGGCCTCGGTGATGCCGATGGTGCCGCCGGCACCGGGCTTGTTGTCGGCCACCACGGTCCACTGCTTGGTTTCGGTGAGTTTGTTGGCAACCAGGCGCGCCAGGATGTCGGTGCCGCCACCCGGCGGGAAGGGCACGATCATGCGGATGGGCTTGCTGGGGTAGTTTGCTGCGCTGCCTTGGGCCAGCGCAGAGGCGGCGCCCAGCGCGCAGGCGAGAGCGGCAAAAGAGAGGATGTGTCGGCGAAGCATGGTGGGTGTCAGTCAGAAAAACCGGGACGATGAAGAAAAGCAGTAGCCGCTGCGCCTTTGCTGTTGGCAACGGCGCAGCGGCGTTGCCAATTACATGCGCTCAAAAATGGCGGCAATGCCCTGGCCGCCGCCAATGCACATGGTCACCAGCGCGTAGCGGCCCTGGATGCGCTGCAATTCGTGCAGCGCCTTCACGGTAATGACGGCGCCAGTGGCGCCAATCGGGTGGCCCAGCGAGATGCCCGAGCCATTGGGGTTGACCTTGGCCGGGTCCAGGCCCAGGTCATGCGAGACGGCGCAGGCCTGCGCGGCAAAGGCCTCATTGGCCTCGATCACGTCCAGGTCGTTCACCGTCAGGCCGGCCTTTTTCAGGGCCAGCTGCGTGGCGGGCACGGGGCCGATGCCCATGTACTTGGGGTCCACGCCAGCATGGGCGTAGGCCACCAGGCGTGCCAGGGGCTTGGCACCGCGGGCCTGGGCGGTGGCGGCATCCATCAGCACCACGGCGGCGGCAGCGTCGTTGATGCCCGAGGCATTGCCCGCGGTGACCGTGCCGTTTTCCTTGACGAAAACAGGCTTGAGCTTGGTCATGTCCTCCAGCGTGCAGCCTGCGCGGAAGTGCTCGTCGGTGACGTACTGCACTTCGCCCTTCTTGCTCTTGAGGGTGACCGGCACGATCTGGTCCTTGAAGTAACCGGCGGCCGTGGCGCGCTCGGCGCGGTTGTGGCTTTCAACGGCCAGCTTGTCCTGGACTTCACGGGTGATGCCCCATTTGGCGGCGATGTTCTCGGCCGTTACGCCCATGTGGATGGTCTGGAAGGGGTCGTGCAGGGCGCCGACCATCATGTCGATCATCTTGAAGTCGCCCATGCGCGCGCCCCAGCGGCTGGCCAGGCTGGCATAGGGGGCGCGGCTCATGTTCTCGGCACCGGCACCGATGGCGATGTCGGCATCGCCCAGCTGGATGGTCTGCGCGGCCGACACGATGGCCTGCAGGCCCGAGCCGCACAGGCGGTTGACGTTGAACGCGGGCGTGCCTTCGGCGCAGCCGCCGTTGATGGCCGCCACGCGCGACAGGTACATGTCCTTGGGCTCGGTGTTGACCACATGGCCGAACACCACATGACCCACGTCCTTGCCCTCCACGCTGGCACGGGCCAGCGACTCGCGCACCACCGTGGCGCCCAGCTCGGTGGGGGGCACATCCTTGAGGCTGCCGCCAAAGGTGCCAATGGCGGTGCGCACGGCGCTCACTACAACGACTTCACGGGTCATGGATATCTCCTGCTCTGGTTGATTAAGAGTCAAATAAGGCTCTGGCCCGCTATGAGTAAGCGCTGCCAGCTATTAAATACATAGTGATTCAGGCCACGTATGGCGTGTCAGGCATCGCGCACATCGGCCACGGGGTTGGTGCCAAAGTCTGCGCGTTGCAGCCATGCCAGCACGCGGGCGGCCGCGGCGGCAGGCGAGGTGAGCATGCCGCCCGTCTTGAGTGCGGCAAAGTTCTGCACATCCGGAAAGTCGGCAGGGTTGGCGCCGCGCAACTGGACTTGCATGTCGGTGTCGATCACACCGGGAGCCAGCGAGCATACCTTGGCGCCGTGGGGTTTGGCGGCCTCGTCCAGCGCCACGCAACGGGTGAAGTGGTCCATGCCGGCCTTGGCCGCGCAGTAGCCAGCCTGCGAAGCCAGGGCGCGCCGGCCCAATCCCGAAGAAATGTTGAGCACTTTGCGTGCCACCGGGCGGACGGATGTGCTCCAGCCTTCGGTGGCGCCCAGAAAGGCGGCCGTCAGCAGCATGGGCGCCTCCAGCCCCACGCGCAGGGCGTTGGCCAGGTCGGTCATGTCCTCGGCGCTGGTGCAGGCCGATAGCGGCGCGATGCGCGGGATCACCCCGGCGTTGTTGATCAGCGTGGCGCTGGCGTAGCGCCTCGCAGGCTGTGTGGCCAGCCACTGTTGCAGTTGCTGCGCCGCCTGCGCTGCGTTGGACAAATCCACCGTCCACTGCTCCAGCATGGCGCCGGTGGGTACGGCGTCGGCCAGTTGCGGCTGGGCATGGCGCGCCAGGCAGATCAGGGTGTTGCCGGGCTGCAGCAACTGCTGGGCCATGGCCAGGCCCATGCCGCGCGATGCGCCGGTGAGGATGAAGAGGTGCTGCGTCATGCGGGCGATGGTAACGGCCAGTGGCTCGTACCGGTTCACGCGCTTAAAACGGCGGCTCGGACGTGTAGGCGCACCAGCCGCCATGCAGCGGATGCGCAAACGCCAGCGCGCAGGCGTGCAGCAGCAGGCGCGGCGCGCGGGCCTGGGTGGCGGCGTCGGCGTACAGCCTGTCGCCCAAAATGGGATGGCCCAGCGCTGCCAGGTGCACGCGCAGCTGGTGGGTGCGGCCGGTGACGGGCTCCAGCTCCAGGCGCGTGGTGCCCTGCAGGGTGTCGTGCGTCAGCACGCGCCAGCGCGTGAGGCTGGGCTTGCCGCTGCCGGCATCCACCACGCGCAGCGGGCGGCGCTCCCAGTCGGCGGCGATGGGCAAGGCGATTTCGCCCCAGACGCCATCCCCTGCCAGTGCCTCACCACCGGCGGGCGGTGGCAACAGGCCCGCCACCACGGCCTGGTAGCGCTTGTGCACCTGCCGCTGCGCAAAGGCATGGCTGAGTGCGCGCTGCGCCGGCGCGCCCCGGGCCATCAGCACCAGGCCTGATGTGGGCTGGTCCAGCCGGTGCACGATCAGCGCATCA
Source organism: Diaphorobacter sp. JS3051 (assembly GCF_015832135.1). NCBI lineage: Bacteria > Pseudomonadati > Pseudomonadota > Betaproteobacteria > Burkholderiales > Comamonadaceae > Diaphorobacter > Diaphorobacter sp. JS3051. The sequence continues at coordinate 164,088 of NZ_CP065406.1, forward strand.
GCCCACAGCGCCTGGGCCCGTGTGCTTAAAGAATCTTGCTTGTCGGGGCCACGGCCCGGCACGCACAGCAGGCCCGCGGGTTTGTCCAGCACCAGCACCGTGTCGTCGGCGTGCACGCAAGGCACGGCGCCCGGCGCCAGTGGCGGGGCAGCGGGCGTTTGTTCAACAGGTGGTGCTGCAGGCATGTCAGCCTTCATTGGCCAGCCGGTCCACGGTGGCGCACAGCTCCTCCACATCGTTGGGTTTGTGGATCAGCGCGCGGGCGCCTTCGGCCAGCGCAGCCTGCTCGATCTCTGCGGTGATGTAGCCCGATGCCAGCGCCACCGGCAGGTCGTGCCGAATGGCGCGCGCGGCGCGCACCAGGTCCAGGCCCGAATAGCCGGGCATGTTGTAGTCGGTCACCAGCAGGTCGTAGCTGCCGGGGTCGGCGCGCAGCGCATCGGTGGCCTTGTGCGGGTCGGTAAAGCCGCTGACCTGGTAGCCCCTGCGCCGTAGCAGGCGCTGCACCAGAAACACCAGGGCCTCGTCGTCATCGACATACATCACATGGCGCTGACGGCCGCCCGCTGGTGCGCCGGCAGAAGGGGCAGCGGCCTGGGCAGTCGGCACGCCCACGGCGGGTGCCGCAGCCGCCTTGGTCTCGGCGCCGTGTTGCGCCTTTGGTGTGGCGGGCGCGGCTGCGGCGTCGGGCGCGGCGGGGAAGTACAGCGTGAACTCGCTGCCTTGCCCCGGCGTGCTGCGCACGTCGATACCGCCGCCATGCGTGCGCATCACGCCATGCACCACCGCCAGGCCCAGGCCCGTGCCCTGGCCCACGGGCTTGGTGGTGAAAAACGGCTCGAAGATGCGCGGCAGTGTGGCCGGGTCCATACCGGGCCCGTTGTCGCTGACGCGCAGTGCCACATAGTCGCCAGCCGTCAGGCCCAGGCTTTCGCGCAGGTGCTGGTCGGGCTGCACCAGCCGGGCCTCCACGCGGATCTGGCCGCGCCGCTCGCCAATCGCGTGCACCGCGTTGGTGCACAGGTTGAGCAGCGCTTGCTCTACCTGGGTGGCATTGGCCAGCACCGGGGGCAGGCCGGGGGGCAGGTGCACCGATAGTTCGATCTCTGGCGGCAGCGTGACGCGCAGCAGCCGCTCGGTGTCGTGCACCACCTCAGCCAGAGTGACGGCGGTGCGGTTGGGCGCCTCGTTACGGCTGAAGGTCAGAATCTGGCGCACCGGATCGCGTGCGCGGCGCCCGGCCTTGTCGATCTCCACCAGGCTTTCGTGCACCGGCGAGCCGGGCGGGCAGTCGGCCTTTGCCAGCTCGACATTGCCCAGGATGGCATGCAGGATGTTGTTGAAGTCGTGCGCAATGCCGCCGGCCATGGTGCCCACGGCCTGCATCTTGTGCGACTCGCGCAGCTGCCCCTCCAGCACGCTGCGGCGGGCTTCTTCGCGCTTGCGGGCCGTGAGGTCGCGGGCAAAGACGGTGGTGGTCTCACCGTCGGCATGGCGCTCAAAAGACACGCTGATTTCTACCGCCAGCTCGCGGCCGGAAGCGGTGCGCGCCGTCATCTCGCCCAGCGCGGCCTGGGTGGTGAGCTGCGCAAAGGCCATGACCTGCTGCGCAGTCGGCAAAAAACGGCTCAGGGGACTGCCCAGCGCATCCCGGGTGGCGCACTGGAACAGCATGGCCGCCGTGGGGTTGAAGACGGTGATGCGCTCGTGCTGATCCACGCAGATGATGGCGTCCAGCGACGAGTTGATCACCGCCTCCAGCCGCAGCTCGCTGGCGTGCAGCTGCGCGTTGCGCTCTTGCAGCTCTTGGGCGCTGCGCTGCAGGGCCAGGCGCTCGGCCAGCAGCGGGCCCTGGTCGATCACCGCGCACAAAAACTGCGTGACCGGCGCAGCGCCATCGGCGTGCGACTCGATGCGCGCAATGTGCAGGTCACCATGGATGAGCCGCTGCGCGTCAACGCAAAACACCACCTCGGTGGCCTCGGCCGTGCCTTGCTGCCGTGCGGCGTCAAACGCGGCGCGCACGCGGTCCACATGGGCGGGGCTGATGAAGGGCGTCAAAGAGGTCAGCGGCCGGTCATCCTCGTGGGGCTGAAAAGAGCGGTGCGCCATCGAGTTGGCCTGCACCACCATGTCGTGCTCATCCAGCACCATCAGCGCCAGCGGCACATTGGAAAACAGCGCCTCAAAGCGCTCGGAAGCGCTTTCGGCCGCCGCCTGGCTGTAGCGCAGCACCTTGTTTTGCGCCTCCAGCTCGGCCTGCGACGCGCGCAGCTCGGCAATCAGCGTGGCCACATCGCCGCTGGCGCGCTCGGCGCTGCGGCGCTCTGGCAGCCCGGGTGGCGGCAACGGCGGCTGAGGCGTGTCGGGCGCTGCCGCCTCGCTGCGCATCAGAAAAGACAGGTCGGGGTGGCTCATTGCGGCGGATGCGGCTGGGGCAGCGCAGACAACTTGGCTGGGTTAGCGCACCGACAGCAGCTCGATCTCGAAGCTCAACGTCGCGTTGGGCGGAATCACACCGCCCGCACCACGCACGCCGTAGGCAATCGCAGGCGGGCAGGTCAGCCTGGCCTTACCGCCCGGCTTCATGCGCTGCACGCCTTCGGTCCAGCAGGGGATGACACGGTTGAGCGGAAACTCGGTGGCCTCGCCGCGCTTGTAGGAGCTGTCGAACTCCTTGCCATCCAAAAAGGTGCCGCGGTAGTGCACCTTGACGGTGTCGGTGGCTTTGGGAGAGGCGCCAGTGCCTTCCTTGAGCGATTCATAGACCAGGCCGCTGGCGGTGGTGATGGCCGCGGTCTGGGCCAGGGCAACGGGAGCGAGGGCGAGCGAGGCAAGCAGGGAGAAAAGAAGGCGCATGGGGTGGGTAGGCAGAAACAACAAAGGCCCGATGGTAGGGCCTTTGGGGTGGGGATTGGTAGGCCTAACAGGCTGCTGAAATATCGGTTTGCCCATCGACTTGCCGGGCCTTTGGGTTGATGAATTGCGGGGTTGGAAACGCACCGTTACCGGGTCAGTGGTTGCGGCACCAGTTTCAAACCCAGCGCCTGCATTACCTTGACGATGGTGGCATAACTCGGGTTGCCAGTGGCGCAAAGGGAGCGGTAGAGCGCCTCGCGCGCCAGGCCGGTATCGCGTGCCAGTTGCGTCATGCCACGGGCGCGGGCCACGTCGCCCAAGGCCGCTGCCAGCAGCGTGGGGTCGTTGTCTTCCAACACCACGGCCAGGTATTCGGCAATTTTTTCTTCGCTGTCGAGGTAATCAGCAACGTCGAAAGTTTTCAGGTCGGCAATTTTGGTCATGGGTCAAAAGCAAATTTAGAGCAAAAAAGGCCCATCATCGGGCCTTATGTTTGCACAGGGCAGCGCCTTTCAGGCGCTGCATCATGCGCTCGTTACGCCTCCCAGTCCCCCACCGGAATACAACTGCAAAACAGGTTGCGGTCGCCATACACGTTGTCCACGCGGCCCACGGGGCTCCAGTATTTGTTTTGGCGCAGAGCGGGCAGCGGGTAGGCGGCTACTTCGCGCGGGTAGGGGCGGGTCCATTCATTGCCCAACAGGCACTTGGCCGTGTGCGGCGCGTTCTTCAGCGGGTTGTTGTCCTGCGGCCAGGTGCCGTTTTCGATCTGGCGGATTTCCTCGCGGATGGCGATCATCGCGTCGATGAAGCGGTCGATCTCGAACAGCGTTTCGCTTTCGGAGGGCTCCACCATCAGGGTGTTGGGCACGGGGAAGCTCAGCGTGGGCGCGTGGAAGCCGTAGTCGATCAGGCGCTTGGCCACGTCTTCGGCCATCACGCCGCTGGTGTCTTTCAGCTGGCGCAGATCCAGGATGCATTCGTGCGCGACATGGCCGTTGGCGGAGGCGTACAGCGTGGGGTAGTGGTCTTTCAGGCGGGCGCTGATGTAGTTGGCGCTCAGGATGGCGGCCTCGGTGGCAGCTTGCAGGCCCTGGGCGCCCATCATGCGGATGTACATCCAGCTGATGGGCAAAACGGCTGCATTGCCCAGCGGGGCTGCGCTGACTGCTCCTGTTTTAGAAGCGTTTCCGCCCGTGGCATGGCCGGGCAGGTAGGGCACCAAGTCTTGCACCACGCACACGGGGCCCACGCCGGGGCCGCCGCCGCCGTGCGGGATGCAGAAGGTTTTGTGCAGGTTCAGGTGGCTTACGTCGCCGCCAAACTCGCCCGGTGCGGCCACGCCGACCAGGGCGTTCATGTTGGCGCCGTCCACATAGACGCGGCCGCCGTGGCGGTGCACCAGCTCGCACAGCTCTTTGATCTGGGTCTCGAACACGCCGTGCGTGCTGGGGTAGGTAATCATCACGCAGGCCAGGTTGGCGCTGTGCTGCTCGCACTTGGCCTGCAGGTCGGCCATGTCCACGTTGCCGTTGTCGTCGCATTGGGTGACGACCACCTGCATGCCCACCATTTGCGCGCTGGCGGGGTTGGTGCCGTGGGCGCTGCTGGGGATCAGGCAGATGGTGCGGTGGGCGTTGCCTTGGGCGGCGTGGTAGGCCTTGATGGCCAGCAGGCCCGCGTATTCGCCCTGGCTGCCCGCGTTGGGCTGCAGGCTGACGCCCGCATAGCCCGTGGCCTGGCACAGCCAGGCGCGCAGTTGTTCGTCCAGCAGGCGATAGCCCTGCAACTGGTCAGCGGGGGCAAAGGGGTGCACCTGCGCAAACTCGGGCCAGGTGATGGGGATCATCTCGCTGGTGGCGTTGAGCTTCATGGTGCAGCTGCCCAGCGGGATCATGGTGCGGTCCAGCGCCAGGTCTTTGTCGGACAGCTGGCGGATGTAGCGCAGCATGCCGGTCTCGGAGTGGTGGGTGTTGAACACAGGGTGTGTCAAAAAGGCGCTGGTGCGCGCCAGTGCATCAGGGAACAAAGCCGGCGCGCCGGCGGCGTCCATGGCCTCGATGGTGGGCAGCGGCTGGCCGTCTTGCGCAAAGATCTTCCACAGCAGCTCGATGTCGGCGCGGGTGGTGGTCTCGTCCAGCGAGATGCACAGGTAGTCATTCCAGGCTTTTCGCAGGTTTGCGCCCATCTGGACTGCGCGAGCAGCTATTGAATCCGTAGCATCCTTGGTGTGCAGGCTGAGTGTGTCGAAGGCCGAGCCATGGTGGCGGCTGGTGAACCCCAGCTGCGCCAGGCCGCGGCTCAGGATGGCGGTGAAGCGCGCCACGCGGCGGGCGATGCGCGTGAGGCCCTCGGGGCCGTGGTACACGGCGTACATGCTGGCGATCACGGCCGGCAGCACCTGGGCCGTGCAGATGTTGCTCGTGGCCTTCTCGCGGCGGATGTGCTGCTCGCGCGTTTGCAGCGCCAGGCGGTAGGCGGGCTTGCCGTGCACGTCCACGCTCACGCCCACCAGGCGGCCGGGCAGGCTGCGCTTGAATTCGTCGCGGCAGGCCATGAAGGCGGCGTGCGGTCCGCCGGCGCCCATGGGCATGCCAAAGCGCTGGGTGGAGCCCACCACGATGTCGGCGTCCCACTCGCCGGGGGCCTTGAGCAGCGTGAGCGCCAGCAGGTCGGTAACGAAGATGGCGGCGGCCTGTTTGGCGTGGATGGCGTCCACGTCGGCCTGCCAGTCCTGCACCCAGCCGCTGCTGGCAGGGTACTGGATGAGGGCGGCGAAGAAGTCGCCGGCCAGGGCCGCCTGCCATTCCTCCTGGGAATTGGCCACCACCACGGTGATGCCGATGGGGGCGGCGCGGGTCTGGATGACTTCGATGGTCTGCGGGTGCGCATCGCCTGCCACGATGAAGACGTCGCTCTTGGACTTGACCGAGCGCTTGGCCAGCGTCATGGCCTCGGCGGCAGCGGTGGCCTCGTCTAGCATGGAGGCGTTGGCGATGGGCATGGCCGTGAGGTCGCACACCATGGTCTGGAAGTTGAGCAGCGCCTCCATGCGGCCCTGGGAGATCTCGGCCTGGTAGGGCGTGTAGGCCGTGTACCAGGCAGGGTTTTCCAGCACGTTGCGCAGGATGACGCCCGGCGTGTGCGTGCCGTAGTAGCCCTGGCCGATGAAGCTCTTGAGAATGCGGTTCTTCGACGCAATGGCCTGGAGTTCAGCCAGCGCTGCGGCCTCGGTGGCCGGCGCGGGCAGGTCCATGGGGCGCTGGCGCGCGATGGAGCGCGGCACGATGGAATCAATGAGCGCGCGGCGCGAAGCCTCGCCGATCACCGACAGCATGTGTGCTTCGTCGGCGGCGTCGATGCCAATGTGGCGGGGCAGGAATTCAGCGGCGTTTTCAAGCGCCGCCAGGGGCAGGGGGGAGGGCATCTGCATGGCGAGGGACCAGTCTCAAGAGCGATGGGGCGGTGCGGCGGCGCCGTGTGCACGGCGCCGCGGGTGCATCAGGCGTTCTGGGCGAAGGCGGTATAGGCCGTTTCGTCCATCAGGCCGGCGAGCTGGCCGGCGTCGCTGAGCTTGACCTTGAAGAACCAGCCGGCGCCCAGCGGGTCGGAGTTGGCCAGGGACGGGTCGGCGCGCAAGGCCTCGTTGACCTCGACGATTTCGCCGGACACGGGCATGTAGACATCGGCAGCGGCCTTGACGGACTCGACCACACCGGCCACGTCGCCCTGGGCAAAGGTGGTGCCCACCGCGGGCAGGTCCACGAACACCACATCGCCCAACGCATCCTGCGCGTGGACGGTGATGCCGACGACGGCCGCGGCCGGGTCGGCTGCGTTGATCCATTCATGGTCTTTGGAAAACTGAATGCTCATGGGGGGCTCCGGGAAGAAGAAGTGGAAGGAAAAGGTTTGAGAGTGGTCAGCCCGCACTGTAGCCGGGCTGACCTGGGCGCGGTGGCAGTTCGCCGTGGTGAATTCAGCCGCGGTAGTAGCGTGTGGGAACAAAGGGCGTGGCAGCCACTTCCATGGGCACGGCCTTGCCGCGCACCATGGCGTTCACACGGGTGCCGGGGGCGGCATGGGCGGGCATTACGTAGGCCAGGGCGATGGGCTTGTCGGCAGTGGGGGCCAGCAGGCCGCTGGTGACTTCGCCGATGCGCTCGCCCGACTCGTTTTGCAACTCGGTGTGCTCACGCACGGGCACGCGCTCCAGCGCCACCAGGGCCACGCGCTTGCGCGTGAGGGTGGCCGGGCTGTCGATCTGGGCCAGCACCTTGTCGGCACCGGGAAAACCGCCAGCGCGCGCGCCGCCTGTACGGCGCACCTTCTGGATGGCCCAGTTCAGGCCGGCTTCGGGCGGGGTGGTGGTGGTGTCGATGTCGTTGCCATACAGGCACAAGCCGGCTTCCAAACGCAGCGAGTTGCGTGCGCCCAGGCCGATGGGCTTGACCTCGGGCTGGGCCAGCAGCGTGCGCGCCAGGGCCTCGGCCTGCGTGGCGGGCACCGAGATCTCGAAGCCGTCCTCGCCGGTGTAGCCGCTGCGCGTCACGAAGCACTGCGCCCCGGCGATGTCGAAATGCCCGCCGGTCATGAACACCAGTTTGTCCACGCCTGGTGCCAGACGCGCGAGCACCGCAGCCGCCTGTGGGCCCTGCAGCGCGAGCAGGGCCTGGTCGGGCATGGGAATCACCTGGCAGCGTTGGCCGATGCGCGCCTGGATGTGGGCAATGTCGCCCACCTTGCAGGCGCCGTTGACGATCACGAAGAGCTCGTCCTGCGCCATGCGGAAGAACATGAGGTCGTCGATGATGCCGCCCTCGTCATTGAGGAGCAGGCCGTAGCGCTGCTTGCCCACGGGCAGGTCGACCACGTCCACGGGCATCAGCGTCTCGAACGCGGCAGCGGCGTCAGGGCCGACCAGCTTGAGCTGCCCCATGTGCGACACGTCAAACAGGCCGGCCGCCGTGCGCGTGTGGTGGTGCTCGGCCATCAGGCCCATGGGGTATTGCACGGGCATGGAGTAGCCGGCGAAGGGCACCATGCGGGCGCCCAGTTCGATGTGCAGGGCGTTGAGGGGAGTGGTGAGCAGGTCGGACATGGCGGACATGGCAATGGGCGAAGGCAAATGGTGGAGCGATCTCTCGATCGCCGATTTGCCCCGCTGTCCGCTTTACCTGAGAGATTCACCCCGCCTGCATGGCATGTCACGGGGCTTGCTCCTTCGGTGGGCCGCATGCTGCTGCGGCCTCTCTCCAGCAAGGGAAACACCCGCATCCCTGCGGGCGTGTCGCCAGTCCTTTTGCCTGAGCGTTCGGCTGCTGCCTGCGCCTTCGGCGGCCCGGCCCTGAGGGGCGCGGACTCTCTCCTGACGGGACGGATTCTATCTATTTTGCGTACACGAGATCACGCAGGGCCAATGAAAGCGATGGCACGTAGGTGATGACCAGGAGGCACAGCAGGACCACGCCCACGAACGGCAGCAGGTGGGCGACGATGCGATCCAGAGAGATGCGCGCCACCGTGCACGCCGCGAACAGGTTCACGCCGAAGGGTGGCGTGATCATGCCGAGCGCCAGGTTCACCACCATGATCAGCCCGAAGTGCACCGGGTCCACGCCGAAGTGCTGGGCCACCGGCGCCAGGATCGGCGCCAGCACGATGATGGCGGCGCTGGTCTCGATGAACATGCCGATCACGAACAGCGCGGCATTCACGCCCAGCAGGAACAGCGCGGGCGACTGCAGCACCTCCTGCAGCCAGCGGCCGATGGCGTCCGGCACGCCAGCGCGCGTGATGAGGAAGGCAAACAGGCCCGCATTGGCAATGATGAACATGATCACCGCCGACGAGATGGCCGACTTGCGCAGGATGGCGAACAGGTCCGCGACGCGGATCTCGCGGTAGATCAGCATGCCCACCACCAGCGCGTAGAACACGGCCACGGCAGAGGCCTCGGTGGGCGTGAACACGCCGCCGTAGATGCCGCCCAGGATGATGACTGGCATCAGCAGTGCCCAGCCCGCCTGCATCAGCGCGCGGCCGAAGGGCATGCGCCCGTCGCCGTCATGCTTGCCCCAGCCCTTGTACTTGCAATACACCCAGACGAACAGCATCAGCGCACCGCTGATCAGGATGCCGGGGCCGAAGCCGGCAATGAACAGCTCGCCAATCGACACCTCGGCCGCCACACCGTACAGGATCATGGGGATGGACGGCGGGATGATCACACCCAGCTCGGCACTGGTGGCTTGCAGCGCGGCCGCGTAGCTAGTGTAGTGTTTGATTCTTAATGAAACTTAATTGAGCAACCACGCTCCAATGCTCTACTACGGTTTGCATTGGAGTGAAAAATTGCGAGTTGCCCCGACGATTGTGTTGACGGATGAAGAGGAAAGCGAGCTGAGCCGGCTGGCGCGCTCCAAGCGCACCAGCGTCAGATTGGCCCAGCGCGCCCAGATCGTGCTGCTGGCCGCGCAGGGGCTGCAAAACAAGGATATTGCCGAGCAGCTTGGCATTGGGCGCGTGCAGGTGGCGCGCTGGCGTGAACGCTACCTGCAATTGGGGCTGCAAGGTATCGAGCGCGACTTGCCGCGCGGCGCACCGCCGGTGAAGGTGGATGTGGCCAAGCTTGTGAAGCTAACCACACAGACCAAGCCCGAGGCGGCCACGCACTGGAGCACGCGCACGATGGCCGCTGAGTTGGGCGTCAGCGCCAGCACCGTGATGCGCCATTGGCAGGCCCACGGTCTCAAGCCTCACATCGTGCGCGGCTTCAAGGTCTCGCGCGATCCGCAGTTCGTGCAAAAGCTCGAAGACATCGTGGGGCTTTACATGTCGCCGCCCGAGCATGCGCTGGTGCTGTGCTGCGACGAAAAGAGCCAGGTGCAGGCGCTGGACCGAACGCAGCCCGGGCTGCCGCTCAAGAAGGGGCGCGCGGCCACCATGACGCACGACTACAAGCGCAACGGCACAACCACCTTGTTCGCTGCGCTCAACGTGCTCAACGGTCAGGTCATCGGCCAGTGCCAGCAGCGCCACACCCACATCGAGTGGCTGAAGTTCCTGCGTCAAATCAATCGGGAGACGCCCAAGGACAAGACGCTGCATCTGATCGCCGACAACTACGCCACGCACAAGCATCCAGCTGTGCAGGAGTGGCTGGCCAAGCACCCCAGATTCAACATGCACTTCACGCCGACCTCGGCATCGTGGCTGAACATGGTCGAGCGCTTCTTTCGCGACATCTCCGAGAACCGGCTACGCCGCGGGGTGTTCACCAGCGTGCCCGAACTCGTCTCGGCCATCGATGAGTACATCGCGCATCACAACACCAACCCCAAGCCGTTCATCTGGACCAAGAACGCTCGCGACATCCTGCAAAAGGTCATCCGCGCCAATAGCCGATTAAGTTCCAAACAGAATGCAACACTACACTAGTGGGGTAGCCATGCTTGATGAGCGCAGGAATCAGGATGGCGCCGATGGCGAACGTGGTCGCCACCGATGACCCTGAGACGGCCGCGAAGATCATGCAGGTGAGCACGCAGGTCATGGGCAGGCCGCCCTGCACGCCGCCCACGATGCTCTTGGCAAACTCCACGAGCCGTCGCGAGATGCCGCCGGTCTCCATGAGGTTGCCCGCCAGGATGAAGAACGGAATGGCTGCGAGCGGAAACTTGTTGATGGAGGCGAACATCTCCTTCACGGAGATCAGCATGTTGGCGTTCGCCACCTGGATGCCCAGGATGGAGGCCAGCCCGATGGAGACGGCCACGGAGATGGTGAGCGCGAAGCACAGCACCATGGTGGAGATCATGACAGTGGTCATAGGGCCCCCACGCGCGTCATTTCATGTACCCGCGGCCCCCCGAGGGGGTCGCTCGCTTGCTTGAGGCGGCTCTGCGCGGCGCTCATTGGGCAGTCTCCAGTTCATGGCGCTGCGGGTCGATCAGATTGCCCACGATGCCGAGGATGCTGAACAGCCCACCCACGGGCATGGCCAGATAGGCCCAGAACATCGAAACCGACTCCAGCCCTGCCATCGACTGCACGCCGCCGCGGCGCGCGTAGTCCCACCCCCACCAGATGATCACGGCCATGAGCGCCAGCGCTGCCAGGCACACCACCCAGTCCAGCACACGGCGCAGCGGGCGCGGGCTCCAGCGGTAGAGCACGTCGACGCTGACCATGGCGCCCTGCCGGAATGCCATGGGAATCGCCAGAAACACCATCCAGATCAGGCTGAAGCGGATCAGCACCTCGGTCCACTCGGCCGGCTCTTCGAAAACGAAACGCATCAGGATCTGGAACACGCCGAGCGCCGAGGCCAGCGCCAGCATGGCGCAGGCGCCCCACATGGCGACGGCGGTGCTCCAGCGCTCGCAGGAGAGGAAGAAGGTTTTCATGCGCACTCACGAAAATATGAATAAAAACGCCCGTGGCGCATGATCCACGGGCGGTAGCAGCTACTGAAAAGTGAGCGTCACTTGTAGTTGCGGATCTTGTCGAGGTTGGCCTTGCCGAACTCTTTCTCGAACTGCGCGTTCACGGGCGCGAGCGCGGCGACAAACTTGGACTTGTCCAGATCGTCGATCACCGTCATGCCCTTGGCGCGCAGGTCGGCCACGCCCTTGGCGTCGTCCTCGTCCACGCGGGCGCGGTTGGCCTTGGTGCCCTCCTTGGCGGCGTCGATGAAGGCCTGCTTGTCCGCAGGGGAGAGCTTGTCGAACACCGCCTTGTTCATCACGAAGAGGCAGGGCGAGTACACGTGACCCGTCAGCGAGAGGTGCTTTTGTACCTGGTCGAACTTGGCCGAGATGATGACGGGCAGGGGGTTTTCCTGGCCGTCCACCGTGCCTTGTTGCAGGGCAGTGAACACTTCGGGGAAGGCCATGGGCGTGGTGATGATGCCGAAACCCTTGTATGCGGCGATGTGCACCGGGTTCTCCATGGTGCGCATCTTCAGGCCCTTCAAGTCCTCGGGCGTCTTCACGTCGCGCTTGCTGTTGGTCATGTGGCGAAAGCCATTCTCCGCCCAGGCCAGCGCCTTGAAGCCCTTGGCATCGAACTTGGTCAGCAGGTCCTGGCCGATCGGGCCGTCGAGCACGGCGCGGGCGTGGGCCTTGTCACGGAACAGGAAGGGCACGTCCAGGATCTTGGTCTCGGGCACGAAGTTGGGCACCGGACCGGTGGAGCTGAAGGCCAACTCCTGCGTGCCCAACTGCACCGCCTCGATGGATTCGCGCTCGCCGCCCAGCGCGCCGTTGTAGAAGGTCTGCACCTTGTAGCGCCCGCCGGTACGCTTTTCGACCTCCTTGGCAAACGTGTCGATGGCGACGCCCTGGTGGGAGTTCTGTGCCGTCGAGATGCTGATGCGCATTGTGGTTTGTGCCAAGGCCGTTGCGGCCATGCCCAGTGCCAAGCCCAGGCCCAGCGCAAGTTTGGTCAGCTGCATGTTGTCTCCTGTGAATCTGCGGGTGCTGCCGAAAATTATGGCAATGCAACATGACGCAGGTCATAGGGGTTTGCGCGGGGACTTGAGAAGGCCGCCTTGGCCCGTCTTGCCAAGTCCCCGCCCAGCGGTAACCGGGCGGGGTCTCGTCAATGTCGTGCGCTCCGGTAAGAGCGCCTTGATGGAGAAGAAGTATGCGCCGCGGGTTGTGGATGAATTTGCTGAATTTCTCTATAAAAACCTACATTGAAGAAAAATTTTCTGCAGTATCTAGGTTTAACGAATAATGCAGCACATGGATCGCCTAGACAGAAAAATTCTCTCCGTCCTGCAAGGCAATGCACGCGCCAGCCTGCAAGAGATCGGCGCCGCCGTCGGCCTGAGCCCCTCGCCGTGCTGGGGCCGCATCAAGAAGATGGAGGAGGCCGGCGTGATCGAAGGCTATACCGTGCGCCTGAACCCGCTGGCGCTGGACCTGGGCGACACGGTGCTGGTGCAGGTGACGCTGGACAGCCATTCGGACAACACGCTGGAAAAGTTCGGCGAGATGCTTGCCAGTATCCCGGAAGTGGTGGAGGCGCACCTGGTCTCTGGCGACTACGATTACCTGCTGCGCGTGGTGGTCAAAGACACGCGCGACTACGAGCGCCTGCTGCGCGAGAAGCTTTACAGGATCAAGGGTATACGCCACAGCCGCTCGAGCTTCGTGTTGCGCACGCTCAAGAAGGCGGACCTGCCCCTGTTCCCGGGTTAACACTTCTCGCGGCGATTGGCCGTCAGAACTTCCACGTCACGTCCAGGCGTACGTTGCGGCCCGGCTCGGCGAAGCCCCGGCCACTGATGGCGCCAGCGGTACTCACGTAGTAGGCGTAGCTACCCTGGTCGTAGTAGAACTTGTTGAGCAGGTTGCGCGCGCCGAAGGTCACGCGCACGCGGTCGTTGCCGTAGGGCTGCCAGTTGACGTAGATGTCGTGCACGCCGAAGCCGGGCTTGCGCTTGGTGGCGGTGCGGCCTTCGGAGATCAGGTATTCGGTGGAGGTCTTGGACTCCACGAAGCGCCCGAACCATTCCAGGTCCAGGTTCCACGCGGGGATGCGGTAGCCCAGGTTCAGGTTCCAGCTGCGGCCCGTGGACACGCCCAGCCCGTAGGCTTCATCGCCCAGGTCGTAGCCATTGAGCTGGGGCTTGGCGCTGGCCACAGCAAGACCGCTGCGCCACACGCTGCGATTCCATGCCACACCGACCTCGTAGCCTGAGGACTTCATCGTACCTACGTTGGCCACGGCCCAGGTTGCGCCGGTGGTGGTGGAGATGAAGTTGCGGATCTGCTGGCGGAACACGGTGGCTTTAGCAGGCCGTTGAAAAAGTGCTTTTCGAACGCATCAGGGACGCTGAGTGCGAAGACACGAGCTGCCCAGACGCGTCTGCGCAGCGATTGCAACGGCCCATCTGGCCGGTTTGCAGGCCCTCCCGCCCATTTCGGGCGCACGTATCCCTGGGCTCACGCATGATGCGCGTCCCACCAGCCGCCGATGCTGCCCATTCGCACAAGGTTGTAGGTGGCAAAGCACAGCAGCGCCTGGCCCGTGAGCTTGGCCTGACCGATCAGCTTGGTCTTTGCCAGACCACCGACGGTCTTGATCCAGCCAAAGGCCTCTTCGATGCGCTTGCGCACCTTCAGGCTGGTCTTGTAGCCCTCGTGCCGTGTCACTCGCGCATCCACCGCCGAGTGTTTGTCCTTGGCCGCCACGTGGGGCGTGACTTTGAGCTTTCTGCAGCCTTTGATGAAGGCCTTGCTGTCGTAGCCCTTGTCGGCACCGACCGTGGCCCGTTTGTTCCTGTTGCCCCGACGCTCCAACATGGCCAGCGCCGCCTCGCGCTCGGCCGTGCCGCTGGCGTGGGTGATCTCGACATCCACGATCAGCCCGTTGCGGTTCTCCATGAGGATGTGCCCCATGTGGCACAGGCGGGATTTGTCGCCCTGGCTCTTCTTGAACAGCCGGGCATCGGCGTCCGTGGTGCTCTCGTGGGTGTCGTTGCAGCGCTCCTGCCCCTTGAAGTCCACCTCGGGGTTGCGCCCAGGCGGCGTGCCGCTGTCGTCGTCTTTGCGCTTGAAGCTCTTGTGCGAGGCCCAGGCGTCAATGAGCGTGCCGTCCACGCTGAAGTGCTCGTCGCTGGCGAGCTTGCCCCACTGGGCACTGAGCTTGACGCGCTCGAAGAAGGCGCGGGCGAGGTCTTCGTTGAACAGACGTTCGCGGTTGGCGCTGAAAGTGGAGTGGTCCCAGACCTTGTCTTCGATGTTCAGGCCCACGAACCAGCGGTACAGCAGGTTGTAGTTGATCGCTTCGACCAACTGGCGCTCGCTGCGGATGGAGAACAGGATCTGCAGCAGCAAGGCCTTGAGCAGCATCTCCGGTGGCACCGATGGGCGGCCACGGCGGGCGTACACCGCTTCGAACTCGCGGTTCATGGTTGCCAGCAGCGCATCAACCACCGCGCGCAACTTGCGCAGCGGGTGTGCCTGCGGCACGCGCTCTTCAAGGCTGATGTAGCTGAACATCGCCCCCTGGAAATCTTGACTGCCTCTCATCGTCCTCGTCTGGGTCGTTCACCGATGGCTTCAGATCGTAGCGGCCAACGCGGGCGTCGGCGGGGGATTTTTCAACGGCCTGTTAGCGCTCCACGGGCCCTCGTTGTAGTTCACGCCCAGCTCGACGTTGCGGGCCTTTTCTGGCTGCAGTCCGGGGTCGTTCCGCCAGCGGGTGTTGTCCACATAGAACGCCTCCTTGAGTCCCGCGCCGCGCAGGGCGGTGCCTGCGGACGCGCGCACGCTCAGCGCGTCGGTCGCCATCCAGGTCAGAGACATGTTGGGGCTCAAGCCGCGGCTGGAGATACGCTGCGCGTGGTTGTCGGTGTAGCCGTACCAGTCGTAGCGCGCGCCCGCCCCCAGGAGGAACTGGTCGCCCAGTGGGACGCTGCCTTCGGCGAACAGTCCCTTCACGCTGCTTTCTTCGCGCCCGTTGCTGGTGGATGCGGCGGGCGGGCGGGCATGGACGGCGTTCATCTCGAAGCGATGGATGTTCAGTCCGTAGCGCACGGTGGCGTCCGCCACGCGGGTGGCGGCTTTCAGGTTCAGCCCGCTGGAGGCGATCTCTTCGCCGAACTGATGACCCAGCGGCTTGTTGAACTGCGGCTGCGCGGCCGTCGTGATGCGCGTGACCTTCATCGTGTCGGAGAACAGTCCTAACTCCATGGCCGGAAGGGTGCGCGTGCCGTCATAGCGGTAGGTGACGGTGAGCGTGTCACGCGTGGTCTTCTGGGGCATGAGCGAATTTCCCTGGCCCTGCCAGAAGTTGGGGCGCAGGTAGCGCGAACCCTCGTCCTGCACGGCCTGATAGCCCAGCGTGAGGCGGTGGCCGGCGGCGATGCGCCAGTTGAGCTTGCCCAGCCCGCTGCTTTGCTTGGAGCCGCTGTGCGTCTGCCGGATGCCGTCGCCCGCCTGGTAATCATCGTTGTCGTCACGGTTGGCGGACACCAGAAAGTCCACGCTCTCGCCCGCCAGGCCGTACAGCGCCGCGCCCCAGCGGTGCCCGTCGTTGGATGCCACGCCGCCGCGCACGCTGGCGCCAAAGGTCTGGCCGTCGCGCAGAAGCTGCCGGCCATCCTTGGTGGTCATGCGGATGGAGCCTGCCAGGGCCCCCGGCCCGGCACTCGCGGGTGTGGCTCCGCGGTCAATCTCCACGCTGTGGATGAGTTCCGGGTCGATCAGCAGGCGGGACTGGTGGTGGAACGCCCGGCCGCTCTGCGCCGCGCCGTCCAGCGTGGTGTTGAGCATGGAATCCTCCACGCCCCGGATGTAGAGTTTTTGTGCGATGGCCGCACCGCCACCCACCGACACGGCGGGCTCGTCGCGCAGCATCTCACCCAGGCTGCGCGCCGCGTGGGTCTGCACAGCTTCGCTGGTGACGGTGGTGGTCACGTCGGACACGAGTTTTTCCTGCACGCTGACAGTGGCGAGTGTGGGCTCCTGCGCCAGCGCGAGAGAGGCCGAGAACAGGCCGGGCAGGGCTAGAAGCAAGGGGTGGGGGCAAGGGTGTTTCACGAACATGGAAGAGGGAGCGCCTGGTAGGTATGGCGAGACCGCTGAAATTGAGAATGGTTATCAACTGGCGTGTAGTATCGGGACAGCTCCGTTCTTCTTCTTTTGCGCTGACAGGGAATATGTTTGCCGCGACAAAAACCTTTGCCTCGATCGTGAATCGCCGGCAGGCCGAGCCCCAGGCGGGGGAAATGACGGCCCTGCTGCTGGACCGTCTGGCGCACGGTGGGGCTTTGAGCGGGCCCGAGCAGGCCGTCGGCGGTTCCGTGTTCAACGGCACGCTGTCCCTGGCCGAACTGCGCGACGGGTTCTTCCTGCACCGCACGGACATCGCGTACCTGCGTGGCTTGACCAGCCGCTTCCCGCTGACCAAGAGCGGGATCAAGATCGTGCTCAAGCTGCAGGGCGGCGGCAGGCTGCGCATCGGCCCCCTGGTCCTGCCGGTGGAGGTGCCCCCAGGCGGGGGTGCCCGGGCGGCGGTGGTGGCACTGCGCGGGCCGGCGCCGTACGAGCACCGCTGCCGCGCGCCGTCGCGCGAGCGCATGCTGGTTCTCACGCTGGCGCCGCACTGGCTGGACAAGGCGGGGCTGGGCCACCTGAATGCGCTGCCCCACCTGACCATGACGGCGTGGGCGCCTTCGCCCAGGGCGGTGTGCGTTGCCGAGCAGTTGTTGGCAGAGGGCCAGGTGCAGTACGGGCCGCTCAGGGGGCTGCAGCAGGAGTGCCTTACGCTCGAACTGGTCATCGAGGCGCTGGCGCAGTGGGTCGCGCCCGCCAATTCCGCCGCCGCATGCGAGGCAGCCGGATTGCGGCCAACCGCGTACCAGAGGGCATGCCATCTGCGCGACTGGCTCGACAGCGGCGCCGCTGACTCCCTCACCATGGGCGCAATCGCGCGGCACATGGGCTGCAACGCCAGCACCCTGCAAACGCAGTTCCGCCAGGCATTCGGCAAGCCCATCTTCGAACACTTGCGCGAAGGCCGCTTGCGCAGGGCGGCCGATGCCATCACGGCACAGGGCATCACCGTGGCGCAGGCGGCGGACTTGGCGGGCTATCGCAGCCCTGCGAATTTCTCCACCGCCTTTCGCAGGCTCTACGGCTTTTCGCCCAAAAATCTCCGCGCGAAGCGCTGACTACCGCGCGGCGCACGCTTCCCGTATTTGAAGCGAAATTGCCCTCTAGCGCTTTCCTGAAAAGCGCTAGCAGCTATTAATAGAGAAGCATCAGCCGAGCAGCAGCGCGTCGTCGGCCAGCTTCTCGCCGCGCACCTTCTCGAACATCTGCAGCAGGTCGGGCACGTCCATACGCGCGCGTTCGTCGCCCGAGACGTCCAGCACCACCTGCCCCTGGTGCAGCATGACGGTGCGCTGGCCTACGTCCAGCGCCTGGCGCATGCTGTGCGTGACCATCATGGTGGTGAGCTGGTTCTCGGCCACGATGCGGGCCGTGAGCTGCAGCACGAAATCGGCCGTGCGTGGGTCCAGCGCGGCGGTGTGCTCGTCCAGCAGCAGGATGCGCGAGGGCTGCAACGCCGCCATGAGCAGGCTCACGGCCTGGCGCTGGCCGCCCGACAGCAGACCGATGCGGTCGGTGAGGCGGTTCTCCAGGCCCAGGCCCAGCGTGGCCAGGCGTTCGCGGAACATGGCGCGTTCAGACTGCTTGACGGCGCCGCGCAGGCCGCGACGCGTGCCGCGCTGCTGGGCCAGGGCCATGTTCTCCTCGATGGTGAGGTCTTCGCAGGTGCCGGCCATAGGGTCCTGGAACACGCGCGCCACGCGGCGGGCGCGCTCCCACACGGGCTGGCGCGTCACGTCCTGGTTGTCGATGGCGATACGGCCGGTGTCCACCGACAGGTCGCCCGAGATGGCATTCAGGAAGGTAGATTTGCCTGCCCCGTTGGAGCCGATGACGGTGACGAACTGGCCCGCCGGGATGTCCAGCGACATGCCGCGCAGCGCGCGCGTTTCGATGGGCGTGCCGGGGTTGAAGGTGATGAAGAGGTCTTGTGCGCTCAGCATGGGGAGAGCCTTCCTTTCAGCGGCCGCGTGCGGCCAGCTTGCGCTTGAGCTGCGGGATGACGAGCGCAATGGTCACGAGCACGGCGGTCACCAGGTTGAGGTCCTGGGCCTTCAGGCCGATGAAGTCGCTGTTGAGCGCCAGCGCGATAAAAAAGCGGTACACGATGGCGCCGATGATCACGGCCAGCGTGGCCAGCACCAGGCGGCGCGAGGGCAGGATGCTCTCGCCCACGATCACGGCGGCCAGGCCGATGACGATGGTGCCGATGCCCATGGAAATGTCCGAGCCGCCCTGCGTCTGCGCGAACAGCGCGCCCGCCAGTGCCACCAGCGCGTTGGATACGGCCATGCCCAGCAGCACCATGGCGCCGGTGTTGATGCCCTGCGCGCGGGCCATGCGCGCGTTGGAGCCGGTGGCTCGGATGGCCAGGCCGCGCTCGGTGGCGAAGAACCAGTCCATGAACAGCTTGGCCGCGATCACGATCACCAGCAGGATCATCGGGCGCGACCAATAGTCGTCCAGGCCCGGCGGCTGGAGCAAGGTGAACAGCGTCTCGTCGTTGATCAGCGGCACGTTGGGGCCGCCCATGATGCGCAGGTTGATGGAGTACAGCGCGATCATCATCAGAATGGACGCCAGCAGGTCCATGATCTTCAGGCGCACGTTCAGCCAGCCCGTGACCAGGCCGGCAACAGCCCCTGCAGCGGTGGCGGCCACCGTGGCCACGTAGGGGTTATGGCCGGTGGAAATGAGGATGGCGCAGACCGCGCCGCCCAGCGGGAAGCTGCCGTCCACCGTCAGGTCGGGAAAGCGCAGCAGCCGGAACGAGATGAAGACGCCCAGCGCGACCAGGCTGAAGATCAGGCCGATCTCGACGGCACCCAGCAGGGAAAGAGTGACATGGACAGTGGCGGATAGAAAACAAAGCAGGAGCCATGGCGCCATGGCTCCTGCGTGGGGTGCCAGTGGCCCGGGCTGCCGCGGCGGCCCGGCCTTGGCGCGAAGGTTTATTGGACCACTTGCGTGGCGGATTTCACCAGCGCGTCGGAGAGCTTCACGCCCTGCTTCTCGGCGGCGCCGGGGTTCACGAACAGTTCCATCTTGGTGCTGACTTCGGGCTTGATGTCGCCCGGCTTTTCGCCCTTGAGCAGGCGCACCACCATGCGGCCGGTCTGTTCGCCCAGGTCGCGGTAGTTGATGCCCAGGGCGGCGATGGCGCCGCGCTTGACGCTGTCGGTGTCGGATGCCACCAGCGGCACCTTGGCCTCCTGGCCGACCTTCACCAGCGACTCGTAGGCCGAGACGACGTTGTTGTCGGTGTTGGTGTAGATCACGTCCACCTTGCCCACCAGGCTGCGCGCGGCGCTGCTCACATCCACCGAGCGCGGGGCAGAAGCCTCCACCAGCGTCATGCCCATCTTGGGCAACAGTTGCTTGAGTTCCTTGACCACGACGACGGAGTTGGCCTCGCCCGGGTTGTAGACCATGCCCACGCGCTTGGCGCCGGGCACGACCTGCTTGACCAGGTCCATCTGCTTGTCCAGCGCCAGCATGTCGGATACGCCGGTCACGTTGGTCTTGGAGGGTTCCCAGTTCTTCACCAGCTTGGCGGCCACGGGATCCGTCACGGCAGAGAACACCACAGGCACGGTCTTGGTGGCAGCCACTACGGCCTGGGCAGAGGGCGTGGCGATGGCGACGATGGCGTCAGGCTTGTCACCCACGAACTTGCGCGCGATCTGCGCGGCGGTGCCCGTGTTGCCCTGGGCGCTCTGGTATTGCCACTTGAGGTTTTTGCCCTCTTCAAAGCCGGCAGCCTGCAACTGGGCCTTCACGCCGTCGCGGATCGAGTCCAGGGCGGGGTGCTCCACGATGGCGGTCACGGCAACGGACTTTTGCTGCGCATGCGCCACGGGCGCGAGGGCGGCTGCGGCCAGGGCGATAGCGCCCAGGGGCGCCCAAGACAAACTCTTCATAACGGTTCACTCTCCAATTGAACGTGCGGTGTTTTCCTGTGTTTGTAGTACCAGGCCGGCGCAGGAACCACGCGCGGCCTTGTGGGGAGTCTACCGTTTGCCTGCCGTCCGTGGACGGAACGGGCGCTGCAGCATTTTGGGGTCAAAAGTGCCTCTACGGCTTTTCAGTCAAGCGCTAACAGCTATTAAAAATATAGCATTGCGCAGCAGCCCCTTGGTTACATGCCCGAATAGTTCGGACCACCGCCGCCTTCCGGCGTGACCCAGACGATGTTCTGCGTCGGGTCCTTGATGTCGCAGGTCTTGCAGTGCACGCAGTTCTGGGCGTTGATCTGCAGGCGTTGTGCGCTGCCGCCCTTGGCTTCGTCCGGCACGAACTCATACACGCCGGCCGGGCAGTAGCGCGCCTCGGGGCCGGCGTACTTGGCCAGGTTCACATTCACCGGCACGCTGGCGTCCTTGAGCGTCAGATGCGCGGGCTGGTCCTCGGCGTGGTTGGTGTTGCTGATGAACACGCTGGACAGGCGGTCGAAGGTCAGCTTGCCGTCCGGCTTGGGATACACGATGGGCTTGCACTCGGCCGCGGGCTTCAGGTAAGCGTGGTCAGGCTTGTCGCGGTGCAGCGTCCATGGAATGTGGCCCTTGAGCACGAACTGCTCGATGCCGTTCATCACCGTGGCCGTGACCAGGCCCTTCTTGAACCAGGCCTTGAAGTTGCGTGCCTTGTTCAGTTCGGTGTAGAGCCAGCTGCCCTCGAAGGCCTTGGGATAGGCAGAGAGCTCATCGTGCTGGCGACCGCTTTGAATGGCGTCATATGCCGCCTCTGCGGCCAGCATGCCGGTCTTGATGGCGGCATGGCTGCCCTTGATGCGACTCACGTTCAGGAAGCCCGCCTCGCAGCCCACCAGCGCGCCGCCCGGGAAGACGAACTTGGGCAGGCTCATCAGGCCGCCGGCCGTGATGGCGCGTGCGCCGTAGCCCAGGCGCTTGGCGGGCTTGATGCCCCTGGCCTCGTCGCCCTCCAGGTACCAGCGGATGTTGGGGTGGGTCTTCCAGCGCTGGAATTCCTCGAACGGGCTCAGGTAGGGGTTGCTGTAGTCCAGGCCGGTGATGAAGCCCAGCGTGACCTTGTTGTCCTCCAGGTGGTAGAGGAAGGCGCCACCGTAGGTGCTGTTGTCCATGGGCCAGCCGGCGGTGTGCAGCACGAAGCCGGGCTGGTGGCGCTGGGGGTCGATCTCCCACAACTCCTTGATGCCGATGCCGTAGGTCTGGGGGTCGCTCTCCGCATCCAGCTTGTAGCGGGCGATGATCTGCTTGCCCAGGTGACCACGCGCACCCTCGGCAAAGATGGTGTACTTGGCATGCAATTCCATGCCCAGCTGGAATTCGCTCGTGGGCTTGCCGTCCTTGCCCACCCCCATGTTGCCAGTGGCCACGCCCTTGACGGAGCCGTCTTCGTTGTAGAGCACTTCAGCGGCGGCAAAGCCGGGGAAAATCTCCACGCCCAGTCCTTCCGCCTGTTCGGCCAGCCAGCGCACCACGTTGCCCAGGCTGACGATGTAATTGCCGTGGTTCTGAAAGCACTGAGGCAGCAGGAAATTGGGCGTGCGCAGGGAGGACTTCTCGCCCAGGAACACCATGGCGTCGTCGGTCACGGGCTGGTTCAGCGGCGCGCCCTTGGCCTTCCAGTCGGGGATCAGTTCGGTCAATGCCTTCGGGTCCATGATGGCGCCGGACAGGATGTGCGCGCCCGGCTCGGAGCCTTTTTCGAGCACGACGACAGAAACGTCCTGGCCCTTCTCGGCCGCCAGTTGCTTCAGGCGGATGGCGGTGGCAAGCCCGCCGGGGCCGCAGCCGACGATCACCACGTCATATTCCATGGCTTCCCGGGGACCGTAGGTGCTCAGAATTTCGTCGTTCGTCATGGGTGTCTCTTCTGCTTCGATAGTGGAAAAAGGCAGGGTGCCGGCCTGGGGAGCGATGGCCCTGTGTGGTGACCGATTGTATTCAGGCCGTCGCACAGGAATCGCACGGTCGTTCACTTCTCGCGATGCCGTCCAGACACTTCATTTTGTGCAGTGCACAAGCGCAAACGGGGCGTTCGCGTACCTTCGCTTTCTGGGGGAGCGAACTGAAAAACGGCAAGCGATGCCCGCTTTTTCGAATCCCGCATTCCGTAATTTGGCAGCACTTTCGTTATGTGAAAGTGAAGGCCACGGCAAAACCCGAGTCTGGGACCGCGACGGCCAGCGCTGTGGTGTGGCAACCTGGCGAAAATTGGACTGGACACTAGGGTAAACACTTAGCTCGAGCAGGGGCATTCTGCGGGAGATGCTTGTTACCAGCCACTTCCAAATAAAGTCACACTTATTTACATTTGGCGGTTTTTCCTTCTCGTGCTTGCTTCACGGACGGTAAGTCAGCCGTTCACGTTCCGAGGTACACATGGAAAACTTTCGTGTCGGCACCCGCCTGACGGCTGGGTTTGGCCTGCTCATCCTGTTTGCGGTGCTCATGCTCACAGTGGGGGTGTGGCAGTTGCAGGGAGTGGCCGGGAGCACGCGGCAAATCCTCTCCGTGCCGCTCCAGAAGGAACGGCTGGTGACCGACTGGTACGGAGTGATTCGCGCCAGCATCCAGCGTGCCACTGCTGTCGCGCGCAGCAGCGACGACTCGCTGACGGAGTTGTTCGCTGCAGAAAACGCCGCGTCGAGCAAGGAAACCAACGAACGGCAGGCCCAGTTCGTCAAGCTCATTTCCGGCAGCGAAGAGCAAGCCCTCTTTGACACTCTCAGCGGACACCGTCAGGCATACATCCAGGCCCGTGACGCCATCATCGCCGCCAAGAAGGGCGGGCAGGCAGAGCAGGTGACCACCTTGTTCGAGCGCCAGTTCGTTCCTGCCTCCCGTGGCTATCTGGAAAGCCTGGCGGCGCTGCGCGACTTCCAGCGGGCCAGTATCGATCGCACCGGGCAAGACATCGACAGCAGCGCTACCGCAAGCTCCTGGCTGATGGGCGGCATCGGGCTGGTGGTCCTGGTGGCGGGCATCGGTGTGGCCTGGATTCTTACCCACAGCATCACCGCGCCGTTGGCCCGCGCTGTCCAAGCAACGCAGGTGGTCGCCGCAGGAGACCTCACGCATGCCGTGCACTCCAGCGGCCGGGACGAAGGTGCCCAGCTGTTGCAAGCGCTGCAAGCCATGACCGACCGTTTGCGTACCATCGTGGGCGAAGTGCGCCAGGGCGCCGACAGCATCGCGGGCGCGTCGGCAGAGATTGCCGCAGGCAACCTGGACCTGTCCCGGCGCACGGAACAGCAAGCCAGTTCGCTGGAGGAAACGGCAGCTTCCCTGGAAGAGCTGACGTCGACGGTGCGTCAGAACGCCGACAACGCCCATCAAGCCAACCAACTGGCGCGCACGGCGGCAGAGCAGGCCCAGCAGGGCGGCCAGGTGATGGACGATGTGATGCAGACCATGCGCGCCATCGACGCGTCGTCGCGCAAGATCGTGGACATCATTGGCGTGATCGACTCCATTGCCTTCCAGACCAACATCCTTGCGCTCAACGCGGCGGTCGAAGCGGCACGGGCCGGCGAGCAAGGGCGGGGGTTTGCCGTGGTGGCCTCCGAGGTGCGCTCGTTGGCCGGCCGTTCGTCCGAAGCGGCGAAGGAGATCAAGGACTTGATCGGGCGTTCGGTCGATACCGTCGAGGCGGGTAACCAACTCGTGGCGAAGGCCGGCACATCCATCCAGGACATCATTCGCAGCGTTGACCAGGTGAGCGCGCTGGTGGGCGAAATCAGTGCGGCAAGCCGTGAACAGAGCTCGGGCATCGAGCAGGTGAATATCGCGGTGGCGCACATGGACCAGGCGACGCAGCAGAATGCCGCGCTCGTCGAAGAGGCCACCGCTGCGACGCAATCGCTGCAGGGCCAGGCGGCGCAAGTGGCCCAGGCCGTAGGGGTCTTTCGCGTTGATTCCTCGGCAGTCGCGTTGCCGGCACCGCAGGCCTGATCCTGGATACCACCGCACACCCCGCCGGGCCCCCGGGGCCTGGCGCTGGCGTAAGGGCAACGGCTGGCTTACCTGGGCGTCAGCAACAGCCGCGCCTCGAACCCGCCAGCCTCGCCAGCCAGGGGTGACGTGAGTTGTAGCTGGGCATCGTGCTTGGCCGCAATGGTCGCGACGATGGACAGACCCAGTCCATACCCCGTGCGGTCCGCGCTCTGGCGCACATGGCGCTGCTGCAGGGTCTGCAGGCGGTCGCTGCTCACACCCGGGCCGTGGTCGCGCACGGCGATGGCGCAGCCAGGGCCCACGATGAGTTCCACCGCGCTGTCACCGGCATAGCTCAGTGCGTTCTCCAGCAGGTTGCGCAGGGCAATGGCCAGGGCGTCGAAGTCGCCCCGCGCCACGGGCGCAGGCCCTTCGTAGGCGGTCACCAGGTCCAGCCGGTCGGCGGCGCGATCATCCTGCCAAAACTCCTGCGCCACCGTGGTGGCCAGTTGGGCCAGGTCCACGGGCTCCCGGGTATAGGGAGCACTGGACTCGGCGCGCGACAGCTGCAGCAGCTTTTCGGTGCGGCGGCTCAGCGTTTGCAGCGCGGCGATGGCGGCCTGCACATCGTCACGGTGCAGGCCATGTTCCAGCGCGGTCTGTAACCGCAGACGGGCCGCGGTGAGCGGCGTGCGCAGTTCGTGCGCGGCGTTGGCGGCCAGGGCGCGCTCCACGTCCAACGCGCGGGACAGGCGGTCCAGCAACCGGTTTACATGGTCTTCCACGCTGCGCAGTTCACGCGGCAGGCCGGGCAGGGCGATCGGGGTGAGCTGCTGCCCGTCGCGCAGGCTGATCTCGTGCGTGAGAGCGTCCAGCACCTGCAATTCGCGCCGTGCGATGCGCCGCAGCAGCAGCGCCAGCAGGGGCAGCATGGCCACCATGACGATGCCCAGGCCGACCAGGGTGCGGTTCACCGCCTCGCGCCGCTCGTGCAGCGGGTCGGCCACCTGCATGAAGAGGGGGCGAGTGGGGTGCGACAGGGTGTAGACACGCCATCCGTGCGTGTTCGCGAAGCCCGGCGCCAGCGGTACGTCGAACTGCTCGGGCTGGGCCTCGGCCGACCGCGCCAGCACGCGCGTGTCGGGCGCGACGATCTGGTAGAGCAGGTCGGCATCGGCAAACGATCCCGGAGAGGGCAGGACCAGCGGCCCCTCGGTCGCGTCGCGCGGGCCGGCCGCGTCCAGGTGGTCCAGGGCAATATCGAAGAAACGGTGTGAGACCTCGACCAATTCGCTGTCGAAGTTGTAACTGATTTCGCGGTCCGTGTACCACACCACGCCCAGCACGCACAGCAGCCACACGCCGCCCACCCAGAGGATCAGGCTGCGCGTCAGTCGCCCCGCAAGGGTCTGCGTGCGCAATGGTCCGCGCAGGTGCGCCCTCATGCCGTTGCGCCTTCGTCAGGACGGTGCACGAGGCGGTAGCCCAACCCGCGCAGGGTCTCGATGTGTTCGCGCCCCAGCTTGCGCCGCAGCCGGCTGATGAACACCTCCAGCGTGTTGCTGTCGGCCTCGTCGTCAAAGCCATACAGCGCGTCCTGCAGGCTTTCGCGCGTGTGGATGCGCTCGGGGCGGGTTGCCATCACGCGCAGCAGCGCCCATTCCTTCTGCGTGAGCGCGATCGGCACCCCGGCGCGGCGCACCTGCTCACGCGACAGGTCGATCTGCAGGTCGCCCAGCGCCAATACCGGTACATAGGCGGCGTTGCGGCGGCGTTCCACCGCGCGCAGGCGGGCCAGCAGTTCACCGGGGTCGTAGGGCTTGACGAGGTAGTCGTCCGCTCCCGCGTCCAGGCCGGCGATGCGGTCGCTGACCTGGTCGCGCGCCGTCAGCACGATGACGATGGGCCG
The DNA here is from genome assembly GCF_015832135.1 of Diaphorobacter sp. JS3051. NCBI lineage: Bacteria > Pseudomonadati > Pseudomonadota > Betaproteobacteria > Burkholderiales > Comamonadaceae > Diaphorobacter > Diaphorobacter sp. JS3051. Next base: position 190,406 of record NZ_CP065406.1, read on the forward strand.
GTCCTTGAGGGCACGGATCTGCGGCAGCAGGCTCAGGCCATCCCCGTCGGCCAGGTGCAGGTCCAGCAGTACCGCGGCGTACTGGGCCGCGCGCAGGGCGGTGCCGGCCTGCGCCAGGCTGGGAACGGCATCGACCACGAAGGCCTTGGCGCGCAGATAGCCGCACACGGCCTCGGACAGGGCTTCGTCGTCTTCTACCAGCAGCACGCGCATGCAAATTTCTCTAAGGTGGGTGAGGCCGAAAGTGTAGGGCGCTGTGCGGGCGGTCTGGTGTTCATGGTGCATTCAGGCCGCGGGCGTAGCCTGACGGGGTGCCGTTTTCTGCCCATGGCGGTGTTGTGCCGCCATTCCTTGCCATGCCCTTCTGGAATTTGCGCCGCCTTTATGCGGTGACGTTGTTGCTTTTCCTGTTGCTCGTCTTGTGGGACGCTTCGGGCCTGGATCTGCCATTGGCCCGCCTGTTTGGGGGGGCGCAGGGCTTTGCCTGGCGTGACCACCACACCTTTGCCCTGCTGACGCATGAGGGTCCGCGCTATGCCAGCGGTGCGCTGCTGGCCGCACTGGCGGTGGGGGTGTGGCGGCCCTGGGGATTCCTGCGCGTCATGGCGCCGGCGCAGCGCGCGCAACTGGTGCTGTCCGTCATCGGTGCAATGCTGGCGGTTTCGGTGTTCAAGCGCCTGAACACCACCAGCTGTCCCTGGGATCTGGCCGAGTTCGGCGGGGTGGCGCAGTACATCTCGCACTGGGTGTGGGGCGTGCGCGACCTGGGGCCGGGGCACTGCTTCCCTGCAGGGCATGCCTCGGCCGCGTTTGGTTTTGTAGCGGGCTGGTTCGTACTGCGCCGCGCGGCGCCGAACGTGGCGCGCCTCTGGCTGCCCGGCGCTCTGATGGCTGGGCTGGCACTGGGCTGGGCCCAGCAGATGCGCGGTGCACATTTCATGAGCCACACTCTGTGGTCCGCCTGGTCCTGCTGGACCGTGGGCCTTGCGTGGGAAAGTCTGGCGCAGCTGCACGTGCGCCTGGGAGTAGCGGCAGATACAAAGCTGAACGAAGCCTGAGCGGCGTCTTCAGCTTGGCTTCAGTGGCAGGTTCCACGATGGCGGCATGTCTTCGCGCGCCTCCATTGCCTCTGCCTCCTCGGCCTCCGTGCCGCTTGTGTCATCTTCCAGCCCTGCCGACGAAGGCCTCTTGCGTGGTGCGTTGCGCCGGCTGGATGGCTGGATGACCACCCCGCTGTCGGCGCAGCAGGTGGTGGTGCGCCTGTCGCTGTACCTGGTACTGGCGGCCAACTGGCCGCTGTGGCTGCAGATCACGCGCATTGGCGGCGCGCCCAGCCTGTACCTGCGTTCAGCGGCTGCCTTGGCCGTGCTGACGGCGTGCGGCACGGTGGCCATCCTGGCATTCACCGCCTGGACGCGCGGCATGAAGCTGCTGTGGTGGCTGGTGGTCATGGTGGCCGCGCTGTCGCAGTACTACATGCTGACCTACAGCGTGGTCATGGACCCCAGCATGGCCGCCAACGTGCTGCAGACGGATGCGCGCGAGGTGGCCGATCTGCTGAGCCTGCGCATGCTGGCTGCGGTGCTGGCCGTCGCGGCGCTTCCCTCCTGGTGGTTGCTGCGTGTGCGTATTCCCGCCATGCGGCCGCTGCGCCAGGTGGGCCGCAACCTGGCGCTGCTGGTGCTGGCGCTGGGCCTGGCCGCCGGCACGGTGGCGGCCATGTCGCGGGACCTAGCGCCGCTGATGCGCAACCACCCGCACCTGCGCTACCTGATGAACCCCTTGGCCAGCCTGTACTCCACCTCCGTGTCGGCACTGCGACCGGTGTTCGCGCGCAGCCGCACGCTGGTGCCGATGACCCAGGGCGCCGCGCTGGGCGCCAGCTATGCGGCCGGGGCGCGGCCCACGCTGTTCGTGCTGGTGGTGGGCGAGACGGCGCGCGCGGACCATTTCGGCATCAACGGCTATGGCCGCGACACCACGCCGGAACTGACCAAACGCAACGTGATGAGCTGGCGCGAGGTGCGCTCGTGCGGCACCAGCACGCTGGCGTCGCTGCCTTGCATGTTCTCGCCACTGGGCAAGAGTGCATTCGAGTCGCGTGACAACGACTACGAGAACCTGCTGGACGTGGCGCAGGCCGCGGGTATGGGCGTGCTGTGGCTGGACAACCAGTCCGGCTGCAAGGGCGTGTGCGACCGCGTGCCGCACGCATCGGCCGCCGAAGGCCTGGATGCCGAGGCGCGCAAGCAGTTGTGCGATGGCGGAGAATGCCGCGACGAGGCCATGCTGCACAACCTGGATGCGCGCCTGGCCGCCTTGCCTGCGGCGCAGCGCGAGCGCGGCGTGCTGCTGGTGCTGCACCAGATGGGCAGCCATGGGCCGGCCTACTACAAGCGCTCGGCCGATGCAGGCAAGCGCTTCATGCCCGAATGCCGCACGGAAGTGCTGGCCGACTGCACCCACGGCGAACTGGTGAACGCCTACGACAACTCCATCGCCGCAACGGACGCCTTCCTGGGCAAGACCATCGACTGGCTGCGTGGCCAGAGCGCCAAGTACGACACGGCTCTGCTGTACCTGAGCGACCATGGCGAGTCGCTGGGCGAGTACGGGTTGTTCCTGCACGGCATGCCCTACGGCGTGGCGCCCGACATGCAAAAGCACGTGCCCATGGTGGCGTGGATGGACACCTCCTTCCTGCGCCGTGGCGGGCTGTCGGCCGACTGCCTGCGTGCCAGCGGCGATGCGCCGTTGACGCACGACAACCTCTACCACACCGTGCTGGGCCTGCTGGACGTGCAGTCGCCTTCCTACCAGCGCCCGCTGGATGCCTTCAGCGGCTGCCGGAGCACCGTATTGGCATCCAAATAAAAACAGCAGCCAGCGCTTATCTATAAAGCGCGAGCAGCTATTGTTTTAAGAGCATCTTGGCGCTCAGGCCTTCTTCTCGCGCGGCAGGCGGCCCATCAGGTAGAACTCGGGATTGGGCTGCATGCCGGCAAAGCTGGCCATGCGGTTGGACAGGCCGAAGAACGCGGTGATGGCGGCGATGTCCCAGATGTCCTCATCGTCAAAGCCGTGGGGGTACAGCGCCTCGAAGTCGGCGTCCTCGATCTCGTGCGCGCGCTGGCAGACCTTCATGGCGAAGTCGAGCATGGCCTTCTGGCGCGGCGGAATGTCGGCCTTGCGGTGGTTCACCGCTACCTGGTCGGCCACCAGCGGCTTCTTCTCGTAGATGCGCAGGATGGCCCCGTGTGCCACCACGCAGTACAGGCACTGGTTGGCGGCGCTGGTGGTGGTGACGATCATCTCGCGCTCGCCCTTGGTGAGGCTGCCTTCTTCCTTCAGCATCAGCGCATCGTGGTAGGCGAAGAACGCGCGCCATTCGGCCGGGCGGCGGGCGAACGCCAGGAACACGTTGGGGATGAACCCGGCCTTTTCCTGCACCTCCAGGATGCGGGCGCGGATGTCCTCGGGCAATGTGTTCAGGTCGGGGAAGGGATAGCGCTCGGCCATGGGTGTCTCCTGATTTTTTATGAAAGGTCTGGTCCGAGCATAGCCGAGCGTGCTGCACCTTCGCGCGAGCACAGCAGCGCCATCAATGCGTCCATGGCCTGACCCAGTGCGGCGATGTGCGGGTTGGCGGGTTCCAGTTGCTGCAGTGCGCACTGCGCGGCCTCCAGCGTGCTGAGCTGGTGCGGCGCGTGCGCCTTGCGCACGGCGTAACGCGTGGGCGGTACCTGCTGCAGGGCCAGGCGCGGCAGGGCCTGCAACGCAGGGTTGGCCCACAGCATCCTGCGGCTCTTGCGCCAGGTACCGTCCAGCACCACCAGGCGCAGCCGTTCGGGCGCTGCCAGCCAGTCGGTCGACAGCGGCGGTGCGGGCAGCATGGGGTGCTGCGGGTCGGGCGGCGTGGGCGGGTACAACAGCACTGCGCGGCGCGGTGCCTGCCGGTCGCCATCAACCCAGGGGGCGTTGATTTCCTGCGCCAAGGCAGCGTCGCCGAACGTTTCGCCCACCACGATGCGGCTGCCCGTCAGGCACAGGTGCAGCAGCCGTGCCGTGCCCTTGGCCTGGTGCTGCTCCAGCGGGTGCATGAGGATCAGTACTTGCACTTGGTGCGCCACGGGCCGCACGGCGGCGCAGATGCAGGCTGCGGCGGGGCGCTGGCAGCGGGGGCATACGGGCCGGCGGGGCAGGTGGGTGCAGGAGGGCATCGGGGTTGTCAAAAACAGAAGCGCCCAGCGCTTGTCGGGTAAGGGCTGGGCGGTATTTTGATGCCAGGCCCGGGTGCGGGCCTGGGCAGGGCGGCGGCGGTGCTTATTACAGCGTGCCGGCGCGCACGGCTTCCAGGGCAGCCTTCACGCCGGCGCCGTAGGCCGGGTCGGCCTGGGTGCAGTGCGCGATGTGGCGGTCAATGATGTGCTGCGACACGCCGTTGATGTTGCGCGCGGTGTTCTCGCACAGCAGGCGCTGCTTCTCCGGCGTCATCAGGCGGAACAGGTCGCCGGGCTGGGTGAAGTAGTCATCGTCGTCCTCGCGGTAGTTCCAGCGGCTGGCGTCGCCGTAGAGCTTTTCCACCGGTTCGGCGTACGCGGGCTGCTCCTGCCACGCACCCTGGGTGTTGGGTTCGTACGCAATGGTGCGGCCGGCATTGCCGTCCACACGCATGGCGCCGTCGCGGTGGTAGATGTTGACCGGGCAGCGCGCGGCGTTCACCGGGATCTGGTGGTGGTTCACACCCAGGCGGTAGCGCGCGGCGTCGGCGTACGAGAACAGGCGCGACTGCAGCATGCGGTCGGGCGACGGGCCGATGCCGGGCACCAGGTTGCTGGGCGCGAACGAGGCCTGCTCCACGTCGGCGTAGTAGTTGTCGGGGTTGCGGTTCAGCTCCATCACGCCGACTTCGATCAGCGGGAAGTCCTTCTTGCTCCACACCTTGGTCAGGTCGAAGGGGTGGAAGCGGTAGGTCTGCGCCTCTTCCTCGGTCATGATCTGCACGCACAGCTTCCACTTCGGAAAGTCGCCGCGGTCGATGGCTTGCAGCAGGTCGCGCTGGCTGCTTTCGCGGTCATGGGCGACCACGGCGGCGGCTTCCTGGTCGGACAGGTTCTCGATGCCCTGCTGGCAGACCCAGTGGAACTTCACGTAGTGGCGCTCGCCCGCGTGGTTAATGAGGCTGTAGGTGTGCGAGCCGAAGCCGTGCATGTGGCGGTAGCCGCGCGGAATGCCGCGGTCGCTCATCACGATGGTGATCTGGTGCAGCGCCTCAGGCAGGCCGGTCCAGAAGTCCCAGTTGCTCTCGGCGCTGCGCATGTTGGTGTAGGGGTCGCGCTTGACGGCCTTGTTCAGGTCGGGGAACTTGAGAGGGTCGCGGAAGAAGAAGACCGGCGTGTTGTTGCCCACCAGATCCCAGTTGCCTTCCTCGGTGTACATCTTCACGGCGAAGCCGCGGATGTCACGCTCGGCGTCGGCCGCGCCGCGCTCACCGGCCACGGTGGAAAAGCGCGCGAACAACTCGGTCTGCTTGCCGATCGCCGAGAACACCTTGGCGCGGGTGTAGCGGGTGATGTCGCCCGTCACGGTGAAGGTGCCGAAGGCGCCCGAGCCCTTGGCGTGCATGCGCCGCTCGGGGATCACCTCGCGGTGGAAGTGGGCGAGCTTTTCCAGGTGCCACAGGTCTTGCAGGAGCATGGGGCCGCGCGGGCCGGCGGTCAGGGAATCCTGGTTATTGGCCACGGGTGCGCCGGCGGCGGTAGTGAGGCGATGGGTCATGGGAGAGCTCCTTTCTGGACTGCTACAGGGTTAAATAGATACGAACTATTTGTTTTGAAGAATTATTGTTCTAATCTATTTAAAGGGCAAGCCAAAACCCATTGAATTTCCGCAACGCGGCAATAGGCGCAGGCTTGCCTACACTGTAGAGCGGTAACCTGGAAGAAGGTTTGACATGCATTACGACATCGTGATCGTGGGGGGTGGGGCCGGCGGCCTGGAACTGGCTGCGCGCCTGGGCCGCGCGCTGGGGCCGCGCCAAGGGCGTGAGCGGGTGCTGCTGGTGGACCGCTTTGCGTTCCACATCTGGAAGCCCACGCTGCACGAAGTCGCGGCCGGGACGCTAGACGCCCATCAGGAGGGTCTGTCGTACCCCGTGCTCGCACGGCGCAACCATTTCAGCTTCACCATGGGCGAACTGGCCGGGCTGGACGCCGCGCGCAAGACCATCGCCCTGGCCCCTCAGCGCAATGCACATGGCGAGGAGGTGGTGCCCGCGCGCACGCTGAGCTTCACGCGTTTGGTGCTGGCGCTGGGCAGCGGCTCCAACGCCTTTGGCACGCCGGGCATCGAACACGCCTATCTGCTGGAAAACGTGCGCGATGCGCAGCGCTTTCATGCCGACTGGCTGAGCGCCTGCGCGCGGGCATCGTTCACGGACAAGCGCGCCCTGTCCATCGCCATCGTGGGCGCGGGCGCCACGGGGGTGGAGCTGTCCGCCGAGCTGCTGGAAGCCCATGCCGAACTGCTGGAGAGCCTGGGCAGCAGCCAGCGTTTTCGGCTGGACGTGACGCTGGTGGAGGCGGGCGACCGCATTCTGGGCGGCCTGCCCGAGCGCATCTCTGCCCAGGCCGCCGTGGCCCTGCGCCGCAAGCAGGTGCGGGTGATGACGGGCACACGTGTGCTGGAGCTGCGCCCGGGCGTGCTGGTCACCTCGGCCGGAGAGATCGCGGCCGAGATGATGGTCTGGGCCGCGGGCATCAAGGCCGCGGACGCCAACGCCGCGCTGGGCCTGGAAGTGAACCGGCTCAACCAGTTCGTGGTGGACGAGCGGCTGCGCACCTCGGCCCCTGACGTGCTGGCCCTGGGCGACTGCGCGGCCTGCGTGTGGGAGGGCGGGCGCATGGTGCCGGCACGCGCGCAGGCCGCGCACCAGCAGGCCGACTACCTGGCGCGCGTGCTGCTGGCGCTGCTGCGCGAGCGCGAGGTGACGCAGCCCTTCGTCTACCGCGACTTCGGCTCACTCGTGTCGCTGGGCGAGAACAAGGGCGTGGGCAACCTGATGGGCGGCCTGGCGGGGCGCAACTTCTTCGTGGAAGGGCTGATCGCCAAGTGGATGTACATGTCGCTGCACCTGATGCACCACCGCGCCATCCTGGGCCTGGGCAAGACGGCGGTGCTGGCGCTGGCGCGGCTGCTGCAGCAACGCGTGTCGGGGCGGCTCAAACTGCACTGACCGGCGCGACGGCGGCTTCAAAAACCATAGCTGGCAGCGCTTGCTGCGATTGGATTTCAGGCAATAAACGCCTTGAACTGCTTGATTAGCAAGCGCCAACAGCTCACTTTTTTGATGACTTATCCCGCCAACAGCTTCTGCACCAGGTCCGCGGCCGTGGACGCGCCGTACTTGCGCATGAGCCGCGCGCGGTAGATCTCCACCGTGCGGTGGCTGATGTCCAGCGCGCGGCCGATCTCCTTGGAGGTCATGCCGTCCAGCAGCCGCGCGGCCACCTCGCGTTCGCGCGCCGTCAGCTCGGCGCGCACGGGGCGCTGCGCGCTCAGGTCCTCGAAGCTCCAGATGCCCGAGGCGTGCGGATCGTTGCGATCCAGCGCGCGACCGGACACGTGGCACCAGAAGGTTTCGCCGTTGGCGCGCTTCATGATGCGGTTGTCGGCATAGTGGCCGCGTGCGTTCAGGATGGGCGCCATGCGTGCGCCCAGCCGCTCATATTCGTCCGGGCTGGGGTAGAGGATCTGGAACGACTGGCCGATGAGCAGTTCGCGCGAGGCGCCGAACATCTCGCACACATGTCGGTTGCAATCCACCATGGTGCGGTTGCGCGAAATCACCAGGCCCACGGGTGCCATCTCGAAGGCCAAGCGGTAGTCGGCAACATTCATAGTGGTGCAAGTCTTTAGGGAAAACTACTTAAAAAACTACGTAGTATCGTAGCGTATCCACCCAGCAAACCAGGAGACTGTAGTGAACAAGCTTTACCCCTCGGCGGCCGAAGCGCTCAAGGGCGTCGTGGCCGATGGCCAGCTGATGGCCGTTGGCGGTTTCGGCCTGTGCGGCATTCCAGAGGCCTTGATCGATGCGCTGCAGGCCAGCGGCGTGAAGGACCTCACGGTGATTTCCAACAACGCGGGCGTTGACGGCTTCGGCCTGGGCAAGCTGCTGGAGACGCGCCAGATCAAGAAGATGATCAGCTCCTACGTGGGCGAGAACAAGGAATTCGAGCGCCAGTACCTCGCGGGCGAGCTGGAGCTGGAGTTCACCCCGCAGGGCACGCTGGCCGAGAAGCTGCGCGCCGGCGGCGCGGGCATCCCGGCCTTCTTCACCAAAACCGGCGTGGGCACCATCGTGGCCGAGGGCAAGGAGCTGCGCGAGTTCGACGGCGAGACCTACGTGATGGAGCGCTCGCTGGTGCCGCAGGTTTCGCTGGTCAAGGCGCAGCGGGCCGACAAGTCGGGCAATCTGCAGTTCCGCCTGACGGCACGCAACTTCAACCCGGCCGCCGCCATGGCGGGCAAGCTGTGCATCGTCGAGGTGGAGGAGGTGGTGGAGACGGGCGCCCTGGACCCCGACCAGATCCACCTGCCCGGCATCTACGTGCACCGCATCGTGCACAACCCGAACCCCGAGAAGCGCATCGAGAAGCGCACCATCACCGAGAAAGCAGGAGCCTGAACCATGCCGTGGACCCAAGACCAGATGGCGGCCCGCGCCGCGCAAGAACTCGAAGACGGCTTCTACGTCAACTTAGGGATAGGCATTCCCACGCTGGTGGCCAACTTCACCGGCGATAAAGAGGTGTGGCTGCAGTCGGAGAACGGCATGCTGGGCATCGGTGCCTTTCCCACCGAGGACAAGGTGGATGCCGACCTCATCAACGCCGGCAAGCAGACCGTCACCACCATCCCCGGTTCGTCCATCTTCAGTTCGGACCAGTCGTTCGCGATGATCCGCGGCGGCAAGATCAACCTGTCCATCCTGGGCGCCATGCAGGTCAGCGAGAAGGGCGACCTGGCCAACTGGATGATCCCCGGCAAGATGGTCAAGGGCATGGGCGGCGCCATGGACCTGGTGGCCGGTGTCAAGCGCGTGATCGTGCTCATGGAGCATGTGGCGCGCAAGAAGGACGGCACCACCGACCTGAAGATCCTGCCGGCCTGCACGCTGCCGCTGACGGGCGTGGGCGTGGTGGACCGCATCATCACCGACCTGGGCGTGATGGACGTCACCCCCGAAGGCCTGAAGCTGGTGGAGTTGGCGCCGGGCGTGAGCTTCGAGGACATCCAGTCCAAGACCGGCGTGCCGCTGCTGCGCTGAAGGCAGGCACCCGCCAGGCCGCCATGCGCATGCACGGCGGGGGCGCGGGGCCAAAACTACGGGCCGGGTGGGATCACCCGGCTTTTTTGTCTTTTTGCGCAAGGCAAAGCGCCGTATAGTGCGCGTGACATTTTTTAACATTTCGTCTGCGCATGAACGCACCCGACCTCAGCCCCGCGGCTTTTGCCGACGGAGACAGCCATTACCTGCGTGCCATCACCGACATGGCCGATCGCCGCACCGTGGTCACGCAGGAAGCGCTCTACACCGATCGGGGCATCAAGCTGGTGGACAAGGGCGCGCGCGTGGACAGCCGGCTCTACGACCGCTTGGTCAAGCACAAGCTGCGCGGCAGCATCGACGAGCATCTGGCCATGGACGACATGGTCAGCGTGCAGTCCATCGTGCAGCTGGCCGCGTCGCAGTGCGAGCACGACACGCTGGCCTATCTGCTGGTGCACACGCTGGAGGGCATGACCGCCGAGAAGCTGCTCGCGCCCGTGCGCGCCTTGCTGCTGCCGCCGTCGCTGGCCTTCAAGCTCACCGTCATGCGCGAGCAGCATCCAGCGCTGTTCGAGCACAGCGTGCGCATGATGCTGGCGGCCGTGTACCTGGGCATCAAGAGCGGCTGGAGCGACCGCGAATGCGTGCCTCTGGCGACGGCGGCGCTGCTGCACGACATCGGCGTGCTGCACATGGACCCCGTCTGGCACGACCCGGCCAACAAGATGACGGCCGTCGGGCGCCAGCAGCTCATGGCGCACCCCATCACGGCCATGTTGATCATCCGGGGGCAGAACATGTTCCCGCGCGTGGTGGAGCAGGCCGTGCTGGAACACCATGAATGCATGGATGGCAGCGGTTATCCGCGCGGCCTGCAGGGGGACCAGATCTCGCTCATGGGGCAGATCCTGATGGTGGCCGAGGTGGTGGCCGCCTTCTTCGAGAAATACGCCAACGAGGCTGCGGCCCAGCGCCTGTCGCTCACGCTGCGCCTGAACCACCGCAAGTTCCCCGCAGCGCTCATCGCCTGTCTGCTGCCCGTGCTGCAGATCCGCGCCGTGCAAACCGATGTACAGGTCACGCCGGCAGATGTGGAGCGGCTGATTGAGCAGTTGTCCACGGCCTTCGGCGACTGGGACACCCGCCGTGCCGGGCTGCCGCCAGAGGCTGCGGAATCCGAGGCCTGCGCCTTCGTGGAGCAGCGGCTTTCCGCGCTGCAAAAAACCCTGTTCGAGGCCGGCTCCCATCCCCAGCAGCAGGCCGAGGCCCTGCAGTACCTGCAGGGCGATGAACAAGGCCTGGCCGAACTGGCCCTGCTGGGGCGGGAAGCCCTGTGGCAGCTGCAGGGCATCGTGGATGCCACCCACAGCCGCTGGCTCACGCTGGAGCACAGCCCGCAGGCGGGCGACCAGGCGGTCGTGCAGTGGCGCGATGCCTGCGCGGTGCGCTTGGCGCAGCGCTGAGATTCGCTCCCTGACGCACCGCCGGATCAGACGCTAGGCCCTGACGCCGGCCGGGTTGGAGCCGCCAATCGCCGATGATTACTGTATATTTAAAAGGGGTATCTATTTAGCTCCAGCAGCCCCATTGATACTGTGATTTCATCCAGCAATGGTATCCGATTGGCTCTCCCCGGTGTTCTTGCTCACGACATCCCCATACGTCACTGGCGGCGTAACCACCGCTTGCTGCAGCAAGCGGTAAAACAGCATCCCGCGTGAGCTGGATGTGCGCCGGTTGAAACGGAACACGAATTCATCGAGATAGGCGTCCAGGTGGTCTGGCTGTACAGAGCCATGATGTGTTCCCAGCACCCAGCGCTGTACCAGTGAGGCGACCCGGTGCACTCCCGCCATGGAGACATGGGCAGGTACGCCTGAGCCGAGCATGACGGTGCGCTGGTGGGTGTAACCCAGTTCTCCCAGAGCGCGGTATGCCGCCGAACCATCCGTGCGTACCTGGGCTCCAGGCTCGACCACCTCCTGCACAAAGGGGATTACGTGGGTGGCGGCGTCTCGGTCAATGCGGCGTAACCGGATGCGCCCAAACCCCTTGGGCTCCACGATCTCCACCGCCATGACCATCAACACTTTGGTGGTGCTGCTCTTGCGCCCTGCAGGGGTGGCGGGATTCTTGCGATCCGTGATGGACAGGTACGTTTCATCCACCTCCACAAGCCCCTTGAGCTTGTCCCGGCCCGGGCGGACCATGGCACGTCGAAACCGGTGCAGCATGGTCCAGGCGGTCTGGTAGCTCCCCAAACCCAATACGCGCTGCAGCCCCAGGGCGCTCACGCCTTGTTTCTGATTGGTCAGGTACCAAGCTGCAGCCAGCCAGACACGCAGCGGTGTGCGCGTCTTGTCAAAGATGGTTCCAGATGTCACTGTGCCTTGGTACTGGCATGAGCGGCACATCAGGCGGGTGCGGCTGGCGCGGTACACATCGCCAGCGTTGCCGCAACGCGGGCAGACGAAGCCTTGGGGCCACCGAAGCTTCTCCAGGAACGCCTGGCAAGCCTCTTCGGTGGCAAACCAGTCAAGAAATTCGTTCCAGGTGCGGGGGTAGTCCCCTCCAGGAGTTGGCGTTAGCATCTGGGTTTCCATCCAGCTATTCTCACGTCACTGGAGCTAAATAGATACCCCTTATATTTGAACAGTATTCATCGGCGGTTCGCATGGCGGCTTTTCTTTCCTCTTCCCTGAACGCGCTGCCCGGCGTCTGGCAGGGCGATGCCTGGGCGCACGCGTCGCAGCCGGCGCTGGCCACGGGTCATGCGCCGCTGGATGCGCAACTGCCCGGTGGGGGGTGGCCGTTGGGGTGCATGAGCGAGTTGCTGCTGCCTCCCCAGGCCCATCCCGAGTGGGCCCTGGTGATGCCGGCCCTGGCCGCGCACCTGGCGCAAGGCCCGGGACGCGCGGTACTGGTCACGCCGCCGCTGGAGCCCTTCCTGCCGGCGCTGCAACCCCTGGGGCTTGCCGCCGACCGGCTGTGCTGCATTCACCCGCCCAGCCCGCGTGCGGACATGGCCGCGGCATGGGCCTGCGAACAGGCGCTGCGTTGCCGCGACGTGCGCGCCGTGCTGGCCTGGCTGCCGCAGGTGCCTGCCGCCGTGCTGCGGCGGCTGCAGCTGGCGGCTGCGCAGCACCGACAGCTGCTGTGGGTGATGCGTCCCGAGCGCTCGCGCGCGCAGGCATCGCCCGCGCCGCTGCGCCTGTGGCTGCAACCGCAGGGCGAGGAGCTGCACGTCCATGTCGTCAAGCGGCGCGGCCCGCCGCTGGCGCAGCCCGTGGCACTGCCCGCACGCCCGCCGGTACTGGCCGCGGCGCTGCAGGCACAGGCCCAATGGCGCCGCCAGGTGCAGGCGGCCGCCTGGGGCATGGGGGGCCGCACACCGCAGGAGGTGGAGGATGCATTGGCTTGCCTGGCACTTGCCACCCATTGAGGCCACGACCGGGCCCGCCACCGGGTCCGTGATCGGCCTGCCGCCTGCCGCGCAGGGCTGGTGGGCGCTGCGCTTCACGCCGCGCGTGGCCCTTGTGGACGAGGCGCTGCTGCTGGAGGTGAGCGGTACCGAACGCCTGTGGGGCGGGCGCGCCGCTCTGCAAAGCCTGCTGCGTGACCACGCGCCCCCCGGGCCCGAAACCCTGGAGGGCGGACCTCTCTGGGCCAGTGCGCCCACGGCGCTGCAGGCCCTGGCCCTGCTGCGCCTGCAGCGCCAGGGCCGGCCCGTGCCGCGGCGGCTGCCGCACGATCTGCCGGTTGCCACCCTCTCGGCGCTGCGCCCGCATGCCCAGGCGCTGCAGCAGCTGGGCTGCCGCACCTGGGGCGCCGTGCGTGCGCTGCCGCGCGCCGGGGTGGCGCGGCGCTTCGGCGCCGAACCCCTGGCGGCGCTGGACCGTGCCTGGGGCGACGCACCGCATGGCCTGGACTGGATCACGCTGCCCGAGCAGTTCGCGCTGGAGCTGGAACTGCCCGCGCTGGCCGAATCGGCCCCCGCGCTGCTGTGGGCCGGCCAGCGCCTGCTGGATGCACTGCAGGGCTGGCTGCGCGCGCGCCACCAGGGCGTGCAGGCGCTGGAGCTGGCCTGGCGCCATGACCTGCGCCGTATCGACGGCGTGGACCTGCCCCCCTGGCAGAGCCTCACGCTGCGCACGGCCGAACCGCTGCAGGGCATGGCGCACCTGCGCCGCCTGCTGGCCGAGCGCCTGGCGCACCAGCGCCTGGCCGCGCCCGTGAGCCGGCTGGCGCTGCGCAGCCTGCAAACCGCGCCCATGCCACAGGCCAGCGCGGACCTGCTGCCGCCCCAGCCAGGCGACGCGGGGGCGGGGCAGGGCGAGCCCTGGCACCAGTTCGTCGAGCGCCTCTCGGCCCGCCTGGGCGCGGACAGCCTGCGGGTGCCGCGGTCCCAGGCAGACCACCGTCCCGAATGCATGCAACAGTGGCAACCGGCCTTGGCGGCCCGCGCCGCGCCGCCGGCGCCCGCACAGGACTGCACCCTTGCGCCCTTGCTTCCGCCCTGGCTCGTGAGGCCTCCGCGGCCGCTGGCCCTGCGCGGCAGCCGGCCTTGCCTGCACGGCCAGCCGCTGCGCTTGCTGGACGGACCGCAGCGCGTGGAAACCGGCTGGTGGGAGGCCGCAGCGGACCTGAACGACGACGAGAGCGATGTGCAAGGCAATGCACACAATGGCGCGCAGGACGGTGGCTCGGCCCTGGTGCGGCGCGACTATTTCGTTGCCCACAACCCGGCGGCGGGCACCGTCTGGATCTTCCGCGACCGGGCGACGGGCGGCTGGTTCTTGCAGGGGGTGTACGGATGATGCTGCCCGCCTACGCAGAGCTGCACGCGCTGAGCAACTTCAGCTTTCAGCGCGGCGCCTCGCACCCGCAGGAACTGGTGCAGCGCGCGCACAAACTGGGCTACAGCGCCCTGGCGCTGACCGACGAATGCTCCGTCGCCGGCGTGGTGCGCGCCCATGGCGCGGCGCAGGCGCTGGGCCTGCCGCTCATCGTGGGCAGCGAGTTCTGCTGGGGCGACGTGCGCATCGTGGCGCTGGCGCGCGACGTGCAAGGCTGGGGCGACCTGTGCGAATTCATTACCGCCGCGCGCCAGCGTGCCGGCAAGGGCGGCTACCGCGTGGATGCTCAGTCGCCCTGGGCGCTGCTGCAGGGCTGCGAGGTGCTGCTGGCGCTCCGTCGTGAGGCGTTTGTGGATGCTTCTGATTTAATAGCTGTCAGCGCTTGTCTAGAAAGCGTTAGAGGCCTATTTGGCTCTAACTGCTGGCTGGCGGTAGAGCTGCACACCGCACCGGACGACGGTCTGTGGCTGCGCACGCTCACGCAGGCCGGCGCGCAGCTGGGCCTGCCGTTGGTGGCCGCGGGTGACGTGCACATGCACTCGCGCGCGGCCAAGCCGCTGCAGGACGTACTGACCGCCGTGCGCCTGGGCCGCAGCGTGGCCGCGTGCGGCTTCGCGCTGCAGCCGCATGCCGAAAAGCGCCTGCGCCCACGCAGCCGACTGGCGGGCCTGTACCCACCCGCGCTGCTGGCGGCCACGCTGCAGGTGGCGGCGCGCTGCACCTTCAGCCTGAACGAGATCAAGTACCGCTACCCGCTGGAGACCGTGCAGCCCGGCATGACGGCAAGCCAGACGCTGGCCTGCCTCACCTGGGAGGGCGCGCGTGTCCGTTACCCCGATGGCGTGCCAGAAGCGGTGGCGACGCAGGTCGAGAAGGAGTTGGCGCTGATCGCCGAGTGCGGGTACGAGATGTACTTCCTCACGGTGCACGACATCGTGCGCTATGCGCGCAGCCAGGACATCCTGTGCCAGGGGCGGGGCTCGGCGGCCAACTCGGCGGTGTGTTATTGCCTGGGCATCACGGCGGTGGACCCGCAGAAGACGCGCCTGCTGTTCGAGCGTTTCATCAGCCGCGAACGCAGCGAGCCGCCCGACATCGACGTGGACTTCGAGCACGACCGGCGCGAGACCGTCATCCAGTACATCTACGACAAGTACGGGCGCGATCGCTCCGCGATCGCCGCGGTGGTCATCAGCTACCGCACGCGCAGCGCCCTGCGCGACGTGGGCAAGGCCCTGGGCGTGGCGCCGGCGCTGGTGGATGCGTTCGCCAAGGAACACCACTGGTTCGACGACGTGCTGGCCACGGAGCACCTGCTGGCGCTGGCCGAGCGCCTGGGCGAGCCGCTGGGCGCGCACACGGCCGCGCTGTGGCTGCAGCTGGCGCGCCAGTTGCGCGGCTTTCCGCGCCACCTGAGCCAGCACGTGGGCGGCTTCGTGCTCACCGAGGGCAAGCTCACGCGCCTGGTGCCCGTGGAGCCGGCCGCCATGGACGGGCGCTCCATCATCCAGTGGGACAAGGACGATCTGGACGCCATGGGCCTCTTGAAGGTGGACGTGCTGGCGCTGGGCATGCTCAGCGCGCTGCGCCGCTGCCTGGAAATGCGTGCCGCGCTGCGGGGCGAATCATGGGACCTGGCCGACATCCCGCCCGAAGACCCGGCCACCTACGACATGGTCTGCCGCGCTGACACCGTGGGCGTGTTCCAGATCGAGAGCCGCGCGCAGATGAGCATGCTGCCGCGCCTGCAGCCGCGCGAGTTCTACGACCTGGTGGTGCAGGTGGCGATCGTGCGGCCCGGGCCCATCCAGGGCGGCATGGTGCACCCC
Organism: Diaphorobacter sp. JS3051; assembly: GCF_015832135.1. Taxonomy (NCBI): domain Bacteria; kingdom Pseudomonadati; phylum Pseudomonadota; class Betaproteobacteria; order Burkholderiales; family Comamonadaceae; genus Diaphorobacter; species Diaphorobacter sp. JS3051. The sequence continues at coordinate 206,425 of NZ_CP065406.1, forward strand.
TACCTGCAGGCGCGCGAGCGCCGGCGCCAGTGGCAGCGCAGGCAGCGCACGAAGCGCGAGGAGCCGTTCCCCATTGAATACCCGAGGCTCGGCAACGCCCTGCGGCGCACGCTGGGCGTGCCCATCTTCCAGGAACAGGTGATGCAGATCGCCATCGACGGCGCGGGCTTCAGCGCGGGCCAGGCCGACGAGCTGCGCCGCTCCATGGCCGCCTGGCGGCGCAAGGGCGAGGTGCACCGCTTCGAGAAGCCCTTCAAGGACGGTCTGTTGGCGAACGGCTACCCGCCGGAATTTGCCGACCGGCTGTTCCAGCAGATCCTGGGCTTTGGCGAATACGGCTTTCCCGAAAGCCATGCCTACAGCTTTGCGCTGCTGGCCTACGCCAGCAGCTGGCTCAAGCGGCACGAGCCTGCGTGCTTCCTGGCCGCGCTGCTCAATGCGCAGCCGCTGGGCTTTTACACACCGGCGCAACTGGTGCAGGACGCGCGCCGCCATGGCGTGCGCGTGCTGCCCATCGACGTGGCGACGAGCGACGTGGACTGCACACTGGAGGAGCCCCTGGCACCCGTTGCCGGCGTGTCCTTGGCGCAGCCGGCCGTGCGCCTGGGCCTGCGGCTGGTGGCGGGGCTGGGCGCGGCGGCGGCCGAGCGGCTGGTGCAGGCGCGCGGCAGCGGCCCCTTTGTCAACAGCGAAGACCTGGCCCTGCGCGCGCGGCTGGACCGGCAGGATCTGCAGGCCCTGGCCGCGGCTGATGCGCTGCGCGCGCTGGCGGGCCACCGGCGCCAGCAGATGTGGGACGCCGCGGCCCAGCTGCGCGCTCCGCCGCTGCTGCAGGACGCGCCCGTGCATGAGGCCGCCCTGCAGTTGCCCGCCGCACCAGAGGGCGAAGACATCTTGTGGGACTACGCCGCCACGGGCCTGACGCTGCGGCGCCACCCCCTGGCGCTGCTGCGCGAGAAGCTGCAGCGCTGGCGGCTGGCCACGGCGCAGCAGTTGCAATCGGCGCCCCATGGGCGGCGCGTGCGTGCCTGCGGCATCGTCACCGTGCGCCAGCGGCCGGGCTCAGCCAACGGCACGATGTTCGTCACGCTGGAGGACGAGACCGGCTCGGTCAATGTGATCGTGTGGCCCGCGCGGCTGGAGCGCTGGCGCAGCGCGCTGCTGCGCTCGCGCCTGCTGGCGGTGGAGGGCGTGTGGCAGTGTGCCCGCGCACCGGGCGCGGACACGGCCGTGCGCCACCTGGTGGGCGAGCGGTTCAAGGACCTCACGCCGCTGCTGGGCCGCCTGGCGCAGGCGCTGGACGGCAGCCGCGACTTCCATTGAGTTTCAAGAGAAATAAGGCTCTGGCGCTTATGTGACAAGCGCTGACAGCTATCAAAACGATAGTCAGCATGGCCCCACGGGCCGGCCCGAGCGCCATTCCTGTGGAATCAGCGCGTACAGCGGCGTGGGGTCGCGCACGAACAGCTGCGGTGTGGGCGGCGGCTGCAGGGTGAGCACCGAACCCTCGGGCGACAGCTCCATGGTGGAGAGCTGGCGCATCCAGGCCACATCGATCGTGCCGTCGGGCGCGGGGCGCGAGTAGATCAGCTCCAGCATGCGCTTGGCGGGTCGGCTGCCGCTGGCGGCGGCGATCTGGTACAGGCGGATGGCTTCGGTGTAATTGGACGGCACGCCGTCGCCGCGGTGGTAGCGGCGCGCCTGCGCCAGCCATTCGTCGGCCGTGTGCGGGGCGGGCTGTGCGCTGATGGTCTGCTCCATGCGGCTGGCCAGCAGCCGGGCATTGGAGGCTGCCGCGGGCGAGCGCGGCGCCGCCGCGCGGAACTGTGCCAGCGCATCGGGCAAGCGCGCCGCGGCGATCTGGCGCAGGCCCAGTTCGTTGAGCGCCTGGGCACTGCCGGCCTGGGCGGCGCGCTGCAGCAGGGCTGCGTGTCCGTTCTCCTGCGGGGGCGCATCCGGCGCGCGCGGTGCGGCGGCGGGAGGCGGCAGCGGGGCCAGGCGCTCCTGCGCCCACCATTCCAGCAGCAGCGCCAGCGGCGCGTCCACCGCACGCAACTGGGCGATCCACGGGCGCGCGGCCGCAGGTTGCGGCGGGCCCACGCAGCCATCGATCTCGCACCAGGCCAGGCCGGCGCTGGCGTAGGGCTCACCCAGCGCGCGGGCGCGCTCGAACCAGTACCGCGCCTGCGTGCGGTCCAGGGGCACGCGCTCGCCGTGCAGGTACAGCAGGCCCAGGACCCAGGCGCTGCGCGCGGCGGCCTTTTCCGCTGCGCTGCCCTTGCGCGCTGGCGCCAGCGCCGTGGCGCGCAACCGGCGCAACTGCGCCAGGGTGGCCTCGTCCTCGGGCTGGGGCAGGCGCAGCGGTTCGGCCTGGGGTTGGCCGGAGGGCTGGATGCGCGGCACGCTGGAGGAGCCGGATGGCTCGATCAGCGGGGCCGCGGGCTGCACCGCCGGCGGCGTGAAGTCGCCGCCGCCCTGGCTGGGCTGGATGGCGGGCTGCGGCAGCGCTTCGATGCGCGCTTGGGCCGGAGCCAGCAGCGTGCACGCCAGGAGCAGCACGACCGGCAGGGCCAGTCGTCTGCCGCCGGGCGGCAGGGCGGCACCGGCCCGGGGCGCGAAAGGGCGGAGCAGGGGCGTCATGGCGGCGTCCTGGCGAGGTGGGGCGGGCCGCGCCCTCAGCGCTTGGCGGGCTGCGGGGCGGCAGGTGCGGCCGCCGCGGGCTGGGTTTTCTTGGGCTGGGTCTTCCAGTACACCTCGGACTTCACGTAGCCACTGGTGCCCACGCCCTGCTGGAAGGCCTTGTCGATGTCCTCGATGGTGCGGTAGCCGGGAATGTTGACCAGCCCTGCGCCTTGCAGTGGCGCGGGCAGCCGGGGCAGCACGTCGGTTTCGGCGGCAAAGCAGGCCACGCGCTCGGTGCCAGGGCGGCTCGCGTCCATGATGAAGGCCGGGTTGGGCACCAGCCAGTCGGGCAGTCGCAGCGCCTGGTTCGCCGCCACCAGCGAATGCGGCGTGACCTGGTTGGGCGTGAGTCGCATGACGTTGCCCGAGGGGTCGGCAAAGTAGCAGTACATGTGTGAGGTGCGCGACACGGTGGCCGACACGAACACCTGCTCGCCGACTTCGAAAGTGGGTTCCATGCCCGGAGGCAGCGCATTCTCGATCTGCATGTCGATGCGCCGTGGCGGGGGCGTGGTGGAGGTGAGCACGAGGCCCGAGGTGCGCACGGGCGTGGAATCCCCTTTGTTCTCGGCCATGCTGCCGGTGGGGCCCGACGGGCCCCAGCCCACCCGTTGCAGGGAGCCATCGGGTGCCAACGTCACGAAGTGGCGCATCGCGCGCTCGTAGGTGGAGAAGTCCAGCACGCCGGTGGGCACCAGCAGGCTGTCGATCTGGAACTGCGTGAGCGCGGTGCGCAGCGCGGGCGAGTCCAGCGCCAGCAGGTCGGTGCCCGCCTGCAGGTAGCCCTGGGCGATCAGCGAGTTCTGCACCAGCGTGGCCTGGCCTACGCCGCCGCTTTCGTCGAACCAGTCGCGCATCTGGCGCTGAAAGTCGGGATGCGTTTGTTCCAGCGTCAGGCACTGCCAGTAGGGCACGCGTGCCCACTTGCCCACCAGCTCGATGGTGGCCAGGTCAATCAGCGTGCGCATGGCGCCGCCGGCGCCCAGCGCGTAGTCGCGCCCCACGTTGAAGTTGACGCCGTAGCTGCCGATGCGCCCGGCCACGTCCAGGCCCTGGCTGCCGCTGCCGATGACCACCTCATTGGCCGAGTCCAGTCCGGGAATCAGCGTGCGCGTGCGAAAGTCCCCCAGGTGCATCTCCAGGCCGATCACGGTGGCCGAGCGGTTGCGGCTGTAGCCTGTGTCCAGGCGGCTGGCGGAGGTGCCGGCGTCGAAGCGGTTGGTGGCCACGTTCTGGTCCACGAACGCAATGGCACCCGACACGTACAGCGCGGGGCGCTGCAGTTGCATGAGGTTGTTGTTGAGCAAGATGGTGGTGAGGTTCTGCACCGTATCCTGGCGCACGATGTCCACCTCATAGTCCACGTAGCGGAAGGCGTTGGACAGCCGCGACATCTGCGACAGAGAGGTGATGATCATGTCCTTGGCAGCAACGGGCACGCGGCTGGAATAATCGATGACCTGCTTGCTGGTGATGAGCGTGGTGGGCACCTGCGCGGCGCGCAGCATGTGGTCCATGCACATCAGCGAATCCGAGAAGCTGGAGACCGAGCGCGTCGGGCGCACGACGGGGCGGTCCGTCGTATAAGCCGCCTGCTGCAGCGATGCGTCCTTGCGGGGGTCCAGCGGCGTTGTGCAGGCACTGAGCAGTAGAGCGCCCGCCAGCATCAGCCAGGCAGCGCCACGGCGTGGGGCGCCGTTGCGGCCAGGACCGCGGGGAAGTGTGGTTGCGGTGTTCATGGCAAAGCCCTCTCGTCTTCGCGTTATCCAACCCTCTGGCGCGGCCGAGCAGGCGCGCGGCGCATGCCCGGCCGCGCCCGCACGCTGGTGGCCGTCACCAGCAGATATTGACCAGATCCCCTCGCAGCACCACCACCTGGTCGGCGCCGGGCTTGCCGGTGCCACCCGAGGCCGCGGTGCCGAAGTTGCTGCCCACGGATTGCGAGCACACGACCTTGGAGCCTTGCGTGTTCACCGCGTTGACGACGTCCTTTTCGGTCACGATGCCCGTGGTGTCGCCAGAGAACGCCTTGGCCACGTAACGGGTCAGGCGCGCCTGCTGCCAGGCGGGCAGGCCGGTGTCGTGGTTGATGTAGCCGGAGCGCGGCGCAGAAGGCAACGGCTGCATCTGCACATTGACCTTCTTGTCCAGCACCACCGGGTCTTCTCCCGGCGCGGCCCAGGCGGGTGCCGCGGCGCAGAGGGCCAGGGCTGCCGTGGCGGGCGCCAGGAAGCGTGTTGCGCGACTGAGCATGGCGAATCTCCTCAAGCAACCTGCACAAAAAGCGCCAGGCCTACAGTAGGCCCGGCGCTCGCGGACTCACCAGTTGGGGCGATAGCAGTTGCCGCCGGGGCAGGGATCCTCGGCGCAAGCGTCATTGGAGGAGATGTTCTGCACCGCGAACGAGTGCGAGCCCTTGGCCTGGTTGACTGCGCTGCCACCGATGAAATTGGCCGTCTGGGTAGAAGCTGCCGCTACCACCACATGCCCGTAGTTGGAGGCGACGTTCTGGGTGGCATGCGCATCGCTGCCATCGGCCAGGTTGCTCAGCACGGCACCCAGGCTGTTCACCGTCTGGGTGGAGGCAGCGCGGATTTCCACCTTGCCGTTGTTGCTGGCGAGGTTCTGGCGGGCAAGGGCGTCTTCACCCTTGGCTTCGTTGGTCACGGCACCCAGGCCCAAATTGGCGGTCTGTGTAGACGAGCCCCCAGCAAAGACCTGCACGGGGCCGGCGTTGGAGGCAATGTTTTGCAATGCCTCGTTGCGTGCGCCGGACGTATTGGAGATGGCGGTGCCAACCGAGTTGGTCATTTGCACGGACGGCCCATTCAGGGTGATGGTGCTGGGCGGTTGCACTGCCATGGCAGCAGTCGCGACGGCACTCAACGCAAAAAATGCAAGAACTTTCATGACTGTCTCTCCTATAACGTGTCAAAAAGACCGCGCCCTCCGGTGGCTTGGGTTATGACCGGTGTCACGGCTACATCGACAAGAAGAAAGACCGCACCCGACCCGAGGAGGAATGCCGGAGGCCGCCCGTCTTTTTGTCTGGCTCCAGTTTCCGCAGGGGGGCCTCCGGCATCCATCTCCCATCGCGGGTAGCCGAAGAAGGGGGCGTCTCTGACAGCACTGGAAATGCGTGCGTCAGAGAGGAAAGAGGGCCAAGAGAGGCGCTGAAAAGGTCCGGCGCGGCGGTGTTTCCCAGGTAGTGTCATTCGGTAACAACCGAATCGCTGCGGATGGGATGTGTTTATTGCCAGTGGAGGTCAGACCGGGCGGGACTGCAAAAACGGCTGGCAAAGCCTGCATATTCTTTCGAAGGGAAAATTTCCCATTAATGCGTTTGAATGAGATTTATCCCTTATCTGTGTTAGTTTCAAAATGTGAGTCAGGTAACTCACGAAGAAATTACGAATATCTCCGGATGTTTCGGTGTAATTTGTTTTCCTGTGAGGAAAGCACCCAAAGCGTTGGGATGATCTTTCCGTGGTTACGGTGTGCAAACGCTGAGGGGCCGCCAACAGGCGCCCCCGTCTGGAGACTTCTTTATGCTGCCCGTCAACGATCCTCCTGGTGCAATGGCCGCTCCGCGGGGGACGTCTGTCACCCCAGGCCAATTCGCCATGCACCAGAATCCGCCCTCCATCTGGCCGGACTTTCTGGCGGGGCAACTGGAAAAGCCCGTGCGCGTTTTGCTGGTGGATGACGATGCGCACATGCGGCGCGTCATCGCGCAAGAGCTGATGAGCGACCAGCGTACGCTGCTGGTAGCGCAGGCCACCAGCGTGCGCGAGGGCCGCAAGGCCATCAAGCAGCATGAGTTCGATGTGATGCTCGTGGACCTGAACCTCGGTGATGGCGAGGGCTTCATGCTGATCGACTACATGAAGTCGGTGCGCCCCACGGCCGAGGCCATCGTCATCTCCATCATGCAGAACGATGAGCAGGTGCTGCACGCCTTTGAACTGGGTGCCACGGGCTATCTCGTCAAGAACTCATGGTTCGGCAGCTATCCCCAGGCGGTACTGCAGGTAGCCAACGGCGGTGCTTCCATCACCCCCAACCTTGCGCGTCGCCTGCTGCAGCGGTTTGACCCGAGCGGCGCCGCGGCCCCGCACGCCCAGCGGCGCGTGGAGCAGGAAACCGAGCGCCTGTCCCAGCGCGAGAAAGAAGTGCTGCGCATGGTGGCCAGCGGTTACACCAGCGCCGAGATCGGCAACCGGCTGTTCATCAGCAGCCTGACCGTGAACACGCACATCAAGAACATCTACCGCAAGCTGCAGGTGCGCACGCGGGCGCAGGCCGTGCGCTTCGCGTCACTGCGCGGGCTGTTCTGAAAGAAGAGCCGCCTGGGCGCACAAACGTCCGTCGCACCTGCCGCAGGGATGAGGGAGATTTCCATGTTTCGCACCCGTCCGCCGGCCTTTGCAATCGCCTGCGTTGCTGTCTGGTTGCTTGCCATGTCCGTCGATACCCTGCTGCTGGTCTCTGCGGAGCAACTGAGTCTGCAGGCGCAGTTGCGCTGGAAGCTGCTGGGCCTGGGGCCCTGGTAGTGCTGGGCATCTTGCTGATCGTGCAGTTGCCGCGCGCACTGCAGTGGCGCCCACGGCGCAGCATCCGGCCCAGCCCTGATGTGAAGCGCGAGCGCGAACGCATTGCACGCAACCTGCACGACCAGGTGGGGTCCCAGCTCGTCAACGCCATCGCCCTGGTGGACGAGCGGGACCCCGAACACGGGACGCTGATGCAGTCGCTGGAGTTGTGCCTGCTCGACCTGCGCCTCTTGGTGGATTCGATGGACGGCGAGGACGATTCCCTGGCGGACCGGCTCGCGCGGCTGCGCCACCGCATCCAGCCTGCGCTGGACCGGCGCGGCATCGCGCTGCACTGGGAGATTGCGCCACACGATGAACTGGCCCTGCCAGAAGGCAAGGTGGCGCGGGAGATAGCCGCCATCGTCCAGGAAGCCGTGAGCAATGTGCTGCAGCATGCGGACGCCACGGCGCTCGTGATCCGCCTGCACTCCGTGCAAACGCTGCAGGGCAGGGCGTGGCAGTTGCAGGTGGCGGACAACGGCGCAGGGCTGCCGAGCGGCGAGCCCGCGTGCCACAGTCTGGGACGCGGCATTGACAGCATGCGCTCGCGTGCGGCGGCGGTGGCGGGCTGGCTGGAGCTGCTGCCGCAAGAAGGCCGTGGTCTGTGTGTGCAACTCACGGTTCCGGCCGTGCAGTGAACACGACCAGTGCGTGCCACCCAGGCCGCACACCAAGAAAACTATTAAAACAATAGCTGCTAGCGCTTTATTGGAGCGCCTTGCAGGCTGCTTTAACGTTGAGCGCGCGAGGCGGGCTTGGCCGGCGCAGATGCCGGTGCCGCGCCGGCCTTGGCCAAAAGTGCAGCGCAGTGCGCGTCGTCCTCGGCGGCGGGCACGGTAATCGGCAGCAGTGCCAGCGCCGCGGGCGCCGTAAGGGCGGCGGCCACCGCCGCCCCCGCGCGCAGCAGCAGCGGCCCGGGTTCTACCCCCACCTGCGGATCAGCGAAGGTGCCGCGCACATACAACGGCGTGCGCAGTGAGAAGAATTTCCACTTCAGCGAATCGGGCGTGATGCGCAGGTTGAGCAGTTCGTCGCCGAGGTCCACCGTGCCCTTGGCTTCGACGATGGCCTCCTCGGTGTTGAGCTTGACGGTGCGCGTGCTGGCCACGCCACCTTGTACGTCCAGGTTGGCCACGGCGCAGCGCAGCTTGACCTCCTTGTCGTCGCCGAACAGTTTGGAGACGATGACGCTTCCCAGGTTGAGCGCCGCCAGATCCAGCAATTCCTTGCTCAGCGTGCCGTCGCGGATGTACAGCCGCACTTCGCCCCCGCTGGTGGCCAGCATGCGCGCCACCGACTGCCCCTGGCCGGTCAGCGCCAGAGCGCCGTCCAGCCGCCCCAGGCTCTTTTGCATGCGCTCCACCTTGGGAAAGAGGGCCGACAGCTGCAGGCCCTGGACCGAGCCCTGCAACTGCACCTGCAGCGGATCGGTGCGGCTGTCCAGCAGCACGTTGGAGTCGATGCGGCCGTGGGCCACGCCAAAGCGCAGCGGTGTCAGGCGCAGCTGGCGGTCTTCCAGCACCGCGCGCACGCTCAGGTTGTCCAGTGGCAGGCTGTCGGGGCGCACCACCTTCTGCCCGGCAAATGCCAGGTCCAGGTCCATGGCGCCCCAGCGGTCGGTGGCGAAGCGGGCATCGGGCAGCACCTTGCCGGGGCGGCGCGAGGTGCCTTTCTCCTGTGCGCGCACGCCGCTGGGCGCGCCCAGGACCGGGCCCAGATCCGCCAGGCGCAGTTGCTTGGACGTCATATGGCCCTGCAGCTTGGGACGGGGCTCGCCGCCTGTGTAGGTCAGGCTGCCGTGCAGGTCGCTGCTGCCCACGGTGCCGTTGAAGTCGCGGTATTCCCACACCGCTTTGGCCGGTGCCAGGTTGCCGAGCAGGCGCCCCTCGACCTGGAACGGCGGCGTGTTGGGCAGCACCAGGCCGGTCAGTTCATACAGGTCCGCCATGCTGGGCGCCTTCACGAACACCTGCAGATCCATGCCCGAAAGCGCGGCGGGATTGTTGAGCACGCCTTCCACCCGTGTCTGCACGCTGCCCGAGCGCGCGGAAAAGCGCAGCGGATACCGCGCGGCCTGCTGGCGCAGCGACAGCACCGGTCCTGCCAGTCCTTCTCCGGTGATGCGCGCCTTGCGGTAGGTGCCCTGCAGCGCGATCTTCATGCCGTACTTGCCTTCGGCCTGCGGTGCACCAGTGGGCAGGGTGTCGATGCGGGCGCGCAGCGCCAAATCCTTCAGGCCGTCGGCATAGCCCAACCAGCCGTCGCGCACGACGAGCTGGTTCAAGCGCAGATCCCAAGGGTTGTCCTCGGCAGTGCTCTCTCGGGCATGGGAGCGTGTGAAGGTCCAGTTGTTGCGCCCGTCCTGCCGGCGCGCCAGCACGATGTCGGGCGCAGTCAGTACGACCGTGTCGAGCAGCAGCGTGCGGGACAGCAGCGGCAGCAGGCGCAATGTGGCGCTGGCGCTGGCGATGGTGCCCATGCCCGTGAGTGGGCGTGCCGGAGCATTCGCTTGGGTATCCCCCACCTTCAGCGCGACGGCGCGCGCGGCGTCGGCCGCCGCCGAACCCACGGACGCGGGCGCTGCCGCAGCCGTGGGTGCGTCGGCATCACCTGCGGGCGCAGCTGGCTCGGGGCGCGGGGGAAGGGCGGGCAGTTGGTCCGTGCCTTTGCCCGGTGCTTCCGGCACCTCAAAGCCCTCCGGATTGCTCAGGGAGAGCTGCTGGGCACGCACGGTCACACCGGGTACCCAACGGCGCCAGCCTTCTTCCAGCGGTTGGGGCCAGTGCCACTCCGCCGACAGATCGCCATCAATGGAGAAGGTGCGCCCCGTGGCCTCGCTCACCTTGTCGTTCACCCAGGGTTTGGCGCGGTTCCAGTCCCAATTCACCAGCACCACGATGAACAGCGCCAGGCCCGCCACCACTGCGCCTAACGTGCCCAGCGTCCAGCGCAGCACGCGCTGGCGCGTGGAACGGCGGGGGAGGGAGGCGGCGGTGGGCGTGTTCTCAGGGGGCATGGCAAAGGCGCCGCAAGCTGGCCAAACGGGTGTGCCTTGCCTCAGGGCGCGGAGTGGTGTTTGAAGCCATGCTAGTGCGAACATCCTCGCGCTGGGCCGTGCGTACGGCGATTGCCGGGCTTGTCCTACAGCCCACCCATAGGACGCCGCCGGGGCGTGCATGCGCCTTTGGCCTACGTTGAACCACAGCTGTTGCTTCAAGAATGGTGCCATTGCATTCACTTACACCAAGGCGCCCCTCATGCAAACGACCGACGCACTCACCCAGGAAACGATCTTCGGCGTGGCCGACAGCGTGACCTATTCCGGCATGCTGTGCCTGGCGCCGGATGGCCGCCGCTACTTTTACGCCCATGCCCAGGTGGATGGACGCACGCTGCCCCTACCGCATGACCACTGGACCTCGCGCGATGCCGCGGTGCGCGGCCTGGCGGCCATCGCATCGGGCGAGAGCAAGCCCGCGGTCGCATGACACCGGAGCCCACCGCGATGGATGCAACGCCTGCGCTGCCCCAGGTCCTGGAAGAGGGTTATCGCGGCTTCCTGATCCGCATTCCTATTCCTGAGGCCACGCCTGCCGCTGCCGGCACGCCGGTCCAGGTCAGCGTGGCGGCCATCTCGCAACACGCGATAGCCCATATGGACGCCATACGGTGGGCGCCCGTGGAAGGATCGGAGGGAGACCTGCACACACTCGCACGGATCAAGCAAGCCATCGACGAGGCGTTGGACGGCGTGGATCGCGCGTCGTGATCGTCGGTTTGCAACCCAAGACAAAATAGCCTCTAGCGCTTTACCATCAAGCGCTAATAGCTATCAAAACAATAGTATTGTTGCATGGAGCGGGAGCCTGGGGCCCCTACAATCGCGGCCCCATGCACAACAGCCACGATCCCCGGGTCCTGCCCATGCGCGACGGCGTCAACCCCAGTTGCGTGGTTCTGCCCTCGGCGGGGCAGGGGCTTCTGGTGGACTTCCTCGCACAGCGCCTGCCCGCCGTGTCGCGCGAGGACTGGCTGCGCCGCCTGCGCGCGAACGAAGTGGTGGACGAGTTCGGCACGGCCGCCACGGAGTGCAGCCCGTTCACGCCGGGCGTACGCTACTACTACTACCGCGAACTGCCGCCCGAGCCCGAGTTGCCGTTCTACGAAACCGTGCTCTACCAGGATGCGCACATCCTTGTGGCCGACAAACCCCACTTCCTGCCCGTGGTGCCCGCGGGCCGCTATCTTCAGCAAACCCTGCTGGTGCGCTTGAAGCGCCGGCTGGGCCTGAGCGAGTTGTCCCCCGTGCACCGCATCGACCGCGACACGGCGGGCCTGGTGCTGTTTTCCGTGCAGCGGGCAACGCGCGGCACCTACCAGGCCCTCTTTCGCGACAGACGGGTGCACAAGGTCTATGAGGCCGTTGCACCGTGGCGTGCCGACCTGCCGCTGCCGTGCATCCATGAAAGCCGGCTGGAGGAAAGCGGCCATTTTTTTCGCATGCACGAGGTGCCCGGCACGCCCAACGCGCGCACGCACATCGACGTGTTGGAGGTTGCGTCACCCTGGGCGCGCTACCGCCTGGAGCCCATCACCGGAAAGCGCCACCAGTTGCGCGTGCACATGGCCGCGCTGGGCCTGCCGCTGCGCGGCGATGCGTTCTACCCGGAGGTGAACGACCCGCCGGAAGGGGACTATTCCAACCCGCTGCAACTGCTGGCGCGCACGCTTGCCTTTACCGATCCCCTCAGCGGAGAGGCGCGGCGGTTTGACAGTCGGCTGAAACTGCGCCCGCTGACGGATTAGTGTGTGGAAAAGTGGGGGAGGGGAGAGCAGCCGGAAGGCCGCGTTGCAGCACGCCTTGCCGGAATGCTGGAGCGGGTGATGGGAACATCACGCCGCACTCAAATCATTGATTGATAACGGGTTTATTCCGTTGGCGCTACGGAATCAGGCCAGATTATGTACCGGACGTACCGCGTCGGCAACCAGATCCTATCCGCATTTGTCTGCTGACATTCACGGTCAGTCATCAACGCGCGCTCCATGCAGACGTGTTTCATTCTATCGTTTGATGTATAAGATCAACGAAATCAAGGAACATCTTTGGGGCAATGGAAAGATCCTCACATGCCCAGCGCGCTCTTGCCCTGCTCCACAAGCAGGGCTTCCTGCGCACCCGCGACTTGGACACCATCGGCGCGCCGCGGGTGGTGCTGACACGTCTGTCCACTTCCGGGCAGTTGGAGCGTGTCGGGCGCGGCCTCTACCGTTTGCCAGGCAACCCCATCTCCGAGAAGGAGGACCTCGCCTCGATTGCAGTCAAGGTTCCCAAAGCCGTGTTCTGCTTGCTGACGGCACTCCAGTTCCACGAACTGACCACGCAACTGCCTCGCCAGGTTTGGATTGCCATGCCTCGTGGCAGCCACACCCCACGTATCGAGCACCCACCGATCAAGATGGTGCAGATGGCGGGTGATGCCTATGCCTTGGGCATTGATGAGCACGAACGCGATGGCGCCAGACTGCGGATCTACAGTGCCGCAAAAACCGTGGCGGACTGCTTCAAGCACCGCAACCAGATCGGCCTGGACGTGGCCATTGAGGCGCTGAAGGCTGCCTGGAAGACACGCAAGGCTTCAGCCGATGACCTATGGCGCCATGCCAAGGTCTGCCGGGTCGCAAATGTAATGCGTCCCTACCTGGAGGCGGTTTCGCATGAGTGACCACGCCGCCTTGATTCGCGCTTTCCGGGCAAGCCGATCCGTGCATTCGGATCGAGACGTCGTTGTCAGCGAACGGCTCGAATAAGGCAGCCCATCATGGCACTCGACCACCTCACACTCACCACATACCGCGATCGGCATCCTGCATGGCGATTGCTGGCCTCGCCACATGCGCCATTGGTAGCAAGCTTCCTGTACCGGGTGTTCGTTGCACCGAACGTGCGGCTGACGAGCGAAGCGGATCTGGCCGAAATGCTGGAAGACGAGCTGTTTGCGCTGCGCGAACAACTCGGTGTCGAGGTGTATCCGAAAACCGCAACCGAATATCTGAATGACTGGTGCGCGCCGGACAAGGGCTGGCTGCGCAAGTTCTACAAACCCGGCACCGACGAGGCCCAGTTCGATCTCACCCCTGCCACGGAAAAGGCCATCGCCTGGCTAGTGTGGTGTCTCAAAAATAGATAGAACTATTTTGACCGGTGTTGGTCGAATCAGCTTCCTTATAGGAGACTACGCTGATGGCCCACCCTGGACGCCCCGCCACGAAGCTGCAGATCACCGATGCCGAGCGCGCAGAGCTGCATGCGCGACTGCGCGTACGCAAAGCGCCCGAGGACGAGAAGCTGCGCATGCGAATCGTGCTGGGCTGCGCAGATGGGGAGTCGGGCACCATGATTGCCCAACGCTTGGGCACGACGGTGCAAACTGTCTCCAAGTGGCGGCGGCGCTACCGGGCGTATCGTCTGGCGGGTTTGACCGATGCCCCGCGCGCTGGCCGCCCGCGCAGTGTGGGCGACGAGCAGGTTCAGCTCATTGTGGACAAGGTTCGCCAGAGCAAGCCTGACAACGCCACGCACTGGAGCGTGCGCCAGATGAGTCGGCACGCTGGCGTATCGCCCGCGACGGTGCAGCGCATCTGGCATGCCTTTGGGCTGAAGCCGCACCTGCAAGAAACCTTCAAGCTATCGACGGATCCCCATTTCGTGGACAAGGTACGGGATGTGGTGGGGCTGTATATGGCACCACCCGATCGCGCCTTGGTGCTGTGCGTGGACGAGAAGAGCCAGATCCAGGCTCTGGATCGCACCCAACCAGGGTTACCACTGACGTTTGGCAAACCCAGCACGCGCACGCACGATTACAAGCGCCATGGCACAACGTCGCTGTTTGCAGCGCTGGATGTGGCCACTGGCAAAGTCATAGGACAGCTCAAGCGCCGTCACCGCAGTGTGGAATTCCTGCAGTTCCTCAAAGCCATCGATGCAGCGGTGCCTGGCGAACAAGACATCCACCTGATCATGGACAACTACGGCACGCACAAGACGCAGGCAGTGCGGGCCTGGCTAGCAGCCCATCCTCGCTACCACGTTCACTTCACGCCCACCTCAGCGTCCTGGCTCAATCTGGTCGAGCGTTTCTTTAGCCAGATCAGCGAGCAGTGGATCAAGCGCAGCGCCCACACCAGCGTTGCTCAGCTGGAGCAATCCATACGGGAATACATTGATCGTCACAACGAGGATCCCAAGCCGTTCGTGTGGCATAAAAGTGCGGACACCATCTTGGCATCTGTGGCGCGGGCAGCGAGTACCATTATTTGATGATTACTTTTGAGACACCACACTAGTGTCGCTGACCGAACGGCCTTTCGTCGGTACCGAATCGCGCCTGCTGACCTTGTTTGCGCTGCTGGAGCAGATCAGCACCGGAAGCGAGGCTGATCCAGCCAGGCGCCTGGAGGAACTGCGTCGCAAGCGGAACGAGATCGATGCCGAGATCGGCCGCGTCCTGTCCGGTGATGTACCGCTCATGGATGACACGGGCATCAAGGATCGTTTTCTGCAGTTCCAGCAGTTGGCGCGCGAGCTATTGAGCGATTTCCGCCAGGTGGAACACAACTTCCGCCAGCTCGACCGCAGCGTCCGCGAGAAGATCGCGTTGTGGGACGGCAGCAAGGGGGCTTTACTCGACGAAGTCATGGGCGAGCGCGACGCCATCGGGGATTCCGACCAGGGGCGCAGCTTCCGTGCATTCTGGGATTTCCTGATGTCCAGCCGTCGCCAGGAAGAACTGTCCACACGGCTCGACCAGATCCTCGACCTGCCCGCCGTGGCTGCGCTCAAGCCGGAGCCGCGCACCCGCCGGGTGCACCACGATTGGCTGGAAGCGGGCGAACATACCCAACGCATGGTGGCGCAGTTGTCGCAACAACTGCGCCGCTTCCTGGATGACCGGGCCTTCCAGGAAAACCGTCGCATCCTCGAACTGTTGCGCAACATCGAGACCAAGGCGCTGGCCTTGCGCGACATGCCACCGACCGGCGAAGTGATGCTCCTCGACGAGATGGGCGCGGACATCGCCTTGCCGCAGGAACGCCCCCTGTTTGCGCTCCATGCCAAGCCACGCCTAGCGGAACTGATACTTGAATCCGGCGAAGACGACGACATCGACACCACACGCCTGTTCGACCAGCACGTGGTGGACAAGACCCGCCTGCGTGAGGCCCTGCGGCAGGCATTGCGCCAGCAGTCGCAGATCAGCTTGCGCGCGCTGCTGGAGACGCAGCCGCTGCAACAGGGATTGGCCGAACTGGTCACCTGGCTGGAACTGGCCCACGCAGGCAGCCGCGGGCTGGATGGCCTCAGAGCCACGGTGGATGACGATGTGCAGGAGATCATCGAATGGGCCGTGCAGGACGCGCCTGGCTCAACGGTACGACGGCGGGCGCGAATGCCCCGCGTGATTTTTACGCGTTGAATGCAAGCTGCGACGGATAGAGCGGAGACCCATGAACGATATGCACCAGGATGATCCAGAAGGCGGCATTGAGTCGCGCCCGCCCGTTGTAGCGGAACTCTCGCAACTGATGGTGCATTTGCTCAAGGGCGTGTTGTACCGTCAGGACGACGAGCGCCTATGGGCCAGCCTGTTGAGCCTGCAAGCGCGGGTGCGGGAGCAGGCGGCGGTGTTGTTGCTGGATCTGGTACTGGACGAAGCCGAGGGGTACGCCTTCTTCAAAAGCCAGCCGGAGCCGGAGCATGCTGACGCCACACCTCGTCCGCCACGCCTGATCGCGCGACGGCCGCTGTCCTACCCGGTCAGCCTGATGCTGGCCTTGCTGCGCAAGCGCATGGCCGAAGCCGACGCCAGCGGCGGCGATACCCGGCTGGTGCTGTCACGCGAGGAGATCGCCGAATTGATGCGCGTATTCCTGCCGGACGGCACCAACGAGGCGCGCCTTATCGACCAAGTGGATTCGACCATCACCAAGGTGGTGGAACTGGGTTATCTGCGCAAGCTCAAGCCCGCTGCCGGCGCAGCTCAGCAGGCACCTCGCTACGAGGTGGGGCGCATCCTCAAGGCGTTCGTCGATGCACAGTGGCTGGCCGACTTCGATGCGCGCCTGGAGGGCTATCGCACCGCATTGTCACGTACCGATCGCGACAAGGATGCCGGCCGATGAACAATTTTTCGCCACAGGAGCTCGATTTCGTGGCCGACGACAGCCGCGTCGGCTTTCGCCTGCAGCGGCTGGAAGTTCTGAACTGGGGCACATTCGACCGGCGCGTCTGGCGCTATGAACTCGATGGGCGTAACGGCCTGCTCACTGGCGACATCGGTTCGGGCAAATCCACCCTGGTCGATGCCGTCACCACGCTGCTGGTGCCAGCGCAACGCATCGCCTACAACAAGGCCGCGGGCGCCGAGACGCGTGAGCGATCACTGCGGTCCTACGTGCTGGGCCATTACAAGAGCGAGCGCGTTGAGACCACCGGCAGCGCCCGCCCGGTGGCGTTACGCGACACCACCAGCTACAGCGTGATTCTGGGTGTCTTCCGTAACGAAGGCTACGGCCAGGCGATCACACTGGCGCAAGTATTCTGGTTTCGCGAACCACAGGGCCAGCCCGCGCGCTTGTTCGTGACTGTAGAGCGGGAACTGTCCATCACCGAGCACTTTTCCGGATTCGGCAGCGACATCAACGGCCTGCGCAAGAAGTTACGCGCGATGGGCTGCGAACTGAACGACAGCTTCCCGCCCTACGGCGCCTGGTTCCGCCGCCGCTTCGGCATCGAGCACGAGCAGGCGCTGGAACTGTTCCATCAGACGGTTTCCATGAAATCGGTTGGCAATCTGACCGATTTCGTGCGCAGCCACATGCTCGAACCGTTCGACGTGGGGGGGCGCATCGAGGCACTGCTCGGCCACTTCGATGACCTCGACCGCGCCCACCAGTCGGTACTCAAGGCAAAGCGCCAGATCGAGTTGTTGACTCCGCTGGTGGAGGATGGCCGTCGCCACGGGCAAATAGCCGCCGAGATCCAGGCATTGCGCGAAGGACGCGATGCACTACGCCCGTACTTCGCCGGCTTGAAGGCAGCACTGCTGGAGAGGCGCCTGGAATTGTTGACCCAGGATGCGACCCGCTGGGATGCCCGCATCAAGCAACTGGGAGAGCAACGAGACAACGCCCGAATCGAGCAGGGGAAGCTCGAAGGCGC
The DNA here is from genome assembly GCF_015832135.1 of Diaphorobacter sp. JS3051. NCBI lineage: Bacteria > Pseudomonadati > Pseudomonadota > Betaproteobacteria > Burkholderiales > Comamonadaceae > Diaphorobacter > Diaphorobacter sp. JS3051. The sequence goes on from NZ_CP065406.1 coordinate 223,927, forward strand.
ACTGCGCGAGAACGGCGGCGACCGACTGCAACAACTCGCTGTCGCCATTCAGCAGCAGGAGGCAGAGAAACAGCAACGGCAGGAGAAAGCGGACGCCTACACCACGCTATTGACGCGCATTGGAGAAGCAGCGCCGGGAGACGAAGCTGCTTTCATGACACAAAGATCCACCATCGGAGAACACGCCGAAGCGCTGCGCACAAGCATTGCGGACCACGATACGCAGATCAATGAAGACGGATATGCGCTGCGGCGGGGTCAGGAAGAACACAAAGCGCTCAGCGACGAGATCGACAGCCTTGCGCGTCGAAAAAGCAATATCGATGCGGCCCAGGTACGCATCCGCGCCGCATTGTGCGCCGCCTTGTCCATCGCCGAGGAAGACCTGCCCTTTGCCGGTGAACTGATCCAGGTGCGTGAGGACGAGCGCGACTGGGAGGGCGCGGCCGAACGCCTGCTGCATGGCTTCGGCCTGTCCCTGCTGGTGCCGGATGCGCACTACAAGGACGTGGCCGATTGGGTGGAACGCCAGCACCTGGGCACGCGGCTGGTGTACTTCCACGTTCGTGCGCGCAAGCCCACCCAGGCCATCAGCCTGCATCCCCAATCGCTGGTGCGCAAGCTGCTCATCAAGCCCGACACGCCGCACTACGACTGGCTGGAACGCGAACTGCACCACCGCTTCGACCTGGCCTGTTGCGACAGCACGGAGCAGTTCCGCCGCGAGACCCGCGCCATCACGCGCGCTGGACAGATCAAGGACCCGAGCGGACGCCACGAAAAGGACGACCGCCGCCGCATCGACGACCGCAGTCGCTACGTGCTGGGCTGGAGCAACGCCGACAAGCTGCGCACCTTGCGTGACGAACGCGAGGGCCTGGAGCAGCGACTGGGCGACATTGGTCTGCGCATTGCCAACACACAGCGATTGCGCGGGCAATGCCAGGCGCAACTGGAGGCCTTGGCCAAACTCGAAGTCTTCACCCGCTACAGCGAGATCGACTGGCAGGCACCGGCGCGCGAGATTGCCCGGCTGACCGATGAACGCGACCGCCTCAAGGAGGCCTCCGATACCCTGCGGGAACTGGAAAGCCAATTGGCGCAGGTCGTTGAGCGCCTGAAGGAGATCGAAGGCGATCTTGGCGAGGCACAAGGCAAACGCGGAGAAACCCGCAGCAAGCACGAAACTGCCCAGGCACAGTATGCGCAGGCTCTCGAAATCCAAGCGCAAGCCGCACTCGACGATGTGTTGCTGCAATCTCTAGAAGGCTGGCGCGCCGAAGTCCTGGGCGACCACCAGCTCTCGGTGGAATCCTGCGACAACCGCGAACAGGACGTGCGCAACGGCTTGCAGGCGCGCATCGATGCCGAAGACAAGCGTCTCTCGCGCCTGACCGAACGCATCATCAACGCCATGCGCGGTTTCAAGGAGGCCTTCAAGGCAGAGACCGCCGAGATCGACATAAGCCTGGCCGCGCTGCCCGAGTTCGAGCGATTGATGAAGGATTTGCAGCACGACGACCTGCCGCGCTTCGAAGCGCGTTTCAAGGAGTTGCTCAACGTCAATACCATCAACGAGATCGCCAATTTCAACGCCCAGCTCGCGCGCGAGCGGGAAACGATCAAGGAGCGGGTCGATGTCATCAACCAATCCTTGCAGGTGATCGACTACAACCCCGGGCGCTACATCCGGCTGCTGGCGCAGCCCAGCCCCGATGCGGAGATCCGCGACTTCCTGCAGGATCTACGTGCCTGCACCGAAGGCGCGCTGAGCGGCTCGGAAGACGAACAGTATTCGGAGACCAAGTTCCTGCAGGTCAAGGCCATCATCGACCGCTTCCGGGGGCGTGAGGGCCTGGCCGAGATCGACCGGCGCTGGATGCAGAAGGTGACCGACGTGCGCAACGGCTTCCTGTTTTCCGCCAGCGAGCGCTGGCGCGAAGACGATGCCGAACATGAGCACTACTCCGACTCCGGCGGCAAATCCGGCGGGCAGAAGGAAAAGCTGGCCTATACCGTGCTGGCCGCCAGCCTGGCCTACCAGTTCGGCCTGGAATGGGGTGCGGTGCGCTCGCGCTCATTCCGTTTTGTCGTGATCGACGAAGCCTTCGGGCGCGGCTCGGACGAATCGGCCCAGTATGGGCTGGAACTGTTCCGCCAGCTCAACCTGCAACTGCTGATCATTACGCCGCTGCAAAAGATCCACATCATTGAGCCCTACGTGTCCAGCGTCGGCTTCGTGCACAACGAGGGCGGCCGTGAGTCGCGGCTGCGCAACCTGAGCATCGAAGAGTACCGGGCACAGAAGGCTGCTGCCACGGGAGGCGCTGTATGACATGGAGCCAGCCCGCCGACCTTCGTGCGCAGGTCGAGCGGCTGTGGCGGCGCGGCGAGTTGCTGCGTGCCGTGGTCGGCGACGGCACGCTGGGCTGGCCGTTGCGGCTGTCGCTAAAGTCGCCGTCCACCGCCGACCTCAGCAACCGTTTCGATGCCGTGCGCGGCTGGGTGCGCGACATCAGCGCCACGCCATGCGTGCGCATTGAATGGCGCGAGTGGACGCACCGGGTGCAGGGCCGGCAGCGCCTGCCGGACACGCTCTGGATCGATACGCTGGAAGACGCGCTGGCGATGATCGGCAAGACAGGCGATGCCCACCGGTTCCAGGCGCTCTGGCAGCACACTGCCGAAGCGCAACCCGCCCTGCTGCCGTGGCTGCACAGATCGCCGCTGCAGACCTTGGCGCTGGCCGAACACTGGCCACGCCTGCTGGCCGTGGTGGCCTGGGTGCAAGCCCATCCGCGCCCCGGCGTCTATCTTCGGCAGGTCGACGCGCCGGGCGTGGACAGCAAGTTTATCGAAGCCCATCGCGGTACGCTGGCTCAGTGGCTGGATCTGGCTTTGCCGCCGGAAGCCATCGACCACGCTGCGGCCGGGATGGCGGGGTTTGCCCGTCGCTACGGCTTTCTCGGCAAGCCCGTCCGCATCCGCCTGCGCTTGCTCGATCCGCAACTGCCCCAGCTTCCCGGCTGCACGGGACTGACCGACATCACCCTGGATGAGGACAGCTTCGCCACGCTCACCTTGCCTGCGCAGCGTGTTTTCATCACCGAAAACGAGGTGAACTTCCTGGCATTCCCACCGGTCTCCAGTGCCATCGTCGTGTTCGGTGCCGGCTATGGCTGGGGAGCGCTCGCCCGAGCCAACTGGCTGCATCGCGCCTCTCTGCACTATTGGGGAGACATCGATACCCATGGCTTTGCCATTCTGGACAGCCTGCGAAAGTATTTCCCGCTAGCCGCTTCGTTCCTCATGGACCGCTCTACCCTGATGGCCCACGCACCTCAATGGGGTGAGGAGCCCCTCGACAAACGCCATACGCTGCCCTTGTCCCGACTGATCGATGAGGAAGCCGCTCTCTACGACGACTTGCGTAATGACCGAATCCGGCCACAGCTGCGGCTGGAACAGGAACGCATCGGCTATCGCTCGCTATGCGCGGCGTTGGCGACAACAGTTCAAGATGATTCTCGGCCGTAGCGGTATGTCCTGCCGATGTCGTCAGGGCGTGGTCGATTCGACGAACGCCGGCTCGAAATCCAGCAGGTCGGTGCCGCGCATGCCCAATCCCCGGGCCAATGCACGCCAGCCCGCCACGGCCTGGGCCACTTCGCTCCAGATCGCCTGCGCTTGCGCAGCATCCAGCCGGAAATACGACGCGGCGGCCATCAGCATGTCATGGCTGTCGATGACGCCAGTATCCTCGGTCAACCACGTCTTGCTCTCCCGGCGGTCGCCCGGCATCGGGTTCAGGTCGAAGGCCGGCGACAGGCGCCAGCCGCGCTGGCGTGCGTCGTACAGGAATCCTGTGTTGCGCAGGTGGTCGTCGGTGTTGCAGATCAGGAAGTTGAAGACCAGCCGCCGCCACAGCTCATGGATGTCGGCGATCGGATCGGCGCCCGACTGGAGCAGCACATCCACCAGTTCGGTGTAGGCATGCGTCGCATCGCGGCCATCGGACTGGAGCATCGTCGCAGCCGACACGTAAGGGATGCGGCCTCCATCGTCGGTGCGATCGAAACGCCGGATGATGGCGACCGCCTTGCCGCCGATCATTTCCACGCGGGCCGGCGCCGCGCGAATGCCGGCCCTGGCCGCCAGTTGCATGGCCAGCACTTCGCCGCGGATCACGTCGCGCCGGTCCGCCTGACTGGGAAACTTGCCCACCGCCAGCCGGCCGTCGTTATCCCGCACCGTGGATTTGGGCCTGGCGCCGCCCAGCGACGTGCCTTGCCCGAGCAGGTAACGCAGGTCCTGCGCGCTCTCCGTGCCGTCCTCCAGGGCGCGCGTCGCCTGCAGCACCTTGTCCAGTTCCACCAGTGGCGGCACATGCCGGTGGGGTCCGCCGGCGCGCAGGTAGACGCCGGCCTGCGGATCGAACAAACGCAGCGCGCCGACACGCGCCTCGTCGTCCACCCACATCACGAAGTCCACGGGGTCCAATGCGGGCGTATCGCGGTCTTCCTGCCGCAGCCTGGCATGGGCGCGCCGGATCACGCGCTCGCCCCAGGCGTCGGGCGCGGTGTCCTCCAGCGCGAGGAAGAACACCTGCCGGGGATGCTGCACGCCGGCCACCGGCTGGAGATCGGGCGACAGCGTGAAGAAACGGGCATCCCGCAGCCAGCCTTCGTCGTAGCTGAACGCGCTGCGCCGGCCGCTGCCAAGATGCAGGCGCCCCACGACCAAGCCACTCGCCCCCAGGTGGACTTCGAGATCCGAACGTCGCGTGGGCCGAGGCGTTGCCATCAGAAGCCCTCCAGGTCATCGGCAGGCGCGGGCGCATCGCCTTTGTCGACGACGGGCGCTGCCTGCCGCTTCCTGCCGGCAGAGGTGCGTACCCGCTGCGGCAGTTGCTCCCGCACCAGTTCCATGCCGAGCGCATCGTTCTCCAGGGTCATCGCCTGGGCCAGGTCATCGAGCCGGCCCAGCACATGCAGCGCGCGGAGGAAGGTGTGCAGCGCGGTGCCGGGATAGCCATCTTCCATGCGCCTGACGGTGCTCAGGGACGTGCCGATGCGCTGAGCAAGGTCTTCCTGGCTCAGGCGGCGCATGCGCCGCGCCGCCGAGATGTCCTGCCCCAGGCGGCGCAGCGCACGCGCGACGGGCTGCGGCATCGCCACCAGCGCACCAGAGCGCTTTTGCTCGGAAGAAGACATCTCTAGGGCCTCAAATATGAGTTTATTTTCCAAGTAAACGTTCATATTTGAATGCAAAAATGGAAGGCAGTCAACCCAACAATGCCTGCCCCTTGCAGTTCTGGTGACCGCGCCGCGCCATTGCTAGCGGTCCTGTTCGTGAGAGGTATCACCGGGCTACCAACTCCCGATGAAATCCGGCAGGTGATCTCACCTCGTCACCGCTCGATTGTTCGCAGGAGCCACCAAACGGCTCCTGCGCACGAGTGAGAGAAGCGGGGCGTCATGCTTTGTCGATCTGGAGGCAGACCTCTCGCGTCTTGCCCGAAACCTCGCCGCACCCCGTTGAGGCGGCATCGCCACACCTGTTTCCGCCCGCACTGCGTCTGCTGATAGACCGTCGCTGTCTTGCACGCCGGTAACGCCCAGGCTCGAATGCAAGAAGACCGAATCCGTCTTTCGCCACGATGGCGTCTGTAGCAAAACCTCGTTATCGAGCCATCCTGCCATGGGCAGTCAACCCATTGAAGCATACCGCCACGCAGAGGCTCGGTACTGGTGGACAAGCGCCATATCGACAGGCGGCTGCTCTGGTGAACATCCGTCATTCCGGCCTTTCCCACAAGCCAAGCCGCCACCGTCTCGCGCCGTGAAGGCGCGTCCCGGCAGCGATTCCAATCAACGAGGGAAACAGATGTCCTGAATCCGGGTACCAGCAGGGAGCAGCCATGCGAAAGCCACCTTCATCCGGCCCCCAAGCCAAGGTCTTCTACCGTCCGATCGAGGCGGCCATCCAGTGGGCGGGGCTGTCGCGTTTCGAGCGCCGCATCCTCGATGTCGCCAAGGGGATGAACCGCTTGCCGGAGCACCCCGAACTGGCGCGCTGGCCACAGCTTCGCCTGAACGCGGAACGGATCTACGACGCACTGTTGCATCTCGACCTTCCCTACGGCAAGGATGGCATCACGAGCAACGACCCCGCCTTGCTCGATGACCCCGGCCTCACGATCCGCCACGTCGATCTGAAGGCCTGGATGATCCGCTTCTATCCCGACCAGCGACCGGCCTTCCTGTTCGATGCCTTCGAGCGTCACCTGCATCCGGCCGTCAGTGTCGAAGCCGTGCAGGCACTGGTCATGGATCGCGAGGCGCTCAAGCTCCAGCTTGCCGACAGGGTGCAAGCCTGGGATGCGCTCTATGCCCAGTTCCAGACGCTCAGCCAGGAGCACCAGGCGCGCACGGAGCGCGAGAAGCGGTCCGGGATGCCGGGCGCCCGCAGTGAGTCCACCTACCTGAACATCGTTGGCGGTCTTCTGACCCTGCTGCTGGGCAAGTCGCCCAATGGCGTTCCCTATTCGTCCTTCGAGACGCTGGAATCGGTCATCAGTGCGCTGGTTGCCCACTACGGCGACAAGTCTGGGATCAGCGAGCGAACGCTGTGGGCGAAGTTCTCGGCAGCCAAGCGTCATCTCGCCACCCAGGACCGCTGACTGCAAGTGCAGACGGCGCGCCTGCACTTGCGGTGACTGCGCGGGAACCGCGCTATTGAATACGAGGCACTTCCATCACCGCCGCTACACAGCGCCAAGGAGTGTCCCTCGTGACTGCCCAGACCATCGCCACCGCGACGCCGAACGAACACCGCATCCTGCGCCGCGCGGAAGTCGAGGCCAAGACCGGCTTCAAACGCGCCCACATCTACAACCTGATCAAGGTGGGCAAGTTTCCCAAGCCCCTGCGCCTCGGGGTACGCGCCATCGGCTGGGATTCGGTGGAGATCGATCAGTGGATCACCGATCGACTCAGGGAACGGGCGTGAGCCCGCGCTGCGCCGGAATCCCTTCCACGAGGAGTCGCGCCATGCAGGTGGTATCCATCATTTCGACCAAGGGTGGCGTCGGCAAGACGACCACCGCGGCGAACCTGGGCGGCTTCATCGCCGATGCGGGACTGCGCGTGCTGCTGCTGGACCTGGACGTACAACCCACCTTGTCGAGCTACTTCACGCTCGGCACGCATGCGCCTGCCGGCATCTACGAGATGCTGGCCTTCAACGAGCAGCGTATCGAGCAATTGGCTTCGCAGACCGCTGTGGCGGGTCTCGACCTGGTGGTGTCGAATGACCACCGCGGCGAACTGAACACACTGCTGCTGCACGCACCCGACGGTCGGCTACGCCTGCGTCACCTGCTTCCCGCGCTGGCGTCGCACTATGACCTGCTGCTGATCGATACCCAGGGAGCGCGCAGTGTGCTGCTGGAGATGGCGGTACTGGCCTCCAGCCTGGCGCTGTCACCGGTGACGCCGGAAATCCTGGCGGCGCGCGAGCTGAGGCGCGGCACGCTGCAACTGATCGAGGACATCGCTCCGTATCGGCACTTCGGCATCGAGCCACCGCCACTGCGCTTGCTCATCAACCGTGTGCATCCGGTTTCGTCGAACGCCCGACTGATCCAGCAGGCCCTGCGACAAGTGTTCCAGGCGCACGCTGGCATACAGGTCCTGAACACCGACGTCCCGGCCATCGAAGCCTACCCACGTGCCGCAACACGGGGACTGCCAGTGCATCGCGTCGAGTACCGGCAGCCGGTGGGCCGCACTGCACCTGCGGCGTTGGAGACGATGCGTGCGCTGGCTGGCGAGCTGTTCCCGGCATGGCGGGAGCGCTTTGCGTGCGTTACCGGCAGAGGCCGCGCAGGGGGAGCCAGTCATGGCGAACGCGCATGAACTGGCCCGCGGCCATGCGCGACTGCGTGCGCTGATCGAGTTCGCGCTGGGCGAAGGTTGGCACGTGAAACGCACGCGCGGCGGGCACCTGATGTTCACCAAGCCCGGCTGCGCCGCGATCTATACCAGCTCGACTGCGAGCGATCACCGCGCTAGTCGAAACGCACGCGCGCAGCTTCGCCGCGCCGATCGACAGGCACTGACGGCATCTCGGGAGAGCAGCGATGGCTGATCCGACGCCGCAGGACATGGCCGCCAAGCTGCTGGCCAAGGGCTTCGAACGCAACGGTCCTTCGGCCGCGGCGTTGACCGACCCCATCGCCGACACACCGATGGTGGTGACGCTGGACGAGCTGCGTCCCTATGAACATGACCCACGCGTGACGCGCAACCCGGCCTATGAGGAAATCAAAACCTCTATCCGCGAGCGCGGGCTGGACGCACCGCCCGCGATCACGCGCCGGCCGGGCGAGGCGCACTACATCATCAGGAACGGTGGTAATACGCGGCTCGCCATCCTGCGCGAATTGTGGAGCGAGACCAAGGAGGAACGCTTCTTCCGCATTGCGTGCCTGTTCCGCCCGTGGCCGGCGCGCGGCGAAATCGTGGCGCTGACCGGGCATCTGGCCGAGAACGAGCTGCGCGGCGGGCTGACCTTCATCGAGCGGGCCTTGGGCATCGAGAAGGCGCGCGAGTTCTACGAGCAGGAAAGCGGCCAGGCGCTGTCGCAGAGCGAACTCGCGCGGCGGCTGACTGCCGACGGCTATCCGGTGCCGCAGTCACACATCAGCCGCATGAACGATGCGGTGCGCTATCTGCTGCCGGCGATCCCGACGCTGTTGTACGGCGGATTGGGCCGGCATCAGGTGGACCGGCTCGCAGTGCTGCGCAAGGCGTGCGAGCGCACCTGGGAGCGGCGTGCGCTGGGCCGGCCGCTGACCGTGGACTTCGCTTCGCTGTTTCAGGATGTGCTGTCGCAGTTCGACACGCGGCCGGAGGGCTTCTCGCCCCAGCGCGTGCAGGACGAACTGGTGGGTCAGATGGCCGAGCTGCTGGAAGCGGACTACGACACGCTGGCATTGGAGGTCGATGACAGCGAAAGCCGTCAGCGAGCATTGACCAGCGAGCCGGCCGCGCCGAACCCGGCAACGCCTGTCGCACCTGCGGCGCCAGCCATCACGCCGCAACTGCCGCCCGCGGCGCCAACGCCACGGGACACCTCGCCCGTCGCGCCACCGGCAGAGACACCCTCGGCACCACCTGCCGCTGCACCAAACGCCCGGGACGGGCAGCGCGACGAGCGCCTGCAGGGGCACATCGTGACGCCGGCCCCGACCACCGAGCGCCTGCAGTCCATCCAGCGGATGGTCGCGGATCAGCTCGGCGACAAGCTACCCGACTTTGAGGCAGATGCGCTGCGTGCGATCCCGGTGCAGGTTGGCGGGCTCTTTCCCATCTCGGATGTCTGGTACATCGAGCCGGGCCTGGACGTGCCGGATCGCCTGCGCGTGCATATCGCGCAGTTCGCTCGCGAGATCGCGGGGGAAGCGGCGGTGGCCGACCACATCGAAGCCAGCGATGGCGGCATCGGCTTCGTCTGCGTGACGCCGGCCGTGGGCCAGGCGAAGGCGCTGCCGGCGTTCGCGCGTGCGATGCTGACCCTGCTGCACGCGCTGAGCACCGCGCCGGCACCCGCGACCGGGCTGGACAGCGCGCGGCTGGCCGATGACCTTGGGCCGCTGCTGCATGGTCACGGCGGCTTGGTCACGCGCCTGAGCGATGCCGGGCTGGTGAAGCTGTTCCGTCTGCTGCGCCTGGCGCGCCGGTTGCTGGACCTGCAAGCCGGCGAAGCGGGCCAGGCATCCTGAGCGCGCAGGAGGCTCCCGCATGTCGGCACCGCACCCGCTCAACCAGGCCGTGATCGCCCAGGCGCTGCATGACCTGCGCAACGGGCAGTTGCGCCGCTGCAAGGCGATGGGCTTCGGCGAGGAGGAGCTGGATGCGCTAAAGCACCCCGAACTCGTGAGCATGCTGGTGAATGCCACGGTGTCGTGGTGCTCGGTGTCGGTGAACCGGGAAGTGTTGAAGCGGCTGCTGAGCCAGGTGCACGACGTGGAGCGGGAGATCGCCACGGTGGACCGCATGCTGCGCCTGGGAGCGAGCACGGAGATGGTCAGCAAGTTCTACGGCCTCACGCATCAAGAAGTGGCGCTGCGCCGCGACATCCTCGGACTGCCCAAGCGCAAGGGCCGGCATCCGGTGCTCGACGAGGCGCAGGACGTGGCCCTGTGGGAACGCTGGAAGGCCGGCATCACGGAGCGGCACATCGCACTGAACGACGACATGGCGATGCTGGCGCTGACCATGGACCTGGCCGAGGCCATGACCCTGCCCATGTCGGTGATCTGGTCGGCGATACGGAACTGGGTCGACCAGGGGCTGGTGTAGGTCATGATGACGGGCGACGCTCCAAGGCGTGATGGCCCGGTTGCGCTGTCGGCGTTGTTCGACGAGGCACTGCGGCACCTTGAGCCGAAGGAACCGGCGCAGGGCATGGCGGCGAGCCAGGACGGCTTTCTCTACAGCGGCAACCGGCACGAGAGCGTGCCGCGCGCGCTGTTCCTCGACCGGCGCCTGACGCCGCTGGAGCGCAATGCCTGGCAGGTGTTCCGCCTGCAGCTCAACGACGACGGCGTGACCGCCTTTCCCACCTACGACCAACTCCGCCCCTATCTGGCGTCCATGCCCTGTGCGGCGCAAGCCTCGCACGAGACCGTGGCGCGCGCCTTGACGCTGCTGCGGCTGACGCGCTGGCTCAGCCTGGTGCGGCGGCGGCGCGATCCCAAGACCGGCCGCATCCAGGGGAACCTCTACGTGCTGCACGACGAACCGCTGTCGCCCTTCGAGGCGATGCAGCTCGACCCCGACTATCTGGGCCTGGTGAGCCAAGCGCTCGCGCACGCGGCGAAGGCGGTGCAGGTCGTGGGCATGAACACGCTGCGGGAGATCGCTGAAGACCCGCTGCTCAGCGGGCGCACACTGCCGACCCGCTTGCAGGTGCTCGCGCAGCGCATGGTGCGGCATGGCTGGACGACGCCAGGTTATCCACAGGAGGGTGCGGACCACGAATCCGAAGAAGGCCAGGAAGCCCTGCTTCGGAATGGCGCACGCCCGTCTTCGGAATCCGAAGCAGGGCCGAAACCCGCGCCGGACGGCTCTCTTCGGATTCCGAAGGAGGACCGTACAGTACGTAATGATCGTACAAATGAAGTACGTACAGTACCGCGCGCGAGGGCCTTGCAGAACCTGCGGCTGCCGGAGCGTTTCCTGCGCTTGAAGGACGAACAGCAGGCCGGCGCGCTGGTGGCGCTGCAGCAGGTGGACGAAGCGCAGCGGCAGGCCGTGCTCGACGAGTGGGAGGCACGCTGCCGCAACAGCGCTGTGCGCAATCCGGCCGGATATCTGTTCGGCATCATCCAGAAAGCACTGCGCGGGGAGTTCAAGGCCTGGGCCGGAGAAAGTGCATCGGCACCGCCAGCGCCCCCGCCACCTGCGCCATCGTCACCGCCGGCATCCCGTGCGGCCGACCCCGAGGTGGCACGTGCCTACCTGGCGCAGCTCCGAGAAGCCTTGCGTGATCGCTGATGTTGACTATCCCCAGGGGATAGCTGGAACAGACATCTTTCCGCAGCGCGCGATTGTCGCCCGCCGAATGACAGGCGAAACTGTCGCCTTTGAATCAGACGCGGACTGCCACGCACGAGCCCGGCCGACGACGGACATGACGACTTCCCCAGCCACAAACGCACTGCAACCACTACAGCGAGACGTTCAGCGCTTGCTGGGCAGATGCCTGTTGCGCCTTCAACAATACGAGCGCCTCATGAAAGCCATCGTGGCCCACCACGAGATTTCAGGCCCGGCGCATTCGCTGGAGGCCATTCGCGCAGCGCGGATTGAAGATGCGGCGACCAAGACCCTGGGCACGTTGGTCGGACAACTGTTTGGTTCGTATGTCGTCACCGATAGAAATAGCGGCGAGGAGCGCGACGACGATCTTCCCGGCGACGTGATTTCCTTTCGCACGCGCGTGCAACTGAGCCTGTCTGCGCAGGACTACGCGAAAACCCAGGCCGACCTCAAAGACCTGGTATCGCTGCGCAACACCCTGGTGCACCACTTCATCGACCAGCACGATCTATGGACCGTGGACGGGTGTCGCGCTGCACAGGACGAACTCGGTTCCGCCTACACGCGCATCGATCAACACTTTGAGCAGCTGCGCGGCTGGGCCGAGCACATGGATCAGGCGCGGCGCCTGGCAGCGGAGTTCGTCCAGTCGGATGTGTTCCACGACCTGGTGGTCAATGGCATCGCGCCGGACGGCACGGTGGACTGGCCGGCCGCCGGCATCGTTCGCGCGCTGCGCGAGGCCGCCGCGCAGTTGGCCGTCGAGGGCTGGACACCGATTGCCGCCGCTGGCCGGTGGATCGCGGACCAGCATCCCGAGCAGCTTCCAGCCAAGTACGGCTGCAGCAGTTGGCGGCAGGTGGTGCACGAGTGCCGCCTGTTCGAGCTTCGCTACCGTGAGGTGGAGGGGCAACGGGCCGCCTGGTACAGACCTCGCGAGGCATAGGCCCACAACGCGGCCCCAAGTTCGCGCGAGTCGCGAACAAGTCCGCCGCGCTATCCCCAGGGGATAGGCAGCACCCACAGCCTTCCGCGCGGAACAAACCGGGCGCGCATGGGCTGCGGTTTGTTGACTGACGGTCTTCCGGCTGGTGCCGATGCTGGCGACTCGTTCCCTTACCGCGAGTCGTCACTCATGGCCAATGAACCCCTGCAATTGAATCTCGGGGCGCTGCGTAGCGCGATGTCGCTGACGCTGCACACGCACCACGCCTCCCGCATCTGGCATGGCCGCGCACCGTCAGAAGGACGCGCCGGCATCATCGGCCTCAACGGCTTCATCAGCGTGATGAACAAGATGAAGCGCGGCGCCGAGCAAGACGACCCGTACTCGGACTGGTGGATGCTTCGGGTCGAAGACAAGCTCGCCGACACCAAGACCCGCCTGCAGACCCTGCGCGAACAGGTGGTCCAGGCCCTCGCCGATGTACCTGCGGCGTTGTCGCTGGGCGAGAACATGAACGTGCAGCCGGTCAAGCTGCCGCTGTTCGTCAATGCGCAGCTCGGTTTCATGGCGGTGTACCTGCTGGCCGATTACGACGACCTGGCGCGAAAGCTGATCCTCGCCCACCACACCGCGCTGATCGACCGCAGCACCTTGGAGCGCTGGCTCAACGATGGCGCGCACGCGCTGCGCAGCCTGTTCTCGCTGGCCCAACAGTATCGCTACTCGGGCACGACGCGCGACGACTTCGCGGCAAAGAATGCCGCGGCGCATGCGGCGCTGGAAAAGTTTGGCGAGCTGCCGCAGGACGTGCTGGAAGGCACGCGCCGTTCGCGCTTTGCACCACCCATCGCGCGCCGCACAGGCAAGCCAGGCACACCGGCTGCTGCACCGGCCGCTGATGCTGCTGCTCCGGCCACCAAGGATCGCGCAGCCGATGCCGCGTTGGATGATGAGGATGCCAGCACATGACGGCATCGACCCCGGCCAGCCGACCAGTACGCTTCACGTCGCTGGAACAGGCGGACTTCCAACGTCTGGAACACGCCGGCTACCTAAAAGGCCTTTTACAGCCCTTTAAAGGTAAGGGAAGTCTGGAGACTTGGGCCAACCAGTGCATGGCGCTGCGCGACGACTTGATCGCCCTGGCGCAGCGGCGCGTGCTGCAACAGGCACGGGCCTATCCCTTCTCGCTGCTCGATGTCCAGTTGGCCCAGCAGACCACTGGCGCAGGCACGACTTTCCTGCGTTGGCGCAACCACGATCGTTCCTTGATGGGCGTGGCGCTGTGGGAGTCGCTGCTCGACCGCCCGGCGACGCCGGCCTCGCTGATCGACGACCTGTACGCGATGGAACTGCAACGCATCGCGCTGAACATGCAGATCAGCCTCCTTCACACGCTGGGCCGCCAAGCCCAGGAGTGCGCCAGCAAGGCCGCGCAGGCCGAAGCGGCTTACCTGCGGCGTGCCCACGGGCACGCCGCGTCCGTTCCATCCACCACCCCCAAGGAATCACCATGAGCACGCACTTCGTCGGCGAGGGCAACATCGGTTCTGCGCCGGCCTACCGCGAATTCGCCAACGGCAACGACGATCCGCGCCGGCTGCTGCGCCTGAACGTCTATTTCGACAACCCGATCCCGAAGAAGGACGGCGAGTTCGAGGACCGCGGCGGCTTCTGGGCGCCCGTGGAACTGTGGCACCGCGACGCCGGCCACTGGAAAGACCTGTACCAGAAGGGCATGCGCGTTCTGGTGGAAGGCCGCACGGTGAAGGACGAATGGGAGGACGCTGACGACAATGAGCGCACGACCTTCAAGATCGAGGCCCGCCGCATTGGCATCTTGCCGTACCGCATCCAGGCCGTGACCCTCAGCGCCAGGACGCTGGAACCCGAGGCCGCAGTACCGCCGGCGAAGGAAACCAAGGGGACGAAGGCGCCGAAGGAAACCAAGGCCAAGGGCTGATTCCCCGCAGGGGGCGGCTGTAGCAAACGTCAGACGCCCGCCATGCACCAGCTATCCCCAGGGGATAGCGCCAGGGTGGTCCACCGGGTTCCAGCCGTCCTTCCGAAACGACGCCCCCGTTGCGCCAGCCGTTGCGGTTGCGCGCATGCTGCTGCGGCAACGCATCGCCTGCCGATCACAAAGCGGTGTCCGCGCCAATCGGCTTCCTTGCTGCCGGCATCCGCTGGCCCGGCCAAGCTGGGGCCATCCGATGAACCGTACACTTTTCGAGGAGGCTTCATGCGCGTGTTCCTGTGCGAGAAGCCGTCCCAGGGCAAGGACATCGCTCGTGTGCTGGGCGCCGGCCAACGCGGCAACGGCTGCTACAACGGTGCGGGTGTCGTCGTGACCTGGTGCATCGGTCATCTGGTCGAGGCAGTTCCGCCCGAAGGCTACGGCGAGCAGTACAAGCGCTGGGCCATCGAGCAACTGCCCATTCTTCCCGAGCGCTGGCGTGTCGAGCCCAAGGCGGCGACCGCGGCGCAGTTCAACGTCGTGCAGCAGCTCGTCGCCAAGGCGGGCGAGCTGGTGATCGCGACCGACGCCGACCGCGAAGGCGAAATGATCGCCCGCGAAATCATCGATCTGTGTGGTTACCGCGGACCGATCCAGCGGCTGTGGCTTTCGGCGCTCAACGATGCATCGATCCGCAAGGCCCTGAGCACGCTCAAGCCGTCCGCCGAGACGATGCCGCTGTACTTCTCCGCGCTCGCCCGATCGCGTGCCGACTGGCTGATCGGGATGAACTTGAGCCGCCTGTTCACGTTGCTCGGGCGCCAGGCCGGCTACAACGGCGTGCTATCGGTCGGGCGCGTGCAGACGCCGACGCTCAAGCTGGTCGTGGACCGTGATCGCGAGATCGCGCGCTTCGTCTCGGTGCCGTTCTGGGCCATCGAGGTCGCACTGTCGCATGCAGGCCAGACCTTTGTCGCAAGCTGGACACCGCCGCAGGGTAGCACCGACGAAGCCGGCCGTTGCCTGCAGCAGCCTCTGGCGCAGCAGGCGGCGGAACGCCTGCGCGCGGCCGGCACCGCCCAGGTGCTGTCGGTGGAGACCGAGCGCGTGCGCGAAGGCCCGCCGCTGCCGTTCGACCTCGGCACCTTGCAGGAAGTGTGTTCCAAGCAGTTGGGCCTCGACGTGCAGGAGACGCTGGACATTGCCCAGGCGCTGTACGAGACGCACAAGGCGACGACGTATCCGCGCTCGGATTCGGGCTACCTGCCCGAGAGCATGCTGGCCGAGGTGCCGGCCGTGCTCGACAGCCTGGTCAAGACCGATTCCAGCCTGCGGCCGTTGATCGACCGCCTGGACCGCCAGCAGCGTTCGCGAGCGTGGAACGACGGCAAGGTCACGGCGCATCACGGCATCATCCCCACGCTGGAGCCAGCCAACCTCTCGGCGATGACCGACAAGGAGTTGGCCGTCTACCGGCTGATCCGCGCCCACTACCTCGCGCAGTTCCTGCCGCATCACGAGTTTGACCGGACGGTGGCGCAGCTCACGTTCGGCGGGCAGTCGCTGGTGGCGGTCGGCAAGCAGATCGCGACGGCCGGATGGCGCCAGGTGCTGGCGGCGCCGGCCCTTGACGACACGGACGGAGAGGATGCACGGCGCGGCCAAGTATTGCCAGCGTTGAAGGCTGGCGATGCCTGTCAGGTCGGCGAGGTCGAGCTGAAGGCATTGAAGACGCTGCCGCCCAAGCCCTACACGCAGGGCGAGCTGGTCAAGGCCATGAAGGGCGTCGCCAAGCTCGTGACTGACCCGCGCCTGAAGCAGAAGCTGAAGGACACCACGGGCATCGGCACCGAGGCCACGCGCGCCAACATCATCAGCGGGCTGCTGGCCCGCGGCTGTCTCTTGAAGAAAGGCCGCGCCATCCGCGCATCGGATGCGGCCTTCACGTTGATCGACGCCGTGCCGGCGGCCATCGCCGACCCGGGGACCACGGCGGTGTGGGAGCAGGCACTGGACATGATCGAGGCCGGCCAGATGACGTTGGACACCTTCATCGCCAAGCAATCGAGCTGGGTCGCCCAGCTCGTGCAGCAGTACCGCAGCGCCACGCTCGCCATCAAGCTGCCGCCCGCGCCGAACTGCCCGCAATGCGGCGCCCCGATGCGCCAGCGTAGCGGCAAGAGCGGCGCGTTCTGGTCGTGCAGCCGCTACCCGGACTGCAAGGGCACGCAGCCGGTCGAAGGTGCCGCGGCAGGCAAGCGCGGCGCATCCAGCCCGCGGCGTCGGCGCCCCAAGGCGAACTGACGCCCAAGTCTCCCTCTGCCACGCTGGCTGCTGCCGACGGCGGGGCAAACCTCCCGCGCCCCGCGGGACTCCCCAGCGCGCGTTCCCTTCTGCAACGGTGTGCGCGTCCTGCTCAGGCCAATCATGGCTTGCAGGGCGAGAAGGTCATTGCTCCATCGAATCGCGCTCGCCGCGATTCCGCTGATCGAAGTGCTTCCGTCCATCCGCGAGCGGTCTCCTGACGCCTTGGCCCGCAAGGCTGCGAGGTGCCAGGAGACCGCTTGCGGTCGACGGTATTCGGTGCCGGTGCCCGCCGGCGGAACAACGGGTTCCCTTTGTGTGTGGATACACGCCAGAGGATGCCGGCCCCAGCCACGAAACGGGCCGGGTGAGATTGCTGACGCAGCGAATGGCTTTGACGACGGCCTAAGGTGCTCAAGCAAGCCACGGGTGGTGCGTTTGTCTTTGGCTGGAGACCAGCTGTCCCCAGCCTTCCTTATTGTCTTTTGCTTGGTTTATGAATCGGGGCCGGCCCACAAAGTTCGAGCAACTTCAAACAGCATTTCACCCCGCTTGAGAATTGCATCCTCATCCCATTGATCTCGTTGCATCAACTCGCGATTGAGCTGCAGGTTTGAGTGGTTGAACAAAGCTTGGCGCTTTTGCGCATACGCATGGTTCTGAAGCGCACGATTCACGCCATAGTGGACGAGCGTAAGATTTCCCAAGCGCGGTACCGCGGACTCTCGCGCAAGAATCAATTTCGATCGCTCATCAAGGTTATCCGGGGCATATTGAAGGATACGAGCCTGGGATACATCGTTGGCCGTCGCATGTGTATCGTCTGGAAGCTGCCAGTACGTATGCCATGTCTGGGGCAAGATGTGGTCAATATCCAGCGTATCCAAAGCCAACGGGACACGCTCCTCGCTCTTTTCAGAGCGCATGGCCGTTTCCAGACGGTGGAAGATTGCTCGCAACTTTCCCGCATCGAGCCTTCCCGGGTAGACATCACCATTCAGCCAATGGCGACGGAATTCTTCATCGCGTGGCCAGCGGGATATTTCCCCCGTCCCCTCCGCCAATGTGGCACGGAATGCAGTTGCACTTAGTTCGCCTGATTGGAGTTTCTTTAATTGCTGAGCGAAGACCTTGTTGTAGTTCTTGCGAGTGAGCCCACATATAGCCCGGCGCACCAGGTAGGACTCGACGCAATCGAATATCTCGCACTGCTCGTCCACGGACAGAGAGGACGCGGCCACTCTCAGGGCTAGAGCATGCACAGGTGATGCATCCCACACGCCGATGCGACGACCAAATACACCGATAGGTAAATCGCCGGTACCTGTGACCAAGGCACGGTAATGTTCGGCGTGCCTGTTGAGCATGCCTAACTGTGCATCCGCATCACGCAATGTCGCTGAGTTGTCAACGAAGCGCCGATATCCAGCATATAGGCGGCCAATATCTATCTCGTCACCGGTTTCCGCCTGAACGGCGGTCTGCACGAACCACTCCAATCTCGGGCGGCTTAGACGTCCCCTCGACTGCGACTCAGACCATAGCGGAGACTCAAATTGGCACCACAGATTGGCGTAGAGATCATCTGCGTTGGTACCGGCACGCATGAAGATGAAATTGCGAATCAGATCGGTGGCATGCAACTCGGCGCCATGCCCGTTGAGGGTCTCGAAAATGACCTGGGCGTCGTCCTCTTCGCCGAGGGAGATGCACACGATGGAAAGATCGGTCAGAGTGGCTGTTGCCAGTGCCATCGCGATTGCTTCGATCGCTTGATCTTTATGCTCATTTGCCCATTCAACCATCGCTCCGCGAAAGAAAACGATTGCCTCTAAGGCGGGCGGATGATCAACACCGATTTTTCGAAGGTTTCCGGTCTGCGTGAAGCTCGCTGGAAAACGCTCACGAAGTTCCTCCAGCGAAGTGGCAGTCATCGCCCGAACATATGGCTCCCGATCTCGAAAAGTCGGCCACAACTTGAAGGCTTCGACCTCGCGGTCCTCCATCGTCTCCGGGTTTCCGTTGCGCAAGCACGCTTCTATGATCGGCTGGAACGTCGGTTGCCCCCACTCTCGTAGAGCGAGGGTTAGTGCAGTCAGCACATACTGCATCGTCGTCAGTCGCTGCTGACCGTCGATGATGTGGTGACGTTCCACGCCTAACAATCCGGTTTTTTTCTGCGGCTCCAGCACGACGGCACCCATGAAATGAGGTACGGCCTTGTCGCCTAACAAGCGCGCTTCTGCTTTGTCTCGAATATCTTCCCAGAGTCGTCCCCATTGGTCATCCCGATTCCACACGTAGGGCCGTTGGTAAAAAGGCACTCGATACTGGCGTCGATCCTGGTAGATCTGCTGAATGGTGAATGTGCGTGAATCCACGGGGCAATCCCTCCTACCTATCCGATAACACGCTCGCGCACCTCTCTCCACCGTCGAAAGTACTGCAAGCACAACTATCTAGCTTAGCCCGTTTCTTCGTACTGAAGAACCTGGGCGAAGCACAGTACGGATTTCAGCGCGACGTCACCAGACTGATTCTTGATGCTGTGTTCATGCGTCGCTGATTTTTTCAGCACCATGCCCTGGCAGCCCCGGTCTTCAAGGCTGCAACGCACCTCGACGCGTTGACCGATCCAGTCCGCCTCGCACCGACCACCGCGGACGCGCGTCGCCACGACGCCGGTGTTTTCGATGTTCAACCCTTCGGGACGCATCCGCTCCCGACAGGGCGTGGTGCTCCCGGTCTTCAACCACCAGGAGAAACCCATGTCCCTTTCGTTCGCATCGGCACCTTTGAGTGCTGAACATGCCCGCGCCGAATCCATCGGCTACCAGGCCCTGGCCTACGTCGGCAAGCGCCTGCCCCTGCAGGTGCTGTGCAGCGCGGCCGGCCATTACATCGGCACCGCCGATGCGGACGGTCCCGTCTCGCGCGAGTCGGTCAGCTACTTCCGCTCGCACCACGCCGCCGAGCACGCCCTGCAAACGGGCCGCTGGCAGCAGCGCCTCAACCCGTGATGTCCAACCACCAGGAACCCCCCGTCATGAACCGTGCTCTGCCTCAAGAGGTACTTGATCAGATCGAGCTGGAACACCAGCACTTCGCCGCCGCACCCCAAGCCTTCTTCGAGGCGTGGAAGCGCGGCGTCAACATCGCCGGTGCCGAATGGTTCGGCGACGGCACACGCGAAGGCCTGCAGCGTGCCACCACCAAATGGGATCTGCGTCCGAACCTGCTGATGCTCAACGACGCCCTCGGCGTCCTGAGCAGCGGCCAGCGGATGTTCCTGTCCGCGATGGTCAGCTTCTACAACGCCCGCGAGGGCGGCGCGATGCTCAAGCGTTGCGGCTTCGAGGGGCTGTCCGACCTCGGCGGTCTCGACCTAGAGCGGCGCAAGGTCATCGCCGACCTGATGCTGCACTACAGCGGCTGGTGAGCCGGGCCTGGCAAGCCACCGCCCGTTCCTCCCATCCCATGAGGGACATGCGTCACCACTCGGGGCCATGTCCCTCCTTCTTTTCGCTGGAGCGGCCATGACCGGAATCTTCCAAGCCACTGACCTTCACCGGCGCCGGCTCACGTCATCACTGATCGGCGTTCACGATCAATGCTGGCGCCCCCACCGCCGCACGCTGGCCTTCCTGCCGCATGTCGATCACAAAGAAAATGACTGTGACATCGTCTCCATTCCTGCGATAACTTCCCCTGACAGCACCGGGCATTTCCCCTTTGGCGGGTATCGCCGATTGGCATTGATACGTTGTGCCCGGAGGTGGCCGCTTTGCCACCTCCTCGACTGCAGCACGCATCTCAGAGACATCCTTGTGGTCGCTGTAGGTGACATGGAAGAGAACGTCAGCTGAAGAGTACGCGAACAATTTATGAAAATGCCTTGCAATCTCCACGTTTGTTGGTGATGACGCTTTCAGCGCTTCGAAAACAGTGAGATCAGCGCCGTTCCGGCGTATCACCAAGTCGCGCTCACCGGCATTTCCTTTCGTCGTTTTTCCGCCAGGGGCCTGTTCGTGTGCCTGCCAGCCCAAGCTCCCTTCGAGCCGCGCCTCGACGAGTGCTGCGATGATCCCGTTGAAGTCGTCTTCATGAAATTTGTTCCTGTCGAGTTTCAGGAAAGACAACATTCGTTGAAATGCAGCCAACGCATCCTGAAAGGCCGCTATCAGCAGCCTCTCCAGCGCCCTGTGAGGCCCCAAAAGCACCTCTGCCTGCTCCGAAGCGGGGAGTTTCAGGAACCTAAACAGGGTCGCCTGCATCTCGACCGTCGCTTCCTGCTTGAAAATAACGAGGGGAGGCGCGCCGAAACCAGCCGAATGATCGATATGGTTCTTGGCAGCGACGAGCAATGGCGCATCACGATAGCGTTCCTCGACTGACTGAATCAACGCACGGGCACGATCCGACTCGCCAAGCCTCGCGCTGGCCACCGCCTCGAATGCCGTGCTCTCGGCGGTGCGCTCCGCAGACGCAAGTTCCTTGAGGCGATTCATGGCCTCCCTGGGGCGCCCAACGGCCAGCAGCATGGCTGCGCAATTTGGCACATGGATGGCGCGGGACATGTCGCTGAGTCCCTTGATAGAAGGAATGGCCCGGTCAGCCTCATCGATTGCGAGGCGGGCCATCTCAGCATCCTCCCCGACCACGACACGAAACAGGTTCTCCCCGAGGAGCTTGACCACACGTGCGGCGAGCAGGTTGATCGCGTATGCAGGCAACGGGTGCTGCCGATACAGGCTGTGAAAAATCCCTGCAGCTTTCAAGGCTTCGGGTGGCTCGTTCTTGAGGCACACCAGCGCGCGGAAGAAATCCAGTGTTCTCTGCGCCTCGGCCTGGTGTTCCGGCCGCAGACCGTCTGGAATCTTGGCTGATGCAACCGCATCAAACGTGCCGCTCAGGTAGTGAATCTGCAATTGCTGATTCAGGGTCTGCACGGCCAACGCGGGAAGATTTCTTCCACGTTGCGCTTCTTGGGCCTCTCGCAGATATGCACTGGCAAGCTCAGGAAGCCCTGCATCCAGAAGCGCTTGCCCGCGCTCCGACGCTTGTGTGACGAACGCTGCACGGCTAGCTTCGTCGGGTGTCAATACCCGCAACCGGGCAACAATGCGCTCTCGGTACACCGCCGGCACACGGGGCAACAACATGGCCAGTATCAGAGGATCCTCGACCAGCAGGAGCGCCTGTACGAGGCGCTCTTGTTGAGCAGGGACCTCCAGCCTGTTCACGGCCTCGATCAAATCTGACTCCAGGCGCGGCCCTTGCCGACCTCGGACCTGGTTGTCCATCTGGAATGTGAAGGCGTCGACCCGGCCCCTGTCCGGGCGATTACTCGCCCCAGCCTGGATCGCCAAAGCCAATGCTTCGACGAGGTCGCCAGGTACACTTTCGGGGTAGCCCACCACCGCACGGCTCAGCATTCGTATCTGCTCACGCATGGACAAACCCAGACCCACGACATCGTCCGGTCGACGAGCCAGTTCGACCTGCAAGTCGAGGGGATAGAAGATCCTGGGTTGGAGGTGGCCGTGATCCATTGCCAGTCGGGCCAGCGCGGCCGCGCCCGTAACGTCTACCCATCGTGTATCGGCCCGTTCCTTTGCATGGAATGCCTTTCGATAAGCAGAAGCCACGGTCTCCGCTTCTGCAGGAGGCAACGACTCACCCACCACGGCAACGGCCTTCAGCATGACCGCAAACTCCAGGGAGGTGGCATGGGCGCTTGCCATTTCTATAAGTGACTGGCGAACTTGCCGCTTGATATCCACGGGCAGTCCACGCAGGTGGTCTAGGCCAATGGGTAGCAAAGGCACGCCATCACTCCCCCCGCAATCGTGCTCCTGCATCACGATCAGCAAGCGTGCGGATTCAGCCGGAGCTGCGTCGCCCTGAACAAAGTGATACCGGAGAACCTCCAGGCAGTCCGCCAACAATGACGCTTGCACCGAGTCGGCAGCCTCATTGCGATAGTCCCGGTCGATCTGGAACTGCACATGCCATGTAGCGACCAGGTGGCAGACCAGACCCGCTGCAGGCGGACAGAAAATGAGGTCGGCAAGGACCTGCGGCGCTTGTAGGCAGCAGTTAATCAGCACGTCGCAAAGTTCAGGATGGCACATCGCCAGCGCGACCAGTTCCTGCGTCATCTTGGAAGGGACCGGTCCAGCCTCGACATGCGCCAGCTCAAGCACCAGTACTCTCATGAGTGCGCAGAGCGCATGCGCCTCATAGAGGTCGGTCCCGTAGTGAGAGCGCGTACGAGCGAGGACGCGTCCCAGCAGATCAGGCTTCACTTCGATAGGTACCAGCTCTTGCATGTCCCCGGAGGCCCGCAGGCTTTCGGCAACGGACACGTGGTCCCATGTGGGGAGATTGGCATTGCGTAGGGCTTGAAGTGAAGCCTCCCTGAACCGCTGTGCATCCTGCTCAGACCAAACGGCATAAGGAATCAGGGGGACCAAATCGAGCACTTCCCAGCGCATGGCCCACGTTGCGAGATCGACTGGTGGCTGGTCATCCCAAAGTCGCGCCGCAATCCAGGTCGGCGTCTGGACGGGCGGCTTGTGCCCCGATTCGGCTCCAGCGACCCCTACGTGTCAACATGCGACCCAACAGCTACCCTCGTTTTTTATCTATAACAAATGGGCTCCGCTGCTGGAGTACACCGATGTCCCCTGATTCACCCACCACGGCCGAGATTGCTCCCGATCCGCAACTGGAAAAGCGGACACGGCGCCGCTTCAGTGCGCCTGAGAAGTTGCGCCTTCTGGCCCAAGCCGACGCCCTTGCTCACGGCGAGCAGGGGGCCTGGCTGCGCCGCAATGGCCTCTATGCCGCCCAGCTTTCTGCTTGGCGCAAGCAGCAGACCGAGCATGGTTTGGAGGGTTTGCAGTCGCAAGCACCCGGGCGCAAGGCGGCCGATCCGCGTGAGCGCCGGATCGAGCAGCTGCAGCGCGAGAACAGCCGCCTGCAGCGGCGGGCCGAGGTGGCTGAACAGCTGGTTGAACTCCAAAAAAAAGTCTTCCAACTGGTCGAGAAGGCCCAGCAGGAGAACCGCTCTTGAGCGTGATGGCAGCAGCTCCCGCGGGACTGAGCAAGGGGCGTATCTGTCAGGCGCTGGGCCAGCCGCGACATCGCTGCTATCCCGATCGCCGACGACGCAAGGCCACGGCACCGGCGCGTGCACCGGCACGCCGACTGACCGCCGAACAGGACCAGGCGGTTCTCGCCGCCCTGCATGACGAACGCTTCATCGACGCCAGCCCGCGCCAGGTCCATGCGCAGTTGCTCAGCGACGGCATCGTGCTGGCCTCGGTGTCGACCTTCTATCGCCGCCTGCGTGCGCTGGGCCAAAGCACGGCGCGGCGCCTGCAGCGTCCACCCCAGCGCCACGCCCGGCCCCAGCTGACCGCCACCGCACCGCAACAGGTGTGGACCTGGGACATCACCAAGCTGCCGACCTTCTCGCGGGGCGTCTATCTCAACCTCTACCTCATCCTGGACCTGTACAGCCGCTACGTGGTGGGCTGGATGATCAGCACCAAGGAAAACGCCGGTCTGGCCAAGCACCTGTTCACACGCACACTGACCGCCCACGCCATCGCGCGTGAGTCACTCGTCGTGCACCAGGATCGCGGCTCACCGATGACCGCCCACAGCTTCACCGAGCTGCTCGGCGCGATGGGCGTGGCGCGTAGCTACTCGCGCCCGCGCGTGAGCAACGACAACCCCTTCAGCGAAAGCCACTTCAAGACCCTCAAGTACACCGCCGACTACCCCGGTCGTTTCGAGGACGCCGAGCAGGCGCGCCAGTGGGTACGCCGGTTCGTCACTCACTATAACGATCGTCCGCACGAAGGGTTGGCGCTGTTCACACCTGCCGACCTCTTCCATGACCGCGTGCCCACCGTTGCCGCCGTCCGCCAGCAGGCGCTCACCGAGCACTACACACGCCACCCCGAGCGCTACGTCAAAGGCGCGCCCACCGTCGCCCTGCCGCCCGCCGCCGTGCACATCAACCCCGACCTCGCCATGCATGCCTCGCAACTGCTGGCTACCTCCGGCGCACTGACCATCGTCCCCACCCCGGTCGACACCGGGCTACCCGAAGTTGTTACATAGAAATCTCGCAACGAGTGTTGGGAAAGTGTTGACACGTTCCGGACGAGGTAGTCTTCAAAGGTACTTGCACTGACATGTGCGCCTGGCTGCGCGATTTGATATTTCACGTCGCTAAGCCAGTAGACAAAAGACCGTAGCGCCTCTGCATACGGCACATCGCGCCGAAGGTAATAGTCTCTCAACGCAACGGCAGGAACTACCCGTCCCTGGATGAGCCGAAACCATCCCCTCGCCAGCGCTTGGTCGAAGTCCGGCAGCTCAGCTCCCACCTCCAAGCGAATGCGCATGTACTCCTGCCGTGCCGTCGCTTCATCATCGTTTCTGCTCGAAGTCGTATCCAGCAAAAGCTTGAGCAGATCCACGTCGCCAGGCGCTTCCTGTTCGTCGGACATCAAGCCCATATGAGGACGGCGCATCGAAGGCAATGCAGCGAGTCTTGCGCGTAGCACAGCTCGTGCATGGAAGGATGAGTAGCGCAGGCTTGGAATTCGATTCATTGCTCACGGGTTCTTTGGGCTCTTACCTGTCGGTCGGGAAGGGGCAAAGTACGACTGCATGAATTTGACCACGGCCACCAAGCCTGAGCCAATGTGATTCTCGGTAGCGCACTTAAGGACGATTCCTCGACCGTGCAAGCCTTTACCAGGCCGTTGAAAAAGTGCTTTTCGAACGCATCAGGGACGCTGAGTGCGAAGACACGAGCTGCCCAGACGCGTCTGCGCAGCGATTGCAACGGCCCATCTGGCCGGTTTGCAGGCCCTCCCGCCCATTTCGGGCGCACGTATCCCTGGGCTCACGCATGATGCGCGTCCCACCAGCCGCCGATGCTGCCCATTCGCACAAGGTTGTAGGTGGCAAAGCACAGCAGCGCCTGGCCCGTGAGCTTGGCCTGACCGATCAGCTTGGTCTTTGCCAGACCACCGACGGTCTTGATCCAGCCAAAGGCCTCTTCGATGCGCTTGCGCACCTTCAGGCTGGTCTTGTAGCCCTCGTGCCGTGTCACTCGCGCATCCACCGCCGAGTGTTTGTCCTTGGCCGCCACGTGGGGCGTGACTTTGAGCTTTCTGCAGCCTTTGATGAAGGCCTTGCTGTCGTAGCCCTTGTCGGCACCGACCGTGGCCCGTTTGTTCCTGTTGCCCCGACGCTCCAACATGGCCAGCGCCGCCTCGCGCTCGGCCGTGCCGCTGGCGTGGGTGATCTCGACATCCACGATCAGCCCGTTGCGGTTCTCCATGAGGATGTGCCCCATGTGGCACAGGCGGGATTTGTCGCCCTGGCTCTTCTTGAACAGCCGGGCATCGGCGTCCGTGGTGCTCTCGTGGGTGTCGTTGCAGCGCTCCTGCCCCTTGAAGTCCACCTCGGGGTTGCGCCCAGGCGGCGTGCCGCTGTCGTCGTCTTTGCGCTTGAAGCTCTTGTGCGAGGCCCAGGCGTCAATGAGCGTGCCGTCCACGCTGAAGTGCTCGTCGCTGGCGAGCTTGCCCCACTGGGCACTGAGCTTGACGCGCTCGAAGAAGGCGCGGGCGAGGTCTTCGTTGAACAGACGTTCGCGGTTGGCGCTGAAAGTGGAGTGGTCCCAGACCTTGTCTTCGATGTTCAGGCCCACGAACCAGCGGTACAGCAGGTTGTAGTTGATCGCTTCGACCAACTGGCGCTCGCTGCGGATGGAGAACAGGATCTGCAGCAGCAAGGCCTTGAGCAGCATCTCCGGTGGCACCGATGGGCGGCCACGGCGGGCGTACACCGCTTCGAACTCGCGGTTCATGGTTGCCAGCAGCGCATCAACCACCGCGCGCAACTTGCGCAGCGGGTGTGCCTGCGGCACGCGCTCTTCAAGGCTGATGTAGCTGAACATCGCCCCCTGGAAATCTTGACTGCCTCTCATCGTCCTCGTCTGGGTCGTTCACCGATGGCTTCAGATCGTAGCGGCCAACGCGGGCGTCGGCGGGGGATTTTTCAACGGCCTGTTACAGGGGCCTTCTTTGAGAATGCGGGCAGTTAGGGGTACCAATTTTCGCTAACGCTTGCGCCGCCCCGGCGCCACGCTTCCGGCCATGTTCCGCTGACGTCCGTCAGCGACATGCCCAGGCAGCCACGATCTTCAAGGCTGCGACGCGGTTCCGACCGCGTTGATCACCCCAGTTCGCACCGGCATCCATGCGCGAACGGCCATCGGTTCTCGATGGCGATGCCACCAAGCTGTTCCATCAACCCACGCGGGGGTTCCACACCTTCCCCGCCTTGGGTCGGGTGTGTCTCCGCCTCATTGTTCCCAGGAGATTCACCATGACCACTTCCAACGAAAAGTCCTACTTCGATCTGCACATCACCGGCCTCGGGTATCTCAATCGCATCCGCGAAGTGAAGCCCAAGAAAGGCGATGCGTTCCTGGCCTGCGACATCGCGGCTCTGAACGGTCCCAGCGATGACGTTTCGTATGTGCGTTTCGACACGCGCGTATCGGGATCGGAAGCGCAGCACCTGGTGCGCCGCTGCATTCAGGCGGTCGACGCCGAGAAGAAGGTGATGATCGGCTTCCGCATGGGCGACCTGTGGACCGACACCTTCACCTACTCCAAGGGCAAGCGTGCCGGCGAGCAGGGTGTGAGCCTCAAGGCCCGCCTGCTGTTCGTCAGTTGGATCAAGGTCGACGGCAAGCTCGTCTACAAGGCCGAACCCAAGCCGACCGAGACCGACGAGCGCGAGCCGGAAGTCCCTGTGACGTCCGACGCGCCCGCTGCGCAGCAAGCCTCGGCACCGGAGCCTTCCAAGCCCGTCGCCGATGCTGCCGACGACGCTGCCGATGCCCCCGCATTGGCCGTTGCCGAGTCGTTCTGATCCGCAAGGCCTCATCCCCGGGGCCTTGTCTTCTCTTCGTCAGCAGGAGACCTTCATGATCACCATCCCCGGCCAACTGGCCATCAAGACCATCCACGGCCGCAACGGCGATTTCAACGTCGGCCGCCTGGCGACCTCCATCGGCGAGTTCGTCGTGAAGAACGCCGAACTCGATCAGTACCGCGAGGGCAAGTACGACGGTGATTTCGTCATCGTCGAGATTCGCCCCTCCACGTACAACGCCAACGGCCGCATGGTCATCGAGATCCGCGCCCATCTGGGCGGGATGACGCTGTCCAACATCGACGCCCTGAGCCGCGACGAGGCCCGCCGGCTGAGTCCGCAGGAAGTCGATCCGATCGACGAGGAGGCGCAGACGCCCGCGCCGGCATTGCCCCCGGCCAAGCCGAAGGCGAAGCCGCGCAGTCCGCGCGATCCCCTGGTCGATACCACGCCGTTCGGCAGCGAACCGGCTCCCGTGTCCGCTGCGGCCTCGGCCGAGGCAGACGACGCGGCGCTGTTCGGTGCCTTGTGGCCCCTGGGCGAGACCGTGAAGCTCGATGCGACCGTGGATCGTCGTGTGCTGCGTCAGCAGCGCGACCGTCTCGACAAGCTGGGCTACGAGTTCGCTCCGTTGTCCCAGGACTGGCACCTCAAGACTGCCTGATCCATCCGCCGCCTTGCGCGGCATTCCGCCACCCGCCGGGGTTCTCCCCCGACGGGGAGGGCTCCGGCCATTTCTTCAAGGAGACCTTCATGGGCTGGACCTTCGTTCGTCAGACGCGCGATCAGTTGATCCGCGAGCTGATCGCTCCGCAGGCGTCCGAACGCGCTTGCTGCGAAGTCATCGACCACACGCTGGACGGCGACGTTCTGTGGACCGTGGTTCGCGTCACCGCCAGGCAGGCGGGCGTCATGGGCCTCGCGGCCGGTGAGTCCGTCTGCTACATCGGCTGCCATCTGCTGGAAAGTTCGGGCGGCGATTGGGGCTACAAGTCCCTCGATGAGTCCGTGCATCCGTACTACTACTCGTGCCCGCTGCGCTATCTCGACATGGCGCCGGTGCAAAGCCCCGAGTGGCGCGAGCGGGTTCACCGCTTCCACGCGGGACGCGCTGTCTAGGGGCACGCATCTTCCTTCACCCAACCGGGGCGAGCACGGCCCCGCGGGCTGTGGTTGCTCCTTCTTTTCCAAGAGGACATCACCATGCCTGCACCTTCTTCCGCGAAACCGCTGTACCGCATCGACGAATGCCCCGACCTCATGGCCGACGCTTGCGTCGGTGACGAGCAGGGCAATCTCGTCTTTCTCTCGATCTGGGCGCGCGACACCGCCGTTCAGGAGTTCCTCGCCCGCCTGACCCTCGGCCGGGATGAACAGGGGCTGGACCAGTTCCACGTCATCACCGAGCAGGGCGCATCCATCCCGGTCTTCGTCGGCAACGTCGAGAACCTGGAAAAGCGCATCACCCGTGCCTATCGGCGAACGCTGTTCGGTTCGCTGACGAATGTGTGGCTGTTCGATCGTCGCTGCGTGAAGCCAGACAAGGCCAACGCCAGCGCGCTGGCGCTTCTGCCCAGGGATTCCGCTCACCGGCTCGACCGGCTGTGGACGCTGGTGCAGGACACCTGCCCGCTGCCACTG
The DNA here is from genome assembly GCF_015832135.1 of Diaphorobacter sp. JS3051. Classification (NCBI taxonomy): domain Bacteria; kingdom Pseudomonadati; phylum Pseudomonadota; class Betaproteobacteria; order Burkholderiales; family Comamonadaceae; genus Diaphorobacter; species Diaphorobacter sp. JS3051. Next base: position 253,358 of record NZ_CP065406.1, read on the forward strand.
CTCGACCACTGGCGCGACACCGTGCTGGCGCTGTTGCAGACACGGCGGATGCTGACCGGTCTTCCCTTGGCCCTCGGGCCGCTGGAAGGCCATCGGCTGGCCCTCGATGTCCCGGCGCTGACGAAGGCATTGGGCGAGCTGATCCGCAACGGCACCCTCGGCGCCACGCAGTACGAACTGGCCACGAACGCACCGCTTCGGCGTGTGGCGTGAGCCATCCCCACGGGCATGCGCGCCGCGCCTGCCCGCCTTCCCTCATCCATCACCAGGAGAAATCCATGGCACTCATGTTTCCGCGCCTGGCGCGCAATTTCATCCGTAACGGCTACTTCCCCACCGACGAGCCGACGCTGGAGCGGGCCTTGTCCGCACTGGCGCCGTCTCCCGGCGCCATGTCCATCCTCGATCCCTGCGCCGGCGAAGGCGTGGCGATCGCCGAAGCCGCCCACGCCCTCGGGCGCGAGCAGGTCAAGGCCTTCGCCGTCGAGTACGACGCCGAGCGTGCCCGCCACGCACGGCAACTGGTCGATCACTGCATCCACGGTGACCTGATGGACACGCTGATCTCGCGCCAGTCCTTCGGGCTGCTGTGGCTGAACCCGCCGTATGGCGACCTGAGCAAGGACGTGAACGGCAACATCGGCTATCAGGGCCAGGGCCGTGCACGGCTGGAAAAGCTGTTCTATCAGCGGGCGCTGCCGCTGCTGCAGTACGGCGGCGTGCTGATCTTCATCGTGCCGTCCTACGTGCTCGACGCCGAACTGGTCGGATGGCTGACGCGCCACTTCGCCGACCTGCGCATCTACCGTGCGGTGGAAACGCAGTTCAAGCAGGTGGTGATCTTCGGTCGCAAGATTCGTCAACGCGACCAGGCGTCGGAGTCGGTCAAAGCCGTGCGCGGTCTGCTGCTGCAGATCGGACAGGGTGACGCCGAAGCCGAGGAACTGCCGCTCGAATGGCCGTTCCTGCCGTACACCGTCCCTGCCAGCCCGGCCGAGCCGGAGCACTTCTATCGCGTGACGATGGAGCCCGAGCAGTTCGCCGATGAAGTCGGCCGGCTGCAAGGACTCTGGCCGGCGCTCGATACCCACCTGGGCGCCGCGCAGCAATCGCTGCGTCCGCCCGCGCGGGCCTTGTCGCACTGGCATCTCGCCCTGGCCTTGGCCGCAGGCGCGATCTCCGGCGTGGTGACGTCCAAGAGCGGGCGCGTGCTCGTCGTCAAAGGTGATACCCACAAGGAGAAGACGCTCCAGACGGAATACACCGAGCGCGACGACGGCTCCGTGGCCGAGACGCGCATCCTCACCGACAAGTTCGTGCCGGTCATTCGTGCATGGGACTTGACGCTGGGCTCGCCCACGTGGGGCGAAGTGCTGACCATCCGCTGATCGCTGTTCCCTGACGCTTCGCCGTCGCTTTCATCCACCCACCGGGGTCACGTTGCCCCGATGGGGGTGCCGTGGCCCCTTCTTCCATAAGGAGAAACCACCATGGCACTCGCAATCCTCAACCTCGCGTCACAAGCACGCTTTTCGCCCGGGCAGGTGGTCATGACCGCCGGCGTCGATGAGCTGGTCCGACAGGGCCGGCTCGACCCCACGCCGTACCTGCGCCGCCATCTTCATGGCGATTGGGGCGACCTGGACGACAGCGATCGACGGCAGAACGATGCCGCGCTGAAGTCCGGCGAGGATCGCCTGTTCTCGTCCTACCAGGTCACGCGCGACCTGAAGCTCTGGATCATCACAGAGTGGGATCGCAGCGTCACCACGCTGCTGCTGCCCAGCGAATACTGATCCGCATCCAGCGGCACCTACGGTCTTCTTTGCCGCGTCTTTTTTCCCACCCAGGGGCATGTCACCGCCCCGTGGGGGAGGTCCATGCCCCATCTTCTTTGGAGCATCACCATGTCCCTCGATCTCGAAACCGTTCCCGAAACCGCTGTGCAGGGCGACCTGCTCGAAGCGGCCGCTTCACCCCTCACGCTCAGCCTGCAGGACTTCGTGTCCGAGTTCGGCGACGAGCTGCTCGACTCGCTCAACCGCGCCAATCCTCCGGTCTACACCGGCCAGGTGCGGGTGCATCGGCAACTGATCCTCGCCGCGCTCAAGCGCAAGCTGTTCCCGGCGCAAGCCGATGTGGTCCACGCCGTCACCGAGCTGTTGGTCGATCGCGGCGAACGCGCCGCGATCGTCAATGGCGAGATGGGTTGCGGCAAGACGACCGTTGGCATCGCCACGGCCGCCGTGCTCAACGCCGAAGGCTACCGCCGCACCCTGGTGCTCTCGCCACCCCATCTGGTCTACAAGTGGCGGCGCGAGATCCAGGAGACGGTGGCCGGTGCCAAGGTCTGGGTGCTCAACGGCCCGGACACGCTGGTCAAGCTGCTGAAACTGCGCGAGCAGTTGGGCGTGCCGGCGCAGGGCCAGGAGTTCTTCGTCTTGGGCCGCGTACGGATGCGGATGGGGTTTCACTGGAAGCCTGTCATCGTTAGGCGGCGCACCCCTCACGGCGACGTCGGGGCCTGCCCGGATTGCGGGCATGTGATCACCGACCTCGACGGCGAGCCGATCAACCCGGTCGAGCTGGAAGCCGAGGAGTATCGCCGCAAGTGCAGTCACTGCCGTGCACCGCTGTGGACGCTGATCCGACCGAGAGGCCTGTCCGCCAGCGACCAGTCCTCGACCGTGCTCAAGGCACTGAAGCGTATTCCAACCATCGGGGACGTCACCGCGCAGAAGCTGATGCAGAAGTTCGGCGACGCCTTCCTCGCGTCGATGCTCGGGGACAACATCCACGAGTTCATCAACCTGATGGACGACCGCGGCGAGCTGGTCTTCTCGGACCGGCAAGCCCATCGCATGGAACGCGCGATGGCCAACATGGAGTTCGGCTTCGGCGAGGGCGGCTACCAGCCGTCCGAGTTCATCAAGAGGCAGCTTCCCCAAGGCACGTTCGACCTGCTCATCGCCGACGAGGCGCACGAGTACAAGAACGGCGGCTCCGCTCAGGGCCAGGCCATGGGCGTGTTGGCGGCCAAGGCGCGCAAGACGCTGCTGCTCACCGGCACGCTGATGGGCGGCTACGGCGACGACCTGTTCCACCTGCTGTTCCGAGCCCTGCCGGGGCGGATGATCGAAGACGGCTACCGGCCGACGAAGAGCGGCAGCATGACCTCGGCCGCGATGGCGTTCATGCGCGATCACGGTGTCTTGAAGGACATCTACTCCGAGAGCACCGGCACGGCGCACAAGACGGCCAAGGGCACCAAGGTATCGGTGCGCACGGTCAAGGCGCCGGGCTTCGGTCCGAAGGGCGTGCTGCGTTGCGTCCTGCCGTTCACCGTCTTCCTCAAGTTGAAGGACATCGGTGGCAACGTGCTGCCGCCCTACGACGAGGAGTTCCGCGAAGTCGCCATGGACACGGCGCAAGCCGCGGCCTACCGCGATCTGGCGGGGCGGCTGACCCAGGAGCTGAAGCAGGCCCTGGCGAAGCGCGACACGACGCTGCTCGGTGTGGTCCTCAACGTGCTGCTGGCCTGGCCGGACTGCTGCTTCCGGTCGGAAACGGTGGTGCATCCGCGCACGCGCAACACCTTGGCGTTCGTACCGGCTCAGTTCAACGAACTGGAGGTGATGCCCAAGGAACGCGAGCTGATCGAGATCTGCCGGCAGGAGAAGGCGGAAGGTCGCAAGACCCTGGTCTATTCGGTCTACACCGGCACGCGCGACACCACGTCGCGCCTGAAGGTGCTGCTGGAGCAGGAAGGCTTCAAGGTGGCGGTACTGCGCGCGAGCGTGGATGCCTCCCGCCGCGAGGACTGGATCGCCGAGCAGTTGGACCGTGGCATCGACGTGCTCATCACCAATCCCGAGCTGGTGAAAACCGGCCTGGACCTGCTGGAGTTCCCGACCATCGTGTTCCTCCAGAGCGGGTACAACGTGTATTCGCTGCAGCAGGCCGCCCGGCGCTCCTGGCGCATCGGCCAGAAGCAGCCGGTGCGCGTGATCTACCTCGGCTACGCCAACTCCTCGCAGATGACCTGCCTGGGGTTGATGGCCCGGAAGATCATGGTGTCGCAAAGCACGTCGGGCGACGTGCCGGAGTCCGGGCTCGATGTCCTGAACCAAGACGGTGATTCCGTCGAGGTGGCATTGGCACGACAACTCGTGGCGGCATGATCCATGCGTTGCATGCCGGCGGCCCTATGGTCGCCGGCATTTTTCCTGGCAAATCGGGAGCCGACGGATTCGCTTTGTTTGCTGTGACAAAGGGCCGGCGCGGCGATGGTGATGGCTCGTTGTTTCAGGACACCGATCCATGCGCCCATCCCGCCAGCCCTTCCGTATTGCCGGACGCAGCCATCTGATCCGTTTGCCCGGCTTGCTCCTGGCCGCCATGGCCAGCGGCTGCGCGATGACGAACGCCGTGCCACCGACGCCCGTATCCAAAGTCACCGACATCGCGCCCGAAGCCGTGATGGAGTTCGTGCCGGTGACGCGGTATGGCCGCTACACCCTGGTCGAACTCGCGCCCACAGCGGCCCAGCACGACCTGTTGCTGCAGGTGGTGGATGTGGAGATCCCCGGCACGCTGGGCGCCACCGTCGGGGATGCCCTCCGGCACCTCGTTCTGCGTTCCGGCTACCGGCTGTGCGATGAGCAGTCCGCCGATCTGTTGGCCTTGCCGCTGCCGGCGGCTCACTACCGGCTCGGCCCGGTCCTGCTGCGCGATGCGCTCTTGACCCTGGCCGGCCCCGTCTGGGATCTGCAGGTCGACGACGGTGAGCGGAAGGTGTGCTTCATCCGCAGCCTCAGGGAGGCTCATACGCCGCACGAGCCCAAGCCACCGGAAATCAACCGTTCGGCGGAGAGCCCTCCGCTGATCCGGGAGGTTTCGCCATGACCATCCGGGACTCGGCGACGGGCCAGCGCACGACGCTGCTGCGGGTCGCGGCCGCAACCTGGTTGTTGCTCGTCAGCGCGGTGGTGCTGGTGGATCACATGGCCTTGTCCGGGCTGGCGGAACAGACCCAGGCCTTCGCGCCCACCGCGCAGGTGTCCCTGCTCGAATCCCGACTGGACGGCCTCTCGCATCGGATCGAACAACGCCACACTCAGCCCGCCGCCTTGCCGCAGGCGCGCTACGAGCAGGACACCGCGGCGTTGGACCAACGGCTGGCGGCGATCGAGCTGGCGCAGGCCCATCACGCCGCGACCGATGCGCTGCACGCATTGGAAACCCGCGTCACGCGACTGGAAGCCCGCCCGGTCTCGCGCCAGCCCAAGCTGCCCGCACCACGGCCATCCCAACCTGTGGCGGCCCAACCCAAGCCTGTTGAGCCTTCATTCCGCCTGATCGGAGTGGAACTGCGTGCGGGAGAACACTTCGTGTCGGTGATGCCTGCCGATGGCACCGGGCTGGCCGATGTCCGCCTGCTGCGCGCCGGAGAGTCGGAGGGTGGCTGGCGACTGGACGGGATCGAGCGCGATGGCGCCGTCTTCCGGCAGGGAGACGAGATCCGCAGGCTGCCCATCCCGCCCCGATAAGGAGGCCCACACCGATGGTCCCGCGCCACTTGACCCCGCCATTGCTGGTTGCATTGCTGGCCGCCTCCGCCATGCAGGCGGCGCTCGCGCAGCCCACCGGCGCAACCACCGCGGCCAGGACGGCGCCGAGCCGTGAAGTGCCTGCGGCCATCGCTCGCAGTGACGAACAGCGGGCGAAGGACTGGGGGCTGAGCACGGATGAATGGACGCGCTATCGCGAGTTGATGCAGGGGCCGCTGGGCGTCTACTCGCCCAGCCTCGACCCGCTCACCGCCCTCGGCATCGAAGCACGTTCCGACGAGGAGCGCCGCCGCTACGCGGAATTGCAGGTTCGGGCCGAAGCCCGGCGGGTCGAGAAGACGCTGGCCTACCAGCGTGCCTACGACGCCGCCTGGCAACGGATCGCGCCGGGCATGGCGAGGGTCAACCTACCCGGGGCCAAGCCGACCGGCGCGAGCACCGCCATCGCATCAGGCACCGACCGAACCGCCATCTTCGTGAAGGACGGCTGTACCGCCTGCGACCAGGCCGTGCAGCGGCTGCAGACGTCGGGCGTCGAGTTCGATGTCTATGTCGTCGGCAGTCGCGCCGACGACGCGCGCATCCGTGAATGGGCACGCCGGGCCCGTATCGACCCGGCGAAGGTGCGCGCCCGGCACATCACCCTCAACCACGACGGTGGCCGCTGGCTGTCCCTCGGCCTGCAGGGCGAACTGCCCGCCGTCGTACGCCAGGTCGGCGGCCAATGGCAGCGACAGTAGGCCTCGCGCGTCTCGCGCTCCTGCTGCTGGCTTGCTGGGCGCTCGGCCAGGCGAAGGCCGAGGAGGTCCCGCCGCCGGCCTACCAGTTCGCGGCACAGCGCGCGGGCATCCCGGCAGCGGTGCTATACGCCGTGGCCTTGCAGGAGAGTGGCGCCCGGTACCACGGCCGCCTCGTGCCCTGGCCCTGGACGCTCAACGTGGCCGGGGCATCGCGTCGATTCGCCACCCGCACCGAGGCCTGCGCCGGCCTGCACCAGGCATTGCGCGACGTGCCGCGCACCCGCATCGACGCCGGCCTGGGCCAGATCAACCTGGGCTACCAGCGCCACCGCTACGACCACCCCTGCGAACTGCTCGATCCCTATCAGAACCTGGCGCTGGCCGCGCAGATCCTGCGCGAGCAGCACGCGCCGGGCCAGGACTGGCTGATCACGATCGGCCGCTACCACCGTCCCGCTGGTGGCGCACCCGCTGCGCGCTACCGACAGAGTGTTGGCCGCCACTTGGCCCGCGTACTGGGCGAGCCAGCGCGGGGCGCGGATACCCGGAGAACCCTGCCATGAAGCCTCGAATCTTCCGTCCGGCTACGCGGTGGCTGATCGGCTTGCTGCCGCTCGTGTCCGTGCCAGCCGCTTTCGCACAATCGCCGCCCTTGATCGTCGTCGAGGATCACGGCGGTGCCTCCGCGCTGCCTTACTACCAAGCCCTGGACCTGCAACCGCGCACCGGAAGCAGGCCATCACCCAGGATCGAGATGCCACGCCTGCCCGAAGGGCCTTCTGGCGAGGCGGCCATGCTGCCAGTGCGTTCGGCCCATTTGGCCCCTGGCGATGTGGCTCCCCGGGCGATCCAGGCGCCGGGGCTCACGCCGATGTTCCTGGTTGGTGATGACCAGCGCTCCCATGCCTGGCTGCGCCAGCGTGCCCCGGCGCTGCGCGAGCTCGGGGCCGTGGGGTTGGTGGTCCAGGTCGAGTCACCGCAGGCACTTGCGGCACTGCGTGCCCTGGCGCCCGGGCTGATGCTGGCGCCGGCGTCCGGGGACGAACTGGCCGGGCGCCTGGGGCTGCGCCACTACCCGGTGCTGGTGACCGCCACCGGCATCGAACAGTGAGGAAGGCCCGATGGCCCAGCCGCACGCCGTCGAAGTCCTGCTGCGGCCAGCGGTGGAGCTATACACCGTTGCCGTATGCGCAGGCGCCGCGGTGGTGTGCGTGGTGGCACCGTGGTCGCTCGCGCTGAATCCGGTACTCGGCCTCGGCAGCGGGCTGGCCTTCCTGGCCTTCGGCGCGGTCCGCCTGCGCGACGCCTGGGCCATCCTGCGCTACCGCCGCCACATCCGTCGTCTGCCACGCTACGTGATGACGAGCCGTGACGTGCCGGTGAGCCAGTACCGCCTGTTCGTTGGGCGTGGCTTCCGCTGGGAGCAACGACACACCCATCGGCTGACGCAGACCTACAAGCCCGAGTTCCAGCGCTACGCCGAACCGACGACGTTCTACCGCCTGGCGCGCCGCCTGGAGGAGCGGCTGGAGTTCGCGCCGCCGCCGCTGCCTAGGCTGGCGCGGGCATTGGCCTGGGACAGCCCGCTCAACCCCGTCCGGCCGTTGCCGCCAGTGGGTGGCATGCCGCGCCTGCATGGCATAGAGCCGCACGAAACCGACGTCACCCTGCCGCTGGGCGAGCGTGTGGGCCACACCCTGGTGCTCGGTACCACGCGCGTGGGCAAGACGCGCCTGGCCGAACTGTTCATCACCCAGGACATCCGTCGCAAGATCCAGGGCGAGCATGAGGTGGTGATCGTCTTCGATCCCAAGGGCGATGCCGACCTGCTCAAGCGCATGTATGTCGAGGCCAGGCGCGCCGGACGCGAGGGTGAGATGTACGTCTTCCACCTGGGCTGGCCCGACATCTCGGCACGCTACAACGCCGTGGGCCGGTTCGGGCGCATCTCGGAAGTCGCCACCCGCATCGCGGGGCAGCTTTCCGGCGAAGGCAACAGCGCCGCGTTCCGAGAGTTCGCCTGGCGCTTCGTCAACATCATCGCGCGCGCCCTGGTGGAACTGGGGCAGCGCCCGGACTACCTGCTGATCCAGCGCCACGTCGTCAACATCGACGCGCTGTTCATCGAGTACGCCCAGCACTTCTTTGCCCGAACCGAGCCCAAGGCCTGGGAGGTGATCGTCCAGCTCGAAGGACGCCTCAACGACAAGACCATCCCGCGCCATATGGTCGGGCGAGAGAAGCGGGTGGTGGCACTGGAGCAGTACCTGTCGCAGACGCGAACCTATGACGCGGTGCTCGACGGCCTGCGCTCTGCGGTGCGCTACGACCGCACTTACTTCGACAAGATCGTCGCTTCGCTGTTACCGCTGCTGGAGAAGCTCACCACCGGCAAGATTGCGCAACTGCTCGCCCCGAACTATTCCGACCTGTCCGACCCGCGCCCGATCTTCGACTGGATGCAGATCATCAGGAAGCGGGCCGTGGTCTATGTGGGTCTGGATGCGCTGTCCGACGCCGAAGTGGCGGCGGCCGTCGGCAACAGCATGTTCAGCGATCTGGTGTCGGTGGCGGGGCACATCTACAAGCACGGCATCGACGACGGCTTGCCGGGGGCATCGGCCAATGCCAAGGTCGCCATCAACGTTCATGCGGATGAGTTCAACGAACTGATGGGCGATGAGTTCATTCCGCTCATCAACAAGGGTGGCGGTGCAGGCATGCAGGTCACGGCCTATACGCAGACGCTCTCGGACATCGAGGCGCGCATCGGCAATCGCGCCAAGGCCGGCCAGGTCATCGGCAACTTCAACAACCTGTTCATGCTGCGGGTGCGCGAGACCGCCACCGCCGAACTGCTGACACGGCAACTGCCGAAGGTGGAGGTCTACACCACCACCCTGGTCAGCGGCGCCACCGACAGTTCCGACATCCACGGCCCGACCGACTTCACCAGCAACGCGCAGGACCGCATCAGCACGTCGAGCGTGCCGCTCATCGAGCCTGCGCACGTGGTCGGCCTGCCCAAGGGGCAGTGCTTCGCCCTCATCGAAGGCGGTAACCTGTGGAAGGTCCGCATGCCGTTGCCAGCGCCCGATCCGGACGAAGCCATGCCCCGGGACCTGCAACAACTGGCCGGCTACATGCGCCAGCACTACGCCGAGGCGGGCGAATGGTGGGAGGGCAACGGGCTGCTCCGGTTGCACGACGACGACGCGTTGCCAGCGGATCTGGCCGAGGAAGTGAAAGAAGGCACGCCGGATGAAGAGGCGCCATCGTGAAAGAGCCCGCCGCGACCGCCGAGCGACAGCAGGCACGCCAACGCGGATTGGTCGCCAGCGTGGTCACGCTGCCATGGCGCCTGTTCGGCGTGCTGGTCGCCTCGCTGCTGCTGTCCATCGTCATCGAATGCGTTGGTATGCACCTGTTCTGGCCAGACCAGGGCTGGCGCCACGCGCAGGGCATGCTCGACTACGAGCTGAACCAGCTCTCCACCCATTTCACCCGGAGCGCCGTCGTGCAGGAGCCGGGACGCACCGCGCGCTGGCTGGTGGAGGGCACCTACGAGTGGGTTTTCGTGAAGACGGGCTTGCTGGACTGGACGCGCGACGCCTCGGCGCAGGCCAGCGCACCCAGCCGAGGCGCGCACCGAGACTTCCGCCATTACCTGGCCCAGGTCTATGTCTGGACCAAGGGCTATCTGATTGCTGCCGGCTTCACCGTTCTGACGTTCATCGTCCGCCTGCTGGTCTTGGTGCTGACACTGCCCCTGTTCCTGCTCGCGGCCTTCGTCGGCCTGGTCGACGGACTCGTTCGCCGCGACATCCGCAAGTTCGGCGCCGGGCGGGAATCGGGCTTCGTCTACCACCGGGCGAAGGCGGCCTTGATGCCGCTGGCGGTGCTGCCGTGGGTGACCTACTTGGCGTTGCCGGTGTCATTGCACCCGTTGGTGATCCTGCTGCCGAGCGCGGCGATGCTCGGGGTTGCAACCAATATTGCGGCCAGTAGTTTCAAGAAGTACCTGTGATCTGTGCGCCGCTACGATGGAATATGCTTCGTCGAGTTCATCGAGACATGGGGATCAGTTTGAACATGTCTCCGCTGTACGTAGCAGCCACTCAATCTGCCGCCGAGCGGTGGAGATGACCTGACTAAAAATCCGAGCCTCGACATTTGGCTCACGATTGTCCGTCGGAAAATCCGAAGAGCGACTGCCGCCGACGAGCAGAACCTGAATCGGAGAACCCAGATACTTCGCCAGCTCGTGCCGGTAACCAATCGCCTGCACATAATCTTCGTGCTTCAGCGCGTGGCTCGGCCGCTTAAACTCGATCAGCAGGTACTGTCCACCGAGGTTCTCGTTGAGAAGCAGGTCGGGGCGTTTGTCGGCCTTGTCACCTGTGTAGGTCTTGCCGAGGACATCTTCCACTTGTCGCCGCAACGTACTGTTTGAGCTGAATAGCGAGTATTCGGCGCCAAATACCCACAAGTTTCGCTCCAGTGCCTTGTGCAAGACGGCTTCCGTCGTGGCGGCATCACGGGCAAGGCCGTCCAGTTGATCAAGGAAAACCTGACGAGCCGTCGCTTGCTGTACGAGGAATGCCATCTCCGCCAAGCCAAATTCATCCAGGCGCTCAGCTACCCCTGCGACATCGCCCGGCGTTGCCTCCGCGATATGCTCCAGAAGAATACGGTAGTCGGAACGCTCCATCGCTTCCAACAGCACGTTTACCACCGGTTCGACTTTGCTCTCCGGCTCACCGTAATACTTGTCGAGAATCTTCTTGATCGCACGATCGGCAAATGCACGTTTGTGCTCTGGCAGAGCCGACAAGCGCGTGAGGATCGCTCTCTGCAGGCGAGCCTGCGCCAACTGAATTTCGCGCCGGTACTGCTGCTCATAGGCTTCTCGCAAGATAGGCTGGACGTAGCCTTCAACTTCTTTCAGAAGCTCGCTGTTCTCGACCGCCGCATCCCAGCCCGCCGTGATGTGGTCGCGCAGTCCATCTGCTTCGATCTCGCCGTAGAGCTTTCGCAGCAGCTTGGATGGAAAGTCATCTCGTTGATCCAGGCCGAAGAACCCAGGCCGTCCAACGGCCTTGCCATCCACACGCAAAGTGATACCTGGCTGACGCAACCCGGACTTGCCGTCGCTGATAGAGAAACGCAGCTTTACCTTGCCGGCACCTGGGAGTTCCTCTTCCTGCTCCGAGTAGCTACCGGATACATCATCGACGTCGAGCCGCTTGCCGTCGATCGTGATGGCAAAGTCATCCTGTCGCCCGTAGTCCTGCAAAAGGATCTGGCGCAGCCGATTGGCATCCGGATAAGCCAGGCCCTGATGCAGATCGCTCAGCGTAATGGTCGTGCCATGCAGTTCCGGCCCACAAGGATCGCTCTGCAGGCCAATATTCAACTGTTCAATGTCTTCGACTTGGGATAGATCATCCAGCCGCAAGGTGATACGGCACAACCGACCACGGGCCCGGGTTTCAAGCGTCATCACCGCTGCGGCCATGAGCCCGGCGAACTTGCCGATGCCCTTACGCCCCTTGACCAAACGGTTCTTTCCGGCCGTACGCTCCCCGCGTCGGGAGCGCCGATCAGATGCGATCGACAGATAGTGGCGGCGCAGCTCTTCCTCGGTCATGCCAGTGCCGTCATCCTGGATGACGAGAGGGTCTCCACTCAGAGGTTTCGGGAGGAGGATCGTTACCTGCTCTGCGTCGGCATCCCATGCGTTGTCCACGAGTTCCTTCAACGCTCGCTCGGACGAGGGATATTCCTGACTCAACAATGTGGCGAGGCGGGAATCTACCTGGAAGCGCAGATGAGCACGACTCATATCGGAATCTCCGTGGGTGAGCGACGGTAGCTGGACTACGCATTGACCTCGTAGCGTAGGTAATCCGCGAGCCGTTTCGACTCGTTGATATCGTCGTGGGGCACCAGCAGGTACTTCCAGGGTTTGGTGCCTACGCTCGCCGCGTGATCGGACGCGTGCTTGCACCAGCGCATGGCGGCAGTGGCCTTGGCCTGAACCTCCTGGGTGTTGATGTCGGCGCGTGCCTTGGTCTCCACCATGAAGATGGTCGCGTCCGTCTCGGCCACGAAGTCGGGGATGTACTCCGGCTGCTCGGTGCCAAGCTTGTAGTAGATCTGGAACTGCCCCTTCGCAGGCTTGAACCACTTCGTCGCGTCGCGCTCCAGGATGATGGCGAAGCGCCGTTCGGTATCCGAGTCGAACTTCTGCAGCGGGTACAGGCAACGCGCGAAGCCGCCGAATAGCATCTGCTTGATGCGACTGGTCTCAGTCACGGTCTCCCGGAAGTGGTGAGCCGTTTGGCCCGCCGTGGCAGTGTAGTTGCACGGCTTGAGTTCGGTGAAGCCGCGACTGACCTGCACCTCGTACTCCGTCGCCTCTTCCCAGAAGTGGGCCATCATCTGCGCGTGGATTTCCCGCGCGATGAGGCGGCGGTCACGATCGAGGACATTGATGGCTTCATCCTCGGACAGATAGCCGCGCAGGTGCTGCACCATCTGGCCTGCGAGGTCGTAGAGCAGATCGGCGTGGGTGAAGTAGTCGATGTCGTCGAAGTCCACCAGCGCGTGGACGATGTAGTCCTCTGGGCGCTGCTCCTTGAGCCCGACCTCGGCGGCAAGGGTGAACTGCTCGTTGGTGCGCAGCATCTGCCCGACGATCTCGCGCTCACCCGGCTGGAGATGGAGCTGGCTCACATCCAGCTTGAAGGCGTGGAAGCCCGTTGTGACTTCGCCAGTCGGCACCACCGCGATGCGCGGGATGTCGATGGTCTGCTGCACCACGATCTCGGTGGTCTTTGCCACCACGGCGGACAAATCAAGAGCGGAGGCCGATGCATCCACGCCCGCCAGCAATTCGCCTTGCAGGGGCTTCAACCGTTCCGCCACCTCTGCGAGGATTTCCTTCTGCACTTCGGGTTTCAGCAGCGCGCTGCTGGTGGGCACCAGATCGCGCTTGACCTCGTACTTGCCGATGACGTCCATGACCACGCGCGCGGCCTGCTTCTCCGCCTCCGTGCTGAACACCGGTTGGGGCACGGAGACTTTCGCTCCACTGTCAGTGGCTGAAGCCCCCGTGACCACGACCGGGGCTTCCGTCAGACCGAGGCGCGCCGCTGCCCCGGACTGGACCTGCACGCTGACCTTCTTATCGTCGGTGCTCGGCGCATCGAGGATGACCTGCCTCAGGCGAATCGGCGAGTCGCCGCGGTTGGCTTCGTCAATGATCTCCTGGAACTTGTCGTGTGCGACGATGTTCAAGCGATCCACCGCCGCGACGCCCGTGCGCTTGCCGTAGGGCAGACGCAGGCCACGTCCGATGGATTGTTCGATCAACGTGCGGGCATTGGCGGCGCGCAGCGGCACGATGGTGTAGAGGTTGGTCACGTCCCAACCCTCTTTGAGCATGTTGACGTGAATCACGATCTCGGTCGGTTCGTCCACGCTCTCCACGGCCAACAGGCGGGTGATCATCTCTTCTTCTTCCGCGCCGGTACGGCTGGAATCGACCTGAATCACCTTGCCCTGATAGCGCCCCTCATAGAAGGCTTCCGACTCCAGCAGCGCCAAGAGTTGCCCCGCGTGCGTGGTATCGCGAGCGATGACGAGCATGAAGGGCTTGACCGGCTTGACGCCGTTCTCGCGGGCATAGGTGAGCAGCTCGACCTTGGTCGTCTCGTGCAGGCGCACACCGTCTTCCAGCTTGGTCTTCTCGATCTCCTCGGGCGTGTGCGCCTTGGCGTCGAAGTTGCGCTGGGTGACCACGGCAGGCTCTTTGACGAAGCCGTCCTCCATCGCCCGCGCCAGCGGATAGTCCATCACCACGTTCTTGAATGGTACCGGCCCCTTAGTAGATTCGACGAATGGCGTCGCAGTCACCTCCAGGCCAAACAGCGGCCTCAGTTCATTGATGGAACGCACACCCGCGCTGGCGCGGTAACGATGCGATTCGTCCATCAGCAGCACGAGGTCGGGCAGGTTGGCGAGATGGTTGAAGTAGCTGTCGCCCAGCACTTCCTTCATCCGCTTAATGCGCGGCTCCTTGCCGCCGCGCACCTCGGAGTTGATTTTGGAGATGTTGAAGATGTTGATGCGCACGTCGTGGGCGAAGCCCTGTGGCTGATCATCCACCGCCGCGCCGGTCTGGTCGTAGTTGTCGCCGGTGATGATCAGCGGCGGTTGCTGCGCGAACTCGGCAATCCCCTTGAACACGTACTTCGGCGTGTTGCGCGTGAAGTCCGTGATGAGTTTGTTGTAGATCGTCAGGTTGGGCGCGAGCACAAAGAAGTTGTTGATGCCGTGGGCCAGATGCAGGTAGGCGATGAAGGCTCCCATGAGGCGCGTCTTGCCCACGCCTGTTGCCAGCGCAAAGCACAGTGACGGAAATTCGCGCTCGAAGTCCTCCAGCGTGCAGAACTCGGCCTTCAACGTGGAAAGAATCGCCGAGACATCCCGCTCGTGGCCCAAAAGTTCGGGCGCTGCGTCGAGCGCGCTAACCAGCTTGACGAGAGATTCTGCCTGGGGCGGACGAAGAGACAGACGACCGGTGACGGCGTGCAGGACGCGGGCGTTCATTATTCGTTCTCCCCAAATAGGCCGCCTTGTCCCGCGTTGGCGAGGGCGGCTTTTCTGCTCTTGGTGTTCTTGGCGGTATTACCAGGGGCCACAGACTCGGCTTTCTCCATCTCCGCCATCGGCAAGTTACTCACATTCAGGCTGTAGTCATCGCGGCCCCAATGGCAGCGGGCCAGCACCATCTTCGGGATCTTCTTCAGCGTCAGGTTCGGCCAGCGCTCCGCCGCACTGGCCGCCGTGACGCCGTGGAAAGCGGCGCAGCACACCAGCAGGCTTTGCTCCGCGCCGACTTCATCAGACAGCGCCTGCAACTGCTCCGCAGACAGGTTCTGCGTAGTGACATAAATGAAATCGCGCTCGCTGGAATGGCCGTGCTGCCACCAGCGCGTCTCCGAGGGCGCGTAGGTGAAGCCTTCCAGCTTGGCCAACGCTTCGGCCAACTGCGCAGCGTTGTATTCGGGATTGATCACCAGGTTGCCCCAGCGATCGTTGACGATCAGACTGGGCGCGAGGCGGTAGTAGCGGAAGCCGCCGCCGCCTTGCCAACCAACTGCCTTTGATATTCCCGACTGATCTTCACCATCAATGACAGCTTTGAGTCGAGGAATGATATGAGTGTGGCAATGCTCCCCAAGCTCAACCATGATCCAGCGGCGACCCATCTTGTGTGCAACAGCTCCGGTAGTTCCGGAGCCGGCAAATGAGTCAAGAACAATGTCCCCAATGGTCGTGGAGAGTTCAAGACATCTCTTGATTAGCGCCTCGGGTTTCTTTCCATTCGGGAACGAAACACCACCCTCGTTATGCAAGTTGTTCGATAGCAAGTCATCCCAAAGATTCGTTAGAGGTGAGGCGGTCGTTGATTTACCGTCAATGACGCGAGTCTTAGCTTTGTAGAAGACTAGCTGCTCGCCCCCGAGGAAGTAGTAGTCATCCTTGTCCTCTCGCACAGATCGGTACACCTTGGTGCGGTCAGCGGTTGAACGAGCAAGGGCATCTCTCGCCGACTCATTGACATCCTTGGGAGCAACCCGTGCGGTACGAACAACTCGATGGGCGTTGGTCACGACAAAATCGGACAACTTGGCTTCTAGCTTATCTGCGAATTTCGCCTTGGCGTCATCCCACGATTGAAGTTTGTTGCTTCGAAGGAATGCCTCACGAAGCCCGATAAGGCACCAGTCTTGGAAATCGTCCTCATAGTTCTCGATGAACTTGGAGTACCTGTCATCGCGAGGCCCGGGAACATAGACTCTGTTCGGAGACCAGACATCCTTATTCTTCGCGTAGTACAGAATGTAGTTATTTGTCGTGACAAGCCCTGGATTGACGGCTTTCGGCCCTGAGGCCGAACTCTGCTTGAAGGTCACTACCCCGATGCGATTACGCCGACCGAAAACTTCGTCAAGCAATGCGATCAGGTAGCCAAGCTCGTTGTCGTCGATGTGCACGAACAGCGTTCCGTCATCGGACAGTAATCGCCGAAGCGACTCAGCGCGATCACGAATGAGCCCAAGCCAAATGGAGTGCTCGTATCCATCATCGTAGTGCTCAAACGCCTGTTGCGTATTAAAGGGCGGGTCGATGTAGATGCACTTCACCTTGCCGGAGAACTCCTGCTCCAGCGCCTTGAGCGCCAGCAGGTTGTCACCGAAGATCAGCCGGCTGTCGAAGATGTCGTTGTCGGAAACACGATGTTTGGCGTGATAGGACTTTTCAGGATCTTCAAGCAGGATGCGCGGCTCCAGTTTGGGCCGCTTCTCCTTACCGATCCAGGTGAGTTCTAGTTTTTGCTTGCTCATGGCACTGCTCTCAGAGTTGTGGCGCGCGGCTCGACAAGTAGTCGATCAGGCGCTTGCGGGGATACGCGTCCGCTGCATTTTGAATATGGCGTAGTGGTGCTATGGCCGGATCGGCGGCCAGCGCGAAATGTGTTTCCATCAGGTCGGCTAGTGTAGTGTTTGATTCTTAATGAAACTTAATTGAGCAACCACGCTCCAATGCTCTACTACGGTTTGCATTGGAGTGAAAAATTGCGAGTTGCCCCGACGATTGTGTTGACGGATGAAGAGGAAAGCGAGCTGAGCCGGCTGGCGCGCTCCAAGCGCACCAGCGTCAGATTGGCCCAGCGCGCCCAGATCGTGCTGCTGGCCGCGCAGGGGCTGCAAAACAAGGATATTGCCGAGCAGCTTGGCATTGGGCGCGTGCAGGTGGCGCGCTGGCGTGAACGCTACCTGCAATTGGGGCTGCAAGGTATCGAGCGCGACTTGCCGCGCGGCGCACCGCCGGTGAAGGTGGATGTGGCCAAGCTTGTGAAGCTAACCACACAGACCAAGCCCGAGGCGGCCACGCACTGGAGCACGCGCACGATGGCCGCTGAGTTGGGCGTCAGCGCCAGCACCGTGATGCGCCATTGGCAGGCCCACGGTCTCAAGCCTCACATCGTGCGCGGCTTCAAGGTCTCGCGCGATCCGCAGTTCGTGCAAAAGCTCGAAGACATCGTGGGGCTTTACATGTCGCCGCCCGAGCATGCGCTGGTGCTGTGCTGCGACGAAAAGAGCCAGGTGCAGGCGCTGGACCGAACGCAGCCCGGGCTGCCGCTCAAGAAGGGGCGCGCGGCCACCATGACGCACGACTACAAGCGCAACGGCACAACCACCTTGTTCGCTGCGCTCAACGTGCTCAACGGTCAGGTCATCGGCCAGTGCCAGCAGCGCCACACCCACATCGAGTGGCTGAAGTTCCTGCGTCAAATCAATCGGGAGACGCCCAAGGACAAGACGCTGCATCTGATCGCCGACAACTACGCCACGCACAAGCATCCAGCTGTGCAGGAGTGGCTGGCCAAGCACCCCAGATTCAACATGCACTTCACGCCGACCTCGGCATCGTGGCTGAACATGGTCGAGCGCTTCTTTCGCGACATCTCCGAGAACCGGCTACGCCGCGGGGTGTTCACCAGCGTGCCCGAACTCGTCTCGGCCATCGATGAGTACATCGCGCATCACAACACCAACCCCAAGCCGTTCATCTGGACCAAGAACGCTCGCGACATCCTGCAAAAGGTCATCCGCGCCAATAGCCGATTAAGTTCCAAACAGAATGCAACACTACACTAGGAAGGCTGTGACGTTGCCCTGATTGCGGAAGTAAGCCAACGGCCCCTCAAGAATGAGCCGTTGCTCGCCGAGATCGAAAGTCTGCTGTCGGAGTTGATCGAGCGGCTGGCTGATCAACGCGGGAATCGTCGCGGGGTCAATGACGGCTGCTGCGCGAATGCGGTTGCGCAGGCGCTTCATCATGACTGTCGTGATCAAGTGAATGCCATGTCGATAGATCAGGCGTTCTTGACTGCGCGCAGGGGCGTTCCGTTCGTAATCCACCACGAGGGTGCGAATCGCGCGGTGGTACAGGACGGCGTTGACCAACAACGCCCCCGATAGGCCGGCGGTGAACAGCCCTTGGTATTCGACGGAGTCGGGATTTGCGAGTCGCGCCGGTTCGGTCTTGAGCCAAACAGCGTAGCGTGGGTCGTTCTGTTGCAAGGCTAGCGCCCGCAGCGCCTCGTCGAGCGTGATGGCCCCAGCACCGGTTGCGAGGGCCTCGGGGCGATAGTGGTAATCGAAGCCCAGGTGGCCAATCTCCTGCCGCAGCCGCTCCTGGTTCTCGTCAAGCGACGCGAAGTTCGCGGCTTGAACCGGGTTCTGGTGGTTGCGAGCCTTGGTCACGCTCTTCCCAAACTGGCCGTCTGCCGATGCCTTGATCAACGTGAGCATCACCTTGGCGTCATCGATGCTCCTGCCCGGATGCTGCCTCACGAACTCAGCAGCCGACGCCACGGTCTGCGCGCCGTTGATGATGGACAGGCCCCGCACCTTGAACTTCTTGATGCCGTTCTTGTTGGCCTTGGGTTCGATCAGGTCGCAGACGGCAGTGACGCCGTTATTCAAATAGAAGAAGTCTGCGGGACAGTCATGCAAGGTCGTCTTGATGGCCTTGTTGACATCGGATTTGCTGCTGCCTAGGAAGTAACGGATGTTGCGCTCATACAGGGCTTTTCCGTGCGTCTGGTGCAGAACCACCAAATCTGCCAGCCGCGCTATTCCGTAGTACGTTGTCCGCGGCATCTCAACTTTCGCATGCTTTTGCAACGCGACATCCGCATGCACGGGCTGGTAGGCCTGCTCCGCCAGCAGGTCGCGGGTAATCTCGACTGCCGTGTAGTACCCCACCTGCTTGTCCAAGCGCTCTTCATCAAAGTCTTCGTCATCAAGCAGCGCCTGCAAGGCATCGCGTGCCGTTTGCGACACACCATCGCCGGTGTAAGGCACGACCAGCTTGATATGGCAGCACGTATCGAGTGCGCCCTCGATATCGGCCTTCCGATTCTGGACGTTGCCGTTGAACGCGGTGAAGTCCTGTTTGAGCAACAGGCGAATGCCCTCGCAGAACGGCAGTGCATCCTCCTGCTTGAATTGCTCAGATTCCTTCAGCTTGGTTTGCAGAAGGTACAGCGTCTCCGATGGCGCGTGATAGTGGATCGCATCGATGCCCTTGTCGTTGAAGTCGTCAACGACCGAAGCGGCGGCCGCCTGCGGCGTGATGTCGAGCAGCTTGTGCAGGGCGAAGGCACTGAAGGCTCGTGAGAGTTGCTTTGCCGCCTGATCGGTAGGATTGGCGTTGCCGAGCAACGGGGGCAGGAACGGCACGAAGCGGGCGGCGAGCGCCTGCTTCAGGATGGTCATGTACTGAGGTTCGAGCGCTGCCATGTCAATGGTATTTCCCGTATCGGTTCTCGAATGCGGGCTTCGTACCTTCCAGTATGGTCACGACGACTTCGTTCAACCCTGTGTTCTCGATGGCTCCCGATTCATAGCTGATGGTGGAGTCCAACGCTCGGTCGAACCTCGCATGGATGATCTGCTCTGCATCGCAAACAACCGCCAGGTTGGGGTTGTGCGTAACCATGATGATCTGCCTCTGCTTTTTGGCTTCGGAGAGAACGGGAACGAGCAGACGGAACACCGTCTCGTTGTCAAGATTCTCTTCCGGCTGATCGAGAATGATGGGGGTCTTTCCCTTGTCCACCAGCAAGTAGAAGATCAGCAGAAGCGCGCCACGTTGGCCAGGAGACAGTTGCTCGATCTGCGTGTCCTGGAAGAGCAGCGAGTACCGGGGCTCAAGGAAGTTCAAGCCAAAGATGAGGTCATAGACAGCCGTGGCAGGCTGCCCCTTCTTCAGCAAGCTGAATATTCCGGCATCTGAACCGGAGGCCTTTGCAGCTGCCAACACCTTTTCCTGCAAGGAAGCAATGAAGGCTAGCGCCCCATCCTTAGTGTTCAGGTCATGGCCATCGAACAATCTTCTGATGGTCGCCAGGGCTTCGTCCTGCCCGCGAAAGTCACCCGAGGTTTGCTTGATCAGAGCAAACAATTGGTCGGCGATAGCATCAGCGGATGCCGCCAGCGTTGCCTGAAACTGCAGCCTGTAGTCCTCGCGTATCAGGACGTTCTTCTGAATCAGGTCCTGCACCGGCTTGAACAATTCCGCGCGCGCACGCCGCTGTGCATCAAGAGTGTCGAAGATTTCCCCGGACAGCTGCAAACGCCTCGCTTCCAAAGCCTTGAGCTGCTGCGGAAGTTCCTTGATCTGCTCAATCCTGGTTTCCAATCCGACCTTGGTCTCAGGCTCGGTGATTGAGCCGATGAGTTCGTCACGCTTTGCGTTCCATTCCGCAAGCTGGCGCTGATAGGCTTCATACTGCTGTTGCGGAGCGTTCAACTTTGCAGTGAGACCTTGCTGAGTTGCGGTGACGGCATTGAGGGCTTCCGCCAGCTTTTCGGCCTCGTTTTTTATCTCGCTTTGCTTCGTTGCCAACTCGGTCGATTTTTGGTCCAGAACGGCGGTCTTGATTTCGATGGCAGCGAGATCGGTCCAGGCGAAACCGAGAAGTTTGACATCGTCGGAGACGGCCTTTTCGGCTTGATCGAAAGATCGCTGAAGCAACCTCAACTGCTCGCGAATATTCCCTATGGCCTTTTGGCGTTTGGCCAGTTCCGTGGTCTCGCCAGTAATCTTTTGGCTGCGCTTTCTGGCGGCTTCGGCCTGTTGAGTTGCTGCAGCCAAGCCTTCAGCCGCTTGCTTCTGCGCGGGGCTCATTGCTTCGGTCGGCGCAGCGACCTCCGCAGGCTTCAGCTTGTCGTGTTCCTCGATCTGCTTTCCCTTCAGCAAAAGCAGATCGGTGAGTTTCTTCAACTCAATGGGTTGAAGCTGCTCCTCGATGCGAACGATGTCTGCGTTGGTCGATGCCAGCTCCTTACGGTACTCACCCAATCGATTCCTGAGCGATTGCTCCTGCTGTTCGGTCAACTGATCAAAGTCGAGTGCGCCAAGCCGCATTTCTTCGCTCGCATGGGAGAAGATCACTGCCCTCAGCTCTTTCTCAAATGCGTTCGACTTGCCCGATACGTGCTCATTGCAAAGCTCTTCGAAGTAGCCCTGCGGGATGTAGCGAACAAGCTCCGCCTTTTCCTCTGATGGCGATTCATTCAACGGCCGGGACTCGGTGCTTTCGTCTCGCCAGGTCAGCGTTCCGGTGAAGTGCCGTGCGGGCTCGCCGGTCTTGCCCCAAAAGCGATCCTTCTTCAAAAAGCTGAAGTGCTTGGATTGCTTGGAGTTGCCGAGTGTCGCGATGACATCCGCCAAAGCGCTCTTGCCGCTTCCCTTGTTCCCAATGACGGCGACAAGATCGGGATTCAGCGGGATGTCACAGCCGTGCAGCCACCGCCCGACGCCAGCCTTGTCCACTGTTTTGCTAATCTCGATAGATTCAATGTAGAAGGTCTTGTTGGAGTCGACTTCTTGAACCTTGGGCGGCGTGTCGCCAATGAAGGAGCGTTTTGCCGGTTCAAGAATAGCTTGCTTAACAGGCCGTTGAAAAATCCCCCGCCGACGCCCGCGTTGGCCGCTACGATCTGAAGCCATCGGTGAACGACCCAGACGAGGACGATGAGAGGCAGTCAAGATTTCCAGGGGGCGATGTTCAGCTACATCAGCCTTGAAGAGCGCGTGCCGCAGGCACACCCGCTGCGCAAGTTGCGCGCGGTGGTTGATGCGCTGCTGGCAACCATGAACCGCGAGTTCGAAGCGGTGTACGCCCGCCGTGGCCGCCCATCGGTGCCACCGGAGATGCTGCTCAAGGCCTTGCTGCTGCAGATCCTGTTCTCCATCCGCAGCGAGCGCCAGTTGGTCGAAGCGATCAACTACAACCTGCTGTACCGCTGGTTCGTGGGCCTGAACATCGAAGACAAGGTCTGGGACCACTCCACTTTCAGCGCCAACCGCGAACGTCTGTTCAACGAAGACCTCGCCCGCGCCTTCTTCGAGCGCGTCAAGCTCAGTGCCCAGTGGGGCAAGCTCGCCAGCGACGAGCACTTCAGCGTGGACGGCACGCTCATTGACGCCTGGGCCTCGCACAAGAGCTTCAAGCGCAAAGACGACGACAGCGGCACGCCGCCTGGGCGCAACCCCGAGGTGGACTTCAAGGGGCAGGAGCGCTGCAACGACACCCACGAGAGCACCACGGACGCCGATGCCCGGCTGTTCAAGAAGAGCCAGGGCGACAAATCCCGCCTGTGCCACATGGGGCACATCCTCATGGAGAACCGCAACGGGCTGATCGTGGATGTCGAGATCACCCACGCCAGCGGCACGGCCGAGCGCGAGGCGGCGCTGGCCATGTTGGAGCGTCGGGGCAACAGGAACAAACGGGCCACGGTCGGTGCCGACAAGGGCTACGACAGCAAGGCCTTCATCAAAGGCTGCAGAAAGCTCAAAGTCACGCCCCACGTGGCGGCCAAGGACAAACACTCGGCGGTGGATGCGCGAGTGACACGGCACGAGGGCTACAAGACCAGCCTGAAGGTGCGCAAGCGCATCGAAGAGGCCTTTGGCTGGATCAAGACCGTCGGTGGTCTGGCAAAGACCAAGCTGATCGGTCAGGCCAAGCTCACGGGCCAGGCGCTGCTGTGCTTTGCCACCTACAACCTTGTGCGAATGGGCAGCATCGGCGGCTGGTGGGACGCGCATCATGCGTGAGCCCAGGGATACGTGCGCCCGAAATGGGCGGGAGGGCCTGCAAACCGGCCAGATGGGCCGTTGCAATCGCTGCGCAGACGCGTCTGGGCAGCTCGTGTCTTCGCACTCAGCGTCCCTGATGCGTTCGAAAAGCACTTTTTCAACGGCCTGCTAGAGACGGAGGGCGTTCAGTGGAGCGGGAGGGCCTGGGCGCAGGCGTGGGCGCTGGCCCAGGCCCATTGGAAGTTGTAGCCGCCCAGCCAGCCGGTGATGTCTACCACCTCGCCGATAAAGTACAGGCCCGGCTGGGCCTTGCATTCCATGGTCTGTTGCGACAGGGCGCGCGTGTCCACGCCTCCCAGCGTCACCTCGGCCTTCTTGTAGCCTTCGGTGCCCGTGGGGGTGAGCTCCCAGCGCGCCAGCCGCTCGGCCAACCGCGCCAGGGCCTTGTCCGCGGCTTCGTTGATGGGGCGCTGCCAGTCCACGATCTGGCTGGCCCAGGCGTCGGCCAGACGGCTGGGCACGAGCGCGGCGAGTTCGTTGGCGATCAGCTTGCGCGAGCGCACCTTGGCTTGGGCCAGTGCGGCCGGCAGGTCCACGCCCGGTGCGAGGTTGATGGCCAGCGGCGTGCCCGGCTGCCAATAGCTGGAGATCTGCAGCACGGCCGGGCCCGACAGCCCGCGGTGCGTGAACAGCAGGTCTTCCACGAAGGCCATGCGTTCCTTCTTGGCGCCGGTGCTGATCTCCACCGGCAGTGCCAGCCCGGCAAGCTGTGCGTAGGGCGCCCAGGCCTGGCCGTCGAAGGTCAGCGGCACCAGGCCGGGGCGTTGCGCCACCAGCGGCAGTCCGAACTGCTGTGCCAGCCGGTAGCCGAAGTCCGTGGCACCGATCTTGGGGATGGACAGCCCGCCCGTCGCCACCACCAGGCTGCGCGCCTGCACCGGGCCGCGATCGGTATCAATTTGATAGCTGCCAGCGCTTGTGCCGCCTGCCTCATCGGCCAAAAAGACAACATTCTTGACGCCGCAGGGCTGCCAGCGCTCCACGCGCCCCTGGGCGCATTCGGCCAGCAGCATGGCGATGATGTCCTCGGCCGAGCGGTCGGCAAACAGCTGGCCCTTGTGCTTCTCGTGGTAGGCGATGCCGTGGCGCTCCACCAGCGCGATGAAGTCCGCCGGCGTGTAGCGCGACAGCGCGGAGCGGCAGAACTGCGCGTTCTGCCCCACGAAGTGCTTGTGCGGCGCGCGCACGTCCAGGTCGCGGTTGGTGAAGTTGCAGCGCCCACCGCCCGAGATGCGGACCTTCTCGGCCACTTTGTCGGCATGGTCGACGAGCAGCACCTTGAGCCCGCGCTGGCCCGCCTGGGCGGCGCAGAACAGACCGGCGGCGCCGGCGCCGATGATGACGGCATCAAAGAAGGGTGAGGACACGGGCAGCAACCTGGCGGGCAAAGCCGCCGATTGTCGCGTACGGGCTCCGAGGCCGTGCAGTGCAGGCAGTTCAGTGCATGTAGTTGCCGTCGGGCCCGATCACGGCAATGTCCACGTAGCTGGAGCCATTGCGGTTCTGCGCACTGTACTGGTAGGTGTAGCCGCCCAGGTCCACCTTGTGCAGCCCTTCCAGGGTCGCGGCCAGCGACGCGCCCGTCACCGAAGGCCCCGCGGCGCGCAGGCCTTCAATGAGGATGCGCGCGTCCAGGTAGCCCCTGAAGCGGTCGTAGTCCACGGGGTGGCCGTGGCGCTTCATGGACGCCTGGAACTCGCGTGCCACGGCGGTGGTCAGCCGCGTGGGCGGCGGCGTGGTGCGCGCCACGGCCAGCCCGCGCGCGTCACTGCCCAGCGCGCGGATGACCTGCGCACCCGCGCCCAGCGACAGCGTGTACACCGGCACGCCCAGGTGCGCCTTGTTGGCGCGCACGTAGGCCACCACGGGCGGGCCCGCGGCAATCATCACCACGGCTTGCGGCCGCAGGGCCGCCAGGGCCTTGGCGGCGGCCTCGGCGTCCTGGCCGCTGCTGTGCATGGCATGGGCGCCCACGAAGGTGCCGCCCTCGGCCGTGATGGCCTTCTCGACCAGGGGCAGGGCGAGCTTGCCGAAGTCGTTGTTCTCGTAGGCGACGCCGATGCGCGTGGTCTGAATGGCCACGAGGTTGCGCACGATCTTCACCAGCTCGTCCGCGTAGCTGGCGCTGGTGGTGAACAGGTAGGGGCTGCGCGCGCCGTGCACTGCGGGGCTGCCGGTGTAGACGGCCACCAGCGGCGTGCGCGCCTGCGCCAGGTAGGGCAGCAGCGCCAGCACCTGCGAGGTGCCGGCCTGGCCGAACAGCGCGATCACGCCGCTGTCCTGCACGAGTCTGCGCGCGTTGTCCAGGGCAAGCGCAGCGTCGAACTTGTCGTCCAGGGACACGAGCTGCACCTTGCGCCCTGTGACGCCGCCGGCCTCGTTGAAGTCCGCCAGGGCGGCTTCCTGCCCCTCGTGCACCGGCGTGAGGAACGGCGCCATGGGGCCCGACAGTGCCGAGGAGCGCCCGATGAGGATGGCTGCCTTGGCGTCTGCCGAGCGCTGCTGGGCCAGCGCCGGCCACGCGAGCGCACAGGCACTCGCGCACAGCGACTGCAGCAGCCGCCTGCGCGGCGCACAAGGGTGGACGATGAACGGCGTGGTCATGGGAGCTCCCTGCTTTTTGTATTGGGCTGGCGCTGCACCGCCATGGGCAGCGCAGGGGCCATGCTAGGAACGCCGGCGTACGCGCCCACTGGGGGAAACCAAGAAACCGTGACGCGGGTGTGACACGGGGCGTGGCGGGTGAAGGCACGTGCTCCGGCCTCGCACGGTCGGCGTAAACACGCTCTAATACCGCCATGCACCTTCCCGCGCACCAACTCAGCATGACCGTGCTCATGTCGCCCGACATGGCCAACTTCTCCGGCAACGTCCACGGCGGCGCCATCCTCAAGCTGCTGGACCAGGTGGCCTATGCCTGCGCCAGCCGCTATTCGGGCAGCTACGTGGTCACGCTGAGCGTGGACCAGGTGATGTTCCTGCAGCCCATCCACGTGGGCGAACTGGTGACCTTCCTGGCCAGCGTCAACCATACTGGCACGTCGTCCATGGAGATCGGCATCAAGGTGGTGGCCGAGAACATCCGCACCCAGGTGGTGCGGCATGTGAACAGCTGTTTCTTCTCGATGGTGGCAGTGGACGATGCGGGCAAACCCACCCCCGTGCCGCCGCTGGCCCCCACCAGCTACGACGAGCGCCGCCGCTGGGAGGCCGCGCTGCTGCGCAAGGCCCTGCGCAAGGAACAGGCCGAGCGCTTCGCGCAGATCCGCCAGGCGGCGCAGGCCAGCGCCGCCGGCTGAGCGGTCACACCGCCCGGCTGCGCGTGCCTGCTACCGGGGCTGCATCTTCGCCGTGCGCCACGGCCTGGATGCCGCGCACCACGTCGCCGATCACGATCACCGAGGGGCTGGCCAGCCCCTCGCGGGTGATGGTGGACTGCAACTGGCCCAGCGTGGTCACCGCGTGGCGCTGCTGCGGCAGGCTCACATGCTGGATCACCACCGCCGGCGTGTGCGCAGGCAGGCCGGTGAGCAGTTCCTCCTGGATGTGGGCGCAGCCGGTCACGCCCATGTAGATCACCAGGGTCAGGCGTGCATCGCGCGCGGTGGCGGCCAGCTGGCGCCAGTCGGTGCCTTGGTTCCCAGGCTTGTTGTGGCCCGTGATGAAGACCACGCCGTGCGCATGTTCGCGGTGGGTGAGCGGCGCGCCCAGCTGCGTCATGCCCGCCAGGCCGGCGGTGATGCCATTGACCACCTGCACCGGCACGCCCGCCGCGCGCAGGTGCTCCACTTCTTCGCCGCCCCGCCCAAAGATGAACGGGTCGCCGCCCTTCAGGCGCACCACGGTCTCGCCCTCCTGCACGGCGGTGAGCATGAGCTTTTCGATGAACGCCTGGGGCGTGCTCTTGCAGCCGCCGCGCTTGCCCACATGCACGACGCGGGCGCCGGGGCGGGCCAGCGCGACGATGGCGTCGCTCACCAGGTCGTCCACCAGCAGCACGGTGGCGGCCTGGATGGCCTTCACCGCCTTGAGGGTGAGCAGCTCGGGGTCGCCGGGGCCGGCGCCCACCAGGGTGCAGCTGCCTGCATGGGCTGGAAGAGAAGGTGTGGTCATGACGAGGCCTGTGCAGTGATTTGACGGCTCAAGTGCAAGATATGTTCCACCTGCTGGCGCAGGGCAGGGGGCACGGGCGCGTCGCCCGCCAGCACGCGCCGGGTATAGGCGGCGGTGGTGGCCACGTCGATCTCGGTCGGCAGGCCGGGCACTTCGGCGGCCGTGCCGGGCTGCTGGTCTTGCAGCAGTTGGTGCGTGCCGCCAATGAAGGCGTCGTAGCGCGGCGTGCGGCGCGGGTCGGCCGCCACCTCGCCCTCCAGCCCGCGCGACAGCAACGCGTGCGCGCCCAGCGTGGCAAAGGTGCCGCTCAGGATGTCGAAATATTCGGGGTGGGTGAAGCTGCTCACCACCAGCGCCGGGCCGGCGCAGGGGTTCATCAGCTTGGCCACGCTGTGCCCCGGTGTGCGCAGGCCGATCACCTCGCGCACCGCCAGCAGGCGCGCCAGCCCGGGCAGCAGCACCGCGGTGCCGATGTGCGCCACGCTGCCGGGTGCTATGGATCGAGGAGCTGTTAGCGCAGGTATATCCAGCGCTTCAAGCACATCTGATGCCAGAACGCGGCGCGCCTCGGTGCGCATGCCGTGCAGCAGCACGGGCAAGCCTTCGCGCGCCAGCAGCAGAGCCAGCAGCGGCGTGAGCACGGGCAGCTTGCGCGCGCCGTTGTAGCTGGGCAGCACGATGAGCGGCTGCCCGTTCGCACAGGCCGGTATGGCGGCCATGCGCGCATGCACCGCGTCCAGCAGGCCGCTCATTTCCTCGGCGGTCTCGCCCTTGATGCGCATGGCCACGCAGAAGGCGCCGATCTCCAGATCGGTCACCCGGCCGTCGAGCACTTGCCCGAACAGGTCGGCGGCTTGCGCGCGGTCCAGCGCCTTGGCGCCGCGTGCGCCGCGGCCGATTTCCTTGATGTAGTGGCTGATGCCCATGGGGTATTGGCTGGCGGGTGGGACGAGTGGTGTCCATTCTGCGGCATGTCTGATAACCGCCTGTTATATGCGTGCGGCGGATTGCGTGCCGCGTCACGCTGCCTGCACCGCAGTGGTGCCTATGCCCGCGACCGCCGCCTGCACCATGCGCTTGAGCTCGGGCACGCAGGAGCCGCATTGCGTGCCGCAGCGCAGCGCGCCCTGCAACTGCGCCAGGCGCTCGGCCGGGCTGCCCTGGCACTGGCCCAGGCGCTCGGTGATGTCGGTATCGGTCACGTTCAGGCAGACGCACACCCGCTTGCCGCGTGCGGCCACGGCCACGGCCACGGGCGGCTGTTGGGTGGGCAGCAGCAGCAACCGGCCATAGGTCTGCACGGGCAGTTCTTCCTGCAGCAGCGTGCGCAGCCAGCCGCCAGCGCTGCCATTGCCGGCCAGCAGCAGTGCGTCCAAAGTGGTGCGGCCGTCGGCCTGGCGCTGCAGGCGCGCGGCGCGGTGCTGGGCGCGGCGGCGGTCGGCATAGCGCAGCGTGCCAGGCCCGTCCAGGTGCAGCAGGTGCTCGATGCGCGCGAGCAGGGCTGGTGGCGGCGCCTCGTGCGCGGCACCGCGCAGCAGAACACCCGTGCGCGGGGGCCCTGCGGCCGGCGCGGCGCCGCTGAAGGGCACACAGTGGGCGAAGGGCAGTTCGGGCATCAGCGCGGCCAGGGCCTCGCGCGCGGCCAGGGCTTCATCTTCGGGCAGCCAGGCCATGGCCAGCAGCGTCCAGGGCAGCTCGGCCTTGAGCACCTTCACCGCCGCGTGCTTGAGCTCCGGCTGTTTGGAGCCAGGGCAGAAGGCCGGCGTGGTGAGCGCGTTCACGCCCGCCAGTGGTCGGCCCATGCTGGAGCGCCCGCCCAGGTATTCGCCGCCCCAGTGCATGGCCATGAAGACCTGCCCCGGTGCCAGTGTGTCGTCGGCCTGCACGGGCGCGATGATGGAGCCGCGCGCGCTGGTCACATGCGCCAGGTCGCCAGCGGCCAGCTGCAGGCGCTGCAGGTCCTGCGGGTGCATCTGCAGCGCGGGCTCGGACGCGTGGCCGAACAGCCGCCCCAGCGTGCCGGTGCGGCTCATGCCGTGCCACTGGTCGCGCAGGCGTCCCGTGGTCAGGCTGAACGGGTAGCGCGCGCTGGGCGGCTCGGCCAGGGGCTGCCAGGCTGCGGGGACGAAGCGCGCACGCCCGTCGGGTGTGGGAAAGACGCCGTCCGCATACAGGCGCGCGCGGCCCGCGCGGGCGCCGCTCGGGTAGGGCCACTGCTGCGGCCCGTCTGCCTCCAGCGCGGCCCAGGTCAGGCCGGTGATGTCCAGGTCGCGCCCGCGCGTGGTCTCGCGGTGTTCGTTCCAAATGGCTTCGGCACAGGCCTGCGCCGTGTCCCCGGCGTAGGGGAACAGCGTGGGCTGGCCGGGGCGCAGGTGCCTCTCCAGCCGCTGCGCCAGCGCGAGCGCGATCTGCCAGTCGTGCCGCGCGCCGCCGGGTGCGGCCACTGCCGCGCGCACGCGGCTGATGCGGCGCTCGCTGTTGGTGACGGTGCCGGTCTTCTCGCCCCAGGTGGTAGCAGGCAGCAGCAGGTCGGCGTACTGCGCGGTGGCGGTGGTGGCGAAGGCCTCCTGCACCACCACAAACTCGGCGCGCTGCAGGGCGCGGCGCACGGTGGTCTGGTCGGGCAGGCTCTGCGCGGGGTTGGTGCAGGCGATCCACAGCGCCTTGATCTCGCCGTCGGCCGCGGCCTGGAACATCTCCACCGCCGTCTTGCCGGGCCGCGCGGGCACCGACTCCAGGCCCCACAGCCGGGCCACTTCGGCGCGGTGGTCGGGGTTGGCCATGTCGCGGTGCGCGGGCAGCAGGTTGGCCAGGCCCCCCACCTCGCGTCCGCCCATGGCGTTGGGCTGGCCCGTCAGGCTGAAGGGGCCGGCGCCCGGTTGGCCGATCTGCCCGCAGGCCAGGTGCAGGTGGATCAGCGCGGCGTTCTTGGCCGTGCCGCTGGTGCTCTGGTTGAGGCCTTGGCAGTACAGGCTCAGCGTGGGCCGGCGTGGCCCACCCTCCGCCATGCTCTCCACGCCAGCGAACCAGCGCGCTGCGGTGGCAATGTCCTGCGGCGGCAGGCCGCAGACGGCAGCAGCGCGCTCGGGCGTGCAGTCCTGCACCACGGCCTGCAGATCGGCAAAGCCGCTGGTGTGGCGCGCGATGTAGCCCTGGTCCACCCAGCCCTCGCGCAGCATCACGTGCAGCATGGCGTTGAACAGCATCACGTCGCTGCCCGGCAGCAGGGGCAGGAACAGATCGGCCATGGCCGCAGTGTCGGTGCGGCGCGGATCGGCCACGATGATCTTCATGGCCGGGTTGGCGGCGCGCGCGTCCTCGATGCGGCGAAACACGATGGGGTGCGCCCAGGCCGTGTTGCTGCCGGCGATGAACAGGCACTGCGCGTGGCCCAGGTCGTCGTAGCAGGCGGGCGGCGCGTCGGCGCCCAGCGTGGCCTTGTAGCCGGCCACGGCGCTGCTCATGCACAGGCGCGAGTTGGTGTCGATGTTGTTGGTGCCGATCAGGCCCTTGGCCAGCTTGTTGAAGACGTAGTAGTCCTCGGTGAGCAACTGGCCACTCAGGTAGAAGCCCACCGCGTCGGGGCCGTGGCGGTCGATGGTGGCGGCGAAGCGCTGCGCCGCGGTGTCGAGAGCCGCGTCCCAGTCGATGGGGTGCGCTGCCTGGCCGCGCTGCGGGCGCAGCTGGGGTTGCAGCAGCCGGGTCTGCAGTGTGATGGGCCGGCTGGCGGTGAGGTGCAGGGTGCTTCCCTTGGTGCACAGGCGGCCGAAGTTGGCGGGGTGGTGGGGGTCGCCGCGCACGCCGGTGATGGTGTCGCCGTCGGACTGGATGATCACGCCGCAGCCTACGCCGCAGTAGGGGCAGGTGGAGGGGGTTTCTTTCATGGCGTGGTTTCTTGGGGTTTTGGGGCTTTAAGGCTTGATAGGCGGGCGCGGGTAGCTATATTTTTTTGATGTCGCTGGCCGGGATGTGCGCCCGGCGGCGCACCTACCTTTCTTTGCTTCGTCAAAGAAAGGTAGGCCAAAGAAAGACGACCCTACAGGCTGCGTCCCTCCGCTTCGCTGCGGGCAACCTGCGGTGCTCGCGTCCAGCGGGGTCTCGCTCGAACTCGCGCCTTTGGCGCTTGTATCTTTAACAGGCCGTTGAAAAATCCCCCGCCGACGCCCGCGTTGGCCGCTACGATCTGAAGCCATCGGTGAACGACCCAGACGAGGACGATGAGAGGCAGTCAAGATTTCCAGGGGGCGATGTTCAGCTACATCAGCCTTGAAGAGCGCGTGCCGCAGGCACACCCGCTGCGCAAGTTGCGCGCGGTGGTTGATGCGCTGCTGGCAACCATGAACCGCGAGTTCGAAGCGGTGTACGCCCGCCGTGGCCGCCCATCGGTGCCACCGGAGATGCTGCTCAAGGCCTTGCTGCTGCAGATCCTGTTCTCCATCCGCAGCGAGCGCCAGTTGGTCGAAGCGATCAACTACAACCTGCTGTACCGCTGGTTCGTGGGCCTGAACATCGAAGACAAGGTCTGGGACCACTCCACTTTCAGCGCCAACCGCGAACGTCTGTTCAACGAAGACCTCGCCCGCGCCTTCTTCGAGCGCGTCAAGCTCAGTGCCCAGTGGGGCAAGCTCGCCAGCGACGAGCACTTCAGCGTGGACGGCACGCTCATTGACGCCTGGGCCTCGCACAAGAGCTTCAAGCGCAAAGACGACGACAGCGGCACGCCGCCTGGGCGCAACCCCGAGGTGGACTTCAAGGGGCAGGAGCGCTGCAACGACACCCACGAGAGCACCACGGACGCCGATGCCCGGCTGTTCAAGAAGAGCCAGGGCGACAAATCCCGCCTGTGCCACATGGGGCACATCCTCATGGAGAACCGCAACGGGCTGATCGTGGATGTCGAGATCACCCACGCCAGCGGCACGGCCGAGCGCGAGGCGGCGCTGGCCATGTTGGAGCGTCGGGGCAACAGGAACAAACGGGCCACGGTCGGTGCCGACAAGGGCTACGACAGCAAGGCCTTCATCAAAGGCTGCAGAAAGCTCAAAGTCACGCCCCACGTGGCGGCCAAGGACAAACACTCGGCGGTGGATGCGCGAGTGACACGGCACGAGGGCTACAAGACCAGCCTGAAGGTGCGCAAGCGCATCGAAGAGGCCTTTGGCTGGATCAAGACCGTCGGTGGTCTGGCAAAGACCAAGCTGATCGGTCAGGCCAAGCTCACGGGCCAGGCGCTGCTGTGCTTTGCCACCTACAACCTTGTGCGAATGGGCAGCATCGGCGGCTGGTGGGACGCGCATCATGCGTGAGCCCAGGGATACGTGCGCCCGAAATGGGCGGGAGGGCCTGCAAACCGGCCAGATGGGCCGTTGCAATCGCTGCGCAGACGCGTCTGGGCAGCTCGTGTCTTCGCACTCAGCGTCCCTGATGCGTTCGAAAAGCACTTTTTCAACGGCCTGTTAAACCAGACCAGCGCGGTAGAGTCTGAACGCCGTTGAGGCGGCCAGACCGGCCCGTGCAGTTTGGTAGGCGCTGGGGTGATAGAGCCCGTGACTGAGTACAGAACGCATGGCCGCCGCGCTGGTCTTCGTGAAGCCCGAACGGTTACGCGCGCCTTGATTGAGCGCGCATGCACAAGCAAGGGATCTGAAGATCATGTCTGTTACCTCAGTGACGGTGGGCATCGACGTGGCCAAGGCGCACGTGGATGTCTGTGTGCTGGGTGCCAAGAGCAGCGCCCAGCGGTTTGACAACGATGCCGAAGGCCACTCGGCGCTGGCGGCTGCCCTGCAGCCCCTGGACGTGGGTCTGGTGGTGATGGAGGCCACCGGCGGCTACGAGGCCGCGTTAGCGTGTGCCCTGCAGGCCACAGGCCTGCCCGTGGCGGTCATCAACCCGCGCCAGGCGCGCGACTTCGCCAAATCCATGGGACGCCTGGCCAAGACCGACGCGGTGGATGCGCGCACGCTGGCCGAGCTGGCAGCGGTGCTGCTGCGCCGCGACGATCTGCAGCGCTTCTTGCGCCCCCTGGCCGATGAGCGCCAGCAGTGGCTCGCGGCCCTGGTCACGCGCAGGCGCCAGTTGCTGACCATGCTCCATTCGGAGCGCCAACGGCTGCAGATCACGCCCAAGAAGCTGCACGCCAGCATCGAGGCCATCGAGGCGGCGATCAAGGCGCAGCTCGATGAGATCGAAGAGCAGATGGTCACGCATGTGCGCGAGCACTTTGGGGAGCTCGACACGCTGCTGCAGTCGGCTGCGGGAGTCGGCCCGGTGGCCAGTGCCACGATGATTGCCGAGCTGCCAGAGCTGGGCCGGCTGAACCGGCGCGAGATCGCTGCATTGGTGGGCGTGGCGCCCATGGCCAATGACTCCGGCGGCAGCAAGGGCAGGCGGCGCGTACAAGGCGGGCGCTTCGAGATCCGCCGCGTGCTGTACATGGCAACGCTCACGGCCACCCGCTACAACCCGGCCATCAAGGCCTTCTACGAGCGTCTGAAGGCCGCTGGCAAGTTGCCCAAGGTCGCCCTGGTCGCTTGCATGCGCAAGTTGCTCACCACGCTCAACGCCATGGTGCGCACTGGAAAACCTTGGGACAAGTCGCTTCATTGCGCTTGACTTCGAAGACGGTTACTCAAACAATCGCGAGCCCTGATCCGCTGGCCGCTGCGCTCCTCGGCGCATCCTGAAGGGAACCCGGAAACCGGACAGCCCATTCGGGCCATCGCTGCGCTCGGCCTGGCCTTGCGCGGCGCGTTGCGCCTGCGCGGGGTCATGGTGGGTTTGCCTTGCAGCGCAGCGCGGGGCCGGCCACCGGGCGTTGCAGGTCCAGGGCGTGGTGGGCCAGCTCCTGGGCGTCCAGGTAGACGGTGCCCGCTTCCACCTTGACCTGAAAGCGCGGCGTGCAGCCTTCGTCGGGGGCGGCGGCCTGGCCGTCGCACAGGCCGATGGTCCAGTTGTGCAGCGGGCAGGCCACGCTGTTGCCGAAGACGATGCCCTGGCTCAAGGGGCCGCCCTTGTGGGGGCAGCGGTCGAGCAGGGCGAACACGCCGCCGGCGTCGTTGCGGAAGACGGCCACGTCCATGCCGTGCGGGCGGGCCACGCGGCGCGCGCCGAGCACGGGGATGTCGTCCAGGGAGCAGATCGGGGTCCAGGTGGTCATAGCTATTCCTTTAGGAGCTGTTGGCGCTTGCTGGCAGGGCGTGACAGGCACTTTTGGCTGAAACTCATGCCAACGTTCATGCGGGGATCGGCGTGATCGGGATGAACTGGCGCCGGTCCACCGCTGCCGGCTCGAACTCGAACCACGGGTCGGGCTCGCCCGCCAGCGCGTCCTGCAGCTCGCGCCACAGCGCCTGGCGGCCGGGGGCATCTTGGAGTACGCGGCGCTTGACGTAGTCCAGTCCCACGCGGGCGACGAAGTGCACCGTGCGCTCCAGGTACCAGCCCTCCAGGCGGTACAGCTGCATGAAAGCGCCCGTGTACTCCAGCACCTCCTCGGCGGTCTTGAGCTTGGTAAAGAACTGCGCCACCTCGGTCTTGATGCCGCCGTTGCCGGCCACGTACATCTCCCAGCCCGAGTCCACGCCGATGATCCCCACGTCCTTGATCCCGCTCTCGGCGCAGTTGCGCGGGCAGCCGCTGACGGCGAACTTGACCTTGTGCGGCGCGTACATGCCCACGAAGGCGTGCTCCAGGTCCTTGCCGAGCTGCGTGCTGTCCTGCGTGCCCATGCGGCACCACTCGCTGCCCACGCAGGTCTTCACGGTGCGCAGCGCCTTGGCGTAGGCGTGGCCGCAGGGCATGCCGATGTCGCGCCAGACGTTGACCAGGTCTTCCTTTTTCACGCCCAGCAGGTCGATGCGCTGGCCGCCCGTGACCTTCACCGTGGGGATCTGGTACTTGTCCACCACGTCGGCGATGCGGCGCAGTTCGGCGGCACTGGTCTCGCCGCCCCACATGCGCGGCACCACGCTGTAGGTGCCGTCCTTCTGGATGTTGGCGTGGCTGCGCTCGTTGATGAAGCGGCTTTGCGGGTCGTCCCGCGCCTCCTTGGGCCAAGTGCTGATGAGGTAGTAGTTCACGGCCGGGCGGCAGGTGGCGCAGCCGTTGGGCGTCTTCCACTCCAGGAAGCGAAACACGCCGTCCACGGTCAGCAGCCGGTGTGTGCGGATGGCTTCGCGCACGGCCTGGTGGCCGTGGTCGGTGCAGGCGCACACGGGCTTGGTCTTGGGCGTGGCGGAATAGTCGCCGCCCGCAGTGGCCATGAGGATCTGCTCCACCAGCCCGGTGCACGAGCCGCAGCTGGCGCTGGCCTTGGTGTGCTTGCGCACCTCGTCCAGCGTGAACAGGCCCTTGTCCTTGATCGCCTTGCAGATCTGGCCCTTGGTCACGCCGTTGCAGCCGCAGACCTCGTCGCTGTCGGCCATGGCGGCGGCCTTGTTCTGGCCCTGATGGCCCGCGTCGCCCAGGTGCGATTCGCCGAACATGAGCCGGTCGCGGATGTCGGCCACGCTGCGGCCGTCGCGCAGCAGCTTGAAGTACCAGCTGCCGTCCACCGTGTCGCCATAGAGGCAGGCGCCCACGAGCCGGTCGTCCTTGAGCACCAGCTTCTTGTACACACCGCCGCCCTCGGCATGCGGGTCGCTGAGCACGATCTCCTCCGTGCCCTCGCCGCCCTGGAAGTCGCCGGCGGAAAACAGGTCGATGCCCGTGACCTTGAGCTTGGTGGAGGTGAGCGAGCCCTGGTAGCGCCCGATACCCCATTCCGCCAGGTGGTTGGCCAGCACCTTGCCCTGCTCGAACAGCGGCGCCACCAGCCCGTAGGCGATGCCGCGGTGCGCCGCGCATTCGCCCACGGCGTAGATGCGCGGGTCGGTCACGGTCTGCAGCGTGTCGCTGACGACGATGCCGCGGTTGACGTGCAGGTGCATCTGCTCGGCCAGGGCCGTGTTGGGGCGGATGCCCACGGCCATCACCACGAGCTGGGCGGGCACCTCGCTGCCGTCCTTGAAGCGCACCGCGGCCACGCGGCCGTCGCCGCCGGCTACCAGTTCCTGCGTCTGCGCCTGCATCAGGAACTGCATGCCGCGCTCGGCCAGCGACTGCTGCAGCAGCTTGCCCGCCACGTCGTCAAGCTGGCGCTCCATGAGCCATTCGCCCGCATGCACCACGGTGACCTGCATGCCGCGCTTCATGAGGCCGTTGGCCGCCTCCAGGCCCAGCAGGCCGCCGCCGATCACCACGGCGTGCTTGTAGCTGGCGGCAGCGTCGATCATGGCCT
This sequence comes from Diaphorobacter sp. JS3051, assembly GCF_015832135.1. NCBI lineage: Bacteria > Pseudomonadati > Pseudomonadota > Betaproteobacteria > Burkholderiales > Comamonadaceae > Diaphorobacter > Diaphorobacter sp. JS3051. The sequence goes on from NZ_CP065406.1 coordinate 289,816, forward strand.
GCGTGTCCGCGATGTCGCGGTAGGCCAGCACGCCGGGCAGCTCACGGCCCGGAATGGGCAGCATGAACGGGTTGGAGCCCGTGGCGAGGATCAGCCGGTCGTAGGGGGCCTCGACGGTGCGGCCGTCCTGCGCCACGCCATGCACGGTGCGCCGCGTGCGGTCCACGTGGGTCACGGTGCACCCCGCGTGCAGCGTGATGTGGTGGTCCGCATACCAGGACCAGTCGTTGAGGACGATCTCCTCCAGCGTCTGCTCGCCCGCCAGCACGGGCGACAGCAGGATGCGGTTGTAGTTGGGGTGCGGCTCGGCGCCGAACACCGTGATGTCGTAGAGGTCGGGCGCGATCTTGAGCAGCTCTTCCAGCGCGCGCACGCCTGCCATGCCATTGCCCACCATCACCAGCCTGGATTGCTTCACCATCGTCTCCCCGGCGGGAATGCCCCGCGCAGCCACATCAACAAAAAAGGCGTCCGCACGCCGCACCGGGCAGGGGCCTGGTTGCGGGTGGGGACGCCTTCGTCCCGCGAGCCCTGCCTCCGCCGTTGGAGAGGGCACGCGCTGCGGCCTACCGTGGCCGCGCTGGCTTCAATGCAATGGGCGTGCCAGGGTGCGGCGGGGTGAGAGGTGTGCGCTCATGGGTTGGGATGAATAGTCCGCTATCGCTTGATGGACAAGTGCGAGCAGCTATGGTTTTAGGAGCAATCGCGCGCTTGGGCGGGCGTGGCGGGCTGCGCACCGCCGTGGTGCAAGTGGCGGCGCGATGGTGCGAGCGCTGGCGTCCTGATTGCGCCCGGACCTCGTAGGGGATGTTGTGCCGGTGGCACGGCCCCTGCGTGCGCGCCCGATGCACCGCAATTGAACAAGAACAGCGTCCAGCGCTTGCCCCTCAAGCGCTGCCAGCGATGGAATCAGGAGCCGCCTGCCGGCGGTGGTGTTGGGTCCGTCCAGGCGCCGCCCAGCACCTTGTAGAGCGTCACGCGGTTGACCTGCTCGGCCAATTGCAGCGTGATCTGCGCCTGCTGTGCGGCATACAGCGTGCGCTGCGCGTCCAGCACGGCGAGGTAGTTGTCCGCACCGAGGCGAAAGCGTGCGTCCGACAGCTGCAGCGTGCGCTGTGTGGCCTGCACCAGCGAGCCTTGCGCCTGCAGGCGCTCGGTGAGCGTGGCGCGCTCGGCCAGCGCGTCGGCCACCTCGCGGAAGGCGGTCTGGATGGCCTTCTCGTACTGGGCCACGGCGGTGTCGCGCGTCACCTCGGCCACGCGCAGGTTGGCCTGGTTGCGGCCGGCGTCGAAGATCGGCAGGCGGATCTGCGGCGCGAACGCCCAGGTGCCGTTGCCGCCCTCGAACAGGCCCGACAGCGCATTGCTGGCCGTGCCCACCGAGGCCGTGAGCGTGATCGACGGAAAGAACGCCGCGCGGGCCGCGCCGATATTGGCCGTGGCGCCCTGCAGTGCATGCTCGGCCGCGCGCACGTCGGGGCGGCGCAGCAGCACGCTGGACGGAACGTCTGCAGGCACGGCCAGCAGCGCCGTTGCGGGCGCCGCGGGATCGGCCAGCGCGGGGACGGGGGACCGGGGGGCAGGACTGTTCGCAGTACCGGTGCCGGGAGAGGGCTGGGTTGCAGCCGTGGCCGGGCCCGCCATGGCCGTGACCGGCATGGCCGTTTCCACGGTGGCCACGCTGGCGGGCAACAACGCTGGGGGCACGGGCGATCCCACCAGCAGGGCCAGGGCGTTGCGGCTGCGCGCCAGCTGCGAGACGAAGGCGGCCGCATCCACGCGTGCGGTGTCGGCCGCCGACTGGGCCTGCGCCAGCACCAGGCCCGAGCTGGCGCCCAGTTCATGGCTGCGCTGCGTGAGCTCCAGGGCCTGCTGGCGCGTGCGCAGGGTCTCGCGCGCCAGTTGCAGGCGGCGCGCGTCGGCGTCCAGCGTGAGCCAGGCGCCGATCACCTCGGCCACCAGGCTGAGCTGCACGCTGCGGCGGTTCTCCGCCACGCGCAGGAACTCCTGCAGCGCGGCATCGTTCAGGTTGCGCACGCGGCCGAAGAAGTCGATCTCGTAGCTGCTGAAGCCCAGTGTGGCGCTGTACTGGCTGGTGGTGTTGGAGCGGCCCGCGGCGGTCAGGTCGTCAGCGGTGCGGCTGCGGTTGCCCGCGCCGGCCGCGTTCACCGTGGGAAAGCGGTCGGCCTGCACCACGCCGTACTGCGCGCGGGCCTTGTCGATGGCCAGTACCGCCACGCGCAGGTCGCGGTTGTTCGCCAGGGCCTGTTCCACCACCGTGCGCAGGCGGGCGTCCTGCACGAAGTCTTGCCAGGCCATGGGGCCGCCGTCCGGCAGCGCCACGGCGCCGGCGGTCGGTGGCTGGGGCAGGGGCGATGCCACCGTGTCCGGCACGGGCAGCGGCGGCGCTTCGTAGCGTGGCGCCAGGTTGCAGCCGGCCAGCAGGGCGCAGGCCAGGGCGGCGGTCACAGGCGTGAAGGGATGGGGGCGCGTCATGCGGCACTCTCCGGATGGATGGGGGCAGGCTGGGCCGCGTCTTCCTGGCGCGAGCGGCTCTTGAACCAGCTGCGGATCAGCAGGAAAAACACCGGCACCATGAAGATGCCCAGCACCGTGGAGGCCACGGTGCCGCCCAGCACGGCCGTGCCGATGGCATTGCGCCCGCCTGCGCCGGCGCCCGTGCCCAGGGCCAGCGGCACCACGCCGAAGCCAAAGGCCAGCGAGGTCATGAGGATGGGGCGCAGGCGCATGCGCACGGCTTCCAGCGTGGCATCCAGCAGCTTGCGGCCCTGTTCCTGCAACTGCACGGCAAACTCGACGATCAGGATGGCGTTCTTGGAGGCCAGGCCCACCGTGGTGATCAGGCCGACCTGGAAGTACACGTCGTTGGCCAGACCCCGCGTCCAGGTCGCCAGCAGAGCGCCCAGCACGCCCAGCGGCACGGCCAGCATCACCGACAGGGGCACGGTCCAGCTCTCGTACAGCGCGGCCAGGCACAGGAACACGAACAGGATCGAGATGGCGTACAGCAGCGGCGCCTGCGCGCCGGATTGGCGCTCCTGCAGCGAGGCGCCCGTCCATTCGTACGCAATGCCGGGCGGCAGGCCCTTCAGGATGTCCTCCACGATTTTCATGGCCACGCCCGAGCTGACGCCCGGCGCGGCGCTGCCCACCATCTCATAGGCGGGCGCGCCGTTGTAGCGCATGAGCTGCGGCGAGCCATAAGCCCAGTGGGCCTTGGAGAAGGCGCCGAACGGCACCATCTCGCCGTTCTTGTTGCGCACGGTCCACTTGCCGATGTCCTGCGGCAGCATGCGGTGCGGCGCGTCGCCCTGGATGTAGACGCGCTTGACGCGGCCGTTGTTCAGAAAGTCGTTCACGTAGGTGCCGCCCATACCGCTGGAGAGCACGCTGTTGATGGCGTCGTAGCTCAGGCCCAGCGCGGCGGCCTTGCGGTCGTCGATGTCCAGGCGCAGCTCGGTGGCGTCGTCCAGGTTGGTGGTGCGCAGGTTGGTCAGCTCGGGGTGCTTGCGCGCCTCGGCCAGGAACCGGTCCTTGGCGGCCAGCAGCGCCTCGTGCCCCAGGCCGTTGATGTCCTTGAGCATGAAGTTGAAGCCCGCGTTGGAGCCCAGGCCGCGCACGGCCGGCGGCTGCGACACGAAGATGCGCGCGTCGCGGATCTTGGCCAGCTCCTGGGTGGCGCGGTGGGCGATGGCCGCCGCGGACTGGCTGGCCTGCGGCCGCTGGTCCCAGGGCTTGAGGCGGATGAATGCGCGCGCCGAGCTCTGGTCGCCGTTCAGGCCTGAGACCTGGTTGAAGCTGATGACCTCGGGCACGTCCTTGAAGTACAGATTCACCTGGTCCAGCACGTCCTGCAGTCGCGCGTCGGTGGCTCCAGCGGGCAGGTTGACGTTGGCCAGGATGTAGCCCTGGTCTTCATCGGGCAGGAAGGCCGTCGGCACGCGGCCGATGATCCACCACACGGCCAGGCAGATGGCGGCAAAGATCAGCAGCATGCGCTTGGCGCGGTGCAGCATCCAGCGCACGCCGCGCTGGTAGCGCAGCGTGTTGGTCTCGAAGTGGCGGTTGAACCAGAGGAAGAAGCGGTCGTTCAGCCCCAGCAGGCCGCGGCGCACCTGCGGGTCCTTGCCCAGGTGGGCGGACGGCTTGAGGATGCTGGCGCACAGCGCCGGCGTGAGCGTGAGCGCCACCAGCACCGACAGCGCCATCGCCGCCACGATGGTGATGGAGAACTGCCGGTAGATCACCCCCGTGGAGCCGCCGAAGAACGCCATCGGCACGAACACCGCCGACAGCGTGAGGCCGATGCCCACCAGCGCGGGCGTGATCTCGCGCATCGAGTGGCGCGTGGCCTCTTTGGGCGAGAGTCCCGACTCGTGCATCACGCGCTCAACGTTCTCCACCACCACGATGGCATCGTCCACCAGCAGGCCGATGGCCAGCACCAGCGCGAACATGGTCAGCGTGTTGATCGAGTAACCCGCCGCAGCCAGCACGCCGAAGGTGCCCAGCAGCACCACTGGCACGGCGATCGCAGGGATCAGCGTGGCGCGGAAGTTCTGCAGGAAGATGAACATCACGATCACCACCAGCACCATGGCCTCGCCCAGCGCGGTGGCCACTTCGCGGATCGAGGCGCGCACGAAGGGCGTGGAGTCGGAGCTGACGAAATAGTCGATCTGGTTGGGAAAGTAGGGCTTGAGCTCCGCCAGCTTGGCGGCCACGGCGTCCGACACCGCCATGGCGTTGGCGCCGTCGGCCAGCACGATGCCCATGCCCGCGCCCGGGCGGCCGTTGAGCTTGGCCTTGACCGACAGGTTATCGGGGCCCAGTTCCACGCGCGCGACGTCCTTCACCGTGACCACCGAACCGTCGGTGGCGGTCTTGAGCACGATGTCCTCGAACTCCTGCACCGTCTGCAGCTTGGTGCGCGCGGTGATGGTGGCGTTGAGCTGCTGGTCGGGCACGGCGGGCAGCGCGCCGAGCTGGCCCGCCGAGACCTGTGCGTTCTGCGCGTTCAGCGCGCTGATCAGGTCCGACGGCATGAGCTGGAATTTCTCCATCTTGGCCGGGTCCATCCACAGGCGCATGGCGTAGAAGGTGCCGAACACGCGAATGTCGCCCACACCGTCCAGGCGGCCGATCACGTCCACGAGGTTGGAGTTCAGGTAGTCCCCGATGTCCACCGCGCTCATGTTCGGGTCGCCCGAGAAGAAGCTGTAGGTGACCAGGTAGTCCTGCCCGCCCTTGTTGACGAACACGCCCCGGCTCTTCACGGCATCGGGCAGGCGGTTCATGGCCGACTGCAGCTTGTTCTGCACCTGCACCTGGGCCACGTCGATGTTGGTGCCCGGCGCAAACGTGAGGGTGGTGGCCGAGCGGCCCGACGCATCCGACGTCGAGCCCATGTAGATCATGTTGTCGATGCCCTTGAGCTGCTGCTCGATGATCTGCGTGACCGAGTTTTCCACGGTCTCGGCCGAAGCGCCCGTGTACTGCGCGGAGATGGTCACGCGCGGCGGTGCGATGTCGGGGTACTGCTCCAGCGGCAGCGTGAAGATCGCCAGGCCGCCCGCCAGCATGATGATGATGGACAGCACCCACGCGAAGATGGGGCGGTTGATGAAGAACTGGGCCATGTGCGCCTGACCTCGTGCTCAGCGGGATGCGCCGGGGCGGGCGGTGATGTCCACGCTCTGGCCCGCCGCGGGGGGGGCGCTGGCGGCGGGTGCTGGCGCCGCGGCGGCCGGGCCGTTCTTGGTGTTCAGGTCCACCACCTGGGGCGCCACCTTGTCGCCGGGCTTGATGCGCTGAAAGCCATCCACCACCAGGCGCTCGCCGGGTTGCAGGCCGCTGTCCACCAGCCAGCGGTTGCCCAAGGCGCGCGCCAGTTCCACGGGGCGCTTCTCGACCACGTTGTCGGCGTTGACCACCAGCACGCTGGCGCGGCCCGTCAGGTCGCGGTTCACGGACTGCTGCGGGATCAGCAGCGCGTCGCTGGCCAGGCCCGTGGGCAGCAGCGCCTGCACGTACATGCCGGGCATGAGCACGCCGTCGGGGTTGGGCACCACGGCGCGCAGCGTCACCGTGCCCGTGGTGTCGTTGACGATCACGCCCGCAAACTGCAGCCGGCCTTCGTGCGGGTAGTCGCTGCCGTCGTCCAGCCGGATGCGCACGCGCATCTGGTTGCCGTCCACCTTCTGGTAGCGGCCGGCCTCCCAGTCGCGCTTGAGCTGTACCAGCTCGGTGCTGGACTGGGTGAAGTCCACGTACATCGGGTCCATCTGCACGATGGTGGTGAGCGCATTGGCCTGGTTGGCTGTCACCAGCGCGCCAGGGGTGACGCTGGACAGGCTGATGCGTCCGGCGATGGGCGCCTCGATGCGGCTGTAGCGCAGGTTGATGCGCGCCGTCTCCAGGTTGGCGCGGGCCACGCCCACGTCGGCGCGGGCCTGCGCGGCCGCGGCCTGGCTCTCGTCATAGGCCTGGCGGCTGATGGCGTCGATCTTGACCAGTTCGGCATTGCGGCGCGCATTGGCCTCCTGCGTGCGCGCCGTGGCCTCGGCGCGGGCCAGGGTGGCCTCGGCGCTGGCCTCGGTGGCGCGCAGCGGGCGGTCGTCGATCTGGTACAGCGGCTGGCCCTTGCGCACCAGCGCACCCTCGGTGAACAGGCGCTGCTGCACGATGCCCGAGACCTGGGGGCGCACCTCGGCGGTCAGGTAGGCGCGGGTGCGGCCGGGCAAGGTGGCGTCCAGTTGCTGCGCGCGCGTTTGCAGGGTGACCACGCCCACGGCGGCGGGGCCCTGTGGCTCGGTGGCTGGCGCGTCCTTGCCGCCACAGGCCGCCAGGCCCAGCGCCAGGGCCAGGCCAGCCAGCCGCTGCGCGAGCGCGCCGTGACGGGCCGCAGTGGTGCACGAGGGGGAAAAAGCGGGTGAAGCGGAAAGACGGGCGGCGCGGGCGGGGCGCTCAATGGGCGCGGGTGTCGTCGCGTGGATCATGGGGCGAAGGCGCAAGGTCTGGAAAGGGTGGCGCAGAGCAGGAAAGCGGGGCCTGGAAGGGCGTCGCAGGGCGCTCCGCTCTGCAGGCACGCGTTGCACTTTCGCACATTGACGGCAAGGCTGCCGTGGTAGCGGCGATTCTTCATGCTTCTTTACAAGGCATTGTCAAAGGGCATCGCGCGCCGCAGAGCCCCCGCCGGCAGGGCGTGGGGGGCGGCTGTTGGCGCTTTAAATCGGCGCTTTGGGCTTGTGTGTTCAGCGTTTGTAGCTATGTAAATGATAGCTACCGACATGCAGCGAAGCCGTGCAGCGCCTACCATGTACGCCTGACGCGGCTGCCGTGGCCGCGCATCACCGTCTGAAGGAGTTGCCTGCCATGAACACTTCCACTTCCGCATCGACCCCGCTGCTGACCCAGCAGCTTTTGCAGCACCTGCAGGGGGCGCCGCTGCAGCAGATGGCCCAGCGCCTTGGCACCGACATCGCCCAGACGCAAAGCGCCGTGGAGATGGCCCTGCCGCTGCTGCTGGGTGCCCTGGGGCGCAACGCCGAGGGGCCGCAGGGTGCGCAGTCGCTGATGGGGGCGCTGCAGCGCGATCACATGGACGCCGCGGCACCTGCGGCGCAGGGCATCGGCGGCCTGGACCTGGGCGGGCTGCTGGGGTCGGTGCTGGGCGGCGGCATGGCCGGCGGCGCCGGGCAGGGCGGCGATGCGGGCGCCATCCTGGGCCATATCTTCGGCGGTGGCCGCGAGAGGGCCGAAGCCGGCCTGGGCCAGGCCAGCGGATTGGGTGCGAACGCCGGCCAACTGCTGCAGATGCTGGCGCCCATCGTCATGGCGTTCCTGGCGCAACGGGTGCGCAGCGACGGGCTGGACGCGGGTGGCCTGGGGCAGGTGCTGGGCCAGGAGCGCGCCCAGGTGCAGCGCACGGGCGCGCCCGGCGGCGATCTGCTGGGCAGCCTGCTGGACCAGGACGGCGACGGCCAGGTGGGCCTGGGCGACCTGTTCAAGATCGGCGGCAGCCTGCTGGGTGGGCGGCGCTGAGCGCAGCGGCTCAGGCCGCGCCTGCAGCTTCCAAAAGCATAGCTGCACTCGCCCGGCCCGTGGGCGCTGCGACCACCTGGTTGCAACAAATTTTGAACCCGGTTGCGCGCCCGCCCTGGTTCGGCGGACACTGTGGGCGCGTGTTCGGTTTCGTTCCATCCACAGCCAGGGAGGCAGCCATGACGACTGTTGCAGAAATCCTCAGAACCAAAGCCGATGGGCAGGTCCATGCCGTCGAACCTTCGGACACCGTGCTCACCGCGCTGCGGCGCATGGCCGACAAGGGCATCGGTGCGCTGCTGGTGATGGAAGGCGATCAGATCGCGGGCATCTTCACCGAGCGCGACTACGCCCGCAAGATGGTGCTGTTGGGCCGCTCCTCGGGCGACACCCCGGTGAGCGAGGTGATGACGCGCGCGGTGCGCTTCGTGCGGCCCGCGCAGAGCGCCGAGCAGTGCATGGCGCTGATGACAGAAAACCGGCTGCGGCACCTTCCGGTGGTGGAGGGCGGGCGCGTGGTGGGGCTGGTGTCCATCGGCGACCTGGTCAAGAGCGTGATTTCGGAGCAGCAGTTCATCATCGAGCAGATGGAGCTTTACATCACGGGGGTGCGGTGACGGTGTTCCGGGCGGGCCTGTGCCGAGCGGGGCGCGGGCTCTGTGAAGCCCTGCGGTGTGAGTTTCTTCGTCGCTGGCCGGGACTCGCCCCGGCCAGCGGCATGAAACCCAAGGGCAAATGATCAAAAACAATAGCTGCCAGCGCTTACCCAGCAAGCGCTAGAGCCCAAAAACCCTCAAGCCGCTCTCTCCACGTGCCCCTGCCGCGTGTAGAGAAAGTCGATCACCGCCTTGCGGCACTGCAGGTACCGCGCATCCTCCGCCAGCGCCACCCGGTTGCGCGGGCGTGCAATGCCCACGTCCAGCACCTCGCCAATGGTGGCGGCGGGGCCGTTGGTGAGCATCACGATGCGGTCGGACAGCAGCACGGCCTCGTCCACGTCGTGCGTGACCATGACCACGGTGCTGCGCGTGCGCGCCACGATCTCCAGCAGCTCGTCCTGCAGCCGTGCACGCGTGAGCGCGTCCAGCGCGCCGAAGGGCTCGTCCATCAGCAGCACCTGGGGCTCCATCGACAGCGCGCGTGCGATGCCCACGCGCTGCTTCATGCCGCCCGATATCTCGCCGGGGCGCTTGTGCGCGGCATGGGCCAGGCCCACCAGTTCCAGCGCGGCGTGGGTGCGCTCCTTCAGCCGGGCCTTGGACTCGCGCGCGCCGAACACGCGTTCCACGGCCAGGTGCACGTTGCCTTCGCAGGTCAGCCAGGGCAGCAGCGAGTGGTTTTGGAACACCACCGCGCGCTCGGGACCGGGGCCCTTGATCTCGCGCCCGGCGCAGATCAGCGCGCCGGCGGTGGGCGTGGTCAGGCCCGCGATCAGGTTCAGCAGCGTGCTCTTGCCGCAGCCCGAGTGGCCGATCAGTGCCACGAATTCGCCCCGGGCGATGGCCAGGTCGATGCCGCGCAGCGCGGGAAACATGCCCTTGGCGGTGCGGAAGGTCTGCTCGACCCCCTGGATCTGCAGGAATTTTGCGTCGCTCATGATTGCACCTCCTCGAACGTGAAGGCCGTGGCCAGCCGGACCAGCGCCCATTCCAGCAGCAGGCCCACGCCGCCGATGACGAAGATGGCCACCAGGATGTTGGTGACGTTCAGGTTGTTCCACTCGTCCCACACCCAAAAGCCAATGCCCACGCCGCCGGTGAGCATCTCGGCCGCCACGATCACCAGCCAGGCCGTGCCCACGGCCAGGCGCACGCCGGTCAGCATGTAGGGCAGCACCGCCGGGAACAGGATGGTGGTGGCGATCTTCCATTCGCTCAGGTTGAGCACGCGCGCCACGTTCATGTAGTCCTGCGGCACGCGTTGCACACCCACGGCGGTGTTGATGACCATGGGCCAGATGGAGCAGATGAAGATCGTCCAGATGGCGGCCGGGTTGGCGCCCTTGAACACCAGCAGGCCGATGGGCAGCCACGCCAGCGGCGAGACGGGCCGCAGCAGGCTGATGACCGGGTTGCACATGCGCGAGAGGAACGCGAAGCGCCCGATCACGAAGCCCGCCGGTATGCCCACCAGCGCGGCCAGGCCGAAGCCCACGGCCACGCGCTGCAGGCTGGCCAGCACGTTCCAGCCCACGCCCTGGTCGTTGGGGCCGTTGCGGTAGAACGGGTCGCTGAAGATCTCCACCGCCTGCGCCCAGGTCTGCAGCGGGCCAGGAATGCTCTGGCCCGTGGTGGCCGAGACCACGGCCCACAGGCCCAGCAGCAGGCCCACGCCGCACAGCGGCGGCAGCACGGCCAGCCAGAGGGCGTTCCAACGCTGGCGCGCGTCGCTGCGCGGGGGTGGGCTGGCAGGCCCTGAGGCTTTTGGGCCTGCAGCGCTTGTGGGATAAGCGCTGGCAGCTATCGGTTTGGAAGCATCGGACGCGCCGGCCGGCGCTTGCGGCTCCAGCGGGCTGTGAAAGACGGCACTGACCATGGTTTCTCCTGGTGGGGGTGGGGCGATCGGGGCGTCAGGCCTTGAGCTTGAAACCGTCGGCGTACTTCGCGGGGTCCTTGCCGTCCCAGACCACGCCATCCACCAGCTTGTGGCTGCGCATGTCGCTTGCGGGCAGGGGGGTCTTCGCGGCCGTGGCGGCTTGGCGGTACACGTCGGTGCGGTTGATGGCCTTGGCCACGCCCAGGTAGTCCGGGTGGTCCTTGAGCAGGCCCCAGCGCTTGTGCTGGGTCAGGAACCACATGCCGTCGGACAGGTAGGGGAAGTTCACCGCGCCGCCGCCATAGAACTTCATGTGGTCGGGGTCGTCCCAGGTCTTGCCCAGGCCGTCCTGGTAGCGCCCCAGGATGCGCTGGTTGATGGCGTCCACGCTGGTGTTCACATAGGCCTTGCCGGCGATGGTCTCGGCCATCTGGTTCTTGTGGGCCAGGCTTTCGTCGATCCAGCGGCTGGCCTCCAGGATGGCGGCCGTCACGGCGCGCGCGGTGTTGGGGTACTTCTGCACGAAGTCGGCGGTGGTGCCCAGCACCTTTTCGGGGTGGTCCTTCCAGATCGCCTGCGTGGTGGTGGCGGTGATGCCGATGCCGTCCATGATGGCGCGGTGGTTCCAGGGCTCGCCCACGCAGAAGCCGTCCATGTTGCCCACGCGCATGTTGGCCACCATCTGCGGGGGCGGCACGGTGATGACCTTGGCGTCCTTCAGGGGGTGGATGCCGTGCGCGGCCAGCCAGTAGTACAGCCACATCGCATGCGTGCCGGTGGGGAAGGTCTGCGCAAAGGTGTACTCGCGCCGTTCCTTGGCCATCAGCTGGGCCAGGCTTGCGCCGTTGACGGCCCCCTTGTCGGCCAGCTTGCGCGACAGCGTGATGGCCTGGCCGTTGTGGTTGAGCGTCATCAGCACGGCCATGTCCTTCTTGGGGCCGCCCACGCCCAGATGCACGCCGTAGACCAGGCCGTAGAGCACATGGGCGAAGTCCAGCTCGCCGTTGACCAGCTTGTCGCGCACGCCGGCCCAGCTGGCCTCCTTGGTGGGGATGATCTTCACGCCGTACTTCTGGTCGATGCCCAGCACCGATGCCATGACCACGCTGGCGCAGTCGGTGAGGGGGATGAAGCCGATGCGCACCTCTTTCTTCTCGGGGGCGTCCGAGCCCTGGGCGTGCACCAGGGCACGCAGCGCGGGGCTCACGCCCACGGCGCCCACGGTGGCCGCCTGCAGCACGGTGCGTCGGGGGATTCGGGTGTGGAGCAGATCGGTCATGCAAGAGTCCTTTGGGGTCGTCAAAAAAGCAGTGCAGCAACGGAAAAAGGCGTCCTCACGCCGCGCGGCCGGCGCATGTGCGCTGTCCGAGCGGGTGGGGACGCCTTTGTCCTGGGAGCCCGGCCCTTCCGCCGTTGGAAGGGCCTGGTGCGTGACCAGCGGTGGTCACCGGGCCTGTTGCAAGCGGTGTGCCATCTTTGGGGTTGCTTTTATTTTGATAGCTGTTTGCGCTTGATGGTCGGGCGTTTCAGGCCTTTTTTGTTTGAAAGCCTCATCCCTGTGTGGCGCGGCATCGGATGCACCGCATTTGTGCAATGCACAAACCAGCGCATCAACCCAGCAAATCGGCCGCGTCCAGCATGCGCTGCGCCACCTCGGCCAGGCGCAGGCCGCGGTCCATGGCGGCGCGGCGCAGCCGCTCGTAGGCCTGCTGCTCGGTCAGGCCCTGGCGCTGCATCAGCAGGCCCTTGGCGCGGTCGATGGTCTTGCGCTCGTGCAGGGCGGTGCGTGCCTGCGCCAGTTCGGTGCGCAGCGCCTGTTCGTGGGCAAAGCGGGCCAGCGCCACCTCCAGGATGGGGCGGATGCGCTGCGGCGCCAGGCCCGCGACGATGTAGGCCGTCACGCCCGCGGCCAGCGCGTCCTTCACGTGGCGCGTGTCCTCGTCGTTGGTAAACATGACGATGGGGCGGGGCGCCTCGCGCGTGGCCATCACCACATGCTCCAGCGCGTCGCGGGCCTCGCTTTCGGCGTCCACGATCACCAGGTCGGGCTGCAACTGGGCCAGGCGCTCGCCCAGGAACATGTCGCCCGGCAGCGTAGCCACGAGGTTGAAGCCGTTCTCCAGCAGCCCGATGCGCAGCGCGCGCGAACGCTCGGCCTGCAGCGCCGCGTGCGCGTCGCCGTCGGCCGCCAGGTCCGGCGCCACCACCACGATCCGCAGTTGTTCAGTCATGCCGCAGGCGCCAGCAAGAAATACGCCACACCCGCCCCGATGCGTTGTGGAAGATTGCCGAAACGCACCGGTTGGGGCCGCGGGCAATTCCCCTGGCGCGGGCGGCATCCTTTCGCGAACATCCTGTCACATATCCACATGAATGAGAGAGGAGTCGACTGTGCAGCAGGGAATCAAACGACGCGGTTTTTCCGCCAGCCTGGGGCTGGCGGCGTTGGGAGTGGGCGGGTGGATCACGGGATGCAGCAAGGTGCCGGACACCATCAAGATCGGTGTGGCGCAGCCCTTGTCCGGCCCCTTGGCGGGTCTGGGGCAGGACCTGCTCAATGGCGTGAAGCTGGCGGTGGACGAGATCAACCGATCCGGCCTGAACGTGGACGGCAAGCGCGTGACGCTGTAGGTGGTGGCGCAGGACGACCGCGCGGACGCCGCTTCGGGCAAGGCGGCTGCGCAGCAGCTGCTGGAATCGGGCGTGGTGGCCGTCATCGGGCACTTGAACTCGGGCGTGAGCCTGGAGACCGCGCCCATCTATGCCGCCAAGGAGGTGCCGCAGCTCATCATCTCCACCAACCCGCGCATCACGCAGCTGGGGCTGGCCACCACCTTCCGCATCGTCGCCAACGACAACCTGCAGGCGCGCGCCATCGGCGCGTTCGCGGCCGCGCAGCTCAACGCCGATGCCTACGCGGTGGTCGACGACGGCTCGCCCTACGGCAAGGGACTGGCCGAGGGCGCGGCCGCGCAGTTGCTGGCGGCCAAGAAGCACATCGCCGTGCGCCAGAGCTTCGACGACAAGACCGTGGCCTTTGCCGAACTGGCGGCCCGGCTCAAGGAGGCGCAGGTGCGCGTCATCGTCTGCATGCTCAACGACTTCCAGGCGCTGGCGCTGCTGCAGGAACTGCAGAAGCTGGGCCACAGCCGTGTGGCGCTGCTGGGCGGCGACCTGGTGAAGACGGCCGACATGGCCAAGGGCATGGGCGTGATCGACGGGATCTACGCCACCTCGCCGGTGCTGGACGTGGCCGAATTCACCACCGGCCGCCAGTTCCTGGAGAAGTACATCGCCGCCTTCCAGAAGCCCCCGGCCTATGGCGGCCACTACACCTACGACGCCGTGTACGTGGTCAGCGAGGCGATCAAGAAGGCCGGCTCCGCCGCGCCCGCCGACATCACACGCGCGCTGCGCGGCATCAACGGCTACGCCCCCGTCACCGGCACCATGGCCTGGGACGGTCAGGGCGAGCTGCGCTATGGCGCCGTGGGCGTGTACGAGCTGCGCAAGGGCCAGTGGGAGCTGCGCATGCGCTCCGACCGCTGGTAGCCGCCGTCCGGGTATGCGCGGGCGTGCGATTGCCCCCGGTCCGGCGGGCGCGGGGGGCGGCCACTACACTCGCGGGCATGAGTCAGCTGATCCTCGGTATCGAATCTTCCTGTGACGAAACCGGCGTGGCCCTGGTGCGCGCCGGCGAGGGCGGCGCCGTGCCCGTGTTGCTGGCGCATGCGCTGCACAGCCAGATCGACATGCACCAGGCCTATGGCGGCGTGGTGCCCGAGCTGGCCAGCCGCGACCACATCCGCCGCGTGCTGCCGCTGACCCGCGAGGTGCTGCGCGAATCGGGCGAGCGCCTGGAGGATGTGGACGTGGTGGCCTACACGCGCGGGCCGGGCCTGGCGGGTGCGCTGCTGGTGGGCGCGGGCGTGGCCTGCGCGCTGGGCGCAGCGCTGGACAAGCCCGTGCTGGGCGTGCACCACCTCGAAGGCCACCTGCTATCACCGTTCCTGAGCAGCGACCCACCCGAATTCCCGTTCGTCGCGCTGCTGGTGTCGGGCGGGCACACGCAGCTCATGCGCGTGGAGGGCGTGGGGCGCTACGAGATCCTGGGCGAGACCATCGACGACGCGGCGGGCGAGGCCTTCGACAAGTCGGCCAAGCTCATGGGCCTGGGCTATCCCGGAGGGCCGGCGCTGTCGCGCCTGGCCGAGCAGGGCAGCGCCACCGCGTTCAAACTGCCGCGCCCGCTACTGCACAGCGGCGACCTGGACTTCTCGTTCGCAGGCCTGAAGACCGCCGTGCTGACCCAGGCCAAGAAGCTGGGCGACGAACTGTCCGCGCGCAAGGCCGACCTGGCCGCGAGCACCGAGGCCGCCATCGTGGAGGTGCTGGTCAAGAAGACGCTGGCCGCCCTTCAGAAAACAGGGCTCCAGCGCGTGGTGGTGGCCGGCGGCGTGGGCGCCAACCGGCATCTGCGCGCGCAACTCAACGCGGCCTGCGCGCGAGCCAAGGTGCGTGTGCACTACCCCGAGTTGCACCTGTGTACCGACAACGGCGCCATGATCGCCATGGCCGCGGCCATGCGCCTGCAGGCCGGGCAGCAGCAGCCCAACCGCGATTACGCCTTCGACGTGAAGCCGCGCTGGCCGCTGGACGCCATCACGCTCGCGGCCTGAAGATATGGGTCAAAATAGGCTCCAGCGCTTGTCTATCAAGCGCTGGTAGCTCACATTTTGGTAGCAAGCTAGAACGGGTAGTGGCGCGGCGCGGTCTGCACCGTGATCCAGCGCAGTTCCGTGAACTCGCGCACGCCCGCCATGCCGCCAAAGCGCCCCCAGCCCGACTGCTTCACGCCGCCAAAGGGCATCTGCGGCTCGTCGTGCACCGTGGGGCCGTTCACATGGCAGATGCCGGACTCGATGCGTGCGGCCACGTTCCAGGCGCGCGCCACGTCGCGCCCGAACACGGCGGCCGACAGGCCGTAGGTGGTGTCGTTCGCGGTGGCGATGGCTTGCTCCACGCCGCGCACCCGCACGATCGCCTTGACCGGGGCAAAGGTCTCCTCGTGGTAGATGCGCATGGCGGGCGTCACCCGGTCCAGCAGCGTGGCGGGCATCAGCGGGGTGTCGCTTTTGCCGCCGCACACCAGCGTCGCGCCCTGTGCCAGCGCGTCGTCGATCAGCGCGTTGCAGCGCTGCACGGTGGCCATGTCCACCACCGGGCCCAGCACCACCGGGCCCTGGCGCGGGTCGCCCAGCGGCAGGGCACGGGCGCGTTCGGCCAGTTGGTGCACGAACGCATCGGCCACAGCCTCGTCCACCACCAGGCGCTCCGTGGACATGCAGATCTGCCCCGAATTGGCGAACGCGCCAAACACGGCGGCGTTCACGGCGGCATCCACGTCGGCATCGTCCAGCACCACCAAGGGGGCCTTGCCGCCCAGCTCCAGCACCACGGGCTTGAGGTGGCGCGCGCAGGTTTGCGCCACCAGCCGCCCTACCTTGGTGGAGCCCGTGAAGTTCACGCGGCGCACGGCTGGGTGGGCCACCATGGCCTCCACCACGTCGGCCGCATCGCCGGGCGCATGGGTGATGAAGTTCACCACGCCCGCGGGCAGGCCGGCGTCGTGCAGCGCCTCGGCAATGAGGCGGTGGGTGGCCGGACAGGTTTCCGAGCCCTTGAACACCACCGTGTTGCCGCAGGCCAGCGGCGTGGCAATGGCGCGCACCCCCAGGATGACCGGCGCATTCCACGGCGCCATGCCCAGCACCACGCCGGCGGGCTGGCGCACGCCCATGGCCAGGCTGCCCGGCATGTCGGACGGGATCACCTCGCCGGCGATCTGCGTGGTGAGGGCGGCGGCCTCTTGCAGCAGGTTGGCGGCCAGGTGCACGTTGAAGCCGGCCCAGGCGGCAGAGGCGCCGGTCTCGGCCGCCATGGTGGCGGCGAAGGCATCGGCGCGCGCCGTGAGGGCCTGCGCGGCGCGCTGCAGCAGGTCGCGCCGCGCGGCGGGGCCCAGCGCGGCCCACGCGGGAAAGGCCTGGGCGGCCGCGTGCACGGCGGCCACGGCGTCTTCGGGGGTGGCCGCAGCGGCCGTGGTGGCAATGCGGCCATCCAGCGGGTTGCGGCGCTCGAAGGTGGCGCCGCCCGAGGCGGGCCGCGGCGCGCCGTCGATCAGCAGGGGAAGAGGGGGCATGGGAACTCCTTTGCGAGGGGCGGCCACGGCGGCGAGGCCACCCGGGCGTGTGGCACGCAAGGGTAGCAGCGTGCCACGCCACGGGTTCTCCGGTTTTCTTTACAAAAGTTCATCTGCCGCAGGTGGCGCTGACAAGGAGCGCTGTAACAATTGCCCTCATGTTTGCCGCAGCGCTTCCTTCTCGCTCCCGCCGTCGCCCGCGCGCTTCGGCGCCACTGGCCTTGCTGGCCGCCCTGGTGCTGGCCGGTTGCGCCACGCGGCCGCCTCCCGCGCTGGAGGGGGCGGTGGCCACTCCCGCCGCCTGGGCCGGCCAGGGGGCAGTGCAGGGCGGCGCGGCCGCGACCCCGCAAGACCTGGCCCAGTGGTGGCGGCAGCTGGGCGATGCGCAGCTCACCGGCCTGGTGGAACGCGCGCTGCAGTCGCACACCAGCATGCGCAGCGCACGCGCCGCCGTGGAGCAGGCGCGTGCCCAGCGCGACGTGCAGGCCGCCGGCCTGCTGCCTTCCGTGAACGCATCGGGCTCCGCCCAGCGCAGCCGCAGCAATGGCAGCACCGGCAACACTTTCCAGGCGGGACTGGACGCGAGCTGGGAGCCCGACCTGTTTGGCCGCCTGTCCAGCGGGGTGCGCGCCAGCGAGGCCGACCTGCTGGCCGCCGAGGAAGGCGTGGCTGCCGCCCAGGTGGCATTGGCCGCAGAGGTGGCGGTGAACTACATCAGCCTGCGCAGCCAGCAGCAGCGCCTGCAGATTGCCCAGCAGAACCTGGCGGCGCAGAGCGAAACCGCGCAGATCGTCCAATGGCGTGTGCAGGCGGGGCTGGCCAGTTCGCTGGCGGCCGAGCAGGCCCGCGCCGCCGTGGAGCAGACCGCCGCCCAGGTGCCCACGCTGCAGGCGGGCATCGCGCAGGCGCGGCATGCGCTGGCGGTGCTCACCGGCCAGCCGCCCGCGGCGCTGGACGCTGCCCTGGCCGCGCCCGCGCCCGTGCCCCAACCGCCGGCGGACCTGGCGCTGGCCTTCCCCGCAGACACGCTGCGCCAGCGCCCCGACGTGCGCCAGGCCGAGCAGCGCGTGCGCGCCGCCTGGGAGCGCGTCGCCCAGGCCGAGGCGCAGCGCATGCCCAGCCTGCGCATCAGCGGAACGCTGGGCCTGCGCGCCCTCACGCTGGGCGCGCTCACGGGTGGGGGCGCCACGGTGGCGTCGCTGCTGTCCAGCGTGTCGCTGCCGGTGTTTGATGGCGGGGCGCTGCGTGCCCAGGTGCGCGCGCAGGAGGCTGCGCTGCAGCAGGCGCAGGTGGGCTACGAGGAATCGGTGCTCGGCGCGCTCAAGGATGTGGAAGATGCGCTCGTCGCGCTGCAGGGCGACCGTGACCGACTGCAGCGCCTGTCCGCCGCGGCCGAGGCTGCGGGCAACGCGGCGCTGCTGGCGCAGAACCAGTATGCGAGCGGGCTGGTGGACTTCCAGACCGTGCTGGACACCCAACGCACGCTGCTGTCCGCGCAGGACAGCGTGGCCAGCACGGCCGCCAGCGTGAGTACCGACCATGTGCGCCTGTACAAGGCGCTGGGAGGCGGCTGGCCCGCACCCTGAGCGGCCCCCCAAAAAACCTGCTGAATGACCCGGCGCTGCCGCCGACGCGGCGCCTTCCCAGGCAAGAACCATGACCGACCAAGAATCTCCAAGCTCTTCCAGCGCCCCCGCTTCCCATGCCGCCGCGGCGGCCCCGCAGCGCCTGCAGGCCCTGCTGGGCGACGGCCTGCATCGGCGCTGGTGGCAGAGCATTACCCTGTGGCTGGCCGTGCTGGTGCTGGCCGCCGCTGCCGGCGGCTGGTGGTACTGGCAGGACCGCCAGCGCGCCCAGGCGGCGCCGCGCTATGTCACGCAGGAGGTGCAGCGGGGGCAGATCACGCTCACCGTGGCGGCCAACGGCACGCTGCAGCCCACGCGGTCGGTGAACATCGGCAGTGAACTCTCGGGCACCGTGCGCCGCGTGCTGGTGGACGTGAACGACCAGGTCAAGAAGGGCCAGGTGCTGGTGGAGCTGGACACCACCAAGCTCGACTCGCAGGTGCTGCGCTCGCGCGCTTCGGTCGCGTCGGCGCAGGCGCGCCTGGCACAGGCGCAGGCCACCATGCAGGAGGCGCGCGCCAGCCTGTCGCGCCTGGAGGAGGTGGCACGCCTGTCCGGCGGCAAGGTGCCTTCGGCGGCCGAGCTGGACACCGGCCGCGCCGCCTACGAGCGCGCCCAGGCCGACGAGGCCGCTGCGCGCGCCAGCGTGCAGGATGCGCGCGCGGCGCTGGCCACCGACGAGACCAACGTCACCAAGGCCTCCATCCGATCGCCGATCGACGGGGTGGTGCTCTCGCGCGCGGTGGAGCCGGGCAATGCCGTGGCCGCGTCGCTGCAGGCGGTGACGCTGCTCACCCTGGCAGAGGACCTGACCAAGCTGCGCCTGGAGGTCAACGTGGACGAGGCCGACGTGGGCTCGGTGCGCCCGGGCCAGAAGGCCACCTTCACCGTGAGCGCCTACCCCTCGCGGCGCTACCCGGCGCGCACCACGCGCGTGGCCTTCGGCTCCACCAAGACCGACAACGTGGTCACCTACATCACCTACCTGGAGGTGGACAACGGCGATCTGAGCCTGCGCCCCGGCATGACGGCCGCGGCCACCATCACCTCCACCGAGCGCAATGACGTGCTTACCGTGCCCAACACGGCCCTGCGCTTCAAGCCCGCGAGCGCGGCGGGGGACACCCCCCAGGCAGGCCGGCCCGGTGCACAGGGCAGCTCTGGCGCAAGCGCGGGCGGCAGCGGCGGCATCATGTCCCAGCTGATGCCGCGCATGCCGCGCCCCTCGGGCCAGCGGCGCAGCGCGGGCGCGGACGGCAGCCGCGGCGACGGCCCCCAGCGCCAGGTGTGGGTGCTGCAGGACGGCGCGCCCAAGCCCGTGCGCGTGAAGACCGGCATCAGCGACGGCCGCGTCACCGAGGTGGAGAGCGACGAGCTGCAGCCGGGCATGCAGGTCATCACCGACCAGCTTGCGAGCGGGGCGAAGCCATGATGGCGCCCGCCGATGCGCAGCCGCTGATCCGCCTGCGCGGCATCACCAAGGTGTACGGCGAGGGCGCGCTGGCCTTCCAGGCGCTCAAGGGCGTGGACCTGGACATCGACAGCGGCGACTTCGTGGCCATCATGGGCCCCAGCGGCTCGGGCAAATCCACGGCCATGAACGTGCTGGGCTGCCTGGACCGGCCCACCGCGGGCACCTACCTGTTTCGCGGGCTGCCGGTGCACTCGCTGTCGCGCGACGACCGTGCGCGGCTGCGGCGGCGCTTCCTGGGCTTCGTGTTCCAGGGCTTCAACCTGCTGGCGCGTACCTCGGCGCAGGAGAACGTGGAGCTGCCGCTGCTGTACCGCGGCGAGAGCACGGCCGCGCGCCATGCGGCTGCGGCCCGCGCCCTGGACGCCGTGGGCCTCAAGGGCTGGGAGCACCACACACCGGCCGAGCTGTCCGGCGGCCAACAGCAGCGCGTGGCGATTGCGCGCGCCATCGTCACCGAGCCTACGGTGCTGCTGGCCGACGAGCCCACCGGCAACCTGGACACGCAGCGCAGCCGCGAGATCATGGAACTGCTGTGGCGCCTGAACACCGAGCAGGGCATCACCGTGCTCATGGTCACACACGAGCCCGACATGGCGCAGTACGCACGGCGCATCGTGCGCTTCGTGGACGGGCGCATCGAAAGCGACGAGCGCAATCCGCACCCGCATGCGCAGGTGTCCCGGGAAGCGCCTGCAAGTGCAGGCACGGGGGAGGTGGCGCCATGATGCTGCTCAACTCTCTGCTGCAGGCGCTGCGCTCGATACGGCGCAACCTGATGCGGTCCTTTCTCACCGTGCTGGGCATCGTGATCGGCGTGAGCGCGGTGATCACCATGGTCACGCTGGGCAACGGCGCCACGCTGGCGGTGCAGGCGCAGATCTCCAGCCTGGGCACCAACTTGCTGCAGGTGCGGCCCGGCCAGCGCATGGGGCCGGGCGGCAGCGGCGGCGCGCCGTGGTTCAAAGAGGCGGACGCGCAGGCCATAGGCCAGCAAATTGGCGGCATCCTGGCCGTTGCCCCTGAAGCCCGCACCAGCGCCACCGCAGTGGCCAATGGCCGCAACTGGGCCACCAGCGTGCTGGGCAGCACCAACGAATGGCTGCAGACCGGCAACTGGACGCTGGAAAGCGGGCGCGAATTCACCTCCGACGAGCTGCGCGTGGGCGCTGCCGTGTGCCTGATCGGCCAGACGGTGCGGCGGGAGCTGTTCGCCGGCGGCGATGCGCTGGGTGAGCGCGTGCGCGTGCGCCAGTTTTCGTGCGAGGTGGTGGGCGTGCTGGCCTCCAAGGGGCAAGGCGCCTTCGGCAACGACCAGGACGATCTGGTGCTGCTGCCGCTCAAGACGCTGCAGCGCCGCGTGACGGGCTCCACGCGCGTGCCGACGCTGCTGGTGTCCATGAAGGATGGCAGCGACCCCGAGCGCGTGAAGGCCAGCCTGACCGAGTTGCTGCGCGAACGCCGCAAGCTGGCCGACACCGACGATGACAACTTCAACGTGCTGGACACCAAGCAACTGGCCGACACCTTCTCGGGCACCACGCGCGTGATGACCACGCTGCTGGGCGCGGTGGCGGCCGTGAGCCTGCTGGTGGGCGGCATTGGCATCATGAACATCATGCTGGTGAGCGTGACCGAGCGCACGCGGGAGATCGGCCTGCGCCTGGCCATCGGCGCGCTGGAGCGCGAGGTGCTGATGCAGTTCCTCATCGAGGCCGTGGTGCTGGCTGCTTTGGGCGGCCTCATCGGCATCGTGCTGGCCACGGGCGCGTCGATTGCGCTGGCGCAGGTGATGGGCATCCCCTACGTGTTCCACGCGGGCGTGAACCTGCTGTCGTTCGTGTTCTCGGCGGGCATCGGGGTGCTGTTCGGCTACTTCCCGGCCCGCCGCGCCGCGCGGCTGGACCCCATCGAGGCGCTGCGCCACGAGTGAGGCGCTGCGATGGGGCAGCACCCGGCCGCGGCGTTCGATGCGGACAGGCGCCGGACTGGACAAGCCGGGACAAGGCCCCACATGCGTCGAACGCGGACGGTTTAGTCGGAGTCTCGCTGTGGTGTGCCCTGGAAGAGGATCAGGTTAAAAATGGGCGGTAGCGCCCATCCGGCAAGCGGCAGTAGCTAGATAAAACATAGCAAATGGGCGGCCGCCCGGCCGCCCTGGAATCAGGCGACGCTCTGCGTCTTGTCAGTCGATGGCCAGTCGAACGGCGCTGCTCTGCGGCGGCTTCTTGGCCAGCACCAGGGTGAGCACGCCATGTTCCAGTCGCGCCGTGCTGGCCTGCGGGTCGATGTCCTGCGCCAACTCCCATGCACGCTGCACGCGCCGGGGCGCACCTTCGGCGCTGGCGACGCGCACTTGGTTGCCTTCGATCGTGACCGCGAGTTGCTCGCGCGACAGACCTGGCACGTCCAGCTGCACGGTGATGGCCTTGTCGTCCTGCTGCACGTTCACGCCAGTGGCGCGTGCATCGTGCGGCGCGGCGGCGGGGGCAGTGAGCGTGTGGTGCAGGAAGCGTTGCAGGGCGGCGTCTCCCACGCGCGGTGCGACATAGGTGGCGTGGCGGATCACGGGGGCGAAAATCATGTCGGAGGCTCCTGGGTCAGACGCGGCACGGGTCGGCCGCATGGACCGCACATGTGTTTGCGTGCGGTGTTTTTCAAGAGTGCCCCACCGCGCGGATGGAACGTCGCCTTGCAATGGGTTACAACGAGCGCGCGCGGGAGGGACATCGCTCAGGCTTCACAATGCGGCCCTGCTGCGGATTTTTCTAGCTGATGCCCGTGTCTCGATTCCCACGCCTTTCCCCTTCGCTTCCCTGGGCTGCCGGCTGGGCCTGGTGGCCTGCGCCCTGCTGGCTGGCTGTGCCCACATTCCCGACACCATGCCCGGCCTGGACCGCAACCTGCAGTTCTCGCCCAACGACTTCGATACCGCCGGCATGCACACGCGCCACAT
Organism: Diaphorobacter sp. JS3051; assembly: GCF_015832135.1. Classification (NCBI taxonomy): domain Bacteria; kingdom Pseudomonadati; phylum Pseudomonadota; class Betaproteobacteria; order Burkholderiales; family Comamonadaceae; genus Diaphorobacter; species Diaphorobacter sp. JS3051. The sequence goes on from NZ_CP065406.1 coordinate 312,666, forward strand.
GGCGGCGCCGCAGGCCAGCACCTGCGAGGCGGCCCGGCGGGCGCTGCTGAGCCAGGGCTACATGGTGCACGTGGCCTCCAGCGACACGGTGGCGGGCCGCAAGTACTACCAGCCCCACACCGACGTGCACTACGTCGTGGAGATGCGCGTGGTCTGCGCATCCGAAGGGCAGGGCGACGAGCGTACGTCGGCCTTTGCCAGCGCGCTGCAGGACCGCTACGTGATCAAGAAGATCAACAACTCGGCGTCGCTTGGCGTCGGTGGCATCGGCTCGGTGTCGCTGCCCGTCACGGCGATCGACGACACGCTGGTGAAGGTGGGCAGCGAGACCATCGCCGATCCGCAGTTCTACGAGCGGTTTTTCCAGCTCTTCGAGCAGTTCGTGCGCGCGGCGCCCGTGGTGCCGGCCGCGCCGACGGTGGCGGCCAAGCCAGCCCTGCACGAGCGCGAAGCCGTCCCGCACGCTGCGGTCGCCGCGACCGTTGCGGCGCAGCCGCCTGCCGCTGCTGCTGCAGCCGCCACCGCCAGCCCGGCTGCAGAGTCCAGCACCCCTGCGCCCATGGTTCCCGCCGGGGAGCAGCCGCGCACGCAGGCGTCCGCGCAAGCGCCTCAGCCAGCGCCAGAATCGCAGCCGGCCGGCGCATCCGACGGCGCACCTGACGGCGCGGCGCCGCCGGGCATCCAGCAGCTCATGGCCCAGTGAATTCCATTCTTCGTGAGCCAGCGCGCCGCTGCGCTGCCATCTTTTCCTGCTTGTGCCCGTTGCCATGATGATCCTGCCCCGCCGCCATGTTCTACGCGCCTGTGCGTTGGCTCTGTCCTCCCTGCTGGGCGTTGCGGCGCCGCTGGCCGGTGCGGCGGCGCCGCCCCAGGGCGCGCCGATCCGCGTGGCGCTGATCGAGAGCCTGTCCGGCAGCTTTGCCAATACCGGCGAGGCGGTGTTCCGCAACATCGCCTGGGCCATGGAACGTGTGAACGCGCGCGGCGGCGTGGCACTGCCCCCTGCGGCGGGCGGGGCGCGGCCGCTGATGCTGGTGCGCTACGACAGCAAGGGCACCAACGAAGAGGCGCTGTCCGCGCTGCGCTCCGCCATTGACGGCGGCGCGCGTTTCGTCATGCAGGGCAACTCATCGGCCACGGCCACTGCGCTCATCGACGCGATCAACAAGCACAACCAGCGCGAGCCCGGCAAGCGTGTGGTGTTCCTGAACTATTCGGCCGTGGACCCCGCCCTCACGAACGAGAAGTGCAGCTTCTGGCACTTTCGCTTCGACGCGCATGCCGACATGCGCATGGCAGCGCTCATGGAGGTGGTCCGAGAGGACAAGGCCCTGCAGCGCGCCTACCTCATCGGGCAGGACTACAGCTTCGGCCAGGCCGTGCTGCGCGAAGCCCGGCGCCAGCTGGCCGCGCAGCGGCCCGATGTCGCCATCGTCGGCGACGAGCTGCACGCCGTGGGCCGCGTGAAGGACTTCGCGCCCTACGCCGTGAAGATCAAGGCCAGCGGCGCGCAAGCCGTCATCACGGGCAATTGGGGTAATGACCTCACGCTGCTGGTCAAGGCTGCGCGGGAGGTGGGCTACGACGGCATGTTCTATACCTTCTACGGCAACGCGCTCGGCGCGCCCGCGGCCCTGGGCGATGCGGGCGTGGGCAAGGTGGTGGCCGTGGCCGACTGGCTGCCCAATCTGCCCACGCAGGGCAGCGAGACCTTCTACCGTGCCTTCCGCGAGCGCTTTCCCAGCCCGCAGGACGACTATGTGCACATGCGCATGCAGCTCATGGTCGAAGCGCTTGCGCAGGCCCTGCAGCAGGCGGGCAGTGACGATCCGTTGGCCGTGGCGCGCGCGCTGGAGCATGCCAGTGTGCGCCTGTACGGCCAGGCAGGCGCCATGCGCGCGCAAGACCATCAGTTCCAACAATCGCTGGTCATAGGCGTCATGGACCGCCAGGGCGCGCCGGGTGTGAAGTTCGATGTGGAGGGTTCAGGCTACGGCTTTCGCGTGGTACGGCAGATCGCGGCGGACAAGGCGCAAATGCCCAGCACCTGCCAGATGCAGCGGCTTTGATCACAGCCACGCGGGTAGATAACGGCTCAGCAGCAACCCCGCAACCAGCAGCCAGGCAAACAGTGCAGCGGCCAGCAGCAGTGGCTTGAGGCCCGCGGCGCGCACGGCATGCACATGCGTGGTGAGCCCCAGGGCCGCCATGGCCACGGCCAGCAGCAGGTCGTCGAGTCGCACACCGGCCTGTACCAATGCCGGAGGCAGCATGTCCAGCGAGTTCACGCCTGCCATGGCTACGAAGCCCAGCGCAAACCACGGGATGGTGATGGCGCCCGGGCTGCCTGTCTCCCCCCGGCTCGCGTCCGAAGCCTGTTGAGCACGCAACAGGAGGAATGACAGGATGAGCAGGAAGGGCGCCAGCATCATCACGCGCACCATCTTCGCGATAACGGCGGTGCTGGCGGCATGGGAGCTGATGGCTGTGCCGGCGGCCACCACCTGAGCCACCTCATGTACTGTGGCGCCCACATACAGGCCGTACTGCTGCGCATCCATGCCGATCCAGCCCCCGGCGGCGTTCCACCGGTAGAGCGCGGGATACAGGAACATGCCCACCGTGCCGAACACCACAACGGTGGCCACAGCCACGGCAACATCCTGGGGGCGTCCCCTGGCCACGGGGGCTGTGGCCAGCACCGCCGCCGCACCGCAAATGGAGCTGCCTGCACCGATGAGCAGCGTGGTGCGCCGGTCCAGCCCCAGCACCCGCTGGCCCAGCCAGCAGGCCAGCCCAAAGGTGCTGGCCAGCGCCAGGGCGTCGACGGCAACGCCACCCCAGCCCATGTGGGCGATGTCCTGGAAGGTCAGACGCAGGCCGTACAACACGATGCCTGTGCGCAGCAGCTGCTGTTTGGCCAAGCCCACGCCGGGCGCACAGGTCTGTGCCAGGCGTGGGTATAGGGTGTTGCCTAGCAGCAGCCCGAACACGATCGCGAGCGTCAGGGTACTCAGGCCATGCCCTACAAAAAACGGTTGACCGGCCAGGTGCAGCGCGCCCGCCGCGATGGCGCCGCTCAGCAGCAGCCCTGGCAGCCAGCGGACTGGCTCGGTAGTGAAGGAGGCGAGGGTAAGCGGAGCAAGGGGCATGACAGCGGCCGCTGGTAAAAGGTCCTTACGGCAGGCGCCCACTTTAGAAATATTAGTTATATTTGTATAACAAATACTTTTTGTAAAATCTACCTGGAAAACTGGTTCGTCTTATGCTGCATATCACCTTGCGCCAGCTCGAGATATTCAGCGCCGTGGCGCAAAGCGGCTCCACGGTGGCTGCGGCACACGTGGTGGCGCTGTCGCAGTCGGCCACCAGCGCGGCGCTGCAGCAGCTGGAGCATTGCCTGGGCGCGCCGCTGTTTGAGCGCGCGGGCCGCAGCCTGGTGCTCAACGATGCGGGACGTGCACTGCTGCCGCAGGCGCTGGAGCTGTTGGCGCAGGCGCACACCATCGAGCAGGCCTTTGGCGCGCAGAGTGCGGTCCTGCCGGTACGCCTGCGCGTGGCGGCCAGCACCACCATCGGCAGCTATGCGCTGCCCCGCGTACTGGCCGCCTTTGCGCGCAGCCACCCACAGGTGAGCGTGGACCTGCAGATCGGCAACACGCGCGAGGTGGCACACGCCGTGCAGGCGCTGGAGGCCGACCTGGGGCTGATCGAGGGCGCCAGCCACTGGCCGGGGCTGCAGGTCCAGCCTTGGCAGCGTGACGAGCTGGTCATCGTCTCCGCACCACACGACCCGTTGGTGAAGGCAGCTCAAGCCCGGCCGCTGGGCGCGGCCGCATTACGCAGTGCGCGCTGGCTGCTGCGCGAGCAGGGGTCAGGTACGCGCGAGATGGTGGAGCACGCTTTGCTGCCGCGTCTGCACCAGCTGCCCTCAGCCGCTACGCTAGGCAGTTCTGAGGCGATCGCGCGCTGCGTGGCCCAAGGGCTGGGCATCAGCTGCCTGTCGCGCGTGTTGGTGCAGCCGCTGCTTGATGCCGGCGAACTGGTGCTGCTGTCTACCCTGCTGCCGCGCATGTGGCGCCATTTTTCGCTGCTCCAGCGCGCGGGGCATAGGCAATCGCCCACGCTGGCAGCCTTCGTGCAGACTTGCCAGGCGCATGCCCGAGGGACGCCCGCATGAGACGGGTGCGCCGCTACCGTGGCGTGGCACGCGCCGTTGCGATTTCACGGCCCAGCTCAATCACCGCCATGGCGTAGTAGCTCGACCAGTTGTAGCGCGTGATCGCATAGAAGTTCTCGGTGCCGGCCACGTAGCTGGGCGCCTCAGCGCCATTCTGCAGTTCCACCAGCGCTAATGGACCCGTGTGCTGCGCGCCTTCGCTCTGCACGTGCGCCCCTTGGGCCGCCATGCTGGCGACGCTGAAAGTGGGCAGGATGTCCGGCGCCAGCAGCGCGTCCAACTGCAGCGTGGCCGCGTCGAACGCCACTGCGTAGTGCGTGGGCATGCCGCTCTGCCAGCCGTGGCCCACGAAGTAGTTGGCCACGGAGCCGATGGCGTCCTGCGCGCTGCGCCACAGGTCGATGCGGCCGTCGCCGTCGAAATCCACCGCGTAGCGCGACCAGCTCGACGGCATGAACTGCCCCAGACCCATGGCGCCCGCGTAGCTGCCGCGCGGGGTGTGCGGGTCGATGCCCGTGCGGTCCATGAGGGTCAGAAACTGCTCCAGCTCGCGCTGGAAGAACGCGCGCCGCTCGGCCGCGCGCGGGTGTGCGTCGGGAAAGTCGAAGGCCAGCGTGGCCAGCGCGTCGATCACCCGCAGGTTGCCCATGTGCTGGCCGTAGAGTGTCTCCACGCCGATGATGCCCACGATGATCTCGGCGGGCACGCCGTATTGCGTTTCAGCGCGTGCCAGCGCTTCGGCGTTGTCCTGCCAGAAGCGCAGGCCCGCGCGGATGCGCGTGGGCTCCACGAAGCGCGCACGGTAGGCCGCCCAGTTCTTGGGCGTACCCCGCGCGGGCGGCAGCACCAGGCGCGGCACCTGGGGCAGCAGCCGCGCTTGCCCGATCGCCTGGCGCACCCATTCGCGGTCCAGCCCGCGCCGCTCTGCCAGATCGTCGGCGAACTGCATGGCCTGCGCACGTTGCGCATAGTGGTAGGTGGCCGCGGTCTTGGTGGCTGTCTTTTTAGAATGATTTTGGGCTAAAGCGCTTATGGGTAAAGCGCTGACAGCTATGAAAAATGTAGCTTTTGCAAGGGTGCGGATCATGGGGCAGAGGGGCGTGGATTCTGCGCGGTGGGCCAGGGCAGGCGGCGCAATTCGCGCTGCAGGTCGGCCAGCAGGGCGCGGGGTTCGGGGGCGTAGCGGGCCTGCTCCACGCGCAGCAGCCACTGCGCGGCGGCTTCGGCGGGGGCGCCCAGTTCGGCGCGCGCACGCGCGGCCATGGTGCGTGGCGGCAGGTGGGGTGGCAGCGGCAGGCCGGCGCGTGCCAGTCGCTGGCGGGCCTGCAGCAGCAGGCGCTGCCAGGGGTCCTGGCGGCTGCGCTCCCACAGGGTCCAGCCTGCGCCCGTGGCGGCGGCCAGCGCGGCCAGCAGGCCCAGCAGGCGCACCAGGTCCTGCCAACTGGGCGACTGCAAGCCCAGCGACTTGAGCAAATCGAGCTGGCGCCCCTGGGTGTAGTTCAGCACCCATTGGTTCCAGCCGTTGTTCACGGCCTCCCACACCGACCGCAGACGGCGTACCAGCGAAGGGTTGACGACGGCATCCATCGCGGTGCCCAACACGCCGCGTGGCGCCTGCAATCGCTGGAACTGGCCGATGCGCCCCGGCGACACGGCCCCCGTGGGGTCCACGCGCACCCAGCCGCGGCCCTCCAGCCAGACCTCGGCCCAGGCGTGTGCGTCGCTCTGGCGCACAGTCCAGTAGCCGTCGATGTCGTTCATCTGACCACCCTGGTAACCGGTGACGATGCGCGATGGCACGTCCAGCGCGCGCATCAGCACCACGAAGGCCGAGGCGATGTGCTCGCAAAAGCCTTCCTTGCGGTCGAACCAGAACTCGTCGGCGGTGTGCTCGCCGTACACGCCGGGCTCCAGCGTGTAGGTGTAGCCGCCCGTGCGCAGCCGTGCCAGCGCGGCGTCGATGTAGGCCTGTGCCCCGCTGGCGGCCACGCGCGCCGCGATCGCGGGGTCGGCCTGCATCTGTTCGGCCAGGGCCAGGGTGCGGGGGTTCATCTCCGCGGGCAGTTCCACGTAGCCGTTCAGCAGGGAGGTGCGCCGCGTGGGGCCGTGGGTGAAGCGCAGGTGGCTTTCGGCGCGGTAGCGCAGCACGCTGGAAATGGGCCGGCTGGCGGACCATAGCAGTTCGGGCGACATCATCGCGCCAGTGCCCTGTGGGAGTTCGGGCCGCTCCTGCACGGCGTCCAGCGTCAGCAGCCAGGGGCGGCGGCTGGGCTCCAGCGTGACCTCGTAGCGCACGGACTCACCCTGCATTTGCAGGTTGGCCGGCGTGGGGTAGGCCCAGGTGATGCCGCGCGCCTCGGGCTGCGACAGCGCATACCAGTCACGCCCGTTGAAGGCCGTGAGCACCGGGCCGCGAAAGTACAGGCTGCTTTGCGGCGGTGGGGCTCCGCCCGGCGTGTCAAAGCGCACGCGCAGCGCCACGCTGTCGTCCAGCACCAGCGACGCCATGCTGCCGATGGACATCTCCCCCGACAGGCCGCTGCGCCCCGAGCGCGCATCGTCCGGCACGCCCCACAGCGGTGCCATGCGCGGAAACAGCAGGAACAGCGCCACCATGATGGGCGCGCCCAGCAGCGCCATGCGCGCGGCGGTGCGCATGGAGGCCGCCAGCGGCGGCCGCCCCACCGGCATGTGGGCGTTGACCAGCGCGGTGAGCAGCCCGAGCAGCGCCACCAGCAGGGCGGCGGCCGTGGGCAGCGACTGCGAGAAGAAGAAGTTGGCCAGCAGCGTAAAGAAGCCGAGGAAGAACACCACCATGGCATCGCGCCGCGCGCGCAGCTCCAGCGTCTTGAGTGCCAGCAGCACCACGATCAGCGTCACGCCCGCGTCGCGCCCGACGATGGTGCGGTGCGACAGCAGCGTGAGCGCCACGGCCGCCGCAAGCAGTGCGCCAATCACCCAGCGCCCCGGCAGGGCACGCGCGCCCACGGCCAGCCAGCCGCGCCAAGCCAGCAGCGCTGCGGTCAGCGCGCTGGTCCACAGCGGCAGGTACGCGGCCAGCGGCGCCACGCAACAGGCCACCACCGCCAGCAGGAACAGGGTGTCGCGCGCTTCGCGCGGCAGGTGCGAAAGCCGCTGGGCCAGATTCACGTCGAGGCTCCCGCGCGTCGATAGGGGCTGCTATTGAATGAATAGCTGGTCGCGCTTATTGGTAGAGGGCTAGGTGCTTTTTTCATGTCAAAAACAGAATCAGCACAGCGCCAGTGCCTCCAGGCAGCGGTGGCGGTGTGCGGCGCCGCTGTCCGGTGCAATCTGCTGGCCGGGCAGGCGCAGGCCGTATTCCACGCCCAGCCGGTCGGCCTGCAGCACCCAGGCCGTGAGGCGCGAGACGCGGGCCTCCGGGTCCTGCAGGCCGGTGGCAGCGCCGTCCAGCCAGAGTTCGTGGTGCTGCGCCTGCTGGGTGTCGCGGCTCACCAGGTCGTCGGTGCCGGTGGCAAGCGACTTGGCGGCCTTCTTCCAGACCACCAGCTTGAGCGGGTCACCCCGCCGGTACGCGCGCACGCCATCGAATTCCCCGATGCCGCGCGCCGGTGCCTGGCCGCCGCTGCCCGAGCGTGGCTCGCCGGCGGGCAGCGCAGGGGCGCCCACCTCCGGGCGCGGGTAGACCAGCAGCTGCGCGGCGGGCTGCCACAGCGTCCACACGCGGAACGTGCCCAGCGGGTAGCGCGTTTCCGCCATCAGCACGGGCACGTCCTGCAGCCCGCGCCGCACGGGCTGGAACGCCACCCGCACGGTGGCGGAGCCTTCGGCGGGCACGTCGGTCCAGGCCCATTCCGCGGCCTGGCCGCCGCGCACCGCCAACGCGATGCCGTGGCGCGTGGCGCGCCGCGGGTTGTGCAGCTGTACCTGCAGCAGCGCGCCAGCACCGAGGAACTGCGGCTGCGGCGGCACCAGGTGCAGCGTGAGTCCGCGCAGTGTGGCGTGGCACAGGTGCACGCCCACCACCACGCTGCCGGCGAGCAGGAAGGTGAGCAGGTAGCCCAGGTTGAGCTGGAAGTTGATGGACGCCACCAGCAGCACCAGCAGCGTGAGGGCCAGCATCCATCCCGCGCCTGTAGGCAGGATGTAGATGTTGCCCTGCGTGAGCGTGAGCGTGTCGGTGCGCCGCAGGCGTGCCAGCCACCAGCGCTGCCAGCGCGCGGCCACGGCACGCCAGGGCATCTGCCGCGGGGCCGTGGCACCGGGCGGTGCGGCCTGCTCGAATGCTGCGGGCATGGCGTCAGGGCAGGGGGACGGACTCGACCATGGCGCGCACCTGCTCCACGGCGCCGCGGCCGGCGTCGCCCACCGGCACCAGGCGGTGGGCAATGGTCTGCGGCAGGATGGCCTGCACATCGTCCGGCGCCACGTAGTCGCGCCCCTCGATGAGCGCCTGGGCCTTGGCCGCCCGCATCAGCGCGATGCCCGCGCGCGGCGACAGGCCCTGGAGGAACCAGCGGCCCGAGCGCGTGGCGGCGATGAGATCCTGCACATAGTTGAGCAGTGGCTCGGCCGTGTGCACGGCCAGCACCTGGTGCTGCAGCGCGGCCAGATCGTCCAGCGACAGCAGCGGCAGCAGGCCGTCCAGCATGTCGCGGCGGTCGCTGCCGGCCAGCAGCAGGCGCTCGGCGCCACGGTCGGGATAGCCCAGCGAGATGCGCATGAGGAAGCGGTCGAGCTGGCTCTCGGGCAATGCGAAGGTGCCCAGCTGGTCGTGCGGGTTCTGCGTGGCGATCACGAAGAACGGGTGGGGCAGGGCGCGCGTCTCGCCTTCCACCGACACCTGCTTTTCCTCCATGGCCTCCAGCAGCGCGCTCTGCGTCTTGGGGCTGGCGCGGTTGATCTCGTCGGCCAGCAGCACCTGGGCGAACACCGGCCCGGGGTGGAACACGAAGGCCTCCTTGCCACGCTCGTACACCGACACGCCGGTGAGGTCGCTGGGCATCAGGTCGGCCGTGAACTGCACACGCGCGAACTGCAGGCCGAAGGTGCGTGCCAGCGCATGGGCCAGCGTGGTCTTGCCAACGCCCGGTACGTCCTCGATGAGCAGGTGCCCGCCGGCCAGCAGGCAGGCCACGCAGTCCTGTACCTGCGCGGTTTTGCCCACGATCACCGTGTTAAGCTGATCCAAAAGCGACTTGATCTTCTGCTGTGCATGCATGGCGTGACGTTATCCGAAAACGATTGAGACACCGGGGAATGACTGTGAGCAAGACGGGCTATTACACCCACCGTGACTGCTGGAAGCACGAGATGGGCCCAGGACACCCCGAATGCCCGGCGCGGCTGGACGCCATCGAGGATCGGCTGCTGGTGACCGGCGTGGCCGATGCCTTGCAGCATTGTGAGGTACCGCTGGCCTCACTGGCCGACATCGAGCTGGCCCACGACCGCATGCACATGGCTGCGCTGCGCGGCCTGTCCGACCGTCTGATCGAGGAAGAGGCCGCGGGCGGACCGCCCTATGTGCAGGTGGACACGGACACCTCGATGAACCGCCACACCTGGACGGCCGCGCTGCGCGCCGCGGGCGCCGCACTGGCCGCCACCGACGCGGTGATGGCCGGAGAGATCGAGAACGCCTTTTGCAGCGTGCGACCGCCGGGCCACCACGCCACGCGCACCAAGGCCATGGGCTTTTGCTTCTTCAACAACGTGGCCATCGCCGCCAAGTACGCGCTGCAGCGCTACAACTTGAAGCGCGTAGCGGTGGTGGACTTCGATGTGCACCACGGCAACGGCACGGAAGACATCCTGGCCGGCGACCCGCGCGCGCTCATGGTGAGCATCTTCCAGCATCCGTTCTACCCGTACTGCGGGGACCAGGAGCCCGCGTCCAACATGCTCAACGTGCCCGTTCCCGCCTACACCAAGGGCATGGAGGTGCGCGATATCGTGGACATGGTCTGGATGCCGCGGCTGGAATCGTTCAAGCCCGAGATGATTTTCGTGAGTGCGGGCTTTGACGCGCACCGCGAGGACGACATGGGCCAGCTCGGCCTCAACGAGCAGGACTACGCCTGGATCACCATGCGCGTCAAGGATGTGGCCCGGCGCTTTGCCCGCGGCCGCATCGTGTCGTGCCTTGAGGGCGGCTACATGATGGGGCCGCTGGCGCGCAGCGTGGAAGCCCATGTGCGCGTGTTGGCAGACCTTTGATTCTTCCCCGCGCGCGCCGCGCGGTATTCGTACTCAGGAGACTTCGCCATGACTTCCTCCCCCTCCACGGCGGCCGGTGGCGGCCCACTGCGTGTGCAGCGCGACGATCGCGGCGTAGTCACCCTCACGCTGGATGACGCGCCGCGCTTCAACGCCCTCGGCCACGAGATGCTGGCAGCACTGCAGCAGGCACTGGACGATGTTGCGCGCGACGACAGCGTGCGCGTGGTGGTGCTCGCCGCGGCTGGCAAGGCCTTCTGTGCGGGCCACAACCTTAAGGATATGGCGGCCAACCCGGACTTGGCGTGGTACCAGCGCCTGTTCGCCCAGTGCAGCCGCATGATGCTGAGCATTCACAAGCTGCCCGTACCGGTGATTGCGCGTGTGCACGGCATGGCCACGGCGGCGGGCTGTCAGTTGGTGGCCCAGTGCGACCTGGCCGTTGCCAGCGAAAACGCGACCTTTGCGACCAGTGGCATCCACTATGGCCTGTTCTGCGCCACGCCCAGCGTGCCATTGGTGCGCAACGTACCGGCCAAGCGGGCCATGGAGATGCTGCTCACCGGGGACTTCATTGACGCGCGCACCGCGTTGGACCAGGGGCTGGTCAACCGCGTGGTGGCGCCCGAGTCGCTGGACGCCGAGGTGGAGTCGCTGGTGCAGTCCATTCTGCAGAAACCCCGTGTGGCCGTGGCCATGGGCAAGGCGCTGGTGTACCAGCAACGCGAACTGGGCCTGGACGCGGCGTACCAACTGGCGGGCCAGACCATGGCCACCAACATGATGGACGACGCCGCGCAAGAAGGTGCGCGCGCCTTTGCAGAGAAGCGTCAGCCGGCCTGGAAGCCGGCTGCTGATAAGGCCTGAGCCGAGGAGCGCCGCGCTGATGGAATGGTGGGAACGGCTGGCGGCCGACTTCCGGCTGTCCAGCCTGTGGCTGGAACTGGCGGTGCTGACCGGTAGCGTGGCACTTGCTTATGTGCTGAGCCGGCGGGCCGGTCGAGGACAGCCGCCGGAGTCGGTCTGGTTCGGCCGCCGCATCGTGGACGGGTTGATGTTTCCAGCGGTGGTGCTGGCACTGGTGTATGCGGCGCGCGTGGTGGTGGAGCATTACCAGGCGGTTTTCCTGCTGCGCCTGGCGGTGCCGGTGTTCACGTCACTGGTGCTGATCCGCTTCGTGGCACGCGTGCTGGCCATGGCGTTTCCGCGTTCAGGGCTGATGCGCCTGATGGAGCGCGTGCTCTCCTGGCTGGCCTGGGGCGTGGCCGCCTTGTGGATCGCCGGGCTGCTGCCGCGCGTGCTGCAGGAACTGGACGACATCCGCATCGCGTTCGGCAAGTCCAGCGTCAGCCTGCTGGCGCTGCTGCAAGGCGGTCTGTCCGCGGTCCTGGTGCTGGTGGCTGCGCTGTGGGCGGCGTCGACTTTCGAGCGGCGCGTGCTCGACCATGCGGTGGCCGACCTGTCCATGCGCAAGGTGGCGGTGAATGCCACGCGGGCGCTGCTGCTGTTCGTGGGGTTGCTGCTGGCGCTGGCCGCTGTGGGGGTGGACCTCACCGCGCTGTCGGTTCTGGGCGGTGCGCTGGGCGTGGGCCTGGGCTTTGGCCTGCAGAAGCTGGCGGCCAATTACGTCAGCGGCTTCGTGATTCTGCTGGAACGCTCGCTGCGCATTGGGGACAACGTGCGCGTGGATGGTTTCGAGGGCCGCATCACGGACATCAAGACGCGCTACACGTTGATCCGCGCGGGCAACGGGCGCGAGTCCATCGTGCCCAACGAAAGCCTGATCACCCAGCGCGTGGAAAACCTGACCGCGTCCGACCGCAAATTCAACCTCACGACCAATATCACCGTCGCCTACGGCAGCGATGCCGCAAAGGTGCAGCAGATCCTGTGTGCTGCGGCGAGTGCGCAAGCGCGCGTGCTGGGCGACCCGGCGCCCGTAGCCTTCTTGCTCGATTTCATGCCCGACGGGCTGGTGTTCAACCTCAATTACTGGATCAATGATCCGGCTGCCGGTACTGCCAGCGTGCGGTCTGCGGTGAACCTCGCGGTGCTGGAAGGCTTGCGTACAGCGGGTATCGAAATCGCACAGCCGCAGCGCGTGGTGCATGTCGTGGCTTCGACGCCGGGGCAGGATGGAGTCGCGCCGGCGGCATTGCCACCGGCGTAGGCCTCGACCTGCCATGAATGCACTGGCATAATCGTCAAAAAGCACGATCGTTCGTTTTTGCCTTGTGCACCATGTTTCCGTGACGGAAATGCTGCGGTGCGCAATAGAATGGACCGGTTTACGTAAACGTCAAGCAATCAACTATTGAAGGAGCCGCAGCAATGAAGGTTTTGGTCCCCGTCAAGCGCGTGGTGGACTACAACGTGAAGGTCCGGGTGAAGTCGGACGGCACGGGCGTAGACATCGCGAACGTGAAGATGAGCATGAACCCCTTTGACGAAATCGCCGTGGAAGAGGCGGTGCGGCTCAAAGAAAAAGGCGTGGCCACGGAAGTGATCGCGGTGAGCTGCGGCGTGGCGCAATGCCAGGAAACGCTGCGCACGGCGATGGCCATTGGCGCCGACCGCGGCATCCTGGTGGAAACCGATGCCGAGCTGCAACCCCTGGCCGTGGCCAAGCTGCTCAAGGCCCTGGTGGACAAAGAGCAACCGGGCCTGATCATCCTGGGCAAGCAAGCCATCGACGACGACGCCAACCAGACCGGCCAGATGCTGGCGGCCCTGGCCGACCTGCCCCAGGCCACCTTCGCCAGCAAGGTCGAAGTGGCCGGCGACAAGGTCAGCGTCACACGCGAAGTCGACGGCGGCCTGGAAACCCTGCAACTGACCACCCCGGCCGTCATCACCACCGACCTGCGCCTGAACGAGCCGCGCTACGTCACGCTGCCCAACATCATGAAGGCCAAGAAAAAGCCGCTGGACACCATCAAGCCCGAAGACCTCGGCGTGGACGTGGCCCCGCGCCTCAAGACCCTCAAGGTGGCCGAACCCCCGAAGCGCGGCGCTGGCGTGAAAGTGCCCGACGTCGCCACGCTGGTGGACAAGCTCAAGAACGAAGCCAAGGTCATCTAAAGGCAGGACAGGAGAAACAACATGACCGTACTCGTCATTGCAGAACACGACAACGCCAGCCTCAAGGCCGCCACCCTGAACACCGTCACCGCCGCACTCGCCTGCGGGGGCGACGTGCACGTGCTCGTAGCCGGTGAAGGCGCGCAGGCCGCCGCCCAGGCCGCCTCCCAAATCGCCGGCGTCGCCAAAGTCCTGCACGCCGACGGCGCCAGCCTGAAGGACGGCCTGGCCGAGAACCTGGCCGCCCAGGTGCTGCAGATTGCCGGCAACTACAGCCACATCCTGTTCCCGGCCACCGCCAGCGGCAAGAACGTCGCCCCGCGCGTGGCCGCCAAGCTGGACGTGGCGCAGATCAGCGACATCACCAAAGTGATCTCCGCCGACACCTTCGAGCGCCCCATCTACGCGGGCAACGCCATCGCCACCGTGCAAAGCGCGGACAGCGTCAAGGTCATCACCGTGCGCGGCACCGGCTTTGACGCGGCGCCTGCCACGGGCGGCAGCGCCGCGGTGGAAACCACCGCCGCCGTGGCCGATGCCGGCAAGAGCAGCTTTGCCGGACGCGAAGTCACCAAGAGCGACCGCCCCGAGCTCACCGCCGCCAAGATCATCGTCTCGGGCGGCCGGGCGCTGGGCAGCAGCGAGAAGTTCAACGAAGTCATGACCCCGCTGGCGGACAAGCTGGGCGCGGCCATTGGCGCCAGCCGCGCAGCGGTGGACGCGGGCTACGCCCCGAACGACCTGCAGGTGGGGCAAACGGGCAAGATCGTTGCGCCGCAGCTGTACATCGCGGCGGGGATCTCGGGGGCGATCCAGCACCTGGCAGGGATGAAGGACAGCAAGGTGATCGTGGCGATCAACAAGGACCCGGAGGCGCCGATCTTTGCGGTGGCCGACTACGGGCTGGAGGCCGATCTGTTCCAGGCCGTGCCGGAACTGGTGAAGGCCCTGTAAGCCGCTGCGCCGGCAAAAAGGCATCGCTTGCGATGCCTTTTTTTTGATCACATTCGTACCGTTTTGAGTTGGAGACACCCATGAGTTACACCGCCCCCGTCAAGGACATGCTGTTCGCCATCGAGCACTTGGCACGCATCGACCAGGTCGCGCAGATTCCCGGTTTCGAGGACGCTGGTCTGGACACGGCAGCTGCCGTGCTGGAAGAATGCGCGAAGTTCAACGAGGGCGTGGTGGCTCCGCTCAATGTGGTTGGCGACGAGAAACCCTCCTGGTTCAAGGATGGTGCCGTGACCACCACGCCGGGCTTCAAGGAGGCCTTCAGCCAGTTCGCCGAAGGCGGCTGGCAGGGCTTGCAGCACCCTGCCGACTTCGGCGGCCAGGGCCTGCCCAAGACCATCGGTGCGGCCTGCGTGGAAATGCTCAACAGCGCCAACCTGAGCTTTGCGCTGTGCCCGCTGCTGACCGATGGTGCCATCGAGGCGCTGCTCACGGCCGGCAGCGACGAACTCAAGGCCACCTACCTGGAAAAGCTGGTCACGGGCGAGTGGACCGGCACCATGAACCTGACCGAGCCGCAGGCAGGCTCCGACCTGGCGCTGGTGCGCACCAAGGCCGATCCCCAGCCCGACGGTACGTACAAGGTCTTCGGCACCAAGATCTTCATCACCTATGGCGAGCACGACATGGCGGAGAACATCGTGCACCTGGTGCTGGCGCGCGTGGCGGGTGCGCCCGAGGGCGTGAAGGGCATCAGCCTGTTCGTGGTGCCCAAGTTCCTGGTGAACCAGGATGGCAGCCTGGGCGCGCGCAACGACGTGCATTGCGTGTCCATCGAACACAAGATGGGCATCAAGGCGTCGCCCACGGCCGTGCTGCAGTACGGTGATAACGGGGGCGCCATCGGCTACCTCGTGGGTGAGGAAAACCGCGGCCTCGAATACATGTTCATCATGATGAACGCCGCGCGCTACGCCGTTGGCGTGCAGGGCATCGCGGTGGCCGAGCGCGCCTACCAGAAGGCCGTGCAGTATGCGCGCGACCGTGTGCAAAGCCGCCCCGTAGATGGCAGCGTGGCCGGCAGCGCCGCCATCATCCACCACCCCGACGTGCGCCGCATGCTGATGACCATGCGCGCGTACACCGAGGGTTGCCGCGCCATGGCCACCACGGCTGCTGCGGCCTACGACGCCGCGCACCACCATCCCGATGCCGAGGTGCGCAAGCAGAACGCGGTGTTCTATGAATTCATGGTGCCACTGGTCAAGGGCTACAGCACCGAAATGAGCCTGGAAGTGGCCAGCCTGGGCGTGCAGGTACACGGCGGCATGGGCTTCATCGAGGAAACGGGCGCTGCGCAGTACTACCGCGACGCGAAGATCCTCACCATCTACGAAGGCACGACCGCCATCCAGGCCAACGACCTGGTGGGCCGCAAGACGGCGCGCGACGGCGGCCAGACGGCCAAGGCGATTGCCGCGCAGATAGAGGCCACCGAGGGCGAGTTGCGCGCCAGCGGCACGGCCGACGCTCAAGCAGTGGCCCAGCGCTTGGCTGCCGCACGCCAGGCATTCCTGGAGGTGGTGGATTTCATCGCCGGTGGCGCCAAGGCCCACCCCAACGACGTGTATGCGGGCAGCGTGCCCTACCTGATGCTGGCCGGCAATCTGGTGGCGGGCTGGCAGTTGGCGCGCGCGTTGCTGGTGGCGCAGGAGCTGTCCGCCAAGGGACAGGACGTGGCCTTCATGCAGGCCAAGATCGCCACGGCGCGCTTCTATGCCGACCACCTGCTGACCAAGGCGCCGGGCCAGCGCGACGCAATCGTGCACGGCGCGGCCAGCGTCACGGCTCTGCCGCTGGAAGCATTCTGAAAATTGCTTCTGTTTTGATAGCTGCTAGCGCTTACGGGTAAAGCGCTACAGCCCATTTTTATTATGGAGACCGTCCGAATGTCCAAACTGCCCCCAGCGTTGCAGAAACCCTCGCTGCCCGTCATCGGCTCGCCGCTGTTCATCATCAGCAACCCTCAGCTCGTGATCGAGCAGTGCAAGGCCGGCATCGTGGGCTCCATGCCTGCGCTCAACGCACGGCCGGCGGAGCAACTCGACGACTGGCTCGCCGAGATCACCGAGACGCTGGCGGCGTGGGACAAGGCGCATCCCGAGTCGCCCTCCGCTCCGTTCGCCATCAACCAGATCGTGCACAAGAGCAACGACCGGCTGGAGCACGACATGCAGGTCTGCGCCAAGTACAAGGTGCCGATCGTCATCACCAGCCTGGGCGCGCGCGAGGACGTGAACCAGGCCGTGCACAGCTGGGGCGGCATCGTGCTGCACGACATCATCAACAACAAGTTCGCGCACAAGGCCATCGAAAAGGGGGCCGACGGCCTCATCGCCGTGGCGGCGGGCGCGGGGGGCCACGCAGGGGTGAAGAGCCCGTTTGCGCTGATCCAGGAAATCCGCCAATGGTTTGACGGTCCGCTCGCGCTGTCGGGCTCCATCGCCTCGGGCGGCGCCATCCTGGCCGCGCAGGCCATGGGCGCGGACTTCGCCTATATCGGCTCGGCCTTCATCGCCACGCACGAGGCGCGCGCCATCGATGCGTACAAGCAGGCCATCGTCGAGGGCAACTCCGACGACATCGTCTACAGCAATCTGTTCACGGGTGTGCACGGCAACTACCTGGCGCCGTCGATCCGCGCGGCAGGCCTGGACCCCGACAACCTACCGGAGTCCGATCCGAGCAAGATGAACTTCGGTGGCGACGCCAAGAAGGCATGGAAGGACATCTGGGGCTGCGGCCAGGGCATCGGCAGCATCACCGAGGTCACTTCGACGGCTGAACTCGTCGCGCGCCTGCGCCGCGAATACCAGCAAGCGCGCGAGCGCCTGGCCCTGGGCTGATGCCCGCGCGGGGCTGCCACGTAGCCCCGTTGGCCCAACGGCGCCCCAGGGGCGCCGTTTTTGTTGATGCGCGTGCGCTGTGTAGCGGTCAGCAGCATCAGCGCAAAAGGCGCAAAATCTCGGGCTTGCCCGATTACCGTGAACCCCCGTCGCAGGCTTGTTGCCGGCACGGGGTTCCTGTTTTGAATGTCCCAGCACACCCCGTCTCATGCCTCCCGCAGTGCGTTGATCGACTGCACCAAAGGCCTGGCCTGCGCCGCCATCGTCTGGCACCACCTGGCGTTCTACGGGCCCATGTCCGACGTGGCGCGCCAAGCGGTTCCGGGATTGATCGACTGGCTCTACGAATACGCGCGCATGGCGGTGCAGGTGTTTCTGGTGCTGGGGGGATTCCTGGCAGCGGCCAGTCTGGCGCCGCAGGGGCTGGCGCGCTTTACCGACCCTGCCCAGCGCATCGCACGGCGCTTCGTGCGCCTGGTGGTGCCCTACGCGGTGGCGCTGGTGATCGCCATCGTCGTGCAGGCGGCCGTGCAACCGTGGTTCGACCACGCCTCGGTGTCCGACGTGCCGGACCTGGGCCAGTTGCTTGCGCATGCGTTGCTGCTGCAAAGCGTGCTGGACGAGGAGTCGCTGTCGGCCGGCGTGTGGTACGTGGCCATCGACTTTCAGCTGTTCGCCCTCACCACGCTGGTCCTGGCTGGCGTATCACGCGCGGCGGTGGCGCTGCGCGCGCGTGGTATGTCCCGCTACTGGCCCTGGGCCCTGAGCGGCGCGCAGGTACTCGTGGCGACGGGCGTCGCCGCCTCGCTGCTGTACTTCAACCGCGACGCCAATTGGGACGTCTGGGCGGTGTATTTCTTCGGCGCCTATGGCCTTGGCATGCTGGCCTACTGGGCCGTGCAGTCGCCCCGCGCGCTGGGAGCCTGGAGCTGGGCGCTGCTGATCGCGGCGCTGGTGGTGGCTGCGCTGGCACTGGAGTGGCGCCCCCGCATTGCGCTGGCCGGCGTGACTGCGCTGCTGCTGGTGGTGGCCATGCGCAGCCTGGCCATGCAGCGCTGGCAAGGCTGGGCACCGCTCAGCCGGCTGGGGCAGATCTCGTATTCGGTATTCCTCGTGCACTTTGCGGTGTGCGTGCTCGTCAACGCGGTGGAAAGCTACTTCTGGCCGCAGTCAGTAGCCGCGGCGATGGCGGGCATGGGCATCGCTTTCGTGCTGTCGATCGCCGCGGGACACCTGCTGTACGAGCGTGTGGAGCGCCACGTTCCCACATGGCAATCTGCGCTGCGCTGGCAGGCCGGACTCGTGGGAACCGGCCTGCTGACCACCGCGCTCATGGCAGGCCTGCGCTGACGAAAAAAAAGGCAGCCAGTCATGGCTGCCTCGGGTCTTGGGTGGTGCGATCGCGCTCAGCGATGCAGTTCACCCGCGTTCTCGGGTTGGAAATCAATGGCGTCCACGCGCACGGTGACCTGGCCGGTGGGACTGGGCATCTGGAATTCGTCGCCCACGCCCAGGCCCAGCAGTGCGATGCCGACGGGTGCGAACACCGACACCTTGTCGCCCGAGCCGTCCATCTCCTTCGGGTAGACCAGCGTCAGCGTGTTCGTCTTGCCGGTTTCCAGCAGCGTGAAGCGCACGGTGGAATTCATGGTCACCACGTTGGGGGGCATGTCCTTGGGATCGAACACGTCGGCGCGGTCCAGCTCGGCCTCCAGTGCCTCGCGGCCAGGAAAGGGCGCGGTTTGTTTTTCCAGCAGGGCTTCGATGCGCTCCAGGTCCAGGGACGACAGGATGATGTGGGGCTTGCGCTGCATGGTGTGATTCCCTTGTAAACGATAGTGAAAGCGCGTCTGCCGGGCAGCCGCGCTCAAACGGACAAAAGCCCGGGCAACGGGGTTGTCCGGGCCGAGGCATGTTCTCAAAAAAAGCACCAATTTGGTGCGGAAGTGGTGGATTGTGCGGCCTGGTGCCGCGTTTGCCAAGCGATCTCACACGCGCGCAGTGCGAATTGCGCTGCGCTTGCAGCCCTCCGGCAAATGGCGTAGGCCTTTGGATATTGCCAGAATAACTGTTTATTCATAAGGGGTATCTATTTAGCTCCAGTGACGTGAGAATAGCTGGATGGAAACCCAGATGCTAACGCCAACTCCTGGAGGGGACTACCCCCGCACCTGGAACGAATTTCTTGACTGGTTTGCCACCGAAGAGGCTTGCCAGGCGTTCCTGGAGAAGCTTCGGTGGCCCCAAGGCTTCGTCTGCCCGCGTTGCGGCAACGCTGGCGATGTGTACCGCGCCAGCCGCACCCGCCTGATGTGCCGCTCATGCCAGTACCAAGGCACAGTGACATCTGGAACCATCTTTGACAAGACGCGCACACCGCTGCGTGTCTGGCTGGCTGCAGCTTGGTACCTGACCAATCAGAAACAAGGCGTGAGCGCCCTGGGGCTGCAGCGCGTATTGGGTTTGGGGAGCTACCAGACCGCCTGGACCATGCTGCACCGGTTTCGACGTGCCATGGTCCGCCCGGGCCGGGACAAGCTCAAGGGGCTTGTGGAGGTGGATGAAACGTACCTGTCCATCACGGATCGCAAGAATCCCGCCACCCCTGCAGGGCGCAAGAGCAGCACCACCAAAGTGTTGATGGTCATGGCGGTGGAGATCGTGGAGCCCAAGGGGTTTGGGCGCATCCGGTTACGCCGCATTGACCGAGACGCCGCCACCCACGTAATCCCCTTTGTGCAGGAGGTGGTCGAGCCTGGAGCCCAGGTACGCACGGATGGTTCGGCGGCATACCGCGCTCTGGGAGAACTGGGTTACACCCACCAGCGCACCGTCATGCTCGGCTCAGGCGTACCTGCCCATGTCTCCATGGCGGGAGTGCACCGGGTCGCCTCACTGGTACAGCGCTGGGTGCTGGGAACACATCATGGCTCTGTACAGCCAGACCACCTGGACGCCTATCTCGATGAATTCGTGTTCCGTTTCAACCGGCGCACATCCAGCTCACGCGGGATGCTGTTTTACCGCTTGCTGCAGCAAGCGGTGGTTACGCCGCCAGTGACGTATGGGGATGTCGTGAGCAAGAACACCGGGGAGAGCCAATCGGATACCATTGCTGGATGAAATCACAGTATCAATGGGGCTGCTGGAGCTAAATAGATACCCCTTTTATTCATACAGTTATTCAATGCATTCCGAAGACGACCCCGCACCTTCCCCGTCTCCTGTCGTATGGGCGCCCGTGCAGCCGCTCAAGGGGCGGGGTACGGCCACGCGTATGGCCCACCGCTTTATGCGCGATGTGCGCGAGGCGTTTGACGACGGCTGGGGCGGGCCGGCGGAGGGTGTGACGGGCGACGAAAGTGCCGCGCCCGCCGCGCCGCTGACCCAGGTGATCTGGGAAGACGCGCGCAGCGCGCTGTGCGGCAATGATTCGCCCGACATTTTCTTCGAGCAATCGGTGAACCCTTACCGCGGCTGCGAGCATGGCTGTGTGTACTGCTACGCACGGCCCACGCACAGCTACCTCAACCTGTCGCCGGGGCTGGACTTCGAGACCCGCATCATCGCCAAGCGCAATATCGCCGAGGTGCTGCGGGACGAGTTGGCGCGCGCCAGCCATCGGCCTTCGGTGGTCAACATCGGCTCCGCCACCGACTGCTACCAGCCGGTGGAGCGTGAGCTGCGCCTCACGCGCGCGCTGATCGAGGTGATGCGCGATGCGCGACACCCGTTCTCGCTGATCACCAAGAGCAGCGGCGTGGAACGTGACCTGGACCTGCTGGCTCCGCTGGCGCACAGCCGGCTGGCGGCGGCCTACGTGACCATCACCACGCTGGATGCGCGCCTGGCCCGCGTGCTGGAGCCGCGCGCGGCCGCGCCGCACCGGCGGCTGCGCACCATCCGCGCGCTGGCCGAAGCCGGCGTGCCCGTCGGCGTGAGCGTGGCGCCGCAGATTCCTTTCATCACGGAGGACATGGAGCAGGTGCTGGCCGCTGCGCGCGATGCGGGCGCCACCTCGGCCTTCTACACGGTGATCCGCCTGCCGTGGGAACTCAATGCCCTGATGCGCGAGTGGCTGCAACTGCACTACCCGCAGCGTGCCGAACGCGTGCTGGCGCGCATTCAGGATCTGCACGGCATCGACGCAACCGCGCGTATCGCGGGCAAGAGCTACGACAGCAGCCACGCCACGCGCATGAAGGGCTCGGGCCTGTGGGCCGACCTGCTGCGCCAGCGCTTCGAGAAGACCTGTGCGCGCCTGGGCCTGAACCGCCAGCGCACGGAACTGGACCTGTCGCAGTACCGCCCGGCGCTGGCGCGCGGGCAGGGCGTGCTGTTCTGAGCGCGGTGCGCGCCGCGGCTAGCATGGGCGCTTTGCTGTGGGGAGGGAGTGCTGAATGCTGTTGATCGTAGGAACCATTCGCCTGCCGGCGGACGGGCTGGCCGCCGCGCTGCCGGCCATGCGGGCGATGGTGCAGGCCTCACGGGCCGAACCGGGCTGCATCGAATATGCGTATGCGCAGGATGTGCTGGACGCCGGGCTGATCCACGTGCATGAGCTGTGGCACAGCCAGGACGACCTGGACCGGCACTTCGCCAGTGCCCACATTGCGCAGTGGCGCGCTCTGTGGTCGGCGCTGGGCATCGGCGGGCGTGACCTGCGCGCTTACGCGGTGGGTGCGCCCCGCCCAGTGTGAGCGGTTTGGCGGGCGCCGGGTGTCAGACGGCGCATGACCTCGGGCGGCTCGGGTCACCGCGAAAGGGCGGCAGAAACGCGGCCAATCGCGGCCAGTCGCGGCGCAAGGCGCACCCCTCGTGCGGGCTGTAGCGGGCATCCGCAACGGCGCGCGGACAGGTGGGGCTGAACGAGAGAGCCGGGCGGTTCGTTCACACTGCCTCAGGCGCGCCCAACTGCTGCGCGTGGTGGCGCAGGTGGTCGTCGATGAAGCTCTGGATGAAGTAGTAGCCGTGGTCATAGCCCGCGTGGCGGCGCAGCGTGAGCGGCTGGCCGATGGCGCTGCAGGCCGCCTCGAACAGGTGCGGGTGCAATTGATCGGCCAGGAATTTGTCGTCCAGCCCCTGGTCGATGAGGATGCCGCCGGGGTAGGGCGCGAGGGGCTGGTTCTCCATGAGCACGGTGGCGTCGTGCTCTCCCCAGGAGGAGCGGTCCGGGCCCAGGTAGCCGGTGAATGCCTTCTCGCCCCAGGGGCAGCGCGTGGGGGCGCAGATGGGTGCGAAGGCCGACAGGCTCTTGAACCGGCCCGGGTGGCGCAGTGCCAGCGTCAGCGCGCCATGGCCGCCCATGCTGTGGCCAAACAGGCCCAGCCGGGCACCGTCGATGGGCAGGGCGTTGGTGACAAGCGGCAGCAGTTCTTCCAGCAGGTAGCTTTCCATGCGCCAGTGCGTGGACCAGGGGGGTTGCGTGGCGTCCAAATAGAAGCCCGCGCCCACGCCGAAGTCCCAGGCGTCGGCCTCGCCCGCCACGCCCGCGCCGCGCGGGCTGGTGTCGGGGGTGATGAGGGCCAGGCCCAGCTCTGCCGCCAGGCGCTGGGCGCCGGCCTTGGTGGGGAAGGTCTCCTCGGTGCAGGTCAGGCCCGCAAGGTAGAGCAGCGCGGGGACCTTTCCATCCGCACTCTCGGCTGCCAGCGCACGGGGCGGCAGGTAGACGGCGAAGCGCATCGGCAGACCCACTGCGTGCGATGCATGGCGGTAAAAGCGTTGCTCGCCGCCAAAGCAGGCGTGGGCCGAGAGTTGTTCCAGGGTGTCGGACATGGGCGTGTTGCTCCTTTTTAAGTAGCTGCTGGCGCTTGGTATGGGCGGGATTCAGTAATAAAAGTACTGGAATCCCTTGCGCATCAAGCGCCAAGCGCTCCTGTTTTTATGCAGCGTAGTTCACCACCGAGCGGATCGACTTGCCCTCGTGCATCAGGTCGAACGCCTGATTGATGTCCGTGAGGCCCATGGTGTGGGTGACGAACGGGGCGAGCTGGATCTTGCCGGCCATGGCGTCCTCCACCATGCCGGGCAGTTCGCTGCGGCCCTTGACGCCGCCGAAGGCCGTGCCCAGCCACTTGCGGCCCGTGACGAGCTGGAACGGGCGGGTGCTGATCTCCTGCCCCGCACCGGCCACGCCGATGATCACGCTCTGACCCCAGCCGCGGTGTGCGCATTCCAGCGCCGCACGCATCACGTTGACGTTGCCAATGCACTCGAAGCTGTGGTCCACACCCCAGCCAGTCATCTCCACGATCACCTGCTGGATGGGCTTGTCGAAGTCCTTGGGGTTCACGCAGTCGGTGGCGCCGAAGGTGCGTGCCAGGTCGAACTTGCCCGGGTTGGTGTCGATGGCGATGATGCGGCCCGCGCCGGCCAGTCGGGCGCCCTGGATCACCGCCAGGCCGATGCCGCCCAGGCCGAACACGGCCACGCTGTCGCCCGGCTGCACCTTGGCGGTATTCTTGACCGCGCCCAGCCCGGTGGTCACGCCGCAGCCCAGCAGGCAGACCTGCTCGGGGTTGGCATCGGGGTGAACCTTGGCCAGCGACACCTCGGCCACCACGGTGTATTCGCTGAACGTGGAGCAGCCCATGTAGTGGTACACGGGCTGGCCGTTGTACGAGAAGCGCGTGGTGCCGTCGGGCATTACGCCCTTGCCCTGCGTGGCGCGCACGGCCACGCACAGGTTGGTCTTGCCGCTCTTGCAGAACAGGCATTCGCCGCATTCGGCGGTGTACAGCGGAATCACATGGTCGCCCGGCTTGACGCTGGTGACGCCTTCGCCCACCTCCACCACGACGCCCGCGCCCTCATGGCCCAGCACGGCGGGGAAGATGCCCTCGGGGTCGTCGCCGCTGAGCGTGAAGGCATCGGTGTGGCATACGCCGGTGTGGGTGATCTTGACCAGTACTTCGCCCTTGCGGGGCGGGGCCACGTCGAGTTCGACGATCTGCAGGGGTTCACCAGCTTTGAAGGCGACGGCGGCACGGGATTTCATGGGAGGGCTCCTTGTGGTGAAAGGGTGGGGGAACGTTACTTCAGGTACGAGCGCAGCAGGGCCAGCGTCTCGTCCACGGCCTCGGGCGAGGGGGCGGGCTCTTGCGCCAGGGTTTCGCGCACATGGCTGTCCAGCATGTCGGCCATCAGCCCATGCACGGCGCCGCGCAGGGCGGCCAGTTGCTGCAGGATGGGCGCGCAGTCGCTGCCCGCCTGGACGGCGCGCTCCAGCGCCTCGGCCTGGCCGCGGATGCGGCGCAGGCGTGTGATGGCGCGTTGCTTGTCTTCGGCGGTATGGGGCATGGCGGTTGGATGGGCGGGCGTTGTGCCGGGACGTGTTGCTATGTGTCTTGTACTAGGGGGAAGTATAAATCGATGGCGCTTTAGGATAAAGCGCTGGCGGGTATTAAATACCTATTACTGGGAGGGGGTATAGGTGGATGCGCCCGATCGGCGTGTCGCGCGGGCATTGGCGGCGCAGCGGTTGACCGCGGGCTGCAGCACGCTTCCCGTTGTGCGCAGCAAAAAGGCCCGGACGCAAAAAAGCCCGCAGGCAACAGGTGCGTGCGGGCTGAGGGCGGGGCACGCCTGCCTTCGCGGCAGGCGGCGCTGCTTGATCAGCGCTTGTTGAGGGCTGGAACGTCGCGGCGCTCGGCGCCCACGAACAGCTGGCGGGGGCGGCCGATCTTGTACTCGGGGTCGCCGATCATCTCGTTGAGCTGGGCGATCCAGCCCACGGTACGGGCCAGCGCGAAGATGCCGGTGAACAGGTTGACCGGGATGCCGATCGCGCGCTGCACGATGCCGGAGTAGAAGTCCACGTTCGGGTAGAGCTTGCGCTGCACGAAGTAGTCGTCCTCCAGGGCGATCTTCTCCAGCTGCTTGGCCAGGGCGAACAGCGGGTCCTTTTCCAGGCCCAGCTCGGCCAGCACTTCGTTGCAGGTTTCCTGCATCAGCTTGGCGCGGGGGTCGTAGTTCTTGTACACGCGGTGGCCAAAGCCCATCAGCTTCACGCCGGAGGACTTGTCCTTGACCTTCTCCATGAACTCGCCCACCTTGGACACGCCGCCCATGGCCTGGATTTCTTCCAGCATGTTCAGGCAGGCCTCGTTGGCGCCGCCGTGGGCAGGGCCCCACAGGCATGCCACGCCGGCAGCGATGGCGGCGAACGGGTTGGTGCCCGAGGAGCCGCACAGGCGCACCGTGGAGGTGGAGGCGTTCTGCTCGTGGTCGGCGTGCAGGATGAAGATGCGGTCCATCGCGCGTTCGATCACGGGGTTGACCTTGTAGTCCTCGCAGGGCGTGCCGAACATCATGCGCAGGAAGTTGCCTGCGTACGAGAGGTCGTTGCGGGGGTACATGTAGGGCTCGCCCTTGCCGTACTTGTACGCCATGGCCACCAGCGTGGGCATCTTGGCGATCAGGCGAATGGCGGAGATCTCGCGGTGCTCGGGGTTATTGATGTCCGTGCTGTCGTGGTAGAAGGCCGACAGCGCGCCCACCAGGCCGGTCAGCACGGCCATGGGGTGTGCGTCGCGGCGGAAACCGCGCAGGAAGAACTGCATCTGCTCGTTGACCATGGTGTGCTTGGTCACGCGGTCGTTGAACGTGGCCTTCTGCGCGGCGTTGGGCAGCTCGCCATTCAGCAGCAGGTAGCAGGTTTCGAGGTAGTCGCACTGGGTGGCGAGCTGCTCGATGGGGTAGCCGCGGTACAGCAGCTCGCCCTTGTCGCCGTCGATGTAGGTGATGGACGACTGGCAGGAGGCCGTGGAAAGGAAACCGGGGTCATAGGTGAACATGCCCGTTTGCGCGTACAGCTTGCGGATGTCGACCACGTCCGGGCCGATGCTGCCTTGGTACACGGGGAGTTCCACGCTCGGGCTGCCGTTGCTGAACGATAGCGTCGCTTTGTTGTCTGCCAGTTTCATTTCCAGTTTCCTTCTGTTGTTTGCCTTGCACGGGGCTGGGGCTTAAGCGCGGTTGCGCAACTGCTCCAGCACTTCCTTGACTTCGTCCTTAGCGACTTCGCCCGTGGGTTCCTTGCGGCGCAGCAGCAGGTCCAGCAGGTCGTTGTCCGACAAGTCCATCAGTAGCGTGAGTCCTCGCGCCTGACGGATCGTCAGGCAGGAGCCGTGGGTTTCGAAGAACCGCTCGAGAAACAGGTCGTTCTCCACCAGCCCGCGGCGGCAGCGCCACCGCAGGATGGCCACTTCGCGTTCGTCCAGCAGCGCTTCGTCAGCCATGGTTCTCAGATGGCACGGCGTGCCATCAATTCCTTGATCTTGCCAATCGCGCGCGTGGGGTTCAGGTGCTTGGGGCACACGTCCACGCAGTTCATGATGGTATGGCAGCGGAACAGGCGGTAGGGGTCTTCCAGGTTGTCCAGGCGCTCGCCCGTGGCCGTGTCGCGGCTGTCCGCGATGAAGCGGTAGGCCTGCAGCAGGCCGGCGGGACCCACGAACTTGTCGGGGTTCCACCAGAACGAGGGGCAGCTCGTGGAGCAGCTGGCGCACAGAATGCACTCGTACAGGCCGTTGAGCTCTTCACGCTCTTCGGGCGACTGCAGGCGCTCCTTGGTGGGCGACGCGTAGATGTCGCTTTGCAGGTAGGGCTTGATCGAGTGGTACTGCTTGAAAAACTGCGTCATGTCCACGATCAGGTCGCGGATCACCGGCAGGCCGGGCAGGGGCTTCAAGACGATGTCGCCCGAGAGGGTCTTCATGTTCGTCAGGCAGGCCAGGCCGTTCTTGCCGTTGATGTTCATGGCGTCGGAGCCGCACACGCCTTCGCGGCAGGAGCGGCGGAACGACAGCGTGGGATCCTGTGCCTTGAGCTTGAGCAATGCATCCAGCAGCATGCGTTCGTGGCCGTCGAGCTCGACCTCCACGGTCTGCATGTAGGGCTTGGCGTCCTTGTCCGGGTCGTAGCGGTAGATCTTGAAAGTGCGTTTCATGGGTTGTTTCTCTCGTGGGCAGCGGCTGTCTTAGAACGTGCGGACCTTCGGAGGAATGCTGTCCACCGTCAGGGGCTTCATGTTCACGGGCTTGTAGCTCAGGCTGTTGCTGGCGCTGTGCCACAGCGTGTGCTTGAGCCACTCCTTGTCATTGCGGCCCAACGGGAAGTCGGGATGGTCGGCAGGATGCTCGTAGTCGTCCACGGTGTGTGCGCCACGGCACTCCTGGCGGGCCGCGGCCGAGGTCATCGTGGCCTGGGCGACCTCGATCAGGTTGTCCACTTCCAGCGCTTCCATGCGTGCGGTGTTCCAGACCTTGGACTTGTCCTTCAGGGTCACGGTGCCCACGCGCTCGCGGATGGCGTTGATCTTGACCACGCCTTCGTCCATGCCCTTTTGCGTGCGGAACACGCCGGCGTGCTGCTGCATGGTCTGGCGGATGTCGTTGGCCAGGTCCTGGGCGTAGACGCCGTCCTTGGATTCTTCCAACTGGTTCAGGCGCGCCAGGGTGCGGTCGCTGCCATCGGCCGGCACGGCCTTGTGCTCGCCGTAGCCCCCAACGAATTGCACGATGTGCTTGCCGGCCGACTTGCCGAACACCAGCAGGTCGAGCAGCGAGTTCGTGCCCAGGCGGTTGGCGCCGTGTACCGACACCGCGGCGCATTCGCCGACGGCGTACAGGCCATTGACCACGTTGTTCTTCTCGCCGTCCCAGGTGACCACCTGGCCGTGGATATTGGTCGGAATGCCGCCCATCTGGTAGTGGATGGTGGGCACGACGGGGATCGGTTCCTTGGTGATGTCCACGTTGGCGAAGTTGTGGCCGATCTCTTCCACAGACGGCAGGCGCTTGCGGATGGTGTCAGCGCCCAGGTGGTCGAGCTTCATCAGGATGTAGTCCTTGTTGGGACCGCAGCCACGGCCTTCCTTGATCTCCTGGTCCATCGAGCGGGACACGAAGTCGCGCGGTGCCAGGTCCTTCAAGGTGGGCGCGTAACGCTCCATGAAACGCTCACCATTGCTGTTCAGCAGGATGGCGCCTTCGCCGCGGCAGCCTTCGGTCAGCAGCACGCCCGCGCCGGCCACGCCGGTGGGGTGGAACTGCCAGAACTCCAGGTCCTGCAGCGGGATGCCCGCGCGTGCGGCCATGCCCAGGCCGTCGCCGGTGTTGATGAAGGCGTTGGTCGATGCCGCAAAGATGCGGCCAGCGCCGCCTGTGGCCAGCAGCACGGCCTTGGCGTGCAGTTCGTACAGGTCGCCGGTTTCCAGTTCCAGCGCGGTTACGCCGACCACGTCGCCCTCAGCGTCGCGGATCAGGTCCAGCGCCATCCATTCCACGAAGAAGTTGGTCTTGGATTCGACGTTCTTCTGGTACAGCGTGTGCAGCATGGCGTGGCCGGTACGGTCGGCCGCGGCGCAGGCGCGCTGCACGGGCTTCTCACCGTAGTTGGCCGTGTGGCCGCCAAAGGGGCGCTGGTAGATGGTGCCGTCGGGGTTGCGGTCGAACGGCATGCCGAAATGCTCGAGCTCGATCACCACCTTGGGTGCTTCGCGGCACATGAACTCGACGGCGTCCTGGTCGGACAGCCAGTCGCCGCCCTTGATGGTGTCGTAGAAATGGTAGTGCCAGTTGTCTTCGCTCATGTTGCCCAGCGATGCGGACACGCCGCCTTGCGCTGCCACGGTGTGCGAGCGGGTGGGGAAGACCTTGGACAGGCAGGCCACGTTCAGGCCCGCGCGCGACAGTTCCAGCGAGGCGCGCATGCCGGAGCCGCCGGCCCCCACGATGACCACGTCGAACTTGCGCTTGGTGATGTTGGCTTTGGTGTAGCTCATTGTTTTCTTTCAATCGCGGGAATCAGAGACGCCACAGAGTCTGGAAGCCCCAGCCGGCGCAGGCCACCAGCCAGACGATGGTGAAGACCTGCAGCAGCAGGCGCAGCCCGGCGGACTTCACGTAGTCCATCCACACGTCGCGCACGCCGACCCAGACGTGCCAGACCAGGGCCACGATGACGGAGAACGTGAGCACCTTCATCCACTGGGTCGAGAAAATGCCGGCCCAGCGGTCGTAGCCGATGGGGCCCTTGCTGAAGATCACCTGCGCCAGCAGTGCGATGGTGAACAGGGCCATGAGGGCGGCGGTCACGCGCTGGGCCAGCCAGTCGCGGATGCCGTAGTGGGCACCGACCACGGTGCGCTTGGAGCCGTAATTCACGGACATGGGGAGTTCCTTATCGTGGGTGGGGAGAGCGATCCGCGCGGGATCAGTACAGGCCGAACAGCTTGGCGCCCAGCACCAGCGTGAGGCCGATGCTCAGCACCAGCGTCACGATGGCGGAGCTCTTGCCGAACTCCTTGCTGACGGCCTCGTGGCTCACGTCCATCCACAGGTGGCGCAGGCCGGCGATGAAGTGGTGCAGGTAGGCCCAGATCAGGGCCAGCGCCACCAGCTTGACGAACCAGCCCGGCACGAAACCCAGGCCCGCGGTGAACGCGGAGGTGAAGCGGCCGAACGAAATCTCCGAGGACACCGAGGTGTCGAACATCCACAGCACGAAGGGCAGCAGCAGGAACATGATCATGCCGCTCGCGCGATGCAGGATGGAGACCCAGCCCGCGGCCGGCAGGCGGTAGGTCCTCACGTCGTTGAAGATGTTGATGTTGCGGTATTCGGGCCGTTTCTTGGCGAGCTCTGTCATGGCGGGTGCTTTCGTGGATGTAACTGCGTTGTAATCGCGCTGAAGGCAGACAACCCAAAATTCTATTGCAATGCAACACCAGGGGGCTGCGGAGACTGCGTATTCTCCCCGCGGGCGTTTGCATGCGGGCTGCGGTGGATCAGCTCAGTTCGTTGTGGTAGTGGTGGGTATCGGTCCGGTACAGGCCTCGACGTAACTCCATGGGAACATCGTTATATGTGTAAGCAAGCCGCTCCACGCTGAGCAGCGGGGTGCCGGGGGGGACGCCCAGCCCTTCGGCCTGGGCGGCGTCCGGCAGCACGGCGCGCAGCTTCTCCTCGGCGCGCACCATGCGCACGCCGAAGTCCAGCTCGAACATGGCATAGGTGGGGCCCTGGTAGCCGGCCATCTGCTCGGCGGTCAGGCCTTTGAACGCCTGGCCGGGCAGCCAGATGTCCTCCAGGATGGTGGGCACGCCCACAAACGACAGGATGCGCTTGACCTGCACCACCACATCTCCGGTCCGCAGCGCCAGCGTGCGTGCGATCTCCGCACTGGCGCGCATGCGCCGGCACTCCAGGATGGTGCGCTGCGCCGGGCCTTCCACGCGGGCGTCTCCCGTGTCAGGCAGCAGTTTCAGGAAGCGGTACTGCACCTGCCGCTCTGCGTGGGTGGCCACGAAGGTGCCTTTGCCCTGGCGGCGCATCACGAGGTTTTCGGCTGCCAGCTCGTCGATGGCCTTGCGCACCGTGCCCTGGCTCACGCGAAAGCGCG
Source organism: Diaphorobacter sp. JS3051 (assembly GCF_015832135.1). Lineage (NCBI taxonomy): Bacteria > Pseudomonadati > Pseudomonadota > Betaproteobacteria > Burkholderiales > Comamonadaceae > Diaphorobacter > Diaphorobacter sp. JS3051. Next base: position 343,389 of record NZ_CP065406.1, read on the forward strand.
CAGCCAGTTCCATTTCGCTGGGGATGGCTTCACCGGGCTTCCATTCACCATGCTGCAGGCTGTGCAGGATGAGCCCCTTGATCTGCTGGTACAGGGGGCTGAATGCGGGAGTCGATGCCCCCGCACCCGCGCCTGGGGGCGTGCCTTCTGAGGTCGGAGGGGGCGAGGAGGACATGGTGGGCTGTGCCGGGGGGCGGAGCATGCCGCTGAATTGAGGGCGATCATATCTTATATAAGACATAAGACAAATTGACCCTGCGCAGTAATCGGCGGTAAACTCCTGGGCTGTTCTGCGGGGCACGGGCTGCTGATGACTGGCGCTGGTGCGACCTTGCACCAACACCACCTCCCTCACACCTCTTTCTGGAGTTTTCGCATGAGCAAGAAACCCGTTCGTGTCGCCGTGACCGGCGCTGCAGGCCAAATCGGTTACGCGCTGCTGTTCCGCATCGCTTCCGGCGAAATGCTGGGCAAGGACCAGCCCGTCATCCTGCAACTGCTGGAAATTCCCGACGAGAAGGCCCAGAACGCGCTCAAGGGCGTGATCATGGAATTGGAGGACTGCGCGTTCCCGCTGTTGGCCGGCATCGAAGCCCACTCGGACCCCATGACCGCCTTCAAGGATACCGACTACGCCCTGCTGGTCGGCGCCCGTCCGCGCGGCCCCGGCATGGAGCGTGCCGACCTGCTGGCTGCCAATGCCCAGATCTTCACGGCCCAGGGCAAGGCCCTGAACGCCGTGGCCTCGCGCAACGTGAAGGTGCTGGTGGTGGGCAACCCCGCCAATACCAACGCCTACATCGCCATGAAGTCGGCCCCCGACCTGCCGGCCAAGAACTTCACGGCCATGCTGCGCCTGGATCACAACCGTGCAGCTTCCCAACTGGCGGCCAAGGGTGGCTTCAAGGTGGGCGACATCAAGAAGCTAACGGTGTGGGGCAACCATTCGCCCACGATGTACGCCGACTACCGTTTCGCCACGGTGGACGGCAAGTCCGTGAAGGACGCCATCAACGACCCTGCCTGGTACAAGGATGTGTTCCTGCCCACCGTCGGCAAGCGCGGCGCAGCCATCATCGCCGCTCGTGGCCTGTCCTCGGCTGCGTCTGCCGCCAACGCCGCCATTGACCACATGCGCGATTGGGCCCTGGGCTCCAAGGGCGAGTGGGTGACGATGGGTGTGCCCTCCAACGGCGAATACGGCATTCCCGCCGGTATCGTGTTCGGCTTCCCGGTCACCACCGAGAACGGCGAGTACAAGATCGTCGAAGGCTTGCCCATCGACGCTTTCTCGCAAGAGTGCATCGACAAGACTCTGGCCGAGCTGCAAGGTGAGCAGGACGGCGTCAAGCACCTGCTGTAATCGCGCATCTCCATGCACGACTGGGATCCCGCGCTCTACCAGCGCTTCGAGAGCGAGCACACACGCCCGGCTGTCGAGTTGCTGGCGCGGGTCTCCCATCCCGCACCCCGCCACATCGTGGACTTGGGCTGCGGGAATGGCAATTCCACGCAATTGCTGCTGGAGCGGTTCCCGCAGTCGCAACTCATCGGTCTGGACAACTCCGAAGCGATGCTGGCCAGTGCGCGCAAGCGTTTGCCCGGTGTGCCCTTCGTGCAGGCCGACATTGCCGACTGGGCGCCCACCGTGGCGCCCGATTTGATTTTTGCCAACGCCTCCCTGCAGTGGGTGGCAGGGCATGCCGGGCTGTTCGCCCGGTTGATGCGCTGCCTGGCACCCGGCGGTGTCCTGGCGGTGCAGATGCCCGACAACCTGGACCAGCCGTCGCACCAGCTCATGCGCGAGCTGGCGAGCCAGTCTGCGTGGCGTGATCAGCTGGCGCATGCCGCGGACCAGCGCGCGGCACTGTTGTCGGTGGAGGCTTATTACGACCTTCTCGCGCCCATGGCCTGCCGGGTCGATATCTGGCACACCGCGTACCGCCATGTCATGCCTTCGGTCCAGGCTATCGTTGAGTGGCTGGAGTCCACAGGCCTGAAACCCTTCCTTGATCCGCTCCCCGCCGTGTTGCGGGATGCGTATCTTCAGGCCTACACGCAGCGCATTGGCGAGGCCTATACCGAGCGCGCGGACGGCCATCGGCTGTTCGCCTTTCCCCGTTTGTTCATTGTTGCCCAGCGTGCCCCATGACCTCGTCCGCTGCCCATCCCGCTGAAGTCCTGCTGGGCGCTCAGGCGGGCGCCCATGCGATCCCCGTGTGCGACCACTACAGCGGCGTGGAAGTGCGCATGCGCAAGAGCCTGCAACTGCAGCAGGAGCTGCTTGCCGAGTTTGGCCATTGCGTGTTTGACGTGACGCTCGACTGCGAGGACGGCGCGCCCGTGGGGCAGGAGCGCGAGCACGCCATGCTGGTGGCACGCCTGGCGCGCGAAGCCGGAGCCGGCGCGCGCGTGGCGGCACGTGTGCACACGGTCGACCACCCCGCCTTCGCGCAGGACATGGCCATCATCGCCGGTGAGGCGGGGCAACACCTGTGCCACATCATGCTGCCCAAGGTGGAAACCGTGGACGACGTGCTCGCAGCCGAGCGAGCGCTGGAGGCCGCAGGCGCCAGCCATCTGCCGCTGCACGCCCTTATCGAGTCCCCCGCTGCCGTGCACCGGGCCTTCGAGATCGCCGCGCACCCGCGCATCCAGAGCCTGAGCTTCGGCCTGATGGACTTCGTTTCCGCCCATGGCGGTGCGATTCCCGCCTCGGGCATGACGTCCACCGGGCAGTTCGAGCATCCGCTCGTCGTGCGTGCCAAGCTGGAGATCTCCGCCGCCTGCCATGCCAATGGCAAGGTGCCATCGCACTGCGTGGTTACTGAATTCAGCGATCCCGACGCCATGCAGGCCGCGGCCGGCAGGGCTGCGCGCCAGTTCGGCTACACGCGCATGTGGAGCATCCACCCCGCGCAGATCCGGCCCATCCTGGCGGCTTTCGCACCGGAAGGTGCGGAAATCGCGCGGGCCAGCCGCATCATTTCTGCCGCCATCCAGGCTGACTGGGCTCCCATCAGCGAGGAGGGCGTACTGCACGACCGCGCAAGCTACCGCTATTTCTGGCAGGTGCTCGAGCGTGCACACCAGACCGGCCGCATGCTGCCCGCCGAGGCGCAGGGCTGGTTTGCCAAGGCTGAGACCACGTCCACCTGATACGGGTATTCTTGTCGCCCCATCTGCCTTCCATTCATTCTTTCCCCGCAGGAGTCACCATGAAGACCCTCATCGCTTCCGCATTGATACTGTTGGCGCCCGCCCTCACCACGGCGCAGACGGCGACCAAGCCCGCCGCCCCCGCCGAGGCCAAGAAGAGCAGCGCCAAGCCTGCGGCGAAGAGCACCTCCGCCAAGGCGACCAAGCCCAAGGCCGAGAAGAAGAGCGACACCGTCGCCAAGGCATCGCCCACCAGCAGCCGCACGCGCCTGCACAGCGGTGCCGTGCAGGTGGCGTCGGGCCTGGCTGCGGCCGAGGCGGCGCTCACTCCCGAAGAACTGCAGATCGCCGAGCGCGTGTACACGGGCCGCATGGCGTGCGAACTGGGCGCGTTCGTGAGCATCGAGGCCGATACGCAGTCGCCCGGGCGCTTCCATGTGGAAGGCAAGGGCTTCAAGTACCACATGGCCCCGGTGGCCACCACCACCGGCGCGGTGCGCCTGGAAGACCAGCGCGCGGGCGCCGTGTGGGTGCAGATCGCCAACAAATCCATGCTCATGAACCAGAAGCTGGGCCAGCGCATGGCTGACGAATGCATGAGCCCGCAGCAGGTGGTGGTGGCCGAGGCCATCAAGAAGAACCCGCCGCAAAGCCTGCTGGACAACCCGGCCGCCAAGTAAACCTAGAGCCGCCTGCCGGCGGGGCCACGCAGTGCACGCCTGCCGTGTGCGCCAGTGTGGCCGGCCGGTTGTCGCCCCACTTTGAAAACCTAGACTATCCCGGAGAAAGAATACATGTTGAAAGCCTACCGCGACCATGTGGCCGAGCGCGCTGCATTGGGCATCCCGCCGCTGCCGCTCGATGCCAAGCAGACGGCCGAACTGATCGAGCTGATCAAGAACCCGCCCGCTGGCGAGGAGGCTTTCCTGGTGGACCTGCTGACCCACCGCGTGCCGCCGGGGGTGGACGACGCAGCCAAGGTCAAGGCGTCCTTCCTCGCGGCCGTCGCCCATGGCGACATCACGGTCGGCCTGATTTCCAAGGCCAAGGCCACCGAGCTGTTGGGCACCATGGTGGGTGGCTACAACGTGCACCCTCTGATCGAGCTGCTGGACGACGCCGAAGTCGCTTCCGTGGCTGCCGAAGCGCTGAAGAAGACGCTGCTGATGTTCGACTTCTTCAACGACGTGGCCGCCAAGGCCAAGGCCGGCAACGCCAAGGCCCAGGAGGTCATGCAAAGCTGGGCCAATGCCGAGTGGTTCACCAGCCGCCCCAAGGTCGAGCAAAAGATCACCGTCACCGTGTTCAAGGTGCCCGGCGAGACCAACACCGACGACCTGTCGCCCGCACCCGATGCCTGGAGCCGCCCCGACATTCCGCTGCACTACCTGGCCATGCTCAAGAACACGCGTCCTGACGCGGCGTTCAAGCCCGAGGAAGACGGCAAGCGCGGCCCGATGCAGTTCATCGAGGACCTGAAGAAGAAGGGCCATCTGGTCGCCTACGTGGGTGACGTGGTGGGTACCGGCTCGTCGCGCAAGTCCGCCACCAACTCCATCATCTGGGGCACGGGCGTGGACATTCCCTTCGTGCCCAACAAGCGCTTTGGTGGCGTGACGCTGGGCGGCAAGATCGCTCCCATCTTCTTCAACACGCAGGAAGACTCTGGCGCTCTGCCGATCGAAGTGGACGTTTCCAAGCTGGAGATGGGCGACGTGATCGATGTGCTGCCCTACGACGGCAAGATCGTGAAGAACGGCGAGACCGTGGCCGAGTTTGCGCTCAAGTCCGACGTGTTGCTGGACGAAGTGCAGGCCGGTGGCCGTATCAACCTGATCATTGGCCGCTCGCTCACCGCCAAGGCGCGCGAGGCCCTGGGCTTGCCCGCATCGACCGTGTTCCGCCTGCCCAAGGCGCCGGCTGAATCCAAGGCCGGCTTCACGCTGGCGCAGAAGATGGTCGGCCGTGCCTGCGGCCTGCCCGAAGGCCAGGGTATCCGTCCCGGCACGTATTGCGAGCCGAAGATGACCACCGTGGGTTCGCAGGACACCACCGGCCCGATGACGCGCGATGAGCTGAAGGATCTGGCCTGCCTGGGCTTCTCGGCCGACCTCGTGATGCAGTCCTTCTGCCACACCGCTGCGTACCCGAAGCCGGTGGACGTGAAGACCCACCGCGAACTACCAGCCTTCATCAGCAGCCGCGGCGGCGTGTCCCTGCGCCCCGGCGACGGCGTGATCCACAGCTGGCTCAACCGCCTGCTGCTGCCCGACACAGTGGGCACCGGCGGTGACTCGCACACCCGCTTCCCCATCGGCATCTCCTTCCCCGCAGGCTCCGGCCTCGTGGCTTTCGGCGCTGCCACCGGCGTGATGCCGCTGGACATGCCCGAGTCGGTGCTGGTGCGCTTCAAGGGTGAGATGCAGCCCGGCGTGACGCTGCGCGACCTGGTGCACGCGATCCCGCTGTACGCCATCAAGGCGGGCCTGCTGACCGTGGCCAAGGCCGGCAAGAAGAACATCTTCTCGGGCAAGATCCTCGAAATCGAGGGCCTGCCGGACCTGAAGGTGGAGCAAGCCTTCGAGCTGTCCGACGCCTCGGCCGAGCGTTCCGCCGCCGGCTGCACGATCAAGCTCAACCCCGAGCCGATCGCTGAGTACCTGCGCTCCAACGTCGTGCTCATGAAGAACATGATCGCCGATGGCTACCAGGACGCGAAGACGCTGCAGCGCCGCATCGAGAAGGTCGAAGCCTGGCTGGCCAACCCGAATCTGCTCGAAGCCGACAAGGACGCCGAGTACGCCGCCGTGATCGAGATCGATCTGGCCGACATCAAGGAGCCCATCGTTTGCTGCCCGAACGACCCGGACGATGCCAAGTTCCTGTCCGAAGTGGCTGGCACCAAGATCGACGAAGCCTTCATCGGCTCGTGCATGACCAACATCGGTCACTTCCGCGCCGCAGCCAAGCTGCTGGGCGGCCAGCGCGACATTCCCGTCAAGCTGTGGGTGGCACCGCCCACCAAGATGGACCAGAGCGAGCTGATCAAGGAAGGCCACTACGCCGCCTTCGGCACGGCTGGTGCGCGTACCGAAATGCCCGGCTGCTCGCTGTGCATGGGCAACCAGGCCCAAGTGCGTGAAGGTGCGACGGTGATCTCTACCTCCACCCGCAACTTCCCCAACCGCCTGGGCAAGAACACCAACGTGTTCCTGGGCTCGGCCGAGCTGGCCGCCATCGCCTCGCGCCTGGGCAAGCTGCCCACGAAGGAGGAATACCTCCAGGAAATGGGCGTGATCGATGCCGACAAGGCCAGCGTGTACCGCTACATGAACTTCGACCAGATCGAGGAATATGCAGAGGTCGCCAAGGGCGTGACGGCCTGATCGCCGGCTGAGGCCCGGGCCGCGGCGCGGCCCCTCCCGTCAACCCCCGCAGGGCGCATGCCTGGCGGGGGTTTTCTTTTGCTCATTAATTAATAGCTGCTGGCGCTTGCTGGTGCTGCGTTAGCGGCCATTTTCACTTAAATGCTCGCGCCGCGTGTGCCGCGCGTCGGGGGATGTCGCACGCCGAGACCGTGGTCACGACCCGGGAGACGGTGCCGTTCAGGCCGCGGCCAGCGCGCGCAGTGCGGCGGCGCTGGCGTCGTCGGCGGGGAAGAACGTTTCCAGCGCCAGCTCCTGCAGCGTCACGTCGACGGGCGAGCCGAACACCGTGGTGGTGCTCACCAGCTGGAGCGTGCCGGCCGGCGTGCGGAACTCGAACGGCATGAGCACGCCCAGGTGCTCGCCCGGCAGCGGCGGGCTGGCAGGCGGCAAAGGGTAGGCCTGCAGTTCCTGCAGCAGGGCGGCCAGCACCGGGTCGCTGCTCTCGTGGATCTGCTGGCGCAACCGCTCCAGCAGGTGCGCGCGCCATTGCGCCAGGTTGGCGATGCGCGGTGCCAGGCCCCCCGGGTGCAGGCTGAGGCGCAGCACGTTCACGGGCGGCTGCAGCAGCTCGGCGTCCACGCCGGACAGCAGCAGGGGCACGATGCGGTTGGCCATGAGCAGGTTCCAGTGCCGGTCCATCGCCAGCGCCGGCCAGGGTTCGTGGCAGTCCAGGATGCGCTGCACCGCCGCGCGCGCGCGTCGGCCATCTCGGGCGCATCGAGCGGGCGTTCGCGGTACATCGGGGCATAGCCCGCGGCCACCAGCAGCGCGTTGCGCTCGCGCAGGGGCACGTCCAGGCGATGGGCCAGGCGCGCAGCACCATGTCGCGGCTGGGGCTGGCGCGGCCCGTTTCCACGCAGCTCAGGTGGCGCGTAGACACCTCGGCCGCGTGCGCCAGGTCCAGTTGGCTCAAGCGCCGGCGCTGGCGCCAGTGGCGCAGGCGTTCTCCAAAAGGCGCGGGTGTCGATAGGGCGGGAGCGTGGTGCATGGCCTGCATGGTAGGGTCGGCCGCGCGGCGTGGGCATGACCTGCCAGGTCATGGACGCGCAGCCGCCGCGTGCCGACGATGCAGGCCATGTTCAACCCCTCAGGAGATCACACCATGGCCTTCATCGATGCTTTCACGTCCCCCGGCGGCCTGCGCCGCGTGCTCTGGGCCGATGCCGCCGCAGGCGCCGGCATGGCGGCGCTGCACCTGGCGGCGGCAGCCCCGCTGGCTGAATGGCTGGGCATGTCGCCACGGTTGCTGTTGGCCAGCGGCTGGCTGCTGCTGCCTTTCGTGCTGCTGGCCGGGTCGCTGGCCCTGCGGCGCGAGGCAGCCGGCGGCGCGCTGGCGCTGCTGGTGGCGGGCAATTTCCTGTGGGTGCTGGCCAGCGCAGTGGTGCTGTGGGGCACGACGTGGGTGACCGGCGGCTGGGGCCAGGCCTATGTGGCCGTGCAGGCGGTGGCCGTGCTGGCCCTGGCGGAACTGCAGTGGATGGCGCTGCGCCGCGCACGCGTGGCGGTGCAGGGCGTGCGCGCGGCAGTCTCCTGACGGGCGCTCAGCCCTGCTCGGCCAGCAGGTCTTGCAGGGCCTTGACCTGTTGGCGCAGGCGCTCGTTTTCGGCCTCCAGTTCCGCCACGCGCTGCTGTAGCTTGGTGGCGTCGGGGGCGGCCGTCGATTCCGGCCCGGCGGTGCCGTCGGCCTCCGTTGCGGCGGCATCGGCCTTTGGTTTTTTCTTGCTGTTGCGCACGCGCTTGGCGGCCTGCTTGAGTTCCTGTGCGCCGCCGGCCGCGGCGCTCTTTTGCTCGTCCACCGGCAGGGTGGCCACCACGGCTGCGGCGTTCAAGGACAGTTCGCCCGACTTGACGGCGGCCACCACTTCCGGCGCTGCGTTCTGGTGGATGGTCTCGATGGCCTTGACCTGGGCGGCCGTCAGGCGGGCGGCGCGGGCCAGGGCCTCGCGCGTGTCCAGCGCGTCTTCGGGCACCTTGGGCACGCTGGCCAGTGCCTGGGCGACGACCGGGTCGGTGTCACCCTCCCAGGGGGCCTGCTCGGGTGCCTGGGCGGCCTCGGCCTTGGCAGCCACCACGGCGGCAGCGGCTGCGGCGCGGCGCTCGGCAATGATCTCGCGCTTGCGCAGTGCCAGCACGCCGCGCTGGAACTCCGACACGCTGCGCCGCCCCAGGTGCTGGTCGATCATCCACAGGTGCACGTCCTCCATGTTCTGAAAGCGGGTGTTCTGCACCGTCTGGAAGGGCAGGCCGTGCTTGTGGCAGATGCCGAAGCGGTTGTGGCCGTCCACGAGGATGTTGCCCCACAGCACCAGCGCGTCGCGGCAGCCCTCTGCGAGGATGCTGCGCTCCAGCGCGTCGTGCTCTTCGGGCGTGAGCGGGTCGATGTAGGCCTTGAGTTCGGGCAGGACGACGATGTCTTCAGGATTCATGGGTTCTTGGTATGGGGCGGGGCAAGAAATGGGCAAAGGCCCCGCCGGGGCCTTTGCAAAAAGAGGAGCTGCTCGCGCTTGATGGCTGGGCATTTCGGTATCAAATCTACCTGAAACGCCCTGTGGACGGGCGCTGCCAGCTATGGTTTCAGGAAGGCTGCAGCAATCGCGCGATGAGCGCGCCTTCCACCGGGCCGTCGATCGGAATGCGCACACGCAGCGGATTGCCCGGCGCCACCTGCACGCTTTCGCCGTCCAGTTTGAACATCTGCGTGAGCTGCACCGTGCGGTTGCCGCTGGGGTGGATCACCTCCAGCGTGTCGCCCACGGCGAAGCGGTTCATGGTCTCGACCTCGGCCATGCCGTCGGCGTAGCCGCGCACCTGGCCGACGAAGTGCGCGCGCTGCAGCACGCTGTTGCCGGTCTCGTAGTTCTGGTAGTCGTTGGCCGGGCGGCGCTCCAGCAGGCCGCCGGTGTAGCCGCGGTTGGCCAGGCCTTCCAGCTCGGTGATCAGGTGCGGGTTGAACGGGCGGCCCGCCACCGCGTCGTCGATCGCGCGGCGGTACACCTGGGCGGTACGCGCCACGTAGTACAGGCTCTTGGTACGGCCCTCGATCTTGAGCGAATCCACGCCGATCTTCACCAGGCGCTCCACATGCTCCACGGCGCGCAGGTCCTTGGAGTTCATGATGTAGGTGCCGTGCTCATCCTCCATGATGGGCATCAGTTCGCCGGGGCGGCCGATCTCCTCGATCAGGTAGACCTGGTCGGCCTTGGGATGGCGCTGGCCGCTGCCGCAGGTGCTGGTGAACTGGCTGTCGGCTTCCTCGCGCGCCTGTTCGAAGTTGAAACCCTGCTCCATGGACGTGGCCAGCGCTTCGCCGGTGTTGGGGTCCACCGCCGCGTCGTGGGTCTTGTATTCCCAGCGGCAGGCGTTGGTGCAGGTGCCCTGGTTGGGGTCGCGCCGGTTGAAGTAGCCGCTGAGCAGGCAGCGGCCCGAGTAGGCAATGCACAGCGCGCCGTGCACGAAGACCTCGATCTCCATGTCAGGGCATTCCTGGCGGATCTTCTCGATCTCGTCCAGGCTCAGTTCGCGCGAGAGGATGATGCGCGACACGCCCGCCTTCTGCCAGAACTTCACCGTGGCGTAGTTGGTGGTGTTGGCCTGCACCGAGAGGTGGATCTCGGTCTCGGGCCACTTTTCCTTGACCATCATGATCAGGCCGGGGTCGGCCATGATGAAGGCGTCGGGCTTGCACTCGATGACGGGCTCGATGTCGCGCAGGTAGGTGCGCACCTTGTCGTTGTGCGCGATCAGGTTGCTGGTGACGAAGAACTTCTTGCCCCGCGCGTGCGCCTCCTGGATGCCCTGGGCGATCTGCTCCAGGCGGAACTCGTTGTTGCGCGCACGCAGGCTGTAGCGCGGCTGGCCGGCGTAGATGGCGTCGGCGCCGAAGTCGTACGCCGCACGCATCTTGTCGAGCGAGCCGGCGGGCAGCAGCAGTTCGGGGGCTTTGAGGGTCATAGCCTGTAATTTTCGCTGATGTGCGGGGTGAGGGTGGGGCGCGTGGGTAATGACCGGGATGGGGTCTTTGGGGCGGTTGCTTTGCGTTGTCGGCGGTGGCAGCTGGGAGGATTAGGAGGGGTGTGTGACGTAGGGTTGCGAGGCTGGGGCGATAGCGGACTGCTCGCTGGTGGCGGAGTTTGGCACCCAGCGGCTTGTGCCGGACGCGAATCCGACGCGACGAACCTTTGCTCAACGCCGCGTGCGCCCGGCTTTCCCTTGGATATTGGAGCCATGAACAGGTATATCCAAGACGAGGGCCTGTTCACATTCCGTGCCAACAGGCCCTAGCTTCGTGGCATCGCCTCGAGATCGCTCGGGGCGGCGGCACGGAAGGCGGGCAGCGCTTCACAGTGTTCGGCCAGTGAGATCAGCGCGGCGTGGGCAGACGGTGACAGCACTTCATCCATCCGGTCCTGCATGTACCAGATCAGCGTGGTGATCATGACATCGGCATGGGTGAGTGCCGCCCCGCAGGCATAAGGTGTGGCAAGGCGTTTGGTCAGTTCGTCGAGACCAGCGCGTGCCTGGCCAAGGCAGCGATCCAGCCAGACGGCGCTGCGGTGTTCGGGGGGTGAAAGTGCCTCTCGTACACCACAGCCGCGACCTTTTCGAGGGTGCCTTGCGCCAGTGCCGTCATCTGGAGAACGCGCCGGCGTTGAGTGCCGGAGCGGGGGATCAGCGCCGCGTCGCCTGCCTGCTCATCGAGATGATCCAGGATGGATGCGCTGTCGATCAGCACTTCGCCATCGTCGAGGACGAGGGCCGGGATGCGGGTCAGCGGGCTGATCCTCCCGATTGCTGCCGCATCGCCAAAGATGGATCGCGTATCGCGGGTGAAGGGGATGCCGTAGTGATGCAGCGCGATGGCGACACGGCGCGTGACGGGGCTGTCATATTGACCGACGAGGATCATGGGCAGGTCTTCCATCTCAAACAACGCGCTTCAAGCATCCTGAATGTATACGGCGACAGCCTCCCCATCAGCCGCCCTTCGTACAGGCAGGCTCAGGCCGATGACAGCCCATGCGCGCTCAATGCGCTAAACCCGCCGCTTATCCAGCTTGCGCGTGAGCGTGCGGCGGTGCATTCCTAGCCGCCGTGCGGCTTCGGAGATGTTGAAGCCGGTCTCGGCCAGCACTTCGTGGATGCGCTCCCACTCCAGCGTCTTGATGGAGCTGGCGCGGTTGGTCAGTTCGACGTCGGCATTGCCTTCGGTAAGGCCGAAGGCGGCCTCGATATCGTCGGTGTTCGATGGCTTGGCCAGGTAGTGGCAGGCACCCAGCTTTACGGCCTCGACGGCGGTGGCAATGCTGGCGTAGCCCGTGAGCACGACGATGAGCATGTCCGGGTTGGCCGCGTGCAGCGCCCGCACGCAGGCCAGGCCCGTGGCCTCGCCCTTGAGCTTGAGGTCCACGACGGCATAGTCGGGCGTGTGCCCGGCCAGCAGTGCTTCGGCCTGTGCCAGGCTGTCGGCGTGCAGCACGCGGTAGCCGCGCCGCTCGAACGAACGGGCCAGCGTGCGCGCGAAGGCCTCGTCGTCTTCCACAATGAGCAGCAAGCGTTCAGCGTCCATGGTGCGTGGGTGTCTCCTGCAACGCAATCGCGGCCAGCGGCAGCGTGATCGTGACCTGGGCGCCGCCGCCCGGAAGGTTGCGTGCCTGCACGGTGCCCCCCAGGGTGCGCGCCACGTTCATTGCCAGGAACAGGCCCAGCCCGCCGCCGGGGCGGCCCTTGCTGGACTGGTAGGGCTTGCCGAACTGCGACAGCATGGCCGGCGCGAAGCCGGGGCCATCATCGGTGACGGTAATGCGCAGCAGGTCTTGATCACGCTCGGCCACCAGGCCGACCCGGTGGGGCGATGCGTCGCGGGCATTGTCCAACACATTGAAAACCATTTGCTGCAGCGTGACATCGGACACCATAGGGGTGTCCTGGCCGAAGCGGTTGTCATAGGTGAACTCGTCAACCGAGCGCGTGGCCTGCCACTCGCTGGCGAGTGAGTCCAGGAATTGACACACGGTGGTCTGCGCCGATGCCTCGCCGCGCGTCTCGCCGGCGGACATCAGGATGCCGCTGACGATGGTCTTGCAGCGCTGCACCTGCGCCTGCATCTCGGCCACGTCTTCCTGCAGCGCGGGGTTGGCGGCCAATGCAGGATCACGCTTCCAGTCCCCCAGGATCACCGCCATGGTGGCCAGCGGCGTGCCCAGCTCATGGGCAGCGCCTGAAGCCAGCAGACCCATGCGCACCACGTGCTCTTCCTCGGCGGCGCGTTGGCGTATGGCGGCCAGACGCGCGTCCCGCTGGCGCAGGTTCTGGCCGATGCGGCTGATGAAGATCACCACCAGCGCCGCGTTGAGCATGAAGCACACCAGCAGGCCCAGCACGTAGGGACTGCCCAGCCCGCGCGCGAAGTCGGGCGCCAGCTGCAATGGCACGCTGTAATGCGCCAGCAGCGCAAAGCAGGCTGCGGTGACGAGCACCATGGTCCAGATGTAGGCGCTGCGCAGCAGCGCCGCGCCCAGCGCCACCTGCAGCAGGTACAAGAAGACGAATGGGTTGCGGATGCCCCCGCTCAGATACAGCTGCACGGTGAGCACGGCCACGTCCACCAACAGCGCCAGAAACAGCTCCACATTGCGCACGCCGCGGCCGGTGCGCCAGCGCACGAAGCTCACCGCGTTGTAGAGCACCAGGCAACCCACCACCATGAGCATCTCGCGCAGGGGCAGGGGAAGCTGCAGCACGTAGTGCGCCACCTCGATGGTGAACACCTGGCCCACCACGGCGATCCAGCGCAACTGGATGAGCTGGTGCAGGTTTTTCAGCCCGGCCGCGGCATCGGCCGAGCGTGCCTTCAGGGCGGGCGGGGAGGCGGAGGGGGTGGAGGTGGCGGATGCGGTCATCGGGAGCGCAAGGTGGCACGCAGGCGAAGCTCGTAGCGTGCCACATACGCAGCCGCTGCCGCCACCATGGCGGCCAGCCCGAACCAGGTGATGGCATACACCAGGTGGCTGTTGTGGAAGCGAACCACCGTCAGTCCCGGGCGGGGCCAGGGACCGGCGGTGGTGGAAGTCTCGGCATCCATCGGCGCTGGGGCGTTCGCGTCGGGAATGCCCGCGTCGATGAAAAACGGGGCCGCGGCGTCCAGGCCCTGGGCCTGGGCGATGGCCGCCACGTCGCGCGAATGCCAGCGCTGCGCCCCGGGGTCGTTGCGGCGCAGGAAGCCGCCTCCGGGCTCGCTCATGCGCAACAGGCCCTGCAGCTGTACGGTTTCGCCTTCCTGCATGCCGGGGCCGCCAGCGGCCCACTGGGCGCGCTGCGCCTGGGGGATGAAGCCGCGGTTGACGAGCACCTGGCCGCCGCCGTCCAGCTGCAGCGGGGTCATGACCCAGAAACCCGCGCCGAGCGCCGTGGCGGCCTGGGTCAATACGGTTTTGCTGGCCAGCCAGCGACCCTCAGCCTGCACAGGCTGGTATTCAAAGCCAGCCGCATCCACGCCAGGCCACTGCGCGCGCGCGGGCAGCGGCACGGGCGCGGCATGCAGACGCTGCTCTACGCGTTCCATCAGGGCCAGCTTCCAGGTGCGCCGCTCCACCTGCCACCAGCCGAGGGCACAGAACACAACGAACAGGGCGATGCCCGCCAGAGCGAGCACCGCCATCGTCAGGTTGGAGTGCGCGCGGGTGCGCTGCGGCTCCGGGGCGTGCATGGTCGGAGCGGTCAAGGCGCCTTCGGTTGGTGTGCCTCGCTGCCCTGGTGCTGTGCGGCCATGGGGTTGGCGTGCGCGGGCATCATGTTGGCGTTCATGTGGAACATGACCCACAACGTGCCGATGATGGTCACTGCCAGGAACACGATGGTGAAGATGGTGGACAGCATCGTCCAGCCGCCCTGGATCTTGCCGTTCATGTGCAGGAAGTACACCATGTGCACCACCACCTGGACCATGGCGAAGATGCCCAGCACCAGCACGGCGGTGGTGCGGCTCTGGATCACGTCGGCCATGACCAGCCAGAACGGGATCACGGTGAGGATCACGGCGAGGATGAAGCCCTTGACGTAGTCCCCCTTGGTGACGTGCAGGTCGTCATGGTCGTGGCCATGGTCGTCGTGGCCGGCGTGAATTTCGTGTGCGCTCATTTACAGCACCCCCATCAGGTACACAAAGGTGAAGACGCCGATCCAGACCACGTCCAGAAAGTGCCAGAACATGGACAGGCAGTTCAGGCGGCGCTTGTTTTCATGGATCAGCCCGTGCTTGCTGATCTGGATCATCAGCGTGACCAGCCAGATCAGGCCGAAGGTCACGTGCAGGCCGTGCGTGCCCACCAGCGTGAAGAAGGCCGACAGGAACGCGCTGCGCTGGGGTGTCGCGCCCTGGTGGATCAGGTGTGCGAACTCATACAGCTCCACGCCCAGGAAGGCCAGGCCCAGCAGGCCGGTGACGGCCAGCCAGGTCAGCGTGCCGCGCACGTTGCCTGCCTGCTTTTGCAGCATGGCAAAGCCGAAGGTGATGGACGACGTCAGCAGGAAGGCCGTGTTGATGGCCACCAGCTTCAGGTCGAACAGCTCGGCGCCCGTGGGGCCCGCCGCATAGCTGCGGCCCAGCACGCCGTAGGTGGCGAACAGCGCTGCGAAGATGAGACAGTCGCTCATCAGGTAGAGCCAGAAGCCCAGGGACGTGCCGTTCTCGGGGTGGGGCTCATGCGCGAGGTGGTACTCGCGCGGTGCCAGGGCGGCGGCGCCGCCCGCGTGCAAGGTGGTGGTATCAGACATGGGCTGCGGCAAGCTGCTGGGTGCGTGCGTCTTCCGTGGCGGCCACTTCGGCTGCCGGAATGTAGTAGTCACGCTTGTAGTTGAAGGTGTGGATGATCGAGGCCAGCACGGTCGCGGCGAACGAGGCGATCGCCAGCGGCCACATGTGCCAGATCATGGCGAAGCCGAACACGGTGGACAGCGCGGCGATCACCACGCCGGCACCCGTGTTGGCGGGCATGTGGATCGGCTGGAAGCCGGTCAGCGGGCGCTTGTAGCCGTGCTTCTTCATGTCCCACCAGGCGTCGATCTCGTGCGCCACGGGCGTGAAGGCGAA
The DNA here is from genome assembly GCF_015832135.1 of Diaphorobacter sp. JS3051. NCBI lineage: Bacteria > Pseudomonadati > Pseudomonadota > Betaproteobacteria > Burkholderiales > Comamonadaceae > Diaphorobacter > Diaphorobacter sp. JS3051. The sequence goes on from NZ_CP065406.1 coordinate 359,064, forward strand.
GTTGTACTGCGGCGGGGGCGAGGAGGTGGCCCACTCCAGCGTGCGGCCGTCCCAGGGGTCGCCGGTCACGTCGCGCAACTGGTCGCGCTTGAGGTAGCTCACGAACAGCTGGATGAAGAAGCAGGCGATGCCCGCCGCGATCAGGCATACGCCCACCGCGGAGATGATGAACCAGATGTGCAGCGAGGCGTCTTCCACATGGTTGACGCGGCGCGTGATGCCCATCAGGCCCAGGATGTACAGCGGCGTGAACGTGACCCAGAAGCCAGTCAGCCAGAACCAGAACGATGCCTTGCCCCAGGACTCGATCAGGCGGAAACCGAAGGCCTTGGGGAACCAGAAGTTGATGGCAGCGAACACGGCGAACACCACGCCGCCGATGATCACGTTGTGGAAGTGCGCGACCAGGAACAGGCTGTTGTGCAGCACGAAGTCGGCCGGGGGCACGGCCAGCAGCACGCCGGTCATGCCGCCGATGGCGAAGGTGCACATGAAGCCTACCGTCCACAGCATGGGCACGCTGAAGCGGATGCGGCCCTTGTACATGGTGAACAGCCAGTTGAAGATCTTGGCGCCCGTCGGGATCGAGATGATCATCGTCGTGATGCCGAAGAAGGTGTTCACTGTGGCGCCCGAGCCCATGGTGAAGAAGTGGTGCAGCCACACCAGGTACGACAGGATGGTGATACACACCGTGGCGTAGACCATCGAGGTGTAGCCGAACAGGCGCTTGCGCGAGAACGTGGCGACGACCTCGGAGAACACGCCGAACGCGGGCAGGATCAGGATGTAGACCTCGGGGTGGCCCCAGATCCAGATCAGGTTCACGTACAGCATGGAGTTGCCCCCCAGGTCGTTCGTGAAGAAGTTGGTGCCGATATAGCGGTCCAGCGACATCAGCACCAGCGCGGCCGTCAGCACGGGGAACGAGGCGACGATCAGCGCGTTGGTGCACAGCGCGGTCCAGGTGAACACGGGCATCTTCATCAGGTTCATGCCCGGCGCGCGCATCTTGATGATGGTGACGATCAGGTTGATGCCCGACAAGGTGGTGCCCACCCCCGCAATCTGCAGGCCCCAGATGTAATAGTCGAGACCCACGCCAGGGTCCTGCGCCCCGAGGTTGGACAGCGCCAGCCAGCCAGAGGTGGAGAACTCGCCCAGGAACAGCGAGATCATCACCAGCACGGCGCCGCCGGTGGTCATCCAGAAGCTGAAGTTGTTCAGGAAGGGAAACGACACGTCGCGCGCGCCGATCTGCAGCGGCACGAGGTAGTTCATCAGGCCCGTGACGAAGGGCATGGCCACGAAGAAGATCATGACCACGCCGTGGGCCGTGAAGATCTGGTCGTAGTGGTGCGGCGGCAGGTAGCCCATGCTCTCGCCCACAGCCATGGCCTGCTGCAGGCGCATCATCACCGCGTCGGCGAAGCCGCGCAGGAACATGACCAGGCCCAGGATCATGTACATGATGCCGATCTTCTTGTGGTCGATGGAGCAGATCCAGTCACGCCACAGCGGGCCCCACAGGCGGAACTTGGTGAGGCCGGCCAGCATCACGATGCCACCCAGGACCACCGCGATGAAGGTCCACAGCACGATGGGCTCGTGCGCCATCGGGATCGAGTCCCAGGTGATGCGGCCCAACAGCCAGTGGGCTGGGGTAGTTTGTTCAGACAACATATCGAATCTCTTGGCTAATGGGCCCGGCGCCGGCTTGGCGCCCGCGTCGGGTCCGTCAAATTCACTGTTGGGTGGGGGCCTCGGGGAGGGCTAAGCCCGGCTGCAGCGCGGCCAGGATCTGTGGCGCGTTGCCGGCGGTGCATACGTCCTGCGGCAGCGTTAGACCGTTGGCTTTGACGAAGGCTTCGCCGCCGAGCGCGTCGATAGCCATCATGTCGTGCATGCACATCTGCCCGTCTTCCACGCAGCGGTTGAGCACCTTGCCGTACAAGCCCGTTTCCACGGTAGAAAAGCGCTGCACGGGGTCGCGCTGGCTGGGCTTGGCCAGTTGCAGGTAGGTGGTCTTGTCCAGGGGCTTGCCTTCGGTCTTGGCCTTGTCCACCCACTGGGCGAACTCGGCATCGCTCAGGCCGTGGAACTTGAAGGTCATGCCGGAGAAGCCGGGGCCGCTGTAGTGCGAGGCAAGGCCATGGAACACGCCGGGCTTGTTGATGATGGCGTTCAGCTCGGTCTGCATGCCAGGCATGGCGTAGATCATGCCGGCCAGGTCGGGCACGTAGAACGCGTTCATGGTGGATGTGGCGGTGAGCTTGAACAGGATCGGGCGGTCCACAGGCGCGGCCACCTCGTTCACCGTGGCAATGCCCTGCTCGGGGTAGAAGAACAGCCACTTCCAGTCCATGGCCACCACCTGCACTTCCAGCGGTTTGACGTCGGCGGCCAGCGCGCGCTGGGCGTCGATGCGGTCCAGGGGGCGGTAGGGGTCCAGCTTGTGGGTAGCGATCCAGGTCAGCGCGCCCAGGGCAATGATGATCATCAGCGGCACGCTCCAGATCACCAGCTCCAGCGAGGTGGAGTGGTGCCAGTCGGGGTCGTACTCGACGTCGGTGTTGCCCTGGCGGTACTTCCAGGCGAACAGCAGCGTCAGCAGGATCACCGGCACGATGACGATCAGCATCAGCACCGTGGCAGTCACCACCAGGTTGCCCTGCTGGGCAGCGATATCACCCGCCGGGTTCAATACAACGGCCTTGCTGCAACCAGCCAGGCTGGCTGCGGCCAAAGCCGCGGCGAGCCAGGTGGGCCCGCGGAGTTTCTTCAATTGGAGCATTGCTAGGCGTGTCAAAAAGCGTGCACGGCCTTGCGTCGCGCGGGCGGGCGCGGCGCTAGGTGTAAACGCGAATTACTGGACGGAGACGAATGTAATACGCCTAGCGCATTTGTCGATTGGACATTTTGTCCAGGGTCAAGCTTATGGCGTGATGGCAGGCCGTATGCGGCCTGCGGGCGCGACCATGGCGGCGCGGATGGCCGACTGGGCGTGAGGGTTTTCCCGCGCGGGACGTCAGTGTAAGCGTACTTGTTGACCGCGGGGCTTGCGTGTAGAACGGAGCTGTGTCTGCAAAGCCAAGGAGTACGGTCATGAGTAGCGGTTCCGTCGCATACCCCGTTTACGGCCCCGAGAGCGCGGCATCGCTGTCGCGCGCGCACACCGACGAAGACGTCACCCCGGGCGAGATCGCCGTGGGCGTGATCATCGGGCGCGCGTCGGAGTATTTCGACTTCTTCGTATTCGGGATCGCCTGCGTGCTGGTCTTCCCGTCGCTGTTGTTCCCCTTCATGTCGCGGCTGGACGGCACGCTCATGGCCTTTGCCATCTTTGCCATCGCCTTCATCGCCCGGCCGCTGGGCACCGCCATCTCCATGGCCGTGCAGCGGCGCTGGGGGCGCGGCACCAAGCTGACGCTGGCGCTGTTCCTGCTGGGCGGCTGTACGGTGAGCATGGCTTTCCTGCCCAGCTACCAGGTGGCGGGGCTGGCAGCCGCTGGGGCGCTGGCGGTGCTGCGCTTCGGCCAGGGGCTGGCGCTGGGCGGCTCCTGGGACGGGCTGCCGTCGCTGCTGGCGATGGCCGCACCGCCGGAGCGCCGGGGCTGGTATTCCATGGTGGGGCAACTGGGCGCGCCCGTGGGGTTTGCATTGGCCGCCGGGTTGTTTGCCTACCTGTACGGCAGCCTCTCCAGCGAAGAATTCCTGGCCTGGGGCTGGCGCTACCCGTTCTGCGTGGCCTTTGCGATCAACGTGGTGGCGCTGTTTGCGCGGCTGCGCCTGGTGGTGGGGCAGTCCTATGCCGAATTGCTGCAAGAGAAGGAACTGGAGCCCGTGGGCGTGGCCCGCGTGATGCGCGAAGAGGGGAGCAATGTGGTGCTGGGCGCCTTTGCGGCACTGGCCAGCTTCGCACTCTTTCACGTGGTGACGGTGTTCCCGCTGTCGTGGTTCGCCCTGTTCTCCGACCGCTCCATGGCCGAGGTGCTGTGCGTGCAGATCGCCGGCGCATTCCTGGCCATCGGCGCGGTGGCGGCGTCGGGGCGGTTGGCCGACCGCATGGGCCGGCGCAACCTGCTGGGCTCCATGGCCGTGCTGATTGGCCTGTTCAGCCTGGCCACGCCCTGGCTGCTGGGCGGTGGCGCGGTGGGCGGCACGGTGTTCCTGCTGCTGGGCTTCGTGCTGCTGGGCCTGTCGTACGGCCAGGCATCGGGCACGGTGACGGCCAACTTCTCCACCCTGCACCGCTACACCGGGGCGGCACTGTCGTCCGACCTGGCCTGGCTGATCGGCGCGGCCTTCGCGCCGTTGGTGGCTCTGGGGTTGTCGGCACGTTTCGGGCTGGGGGCGGTGACGCTGTATCTGCTGTCGGGCGTGGTCTGCACACTCGGCGCGTTGCGTATCAATCGCCTCATCGAGCAGCGCAGCTGAGTTCGATTGGCTGTCGGTTGTTCTCGAAAATGATAGCTGCCGGCGCTTGACTCAAATAGGTTTCACAGTGTTTTCAATTTGAAACCATTGAGGGACAAGCGCAGGCAGCTCTCTTTTTTGCTTCAGTCGCGCGGGCGGAAGCCGATCACCAGGGACGACGGCACGCGGCCGTCCACGTCGCGCGGCAGGGTTTCCGTGCGGTGCAGCGCACGAATCACCGCGTCGTCCCACGCCTTGTTGCCGCTGGACTGGGTGATGCGCGCGCCGACGATGGTGCCGTCCGGAGCGGCGCGCACCTCGACCTCGGCGCGCGGGTTGCCCGAGATGGTGTCGGGATAGACGATGTTGGGGCGTACCTTGGCGGCCACCTTGCCACCGTAGCTGCCCGAGGGGCCGGAGCTGCGCTGCGCGGTGCCCGTGGCGGTCTCGCCGCCCGTGCCAGCCAGTTGCTGCATGCGGCGGATGTTTGCTTCTTGCCGCTCTCTAGCCTCTTTGGCTTCACGGGCTTCCTCGGCCTTGCGGCGCTTGTCCTCGGCCAGCTTCTTCTGTTTGTCCTGCTCGGCCTTGGCGGCCTTCTCCTTCTCGGCCTTTTCGCGCTCGGCTTTCTCGCGCTCGGCCTTCTGCTGCGCCAGTAGGCGTTCCTTCTTTTCCTGCTCCAGCCGCTCGCGGCGCTCTTCTTCCTTGCGCTCGCGTTCGCGCTTCTCGCGCTCTAGTTGCTGTTCGCGCTTTTTCTTTTCTTCTTCCAGGCGCTTCTTCTGCTGCTGCAGGGCGATGTCGGCCTCGCGCGTGTCGGCTTGCTCCGGACGCGGTGGTGGCGGTGGAGGCGGCGGTGCGGGCGCGGGCTCAGGTGCGGGGGTAGGGGCCGGAGCAGGGGGTGGGGGCGGCTCCACGGCGCGCGGCGCCGCTTGCTGGGGGACGGCGGACCAGAGTTCGGCCTCTACCGCCGGTTGGTCGGAACTGCTCTTCCAGTTCACGCCCCAGGTCAGCGCGCCGATCAGCGCGGCATGGGCGAGTACCGCCAGGGCGATGGCCCGCATGCGTCCGGGCGGGCGGGGCGGGGCAAACTGGTCGCGGTCGTTCGTGGCGTGCATTAGATCGTGTGAAAGTTCTCGTCAGCCGCCGCTCTTCACCGCCAGGGCGACGCGTGCCACGCCCGCCTGTTGCAGCGCAGACATGGCCTTCATCACCGCGTCGTACGACACGTTCTTGTCGGCGCTGATGAGCACGGGTGTGTCCTCTGGCTGGTCCTTGAGCCAGTTCTTGGCAGTGGCGCCCAGGTTCTGCAGCGGCACGGTGCGTTCGTTGCCGTCGGCCTTGAAGCGGATGCTGCCATCCTTGTCGACGATGACGTCCGCGCGCGTCTTGGGCACCTTGGCGCCTTTGCCCACGGAAGGCACGTTCACCGAACTGGGCGTGAGCATGGGCGCGGTCACCATGAAGATGATGAGCAGCACCAGCATCACGTCGATGAACGGCACCATGTTGATTTCGTTCATGGAGCGGCGGCGGGTGCCGCTGCGTGAGGCCATGGCAGGCATTTCAGTTCTCCATTGCGCTGAGTAGTGCGCGCTGTGGATAAAACGGACGTGTCCGATGCCAGCAGACGCCGCGCAAGGGCCGTCCCGCCGCGCTGAGCAATCGATCCCCTTTCCCGCAGTGGGTAGCGCTGCGAGAGAAGGGGGAAGCCGCGCAGCGGCTCAGGGGGATGTCCTTCATCTCAATGCCCCGAGGGGGACGCGGGGTGTGCGCCCAGGTTGCGCTGCAGGATGTTGGAGAACTCCTCGATGAAGGTCTCCTGGTGCGTCGCCACGCGGTCGATGTCGCGTGCGAAGCGGTTGTACGCAATCACGGCGGGAATGGCGGCGAACAGGCCGATGGCGGTGGCCACCAGCGCTTCGGCGATGCCGGGCGCCACCGTGGCGAGCGTCACCTGCTCCATGCCGGCGAAACCGGTGAAGGCGTGCATGATCCCCCAGACGGTGCCGAACAGGCCCACATAGGGCGACACCGAGGCCACCGAGCCAAGGAACGAGAGGCTGGACTCGATCACGTCCATCTCGCGCTGGAAGCTCGCGCGCATGGCGCGGCGCGCGCCGTCCAGCAGTGTGCCGGGGTCGCTGATGCGGCGTTCCCGCAGCTTTTGGTATTCGCGCATGCCGCTGGCGAAGATGCGCTCCATCGGGCCCGCGCTCTTGGCGTTGTGCGTGGCGCTGGCGTACAGGTCATTCAGGCTGGTGCCCGACCAGAAGTCGCGCTCAAAGTCTTCGTTCAGAGCCTTCACGCGCTTGAGCGCGAACAGCTTGCGGAAGATGGCGGCCCAGCTGGCCACGGAAACCGCGAGCAGCAGCAGCATCACCAGCTGCACCACCCAGCTGGCATTGAGCACCAGGCTCAAGATGGACATGTCTTGGGAATTCATGATGAGGAGAGTCGTTCCAAAAGGGACCCCGGAATGCGTGCAGGGCGCATGGTGGCGGCATCCACCCAGCCAATGCGGATGGTGCCTTCGCACAGCAGTGCGGGGGGAGAGTCGGGGATCATCTGCTCTGGTTTCAAGAGCGCCTGCTGCTCGATTGTGAGCGAAGCGCGGCCCCCTTCGCGCAGGCTGGCGGTAACAATCAGTTCATCGTCCAGGCGGGCGGGGCGCAGGTAGCGCAGGCGTGCGTCGGTTACGACAAACATGCCGCCCGTGAGTTCCCGCAATCGTTGCTGGCCCAGGTCCCGCGAGCGCAGCCACTCGGTGCGCGCGCGCTCGAAGAACTTGAGATAGTTGGCATAGAACACGATGCCGCCGGCATCGGTGTCTTCCCAGTAAATGCGAACGGGCCACTCGAAAGCCATGCTGGCACGCCTGGAGGGGTCAGCCGATCAGGCGCTGCAGGCGCGCCACCGCTTCCTGCAACTGCGCCATGGAGTTGGCCGTGGAAAAGCGCACGAAGCGTTGGGTGTCGGCCGTGCCGAAGTCGCGCCCCGGCGTGATGGCCAGGTGGGCACGGCGCATCAGCTCGTAGGCGAAGTCCCAGCTGCCGGCGACGCCCAGGCGCTCGGCGGCCTGCGTGCAGTCGGCCCAGGCGTAGAAGGCGCCATCGGGCTGCACCGGCACCGTGAGGCCCAGTGCATCGAGTGCGGGGATGAAGTAGTCTCGCCGCGCCTTGAACTCTGCGCGGCGGCGTTCGTACTCGGCGATGCTGTCCGGCTCGAAGCAGGCCAGCGCCGCATGCTGCGACACCGTGCTGGCGCAGATGAACAGGTTCTGCGCCAGACGCTCCACCACGGGCACCATGGCCTCGGGCACCACCATCCAGCCCAGGCGCCAGCCGGTCATGTTGAAGTACTTGCTGAAGCTGTTGATGCTGATGATGTCCTCGCCCAGCGCCAGCGCCGTCTGGCCGAAGGCGTCGTCATAGGACAGGCCGAGGTAGATCTCGTCGATGATCGTGAGCCCACCCTTGCCGCGCACCACATCGTGGATGCGGCGCAGTTCGTCCGGCGCAATCGAGGTGCCCGTGGGGTTGGAGGGCGATGCCAGCAGCACGCCGCGTGTCTTGGTACCCCATGCGGCCTCGACCTTGGCGGCGCTGAGCTGGAAGCGCTCCTCGGCCGTGGTGGGGATCAGCACCGCTTTGCCTTCCGCCGCGCTCACGAAGTGGCGGTTGCAGGGGTAGCTGGGGTCGGGCATCAGGATCTCGTCGCCCGCGTCGATCAGCGCCAGGCAGGCCAGCTGCAGCGCGGCCGATGCGCCGGCCGTGACCACGATGCGCCGCGCCGGCACATCGACGCCAAAGCGCTCGGCATACCAGCCGCTGATGCGCTCGCGCAGCGCCTCCAGGCCCAGGGCGTTGGTGTACTGCGTGACGCCGCTGCGCACCGCGCGGTCGGCCGCCTCCACCACCAGCGGGGGCGCGGTGAAGTCGGGCTCGCCGATGTTCAGGAAGATCATCGGCTCGCGGGTGCCGGCGACCTCGCGCGCCAGGGCCTGGGCGGCCTTGGCCACTTCCATCACGTAAAAGGGTTCGATGCGCTCGGCGCGGGTGGAAAACTTCATGGCGATGCAACGTGCAGGCACCCGCCGGCTGAGGCCAGCGGCGGGTGCGCTGAGGGAACGAACAATGCGAAGAGGCGCAAGAGGGCGGGGCCTTCAGCCGCGGGCGGCGGCCTTGTCGGCCGCGACCTCGGTGGCGCGCAATTGCGGCGCCAGGCCGTTGAGCACGCCGTTGACGTACTTGTGGCCGTCGGTGCCGCCGAACTCCTTGGCCAGCTCGATGCACTCGTTGATGACCACGCGCCAGGGCACGTCCTGGCAATGTTGGAATTCGTATACGCCGATCCACATCACCGCATGCTCGATGGGCGAGATCTCGCTCATCTTGCGGTCCAGCTGGGGCGCGATCAGCTCGTCCATGTACTGGGCGGTGGTGATGCAGCCGTGCAGGAGCGCGTCGTAGTGCGCCGCGTCGGCCTTGTGAAAGCCCGACAGGTCGCGCGTGAACACGTCGATGGCGGTGGCGTCGTTGCCTCCCACCAGGTGCTGGTAGAGCGCCTGCAGGGCGAATTCGCGCGCGCGGCTACGGCCCGACTTGGAGCCGGCCTTGCGCGCGCCGGTGCCGGTGGTGCCGGTGCGCGGCTGGCGCGGCGGCCGCGCGGATGGCGTGGGGTGGGCGGAATCGGTCACGACAGCTCCTCCAGCAAGTTGGCCATTTCCACGGCCACGCGGGCCGCGTCCACGCCCTTTTCTGTCTGGCGGGCGAGGGCCTGTTCCAGGTTTTCGGTGGTGATGATGGCGTTGGCGATCGGCACCTGGTAGTCCAGGGCCAGGCGGGTCACGCCCGCGCCGGATTCGTTGGCCACCAGCTCGAAGTGGTAGGTCTCGCCGCGGATGATGCAGCCCAGCGCGATCAGCGCGTCGTACTCGTCGCGCTCGGCCAGGGCCTGCAGCGCCACGGGCACTTCCAGCGCGCCGGGCACCAGCACATGGCGGATGTGCTTTTCCTGCACGCCCAGGCGCAGCAGCTCTGCACGGCAGGCCGCGGCGAGGGTGTTGGTGATGCTCTCGTTGAAGCGGGCCTGCACGATGCCGATGTGCAGCTTCTTGCCATCGAGCTTGTCCGCGGTTCCTTTGTCTGCGCCAAACATGTCTTATTCCTTGGGGATGTAGCCGGTGATTTCGAGTCCATAGCCCACCATGCTGGGCATGCGGCGCGGCTGGCCCATGAGCTGCATCTTGGCCACGCCCACTTCGCGCAGGATCTGGGCGCCCACGCCGTAGGTGCGCAGGTCCATGCGACCGCGCTCGGGCGCCTGGGCGGCGCGGGCCGTGCCTTCGAACTGCTCCAGCAGTTGCTCGGCACTCTCGCCGCAGTTCAGCAGCACGGCCACGCCCTGGCCGTGGTGGTGGATGTATTGCAGGCTGGCGTCCAGGCTCCACGAGTGCATGCTGCGGCCCACTTCCAGCAGGTCCAGCACCGACAAGGGCTCATGCACGCGCACGGGCACGCTCTCTGCTGCGTCCCACTGGCCCTTGACCAGGGCCAGGTGCACGGCCTGGCTCGGCTCGTCGCGGAAGGCGTGCATGGTGAACTCGCCGAACGCCGTGGTGATCTGGCGCGAAGCCACCTTGCGCACCAGCGACTCGGTGCGGCTGCGGTATTCGATCAGGTCGGCGATCGTGCCGATCTTGATGCCGTGCTCGGCCGCAAACAGCTGCAGGTCCGGCAGGCGGGCCATGGTGCCGTCGTCCTTCATCACCTCGCAGATCACGGCGGAGGGGCTGCAGCCGGCCATGGCGGCCAGGTCGCAGCCGGCCTCGGTGTGGCCGGCGCGCATGAGCACGCCGCCATCCACCGCCTGCAGCGGGAAGATGTGGCCGGGCTGCACCAGGTCGGCAGCCTGGGCGTTGGCGGCCACGGCGGCCTGCACGGTGCGCGCGCGGTCGGCAGCGCTGATGCCGGTGGTCACGCCCTCGGCCGCCTCGATGGAGACGGTGAAGGCGGTGCCCATCTTGGTGCCGTTGCGCGCCACCATGGGCGGCAGGCGCAGGCGCTCGCAGCGTTCGCGCGTGAGGGTCAGGCAGATCAGGCCGCGGCCGAAGCGCGCCATGAAGTTGATGGCCTCGGGCGTGACATGGTCCGCGGCGATCACGAGGTCGCCTTCGTTCTCGCGGTCTTCCTCATCGACGAGGATCACGATGCGGCCGGCGCGCAACTCGGCCACGATGTCCTGGACGGGCGAGATGGGCGCGGGCGTGAGGGGGGTGGTCATGCAGGGCTTTCGGATGGGCCATGCGGGCCGGGGCGGTGTGCGTTCCCCGGCGGGCGGGCAACGGGCGTGCCCCCAAAGAACGGCGATGCGGCCCCTGCCGCACGGAGGAGGGACGCGCGGTCCCGAAGCGGCCAATTCTAGTCGCGCCGCCGGGCCGTTGTCCGCGCGCCGCCGCGGTAAGTCTGCCGCAGGTGGGGGCAAGCGGGCCGCAGGTTGCGCTGCCTCAACCGTACCGGTGCGCGGAGCGCGGCACAGGGGCTCAGATGGCGGGGGCCTCCAGCTTCACGTCGCTCACGGGATAGGCCACGCAGGGCAGCACGCAGCCCTCGGCCTTTTCTTCTGCCGTCAGGCCCGGCCAGTCGATGGCGTAGCGCACCTCGCCCTCCGCCAGCACGCCGATGCAGGTGCGGCAGGTGCCGTTGCGGCAGGAGCTGGGCCAGTCGATACCGCCTTGCTCCAGCGACAGCAGCAGCGGCTGCTCGGGCCAGGCATCGCACTGGGTGCCGTCGTCGCCCACGCGGGCCGTGAAGAAGGGGGCTACGGGGGAATTCATGCGAAGTTCTAAGCAAAAAGTGGCTCCAGCGCTTGTGGGGTGAGCGCTGGTAGCTATAAGAAAAAGAGCGAAAGCGTTGGGTCAGCTGCGCTGCTGCGTCTGGATCATCTTCATGGCCGAGCTGACGAGAGCGGATACCTCGGTCATGTTGCTGGGCACGATGAGCGTGGTGGTGGCGTCCGCGGCCACCTTGCCATACGCCTCCACGGCCTTTTCGGCGACCTTGAGCTGCACGGCCTGCTCGCCGCCCGGCTGGCGGATGGCGGCGGCAATGCGCTCGATGGCCTGGGCGGTGGCGTCGGCCACGGCGGTGATGGCGGCGGCCTCGCCCTGGGCGTTGTTGATGGCGGCTTGCTTTTCACCCTCGGAGCGGGCGATGAAGGCCTCACGCTCGCCGGTGGCGATGTTGATCTGTTCCTGGCGGCGGCCTTCCGAAGCGGCAATCAGCGCGCGCTTTTCACGCTCGGCGGTGATCTGGGCCTGCATGGCGCGCAGGATCTCGGCGGGCGGCGTCAGGTCCTTGATCTCGTAGCGCAGCACCTTCACGCCCCAGTTCAGCGCCGCTTCGTCGATGGCCTGCACCACCTGGGCGTTGATCATGTCACGCTCTTCGAACGTTTTGTCCAGCTCCAGCTTGCCGATCACGCTGCGCAGCGTGGTCTGGGCCAGCTGCGAGATGGCGGTGATGTAGTTGGACGAACCGTAGCTGGCGCGCATGGGGTCGGTCACCTGGAAGTACAGGATGCCATCCACCTGCAGCTGGGTGTTGTCCTTGGTGATGCAGACCTGGCTGGGCACGTCCAGGGGGATTTCCTTCAGGCTGTGCTTGTAGGCGATGCGGTCGACGAACGGGATGATGAACTTCGGCCCCGGCGTGAGCGTGCCGGCGTACTTGCCCAGGCGCTCCTTCACCCAGGCATGCTGCTGCGGCACGATCTTGACGGCGCGCGCGATGAAGATCACCGCGATGACGAAGAGGATGATGGCGATTTCCATGAGGTTTTTCTTTCTGTGCCGCGTGCGGCGGTGAAGGGCAGGGCGGATGGTAGCGAGGCCGCCCCCGGTTCCGGATGACTACAGCGGATCCACCAGCAGGCGGTTGCCCACCAGTTCGGCCACGCGGTGCGGGCCAGTGGCGGGCGTGATGCCCGGGCGGTGGATGGCGGTCCAGCTCGCGCCGCGGTACTTCACGACGGCCGTGCCGTCGGGCTGCCAGGCGTCGATGAACACCGTCTCGCCCACGTCCAGGTTCACGCTGCGGTCGGCCCGCGCGGATGGCTCGCCCGGCCGGCTGCGGCGCTTGACGTAGGCCCCCAGCACGGTGCCGGCCCCGACCAGTGCGCTCACCAGGATCTGCGCCGTGTTGCCCAGGCCCGCGTGGGCCGCGAGTGCGCCGGCCGCCAGGCCCACGGCCAGCATCAGCAGGTAAAAGGTGCCGGTGAGCAGCTCGGCCACCACGGCCACCCCGGCCATGAGCCACCAGAGCGTGGATGCGTCCAGATTCATGTGTTTTCTCCTTCCCTCTCTGTCGGGTGCGCGCCGGCGGGCGGCGCGGTGTTGTTTCCAGGTCGATGGATTCTGGGCGAAATGCTGCGGTGTTCATAGGGATAGCACGCATATTCCTTACACTGCGCGCCTCTTTCGTTTTTTTGGCCCGGTCATCGGAGGCAGCGCATGAAATTTCGCTTTCCCATCGTCATCATCGACGAGGACTATCGTTCAGAGAACACCTCCGGCCTGGGGATCCGGGCGCTGGCGCAGGCCATCGAGGCGGAAGGGTTCGAGGTCCTGGGCGTGACCAGCTACGGCGACCTGTCGCAGTTCGCCCAGCAGCAAAGCCGCGCCAGCGCGTTCATCCTGTCGATCGACGACGAGGAATTCACGCTGGGCACGGGCCAGGATCCCATCGTGCACAGCCTGCGCACCTTCATCGAAGAGGTACGCCGCAAGAACGCCGACGTGCCGATCTACGTGCACGGCGAGACCAAGACCGCGCGCCACCTGCCCAACGACATCCTGCGCGAGCTGCACGGCTTCATCCACATGTTCGAGGACACGCCCGAGTTCGTGGCCAAGCACATCATCCGCGAGGCCAAGAGCTACCTGGAGGGCGTGCAGCCGCCATTCTTCAAGGCGCTGCTGGACTACGCGGAAGACGGCTCCTACAGCTGGCACTGCCCGGGCCACTCGGGCGGCGTGGCGTTCCTCAAGAGCCCCGTGGGCCAGATGTACCACCAGTTCTATGGTGAGAACATGCTGCGCGCGGACGTCTGCAATGCCGTGGAAGAACTGGGCCAACTGCTGGACCACAACGGCGCCATCGGCGAGAGCGAGCGCAATGCCGCGCGCATCTTCAACGCCGACCACTGCTTCTTCGTGACCAACGGCACGTCCACCTCCAACAAGATGGTGTGGCACCACACCGTGGCGCCGGGCGACGTGGTGGTGGTGGACCGCAACTGCCACAAGTCCATCCTGCACAGCATCATCATGACCGGGGCGATCCCCGTGTTCCTGAAACCCACGCGCAACCACTTCGGCATCATCGGGCCCATTCCGCAAAGCGAATTCGAGCCCGCGACCATCCAGGCGAAGATCAAGGCCAACCCGCTGCTCAAGGGCGTGGACGCCAAGAAGGTCAAGCCGCGTGTGTTGACTCTCACGCAGTCCACCTACGACGGCGTGCTCTACAACACCGAGACCATCAAGGGCATGCTGGACGGCTACGTCGAGAACCTGCACTTCGACGAGGCCTGGCTGCCCCACGCGGCCTTCCACCCGTTCTACGGCAGCTACCACGCCATGGGCAAGAAGCGCGCGCGGCCCAAGCAGTCGGTGGTGTACGCCACGCAGTCCATCCACAAGCTGCTGGCCGGCATCAGCCAGGCCAGCCATGTGCTGGTGCAGGACAGCCAAACGACCAAGCTGGACCGCCACCTGTTCAACGAGGCGTACCTGATGCACACCTCGACCAGCCCGCAGTACAGCATCATCGCCAGCTGCGACGTGGCTGCAGCCATGATGGAGCCGCCCGGCGGCACCGCCCTGGTGGAGGAAAGCCTGGTCGAAGCCCTGGACTTTCGCCGCGCCATGCGCAAGGTGGAGGACGAGTTCGGCAAGGACGACTGGTGGTTCAAGGTCTGGGGCCCCGACAAGCTCGCCGACGAGGGTGTGGGCCGCGCAGACGACTGGATCATCCGCGGCGACGCCAAGGGCAAGAAGAACGGCGCGAGCAAGTGGCATGGCTTCGGCGCGCTGGCCGACGGCTTCAACATGCTGGACCCGATCAAGTCCACCATCGTCACGCCCGGCCTGAACCTGGACGGTAAGTTCGACAAGACCGGCATTCCGGCCAGCATCGTCACCAAATACCTGTCCGAGCACGGCGTGGTGGTGGAGAAGACGGGCCTGTACTCGTTCTTCATCATGTTCACCATCGGCATCACCAAGGGCCGCTGGAACACGCTGCTGGCCGCGCTGCAGCAGTTCAAGGACGACTACGAGAAGAACCAGCCCATGTGGCGCATCCTTCCCGAGTTCTGCCAGCAGCACAAGCGCTACGAGCGCATGGGCCTGAAGGACCTGTGCCAGCACGTGCACCAGCTGTACGCCAAGTACGACATCGCCCGCCTGACGACCGAGATGTACCTCTCGGACCTCACGCCCGCCATGAAGCCCAGCGACGCCTACGCCCACATTGCGCAGCGCAAGACCGAGCGCGTGGAGATCGACCAACTGGAAGGCCGCATCACCACCAGCCTGATCACGCCGTACCCGCCGGGCATTCCGCTGCTGATTCCCGGCGAGGTGTTCAACAAGAAGATCGTGGACTACCTCAAGTTCTCGCGCGAGTTCTCCAAGCTCTGCCCGGGCTTCGAGACCGACATCCACGGCCTTGTGGAGATCGAGGACGACAACGGCAACGTGCGTTATTACGCCGACTGCGTGGCGCAGGGCACGGGCGGCAGCCGCAAGCCCCGCGCCAACGACCCTGAGTCGCTGGTGCAGGTGGGCAGCGACGGCCCGTTTGGCCGCACCATCTGAAGTGCCGGCAGCGCCTCTCGCAGGAGGGGCGGGCTAAAAAGGGGCGGGCGACCGCCCCTTTTTGCTTTTGTTTTGATAGCTGGCAGCGCTTGCTGGGTGTGCGCTAGGACCTCATTTGCCTCTGTTTCTTGCTGGGCCGGGCTCCAGACTGGCCTGCCCGCCGGCAGCGGCTGCGTTGGCCGCAGAGGGCGCGTCGGCGCGCACTCGCCAGAAGCGCGCAAACCGCGGCAAGCCGCTTGCGTGGGTGCCGTTGAAGCGGTAGGTCACCACGGTGCCCACCGGCGGTGGATTGCGCCGCACCGCATCCGGCAGCCCGCTGCCCAAGCGCAGGCGCCGGCCGTCGGGCAGCGCCACCATCAGCGCGCCGGTCTGGCCCGCGTATTTGCCGCGTCCGGGCACGTGCCCTACCACCACGGCCTCCGCATCATCGAACGTCTTGAGCTTGAGCAGATCGTCGCTGCGCCCGCCACGGTAGGGCGCGTCGTCCCGGCGCAGCATCAGTCCCTCGGCGCCGGCCTTCTCCAGCCGGTGCAACTGCCCCATCAGTTCCGTGTGGCTGGACACCCGCCATTGCGCGGCAGGCTGGACCCACGGCTGGCCCAGATGGGCCACGGTGCGGCGCAGCAGGGGCAGGCGCTCGCCGAAACCGCCCGGCGCGCGCGGCAGGTCGAACACCATGTATCGCAGCGCGCGCCACCGGGCATCGTCGGGCGTGGCCTGCGCCACGGTCGCCTGCGCGGCGGCAAACTGGCCGCGGCCGGCCCACAGTTCGCCATCCATCGGTACCGGCGGCCAGCCGGTGGTGAACCACGCTGGCGCCCGGATGGGCAGGCCCTGCCGGCTGATCAGTTGCTGACCGGTCCAGAGGGCGCGCACACCGTCGTATTTTTCGCTCACCCAATAGTCCGCGACCACCACGCCCGGGTGGTAATGCTGCGCCAGCGTGGGCGAGGGCGCCGCCGGGTCCGCGGAGGAGGGCGACTCCAGGGCAGCAGCCGGCTGCGCGTTTGCTGCTCCTACACAAGCAGCTATGGCCAGCACCCAGGCCCGGCGCCGGAGGGCCAACAGTGCGAAGTGCGTTGCAGGGAGCATGGCAGGGTCCGGGTTCAGGGACTCTGGATTGTCGGTGCTGGAAGCAATATGCAAAAAAGATAGCGGCCCGCGCTTGCTGGATGGTCGCTAGAGGTCGAAGGGGTCTTTACGGTGCGGCGGGTGGATGGCAGAGAAGCCGCAACGCATGGTTCAAAGCTCCCGAGAGCGCCGGACTTCCCATGCATTCCGCCAAAGCAAAAGCCCCTGACTCTTGCGAATCAGGGGCTTTCATTGTGGTGCCGGAGACATGAATCGAACACGCGACCTTCTCATTACGAACTCCGGCACTAACTGTCTCCAATTGCTGCCAATTGCTGTCTTCACTCTAGACGACGTGATTTTAACAGCCCGCAACAAGCGGGATTAATGCCGAAATTTGGCAGCAACTGTGACATAGCTGTGACGCGGAGGGCGCGCCTGACTGGGCATCAATGGACATTGATGCGGACTCTTTCTTCATGGGCAAATTTGGGTAACGATGCTCACAATTGAAGCATTCCACATGAGGCAACGCATGGCCAGTAGACCCAAAAAATTGCCAAAAAACTCCAGAGACCTGTCACCTCGTCAGTGGGCATGGGAGTTCCTACGGTTCAACCCGGCGTATCGCGCGGCGTACTCCGAATGGATGAGTCTTCCTTTGTCTGTGCGAGACCTGAAGAGGATCGGTGGGGGAATGCCTTTGTTGGCATGCCCACCGGAAACATCCATGTCACTATTCTTTTCTCAGCCTGCGGCATTAAACGGCGAAACCGTAGCAGATTGGATTATCAGGACCGAAGAGAGTAGGCGTGAGCGCTGGTCTATCGGCCACGCGCCCTCCGTCACTCCGCAAGCGCGGTTTGGGATCAGTAAGTGGATTGACCCTGAAACAACCCCGTTGCCTAATGCTGATGAGAATATATTCGGTAGATTGACGGTAGATATTTTTGCCGATTTAAATGATCGAGAACATCCGCGTCATAAGCCTTTGGCTATTACTGTCGCTGATATTAAAAAATCTGAGGTAGTGGTAAAAATAGATGTTTTGCATCCCCTGGGATTTTTGAACGAATCTATTCGTCAAATTGTTTTGAAGCAGAGAGAGCTACTTCAGAAAATTGGCATTTCATCCTTGCATTTATATGAGGGTGCAAAATCGTTTAATCCAGCTGGTGTGTATGAGTCCTACGTAAAAATTCTTCAAAGAATCAACAATGGTGAGTCAAAGAGTGAAATTATTTACGTCACTCCAGATGGAGAGCACGTTGATTCAGATCACTCATATGCGGTCCGTACCAAAAAGCAGTACCCAGTGGCGTTAGCTCTTAGAGATGAGGGTTATAGGCACATCGCGTACTACGAAGATTTCATTGGGCAGCTGAGGGGTGTGTAGGGTAGGAAAATCTAAAAGAGCATCCTTTCCCTTAGAGAAATTGGCAGTTTTGGGCATCATTGCCAAAGGTTGAGCAGATCCTCTCAACCACTACCGATGTATCTAAGGAGTAATATGAATTCACCTCTCTCACCTGGTGAAAGTGCGTTTGTCAGATTTTTGTCGAAGAAGACGTTGAAGAGCGTTTCGTCCAAGTTTGAAAAAGAAATATTGACGGAATCTCGCTGCGGCTCTGAAGTAGTCGCCCCTGATTTATTCGTAAGCCATTGATTTTGCTGGATATTTTCTTCATTCCGGCGTATAATTTCTCCCGTTCTGATAGCGCATCCGCCTTGATTTCTGGGAGTTTCGTGCCGTGATGTTCACCTGCCCCGCCACCGACGATTTCTTCCGCTCGCGCATCGACCAGATGATCGATCTGCGCCATCCGCTGGCGGTGCTGTCTTCGCGCATGCCCTGGCAGGAGATCGAGGCGCGGGTGGCCCACCTGCTGGTGCGCAAGGCCCACGCCGGGCAGGCCATGCCCGATCTGGATTTGTTCGGCGAGAAGCCCCAGCGCCAGGCTGCGGCCAGCAAGGCCGGGCGCCCGCGCGTGGCGCTGCGCATCATGGTCTCGCTGCTGTACCTCAAGCACGCGTTCAACGAATCCGATGAGGGCGTGGTGGCCCGCTGGGCCGACACCCCGCGCTGGCAGTTCTTCTCGGGCTGCGCGTACTACGAAGACCGCCAGCCCTGCGACGCCACCACCCTGGTCAAGTTCCGTCAGTTGCTGGGCGAAGAAGGCGTGGAAGAGCTGCTGGCGCAGACCATCAACGTGGCCGTTGAACTCAAGCTGATCAAGCCGCAGGAGCTCTCTCGCGTGATCGTGGACAGCACGGTGCAGCACAAGGCGATTGCGCACCCCACCGACAGCCGCCTGCTGGAGACAGCCAGGGTCAAGCTGGTCGAAGCAGCCAAGGGTGCCGGCATCGACTTGAAGCAGACCTTTGCCAAGGAAGGCAAGGAGCTGGGCCGCAAGGCCGGGCGCTATGCCCACGCGCGCCAGTTCAAGCGCATGCGCCGCGCCATCAAGCGCCAGCGCACCATCGTCGGGCGGCTGCAGCGCGAGATCGAGAGGAAGATCGCCACTGGGGCCAGCGCCATCGGGCAAGCCGTGCGCCAAGCGCTCGCCCAGACATTGAGCAAGGCCGCGCGCATCGTGGCCCAGAGCGGCCAGCGCAAGGCGGTGGATGGACAGCCCAAGCTGTACGCCTGGCATGCCCCGGAGGTGGACTGCATCAGCAAAGGCAAGGCCAAGCAGCCCTACGAGTTCGGCGTGAAGGTGGGCATTGCCAGCACGCTCAAAGGCAACCTGATCGTGGGCGCCCGGGCCTTCCACGGCAACCCGTACGATGGTCACACCCTCACAGAGCAACTGGAGCAGGCCACGATCCTGATGCAGGACAGCGATGCAAAACCAGCGACAGCGTTCGTTGATCTGGGCTACCGGGGGGTGGATGCGGACAACCCGGATGTGCACATCGTGCACCGGGGCAAGGCCAAGCGGATCAGTGAGCAGGAAAGAAAGCTGCTCAGGCGGCGCCAGGCTATTGAACCCATCATCGGGCACCTCAAGGCCGATCACCGCATGGGTCGCTGCCACCTCAAGGGCGAACAGGGCGACCGCCTGCACGCGGTGCTGTGCGCGGCCGGCTACAACATCAAGTGGCTGCTGCGCATGATCGTCAAGAAGGGGGTGGCCTTCTTGCAGGTGGTTTTTTTGTGCCTGCTGCAAGCCAGCACACAGGAGCGTTCTTGGCTGGCCGCTGTGATGGACATGCGCTCTTGGGCTGCTGATGCCCGATCAACCCTGTGCACAGCCCTGGCCAACCGGCTGACCTTGGGGGCTGGCAGGCTCTCCCAGGCTTGAAATGAATATTTCAGGGCCGACGAAGTAAAAAAGTGGCTCTCAGTTCAGCAGTTTTCTGTGAAACATCCTGCCTTCACTGAAAATTCTCTGCGTGCATTGATATTTGCCTCCAAGCCTCGTTTGCGTGCGCGTGGCAAGGGTGGAAATGACGTTATTCCAGGCAATGGTCTCGCTAACGCAATTCGCAAAGTAGGCCGTCGAGTCCTGATCGACGAGATTGCTTTCATGGAGTGGGTTGACTCTCGTCCCACTGTCAAATAAATCACTGGTATTCATATCTATTTGATCCATGCTACGCATGGACTGGAGAAGTCATGTCTGAAATTAATGGAAATTCCGAAAAACATCTTGCATCAATCGACGGTTTGCAAGTCTGCATCACACCTTCTATAACTGCTGATCAATTGGAACGTGTGGACCTGCAGCCTTTCGCAGCAGATAAAACGCTGTCGATTCACAAGTTCTTGAAGCTGTCCGTAGAACAAGCCGAATTCCGCGCGAGCTTCCAGATCATCGACTTGAAACAGGTCTACATCAGCGCTGACGCCAAGGCCGCTCTTCGCCGTTGTTACCTGACAGAAGCGTTTTTGTTGGACAAATTCGGGGCTCACTACGCCAAAACCTTGCTCACTGTGGGCACGCGCGGCAAGCTGAAGGGAGTGACGTATTTGAATCCTGAAGCGAACGTCTACCGCCACGACACCGACAACGGACTTGAGATCATCGTTTCGGGTGTTAGTGGCGAGCGCGAAGGCAAGACTGTCCGTGAGGTCCACATCACATGCGGCCCGCGCACCACGCAGTCCGAACTGACCTCTTCGGCTGAAGTTGCACCGTCGCTGTAAATACCGATCACCAGAAAAATTCCATGACCGCAACAGCGGTCATGCCCTCGAAAGAAATTATGAAAACTACCTCCCAATCTGCGAAGGTGGCGCGTCCCGGCACGCCGATGCCGGAACCGAACCAAAGCAAGCCATTCCGCCCTCGCAGTGAGATGCGCTTGATCTCCGCCGCCAAGTTTGTGCACCTCGAAGTGCCCCGCCGCAAGAATCACTGGGGTCGTCTCATCCAGTCCAACCAGACCGGCATGCTGTTCGGCCCCCGTGGTCGCGGTAAGACCTGGGTGGCGATGAGTCTGGCCATCTGCATCAGCGCTTGCATCTCCTTCCTGGGCCGCAAAGCTCGTCGTGCACGTCGAGTGATCTACCTCGACGGCGAGATGGACCTCTTCACCCTGCGCCAGCGCATTCTGTCGCTGTGCCGCAGCTTCAATGTGGACCCTCCGGGCAATCTGAAGCTCTTCACGCCTGAAGCCTTCACCGATCTGCTGCCTTCCATCAACACGGTCGAAGGTCAGCGTGCGCGACCACATCAACGCAGTGACACACGGTGGCATTGGCTAAGTAGAGCTATGGAGATGACTATCACTATTGGACAGGTGTGAACTTTATTGCTCAGAAATGAGAGTGAAAGCACGCCACAACAACACCATGATTGACTATTTCGACATAACCATAAATGGCGATGACTTTCCAGAAATTGGAAAAGCCGTCATGACACGTCACCCCGGCGGAGCCAAAACCAAGTCGTTCACTGAAGTCAAAGTATGCGCAGGCAAAGATGCTCCGCACTTTTCTGCGCGTGTAGAGAACGGTGCAGAACGCATGCGGTTTTCTGGCTCGCCAGCGCTGTGGCTGCAAGGGCACAACGGCATGGGTTCCAACGACTTTACGGGGCTGGTCAAAGCTTCCGTACTGTTGGTGTTTGAGACCCTGAAACTGGCATGTCCTGCATCCGTTATTGAGGCTCTTAACACCGGCAACTATGCCGTCGATGAAGTGCATGTAGCAGAGCACTACAGAATGCCGGAGGGCATGATTCACCGGCTTTGCGACAACATCCGCCGCTATGCCGATCCAGCTCTTGAGGCAACGCCTATCCGGCCTGGAATCGGTGTCCGGCTCCACCCGAACTCGCGTGATCGCCAGATTCTCATCTACAACAAGCACCACTACTTTTTAGATGGCCTGATAAAGCACAAACGCAAGCTATTGGGCCGCATGCCAATGGACTTTGATCGCGTTGGAACAAACCTGTATTTCGACCATATGCTTGAGCAGTTTCTTGCGGAAGGTGCGCGAATCGAGGCCCGGCTCAAGCGCTGTCTCAAGAACAAGAACCGCCTTTTCAATCATGGCTCACTCTGGCATCCGGAGACCGCTCGCTCGCTACATCTTGAGACGGTCCAGGCAATCCCTTTACAAGATTTGCCGCCTTTGGACAAGCGGGAGCTTTTGCTACAGACTGCCAAACTAGAACATCGCACTTTGATCGCATTGTGGCTTGACGGTCGCCGCCCCATGGACTTCTGCAAAAGCCCATCCACTTACTATCGCCGCCGCCAGGAGGTACTCCAGCAGTACGGCATTGATCTGTCGGTTTCTGCCCTGCGAGACGACGCTATCAACTGGGCTTCGATAACCAATCCAGCAAGCATCATGGAGCCACCAGACTGGGCGGTGGAGAGCGGTTTTGTGTATGAGCCGAGCCGCTGGATTGGCTGGCGCGATGCCACGCAAAACGAGCGTGCATGGCTTCGTGCGTAAGTAGCTGGCTGGTGGTTACGGTGCTTGAAACCACCAGCTTTTCTTGCAAAAAAGCGCTTTTTGCTGCTGTCTTCTGTTCGCCACCCCCCAAGCTGGAAATCCAACTCATTGCTTCAGCATGAGTCCGGCGAAATGGCCTCGCTTGCTAATTCGATTCCGAAGTTACCTGTGCAACAGCCTGCGCACAGAAAGCTACGCGGCTGCAGCCAGCACCCGCAGAGTTTGTTGGGTGGTGTACTTCATTGAATGCCCTTCAGAAATTCCATCGTGTCCCTGACGGCTTCAGCCTGAATCGCTTTCGCATCACCCCCGCCGCGCGATCCCGGCACCATCGCTTGGCACTCGTTGACAGCCAGTCCGAACTCCGCGCCAGTCGTCATGGGCCGCTTTTTCTTGAAGTCGTACACGTTGTTGCCCAGGCCGCTACCGGCCTTCATGGTCATATACAACTCCATGTCGCAGTTCTTGGCGCTGGTGGTGCGCGGATTCACGCGATATGTGAAGTTCAGTGTGTCGAAGGCATGGCGTGCGCCCTTGAACTCCTTGTAGCGAATGTTGTTGCCCTTGGCGATTAGTTCGTCGTACCAACGGCGGCACACCGCCACGTCCTGGGCTTCTTCCAACTCACGGTCGGCCAACAATACCAAGATGGGCGCGGTTGTCTTCTCGCGGTCATCAGAGCGGTATCGGATATTGCAGTTGCCGGGGTAGAACACCACATGCCCCGCGAACTTCACGGTGCTGGTATTGACCGGGTCTGACCACGTGGGCCACGCGGTATCGAATGCGGTGCTGCCGCCCCGAGAAAAGCCGATGTTGAAGATGCGCGCCGCATCAATCTGTGGATGGGTCACCAGCATCCGCAATGCGTTCATGGTGTCTGCCACGTGGGCGGGGTACGGAACCAGTTCTTGGTTGGAATTGGTCTCCACCACACCCCGAGGCTTATAGCTGTCGGCGATCAGCACCGCATAGCCTGCGGCATTTAGCTCCTTGGCCCACACGTCATAGAGATTGCTCTCGACACCGCCGCTGCCGTGGCTAAGCACCACCGCTGGCACCTTGGTGTCTTTGGGAATGCTCTTCGGCATCAGTAGCTCAGCGGGAATAGTCGCCACGGTAGTGCCTGCAAGCAATTGCCGCGCATAGAGATGCCGGTTGGGCGGAGTGATGGACTCGTATTCAAACCGGCCCGTCTGGCCAGCGCTGAGGTCTTTCAAGGACCCTGCAGGGCTCAACATCGGGAGCACAGCCGCAGCCAGCGCAAGTAAAAGACGGCGGCTCATTTGGCTGCTTTCAAGAAGGCCAGCACGTCTTGAACAGCTTGCTCTCGGGCCTTATCGTTGCTTTCCACGGTGACCCAGGACGTCTGCCTGCACTTTGGTACGTAGGCGTTCCATTCCGCGTTATCGGTGAAGGTCTTGCCCGAATATTTGTCGTGAGCTGGACCCCAACTGCGGTCGTTTGCGCCGTAGGGCATTCGTACGTCCATGGAGCAGAGATTGAAGTTACCTTCGTTGTACTTCTTCCATGGCTGGTTGAGCCGGTCAAATACGTGCGTCGCACCCGGATAAATCTTGTAGCTCACCGGATTGCCTGCTGCGGCGTACTCATCTGCCAACTCCATGCACGGCTTAGGCAAGGTCATGTCGTCTTTTTCACCAAGAATCATGAGCAGGGGGGCAGGTAGCTTGCTGTGGTGATCCACCCGGTAGCGCATATTGCAGCCGGGGTAGACCGCCACGCTGCCGGCCCATTTCACGTTGGCGGGAACCACATGCTGCTGGTACGTCGGCCATGCAGCATCCAGTAAGGCTTGCCCGCCACGCGACCAACCCATGTGAAAGATACGGTTGCTGTCGATCTGGGGATGGGTCGCCAGCAGCTTGAGCGCATATAGGGCATCCGCAGTGTTGGCAACCGTGTTCCAAGTCAATTGCTTGGTGGGGCCGGTCACGCGGTCCTCGCCACGCGGCTTGAAGCTGTCCACTACGAACACTGCATACCCCGCGTTGTTCAGTGCTTTGGCCCACACATCGAAGTACAGGCTACTCACACCCTCACTGCCGTGCGAGAACACCACCGCTGGCACTTTGCCGCGGCTCGCTTGGGTTGGCATCAATAGATCGCCATAAACGTATCTGTCCGCTCTTCCCCGTTCTTGCTGAACTCGTAGCCACCAGGCATCGTCGAGCCTTCCATCCAACAGGAGAACGACGATGCAGCAAGATCTTCCGGCAGCTGGTGACTCGCCCCGCGGCGACGCTGTCGAATCCGGCCAGGTTCGCGACGGCGCCGAGCGCGACGACGCCTTCTGGCTCGCACACGAGGATCGCCGTCTCAGTCAAGGCATGAGCGTGCGGCAGTATTGCCACGACAACGCCCTGGCTCTGTCCACCTACCGCTATCGCCTGGCCAAGCATCGCCGCTCCATCGGCACCATGCCGGCCGCGGCCGAGGCCGCGAAGGGCTCCGCCTCCTTCATCGCGATCGGCTCGCAAAGCGTGCCGTCGATTGCAAGCGACGTGGAGATCGCTCTGTGCGGGGGCATCACGCTGCGTCTGGCGGGTGCGAGCGCCGAGCGTGTGCTTGCCCGGGTGCTGGAGCGACTGGCGTGATCCTGTCCTCGGCGATCCGCGCCTACGTCTACGCCGAAGCCGTGGACATGCGCAAGTCGATCGATGCGCTCGGCCAGATCGTCGCGATGAGCATGGGCTTGAACCCGTTGTCGGGACACGTGTTCGTGTTCATCGCGCGCCGGCGCGACAAGGCCAAGCTGCTGGTGTGGGACCGTCACGGATTCTGGGTTCTGTACAAGCGCCTGGAGCGCGGCCGCTTCGCCGATCCGGCGCGCTTGGCGGGCAACGGCATCGCCATGAGCGAGCTGGTGGCCTGGCTCGACGGCATCGACCTCAGTCGCGTGAAGCGCCTGCCGGCGGTCACAGCATCGATGGTTGCATAGTAGATCGAGCGCGATGGTGTCTAGCAATTCTCGATTCTCCGAATGGCCATGCCGCGAAGTGCATGGGAAGATCATTGCCCATGTCCACCGCCTACCTCGATCGCGCCCAGTTGCCCGACGCGGTGGAGCCTTTGAAGGACCTGGTGGTGCAGCTCGCGCAGCAGCTGCAGGCGGTGCGCGAGCAGGCCGATGCCCAGATGGCCAATCTCGCCCAGCAGCTCGCTGCCTTGCGCCACCGGATGTTCGGCCGCAGCAGCGAGGTGCTGCATGTGGGCCAGACCGAACTGTGGGTCGACACGGTCGAACTGCCCGTGCCGCCCGAGACGCGCGAGCGCGTGGGCGAGCACCATCGCCGCCGCCGTGGACGCCCCGCGATCGATCCGAGCCTGCCGCGGGTGCGCGTCGAGCACGATCTGAGCGAGCAGGAGAAGGCCCAGTTCACCCGGGTCCAGCGCATCGGCGAGGAGGTCAGCGAGACGATCGAATACACGCCAGCCAAGCTGCTGGTGCTGCAGCACGCGCGGCTGAAGTACCGCTGCGAGGACGACCAGGGCAGCAGCACCGTGCGCACCGCCAGCGCCATCACCTCGCCGCTGCCCCGCAGCAATGCCGGGCCGGGCCTGCTGGCACACGTGCTGGTGGCCAAGTACCTCGATCACAACCCGCTGGCGCGCCAGGAGCGTGGCTTTGCGCGCCTGGGCTTTGCCGCCCCGCGGCAGACGCTGTGCGACTGGACGCTGGACGGCTGCGAATTGCTGGCCCGCCTGATGCCGCCGCTAAAGGCACACGTGCTGGCCAGCCCGGTGATCCTCACGGACGACACCACCCTGGCGATGCAGGCCGCACGCGGCAGCGGCGCCGGCAAGACCATCACGGCGCGGCTGTGGTGCTACCTGGCCGGCGGGCACAAACGCGATGCAGCAGGCCAGTGGCAGCCGGTGGCGCCAGCGGCGCTGTACGACTTCACCACCGACCGCTCCGGCGCGCACCCTCGGCGCATGCTCGCCGGCTGGAAGGGGTGGCTGCAGGCCGACGACTACGCCGGGTATCACAGCCTCTTCAAAGGTGGCGACGTCATCCACTCGGCATGCTGGGCCCATGCCCGCAGACGGTACATGGAGGTGGTCAAGACCGCACCGCCCGGCGCGCCGCCTGGCGTGGCCCATGAGGCCCTGCGCTTCATCGGGGAGATGTATCACATCGAGCGGGAGATCGCCGAATCCGACCCTGATCAGAAGCGGTTGCAGCGTCAGCGTCGCAGTCGCCCGCTGCTGGCCGACTTCCACCAGTGGCTGCTGGGGCACGTCGCAGCATTGCTGCCGCAATCGGCGCTTGGCAAGGCGGTGGCCTACACCCTGAGCAACTGGCCCGCGCTGACGGCGTTCCTCGATGAGGGGATGCTGGCGGTGGACAACAATGCCAGCGAGCGGGCGATGCGGCCGATCGCCCTGTCGCGAAAGAACTGGCTCTTCGCGGGCAGCGAACGCGGCGGCCACGCCGCGGCGGTGGCCCTCAGCCTGATCGAGACGGCCAAACTCAATGGCGTGGAGCCGTACGCGTACCTGAAGGACGTGTTCAGCCGCATCAACGACTGCCGCCTCAGCCAGCTGGAACAACTGCTGCCGATGCACTGGAAGCCGGCATGATGATCGAGGACCAGGAGCGTCGGCTGCTCGATGCTCTCGGGCAGGCCAGCAGCCTGCAGCTGTACCGCCTGCAGGCCATCCTGCAGCGGATGATCACCGATCCGAAACGGGTGATCGAGATCCGCCGACAACTTCACCTGGGGCAGACGGTGCGCTACTTCGAGCTGGAGAGCGGGCAGATGCGGCCGGCGCGGGTGGTCGAGATGAAGGACAAGGAGATCCTGGTGCAAGACCAGGCCACGCTGCGGCATTGGCGACTGGCCTATGCGGCGGTGGAACCGCCCGCCTGCGCAGAGACCGACATCACGCAAGGCGCCACGGCGACCATGCCGCCGCCGGCCGCGCCCAAGCCAAGTCGCGACGACTTCCAGCGCGGGCAGAAGGTGTCCTTTGAAGATAAGCACCTGCGCGCTCAAGTCGGGGTCATCACCCGGATCAACCAGCGCACCGCCAGCATCGACACGGGCGACGGTGGGCTGTGGAAAGTTTCCTTCGCGCTGCTGCGTCACGTCGTGGACGTGTGACCACGGGCGCCGGAGCGGCGGCCGGTGCCAAGGTAGCCCTGTCTGCATCGAAAAACCCCCTGTCCATTCAGGAGGTGACGATGCCTGGCCGCGAGCCGGTCAGCAAGTACGGGGTTGGGCGGACACTTACCCATAAACCGTAACTTCAGGACCCAGCCGACCACGGATCAGTGCCCAGCGGTGGTCGGGCGTGGAAGAAGTGAACTCGATGCGGCCGGATTGACCGCCACTGAGGTCTAACAGCGGCGCTGCTGTAGCGCTTTCCACGAAACAGGAGCTAAAAGCAGAACACACAAACGCGATGTAGCCGCAAGCAGCGTTTTGCAATTTTTTTGCCATCTCCGTCCTCTTATCTGAATTTGAAAGTCTCTCACAATGAAGAATTTACTCTGTCGTATTTAAGTCGTCATTGAGGCATTTTTGCCTCAATGGAATCCACGCCAGCCACCGCCAAGAAGAAGGTCGCAGCCGACCGTCATCCGCTGGCCGTGGCTTTTGGTGAGTACCTGAAGAGCGTGCGTAAGGAAAGTGACAAGTCTCAGGCTGAATTGGCCTTCGATGCGGCCATGGATCGCACTTATGTGTCACTCTTGGAGAGAGGTCTCTCTGCGCCTTCACTGCTGGTTCTGGACTCGCTGGCGAAGGCACTTGGCATGACTATGACCGACTTGATGGCTGGCTTTGAGGCACAGCTGCCAAAGAGCCTTCGCCGCACGTCTGTGAAGCGCCGGGTCAATGAGGCGTCACTCGCCAAAACCGGAGCAGATCGGCCGCAGGGTACACGTCGATCACCGCTGCGTTAAGGATGCCCTGAATAACTCGAATGCGTAAGTGCTACAAGGTCACCGGTTTCAGATAGTGCGATGGATGGCGTTTAGCCTGGGTCTTCGCACCACTTTCCACGCCCTTGCGGGCCATCTGCACCGCCTTTGCGGCCATTTGCCTGATTTCAGGGGCACTCATCCCTGCGCCTCCAGCAATTGATGGCGCACCATCCAAAGATTGGACAGCGCAAACAGCGTCTTGAGCTGCAACGTGTTCTTCTTCAATCCCCGGTAGCGCACCTTGGTGTATCCAAACTGTCGTTTGATCACCCTGAAGGGATGCTCCACCTTGGCACGGATGCTCGCCTTGATCTTCTCCACTTGGTCTATCAGCGCGTCAACGGGGTTGTTCTCTTTGTCCAGCGCTCTGCGTTTGCCTGGGCGCATCGCGATGTGCCACCGCACTGCCTCCTTGGCATCCGGGCGCTTGTCGATACCTTGGTAGCCCGCATCACCAAACCCGTCTGTCTCCTGCCCGTGCAGCAAGCTGTTGCCCTCTACAACGTCGGCCACGTTACCCGAGGTGCCTATGACGGTATGCACGAGTCCCGAGTCCGCATCCACGCCAATATGTGCCTTCATGCCAAAGTGCCATTCGTTGCCCTTTTGGCTCGAATGCATCTCTGGATCGCGCTTTCTGTCCTTGTTCTTGGTAGAGCTAGGCGCTGCGATCAGTGTGGCATCGACCGCAGTGCCTGCCTTGAGCAGCAAGCCCTGGGCTGCCAGAAGCTCGTTGACAGTGGCCAGAATCTGCTCGGCCAGCTTGTGTTTCTCCAGCCGATGACGAAACCTCAGGATGGTGCTCTCGTCAGGCACCCTCCCATGGACATCAAGACCTGCAAACTCCCGGTAGATCGGGGTGTCAAAGAAGGCCTCTTCCATCGCCAGATCTGACAGGGTGAACCACTGCTGCATGCAGTGGATGCGCAGCATGGTCTCCAGGGCAAAGGGTGGGCGGCCGTTCTTGCCTTCGGGGTAATAGGGCGCAATGAGTTCGACCAGAGCAGCCCAGGGAACCACCAAATCCATCTGGATCAGCAGTTCTTGCTTGCGGGTCTTTTTGGTGCTCAGTTTCAGGTCAAGGCTGCTTTGCTTCATGGGCGGGGAGGATGCCATGACTTCCTGGCTTCTAGCAGACTGCGTTCGGGGTTTTGCAGGATTTCCTTAGATGTTCAGATCGCGACTCTAAAACACGATCCCAAGCCGTTAGGGATGCCCTGAATAACTCGAATGCGTAAGTGCTACAAGGTCACCGGTTTCAGATAGTGCGATGGATGGCGTTTAGCCTGGGTCTTCGCACCACTTTCCACGCCCTTGCGGGCCATCTGCACCGCCTTTGCGGCCATTTGCCTGATTTCAGGGGCACTCATCCCTGCGCCTCCAGCAATTGATGGCGCACCATCCAAAGATTGGACAGCGCAAACAGCGTCTTGAGCTGCAACGTGTTCTTCTTCAATCCCCGGTAGCGCACCTTGGTGTATCCAAACTGTCGTTTGATCACCCTGAAGGGATGCTCCACCTTGGCACGGATGCTCGCCTTGATCTTCTCCACTTGGTCTATCAGCGCGTCAACGGGGTTGTTCTCTTTGTCCAGCGCTCTGCGTTTGCCTGGGCGCATCGCGATGTGCCACCGCACTGCCTCCTTGGCATCCGGGCGCTTGTCGATACCTTGGTAGCCCGCATCACCAAACCCGTCTGTCTCCTGCCCGTGCAGCAAGCTGTTGCCCTCTACAACGTCGGCCACGTTACCCGAGGTGCCTATGACGGTATGCACGAGTCCCGAGTCCGCATCCACGCCAATATGTGCCTTCATGCCAAAGTGCCATTCGTTGCCCTTTTGGCTCGAATGCATCTCTGGATCGCGCTTTCTGTCCTTGTTCTTGGTAGAGCTAGGCGCTGCGATCAGTGTGGCATCGACCGCAGTGCCTGCCTTGAGCAGCAAGCCCTGGGCTGCCAGAAGCTCGTTGACAGTGGCCAGAATCTGCTCGGCCAGCTTGTGTTTCTCCAGCCGATGACGAAACCTCAGGATGGTGCTCTCGTCAGGCACCCTCCCATGGACATCAAGACCTGCAAACTCCCGGTAGATCGGGGTGTCAAAGAAGGCCTCTTCCATCGCCAGATCTGACAGGGTGAACCACTGCTGCATGCAGTGGATGCGCAGCATGGTCTCCAGGGCAAAGGGTGGGCGGCCGTTCTTGCCTTCTGGGTAATACGGCGTGATGAGCTCGACCAACGCAGCCCAGGGAACCACCAAATCCATCTGGATCAGCAGTTCTTGCTTGCGGGTCTTTTTGGTGCTCAGTTTCAGGTCAAGGCTGCTTTGCTTCATGGGCGGGGAGGATGCCATGACTTCCTGGCTTCTAGCAGACTGCGTTCGGGGTTTTGCAGGATTTCCTTAGCTGAACTCGTGCAAGTCTCGCAGTCCTTCTCCGATTTCGTAGAGAGAGCCATGAAGAAGGCGCAATTTGAGCGGCAACGCACGCCTAACATTTTTGTTGAGCAACTTGAGGCACTTTGCGGCCTCAACCAGAACCATTAATTAGGAGGAAAGGCATGCCGCTTGGACTGCTCCATCAGGTCGGACATAACGCGAACTGGAACATTGAGTCTTTTCTTAGCGAGCGGTGCGGAGACGGACTTGTACTGAGCCCACTTCACCAAGCGCTGCCGACAATCGAAAAGCTCGCTCCTGCGACGCGGGCCGCGTCGCTTTTCGACCCTCAGTTCTATCTGCCGAATTCCCGCAAGCGAAAGCTGCTGTCTTATCCTTTTTTTCCTGAGCAGGCATCAGGGGGCTTTCAAACCGGGACATTTGCTGAACACTCGTCCCAAGTCGCGCAGGCCTGTGTGGATTTCCAGATCGACCAGGGCTTTCGCAAGATCGTAGTTCCGACCCGCTTCCTGAAGGAGATGTATCCCGAGTACTTTCAGATGCAAGAGGAGTTCTCGGTTAACCCATTTCTTGCCGTTGCTGGCAACAGACCGCTATGCCTGTCGCTCGCTGTCAAGGCAAGCATGATTAGGCATGCCAGCTGGCGTAGGATGCTCCTTGATTGGATTACTCATTTCCACCAAGTGGACGAGCTCTATCTCATGTATGAGTTTGAGCGAGACACCAAACAGGTACAAGACGCTGACTTTTTGAGGGAGACCTTGCGGTTTTTCAGGGAGGTGATGGGGACCGGACTACAACTGACGATTGGCTACACGAACACAGAAGGCCTGCTTTACTCTGCCATCGGTGATCCCAACATCACGATGGGCGCATTTGAGAACACGCGCATCTTCTCGGAAGACAAGTTTGTTGAATCCGACGGTGCTGTACGAGGGCCCAAAGCGCGTATATATCTGGCTGGACTTTTGAACTGGGTTCAGTTTGAAGATGCCCAACGCATTCGGACACTAGCGCCGGAAATATGGCGACAGGTATATCACCCCACTGAGTGGGCTGAGAACGCGCTATCACAGGCGGTGGAGCCTACGTTTAACCAACCTGCGCTTTACAAGCACTATTTCCTCAACATGCAGGCTCACGTTAACGAGTTGCGTGCGATGAGCTTGGATGAACGACGGTCAATGCTCAAACGTCGGGTAGCTCATGCACAGCGGATGTATCAGGCGTTAGAGTCTCGCCTTCCGCTTGAACGACATGGGAGAAACGGCCACCTTGCCTCATGGGCGGAAGCCCTAGAAACGTTCTAGTAAAGGCCGCTTTGCCACTACCCGGGCAGCCAACACTGCCTGAGCCTGCCATCTTTTGGCGATGCTCATTGGGCCTCCGAAGACAGCGGCTGAGTGGATGTAGAGTCCAGCTTGGCAGTCAACGGACGCCAAACCTACACCGAGAGACTTGAACCTGCCAATCTGGGCTAGTGCAGGCCGCACATACGCGTGATCGAGAACAACCCAGGATTCATCCGCAAACTGCAAATTCCTGTATGCCTGTAAGGGGTATCTATTTAGCTCCAGTGACGTGAGAATAGCTGGATGGAAACCCAGATGCTAACGCCAACTCCTGGAGGGGACTACCCCCGCACCTGGAACGAATTTCTTGACTGGTTTGCCACCGAAGAGGCTTGCCAGGCGTTCCTGGAGAAGCTTCGGTGGCCCCAAGGCTTCGTCTGCCCGCGTTGCGGCAACGCTGGCGATGTGTACCGCGCCAGCCGCACCCGCCTGATGTGCCGCTCATGCCAGTACCAAGGCACAGTGACATCTGGAACCATCTTTGACAAGACGCGCACACCGCTGCGTGTCTGGCTGGCTGCAGCTTGGTACCTGACCAATCAGAAACAAGGCGTGAGCGCCCTGGGGCTGCAGCGCGTATTGGGTTTGGGGAGCTACCAGACCGCCTGGACCATGCTGCACCGGTTTCGACGTGCCATGGTCCGCCCGGGCCGGGACAAGCTCAAGGGGCTTGTGGAGGTGGATGAAACGTACCTGTCCATCACGGATCGCAAGAATCCCGCCACCCCTGCAGGGCGCAAGAGCAGCACCACCAAAGTGTTGATGGTCATGGCGGTGGAGATCGTGGAGCCCAAGGGGTTTGGGCGCATCCGGTTACGCCGCATTGACCGAGACGCCGCCACCCACGTAATCCCCTTTGTGCAGGAGGTGGTCGAGCCTGGAGCCCAGGTACGCACGGATGGTTCGGCGGCATACCGCGCTCTGGGAGAACTGGGTTACACCCACCAGCGCACCGTCATGCTCGGCTCAGGCGTACCTGCCCATGTCTCCATGGCGGGAGTGCACCGGGTCGCCTCACTGGTACAGCGCTGGGTGCTGGGAACACATCATGGCTCTGTACAGCCAGACCACCTGGACGCCTATCTCGATGAATTCGTGTTCCGTTTCAACCGGCGCACATCCAGCTCACGCGGGATGCTGTTTTACCGCTTGCTGCAGCAAGCGGTGGTTACGCCGCCAGTGACGTATGGGGATGTCGTGAGCAAGAACACCGGGGAGAGCCAATCGGATACCATTGCTGGATGAAATCACAGTATCAATGGGGCTGCTGGAGCTAAATAGATACCCCTTATGCCTGTACAAGCACGCGTTTCCACTCGCTGAGCTTGGCCTCAACCGCAATCACCCTTTCAAACGGGAGGGTAGATACTGTTGAAATAGAAAACTCCTTAGCAGACCCACATGCAAGGCCAGCAGAGGACAGCTGAGCAAGAACGCGTTGCGCCCCGCCGTCAGATGTGCCTAACGCGCTTGCCAGAGCTGCTCTGGTACTGATCGTTGATCCAACACCATGGCTCAGCAGCACAGCAAGGCGCGGATTGACGCTTGATAGCGCTCTGAGCGCACCCGTGGTCCTTGCAGCTCTCTTTGCAAGTACGAGGTCGGCGATGCCCACACCTGCGTCTAGCTCCAACTCGACTCGATAGTCACGACGCTGCGCACGCCGAGTGCACGCCACAATGGCTTTTACTAACTGTTCTTCTGTGTCGAATCCGACGTTCTTCAAACTGCATACCTCTTGTCATTGGGTCTTGTCTCGATCACAAACTGGGGCTGGGGAGCCAGACTGGCCCAGAACTATAGCGAGGGCACCCTCGCCTCGTGAGCGTACATGACCGATTGCGACAAGCCATTTTCTGGAATCCGGCAAGAGTCAACGATAGTCGACCGTCCCCATCACCCGCCTAGATACAGCGCAATTCGGTCGGTAGTCCAAGTTGCCACACCAGTGCCGAAAAAGTCTGCATCCTCAGTCCAAACCGGGCAACCAAGCACCATCGCGCACGCCAGCACCGGCCAGTCATCGGCATCCCGCATCTCAATCCTGCGCAATGCCTGCTGCTGGAGACCTCCGTAAACCTCCATATCCATGGGGTGGACGATGCGCTCCAATGCATCGAGCACCAGCATGGCAGGGATGGGATCAACGCTGCGTTTTGTCAGCAGTGCAGGCAAGTATTTCCGTGCATCCGCATACGCCACATCAGGGGCGAAGAACTTGACGGTGGCTGCGTGCGCTTGGATCAATTCACGGACACGTTTGCCCAGCACCGCGCGAATCAGGATGTTGGCATCCAGAACGATGGCCGCGCTGCTCATTTGGCACTGGCAGCGGTAGTGCTCTTCTTGCGGGCTTTCTTGAAGTCAGCAACGATGTCCTCTACATCCACACCTTGCGCAGACAACAGCT
Organism: Diaphorobacter sp. JS3051; assembly: GCF_015832135.1. Taxonomy (NCBI): domain Bacteria; kingdom Pseudomonadati; phylum Pseudomonadota; class Betaproteobacteria; order Burkholderiales; family Comamonadaceae; genus Diaphorobacter; species Diaphorobacter sp. JS3051. The sequence continues at coordinate 393,451 of NZ_CP065406.1, forward strand.
TATCGAGCGACTGGCTAGCTTTCTTCAAGGCCACCAAATCCGCCTCAGCCTGGCCGTGCACGGGGATGAAGTAGCCGACCGTCTGGCCGTGACGAGTCACAGCAACAGGGCTGCTGGCCGCGATGTACTCAGCCAAGTCCGCTCGGAACTCGCGGATTCCTACCTTCGTGGCTTCCATAGCCGAACTCCTTGTTTGTGAATCAGTGTGTACACATTTTAATCAATGCGAAGAAGGCTGTCAAAGTGCGCGGGATGGCGTGATGTGGATGGGCTCAGTCTTCGCTGGCTTGGTTGGCAGGGGAGGGCTCATTTGCGGTTCCAAACTTCTTTGCGTTCATGCTCCGGACTACTTCGTCAATGTGAGACGTGGCCAAGTGGGAGTACCGCTCCGTCATCTTGGTGGTCTGGTGGCCAAGCACCTTGCTGATAGATAGAAGGCTGGCGCCATTCATTGCCAGGTAACTCGCCGTCGTGTGCCGGAGATCGTGGAAGCGAAATTCTTCAATGCCAGCGGTCTTTAGTGCAGCACCCCATGGTTTGCGAAGATCGACGGGTATGTCGGCGTTCACGGAGCTTGGAAAAATTAGCCCGGTAGCCACTTTGACTTCCCGGCTTTGAATCACCTTCGCGCGACGTTCTTCCAGCAATTCCAGCGCTAGGGACGTGAGCAACACTGACCGTGCCTTGTCATTCTTGGTTTTGGTCAGATGTACGCGGGTGAAGCTCTGGTCTGGGGCTGTGTGAATGTCTTGCCAGCGCATGCCCATGATCTCGCCTTTGCGCATGCCGGTCGAGATCGCCAACACCACTACCAAGTACAGATCGGGGTTCGCTGAATTTTTGCAGGCATCGAGCAAAGACTCGCGCTCTGCGTCGGTCAGATACCGTGTGCGCTCGTTATTGACTTTCGGCCGCTGCACGTTTTCAACAGGCGAAGACTCGCACCAGTTCCACTGCTTGCGCGCCACGGTGAAGGCATGCGAAAGCGCCATCATGTACCGTAGGACGGTCGCTGGGGCAGGGGGCTTCCCAAGCCGTGTCTTCGACTTTTTGAACTTGTCGATGCTCCGTGTCACAAGATCGGTTGTGACTTCGGATAGGGCGTAGTGACCAAGCTCGTCAATCCACCACGCGATGTGCGTCTTGTGGTCTTTGCCGCCGTTGGCTTTGTCGGTCAGCACGTTGTCGCGATAGCGCTCCAGCATCTCGCGCACGGTGTGCTTGCTGGCAGAGTTTTTCCGGATGGTCATGCCAGTGCGGATTTCGGTTTCCGTCTGGATGGCCCATTGCTTGGCGTCGGTCTTTCGTAAGAAAGTTTTCGACTGCGGCGGATAGCCTTGAATACGGACCTGAGCTTGGTAGCTCACCTTGCCGTTTTGGTCTTTGCGTTCACGGATTGCAGCCATGTTGTGTTTTGTGTACGGTCAGCGAAATGTGACGGCACAAAACTGGCTGGAGAGAGATGGCACTGTTGTGCAGTGCTGCCAAATTGTGCCGTCTACTGTGACTTGAGTGTGACAGGAGACGGCACTTGGAACAATAACGACTTGTAAGTCGTTGATTTTATTGGTGCCGGAGAGATGAATCGAACACCCGACCTTCTCATTACGAATGAGCTGCTCTACCGACTGAGCTACTCCGGCGAAGACTCACATTATATACCGGAGTGGTAACTTGTCACGCGATCGACCTCATTCTTTGAGCCCAGGATCACGCTCACGCGTTCGTGCAACTGGGCGGGCTGGATGTCCAGGATGCGCTGGCGGCCGTTGGTGGCGGCGCCGCCGGCCTGCTCGACCAGCCAGCCCATGGGGTTGGCCTCATACATCAGGCGCAGCTTGCCGGGCTTGTTTGGCTCGCGCTTGTCCCAGGGGTACATGAAGATGCCGCCGCGCATCAGGATGCGGTGCACGTCGGCGACCATGCTGGCGATCCAGCGCATGTTGAAGTCCTTGCCGCGCGGGCCTTCCTTGCCCTGCAGGCATTCGTCGATGTAGCGGCGCACGGGCGCATCCCAGTGGCGCATGTTGCTCATGTTGATCGCGAATTCCTTGGTGTCCTCGGGAATACGGATGTTCTCGCGCGTGAGCACGAAGGAGCCCTGTTCGCGGTCCAGCGTGAACATGGCCACGCCGTCGCCCACGGTGAGTACCAGCGTGGTCTGCGGACCATAGATGCAGTAGCCCGCGGCGACCTGCTGGTGGCCGGGCTGCAAGAAGTCGGCTTCGGTGACGGGTTCGTCGGTGGTGGGATCGTCATGGTGCTTGTGCAGCACCGAGAAAATGGTGCCAATGCTCACGTTGACGTCGATGTTGGACGAACCGTCCAGGGGGTCGAACATCAGCAGGTGCTCGCCCTGGGGAAAGCGGTTGGGCACCACATAGATCCCATCCATTTCCTCGGACGCCATCGCAGCCAGATGCCCGCCCCATTCGTTGGCTTCGATCAACACCTCGTTGGCAATGATGTCCAGCTTCTTTTGAACCTCACCCTGAACGTTCTCGGTTCCGGCGGTGCCCATCACGTCGCCGAGATCGCCCTTGTTCACGGCGAAGCTGATGCGCTTGCAGGCGCGCGCAACCACCTCCACCAGCAGGCGCAGCTGCGGGGGGATGCGGCCATGGACGCGCTGCTGCTCGACAAGGTAGCGGGTGAGGCTGATACGTTCGGTCATGGAGGCCTTTCTTAATCGGCAAGGGCGCGGGTGACGACTTCGCGCACGTCGTTGGAGAGGTCGGTCTTGGCGGCCACGCGGGAGATGGCTTCGTGGGCGGCCGTGCGGTAAGGCTCGGCGAGCTTCTTCCAGCGGTCCAGCGCGCGCGCCAGGCGGGCGGCCACCTGGGGGTTGAGACTGTCCAGCTCCAGCACGCGGTCGGCCCAGAAGACGTAGCCGGCGGCGTCGGTGCGGTGAAAGCCCCCGGGGTTGCCATTGCAGTAACTGAAGATCACGCTGCGCGCGCGGTTGGGGTTCTTGATGTGGAAGTCCGGGTGCTTCATGAGCTGGCGCACGGCCGGCAGCACCTGGCCGCCGCGGTCGGGCGCGCCCGCCTGCAGCGCGAACCACTTGTCCAGCACCAAGGCGTCGTCCTTGAACAGCGCATGAAAGCGCGCCAGCGCGGGCGCCGCCAACTCGTGGCCGCTGCCGACCAGCGCCGCCAGCGCGTTGAAGCGGTCGGTCATGTTGCCCGCGTCCTTGAAGCGCTGGTAGGTCTTGCCGGGCCACACGATGTCGCCGCTGGAACGCGCGGCCAGGCACAGCATGCCCAGGGCCAGGCCGGCCAGGGCGCGGCGGCCCGCCGACACGGCATCCGGGCGGTAGCCGCCCGTGGCGTGGTGCTCCTCCCAGGCCCAGACCCAGTCGTCACGCAGCGCCAGGGCCAGCTGCTCGCGCAGCGCCTCGCGCACGGCATGCACGCGCTGCGGGTCCACCGTGTCCAGCTGCTCGGCGATGTAGCCCTCGGACGGCAGGGTCAGTACCAGTTCCTTGAAGGCCGCGTCCAGCGTGGGGTGGCGCAGTACGTCGCGCATGGCCTGCACCAGCGGCTGGGGCAGGAGGTTCTGGCCGATCTGGCCGTTTACGCCCGCCAGCAAAGCGCCATCAGCTATCGCATTGATAGCGATGCGCAGCATCAGGCGCTGGCCGGCTTCCCAGCGGTTGAAGGCATCGCTGTCGTGCGCCAGCAGGGTGAGCAGCTCGGCGTCGCTGTATTCGCAGTCCAGGACCACCGGTGCGCTGAAGGAGCGCAGCAGCGAGGGCACGGGCGGCACGTCCACCCCTGTGAAGGTGAGCGTCATCTCGCCCTCGGTCAGCACGACGGTGCGCTCCGGAGCGCCCGCCGCGGCTTCGCCGTCCAGCTGCAGTGCCAGGGCGCGGCCGTCGGTGCCCACCAGGCCCAGCGTCACGGGGATCACAAAGGGCAGCTTGTCGGGCTGGCCCGGCGTGGCGGGGCAGCTTTGGGACAGCGTGAGCGTGTAGCGGCGTGCGTCGCCGTCGTACTGGCCAACGGCCTTCACGCGCGGCGTGCCTGCCTGGGAGTACCAGCGCTTGAATTGCTCCAGGTGCTGGGCCAGCGGGCTGCCAGGGTTGGCGTCGGCCATGGCCTGGGCGAAGTCGTCGCAGGTCACGGCCTGGCCGTCGTGGCGTTCGAAGTAGAGCTTCATGCCGTGCGCGAAGCCTTCGCGGCCCACGAGGTTGTGCTGCATGCGCACCACCTCGGCACCCTTTTCGTAGATGGTGACGGTGTAGAAGTTGTTGATCTCGACATAGCTGTCGGGCCGCACGGGGTGGGCCATGGGGCCCGCATCCTCGGGGAACTGCACGGTGCGCAGCACGCGCACGTCCTCGATGCGCTTGACGGCGCGCGCGGACGGGCTGCCCGCCATGTCCATGCTGAATTCCTGGTCGCGAAAGACGGTGAGGCCTTCCTTGAGCGACAGCTGGAACCAGTCGCGGCAGGTGACGCGGTTGCCTGTCCAGTTGTGGAAGTACTCGTGGCCCACCACGGACTCGATGTTGGCGAAGTCCACGTCCGTCGCCGTGGCCTGGCTGGCCAGAACGTACTTCGTGTTGAAGATGTTCAGGCCCTTGTTTTCCATGGCGCCCATGTTGAAGTCGCTGGTGGCGACGATCATGAAGCGGTCCAGGTCCAGGCTCAGGCCGAAGCGCGCCTCATCCCACGCGATGCTGGCCATGAGGGAGTTCATGGCGTGCTCGGTCTTCTCCAGGTCGCCTGGGCGCACGTACACCTGCAGCAGATGCTCGCGCCCCGCGCGGCTCTTGATCTTCTGCTCGCGCGCGACCAGCTTGCCGGCCACCAGGGCGAACAGGTAGCTGGGCTTCTTGTGCGGGTCCACCCACTTGGCGAAGTGGCGGCCGTCTTCCAGCTCGCCGCTGTCCACCAGGTTGCCGTTGGACAGCAGCACGGGGTAGTCGGCCTTGCTGGCGCGCAGCAGCACGCTGTAGCTGGCCATGACGTCGGGGCGGTCCAGGAAGTAGGTGATGCGCCGAAAGCCCTCGGCCTCGCACTGCGTGAAGAAGGTGCCCTGGCTCACGTACAGGCCCGACAGCTGGGTGTTCTTGGCGGGTGCGCAGGTGGTGAAAATCTCCAGCTCGAAGGGCTCGGTGCCCTCCGGCAGGTTTTCCAGCACCAGCTGGCCGCCGTCCAGCTTGAACGAGGTGCCGGCGCCGTTGACCATCACGCGCGCCAGGTTCAGCTCGTCGCCATCCAGGCGCAGCGGCTGCGCGGGTACGTCGGCATTGCGGCGCACGCGCAGGCGGCTCAGCACGCGGGTCTTGGCCGGGTCCAGGTCAAAGGTGAGATCCACCGTGTCGATCCAGTACGCGGGGGCCGCGTAGTCGGCACGGTGGATGGCGATGGCTTGTCCTTCTCTCATCATGGCGATGGGCTTTCCAATCTGTGCGGGCGCGTTTGCACGCCCTGTTTAGACACCCTGCTTGAGCGAGGCTTCGATGAACACGTCCAGGTCGCCGTCCAGCACCTTCTGCGTGGCGGAGACTTCGACGTTGGTGCGCAGGTCCTTGATGCGGCTGTTGTCCAGCACGTAGCTGCGGATCTGGTGGCCCCAGCCCACGTCGGTCTTGGTGTCTTCCAGCTTCTGCTGCTCTTCCATGCGCTTGCGCATTTCGAAGTCATACAGGCGCGAGCGCAGGCGCTGCCAGGCCACGTCGCGGTTGCTGTGCTGGCTGCGGCCATCCTGGCACTGCACCACGATCCCCGTGGGGATGTGTGTCAGACGGACGGCCGAATCGGTCTTGTTGATGTGCTGGCCGCCCGCGCCCGAGGCACGGTAGGTGTCGGTGCGCACGTCGGACGGGTTGATGTTGATCTCGATGGAGTCATCGATCTCGGGGTAGACGAACAGCGAGGCGAACGATGTGTGGCGCCCGCCCGACGAGTCGAACGGCGACTTGCGCACCAGGCGGTGCACGCCGGTCTCGGTGCGCAGCAGGCCGTAGGCGTACTCGCCCTCGATCTTGATCGTGGCGCTCTTGATGCCGGCCACGTCCCCCGGGGTTTCTTCTTCCACCGTGGCCTTGAAGCCCTTGCGCTCGGCGTACTTCAGGTACTGGCGCAGCAGCATGCTGGCCCAGTCGCAGGCCTCGGTGCCGCCGGCGCCGGCCTGGATGTCCACGAAGCAGTTCAGCGGGTCGGCCTCATTGCTGAACATGCGGCGGAATTCCAGCTCCTCGATGAGCGGGCGCAGCTTCTCGGCCTCGGCTTCGATGGTCGTCAGGCCGGCCTCGTCGCCTTCTTCCTTGCTCATTTCGTAGAGCTCGGCGTTGTCGGCCAGCTCGGTGGTGAGCTTTTGCAGCGTCAGCACCACGGCGTCGAGCGACTTCTTTTCCTTGCCGAGCTCCTGGGCCTTCTTGGGGTCGTTCCAGACAGCCGGGTCTTCTAGCGATGCGTTGACCGTGCGCAGGCGTTCGAACTTGGCATCGTAGTCAAAGATACCTCCGTAGCTCTTGGGTCCGCTCGGTCAGGTCTTCGAGGGTGGTGCCGATGAGGTTGATGCGTTCTGCTTCCATGGTGCGGGTGTCCTGGTGGTGTCTTGTGAATAACGCGCGATTTTCTCATGGCGGGCTGATGCCCCCGCTAACGCACCCTGCAGCGCCGGGAACCGGCTGGGGTTATATGCGGTTGCTATATTTATGATAGCTATCTGCGCTTGATGGGTGGGCGCTAAAGGCTGTTTTGCCTGATGCCCGCGGGGCTTACAGGAACTGCTCGCGCAGTTCCGCCGCACTCTTGGCCGACAGCAGGGCGGGCGCCACGTCCAGCACGGTCTTGCAACCGAACTGACCCGCCGCGTGCATGCGGTGCACCGCGCGTGCATAGGCCACCAGCACGCTGGCGGTGAACTCGGGGTTGCTGTCCAGCTGCAGTCGGTATTCGATGACTTGCTTGCTGGGCGCCGAGGTGTTGCCGCTGCGGATCACGAACCCGCCGTGCGGCATGGCGCCATGGTCGCGCGCCAGTTCCTCGGCGCTGATGAACTGCACCGTGGTGTCGTACTGGTCAAAGTAGTGCGGCATGCCGACGATGGCCCGGCGCACCGCGTCAGCGTCGGCACCGTCCTGCAGCACCACGAAGCACTCGCGCCGGTGCTTTTCGCGTGTGGACAGCTCGGGCCGCACGCCGCTGCGCACCTTGTCCACTGCCTCGGGCACGGGGATGGTGTACTGCACGCCACCCGCCACGCCGGGCACGCGGCGCACCGCGTCGGAGTGGCCCTGGCTCAGGCCCTTGCCCCAAAAAGTGTAGGTGGCCCCGTCGGGCAGCAGGGCCTCGCCCATCACGCGGTTGATGGAGAACAGGCCCGGGTCCCAGCCGGCCGAGATCAGTGCGGTGGTCTGGCCAGCCTGGGCCGCGGCGTCCACGGCGGCGAAATGCCCGGGGATGCGCGCATGGGTGTCGAAGCTGTCCACCAGATTGAAATGCGCGGCCAGCTCGGGGCTTTGCCAGGGCAGGTCATCCTTGGAACCACCGCACAGCACCAGCACATCGATAGCGCCCTTGTGGCGCAACAGGCTGTCCATGCCGTGCACCGGAACGCTTGCGCCCAGCGGCTGGAGCTGCGCGGGGTCGCGGCGCGTGAAGATGCCGGCGATCGCCATGTCGGGGTTCTTGGTGATTGCGGCCTCGACGCCGCGCCCCAGATTGCCGTAGCCGACGATGCCGATGCGGGTGGCGGGAGGGTGGGCGTCGCGGTTCTGGTCCATGCGGTGGGGCTACCTTTCGAGGGTTGACAACAAAGCGGCAAAGCGCGGTTGCCCGATTGTCGGCCACGGGCGGCAGCGCCTGCCACGACACCGCGCTGCGCGGCGGGGATATCTGCAGTGGGGCCGCCGCGTGGGCAGCGGCCGCGCCCGTTGCACGACGCTCAGGCGAGCGTGGGCAGCGCGAGCGCCGCGTGCGCAAGGCGTCGACTCAGGCTGCGGGCGCCGGCCCGGCCACGAACGCCTCGATCAGCGCTGCCACGGCCTGCGGCTGGTCGTGGTGCAGCATGTGGCCTGCGTTCTCGACGACGGCATGCCGCACGTCGCGCACCTGGGTCAGGCGCTGGTGGTATTCCTGCAGCGTGTAGCGGCCCTTCCACCACTGGCCCAGGCTGTCGTCGCTGGCATGCACCGAGAGCACCGGCGCAGTGATGGCCTGGTACAGCGCCAGCACCTCGTCTACCCGGTACAGCTGCGGGTTCACGATCTTGTGCGCCGCGTCGCCCTGGATGAGCCAGCGGCCCTGGGCATCTTGCGCCGCCCAATGGCGGGCGAGCCATGCGGCCTTGTCGGAGGGCAGGCGCGGGTTGGTCTTCATCAGCCGCAGGGCCACTCCGTCGGCGCTGTCGTAGTGCTTCAGGGCCAGGTCGCCGCGCTCGAATTGGCGGATCTCGTCCATCCACTGCGCCAGCCGCTGGGGGGCCTGCGCCGGCTGGGTGGCGGGCAGGCCGAAGCCCTCCAGGTTCACCAGGCGGCGGATGCGCGATGGCCGCGCGCCGGCATACAGCATGGCCACGTTGCCGCCCATGCTGTGGCCCACCAGGTCCACCGGCTGCTCGCCGGCATAGTGGTCCAGCAGCTGGTCCAGGTCGGCCAGGTAGTCCACGAAGTGGTAGCCGTCGCTCGGTGCGGGCATGCGCGTGTGGCCGAAGCCGCGCCAGTCCGGCGCGATGATCTGGCGGCCCGCGGCAAAGGCGGCGCTGAAGGCGTCCACCACGAACTGGTAGGACGCGCCCACGTCCATCCAGCCATGCAGCAGCACGAGGGGCGGCGCATCGGCGGGGCGCTCGCCCCAGACCCGCACGTGGTAGTGCAGCGTGCGAACGGGAACGGTCTCGGTGCGGCAAGGGCGTTGGGCTTGGTACATGGGTGGGATTATTTCGCGGTGAACCGTCCGCGGCGCGTCGTGGCCGCGACAACGCGGCGGAGTGGGTGCGGCCTGCGCGATGTGACGCGAATCCGTAAACTCGGGCGCAACTGTCTTTCGGAGCCTGCATGCATACCCTTCCCCTTGGCCACAGCGACCTGCACGTCACGCCGATCTGCCTGGGCACCATGACCTTTGGCGAACAAGTGGCGGAGCCGGCGGCGCACGCCATCCTCGACCGCGCGCTGGAGCGCGGCGTGAACTTCATCGACACGGCCGAGATGTATGCCGTGCCCGCGCGCGAGGCCACCTGTGGTGCCACCGAATCTATCATCGGCCGCTGGTTTGCCAGCCGCCCGGGCATGCGGGGCAAGGTGGTGCTGGCCACCAAGGTGGCGGGCCCGTCGCGCGGCATGCCGTGGATCCGCAAGGGCCAGGGCATGACGGCGGCGGACATCGTCGCCTCGTGTGAGGGCAGCCTGCGCCGGCTGCAGACCGACGTGATCGACCTGTACCAGATCCACTGGCCCGAGCGGCACGTGCCCGCGTTCGGCACGCTGTACTACGACCCGTCCAAGGAAGTCAGCACCACGCCCATCCACGACCAGTTGGAGGCACTGGCCGGCTTGGTGCGTGCGGGCAAGGTGCGCTATGTCGGCCTGTCCAATGAGACGCCCTACGGCGTGCACGAGTTCGTGCGCCTGGCGGAGCAGCACGGGCTGCCGCGCGTGGTGTTGGTCCAGAACCCGTACTGCCTGCTCAACCGCAGCTGGGAAAACGCCATGGACGAGACGTGCCACCGCCTGGGCGTGTCGCTGCTTGCGTATTCGCCGCTGGCGTTCGGCCTGCTCACCGGCAAGTTCGACCAGTACGCGCCCACCGACGCGGGTGCGCCGCAACAGGCGCGCATCGCGCGCTATGAGTCGGTGCGCAAGCAGCGCTGGGGCCGTCCCGAGGCGCTGGCTGCGGCGCGCCGCTACAACCAGCTCGCGCGTGACCACGGCCTGTCGCCCACGCAGATGGCGCTGGCCTTCTGCTACCACCAATGGCGCGTGAGCAGCACCATCATCGGCGTGACATCCCTTGCGCAACTGGACGAAGACCTGGATGCGTGGGACACCCGCTTGTCGCCCGAACTGCTGGCTGCCATCGATGCGGTGCGCTGGGAGATGCGCGATCCGGCGCAATGAGTTTTAGATCGAATCGGCCTGTAACGCTTGACTGGTAAGCGCGGGCAGCTATTGTTTTTGAGTTTATGGCCAAGAAGGACAAGACCGCCCACGTGAGCGAAACCCCTGCCACGCAACTGCTGCGCGCGCACAAGGTCGCCTTCACGGAGCACCCGTACGACTACGTGGAGCATGGCGGCACCGAGGAGTCGGCGCGCCAGCTGGGATTGGACGAACACGTGGTGGTCAAGACGCTGGTGATGCAGGACCAGGACGCCAAGCCGTTGATCGTACTCATGCACGGCGACTGCAAGGTGTCCACCAAGAACCTTGCGCGCCAGATCGGCGCCAAGAGCGTGGAGCCCTGCAAGCCCGAGGTGGCCAACCGCCACAGCGGCTACCTGGTGGGCGGCACTTCGCCGTTCGGCACGCGCAAGCAGATGCCGGTGTTCATCGAGGAGAGCATCCTGCAGCTGCCGCGCATCGCCATCAACGGCGGGCGCCGCGGCTTCCTGGTGCAGCTGGACCCGCAGGTCTGCGTGCAGCTGCTGGGTGCGCGGCCGGTGCAGTGCGCGCTGGCAGAATAGGGCGGTTTTGCTTTTGTCATTCACCTTCCCTGAGCGCCCCTTGTCGTGAGCACTGTCCTTTTGCCTCTTGCCGCTGCCGTGGCCGCCTACCTGCTGGGCTCCCTGTCGTTTGCCGTCATCGTCAGCCGCGTGATGGGGCTGTCCGACCCGCGCACCTACGGCAGCAAGAACCCCGGCGCCACCAACGTGCTGCGCTCGGGCTCCAAGGCGGCGGCTGCCGTCACGCTGCTGTTCGATGCGCTCAAGGGCTGGCTGCCCGTGGTGCTGGTGCGCTGGTTCGGCGCGCCCTACGGGCTGGAGGAGGGCACGATGGCGCTGGTCGGCCTGGCGGCGTTCCTCGGCCACCTGTGGCCGGTGTTCTTCCGCTTTGAAGGCGGCAAGGGCGTGGCCACGGCGCTGGGAGTGCTCATGGGCATCAGCGGCTGGCTGGGGCTGGCCACGCTGCTCACCTGGGTGATCATTGCGTTCTTCTTCCGCTACTCGTCGCTGGCCTCGCTGGTGGCCGCGGTGTTCGCGCCGTTCTTCTACGTGCTGGGCGGTGGCGTGGCCTGGTACACCGATGCGCGCGTGGGCGTGGCCATCGCCGTGATGTCGGGCCTGCTGGCCTGGCGCCACAAGGAAAACATCCAGCGCCTGCTGCAGGGCAAGGAATCGCGCCTGGGCTCCAAGAAGAAAGCCTAAAAGCCGGACACGCGCCTGTCCGCACCCGGCAGGCGGCACGCAGTGCCATGTGTTTCCTGATGCTGCAGGCCCGGTTTTTCAGCGGGACAGGGTCTGTGTGCGCTGGGCAGCATAAAGCCCCAGGCGCACCATGGTGCGGTTATGCAGTTCCACCGTCACCGCCGACCGCGCCAGCGCCGACTGGATGCGCGGCTGTCCGCGCACCGTGTGGTAGAGCGCGGGCGAGGCCAGCGGCTCGCCCTTGGCATCCAGCACGCTGGCCACCAGCGGGAAGTTCGCCCGCTCGCTGCGGCGCAGCACGACGGCCGTCTCGCCATTGTCCAGGCGTACGAACGTGCCCGGCGGGCACAGGCCCACGGTGCGCACCAGCATGAGGCTGGCTTCGTCGCGCGCGTCGCTGTCCTGGCCCACGATGGCGCGCACCGAATCGGTGGCGCTGCGGCCGGCGCGGGACTTGCGCGGGCTGATCAGGGCCGCGTAGCGGTCGATGGTGCTCAGGATGCGCGTGAGCCGCTCCCGTACGGGCAGGCTCGCCAGGGGGACGGCCGCGTCGGACGAGGGCGCATGGTGCGTCGCCACGATCTCCAGCCACAGGTCGTTGGTGACCTGCAGATCTTCCAGCATGTCCAGTCCAAGCCGAGGGTGGCTGGCCACGACCTGCTGCTGCTCGGCCGTGAGCGGCTCGCGCTGCACCGCCAGCGCATCCTGCAGCGCCGTCATGCCGACGTTCATGGTGAACGCCGCGCGCACCAAGCTGTCGCGCTCCTGCGGCGGCAACTGCAACTCCTGCGCCAGGATGTGGCACAGCGTGCCGCACACCAGCGCATGCGATGCGCTGTAGCCCACGGTGGAGGTGGCGGCGAGCTGGAACATGAGGTACAGCGCGGCGTCGATGTCGTGCGCCACCAGGTCCTGAAGCCAGCGGTCGCACTGGCGCACCTTGGCCACGAAGTCGCGCGCCTGCCGTGGCCGCGCGAGCAGCGCCGACAGGGCGGACTCCAGGTCGGACCACTGGCCCAGCAGGTCTTCGTAGTCGCTGCCCGACGGATCGGTGCCACTGGGTTGGGGCTGTGCGGACATGGGGGCCTGAGGGCGACGCGCGTCAGCGGCGGCGTTGCAGCACCATCTCGTCGCCGCTGCGGTTCATGTGGAATTCGCGCAGGAAGCTGTTGCCCAGCAGCACATAGGGCATGGCCTCCGCGGTGACGATGGCGTCCACGCTGCGCAGTTCCACATCGCCCACCCGCACGGACTCCAGCCGCATGCGCCAGCCCTGCGCCGTGCCGTTGGCGGTGTTCATCATCACGGGCTGGCCCTGTTCGAACTTCAGGCCCATGCGCTGCGCGTCGGGCCGGCCGATGGCCACGGTGGTGGCGCCCGTGTCCACCATGTACTGCATCACGCGACCGTTGATGAAGCCGCTGTTGATGAAATGCCCACGCGCGTCGGCCTTGAGCACGATACGCTGGCCGGCCGCGCTGCCGCCAATGCTCACGGGCGACTCGCCCAGCTGGATCGCGCGCTGCGCGCCCGCGACCTCCAGCACCACGCCGTCGCGGCCCACCGAGACCACGCGCACGCCCATGTGGGAGCCGCCCGGTGCCACGCTGCGCGGCGCGCTGCCGTCCACCACCAGCAGGGCCTTGCCGCCCAGGATGCCGGCCAGCGCCACGCTTTGCGCGTAGGCGGCGGGCAGGCCGGTGGCTGCCAGCAGGGCAGCGGCCAGGCGCAGGGTCAGGCGGTGCATGGGCGGCGGGCGGTCATCAGTCGCGGAAGTTGTCGAACGTCAGCGGCAGGTCGGCGATGTCCTTGCGGATCAGCGCCATGGCGGCCTGCAGGTCGTCGCGCTTGGCGCCGGTGACGCGCACCTTGTCTTCCTGGATGGCCGCCTGCAGCTTGAGCTTGCTGTCCTTGATCAGGCGCTGGATCTTCTTGGCCTGCTCGCTGTCAATGCCGTTCTTGACCTTCACCACCTGCTTGAGCTTGTCGCCGCCGATCTTCTGGGGCTTTTGCACGTCCAGGAAGCGCACGTCCACGTTGCGCTTGGTGAGCTTGTTGCGCAGGATGTCCTCGACCTGTTGCAGCTGGAAGTCGGCGTCGCCGTACAGCGTGATTTCCTTGTCTTTCAGCTCGACGGCGGCAGAGGTGCCCTTGAAGTCAAAGCGCGTGCCGATCTCCTTGGCGGTGTTCTCCACGGCGTTTTTCACTTCGACGAAGTTGGCTTCACAGACGGTATCAAAAGAAGGCATGGCATCACTCGCGGCTAACTCGGTACAAACCCGCGCCCGCCTGGGGGCGGGTGCGACAATCCGGTCGATGTTAGTCGAGAAAAATGTTCCCCTGCAGACTTACAACACCTTCGGCATCGCCGCGCGTGCGCACACCCTGGTGCGCGTGCGCTCGGCCAAGGACGTGCATGACCTGCTGGGCGACCACCGCTTGAAGCGCCAGCCGGTGTTCGTGCTGGGGGGCGGCAGCAACATCGTGCTGACCGGCGACGTCAAGCCCCTCGTGCTGAAGATGGAGATCAAGGGCCTGCGCCTGCTGGAAGAGACCGACAAGGCCTGGATCGTGGAGGCCGGCGCGGGCGAGGTCTGGCACGAGGCCGTGGCCTGGACGCTGGCCCAGGGCTACCCCGGCCTGGAGAACCTGGCGCTGATTCCCGGCACCGTGGGCGCGGCGCCCGTGCAGAACATCGGCGCCTACGGCGTGGAACTGCAGGACCGCTTTCATTCCCTGGTGGCCATCGACCTGGCCACGGGCCGCCCCTTCACGCTGGACGCAGCCCAGTGCGCCTTCGGCTACCGCGACTCGGTGTTCAAGCATGCCGCGCCCCAGGCGCCCCACGAGGGTGGGGGGCTGCACCGCGGCATGGGGCTGGCCGGGCGCGCGGTCATCACCCATGTGCGCTTTCTGCTGCGCAAGGACTGGGCGCCTGAGCTGGGCTACCTGGACCTGGAGCGCAAGCGCCAGGAGGCGGGCGTGGACCGGCCCACGGCGCAGCAGATCTTTGACTGGGTGTGCGAGATCCGCCGTGCCAAGCTGCCCGACCCGGCCGTGATCGGCAACGCCGGCAGCTTCTTCAAGAACCCCACGGTCACGCCCGAGCAGTGCCAGGACATCATCGCGCGCGACCCGAAGATCGTGCACTACCCCATGCCCGACGGCACCATCAAGCTGGCGGCGGGCTGGCTCATCGACGCCTGCGGTTGGAAGGGCAAGACGGTGGGCAAGGCCGGCGTGTACGACAAGCAGGCGCTGGTGCTGGTCAACCGCGGCACGCCCGACGACAGCGTGACCGGCGGCGAGGTGATGACGCTGGCGCGCGCCATCCAGACCAGCGTGTACGAGCGCTTCGGCATCCGGCTGGAGCCGGAGCCGGTGGTGGTCTAGCAGGCGGTAGCTGCTAACCTTTTGATAGCTGCTACCGCTTATCAGTAAAAGGCTACAGGCCAAAAATGCCTGTAATCGCATGGGCCACCGGCCGGCGATGGGGCCTCAGCGCGCCGGCAGGGTCATGTAGCCCATCCAGGGCCAGTAGGTCAGCGCAAACACCACCAGCAGCGCGATGGCCACGGCGGTGAGCACCAGGCCCGTGCGCACATAGTCCTTGATGTCGAAGGTGTCGGTGCCGTAGGCCAGCATGCCCTGGGGCGAGTTCACCGGCAGGATGAAGCCGATGCTGACCACGAACTGCAGCAGCATGGTCATGCCGATGGGGTTGATGCCCGGCGTCTGCACCGCCTGCAGCACGCTGATGATGATCGGGATCATGGTGGAGGCCAGGCCTGTGGCGCTGGCAAAACCCAGGTGGATCACGATCAGGAACAGGGCCAGCAGCATGAAGATGGCAAATGCCGTGGCGTTGGCCAGGCCCAGGTTGTCCACGATCAGGCGGGCCAGCCAGGGCGCGGCCTCGGTCTTGAGCAGGGCCGCACCCATGGCGATGCCCACGGCGAACAGCAGCACCGTGCCCCAGGGAAAGCCCCTTTGCGACTCCTTCCAGCCCATCACGCCCAGGCGCGGCAGCAGCATCAGTGCGATGGCCACGATGGTGGAGGTGGTGGTGTCCACGTCGTGCAGCACGCCCTCGGTCGCCCAGAAGCCCAGCAGCACCAGCGTGATGCCCAGCAGCTTCCACTGGTTGGCGGTCATGGCGCCCAGTTCTGCCAACTGGCGCTGGATGGCCTCGCGCCCACCGACGATATGGTCCATCTCGGGCTTGAGCATGCGCGTCATGATGAAGTACAGCGCGATGGTCAGCACGACGGAGTACGGCGCCCCGGCCACGAACCACTGGCCCCAGGTAATCGTCTGGCCAAACTGCTTCTCGATGAAGCCGATGGCCACCATGTTCTGCGCGGCGGCGGTCTTGATGCCGATGTTCCACACGCTGGCGGTCTGCGCGGCGGTGATCACCACCAGCGCCGCGAACTTGCTGCGCCGCTGCGCCCCGAAGGCCGACAGGAAGCCCAGCATGATCGGCATCAGGCAGGCCACGCGCGCCGTGGCGCTGGGCACGATGAACGACAGCAGAAAGCCCACCAGGATCGCGCCCATCGCCACGTGGTTGGCGCGCGCGGGCACGTACGAGAGCACCTGCAGCGCGATGCGCTTGTCCAACTGCGTGGCCGTCATGGCCGCGGCGATGAAGCAAGCCGCCGCCACCAGCACCACGGCGCTGTTGCTGAAGCCCCCCGGGGCATAGGGCAGCGCGGCGCGCGTGCCCATCATGGCGCCTGCCGCCTCCTTGCCTGGCACGGGGCTGATGGCCAGCAGGACGATCATCAGCGCGCCGATAACGACGGCGCTCACCGCATAGTCCAGCGCCTCGGTCATCCACAGGATCACCGCGAACGCGAGGACGGCCAGCATCATCTGCCCGGCCTGCGGCAGGCCCGGCAGGGCGGGCATGAACGCGATGGCCAGCAGCACCGCGATGGCGGCCCATAGACCTATGCGCTGCGTGAACGTGAAGCCCCCAGCAGCGGGTGCAGGAGCGGGGGGGATGAGGCCGGGGACGATGGCATGGCAGCTTCCTTTCTCTTTGTTAGGCCCCGGCCGGGCCGAGGCTCGCGGTCATTGTGCGCCGCTGTTGCCAGGCTGCTGATGACAGTTCGCGGGTCTGTGGCGGAAGCATGACATGCGTCAAGATTTTCGGGTCCTTAGGCGGCGGCGCCCCCATGCTTGCCCTGGCGCGTTGTCAGGGTTTCCGCTCGCATGCTCAGGCTGGCGTGTGGATCCCGGGCGGGGTGCGAAAGGCGACGCTGAGCCGGTTCCACCCGTTGATCGCGACGATGGCCATCGACAGCTCCACGATCTCCGCTTCGCTGAACTGCGCGCGCACCTCGTCGTACACGGCGTCGGACACCTGCGACTGCTCCAGGCGCGTGAGGGCCTCGGTCCAGGCCAGTGCGGCACATTCGCGCGCATCGAACACGCCGCTCTCGCGCCAGGCGCTGAGCAGGTGCAGCCGCCGGTCGCTTTCGCCATGCTCGCGCGCCTCGCGGGCGTGCATGTCGATGCAGAACGCGCAGCCATTGATTTGCGAGGCGCGCATCTTCACCAGCTCGTGCAACTGCACGGGTAGTTGCCCCGCATCGACGTGCTTTTGTAGGCCGTACATGGCGGCATAGCTTGCGGCGTGGCGAGGGAGGTTGATGCGGGGGGCTGAGGACATGGAAGGCTCCTTGCAGGGGGGTGAGAAAAAAGGGGTGAACGCGGCGCCGCCGCGCAGACGGTGCCGGGCGAAGCGCGCAGGCCTACAGGCCGCGCAGCTTGTCGGGGTTGAGGACGGAATACACCGCGTGGATGTGTACGCCGTCGGTCTCGAAGGCCATGACGGCGCGCACGCCGCCCGCGTCGCGCAGCAGCAGCCCGGGGCCGCCGTTGACGTCCATCGCCTCCATGGTCTGGTGGCTCAGGTAGAGGCGCCACACCGACGCGGCCAGGCGTGCGATCGCACGCGGCCCGTGCAGCAGCTTGGCGGCGGCGCGCACCTTGCCGCCGCCGTCGGCGGTCCACTGCGCATCCTCGGCGAACAGCGCCAGCAGCGCCGCATGGTCCTGCGTGCGCATGGCCTGCACGAAGCGCTCCACCAGCGCACGCGACGCCTCGGGTGTGGCCGTGAAGCGCGCCCTGCGCTGGCGCACCTGGGTGCGTGCGCGGTGCACCAGCTGGCGGCAGGCGGCCTCGCTCTTGCCCAGCATGCTCGCCACCTCGGGGTAGTCGCTGTCGAACACGTCGTGCAGCAGGAAGGCGGCGCGCTCGTCGGGCGTCAGGCGCTCCAGCACCACGAGCAGCGCCACGGACAGGTCGCTGGCCAGTTCGGCGCGTGCATCGGCGGCCGGGGCGCTGTCGCCGGGGATCCACGGTTCCGGCAGCCAGGGGCCGTCATAGGCCGTGCGTTCTATGCGCGCGGCGCGCAGCCGGTCCACGCACAGCCGGGTGACGGTGGTGATCCGCCAGGCCTCGGCCGTCTGCACGCGCTCCAGGGCCGTCGCCTGCCAACGCAGCCAGGCGTCCTGCAGCACGTCCTCGGCATCGGGGCGGCTACCCAGCATGCGGTAGGCCACGCCCGCCAGGCGTGGGCGGTGCTGCTGAAAGGCGGCGAGGTGCTGGTCCATGGCGAGTGAGGTTGTCGCGTTCATGCCCCTAAGACGTGCGGCGCATGCATTGTGTGACGGGTGCCTTGAAAAAAATACGCGGCGCAACCCTGTGCGCGGGTGGGATGCGCAAATGTGCCTACAATCGCGCCCCGGCTCTGTTGCCACCATGGGTTCCCTCGCCCCCATCCAGGAACCTCCGCAACACCTGTAGTGCCGCACGCATCTGTGGGCTTGACGGCCTGCGTCGATGCAAATCCTCGGGGTGGCCCTGCCACCGCTGTGGTTTGCGCTTCGCGTCCCATCCCGATTCGCAGCGTGCTGATCCCTACAGGTATTGCAGAGGTCCCATCCAAAAAGGACTGCCATGACCTCGCTGAAGGCACCATCGCGCGTGCCGTTGTACCTCTCCCTCCTGGTGGCGTTCCATATCGCCATCGTCATCGCCAGCAACTACCTGGTGCAACTGCCCATCAATTTGCTGGGCTTTCACAGCACCTGGGGGGCGTTCAGCTTCCCGTTCATCTTTCTGGCCACCGACCTGACGGTGCGGCTCATCGGCAAGGCCGAGGCGCGCCGCGTCATCACCCGCGCCATGCTGCCGGCGCTGGTGGCGTCGTATGTGGTGGGCGTGCTGTTCCACGAAGGCCGCTTCAACGGCTGGGCGGCGCTGGGTGACTTCAACACCTTCGTGTTCCGCATCGCCTTTGCCAGCTTTGCCGCCTACGTGCTGGGGCAACTGCTGGACATCCAGGTGTTCGACCGTATCCGCCAGAGCAGCCGCTCGTGGTGGCTGGCGCCCGCGGCGGCGTCGGTGTTCGGCCAGGCGCTGGATACGGCGGCGTTCTTCTCCATCGCCTTCTGGCGCAGCCCCGACGCATTTATGGCCGCCCACTGGGGCGAAATCGCCGTGGTGGACTATGTCATCAAGCTGGCCGTGAGCCTGTTGTTCTTCGTGCCGGCCTACGGAGTGGCGCTGGCCGCCATCGTGCGCAGCATGCGCGAGGGCGCGGCCCCGCTCGCGACCGCGCCATGAGCCGCCTGCCGCAGCGGCGCGCGCTGGTGCTGCTGTCGGGCGGGCAGGACTCCGCGACCTGCCTGGCCTGGGCGCTGGCGCGCTATGGGCATGTGGAAACCCTGGGCTTTGACTACGGGCAGCGCCACCGCGTCGAGCTGGACTGCCGGCAGCGGCTGATCGACGGTGTGCGCGCCCTGCCGTGGCCGGGACAGTTGGGGCCGGACCACATGCTGACGGTGGACGTGCTCGCGCAGCTGGGCGGCAGCGCCATGACCGAAGACGTGGCCATCGCCATGCAGGCGGACGGTTTGCCCAACACCTTTGTGCCGGGGCGCAACCTGCTGTTCTTCACCCTGGCGGCGGCGCTGGCCTATCGGCGCGGGCTGGATGTGCTGGTGGGCGGCATGTCCGAGACCGACTATTCCGGCTACCCCGACTGCCGCGACAGCACGCTGAAGGCGCTGCAGGTGGCGCTGAGTCTGGGCGTGGACCGCCCGCTGACGCTGGAAACTCCGCTGATGTGGCGCAGCAAGGCCGACACCTGGGCCCTGGCGCAGCGGCTGGGCGGCGACGCCCTGGTCGAACTGATCCGGTGTGAGTCACACACCTGCTACCTGGGCCAGCGCGGCGACCTGCACGCCTGGGGCCACGGCTGCGGCGGCTGCCCCGCCTGCGAACTGCGCGCACAGGGGTGGGAGCAGTGGACCGCGCAGCGCTCTTTGAACGGCGCATAAAAAAACACCCGGCATGCCTGCCGGGTGGTTGCTTCTATTTTTATAGCTGCTAGCGCCCGTCCATCAAGCGCTAGAGGCCTGTTTGATACTTATTTTTTCTTCGCGCCGCCGTCTTCCAGCTGCGCCAGCGCGGCATTGCCGCCCAGCGACAGCAGGCCGGCGCGCGCATACACGCCCAGCTTGCCGCGCGTGTCGGAGATGTCCAGGTTGCGCATGGTCAATTGGCCGATGCGGTCCAGCGGGCTGAACGGCGCGTCTTCCACCTTTTCCATCGACAGGCGCTCGGGCGCGTAGGTCAGGTTGGGCGACTCGGTGTTCAGGATGGAGTAGTCGTTGCCGCGACGCAACTCGAGCGTCACCGTGCCGGTCACGGCGCGCGCCACCCAGCGCTGGGCCGTCTCGCGCAGCATGATGGCCTGGGGGTCGAACCAGCGGCCCTGGTACAGCAGGCGGCCGAGCTTCAGGCCGTTCAGGCGGTACTGCTCGATGGTGTCTTCGTTGTGGATGCCGGTGACCAGGCGCTCGTAGGCGATGTGCAGCAGCGCCATGCCGGGGGCTTCGTAGATGCCGCGGCTCTTGGCCTCGATGATGCGGTTCTCGATCTGGTCGCTCATGCCCAGGCCGTGGCGGCCGCCGATGCGGTTGGCCTCCAGGAACAGCTCCACGGGGTCGGCGATCTCCTTGCCGTTGAGCGCCACGGGCTGGCCTTCGTCAAAGGTCACCGAGACCTCCTCGGCTGGCACCTTGACCTCGGGCTTCCAGAACGCCACGCCCATGATGGGGTTGACGATGCGGATGCCGCTGCTGAGGAACTCCAGGTCCTTCGCTTCGTGCGTGGCGCCCAGCATGTTGCTGTCGGTGCTGTACGCCTTTTCGGCGCTCATCTTGTAGCCGAAGCCTTCCTTGGTCATGAAGGCCGACATCTCGGCGCGCCCGCCCAGCTCGTCGATGAACTTCTGGTCCAGCCAGGGCTTGTAGATCTTCAGCGCGGGGTTGGTGAGCAGGCCGTAGCGGTAGAAGCGCTCGATGTCGTTGCCCTTGAAGGTGGAGCCGTCGCCCCAGATGTGGACGTCGTCTTCCTTCATCGCGGCCACCAGCATGGTGCCCGTCACGGCGCGGCCCAGCGGCGTGGTGTTGAAATAGGTGATGCCACCGGTGCTGATGTGGAAAGCTCCGGCCTGGATGGCGGCAATGCCCTCGTGCGCCAGCTGCGTGCGGCAGTCGATCAGGCGGGCCTTCTCGGCGCCGTATTCCATGGCCTTGCGGGGGATCTCGTCGTAGTCGGCTTCGTCAGGCTGGCCCAGGTTGGCGGTGTAGGCGTAGGGCAGGGCGCCCTTGTTCTTCATCCAGCGCAGCGCGGCGCTGGTGTCGAGGCCGCCCGAGAAGGCGATGCCGACCTTCTGGCCGACGGGGAGGTGTTGCAGGATGGTTGCCATGGGATTCTCTTGAAAATTGATAGCTGCCCGCGCTTGTGTGGTAAGCGTTGGAGGCTTAAAACATGCTCAGCCGTAGTGGCAGATGTAGTGGAAGGCCTCGGTCACGCGGATGTTGAATTTGGAATTGCCCGGCACGCTGAACTTCTCGCCCGCGCCCACCTTGACCCAGGCGTCGGTGCCGTCCAGCTGGTATTCGCAGGATCCGCCCACGCATTCCATGATCTCGGGTGCGCCCGTGCCGAACGTTAACGTGGCCGGCAGCACCACACCCACCGACTTCTTCGTGCCATCGGGGTACGTGAGGTTGTGGCTCACGCACTTGCCGTCAAAGTACACATTGGCCTGGGTGGTGACGGAAACACCGTCGATTTTTTCGGTGGTCATGGATGGGGACGCAGAGGATGGGACAAACCATCGATTCTAGAGCCTGCGCGTGCCGGCGCGCCCCGTGCGGGCGCGGGGCGACGTTGGCCCCGCAGCAACGAAAAAGGGCTCCGAAGAGCCCTCTGGCATGTGCCGTCTGCGTGCTGGCCGCCAGGCCGTGGCGCTCTGCTCAGCGCCAGTAACGGTCGTGGTAGCGGGGCGGGCGGTAGGGATGGCCATAGTTGTCGCGGTATTCGATCACGGTGACGGGCGGCTCCACGATGTAGGCCGGCGGGCCCGGCTGGGTGGACACCACCACGCCCGGCTGGGCATAGCCGCCGGAATAGGTGGGAGAGTAGGTGGGGGCGTAGGTGGGCGGGTATCCGGCGGGAGCGCGCGACACTCCCGGCACCGTCGGCTGCACGGTGAGTGGAATCCACGCGCCTGGGTCCGTCTGCGTGCGCGTGTTGTAGTGCCGGCCGGCGTATTCGTAGACCACGTCGTAGCCGACGATCTGGTTGTCGTAGTAGGTTTCGGTCGTGCAGCGCTGCACATTCTGGTAGCCGGGGCGACCGCCCTCGATCTGGTTGCCCAGCACCGCGCCACCAATCACACCCAGGGCCGTGGCCGCGGCGCGGCCGCTGCCGCCGCCAATGGCGTTGCCCGCGGCGCCGCCGGCAATCGCGCCCAGCACCGCGCCCGCGCCGGAGGTGGGGCGGGCGCCGCTGTAGATGGTTTCGTTGCCGCAGACCTGCTGCGGAATCGCGATCTGCTCGGTGATGGGCGTGGCCGACAGCACGCGGCCCTGTTCCTGTGCCTGGGCGGCCAGCGCGGCCGTGGCCAGGGTCGCGAGGACAAAAATCTTGTTCATGGGCAAAAAGCTCCTTTCGGTCGGCCTACAACGCGCCGAACCTGCGGGAAGTTTCAGCCCGGCGCGTCAACACACCCGCGCCGACCCGTAAATCTGCGTAAAGATGTGTTGCCTCATGCCTTGGAGTGGCTGGCCGCGCGTGCGTTCCATGCCTCGGGGCTGAAGCCCACCGTCACGTCACCCGCGGGGCTGCCCTGCCACTCGACCACGGGCCGCTTGATGACCGAGGGCTGCTCGCACATCAGCGTGGCCGCGCTGGGGGCGTCCGTCACGCCGGCCTGCACGGTCGCGTCCAGCTTGCGCCAGGTCGTGCCCTGGCGGTTGAGCAGCTTCTCCCAGCCCACGGCAGCCATCCACGCGGGCAGGCGCTCTGCGGGCACGCCTTGCTTCTTGAAGTCGTGGAACTGGTAGGCCAAGCCTTGCTCCTGCAGCCAGGCGCGGGCCTTCTTGACGGTGTCGCAGTTGGGAATGCCGTAGACGATGATCGTGGGGGTACTCATGGCCCGGGATCATCGCGCAAGCCCGGCTCGGCGACAATTCACGGGCTATGCACATTCCTCCGCAGACACTGGAAGGCTGGCTTCGCCACTGCGAGCAGCTGCACCCCAAGAACATCGACATGGGCCTGGAGCGCGTGGGCGAGGTGGCGCGCCGCCTGGGGCTGCGCTTCAACTGCCCCGTGATCACCGTGGCGGGCACCAACGGCAAGGGCTCGACCTGCGCCATGCTGGAGGCCGTGGCCCTGCAGGCTGGCTACCGTACGGGGGTCTATACATCGCCCCATCTGGTGCATTTTGAGGAGCGTTGCCGCATCCGTGGCGAGATCGTCGATGCCGCGTCGTTGGTGGCCAGCTTCGAGACGGTGGAGCGGGCGCGCACGCAGAACGGCAACGAGGTCATGCTGACCTACTTCGAATTCACCACGCTCGCCATCCTGCGGCACATGAGCCTGTCGCTGCTGGACGTGGCCATCCTGGAGGTGGGGCTGGGCGGGCGGCTGGATGCCACCAACATCATCGACGCCGACTGCGCGGTGATCACCAGCGTGGACATCGACCATGTGGAGTTCCTCGGGCCTGACCGCGAGACCATCGGCCGCGAGAAGGCCGGCATCATGCGCACCGGCCGCCCCGTGGTGGTGAGCGACCCCATGCCGCCGCAGAGCGTGATCGACCATGCGCGCGAGATCGGCGCCGACCTGTGGCGCTTCGGGCAGGACTTCAATTTCTCGGGGGACAAGCAGCAGTGGGCCTGGGCCGGGCGCGGGCGCCGCTATGCCGGCCTGGCGTATCCGGCGCTGCGGGGCGCCAACCAACTGGTCAATGCCTCGGGCGCACTCGCTGCGCTGGAGGCAGTGCGTGAACGCCTGCCCATCAATGCGCAGGCGGTGCGCGCCGGCCTGGCGCTGGTGGAACTGCCGGGGCGCTTCCAGATCGTGCCGGGCCAGCCCACGCTGGTGCTGGACGTGGCGCACAACCCGCACTCGGTGGCGGCGCTCACGGCCAATCTGGACGCCATGGGCTACTTCCCGACCACGCACGCGGTGTTTGGCGCCATGGCCGACAAGGATCTGGCGCCCATGCTGGCCAAGGTCGGGCCGGTGATCGACCGCTGGTATTTCACCGACCTGCCCACGCCGCGCGCCGAGACGGCCGCCAGCCTGCAGCAGAAATGGAATGCGCTGCAGATGGTGGCCGGAGGGCGCCGTGAGGTCGCCACCAGCCTGCACGCCAACCCCGAGGAGGCGCTGCGCGCGGCCGTGGAGGCCGCGGACCCCGCTGATAGAATTGTGGTCTTTGGCTCGTTCTACACGGTGGGTGGCGTGCTCCAGCATGGGGTGCCGCGCCTGCAGGCCAAGCATCTGGGCGCATAACGAGTCCGCACTCCATGGCATTTTTCAAGTTTCGTTGGCCTGGCCGGCAGGAGCCGTCGGGCGACACCAACAAACCCGCCAAGCGCTCACGCACTCCGCAGGCCGAGAGCATCGAGGAAATGCGCCGACGCGCGCGCCACCGCCTGCTGGGCGCGGCAGTACTGGTGCTGGTGGGCGTGGTGGGCTTCCCCCTGCTGTTCGACACCCAGCCGCGGCCGGTCCCGGTGAATGTGGCGATGGACATTCCCGATCGCCACAAGGTGGCTCCGCTGGTGGTGCCGCAGCAAGAGGCCAACACCCCCCGCGCCGCGGAGCCGGCGACTTCCGGCCTGGATGCGGGCGAGGAAGTGGTGGCGTCCCGCCCACGCAGTGCGCCAGCGGCCTCGCAGCCCACTGCGCGCGTCGAGCCCAAAGTGCCGGCTAAGGCGGAAACCCCGGCGGAATCCAAGCCCGAGCCCAAACCGGAGCCCAAGCCCGCGCCCAAGGCAGAGGCCAAACCGGAATCCAAACCAGAACCCCGGCCCGATCCCAAGCCTGCGCGCCAGGACGATGCCGCGCGCGCCCGCGCACTGCTCGAAGGCCGCAACCCGCAGCCCAGCGCCGCGCCGGTCGCTGCGCGCGAGGAGCAGGGCCGCTTCATCGTGCAGGTAGGCGCCTTCGCGGACGCCGACAAGGCGCGCGAGGTGCGTGATCGGTTGGAGCGCTCTGGCCTCAAGACCTATACCCAGGTGGTGGACACCAAGGATGGCAAGCGCACGCGCGTGCGAGTGGGTCCATTCACCAGCCGTGCGGACGCCGACAAGGCAGCCGGCCGCGTCAAGGGCGCGGGGCTGTCCGCGTCGGTGTTGGCGCTGTAGGCCGGCTGGCGGCGCGGGACGGCGGTTTCAAAGGTTGCGCATGGCGGCGCTGGACTGGATCTTCCTGGTGGTGCTGTGCGCGTCGCTGCTGATCGGTGCGTGGCGCGGGCTGGTATTCGAGTTGCTGTCGCTGGCCGGCTGGGTGGTGGCGTTCTTTGCCGCGCAATGGTTCGCGGACGATATGGGCGCGCTGCTGCCCATGGGGCAGGCGGATGCCACCTGGCGCCATGTGGCGGGCTTCGCGGTGGTGTTCGTCGGTGCGGTGTTTGCGTGTGGGCTGGTGGCGTGGCTGCTCAAGAAACTGGTCGAGGCGGTGGGCCTGCGGCCCGCGGACCGGGCGCTAGGGGCACTGTTTGGCGTGCTGCGCGGCCTGGTGCTGCTGCTGGCCGTGGTGCTGGTGGCCGGCTGGACGCCGATGCAGGATGCGCCGTGGTGGAAGGAATCGCAAGCCGCCCCCCTGTTGCAGGGAGCGCTCAAGGGGTTGAGGCCCGCGCTGCCGGATGAACTGGGCCGCCATCTGCCTTCCTAGCGGGCCTGGCGGCGCGGCCGCGGTGAGTGATGTGTGTGATCGGCGGGAAACCCCGCCGCCAAAACTGGAACGAAACTATGTGTGGAATTGTCGGCGTGGTCAGCACGGCCCCCGTGAATCAGCTGATCTATGACGCCTTGCTGCTGCTGCAGCACCGGGGACAGGACGCCGCGGGCATCGTCACGCAGGAAGGGCGCAAGTTCTTCATGCACAAGGCCAAGGGCATGGTGCGCGACGTGTTTCGCACGCGCAACATGCGCGCACTGCCCGGCACCATCGGCCTGGGGCAGGTGCGCTATCCCACGGCGGGCAATGCCTCCAGCGAGGAGGAGGCCCAGCCGTTCTACGTGAACGCGCCGTTCGGCATCGTGATGGTGCACAACGGCAACCTCACCAACGCCAAGCAGCTGCGCGGCGAACTGGCCGACACCGACCACCGCCACACCAACACCGAGAGCGACTCCGAAGTGCTGCTCAATGTGCTGGCGCATGAGCTGGCGCGCGCCACCAGCGGCGCGCCGCTGCAGTCCGAGGACGTATTCAAGGCCGTGCGCGCGGTGCACAAGCGCGTCAAGGGCTCCTACGCCGTGATCGCGCTGATCGCCGGCTATGGCCTGCTGGCGTTCCGCGACCCGTTCGGCATCCGCCCGCTGTGCATGGGCCGCGGCGCGGACGGCACCGTGATGCTGGCGAGCGAATCCGTGGCGCTGGAGGGCACGACCCAGGTGCTGGACCGTGACGTCGCGCCCGGCGAGGCCGTGTTCGTGCACGCCGACGGCCGCGTGGAAACCCAGCAGTGCGCCGAGAACCCGCACCTCAACCCCTGCGTGTTCGAGTACGTGTATTTGGCGCGTCCCGACTCGGTGATGGACGGCATCTCGGTCTACCAGGCGCGACTGAACATGGGCGAGACGCTGGCCAAGCGCGTGATCTCCACCGTGCCTCCCAGCGAGATCGACGCCATCATCCCCATCCCCGAATCCAGCCGCCCCAGCGCCATGCAGCTCGCGCAGCTGCTGGGCATTCCGTACCGCGAGGGCTTCGTCAAGAACCGCTACGTGGGCCGCACCTTCATCATGCCGGGGCAGGGCGTGCGCAAGAAGTCGGTGCGCCAGAAGCTCAACGCTATCGGCAGCGAGTTCAAGGGCCGCAAGGTGCTGCTGGTAGACGACTCCATCGTGCGCGGCACCACCTCCAAGGAGATCGTGCAGATGGCGCGCGACGCCGGCGCGGTGAAGGTCTACCTGGCTTCTGCCGCGCCGCCGGTGCGCCACCCCAATGTCTATGGCATCGACATGCCCACGCGCTCCGAGCTGGTCGCGCACGGCCGCACGGTGGAGGAGATCCGCCAGCTGATCGGCGCCGATGCGCTGATCTACCAAGACGTGGAGGCCATGAAGCAGGCCGTGGGCAAGATCAACCGCAAGGTGGAGGGGTTCGAGGCCTCGTGCTTCGACGGCGTGTACATCACCGGCGACATCTCCGACGAGGAAGTGACCGCGCTCAACGAGGGCCGCAACCGGGGTGGTGAAGAGGAGCAGGAAGACACCTCCCGGCTGTCCCTGCCCAACGCCCAGGAGGCGTGAGTACACTCGCGCTCATCAAAAAGATGAGCGCCTTGCGCTTGTTGGTACTGGGTTTCAGGGTAAAAAATGCCTGAAGTCCAGGTACAGCAAGCGCTATCAGCTCCTATTTTTTAGAACAAGGACCGCCACCGTGACCGATCAACCCCTGCCCGAGGGGCTGCGCCCCGAGACCCTCGCCGTTCGCGAGGCCGTCGCGCGCAGCCAGTGGGGCGAGCACAGCGAGGCGCTGTACATGACCAGCAGCTTCGTGCAGAGCGACTGCGAAAGCGCCGCACGCCGCTTCGCCAACGAAGAGCCGGGCTACACCTACACCCGCACCGCCAACCCCACGGTCAGCAGCTTCGAGCGCCGCCTGGCGGCCATGGAGGGCACGGAATGCGCGGTGGCCACCAGCACCGGCATGTCGGCCATCCTGCTGATGGCGCTTACCGTGCTCAAGAGCGGCGACCACGTGGTGGCCTCGCAGTCCATGTTCGGCTCCACGCTCAAGCTGCTCGGGTCGGAGCTGGCGCGCTTCGGCGTAGAGACGACCTTTGTCTCGCAGACCGACCTGCAGTCGTGGGAGACGGCCATCCGCCCGAACACCCGCTTGCTGTTTGCCGAGACACCGACCAACCCGCTGGGCGATCTGTGCGACATCGCCGCACTGGCGCAGATCGCGCATGCGCGCGGCCTGCTGTTGGCGGTGGACAACAGCTTCTGCTCGCCCGCGCTGCAGCGCCCGGCGCAATTGGGCGCTGACCTGGTGGTCTACTCGGGCACCAAACTGCTGGACGGCCAGGGCCGCGTGATGGCGGGCGCCGTGTGCGGCACCACCGCGCTGGTGGACAAGGTCATGGGCACCTTCATGCGCAGCGCGGGGCTGAACCTGTCGCCGTTCAATGCATGGGTCGTGCTCAAGGGGCTGGAGACGCTGTCGCTGCGCGTGCGCGCGCAAAGCGCCGCGGCTTTGGAACTGGCGACCTGGCTGGCCACACATCCCAAGGTGGCGCGCGTGCACTATTCGGGCCTGGCCAGCCATCCGCAGCATGCATTGGCCATGCGCCAGCAGGGCGGCATGGGCGGCCCGGTGCTGGCGTTCGACGTGGTGGGGCAAGGCGCGGCGCAGCTGCGCGCGAATGCCTTCCACGTCATCGACAGCACGCGCGTGTGCTCCATCACCGCCAACCTGGGCGACGTGAAGACCACCATCACCCATCCGGCCAGCACCTCGCACGGGCGCCTCACGGAAGAGCAGCGCCAGGCGGCCGGCATCGGTCAGGGGCTGATCCGCGTCTCCGTAGGCCTGGAACATATCGACGATCTGAAGACCGACCTCTGCCGAGGCCTGGACACCCTGCCATGACACAACAACAAGTACGCACCCGTTTCGCCCCGTCGCCCACGGGCTTCATCCACCTGGGCAACATCCGCTCCGCGCTCTATCCCTGGGCCTTCGCACGTGCCAACGACGGCGTGTTCATCCTGCGCATTGAGGACACTGATCTGGAGCGTTCCACCCAGGCCTCGGTCGACGTCATCCTGGAGGGCATGTCCTGGCTGCAGCTCGACCATGACGAGGGCCCGTACTACCAGATGCAGCGCATGGAGCGCTACAAGGAAGTCCTGGCCCAACTGCAGGCTGCAGGCCATGTCTATCCCTGCTACATGAGCGTGGAAGAGCTCGATGCCTTGCGTGAACGCCAGATGGCCGCGAAGGAAAAGCCCCGCTATGACGGCACTTGGCGCCCCGAGCCCGGCAAGGTGCTGCCGCCCGTGCCGGAAGGCGTGAAGCCTGTGCTGCGCTTCAAGACGCCCCAGGGCGGTGTGGTTGGCTGGGACGACAAGTGCAAGGGTCGCATCGAGTTCCAGAACAGCGAGCTGGACGACCTGGTCATCGCGCGCCCGGACGGCACGCCCACCTACAACTTCTGCGTTTGCGTGGACGACATGGACATGCGCATCACCCACGTGATTCGCGGAGACGACCATGTGAACAACACACCGCGCCAGATCCACATCTTCGAGGCCCTGGGCGCCACGGTGCCCGTGTTCGCTCATCTGCCCACCGTGCTCAACGAGCAGGGTGAGAAGATGAGCAAGCGCAACGGTGCCAAGGCCGTGACGCAGTACCGCGACGAGGGCTACCTGCCCGACGCCATGGTCAACTACCTGGCGCGCCTGGGCTGGAGCCATGGCGATGACGAGATCTTCAGCCGCGCGCAATTCCTGGAATGGTTCAACCTGGATCACCTGGGCCGCAGCGCCGGCCAGTTCGACGAGGCCAAGTTGCGCTGGGTGAACGCACAGCATCTCAAGGCCATGGAAGATGCACAGTTGGCAGCACTCGTCCGGCCCTTCGTCGTGCAGGCGGGTGTTCCAGAGGCGCAGTTGGATGCTGATGACCGCTTGCCGCGCATCTGTGCGCTGTTCAAAGACCGCTGCGAAACGCTGGTGGACCTGGCACGCTGGGCGCGCGTGTTCTATGTGGACGCCATCGAGCCCGATGCAGACGACTTCGCGAAGCACGTGACTGAAACCGCCACACCGGCGCTCGACGCATTTGCCGCCGCCATGGAGACCGTGGCGTGGAACAAGGACGCGATCAACGCTGCGATCAAGGATGTCCTCAAGCAGCTGGGTTTGAAGATGCCGCAACTCGCCATGCCCGTGCGGGTGCTGACCATGGGTACCGCGCATACGCCGTCGGTGGATGCCGTGCTGGAGCTGCTGGGTCGCGAAAAAATCCTCGCGCGATTGAAAAGTCGTTAAAAACCTGTCTATAATTCAAGGCTCAGGTGATGACGACAGATAAGAAATTAAATGTCGAAGTCAAAGGGGGTATAGCTCAGCTGGGAGAGCGCTTGCATGGCATGCAAGAGGTCAGCGGTTCGATCCCGCTTACCTCCACCACCTGATGATTTGAACGGAAGTTCTTAGGTTTTGACCCTATCGTCTAGAGGCCTAGGACATCACCCTTTCACGGTGAGTACCGGGGTTCGAATCCCCGTAGGGTCGCCAAGTTTGGCTGCACTTGATTCGCAAGAATGCAAGCAGCTACCGACGCGGAGTGGTAGTTCAGTCGGTTAGAATACCGGCCTGTCACGCCGGGGGTCGCGGGTTCGAGTCCCGTCCACTCCGCCATCTTGGGGGTATAGCTCAGCTGGGAGAGCACTTGCATGGCATGCAAGAGGTCAGCGGTTCGATCCCGCTTACCTCCACCAAGATTTGTTGGTTTGCAAGTTTCTAGGTTTTGACCCTATCGTCTAGAGGCCTAGGACATCACCCTTTCACGGTGAGTACCGGGGTTCGAATCCCCGTAGGGTCGCCAAGTTTTGTGGCACTTGGCTCGGTTGCATTAGCAATAGGGCAAAAGTCACACCGACGCGGAGTGGTAGTTCAGTCGGTTAGAATACCGGCCTGTCACGCCGGGGGTCGCGGGTTCGAGTCCCGTCCACTCCGCCAATATCAAAAAAGCCGCTGCAAATAATTTTGCAGTGGCTTTTTTTCTGTGTTTTCAGAATTTATTGCGACAGCCAAGCAGCTATGCGGACATAGGGCGTCGCTCCGCTACGTGGCTGAATGTTTATGGATCCCTTCCCGGCATGCCCCATTGGGCTACTGAAAATCTGTCCATTCGCATCAATAAATGCGCTAAACCCTACGTTATTTGCACGTACTAGCGGTTTTTGTGCTTCGGCCGCGCGCACGCCGCTTTGCCAGGACACACGCTCGTGATCGTGCAACCCGATGATGATGGGCGCCGCGCGATCCTGAACCATGAACTGGACAAGGAGCGCGACGCCTTGCGGCGCCTGCAGACGCAGGAGGGGGCGGGCGGTGCGGATGCGCAGTTGGCGGTGAACCGCCACCAGAGCAACATCCGCGCCTTGGAGATTGAACTGCAGCGCTTGCCTGCGTCCGTGCGCCGCCAGCCCTAACCGCAGTTACTCACCGACTGCGTCCGCGTTGGTTTCGTTAGGAAAATATACGGAATCGGGCTCGAGCCCAATACAGACAAGCGCAAGGCGCTATCAAAAAATCACTTCGGTGCAAGGCGGATCGCGCCATCCAGACGAATCACTTCGCCATTGAGCATGTCGTTCTCGAAGATGTGGCGCACCAGCTTGGCGTAATCCTGCGGGGTGCCGAGGCGGCTGGGGAATGGGACGCCGGCGGCCAGCGCGTCCTGTACCTCCTGGGGCATGCCGAACAGCATGGGGGTGCCGAAGATGCCGGGGGCAATGGTCATGTTGCGGATGCCGTTGCGTGCCAGGTCGCGGGCGATGGGCAGTGTCATGCCCACGATTCCGCCCTTGGAAGCAGAGTACGCCGCCTGCCCGATCTGCCCGTCATAGGCCGCCACACTGGCGGTGGAGATCATCACCCCGCGCTCGCCGGTGGCTTCGGGTTCGTTCTTGCACATGGCCTCGGCGGCCAGGCGGATCATGTTGAAGCTGCCGATCAGGTTCACCGTGATGGTCTTGGTGAACGAAGCCAGCGCATGCGCGCCGTTCTTGCCAACGGTCTTTTCCGCAGGGGCGATGCCGGCGCAGTTCACCAGGCCCATGAGCTTGCCCATCGATACCGCTGCGGCCACCACGGCTTGGCCATCGGCCTCGCTGCTCACGTCGCAGCGCACGAAGCGCCCGCCGATCTCGCGCGCGACGGCTTCGCCCTTGTCGGCCTGCATGTCGGCAATCACCACCAAGCCGCCCGCTGAAGCCAGCATGCGTGCCGTGCCTTCACCCAGGCCTGACGCGCCGCCGGTGACGATGAACACCTTGCCCTTGATTTCCATGGTCTGTCTCCAAAGTTACGTTAACGTAAACGTTAATTATCACCGAGCGATCCGGCACTCCTAGAAAAGCAACAGCCCGGCAGGGCCGGGCTGTGCGCAAGGGGCAGAGGGCTTACCGGAAACCGACGCGGTCCAGCATCTGCTGTACCTTGACGGTGTTGGCGCCGACCGCGCCAATGGGGATGGTTTCACTCTTGAACGGTTGGCCGCCCGTCATGGCCTTGAGGGCCGGGTTGCCCGGATCCACGCCTTTGGCGGCGGGCCATTCGTTGTTGCCGTTGGCAAAGTAGTTCTGAGCCTCAGGGCTGGCCAGGTATTCCAGGAACTTGATGGCGTTGGCCTGGTTCTTGGTGTGGCGGGCCACTGCGCCGCCTGCGATGTTCATGTGCGTGCCCCACGATTGCTGGTTGGGGAACACCACCGCCACCTTGTCCACCACGGCCTTGTCCTCGGGCTTGTCCGAGCGCATCAGGCGGGCGAGGTAATAGCTGTTGGTCACGGCGATATCGCATTCGCCTGCTGCGACGGCCTTGATTTGATCGGTGTCGCCCCCCTTGGGCGCGCGGGCGAGGTTGTTCACCACGCCCTTGAGCCATGCTTCGGCTTTCTGTTCACCCACGTGTTCCATCACGGCGCCGAACAGGCTCAGGTTGTAGGGGTGCGAGCCGGAACGGATGCAGACCTTGCCTTTGTTTTTGGGGTCGCCCAACTCTTCGTAGGTGTCCACATCGTCCTTGTTGACCTTGGTCTTGTTGTAGACAACCACACGCGCCCGCGTGGACAGGCCAAACCAGGGAATACCACCGTCGGCGACCGGTGTTGCGCGCAGGTTCGCGGGAATGGCGTCCTCCAGCACCTTCGAGCGCACGGGCAGGAACAGGCCGTCGGCCTCGCCACGGTAGAGGCGGGCGGCGTCCACCAGGAGGATCACGTCGGCAGGGGATGCGGCTCCTTCTGCCTTGAGACGGGCCATGATCCCGGCATCATCAGAATCCACGCGATTGATCTTGATGCCCGTGGCCTTGGTAAAGCCGCTGTACAGCGCTTCATCGGTGGCGTAGTGGCGGGCGGAATACAGGTTGACCACCTGGTCCTGCGCACTTGCGGCGCCTGCAGCGGCCAGAACACATGCAACAACCAAGGATTTCATAGGCATGGACATGAGGCTCAAGTCTTTCTCGGCAATAAGGTGGTGGGATGATAAAGCAAACGAGAATCGTTATTAAAAATCCATCTTTGCGCCGGGAGAATTTCCGTCGTGCACCCTCAGTAATGCGCAGGCGTTCGGTTTGAGACGAAAAAAATGCCCGCGGACGCGGGCATTTGCTTGTCGAGCAGCGGCTGGCTATTTCGCCCAACTGTCCTTCAGTCCGGTGATCTTGTTGAACACCGGGCGGCTGGCGCTGTGGTCCACCCGGTCGGCCACGAAGTAACCGAAGCGCTCGAACTGGAACTTATCGTCGGGCTGGGCGGCCGCCAGTGATGGCTCCACATAGGCAGTCACCACCTTCAGGCTGTCGGGATTGAGCAGGGCCAGAAAGTCTTTGCCACCCGCGTCGGGTTGGGCGTCGGTGAACAGGCGGTCGTAGAGGCGCACCTCGGCCTGCACGCCGTCCTGCACCCCCACCCAGGTGATGGCGGCTTTTACCTTCACGCTATCGGCGCCGGGCGTGCCGCTCTTGGTGTCGGGCACCACGGTGGCGAGCACGCGGGTGACGTGGCCGCCCGCATCTTTCTCGCAGCCGGTGCATTCGATGACGTAGCCGCCCTTCAGGCGCACGGTGTTGCCTGGAAGCATTTGCCCGTCCGCCCCGAGCCGGGGAGGATAAAGACGCTTGTAGCCCTTGGGTGGCACTTCGGCGAAGTCTTCGCGTTCGATCCAGACCTCGCGGCCCAGGGTGAAGTGGCGCTCGGGAACAGCCTGGCCTTCGTGCGCGTGCGGCAGGGCGGGTAGGCTGCAGGCCTCGACGTGGCCGTCGCTGCCGAAGACTTCGGCCCAGTTGGTCAGCGTGAGCGGGAGCGGGTCGAGCACGGCCATGGCGCGGTGTGCCTTGGATTCCAGGTCCTCGCGTAGGCAACCCTCCAGCGTGCCGTAGTCGATCCAGCTGTAGTCCTTGGTCACGCCAATGCGCTCGCAGAACATCTGGATGGAGGCCGGCGTATAGCCGCGCCGGCGCAGGCCCACGATGGTGGGCATGCGCGGATCGTCCCAGCCGCTCACGATGCCGCTGTCCACCAGGTGCTTGAGCTTGCGCTTGCTGGTGATGACGTAGGTGAGGTTCAGACGCGCGAACTCATACTGGCGCGGCTGGGGGCGGGCGATCAGGCCGCCTTCCCCCAGACGGTCCAGCAGCCAGTCGTAGAAGGGGCGCTGGTCCTCGAACTCCAGCGTACAGATGCTGTGGGTGATGCACTCCAGCGCATCCTCGATCGGGTGCGCGAAGGTGTACATGGGGTAGATGCACCATTGGTTGCCGGTGTTGTGGTGCTCGGCGTGCTTGATGCGGTAGATGGCCGGGTCGCGCAGGTTGATGTTGGGGTGCCCCATGTCGATCCTGGCGCGCAGCACGGCGGCGCCATCGGGGAGCTTGCCGTCACGCATCTCGCGAAAGCGCGCCAGGTTCTCCGCAGGGGTACGGTTGCGATAGGGGCTGTCTACCCCGGGCTTGCCGAAGTCGCCGCGGTTGGCGCGCATCTCTTCGGGCGTTTGCTCGTCCACGTAGGCGTTGCCGGTCTCGATCAGGTACTCGGCCGCGCGGTACATGAAGCCAAAGTAATTGCTGGCGTAGTACAGGTTCTCGTGGCCGTCGGGGTCTTTCCAGTCGAAGCCCAGCCAGCGCACGGCATCGATGATGCTGTCTACGTACTCCTGATCTTCCTTCTCGGGGTTGGTGTCGTCAAAGCGCAGGTGGCAGACGCCGCCGTAGTCGCGCGCCAGGCCGAAATTCAGGCAGATGCTCTTGGCATGGCCCACGTGCAAGTAGCCGTTGGGTTCAGGCGGAAAGCGCGTGCGGATCTTGGCAGGGTCAACCGCTGCGGCGGCGTGGTGGGCTGCGTCGCCTGGGCTGCCCGCCCAGTGTTTTTGGGCATGCACACCGTGCGACAGGTCGGATTCGATGATCTGGCGCAGGAAGTTGCTGGGTTTTGCGGCTTCCGCAGAAGTGTCGTGATGGACGGGGGTGCTCATGCGGGGGATTTTAGGCGGCATAGATGCGTACTACCGGCGCGAGCGCTTGTTGAGCGGCCGCTGCGGTTACGCATGGAAACGGCGCGGGGTACGTTCGGAAACAACCTGAACATCTGTTCATGCCATCCTTTCACGGTGCTGGCGCGTTAGACGTCCAAACGCCTTGTGTTCAAGCGCCCGGGTGCCGCGGCACCCCTATATAGGAGATTTTCATGATCCAACATCGCTCTTGGTTTGCCGCCGCCGCCTCGGCCGGCGTGGCGCTGGCCCTGTTGGTGGGCACAGGCACCGCCCAGGCACGCAGCGACGTGTACTGGTCTGTCGGCGTGGGCGTGCCCGGCGCCGTCGTGGGGGTGGGCAACGCCGCTCCTGTGTATTACTCGCCTCCCCCCGTGTATTACGCCCCGCCGCCCGTGGTGTACGCACCGCCCGTATACAGGGCTCCTCGCCCGGTCTATTACGCGCCACCCGTGGTCGTGGCACCGCCCGTGGGGTATTACCGCGGATACGGGCACGGGTACCGCCACGGCCATCGGCACCATCGCGGCCATCGCGATTGGCGCTGACACGGACACGCCAGTCGGAGTGCTGGCCGCGATAATGCGCATTCGCGGGTCCGTTGCGGCGGGTAGAACCGCGCTAGCACTCCATGACGAAAACCGTTTACGTTCTCAACGGCCCCAATCTCAACCTGCTGGGCACGCGCGAGCCGCAGGTGTATGGCTCCCAGACTCTGGCGGATGTCGAGCAGCTGTGCACGGCCGCATGTGCACGCCACGGGTTGGCGCTGGTATTTCGCCAGAGCAACCATGAAGGCGCTCTGGTGGACTGGATCCACGAGGCCGGCCGGCTGCATGCGGCGGGCCAATTGGCCGGCGTCGTGCTCAATGCTGCCGCCTACACCCATACCAGCGTGGCACTCCTGGATGCCGTGAAGGGCACGGGAGTGCCCGTGGTAGAGCTGCACATCAGCAACGTGCATGCGCGCGAGAGCTTTCGCCACCACTCCTATCTGGCCGGCGCGGCCCGCGCGGTGATGTGCGGGTTTGGGGTGCAGGGCTACGCCCTTGCCATTGACGGGCTGGCCCAATGGTGAGGGAGCCATCGCTCGCCACGCTGCCCTTGCCTCCTGAAGTCACTGCGTTGCAGCAACGCGCACGGCGCGAGTCCACCCCCTGCGGTACCGGCGACATCGTCTGGCATGTCTGGGGGGCATCCCAGGATGGTGCGCTGCCTCTGGTACTGCTGCATGGCGGCAGCGGCAGCTGGACGCATTGGGTGCGCAACATCCACGATCTGGAGGACAGTGGTCGCGAGGTCTGGGTCCCCGATCTGCCGGGATTCGGAGATTCGGCCGCACCACCCGTGGGGGGCGATGCGGACGCCCTGGTGGAGCCGCTGGCCGAAGGCCTGCGTACGCTGTTCGGGCCACGGCCGTGTGACCTGGTGGGATTTTCCTTTGGTGGATTGACGGCGGGCCTGCTGCTCGCAGCCCACCCCGAACTGGCCCGCCAGCTCGTATTGGTAGGAGCCCCGGCGATGGGGGTGGTGCCCCAACGGCAATTCGAGCTCAAGGCCTGGCGCCACCTGCCGCAGGAGGGGCAGATTGCGGCGCACCGCTACAACCTGGCGGCGCTGATGCTCCAGGACACTTCGCTCATCGACGGTTTGGGCGGCCTGGCGTTGAACACGCACGTGGCCAATGTAGTGCGCGACCGCATGCCCCGCCGCCGCCTGGCGCATACCGATGCGTTGGCGCGCGCTCTGCCGCTGGTGCCGTGCCCCGTGCATGCGATCTATGGCCGCAGCGACGCTCTGTACAAGGAGTGGATTGGTGCATTGGAGGGCGCTTACGCGGCGGCGGCACCGGACTTTCGCGGCATGGCGCTGATCGAGGAAGCCGGCCACTGGGTGCAGTTTGAGCGCCCGCAGCGCTTCCTGCAGGCGCTGGACGACGCCCTGCGCGCCGGGGCCGCCTGACGGACGGGCATGGCCTCCGGCAATCCTTCTTCCGGCGTGCGCGTGGACCCGGCCGAGGTCGAACTTACCGCCATGCGCGCCCAGGGGGCGGGCGGGCAGAACGTGAACAAGGTGTCCAGTGCCGTGCACCTGCGCTTCGACATCGCGGCCTCTTCATTGCCTGAAGATGTGAAACAGCGCCTGCTGGCCCTGCGCGACAGCCGCATCACTCAGCAGGGGGTATTGGTCATCAAGGCACAGCAATACCGCACCCAGGAGGCCAACCGCCTGGATGCGTTGGCGCGCCTGCAGGCGCTGGTGGACAGCGTGGCGCGGCCGCCGCGCGTGCGACGTGCCACGCGGCCCACGCTGGGATCGCAGCAGCGGCGGCTGGAGTCCAAAAGCCGGCGCGGAGGTGTCAAGGCATTGCGCGGGCGGCCCCATCTGGGAGAGTGACGCTGCTTTCACATCGCATTGGTGTGATGGATGGGACGCTGTGATGGGGTCTATGGCGCTTGGCATCAAGCGTGTCGCTCCCACATGATTGCAACCTGGACTGAGGTTTTGCCATGAACACCCCCCATACCCCTTCTGTCACCTCTTCGACGACCGCTGCCGCGCTGCCCGTGCTGTTCGTCTCGCACGGCGCGCCGCTGTTTGCGCTGGAGCCCGGCAGTACCGGCCCGGCGCTCACCCGCTGGGGCGCTGAACTGAAGGCGCAGTACCCCCGATTGCGCGGCGTGGTCATCATGTCGCCGCACTGGGTGGCGCGCGGCGCCACCGTCATGACCGGGGCGCAGCCCGAGACCTGGCACGACTTCGGCGGTTTTCCTCGTCCGCTCTATGCGCTCCAGTACCCGGCTGCCGGAGCACCCGCCCTGGCACAGGAGGTGTTGGCCCTGCTGGAGCAGGCTGGCATCGACGCGCGGGGCGACGCGGCGCGCCCCTTCGACCATGGCGCCTGGGTGCCGCTGATGCATCTGTTCCCGCAGGCCGACGTGCCCGTGGTGCAGGTCGCGCTGCCCGTGGGTGCCGGTCCGGCAGAGGTGTATGCGATGGGTGCGGCGCTGCGCGGCCTGCGTGAGCAGGGCGTGCTGGTCGTGGGCTCCGGCAGCATGACGCACAACCTGGCCGAGTTCTTTGGCGGCGCCGACCAGCCCGCGCCCTATGTGGTGGAATTCAGCCGCTGGATCGAGGCGCAACTGGAGCAGGGCGACACCGCGGCCCTGCTGGACTACCGCGCCCGTGCGCCGCATGCCCGGCGTGCGCATCCCACGGAAGACCACTTCCTGCCCATCTTCTTTGCGCTGGGCGCTGCCGGCGAAGGCGCCGAGGCGCACTATCTGAGCCGCGAAGTCATGCATGGCATGCTGGCCATGGACGCCTTCGCGCTGCAGGCTGCCTGACACTTCCCCCATCACGACGTTGCCCATGCTCGACCTACCCCTTTCCTTCCTTCACCGCCCCGCGACGCCCGGCTCCGAGCCGTGGCTGCTGGTGCTCATGCACGGCGTGGGCAGCAACGAACAGGACCTGTTCGGCCTGGCCCCGCATGTACCCCCGCAATACCACGTGCTGAGCCTGCGCGCACCGTACCGCATGGGGCCGACGGCCAATGCCTGGTTCGAATTCACCGTGGCGGCGGATGGCGCGCGCAGCATCAACGAGCCGCAGGAGGCCGCCAGCCGCGCGCTGGTGGCGCAGACCGTGGACGCCGCGGCGCGCCAGCTGGGTATTCCCGCCGCACGCGTGGTGGCGGGCGGCTTCAGCCAGGGCGGCATCATGGCGCTGACCCTGCTGCTCACGCGGCCTGAACTGCTGCACGGCGCGATGGTCTGGCACAGCCGGCTGCTGCCGCAGGCGCTGCCCCATGCGGCGCAGCCGGCCGCGCTGGCGGGGCGCCAGCTCTGGGTGAGCCATGGCGTGCAGGACAACGTCATTCCGCTGGCCAGTGCCCAGGCCATACGCGACCATGTCCGGACGCTGCCGCTGGCGCTGAGCTACCGCGAGTACCCGGGCATGCACGAAATCCGCCCGGAGGAACTGCGCGATTCCATGGCCTGGCTGCACGGCCTGGCCGCAGGCGCCGCCGGTTGACCCCGGTGGTAAGCCTCGTAACCTCTGGTGGTTTAACGTGGTTTTATATGAAACAGGGCTGTAGCATAGGCGGGTCAAGCGCTAATAGCTATCAATATTGAAGCAAAGGTACCCCTTGCACGGTGCGAGGGGGCCTCGTGGAGAAAGGACCGCCATGCCTGTACGAGACCCCGCCGAATTCCATCCCCGGCAGGAGTCCTCGGTCTCTGTCTGGACCGTCATTGCCCTGGTGGCGATCGCCGCCGCGGGCGCCGCCTGGTGGTTCGGGTGGCGCCACACCCAGGCCCCCGAACCTGCGCCCGCGGCCCCCGCCGTCGAGGCCACCCCCCGCCGCCGCGCCGCAGGTACCCGCGTCCGGCCCGCAGAACCCGGTGGAAGTGCTGGAACCCCCGGCCGACGCGCTGCCCGCGCTGGCCGATTCCGACGCCTACGTGGCCCGCGCGCTGGCGGAACTGCTGGGGCCGCAGGCGGCGGCGCTGCTGCAGCCCGAGGGGCTGGTGCGCCGCATGGTGGCGACCATCGACAACTTGGCACGCGCCCAGGCACCCTCGCGCATGTGGCCCGTGCAGCCCACGCCCGGCCGTTTCACGGTGGAAGGGGCGCAGGATGCGCCTGCGCAGGCCATCGCACCGGCCAACGCGGCGCGTTACCAAGCCTTCGTCACGCTGGCCGAAGCCGTGCCCGTGGACGCCGCGGTGAAGCTCTATGCCCGCATGTATCCGCTGTTCCAGGCGGCCTATGAAGAACTGGGCTTTCCCGGGCGCTACTTCAACGACCGCCTGGTGGCGGTACTCGACCACCTGCGCGCCGCGCCCGAGCCCGCGGGGCCCTTGCAGGTGCGCCTGGTGCCCGTGGTGGGCGAGGTGCCCTCCACCCGGCCTTGGGTGCGCTACGAATTCGTGGACCCCCAACTGCAGGCACTCTCCAGCGGTCAGAAGATGCTGGTGCGCATGGGCCCTGAGAATGCGCGCCGCCTGAAGGCCGTGCTGGCCGAGCTGCGCCGCCGCGTGGCCACTGGAGACATGGCGGCGGGCAACGTCGCGCGCATACCGGCGCAGGCGACGCCGCCTGCCAGCCGCTGACCGCTACGGCGTTGGCAGAGGCAACGCCGTCTTGTAGCGCACCTGCTTGAGCGTGAAGCTGGTGCGGATCTTCTCGATGCCCGGGATGGGCGTGAGCTGCTCGAGAATGAAACGTTCCAGCGCCGCGATGTCGGGCAGCGCCA
This sequence comes from Diaphorobacter sp. JS3051, assembly GCF_015832135.1. NCBI lineage: Bacteria > Pseudomonadati > Pseudomonadota > Betaproteobacteria > Burkholderiales > Comamonadaceae > Diaphorobacter > Diaphorobacter sp. JS3051. The sequence goes on from NZ_CP065406.1 coordinate 433,893, forward strand.
CGCGGATCAGGTAGTCGCTGTCGCCCGTCATCAGGTAGCACTCCATCACCTGATCATGCTCGGCGATGCGCTGTTCGAAGGCCGAGAGCGCTTCCTTGCTCTGGCTTTTCAGGCTGATGTTGATGAACACATTGAGCCCCAGCCCCAGCGCCGTGGCATTGGCCAGCGCCACATACCGGCTGATGACGCCAGCGGCCTCCAGCGCCTTGACCCGGGCCAGGCAGGGCGAAGCCGACAGGTGCACGCGCCGCGCCAGCTCCACATTGGACAGCGCGCCATCGGCCTGCAATTCGGCCAGGATGCGCAAATCGGTAGCGTCAAGCTTCATATGCTGAAAATCATTCCGTGAACGGCATATTGTGCCGATGAAGGGTGAAACATCGTGTGAATCGGCATCCTATTTCGGTATGCGGGGCCTACAGTGGCGCGATGAACGCCCCCACGCCCCTCGCAACACTGGCTACCCTCGCTGCCGCGGCCAGCCCCGATACCGACCCCCAGGAAACCGCCGAATGGCGTGACGCCCTGCAGGCCCTGGTGGCCACGGCAGGGCCTGAGCGCGCGCGCTTTCTGCTGGACGAGCTGAACCGGCTGGCCGGCCAATTGCGCGTGGACTGGCGCCCCGGCTTGAATACGCCCTACGTGAACACCGTGTCCGTGCAGGAGCAGGGGGTGTTCCCCGGCGACCTGGCGATCGAGGAGCGTCTGGCGTCCATCATGCGCTGGAACGCGCTGGCCATGGTGGTGCGCGCCAACCAGGCCTATGGTGAACTTGGCGGCCACATTGCCAGCTACGCCAGTGCGGCCGACCTGTTCGAGAGCGGCTTCAACCACTTCTTCCGCGCCCGCGAGGGTCTGGGCGAAGGCCAGCACCGGGGCGACCTGGTGTTTTTCCAGCCGCACAGCGCGCCCGGCGTGTACGCGCGCGCCTTCCTTGAAGGGCGTTTGAGCGAGCGGGACCTGATGCACTACCGCCAGGAGATCACCGCCCCGGCGCAAGGCGCGCGTGGCCTCTCCAGCTACCCGCATCCCTGGCTCATGCCGGACTTCTGGCAGTTCCCCACCGGCTCCATGGGCATCGGCCCCATCAGCAGCATCTACCACGCGCGCTTCATGCGCTACCTCACGCATCGCAACCTGCTGGATTGCTCCGCACGCAAGGTGTGGGGCGTGTTCGGCGACGGCGAGATGGACGAACCCGAATCCATGAGCGCCCTCACGCTCGCCGCGCGCGAGGGGCTGGACAACCTCGTCTGGGTCGTCAACTGCAACCTGCAGCGCCTGGACGGCCCAGTGCGCGGCAACGGCCGCATCATCGACGAGCTGGAGCGCCTGTTCGCTGGCGCGGGCTGGAACGTGGTCAAGCTCGTCTGGGGCAGCGACTGGGACGGCCTGTTCGCCCGCGACCTCACGGGCGCGCTGGTGCGCACGCTGGAAGGGACGGTCGATGGCCAGATGCAGACCTTTGCCGCCAAGGATGGGCGCTACAACCGCGACCACTTCTTCGGCCAGACCCCCGAACTGGCCGCGCTGGCGCAAGGCATGACCGACGAGCAGATCGACCGCTTGAAGCGCGGCGGGCATGACCTGGTGAAGATCCACGCGGCCTATGCTGCCGCCGCGCGCCACCGCGGCCAACCCACGGTGATCCTCGCCCACACCAAGAAGGGCTACGGCATGGGCCAGGCCGGCCAGGGCAAGATGACCACGCACAGCCAGAAGAAGCTCGACGACGCCGACCTCATCGAATTCCGCAACCGCTTCAACCTGCCCTTGAGCGACGCTCAGGCCACGGGCCTGGCGTTCTACAAGCCGGGGGACGACAGCCCCGAGATGCAGTACCTGCGCCGCCAACGCCAGGCCCTGGGCGGCTACCTGCCCCGGCGCGAAACGGTGTGCGACGTGCTGCCCGTGCCGCCCCTCGCCAGCTATGCGCAGTTTGCGCTGGCGGCCGATGGCAAGGAAATGAGCACCACCATGGCCTTCGTGCGCATGCTCGGTACGCTGCTCAAGGACGTCACGCTCGGCCCGCGCATCGTCCCCATCGTGGCCGACGAGGCACGCACCTTCGGCATGGCCAACCTGTTCAAGCAGGTGGGCATCTACAGCAGCGTGGGCCAGCGCTACGCGCCCGAGGACATCGGCTCGGTGCTTTCGTACCGCGAGGCGCTGGATGGGCAGATCCTGGAGGAAGGCATCAGCGAGGCCGGTGCCATCGCCAGCTGGACGGCCGCCGCCACCAGCTACAGCGTGCACGGCCTGGCCATGCTGCCGTTCTACATCTACTACTCGATGTTCGGCTTTCAGCGCGTGGGCGACGCCATCTGGGCCGCCGCCGATCAGCGCGCCCGCGGCTTCCTGCTGGGCGCCACCTCGGGCCGCACCACGCTGGGCGGCGAGGGCCTGCAGCACCAGGACGGCTCCAGCCACCTCGTGGCCGCCACCATCCCCAACTGCAAGGCCTACGACCCGGCCTTCGCGGGCGAGTTGGCCGTGATCGTGGACGCCGGCATGCGCGAGATGGTCGCCGAGCAGCGCGACGTTTTCTATTACGTCACGCTCATGAACGAAAACTATGCCCAGCCGGACCTGCCGGCCGAGGCCCATGCAGGGGTGCTGCGTGGATGCTATTTATTTAATAGCTATCAACGCTTGCTGGATGAGCGCAATGGCTCAATTTCATCTCAAAAAAACGTGACCCTGCTGGGCTCCGGCGCCATCCTCACCGAGGTCATAAAGGCGGCGCAACGGCTGGCCGATGAGGGCATCGCGGCCACCGTGGTCAGCGTGACGAGCTGGAGCGAGCTGGCGCGCGACGGCATGGCCTGTGAGGCCGGGCGTGACAGGGGGGATGCAGGCGATGCCAAGCCCTGGCTTACGCAGGTACTGGAGGGAACGAGCGGCCCGGTCATTGCCGCCACGGACTATGTGCGGGCCGTGCCCGAATCGGTGCGCGCCTATGTGCCCGCGGGGCGCCGCTACCGCGCGCTGGGCACGGATGGCTTTGGCCGCAGCGACACGCGGGCGGCGCTGCGTGCGTACTTTGGGGTCGATGCCGCCAGCATTGCGCAGGCGGCGCGGGCCGTGCTGACGGGCGGTTGAGGGGCGGTTGAGGGGCGGGACGAAGCCGCCTCAGCCGGACAGGGGCCGGCCGAAGAACGCATCCAGCACGGGCAGCAGGGTGGGGAATTCCTGCCCGAAACGTTCACGGTGCACGAAGTACGCCTCGCAGGCCACGGCGAAGAACTCCGCGGGCGCGGTGGCGCCGTACGCATCCAGCCACGGCCATGCGCCGCCGAAACGCTCGGCGATGATGACCTGCTCGCGGAACTGCTCGTACGCGGGCTCCCAGGCGTCGCGCCAGGCCGCGTGCGCGGCGCGCGCGCCCCGCGTGCCCATGAATCCCGGAGGCAAAGGCGGGCAGCCGTCGGCCGGGCCGTTGCGCATGTCGATCTTGTGCACAAACTCGTGGATCACCACGCTGGTGGCGACCGGCTGCCCGTCCGGTCCGCCCTGGCCGGCCCCGTCCACGGCGGGCCAGCTCAGCATGACGGGGCCGCGCTCCATGGCTTCGCCCAACAGCACCTCGTCGTAGTGGTGCACCACGCCGGCGGCATCCACGGCCTGGCGGCGCGCCACGGCCTCGGCCGGATGCACCACGATACCCACGAAGTCGTCGTACCAGGCCAGCGCACGCTCGGGAGCGCCCCAGTGCAGCAGCGGCAGGCAGGCCTGGGCCGCAATCGAGACCGCCATGGCATCGGTCACCACCAGCCCATGGGCGCCGGTGAACTCCTTGCGGTCCAGGAACAGCGCACTCAGGGCGCGCAGCTTGCCTTGGTCATGCAGTGGCAGCGCCTGCAGGAATGGGTAGCGCCGCAGGGTCTGCAACCACAGTTGCGCGGAGATGTCGGGGAGGGGGGCCACGGTGGCGCGTACGCGCAGGGCCAGTTGGCGAAGGAAGTGCAGGGGTGCGCGGGTACGTGCCATGCCGCTACGTGGGGACGAGCGGCAGGCGCTGCAAGCCCTCGGCCGTCAGGCGCAGCACGCCGGCGCGCGGCGGGTGGGCGTCCAGGTCCCAGTCCGTGAGCACGTGGCGCGCCAGGCCGGGGGCCAGTACATGGTCCGCAGGCAGATGGGTGTGGCCGTGGATGAGCGCCTGGGCCCCCGCGGCGCGCAGCCACTCGATGGCGGCCGGGCTGTCCACATCGGCATAGACCGCGGCGCCGGCCTGCTTGCGCGCCTCGCTCTCGCTGCGGGCGCTGCGGCCCTGTGCGCGGCGCTCGTGCAGCGGGCGCGCCAGCAACTGGGCCTGCCATTGCGGGTTGCGTGCCAGGATGCGAAAGCGCTGGTATTCCACATCGTTCAGGCACAGCGCATCGCCATGCGACAGCAGCCAGCGTCGGCCAGCGAACGTGAGCACCGTGGGATCGGCCAGCACGGGTATACCCGTGTGGCGCGTGAAGCCCTCACCCACGAGGAAGTCGCGGTTGCCGTGCATGAAATATAGCGGCCTCGCGTGCGTGGCCTGGGCGAGCAGGGCGCAGCAGGCGCCTTCGAAGCTGCCCGGCTCGTCGATGGCGTCGTCGCCCACCCAGACCTCGAACAGGTCGCCCAGCAGGAACACCGCGTCGGCGGGCGTGCTGTGCAGGTACTGCCGCAAGGTCTGCACCGTGGAGGGCTGGGCTGGCTCCAGGTGCAGGTCGGAGATGAAGTCCACCGTGCGCCACGCGGCTGGCGCGGCCAGCTCGTCCATCGGCGGCACGGATGGTGTCATCGCAGGGCTTACAGCGCCACAGCCTTGTCGATCACCACGGCGTCGAAGGGCACGTCGTCGTGGAAGCCCTTGCGCGTGGTGCGCACCTTCTTGATGGCGTCGACCACGTCCTCGCCCTTGACCACCTTGCCGAACACGGCGTAGCCCCAGCCCTGTGGTGTGGGGGAGGTGTGGTTCAGGAAGGCGTTATCCACCACGTTGATGAAGAACTGTGCCGTGGCGCTGTGCGGGTCGCCGGTGCGGGCCATGGCGATGGTGTACTTGTCGTTCTTCAGGCCGTTGGCGGCCTCGTTCTCGATGGGCGCATCGGTCGGCTTTTGCTTCATATCGGCCGTGAAGCCGCCGCCCTGGGCCATGAAGTTCTTGATCACGCGGTGAAAGATCGTGCCGTCGTAGAAGCCCTTGTTCACGTAGTTCAGGAAGTTGGCGGTGGACTTGGGGGCGTTCACGGCGTCCAGTTCCAGCGTGATGACGCCTTGGGTGGCCGTCTCGGCAACGTTGATGGTGACGTGCAGTTCGACTTGTGGGTTGCTCATGGCGGGTGTCCTTTCAGGTTACTTGACCAGGGTTGCGGATTGGATGACCACGGGGGTCGTGGGCACGTTCTGGTGCATGCCGCGGTTGCCGGTGGCCACGGCCTTGATCTTGTCCACCACCTCGGTACCGCTCACCACCTTGCCGAACACGGCGTAGCCGTGGCCGTCGGGTTGGGGCGCGTTGAGCATGGCGTTGTTCGCCACGTTGATGAAGAACTGGCTGGTCGCCGAATTGGGGTTGGCCGTGCGGGCCATGGCGATCGTGTACTTGTCGTTCTTCAGCCCGGTGGTGGCTTCCAGCGGGATCGGGGCCTTGGTGGGCTTTTGCTGCATGTCGGCCGTGAAGCCGCCACCCTGGATCATGAAGCCATCGATCACGCGGTGAAAGACCGTGCCGTCATAGTGTTTGTCGGCCACGTAGGCCAGGAAGTTCTCCACCGTCTTGGGCGCCTTGGCCGGATCCAGTTGCACCACGATGTCACCCAGGCTGGTGGCGAGCTTGACCTGGGGTGCTGCGGCACCGGCGGTCTGGGCATTTGCTACTGTAACAATAGCTGCTAGCGCACATCCAGCAAGCGTTTGCGTGATATTTCTTCTGGAAATCATGGTTGCTCCTTGATCGAAAGGGTTAGGGGGCCCGCGGCGCCCGGCTATGCGGGGTCGGGGCCGGCGCGCAAGACGGCGCACCTCAGCGGCTGGCCGGGGTGGCGGCCTGGGGTGCGGCGGGCTTCGATTCGGTGGCGAACAGCTCGCGCAGCAGCTTGAGCTTGGGCGCCACCGAGGCGGCCGTGGCACGGTCCAGCTGTTGCGCGCGCAGATACGACTGGCTGGCCAGCTTGGCGTGGATGTCGCCCAGGTTCTCGTGGGCGGTGGCGTAGTCGGGCTTGGTGCGGATCGCCGTCTCCAGCGCTGCGCGGGCTTTTTCCAGTTGGTTCTGGCTGGCGTAGAGCACGGCCAGGTTGTTGTAGGGCTCGGGCAGCTCGGGGTAGTCCTCGGTCAGCTGCACGAAGGCATCGATGGCTTCGGCAGGCTTGCCGGAATCGGCCAGCGCCACGGCGCGCAGGAAGCGCAACTGCGGATCGCGCGGGGTGGCGGCCAGGCGCTGGTCCAGCTTCACGATGGCTTCGGCTGGCTTGCCCAGCTGGAGCAGGCGGGAAATGTCGGCGTACTCGTCCGCCTGGGCCCATGAAGCTGCGAGCAGGGCCACAGTGGCGGCAAGCAGATGCAGGCAGCGGAGGGCGGGTCGGCGTGCAGGAGTCATGGAGGAGGGGCTGGAGAGACGGAGCAGCGCGGTCGGGCCGCGGTGCGGGCTTATACTGCGGCCGATTGTAGCGGAGGGGTTTTGTCATGCCGGTACGCTGTTGCCGCTCCTGATGGCGGGCCCGCCGCCCTTGCGGCAGACCGCCTGCACGCCCCGCGGCACCGCCCATCGCGCGCACTCGCTCTGAGTCGCGCGCCGCACCGGGCGCGCACCGTACCCATCCGCCCCCACCGATTCCCTGGACCCGTCATCCATGAGCTTGCGTATCTACAACACGCTGTCGCGTGCATTGGAGGAGTTTTCCCCGCTCGAACCCGGCCATGTGCGCATGTACGTGTGCGGCATGACCGTGTACGACCTGTGCCACCTGGGCCACGCGCGCTCCATGATCGCCTTTGACGTAGTGCAGCGCTGGCTGCGCGCATCCGGCCTGGCGGTGACCTACGTGCGCAACATCACCGACATCGACGACAAGATCATCAAGCGCGCGGTGGAGAACGGCGAGACCATTCGCAGCCTGACCGACCGCATGATCGACGCGCTGCACCAGGACGCCGACGCGCTGGGCATTGAGCGTCCCACGCACGAGCCCCGCGCCACCGCCTATGTGCCGCAGATGCTGGACATGATCGGCACGCTCCAGGGCAAGGGCCTGGCCTACCAGGCGGGCAACGGCGACGTGAACTATGCGGTGCGCAAGTTCCCCGGCTACGGCAAGCTGTCGGGCAAGTCGCTGGACGAGCTGAATGCCGGCGAGCGTGTGGCCGTGCAGGACGGCAAGCACGACCCGCTGGACTTCGTGCTGTGGAAGTCCGCCAAGCCCGAGGAGCCAGCCGATGTGAAGTGGCGCAGCCCCTTCGGCGAGGGGCGCCCGGGCTGGCATATCGAATGCTCCGCCATGGGCTGCGCGCTGCTGGGCGAGAGCTTCGACATCCACGGCGGTGGCGCCGATCTGCAGTTTCCGCACCACGAGAACGAGATCGCCCAGAGCGAGGGCGCCACGGGCAAACCGTTCGCGCGGCTGTGGATGCACAACGGCTTCATCAACGTGGACAACGAGAAGATGTCCAAGAGCCTGGGCAACTTCTTCACCATCCGCGACGTGCTCAAGGAATACGACGCGGAGACTGTGCGCTTCTTCGTGGTCCGCAGCCACTACCGCAGCCCGCTGAACTACAGCAACGTGCACCTGGACGATGCGCGTGCCGCGCTCAAGCGCCTGTACACCGCGCTGAGCCTGGTGGCACCGGCCCCGGTCGAGGTGGACTGGGCCGAAGGCTACGCCGCCCGCTTCAAGGCGGCCATGGACGAGGACTTCGGCACCCCCGAAGCGGTGGCCGTGCTGTTCGACCTGGCCGGTGAGGTGAACCGTAGCAAGTCGCCCGCCGCGGCGGGCTTGCTGAAGGCGCTGGGCGGCCACCTGGGGCTGCTGCAGGCGGATCCGCAGGACTTTTTGAAGGCGGGCGCCGGACTGGACGAGGCGGCCATCCAGGCGCAGATCGCCGCGCGCGCCGCCGCCAAGGCAGCCAAGAACTTCGCCGAGGCCGACCGCATCCGCAATGATCTGCTGGCGCAGGGTATCGTGCTCAAGGACTCCGCCTCGGGCACGACCTGGGAGGCGGCTCAGTAAATGGGTTTCGATTCAAATTGGCATGTAGGGCTTGTGGGGTAAGCGGTGGCAGCTACTAAAAAAATAGCGGATGCACCTCCGTCCCTCACGCGCCCCAGCTATTGGGAAGAGGCCTGCCGGCATCTGACCAAGAAGGACCGCGTGATGCGTCGCCTGATTCCCCAGGTAGGCAACGTGGCTCTGAGCCAGCGCGGCGACGCCTTCACCACGCTGGCGCGCTCCATCGTGGGCCAGCAGGTGTCGGTGGCGTCGGCGCAGCGCGTGTGGGACCAGTTCGCCGCCCTGTCGCGCAGCATGACGCCGCGCAGCGTGCTCAAGCTCAAGGTGGACGACATGCGTGCGGCCGGCCTGTCGGCCCGCAAGGTGGAGTACCTGGTGGACCTGGCGCTGCACTTCGACAGTGGCCGGCTGCACGTGAAGCAGTGGGACCAGATGGACGACCAGGCCATCGTTGCCGAGCTGGTGGCGATCCGCGGCATCAGCCGCTGGACGGCGGATATGTTCCTCATCTTCCATCTGGCGCGGCCGAACGTGCTGCCGCTGGACGATGCCACGCTGATCCAGGGCATCAGCCAGCATTATTTTTCGGGCGACCCGGTCAGCCGCAGCGATGCGCGTGAAGTGGCTGATGCGTGGAAACCCTGGTGCAGCGTGGCGAGTTGGTATATTTGGCGGTCGCTCGCCCCCCTGCCGGTGGACTACTGAACAACGCAGGGCGGCCGGTACCGGGCACTGCCCCGAGGAGAAAACAAGTTGGCGAAAAAGACCTTTCTGGACTTCGAGCAGCCCATTGGCGAGCTGGAATCCAAAATCGAAGAACTGCGCTATGTGCAGAACGAGAGCGCGGTGGACATCTCCGAGGAGATTGACCAGCTCAGCAAGAAGAGCCTGCAGCTCACCAAGGACATCTACAGTGACCTGACCCCCTGGCAGATCACGAAGATCGCCCGCCATCCGGAGCGCCCGTACACCATGGACTACGTGCGCGAGATCTTCACGGATTTCGTGGAAATGCACGGCGACCGGCACTTCGCGGACGACCAGTCCATCGTGGGGGGCCTCGCGCGCTTCAACGGTCACGCCTGCATGGTGCTGGGCCACCAGAAGGGCCGCGACACCAAGGAGCGCACCGCGCGCAACTTCGGCATGAGCCGGCCCGAGGGCTACCGCAAGGCCCTGCGCCTGATGAAGACGGCCGAGAAGTTCAAGCTGCCCGTGTTCACTTTCGTCGATACGCCCGGTGCGTACCCCGGCATCGACGCCGAGGAGCGCGGCCAGTCCGAAGCCATCGGCCGCAACATCTACGAGATGGCCCAGCTGGAAGTGCCGATCATCACCACGGTGATCGGCGAAGGCGGATCCGGCGGCGCGCTGGCCATCAGCGTGGCCGACCAGGTCATCATGCTGCAGTACTCGATTTACTCGGTCATCAGCCCCGAGGGCTGCGCGTCCATCCTCTGGAAGACCAGCGACCGCGCGCAGGACGCCGCCGAGGCCATGGGCATCACGGCGCACCGCCTGAAGGCCCTGGGTCTGGTGGACAAGATCGTGAACGAGCCCGTGGGGGGCGCGCACCGCGACCACAAGCAGATGGCCGCCTTCCTCAAGCGTGCCCTGGGCGATGCCTACCGCCAGCTGTCGGACCTCAAGCCCAAGGAACTGCAGGACCGCCGCTACGAGCGCCTGCAGAGCTACGGCCGCTTCACGGACACCAAGGCGGACAGCCGCTAAGGCGAGGCGCACGCGCAGTCAGCGACGCGCCGATCCTTGAAAAAGGTGGGGGAATCCCCGCCTTTTTTTGTGACTTACTTGTATCAAAACGTATTATCTTTCCTCGTGCGGACGCGCATCGCTGCAGGAAGAAGGGTTACGTATGTCTCTGTGGAAGTCTCTCACGATGCGGGCACCACCATGGCGGACATCGTGCAGTCGGTGCAGCGCGTCACGGACATCATGGCCGAGATCACCGCTTCCACAAACGAGCAAAGCACCAGCATTGGCGAGGTAGGCCAGGCCGTGGCGCAGTTGGATCAGATGACCCAGCAGAACGCCGCACTGGTGGAAGAAAGCGCCGCAGCGGCGGCCAGCCTCAAAGACCAGTCCGTACGCCTGTCCGACGTGGTGGGTACCTTCCGGCTGCACGACGAGGCCGCAAGCGCCGGTCGGTCGGCGCCGCTGGCACTGCAGCGCTAGCGTGGCGGGGGGGCGCTGGCGCGCGCCGATAATCGGGCCGTCATGCCTGCCCATACGCCACCGCGCCCGCACTGCCGCCGCAGGAGGGACGCTTGACCCAGTCGTTCGACGCCGCAGTCGCGGCCTTCCGGCCCCGTCTGCCCCTGGCCGTGGCCCTCAGCGGCGGCGCAGATTCGACGGCACTGCTGTTGGCCTGCGCAGCGCGCTGGCCGGGGCAGGTGGTGGCTTTCCACGTGCACCATGGGCTGCAGGCGGCGGCCGACGGGTTTGAGCAGCATTGCGTGGCCTTGTGTGAGCGGCTGGGCATACCGCTGTGGGTGCGCCGCGTGGATGCGCGCCACGCCGCCGGACAAAGCCCTGAAGACGCGGCGCGCCAGGCGCGTTACAAGGCTTTTGAGGCGTTGTCGCTTGACTGTCAATCGCTAGTAGCTATAAAAACAATAGCGTTGGCGCAGCATGCGGACGACCAGGTCGAGACATTGCTGCTCGCCCTATCGCGGGGCGCGGGCGTAGCCGGGCTTGCCGCCATGCCGGCGCAGTGGCAGCGCGCGGGCATGGACTGGTGCAGGCCGCTGCTGCGCGTGGCAGGCGCCGACGTGCGCGCCTGGCTGGTCGCGCGTGGCGAACGCTGGGTGGAAGACCCGACCAACGCCGACGAGCGCTTCACGCGCAACCGCATCCGCCGCCAGTTGCTGCCGGCGCTGCAGCAGGCGTTCCCGCAGTTTCGTGACACCTTTGCGCGCAGTTGCGAACACGCGGCGCAGGCCAGCGAGCTGCTGCAGGAACTGGCCGCCGCCGATGCAGCGGCCATCGGCCAGCCGCCCCGCATCGCGGCGCTGCGTGCGTTGGGAAGGGCGCGCCAGGCGAACGTGCTGCGCCACTGGCTGCGTGTGCACCACGCCACCACGCCTACAGCCGCACAGCTGAACGAATTGCTGGACCAGTTGGCCGCATGTGCCACGCGCGGGCACCGCATTCACCTGAAGGTGGGCGAGGGCTATGTGGTCCGCGAGGCGGAGGTGCTCGGTTGGTACAATCAACAGGTTTTGGTCCCCATTTCCGCACGGGACGGCGGCGCGCCAGAACAGCTTTTGCAATAGCGCCGCGCATCTGCGTCCCTGCCATTCCAGAAATTCCATGGCACTGATCGTTCATAAATACGGCGGCACCTCGATGGGCTCCACCGAGCGCATCCGCAATGTCGCCAAGCGCGTGGCCAAGTGGGCGCGGGCCGGCCACCAGATGGTGGTGGTACCCAGCGCCATGAGTGGCGAGACCAACCGCCTGCTGGGCCTGGCCAAGGAGCTCACGCCCTCGCGCATTACCTCCGCCTACCACCGCGAGCTCGACATGCTGGCCGCCACGGGTGAGCAGGCCTCGTCGGCCCTGCTGGCCATCGCGCTGCAGGCCGAAGGCATGGAGTCGGTGAGCTACGCCGGCTGGCAGGTGCCCGTGCGCACCGACAGCAGCTACACCAAGGCGCGCATCGAGTCCATCGACGACAAGCGCGTGCGCGCCGACCTGGACGCGGGCAAGGTCGTCATCGTCACGGGCTTCCAGGGCATCGACGAGGGCGGCAACATCACCACGCTGGGCCGCGGCGGCTCCGACACCTCGGCCGTCGCCATTGCCGCCGCGATGAAGGCGCACGAATGCCTGATCTACACCGACGTGGATGGCGTGTACACCACCGACCCGCGCGTGGTGCCCGAGGCGCGGCGCCTGACGACGCTGAGCTTCGAGGAAATGCTGGAGATGGCCAGCCTGGGCAGCAAGGTGCTGCAGATCCGTTCGGTGGAATTTGCCGGCAAGTACAAGGTGCCGCTGCGCGTGCTCTCCAGCTTCACGTCCTGGGACATCGACATCAACGAGGAAGCCAAGTCCGGCACCCTGATCACCTTTGAGGAAGACGAACAAATGGAAAAAGCCGTCGTATCCGGCATCGCTTTCACCCGCGACGAAGCCAAGATCTCCGTGATCGGCGTGCCCGACACCCCCGGTATCGCCTACCAGATCCTGGGCGCGGTGGCTGATGCCAACATCGATGTGGATGTCATCATCCAGAACATGGGCAAGGAAGGGAAGACCGACTTCAGCTTCACGGTGAATCGGAATGACTACCAACGCACCATCGATCTGTTGAAAGACAAGGTGCTGCCCCAACTGGGCGCCGAGGAAATCGTGGGCGATGCCAAGATCGCCAAGGTCAGCATCGTTGGCATCGGCATGCGCAGCCATGTGGGCGTGGCCAGCAAGATGTTCCGCGCGCTGAGCGAAGAGGGCATCAACATCAAGATGATCTCCACGTCGGAAATCAAGACCTCCGTGGTGATCGACGAGAAGTACGTGGAATTGGCCGTGCGTACGCTGCACAAGGCGTTCGAGCTGGACCAGGCTGCCGCCTGAAGTTTCGCCGAAATGGCCTTGAAATGAGGCTACAATAGCGGGATTGGAAACGTGACCGAGTGGCCGAAGGTGCTCCCCTGCTAAGGGAGTATGGGGTGTAGAGCCTCATCGAGGGTTCGAATCCCTCCGTTTCCGCCAAATAAAAAACGCGCCTTCACGGCGCGTTTTTTTATGCCGGCGGCGATGTGGTGCCGCCGCGCGTCTCACATCAGCAGCGTCAGCACCACAATCACTACGCCGATGAGCAGGTTCACGCCAACCCAGGTGCGGATGCTTGCCAGCGCCAGGCCGCCTGCCGGCCAGTCGGAGGCGGCGACGGCCTGCTCCAGGCGGCTGAGCAGCGCGAAGTAGATGTGGGCGAAGATGCCCATCATCACGATGCCGAGGGTCGCCATGATGGTCCAGTCCAGCGGCATCGAGAAGGCGCCGCCCGCGCCGATGCTCACCGCGCCGATCATGCCCAGTCCGCTCGTCAGCACGGCCACGATGGCGATGGCGACCGCGCCCAGGAAGCGCTGCAGCACGCCGTGCATCAGCGCCACGCGCTGCGGCGGCTCCAGCATCTGTACGGCGGGGCGCAGGAAGAAATGGGCGAAGACCATGCCGCCGATCCAGACGATGATCGACAGCACGTGGGTGAGCTTGAGGGCGTTATAGAGCATGGCGGCGCATTGTGCCGCCATGCCAGCCGATGCGGGTCATGCACTGACGCGGCGCAGGGTTGATGGTTGCCCGCCGTCAAGCGGAGGCCATGGCGGAGCGCAATGCCCGCGCGGCCTGCACCATGTGGCGCAGCGCGGCCTCGGTCTCGGGCCAGTTGCGGGTCTTGAGGCCGCAGTCAGGATTGACCCAGAGGTTGCGTGCGGGCACCACCTCGGCCGCCTTGCGCAGCAGGCGCGCCATCTCCTGCGGGCCGGGTATGCGTGGTGAATGGATGTCGTAGACGCCGGGGCCGATCTCGTTGGGGTATTTGAAACTGCCGAAGCCACGCAGCAGTTCCATGTCGGAGCGGCTGGTCTCGATGGTGATGACGTCGGCGTCCATGGCGGCGATCTCGGGCAGGATGTCGTTGAACTCGCTGTAGCACATGTGGGTGTGGATCTGCGTCGTGTCCTGCACGCCGCAGGCGCTGATGCGGAAGGCCCGCGTGGCCCAGTCCAGGTACGGTTTCCAGCCTGTGCGGCGCAACGGCAGGCCTTCGCGGATGGCGGGCTCGTCAATCTGCACGATGGCGATCCCGGCGGCCTCCAGATCCACCACCTCGTCCCGAATGGCCCAGGCAATCTGCTCGCAGGTGCGGCTGCGCGGCTGGTCGTCGCGCACGAAGGACCACTGCAGGATGGTCACCGGCCCCGTGAGCATGCCTTTCAGGGGTTTGTCCGTGAGGCTTTGGGCGTAGACGGTCCAGTCGACCGTCATGGCATGCGGGCGGGCCACGTCGCCGTAAAGCACAGGGGGCTTGACGCAGCGCGAGCCGTAGCTCTGCACCCAGCCATTGGCCGTGAAGGCGAAGCCGTCCAGCTGCTCGCCGAAGTACTCCACCATGTCGTTACGCTCGGCCTCGCCGTGCACCAGCACGTCCAGGCCCAGTTCCTCCTGCTTGCGCACGGCGTGTTCGATCTCGGCGCGCATCTGTGCCTGGTATTCGGCCTCACCCAGTACACCACGGCGGTGGGCTGCACGTGCGGCGCGGATGGCCGGGGTCTGCGGGAAGGATCCGATGGTGGTGGTGGGCAGCGGCGGCAGACGCAGGCGCGCGCGCTGCGCCTGCTGGCGAGTGGGGAAGGGCGAGCGGCGCCGGTCGCAGCCCTCGGGTGCCGCCTCCAGGCGGGCGGCCACGGCGGGGCGGTGCACGCGCGGGCTGGCACGGCGGCTGGCGATGGCGGCGCGCGCGGCGGCCAGGCGCGGGTCGCTGCCGGCCACGCGGCCGTCCAGCAGGCCGGCGATCAGGGCCACCTCGTCCAGCTTCTCGGTGGCGAAGGCGAGCCAGCCGCGCAGCTCGGGGTCCAGCGCATCCTCGCCCGCCAGGCTGACGGGCACATGCAGCAGCGAGCACGAGGGCGCCACCCACAGCGGTCCGGTGTGTTTGGCGGCCACGGGGCGCAGCAGGGCCAGGGCCGCGTCGGGGTCGGTACGCCAGATGTTGCGACCGTCCACCACGCCCACCGACAGCACCTTGTAGGCCGGCAACCAGTCGGCCACGCCCGTCAGCTCCTGCGGGGCGCGCACGGCGTCCACGTGCAGGCCGGCCACGGGCAACTGGCAGGCCAGGCGCAGATGGTTCTCCAGGGGCGAGAAGTAGGTGGCCAGCAGCACCTGTGGGCCGGCCTTGCCGAGCTGCCAGTACGCGGACTCGAAGGCCTGCGTCCAGCTGGCAGGCAGGTCCAGGCCCAGGATGGGCTCGTCGATCTGCACCCACTCCACGCCCTCGGCCTTCAGGCGCGCGAGTATCTGCGCGTACACGGGCAGCAGGCGGTCCAGCAGGTCCAACCGGTCGAATGGGGCTTCGCCTTTCTCCTTGGACAGCCAGAGGAAAGTGAGCGGCCCCACAAGCTGCGCCTTTACGCGGTGGCCCAGCGCCTGGGCTTCGGCCACTTCGGCGAACAGGCGCTCGCTGCCCAGGCGGAACGCAGTGTCGGCGTGCAGTTCGGGCACGAGGTAGTGGTAGTTGGTGTCGAACCACTTCGTCATCTCCAGCGCGGGCTGGCCTTCGCCGGGATGCGGCGCGTGCGCACAGCCTGCGCCGCAGGTGCCACCGGGGGCGTGGTCGCCATGGCCCGACAGCGTCTGCACGCCCCGCGCCATGGCGAAGTAGCGTGCCAGCTCCGGCGTGCCGGGGGTGAAGCCAAACCGCGGGCTTTCGCAACCCAGCAGTTGGATGTGGTGGGCCATGTGGTCGTAGTAGGCGAAGTCGCCCACGGTCGCGAAGGCCAGGCCTGCGTCGCGCTGGGCCTGCCAGTGGCGTGCGCGCAGTTGGGCGCCCACGGCTTCGAGCGCGGCGGCGTCGATCTCGCCGCGCCAATGGCGCTCCAGCGCCAGTTTCAGTTCGCGCTGCGCGCCCATGCGGGGAAAGCCCAGCGTATGGGTGAGGATGGGGGAAGCGGCCATGGTGCGGAAGTCCTTGTGCAAGAGAAAACCGCGATGGTCGGCCAAGTGTGTTTATGATTCAAACGAAAGTTTTGTCTTTTCAACTTGAATAGTTTTAATGATGCAATCCATCCTGGAGATCCGCCATCTGCGCACGCTGCAGGCCCTGCGTGACAGCGGCAGCCTGGTGCGGGCGGCGCAGCTGCTCAACCTCACGCAATCGGCGCTGTCGCACCAGATCAAGCTGCTGGAGGACCGCTACGGCACGCCGCTGTTCGAGCGCAAGTCCGTGCCGCCGCAGTTCAGCGCCACCGGCGCGCGGCTGCTGCAACTGGCCGATGCCGTGCTGCCGCAGGTGGAAACGGCTGAGCGTGACGTGGCGCGCCTGTCCCAAGGGCAGGGCGGGCAGATGCGCATCGCCGTGGAGTGCCATACCTGTTTCGACTGGCTGATGCCCGCCATGGACGCCTTCCGCGCACGCTGGCCCGAGGTGGAACTGGACATCGTGAGCGGCTTCCACGCCGACCCCGTGGGCCTGCTGCACCAGGGCCGGGCGGACCTGGCCATCGTCTCCGAGCTGGACGCCGGGGAGGCGGGCGCCGTGGACTACCACCCCCTGTTCGGCTTCGAGATCCGCGCGTTGCTGGCCCACGGCCACCCATTGCTGGACAAGCCCTTTCTGAAGGCGCAGGACTTCGCGGACCAGACCCTCATCACCTATCCGGTACCCGACGAGATGCTGGACCTCGTGCGCCAGGTGCTGGAGCCCGCCGGCGTGCGACCGCCCCGGCGCACCACCGAGCTGACGGTGGCCATGCTGCAGCTCGTGGCCAGCGGCCGGGGCGTGGCTGCCCTGCCACTGTGGGCGGTGCAAGGCTACCTGGACCGGGGCTACGTGGCCGCGCGCCCCATCGGCGCGCGGGGCCTGCGCGGCGAACTGCACGCGGCCTGCCTGCCGCAGCTCTCGCCCAGGCCCTTCCTGCAGGACTTCGTGCGCGTGACGCGCGAGACGAGTTTCGTCACGCTCAAGGGGGTGGAGTTGCTGTAGTTTTGATAGCTGCTAGCGCTTGTCAGGTAAACGCTAGCGCCTGATTTCATGCGTATTTCTTTTCAAGCGCATCCCAGAACGGCTTGCCCACCAGCCGCTGGCGCTCGGCGAACGGGGCGACCAGCGTGGGGTCTTCGCGCACCTCGCGCGCGTCGCGCAACTGGGCCAGCACTTTTTGCATGCCGGCCACGGCGCCTTGCAGCGCGGCGTTGGCGTACAGCACGAAGCCGTAGCCCAGGCGACCCAGTTCGTCGGCACCCACGATGGGCGTCTTGCCGCCGATCACCATGTTCATGAGCTGGGGCACTTGCAGGCGCTGGGGCAGGGCGCGCACCTCGTCGGCGGTGGCGACGGCCTCGACGAAGAGGATGTCGGCGCCCGCCTCGGCGTACGCCTGCGCGCGCTCCACGGCGGCGTCGAAGCCCTGCACGGCGGCGGCGTCGGTGCGCGCCATGACCAGCAGGCCGTCGCGCCGCGCATCCACAGCGGCGCGGATCTTGCCCACCATCTCGCTGGTCTCGATCACGGCCTTGCCGCTGAAGTGGCCGCAGCGCTTGGGGCTCACCTGGTCTTCGAGCTGGATGCAGTCGGCGCCGGCGCGCTCCAGCGTGCGCACGGCGTGGTAGGTGTTGAGGGCGTTGCCGAAGCCCGTGTCCGCGTCCACGATCAGCGGCAGCTCCACCGCGCCGCGGATGCGGGCCGTGTGGTCGGCGATATCGGTCAGGCCCACGAAGCCCTGGTCGGGCAGGCCGAACCCCATGTTGGTGACGCCTGCGCCGGTGATGTAGAGGGCCTCGTAGCCCAGATCTTCGATGACCTTGGCCGACAGTGCGTTGAACGCGCCCGGCACGATGACGCCGCGCCGGGCTTCGGCCAGGGCCTTGAGTTGTTGCTTGGTGGACTGCATGGCTGTTTCCTTCAGGGAGGGTGCTCTGCGCGCGCATGGAACGCATTGCTGAAATCGGGTGCGCCCCCGGCCGGGGCTAGCGGCCGCGGCGCGGGGGCCTGTGCCGGCCGCGCCGCGCTGCCGCGCTGGCGGCGTCCCCCATGCCGCGCGAAGCGTGGGAGAAGGGGGACATGACGAAGTTGCTCACGGGGTTGGCGGCACTCTCACCCAGCCTTCCATCAGGGTGCGGGCGCTGCGGCTCATGAGGGCCTTGGTGACGCGCCACTGGCCGTTCACCAGCGCGGCCTCGGCCCCCACGCGCAGCGTGCCCGAGGGGTGGCCGAACCGCACCGATCCCGGCACGGCGGTGCGCGGGCCCCCGCTGGCCGCCTGGTGGACCAACGTGCCGGGGACGGCGGCAGCGGCGCCGATGGCCACTGCCGCCGTGCCCATCATGGCGTGGTGCAGCTTGCCCATGGACAGTGCGCGCACCAGCAGGTCGATGTCGGCCGCGCGCACCGCCTTGCCGCTGGAGGCGACGTAGTCCGCCGGCGGCGCGACGAAGGCGAGTTTGGGTGTGTGCTGGCGCGTGGCGGCCTCTGCCACGTCGTGGACCAGGCCCATCTTGACTGCGCCCCAGGCGCGGATGGCCTCGAAGCGGGCCAGGGCCGCGACATCGCCATTGATCGCGTCCTGCAGCTCGGTGCCGGTGCAGCCGACGTCCCTGGCGTTCAGGAAGATGGTCGGGATGCCCGCGTTGATGAGCGTGGCCTGCAAGCGGCCCACGCCTGGCACGTCCAGCGTATCGACCAGCTGGCCGGTGGGGAACAGGGCACTGCCGCCGCCTTCGCCTCCTTCACCGCCATCGGCCGGGTCGAGGAATTCGAGCAACACCTCGGCGGCGGGGAAGGCCACGCCGTCCAGCGCAAAGTCGCCCGTCTCCTGCACCTGGCCACCCGCGATGGGTACGTGGGCGACGATGGTCTTGCCGATGTTGGCCTGCCAGATGCGCACGATGCACACGCCGTCGTGCGGAATGCGCCCGGGCGCGACCAGGCCGCTGGCGATGGCGAACGGCCCCACGGCGGCCGACAGGTTGCCGCAGTTGCCGCTCCAGTCCACGAAGGGGCTGTCGATGGCGACCTGGCCGAACAGATAGTCCACGTCATGTCCGGGCCGGGTGGAGGGCGAGACGATCACCGCCTTGGACGTGGACGAGGTGGCGCCGCCCATGCCGTCGATCTGTTTGCCGTAGGGGTCGGGGCTGCCGATCACGCGCAGCAGCAGCGCGTCGCGCGCTGCGCCGGGCTGCTGCGCCGCCGCGGGCAAATCCTGCAGGCGAAAGAACACGCCTTTGCTGGTGCCGCCGCGCAGGTAGGTGGCGGGGATCCTGATCTGTGGTGCCATGTTTGCTCTTGTTTCAATAGCTGGTTGCGCTTTTCAGACGGGCGCTGGAAGCTGATTGGGCCAGAAAGTCCTGGGCGAAGCGCTGCAGCACGCCCCCCGCTTCGTAGACCGAGACTTCCTCGGCAGTGTCGAGCCGGCAGGTGACGGGCACCTGCTGCGTCTCGCCCTGCGCGCGGCGGATGGCAAGGATGACGGTGGCGCGCGGCGTGAGGGCGCCGGCCACGTCGTAGGTTTCGGTGCCGTCCAACTGCAGCGTGTGGCGGTTGGTGCCGGGCAGGAACTCCAGCGGCAGCACCCCCATGCCGATGAGGTTGGTGCGGTGGATGCGCTCGAAGCCCTCGGCCACCACCGCCTCCACCCCCGCCAGCCGCACGCCCTTGGCGGCCCAGTCGCGGCTCGATCCCTGGCCGTAGTCGGCCCCGGCAATGATGACCAGTGGCTGGCGGCGGTGCAGGTAGGTCTCGATGGCCTCCCACATGCGCGTCACGCGGCCCTCGGGCTCGATGCGGGCGAGCGAGCCCTTTTGCACCTGGCCGTTCACCACCGCCATCTCGTTGACGAGTTGCGGGTTGGCGAACGTGGCGCGCATGGCCGTGAGGTGGTCGCCCCGGTGCGTGGCGTAGGAGTTGAAGTCCTCCTCGGGCACGCCCATGCGGGCCAGGTATTCGCCCGCCGCGCTGGCGGGCAGGATGGCGTTGGACGGCGAGAGGTGATCGGTGGTGATGTTGTCGCCCAGCAGCGCCAGCGGGCGCATGCCCTGGAGGGTGCGCGGGTAGGCGGCCAGCGCGCCCACGCCTTCGGCGTCCCAGTAGGGCGGGCGGCGGATGTAGGTGGACTGCGGGCGCCAGTCGTACTGCGGCGCGGCGCGCTCGCCATCGCCCTTGCGCAGGGCGAACATGGGTTGGTACACGGCGCGGAACTGTGCGGGCTTCACGGCGCTGGCGACGATGGCGTCGATCTCCTCGTCGCTGGGCCACAGGTCGTTCAGGCGGATTTCGCGGCCCTCCACCACGGCCAGCACGTCGCGCTCGATGTCAAAGCGCACCGTGCCCGCGATCGCGTAGGCCACCACCAGCGGCGGCGATGCCAGGAAGGCTTGGCTCGCATAGGGGTGGATGCGCCCGTCGAAGTTGCGGTTGCCCGAGAGCACGGCGGTGGCGTAGAGCTTGCGGTCAAGGATCTCCTGCTGGATGCGCGGGTCCAGCGCGCCGCTCATGCCGTTGCAGGTGGTGCAGGCAAAGCCCACGATGCCAAAGCCCAGCGCCTGCAGATCAGAGAGCAGGCCGGCCTCCTGCAGGTACAGCTCCACCGCCTTGGAGCCGGGCGCGAGCGAGGTCTTGACCCAGGGCTTGCGCCGCAGGCCCAGGCGGCGGGCGTTGCGCGCCAGCAGGCCGGCGGCGATCACGTTGCGCGGGTTGCTGGTGTTGGTGCAACTGGTGATGGCGGCGATGACGACGGCACCGTCGGGCAGCAGGCCCCTGGCTTCCTCGGCGCGGGCCCTCTCCAGCATGCTGGCGTCGGCAATGCCGCGCTCCACCAGCGCGGTGGTGGGCAGGCGCCGGTGCGGGTTGCTGGGACCGGCCATGTTGCGCACCACGCTGGACAGGTCGAAGTGCAGCGTGCGCTCGTACCGCACCTCGCGCAGGGTATCGGCCCACAGACCGGCGGCGCGGGCGTAGGTCTCCACCAGCCGCACCTGGTCTTGCGCGCGGTCCGTCAGGCGCAGGTAATCGGTGGTCTGCGCGTCGATGTAGAACAGCGCGGCGGTGGCGCCGTATTCGGGGCACATGTTGCTGATGGTGGCGCGGTCGCCGATCGAGAGGCTGTCCGCGCCCTCGCCGAAGAATTCCACATAGGCGCCCACCACCTTTTGCTGGCGCAGGAACTCGGTCAGCGCCAGCGCGATGTCGGTCGCGGTAATTCCCGGCTGGCGTTTGCCGCGCAGTTGCACGCCTACGATGTCGGGCAGGCGCATCCAGCTGGCGCGGCCCAGCATCACGGCCTCGGCCTCCAGCCCGCCCACGCCCACGGCGATCACGCCCAGCGCGTCCACATGGGGGGTGTGGCTGTCGGTGCCCACGCAGGTGTCGGGAAAGGCCACGCTGCCCTCTCCATCCTTCTGCACGTACACGACGGGCGACATCTTCTCCAGGTTGATCTGGTGCATGATCCCGTTCCCCGCCGGGATCACGTCCACATTGGCGAAGGCCTTCTTCGTCCACTCGATGAAGTGGAAGCGGTCCTCGTTGCGGCGGTCCTCGATCTCGCGGTTCTTGCGGAAGGCGTCGGGGTCGAAGCCGCCGCACTCCACGGCCAGCGAGTGATCGACGATCAACTGCACCGGCACCACGGGATTGACGGCAGCCGGGTCGCCGCCCTCCTTCGCAATCGCGTCGCGCAGGCCCGCCAGATCGACCAGCGCGGTCTGGCCCAGGATGTCGTGGCACACCACGCGCACGGGATACCAGGGAAAGTCCAGGTCGCGCCGGCGTTCGATCAACTGGCGCAGGTAGTCCGGCAACTGCGCCGGGTCGGCGCGGCGCACCAGGTTCTCGGCGTGCACGCGGGCGGTGTAGGGCAGCGTGGCCCAGGCGCCGGGGCGGAGCTGCTCGACGGCCTCGCGCGCGTCGTAGAACTGCAGCGCCGTGCCGGGCAGGGGTTTGCGGTGGGCGGTGTTCGTGGTCATCGTGGTGCTCTTGTTGTGATAGCTGCTGGCGCTTGCCTGTCAACAGATTTCATGCAAAAAGTGCTGGGAATCCAGTAACGGCAAGCGCTGCCAGCTATGGTTTTTGTCAAACGCGTTCCTCGATGGGCACGAACTTCTGGTCGTCGGGGCCGGTGTAGTGGGCGCTGGGGCGGATGATCTTGTTGTCCGCGCGCTGCTCGATCACGTGCGCCGCCCAGCCGCTGGTGCGGGCGATGACGAACAGCGGCGTGAACATGGCGGTGGGCACCTGCATCATGTGGTAGCTCACGGCGCTGAACCAGTCCAGGTTGGGGAACATCTGCTTTTCCTGCCACATCACGCGCTCCAGCCGCTCGGCGATGTCGTACATCTTGGTCGAGCCGGCGGTATCCGACAGGCGCTTGGCCACGGCCTTGATGACCCCGTTGCGCGGGTCGCTCACGGTGTAGACCGGGTGGCCGAAGCCGATCACCACCTCCTTGGCCTGCACGCGGCGGCGGATGTCGGCCTCGGCCGCGTCGGGCGTGTCGTAGCGCTTCTGGATCTCGAAGGCCACTTCGTTCGCGCCGCCGTGCTTGGGCCCGCGCAGCGCCCCGATGGCGCCGGCGATGCAGG
The DNA here is from genome assembly GCF_015832135.1 of Diaphorobacter sp. JS3051. Taxonomy (NCBI): domain Bacteria; kingdom Pseudomonadati; phylum Pseudomonadota; class Betaproteobacteria; order Burkholderiales; family Comamonadaceae; genus Diaphorobacter; species Diaphorobacter sp. JS3051. The sequence goes on from NZ_CP065406.1 coordinate 456,425, forward strand.
AATACAGGTCGCTGCCCGTGCCGGCGATCACGCGCGCGGCGAAGGTGCTGGCGTTGAACTCGTGCTCGGCGTACAGGTTCAGCGACGTGTGCATGGCGCGCACCCAGCCGTCCGAGGGCTTGTCGCCGTGCAGCAGGTGCAGGAAATGCCCGCCGATGGAGTCGTCCTGTGTCTCCACCGCGATGCGCCGGCCCGAGTTGCTGAAGTGGTACCAGTACAGCAGCATGCTGCCCAGCGATGCCAGCAGCCGGTCCGCGATGTCGCGGCTGCCGGCCAGGTTGTGGTCGTCTTTCTCGGGCAGGGCGCAGCCCAGGGCGGATACGCCGGTGCGCATCACGTCCATGGGGTGGCTGGCCGCGGGCAGTTGCTCCAGAGCGGCCTTCACGCAGCCGGGCAGGCCGCGCAGCGCACGCAGCCGGGCCTTGTAGGCGCGCAGTTCGGCGCGCGTGGGCAGCTTGCCGTGCACCAGCAGGTGGGCGATCTCCTCGAACTCGCAGACCTCGGCGATGTCCAGGATGTCGTAGCCGCGGTAGTGCAGATCGTTGCCGCTCCTGCCCACGGTGCACAGCGCGGTGTTGCCGGCGGCCACGCCCGAGAGGGCGACGGATTTCTTGGCCCGCGGGAGGGCGGTTGCGGTGTCGGTGGTGCTCATGGAGTCTCCTGTCGGAAGGGGTGTGGCGGGGTGTTCAGGTAGGTATGCGCGATGGCCGTGGGCCGCCCGTGGGCGTTCACGGCCACCATCTCGAAGACGCCCTGCAGGGCCAGCTCGTCGGGGCAGCCCGGGGCCTGGGCCAGGCCGTGCACGCACACGGTGAGCGAGCTGCGCCCCACGCGGCTGACCCAGGCGCGCAGCGCCAGCGCCCGCCCCACGGGCACGGGGGCGCAGAACTGCACGCCGGTGACGGCGGCCATCACCACGTCGCAGCCGGCGGCATCGCGCGCGGCCAGGAACGCGGCGCGCGCCATGCGCTCCAGCCCCTGGCCGGCGAACAGCGTGCCGTGGTGGTTGGCATGGGCGGGGAAGACCATGTCGCGGGTTTCGAGGGTGCCTGTGGGGCTTGTCATGCTTCGTAATCTACGCACAATGGATGCCCCCCGTAAGCCCTGAATTGGCGAACGATTGCGAAGGCTTGCGGGGTGTTTTGCAAAGTTTGCGAAAGATTGGAATGAAAAAAACCTTCATGGGTGTGCGCTTGCGCCGCCTGCGCGAGGAGAGGGGCCTGACCCAGGTGGCGCTGGCGCGGGCGCTGGAGATTTCCGCCAGCTACCTGAACCAGATCGAGCAGAACCAGCGCCCGCTGACGGTGCCGGTGCTGCTCAAGATCAACGCCGTGTTCGGCGTGGACGTGCAGCACTTTTCAGAGGGCGACGAGGCGCGCCTGATCGCCGGCCTGCGCGACGTGCTGGCCGACCTGCCGCCCGGCGCGCCGGCCGATGCCGTCTCGCTGGCCGAGGTGCGCGAGCTGGCCGCCAACATGCCCGCCGTGGCGCGCGTGCTGCTGGCGCTGCACCGCGGCCGCGCCGAGGCGCGCGAGCGCCTGGAGGCGCTGGCCGCGCACTATGGCGACGAGCGCGGCGGCGCGGCCAGCACGGCGCAGACCCCGCCCATGGCGTATGAGGAGGTGCGCGACTTCTTCTTCGCGCGCCACAACCACATCGCCGAGCTGGATGACGCTGCCGAGCACCTGGCCGCCCAGTGGCGGCTGGTGCCTGGCGCGGCCGGCGCCGCGCTGCAGGCGCGGCTGGAGCAGGCCCACGGCGTGCGTGTGGCGCTGCTGCAGGGCGGCGACGGCGACGCGGCAGGCGAGGGCGCCGCCGTGCAGCGGCGCTTCGATGCCGCCGCACGCGTGCTGTACCTGTCGTCCACGCTGCAGGGCGCGCAGCGCGCTTTCCAGATGGCGACGCAACTGGCCTTCCTGGAAGTGCCGCACCTGCTGCAGCACAGCGTGCAGGGCGCGGCGCTGTCGGGCGAGGCGGCGCGCACGCTGGCGCGCATCGGCCTGGCCAACTACTTCGCGGGCGCGCTGCTGCTGCCCTACGGCGCCTTCTTGCGGACGGCCGAGGCGCTGCACTACGACATCGAGCGCCTGGGCCAGCACTGGGGCGTGGGCTTCGAGACGGTGTGCCACCGCCTGTCCACCCTGCAGCGCCCCGGCGCGCGCGGCGTGCCGTTCTTCTTCATCCGCGTGGACCGGGCGGGCAACATCAGCAAGCGCCAGTCGGCCACGCACTTTCACTTCAGCAAGATCGGCGGCACCTGCCCGCTGTGGAACGTGTACGAGGCCTTTGCCCAGCCCGGGCGCATCGTGCGGCAGCTGGCGCGCATGCCCGACGGGCGCGTGTACCTGTGGATCGCGCGCACCGTCACGCGCAGCACCGGCGGTTGGGGCGCGCCGGGCAAGACCTTCTCGGTGGCGCTGGGCTGCGACGTGCAGCACGCGGGTCAACTGGTCTACGCGCGCGGGCTGGACCTGGCCGACCCCGAGGCGCCGGTGCCCATCGGCATGGGCTGCAAGGTGTGCGAGCGCACCGCATGCCCGCAGCGCGCGTTTCCGCCGGTGGGCCGGCCGCTGGAGGTGAACGAGGATATGGCGGGCTTTACGCCGTACCGGGTCAGCGGGGCGGCCAAGGGCGCCTGACAGCGCGGGACCAGGCGCCGGCGCAACGCCGTCAGGCCGGCTGTGTCCTACACCGTGATGCGCCCCTGGCGAACCGCCCCGCCGCAGCGGGCGTGTCTACCATGCGTGCATCTTTTTTCGGCAAACGAGGTGGGATGTGAGCCATTGGTACACGCTGCAACTGGGCAACGAGCAACAGGCCTTCGAGCCCCTGCGGCAGATTCAGCAGGTTTTCATGGCAAGGTTCCTCATGGCGCAGCCCGGCACGGGGCGGGCGCTGTTCTCGCACTTCGATGCGGCCGAGGACCGCGTGGTGCTGTTCTTCTCGCCCGCGGCCGCGGACATTGCCGTGCGCTTTCGCGCATCGCCGTGTGACCGGCCCGCGCAGGACCTGGTGCTGCTGGCGGGAGAGGGTGACGCATGGCATGACGCGGCGCAGGATGAACGCCTGGCGGCCTGATCTTTGGGCATAGCGCTTCGGGCATAGCGCGCACGGCCCGTGTGGGCGCGCGCTGTGCTTTCGCGTCGTGGGGCTTTGGCGGCTGGCTGCCACAGGCTGCGGTGCTGTGCCCAAGCCCTGCCCATCTCAGTCGTCGATGGAGGCGCTCCAGCGGTCGTCCCAGTCATGGCGCAGGTGGTCCATGGAGCGGCGGTCGCGCTTGGTGGGGCGGCCCTCGCGCAGCGCGGCGGCCGGCTCGGGCGCCAGGCGGCGCGCTTCGGCGGCCTGGGCGCGCGCGGCGAGGCTCTCGGGCGTTTCCTCATAGAGCTGCTGCGCCACGGGCGCCGGGCCGCGGAAGTTGCTCAAGGCGCGCACTACGACCGTGCGGGCGACCGCGCCCTGGCGCAGCGCGACGGTGTCGCCCGCGCGCAGTTCACGCGCGGCTTTGGCCGCCTGGCCGTTGACGGTTACGCGGCCTTTGCCGATCTCTTCCACGGCGAGGCTGCGGGTCTTGTAAAAGCGCGCGCACCACAGCCATTTGTCCAGGCGCATTGCATCGGGTGGTGTCGTCATCGGCGTGATTTTGCCTGGGGCGGCGTGCGTGAAAAACGGTTCAGGCGTCGGCCAGTGGCAGCCGCACCACGGCGTCCAGGCCCAGCACGCGGCCGTCCGCCTGGCGATTGGCGAGGGTGATGCTGCCGCCCAGCGCGTGCACGATCTCCTGGCAAATCGCCAGGCCCAGGCCCGAACCCGTGCGCACGTCGCCGGCCGAAAACGGTTGGAACAGCCGCGCCGCGAGTTCTTCGTCGATGCCGGGGCCCGCGTCGGCCAGGGTGAGGACGGCCTCACCGTCCTCGCGGTGCAGCGTGACGGCGAGCTCGGTGCCGGGCGGCGCATGGCGTATGGCGTTGTGCAGCAGGTTGCGGCACAGCTCGCGCAGCATCCACTCGTGCGCGTGGATGGGCGCGGCGTCGGTGGTGATGCCGAAGTCCAGGTCGCCCTGTGCGATCAGCGGAGAAAGCTCGAGCGCCATCTCGCGCAGCACTGTGTCCAGCCGCGTCACGGGCACCTCGCCCTGCTGGCGCAGCTGCTCCACTTTGGCCAACGCCAGCATCTGGTTGGCCAATTGCGTGGCGCGGTCCACGGTGTCTCCAATCTCCCGCAGCGCCTGCGTGGGCGGCAGGTCGCCGCGCAGGGCGGACTGCACCTGCGTCTTGAGCACGGCCAGCGGCGTGCGCAACTGGTGCGACGCGTCGCGCACGAAGCGCTGCTGGTGGGCGAGCAGGCGCGACAGGCGCTGCATGACCGCGTTGGTGGCGTCGATCAGCGGCTGCAGCTCGCGCGGCGCGGCGGGGGCGGCAAGGGGGGCCAGGTCGCCTTCGGTACGGGCCTGCAGGTCGCTGCTCAGTTGGCGCACCGGTTGCGTGGCGCGCTGCACCACCAGCACCACGATGCCCGCGATGAGCGCCAGCAGCAGCGCCTGGCGCGCCAGCGTGGTGTGCAGGATCTGCAGGGCCGCCGCTTCGCGCAGCTCCAGTGTTTCCGCCACCTGGATCACGGCCATGCCGCGGCCCTCGCTGCTGGCCACGGGCTGCAGCAGCACGGCCACGCGCACGGGCTGATCGCGAAAACGGTCGTCATAGAAGTCCACGAGCGCCGCATAGGGCGGGCGCTGCGGGATGGTGCCGTGCCAGGCGGGTAGTTCGGCAAAGCCGGAAATCAAGTCGCCGCGCAGGTTGGACACGCGGTAGAACATGCGGCTCTGGTTGTCGGCCTCGAAGGCCTCCAGCGCCGCGTAGGGCACGATGGCGCGCAGCTCGGCCATGTCGTCCCAGCCGCGCACGTCCAGCTGCTCGCTGATGGTCTTGGCCGAAGCCAGCAGCGTGCGGTCATAGGCAGTGTGCAGCGCGGCCAGCGCCTGGCGGTGCAGGCTGTAGGTGTTCACGCCCACGAAGAGCAGCGTGGGCAGCAGGATGCCCACGAGCAATTGGCGGCGCAGCGACTGCGGGCGCGTCATGCCGCCACCCGGCTGCGTTGCGCGTGGTGGGGAGCCTGGCGCACAGGCGCGCCCGCTCCTGTACGGTGGCGGTGGCGCAAACCATGCCAGCGCGCGCCGCGCAGCGGGCCCGGCCGGGCCTGCGGCATCGCCCGCCTGGGGGGGGAAGGCGCGCAGCGACTCACGGGCTGTTTCATGTCTCTGGCTTGAGCAGGTAGCCCAGGCCGCGCAGCGTCATCAGGGCCACGCCGGTGCCTGCGAGTTTTTTGCGCACGCGGTACACCACCACTTCGATGGCCTCGTACTGCACCTCGCTCTGGCCGGGGAAGACCAGTTCATACAGCCGCTCCTTGGCGACTGCGCGCCCCGGCTGGGCCAGCAGGGTGCGCAGCAGCGCCAACTCGCGCGGGGTGAGGTCCATGGGCGCATCGTGCAGATAGATGGCGCCGCTTTCTTTTTCATAGCGCAGGGCGCCCATCACCAGGGCGTTGGAGGCCTGTTTGTCATCTGCCGCATCGCCGCCGCTGCGGCGCAGCAGGGCGCGCAGCCGGGCCTCCAGCTCGTCCAGGTCGAAGGGCTTGGGCAGGTAGTCGTCGGCCCCCGCGTTCAGGCCCAGCACGCGGTCGCCCACGGTGCCGCGCGCGGTCAGCAGCAGCACAGGGGTGCGCAGGCCGCCGGCGCGTGCCTGTTGCAGTACCTGCAGGCCGTCCAGGCCGGGCAGGGTGAGGTCCAGCACCACGGCGTCGGGCGGGCGCGCGCGCCATTCGGCCAGCGCGGCGCGCCCGTCCGCAAGGGCGGTGACAGCCATGCCGCGGCGCGCCAGCGAGCGCTGCAGCGTGGCCTGCATGGTGGCGTCGTCTTCGACGAGAAGCAGTTGCATCCGCGGATTAGAACGCGTTTGCGGCGGGTGGCGGTTGGCGCGCGGATCTCGGTGTTAACCCTGGTGCCGTGGACAGCCGTTTGACAGCTTGCGCGCGCATCATCGCGCCGGTCAGCGTTCCCTTTTTCTAACAAGCAAGGAGACAACATGCGTCGCGATACCTTTCTGAAGTCGCTGGCGGCACTGGCCGCCGCGGGCAGCCTGCCGCTGTCGGCCCAGGCCGCCGTGGCCGTCAAGATGATGCTGCCCGCCAACCCCGGCGGCGGTTGGGACACCACGGGCCGCGCCCTGGGCAAGGCCCTGCAGGATGCGGGCGTGGCCTCCAGCGTGACCTATGACAACAAGGGCGGCGCGGCCGGCGCCATCGGCCTGGCGCAGTTCGTGAACGGCTCCAAGGGCGACCCGAACGCGCTGATGGTGATGGGCGCCGTGATGCTGGGCGGCATCATCACCGGCAAGCCGCCGGTCAACCTGAGCCAGGCCACGCCGATCGCGCGGCTGACCAGCGAATACAACGTCTTCGTGCTGCCCGCCAACTCGCCCTTCAAGAGCATGGCCGAGGTGGTGGCGCAGCTCAAGAAGGACCCCGGCAGCGTGAAATGGGGCGGTGGCTCGCGCGGCTCCACCGAGCACATCGCAGCGGCCATGATCGCCCGTGAAGTGGGGGTGGACCCGGCGCGCATCAACTACGTGGCTTTCCGTGGGGGCGGGGAGGCGACGGCGGCCATCCTGGGCGGCAACGTCACCGTGGGCGGCAGCGGCTACAGCGAGTTCTCCGAGTACATCGCCGCGGGCAAGATGAAGCCCATCGGCGTGACCTCGGGCCAGCGCCTGAAGGGCGTCAACGTGCCCACGCTCAAGGAGCAGGGCATCAACGTCGAGATCGGCAACTGGCGCGGTGTGTACGGCGCGCCCGGCATCACGGCCGAGCAGCGCAAGGCGCTGGTGGCAATGGTGGAGAAGGCCGTCAAGAGCAAGGCGTGGGCCGAGGCGCTGGAGAAGAACGGCTGGACGCCCGCGTGGCTGGCCGGCGACGACTTCGCCAACTTCGTGGACAGCGAGTTCGCCAGCCTGCGCGCCACCATGGTGAAGTCGGGCATGGTCTAAGCCCGGCGGCGCCGCAGTGTGCTGCGGCGCTCCTCTTTTGAGAGCTGTCAGCGCTTGATGGATAAGCGCTAGGGCCGTTTTTTGTTTGAAACCTGCGCCGCCGCGGTGCGGCGCCTTCCCGGAGGCCGCAGCCATGTCTGAGCTTTCCTCTTCCCCTCCCTCCACTCCACCCACAAGCGCCGTGCCTTCACCCGGCTGGCAGGCGGCCGTGGGTGCGGGCGTCATCCTGGTGGCCGCGGCCATGGCCTGGGGCGCGCTGGAGATCCCGGGCAACGCCGGCTATGGCGGCGTGGGCCCCAACTTCCTGCCGTGGGCCTGCGCCCTGGTGTTGGCCGTGTGTGGCGGCTGGCTGATCTGGGAGGCTGCCACGGGCGGCTACCGCCAGGCGGCCGACCCGGGCGGCGCGCCGCGCGCGGCGTGGGGGCCCTTTGCATGGGTGTCGGCGGGGCTTCTGCTGAATGCGGCGCTGATCGTGGAGCTGGGCTTCATCGTGGGCTGCACGCTGTGCTATGCGCTGGCCGTGCAGGGGCTGCGCCGCGCGGGCGGGCAGACGGGCCTGCTGTCGCCGCGCGTGCTGGCCGTGGATGTGGCGACCGGGCTGGCCATCGCCGCGCCGGTGTTCTGGCTGTTCACGCAGTTCCTGGCGATCAACCTGCCGGGCCTGACCGCCACCGGGTGGCTGTAGGCCAGGGCGCGGGAGAGTGCACATGCATGCTGACTTTGGCTGCTTCGATGGCGCCGGCGCAGGCCGCGTTCAAACCGGGGATTGAGTGCTATGGAAATCTTTGACGCATTGCTCGCAGGCTTTGCCACGGCGATCACGCCGGCGAACCTGCTGTGGGCCCTGGTGGGCTGCGCGCTGGGAACGGCCGTGGGTGTGCTGCCGGGCATCGGGCCGGCGGTGGCGGTAGCCATGCTGCTGCCCATCACGGCCAAGGTGGACATGACCGCCTCGATGATCTTCTTCGCGGGCATCTATTACGGCGCCATGTATGGCGGCTCCACGGCGTCCATCCTGCTGAACACGCCGGGCGAGACCGCCAGCATGGTCACGGCCATGGAAGGCAACAAGATGGCCAAGAGCGGGCGCGCGGGCGCGGCGCTGGCCACGTCGGCCATCGGCTCGTTCGTCGCCGGCACCATCGCCACGGTGGTGGTGACGCTGTTCGCGCCGGGCGTGGCCGAGTTCGCGGTCAAGCTCGGCCCGCCCGAGTACTTCATGCTGATGGTGCTGGCCTTCACCACGGTGAGCGCGGTGCTGGGCCAGAGCAGTCTGCGCGGCATGACGGCGCTGTTCCTGGGCCTGGCGCTGGGCTGCGTGGGCATGGACCAGATCTCGGGGGCCGCCCGCTACACCGTGGGCAAGATGGAGCTGCTGGACGGCATCGACATTGTGCTGGTGGCCGTGGGTCTGTTCGCCGTGGCCGAGGTGCTGTATGCGGCGCTGTACGAGGGCCGGGTGGAAGAGTCGCAGAACCAGATGGGTCGTGTGCACATGACGCGGCGCGACTGGCGCCGGTCCATTCCCGCATGGCTGCGCGGTACCGTGATCGGCACGCCCTTCGGCTGCATCCCGGCGGGGGGGACGGAGATTCCCACCTTCTTGAGCTACGCGACCGAAAAGCGTCTGGCCAAGGGCGAGGACAAGGCCGAGTTCGGCACCCGTGGCGCCATCGAGGGGGTTGCGGGCCCCGAGGCGGCCAACAACGCCACGGTGACCGCGGCGCTCATCCCGCTGCTGACACTGGGCATCCCGACCAGCAACACCACGGCCGTGCTGCTGGGGGCCTTCCAGAACTATGGGCTGAACCCCGGCCCGCAGCTGTTCACCACATCGGCCACGCTGGTGTGGGCGCTGATCGCGTCGCTGTACATCGGCAACATCATGCTGCTGGTGCTGAACCTGCCCATGGTGGGGCTGTGGGTGAAGCTGCTGAAGATTCCGCGTCCACAGCTCTACGCCGGCATCCTGATCTTTGCCACGGTGGGCGCCTACGGCATGCGCCAGAGCACGTTCGACCTGTTCCTGCTGTACGGCATCGGCCTGCTGGGCGTGCTGATGCGGCGCTTCGACTTCCCTACGGCGCCCGTGGTGGTGGGCATGATCCTCGGGCCGCTGGCCGAGGCGCAGCTGCGCAACGCGATTTCCATCGGCGAGGGCAGTTGGATGATCTTCCTGCAGCGCCCCATGTCCGTGACGCTGCTGGTGATCGTGCTGGCCGTGCTCATCGTGCCGCGCGTGCTGCGCCGCTGGGCCGAGCGCAACCTGGCCCATGCGCGCCAGAGCGTGGACGATGTGAGTTGATGGAGCGCTGCGCGGCGGCGCTACCCGCGCCGGCGCGCGCGCGGCCCTAGAAAGAGTGCGCCGGGTACCGCCGCGCAAGCGCAGCGCGGCCAGCGCCCGGGGGACGGCCGCCCCCGGGACCTCCCCACCAGAGAGCACGCTTGCACAGGCGCGGAGTATAGCTCTATGTTGAGAATGGTTCTTATTAATTTGCAATGCGCGTCGAACGCCGGCGTTACCATCCGACCATGCCCCTGCATACCGACGCCTCGCCCTTGCCGCTGGATGCGCAGGGCATCCTGGAACTGGCTGCGCGCTCCATGTTCCAGCTCTTTTCCACCATGAGCCAGGGCATGTTCCTCGTGGACCTGAGCGGACGCATCGTGTGGGTCAACGAGGGCTACCGCCGCTTCCTGCCCGACCTGGGCGTGCATTCGGTCCATGACTTCGTGGGCCGCATGGTGGAGGAGGTGATTCCCAACACCCAGATGCGCCAGGGTCTCGCCGCCCGCGGCGATCACACTCTCCCTGCACAAAGGCTGCACCATGTCCTTCGTCTCGCGCTACGTGCGCTGCGCCGGCTATGAAATCCACCTGACCGACTGGGGCGCGCCCGGCGCGCCGGTGGTGGTAGCCTGGCATGGCCTCGCACGCACCGGACGCGACATGGACGAGCTGGCCGCACACCTGGCGGCCCATGGCTGGCGCGTGTTGTGCCCCGACACCCTGGGTCGCGGCCTGAGCCAGTGGAGCCGTGATCCGCAGCGCGAATACACGCTGGCTTTCTATGCACGCGTTGTGGAGGAGCTGCTGGACCAGCTGGGTGTGCAGCGGGTGCAGTGGGTGGGTACGTCGATGGGCGGCGCCATCGGCACCGTGTGTGCCGCCGGCCTGCTGGCGCCGCGCCTGCACGGGCGCATCACGCACCTGGTGCTCAACGACAATGCCCCGCAGCTGGCCGGCCCCGCGCTGGAGCGCATCAAGGCCTATGCGGGCCAGCCGCCCCAGTTCGATACCGTGATGGAGCTGGAGGCCTTCTTTCGCCGCACCTACGCGCCGTTCGGCTGGCTCAGCGATGCGCAGTGGCTGCGCCTTACCGAGACCTCGCTGCGCCGCCTGTCCGATGGGCGCGTGACCCCGCACTACGACCCGGCCATGGTGCAGCAGTTCACGCGGCATGAGAACGACTATCTCGTCTGGCCGCACTACGACCGGCTCGACATTCCCGTGCTGTGCCTGCGCGGGGCCGAGTCCGACCTGGTGCTGCCCGCGGTGGTGCAGGAGATGCAGCGCCGGGGCCCGGGCGCACGCGGCTTGCTGGATGTGGTCGAGGTGCCGGGCTGCGGCCACGCGCCCGCGCTCAACGTGCCGCAGCAACTGGCCTGGGTGCAGCGTTTTTTGCAGGGCCAGCCCGCGCAGGGGTGAAGCGGCGCACGGCTTGCGCGGTGTGCCTGCATTGTTGCCATCCACGCAACGCAGTTTCCTTATTTCAGGTCTCACTCGGCGCAGCCGTTGCAGCTAGCATGTGAGGCTTGCATTGCCTGGGCGTCAGCGGCGACGCCGGCACGGCATGAAGGGAACCGCGACATGGGTTTTCTGGTGGATCTGATTCGCGAATACGGCCTAGGTGTCGTGTTCCTGAACGTGCTGATCGAGCAGCTGGGTGCGCCCATTCCCGCCTATCCAGTGCTGGTGGTCACCGGCGCGGTGGCGGGCGACGACTGGCAGCACGGCGCACGCATCGTGCTGTTGGCCGTGGCGGCCGCGCTCATTGCCGACCTGCTGTGGTACCAGGCCGGCAAATCCTACGGCCATCGTGTGCTGGGGCGCATCTGCCGCATTTCGCTGTCGCCTGATGCCTGCATCCGCCAGACGGAATCGCTCTACGGCCGCTGGGGCCCCAAGTCGCTGCTGATTGCCAAGTTCGTTCCAGGCTTTGCGTCGATCGCCAGCGCGCTTGCGGGTGTGGTGGGCACGCCGCGGTCGGTCTTCGTGCTGTACGACACGCTGGGCGCGTTGATCTGGGTGGGCTCGGCAGTGTTGCTGGGATCGCTGTTCAGCACCACGGTCGAGGACCTGCTGGCCGTGCTCACAGCGCTGGGCCAGGGGGGATTGGTATTGCTGGCGGTGGGCCTGGGCGTGTTCATTCTGCGCAAGTGGTGGCAGCGCCAGCGCACGGTGCGCTCGCTGAAGATGCCTCGCGTGTCGGTGCAAGAGTTGCGCGGCATGCAGGCCCAGGGGGCCATGCCCACGGTGATCGATGTGCGCACGGGTCAGGCCTACAGCGCGGGCCATATTCCCGGCGCCCAGGCGTGGGAGCTGCGCCCCCGGGACGCGGCAGCACCCCATGCCCATCTATTGCCGCACGACGCGCATCCGCACGGCGTGGTCATTTATTGCGACTGCCCGGCAGAGATATCGGCCGCCCGGCTGGCGCGCCAGCTACAGCGCGCAGGCTTTCCCAACGTGCGCCCGCTGCTGGGCGGGCTGCAGGCCTGGCAGGACGCAGGGTTCGAAGTGGCCAAGCCGTCTGCCGATACGCCCTGAGACCGCTCGCCGCGCCAAGCAACAAGGCCTCCGTGTGGAGGCCTTGTTGCGTTGTGCGCGGAGAAGGACGTCAGTCCGGCATGGAGCAGTGCCCGCCCGAGGCGGCCTTGCCCGAGCCGGCCGCGATCAGCGGCGCCTCGAAGCGCAGGTCCACCGGGGCGGAGTTGCTGTAGTCCCAGGCCAGGAAGGCGGCGAGCACGGCCCAGAAGGCCAGGCGCAGTGTGGTGTGTCGTGTCATGGCGTTGCGCTCCTCGTGTTCAGAAGCCGAAATGGCGGCGGATGCGCAGGCCGAAGATCGTGCCCGCGAAGGCCAGCGGCACCCAGATCCAGCCGTGGAGGCTGCCCGTGGAGATGCCCGACAGCATGGCGCCGACGTTGCAGCCGAAGGCCAGGCGCGAGCTGTACCCCAGCAGCAGGCCCGCGACCAGGGCCACGGCCCATTGCGTGCCTGTCAGCGCCTTGGCCGTGACCGGCTTGCCGGCCGACACCCACAGAGCGCCCCCGAGGATGCCGATGTTGGTGATGCTGGTCACGTCCAGCAGCACGGTCTCCTGCAGACGGGCGGCATTGCCGGGCTGGCTCCAGAACCAGTTGCCCGCCAGGTCCGCGGCACCGCTGGCCTGGGCGAGTTTTGCCGCCCACAGGCCAAAGCCGTACACCACACCCCAGGGCTGGCCGGCGATCACCAGGTTCAGCGTGGCCAGCAGCGCCAGCAGCACGGCGCCCACGATCCACCTGCGCACCAGCAGCGGCTGGGGTTGCGTGCCTTGCGGTCTCTGGGCACGGCGCGCATACCAGCGCACCGCCACCGCGACCACGGCCAGCACCGCCAGCGTGATCAACAGTGCCTGTTGCCAACCGAAGCGGGTGACCAAACCGACGGGCTGCGCGCGGCCGAGGTCCAGCCAGAAGCCCAGGTGCATCGAGCCCAGGAAACTGCCCAGCGCGAACAGCGGCAGGATCGCCGCGTTCATCGGAATGCCCAGGCCCGCCTTGTACAGCGTGCCGCTGCCGCAGCCGTCGGCAATCTGCATGCACAGCCCGAACACGAAGGCGCCGACCAGCAGGCTCACGCTGGGTGGGCCCAGGGCGGCCGTCAGTTCAGGGAAGTGGCCCAGCAGCGGCATGGCCAGTGCGGCGGCCAGTGCCAGCAGCAGCAGCTGGCCCATGACGCCGCTGGCGTCCTTGTCCTCGATGAGCATGCGCCAGCCGGTGGTGAAGCCAAAGCGCTGGCCGGCCAGCACCGCGCCCAGGCCCAGACCCACGGCGAACAGGGCCGCTTGCCGCACGGACACGGTCCACAGCAGCCAGCCCAAGAAAATGGCCAGCAGGGCCGCAAGAGGGAGTCGTTTCATGGAAGAGGGCCAGAGATTCAAAAAAGTGAGCTGCTAGCGCTTGCCTGGCAAGCGCTAGAGGCCGATTTGACTATGAAGCTGTCAGCTGCCCAGCGCAGTGGGCTGGCTTACTTGAGCTTGCGTTCCCACCACTGCTTGGCGTCGTAGGCCAGGGCCTCGGCGCGGGTGGGCTGGTTCGCCATCAGCGGCGGCTCCTGGGACTGGGTCCAGTCCACCATGGAGCCGGCATACAGCTTCACGCCGGGCAGGCCCGCCACTTCGGACAGGCCGAACCAGTCGGTGGCCGCCCAGTGGCCGGTATTGCAGAACGCGACCATGTCCTGGCCCTGTTCGCGCTTGACCTTGGCGGCGATCTGCCGGGCCGTCGCCGCATCCACGAAGGTGGAGGTGCCGGGAACGAACCACTGGTTGAAGTCCAGCTGCTGTGCGCCCGGCAGGGTGCCAGACACCTTGGCCGCGGGCGCACGCACCTTGCCCTGGTAGAAGGCATCGGGGCGCGAATCCACCAGTGCGGCGTTGCTCAGGCGAATGTGCTGGCCCACGTCCTCGCGCGTGGCCAGCAGGCGGGTGTCCAGCGTGGGCGTGTACTGGCTGGCCGCGACCTGTGGCACCTCGGCCGTCAACGGAAGCTGGGCTTGGCCCCAGGCCTTCATGCCGCCATTGAGGATGGAGAGTTCCTGGAGGCCCAGCAGTTTCAGCGTCCAGTACACGCGCGCCGCAGCGCCGAAATCCGTCGGGTCCGCGCCCGTGGAGACGACCACGGCATGCGTGGTGGGCGTGAGCCCCAGCGACTGCACCAGCGCGGTGAGCCGGGGCAGGTCGGGCAGTTCACCCGGGTTGCTGGCGGGGCCGCGCCACTTGCCGTAGGGGGCATTCACCGCACCCGGAATGTGCTGGGCGCCGTAGCTGGCGGGGTCGCGGATGTCGATCACGCGCGGCGGCGTGGCCTGCGTTGTCTGGGCCTTCAGTTCGGCGGGCGTCAGCAGTGGCTGGGCTGCCCACGCCGCAGGGGCCACATGGGCGGCCGTGGCGAATACCGCGAGGGCGAGCAGTTTTTTCATGGCGATCTCGAAAACAGTCGTTCAGGGAAGGGCGTCATTGTCCCGCGCCCTTGAGCCTCATCAACGACAGAATCGGATTGTTCTTATAGCCAATATGGATAAGCCAGGCCCGGCCCACCGCAACGCCGGGCGGTTTTCAAAGGCTGCCGCCGAGCCTGCGCGGCACGCGCCGCCGCCCCAGCGCCATGGCCTGCCATGCGCGGCGGTAGGCCAGCAGCGTACTTTCGGCGCGCGCCCGCACGCTGCCTTCCCACGGCTCGCCGGCGGTGAGGCCCGCGTGCGTGCCAGTGAGCAGCGCAATGCCCTCGCTGACGTGCTGCGCCGTATAGACGTGAAAGCGCCCCGCCGCGACCGCATCCACCACGGCGGGCGAGAGCATCAGGTGGCGCTGGTTGCGTGCCGGAATCAGCACGCCCTGCGTGCCGGTCAGGCCCGCGTGCGCGCACACGCGGAACCAGCCCTCGATCTTCTCGTTCAGCCCGCCCACGGGCAGCACCTCACCGTGCTGGTTGAGCGCGCCGGTAACCGCGATGTCCTGGCGCAGCGGCAGGCCGGACAGCGACGACAGCAGGGTATACAGCTCGGCGCAGGAGGCCGAGTCGCCCTCAATGCCGCTGTACTCCTGCTCCAGCACGATGGACGCGTTGAGCGCCAGCGGCGCCAGGTGTCCGAACAGCGCGCTGAAATAACTGTGCAGGATGAGCACGCCCTTGTCGTGGATCGGGCCGGACAGCTCGACCTCGCGCTCGATGTTGACCAGGCCTTCTTGGCCCGCATGCGTGCGCGCGGTGATGCGCACCGGAAAGCCGAAGCGGTAGTCGCCCAGGTCGATCTGCGTGAGCGCATTCAACTGGCCGACGCGCGTGCCGTCCAGCGTGATGAGCAACTCGCCCTCGGCAATCGATTCGTGCAATGCCTCCTCGGGGGCGTTGTGGCGCTGGCGCTTGGCGATCAGCGCGGCTTCCACGTCGGCCGCATCGGTCAGCGCCGCGCCGCGTGCCCGCGCCTGGGCCGCGCTTTCGAGCAGCAGGGCTTCCAGCAGGGAAAAGCGCGCGCTCTGGCGCGACTGGTCGTCAGCCTCGCGGTGGGTGAATTCCAGCAGGCGCGCCACGGCCGCGGCGCTGCAGTGCGGCAGGCCGCGGCGGGCGCACGCGCGTGCGATGAACACGGCGCTGGCGTAATGCGTCTGGGCGCTGGCGGTGAAGCGCTCGGCAAAATCCACCTTCACGCGAAAGCGCTGCGCCAGGTCTTCGTCGCCCTCCTGCAGCACGTAATACTCGACGGCGGTGCCGATCAGCACGAGCTTGACGTCCACATCCACGCCCTCGGGCTGCAGCGCCACTGTCGGCCCACCACCGCCATGGCTGGCGGCCGTGTCCTCGACCGCCAGGCGGCTGCAGCGCAGGAAGCGGCGCAGCCGCTCCCACAGCGGCGTATCGCCCAGCAGGTCGCGCAGGAACAGCATCAGGTAGCCGCCGTGCGCACGCAGCAGGCCGCCGGCGTGGATGCTGGAGAAATCGGCATACGGCGCGTCTTCCCCGGATTCGTACTGGATGTGGCCGAACAGGTTGCGCAGCTGCGGGTTGTCTTCGACCACCACTGGCGCGCCCTTCAGGGAAGCGTTGTCCACCGCCAGGTTCACCTGGCACAGCGCCAGCAGGTTGGCCAGTTGGTCGCGGCGCTCCTCTTCCTGCGGATCGTCGGGCTGCTCGCCTTCGTGAGGCACGAAGAGCTCAAGGTCGTCGAGCACCTCGCGCTGCACCTGGTCGAGCCAGCGTCCCAGCTTGACCGCGTCCTTGATCTGCTTGCGCAGGCCCTGGCGGATGTCGTCCAGACCGTGCGTCACCAGCGGGCCGGCGCTCTGGCGCAGAAGCTGCGCCAGCGCATCGTCGCGCGCGCGCTCCAGCGGGCGGGTCTGTTCCAGGAAGCGCACGATCTCCGCACGCAGTTCCTGCTCGGCCAGCTCGATGGCGGCGCGCTCGGGTGCGCCCAGCGCTGCGCCATCGGCCTCCGTCAGCGGCTCGCCGCCCGGGCCCAGCAGGGTGAACACCATCTGCCCTTGTTCACGCGACAGGCGAAACCGCCGTGCACGCGCGAAGTCGGCCAACTGGCTGAAGGCGCGCGCCTCGTCGCTCTGGTAGCGCTTGTGGATACGCTCGCGCTCGTTCTTCACGTCCGGCGCAGCCAGGCGCTTGGGGATCTCCGCCTCCAGCTGGCGGCTCCAGCTCGCCATCTGGTCGCGCAGCTGGCGCCCCTGGCCCGCGGGCAGGCGCAGGGCGCGTGGACGTTCGGGTGCGTCAAAGTCGTGCAGAAAGCACAGGTCCGGCGGCACGGGCCGGCTGGCGGCCGCTTCGTCCATGGCCTGGCGCATCAGGGAGGCACGGCCGCTGCCGACCTCGCCCAGCACGAACAGGTGGTAGTCGGGCTGCTGCATGGTCAGCCCGAACCGGGCCGCATCGAACGCGCGCTGCTGGCCGATCCACGGCAGGGGCTCGGCCACCAGCGCGCGCGTGTCGTCAAAGCCCAGGCTCTCGGGGCGGATGCTCAGGCGCAGCTGGCCGGGTGCGAGTGCCGTGCAGGGCGCGCTCATGGCGGGCTCCAGCCCGCCAGGTGCTGTTGTGCAATGCGGCTCAAGGCGGTGATCCAGGCGGGGTTGTCGTTCAGACAGGGGATGTAGCGGAAGTCCTGGCCGCCTGCGTGCAGGAAGGCCTCGCGTGCCTCCTGGTTGATCTCCTCCAGCGTTTCCAGGCAGTCACTGGTGAAGCCTGGGCACATCACGTCCACGCGGCGCGTGCCGCCCTGTGCCAGCGCCACCAGCGAGGGTTCGGTGTAGGGCTCCAGCCAGCGGGCCTTGCCAAAGCGCGACTGGAAGGTCAGCAGGTACCGGTCTTCGCCCAGCCCCAGCGCCTGCGCGAGCAGCCGGGCCGTGGTGCGGCATTGCTCCGCGTAGGGGTCGCCCAATCGCACATTGCGTTCGGGAATGCCGTGAAAACTCATCACCAGCTTGTCCGCCGGGCCGCCCTCGCGCTGCCAGTGCGCGCGCACCGACTGGGCCAGCGCGGCAATGTAGTCCGGGTGGTCGTGGTAGTCGTTCACGAAGCGCAGCTCGGGAAAGCAACGCGAGCGGCGCACCCACGCGGCCACGTCGTCGAACACGCTGGCGGTGGTCGTGGCCGAGTATTGCGGGTACAGCGGCAGCACCAGCACGCGGCGTACGCCGGCGTCCTGCAGCACCTGCAGCTGCGCACCAATGGCCGGCTGACCGTAGCGCATGGCGGGCAGTACACGCACCGGCTGGCCGGCCTCGCCCAGCCAGCCGCGCAGCATCACCGCCTGCTTGGCCGTCCATACGGCGAGTGGGGAGCCTTCTTCCGTCCAGATGCTGGCGTACTTGGCGGCCGACTTGGCCGGCCGCGTGCGCAGGATGATCCCGTACAGCAGAGGCAGCCACAGCGCCCGCGGAATTTCCACCACCCGCGGGTCGCCCAGGAACTGCGCCAGATAGCGGCGCAGCGCTGGTGCGGTGGGGGCGTCTGGCGTGCCCAGGTTGCTCAGCAGAATGGCGGTGCTTTCGCGTGCTGCGGCGGTCGGGATCGAAGAGGC
The DNA here is from genome assembly GCF_015832135.1 of Diaphorobacter sp. JS3051. NCBI lineage: Bacteria > Pseudomonadati > Pseudomonadota > Betaproteobacteria > Burkholderiales > Comamonadaceae > Diaphorobacter > Diaphorobacter sp. JS3051. Next base: position 474,315 of record NZ_CP065406.1, read on the forward strand.
TGAGGCCGTCTGGGCGGCATGGTGAGAAGGCGAGGCGGGCATGCGGTGATTGTGGCAAATGCCGGGCGGTATGCTCGGGCCATGCTCGATATTTCCCGCATCCGCGCCATCACTCTTGACCTGGATGACACCCTATGGCCTATCTGGCCCACCATTGCACGGGCTGAGGAGGTGCTGATCGAGTGGCTGCTCACGGTGGCGCCCGGCGCCTCGGCGCTGCTGGCGTCGCCCGACACGTCCCGCATGCTCCGTGCGCAGGTGGCGTCCGCCCATGCGCACCTATCGCACGACCTGACGGTGCTGCGCCGCGAGACCATCCGCGCAGCGCTGCGCCAGGCGGGCGAGGACGAGTCGCTCACGGACCAGGGGTTCGACGTGTTCTTCGCCGAGCGCCAGCGGGTGGAGCTGTTCGACGATGCGATAGCGGCGCTGGAATTCCTCTCGGCGCGCCACCCGGTGGTGGCGCTGTCCAATGGCAATGCGGACCTGCAGGCCATCGGCATCGGACGGTACTTTCGCGCCAGCATCAGCGCCCGCGAGTTCGGTATTGCCAAGCCCGACCCCCGCATCTTCCATGAGGCGGCGCGGGTGCTGGACCTGCCGCCCGCGGCCGTGCTGCACATAGGCGACGATGCCACGCTGGATGCGCATGGCGCGCTGGGCGCCGGCATGCAGGCGGCCTGGCTCAATCGGGGCGATGCGGCGTGGCCGCACGCGGTGGCGCCCCCTGCCACCGTGCGCGACCTGGCCGCGCTGTGCCGTCTGCTGGGGTAGGCGTGGTCCGTGTCAGCGATGGGCGCGGCGTGCGCGCCAGCGCCGCAGAGCCGCCTTCTCCAGTTCGGCCAGCGTGAAGACGGCCAGCCCGGCCAGCAGGACGCGCGACCATTCCTGCACAGACAGGTCCGTGGAGCCGAACACGGCCTGCATCCAGGGCAGGTGCACGAAGCCCAGTTGCAGCAGCGCACAGAGGGCGATGGTCAGCGGCACCTTGGGATTGCCCAGCAGGCCCTCGCGCGACAGCACGCTGCGCTCGATGTGCCGGCTGTTGAGCAGGTAGAACATCTCCATCACCACCACCGCGCTGACAGCCATGGTGCGCGCGGTTTCGATCGCAGCGCCGTTGGACAGCTCCCACAGGAACAGCCCGAGCGAAGCCGCCGCCATGCAAACCGCCACCATGAGCACACGCCACGCGAACAGGCCGGACAGCAGCTTTTCCTGCGGAGGCCGGGGAGGGCGGCGCATGACGTCGTCCTCCGCAGGCTCGAATGCCAGCGCCACGCCCAGCGTGCTGGACGTGACCAGATTGATCCACAGCACCTGCGCCGCGGTGAGCGGCAGCAGCAGGCCGAATGCGATGGCGGCAAACACGATCAGCGCCTCGCCCCCGTTGGTGGGCAGCATGAACAGGATGAACTTGCGCACGTTGTCGTAGATGCCCCGGCCCTCGCGCACCGCGTGGCCCAGCGTGGCGAAGTTGTCGTCGGTCAGCACCATGGCGGCCGCGTCCTTGGCGGCCTCGGTACCGTTCCTGCCCATGGCGACTCCCACGTCGGCGCGCTTGAGTGCGGGCGCGTCGTTCACGCCGTCGCCCGTCATGGCCACGACTTCTCCGCGGGACTGCAGGGCTTGCACCAGGCGCAGCTTGTGTTCGGGACTGGCACGGGCGAACACGTCCACGCTGGCCACCACGTCGCGCAAGGCGGCGTCGTCCAGCAGCTCGATCTCGGCGCCCGTGAGTGCGGGGCGGCCCAGGCCGATGCCCAGCTGCGCGCCAATCGCACGTGCGGTTTCGCCGTGGTCGCCGGTGATCATCTTCACGCGTACGCCCGCGGCCTGGCATTCGGCCACCGCGGCCACGGCCTCTGGGCGCGGCGGGTCCATGCTGCCCAGCAGCCCGAGCAGCGTGAAGCCGCCCTCCATGTCGGCGAACTGCAGCGCGTGCTGCTGCGCCGGCACGCGCTTGATGGCGATCGCCAGCACGCGCAGCGCCCGTGCCGCGCAGTCGTTGGCCGCGCGGCGCCAGTAGTCGTGCTGCAGCGGGGCATCGGTGCCCGCGCCATCGGCGGGCCACTGGCGCTGTGCGTTGCACATGTCCAGCACACGCTCGGGCGCTCCTTTCACCAGGATCACCGCATGCCCCGCGTGGTCGTGGTGCAGTGTGGCCATGAAGCGGTGCTCGGACTCGAACGGTATGGCGTCGATGCGCGGCTGGCGCGCATGCAGCGCCGTGGCGTCCAGGCCCGCCTTGAGCGCCAGGGTGACGAGCGCGCCCTCCGTCGGGTCGCCCGTCAGGCTCCAGCCCTGGGGACCGTCGTGCAGCGTGGCGTCGTTGCACAGCAGCGCCACCTGGGCCACGGACTGCAGGGCAGGGTGTTCTTGCGCAGTGATGGGCACGCCACCGATGAGGAAGCCCCCCTGCGGCGCATAGCCGCTGCCGGTCACCTCTATGACATGGTCGGCGGTCACCACGCGCTGCACGGTCATCTCGTTGCAAGTGAGGGTGCCGGTCTTGTCGGAGCAAATCACCGTGACAGCCCCCAGCGTTTCCACCGCCGGCAGGTGGCGGATGATGGCGTTGTGCTGCGCCATGCGCCGCACGCCCATGGCCAGGGTGATGGTCATGATGGCGGGCAGCCCCTCGGGGATGGCCGAGGCCGCCAGCGCCACGGCCATCATGAACATGTCCGCGGGTGCCTGAGCGCGCCAGAGCACGCCGATGGCGAACGTGGCGAGCACGAACAGCCCGATGGCCAGCGCCAGCCAGCGGCTGAACTGCGCGATCTGCCGCAGCAGCGGCGTGGTGCTCGCCTGCACCTGGGCCAATAGCGTGCTGATGCGCCCCAATTCACTGTTCGTGCCCGTGGCCACCACGGTGCCCAAAGCGGTGCCCGCGGCCACCAGCGTGCCGGAGTAGAGCATGCTGCGGCGGTCGCCCAAAGCGGCGTCGGCTGCCACGGTGGCTTCGTGCTTGTCGCAGGGCACGGACTCGCCCGTCAGCACGGCCTCGTCGGCGCGCAGGCTGCGGGCCGTGAGGATGCGCAGGTCCGCGGGCACCTTGTCGCCGGACGCGAGGATGACGATGTCGCCCGGCACGAGCTGGTCGGCGGCCACCAGTTGGCGCTCCCCCCCGCGCAGCACCGTGGCCTGGTGCGAGAGCATGTGGCGTATCGCGTCCAGCGCCGACTCGGCCTTGCCCTCCTGCAAGAAACCGATGATGGCGTTGACGATCACGGCCCCCAATAGCACCCCGGTGTCGATCCAGTGCGCCAGTGCCGCGGTGACCGCTGCGGCAGCGAGCATCACGTAGATCAGCACGTTGTGGAATTGCTGCAGCAGGCGCAGCCAGGCCGGTCGGCGCGGCGGCGCGGGCAGGCGGTTGGGGCCGAAGCGTGCCAGGCGCCGCGCCACCTCGGCATGCGCCAGGCCGTGGCGGTCGTCGGTTTGCAGCCGTCGCAGCGCTTCGCCAGCGGACAGCGCATGCCACGGGGTGCCGCGGGCATCGGTGGATGGGGGCAGGTGCATGCAGGGCGGGCGCCGGACGACGCGACTGGTCGGGTGAACCCAGTCTAGGTCCGCAGGCGCGGACCGTGCCAATGCCCCAGTGCCAGGCCGGGGAAAGTGGCCGCTATTGGCCTTCGATTGCTATTTAAACAATAGCTGACTGCGCTTGCCGCTTGGTCGTTTGATGCTGTTTTTGATATGCATCACGCGGCCAGTAAATGGTCGCCGCAGGCAAGCAGGGGCCAGTGCTTTGGATGTGGCAGGGGAAGTCACATCCCCCTCTGCCGAGGCGGCGGCGCCCGTCATCCATCGGGCAGGGGAGCGCTGCAGGGGATGCCCTGCACCGCCGGCCCTGCCGTGCAACGATCTCAGGCGGAGATGCGTCTTGCCAGGAAGTCGCGGATGGCGAACAGCGTTGCGTCCGGTGCTTCGGTCATCTGGTGGTGGCCCACCGGCAGATGGACGATCTGCACGTCCTTGCCCGCGGATCGCGCGGCCTGGATCAACCCCTGCGCGGCCTTGGGCGCGGTCATTTGGTCTTGCGTGCCCAAGGCAAACAGCACGGGGCACTGCACCGCTGCGATGGCCTGTTCGCCGTTGGCGTAGCTGTCGCACGCCACGAAGCCGCGGTGGAACACATTGACCTGCGGGTTACTGCGCAGCACCTTGCGGCCCAGCGCCATGCCCGCGCCGTACACCCAGAAGCCCGCGCCTGAGGGGGGCGCGAGGGTGCTGCGCGAGAACACGTTGACCATGCGCAGCGCCTGCTCGGGGTCGGTCTGCGATGCCTCGATGAGCGCGGGCGACACCTTCATCGGATAGGCCGTACCCACCAGCACCAGATGGCTCACGCGCCCGCCCAGGCGTGCGGCGGCCTCCAGCGCGATCAACGAGCCCCAGCTATGGCCCACCAGCGCGGCGCGCTGGATGGACAGTGCGTCGAGCAGGGCGCCCACGAAGTCGGCCGCCTGCTCCACGCTTGCAGGGGCATTGCCCGCGCTTTTGCTGTGGCCGGGCAGGTCGACGGCCAGCACGTTCCAGCCATGGTTGGCCATGTAGCGGCTTTGCAGCGCCCAGACGCTGTGGTCGTTGAGCACGCCGTGGATGAACACCACGGTGGGCTTGGCGGCATCGAAGGGCTTGCCGCCGGTGTAGCAGTAGGTCTGTGCGCCGTTGACTTGCACGTACATCACGCACCCGCCTTTCCCGCTGGCTTCTCCGCAGCCTTGAGTGCCCGCTTGAGGTCGTCGATCAGGTCGTCGGCATCTTCCAGTCCGATCGACAGGCGGATCGTGCCCTGGCTGATGCCGCCCGCGGCGAGCGCTTCGTCGCTCATGCGGAAGTGCGTGGTGGAGGCGGGGTGGATCACCAGGCTGCGGCAGTCACCCACATTGGCCAGGTGGCTGAAGAGCTTGAGCGTCTCGATGAACGTCTTGCCCTGCTCGCGGTTGCCCTTGAGGTCGAAGCTGAACACCGAGCCCGCGCCGCGCGGCAGCAGGCGCTGCGCGAGCTGGTGGCTGGGGTGGGACTCGAGCAGCGGGTGGCCCACGCGCTCGACGAATGGGTGGCTGGCCAGGAACTGCACCACCTTCTCGGTATTGCGCATATGGCGTTCCATGCGCAGCGGTAGGGTTTCGATGCCCTGCAGGATCAGCCAGGCGGTGTGCGGGCTCATGCAGGCGCCGAAGTCGCGCAGGCCCTCGCGGCGAGCGCGCAGCAGGAAGGCGCCCACGGTGCTCTCCTCGGTGAACACCATGTTGTGAAAGCCGTCGTAGGGCTGGGTCAGCTCGGGGAAGCGGCCGGAGCCTTCCCAGTCGAAGCTGCCGCCATCGACCACGATGCCGCCGATCACCGTGCCATGGCCTGAGAGGAACTTGGTGGCCGAGTGGTACACCAGGTCCGCGCCATGCTCGAAGGGCTTGATGAGCCACGGCGAGGTGAGGGTGGAGTCCACCAGCAGGGGCACGCCAGCTTCATGCGCAATGTCCGCGACCGTGGGGATGTCCAACACCTCCAGCCCGGGGTTGCCTACGGTTTCGCCAAAGAACAGCTTGGTGTTGGGGCGGATGGCGGCGCGCCAGCCGTCGATGTCGCCGGGCTTCACGAAGGTGGTGTCAATGCCGAAGCGGCGCAGCGTGTAGTGCAGCAGGTTCTGGCTGCCGCCATACAGCGCCGTGCTGGCCACGATGTGGCTGCCTGCGCCCATCAATGTGGCAATCGCCAGGTGCAGCGCGGCCTGCCCGCTGGCCACGGCAATCGCCCCCACGCCGCCCTCCAGCGCTGCCACGCGCTGCTCCAGCACCGCGTTGGTGGGGTTGCTCAGGCGGCTGTACACATGGCCCGGGCGCTCCAGGTTGAACAGGGCCGCCGCATGGTCGCTCGACTCGAAGACGAACGAGGTGCTCAGGTGGATCGGCACGGCGCGCGCACCTGTGGCGGGGTCCGGCTGCGCGCCGGCGTGCAGGGCCAGCGTGTCGAAGCCGGGGTCGGAATATCCGGGCATTCATGTCTCCAAAGTGGTGAATTTGTGCGCCATTGTGGGCTATATTTATTCGCTATCGGGCTGCATGCAGCGCCTGCAGAACCCTTCGGAGACTCCCCATGAAAGTCAGCGACATCCTGCGCCTCAAAGGCAACACCCTCTACACCGTGCATCCCGACGAGCCGCTGGCCCGCGCCGTGGATGCCATGGCCGAGAAGGACATCGGCTCGCTGGTCGTGATGGAACATGGCGACCTGGTGGGCATGCTCACCTTCCGCGAGGTGATCCAGGCGCTGACGAAAAATGGTGGCGGCGTGGGCACCATGCTGGTGCGTACCGCCATGGACGACGCGCCGCTGACCTGCACCCTGGAGACCGACATGGACGAGGTGCGCCGCATGATGCTGGGCCGCCACGCGCGCTACATGCCCGTGATGGACAAGCGCATGCTGATGGGCGTGGTCAGCTTCTACGACGTGGCCAAGGCCGTGGTGGACAGCCAGAATTTCGAGAACAAGCTGCTCAAGGCCTACATCCGCGACTGGCCGCAGGAAGAATCGCGGCCGGCCAACTGATTTGGTGATCAAAATAGCTGCCAGCGCTTGTCAATCAAGCGCTGGCAGCTATTTTTTTGGTAGTAACAGTGGCTCGGGGATAATCGCACCCCTATGAGCGGCAACACACTCGGTACCCTTTTTTGCGTCACCAACTTTGGTGAATCCCATGGCCCCGCCATCGGCTGCGTGATCGACGGCTGCCCGCCCGGCATGGAACTGTCCGAGGCCGACATTCAGGCCGACCTGGACCGCCGCCGCCCCGGCACCAGCCGCCATGTGACGCAGCGCAACGAGCCGGATGCGGTGGAAATCCTCTCGGGCGTATATGAGGGCAAGACCACCGGCACGCCCATCGCGCTGCTGATCCGCAACACCGACCAGCGCAGCAAGGACTACGGCAACATCGCGCAGAGCTTCCGCCCGGGGCATGCCGACTATGCCTACTGGCACAAGTACGGCCTGCGCGACCCGCGCGGCGGCGGCCGTTCGTCTGCGCGCCTCACGGCACCCACCGTAGCCGCCGGCGCGGTGGCCAAGAAATGGCTGGCCGAGAAATACGGCACCCGCTTTCGTGCCTGCATGACCCAACTGGGCGAACTGCCCATCCCGTTCGAGAGCTGGGAGCATGTGCCGCACAACCCCTTCTTCGCACCGGTGGCCGACGTGCAGGCCTACGAGGACTACATGGACGCGCTGCGCAAGTCCGGCGACTCCTGCGGCGCGCGCATTCGTGTGCAAGCTACCGGTGTGCCCGTGGGACTGGGCGAGCCGCTGTACGACAAGCTGGACGCCGACATCGCCCATGTGATGATGGGCCTGAACGCGGTGAAGGGTGTGGAGATCGGTGCCGGCTTTGCCAGCGTGGCCCAGCGCGGCACCACGCACGGCGATTCGCTCACGCCCACGGGCTTCGCCAGCAACAACGCGGGTGGCGTGCTGGGCGGCATCAGCACCGGGCAGGACATCGAGGTGTCGCTGGCCATCAAGCCCACCAGTTCCATCATCAGCCCGCGCGAGTCCATCGACATCCACGGCCAGAGTACCGAGGTGATCACGAAGGGGCGCCACGACCCCTGCGTGGGCATCCGCGCCGCGCCGATCGCCGAGGCGTTGCTTGCATTGGTCATCATGGACCATGCGCTGCGCCACCGTGCGCAATGCGGCGACGTGGTGCAGGCCGTGGCTCCGATTCCGGCAGTCCGCCTGGGGTGATGGTAAAAAACGGCTGTAGCGCCCGCCCAGTGGGCGCTGCCAGCTATCAATAGAAGAGCAATGGGAGAGCTGCGGCTTACTTGCGGACTTCGTCCACCAGCGCACGGAACTCGTCGATGTCCTCAAAGCTGCGGTACACGCTGGCGTAGCGCACATAGGCCACCTTGTCGAGCTTCTTCAGCTCGCGCATGACCAGCTCGCCGATGCGGCTGGACAGAATCTCGCGCTGCCCCAGGTTGAGCAGCTTTTCCTCGATGCGCTCGATGGCCGAGTCGATCTGCACTGTGCTCACCGGGCGCTTGCGCAGCGCCAGCTTGAACGATCCCAGCAGTTTCTCGCGGTCGTATTCGACGCGGCGGCCGTCCTTCTTGACAACCGTGGGGAAGTTGACTTCCGGTCGTTCGTAGGTCGTGAAGCGCTTGTCGCAGGCGCCGCACTGGCGCCTGCGGCGGATGAAGTCCCCGTCCTCGGAGACGCGGGTCTCGACGACCTGGGTCTCCTGATGGCTGCAAAAGGGGCACTTCATCGCGGCGGTCGATCAGCGATAGACCGGGAAGCGGCTGGTCAGCGCGTGCACCTTGGCGCGCACGGCTTCCAGGTTCGCCTCGTCATGCGGATTGTCCAGCACGTCGGCCACCAGGTTGGCCGTGAGGCGCGTTTCCTCTTCCTTGAAACCCCGTGTCGTGATGGCGGGCGTGCCCACGCGAATGCCGCTGGTGACCATCGGCTTTTCGGGATCGCTGGGGATCGCGTTCTTGTTGATCGTGATATGGGCCTTGCCCAGGGCTGCCTCGGCCTCCTTGCCGGTGATGCCCTTGGCGCGAAGGTCCACCAGCATCACGTGGCTTTCGGTGCGACCGCTCACGATGCGCAGTCCGCGCTGGATCAGCGTTTCCGCGAACACCTTGGCGTTCTTGGTCACCTGCTGCTGATACTGCTTGAACTCGGGCGACAGGGCTTCCTTGAAGGCCACGGCCTTGGCGGCGATGACGTGCTCCAGCGGGCCGCCCTGCAGGCCGGGGAAGATGGCGCTGTTGATGGCCTTCTCGTGCTCGGCCTTCATCAGAATGATGCCGCCGCGTGGGCCGCGCAGGCTCTTGTGCGTGGTGGAGGTCACCACGTCCGCAAACGGCACCGGGTTGGGGTACTCGCCCGCGACGACCAGGCCGGCATAGTGGGCAATGTCCACCCAGAAGATGGCGCCGACTTCCTTGGCGATCTTCGCGAAGCGCTCGAAGTCGATGCGCAGGGCGTAGGCGGAGGCGCCGGCGATGATCAGCTTGGGCTTGTGCTCGCGGGCCTTGGCTTCCAGCGCGTCGTAGTCGATCTCTTCCTTGTCGTTCAGTCCGTAGGAGACTACGTTGAACCACTTGCCGCTCATGTTCAGCGGCATGCCGTGCGTGAGGTGGCCGCCCTCGGCCAGGCTCATGCCCAGAATGGTGTCGCCGGGCTTCAGGAAGGCCATCAGCACAGCCTGGTTGGCCTGCGAACCCGAGTTGGGCTGCACATTGGCCGCTTCGGCGCCGAAGAGTTGCTTGATGCGGTCGATGGCCAACTGCTCGATCACGTCCACGTTCTCGCAGCCGCCGTAGTAGCGCTTGCCAGGGTAGCCTTCGGCGTACTTGTTGGTGAGCTGCGAGCCCTGAGCGGCCATCACGGCGGGCGAGGCGTAGTTCTCGCTGGCGATCAGCTCGATGTGCTCTTCCTGGCGGCGGTCTTCGGCCTGGATGGCGGCCCACACCTCGGGATCGGTTTGTTCGACAAGAATATTGCGTTGGTACATGGCAGTCCGATGAACTAAGTGTCCCTTGGCAATCAAGGGCTGCCCAGGCGAACGACGGATCGCTGCGGGGCTGGTGCCTGCCGCGCGGCACGCTCCCCAGTGGTTTGCAGAAAAACGCTGTTTCCTGCCGGTGTCCACGTCAGCGGCGGTGTCCCGGAAGACCTCCGCGCCTATCGCCAGTTGCGTGCCCTGCTAGTGTAGCTGAGCACGCCCTTCATCAATGCCAGAGTAGGCCCTTCAGAGGCCGCTCAGCAGGGCCACCTTCTCGCCAGTGGCAGGGGTTGCAGGTGCGGCTTCCGGTGTGGCAGGAGCCTTGGTGGACAGGAGAGGTGGATTCACGGGGCCGGCGGGAGAAACGCCCGTGCGACCATTGGCGACCTGGCGCAGCCGGAAATGCTCCGCCAGTACCTTGGCGGCGTAGCCCCCGTCGTCAGGCAAGTTGGCTGCGCCGACGTAGTAACGCAGCCCGCCCTCCAGCGAGCCGGCGCGCGCGATGCACTCCTGCAGCACCTTCACGCCGACGCGCAGGTTGGCCACGGGATCGAATGCCGCCAGGTGCCCACCAAAGCCTTCGTACTTGTCGGTATGCACGCGCGTCATCACCTGCATCAAGCCTTGCGCACCTACCGGGCTTTGTGCAAACGGGTTGAAGCTCGATTCCACGGCCATGACGGCCAGGATCAAGGTGGGATCCAGCTTGGTCCGCGCGCCGATTTCATACGCCTCGGTGACCAGTGCCGCCAGCGGTTCGGGCGCCACGCGGTACTTCTTGCTGAGCCAGTAGGCCACGGCAGCCTGTTCCCGCGGCAACTCCTTGGGGTTGAGCGCTACTGCCCGCTCGCTTGCGGCAGGCTCCATAGGGAAGCCCACTACGGCTTCCTGGCGGGCCTGCAGCCAGCCCATGAGTTCTTCTTCTCCTGCCTGGCGCAGGTCCGGGCGTGCCGTAAGTGTGATCACGCCAAAGACGACGCCCAGCCCGAGCAGGGCGAAGCCGCTGTGTGTCACTTCCAGAAAACCGTTGATCACATCGCCCGCAAACGTGCGGACGCCGGCAATCACATTTCCTGACGCTGTCATAGCTTTCCTTTCTAAGTCGGCTCCTGAGCGAAGAGCACTGTCGTGGTTGCTCAGGAGTCCGGTCCTGCCAGACGGTGGGGTCTGGGTGGGTATGCCGTTCAGTCCGTTTAGGCGCGTTAGGCCCAGGGGAATCTGTTGACTGTCGTAGCCGAAATCTGTAGCGGCTAGGGTTTTTACTAGGCCTTGGTTGAGGGCTGGCGGATTCTAGGAGGTCTCCAAATTCAAGGTCAACACTAACATTTGAATTTTTTAGAACAAAAAGTTCTGTTCAATCTGTGGGAAAGCACAGATTTTTCACGCATGTCCTTTTTAAGAAGGGTCTGTGCGCTAGCAATTCGACTGCTTAATGAAACAGTCAATTGCATGAAATTTTTCATTGCTAAAAGCTGTTGGAAGACGCGCTCGGATTTGCTATCTTTGAGGCGCCTGAACGACTCAGGCATCCGCCAAACGGGGCGATCAGCGCGATGAATGGCAGACAGTGCCGCATCACATGAGATCTCCTCCAAGGCAACCCCTGGAGGCAATCCCTTGCCTCCTGCGCTTGAGACGATCCTCTCCCAAGCGCAAAAAGATGGCGAAAGACCGTTGTGTCAGCCGTCAAGCCCGGTGTACGAAGAAGTTCGACACCGGGCTTTCTTTTTTTTTTTGCGTTTTTTTACCTGCCTGCGTCAGCGCGGGAACGGTCCCATTGCGTTGGTAGCTCAACAGAATAGGTGCCGCGTGCTGCAAGCCATCAAGAACAACCCCTGGATTCGTCGATTTGCATGGTTGGTGCTGTGCTGGGGCGGCGCGTGGCTGCTCGGTTGGCTGGTGGTCCCTCCGCTGGCGCAGTCGCAGATTGAAAGGCATGCGAGTGAAGCGCTGGGGCGCAAGCTGACGGTCGAACGGGTGGAGTTTTTGCCCTGGACTTTGGAGGCCACTTTGCACGGCGTAGCCCTGGCGTCAAAGGATGGCAGTTCAGAGCAGGTACGGGTGGGCCGCATCTATATAGACGCTGACTTGCAATCCCTTTGGCGGGGCGCTCCAGTGATCGATGCGCTGCAGGTAGACGACCCGGTAGTTCGTGTCACGCAATTGGCCCCAGGGGTTTATGACGTGGACGACTTGCTCGCGCTCATGGCGGCGAAGCCGCAGGGCGAGAAATCAGCCACGGAGCCGGCACATTTCGCGCTCTTCAATATCGCATTGAAGGGTGGTGTCGTCGAATTCGATGACCGTACGGTGGAGGTGGTGCACACGTTGCGCCGCGTGGAACTGGACGTTCCTTTCCTGAGCAGTTTTTCTGCGGACCGCGAGGTCAAGGTGAGGCCCCGCCTGGCGTTTGAGCTCAACGGCAGCACCTTTGATACCTCAGCGATGGCCACTCCCTTTACGGACACCAGGGAAGCCGAGGTTCGCCTGCATATTGAGAATTTCGACCTGGCCCCCTTCGGTCGCTACCTGCCGCCCAGCGTGCCGGTGCGGCTCAAGGCGGGGCGATTGGACGGGGATGTTCAACTAGGGTTCGAGCAACGGGAGACCCCTCGACTGCTGATTTCCGGGGATGTGCAACTGAGCGGGGTACATGCCACCGATGCGCAGGAGCAGCCTTTGCTGCAATTCGAGGAAATGCGTGCCGTATTCAAGGAGACGGAGCCCCTGCGGCGCAGGATCAACATCGATCTGCTGGAGTGGCGCGGCGCGCGTGCACATGTACGCCGAAACGAGGCGGGTGAAGTAAATCTTGCGGGATTGCCACGGGCCGAGAGGGACGAGCACCCAGCGCCACAGACAAAGGAGTCTGCGGAGCCCTGGCGTGTTTATATCGCCAGGGTGGGTTTGCGGGATGGCTTCATCCAATGGACCGATGCCAGCCTGCCGCGGGGGACCGCCGCGTGGGAGGTGGAAGACCTGCAGGTAGAAGCGTCGTCCATTGCCTTGCCGCTGGAACAGCCCATGCAACTGCGTGCGAGTGCTTCCCTCAGGCAGTCTGCGGCCGCCGGCAGCAGCGAATCCGCGCGATTGGCTGTACTGGGCCAGGTGAGCGCCTCGCAGGCGCAGGCCGCCCTTTCCATCAAGGGCCTGCCGCTGTCCATCGCTGCGCCCTATCTGGCGGGCGTGCTGCAACCCCGCGTGGAAGGTTCCGTGGATGCGGACCTGGGAATAGCACGGCATGGCGATGTCGTGCTGGCGAAGGTGGCTGCGTTGTCCGTGGATAAGTTGGCGCTGCGTTGCGCCTCCAAGGAACAATGCGTTCCACTGCAGAGCGCAGGAATCAAGGACGCGCCTGCGGATTTACTGGCCGCGTGGAGCCGGCTGGAAGCGGGCAATGCCTGGATACGCTGGCCCCAACGCGCCGTATCGGTAGAGCGGATTTCGTTGCAGAGGCCGCGCCTGCTGCTGTCGCGCACTCGCACGGGGGAATGGATGTTTGAACAGTGGGGCGTGTCGCACCCGGGGGTGACGGGGCCCAACGCGGACGCTCCAAAGGCTGCGGGTCTTCCCTGGTCCATGGGGCTGGCTTCCCTGGAGATCGATGGCGCAGCAGTGGCTTTGCGCGACGCGGTAGCGCAGAGCGCCGTAGCGCTGAATGTGTTCGATCTGCAACTGCACGCGCGGGATTTCGCTTATGCGGACGGGCGGGTCACTCCCACGGCATTGCGCCTGGAAGGCCGGGTGGGTGCAGGGAGGACCGAACCCGGGCGATTGCGCTACGAGGGCTCGGTGGCGATGGCGCCCGTTCTGACGGCGCAGGGCAAGGTACACGCCCAACACCTGCCGTTGCACGCGCTGGAGCCCTATGTAGGGCAGCAGCTTAACGTCGACATCCTCCGTGCCGATGGGGGCTTCGACGGAGACGTGCGCTATGTCCAGGGGAATGCCGGCGCCACTGTTTCAGTCAAGGGGGATGTGTCGCTGGACGAGGTGCGCGTGCGCGCCAAGGCTGGCTTGGACATGCCTGAGGAGACGAAGGCCGGCGAGCGGAGCGTAGGTGCGCGGGGCGTAGGCGCGCGGGGCGAGGATCTGCTGCGCTGGAAATCCCTGGCGTTGCGCGGGGTGGCGATGAATTTGCAGCCAGACCAGCCTGTGTCTCTGGATGTGAAGGAAACGGCGCTCAGCGATTTCTTCGCACGGATCATCGTGCAGGAAGACGGCCGCATCAATTTGCAGGATATTCGCAAGGCTTCGGCAGCGGAAGACGCGGTTGCGGCATCGAACGCTGCAGCCGTCGCTCCGGCAGCGGCCCCTTCGGCTCCGCAGATCCGCTTTGGTCCCGTGGCGCTGACCAATGGGTCGGTGCGTTTCACGGATTACTTCATCAAACCCAACTACTCTGCCGACCTGAGTGCGCTCACGGGCGGGTTGAGCGCATTTTCCTCGGTGTCGCCGGAGGCGGGGGCAGCGCCGCAGATGGCCGACCTGGAATTGCGCGGTCGCGCCCAGGGGACGGCGTCACTGGAAGTCACCGGCCGCATCAACCCGCTGGTCAAGCCCCTGGCGCTGGATATTCAGGGGCGCATGCGTGACCTTGAGTTGCCCCCGTTGTCGCCTTACAGCATCAAGTACGCGGGTCATGGGATAGAGAAGGGCAAGCTCAGCATGGACGTGGCGTACAAGATCTTGCCCGATGGGCAGCTCATCGCCACCAACAAGCTGGTATTGAACCAACTGGCGTTTGGGGAACCCGTGGAGGGCGCGTCCGCCAGTCTGCCCGTGCGGCTGGCGACGGCCCTGCTGGCGGACCGCAATGGGATCATCGACGTGGATCTGCCCATCAGCGGCTCCCTCAACGACCCCGAATTCCGTCTGGGAGCGGTCATCCTGAAGGTCATCGGCAACCTCATCATGAAAGCGATCACCGCCCCCTTTTCCCTGTTGGCTGGCGCTTTCAGCGACGCGGGCGAGCAGGGTGCGGTTCTCTTCGCGCTGGGCAGTGCAGAACTGGATGAGAAGGCCCGACAGCAACTGGACAAAATCGCCAACGAACTGAACAACCGCCCCGCACTGAAGGTCACGGTCGTGGGTTGGGCACAGCCCGACGCCGAGCAGCTGGCATGGAAACGCCAGCGCTTGCGAGACATGGCCGAGGCGCAAAAGCGCAGGGCAGCCATCCGTGCGGGTGAACCTGCGGACAGCATCGCACCGCTCACTGAGGAGGAATACCCTGCGCTGCTGAAGGAGTTGTATCGCCGGTCCGACATCCGCAAACCGCGCAACTTCGTCGGTCTGGCGAAGGACGTACCCGTTGCAGAGATGGAGGCCCTGCTGATGCACAACCTGACAGTTCCGGACAACGCCATGGCGGATCTGGCCTTGGCGCGAGGGGTGGCCGTGCGGGACTATCTGGCGCAACAGCAAGTCCCGCTTGAACGTTTGTTCGTAGGCGCAAGCAAGCTGCAGCCGGGGGGGAGGGCGATGCGCCATCGCGGCCGAAGGCAGAGCTTTCTTTGAATGCCCAGTGAGGGGCGCGCGGGATTTTGTAACCTCACAGGGTGCGGCTACCGGTACAGTACCGTTCGAATGCGAGCACGGTTCCCGCGCCATCCCGTCTATCCCTCAGATTCCTGATCTGGCGCAGCGGGAAGGCGGTGTAAAACCGGGCGAAAATAGCCGCTTGTCCGTGAGCGATGCCCACCTACTGCTTGCGCTGTTGGCGCAAGGTGGCTCGCTTGCACCTCAATAAAATCCATGTTCCTTTTTTCTTCACGTAGCAAAATGTCCGACGCATCTGACGCGACCCCGGTCCCTGCCAAAACCAGCGAGCCGCATCCCCTTGATGCGTTGACAGGCGGCGCTTTCTCTGCGGCCACGTCGGGTGAACGCTCGGCACGCATCCGTGAATGGTTGTCCACCCAGCCTGGCGTGGAAAAGCTCCAGGAAGTATTCAAGGAATTGAGTGCGCGGGACAAAGGCGCCGCGCGCGCAGTGCGTGAGCGACTGGACGAGATTCGGCGCGCGGAGGGCCAGGAGGCGATCGCCGCCGAATGGGCAGCCAAGGCCGAAGCGCTGCTCGCAGCCGCCAAGCTCAACATTGCCGACGCGCTCGCCTGGCAGCGCGATGCGGCCAAGGCCGGCGCGCCGCTGTCCCGCGAACCTCTGTCGGTGCTCAAACAGCGTCTGAACGAGCGCGTGAAAACCATCGAAGACCTGCAGCATCGTGTTCAGGTGCAGCGCGAAGCCGCCGTTCTGCTCGCGCAGCGCATCGAAGTGCTCTCCACCAAACCGTGGAAGGATGCGCAGTCTGCGCTGGAACTGCTGAATGCCGATGTCGGCCGCTGGCAGGAGCAGGCCCAGGCACTTGCCGACGACAGTGCCTGGCCCAGCGTAGAGGCGCGCTTTCCCGCCTTGCTCGATGCTTCGCGCACCCAGCTGCTGGTGGTGTGGGAAGCGTTTCAGTCGGCATTGGCGCAGGCTGTCCTTGCGGCAGAAGACCCCTCGGCTCCCCTGCCGCCCGTGCCCGTGTGGTCCGACGAACTGCGCCAGGCGCGCGGGCTACCCCTAGAAGCGGGAGCCGCCGCCAAGACGCCTGCCCCCCGCCCATCCAAGCCGCAGGCGACTCCTGAAATGCGCGAGAAGGCCCTGCAGGCCGTTCAGGAGGCCCTGTCCAAGCTGGAGCAGGAAACCGCACAGGGCCATGGCAAGGCCAGCGCTGGCGCAGCGACTGCGCTGCGCGCCGTGCTTAAGGTGCACGGCAAGTTGATCGATGCCGAACTGGAGCAGAAAGTGCACGCCGCCCTCGTGGCCGCGGGCGAGTTGGAGGGCTGGCAGCGCTGGAGCGCCGACCAGGTGCGCGAGGATCTCGTGGCCCGGGCCGAGGCACTGCTGCGCAGGCCGGAAGGACAGTCCCTCGGCGGGCGCAAGATGCAGGAAACGCTGCGCCAGCTGCGCGAGCAGTGGAAGCAGGCCGACCAGGGGGCGCCGGCCAACCACGCCCTGTGGAAGAAATTCGACGATGCGTGCAATGCCGCGCACAAGGTGGTCGAGGGCTGGCTGGAGAAGGTGCGTGCCGAAGGTGCCGAACACCGTGCGCAGCGGTTGGCGCTGATCGAAGAGGTGAATGCCTGGGCCCAATCGCAAGCCGCTGCCGCTGCGCAGGACTGGAAGTCCTTCAGTCGTGCATTGCACCAGTTTGCCGAGCGTTGGCGCACCGGTGGCCATGTGAGCGAAAAGATGTTCGCTGAACTGCAGCCACTGTGGAAGCAGGCACTGGCGGCTGCCAGCGCTCCGCTGGAGGCTGCGCAGAAGGCCAGCCTGGAGCGCCGCCACGCCATGATCGAGGAGGCAGGCGCCCTGGGTGCGGCCCCAAGTCTGCGCATCGATGCCATCAAGGCCTTGCAGCAGCGTTGGCAGGCCGAGGCGCAGGCGGTGCCGCTGGATCGCAAGCATGAGCAGAAGCTCTGGGACGCGTTCCGCAAGCCCATCGACGAGGCGTTCAACCGCAAGTCGGCCGAACGTGAGCGCAGTGCCTCCGAGTTGAGCGCGCGCGACCGGGCCGTGCTGGAGGCATCCAAGGCGCTGGAGGCCGCCAATGCGTCGGGCGATGCGCAGAAGATCCGCGGTGCCATGGCCGCGCTGGAGCGCGCGCTGAAGGAGCCTGCCGGCGGATCGGGGGATTCCGAGAATTTGGATAAAAAAGCCGATCAAACCATTGATGGTCAAGCGCAAGCAGCTACTGATTCGGTAGCAGATCAAAACGATGCGCCGACTTCCAAACCCGTGCCTGCGGCGCGCCCGGTGGTGGCCGTGCGTGGCGATGACCGGCCGGGGGCGCGCAAGGCGGTGCCCGCGCAGCCCACGGTCGCCGGCCGTGGTGGCGACCGGCGTGACGGCCGCGGCCCACGGGACAGCGGTATGCAGGGGCGGGGGCGGGAGCGCGATGGTGCTGCTGCGCGAGGTCCGCGTCTGGGTGATGCGGCTTTCCGCGCGCAACGCGACGCCATGGAGCATGCGCAGGGCGCGCTGCGCAAGCTGGCGGCACAGGCCCATGGCGAAGCGCTCACGCAGCTGTTGTCGGCCTGGAAAAGCCGCGACGCTGCGCAATTGCCCAGCGTCCAGGAACTGGGCGGCAAGGTGCCCCCCACGGCGCGCACCGCCTGGTCGCAGGCGATTGCGGCACCTGCGGCCGGGGGTGCCCCGGAAGCATTGCTGCGGCTGGAGATCGCGGCGGAGGTCCCGACGCCCGCAGACCAACTGGCCGCACGGCGTGCTCTGCAGCTGCAGTTGCTCACGCGTCGCAACGATCCCTCGCCGGCGCAAACCTGGACGCAGGATGTGGCGCGCGTGCTGGAAGGCGCCAGCGACGAGGCAGGCGCGCGCCGCCTGCAGAGCGCATTGAAGGTCCTGCTCGGCAAATAGTCGGCGGTGTCGTCGCCCAGGGCGGGCATCCGTGTCGTTCCGGAGAAGGACGCTACGGATGCCGGCGCATCAACTCGTCCGGGTGCGCGGAACGGCAAGCCCCAAGGCAAATACGGAGTTCGGCACATCCCCTGACGGTAGCTGGGTTTTCGCTGCCCGTCGGCCTGTGGTGCTGGCGGGCGGGGCCACTACCACGGCTGCAGAATGGTCGGCATGGCAGGCGCTGGCTTCCCGTTGGGTCAGCAGGTCCGCCACCGTAATGGACTGCAGGTATTCCATGACACGCGAGTGAAAGCTGGCCCACAGCTCGGCCGTCATCTCGCCTGGTGCCGATGCGGTGCCGGTGTCCGTGCCCTTGTCATCGGCGCCGCCCATGTATTTTTCGGAGGCGATGACGATATCGGCCACGGAGAGTTCCTGTGGCGGCCGTGTCAGTGTGTACCCTCCGCCGGGCCCGCGAATGCTGTGGACCAGGCCGGCGCGGCGCAGTGCGCTGAAGATGTCTTCGAGATATGACAGGGAAATGCCTTGGCGGGCGCTGATGGAGGGAAGCGCGATCGGCCGGCCGTGGGAGCGCAAGGCCAGATCGGTGACCGCAGTGACGGCGAGTTTGCCTCGGGTGGTCAAACGCATGGTGCTGTTCCTGAGGGTAGGAAAAGGGCCTGAAGCCATCGGTCCGATGGTCAGGAGGGAAAAGAGGAAGGGGGTTGCACGCCGGAGTTGCGCGGCGCACCTGTCTCTCGCGTTCGCAGAACGCGTCCAGGCTGGCGCAACCTGTTAGGCGCGCGTAGTCCGGGACCTGGGAGGTTTAGGCTGCTTTTTCAGCACAGGGGAGAGGGCGGCTCTCTCCCATTGCGCGGGGCAACTGAACAAGCCATGGAGGAGCTTGCCGCGAAAGGCGCGTATGTTCTGATCGTCCGGTAGATCCTGCTGCGCGTCCATCAGGCCGTGCTCGCCTTCGGATAACGCGTCGTTTGCCACGGATGGGTCAGCGGCTATTGCCATTGCGGCCTCGCCTGCTGGTGCCAGCTGCACGGAGGCGACCGCTGGCCGCAGGTGTTCCACGGGTGGCACCTTGCCAAATGCGGAGACACCCACGCTCAGCAGGAAGTGGAGGGTGAAAACCGCAATCAACCATCTCGGCATGGTGGACAAATTATACGGGCGGGTCCTTAAAGCCCTTCGGCAATACATGAGGACAGTGATCTGACTCATTGGCCTTTGGCTACACGCGCGTGTGTCGTTGCCGGTGCGGCAGGTGGGACGGGATCCCTTGAGCCTCAAGATGATGCGCCATACTGCGGCCCAGGTTGCGCACTAACGCCAACTGTTGGTTCGCCCGCTTGTCCATTGCCATGAATGTCGTGCCTTCCGATTGCCCCCCTTTCACCTTCCACAGAGGCACCGCGCCACTGCTGGTTTCCATGCCCCATGTGGGCACCCATGTGCCAGACGCCATCGCAAGGCGCCTCAACCCCGAGGCGCGGAGCGTTCCGGACACCGATTGGCATTTGGAACGGCTCTACGGTTTTGCGAAGTCGATGGGAGCTTCAGTACTGGTCGCCACGCACTCGCGCTATGTGATTGACCTCAATCGCCCTCCTGATGACTCCAGCCTCTACCCAGGCCAGAGCGTCACTGCGCTGTGCCCTGTGGACGCCTTTGACAGCACGCCGTTGTATAGCGGCAGGCCCGTGCCGGACGCAGCCGAGGTCGCCGCGCGGCGCGAGGCATTGTGGGAGCCCTACCATACTCAGTTGCGGGAAGAGTTGAACCGTATGCGCGCCACCCATGGCGTGGCGGTGTTGTGGGATGCGCACTCGATTCGGTCGGTCCTTCCGCGCTTCTTCGACGGCACATTGCCAGACCTGAACCTGGGTACCGCCGGAGGCACGAGCTGCGATGCAGCGCTGGCGCAGGAGCTGTTTGCCATTGCCAAAACGGCACCCGACCACACGGCCGTGCTCAACGGAAGGTTCAAGGGAGGCTACATCACGCGCCGTTACGGCGAGCCTGCGCGCAACATCCACGCGGTCCAACTGGAGATGACACAGTGCAGCTATATGCAGGAGGCACCGCCGTTCAACTACCTGCCAGAGCGCGCCGGGCGCATTCAGCCCACGCTGCAACGCATGGTGGAGGCAGCACTCCGGTTCGCGCAGCAACGGTCATTGCGCTGACGCGCTAAGATGCGCGTATGCAGGTTTCCAGTCCCTCTCTCGTAGCGCAAGATCCGGCCGAGGCGCCGTGGGGATGGTCCAGACAATTCCGCATGCCGGTCTTCAAGCCGGGCACCCGGGTGAGGCGAGCCGGAAGTTGGGAAACTGTCAGCCATGTAGCACTGCGGCGCCAGGATCTGGCTGTGTACCTGGTGGGGCGCGCTGAACCCGTGGACCCCCTGGACCTGGAGCTCGAGCCCACCTTGTTTACCACTGCTCGGGTGCCAGAGAGGCACTGAACAGCGGGTATCAACGCACCAATAGGTGAACTAGATGCCGCAGCGGTGCGCCATGGCTTCACCCAACCGCACGGGCCGCGCTGCTTCCCATCCCGGCATGAACTGCACTGCGCCGCGGGGAAACAGCAGCACGACCGTGGAGCCCAGCAGAAAACGCCCCATTTCATCACCCTGACGAAGCACGACTTCTCGGTCCCGGTAATCCCAGCGGCGCGGTTGGCCGGTACGCGGCGGATTGACCTGGCCGTGCCATACCGTGGCCATGCTGCCGACAATGGTGGCGCCTACCAGCACGAGCGCCATGGGGCCCAGGGGCGTTTCGAACAGGCAGATCACACGTTCGTTGCGCGCAAACAGTCCGGGCACACCGCGTGCGGTGGTCGGGTTCACTGAAAACAATGCCCCAGGCACATGGTCCATACGCACCAGTCGTCCATCGCACGGCATGTGAATGCGGTGGTAGTCGCGTGGACTGAGATAGATGGTGGCGAAGCTGCCATCCTGGAACTGCGCGGCCATTTGGGCGTCGCCGCCAAGCAGAGCCGCGGTGGAGTAGAGGTGGCCTTTGGCTTGAAAGATCTGGTCCTGCTCGATAGGACCGATCTGGCTGACCGCTCCATCCACAGGGCATACCACCGCAGCATCGGCAAGCGGGCGCAGTCCAGGGCGCAACGCACGTGTAAAGAAGTCGTTGAAGGTTGCGTAGCTCGCAATGTCCGGATTGGCCGCCTCGCTCATGTCTACGCCGTAGCGCGCCACAAACCGGCGGATGACCGCGGTGGTCAATTGGCCCGCGCGCGCAGACGCCATACGTCCGGCAAACGAGGTCAGGGCTTGTTTGGGTAACAAGTACTGAGGCAGTACGGCGATACGATCAGACACGTGGCGGTAATCCTGGTGATGGAGTCGGATGATTCTAAGGGGGAGGGTGGATTGCGCCGCAGCCGTGCGTCCCGTGCGTTGTGGATGCCCGTAATGGCGCAAAAAACCATATGCCCTGCAAGTTCAGGGCTTGCCCGGATAATGCGCGGCTTCCTTGAGCAACGGCCGCCGCGCCGATTCTCTGCGCGGCTTGGCGCCTTCTCCCATTCATGTCTGCACCCCCATTCCCTCGCACAGACGCTGCGGTAGAGCCGCCGACGTCAGCCTTACGGCGCGTCGCTGGCTGGCTGCGACTTTTCTGGCCGGCGCCTGCAGGCGTCAATCAGCGCGAACGCTTGCGCATGGTGTCGGGTATCGCGCTTTGCGTGGCCGTGGTGGCGCTGTTTGCGCATTGGTTCGGGGCTGGCCTGCCGGTCCCGTGGATGGTGGCCTCGCTGGGCTCCAGCGCGGTACTCATCATTGCGATGCCGTCCAGCCCCCTCGCCCAGCCGTGGCCAGTGCTGGCGGGCAGCGTGCTGTCGTACATGGTAGGCGTTGCCTGCGCCACGCTGGTTCCCCACGTCCCTCTGGCCTGCGGCGCAGCCGTGGGACTGGCCGTGGCGGTCATGCTGGCATTGCGCTGCCTGCACCCCCCAGGCGGGGCGATGGCCTTGTTCGCTGTGCTCAATCCGCAGGACGGCGCGGCTTTTGCGGTATTTCCGGTGCTGCTCAATATGCTGGCGCTGGTGTTGATGGGGATGGCCTTCAATCACTTGACCGGGCGCAGCTATCCGCATGCACAAAGAGCGCGGGGGGCCGCGCATAAGGGATCTGGCGCTTTCATCTCGGCCGACTTGGATGCCGCCTTATCGCACTACAGCCAAGTGCTGGATGTCAGTCGCGCCGACCTGGAGGGGCTTTTGCACTTGGCTGGCAAAGCCGCCTTCCAGCGCACGCTTGGCGAGCTGCGATGCGGCGAGATCATGTCATCACCGGTGCATGCGGTGGTTGCCGAGACGCCCCTCAAGGATGCCTGGGCGCTCATGCGCAAGCACGCCGTCAAGGCGTTGCCGGTAGTGGACGGGGCGCGCAGGGTGGTCGGCATCGTCACGGTGGCAGACTTCATGCGTCTGGCCAATCTGGACATGCATGAAGGCATGGGCCAGCGTCTACGCTCGCTCATCATGGGGCGGCCCAAACGTCCCGAGCAAGTACAAGGCCTGATGTCGTCTCCCGTGCAGCAGGTGCTGTCTGAACAGCATGTGATGGATCTGGTGCCTCTGTTCTCCGAGGCGGGGCACCACCACATTCCGGTGGTGAACGATGCGCAGGAACTGGTTGGCATCATCACGCAGACGGACCTCGTGAAGACCTTGGCTGCCGCGGTTGCCCGGCCATAGGCCCGGCTTCGACATCGCAGTACAATTCCGCCGCTTATGTACAGTGCTTCGCCTGTCCATTGAAGCCGTTTCCCCGGCCTTACGGCCTCCTGCGCCTTTGGTGCAGCAACTCACCTGCCTGCATTGCACCTTGCTTCGAGCCCCTCAAGGGCCGATGCGGCCCTTGGGTTAGTGGACGCATCGGCTTTTTCCAGGCGCCGCCATAGATAATTGTTATCAAGAAACTGACCACACACATGGCCAAAGAAGAACTGATTGAAATGCAGGGTAGCGTGACCGAAGTCCTGCCGGATTCGCGCTTTCGCGTGACGCTGGACAACGGCCACCAACTCATCGCCTATACCGGCGGCAAGATGCGCAAGCACCATATCCGCATCCTGGCCGGCGACAAGGTGTCGCTGGAGATGTCGCCCTACGACCTGACCAAGGGCCGTATCACTTTCCGCCACCTTGCAGGGCGCGGCCCTGGGCCGGGCACCGGCTCGTCATCTGGCAATCGCTGAGTGTGACAAATACCGCCGATTTTTGGCGGTGAACAGAATCTGGCAGGTTAGAATGCCAGCTGTCGGAGCGTAGCGCAGCCTGGTAGCGCATCTGCTTTGGGAGCAGAGGGTCGCGAGTTCGAATCCCGCCGCTCCGACCAATTGAATCAAGGGGTTAGGTCTATTGACCTAACCCCTTTTGTCTTTGATTTTGCGGGCTGCCATGTTCGCTGGTCAACGGTGACAGACAATTCCCGCTGGGCTCCTCCGACACCGTCTTACATCAGTGCCGTCCCTGTCTTCCTAGGATGATTTTTTCATTGCAGGAGCAGAAGCATGTCTGAAGAAGCAGTATTTGGCACGGCGCCTCTTTCCGAAAGGCTGGCGGCAGACCAGAAACAACGCGCACGCGACCGTGGACATTTCAACAACTACGGTATGCGGGACGACTCCACGGACGAGCCTATCGTGGATGGTGAAAATGCGGCGGACGGCGGCCAGGCGCGACGCTTTGGAGCGGGTGGCGATGAGTCTACCTATGCAAACCGGCACGGCCGATTCCAGGAAGCAGGGCAGCCCAGCGCCGGGGAGCCTGCTATGAATTTGGTGAACGAGCCAACGTCTGCAAAGAAACCTTAATGCGGCGGCATCGCCCTGATACGCACCCCATAATTTAGCGCTCCCTCTGGTTGCTGGGTTGTCCTGATCGGGCGAGTACTGGAGAGGGGGATCATTGAAGGCTGGCTTGAAGCGCCAGCCTTTTTCCTGGACTTGTGGGACGCGTTTTGTTGACGATCGCTCAAAAAACTGCCGAGAGACGCCATGACCGACTGGACGCATTGCGCGGGTTCGCCATGGTATGGATGACGGCCTTCCATTTCTGCTTCGACCTCAGCCATTTTGGCTACTGGCCCCAGGACTTCCGGGCAGATCCCTTGTGGACTGTGCAGCGAACCCTCATCGTCAGTCTGTTCCTGGGATGTGCGGGGCTGGGACAAGCCGTGGCTTGGCAACGTCAGGTTGGGTGGGCGCGTTTCGCCCGGCGCTGGAGCCAGATCACGGCCTGTGCATTGCTGGTAACGTTTGGCTCTTTTCTGATGTTCCCGCGCAGCTTCATTTACTTTGGTGTGCTGCATGGCATGGCAGTGATGCTCGTCATCACGCGGCTGACGGCAGGGTGGGGCAGGTGGCTGTGGTTGGCCGGGCTGCTGGCACTGGTGTCGCCTTGGGTCGCAGGCTGGGCGCTGCAGGGGCCTCTTTCAGAATGGGCGCCGCTATTCAATGGGCGGGGCCTCAACTGGTTGGGCTGGATTTCGCGAAAGCCCTTTACCGAGGACTATGTGCCGCTCTTTCCGTGGCTGGGCGTTATGTGGTGGGGGACGGCGGCGGGGCAGTGGCTCGTTGTGCGTTCGGACGGCTGGCTGTCCCGCCCGTTGCCGCGTGTGGTAGCGCCCCTGGCTGGTTTGGGACGCTATAGCCTCAGCTATTACATGCTGCACCAGCCGGTTCTGATCGTAGGACTGTTGCTGGCTGGCTGGCTGGTGGGACGGGCATAAAAAACGCGGCCCGAAGGCCGCGTTGTCGTGCGCGAGGCGCCTGTAGCGGTTACTCCACCTTGGCCTTGGCGCGCAGGTCTTCCTGGAACTTCGCCAGTTTCTGCTGCTGCAGTTGCTGGGCGATCTGGGGCTTGACCTCTTCCAGCTTCGGCAGCTGGGCTTCGCGCACATCGTCCAGGCGGATGACGTGCCAGCCGAACTGGCTCTTCACGGGGGTCTGGGTCATCTTGCCTTTCTCCAGCTTCACCAGCGCTTCCGTGAACTCAGCCACGTAGCTGCTCGGGCTGGCCCAGTCCAGGTCGCCACCGCGGGCGCCGGATCCGGGGTCCTTGGATTGCTTCTTCGCGATGTCCTCGAACTTGCCACCCTTCTTGATGGAAGCAATGATGGCCTTGGCCTCGTCTTCCTTTTCGACCAGGATGTGGCTGGCCTTGTATTCCTTGCCAGCGTTGGCGGCCACGAACTTGTCGTACTCGGCCTGGATCTCGGCATCGGTCACGGCGTTGTTCTTCTGGAAATCCACGAACAGTTCACGGATCAGAATGGTCTGGCGTGCCAACTCCATCTGGGCCTTGTAATCGGCAGAGCCTTCCAGGCCGCGCTTTTGCGCTTCCTGCATGAAGATCTCGCGGGCGATCACTTCTTCCTTGATCTGGTTTTCCAGTTCGGGCGTGACCGGGCGGCCCGAACGCTCCACCTGCTGCTTCAGGACTTCGGCACGTTCCTTGGGAACCGCCTTGCCATTAACGATGGCGAGGTTTTGCGCGGCAACGGGCAATGCCATCGTGCCCAGCACGGCTGCGGCCACGAGGCCGGACAAGAGCTTTTTCTTCATTGAGAATCCACTGATTGGGAAATAGGCTGCAGACGACTGGCTGCAACGCCCTTGGATCGGGGTTGTTTCAGAGAGTTTCAATGGCAATGGCGTGGGCGCCTTGGTCAATGAAAATCTGCAGCGCATCATACACAAGGCGATGCTGTGCAACCTTGCGCTTGCCTGTAAATAACGGTGACGCGATGCGCACGCGGAAATGGGTGCCAAACCCGGTTCCATTGGCGCCGGCATGGCCTTCGTGCTGCCAGCTTTCGTCCACCACTTCCAGATGGGTGGGCGATAGTGCGGCGCGCAGGCGTTCGGCCATGGCCTCTGCCGTGATAGCGATGGAGGGCGTGGTGTTCATGGTTGCAGGTCCTTGGGCGCGGCATCGCCCTCATCCTTGACGTGGCGGCTCAGGTACAGCGCCTGGGCAATGACGAAGGCGAACATCAGGCCGATGCCTCCGAACAGTTTGAAGTTCACCCAGGTGTCGGTGTCGAAGTTGTAGGCCACCCACAGATTGAGTACACCCATGGTGGCGAAAAAGCCCGTCCAGCCCCAGTTCAGGTTGCGCCACACGGGCGCGGGCAGATCGATCTGAGCGCCCATGAGTGACTGGATGAAGTTTTTGCGGAACACCAACTGGCCGACGAGCAAGGTGCCGCCCATGAGCCAGTAGAGCACGGTGGGCTTCCATTTGATGAAGGTTTCGCTGTGTGCCAGCAGGGTGGCGCCGCCGAACAGCACGATGACGCCCAGGCTCAGCCATTGCAGGGGTTCGACCTTGCCGTGCTTGAGGCGGATGTAGCCGATCTGCACGACGGTGGCGGCAATCGCCACGGCCGTGGCCACGTAGATGCCCCAGACCTTGAATGCGGCGAAGAACAGGATGATCGGAAAGAAGTCGATGAGCAGTTTCATGGCGCCGGGGGTTCAAAATCGAGCGAGGCGGAGTTCATGCAATAGCGCAGACCCGAAGGAGCCGGGCCGTCGGGGAAGACATGGCCCAGGTGGGCCCCGCATTGTGCACACACGGTCTCGGTGCGCACCATGCCGTGGCTGCGGTCCTCGATCTCCCGAATGGCACCGGGCACGGCAAGCGAGAAGCTGGGCCAGCCGCAGCCCGCGTCGAACTTGGTGTCGGAGTCGAACAGCTTGGCACCGCAGCAGACGCAGTGGTAACTGCCGTCGGCCCAGTGGCCTTCGTACTTGCCGCTGAAGGGCCGCTCGGTGGCCGCGTGACGCGTGACCTGGTAAGCCGCGGGCTCGGCGCCCTTGGCCTGCAGCAGCGCCTGCCATTCGTCTTCGGTTTTCTGGATGGGGTAGGTCATGAGGAACAGCTGATGGAGATGGAGGACGCCCAGTCGGGCGGAAAGCCGGCGTAGGCCTCGTGCCCCGGGTGGTCGTCGAAGGGGCGCGCCAGCAACCTTTGCAATATTTGGAGTTCGGAGAAGTCCCCGAGTTTCGCGGCGCGAATCGCCTGTTCGCCCAGGTGGTTGCGCAGCACGAAGCGTGGATTGGTTTTATGCATCAAATCGGCTGCTAGCGCCCATCCATCAAGCGCTAATAGCTCCTTATATTGTAGCAACCAGGCGTCCAGAGCTGCACGGTCCAGGAACAGATCGCGCACGGGTTCGAAATCCTCCGTGGCTACTGCACCGGACAGCCGGCGCCAGAAGATGGGGTAGTCCACGCGGTCGGCGGCCAGCAGGCGCAACAGGCCATCGACCCATGCGGCGTCGCCTTCGCGCGCCTGCTGCAGGCCGAGCTTGGCGCGTATGCGCGCCAGGAACTGCCGGCCAAAGCTGCCTTCGTACGACTGCAGCGCGGCGCGCGCCGTGTCCACCTCGCCGATCAGCGGCAGCAGCGCCTGGGCCAGACACAACAGGTTCCAGTACGCCACGCTGGGCTGGCGGTCGAAGGCGTAGCGGCCGCGCACATCGCTGTGATTGCAGATGTGTCCGGGGTCGAAAGCATCCAGAAACTGGAAAGGCCCGTAGTCCATCGTGAGGCCCAGGATGCTCATGTTGTCGGTGTTCATGACGCCATGGCAAAAACCCACGGCCTGCCATTGCGCCAGCAGTGCAGCGGTGCGCTCGCTCACGGCATGCAGCAGTGCGGCGTAGGCGTTGCCTTCCCATTCCTGCGAGCGGCGGCAGTCGGGGTAGTAGCGGTCGATCACGTAGTCGGCCAGGGCGCGCAGCTCGGCTTCCTGGCCGCGCGCCGCGAAGTGCTCGAAGTGGCCGAAACGGATGAAGCTGGGCGCTACGCGCGTGACCACGGCGGCGGTTTCCACCTCCTCGCGCTGCACGGGCGCGGGCGAACCGGTCACGCACAGCGCGCGCGTGGTCGGTATGCCCAGCGCATGCATGGCCTCGCTGCACAGGAATTCGCGGATCGACGATCGCAGCACGGCGCGGCCGTCGCCCATGCGCGAATAGGGCGTGCGCCCGCTACCCTTGAGCTGCACCTCTTGGCCTGTGGCGGTTTCGCCCAGCAGGATGGCACGGCCATCGCCCAACTGGCCGGCCCACACGCCGAACTGGTGGCCGCTGTACACGCTGGCCAGCGGCTGGCTGCCGGGCAGCAGGGCGTTGCCTGTGAAGGCCTGCAGTGCGTCGTCGCGCTGCTGCCAGGCTTCGGGCAGGCCCAGCAAGGCGCCTACCTCGGCGCTGGTGCCCACCCAGTGAGGCTGGGGCAGGGGAGTGGGGCGCAGCGGCGTGAAGAAGGCCGAGCCCAGCGCGGCGAAGCCCGGCTGCCAGGCGGGCACCAGTGGCGCGACCGGGGTAGCGTCAGGGGTGGGGGCAAACGTCATGCGGGGATTGTCCCCCGGGCCCCTATGCCCCGCCCTGGGCCAAGGCCTTGTGCGCGGGGGCCGGCGCGAACGTGGGATTTCTCCGGATGGCTCCGTGGCTGGAAAGCCCCATGTTCCCCGCTACGATGGCGCAGTCTTCGTACACCCACAATTCATTACCAAAGGAGCATCCATGCTGGGCCTGATGCAGAGCCAACCTCTCTTGATTTCCTCGTTGATCTCGTTCGCCGAGCGTCACCATGGCGACGGGGAAATCGTCTCGCGCCGCGTGGAGGGGGACATCCATCGCTACACCTATCGCGACCTGGCCCGGCGTTCGCGCCAACTGGCCAATGCCCTGGATGGGCTGGGCCTGCAGTTCAGCGACCGCGTGGCCTCGCTCGCCTGGAATGGCTACCGCCACATGGAGATGTACTTCGGCGTGAGCGGCTCGGGCCGCGTGCTGCACACCATCAACCCGCGCCTGCACCCTGACCAGATCGCCTGGATCGTGAACCATGCCGAGGACCAGGTGCTGTGCTTCGACATGACCTTCCTGCCGCTGGTGCAGGCCGTGCATGCCAAGTGCCCCACGGTCAAGAAATGGGTGGCGCTGTGCGACAGCGACAAGCTGCCTGCGGACTCGGGCATCCCCGGCCTTACCAGCTATGAAGACTGGATCGGCGGCGCGTCGGCCGAATACCAGTGGCCCACGTTCGACGAGAACTCCGCCTCCAGCATGTGCTACACCAGCGGCACCACGGGCAACCCCAAGGCGGCGCTGTACAGCCACCGCTCCACCACGCTGCATGCCTATGCCGCTGCGCTGCCCGATGTGATGAACCTCTCGGCGCGCGACGCAGTGCTGCCCGTGGTGCCGATGTTCCACGTCAACGCCTGGGGTATCCCGTACTCGGCGGCCCTCACGGGCTGCAAGGTGGTATTCCCCGGCCCCGCGCTGGACGGCAAGTCGGTCCATGACCTTATCGAGGCCGAAGGCGTGACCTTTGCCGCGGGCGTGCCCACCGTGTGGCAGATGCTGCTCAACCATGTGAAGTCCGCGGGCCTGAAGTTCAGCACCCTGCGCCGCACGGTCATCGGCGGGTCGGCCTGCCCGCCCGCCATGATCACGGCCTTCCAGGACGAGTACGGCGTGTCCGTGCTGCACGCCTGGGGCATGACCGAGATGAGCCCGCTGGGCACGCTGTGCACGCTCAAGAACAAGCACCTGCAGATGGGCAAGGACGAGCAGATGCACATCCTGCAAAAGCAGGGCCGTGCCATCTATGGTGTGGACATGAAGATCGTCGGCGCCGATGGCCAGGAGCAGCCCTGGGACGGCAGAGCTATGGCGATCTGCTGGTGCGCGGCCCCTGGATCCTGGACACCTACTACAAGGGTGAGAGCCCGCTCATAAGGGATGAGCAGGGGCGTGGCTGGTTTCCCACGGGGGATGTGGCCACCATCGACCCGGATGGCTTCATGCAGATCACCGACCGCAGCAAGGACGTGATCAAGTCCGGCGGCGAGTGGATCAGCTCCATCGACATCGAGAACATCGCCATGGCGCACCCTGCCGTGGCGATGGCTGCCTGCATCGGCATGCCGCACCCCAAGTGGGATGAACGCCCGATCGTCGTGGTGGCCCTGCGTCCGGGTGCCCAGGTCACGCGCGAGGAACTGCTCAAGTTCTACGAGGGCAAGACCGCCAAGTGGCAGATCCCCGATGACGTGGTGTTCGTCGATGCGATCCCGCTGGGCGCCACCGGCAAGATGCTCAAGACCCGCCTGCGCGAGCAATTGGCGGGCTACCAGTTGCCCGGCCTGTGAGCGCGCCCCGGCCGGTGCGCAAGGGACTGTTCCTGCGCGCCGGTCACATGGGTGATAGCTGCTAGGGGCAATCCCTGAACGGCGCCTCGTTGCATCCCTTGTACGCTGCGGCGTATTCATTCTCACAAGGAGACGAGGCATGAAGTTCGCTATCAAAATGGTAGCTGCTAGCGCAATCTTTGCATGTGCTGGTGGCGCATTCGCCCAAAAAGGGGAAACCGTCAAGATCGCCTGGCTCGATCCGCTGTCGGGCCTCATGGCCGCGGTGGGCACCAACCAGCTCAAGAGCTTCCAGTTCATCTCCGAGGAGTTCAACAAGAAGAACGCGTCGGGCGTGAAGTTCGAGATCATCGGCATCGACAACAAGCTCAGCCCGCAGGAGACTACCAGCGCACTGCGCTCCGCCATGGACCAGGGCGCGCGCTACGTGGTGCAGGGCAATGGTTCGGGCCCGGCGCTGGCCATCATCGACGCACTGGAAAAGCACAACGCGCGCAATCCGGGCAAGGAAGTCGTCTACCTGAACTACGCGGCGGTGGACCCTGACCTCACCAACAGCAAGTGCAGCTACTGGCACTTCCGCCTGGATGCCGACACCTCCATGAAGATGGAGGCCATGACCACCTTCATCAAGGACCATCCTGAGGTCCAGAAGGTGTACCTGATCAACCAGAACTATTCGCACGGACATCAGGTCTCCAAGTACGCGAAGGAGAACCTCAAGCGCAAGCGCCCTGACGTGCAGATCGTGGGCGACGACCTGCATCCGCTGGCGCAGGTGCGCGACTTCGCGCCCTACATCGCCAAGATCAAGCAGTCGGGTGCGGACACGGTGATCACGGGCAACTGGGGCTCCGACCTCGCGCTGCTCATCAAGGCCGCCAACGATGCAGGCCTGAACAACGTGAACTTCTACACCTATTACGGCGGCGTGACAGGCAGCCCCACAGCCATGGGCGCAGGTGCCGCGGGCCGGGTGTACATGGTGTCGTACAACCACTTGAACCTGCCGGGCGAGATCGGTCGCATCGTGGGCGACTACAAGAAGAAGTTCAACGACGACATGTACACCGGCGCCGTGTACCACGCCTTCTCCATGCTGGATTCCGCCTTCGTGAAGGCCAAGTCCACCGATCCCGTGAAGGTGGCTGCTGCGATGGAAGGCATGAAGTTCAACAGCTTCAACGGCGAAGTGGAGATGCGCAAGTCCGACCACCAGTTGCAGCAGGGCCTGTTCGTGACCCGCTGGGAAAAGGCGGGCGACAAGTATCCCCGCGATGCCGAGAACACCGGCTACACCTTCGTGCCGGTGAAGTACTACGAGCCCTATGTGGCCAGCACGCCCACGTCGTGCCAGATGAAGCGGCCTTCCTGATGTAGTTCCTGGTGGGACGACCTTTGGGGCCCGAGTCTCCTCGGGCCTTTTTTTCACCTGCTGCGCGGTCTTGCGATGAATCTTGAGTTTTTCGTGATCTCCCTGCTCAACGGCGTCAGCTACGGTCTGCTGCTGTTCATGCTGAGTTCGGGGCTGACGCTGATCTTCAGCATGATGGGCGTGCTCAACTTCGCGCACACCAGTTTCTACATGCTGGGCGCGTACTTTGCGTACACCTTGTCGGGTGCCATCGGCTTCTGGCCCGCGCTGGTGGTGGCACCGCTGCTGGTGGGGGCGCTGGGCGCGGTCTTCGAGCGCTATGCGCTGCGCCGCGTGCACAAGTTCGGCCATGTGCCCGAGCTGCTGGTCACCTTTGGCCTGTCGTACCTGATCCTGGAGGTGGTGCAGCTGGTGTGGGGGCGCTCCACCGTGCCCTATGGCCTGCCTGCGCAACTGCAGGGGCCGCTCTTCACCCTGTACGGCACGCAGTTTCCCAAGTCGCGCTCCTTCGTCATGCTGGTGGCGGTGCTGATGCTGCTGTCGGTCTGGCTGCTGCTCACGCGCACCCGCATCGGTTTGGTGATCCAGGCGGCGCTCAAGCATCCGCACATGGTGGAGGCCCTGGGCCACAACGTGCCGCGCGTGTTCATGCTGGTGTTTGGCGGCGGCTGCGCGCTGGCGGGGCTGGCCGGCGTGATCGGCGGCAATACCTACGTGACCGAGCCGGCCATGGCGGCCTCGGTGGGCTCCATCATCTTCGTGGTGGTGGTGGTCGGGGGCATGGGGTCGCTGGCGGGGGCGTTCCTGGCGTCACTCATCATCGGACTGGTGCAGACCTTTGCGGTGGCGCTGGACTATTCGCTGGTGCATGCCTTCGCCCGCCTGGGCGTCCAGGTCACCGAACAGACCTTTGGCTACCCGCTATTCAAGCTCACCATCTCGCAGGTGGCGCCGATCCTGCCGTACCTGTTCCTCGTTCTGATCCTGATCTTCCGGCCCAAGGGCCTGCTGGGCACGCGGGAGGATTGAAAGGCCATGCACACCACTTCCTCTGCACCTTCGACCGCGGCCGCCGGGGGCGCCGTGCGGTACTACCGCTTCAAGCCCTTGAATGTGGGGCGCATCGTCATCTGGAGCCTGTTTGCCCTGGCGCTCGTCGTGGCGCCCCAACTGTTCACCAGCAGCCTGGCGCTGACGATGCTGTCGCAGATCGGCTACGCGATCATCATCTGCCTGTCGTACAACATCCTGCTGGGGCAGGGCGGCATGCTGAGCTTCGGCCACGCCGTGTACACCGGCCTGGGCTCGTTCCTGGCGGTGCACGCCATCAACATGGCCAGCGACGGGCGACTGCCCATCCCGCTGGTGCTGATGCCGCTGGTGGGAGGGCTGGCGGGCATGTTCTTCGCCGTGCTGCTGGGCTATGTCACCACCAAGAAGTCCGGCACCACCTTCGCGATGATCACACTGGGCATCGGCGAACTCGTGGCCTCCATGGCGCTGATGTTCCCCGAGTTCTTCGGGGGCGAAGGCGGCATCACCACGGACCGCGTGTACGGCCGGCCGGTACTGGGCATCACGTTCGGCCCGGCGATCCAGGTGTACTACCTGATCGCGGCGTACTGCTTCGTGTGCACGGCCGCCATGTTTGCCTTCACGGGCACGCCGCTGGGGCGCATCCTCAACGCCGTGCGCGACAACCCCGAGCGTGTGGAGTTCATCGGCTACAACACGCAGCGCGTGCGCTACTTCGCCTTCATCATCGCCGGGTTCTTCGCGGGCATCGGCGGGGCGCTGGCGGCCATCAACTTCGAGATCGTCACGGCCGCCGACAGCGTGAGCGTGGTGCGCTCGGGCAGCTACCTGCTGTTCACCTTCCTGGGCGGGGCCACGTTCTTCTTCGGCCCCATCATCGGCGCTGTGCTGCTGGTGCTGGCGTCGGTGCTGCTGTCCGAGCTGTCCAAGGCCTGGCTGCTGTACCTGGGCCTGGTGTTCCTTTTCATGGTCATGTATGCGCCCGGCGGCATTGCCAGCCTGATCATGATGAATCTGCGCCTGGCCAAGTACGGCAAGCTGCGCGGCATCATCAGCGCCTACCTGGCGCTGGGCGGCACGGCGCTGGTTGCGGTGCTGGGGGCTGCAGCGATGATCGAAATGACTTATCACCTGCAGCTGAACGAGGCGCTGGGGCCGCAGCTGGAGTTTCTGGGTGCGACGCTGAACGCCAAGAGCGTGGCGAGCTGGTTCGGCGCCGGCTTCGTGTTGGTGACCGGCGTGGGGCTGTTCGAACTCTGTCGAAGGCAGTTCATGCGGCAGTGGGGCGCGATCCAGGAAGAGATCGAGCACGAGATCAAGCGTGGGGAGGCAGGCTGATGGCGGACCAGGCAACCTATGCGCTGGAGCTGCGCGACCTGCGCAAGAGCTTCGGCAAGACCGAGATCATCCGCGGCGCCAACCTGGCGGTACGGCCCGGCGAACGCGTGGCCGTCATCGGACCCAACGGCGCGGGCAAGTCCACGCTGTTCAATCTCGTCAGCGGGCGGTTCGCGCCCACCAGCGGAGAAGTGCTGCTGCACGGCGCGCGCATCGACGGCAAGCAGCCCTTCGAGATCAACCGCATGGGGCTGTCGCGCAGCTTCCAGATCACCAACATCTTTCCCAAGCTCAGCGTGTTCGAGAACCTGCGCTGCGGCGTGCTGTGGAGCCTGGGGTACCGCTATGCGTTCTGGCGCTTCCTGTCCAGGTTGCAGGATGCCAACGACCGGGCCACGCAGCTCATGGAGATGATCAAGCTGGACAAGAAGCGCGACACCCTGGCCATGAACCTGACCTATGCCGAGCAGCGCGCTCTGGAGATCGGCATCACCATTGCCGGCGGCGCCAGCGTGATCCTGCTGGATGAGCCCACTGCGGGCATGAGCAAGAGCGAGACCACGCGCTTCATCCACCTCATCAAGGAGGTCACGCAGGGCCGCACCCTGCTGACCGTGGAGCACGACATGGGCGTGGTCTTCGGCCTGGCCGACAAGATCGCCGTGGTGGTGTATGGCGAGGTGATCGCCTTCGACACGCCCGAGAACGTGCGCGCCAACCCGCGCGTGCAGGAAGCCTACCTGGGCTCCGTCATTGCCGCGCAGCAGGCCGGGGGACATTGAGACATGCTGAAAGTCGAGAACCTGCACGCCTACTACGGCAAGAGCCATGTGCTGCACGGCGTGGGATTTGACGTGCAGCCGGGCGAGATCGTCGCGCTGCTGGGCCGCAACGGCTCCGGCCGCTCCACCGCGGCCAAGGCCGTGATGGGCCTGGTGGACTGGCAGGGCACGCTGCAGTGGAAGGGCCAGGACCTCAATGGCAGGAAGGCCTACGAGATCGCCCATCTGGGCATCGGCTACGTGCCCGAAAGCCGCGACGTGTTTCCCAACCTCACCGTGCACCAGAACCTGCTGCTGGGCCAGAAGGGCAGTGGCAGGGATAGCCGCTGGAGCTTTGACGACATGTACGAGATGTTCCCGCGCCTGAAGGAGCGCCGCAACATCGAGGCGGGCGTCATGTCCGGCGGCGAGCAGCAGATGCTGACCCTGTGCCGCACGCTCATGGGCGACCCGGACCTCATCATCATCGACGAGCCCACCGAGGGGCTGGCGCCCAAAATCGTCGAACTGGTGGGCGAGTACCTCACGCGGCTCAAGCAGCGGGGCATCTCCGTGCTGCTCATCGAGCAGAAGCTCACCATCGCCATGACCATCTCCGACCGCGCGCTGGTCATGGGGCACGGCAGCATCGTCTTTCAGGGCACGCCCGACGAGCTGCGTGCCAACAGCTATGTACGCAAGGAGTGGCTGGAGGTTTGAGGGCTTGGTTGGCCTTTAGCCCATTGTGGATGAGCGCTGTCAGCTATCAAAAGGATAGTTAGATGTCGGTGTGCGCTGCACGCTTGTCCCGGCTGAGACAAAAAACTGCGACCCCTGCCTCTAGACTTGCGTGCTAAAAACGCACGAGCGTACTTTTCTTTCATCCACCCGAGATTCAAGAGGAACGACAGCATGACGGCTGAATACCAGGTCCACGGCGACGTGGCCGTGATCACCCTCAACAACCCGCCCGTCAACGGGCTTGGCCTGGCCACGCGCCAGGGCATCGTCGATGGCCTCGATCGCGCCCAGGCCGACGCGGCCGTCAAGGCCATCGTCATCACCGGCGCGGGCGGCGCCTTCTCGGGCGGCGCCGACATCAAGGAGTTCGGCACCGACAAGTCGCTGCAGGAGCCCAATCTGCACTCCGTCATCAACGCTGTCGAGAACTGCACCAAGCCCGTGGTGGCTGCCATCCACACCGTCTGCATGGGCGGCGGGCTGGAGCTGGCCCTGGGCTGCCACTACCGTGTGGCCGCGCCCGGCTGCAACGTGGCGCTGCCCGAGGTGAAGCTGGGCATCCTGCCCGGCGCGGGTGGCACGCAGCGCCTGCCGCGCGTGGTGGGTGTGGAGGCAGCGCTGAACATGATCGTCAGCGGCGAGCCGGTCAAGAGCGAGATGATCGGCGCCGTGCCCGGCCAGAAGCTGTTCGACAAGATGGCCGCGTCGCCCGAATCGCTGGCCGAGGAAGCGCTGGCCTTCGCCCGAAGCGTGGCGGACGTGCGCCCGCTGCCGCTGGTACGCAACCTGCCGTGCAAGCACCCCGAGGGCGATGCGTACTTCCAGTTCGCGCGCAACATGGTCAAGGGCATGGCCAAGAACTTCCCCGCGCCCGCCAAGTGCGTGGACGCCGTGGAGGCGGCCACCAAGCGCAAGTTTGCCGACGGCCTGGCGTACGAGCGCGAGCTGTTCATCAACCTGATGTGGACGCCCGAGTCGCGCGCGCTGCGCCACCTGTTCTTTGCGGAGCGTGCCGCGAGCAAGATCCCCGACGTCCCGTCCGAGACTCCCAAGCGGGACATCAAGAAGGTCGGCGTGATCGGCGCGGGCACCATGGGTGGCGGCATCAGCATGAACTTCCTGAACGCGGGCATCCCCGTGACCATCCTGGAGATGAAGCAGGAGGCGCTGGACCGCGGCATCGGCACGATCCAGAAGAATTACGAAGCCCAGGTCAAGAAGGGCAAGCTCAAGGAAGACAAGTACCAGCAACGCATGGCCCTGCTGTCCACTACGCTGAACTATGCCGACCTGAAGGACTGCGACCTGATCATCGAGGCCGTGTTCGAGGAACTGGGCGTGAAGGAAGCCGTGTTCAAGCAGCTCGACGCCGTGGCCAAGCCCGGCGCCATCCTGGCGTCCAACACTTCCACGCTGGACGTGGACAAGATCGCCGCCTTCACCCAGCGTCCGCAGGACGTGGTGGGCATGCACTTCTTCAGTCCCGCCAACGTGATGAAGCTGCTGGAAGTGGTGCGCGGCAAGGCCACGGCCAAGGACGTGCTGGCCACCGTGATGGCCCTGGCCAAGAAGATCAAGAAGACGGCCGTGGTCTCCGGCGTGTGCGACGGTTTCATCGGCAACCGCATGATCGAGCGCTACAGCCAGCAGGCCGGCTTCCTGCTGGACGAAGGCTGCACGCCCGAGCAGGTGGACAAGGCCATCGAGAAGTTCGGCTTCGCCATGGGCCCGTTCCGCATGGGCGACCTGGCCGGCAACGACATCGGCTGGGCCATCCGCAAGCGCCGCGCCGTCGAGCAGCCCGACATGAAGTACAGCAAGACGGCCGACCTGCTGTGCGAGATGGGACGCTTCGGCCAGAAGACCGGGGCGGGCTGGTACGACTACCAGGCTGGCAAGCGTGACGCGATTCCCAGCGACGTGGTGAACCAGATGATCGAGGAGCACCGCAAGGCCCTGGGCATCACGCCGCGCAAGGTGAGCGACGAGGAGATCGTGCAGCGCCTGGTCTATGCGCTGGTCAACGAGGGCGCCAAGATCCTGGAAGAGGGCATCGCCAGCAAGTCGAGCGACATCGACATGGTGTACCTGACCGGCTACGGCTTCCCCATCCACCGCGGCGGTCCCATGCACTACGCCAGCGAAGTGGGCCTGTTCAACGTGGTGCAGTCCATGAAGCGCTTTGCCCGCAACCCGCTGGATGACGCACGCGCCTGGGAGCCCGCGCCGCTGCTGGCCCGGCTGGCCGCCGAAGGCAAGGCCTTTGCCTGAGCGCCCGTTCGTCCGCCTGAAGCACGCAGAACAAGGAATATTGCAATGACCTCCGCAGTGATCGTTTCCACCGCCCGCACGCCGCTCGCCAAGAGCTGGAAGGGCTCGTTCAACATGACCCACGGCGCCACGCTGGGCGGCCACGCCGTGCAGCACGCCGTGCAGCGCGCGGGCATTGACCCCGCCGCCGTCGATGATGTCATCATGGGCTGCGCCAATCCCGAAGGCGCCACCGGCATGAACATTGCGCGCCAGATCGCGCTCAAGGCTGGCCTGCCCGTCACCACATCGGGCATGACCATCAACCGCTTCTGCTCCTCGGGCCTGCAGACCATCGCCACCGCCGCGCAGCGCATCATCGCAGGCGAGGGCGAGGTGTATGTGGCCGGCGGCGTGGAAAGCATCTCGTGCGTGCAGCAGGAGATGAACCTGCACATGATCCAGGACCTGGCCCTGGCCAAGCAAAAGCCCGAAATCTACTGGAGCATGCTGCAGACC
Source organism: Diaphorobacter sp. JS3051 (assembly GCF_015832135.1). Classification (NCBI taxonomy): domain Bacteria; kingdom Pseudomonadati; phylum Pseudomonadota; class Betaproteobacteria; order Burkholderiales; family Comamonadaceae; genus Diaphorobacter; species Diaphorobacter sp. JS3051. Next base: position 512,485 of record NZ_CP065406.1, read on the forward strand.
GCCGAGCAGGTGGCCAAGCGCTACCACATCGGCCGCGACGCAATGGACGAGTACGGCGCCGCCAGCCAGCAAAAGGCCTGCGCCGCCCAGGCAGCCGGCCTGTTCGACGCCGAGATCGCGCCCATCACCGTCACCGCGGGCATCGCGGACAAGACGCAGGGCCTGATCACCAAGCAGGTCACCGTGAGCCGCGACGAGGGCACACGCGAGGGCACCACCAAGGAAGGTATCAGCGGTATCCGCCCGGCCATGCCTGGCGGGCTGATCTCGGCGGGCAACGCCAGCCAGTTCTCGGACGGCGCGGGCGCCTGCGTGGTGGTGGGCGAGGACTACGCTGCTCGCAACAACCTCCAGCCGCTGGGCCGCTTCCTGGGCTTTGCCGTGGCTGGTTGCGAGCCTGACGAAATGGGCATCGGCCCCGTGTTCGCCGTACCGAAGGTGCTCAAAAAACTGGGCCTGACGGTGCAGGACATCGACCTGTGGGAGCTGAACGAAGCCTTCGCCGTGCAGGTGCTGTACTGCCGCGACAAGCTGGGCATTCCCGCCGACCGCCTGAACGTGAACGGCGGCGCCATCGCTCTGGGCCACCCCTACGGTGTTTCGGGCCAACGCCTCACGGGCCACGCCCTCATCGAAGGCAAGCGCCGCGGTGCCAAGCGCGTGTGCGTGACCATGTGCATTGGTGGCGGTATGGGCGCGGCGGGCGTGTTTGAAGTGCTGTAAGCGCTGATCCGCTTTCGGACTGAAACAACAAGCGCCCCGCGCAGACGATGTGGTCTGCGCGGGGCGCTTGCTTTTATTTTGATAGCTGTCTGCGCTTGCTGCATGGGCGGTAGCAGGAGAAACGAGCGATATTTTTGTGACACGGGTTCCTGTACAGGGAGCGACGCAGCGAGCCAGCCGCTGGAGGGGGCTGCAAGCGTCCTGAAGTTCCGCCCAGCAGGCGGCTGCGTGTGCGGACGATTAAACTCCTCTGAATTACTGGTTGTTACAACAATCCCTGCCCGTCGTCCTGGCTTGGACGACTCGCCCTAGGGTCGGCCAAGTCCCCTTTGAATATCCCCATGGTCGCAAGCGTTCTCGTTGGCATGCTCTGCGCGCATCTGCTGTGCTTTGCGGTGATGTTCTTGCTGATCAGCAAACGGCTGCATGGGCAAAAAATGGGGATGGATCTTTTCGCGCTCGGCAACTTTCTACTGGGCTCCGCCTATGTGCTGCAGCTGCTGGAGGGCGGCCCCGCCTGGAGTCCGATGAGTGTGGTGAACCACACGCTGACGCTGGCCTCCCCGGTGGTTTACTGGCTCGGAGCCATGCGTTTCTTTGGGCACGCCGTCCCCTTGCTGTCTCCACTTCTCGTATTTGGGGCGCTCTACAGCCTTGCGCAGGTACTGGTGCAATGGAGCGTGGGGCCGGTGGCACGCTACGCCATGCTTTCAGGGGGATCGGCACTCCTGTTTTTTGTGATGGCCCTGACGGTGATCTACGGCGCTCGCACATTTGCCAAGGATCTGTATGGCGAGATGGTCTTTTTTGCCGCGCTGATCAGCGGCCTATGCGTACTTAACGCGCTCAAGTTCATGAAGCTTCTGGATGGCGGCCTGGATGCATTGCAGATGGACCGCCAGTTCCAGCTGGTGTTCTACATCTACATGTCATTCCTGGCCACGGTGCTGCCGCCATCGATCGTCTGGCTGGTTCTGCGCCGCTTGACCGATCAGTTGCGCCATATCGCTGCGCGCGACCCGATGACGCAGTTGCTCAATCGGCGAGGTCTCACCGAGGCGCTGCAGCTGTCTTTCAACCAGCGCCGGGCGGAGCATGCGCACTTGCTCGTTGTCGACGTTGACCACTTCAAGCGGATCAACGACACCTACGGCCACCACGCCGGAGACACCGTCCTGTGCCGCGTTGCGGAGATACTCCAGGCCACGGCGCGCCGTGGCGATTTGGTAAGCCGTCTGGGCGGGGAAGAGTTCGCGGTGATCTGCCTGAACACCGACTTTCCCGGGGCCATGCACATGGCGGAGCGATTGCGTGCAGCCATCGAGACGCAAACCATCGACATTGCAGAGGGCGGTCATCCGCTGCAGTGCACGGTCACGGTCGGGGTTTCACAGGGCTTTGCAGATGCACACGCCTTGGAGGCAGCCCTGCAACAGGCCGACGCGGCTCTTTACCGTGGCAAAGCCGCGGGACGCAACCGCGTCGAAACGGCCGGGCCGTCAATGGCCACCCCTTCGTACGCCTGAATGACGGGCAATACCGAGACGCCCAGACGGTGATTTGGCCAAAGCCCCGGTGTTCCAGCGCGCGATCCAATGGACCCCCGCGGTGCGCGTCACCCAGCGGACAGGCTTCATCGGCCCGTCCCTTCCATAATTTCGCGCATGACCACCTCCCTGCGCTCCACGCTCGACTTCCTGCTCTACGACTGGCTCCAGGCTGAATCGCTCAATGCGCGCGAGCGCTTTGCGGACCACTCGCGCGAGACGTTTGACGCTGTGCTGGACACCTGCGAGCGCATCGCGCGCGAGAAGTACGCGCCGTTCAACCGCACGGTGGATACGCAGGAGCCCCAGTTCGACGGTGAGCGCGTCATCCTGCCCCAATGCACGCACGACGCACGCCAGGCGTTTGCCGACAGCGGCATGCTCAGCGCGGCGCAGGACTACGCGCTGGGCGGCATGCAACTGCCGTATGTCGTGGAGTCGGCGGCCAACAGTTTCTTTGGCTGCGCGTCGATCAGCATTGGCTCCAACCTGCTGACCACGGGCAACGCCAACGCCATCCTGGTGCACGGCACGCCCCTGCAGCAGCAGGTGTTTGCCGCCAACGAATTCAACGGCCGCTGGGCGGGCACCATGTGCCTTTCGGAGCCTCAGGCGGGGTCCAGCTTGAGCGACATCACCACGCGCGCCGAGCCCGACGGCGCAGACTTCGAGGTCGACCCGCTGGGCCCGCGCTACCGCCTGCGTGGCAACAAGATGTGGATCAGCTCCGGCGACCATGAGCTGACCGAGAACATCGTGCACCTGGTGCTCGCCAAGATCCCCGGGCCGGATGGCAAGCTGGTGCCGGGGGTGAAGGGCATTTCGCTCTTCATCGTGCCCAAGAAGCTGGTGGATACAGATGGCAATCTGACCGGCGAGCGCAACGACGTGGCGCTGGCCGGACTGAACCACAAGCTGGGCTGGCGCGGCACCACCAACACGCTGCTGAATTTTGGCGAGGGCAGGTACCCCGTGCGCGGCGGCGCCGGCGCCATCGGCTACCTCGTGGGGCGGCCAGGCGAGGGCCTGAAGTGCATGTTCCACATGATGAACGAGGCACGCATCGCCATCGGCATGGCGGCAACCACGCTGGGCCTGGCAGGCTACTACGCCAGCCTGGACTACGCCAGGACGCGGCTGCAAGGGCGCCCGGTACAGGGCAGCACCAGCGCCGCCGGCAGTGCCGGCAAGGACGCCAGCCAGCCGCCGGTGCCGCTGATCCGGCACGCGGACATCAAGCGCATGCTGCTTGCGCAAAAGAGCTACTGCGAGGGCGCGCTGGCGCTCAACCTGTACTGCGCGCGGCTGGTGGACGAGGGCCGCACGGGCGAGCCGCAGGCGGCGCAGGACGCGAGGCTGCTGCTGGAGGTGCTGACCCCCATCGCCAAGAGCTGGCCCAGCGAGTTCTGCCTGGAGGCCAACAGCCTGGCGATCCAGATCCACGGCGGCTACGGCTACACGCGCGACTTCCCCGTGGAGCAGTACTGGCGCGACAACCGCCTGAACATGATCCACGAGGGCACGCACGGCATCCAGGCCGCCGACCTGCTGGGCCGCAAGGTGGTGATGCAGGGCGGCGCAGGCCTGCAGCTGCTGGCGCGCACCATTGGCGCCACCATTGCCCAGGCGCGCAAGCATCCGGAACTCGCCGCCTGGGCGGACCAGCTGGCCCAGGCCCTGCAGGACGTGGGCGAAGCCACGCAGGCCGCCTGGGCCACCGGCAACCCTACCGAGGCGTTGGCCAACGCCGTGCCCTACATGCAGGCCTTCGGCCACACCGTGCTGGCCTGGGTGTGGCTGGACGTGGCGTGCAGCGTGCTCGCACGGGATGCTACTCTTTCAATAGCTGCTAACGCTGGAAGGATGGGCGCTGCACGCTATTTTTACCACTATGAATTGCCGCGCATCGGTGCCTGGCTGCAGGTGGTGCGCCAGCGGGACCTGACCTGCGCGGCACTGGATGAAGACGCGTTCTGACGCCACGCGCTCTCCGCAGGGTGGTGGTCGCCCGCATGGGCAACGGTCTATGCTTGCCGCATGGATGCGCCCCAGACCCTGCTGATCGTCTACCACTCGCTGACCGGCGGCACGCGCCAGATGGCCGAGGCCGCGCGCGCCGGCGCCGCGGCCGAGCCCGCCGTGTCGGTGCGCCTGCTCCACGCGGCGCAGGCGGGGCCGGACGATGTGCTGGCCGCGCAGGGCTACTTGTTCGCCACGCCGGAAAACCTGGCGGCCATCAGCGGCCAGCTCAAGGACTTCTTCGATCGCTGCTACTACCCGGTGCTGGACCGCGTCAATGGCCGGCCCTACGCCAGCCTGGTCTGCGCCGGCAGCGACGGCCAGAACGCCGCACGCCAGATCGCCCGCATCGCCACGGGCTGGCGGCTGAAGGCCGTGGCCGAGCCGCTGATCGTCTGCACCCACGCCCAGACGCCCGAGGCGATCCTGGCCCCCAAGCAGATCGGCGCGGCGGACCTGGAGCGCTGCCGTGCGCTGGGCGAGGCGCTGGCCACCGGGCTCGCGCTGGGGGTGTTCTAGTGCTGCGACCCGAAAGTGTCGGGACATGAAAGCGCGCCTTCGCCCGCGAGGCGGCGTTGCCCATCCTCGCAATGGCCACGGACGCTGCTGCGGTTCGCGCCTGGCCCTTGGGGCGAAGCCATCGATCGCCTTTTGTTACTCCACTCCCCGGTTGCGGTACTAGGGCCTGTTCACACTATTTTTGCCAGTGCGAATGGCGTGAAAACCGCGCCAATCTAGGCGCGTGACGACGCCAAGGCCGGGGCCTTGGCTAGGAGGGCAACGACGCGTGGCGCGGTTTTCACTCCGTTCCCTCCGGGTTGCGATCAAAAAGGGCCATTCGCGGCGTTGCCAAGCCTCGCTGGGGTAGCACCCCAGCTTCGTTTGGCGCCTTGCGCCTGGCCCTTTTTGATCGCAACGCATCTGGCAAAAATAGTGTGAACAGGCCCTAGGCCCTGCCCATCCAGCGGCGCAGCGCCGCGCTGGCCCAGTCCACCGCAACCGATAGCGCCAGCATCGCCAGGATCACCGTGCCCGCCTGCGCATGGTGGAACAGCGACAGCTCCACGTACAGCAGTTGCCCCAGGCCGCCCGCGCCCACGAAGCCGAGGATGGCGGCCATGCGGATGTTCATCTCCCAGCGGTACAGCGTGTACGCCACCAATTGCGGCGCCGCCCCGGGCAGCGTGCCATACAGGAACGCCATGGCGCCGCCGCTGCCGGCCTGGCGCAGCGCACGCGCGGCCGTGGCCGGGGTGTTCTGCAGCGCCTCGGCATACAGCCGGCCCAGCACGCCCGTGGTGTGCAGGGCCAGGGCCAGGGCGCCGGCAAACGGCCCCAGGCCCACGGCCAGGGCGGTGAGCGTGGCCCATACCAGTTCGGGCACCGAGCGCAGCAGGTTCAGCAGCAGGTTCCAGCCCGCGCGCCGGCGCGGCAGGGCCATCAGCAGGGCCAGCAGGGCGGCCAGCAGCGTGCCCACGATGGAGATGGCCAGCGTCTCCCACACGCCGCGCGCCACCTGCCGCAGCCAGGTGCTGCCCAGCTCGGGTGGGAAGAAGCCGCCGGCAAACTCCGCCATGCTGCGCGCCGCCTCGGCGGTGAAGAGCGCGGGCAGGTCCATGTCCAGCAGCCACAGGCTGGCGGCCAGGGCGGCCAGCACCGTCGCGGTCAACGCGCCGCTGCGCCAGCCCAGCGGTGCGCCGCGTGCCGCGGGGGGCGCATCCAGCGCGCGGCGCAGCCCGCCCGACAGCGCATCGGCCGCCAGCACCAGCAGCATGAAGGTCACAAGGATGGTGCACGCCTCGCCGCCGTTGAGCATCTTCATGGCCTGGTCCATGAGCTGGCCCAGCCCGCCCGCGCCCACGAAGCCCATCACCACCGAGGCGCGCACCGCGCATTCCCAGCGGTACACGGTGTAAGAGTTGAGTTCGCGCGCCGCCTGCGGCAGCAGGCCGTAGAGCAGGGCGATGGGCCGGCGCGCCCCACTGCGCGCCAGCGCCTGGGCGGGTGCGGCGGGCACGGATTCAAGGATCTCGGCGTACACCTTGCCCAGCATGCCGCCGTAGGCCAGCCCCAGCGCCAGCACGCCGGCCGTCGGCCCCAGGCCGAACACGCGCACGAACACCAGCGCCCACACCAGCTCGGGAATGCCGCGCAGCACCGTGAGCACGCCGCGCGCTGCCGGGTTCAGCCGGGGGCGTTCGCGTGCGGCGTTGCTGGCCCAGTAGGCCAACGGCACCGCCAGCACGAAGGCCAATGCCAGCCCCGCAGTGGCAATCGCCAGCGTTTCCAGGGTGGCGCGCGCCAGCAGGGCCAGGAAGTCGGCCCCCGTTTCAGGCGGCAGAAACTGGCGCAGGAACCCGCCCAGCACGCGCAGGTTCTCGGGCGCCAGCAGAGCGGCCAGGTCAAAGCCCGACGCCTGCAACAGCGGCCACAGCAGCACCACGGCCAGCAGCGCGCCGCCCAGCCGACCGCGTGCGGCCGGGTCGCGCAGGTGCGGGGCGGGGTGCGTCAACGGCATGAAGCGTAGCTACTGGTGGTCGGGGGCTGCGTGGGCGTTTCATCCGGCGCGAGCGCGCCGTCGCCGGGCGGGGCGTACAGCGCCTGCAGCAGATCGGGCGTGACCCCGCCGGCCGGCAGGTCGAAGGCGATGCGCCCCTCGCGCAGGCCCACCACGCGCGCAAAGCAGGCCAGCGCCAGGTCCACCGCGTGCAGGCTGGCGACCAGCGTGGCGCCACGTGCGGCCGCGTCCTGCACCAGCAGCTGCACGGTGGCCAGCGCCAGCGTGGGGTCGAGGGCAGAGACGGGCTCGTCGGCCAGCAGCAGCGCTGGCTGCTGGTACAGCACGCGGGCAATGCCCACGCGCTGCAGCTGCCCGCCCGAGAGCTGGTCGCAGCGCGCGAACAGCTTGTCCTGCAACTGCACGCGCTGCAGCGCGGCGTGCGCACCCGGCAGGTCGGCCGGGTACAGCAGCGAGGCCAGCGCCTTCCATGCGGGCCATTGGCCCAGGCGCCCGGCCAGCACGGCGGTCACCACGCGCTGGCGCGGTGGCAGGGGCGGGGCCTGGTGCACGGTGCCGATGCGCGCGCGCAGCGCACGCGGCGGAGGCCACGAAGCATGGGGCGTGTCGGGCGACGACGCGCCCAGGGCGGAGCCCAGCACGTGCACGCGGCCGGCGCTGGCGGGCAGGGCTGTGCCCAGCAGGTTCAGCAGGGTGGTCTTGCCCGCCCCCGAGGGGCCGATCAGCGCCAGGCTTTCGCCCTGGCGCGCGGCCAGGGTGATGCCGCGCAGCGCCACATGGCCGCCGGGGTGGCATAGATCCACGCCGTCCAGCTCGAAGCTCATGGTTGCTGTTGTTTCAATAGCTGCTAGCGCTTATCCAGAAAGCGCCAGGGGCTGATTTGATCAAAAACGCCAATGGCGCACGCGCGGGCTATCTGGGCCAGGCCCGCGCGCGCCAGCGCGCTTACTTCAGCAGGCCGGCCGTCTTGGCGGCGTCTTCGATGCCGTCGTAGTTGCGCGGCTCGGTGGCGATGAAGCGCGAGGCGCGCTGCAGTTCCAGGATGGCCTTGTGCTCGGGCTTGGCCGGGTCGAGCGCCAGGAAGGCGGCCTTGATCTTCTGCACCGCGGCGGGATCGAGATCGCCGCGCACGGTCCAGTTGTAGTCGAAGTAGGGTGGGGTGGTGGCGAACACCCGTACCTTGGACGGGTCCACCTTCTTGGTCTCGACCAGCTTGTCCCAGACGGAGGCGTTGAGCACGCCGGCCTGCGCCTTGCCGGCGGCCACGAAGGCGACGGTAGCGTCATGGGCACCGGAATAGGCCACGGTCTTGAAGTCCCGCTCGGGCTGGACGCCGGCCTGCTGCAGGAAGTAGCGCGGCATCAGGCTGCCCGAGGTGGACGAGGGAGCGCCAAAGGCAAAGGTCTTGCCCTTGAGGTCGGCCAGGCCCTGGATGGCGGGGTCGGCGGTGATGAAGCGCGAGGTAAAGCGTGCGTCCTCCTCCCGCTGCACCAGCGGAATGGCCGTACCACCCGTGCGGATGCGCGCCTGCACGTAGGTGAAGCCGCCCAGCCAGGCCAGGTCCAGCTTGCGCGTGGCCAGGGATTCGACCACGGCGGCGTAGTCGGTTACCGGGGTGAACACCACCTTCATGCCGGTGGCCTGCGACAGGTATTCGCCCAGCGGCTTGAACTTGCGTTGCAGTTCGGTAGGCGCTTCGTCGGGGATGGCGGATACGCGCAGCACCTGCGGCTCGGCGGCCTGGGTGGAAAGGAAGGGAGAGAAGCTGGCGACAGCGGCGGCGGCTGCGGCAAAGCGGCGCAGCGCCGCACGGCGTGCGGTCGTTGAAGAGGTCATGGCGGTGCGGGAAAGTTGAATCGAGCGCGCTGCAAGCCAAGGGCCTGCGGGGTGTGCGCGAGGGCCGCCATTGTCGCCCAAGGTGGCGCCGGCTGCCCGGGGGGCGCGCGGCCGGCGGTGAACGCTCAGCCCGCCGCCTGGGGCGTGGGCAGCGCCGGGGGGCGCCGCCCCGGCAGCAGCAGCGCCACCCCCGCGGCCACCATCAGCAGCGCGCCCGACAGGCCGAAGGCGATCCAGTGCGTGCCGAAATGCTCATAGCCCCAGCCGCCCAGCCAGGCGCTGATCATGGCCCCCACCTGATGCCCCAGGTAGGCCCAGCCGTAGAGCACGCCCACCAGCCGCACGCCGAACATGTCGGCCAGGATGGCGGACGACAGCGCGATGCTGCCCGCCCAGGCAATGCCGCCGATCACCGAGGTGCCGTACAGCTCCAGGGTATTGCCCGCCAGCAGCAGCGCGAAGAACCCCACGCCGCGCACGCAATAGATGGCGGCCAGCAGCTTGCGCCGCGGCAGCCGGTCGGCCAGGCGCCCCAGCACCATGGTGCTGGGAATGGCCACCAGCCCGATCAGGCCGATGCCGAAGGCGCTGGTGGTGGCGTCAAAGCCATGGTCCATCAGCATGGGCATGCCGTGCGTGCCCAGCAGGTTCATGCTGAAGCCGCAGGCGAACAGGCCCAGCGTGATCTTGAGGAAGGTGCCGGTGCGCATGGCCTGCAGCACCGTGTAGTGCTGCCCTGCGGGAGCCATCGGGTTCGCCGCACGAATGGGGCTTCCGGGCGGCGGGGCATCGCCATCGGCAGGCGCCTCGTCGCGGATCACCCACAACGCCGTGGGCACGGTGATGGCGGTGAACAGCGCGGCAAAGCCCAGCAGCGTGGCCTGCCAGCTCAGATGCTGCAGCGCCATGCCCAGCGCGGGCGTCATGATGGCGATGCCGGCCATGGAGCCCGTGGACAAGAAGAACAGCGCCATGCCCCGGCGGCGGTTGAACCAGCGGCTGATGACCGGCGTGAGCGCCACCGGGCTGGTGAATCCCGCGCCCACGGACATGAGGATGCCGAAGCTCAGCAGCAGCCCCAGCGGCGTGCGCGTGTTCACTGCCCAGAGTGTCGACACCACCAGCAGGACCGTGCCCGCCAGCAGCACGAAGCGCGTGCCCCGGCGCGCCACCAGCCAGCCCGCCAGCGGCATGGCCGCGCCGTAGCACAGCATGCCCACGGCGACGATGGACGACAGCAGGCTGCGCGAAAAGCCCAGGTCCTCGGCCATGGGCAGGAACAGCGGGCCCAGCCCCAGGCGCAGGCCCACGGTGAGGGCGGTGAGCACGGTGGCCGCGGCCACGATGTTCCAGCCGAAGTACCAGCGGGCCGGTAAGGAATCTTGAGAGGACATGGGGGCGACGGGCGTGGGGCCGGGTGAATGCGACCCTTGGTTGTAACGGCTGTCGTGGGCCGTGTGCGCCGGCTGCGGCCGGCGGCGCATCGCGATTGGCGATGGGGGCTGCCGCGGCGCGCGAGGGGCGGTGACCCGGTGGCCCGGTGGCCCCGCGGCGCGGCAGCGACGGCGTCAGCGGCGGAACAGTCCGTCCGCGTCGATGATGGACAGCTCCACGTAGCTCAGGCCCGTGCGGTCGCCGGGGCCGTAGCCCAGCTCCAGCCCGCCCAGGTCGTAGTGGCTCATGCTGCCCAGCGCGGTGACGATCTTCTCGCGCGTGGGCTTGGGGCCGGCGCGGCGCAGGCCTTCCACCAGCACCTTGGCGGAGGTGAAGCCTTCCATCACCGAGGGCGACAGCGTCAGGTTGCCCTTGGCCTTGGCCAGAGCGGCGGCCTCGCGGTTGATGGCGTAGCCCATGGAGCGCACGTTGGGGAACACCTGCGTGACGATCACGCCGCGCACCGAGTCGCCCAGCTGGGCGACGAAGCCGCGGGATGCGTTGTTCGACACCGTGACCACCTGCATGGACGAGCCGGCCTTGCGCAGCGCTTTCACGCCGTCGCTCACCGCCACGCTGGAGCCGATCCAGATGACCGCCTGGGCCTGCGCCTGGATGAGCTGCGGCACGATGGTGGCGTAGTCCGGCTTGGCGCGGTCGGCCTTGATCACGGCCACGGGCTTGCTGCCCACGTTGGCAAAGCCCTTCTGGGCACCGGCCAGGCAGTCCTCGCCAAAGCTGTCGTCCACGTGCACCACGGCGATGCGCTGGACCATGATGGTGTGCAGGTGCTCCACGGCCTTCTCGGTCTCGGCCTGGTAGCTGGAGCGCACGTTGAACACCAGCGGGTTGGCGGGCTTGTGGAAGGTCATCGCACCCGTGGAGGGTGCCACCAGCGCCACGCCGTGCTTGGCCAGGTGCGGCAGGATGGCTTCGGTGTGCGGCGTGGCGCGGCTCATGAACAGCGCGGCCACGTTGTCGTCTTCGATCAGGCGGCGCGCGTTCTCGCCGGCGAGCTTGGGCTCGAACTTGTCGTCCAGCGTGATCAGCTTGATGCGCTCGCCATGCACGCCGCCCTTGGCATTGACGTGGTCCAGATACAGGTGCACGCCCGCGAGGGTCTCGCCCACGCTGGCGGCCACCGGGCCGCTGACGGCCGTGGTCTGCCCGATCAGGATGTCGGCCGAGGCGGCGCCGCCGCTCAGGGCGCCCGCCAGCAGGCAGGCGGCTTGCCAGGCGCGCAGGCGCCCATGGGGTTTCTGGTTCATGGTTCCTCCCTGTGCCCGCGTTGCACCAAGTGGGTGCATGGGCTGTGGTTTTGCACTGGTAGCGGGTAGCTGCAGTCCCTCAAAAGGTGCATATTGTGACCGCGATGTGGCACGGCCGGCGTACGTGGTGCGCGTGCCGCACCAGAAAGGTCACATACCGGAACGCACATTCCCGCATCACGCACCTACCGTTGTCGAGCCAGCCCGGCCGCCGATGCTGCCAGCCGCACGGCGCGATAACCTGCGGCGGTGGCCAGGTGCAATGGGCGCGCCTGCACGGCGGCGCGCGCAGCCCGGCGACGCATGCCGGCGCGCCGGTGGCCGTGGCCGTGGCCGTGGCGCGCGCGCCCAGGCGCCGTAGCGCTGCGGGGGCCAGCCATGCCCCGCGCCCATCAGCGCCATGGGCCGCAGGGTGGGACATGCAGGCGCCGAGAACCCCCATGCCGGCCCGGCGATCCCATGGCCGTGGGGAAGGGGCCCCGCTTCAGCGTGGCCAGCGCCACCGTCGCCAGACATTCCTATACGCAGGGGCCGGCACCGGCCCCTGCGGCGCTGTGGTCGGGGGCGTCAGGGGCCGTCCGTGGGCCAGGGCGCGTCGCCGTAGAGCTGCTCCACGCCGATGCCCGTGGCCAGGCGTTGCAGCGGCAGGGGCGGCGGGTCCAGCGGCAGCCGCAGGCGCTGGTAGGCGCCTTCGCTGGACAGGCCGTAGGGCGCGGCGTCGCGGTTGTCGAAGGCGTAGAACACCCTGTCCGCGCCGGCCATGACCAGCGCCGCCAGGCACATGGGGCAGGGGTGGCCGCTGGCGTAGACCGTGCAGCCCGCCAGGCTGGGGTTCGCCCGCTGGCGTGTTGCGGCGCGCAGGGCCTGCATCTCGGCGTGGGTACTGGGGTCGTGGCTGTGCACAATGTCGTTCACGCCGGTGGCGATCACCTCGCCGCCGCGCGCGATCACCGCGCCGAAGGGCCGGCCCCCGCGGGCCCGGTTGTCATGGGCCAGGTGCACGGCCCGGCGCAGCAGGGCGGTATCGGTGGACATGGGAACTCCTGAAAAATGAGCGGCCCCCGCTTTCCCCGCGGGCGCCGCGGCCGGATTGTCCTTTGGACACAAAAACCCTGCCGATGAATCACGCATGTGACATGTGTGGCGCGGGCCGCTCGCCACAATAGCCGCTCAAAATCCTGCCGCCGCGCCTGCGTTGCCCACTGTGGGCGATGGCACGGCGTACCACAGACTCTTGGGGAGACACCTTCATGGCCCGTACCGCGCAACAACTCTTCGACCTCTCGGGCAAGACTGCCCTCGTCACCGGCGGCTCGCGCGGCTTGGGGCTGCAGATGGCGCACGCACTGGGCGAGGCGGGCGCGCGCATCATGCTCAGCTCGCGCAAGGCCGAAGACCTGGAGCAGGCCGCCGCCGAGTTGCAGGCCGCCGGCATCGACGCGCGCTGGGTCGCCGCCGACTGCGCGCGCGAGGAAGACATCCACCGGCTGGCCAGCGAGACGCTGCAGCGCATGGGCGACGTGGACATCCTGATCAACAACGCCGGCGCGAGCTGGGGCGCGCCGGCCGAGGACCACCCCGTGGCCGCATGGGACAAGGTCATGAACCTGAACGTGCGCGGCTACTTCCTGCTGTCGCAGGCGATCGGCAAGCACAGCATGATCCCGCGCAAGAGCGGCCGCATCATCAACGTGGCATCCATCGCGGGGCTGGCGGGCAACCCGATCGAGATGAAGACCATTGCCTACAACACCTCCAAGGGTGCGGTGATCAACTTCACGCGCGCGCTGGCCTGCGAGTGGGGCGTGCACGGCATCGGCGTGAACGCGATCTGCCCGGGTTTCTTCAAGACCAAGATGGCCACCGTGCTCATCGAGACGCTGGGCGAGGAAAAGATGGCCGCGCACGCGCCGCTGCGCCGCCTGGGCGACGACGAAGACCTCAAGGGCATCACGCTGCTGTACGCCAGCGAGGCGGGCAAGCACATCACCGGCCAGTGGCTGGCCGTGGACGGGGGCGTGAGCGCGGTCATCGGCGGCTGACGGCAAGGGCGAACCACCGCGCCAGGGGCACTATCCTTGCGGTCTTTTTTTACCTTGAGCAAGGAGCTTCCCGTGCTGGATTTTGGTGCCGACATTCCCTTCGTCAAAGAGCTGGGCTTCACCCTGCATCACATGCAGGGCGGAACGTCCGAACTGCACTTTGAGGCGCGGCCCGAGCACATGAATTCCTACGCCGTCACCCATGGCGGCGCCACCATGACGCTGCTGGACGTGACCCTGGCCACGGCCGCGCGCAGCGATACGCCGGACATGGGCGTGGTCACCATCGAGATGAAGACCAGCTTCATGCACCCGGCGCGCGGCCCGCTGGTGGCCAAGGGGCGGCTGCTGCACCGCACGCGCTCGCTGGCCTTCGTCGAAGGGGCGGTGTACGACGCCGAAGGGCGCGTTTGCAGCCATGCCACGGGCACTTTCAAATACGTGCCCAAGGCCGTGCCCGGCGGCGTGTCTACCGACTGAGTTTTAAATGAAAAGTGGCTCTAGCGCTTATGTATCAAGCGCTAGAAGCTATTGAAACAATAGCAAAATTTAACCTGGAGATTTCGCATGCCCCGCAACCAACAGATCCTCCTCGACAACCGCCCCCAGGGTGAAGCCACGGTGGGCAACTTCCGCCTGGTCACCACCGATACGCCTGCACTGCAGGACGGCCAGGTGCTGGTGCGCCACCATTACCTGAGCCTGGACCCCTACATGCGCGGGCGCATGAACGACAGCAAGAGCTACGCCGCCAGCCAGCCGCTGGGCGAGGTGATGATCGGCGGGACGGTGGGCGAGGTCGTCGAGAGCCGCCATCCGGCCTATGCCGTGGGCGACAAGGTGGTCGGCATGGGCGGCTGGCAGGAGTACAGCGTGGCCGACGGCAACACGCCCGGCATGCTGCGCAAGGTCGATACCACCCACGTGCCGCTGTCGGCCTACCTGGGGGCCGTGGGCATGCCCGGCGTGACCGCCTGGTACGGCCTGGTGAAGATCATCGCCCCGAAGGCGGGCGAGACCGTGGTGGTGAGCGCCGCCAGCGGCGCCGTGGGCAGTGCCTTCGGCGCGCTGGCCAAGGCGCGCGGCTGCCGCGTGGTGGGCATTGCCGGCGGCCCGGACAAATGCCGCTATGTGACTGAAGAGCTGGGCTTTGACGCCTGCATCGACCACCGTGCGAACGGCGATTTGAAGAGCATGGCCCGCGCGCTCAAGGAAGCCTGCCCGGACGGCATCGACGGCTACTTCGAGAACGTGGGCGGCTACATCCTGGACGCCGTTCTGCTGCGCGCCAACGCGTTCGCCCGCGTGGCCATGTGCGGCATGATCGCCGGCTACGACGGCCAGCCTCTGCCGCTGCAGAACCCGGCGCTCATTCTCATCAACCGCATGAGGGTCGAGGGCTTCATCGTCAGCGAACACATGGAGGTCTGGCCCGAGGCGCTCAAGGAGCTGGGCGGCCTGGTGGCCAGCGGCAAGCTGCGCCCGCGCGAGACCATCGCCCAGGGCCTGGCCGCGGCGCCCGAGGCGTTCCTGGGCCTGCTCAAGGGCAAGAACTTCGGCAAGCAACTGGTGAAGCTGGTTTGACGGTGCAGTGGAGCTGGGCACGGTTTGACGACCTGGGCGTGCACGCGCTGCACGATGCGCTGGCCCTGCGCTGCCGGGTGTTCATCCTGGAGCAGGGCCCCTACCAGGACCCGGACGGTGCGGACAAGCACGCCTGGCACCTGCTGGGCCGCGCGCAGCCGCAGGGGCCGCTGCTGGCCACGCTGCGCGTGGTGGACCCCGGCGTGAACTACGCCGAGCCCTCGATCGGCCGCGTGGTCTGCGCGCCCGAGGCGCGCGGCAGCGGCCTGGGCCGCGCGCTGGTGGCTGAAGGGCTGGCGCAGTGCCAGCGGGTATGGCCGGGGCGCGCGGTGCGCATCAGCGCGCAGGCGCACCTGCAGCGCTTGTATGGCAGCCTGGGGTTTGCTACGGTGTCCGATCCCTATCTGGAAGACGACATCCCGCATGTCCAGATGCTGTGGAGCCCGCCGCCACAGGCCTGAAAGGGCGCAAGGCAGGGGCCGTCTTTCGCACCGCACCGGAGAGCGCGCATGACCGAACTCATCCTGCACCACTATCCCGCCTCGCCGTTCGCACACAAGGTGCGCTGCGTGCTCGGCTTCAAGCAACTGGCGTGGAAGTCGGTGATCGTGCCCAGCGTCATGCCCAAACCCGACGTGGTGGCGCTCACCGGCGGCTACCGGCGCATGCCCTTCCTGCAGATCGGGGCTGACATTTATTGCGACACGGCGCTGATCTGCGATGTGCTGGAGCATCTGCAGCCCGAGCCCGTGCTGTACCCGCCGCACCTCAAAGGCGTCTCGCGCGTGTTCGCCCAGTGGGCGGACATGGTGCTGTTCGGGGCCGCCATGGCTTACTGCCTGCAGCCGCGCGGCGCACAGGCGCTGTTCGCCGGCCTGCCCGATGGTGCGGCCGAGGCCTTTCGCAACGACCGCCGCGCCATGGGCACGGCGCGCACCCACCCGGCGGACGCCACGGCGGCCTACCGCTCGTACCTGCGGCGCATCGCCAACATGGTGGAAGAGCACGACTTTCTCTTCGGCGCCGAGCCCTGCGTGGCCGACTTTGCCGCGTACCACCCGCTGTGGTTCACGCGCGAATGCGTGCCGGTGATGGCCGACATTCTCTCGGCCACGCCGGCGGTGCTGGAGTGGATGGATCGCATGGCCGCGCAGGGCCAGGGCCGCGCGGAGAAGTTCAGCGCCCAGGACGCCGTCACCGTTGCCGCAGGCGCGCTACCCCAGCCGCTGCCCGCCGAGGCCTTCCAGGACGAGCATGGCATCCCCCTGGGCAGCCGCGTGACGATCACCGCCGAGAGCTTTGGGCCCGAGCCCACCGAAGGCACGCTGATCGCTGCCACGCGCACGCGCTACACGCTGGCGCGCACCGATCCGCGCGCGGGCGACGTGCATGTGCACTTCCCACGCGTGGGCTATGTGCTGCGCCGCGCCGCATGAGATTTCCATTCATAGACCGCAGGAGACACACAGCATGATCGACAACTTCGCCGGCAAGACCGCCGTGCTCACGGGGGCGGGCTCGGGCTTTGGCCTGGAGTGCGCCCGCATCGGCGCGCGCCTGGGCATGAACCTGGTCCTGGTGGACGTGCAGCAGGACGCGCTGGAGCGCGCCGCCGTGGAGCTGGCCGCCGCTGGCGCCCCCGTGCTGGCGCGCCGGGTGGACGTGTCCAGCGCCGCGCAGATGGAGCAGCTGGCGCAGGACGTGGTGCAGCACTTCGGCGCGCCGCACCTGGTGTTCAACAACGCGGGCGTGGGATCGGGCGGGCTGGTGTGGGAGAACTCGGCCCGCGACTGGGAATGGGTGCTGGGCGTGAACCTCATGGGCGTGGTGCACGGCGTGCGCCTGTTCACCCCGCTGATGCTGCAGGCCGCCAAGGACGACCCCGCCTGGCGCGGGCACATCGTCAACACCGCCAGCATGGCCGGCCTGCTGGCCCCGCCCAACATGGGCATCTACAACGTCAGCAAGCACGCCGTGGTGGCACTGAGCGAGACGCTGTACCAGGATCTGGCGCTGGTCACCGACCAGGTGGGCGCCAGCGTGCTGTGTCCGTATTTCGTGCCCACGGGCATCAGCCAGAGCGAGCGCAACCGCCCGCAGGTGCTGGCGGACGAGCGGCCCACCAAGAGCCAGCTCATCGGCCAGGCCATGATCGGCAAGGCCGTCACCAGCGGCAAGGTGACGGCCGCCGAGGTGGCGCAGAAGGTCTTCGACGCCGTGGCGGCGGGGCAGTTCTACATCTACAGCCACCCGCAGGCGCTGGGGGCCGTGCGCACGCGCATGGAAGACGTGGTGCAGGCTCGCAACCCCACCGACCCGTTCGCGGACAAACCCGAGCTGGGAGCGCAACTGCGGGCGGCGTTGCGCGCGCAGTGACCGGATTTTGAATCGAAATGGCTTCTGGCGCTTGCTGGATAAGCGCTAGCAGCTATTGAAAATGTAGCGTTTGCGCGTCCACCCAGGTGCAGGGTGCGCAGAGCACCCGCTCAGGGCGCCGGGCGCACCAGCCGTATGGGCAGGCGCGTGCTGCGGCCCACGTCGCCGCGGGCCTCGCCGCTGGTCATGTCCACGGCCCAGCCCTGCTGCACCGACAGGCTGCTCTCGCCCGCGCCGCCGCGCGCCACATTGCCGTAGGCGTAGGGGTTCACGCTGAGGGTGTTGACGCTGGCGGTGCCGGTCCAGTGCCATTCCAGCGGTGCATTGGGAAAGAGTTGGGGGTCGACCGAGGGCGGCTGCGCGTTGCGGTTGACCAGTCGGCGCAGCTCGGGCACGCGCGGCAGGCGCCAGCGCACGCCCTCGTCCTTCCAGCGCTGGCGCACCAGCGCCTGGGCCTCGCCGTAGGTGTAGCGCAGGGCCACGCCGGTGCAGGTGGCGCCTGTCCATTGCATGCCCTGCGCGCAGCGCGGCCAGGCCAGCCGCGCCTGCGTATCGATCACCAGCGCGCCGTCGGGCGACGGCACCAGCACCGGCTGGGCGGGCGCGACCGGAACGGGCGGGGCGTCGTCGGCCTCGTCCTCACGGTCCGTGGCGGCGAGGGCGGGCGCGGCCAGGAGCAGGGCGCCAGCGCACAGGGCCAGGGTGGCGGCCCAGCCGCGCAGGGCGGGGGCGATCGGGGGCAGGGGCATGCGGTGTCTCCGGACGAGGCAGTACAGGACGGCAGGAACAGTGCGGCCGAGCCGCGCACGCGATTGTCGGGCGGCGGCAGGGCCAGGCGACCCGTGAACAGCGGGCAGGAAGGGCGGCTTTTGCGGCCATCGAACGCACGCGGGTGCCGGCCGCGGCGCTGCATGGGAGGCGATGTGGGCCTTCGCGCAGCGCGCCAGCACGATCCGGCCAGTGTGGCGACAATCGCCCGAATGCCCTTTTCCCCGTTCTTCCGCATGGCCCTGATCCTGGGCCTGCTCTCGGCCATCGGCCCATTTGCCATCGACATGTACCTGCCGGCGCTGCCGGCCATCGGCGCGGCGCTGCGGGCCGACGTGGGGGCGGTGCAGTGGAGCCTGACGGCCTTCTTCCTCGCACTGGGCGTGGGCCAGTTGGTCTACGGCCCGGTGTCCGACATGGTCGGGCGCAGGCCGCCGCTGTTCTTCGGGCTGGGCCTGTTCACGCTGGCCAGCGTGGGCTGCGCGCTGGCGACCGACGTGCACACGCTCGTGCTGCTGCGCTTTGTGCAGGGGCTGGGCGCGGCGGCGGGCATGGTGATTCCGCGCGCGGTGGTGCGCGACCTGCACACGGGCACCGAGGCGGCCCGGCTCATGTCGCTGCTGATGCTGGTGTTCAGCGTGTCGCCCTTGTTGGCGCCATTGGTGGGCAGCGGCGTGATCGCGCTGGCCGGCTGGCGCGGCGTGTTCTGGGTGGTCGCGGTGGCGGCGCTGGCCGGGCTGGTGTTGGTCCAGCGGGCGCTGCACGAGACACGGCCCGCCGGCCAGCGGGTGCGCAGCTCTGTGGGCAACGCGGCCGCGGCCTACACGACGCTGCTGCGCGACTGGCACTACCTGGGGCTGGTGGGCATCGGCGGCTGCTCCATGGCGGGTTTCTTCGTTTATCTGTCGGGCTCGCCTTTCGTGCTGATCAACCACTACGGGTTGTCGCCGGTGCAGTACAGCGTGGCGTTTTCGGTCAACGCGGCGGCCTTCTTCGCCAGCGCGCAGCTCACGGCGCGGCTGGGGCGGCGCTACGGCATGGCGCCGGTGGTGAAGGCGGCCGCCAGCGGCGCGGGCGCGGTCATCCTGGCCCTGCTGGCGCATTACCTGCTGGGCGGCGACCGGCTGGCCGTGCTGCTGGTGCTGTACTTCGTCGCCAGTGCGCTGATGGGGCTGGTGATCCCCACCACCTCCGTGCTGGCGCTGGAGGAGCACGGCACCATTGCGGGGACGGCGTCCGCCCTCATGGGCACGCTGCAGATGCTGATCGGCACCCTCGCCATGGCGGCGGTGGGCCTGTTTGCCAGCGACGCGCCCCTGCCCATGGTGGTGGGCATGGCCACAGGGGCGCTGACGGGGGTGGCGCTGACCTGGATCACGCTGGGGCCGGCGGGCGCGCAGCGCATCGCGCACGGCGCCGCGAAAGACATCGCCCCGGAGCGCCGGCCATGAGCGGCTTACCCGTGGGTGCGCCGCCCCTGGCCGACGGCCTGCCGCAGCCCGCACGCCGCCAGGCGATGCTGGTCATCGTTCTCGGGCTCACGCTGGCGGTGCTCGACAGCAGCATCGTCAACCTGGCGCTGCCCGACATCGCACGCCAGTTGCAGTCGGGCGCGGCGCAGAGCGTGTGGGTGGTCAACGCCTACCAGCTCGCCACGCTGGTCGTGCTGCTGCCGCTGGCCGCGCTGGGCGAGCGCGTGGGCTATCGGCGCGTGTACTTGGTGGGCATGGCGCTGTTCGCGCTGGCGTCGGTGGGCGCCATGCTGGCGGCCAGCATGCCCGCCTTGATTGCCGCGCGGGCGTTGCAGGGCCTGGGCGCCGCGGGCGTGATGGCCGTGAACGCGGCGCTGGTGCGCCTGATCTATCCGCGCGCACAGCTGGGCCACGGCATGGCCATCAATTCGCTGGTGGTGGCCACCGCGTCCATGGCGGGGCCGTCGGTGGCGGCGGCCATCCTGTCGGTGGCGTCGTGGCCCTGGCTGTTTGCCATGAACCTGCCCTTGGGCGTCGGAGTCTGGTGGCTGGGGCGGCGCGCGCTGCCGGCCAATCCTCCATCCGCCAACCGTGCGCCGCGCTTTTCCGCCATCGACGTGCTACTCAACGGCGCCATGTTCACGCTGCTGTTCCTCGGCGGGGAGCAACTGGGCGTGCGCAGCGCGGCGCAGGGCAGGGCGGCAGCGCGGCCACGGGTGCGATCCTGCTGGCCGCGGGCGTGGCCGTGGGGGCGGTGTTCCTGTGGCGCCAGCGCGGCCTGGCGGCGCCGCTGTTTCCGGTGGACCTGCTGCGCATTCCGGTGTTCGCCCTGTCGATGGGCTCGTCCGTGGGGGCGTTCTGCGCGCAGATGCTGGGCTTTCTGTCGCTGCCCTTCCTGCTGTTGGAGGCGCAGGGCCGCACCCACCTGGAGGCCGGGCTGCTCATCACGGCCTGGCCCCTGGCCACCGCCGCGGTGGCGCCGCTGGCGGGCCGGTTGATTGGCCGCTACCCGGACGGCCTGCTCGGCGGCATTGGCATGGCGGTGTTTGCTGCCGGCCTGGTCTCGCTGGGCCTGATGCCCGCGCAGCCCGCGGACTGGAACGTGGCCTGGCGCATGGCGCTGTGCGGTGCCGGCTTTGCGCTGTTCCAGTCGCCCAACAACCACACCATCGTCACCTCGGCCCCGCTGCACCGCAGCGGCGCGGCCAGCGGCATGCTGGGCACCGCGCGCCTGACGGGCCAGACACTGGGCGCCGTGTCGCTCGCGGCCATCTTCGCCCTGCGGCCGGGGCACGATGGAAGCGCGGAGTCGCTGGCACTGCTGGTGGCAGGGGCGTGCGCGGTGGTGGCGGGGGTGTGCAGCTCGCTGCGGGTGAGGCAGCGGTAACAGAGGCAGAGCCGTGGCGCTTGTGCGCCCCATCTGGGCGGTGTTCTTGGCCTCCCTTTGGCGCAAGAAGAACGTCGTGCGGGCGCGCAGTCCGTGATCGTCATATCGTCAGAAAAGATAGCTGCCAGCGCATGCCAGATAAGCGTTAGAGATGTTTTTGATCATAAAAAACCACCTGTTCCGCCAGCCGCTGCACTGTCAGCGGCGCACAGCCTTCCGCGTGGTTGCTGATGGTCACGAAGGCGTTTTGGCCCCGTCCGCAGATGCCCGCCACCGTGCGCGCCAGCAGCGCCAGGTTGTCGGGATCGGGGTCGTGAATGCGGTCGTAGGGCGCGTAGCCTTTTTCAGCGGCTTCATACCCCTGCGGGCCGTGCACGGGGTTCAGGTTCCACCGGCAGACCAGTGGGCCGGGCCAGAGCAGGCGCAGCAGCGGTAGTTGCTCGGCCAGGGGCGACAGGCGCGCGTGCAGGCCCAGGCAGTAGGTGGCACCGCTGCTGCGCAGTACGTCGGCGAAGTGGGGCAGGTGCGCGGGCGCCAGCCATTCGGGGTCGCGCACCTCGACGGCCAGCACGGCGTCGGGCGCCGCGGGGCGCAGCGCCGGTTGGGCCTGCAAGAGCGTGCGCAGTCGCTCCAACACCTCGGGCAGGCGGTCCAGCAGGTTCCAGGGCAGCGGGCTCAGCTGGAACACCAGCGCGCCGGTGCGCTGGCCCAGCCCCTCCAGTGCGGGCGCCACGAACTCCTGGGCGGTCAACTGCGCATCCAGGAAGGCCGGGTTGGGCTCGCGTCCACGGCCGTCCTCGCTGCGCACCAGCGCGTCGGTGACCAGGCTGGGCGCCTTGACCACGAAGCGGAAGTCCGCCGGCACCTGGGCCGCGTAGCGCGCATAGTCGCTGGCCGTGAGCGGGCGGTAGAAGCTCCGGTCGATGCTCACGGTGCGCATCAGCGGATGCTGGGCCAGCACGGGCAGGCCTTTGCGGGCCAGCAGCTGTTCGGAATGCACACCCTCCCACACCAGGCCCTGCCAGCCAGGGTAGCTCCAGGAGGATGTGCCCAGGCGCAGCGTGGGCGGCAGCCGGTTGGCGAGTGCGCGCAGATCGTCGCCCCAGGCGGCGGGATGCACGCCGGTGCGGCGGGTGGGCGCCTTTTCCCGTGGGCGGGCGGGGGTGTCTTCCGGTGGTCGTGGCGGTGCTGAGGGCGATGCTGAGGGCGATGGCGGCGCACCGCCAAACAGATCGTCCTGCATGGATCACAGGCCCTCGAACAGGCCGCCCGCGTTGAGCAGGGCGTAGACGATCTCGGGGTGCCGGTCCATGCTTTTCTTGATGGCCGCAGGGATGGCCTGGCGCGTCTTGCGGCACAGGCCCGGCTGGTCCTGGACCAGCACGGTGATGCCGCGCAGGCTGCGTACCTCGTAGGGGCTGGTGCCGATGGTCAGGCGCACGCCGAGTTGCTCGAACAGGCGCTGCTCCATGTGGCGCAGGTCGGCCAGGCTGGTGAGGCTCTCCAGGCGCTGCACGAGGCGCTTTTCCTCCTCGCGCGTGAGGCGCAGGATACGCACATCACCGCCGGGCGTGCGCATCAGCGCGTCGCGCTCGCACACGCAGGCGCCGGGCGGGCATTCGGTGCGGAGTGGGAAGGGAGGGGCGGGAGTCACTGCGGTGATGCGCCACGCGTGGCCCAGTCACGCAATTGCTCTTTCTGTGCGTCGTCCAGGGTCAGCTGCTCGGTCTGGCACAGATCGAGAATGCTGTTCACGAACCGTGTGCCCAGCGCATGCGCATCATTAGTGTGTTCTCCGAACATGTGGCCTCCGAGCAAGATGCCCTTGAGCACGAAGCTCACTGTGCTGCGGTTGATGGGCAGTCCAGCATCTCGGCAGCGGTCGCGCACACGCTTGCCGGTTTCGGTGAGGGAAAAGGGGTGGTGGGTGGCGTCGGCGGCAATCTGGGCCAGCAGGGCCTGGAAGGCGGGCGGTGGCAGAAGCGGCATGCCGGTGGCGGCGTTGACCTGCCTCAGCAGTGGCAATAGATCGCCATCGCGGCCCCACTCCACCAGCCCATTGTTCTGTTGTTGCGGGTGCAGAACGTGGCCGCCGCCATTGGTCCAGTCGACACGCAATGGTGCCAGCGAGAGCGCCTCCAGCAGCTTGCGAAACGATCCCTTGCCGCACCAGTCGGATGCAGCCACTCCATACTGGCCGATGATCGCCTGGGCCAGCCGCCCGCAGGGCACGGGCGCCTTCGCCTTGACCACTTCGGCGCGCACCAGTTGGGCGATGGCGGCCAGGGTGTTTTGGTCCGGGACGGGTAGGGCGCCCGTGGGTACAGAAGGGGTGTGGCGTGCGGGGTCGAGCACCACGCCTGATTCCCAGTCCACAACGAGTGGGGCCAGGCGCAGTGAATCCACCAGCTTACGAAAACTGCCCAGCCCAGCCCAGGTGACAGCATCCAGCCCGACCACTTGGATTGGCGCCTTGCTGGCCAGCCATGGCAGGGCGACAGGCCTGTCCGAATGGGCCACGGACTGGCTGATGAAACGGGCCGCAGCCTGGATGAGGCTGGCCTGCGATGGAGCGGGTGACATGGGTGGCGCTGATACGGCGGCGGGTGTTTCGGTCTCCTCGCGGCGCAGCGCTTCGCGCAAAAAGGCATCTTGGTCGATCAGCAGGTCAGCACTGGCCTGGTATGCCGCCGAGGGAAATCCGATTGCCAGCACAGTCGTGCGCCTGTCCCAGCGGCGCAGCTTGCGCAGCACGGGCGTGAAGTCGGCGTCCGCTGACAGCACGATGAACTCGTCGTAGTGCACCTGGTGCTGCAGCAGATCCACGATATCCAGCACCATGTGGATGTCGGTGCTGGTCTTGCCGCCGCTGGTCATTGCGGGGCAGTCGATGATCTCAAAGCCGGCGCGGTTGAACGCGGGGCGAAAACGTTGGTACACCTGCGGGTTCAAGTAGCAGCGGCGCACCAGCAGGCGCCGCGCGCCTGCTGTTGCGTGTGGTGGAGGCTCTAGCGATTGGGCAATCCAGTGCATCCATGACTGTGGTTGGGAGGCGAAATGGTCGGCCGCTATGGGATCCAGCCGGCGCAGGCCGGAGAAAACATTGTCGAAATCGACGAACAGGGCGCTTTTCATGCGTGGGACAACGAGTTGGACGCGGCCATTTTGGCCCATGGCCCTGTGGCAAACTGCGCGCTTCGTGTTTTGACCCGTCTCAGAAGGCACATGCAGCAGATCGTTCGGCAGTTGGCCGCAGAAATCAAAGTCACCGAATCCCAGGTCCGCGCAGCGGTGGAGTTGCTCGATGGCGGGGCCACCGTGCCCTTCATCGCACGCTACCGCAAGGAGGTGACCGGCGGCCTGGACGATGTGCAGCTGCGCGAGCTCGAAGCGCGCCTGGCCTACCTGCGCGAACTGGAAGACCGCCGCGTGGCCGTGCTGAAAAGCATCGACGAGCAGGGCAAGCTGACCGACGCATTGCGCGCTGCCATTGCTGCTGCTCCAACGAAGCAGGAGTTGGAAGACATCTACCTGCCCTTCAAGCAAAAGCGCCGCACCAAGGGCCAGATTGCCAAGGAGTTCGGCATCGAGCCGCTGGCCGACAAGCTGCTGGCCGACCCCACGCTGGACCCGCACGCCGAGGCCCAGGCCTTCTGCCAGCCCGCCACCACGCTCGATGACGGCAAGCCGGGGCCCGACTTCTCGACCACCTTCGCCGTGCTCGACGGCGTGCGCGACATCCTGTCCGAGCGCTGGGCTGAGGACGCCGTGCTGGTGCAGTCGCTGCGCGAATGGCTGTGGGCCGAGGGGCTCTTGCGCAGTAAGAAGGTGGAGGGCAAGAACGAGAATGACCCCGAGGTCGCCAAGTTCCGCGACTACTTTGAGTACGACGAACCGATTGGCCGCGTGCCCTCGCACCGCGCGCTGGCGGTGTTCCGCGGCCGCGCGCTGGAGATTCTGGAGGCCAAGCTGGTGCTGCCTGAGCCGCAGGTGAATTCCACGTTCAAGCCCGAGCCGGGCCAGCCCAGCATTGCCGAGGGCAAGATCGCCCTGCACCTGGGCTGGAGCCACCAGGGCCGCAAGAGCGACGACCTGCTGCGCAAGTGCGTGGCCTGGACCTGGCGCGTGAAGCTCAGCCTGTCCACCGAGCGCGACCTGTTCTCGCGCCTGCGCGAGGAGGCCGAGAAGGTGGCCATCAAGGTGTTTGCCGACAACCTGCGCGACCTGCTGCTGGCCGCGCCCGCCGGCCCGCGCGCCGTGATGGGGCTGGACCCCGGCATCCGCACTGGCGTGAAGGTGGCCGTGGTGGACCGCACCGGCAAGCTGGTGGAGACCGCCACCGTCTACCCGCACGAGCCGCGCCGCGACTGGGACGGCAGCCTGGCCACGCTGGGCCGCCTGTGCATGAAGCACGGCGTGCAGCTCATCGCCATTGGCAACGGCACCGCCAGCCGCGAAACCGACAAGCTGGCGGCCGAGTTGATTAAATTAATGCAAAAACAGGCCGTAGACCAGGCGGGGCAAGCGCTGCCAGCTATTGAAAAGATAGTGGTGAGCGAGGCTGGCGCCTCGGTGTATTCGGCCAGCGAGTACGCCAGCCAGGAAATGCCCGACGTGGACGTGAGCCTGCGCGGCGCCGCCAGCATTGCGCGCCGCCTGCAGGACCCGCTGGCCGAGCTGGTGAAGATCGAGCCCAAGAGCATCGGCGTGGGCCAGTACCAGCACGACGTGAACCAGAGCGAGCTGGCGCGCACGCTGGACGCCGTGGTCGAGGACTGCGTGAACTCCGTGGGCGTCGACCTGAACACCGCCAGCGCGCCGCTGCTGGCGCGCGTGTCGGGCCTGTCGGGCAGCGTGGCCAAGGCCGTGGTGCGCTGGCGCGAGCAGCACGGCGCCTTCAGGAACCGCAAGCAGCTCATGGAAGTCAGCGGCCTGGGCGCCAAGACCTTTGAGCAGGCGGCGGGCTTCTTGCGCATCCGCGATGGCGACAACCCGCTGGACATGACCGGCGTGCACCCCGAGACCTACCCCGTGGTCGAGCAGATCATGGAAAAGACCGGTAAGCCGGTGGCCGAGCTCATGGGCCGCGCCGAGATGCTCAAGACGCTCAAGCCCGAGCTGTTCGCCAACGAGAAGTTCGGCGTGATCACCGTGCGCGACATCCTGGGCGAACTGGAAAAGCCCGGCCGCGATCCGCGCCCGGACTTCAAGGTGGCGCGCTTCAACGAGGGCGTGGAAGACATTGCCGACCTGCGCGAGGGCATGGTGCTGGAGGGCACGGTGAGCAACGTGGCCCAGTTCGGCGCCTTCATCGACCTGGGCGTGCACCAGGACGGACTGGTGCACGTGAGCCAGCTCAGCCACAAGTTCGTTCAGGATGCGCGCGAGGTGGTCAAGACCGGCGACATCGTCAAAGTGAAGGTGCTGGAGGTGGATGCGGCGCGCAAGCGCATCAGCCTCAGCATGAAGCTGGACGCCGCACCCGCGCGCCGCGACGGCCCGCGCGACAACCGCTTCGAGGGCGCGGGCCGTGGCTACGCCGCGCCGCGCCGCGCGGCCGAGCCGGCGCAGCCCTCGGCCATGGCCTCGGCCTTCGCCAAGCTGCAGCAGGGCAAGCGCTGAAGCGCTGCCCGTAAACAACCGTAAGAGTTGCATGGATAATGGCCCGACTTTCCTGTCTGGGCGATCCGATCCATGGAGTTGAACGCACTGCTGGCGCAGCCCATCACGCTGCCCAGCCTGCCACGCGCGGTGGCGCTGCTGATGAACGAGCTGAGCGCGGTCGAGCCCAACCTGCGGCGCCTGAACCAGCTCTTCGGCACCGACCCTGCACTGGCCGCACGCCTGCTGGAAGAGGCGAACACGCCTCCATTCGCCGCGCAGCGCCAGATCGGCGGTATTCCTGAGGCGCTGGCGCTTCTGGGGGTGTCCCAACTGCGCGCGCTGGTGGCGTCCGCGCCGCTGGGGACCACGTCGCGCTCGGTGCCGGGTATGAACCTGCAGCACTTCTGGCGCTACAGCCTGCACACGGCCAAAGTGGCACGCGCGCTCGCCGGGCTCGTGCACCACAACCAGATCGCCGCCTACACGGCCGGCCTGCTGCACGGGGTGGGCGAGCTGGCCATGCACCTGGCCGACGCGGGCCGCATGCAGACCCTCAACAGCCTGGTGGGCCCGCTGGACCTGCGCCGCGCCCGGCTGGAGCAGCACCTGTGCGGCTACTGCTACGCCCATGTGAGCGCGGGGCTGGCCTGGCGCTGGCAGTTGCCCGAGACCGTGGTGGACGCGCTGCGCCACCACCATGCGCCGTTCGACAACGATGTGTACGAGCCGCTGGCGGGCGTGCTGCACCTGGCCGCGTGGCGCGCCCGCGCGCGCGAGGCAGGGCTGGATGCGCGCGACCTGGCGGGGTCTTTCCCCGGCGAAGTCGGCATCCCGCTGGGGTTGGACATCGACATGGTGCTGCAGCAGGACCCGATTGACTGGAAGGTCCGCCCCGACGCGGGCGATTACGTGTGAGCCGGCGCATGCGTGAGGCGGGGGCGTGATGAAGGCGCTGTGCATCCATGCCGGTCCGCAGGCGCTGCGGCACATCGGGCGCCATGGCCTGGCGCCGAGCGACGTGGCCGTGATTCCCGCGGCCGCGGGCGGCCCGAAGGGACTCATCCTCGGCCCGCTGGACCGGTTTGTCTTTGGTGAATGGCTGGCGCAGTCGGCGCAGCCGGTGGACCTGGTGGGCGCCTCCATCGGCGCGTGGCGCATGGCCACGGCGTGCCTGGATAACAGCCTGCCGGCCTTCGAACGGTTGGAGCACGACTACATCCACCAGGAGTACGAGCTGCCCCCCGGCGCGCGCCGCCCCACGGCGGACGCGGTGAGCGCGCAGTTCGGCCAGAACCTGCAGGCCTTTTTTGGCGGCCGTGTGGACACGGTGCTGGGCCATGCGCGCTACCGGTTGCACATCATCGCCGCGCGCGGGCGCCACCTGCTGGCGCGCGAGCACCGCTGGGCCACGCCGCTGGGCTACCTGGGCGCTTTCGCCAGCAATGCGCTGCACCGCCGCGCGCTGGCGCTGTGGCTGGACCGCGTGGTGTTCTCCACCGCTGCGCCGGGCGCGCTGCCGTTTGACGTGCGCGACTTCCGCACCCACCAGGTGGCCTTGACCCCGCAGAACTTCATGCCCGCGCTGCAGGCCAGTTGTTCCATTCCCTTCGTGCTGCGCGCCGTGCACGACATCGCCGGCGCACCGCGCGGCGCCTACTGGGACGGGGGCATCACCGACTACCACCTGCACCTGCGTTATCAGGCGCCAATTGCTATTAAAAATATAGCTGATACCGCTTTACCCGCGGGTGTTGCAGGCCAAAACGGCTTGGAAAGTGCGCCGGGGATCGTGCTGTACCCGCACTTCCAGCACCGCGTGGTACCCGGCTGGCTGGACAAGGGGTTGCCCTGGCGCCACCGCGCCACGCCAGCGCTGGACCGCATGGTGCTGCTGTCGCCCCATCCCGACTGGGTGCGCAGCCTGCCCGGCGGCAAACTGCCGGACCGCACCGATTTCACCCGCTACGGCACCGACACGGCCGCGCGCGCCCGTGCCTGGAGCACCGCAGCGGCGGCGGCGCAGCAGCTGGCGGACGAGTGGGCGCAGTGGCTGCGGCGGCCCGATCCCGCCCGCGTCCAGCCGCTGTGAGCGTGTCCGCCGCGGCGTGCCGCGGCAACGTCACCGGGGGCGAAAGACCAGCACGTGGCCCACGGCGGTGCCGTCGGGCGCGTGCACGGCCGCCACGGAGTAGTCCACCGTGCGCGGCGCACCCGAATGGCAGGCGAGGATCGCGGTGGCCGCGGCGCCCGCGCCATGCGCAGCATGCCCCTGCGCTGCCGCGGCGGGGAGCACGGAGTGCGGTGGCTCCAGGCGAAAGACCTCATCGACGTGGCGGCCGACCGTCTGCCCCTGCGCGAGCCCGATGACCCGCTGGGCCGCGCCGTTGATCGTGCGCACGAGGCCCTGCGCGTCGATGGTGATGACGCCATCGGCCACGGCGTCCAGCGCGGCCTCCGCACACGCACGGTCGGCGCGCTCTGCCTGCAGTGCCTGGGTGTGCTCCGTCATGTCCACCAGCACGCCGATGGTGCCGGCGGGTACGCCGTCGGGCGCGGTGAAGGTGGCGTGGTAGCAGGCCATCTCGTGCGGCACGCCCTGCAGGGGGCGGACGGTGGCCTGCCATCCCGAGGGCCGGTCGGACAGCCGCTGGGCCAGGACGATGGAGGAGTCCACGCCGTCGGCCCAGAGCTGGTCCAGCGTGCCCGCGACGGTGGAAGGGCGGGAGGCATTGAGCAGTTCGCGCCAGGCTTTGTTGGTCTCCAGGTGCGCGCCATCCGCGCCCAGCACGAACAAAGGCAGGGGCAGGGCGTTCACCAGCTGGCGGCGAAAGTGCAGCTGCTCGTTCTGCTGCCGCTGGGTTTCCTGCAGGGACAGCACCAAGGACTGGACCTTGCCCGCCATGTCGTTGAAGGTGTCGGCGATTTCGCGCGCCTCCAGCGTGCCCGTGCGGTGTATGCGCGCGTCCAGGTGGCCTTGCTTGAAGCGCTCCGCCGCGTGCCGCATGCGGTCCAGCATGCGGTCGTTCGCGCGCAGGATCAGGGTCAGCAGGAGCAGGATGGTGAAGATGTTCAGCGCCGTGATGCGCAACTGTGTGGCCATAGCGCTCCAGGCGCGGTCCACGTAGTGCTGGGGCCACAGCGCCAGCGCCAGCTGCCCCGTGCGGCCGTCCGCCAGCCGGTGCGCCACCGTGTGGCGCGGCGTGGGCAGGTCCAGCAGCTGCACGAACCACGGCGGCGCCTTGGTGGGCGGCATCGCGTTGCGCAGGTCGACGGCCGGGCGGAAGGGCAGTTCCCAGCGGATGGACTGGATCGGTGCGTCCGCGACCTGCGCGGCCTGGCGCAGGCGCTCCTGCGCTGCGGCATTGCCGGCAGGCTCGTCCAGCACCTGTAGCACGGCGTACGAGGCTGCCTGCAGCTCCGCGCGCATGCGCAGCTGCGCCTCCTCACGCTCGGCGCCCACCAGCGCGTGGTAGCGCACCAGCGTGACCGCCACCATGATCAGCACAATGGGAACGTACAGGCGCGGGTAGGTGCCTTGCGTCAGCCATTTGGAAAGCGGGTGTGTGCGCATGCGGTACGCGGCCCCGCCGAACGGGCGGAATGCGTGTTAATAAATGTTAAGCGCACCAGTGTAGCGAGGCCGCCGGACGCCTGCTCGGCGGACGCTGCCGCGGGTCAGAGCGACTCGATCAGCATCTCCCGGTAGTCATCTGGCGTGGCCAGGCGGGGATTGGTCTTGTGGCAGTGGTCGGCCAGGGCGCCCTTGATCACGTCGTCGAACACCGCCTCGGTCACGCCCATGGCGGCCAGCCCCGTGGGCAGGCCCAGGCGTGCGCTCATGTCGCGGATGGCATCGGGGATGTCGCTGGCAGAGGCCAGGCCCATGGCATGGGCCATGCGCTCCAGGCGGCGCTCCTTGCGCACCGATTCGGCTTGCGCGTTGAAACGCACCACGGCGGGCAGGAACACGGCGTTCAGCGTGCCGTGGTGCAGGCGCGGGTTCAGCCCGCCCAGGCTGTGGCTCAGGGAGTGCACGCAGCCCAGGCCCTTCTGGAAAGCCATGGCGCCCTGCATGCTGGCGCTCATCATGGCCAGGCGCGCGTCGCGGTCCTGGCCGTCGCGCGTGGCGGTCTCGATATGGTGCCAGCCGCGCTCCAGACCATCGAGCGCAATACCGTCCGCCGGCGGGTTGAACGCGGCAGACATAAAGGTCTCCATGCAGTGCGCGATGGCGTCCATGCCCGTGGCGGCCGTCAGCAGGGGCGGCAGGCCCAGTGTGAGGCCGGGGTCGCAGATGGCGGCCTTGGGCACCAGGTGCCAGGAGTGAAAGCCCAGCTTGCGGTGGTCATCCACGATGATGATGGCGCCGCGCGCCACCTCGCTGCCCGTGCCGCTGGTGGTGGGCACGGCGATCAGCGGCGCGGCGCGCTCGGTGATGCGCGGCGAGCCCCCCTCGATGGTGGCGTAGTGCGTGAGCGGGCCGTCGTGCGTGGCGGCGATGGCAATGCC
The DNA here is from genome assembly GCF_015832135.1 of Diaphorobacter sp. JS3051. Classification (NCBI taxonomy): domain Bacteria; kingdom Pseudomonadati; phylum Pseudomonadota; class Betaproteobacteria; order Burkholderiales; family Comamonadaceae; genus Diaphorobacter; species Diaphorobacter sp. JS3051. The sequence goes on from NZ_CP065406.1 coordinate 543,572, forward strand.
CTTGGCGCAGTCGATGGCGCTGCCACCGCCCACGGCGATCAGGCCGTCGCAGCCCTGGGCCTTGTAGATTTCCACGGCCGCGCGCACGGCCGCCTCGGTGGGGTTGGAGGGCGTCTGGTCGAACACGGCGACGTTCAGGCCGGGCAGGGCGTCCAGCGCCTGCTGCAGCACGCCGGCGGCCTTCACGCCGGGGTCGGTGACCACCAGGGGGCGGGTGATGCCGATGCGCTCGCATTCTGCTTTGAGCAGGCGCACGGCGCCGAATTCGAACTGGATCTGGGTGACGTAGTAGATGAAAGCCATGGTGTGCGAAAGAGAGGGAGTGCCAGTAGGATCGCCCGACACACTACAACCAGGAGACACGCATGACCATGAAGCAAACCCTCATCGCCCTGGGCGCGGGGGTCGCCTTGGCGACCGGCCTGGGCGCCCAGGCCGAGTGCCTCAGCGACGCTGCGGTGGGGGCGATGGCCTCGCACTACGCCGCCAAGACCCCCGCGCCCAACTTCCCGGCACTGTCAGACGCCGACGGCGCCTGCACCCGCGCCAAGTTCAATGCGCTGCTGGGCGCCCGCCTGGGCAAGGTGGTGGGCTACAAGGCCGGCCTCACCAACCCCGCGGTGCAAAAGCGCTTCAACACCGACAAGCCGGTGTGGGGCAAGCTGTACGAGGGCATGGTGCGCCCCGGCGGCAGCACCGTGCCCGCCGCGTTTGGGGCGCGCCCGCTGTACGAGGCCGACCTGCTGGTGCGCGTGAAGGATGCGGCCATCAACCACGCGCGTACGCCGGAGGAGGTGCTGCAGCACATCGACCAGGTGATCCCCTTCATCGAGCTGCCCGACCTGGTGGTGCAGGCGCCGCCCCAACTCAACGGCGCCGGCGTGGGCGCGATCAACGTGGGCGCGCGCCTGGGCATCGCCGGGCAGCCTATCGCCGTGCCGGCGACGCGCGGCGAGCGCTATGCGCTGCTGGACGCGCTGGAGCGCATGACCGTGCAGCTCACGGACCATTCCGGCGCGCTGCTCGCCAGCGGCAAGGGCAGCGATATCCTCGGGCATCCGCTCAACGCCGTGGTCTGGCTGGCCCAGGCGCTGCAGCAGGAGGAGATCACGCTGCAGCCCGGCGACCTGGTGAGCCTGGGGTCGTTTTCTCCGCTGCTGCCCCCGCGCGCCGGCCTGAGCGTCACGGCAACCTATCTGGGCCTGCCCGGCGCGCAGCCGGTGCAGGTGCACTTCCAATAACCCAAGGACTTTTCCGTTGACGACGCCCGGTTCCGCTTCCCATGTGCCTTCCCCCCACCACGCGCGGCTCACGCCGCAGATGCGCAACGTCATCGACGGCATGGCGCGCGCCGGGCGCCCCCCACTGCACACCCTGAGCCCTGCACAGGCCCGCGCTGCCTATGAACTGGGTGCCGGGGTGCTGGAGCTGCCCAAGGCGGCCTTGCCGCGCGTGGAAGACCTGCGCATCCCCGCACGCGACGGCACCCCGCTGCCCGCGCGCCTGTATGCACCCACGGCCTCTGACGCGCAGGCGCTGCCGTTGCTGCTGTACCTGCACGGTGGCGGCTTCACCATCGGCAGCATTGCCACCCACGACGTGCTGTGCCGCGAGTTGGCGCGGCTGGCCGGCTGCATGGTGGTGTCGCTGGAATACCGGCTCGCGCCCGAGCATCCGTTCCCCACGGCCAGCGACGATGCGTGGGACGCGCTGGCCTGGCTGGCGCAGCACGCCACCACGCTGGGCGCCGACCCGTCGCGCCTGGCGGTGGGCGGCGACAGCGCAGGCGGCACGTTGGCCGCGGTGTGCGCTCTTCAGGCGCGCGATGCCGGGCTGCCCCTGGCGCTGCAGTTGCTCATCTACCCCGGCACCACGGCGCACCAGGACACGCCCTCGCACACCGAGTTCGCGCACGGCCTGGTGCTCGAACGCGCGGCCATTGGCTGGTTTTTCGACCAGTACATCCCCAGCCGCGCCGAGCGCGAGGACTGGCGCTTCGCCCCCTTGCTCGCGCCCGACGCCGAGGGCGTGGCGCCGGCCTGGATCGGTCTGGCCGAGTACGACCCGCTGGTGGACGAGGGCGTGGAGTACGCGGACAAGCTGCGTGCCGCGGGCGTTCCGGTGCAGCTCGAGATCTACCGCGGCGTGACGCACGAATTCATCAAGATGGGTCGCGCCCTTCCCGAGGCGCGCCAGGCCCATGCCGATGCTGCCGCCGCGCTGCGCAGCGCCTTTCAACTCGACTGATCCCTTCGACGGAAACACGCCATGCAACGCTCTGACTTTCGCTGTTTTCACCGCCTGCGCGTGCGCTGGTCAGAGGTGGACATCCAGAAGATCGTCTTCAATGCCCACTACCTCACCTACGCTGATTGCGCCATGACCGAATACTGGCGCGCGCTGGCGTTGCCGTACGAAACCGGCATGCAGGCGCTGGGCGGCGAGGTGTACCTCAAGAAAGCCAGCGTCGAGTACCACGCCTCCGCCCGGCTCGACGACCTGCTGGACGTGGGCATGCGCTGCGCGCGCGTGGGCACCACGTCGCTGGTGTTCGAGGCCAGCATGTTCGCTGGCGATCGGCTGCTGGTGACCGTGGAACTGGTCTATGTGTTTGCCGACCCCGCCACGCAGACCAAGCGCGCCGTGCCGCCCGCGCTGCGCGCGATGATCGAGCACTTCGAGGCCGGCGGCGAGATGGTGGAGCTGCGCATGGGCGACTGGGCCACGCTGGGGCGCGACGCCACGGCGCTGCGCACGGCGGTGTTCGTGCAGGAGCAGGGGATTGCGCCCGAGATCGAGCTGGACGCGCTGGACGCCACCGCCGTGCACGCCGTCGCCTACAACCGCCTGGGTCTGCCCGTGGCGACGGGCCGACTGCTGCAGGATGCGCCGGGCGAGGCGCGCATTGGCCGTATGGCAGTGGACCGCGTGTTGCGCGGCCAGCGTTGGGGCCGCATGGTGCTGGACGCATTGGTGCAGGCGGCGCGCGCGCGCGGCGACGCGCAGGTCACGCTGCATGCCCAGTGCAGCGCCGAGGCGTTCTACCGCCGCGCAGGTTTTGAGGCCGTAGGCCAACCGTATGAGGAGGCGGGCATTGCCCACATCACCATGCGGCGCAGTCTGCAGGGCTGACTGCTTCTTTATTGATAGCTGCTAGCGCTTGTCAAATAAGCGCTAGCGCCTGTTTTTGCTTAAATGTCTTCCAGCAGCGCGTAGGGCAGCGGCAGCAGCGTGAGCGCCACGCCATCCGCTGCGCCCACCTGCAGGGCACCGCTGGTGGCTGCGATCTGCAGCGACACCAGCGCATCCACGCCGCCGGTGGGTGCGGCCGCAACCTGCACCACCGTGCCCACGGGCTGTTCGGCGTCACCGTCGGCAAACACTTCAGCACCCACGGCCACGGCCGACGGAGCGTGCGCCAGGTAAGTGCGCCGCTTGAGCGTGCCGCGGAACTGGCTGCGCGCCACGACCTCCTGGCCGGGGTAGCAGCCCTTCTTGAAGTTCACGCCGCCCACGGACTCATAGTTCAGCATCTGCGGCACGAAGGCCTCGACCACGGGCGCGGTCAGGGTGGCGATACCGCTGCGCACCTCGCTCCACAGCCACAGCGCTTCGGTCAGGGCTGCGCCGGCGGGCGCAGCGCTGCCAGCGGGCGCTACCCACAGCGCGCGCGGCTGCCCTTCGGCGGGGTAGAGCTGCACCACGCTGGCATCCCCCACATCGGCCTTGGCCCAGGGCTCGCCAGCGGGTAGCACGGCGCGGGCGGCGTCGCCCAGCAGGCCGTACAGCGCAAAGTCGCCGGTGGCATCGGTCAGCTTGGCCTTGGCGCGCATCACGAACATCGACAGGCGCTTGAGCGCGGGCGCCAGCAGGTCGCGGGCGCAGACCAGTAGTACCTCGGCCTCGCTGCGCTTGAAGGCGATGAAGCTGGCCTGCATGCGGCCTTTGACGGTCAGGAACGCCGCCAGGCGGGCGTGGTGCAGATCCAGCAGCGCGAAGTCCTGCGTCAGCTGGCCGTGCAGGAACTTGGCGGCGTCTTCACCGGCCACGCGGATCACGCCAAGGTGGGACAGGGGGACTACGCCGTCCGCAGGCAGGGACGGGGGCACTGGCATGGAGTCGGTCATGGCTGAATTATGATGCCCGGCTTCTTTCATACAGGCTGCAGGGTTGTGCGTCGTTTCCTCGCATTGGTGTTGCTCATCGTGATCGCCGTGGGCGCTGTGGCCGCCTGGTGGCTGCAGGCGCCGTTGCCGGTGCGCGCGGACGTGCCCGCCGGCCAGCCGCTGGAGCTGGAGATCGAGTCTGGCACCACGCCACGCAGCGTGGCCCGCGCGGTGGTGCGGTCGGGCATGGCCACGGATGCAGACGTGCTGTTCCTGTGGTTCCGGTTGTCGGGCAAGGACCGCGAGATCAAGGCCGGCAACTACGAGATTCCCCAGGGCACCAGCCCCTACGCGCTGCTGCAGAAGCTGGTGCGCGGCGAGGAGGCATTGCGCGCCGTCACGCTGGTGGAAGGCTGGACCTTTCGCCAGGTGCGCCAGGCGCTGGCGCGGGCCGAGCAGCTCAAGCCCGACACCCAGGGCCTGAGCGACGCGGACATCATGGAGCGCCTGGGCCGCGCGGGCGTGCCGGCGGAGGGGCGCTTCTTTCCCGACACCTACACCTATGCCAAGGGCAGCAGCGACATTGCCGTGCTGCGTCGCGCGCTGCACGCCATGGACCGGCGCCTGGACGCGGCCTGGGCGCAGCGCGCGCCGGACACGCCGCTCCAATCCGCCGACCAGGCGCTGATCCTGGCGAGCATCGTCGAGAAGGAAACCGGCCGCGCCGAAGACCGCGCGCAGATCGCCGGCGTGTTCAGCAACCGCCTGCGCGTGGGCATGCTGCTGCAGACCGACCCCACGGTGATCTACGGCCTGGGTGAGAAGTTCGACGGCAATCTGCGCCGCCGTGACCTGACCGCCGACACCCCCTACAACACCTACACACGTGCGGGCCTGCCGCCCACGCCGATTGCCATGCCCGGCAAGGCGGCGCTGTTGGCCGCGGTGCAGCCCGCGCCCACCAAGGCGCTGTACTTCGTGGCGCGCGGCGACGGTTCCAGCCACTTCAGCAGCACGCTCCAAGACCACAACCGTGCGGTGAACCGCTACCAACGCGGCCAGAAATGACCAACGGCGCATTCATCACCTTCGAGGGCATCGACGGCGCGGGCAAGTCCTCGCACATCGACGCGTTGGCCCAGGCGCTGCGCGCTGCGGGGCATACCGTGGCCCTGACGCGCGAGCCCGGCGGCACACCGCTGGCCGAGAAGCTGCGCGAGATGCTGCTGCACGACAGCATGGACGCGCTGACCGAAGCGCTGCTGGTGTTCGCCGCGCGGCGCGACCATCTGCGCTGCGTGATCGAGCCGGCGCTGGCACGCGGCGAAGTGGTGTTGTGCGATCGCTTCACCGATGCCACCTTTGCCTACCAGGGCGCAGGGCGCGGCTTCGATCTGGAGGTGCTATCGTATATGGAGCGCCTTGCGCAGACTGGTGTTGGTCTGCAGCCCGATTTGATGCGAAATCCGGACCTCACGCTGTGGTTCGACGTACCACCTGAGGTGGCCGCGCAGCGCTTGTCCGCCGCGCGCGCGCCCGACCGCTTCGAGTCGCAGCCCGTGGAGTTCTTCACCCGCGTGGCGCGCGGCTATGCCGACCGCGCCGCGGGAGCGCCACAGCGCTTTGCGCGAATCGACTCGTCGCAGCCGCGCGAGCAGGTTGCCGCGCAGCTGCGTGCCGTAGTGGCCGCACGCGGCTGGCTGGCGCAGACGCCATGAGTGCGGTCGCCCCCTGGATCGCCGCGCAGCGCCAGGCGCTGCTGGCCCAGCGCGGCCACGCGTGGCTGCTGCAGGGCCCGTCCGGCCTGGGCCAGTACACGCTGGCGCTGGAGCTGGTGCGCGCCTGGCTGTGCGATGCGCCCACCGCGCACGGCGCCTGCGGCCAGTGCGCCAGCTGCCATGGCATCGATGTGCATACGCATGCCGACCTGTGCGTGCTCATGCCCGAAACGCAGGCGCTGGCCCTGGGCTGGCCGCTGCCCGAGAAGGCGCAGGCCGAGATCGAGGACAAGAAGCGCAAGGCCAGCCGCGAGATCCGCGTCGAGGCCATGCGCGACGCGGTGGAGTTCGCTCAGCGCACCAGCGGGCGCGGCCGCGGAAAGGCCGTGCTGGTCTACCCGGCAGAGCAGATGAACCATGTGACGGCCAACGCGCTGCTCAAGACACTGGAGGAGCCTCCGGGCGACGTGCGCTTTGTGCTGGCCACCGAGGCCGCGCACGAACTGCTGCCCACCATCCGCAGCCGCTGCCTGGGGCACACCCTGCAGTGGCCCGATCCGGCCCAAAGCCAGCAATGGCTGGTAGAGCAGGGCGTGCCCGCGGACGCGGCCGAGGCCCTGCTGCGCGCCGCCGGCGGCCGGCCTGACGACGCACTGGCCCTGGCGCGTGCGGGCCGAAGCCCGCAGACCTGGGCGCTGCTGCCCAAGGCCGTGGCGCGCGGCGACGTGTCGGCGCTGGCCGGGCTGGAACCCGCACAGGCCGTAGATGCCTTGCAAAAGCTCTGCCACGATCTGCTGGCGCAACGCGTGGGTGCACAGCCGCGCTATTTCTCGCCCGCCGACTTGCCCGCGCCGCCCGGCGTGGGGCCGCTCACGCGCTGGTCGCGCGCCCTCGCCAAGGAGGCGCGCACGGCCGAGCACCCCTTCAACGCCGGCCTGATGCTGGAGTCGCTTGTGGCGCAGGCGCGCCACACACTAAACTCGCGCCATTGAAAGCCTTCTACGACCTATGAGCAGTCCCTCCACAGCGCCGCGCCCCAGCGTCATGCAGCTGAACATCAAGGAAAAGGCCGCGCTGTACGCGGCCTATATCCCGTTCTTTGAAGAGGGCGGCATCTTCGTGCCCACGGCGCGCGAATACAAGCTCGGCGATGATGTGTACGTGCTGCTCACGCTGCCCGACGACCCGCAGCGCTACCCCGTGGCCGGCCGCGTGGCCTGGGTGACACCCGCGCGCGTCGCGGGCAACCGCACGCAGGGCGTGGGCATCCAGTTCCCCAAGGACGAGAAGTCGCGCCAGCTCAAGCACAAGATCGAGGAAGTGCTGGGCACGGCCCTGGCGTCTGAACGGCCTACGCAGACCATCTAAGGGCAACCCTTCGCGGGCCCCGCAGGATGCCGACCGCGCCCGCCGGTCGGCATTTTTGTTTTTCGAGACCACCATGTTTGTCGATTCCCACTGCCACCTGAACTTTCCCGAACTCATCAGCCAGTTGCCGCAGATCCGCCAGGCCATGGCCGAGGCGCAGGTGGACCGCGCGCTGTGCATCTGCACCACGATGGAGGAGTTCTCCGCCGTGCACGCGCTGGCGACCGGCCATGACAACTTCTGGGCCACGGTCGGCGTGCACCCGGACAACGAAGGCGTGGCCGAGCCCTCCGTGCAGGACCTGCTGGAGCGCGCAGCGCTGCCGCGCGTGGTGGCCATCGGGGAGACGGGGCTGGACTACTACGGCATGGACGACCGCAAGGGCGGCCGCAGCATCGCCGACCTGGAGTGGCAGCGCGAGCGCTTTCGCACGCACATCCGCGCTGCGCGCGCGGCGGCCAAGCCGCTGGTGATCCACACGCGCAGCGCTTCGCAGGACACCCTGGCCATCCTGCGCGAAGAGGGCGAGGACGGTGCGGGCAACCGTGCGGGCGGCGTGTTCCACTGCTTCACCGAAACCGCCGAGGTGGCCCGCGCGGCGCTGGACCTGGGCTACTACATCTCGTTCTCGGGCATCGTCACGTTCAAGAACGCGCAGGACCTGCGCGACGTGGCCGCCTTTGTGCCCATGGACCGCCTGCTCATCGAGACCGACAGCCCGTATCTGGCGCCGGTGCCTTACCGGGGCAAGACCAACAACCCGTCTTACGTGCCCTACGTCGCCCAGCAGCTGGCACAGGTGAAGGGGCTGAGCGTCCAGCAGGTGGCCGAGGCAACCAGCCGTAACTTCGAGCAACTTTTCTTGAGCAAGGAGGCAGTATGAAGAGCCTGTTGCAGCGTCGCAGCGCCCTGGCGTGGCTCGCCGTGGTTGCCGCCGGCACCGTGGGGCCGGCACATGCCGGCGCGTACGACGATTTCCTGCGTGCCATCGCGCGCGACGATGCCGCCACGGTGGCTTCGCTGCTGCGCCGCGGGTTTGACCCCAACGCGCGCGATCCCAAGGGGCAGCCCGCGCTGATCCTGGCCCTGCGCGAGGAAGCGCGGCAGGTGGCCGAGGTGCTGATCGCCGCCAAGGGGCTGAAGGTGGAGGAGCGCAATGCCAAGGACGAAAGCGCGCTGATGATGGCCGCGTTGCGCGGCAATCTGCCCGCTGCGCGCGGCCTGATCGCGCGCGAGGCGGACGTCAACAAGACCGGCTGGGCGCCGCTGCACTATGCCGCCGCGAGCACCACGGCCGATGCCGCGGCCATGGTGGCGCTGTTGCTGGAGCATCACGCCTACATCGACGCCGCATCGCCCAACGGCACCACGCCGCTGATGATGGCCGTGCGCTACGGCACGGCGGATGCGGCGCGCCTGCTGATCAGCGAGGGGGCCGATCCATCGCTGAAGAACCAACTAGGCCTGTCGGCCGTGGATTTCGCCATGCGCGCCGACCGGCAGGACATGGTGCAACTGGTGGCCGAGGCCGTACGCCGCCGCCAGCCGGACCGCGGGAAATGGTAGCCCCCTGGGCGCGTACGCTATGAATAACGGAGCTGCTGGCGCTTGTCAGCTGGCAGTTGTAGACCAAAAGAGTGCCGAATCGCTTACAGGGTAAGCGCAAGCAGCTATTGTTTTTGGTAGGCGTCACGCGCCGCCATGTGCGCGCAGGCGCGCGTACAGGCCGCCCCGGGTCAGCAGCTCCGCGTGGGGGCCCTGCTCGACGATGCGCCCTTGCTCCATGACCACCACGCGGTCCGCGTGTTCGATGGTGGAGAGGCGGTGGGCAATCACCAGCGTGGTGCGCCCTTGCATGAGACGCTGCAGGGCCTGCTGTACCAGGCGTTCGGATTCGGTATCCAGTGCCGAGGTGGCCTCGTCGAGGATGAGCACCGGAGCGTCGCGGTAGAGCGCCCGCGCGATGGCCAGCCGCTGCCGCTGTCCGCCCGACAGCTGCGTCGCGTTGTGTCCCACCACGGTGTGCATACCCTGCGGGAGGCTGGCCACGTACTCGGCGAGGTTCGCTGCGTCCAGACAGTGCTGCACACGTTGCTCGTCCACGGCAGCGCCCAGCGCCACGTTGGCGGCGACGCTGTCGTTGAACATCACCACGTCCTGGCTCACCATCGCAAATTGCGCGCGCAGGCTGGGCAACGCCCACTGGTCGGTCGCCACGCCGTCCAGTAGCACCTGACCGCTGCTGGGGCTGAGAAAGCGCGGCAGCAGGTTCACCAGCGTGGTCTTGCCGGCACCGGAGGGGCCGACGAACGCCACCACTTCGCCCGGGCGGATGTCCAGGTTCACGGCGTCCAGTGCGGGCGCCTGGTCGGGCCGGAAGGACACGGTCACGTTGCGCAGGGCAATTGCCCCCTGGGCGCGCTGCGCGGTGTGCGTGCCGCCTGTCTCGGCCGGCGCCTCGTGCAGCAGGGCCAGGCCCCGCTCCAGCGCCGCCACGCCGCGCGTGATGGGGTTGGCGATGTCGGCCATGCGGCGGATGGGCGCTATCAACATCAGCATCGCCGCGATGAACGAGGCGAAACCGCCCACGGTCACGTCCTTGGCACCGTTGCCATGGCTTTGCCACAGGGCGATGCAGATCACGGTGGACAGCGCGCCCGCGGACAGCAGCTGCGTGGTGGGCGTCATGGCGGCCGAGGCGATCGTGGATTTGATGGCCAGGCGGCGCAGGCGCTGGCTCAGCGTGTCAAAGCGCGCGGCCTGCTCGGCCTGGGCGCCGTGCAGGCGTACCACACGGTGGGCCAGTACGTTCTCTTCGACCACATAGGCCAGGTCGTCGGTGGCCTGCTGGCTGCTTTTAGTGATCTTGTACAGGCGCCGCGAGAGCGTCTTCATCACCCAGGCCACCCCCGGCACCAGCACGGCCACGATCAGCGTGAGTTGCCAGTTCAGGTAGATGAGATAACCCAGCAGGGCGACCAGCGTGAAACCGTCGCGCGACAGGCCCAGCAGCGCCTGGACCAGCGAGGTGAACCCGGTCTGCACCTCATACACCACGGTGTTGGACAGTGCGCTGGCCGACTGGCGATGGAAAAGCCCCATGTCCGCTGCCAGCAGCCGCTCGAACAGCGCCGTGCGCAGGCGCAGCATGCCCTCGTTGGCGATGCGCGTGAGGGCATACTGTCCCGTGAACTGGGCCAGCCCACGCACCAGGAAGACGCCGATGATGGCCACGGGAACCATCCACAGCTCCAGCGATCCTTCTGTAAAGCCCTGGTCCAGCAATGGTTTGAGAAGCGCGGGAATCAATGGCTCGGTAGCGGCCGCGACGATCGTCGCCAACACCGCCATGGTCCATGCCAGCCGCTGGTGGCCGAAGTACGGATGGAGCCTGCGCAACCGCTCCCACAGCGAAAGAGACTGCGGAGCTTGCTGCAAAGTGGTCTTTGGCGCGCTATGATTCGAATCTTGCATGAGGGGCGGATTCTACGTTTCGGCTATTGCAGACCGGCACAGTTTGTCACATGGCACGCTACGCTATGTGTAACATGCGAGGCTCTGTTTGCCGGCATTTGACGGTTATTCGATGGTTCCAATGACTATTGACCGCATCCCCAATACCCCTTCCTTCCGCACGGCTCTGCCGCAGCTTTCGCGGCGCCACGCCATTGCAGCCTTGGCTGCCAGTTCCCCCCTTTCAGCGCTTGCGCAGTTCCGTGTGGAAATCACGGGCGTAGGCCTGACGCAACTACCCATTGCGATTGCACCGTTTCGTGGCGAACCGCAGTCGCCGCAGAAAATATCCGCCATCGTCCAGGCTGACCTGGAGCGCAGCGGGCGCTTTTTGGGCGTGGACGCGTCGGGTGTCGCGCTGGATGAATCATCCCGTCCCGATCTGTCCCTGTGGCGTCAGCGCAAGGCCGACGCACTCACCTCCGGCAGCATCACGCGCTTGGCCGACGGCCGTTTCGACGTGCGATTCCGCTTGTGGGACGTGGTCAAGGCGCAAGACCTGGGCGGGCAGAGCTTCGTGGTCACGCAGGCCGACCTGCGTCTGGTGGCGCACCGCATTGCCGACTTCGTCTACGAAAAACTCACGGGCGAGCGCGGTATCTTCTCCACGCGCATTGCGTATGTGACCAAAGCCGGCTCGCGCTACAGCCTTTGGGTGGCCGATGCGGACGGCGAGAACGCGCAGTCAGCGCTTTCCAGTCCTGAGCCGATCATTTCTCCCGCATGGGCGCCCACCGGGACCCAGCTGGCTTACGTATCGTTCGAGTCGCGCAAGCCGGTGGTGTACGTGCATGACGTGGCCACAGGCCGCCGCCGTTTGATCGCCAATTTCCGTGGCTCCAACAGTGCCCCTGCTTGGTCGCCCGATGGCCGTACCTTGGCCGTGACCCTCAGCCGCGACGGGGGCTCGCAGCTCTACACCATCGACGCTAACGGCGGTGAGCCGCGCCGCCTGATGCAAAGCAGCGGCATCGACACGGAGCCCGTGTTCTCCAGCGACGGCCGCAGCATCTACTTCGTCAGCGACCGTGGAGGTTCGCCCCAGGTGTACCGCGTGGCAGCCAGCGGGGGAGGCGCGGAGCGCGTGACGTTCAACGGGTCCTACAACATTTCACCCAGCATCAGTCCCGATGGTCAGTGGTTGGCCTACATTTCCCGCGTGGGCGGCGCCTATAAGCTGCACGTGATGGATTTGAAGTCGGGCAGCGTGACGGCGGTGACCGACACCTCCGCCGATGAAAATCCCAGCTTTGCTCCCAATAGCCGCCTGATCGTCTACGCCACGCAGCAGCAGGGTCGCGAAGCCCTGATGACCACCACGCTGGACGGCAAAATCAAAGCGCGTCTGGCGGGGCAGGGTGGAGATATCCGCGAGCCCGACTGGGGCCCGTTCCAGAACAAATAAGTTTCCGTTTTTCGAACAACTGCTCTTCAGGAGTTTTTAATGAACCGTTTCCCCTTCAAGCGCGTGTCTCTGGCGCTCTCCATCGTCGCCCTCATGGCAGGCTGCAGCTCCGGCGTCAAGCTGGACGATGTGCCGGTCGAAGACCGCGGCGCTACGTCCACCGCACCGGGCGCCAACTCGGGAAGCACGGGCCAAAGCGGCGTGGCTCCTGTGGACTTGTCCCAGTCAGGGCGCGACGCCGAGGGTCCCGTTGGCGTGGCGCGCGTCATTTACTTCGACTTTGACAGCTTCATCGTCAAGCCTGAGTTCCAGTCCGTGTTGGAGGCCCATGCTCGCTTCATGAAGGCGTCTTCCGCCCGCAAGGTCGTGCTGGAGGGCCATACCGATGAGCGCGGTGGCCGCGAGTACAACCTGGCGCTGGGCCAGAAGCGCGCGGAAGCCGTGCGCCGCTCGTTGGGGCTGCTGGGCGTGCCGGACGCGCAGGTGGAGGCGGTGAGCTTTGGCAAGGAAAAGCCGGCGGTGCAGGGCCACACGGAAGACGCGCACTCGCAAAACCGCCGCGTTGAGCTGTCGTACCGTTGATGCCGCGCATGTCCTTGCTCCTGCGCCCGCGGGCGCTGGGCGCGGCGGCGCTGGCCGCCGCTGCCTGCTGGTCGACCCCCAGCTATGCATTGTTCGAGGACAGCGAGGCGCGCCGCGCCATCCTTGAGATGCGCCAGCGTGTCGATGCATTGACGCAGGCCAGCCAGCGTGCGGGTGAACGGTCCGGTGATGAGGTCTCGCAACTGCGGCGCAGCCTGCTCGACCTACAGATGCAGATCGAGGCATTGCGCACCGAACAGGCGACACTGCGTGGTCAGAACGAGCAGCTATTGCGCGATGTCGCAGAGTTGCAGCGCCGCCAGAAGGACATGGCGCAGGGTGTCGATGAGCGGTTGCGCCAGTTTGAGCCCGCGACGGTGACGCTGGACGGGCGCGAATTCCGGGCTGATCCTGCAGAGAAGCGTGATTTCGAGGCGGCCTTGGCGCTCTTCCGTGCAGGTAAGTTTGGTGAAGCGTCCAACGCTTTCAGCAGCTTCGTGCGCCAGTATCCACAGTCCGGTTATGTACCGTCTGCCCGTTTTTGGCTGGGCAACGGACAGTACGCCACGCGTGATTACAAAGAGGCCATCAACAACTTCAAGGCTCTGTTGTCGGCGGCGCCAGACCATGCGCGCGCTCCCGAGGCGGCCCTCTCGATCGCCAATTGCCAGATCGAATTGAAAGATACGCGGGCTGCGCGCAAGACCCTGGAGGACTTGCTGCGCGTTTATCCGCAGTCGGAAGCAGCAGCCGCTGCGAAGGAACGACTGGCGCGCCTGAAGTGATCACATCCGTTGACGACACGCCAGACTTGGAGCGGCGCTTCGCAGGGCTGGAACGCCTGTTCGGGCAGGAGGGCGCCGCACGCATTCGGTGCGCGCATGTTGCTGTGGTCGGAATTGGCGGCGTGGGTTCTTGGACAGCAGAAGCACTCGCGCGCAGCGGCGTCGGAGCGCTCACGCTGATTGACCTGGACCATGTGGCCGAGTCGAACGTCAATCGGCAAATTCACGCTCTGACCACGACCATTGGCCAAGCCAAGGTACGCGCCATGGCCGAGCGCATTGCCCTGATCAATCCGGCATGTCGGGTGAACTGCGTTGAAGAGTTCGTGGATGCACGGAACTGGCCCACTCTGTTGCCATCTTCGGTGGATGCACTGGTGGATGCATGCGACCAGGTAAACGCCAAGGCCGTAATGGCAGCTTGGGCCGTCTCCACACGGCTGCCTTTCGTCACGGTAGGTGCTGCCGGGGGCAAGCGTCACGCATATAAAGTCGAGGTAGAAGATTTGGCGTTTACCACGCACGATCCTCTACTGGCCCAGCTGCGCTATCGCTTGCGCAGGAACCACGGTGCGGCCCGAGAAGGCCGCAAAATCGGCGTCACCTGCGTCTATAGCAAGGAAGCGGTATCAAAGCCACACGCGTCTTGCGGCGTCGGTGAAGGCGACGGATCCCTGAATTGCCATGGTTATGGCTCATCGGTCGCCGTCACGGCCACATTTGGTCACTGTGCAGCGGGATGGATTCTCGACAAGTTGGCGGAAAGGTCGAAGACCTGAAAACCACGCTATAATCTTTAGCTTTGCTACCGAGAGGTGGCAAAGGTTGGGACGTTAGCTCAGTTGGTAGAGCAGCGGACTTTTAATCCGTTGGTCACAAGTTCGAATCTTGTACGTCCTACCAAGAACCCATAAGGAAACCCTGCTATCTGATTGATAGTGGGGTTTTTCTTTTTCTGTCGCTTGTAGGCAATCTGTAGGCAATTTGCCCGAATGCACCCCCAGTCCCAGACAAATGAAAAGCCCCACGCGGGGGCTCTTTAGGGTCTGACAAAACAGGGAGGGTGTGCAGAATTTTGTGTAAACGGACAATCCACCGCCGGCGTAAGCCGGCCTGTCCGTAAGCACAATGAACACCAAGAAACACGACGTACCCGAAGAACTGCTGTCTGGCCTGCTGGCCAACTACAAGAAGCCCGAAGACCTCATCGGCGAGAACGGTCTGCTCAAGCAACTTACCAAGCTGCTGGTCGAGCGAGCCCTGGACGCTGAGCTGACTGAGTAACCGTCTTCGAAGTCAAGCGCAATGAAGCGACTTGTCCCAAGGTTTTCCAGTGCGCACCATGGCGTTGAGCGTGGTGAGCAACTTGCGCATGCAAGCGACCAGGGCGACCTTGGGCAACTTGCCAGCGGCCTTCAGACGCTCGTAGAAGGCCTTGATGGCCGGGTTGTAGCGGGTGGCCGTGAGCGTTGCCATGTACAGCACGCGGCGGATCTCGAAGCGCCCGCCTTGTACGCGCCGCCTGCCCTTGCTGCCGCCGGAGTCATTGGCCATGGGCGCCACGCCCACCAATGCAGCGATCTCGCGCCGGTTCAGCCGGCCCAGCTCTGGCAGCTCGGCAATCATCGTGGCACTGGCCACCGGGCCGACTCCCGCAGCCGACTGCAGCAGCGTGTCTAGCTCCCCAAAGTGCTCGCGCACATGCGTGACCATCTGCTCTTCGATCTCATCGAGCTGCGCCTTGATCGCCGCCTCGATGGCCTCGATGCTGGCGTGCAGCTTCTTGGGCGTGATCTGCAGCCGTTGGCGCTCCGAATGGAGCATGGTCAGCAACTGGCGCCTGCGCGTGACCAGGGCCGCGAGCCACTGCTGGCGCTCATCGGCCAGGGGGCGCAAGAAGCGCTGCAGATCGTCGCGGCGCAGCAGCACCGCTGCCAGCTCGGCCAGCGTGCGCGCATCCACCGCGTCGGTCTTGGCCAGGCGTCCCATGGATTTGGCGAAGTCGCGCGCCTGGCGCGGGTTGATGACCGCCACGGGCAGGCCTGTGGCCTGCAGGGCACACGCTAACGCGGCCTCGTAGCCGCCGGTGGCCTCCATCACCACCAGACCCACGTCCAGGGGCTGCAGGGCAGCCGCCAGCGCCGAGTGGCCTTCGGCATCGTTGTCAAACCGCTGGGCGCTGCTCTTGGCACCCAGCACACAGACATCCACGTGCGCCTTGGCCACGTCGATGCCCACCGTCACTGAGGTAACAGACATGATCTTCAGATCCCTTGCTTGTGCATGCGCGCTCAATCAAGGCGCGCGTAACCGTTCGGGCTTCACGAAGACCAGCGCGGCGGCCATGCGTTCTGTACTCAGTCACGGGCTCTATCACCCCAGCGCCTACCAAACTGCACGGGCCGGTCTGGCCGCCTCAACGGCGTTCAGACTCTACCGCGCTGGTCTGGTTTAAAGATACAAGCACCTGGGCCATGAACGCAACGAGGCGGTGGCCAACCCCGCTGGCAACACCCGCAACGGCAAGAGCAAGAAGACCCTCAAGGGCGAGTTCGGCGAATTGCCCATCGAAGTGCCACGCGACCGCCATGGCAGCTTCGAGCCTCAGCTCATCCCCAAGCACCAGACCCGCTGGGCCGGCTTCGACGACAAAATCATCTCGCTGTACGCCCGTGGCATGACGGTGCGCGAGATACAGGCCCACCTCGAAGAGATGTACGGCACCGAGGTCTCACCCAGCCTGATTTCCTCGGTGACAGATGCCGTGGCCGACGAGGTCAAGGCCTGGCAGGCCCGACCGCTGGAGCCGATTTATCCCATCGTCTATCTGGACTGCATCCATGTGAAGGTGCGCGAGGGCGCGGTGCGGGTCAAGGCGGTGTACCTGGCCATCGGCATCACCATGACGGGCGACAAGGAGGTGCTGGGCCTGTGGCTGGCCCAGACCGAGGGCGCCAAGTTCTGGCTGCAGGTGGTCACCGAGTTGCGCAACCGGGGCGTGCAGGACATCTTCATCGCCTGCGTCGATGGGCTCAAGGGCTTCCCTGACGCCATTGAGGCCGTCTTTCCCAAGGCGGTGGTGCAACTATGCATCGTTCACATGGTGCGCCACAGCCTGAACTACGTCTCATGGAAGCGCCGCAAAGAGGTGGCTGCCGACCTGCGCCGCATCTACACGGCCGCCACCGCCGAGGAGGCCGAGCTGATGCTCGGGGAATTCGAGGAGCGCTGGGATGCCGAGTACCTGCCCATTGGCCAGTCCTGGCGCAGGAACTGGAGCCGACTCATCCCGTTCTTTGACTACCCGCCGGAAATCCGCAAGGTCATCTACACCACCAATGCCATCGAGTCGGTGAACATGAGCCTGAGGAAGCTGACCAAGAACCGGGGCTCGTTCCCCAGCGACGAGGCGCTGACCAAGCTGTTCTACCTGGCGCTGCGCAACATCAGCCAGAAGTGGACCATGCCCATCCGGGATTGGAAGGCCGCGCTGACCCGCTTTACCATTCAGTTCGGAGACCGCATCTCCGTCAACTGAAGTCCGAACCGTTTACACAAAAATTCGGACACGCCCTGTCCCACAGGAAGGCTTGAGACTTGCCGGGCGGGCAGGCGAAATCAGCTACCCGGCCAGCAGTCAAACGTACCCGGCTTTTCTGTCCACTCATGGCACCACCTGAAATCTGTAGGCAATCTGTAGGCAAACTCGTGAAATATGCCCATGTGTAAATCAACAGTGTTGAGCCTTGTTTAACTCATAAGTTGTTGATTTATATTGATTGTATCTACAGCATTCAACGCTGGCAAATATTGGTTTTCGTGGACTTTTAATCCGTTGGTCACAAGTTCGAATCTTGTACGTCCTACCAAGTTTCAAAGGCTCTGTAGCGATACAGGGCCTTTTTTGTTTTTGCTTGGCCAATTGTGAGGGTAGGGGTGCGCCAACGTTTTGCCCCCCCAATAGCTCCGTGATCAGCATAGAAGGCACCCATGACCTGACTGCTTACCTTTGTCGCTGTGCTAGCGATGAGTGGTACAGCGTCGTATTACTCCACCGTACGAGTTTCAATCAGTCCGGGAACAATGGGGCGCTTCTAAAATGCCTCGACGTTCATCCACATTTCCAGCCATGAAGACTCTGCTTGCCATTGCGGTTGCTGCATTCACGCTTTCCGGTTGCGCGGTCTATCACGACCATTACGACAACCGTGGAGCGGGTCCCAAGAGCCACCCGCACGGGTGCCCTCCCGGTCAGGCGAAAAAAGGCAACTGCTGACGTGACGCCGCGCTTCGCGCCGTATCGGACCTTTTTTGGGAAAGCTCGGTGTGGCGCAAGAGAGGGCAAAAATGCAGGCCCCCGGCCCTCTGCGGCAGATTACGGCGTGCCCAGGCGTTGGTTCGGTCGGTCAGGGCGCGCCAAGTGCGCCTTGCGCCCCGGGATCACCGCTAAAGTAATGGGCTAGGCGGCGCGCACAGCGCGAGTGCTTTCCTTCCTCCCGCATCCCGGCAAAGTTCCCATGACACTTCACCTCAGCATTGGCCCCCTGGTTTCCCTCATCGCAGGCATCCTGATTCTGATCATGCCCAAACTGCTCAACGTGATCGTTGCGCTGTACCTGATCGTGATGGGCATCCTCGGCCTGTTGGGTATGCACACGCTGCGTTTCTAGCCGGGCTTACCGTTTGCGTTTCGACGGTGTGCCGCCCTTGCGTGCGGGCGCACCGGCCTTTGCCGAGCGGACTGTCGCCCGGCTGATGGGTTGTTTCGCGCTGGTGCGCGCCAGCGAGGTCGCGGCAAGCCGCACGGGCAGGTACATCACGACCTGTTCTCCGGGCTTGAACTTGCTGGAGGTCTTCACGTCGTTCCAGTCGGCAACGTCTGCGGTGCTGACCTTGTAGCGCCGTGCGATGCTGGCTACGGTGTCGCGCTTGCCCGCGCGCACCGTGGTGCGCCGCGTCACGATTTCGGGGGTGAAGCTGACTTGGCCGTTGTCGGCCAGATGGCCCGGGACGTCTGCGCGCATGGTGGCCGCGCGGGGCACCATGAGGGCCGAGCCGGCCTTGATCATCATGCGTGGCGGAATGCCATTCACCTGACGCAAATCGTTTTCGCTCATGCCCGTGCGTTGCGCCGCGGTGGAGACGCTCATCGTGTTGGGCACCGTCCATACCGTCCAGCTGGCGTATTGGCCTTCGGTGTAGGCCTCCAGGTTCTTGCGGAACACCTGGGCGTTGTCCCAGGGCAGCAGGATCTGCGGCATGCCCGCCGCAAGGATCACGGGCTTGTGCAGCGACGGGTTCAGGGCGCGGAAATCCTCGATGCGTACGCCGGCGAGACTGGCTACCAGGGTGACGTCCATGTCGCGCGTGATCTCCACGCTCTGAAAGTACGGATGGTTCTCGATCAACGGCAGCTCGGTGCTGAACTTGTCGGGATTGGCCACGATGTTCTTCACGGCCTGCAGCTTGGGCACGTACATGCGGGTTTCGGCGGGCATCGTCAGCTCGGTGTAGCGCGTGCCCAGACCCTGTTTCTCGTTGCGCGCGATCGCGCGGGCCACGCTACCTTCCCCCCAGTTGTAGGCGGCCAGGGCCAGATGCCAGTCGCCGAACATGCCGTAGAGCTTCTGCAGGTAGTCCAGTGCCGCGCGCGTGGACGCCAGCACATCGCGCCGGTCGTCGCGGAAGGCGTTCTGCTTCAAGTCGAAGTAGGTTCCCGTGGCCGGCATGAACTGCCACATGCCCGCGGCCTTGGCGCTGGACACTGCCTGGGGGTTGAAGGCGCTCTCGATGTAGGGCAGCAGCGCCAGTTCTGTGGGCATGCCCCGGCGTTCCAGCTCTTCGACGATATGGAACAGGTACTTGCTGGAACGCTCGGTCATGCGCTGCATGTAGTCGGGGCGCGTGGCATACCACTGTTCCCGGTCGCGTACCAGATCGGTGTCCAGGTCGGGCATGGAAAAGCCGCGCCGGATGCGGTCCCACAGATCGGCTGGCGCGCTGACGCCAGCCACTGTGTGGCCGCTGGCGGCGCTCGCCGTGATGGGCTGCAATGGTCCCGACGGATACAGCGGCGTATGGCTGGCAGTAGTGGGGTCGGTGGGGGATGCGGCGTTGTCCGTAGGGGCAGTGGTCGCGCAACCGGTCAACCACAGCAGGCTTGCCAGCCCCAGGATGTGCAGAAGTCTCATCGAAATTCGTTTTTCCATTGGCGCAGCGCGGCCAGTACGGCTGCGGGTTCGCGCGGGTCTATGAGGGCGTCGAAGCCGTGTGCGGCTTGGGCTACCGTAGCAACGCGCGTGCGCAGAAAAGGGTTGATGTCGCGCTCGATGGCAATGCGCGACGGCAGTGTGGGCTGATCCGCGCGGCGCCGGGACTCGCATTCGGTGATGTACTGGAGTAGCGCAGCGTTATGGGGTTCCACCGCGCGGGCGAACTTCAGGTTGGACAGCGTGTATTCATGGGCGCAGCATACGCGGGTGTTGCCGGGCAATGCAGCCAGCGTATCCAGCGAGGCCTGCATTTGCGTGGGCGTGCCTTCAAACAAGCGCCCGCATCCACCTGAGAACAGCGTGTCCCCGCACAACAGCAGGGGCTCGCCTTCCATGTCCGCACAGTAGTAGGCGATATGCCCCGCCGTATGCCCCGGCACGTCCAGCACGGAAAACGTGAGGCCTAGCACCTGAAGAGTGTCGCCGCCCGACAGGCGGATGAGGGGCTCGGGCATGGGCTCCGTGGCAGGGCCATACACGGTTGCGCCCGTGGCTTCGCGCAGGGCGTTCACCCCGCCCACGTGGTCGCCATGGTGGTGCGTGACTAGAATCGCTTCCAATGGCAGCCCCATGCTGCGCAGCGCCTGCAACACGGGTTCTGCATCGCCGGGATCCACAACGACCGCACGCTGCGCGTCGTACAACATCCAGATGTAGTTGTCGGCGAAGGCGGGCAATGGCAGCAAGTTCTTCATGACCGGCGAAATTATAGGTTTGCACCACTGGTTCGATACTGCCCCTGGCCGCTACCTGCTGGCCTGGGAGCAGGAGCGTTACGACGAGCTGGTGGCGGACATCTTCGGCTACCACGCGCTGCAGCTGGGCATGCCGGGTCTGCAGGCATTGCGCAGCAACCGCATGCCGCACCGCTGGCTGGCCGTGATGCCGCCGGAGTTGCTGCTAGAGCGTAGCGATGCGCAGGAGCCACCGGCGCTGCTGGCGGATGCGGTCGCGCTTCCGTTTGCCGAGGCCAGCCTGGACCTGCTGGCGCTGCCCCACACCCTGGAGCTGAGCGTGGACCCGCACACGGCGCTGCGCGAGGTGCACCGCGTGCTGGTGCCTGAGGGCAAGGTGGTCATCAGCGGACTCAACCCGCTCAGTCTGTGGGGGGTACGGCAGCGGCGATCGCGCCTGTACCAGCGCTGTGGCGCAGGGGGGCGGCTGTTCCTGCCGGACGTGGGGGAGTTCATTTCACCCGGGCGCCTGCGCGACTGGCTGCGCCTGCTTGGCTTTGAGCTGGAATCCATGAGCTTCGGCTGCTACCGGCCCGCCGTGGCCGGCGACCGCTGGCTGCAGCGCTACGGCTGGATGGACGCGCTGGGCGCGCGCTGGTGGCCGATCTTCGGGGCCGCGTATGTGATCGTCGCCGTCAAGCGCGTGCAGGGCATGCGCCTGCTGGAGCCTTCGTGGCGCAAGGCGCCGCAGGCGGCTGCCGCGCAGGTGCAGGTAGCGCGGCGCCATGGCCCGGGCTGAGGCGACGGGCCATTTTCTTTATTTCTGGGAGCTATTTTTTGAATCAGGTGGTGATCTATACCGACGGTGCGTGCAAGGGCAATCCGGGCCCCGGCGGTTGGGGGGCAGTGCTGCGTTCAGGCACGCTGGAGAAAGAGCTGTTCGGTGGCGAACTGGGAACGACCAACAACCGCATGGAACTGATGGCCGTGATCCAGGCGCTGGGCGCGCTCAAGCGCCCCTGCCAGGTGGCGTTGTACCTGGACAGCCAGTACGTCCGCCAGGGCATCACCGAATGGATCCACGGCTGGAAGAAAAAGGGCTGGCGCACGGCGGCCGGCCAGCCCGTGAAGAACGTGGAGCTGTGGCAGCGCCTGGACGAGCTGGCGCACCAAGCGGGCCACCGCATCGAATGGCACTGGGTGCGTGGCCATGCAGGCGACCCTGGCAACGAGCGCGCCGACATGCTGGCCAACAAGGGTGTGGAGCAGGCGCTGGGCCGCTGAGACCGGGTTCCGGGCCTTGCGGGTGATCAGCCGGTGGTGGCGGTGATGCCCTGCACCGCTTCATGGATGCTCTGAGCCGTCTGCGGGCGCACCAGCCGTGCCGTTTCTCGCCCGTCGCGCAGGAACACGAGCGTAGGCCAGAGTTTCACGCCAAAACTGCGGCCCAGGCGCTGGCCGGGGCCGTCCTCCACCTTGACGTGGCGCACATCGTCCCGGTCTTCGAGGGCCTGCTCGATGAGCGGCTGGGCGCGCTGGCAGTGGCCGCACCAGGGCGTACCGAACTCCAGCACGGTGGGGCCCAGCCACTGGTCCACCGTTTCACGCGAAGGCGGCTGAGCGAGATGGGTGGCGGCAAACGGCATGGCGGCTCCTGCAAGGATGGCGATGGGGGCAGGGTAGGGCTGCGGCGCACGCGGCCAAGCCGGCCGCCGCTGCGCGGGCGTGTCAGATCACGCCGTCAAACATCATCACATCGACCATGTCGCCAGGGGCCACGTTGCCTTGGCCGTGGTGCAGCACGATGAGGCCGTTGGCTTGCACCATGGAACTGAGCACCCCTGAGCCCTGGTTGCCCGTGGTGCGCACCTGCAACGTGCCGTCCGCGGCCGTGGTGACCAGGCCGCGCTGGTATTCGGTGCGGCCGGGTTTCTTGCGCATGGCCTCGGTGCTGATGGCGCGCAGCAGTGGCGGTGCGCTGCGCGTGCAGCCCATCATGCGCAGCAGCGCGGGGCGGACGAAAGCCAAGAAGGTGACCATCACCGCCACCGGATTGCCCGGCAGGCCGAACAGCACGCTGCTGCCGTCTGCACTCTGAATGCTTCCATCTTGATAGCTGCTAACGCTTGATGGACGAGCGTTAGGATCGGATTTGGCTTGTAATTCGGGCCGAAGGCGGCCCACCGCCATCGGCCGGCCCGGGCGCATGGCGATGCGCCAGAACGCCACGTCGCCGAGCTGCTTCATCATGGTGCGCGTGTGGTCGGCCTCGCCGACGCTCACCCCGCCGCTGGTAATGATGGCGTCGGCCTCGGCGGCGGCACGGCGGAAGGCAGCTTCCAGCAGTGTGGGCTCGTCGCGCACCACACCCAGGTCGATTACCTGGACGCCCAGACGTGTCAGCAGGCCAAAGACCGTGTAGCGGTTGCTGTCGTACACCGCGCCCTCGCGCGGTGGCTCGCCCAGGCTGAGGATCTCGTCGCCCGTGGAGAAATAGGCCACGCGCACCCGGCGGTACACCGTCACCGTTTTTAGACCCAAACTGGCCACCAGGCCAATAGCAGCAGGCGCTAGCAGCTCTCCTTTTGATAGCGCTACGCGGCCTTGCATGAGGTCTTCCCCCAGCAGGCGGCGGTTGTCGCCCCGGCGCAGCACGTCGGGTGCGATGCGGATGTGGCCGTCGGGCTCGGCAGTGGTGAACTCCTGCGGCACCACGGTGTCCAGCCCTGCCGGCATGATGGCGCCGGTCATGATCTTCACGCACTCGCCTGCGGCCACGGTGCCGGTCCAGGCGGCGCCGGCAAAGGCTGTGGAGCCCACCGGGCGCAGCACCAGCGGTTGGCCGGGCTGCAGTTGGGCGCCGTCGAAGGCGTAGCCGTCCATGGCCGAGTTGTCGTGCGGCGGCACGCTGACGGGCGAGACCACGTCCCGCGCCAGCACGCGGCCCAGGGCGTCGAAGATGCCGACTTCTTCGGTGCGGGTGACGGGCGCGACCAGGCGCTCCAGGAAGGTGTTCACATCGGCGGCGCGCAGCGCCTGCGGGTCGTAGCCCTGCAACTCGGCGGCGATCTGGTCAATGGTTTTCATGCGGTATGGGCAAGGAGGGTTGCAGCTCAGCGGTGGCCCAGGCCTTCCAGGGCGTGCAGCTCGGCCAGGGTGTTGGCGTTGTAGAAAGCATGCGGGTCGTCTCCCGGCTGGTCGAACGGAACCACGGCGCAGGCGTGCTGTTCGGTCCAGCGGTCGATCTTGCGCCCGCCGCCCTGCGTGAAGCGCACCAGGCTCTCCAGCAGCGTCACGCGCAGCAGGCAAAACACCGGCTGGGTGCGCACGCGCACGGTGCCATCGCGCTCGTCGGCCTCGGGTGCCGCTGCCATGGCAATGTCGGCGCCCTCGCGCATGGCGCCCTGGGCCAGGCGTGCGGCAAGGTCTGGCGGGAACAGCGGTGTGTCGCAGGGCACGGTGAGCAGCCAAGGGGTCTCGCAGCGCTCCAGCCCTGTGAGAAAGCCCGCCAGCGGGCCGGCGTAGTCGGCAAGGCCATCGGGCCACACGGGCACTCCGAATGATTCATAGGCCGCCAGGTTGCGGTTGGCGTTGATCATCACGTCGCCCACCTGCGGCTGCAGCCGCATCAGCGTGTGCAGCGCCAGCGGCAGGCCGCGGAAGTTCTGCAGGCCTTTGTCCACCCCGCCCATGCGGGAGCCGCGGCCGCCGGCGAGGATGAGGCCTGTGATGTCGTGGGTGTCGATCATGGGAAAGAAGAAGGGTGGTGAACGGCGCGCCGGGGCCGGTCCCGCGGCGCGGCGGCGGCTCAGCCGCCGATGTAGCTCATCTCGATGCGCCGCTGGCCGCTGCCCGTCTCGGGCGGCAGGCTGGCACGCAGCTCGGAATAGCGGTCGCCGCGCCCCTGCCAGATGTGGGCGATGGCGGCGCTGATCTGCGCGTCGCTGGCATTGCCGCGCAGCAGGCTGCGCAGGTCCCAGCCTTGCGAGGCAAACAGGCACAGGTACAGCCGACCCTCCATGGACAGGCGCGCGCGGTTGCAGTCGCCGCAGAAGGCCTGCGTGACGCTGCTGATCACGCCCACTTCGCCCAAGCGCGGGTCGTGGCGACCGTCGGGGCCGGCGTAGCCCCAACGCTTGGCGGTCTCGCCGGCGGACTGCGCGGCCAGCGGCACCAGCGGCAGCTCGGCCTGCAGCTGCGCGATGACCTCGGCGGAGGGCAGCACCTCATCCATGCGCCAGCCGTTGGTGGCGCCCACGTCCATGTATTCGATGAAGCGCAGCGTGATGCCGGTGCCGCGAAAGTGGCGCGCCATCGCCGGGATCTCGTGGTCGTTGGTGCCGCGCTTGACCACCATGTTGACCTTGATGTGCTCCAGGCCCGCCGCCTGCGCGGCCTCGATACCGGCGAGTACGTCGGCCACCGGAAAGTCCACGTCGTTCATGCGGCGGAACACGTCGTCCTGCAGGCTGTCCAGGCTCACGGTGACGCGCCGCAGGCCCGCGGCCTTGAGGGCGCGCGCCTTGCGCGCCAGCAGCGATCCATTGGTGGTCAGCGTGAGGTCGGGCACTCGGCCCTCCAGCGTGCGCAGTTCCGCCAACTGGGCAACCAGGTTCTCCAGGTCCTTGCGCAGCAGCGGCTCGCCGCCGGTGAGGCGGATCTTGCGCACGCCATGCGCCATGAACAGGCGCGCCAGCCGCGTGATCTCTTCAAAGCTCAGCAGGTCGCTGTGCGGCAGGTAGCGGTAGTGCTTGTCGAACACTTCCTTGGGCATGCAGTAGCCGCAGCGGAAGTTGCAGCGGTCCGTCACGCTGATGCGCAGGTCGCGCAAGGGACGGGAGAGCGTGTCCTGCAGCAGTCCGGTAGCGGGTGCCGCGGCCAGGAGCGCGGGGGGCTGCAGCACCTTGCTGCGCTGATCCACGAGGGGAATGACACGTTCAGCCATGGCGAAATTGTGCCCCATCGGCGTCGTAGGGGTATGGCGGCTGCCCGCTAAATTGATGTTGATCAATCTGCTGTCACGATGGCGACATGAAGTGCCTTTGACCAGTGTCATAGGGGGCGCGGGAGGGCGATTTGAGAATACGGCGCATGCAGAACCAACGCCCACCGTCGCCACCTGCCGGCGCGGCCGCCGCACCGCTGTGCGCGCGCTGGCCACCGTGTTGCTGGTGCCGGCCCTGCCGCTGTCGGCCCAGGCGCGCATGGCCCTGGCCACGGCCATCAACCGCACGGCGCGCTTTCGGGCGCTGTCCCAGCGCACCGCCAAGGTCTACGGCCAGCTGTACCTGAACGTGGGTGCCGCGCGCGCCCGCGATGCGCTGGAACACACCCGCCGGCAGGTGCATTCCGGCTTTGAGGACATGGACCGCCAGAGCTGGCCGCCCGAGGTGGCGCGGCTGCTGGCGGACGTGCGCCGCAACGCGGACCGCCTGGACGCGCTCACGGCCCAGGCGCCGACGAAGGAGGGCTTTCAGGCCGTGTCGGCCCAGGCCGACCAGATGCTGGCTGCCGCCAACACCACCACCGAGGCCCTCGAGCGGCTGGCCCAGGCGCCCACGGCACGCCTGGTCAATACCGCCGGGCGCCAGCGCATGCTGTCGCAGCGCCTGGCCAAGAACTATGAGCTGTTGGCCGCCGGCCTTGACAGCCGCACGGTGCGCGAGCAGATGACGGGCGACGCCGATGAGTTCCAGCGCGCCCTCGCGCAGTTGAACAAGGCGCCCATCTCCACCCCGGCCATCCGCTCGGCACTGGAACTGGGCCAGGCGCAGTGGGTGTTTTTCGAGGCCGCCCTCAAGCGCCAGCCAGACCCGCGCGGCCTGGAAAACGTGGCCACCACCAGCGAGCGCCTGCTGGAGGTTACGGACAGCTTGACTTCGCTGTACGAGGTGGCCCTGCAGGACGTGCTGGGCTGACCCCCTGCGGCCACAAGAGCAACTGCGTGTCTCATCGGCGCGGCGCCCGGCTGCGCCGCCTTTCCCGGGGGGGAAGGCCGACGTGGCTGGGCTGGTTGCCCTGCGGGGCAGCAGCTGTGGCGCGCGGGACACGGCCCTGGCTCGACCGCCCAGCCGCGCGCCCCCGGCGGATGTGCCACGCCACTCTCCACTCTCTCTACTAACCAGGGGCTGGCTAACCAGGGGTTGGCGCAGGCCGTCCGTCGGGCCGAGCCGTTCAAGCGCTATTCATCCTCCGCGAGTGGCCAGATGGTGAACCTGAGCTGGGCGCCAGCACATGCGGTCGATCTCAATCAGGTCTATAGGTAAAAATTGCCTCTAGCGCCCATGCAGCAAGCGCAGACAGCTATTGAATCGGGAGCGGTTGCCGATCAGGCTGCCTTCGGCGTGCGCGGCGCGCGGCCGTAGAACTGCGGGTAGTGCTCCTTCACGCCCTGACCGCTGAAGTCCCAACCCGTGCACTGGCCCAAGTGGCGCGGCGGCTCGTCGCCTTCGTTCTGGAATGCGGCGTGAATCGTCTGGAACGTGGCCGTGGCCAGGTTGAACAGCAGTTCCCGCAGATGGGTGCAACCGGCCACGCCGCCCAGGTGGGTCTGGATGGACTGGCGCCAGCCGCGCGCCATGCTGCAGCCCACCATCGCCTGCAGGGCGCGCTGCGCTTGTGTGCAGCCCGCCAGGGGGTGGGCATCCATGGCGGACTCGATGGCGCGCACCACCAGGTCGCGGTCCACGGTGACGCGCAGCCACAGGTGGTGGATGGGTTCGCCGGCGCGGCGCACGCCGTCCGGGTAGCGCAGCGACGGCAGGTCCTGCGGCTTGCTGTCGTACAGCTCGCCCTCGATGTCCCAGAGCCCGTCCTCGCGCTCGTAACCCTGGTAGGTGACGCGTCGGACATGGCGGGCAGTGCGGGGGGCAGGGGATGACAGAGGCATGGGGTGGAGATGGGAAACGTATCTGCGGGCAAGCGAGCACTGGCGGGGCACCGCAGGGCACGCGGCTCGCAGGGATCAGCCGTGGCGGATGGCCACGGTCTTGAGGGTGGTGAAGCCGTAGAGCGCCTCGAAACCCTTCTCGCGTCCGTGTCCGCTGGACTTCACGCCGCCAAACGGCAATTCGACGCCGCCGGCTGCGCCGTAGTTGTTGATGAACACCTGGCCGCTGGCGATGCGCCGCGCCATGCGGAACTGGCGCGCGCCATCGCGCGTCCACACGCCCGCCACCAGGCCAAAGGGCGTGCCGTTGGCGAGCTCCACGGCGTGGTCTTCGTCGTCGAAGGGCATGGCGGCCAGCACGGGGCCGAAGATTTCCTCCTGCGCCAGGCGGTGCTGCGCCGGTACGTCGCGCAGCAGGGTGGGGGCCTGGTAGAAGCCCGTGTCGGGCGCTTCGTCCACCACGGTGCCCTGCGCGGCCAGGGGAATGCCAGCCACCTGCGCATCGGACAGGTAATCCCACACGCGCTGCTGCTGGCTCTGGCGGATCAGCGGCCCCAGGTCCAGGTCCATGGCGGCGGGGCCCACGCGCAGCGCCTCGAAGGCCTTTGACAGGCGCTCCAGCAGCGGTTCGTAGATCAGGGAATCGATCAGCACGCGCGAGCCGGCCGAGCAGGTTTGCCCAGCGTTCTGCACGATGGCGTTCACGAGCACGGGCACGGCGGCGTCCAGGTCGGCGTCGGCAAAGACGATCTGCGGGCTCTTGCCGCCCAGCTCCAGCGTGACCGGGCAGTGGCGCTCTGCGGCGGCCTGCTGGATCAGCGTGCCCACCTTGGGGCTGCCGGTGAAGCTGATGTGCTGGATGCCGGGGTGGCGCGCCAGCGCGTCGCCGACCTCGTGGCCGTAGCCGGTCACGATGTTCAGCGCGCCGGCAGGGAAACCCACCTCGACCGCCAACTGGGCCACGCGCAGCAGGGACAGGCAGGCGTCCTCGGCCGGCTTGACCACGCACACGTTGCCGGCCGCCAGTGCGGCGCCCACGCAGCGCCCGAAGATCTGCATGGGGTAGTTCCAGGGCACGATGTGGCCGGTCACGCCATGCGGCTCGCGCCAGGTCAACACGCTGAAGCCGTCGGGGTAGGGAATGGTCTCGCCGTGCAGCTTGTCGCAGGCGCCTGCGTAGAACTCGAAGTAGCGCGCCAGGGCGTGTGCGTCGGCCCGTGCCTGCCGGGTGGGCTTGCCGCAGTCGCGTTGCTCGATGGCGGCCAACTCCTCGGCATGCTCGGTGATCTTGGCCGACAGCCGCATCAGCAGCCTGCCACGCTCGGCCGGGGCCAGCTTGCGCCACACGCTGTGGTAGCACTGCTGCGCCGCATGCACGGCGGCATCGATGTCCTCTGCCGTGCCGCGCTGGATTTCGTCGTACGGCTGGCCGTCGGAGGGGTCGATCACGGCAATGGTGCGGCCCGAAGTCGAGGCCACGCCGGCGTTGGCGATGTGGTGGAGCTGCATGGGCCTGATTGTGCGGCAGGCGTGCGCAGCGTGCTGGGCTACGAGCCGGAATGCCGTCCAGCGCCCAAGGGACGGGCGCTGGCAGCTTCTCTTTTGATAGTGCCGGGTCAGCCGGCGTGGAACTTCACCACCAGCGGCACGATGAGCAGCGCCACGATGTTGATGATCTTGATGAGCGGGTTGACCGCCGGGCCGGCGGTGTCCTTGTAGGGGTCTCCCACGGTGTCGCCGGTGACGGCGGCCTTGTGCGCGTCGCTGCCCTTGCCGCCGTGGTGACCGTCCTCGATGAACTTTTTTGCGTTGTCCCAGGCGCCGCCGCCGGTGCACATACTGATGGCCACGAACAGGCCCGTGACGATGGTGCCCATGAGCAGCCCGCCCAGCGCCTTCGGCCCCAGCGCCAGGCCCACGATGATGGGCACGGCCACGGGCAGCAGGCTGGGGATGATCATCTCCTTGATGGCGGCGCTGGTCAGCATGTCCACCGCGCGGCCGTACTCGGGCTTGGCCGTGCCTTCCATGATGCCTGGGATCTCGCTGAACTGGCGGCGCACCTCCACCACTACGCTGCCGGCGGCGCGGCCCACGGCCTCCATGGCCATGGCGGCGAACAGGTAGGGAATGAGCCCGCCGATGAACAGGCCCACGATGACCATCGGGTCGCTCAGGTCGAAGCGGATCGCCTGGCCGAAGCTCTCCAGCTTGTGCGTGTAGTCGGCGAACAGCACCAGTGCTGCCAGGCCCGCCGAGCCGATGGCGTAGCCCTTGGTCACGGCCTTGGTGGTGTTGCCCACGGCGTCCAGCGGGTCGGTGATGTCGCGCACGCTGCTGGGCAGCTCGGCCATCTCGGCAATGCCGCCAGCGTTGTCGGTGATGGGGCCGTAGGCGTCCAGCGCCACCACGATGCCCGCCATGCTGAGCATGGACATGGCGGCCACGGCCACGCCGTACAGGCCCGCCAGCGTGTACGACACGATGATGGCCGCACACACGAAGATCACCGGCCAGGCCGTGGAGCGCATGGACACGCCCAGACCCGCAATGATGTTGGTGCCATGCCCCGTGGTGGACGCCTGCGCGATGTGGCGCACCGGGGAATACTGCGTGCCGGTGTAGAACTCCGTGATCCACACCAGTGCCGCCGTCAGCACCAGGCCGGTGGCGCAGGCGCCGAACAGTCGCATCTGCGCGCCCGTGCCGCCCAGCGCGTTGTCGGGGATGACCCAGGCCGTGACGAACCAGAACGCGACGAGCGACAGCACGCCCGCGATGGCCAGCCCCCGGTACAGCGCGGGCATCACGTTGCGCATGCCCGGGCCGGCCTGCACGAAGAAGCAGCCGATGATGGAGGCGATGATGGAGACGGCCCCCAGCGCCAGCGGGTAGGTCACGGCCGCGACGGGCGCAGCACCCACCAGCAGTGCGCCCAGCACCATGGTGGCGATGAGGGTGACGGCATAGGTCTCGAACAGGTCGGCCGCCATACCGGCGCAGTCGCCCACGTTGTCGCCCACGTTGTCGGCGATCACGGCGGGGTTGCGGGGGTCGTCCTCGGGGATGCCGGCCTCCACCTTGCCGACCAGGTCCGCGCCCACGTCGGCACCCTTGGTGAAGATGCCCCCGCCCAGGCGGGCAAAGATGGAAATCAGCGACGAGCCGAACGCAAAGCCGATCAGCGGGTTGAGCAGCGCTGGCAGGCTGGCCGTGGGGGTGAGCCGGCCATTGCCAACCAAGAACCACGCGAAGGCGGTCACGCCCAGCAGGCCCAGGCCCACCACCAGCATGCCCGTGATGGCCCCGCCGCGGAAGGCAACCTGCAGCGCCGGGCCCATGCCCTGCGTGGCGGCCTGGGCCGTGCGCACGTTGGCGCGCACCGAGACGTTCATGCCGATGAAGCCGCAGGCGCCGGAGAGTACCGCGCCGATGACGAAGCCCACGGCGGTGGTGCCGTCCAGGAACGCCGCAATGAGGATGGCCAGCACGATGCCGACGAAGGCGATGGTCTTGTATTGCCGTGCGAGGTAGGCCGCCGCGCCCATCTGGATGGCGCCGGCGATCTCCTGCATGCGGGCGTTGCCCGCGTCCTTGGAAAGGATCCAGCTGCGTGCCCACAGTCCGTAGGCCACAGCAATCAGTCCGCAAACCAGAGCCAGGATGAGAGGGGCAGTCAGCGCCGAGGTGGAACCAGCCATTCGTTATCTCCATCGGTTGTCAGTTGCACGGAGGGGGAAGCGCAACGCATGGGGGAAGTGCTTCCGCTGCGTTGCTTCCTCGTGCCCCGGCGGCGGGAGACGATTGGCCAACGCAGCCATTTAACGCGAAACCCCCGGTGCAAGCAAGCTGCAAGGGGCGTGCGCCTAAAATCACGGACCGCCTTGCGCACCGCCCCCGGGGCGAAGGCCGTGTCATTCCAACCACTCAACCCCCAAACCATGTCGCTGAACAACGTCAAGCCCGGCAAGAACATTCCCGAAACCTTCAATGTGGTGATCGAGATCCCGGCGGAATCCGATCCCATCAAGTACGAAGTGGACAAGGAGTCGGGTGCCGTCTTCGTGGACCGTTTCCTGACCACGGCCATGTACTACCCCTGCAACTACGGCTACGTGCCCCAGACCCTGTCGGGCGACGGCGACCCGGTGGACGTGTTGGTGATCACCCCGTACCCGCTGCACCCCGGCGTGGTGGTGCCCTGCCGCGCGCTGGGCATCCTGAAGATGGAAGACGAGGCCGGCGTGGACGGCAAGGTGCTGGCCGTGCCCACCACCAAGATCCTCAAGATGTACGAGCCCTGGAAGACCGTGGAGGATGTGAACCCCATGCGCCTGAAGGCCATCAGCCATTTCTTCGAGCACTACAAGGACCTGGAAGAAGGCAAGTGGGTCAAGGTGCTGGGCTGGGAAGGCATCGACGCCGCCCACAAGGAAATCCTGGACGGCGTGGAAAACTACAAGAAAGCCTGATGGTGGCGGGGTGCGGCCCGCATCGCGCCCACTGCCTCATCCAGCCCGCTGGCACATGCCCACGGGCTTTTTTCTTGCAGGGATTTCGGTTTCTGGCAAAATTGTCAGAATAAGTAACCGATGACTGCTATGCTGCCAGGGCGTGCGCGACGCTGGTGTGGCCGGCGGTGCCCGACCTGCGCGCAAGCGCGAGAACATTTCCCTAGGAGTTGCCATGTCGTCTTCCATCGCCCAGCGTCCTTCGTACGGCAACGCCAACGCCAGCGGTGCCGCGGAATACCTGACCTTCCGCCTGGGTGAGGAGGAGTACGGCATCGACATCCTGCGCGTGCAGGAAATCCGCTCCTACGAGCAACCCACCCGCATGGCGCACGCGCCGGAGTTCATCAAGGGCGTGATCGATCTGCGCGGCGTGATCGTGCCGATCGTCGACCTGCGCCTGAAGCTGCAATGCGCCAGCGCCGACTACACCGACTTCACCGTGGTCATCATCCTCAACGTGGGTGGCACGGTGTTGGGCGCTGTGGTGGATGCCGTGGCCGACGTGGTGGCTCTGCCGGCCGATGCCATCAAGCCTGCACCGCAGTTCCAGGGGCAGGTGGATTCGTCCTTTGTGCGTGGCATCGCGACCGTGGGCGAGCGCATGCTGATCGTGGTGGACATCGAATCGCTGCTCAGCAGTTCTGAGATGGGATTGGTGCAGTCGGTCGCGACGGCCTGAGGGCCTTCTCGCTGTATCTCTGCCAAGCGCGCCCATGGGCGCGCTTTTTCATGGCCGCGTCCAGCCCGTCAGCCTGCCCGACGGAAGGGGTTGCGCGCGTGCAGATCCTCCAGGTACTGCTCCACGCCTTCGCCTTCACGCGCCAGGAACCGGTCCACGGCTTCGGCAAACGCCGGGTGCGCCAGCCAGTGGGCGCTCTGCGCGCGCACGGGCAGGAGGGCGCGGGCCATCTTGTGTTCGCCTTGCGCACCGCCTTCGAAACGGTGCACGCCCTGCGCGATGCACCACTCGATGGGCTGGTAGTAGCAGGCCTCGAAATGCAGGCAGTCCACCCGTTCTAGCGCACCCCAGTAGCGGCCATAGGCCACGGATTGCATGTCATTTGGGGTGTTAACGCAGTTGGGATAAGCGCCAACAGCTATCAAACTGGTAGCAATGGGGCGGCCTGCGCGCTCCGCCACGAAAAGCACCCAGGCCTCGGGCATGTGCTGGTGCATGGCGTGGAAGAAGGCCCGCGTCAGGTAGGGCGGATTGCCGTGCTCCAGGTAGGTGCGCTCGTAGCAGCGGTAGAAGAAGTCCCAGTCTGCTGTGGTGATCTGCGTGCCCCGCAGCACGCGAAAGCACACCCCCGCCTGGGCCACGCGCCGGCGCTCCTGGCGGATCTTCTTGCGCTTGTCCTGGTTCAGGGAGGCGAGGAAGCCCTCGAAATCCGCGAACCTTGCACCGTCCATGGGCCGCCGGTTGTGCCAGTGGAACTGCACGGTGCTGCGCAGCAGCATCCCCGCCTGGTGCGCTGCAGCCAGATCCTGCTGCGCGCCGAACAGCAGGTGCAGGGACGACAGCCCCGCCTGCTCCGCCCAGTCCAGCACGGCACGCAGCAGGGCATCCCGCCCGGCATCGTCGCAGGCCATCAGCCGGGTGCCGGGCACCGGCGTGAACGGCACGGCGGCCACGGCCTTGGGGTAGTACGCCAGCCCGTGGCGGGCGTAGGCATCGGCCCAGGCCCAATCGAACACGTACTCACCGTACGAGTGCGCCTTGGCGTACACGATGCAGGCGGCCTGCAGGTCCGTGCCCGCCCACAGGGTGAACACGACGGGCGTCCAGCCCCGGGCGGGCGTGGCGCTGCCGCTGTCTTCGAGCGCGCACAGGTAGGCATGGCGCAGGAAGGGCGTGGGGTGGGGCTGGAGCGCCAGCAGTGCGTCCCATGCATCGGCGCCCACGCGATGGATCGAGTCGTGCAGGTGCAATGCGTAAGCAGGCGTGCTGGCAGGGCAGGGTGTGGTCATGCAGTGGGCGGTGCCGCAATCAGGGCAGAGCGCATCATCTCCCCAAAGCCCGGACCGCGTGGCCGTGGGGATTTCTCCGCGGTGGCGCAGCCTGCTTAAAAATGAGGCGGTGCAGGGGCGGGCGTTATGAATCAACCACTTAAGCCGCATGTGCCCGCCTCGCCCGCAGCTTATCCACAGGTCTGTCCCTGGCCTGTGGGGACAAGCGTGCAGCCGGGGCGTGCCGCAGGGGCAAGGCGCGGCTCGGGGCGGCGCCAGAGCCCGGGTGACATAATCGTCCGAGACCAACCCGCCCCGCTATTCCCATGCCGTTCGTCATCAGCATCGCCCAACTCAACTTCGTGGTGGGCGACGTGCCGGGCAATGCCCAGAAGATTCTTGCGGCCGCGCGCGATGCCCATGCTGCCGGCGCCCGGCTGCTCCTCACGCCCGAGCTGGCGCTGTGCGGCTACGCGGCCGAGGATCTGTACCTGCGGCCAGCCTTCGTGCAGGCGTGCGAGCAGGCACTGGAAGGGTTGGCGGCCGCTACGGCGGATTGGCCGGGGCTGACGGTGGTCGTGGGGCACCCGCGGCGCGTGGCGCACGGGGTGGGCGAGGGGGGGCGCGGCCTGTGCCACAACGCGGCCAGCGTGCTGCGCGCGGGGCGCATCGAGCACACCTACGCCAAGCAGTACCTGCCCAACTACGAAGTCTTCGACGAACGCCGCTATTTCGTCCCCGGGGATGAGAACTGCGTGTTCGAGGTCGATGGCGTGCGCATGGGCCTGCTGATCTGCGAGGACGCGTGGTACCCCGGGCCGGCGCGCAGCGCGCGGGAGGCGGGCGCGCAGGTGCTGGTCACGCTCAATGCGTCGCCCTACCACCTGGGCAAGGC
Source organism: Diaphorobacter sp. JS3051 (assembly GCF_015832135.1). NCBI lineage: Bacteria > Pseudomonadati > Pseudomonadota > Betaproteobacteria > Burkholderiales > Comamonadaceae > Diaphorobacter > Diaphorobacter sp. JS3051. The sequence continues at coordinate 578,240 of NZ_CP065406.1, forward strand.
TGTCGAGCGCGAACAGGTGATGCGCGAGCGCGTGCTGGAAACCGGCCTGCCCCTGGTCTATGCGCACTTGGTCGGCGGCCAGGACGAGGTGGTTTTCGAGGGCCGGTCCTTCGCGCTGAATGCCGATGGCAACGTGGCGGCTCGTGCGCCAGGATTTGAAGAAAAAACGCTGCTGATCAAGGTGCAGCAAGCGCAAGCAGCTATTGTTTTGGAAGCGCCAGTGGCGCCACACGAGGGCTGGGAGGCGGAGCTGTGGTCCGCGCTGGTGCTGGGCGTGCGCGACTACGTGGGCAAGAACGGCTTCCCCGGCGTGCTGCTGGGCCTGTCGGGGGGCATGGACTCGGCGCTGGTGCTGGCTATTGCCGTGGACGCGCTGGGCGCCGACAAGGTGCGCACAGTGATGATGCCCTCGCCCTACACGGCCGACATCAGCTGGATCGATGCCCGCGACATGGCCGCCCGGCTGGGGGTGCGCTATGACGAAATCGCCATCGCCCCGCAGTTCGAGGCTTTCAAGACTGCGCTGGCGCCGCAGTTCGCCGGCCTGCCCGAGGACACGACGGAAGAGAATCTGCAAGCGCGCATCCGCGGCATGCTGCTGATGGCGCTGTCGAACAAGTTCGGCAGCCTGGTGCTGACCACGGGCAACAAGAGCGAGCTGGCCACGGGCTACTGCACGCTTTACGGCGACATGGCCGGCGGCTTTGCCGTGATCAAGGACGTGGTCAAGACGCGCGTGTTCGCCCTGGCCCGCTGGCGCAACGCCAATGACCCGTATGGCACCGGCGCGAATCCCATTCCCGAGCGCATCATCACCCGTCCGCCCAGTGCCGAACTGCGTCCCGACCAGAAAGACCAGGACAGTCTGCCGCCCTACGAGGTACTGGACGCCATCGTCGAGCGCTACATGGAAAATGACGAGCCTCTGGAAGACATCGTGCGCGCCGGCTTTGAACGTGCCGATGTCGAACGTGTGACCCGGCTCATCAAGCTCAACGAATACAAGCGCCGCCAGGCGCCTGTGGGCGTGCGCGTCACGCGCCGCAGCTTCGGCAAGGACTGGCGCTACCCCATCACCAACCGATTCAGGGCCTGAGCCCCCTGTGGCGGCCGCTGGGTCGCCGTGCCGTGCCCGCCGTTTTCTAGATATTTGAGGAGTTCCCCATGCAAATGATCACCGCCGTCATCAAGCCCTTCAAACTGGAGGAAGTCCGCGAGGCCTTGGCCGAATGCGGGGTGACGGGGCTGACGGTGACCGAGGTGAAGGGCTTCGGCCGGCAAAAGGGCCACACCGAGCTGTACCGTGGTGCCGAGTACGTGGTGGACTTCCTGCCCAAGGTCAAGATCGAGGTGGTGGTGCGCACCGCAGACGTGGACCGCTGCGTAGACGCGATCGTGGGCGCGGCGCGCACCGGCAAGATCGGCGACGGCAAGATTTTCGTCACCGCCGTGGAGCGCGTGGTGCGCATCCGCACCGGCGACCTGGACGACGCCGCGGTGTAACGAACGGCACGTCTGCCAATCCCGCGCACGCCAGCGCGGTGGGACAGCCGTCAGATCACGCTGCGCAGGGGGATGGCGCTGGCATTCGCGCCTGCGTCCTGCACCAACGCGGTGAGCAGGGCATCGGGCTCCGTACCCACGCGGATCAGGCCCATCTGCCATTCCCCCATGAGCCCGCCATGTACCGCATGCTGCAGGAAGCCCAGCATGCCGCCGTAGTAGCCGTCGGTGTCCAACAGGCCGATGGGCTTGTCGTGGTAGCCCAGCTGGCGCCAAGTCCAGACTTCGAACAGCTCTTCCAGTGTGCCGATGCCGCCCGGCAGGGCGACGAAGGCATCGCTGCGCTCGGCCATCATGGCCTTGCGCTCGTGCATGGTCTGCACGATGTGCAGCTCATCGCAGAAGTGGTTGGCCAGTTCCTTGTCCACGAGAGCCTGCGGAATGATGCCCACGACCCGGCCGCCTGCCACGCGCGTGGCCTCCGCCACCATGCCCATGAGGCCGCTGCGGCCGCCGCCGTAGACCAGCTGGCCGCCGTGGCGGCCTATCCAGTGGCCCACGGCCGTGGCCGCTTCTGTGAACAAGGGGTTGTTGCCCGGGCGAGAGCCCAGGTACACGCAGATCGAAAAAGCGACATCAGCCATGTAGGAACCTTTGGTAGAGCGCGGCCGCCCACACGGCTGCGCACAGCAGCAGGCTGAGCAGCACCGCTGCGCTGCCCAAGTCCTTGGCGCGCTTGGACAGCGGATGCAGTTCATGCCCGACGCGATCGATGGCGGCCTCGATGCCGGAGTTGAGCAACTCGGTGATCAGCACCAACACCACCACCGCCGCCAGTACAGCGGTCTGCATCCAGTCCCGACCGACGTAAAAGGACGAAGGCAGCAGCAGGGCTGCCAGGCACACCTCCTGGCGAAACGCCTTTTCTTCCCAGCCTGCCCGCAGGCCCGTCAGGGAGTAACCCGTGGCATGCCACAGCCGGCGCAAGCCGGTGCGTTGCTTGTGGGGGTGTGGTGCGGAGGAGGTGGGATCAGGCATTCGGACGGTGATTGTCGCGCTATGGGAAGGCGAACTGCAGGGGTTGTGCGCATAGCTTGCGCGTCAGATGCACACGTGCGTGGCCCAGTCCGCCCCTCAACCCTTGCGGCGGGGCGGCACTTCGTAATGCACCAGGCGGGTACCGGCGAGTGCGTCGTGCCAGAACTGGCGTTGCGGGTGAAATCGGCTGAGCAGGGCCCATACCGCGACCCAGCCCGCCACGATGACGGTCGCTTCGCCCGCAGACAGTTGAAAGGGTGCGATCACCGCCAATGGGGGCAGGAACCACAGCCAGCACAACAAGTAGCGCAGCAGCGCCCGTGGTTGCGAGAGGGAGCGCCCCTGCCGATCTTCCACCCGGATGTGCCAGGTCTTCATGGCAAGCGTGTGTCCCTGGGACCAGAACCAGACGAAGTAGATGCCGAACACCACGAACAGAAAGGCCTGCAGCGCGTGGCGGTTGTCCAGCCCATGCCGCGTCTGTGTCAGGGTGCCGAACAGGTAGCCCGCGATGAACACCACCCCGAACATCAACATGCCCTCATACAACCAGCAGGCCATGCGGCGCCGCAGTGGAGGGGCGATCGCGCGGGATGCCGCCGGGGCGGCAGCGTCGGAAGGGTGGGGGGTCTGCGGATTGGCGCGCGAGGCAGTCATGCGGGACGGCGAACGGAGGTCATGCACCGATCATTGCGGCGGATGCAGGGGGGTCAGGTCCACTGGCGGTTCCGGAGCGGGTTCGGGGACCGAGGCGGGCGCAAGGGGGGGGAGCGGCGCAGGCAGTGCGGACGGGATCGTGACCGGCGATGTTTGCACGACCACGGGGGGCGGCACCGGCAAGGCCTGGGGCGAATGGAATTCCGCTGGCGGCTGGATTTTCGGAGGGTTGGGGACGGCCGGTGGCGCATTGGTGGCTGCAGGGACGCGGGCCAGCTTCTTGGGGGACACCGGGCGTACCGTGGTGGCTGCGCCGGTCGGCCGCGGCGCCGCCTTGGCCGCCAGGCGCTTCTTCTCTTCCGCACTCAGCGCCTGGTATGCCTCCCATCGGGCACGCCGGCTGTCGGCCGGGAGCCTGCTGGCGGCGGCATAGTTCAGTCGCGCCTGGCTGCGCTGCTGAGTGCTGAGGCTGGCCCAATCGGTAATGCGTGCGAGCATCTTCGCCTGCTCGTCCTCAGAGAGTGCGTGAAAGCCCGCCGCCAGGTTGAGCCAGTTGCGCTTTTGCCCTTCGCTGAGCACGCTCCAGCGGTCTGCAAGGGGGTAGAGCGCTTCTTTCTGAGGAGTGCTCAGTTCTGTCCAGCGGGGGCCGGCCTCGGCTTGCGGAGCCTGCCGGGGCTCGCTGTAGATTTTGTGCCTGCCATCTCCCAGCGCCTCGGCCGGGACAGGGGTACTGGGCGCCACCCGCACATAGGCAGCCATCCACCACCCCGTCGTCGCCAGCGCACCCAGCAAGACAAAAGCCAGCAAGAATGCTGCTGGCAGGTGGGAGCGTGGGGCGTGCGGGGACGGCTCGTGCATGCAGGCAGTGATCTTATTGCGTCGTATTGGCTGTCTTGAGGTATTGCAGGAAGCCGGGGTCAGCATAGGCCGACGGGGGAAGATCGTCGGTCAGAAGCGCAGCGTCGACTTCGGCGATTTCGGTGGCCACCGTCTCGTCCTGCGCCATATTGATGAAGACCAGCCCCACCACCAGCGCCGTCAGCGGCACGGCGGATACCAGGGCGCGCCACCAGTTGCCACCTTCGCTGCCCCAGCCGCTGAGCGTGGCAGTGGAGCCTTGCGAAGACACGTGCGTGGCCGCGGCTGTCTGACGGGCAGACTGTACGGCGGGGCGCTTGCGCTGCGCCAACGCCTGCATGCGGGCGGCGCGCAGGCGCTCGGTGATGTCGTAGGGAAGGCTGGCATTGCCTTCGCTCAGGCGCGCCGTAAGGCGGCGGGCGAACGCATCCGCGGCCTGGGTGATTTCCGGCGGGTATTCTGGAGGGCGGTTCATAGCACGATTCCTTTGGCCTTCAGTGCCTTGCTGAGGGTTTGGATGGCCCGAAAGCAGTGTGTCTTGACGCTGCCTTCGGAGCAACCCATGGCGGCTGCGGTTTCTGCGACATCCATTTCCTCCCAGTAACGCATCAAAAATGCCTCCCGTTGACGCGGGGGCAGTTCTTGGATCTCGGCATCGATATCGCGCAGTACCTGTGCGCGACGCACGGAATCCTCAGCACTCTGTGCCATTTCGCCATTGGCAGCGGCGTGTACCTCGAGAAAATCAAAATCTGAACCATCGTCCGACGGGCCCTCGAAGTCGCTCAGGCTGGAAAAAAGCGCATTGCGCGTCTTCTGTCGCCGGAACCAATCCAGCATGCAGTTGGTGAGGATGCGCTGGAAGAGCATGGGCAGCTCGGCCGGCGGCTTGTCGCCATAGTGCTCGGCCAGCTTGAGCATGCTGTCCTGAACGATGTCCAACGCGGCTTCCTCATTGCGCACATGGTAAAGCGTGCGCTTGAAAGCACGCTTGTCCACGCTTTTGAGGAAGTCGGAGAGCTCTTGTTCAGTAGCCAAAGGCAAAAACCCAAGGAGGGCGAAAGCGGAGTGCGTGCGGCAAGCTGCGAAAGGCGGATTATCGCATTGCCGCGTATTTTTTATGCCGTGCTGCGCCAACTGCATGTGTGCAGTGCAATAATGTGTACTGCAATTCAAAAAGGCAAACGGGTCCCGGTCCGGCGCAACACTCCTGGCGCCCATGGCCGAGGCCTCAAGTCCCAAGTCGGCTTCACAAGAGTTCGTACAAGGGGCACCCAAGGTTTTTCGTTAGAGAAATTCGCAAAGGTTGATCATGGAAATCTCCAAGGCCGAACTCACGTCGGCGGCTGCGGCCTCTCGCGGCGGCAACTCCTCATCCTCTCCCGGCGCCCAGGACCTCATGGGGTCCGAGATCCTTGTCAAGGCTCTGCAGGCCGAGAATGTCCAGTACATCTGGGGCTACCCCGGCGGCGCCGTGCTGTACATCTACGACGCGCTGTACAAGCAGGACACCATTCAGCACGTGCTGGTGCGCCACGAACAGGCGGCGGTGCACGCGGCCGACGGTTATGCCCGCGCGACGGGCGAGGTCGGGGTGGCGCTGGTGACTTCCGGTCCCGGATTGACGAATGCCGTGACGGGCATCGCCACGGCGTATATGGATTCGATCCCCATGGTGATCATCTCCGGCCAGGTGCCCACACCCGCGATCGGGCTGGATGCCTTCCAGGAGTGCGACACCGTGGGCATCACGCGCCCCATCGTCAAGCACAACTTCCTGGTCAAAGATGTGCGCGACCTGGCGGTGACGCTCAAAAAAGCCTTCCATATCGCGCGCACCGGCCGTCCCGGCCCCGTGGTGGTGGATATCCCGAAGGATGTGTCGTTCAAGAAGACCGCTTTCCATGGTTATCCGCAGAGCGTGGAAATGCGCTCTTACAACCCCGTCAAGAAGGGGCATGGCGGCCAGATCCGCAAGGCGCTGCAACTGCTGCTGGCCGCGAAACGACCTTATATCTACACCGGCGGCGGCGTGCTGCTGGGCAATGCGGTGCCCGAGCTGCGCACGCTGGTCGACATGCTGGGCTATCCGGTCACCCACACGCTGATGGGTCTGGGTGCCTACCCGGCCACCGACCGCAAATTCCTGGGCATGCTGGGCATGCACGGCACGATCGAGGCCAACAATGCCATGCAGAACTGCGACGTGCTGCTGGCCGTGGGTGCGCGCTTTGATGACCGCGTGATCGGCAATCCCAAGCATTTCGCGCAGAACGAGCGCAAGATCATCCATATCGATATCGACCCGTCGAGCATTTCCAAGCGCGTGAAGGTGGACATTCCGATCGTGGGCGATGTCAAGGACGTGCTGACCGAGCTGATCTCTATGATCCGCGAGACCACGACACGCCCCGACGCTGGTGCGCTGTCGGCGTGGTGGGAGCAGATCGAGAACTGGCGCGGCCGCGACTGCCTGAAGTACGACCGCGGGAACACCGAGGTGATCAAGCCGCAGTACGTGATCGAGACGCTGTGGAATATGACCCGTGATGCGGACGCCTACGTCACCTCCGATGTGGGCCAGCATCAGATGTGGGCCGCCCAGTTCTACAAGTTCGACGAGCCGCGCCGCTGGATCAACTCCGGCGGCCTGGGCACCATGGGCGTGGGCATTCCCTATGCCATGGGCATCAAGCTGGCCAAGCCCGAGTCTGAGGTGTTCTGCGTGACGGGCGAAGGCTCGGTGCAGATGAACATCCAGGAGCTCTCCACCTGCCTGCAGTACAACACCCCCATCAAGGTGCTGTCGCTCAACAACCGCTACCTGGGCATGGTGCGCCAGTGGCAAGAAATTGAGTACTCCGGCCGCTACAGCCACAGCTACATGGATGCGCTGCCCAACTTCGTGAAGCTGGCCGAGGCCTATGGCCACGTGGGCATGCTCATCGAGCGCCCGCAGGACGTGGAGCCGGCGCTGCGCGAAGCGCGCAAGCTCAAGGACCGCACGGTGTTCCTGGACTTCCGGACCGACCCCACCGAGAACGTGTTCCCGATGGTGCAGGCTGGCAAGGGCATCACCGAGATGCTGCTGGGGTCGGAAGACCTTTAAGCATCAAAAAGGCCTGTAACGCTTGCCTGGCAAGCGCTGGTAGCTATTTATTTAATACCGTTTTCTGACGAATCTATTGTCTGCCAAGCCTGGCGCTTACCGGCGCCAGGGGAGGGCAGCGAGAAGAGGAAGCTCATCCCATGAAACACATCATCGCCGTCCTGCTGGAGAACGAACCGGGTGCGCTGTCGCGCGTCGTTGGCCTGTTTTCCGCGCGGGGCTACAACATCGAATCGCTGACCGTGGCGCCCACCGAGGACGCGTCCCTGTCGCGCATGACCATCCAGACCCATGGATCGGAAGACGTGATCGAGCAGATCACCAAGCACCTGAACCGCCTCATCGAGGTGGTCAAGGTGGTTGACCTGACCGAAGGCGCCTACACCGAGCGCGAACTCATGATGGTGAAGGTGCGCGCCGTGGGCAAGGAGCGCGAAGAGATGAAGCGCATGGCCGACATCTTTCGCGGACGCATCATCGACGTGACCGAAAAGAGCTACACGATCGAGCTGACCGGCGACCAGTCCAAGAACGACGCTTTCCTGCAGGCCATCGACCGTACCGCCATTTTGGAGACGGTGCGCACGGGCGCCAGCGGCATCGGCCGTGGCGAACGCATCCTGCGTGTGTAAGTACGACAATCCCCCCGTTTTCCTTTCCCCCTGAACAGAATCCCAACCGGAGCGACCATGAAAGTTTTCTACGACAAAGACTGTGATCTGAGCCTCATCAAGGGCAAGACCGTGGCCATCATCGGCTATGGCAGCCAAGGCCACGCCCATGCCCAAAACCTCAACGACAGCGGCGTGAAGGTCGTGGTCGGCCTGCGCAAGGGCGGCGCTTCGTGGGACAAGGTCGGCAAGGCCGGCCTGACGGTCAAGGAAGTGAACGACGCCGTGAAGGAAGCCGACGTCGTCATGATCCTGCTGCCCGACGAGCAGATCGCCGAGGTCTACAAGAACAACGTCGAGCCCCACATCAAGCAGGGCGCCTCGCTGGCCTTTGCCCACGGCTTCAACGTGCACTACAACCAGGTCGTGCCCCGCGCCGATCTGGACGTGTGGATGGTGGCGCCCAAGGCCCCCGGCCACACCGTGCGCAACACCTACACCCAGGGCGGCGGCGTGCCCCACCTGGTGGCCGTGCACCAGGACAAGTCCGGCAAGGCGCGTGACCTGGCGCTGTCCTACGCCATGGCCAATGGCGGCGGCAAGGCCGGCATCATCGAGACCAACTTCAAGGAAGAGACCGAGACCGACCTGTTCGGCGAGCAGGCCGTGCTGTGCGGTGGCGCTGTCGAGCTGATCAAGATGGGCTACGAGACGCTGGTGGAAGCCGGCTACGCCCCCGAGATGGCCTACTTCGAGTGCCTGCACGAGCTCAAGCTCATCGTGGACCTGATCTACGAAGGCGGCATCGCCAACATGAACTACTCGATCTCGAACAACGCCGAGTTCGGCGAGTACGTGACCGGCCCTGAAGTGATCAACGAGCAGTCGCGCGCCGCCATGCGCAATGCCCTGAAGCGCATCCAGAACGGCGACTACGCCAAGATGTTCATCCAGGAAGGCCGCCTGAACTACCCGAGCATGACGGCCCGCCGCCGCAACACCGCCGACCACAGCATCGAAGTGGTGGGTGCCCAGCTGCGTGCGATGATGCCCTGGATCGCCAAGAACAAGCTGGTGGACCAGACGCGCAACTGATGCGTGAGCGCGGCCGGGCCGCGCTGGCGTCTTTCCCCAAGGCCACCCCGGTGGCCTTTTTTGCGTGCGGGGCAGCGGCTACACTGCGTCCTTTTCCGCACGCGTGTGCGGAACAAAAATACTATTGATTTAATAGCTGTTGGCGCTTGCTGGATGGGCGCTGGAGGTCGATTGAATGCATGATGGCAACGACGCCGCCGAAAACACGGGCGTGATGGTGCGCAAGCGCCGCAAGGGCATCTACATCCTGCCCAACCTGTTCACGCTGGCAGCGTTGTTTGGCGGGTTCTACGCCATTGTCATGGCCATGAATGGCCGCTTCGACTATGCGGCGGTGGGAGTGTTCTGCGCCATGGTGCTGGACAGCCTGGATGGCCGCGTGGCGCGCATGACCAACACGCAAAGCGCGTTCGGCGAGCAGATGGATTCGCTGTCGGACATGGTGTCCTTCGGCGTGGCGCCTGCACTGATCGCCTACGAGTGGGCCCTCAGCGGCCTGGGGCGCTGGGGCTGGATCGCGGCCTTCGTCTACTGTTCATGCGCTGCCCTGCGGCTGGCGCGCTTCAACGTCAACACCGGCACCGTGGACAAGCGCTGGTTCCAGGGGCTTCCATCTCCGGCCGCGGCGGCGCTGGTGACGGGCTTTATCTGGCTGCTGTCCGACGCGGGTGTGCAGCGTGGGCAGGACGGCCTGCTGACCTGGAGCCAGCTCACCTGGGTGATGTTCGGGCTGACGCTGTACGCCGGGCTCACCATGGTGACCAATGCGCCGTTCTATAGCTTCAAGGACCTGCACCTCAAGCGCAGCGTGCCCTTCACGGCCATCGTGCTCATCGTGCTGGGGATCGCCATCATCAACATCCATGCGCCCACGGTGCTGTTCAGCATTTTCGTGGCTTATGGATTGAGCGGCTACGGCGTGTATGCATGGCGGCGTGCCAAGGGGTATCGGGCCAGCGTGATCAGCACCTCCAAGGACGAGCCCGAGGAGCGCGGGTTGCACGAGTAGCCCTGCGTGTCGCCGTGTGTTTTTTTGTGCTAGAGTCGTTCGCATGCATTTCCTGTCGCTAGCACTGCTACTGAACTTGTCCCTCGGGCAGGCATAGTAGCGCGCGCGTACACACCTACTTCCCACGGCCCGTGAGCACCAGCGACGGGCCGTTTTTGTTTTTCCGGGGTCGCTGGAGCACAGGTCAGACACCTACCTTGTTCCACGAAAGAGAGAATTCCGATGCTGCAGAACCCCGCCGCCAAATACCGTCCCTTTGCCCCCGTGCGCTTGACGGACCGCACCTGGCCCGACGCGGTGATCGACCGCGCGCCCATCTGGTGCAGTGTGGACCTGCGCGACGGCAACCAGGCGTTGATCGAGCCCATGGATATCGCGCGCAAGATGCGCATGTTCGAGCAACTGGTGAAGATCGGATTCAAGGAGATCGAGGTGGGCTTCCCGTCGGCCTCCCAGGTCGAGTTCGACTTCGTGCGCAAGCTCATCGAGGAAGATCGCATTCCTGACGACGTGACCATTCAGGTGCTGACCCAGGCGCGCGACCATCTGATCCGTCGCACGTTTGAGGCTTTGGAAGGCGCGCCCCGCGCCATCGTCCACCTCTATAACGCCACCGCGCCTGTGATGCGCCGCGTGGTGCTGGACATGAGCGAGGAGGAAATCGTGGAGCTGGCGCGTGGCAACGCGCAGATGTTCAAGGACATCGCTGCCCAGTACCCCCTTACCGACTGGACGTTCCAGTATTCGCCTGAGATGTACTCGGACACCGAACTGGAGTTTTCCAAGCGTGTGATCGATGCGGTGACCGACGTGTGGCAGCCGACACCCCAGAAGAAGTGCATCATCAATCTGCCGACCACGGTGGAGCACTCCACGCCGAACATCTTCGCGGACATGGTCGAGTGGACGCACCGCCACATCCAGCGCCGCGACTGCGTGGTGCTGTCGGTGCACCCGCACAACGACCGCGGCACCGGCACGGCAACGGCGGAGCTGGCCTTGATGGCGGGCGCCGACCGCCTGGAGGGCTGCCTCTTCGGCAACGGCGAACGTACGGGTAACCTGGACGTGGTGAACGTGGCCCTCAACATGTACACGCAAGGCGTGCATCCGGGGCTGGACTTTTCGGACATCGACGGCATCCGCAGCACCGTGGAGTACTGCAACCAGTTACCCGTGCACCCGCGCCATCCGTACGTGGGCGATCTGGTCTATACCTCGTTCTCCGGTTCGCATCAGGACGCCATCAAGAAAGCATTTGCCGCCCGGCGCGTGGGCGACATCTGGGAGATGCCCTACCTGCCGATCGATCCCAAGGATCTGGGGCGCAGTTATGAAGCCATCATTCGCGTCAACAGCCAGTCCGGCAAGGGCGGCATCGCGTATCTGTTGGAGAGTGAATACGGCGTGCAACTGCCGCGGCGCTTGCAGATCGAGTTCAGCCAGGCAGTGCAGCGCGAAATGGACACCAGCGGCAAGGAGCTCACGGCCGCCGACCTGTGGAGTTTGTTCGAGCGCGAATACCGGCTGGACGAGGCAGCAACGCCGGTATACCGTATGGAAGGCGAAAACGGCACGGTTGCATTGCGCGGACAACTGCCCTGGCAAGGCCAGACGCTGCAGATTGAAGGCGAAGGCACAGGCCCGATCGACGCTTTCGTGCAGGCCGTGGCCGCTGCGCTGGACTGCGATGTGCGCGTGCTGGACTACAACGAACATGCCATCAGCGAGGGCGCCCACGCCAAGGCCGTGGCCTATGTCGAGATGCGCATCGATGATCGCCACACCGTATATGGGGTGGGCATGGATGCCAATATCGTGTCAGCCTCGATCCGTGCCATTCTTTCGGGGCTGCAGCGTGCTCCGCAAGTCCAAGCCCAGGTGATGGTTGCCTGATTCCCTATCCCCACAACGACCTCAAGAGACGATCCATGACCGACAAGCTCATCATTTTCGACACCACCTTGCGCGACGGCGAGCAGTCGCCGGGAGCTTCCATGACGCGCGATGAAAAGCTGCGCATTGCCCGTCAACTGGAGCGGCTGCGTGTGGATGTGATCGAGGCGGGTTTTGCCGCCAGTTCCAACGGCGACTTCGAATCGGTGCAGGCCATTGCGCGCGCAGTGAAGGACTCCACGGTCTGCTCGCTGGCACGTGCCAACGACCGGGACATCGCACGTGCTGCCGAGGCGCTCAAAGAAGCGAGCCGCGCGCGCATCCACACATTCATCGCCACCAGCGCGCTGCACATGGAAAAGAAGCTGCGCATGACGCCCGAGCAGGTGCTGGAGCAAGCCAGGCAGGCGGTGCGTTTTGCACGCAACCTGGTGGAGGACATCGAATTCAGCCCCGAGGATGGCTACCGCAGCGATCCGGACTTCCTGTGCCGCGTGATCGAGACGGTGATCGCGGAGGGCGCCACCACCATCAACGTGCCCGACACCGTGGGTTACGCCATTCCCGAGCTGTACGGCAACTTCATCAAGAACCTTCGCGAGCGCATTCCCAACAGTGACAAGGCCATCTGGTCCGTGCACTGCCACAACGATCTGGGCATGGCGGTCGCCAACTCGCTGGCGGGTGTGAAGATCGGCGGGGCACGCCAGGTGGAGTGCACCATCAACGGCCTGGGCGAGCGTGCGGGCAACTGTTCGCTGGAGGAGGTGGTGATGGCCGTGAAGACGCGGCGCGACTACTTCGGCCTGGACGTCGGCATCGATACCCAGCACATCGTGGCCGCCAGCCGCATGGTCAGCCAGACCACCGGCTTTGTGGTGCAGCCCAACAAGGCCGTGGTGGGCGCCAATGCGTTCGCCCACGCCTCGGGCATCCACCAGGACGGCGTGCTCAAGGCGCGCGACACGTACGAGATCATGCGCGCCGAGGACGTGGGCTGGAGCGCCAACAAGATCGTGCTGGGCAAACTCAGCGGCCGCAATGCGTTCAAGCAACGTCTGCAGGAACTGGGCGTCCAGTTGGAGAGCGAAGGCGAAATCAACGTGGCGTTTGCCAAATTCAAGGAACTCGCCGACCGCAAGAGCGAGATTTTTGACGAGGACATCCTGGCACTCGTGAGCGACGAAAGCGTGACCAGCGAGAAGGAGCAGTTCGGCTTCGTGTCCCTGGCGCAGCACAGCGAAACGGGCGAGCGGCCCGAGGCGACCATCGTGTTCACCGTGGACGGCAAGGAAGTCCGCAGCTCCTCGGAGGGCAACGGCCCGGTCGATGCCTCGATGAAGGCCATCGAGGCGCATGTGCGCAGCGGTGCCGAGATGGTGCTGTACTCGGTGAATGCCATCAGTGGCTCCACCGAAAGCCAGGGCGAAGTCACCGTGCGGTTGCAGAGCGCCGGCCGCGTGGTGAATGGCGTAGGGGCCGACCCCGACATCGTGGTGGCATCGGCCAAAGCCTACCTCAGTGCCCTGAATAAATTACAAAGTAAAGCTGAGCGCGTGGCAGCACAGGGCTGATACCGCGTCCTATAATTCAGGCACTTTCTAAAAGAGTCGCGCAAGGTATTGATCTTGCGCGACTTTTTTTGATTTTGTACACTGCCACACAGTTTTTGCTGCTTGGAGCATTTGATGCATATGCGCGCTCGCATCGTCTCCCGTATCTCTCAGGGATTGGCCCTTCTGGTGATGGGCATCGCACTGGCCTCGCCCGGCGTGCATGCGGCCGAACGCAAGAAGGCGGTGGCAAAAAAAGCCGCGTCCACCGCGGTTGCCAAACGCACCCCCGCTAAATCGTCGGCCAAGGCGCCCCGCCGGACCGTGGCCGTGAAGGCGGCGCGCGCGTCTGCGGTGAGTGCCCGTGCGCCCGTGCGTGTAGCGGCGGAGCCCGCGCGCCTCTCGTTCGGGCAGTTGGCAGGGCTGCACGATGTGAGCGATCCGCTGGACCTGAAGTCGAGCGTGGCACTGGTGATCGATCAGGACACGAAGGAAGTTCTCCTCAGCAAGAATGACCATGCCGTGCTGCCCATCGCTTCGTTGACCAAGCTGATGACCGGCTTGCTCGTTTCCGAGGCGCACTTGCCCATGGACGAGCTCATCACGATCACGCAGGACGACGTGGATACGGAAAAGGGCAGCGGCTCGCGGCTTGCGGTGGGAACGACACTCTCGCGCGGTGAACTGCTGCACCTGGCCCTCATGTCCAGTGAGAACCGCGCCGCCCATGCGCTGGGACGCACCTTCCCGGGCGGGCTGGATACGTTCGTGGCGCGCATGAATGCCAAGGCGAAGCTGCTGGGCATGGCGGATACGCGCTTTGTCGAGCCCACCGGCCTGTCCAGCCGCAACCAGTCCAGCGCGCACGACCTGGCGACGCTCGTGAATGTGGCGCATGGAGACGCATTGCTGCGTGAACTCTCCACGTCTCCAAGCCACGAGGTCGCCGTTGGCCGGCGCACCCTGCAATACAACAACACCAACCGGCTGGTGAAGAGCCCTTCGTGGGATATCGGCCTGCAGAAGACCGGCTACATCTCGGAAGCGGGGCGCTGCCTGGTGATGCAGGCGGAGGTGGCGGGCCGCAAGTTGATCATGGTGTTCCTCGATTCGGCAGGAAAGTTCAGCCGTCTGGGCGACGCAGAGCGCGTGCGCTCCTGGGTCGAGAAGACTCACCCCAGCGCCGGCGCCATCCTGCACGCAGGAACCAACGGTTAGCCGCGGCTGACTGCGGCCGCGGGTCGCATGCGTCTTGCGGCCCACCCGCCAAACGGCTGGCGTCAGGCCATTCAGGTCTTGAGCGGGCCGTCCAGCGCCGTGCGCTGCCCAGCCGTATAACCCAGCGCCTGGGAAATTTCATCGGCGGTGGACTGGAGCTTGGGCAGCCATCCGTCATCCAGTCGGTCAGCGGGCGCGGAAATTGACAGGCCTGCCACGAGCTGGCCCTGGTCGTCAAAGACCCCCGCCGCGATGCAGCGCACCCCGAGTTCCAACTCCTCGTTGTCCCGCGCAATGCCGTATTGGCGCGCCTTGCCCAGTTCACGTTCCAGGATGGGCAACTGGGTGATGCTGTTGCGCGTGTGCCCTGGCAGGCCGGTACGCGTGGCGTACGCGCGCACGCGCTGCGGATCGTCGGCCGCAAGGAAGAGCTTGCCTGTAGAGGTGAGGTGCAGGGGGGCGTGGCCGCCAATGGCGCGCACCACCTGCATGCCCGAACGCTCGCTGTAAGCGCGTTCCACGTACACGATCTCGTCCCCCTGGCGCACGCTGAGGTTCACCGGCTGCTGGATCTGCTTGTGCAATTGCCGCATGGGTGCCATCGCGGCGTCGCGCACGCTCAGGCGTCCCTTCACCAGATTGCCCAGCTCCAACAGGCGCATGCCCAGGCGGTAGCTGCCCGACTCAGGACGGTCCACGAAACGGCCGATGGTCAGGTCATTGAGGATACGGTGGGTGGTGGACGGATGCAGGCCCGTCTTCTCGCTGATCTCCTTCAGCGAGATGGCTTCCTCGCGCGAAGCGAGTACGTCAATCAACTGGAACATGCGCTCCAGCACCTGGACACTGGGCTTGGCGGGCGCGTCCGGCGAGTGTTTCTTCATGAGGCAGGGCAGAACCAAGGAACCGGTGATTTTATCTTGTGAAATGCCGCGCTGCTTTTACGCACTGGCTGTCCGGCCGGTCCGTGCCTTCCTCCGTGCGGCGCCAGGCCTCGTGCAGGGAGCTGCAGCGAAGACTTGAACGCAGGCTGATAAAAACTTGCGGCCTAGCCACCCCAATGGGTAGGCCAGGCCGGGACGAATCTTCAACTGCGGAGCAAGGTCCCGCTGCGCTCAAGCGCCGCGGGTGACCGGTTGGGCCGCACCGCGACCGTAGGTGCCGTACTTGCCTAGTTCCCATTTGGCAATGGCGTTGCGGTGCACCTCATCCGGGCCGTCGGCGAAGCGCAGGGTGCGCGCGTTGGCATAGGCGTAGGCCAGCGGGAAATCGTCGCTCACGCCGCCGCCGCCATGCACCTGCATGGCCCAGTCGATCACCTGGCAGGCCATGCTGGGGGCGACGACCTTGATCATGGCGATCTCGGTCTTGGCGACCTTATTGCCCACGGTGTCCATCATCCAGGCGGCCTTGAGCGTGAGCAGGCGCGCCATGTCGATCTTGCAGCGGGCTTCGGCAATGCGTTCCTGGGTCACGCTCTGTTGTGCCAGCGTCTTGCCGAAGGCCACCCGGTTGCTGGCGCGGCGGCACATCAGTTCCAGCGCGCGCTCGGCCTGGCCGATCAGGCGCATGCAGTGGTGGATGCGCCCGGGGCCCAGGCGTCCCTGGGCGATCTCGAACCCACGGCCTTCGCCCAGCAGGATGTTGTCCACCGGTACGCGCACGTTCTCGAAGAGGACTTCGGCGTGGCCGTGCGGCGCATCGTCATAACCGAACACGTTGAGTGCACGCACCACCGTGATGCCTGGCGTATCGGCTGGCACCACGATCATGCTTTGTTGCGAGTGCTTGGGCGCCTCGGGGTCGGTCTTGCCCATGGTGATGAACACCTTGCAGCGCGGGTCGTTGGCGCCGCTGGTCCACCACTTGCGCCCATTGATCACGTAATGGTCGCCCTGGCGCTCGATGCGCGTTTCGATGTTGGTGGCGTCGCTGGAGGCGACATCGGGCTCGGTCATGGCAAAGGCCGAGCGCATGCGCCCTTCCAGCAGCGGCTTGAGCCACTGGGCCTTGATGGCCTCGGACCCATAACGCGCGATGGTCTCCATGTTGCCCGTGTCGGGGGCCGAGCAGTTGAACACTTCGCTGGACCACAGCACGCGGCCCATGATCTCCGCCAGCGGCGCGTACTCGGCGTTGGTCAACCCGGCGCCTTCGTAGCCCGATGCTTGGGCGGTGTCCACCGGCAGGAACAGGTTCCACAGCCCCGCGGCCTGCGCCTTGGGTTTCAGGTTTTCGATGGTTTGCAGTGGTGTCCAGCGCCTGCCCGCGGCGGTGTTGGCCGCCATCTCCTCGGCATAGGCCTTCTCGGCGGGGTAGATGTGGTCGTCCATGAACTGGATCAGGCGCGCCTGCAGTTCCTTGGTCTTGGGCGAGTAATCGAAGTCCATGGGGTGCTTTCTCGTCAGTGGGGAAGGGGGATCAACTCTTTTGCGCGAAGGACCACGCCAGCTGCGCCATGGGCCGTGCGGTGGCGCCAGCGGCTTTTGCCTGTGCGCTGGCGGCCGTGCCGGCCTCCACGCGCTTGGCAATGCCTTGCAGGATGGCGGCGATGCGGAACATGTTGTAGGCCAGGTAGAAGTTCCAGTCCCGGTGCAGCGCATCCACGTCGGTGATGCCGGTGCGTTCGCAGTAGCGCTGGATGTAGTCGCGCTCGCACGGGATGCCCAGCGCCGCCAGGTCCAGCCCGCCGATGCCCCGGCTCAGCGATGCGGGGATGTGCCAGCTCATGCAGTGGTAGGCAAAGTCCGCGAGCGGATGGCCCAGGGTGGACAGCTCCCAGTCCAGCACCGCGATCACACGTGGCTCGGTGGGGTGGAACACGAGGTTGTCCAGCCGATAGTCGCCATGCACGATGGACACGCGGGTTGCGTCGCGCGCGCTGTCGGGCATGTGCGCGGGCAGCCATTGCATCAGCGCGTCCATCTCGGCGATGGGCTGGGTGACCGAGGCGGTGTACTGCTTGCTCCAGCGCGAGATCTGGCGTTCGAAGTAATTGCCCGGCTTGCCGTAGTCCGCCAGGCCGCGCGCCGTGAAGTCCACCCGGTGCAGGGCGGCGATCACGCGGTTCATCTCGTCGTAGATCGTCGCGCGTTCGGCCGGCTGCATGCCGGGCAGCGACTGGTCCCACAGCACGCGGCCCTGCATGAACTCCATCAGATAAAACGCGCGCCCGATGACGGACTCGTCCTCGCACAGCGCAATCATGCGCGGCACGGGCACGTCGGTGCCGGCGAGCCCGCGCATGACCGCGTATTCGCGCTCGATGGCGTGTGCCGACGGCAGCAGCTTGGCCACCGGGCCGGGCTTGGCGCGCATCACATAGCTGCGCGTGGGGGTCACGAGCTTATAGGTGGGGTTGGACTGGCCGCCTTTGAACATCTCCACCGTGAGCGGTCCGGCAAACCCTTCCACATGCTGCGACAGCCAGGCAGTGAGCGCGTTGGTGTCGAAGGCATGCTGCTCGGAGACGGGGCGTGTGCCGATGAAGTGCTCGAAGTTGCTCATGGGGATGGAGGGTTCTTTCAAAAAAGTGAGCTGCTTGCGCTTGTCAGCTATGGAATCCAAAGGCTTTTCACATGGAAACCATTGCGGGACAAGCGCTGGAAGCTATGGTTTTTGTAAACCTGGCTCATTGGTTGGCTTCGGAGATGCGCATCAGCGCATCCCGGTCGCGTATCACGAGGCCGCCGGGCTCGATGCGGATGGCGTCCTCGCGCTCCATGGCCTTTAGCTCCTGGTTCACGCGCTGGCGTGACGCGCCCAGCAACTGCGCCAGTTCTTCCTGGGCCAGTTGCAGGCTGATGCGCACTTCGTTGCCGTCGGACAGGCTGGGCACGCCATAGCTGCGCACCAGGTGCAGCAACTGCTTGGCCAGCCGCGAGCGCAGGGGCAGGGTGTTGAGGTCTTCCACCAGCCCGAACAGCTGCCGGATGCGCCGCGCATGCAGCCGCAGCATGGCCTCGTAGAGTTCCGAGTGCTGTGCAAGGATCTTCTTGAAGTCGGCCCGCGCCACGCACAGGATGGTGGTGTCGCCATGGGCGTAGGCATCGTGCGTGCGCCGGTCCCCGTCGAAGATCGCCACGTCGCCGAACCAGATGCCCGGCTCCACATAGGTCAGCGTGATCTGCTTGCCGGAGATCGAGGTGGAGCTCACGCGCACGGCGCCGCGTGCGCAGGCAATCCATTCCTCGGGCGGGTCGCCGCGTGCTGCGATGAGTGCGCCATCCTTGAAGCGTTTGACGTAGGAACATCGCAGTATGTCGTGGCGCAAAGAAGGGGAGAGGGAAGAAAACCAGCGACCTGAGTTGATCGCCTCGCGTTCATCGATGGTAAGAATCGGATCGTCCATGGTCTGTCGTTTGCGTGACTGGGTTGCAGTCCATTGTCGCGTGAGGGACCGGGGCGCGGGGAGCGGGCTGTCACATGGGCGTCCGCGGGCGCGCGCGTGCAGGCGCCGCTGCCGCGGAGCCAGCAATGCCATGGATGGGTTTGAATGAGACAAGCCGCCGGCGCTTGACCGTCAAGCGTTAGCAGCTATAAAAATAGTAGCTTTAAGCGCGTGGGTCGGCAGAAGCCGCCCGGGTTTCGCCCGCCGGGGCATGCTGGAGGTTGCGCACGAAGTGGCTGCGTTCCAGCGCGAGCTGTTCGGTGAGGCTGTGGTGTCGCGCCTCACTCACCAGTTCCTTGATGCTCGCCAGCGCATGGGGCGGGCCATCGTTCAGGCGCTGGGCCAGCGCCAGCGCCTCATGCAGGGCGCGGCCGGGATCGGCCAGCCGGTTGACCATGCCCAGGGACTGCAGTCGTGCGGCGTCGATGCGGTCCCCGCACATCAGGATCTCATGCGCCAGCGCGCGGGGCAGCATTTGCGCCAGGCTCCAGCTGGCACCGCCATCGGGCGACAGGCCCGCGTGAACATGGTTCATGGCAAACACCGCGTTGCGCGCGGCCACCATCAGGTCGCATGCCAGCGCGAGTGAAAACCCCGCGCCCTTGGCTTCGCCCTCCACGGCGGCGATCACGGGCTTGGGATGGGTGCGTATCGCCTCGATCCAGTGGTGCAGCAGATCCAGGCCATGCACCTGCGCTGGCGCGCTCTGATGCCGCAACGCCTGCAGCCGCTGGGGGCTGCTGCCGGCGCTGAACAGGCCGTCCGCGCCCGTGATGACCACGCAGCGCACGTCGGGATTGCGCTCCGCCACGTTCAGGGCTTCGATGCCCGCCGCGCAGATGGCCGGCTCCAGGGCATTGCGCAGTTCGGGGTGGCGAAGGGTCAGGACCAGGGTCTGGCCCTGGCTGGTGCTTTGCAGTTCGGCGGGCATGGCGGCGCGGGTGGTTGCAGGGTCAGGGCTCTTCGTGCGTCAGGCTCAGGCCGATGGCGCCGCGCCGGCGCAGCCAGGGGCTGGGGCGGTAGCGCGGGTCGCCGTACACGGTCTGCATGTTGAAGAGCACTTCCAGGATGTTGGTGGGGCCCCAGCGGTCGCCCATGGCCAGCGGGCCCAGCGGGTAGCCCAGGCCCAGGGTCACGGCGGTCTCCAGGTCCTTGGGGCTGCAGATGCGCTGCTGGCAGATGTCCGCGGCGATGTTGACGATGCTGGCCACGACGCGCTGTGTGACGAAGCCGCCGCTGTCGCGGATCACGCTCACTGGCTTGCCGTCGCGCGCGAACAGCGCGTGGGCGGCGTCGCGCATGTCTTCGCGCGTGGCGGGGTTGGTCGCCAGCACGCGCCGGCGGGTGGCCGCGTCGTCGATCAGCATGTCGATGCCGATGGTGCGCGCGGGGTCCAGGCGCTCCACCACGGCCACGGTGGTCACGTCAAAGCCGAGTGGCGCGACCAGCGTGAGCGCCTGGGCCGAGGGCGAGGTGCCCGTCTCGATCGTTGCCCCCAGGTCCTTGAGCAACTGGTACAGCTCGGCGCGGCGGGCGGCGCGCATGGAGACCCAGACCGGCGGCAGGCCCGATACCTCGGGCACCGGCGGCTCGGCCGGAAGCTCGGGCGCACCGTCCACGTAGCGGTAAAAGCCCTCGCCGGACTTGCGGCCCAGCAGGCCGCCGCTCAAGCGCTGCGCCGTGATCACGCTGGGGCGAAAGCGCGGCTCGTCGTAGTACTGGCGGTAGATCGACTCCATGACCGGGTGCGACACATCGAGCGCGGTGAGGTCCAGCAACTCGAAGGGGCCGAGCTTGAAGCCCACCTGGTCGCGCAGGATGCGGTCCACGGTGGCGAAATCGGCCACGCCCTCGCTCACGATGCGCAGCGCCTCGGTGCCATAGCCCCGCCCTGCGTGGTTGACGATGAAGCCCGGCGTGTCCTGCGCCATCACCGGGGTGTGGCCCATGGCGCGCGCATAGCCGGCCAGGCGGGTGCAGACATGGGGGTCCGTGCGCAGGCCGGCCACGACCTCGACCACCTTCATCAGCGGCACCGGGTTGAAGAAGTGAAAGCCTGCCATGCGCTGCGGCCGCTGCAGCGGTGCGGCCACGGCGGTGATGGACAGCGATGACGTGTTGCTGGCCAGCACGGCTTCGGGCGAGACGATGGCTTCGAGCTGTTTGAGCAGTTCCTGCTTGGCATCCAGTCGCTCGACGATGGCTTCCACCACCAATTCGCAAGCCGCGAAGTCGTGCAGCGACGTGACGGGAACCAGCCGCTGCTCCAGAGCCGGCAACAGGCTCTCGTCCAGCCGACCCTTGTCCACCAGACGCTGCCACTGCTGGTGGATGTGGGTGCGGGCGGCGTCGGCGGCGCCGCCATGGGTGTCGTAGAGGTAGACCGTGCTGCCTGCCTGGGCGGCGATCTGCGCGATGCCGCGGCCCATGGCGCCAGTGCCCACGATGCCGATTGAAGTGAAGACCGTTTGCATGGCGGCAATTATCTAGCGCTATCGGATGCGGCAGGGTTATGGCAAAATTTATAAACAAATTGAAACCACTGTGTTTATGCGTAACCTACTTGTCGGCGCCTGGGTCTATGCCGCAGCGTTTGGGGTCAGCGCGCTTTCGCTTGGCGGCAGCCACGGCACAGTGGTTCTGGGGTCCACGATCGATCTCACCTTTGAGGTACGGCCTGATCCCGGCAAGACCGTCGCGTCTTCCTGCCTCGGGGCGCGGCTGGTCTTAGGCGCAACCACTGTCCCCGAAACGCGCGTGCATGTCACTCCCCTGGAAGGAGGCGCCATTCCGATGGTGCGCGTGCAGGCGCTCATTCCCGTGGATGAGCCGGTGCTGACTGCCACGCTCACCGCCGGCTGCGAAGGGCGTGTGTCGCGCACCTACACGTTCTTGGCAGACCCGCCCGGCACTGCACCCCCAGCGGCACGGCAGCCCATCGATCTGTCGCGCCTGGCGGTGCCCGCACCACGCGCTGCGCCGCAGGTGCGGAGTGCATTGGGCGGCGAGGGGGAGGGCGCACGCACGGTCCAGCGGCCTGGTGCGCAGCCGCGTGTTCCCGCGGCGTCCACGCATGCCCCGGCCGAGCGGGCGGCACGCCCATCGCGGGCAGCTAAGACCGCCACGACGCTGCGCACCAGCGCCAAAGCCTCGCCGCCCGCGGCTGCGGCGGCTCCCTCCCGCCTGGTAATGGAACCCCTGGATTTGGGTCCTGACAATGCGTCCGCGCTGCAGCTCACGCGCGAGCCGCCCCAGATGTCGCCGCGCCCCAGCGAGGCCTTGCGTGCGGAGTCGGCCGCGTGGTGGCAGGCGCTGGACATTTCGACGGCCCAAACACAGCGGTTTGAAGAGCGGCTCAAGAGGCTCGAGGCTGATGCGGCCGCGCAGGGCCAGCTGGTGGAGCGCGAGCGCGCAACGGCGGCTGAGCTGCGCGAGCGCCTGGCGCAGGTGGAGTCGCAGGGGTTCCCCGCGACCGTGGTGTACATGCTCGCGGGGCTGCTGGTGCTGGCGCTGGCCTGCATTGCCTGGCTGCTGCGCCGCACGCGGCGCGAGGCGCTGCAGGCATGGCGTGACTCGGTGGCACTCAGCGGTGGCCTGCGGGACGGGGCCGTGGCCGCGGAAGGCCCTGACGGCAAGCTCCGGCTGCAGGTGGAGCCGGATGCGCGCGATGTCTGGCAGCCGACAGCGCGACCGCCGCAAGGGCCGGACAGTGGGCCGCCTCCGCTCAAGCCTACCGCCGCGCCAGTGAGTGCACCCGCGGCGGCTCCAGGCCCCGCGGTGGCGGCGCCGGCTGTGGAGCCCTTGCAGGCAAGGGCCCAGTCCGGTGTGCAGCCCGAGTCGCTGTTCGATCTGCAACAGCAGGCCGAATTTTTCACCTCGGTGGGCGAGCACGAGCAGGCCATCCATGTGCTGCGCCAATACATCGCGCAGCATGGCGAAGACTCGCCGCTGGCGCATCTCGAACTGCTGCGGCTGTACCACCAACTGGGGCGAACCGACAGCTTCGACGGCCTGCGCGCGCAGGTCGAGGAGCGGTTCAACGTACGCGTGCCTCCATTTGCGCAGTTCCAGCAACTGGGCCGGAGCCTGGAAGAGCATCCCGAGGCGCTGGCACGGGTCGAGGCGGCATGGTCCTCGCCCGAGGTGCTGGCCGTGCTGGAGGGCCTCTTATTTCACCGGGGACAGACGCAGGGCGAGGGGCCCTTCGACCTGGCGGCGCTGGACGATCTGCTGCTGCTGCTGTCCATCGCCCAGACCACGCCCGCACATTTGCGCGGTGCGCCGCCGCCCCGCGCGCGCACCACCCCGCGTGCAACGCCAGCGCTCCACCCGATGGGCGCGCAGGATGGGACGGGCCGGTCGCTGGACTCGATGGCGGCCGGCCTGGCGCTGCTGCCGGTGGATGACGGCTCGCCAGCATCCACTTGCGCCGCCGCGGTGGACGTGGACGTGTCCGGGCCGCCTCACATCACCCTCAGCGATCTGCCGCCCGTGCCCGTCACCCCGGCGCCCGCGCAAGGGCAGGCCGTGGGTTTTGGCATGGAAAACGACAAGCTGGAGTTGCGCTTCGAACTGGAGCAGTCGCAAAAGAACCGCTTCTGAAGCGCGAACGCCCCCCGTGCGCGGACGGGGCTATCGCCTGCCGGCGTCCATGGCCCGCATGAGCTGCGCCGCAGCGGCTTCCGGCTGATCGGCCGCCACCACGGCGCGCACCACGGCAATCGACCCCACTCCGGTGGCCAGCACTTGCGGGAACTGGGCCAGGCCAATGCCGCCGATGGCAACCAGCGGATAGCCGCGCATCAGCCGGGCATAGCCCGCCAGCCGCGCCACGCCCTGGGGCACTGTGGCCATTTTTTTGAGCGTGGTGGGGAACACCGCGCCCATGGCGATGTAGCTGGGGCTGGCCGCGTCGGCGCGCACCATCTCGGCGTAGCCATGCGTGCTCACGCCCAGGCGCACCCCGGACTCGCGCAGCGTGCGCAGCTCTTCGGGGCTCAGCGCATCCAGATCCTCCTGGCCCAGGTGCACGCCATAAGCTCCGGCCGCGATGGCCTGGCGCCAATGGTCGTTGATGAACAGCAGCGAAGCGGTGCCTTGCACGGCCTGCACTGCGGCGCGTACCTCGCGCGTGATGGCCGCAGGGTCGTCACTTTTGAAGCGCAGCTGCACCGTCGGCACGCCGGCCTGCGCCATGCGGCCCACCCATTGGGCATCGGGCAATACGGCGTAGAGACCCAGGTTCTGTGGGCAGGCTGCAAAGGGGTGCGCATGGGGGCGCGGCTGCAGTCCGAAGTCTGCGGGCTCGTCGGGCCACTGCGCCGGGTCGAAGCGGCCGGTGCGCCGCGTCTGCGCAGCCCAGGCGCGGGCCAGGCAGTCTGCGTCATGGGCGATGAAACCCAGGGCGCTGCAGGCCGCAAGGGCTGCGCGGTACACGGGGCCTTCCACGGTTGTCGCCGGCATCGGCTGCGGCGGGAAGTCCGCAAACGCCGACGCATGGTGCTGGCGGATGGCTTGCTCCATGGCGGCTGCAGAAGGCAATGGCGCGGCGGCTTGCGGCATGCTCAGTCCTGCGCGTGGTGCCAGAACGGCGTGCCCAGCACGGGCGTGCTGGGTTGCGCCGCCTCCTGCGGTGTCATCGCGCCGGCCATGCGGGCGGCGCGGCCTGCGGCCACGGCATCGGCAAAGGCACCGGCCATTTGCACGGGGTCGGTCGCCAGGGCCACGGCCGTGTTGAGCAGTACGCCGTCGTAACCCCATTCCATCACCTGGCAGGCGTGGGACGGCAGGCCGAGGCCGGCGTCCACGAGCAGCGGCACGTCCAGGCGCTCGCGCAGCAGCTGCAGGCCATAGGGGTTCACCGGGCCGCGGCCCGTGCCGATGGGCGCCGCCCACGGCATGACGGCCTGGCAGCCCACGTCCACCAGGCGCTGGCACAGCACCAGGTCTTCAGTGCAGTAGGGCAGCACGTAGAAGCCTTCGCGGACCAGTTGCTCGGCTGCCTGCACCAGGTTCAGCGTATCGGGCTGCAGCGTATAGTCGTCGCCGATCAGTTCCAGCTTGATCCAGGGGGTGTCGAAGACTTCACGCGCCATATGGGCGGTGGTGATGGCTTCCTGCAGGCTATGGCAGCCGGCGGTGTTGGGTAGCACTGGCACCTGCAGGCGCTTGAGCAGTTCCCAGAAGCTGCTGCCGGATTCGGCCGGGTTGCTGCCCTGGCGGCGCAGCGATGCGGTGAGCATCGCGGGCCGCGCGCGCTGCACGGCGGCCTCCAGCACGGCGGGAGACGGGTAGCGTGCGGTGCCCAGCAGCAGGCGGCTCTGGAACGCCTGGCCGTAGAGCACCAGCGTGTCGGGGGAAGAGGTAGGACTGTTCATGGGTGAAAAAAGGCTCAACCGCCGGTGACCGGCGCAATGATTTCGATCTGGTCGCCGGACTGCAGGGCGTGCGCGGCATAGCGGGCACTGGGCACGAACTGCAGGTTCACGGCCACGGCAAACGGGGGCTGGGGTGCCAGGTGGGCCACGGCGTCGGCGACGGTGGCGCCATCGGGCAGTTGCACGGCGTTTTGGTTGATGAATACGTTCATGTGTGCAGCGCAGCTTCGCGGTCGAGCTGCAGCGAGAGGTCGAATTCAGGGGCGAGCTCGGATTGTCCCGTGTTCAGCACCTGCATGACCACATCGAGCATGGCCGGCGCGATCATGAAGCCGTGGCGGTACAAACCGTTGACCTCCAGCACGCGATCCTGCACTACGCGCACGGCGGGCAGGTTGTCGGGCAGGGTGGGGCGGCAGTGGGTGGAGATCTCCAGGATACGCGCCTCGGCAAAGCCCGGGTGTACGGCGTAGGCGGCGCTCAGCAGCTCCAGCGTGGAGCGCACGCTGGCGGGCGACATGTCGTCGGATTCGATCTCGGTGGCGCCGATGACGAACAGGTGGTTCTCCTTCGGTGCGATGTAGATCGGGTAGCGGGGATGCACGATGCGCGTGGGGCGCTGCAGCGTCACGTCGGGCGCGTGCAGGCGTACCACCTCGCCGCGCAGCCCGCGCAGTTGCGGCCATTGCGCACGCGCGCCCAGGCCCCGGCAGTCCAGCACCCAGTCGGGCTGGCCGGCCTGGCCGGGAGTGAAGTCGGCCGGCTGGCGCGCGCTGCCCCAATGCGTGACCACGCCCAACTGGTCCATGGTGGCGGCCAGCGCGGCCAGGGCCTGGCGGTTGTCCAACTGGCCCTCGCCGGGCAGGTACAGGCCCTGGTGGAAGCGCTGTGCGGCCGTGGGTTCCAGGGCGGCCACGCCGGCGCTGTCCAGCGCCTGCATGCGCGGCAGCCCGGGCACCAGGCCTTGCGTCTGCTCGAACTTCAGGCGCATGCGCGCGGCTTCGGGCGCGTCCTGGCGGTGCCACAGGATCAGCGTGCCGTCATGTTGGAAGTACACCGGAGCGGCCAGCGGTGCCAGCAGCTCGGGCCAGCGCGCCAGCGAGTGCACGCCCATGCGCACCACGCCGGGCTCGGCCACGATGGATTCGGCCAGGGGGGCCACCATGGCGGCGGCCACGTAGGCTGCGGCGCCTTCGGCGACACGGGTGCCGGCCTCGTGCACCTCAACGGCGTGGCCCTGGCGGGCGAGTTCGACGGCCAGCAGGCGGCCCATGAGGCCCGCGCCCAGGATGGTGACGCGGGAGGAGGAGCGAAGGGTGGGGAAAGTGTGCATCGTGTCCGTGATGAAAGGCCAGGCCAAACAACCAAAGGACAAAACGGGAGCGCGCGGCGCGCCGATGCTGTTGAAACTCCCCACGCCAGCATGACCTGGATCGGGTGCTTAGGGTATTTCTCAGTCGCCTGCCGCTTTCGTCAACACGTTCTTAGTGCGGCGGGGACACCCCTGTTTCGTCCGTGGCCGGCATTACAGCACAGGGGTGGTGCCCCTGTTGTTGACGTGGCGCAGGCTCTGGCGTTGCCGCGGCTGCGTTGAATGCGCTGCGGCTTGGCCGATAATTTTTGCCATGAACCAAGAGACACAGACGCCCGGCGGTGGCCGGCGCTATGCGCGCGTGTTGACCATCGCGGGCTCCGACAGCGGCGGCGGCGCGGGCATACAGGCCGACCTGAAGACCTTCAGCGCCCTGGGCTGCTACGGCATGACCGCGATCACCGCCATCACCGCGCAGAACACGCGCGGCGTGACGGGCATCCACGGCATTCCGCCCGAGATGCTGCGCGCACAGATCGACGCCGTGGTCGAGGACATCGGCGTGGATGCGGTGAAGATCGGCATGCTGCATTCGCCCGAGGTGGTGCAGGTGGTGGCCGACGCGATTCTTCGCCATGGCTTGCCCAACGTGGTGCTGGACCCGGTGATGGTCGCCACCAGCGGCGACCGGCTGATTGCCGAGGAGACCGTGGGCACGCTGGTGCGCGCGCTGTTCCCGCTGGCCGCCGTGGTCACCCCCAACCTGGACGAGGCCGGCTGGCTGCTGGGCCGCGCCATTGCCGACGAAAGCGCGCTGGACGCGGCCGCCACCGACTTGCTGGCGCTGGGCGCGCGCGCGGTGCTGCTCAAGGGCGGGCATCTGCCGGGCGACCGGGTGGTGGATGTGCTGGCCCTGCCTGGCGACGAGCGCCACCGCCTGGAAGCTGCGCGCATCGTCACGCACAACGGCCACGGCACAGGCTGCACCTTGTCGTCGGCGATCGCTGCGCACCTCGCATTGGGCCAGCCGCTGGCGCAGGCGGTGCGGTTGGCCCGCCAGTACATTCTGGGCGCGATCGCTGCGGGGGCCGATGTGCGCACCGGCCACGGCCACGGGCCGCTCAACCATGGCTATGCGCCGGTGGCGCAGCGTGTGATCGAGTAACGGGCGGCTGAGGGAGCGCCGGGCACCGCGCGCGCACAGGCCCACACCGCCGCGGCACCCGAAATATCACCAGCCCCAGGTCAGGCGCCGGGCCACCCAGCCCTTTTGCCCGTCTTCGCGCTGCACCCGGGCCCAGCTGCCCGACTGGCCCAGGCTGCGCACCACCTCATGCTGCTGCAGCTTGCCCACGGTCTTGTGCTGCTGGCCGGGGCCGGCGCGCAGGTTGGCGACGCGTGCCGTCACCACGCGGTGCGGCGTCTTGCTGGTCAGCGGCGCGTACACCCAGCCGAGCGGCTCCTCGAAGTCCCGCACTTGGAGCCACCGGCCCTTGCGCTGCTGCACCTGCAGCGGATAGCCCCGGCCCAGCTCCCACAGCGTCGCCGAGCGGGTGCTGGGCTTCTCGCGTACGTTGACCGCATTGCCCTTGATGCTGACGAAATCGCGCGCCTGCACGCCGGCGGGCATGAGCAGGGGCAGGGCCAGCGTGGCGGCGGCCAGGGCTTTGGACAGGATGCGATGCGGCAGGGGCAGTGCGAAGGGCACGGGGTGATCTCCTTGGAGTTGGAACTGAGGGATGACAACCCCCAGGTGGAGGGCCGCCCGCGTGCGAAGTTCCGGCCGTTTCAGGCGCGAACCGATGGCCGAAACGTCAATTGCTATGAAAAATATAGCTGCCAGCGCACTATACAAGCCATTCTGAGACAGTTTTCTATTTGGAAACAAGGCAGAACGCGCGCTGCAAGCTCCTGCTTCAATAGCGCCCCGCGCATGCCGCAGGGCGCGCCGCGCCGTCGCCGCAGGTCAGCGGGCCGGGGCGACCCCCAGCCGGGCCTGCAGCCGTTCGCTGCTGGTGGTGTATTCCAGGGGCAGCTTGTGGCCCGCCTGCCGTTCAGCCTCGGCGAAGGCGGCGAGGGTGGCTTCGTGGAAGCCGCACAGGATCAGCTTGCGCTTGCCGGGGTAGGTGGTGATGTCGCCGACGGCGTAGATGCCGGGGACGCTGGTGGCGAAAGTGGCCGTGTCCACGGTCAGCTGCTTGCGGTCCATCGCCAGGCCCCAGTCGGCAATGGGCCCCAGGCGGGGAGAGATGCCCAGGTAGGCCAGCAACAGGTCCAGCGGCTGGCGCTGTGGCTCGCCTTGCGGGTCCAGCAGGGCCAGCGCCTGCAGGGTGCCGTCGGGCGCGGTCTCCACGCCCGTGATCTGGCCGATCACGACCTGGATGCGGCCCGCCTCGCGCAGTGCCTGCAGTTGCGCCAGCAGCGCGGGCGCGGCCTGGAAGGCATCGCGCCGGTGCAGCAGCAGCACCTGCGCGGCAGCGTCCACGCAGTCCAGCGCCGCCTGCACGGCCGCCTCGTCGCCGCCATGTACCACCACGCGCTTGCCGGTCGCGGCACGGGTGGCCGTGGCGGCGTCAGGGTGGTAGAGCAACTGGCCGGGGGCCAGCGCCTCCACCCCCTCGGCCTTGATGGCGCGCGGCACGAAGGCGCCCACGCCCGCGGCAATGAAGATGCTGCGCGCCAGCAGCGCGGTGCCGGCGGTGGTGGTGAGCAGAATACGTCCGTCGGCCTGCGCGGCCAGCGCGTGGACCTGCTGGCCCAGGTGCAGCGTGGGGGCGAAAGGGGCGATCTGCCGCTGCAGCAGTTCCACGAGCCCCAGGCCCGTGCACACCGGGATGCCGGGAATGTCGTAGATGGGTTTGTCGGGATACAGCTCGGCGCACTGGCCACCCACAAGGGGCAGCGCATCAACCAGGTGCGCCGCGATGCCCTGCAGCCCGAGCTGGAAGACCTGGAACAGCCCCACCGGCCCGGCGCCGATCACCACGGCGTCCGCGGCCTGGGGCGTCGGGCTGCTGGGGGATGGGTGCATGCGGGGCGTGGCGGGAGCGCGGGAGTCAGCGCTCCAGCTGGTCCAGCTTGCCGGGCTTGCCGTTCCAGTCGTCAGCGTCGGGCAGCGCTGCCTTGCGCTTGGTGATGCTCTTGAACTTGGGCGTCAGCTCGGCGTTGATCTTGATGAAGGCCAGCTGGTCGCTGGGCAGGTCTTCCTCGGCAAAGATGGCGTTGGCCGGGCATTCAGGGATGCACACGGCGCAGTCGATGCACTCGTCGGGGTCGATCACGAGGAAGTTGGGGCCTTCGCGGAAGCAGTCCACGGGGCACACATCCACGCAATCGGTGTATTTGCACTTGATGCAGTTTTCGGTGACGACGTGAGTCATGAGTAGTTGTGTTCTGGTATGGGGTTAGCCCGCGATTTTAGGCCGACCGCCGCCTCAGCAGGCCAGCCAACCATGCCTGAGGCGCGGAAACCTTAACGTTGATCAAGCTTTTGGGGCCGGTGCGTTCACCAGCACGGCGCCCGCCGTCTTGTGGCTGGCGGTGTCGACCAGGATGAGCGAACCGAGCACGCGGCTGCGCGCGAACGGCGCCGCGGGCAGGGGTTCCTGCAGCAGCAGCTCCACATGGCCGATGGCATTGGGCTCCAGCTGGGTGGCGTCTTCCTCGGCCAGGGTGTTGATGTCCAGACGGTGGACCACGCGGCGCACCTTGACCTTGACCCAGCGGTGGCCGTGCAGCGCCCAGTACACGCGGCCCGCCAGCAGCGGCTCGTCGTCCATCCACGCGACGGTGGCGGTGATCTCGCGCTGGCCGGGCCATGCGGGCACGGCGGCGGGGGTGTCGAAGTCGTCCTCGGCCGCGGCAGCGGGTGCGGGCGCAGCCACGATCCAGTCGCCGCGCGAGACGTCCACCTCGCGGTCGAGGGTGATGCCCGCGCTCTGGCCCGCGGCCACGCCGGTGGCGCGGCGCGCATGGTCCAAGACCTGCGCCACCTGCGCCAGCTGTCCGCTGGGGAAGATGGCGACCTGCGCACCCGGCTGCACGCGGCCCGTGCCCACCCGGCCCCAGAACACGCGGCGCCCCTGCGAGGTGTCGGACGAGGAAGAAAATTTCTCCACCCACTGCACCGGGAAGGCCAGGGGCAGGCCGGCGTCGGGCGGGGTGTTGGGCAGCCGCTCCAGGATCTGCAGCAGGCTCGGGCCCGCGTAGTCGCACCAGCCGGGCTTGGCCTCTACCACGTTCCAGCCCTTGAGCGCCGACACCGGCACCACGCCCGCCACCGCGATGCCCGCGTGCCGGGCGAACTGCTCCAGCGCGGCACGGATGTGACGGTAGGCGAGCTGTGGGTCGGCCACGGCGTCGAGCTTGTTCACGGCAAACACCAGCGAATGCACACGCAGCAGGTGCACCAGCAGGCTGTGGCGGCGCGTTTGCGGCAGCAGCGTGAGTTGCGGGTTCTGCCAATCAAGCTTGGTGGCGTCCACCAGCACCACGGCGGCGTCGGCCTGGGAGGCGGCGGTGACCATGTTGCGCGTGTACTGCTCGTGGCCGGGCGCGTCGCCGATGATGAACTTGCGCGCCTCGGTGGCGAAGTAGCGGTAGGCCACGTCGATGGTGATGCCCTGCTCGCGCTCGGCACTGAGGCCGTCGGTCAGCAGCGCCAGGTCGGTCTCTCCGCCGCGCTGCACGCCGGCCAGGTGGTCCTGCAGCACGGCGCGGCTGTCCACCAGCAGGCGGCCGATCAGCGTGCTCTTGCCATCGTCCACGCTGCCGCAGGTGATGAAGCGCAGCGCGGAAATGTGATCATTTGTGCCGCTAGCGCTTTCTGGTTGTGCGCTGGAAGCTATTGAATTGATAGTGGCGGTGGTCATCAGAAATACCCGTCTTTCTTGCGCTTTTCCATCGAGGCGTCGCTGGTCTTGTCGTCCATGCGCGTGGCGCCGCGCTCGCTGACCTCGGCGGCCAGGGTCTCGATCACGATTTCGCCTGCCGTGGCGGCCAGGCTTTCTACCGGGCAGGTGCAGGTGATGTCGCCCACGGTGCGAAAGCGCACGGTGCGCGTCTGCACCGCTTCGCCGTCCTTCGGGGGCGTGAGCGGCGTGACGGGCACCAGCAGGCCGCGGCGCTCCACCACTTCGCGCGGGTGGGCGTAGTACAGCGATGGCAGGGCGACCTGCTCGCGCTCGATGTACTGCCACACGTCCAGCTCGGTCCAGTTGCTGATGGGGAACACGCGGAAATGCTCGCCGGGGGCCAGGCGGGTGTTGAACAGCGTCCACAGTTCGGGGCGCTGCGCCTTGGGCTGCCACTGGCCGAAGCTGTCGCGGTGGCTGAAGATGCGCTCCTTGGCGCGCGCCTTCTCCTCGTCCCGGCGCGCACCGCCGATCAAGGCGTCGAAACGGAACTCCTCAATCGCTTCGAGCAGCGTGACGGACTGGTGCACGTTGCGCGATTCGCCGGGGTGGGCCAGGCGCACGGTGCCGCGCGCCATCGAATCCTCGACGCTGCGCACGATGAGTTCGGCGCCCAGTTCCTTTGCGCGGAAGTCGCGGAAGTCGGTCACCTCGGGGAAGTTGTGCCCCGTGTCGATCATCAGCAGCGGGTAGGGAATGCGGCCCGCGCCGAAGGCCTTCTCTGCGCACTTGAGCATGACCAGCGAGTCCTTGCCGCCCGAGAACAGCAGGGCGGGGCGCTCGAAGGCCGCGGCCACCTCGCGCAGGATGAAGATGGTTTCTTCTTCCAGCGCGTCCAGGTGGCGGTTGCTGAGCTGGTTGAGCACTTGGGAGTCAACACGGGCGTTCATTCGATGTTCCAGTCAAATCTGGCTCCAGCGCTTGTGGGGCAAGCGCAGGCAGCTATCGTTTTTAGTGGGCCAGGTGCAGGCCGCATTCGCGGTTGTCTTCGCCCTTGGTGGGGTCCACGTAGTCAAAGTTGTTGGGCAGGCCGTGCTGCTGGCAGTACTCGTGCAGCTGTTTGGACGACCAGTGCAATAGCGGCGCGACCTTGATCAGGCCGTCGGGGTTGATGCTCACGGGCTCCATCTGCGCGCGCACGGCGGTGTCGGTCGCGCGCAGCGCGGTGAACCACACCCGGGGTGCCGTTTCGCGCAGGGCGCGGGCGAAGGGTTCGAGCTTCACCTCTTCGGTGAACGCGGCGTGGCGCGGGTCGTCCAGTGCGGGCGTCGGGCCTTCGACGGCCTCGCGGTGGGCGCGCGAGCGGCGCGGCAGGTAGATCTTCAGGTTGAGCCCGAGCTGCTTCGTCACCGCGTCGGCAAAGCGGTAGGTGGCCTCGGTGTTGTAGCCGTTGTCCATCCAGACCACGGGCACGCCCGGCTGCACGCGGGTGACCAGGTGCAGGATCACGGCCTCGAACGGGCGGAAGTTGGTGGTGACGATGGGCGTCTGGCCCAGGCCCAGCGCCCAGGCCACCAGGGCGGCGGCATCGTGGCCGTGCTCGGCGTTGACGCGGGCGAGTTCGGCGGCGCTGACTGCCGTGGCGGTGCTCATGCGGCCTCCCGGGCGAACAGCGGGCGCGGCTCCAGCACGTCGCCCTGGTAGAAGGCGGCATAGCGCGCGAACTGGCGTTCGGCCGCGGCCGGGTCCACGCCGGGCGCCAGCACCGCGCTGCTGAAGCCGCTGCGGTGCATGTGCACCAGCTGGTCGATCAGCACGTCGCCCGTGGCGCGGATATCGCCCGCAAAGCGGTAGCGGCGGCGCAGCAGCAGCGCCTGGCTGTAGGCGCGGCCGTCGGTGAACTTGGGGAACTGCAGCTCGATGCGCTGCACGCCCTCCAGCGCGCCTTCGGCGGCCAGCGCGGCCAGGTCGGCATCGTTGGCGATCTGCAGGGTTTTGAGGTCGTCAGCGCCCAGGGATAAAGCGCCAGCAGCTATGATTTTCATAGTATTCAAGGTCTTTTGAGTGGGGTCAGGCCACGGCCTCTTCAGCCGCCTTGGGGTGGCGCGCACCATTGGCGGCGGCCTTGAAGGGGTCCTGGCCCACGCGGCGCAGGGTGTCGATGAACAGCTCGTTGCCCTTGCGCAGCGCGCGGTAGGTGTCCAGCAGCGCCTCGATCACGTCGGGCACTTCGGCGGCCGAGAACGACGGGCCGACCACCTTGCCGCCGATGGCCGGGCCGGACAGCTGCGTGCCGTCGGAGCCGCCCAGCGTGATCTGGTACCACTCCTTGCCGTCCTTGTCCACGCCCAGGATGCCGATGTGGCCGCTGTGGTGGTGGCCGCAGCTGTTGATGCAGCCGCTCATGTGCAGGTCGATGGGGCCGATGTCGAACAGCTCGTCCAGGTCCTGGTAGCGCTCGGTGATGGCCGCGGCGATGGGCAGCGAACGCGCGTTGGCCAGCGAGCAGAAGTCGCCGCCCGGGCAGGCGATCATGTCCGTCAGCAGGCCGATGTTGGGCTGCGCCAGGCCCAGCTTGCGCGCGGCCTCGTACAGCGCGGGCAGGTCGGCTTCGTGCACCCAGGGCAGCAGCAGGTTCTGCTCGTGCGTCAGGCGCGCCTCGCCGGCGCTGAACTGGTCGGCCAGTTGGGCCAGGGCGTCCAGCGTGTCGCCGTCGGCGTCGCCGGGCGCAAAGCCCACGCGCTTGAACGACAGTGTCACCGCCTTCAGGCCGGTCATGCGGTGGCCGCGCACGTTCTGCTGCAGCCAGCGCTGGTACAGCTGGCCGGAGGTGTTCACGCCATGCGGGCGGCCGGCAGGCCGCAGCGGTGGCACGACGAAATGGCCGGTCACGCGGTCCAGCTCGGCCTGGGTGATGGTGTGGGGGGCGCCGTCCTGCTCCAGGATGGCGCGGTATTCGGCCTCCACCGCGTCGATGAACTGCTGGCCTTCGCTCTTGACCAGGATCTTGATGCGCGCCTTCCACTTGTTGTCGCGGCGGCCGTAGCTGTTGTACACACGCACGATGGCTTCGATGTAGTTCAGCAGCTGGTCCCACGGCAGAAATTCACGCACCACGGTGCCGATGACGGGCGTGCGCCCCATGCCGCCGCCCACCTTGACGGCAAAGCCCACCTCGCCAGCCGCGTTCTTCAGCGCTTGCAGGCCGATGTCATACCAGCCGGTGGCGGCACGGTCTTCCGCGGCGCCGTTGAAGGCGATCTTGAACTTGCGCGGCAGGTAGGTGAACTCGGGGTGCAGCGAACTCCACTGGCGCGTGATCTCGGCGAACGGCCGGGTGTCCACGATCTCGTCCTCGGCGATGCCGGCGTAGGCTTCGCAAGTGATGTTGCGGATGTCGTTGCCGCTGGTCTGGATGCCGTGCATGTGCACGCTGGCCAGCAGGTCCATCACGTCGGCCGCGCGGGTGATGGGAATCCAGTTGAACTGCACGTTGGTGCGCGTGGTGAAGTGGCCGTAGCCGTAGCGCAGCGGGGGCGCGGCCAGTGTCAGGCCCGGCTGGGCGGCCTGCAGCTGGTCCTGCGTGGCCTGGGCATGGGCCAGCAGCTCGGGCGTGGGGCGGTCGTATTCGCGGGCGATGTGGGCCAGCATGCGCAGCTGGGCGCTGTTGATGTCGCCATAGGGCACGGCGATGCGGGCCATGGGCGCGTAGCGCTGGATGTACCAGCCGTTTTGCAGGCGCAGGGGCAGCAGTTGCTCGTCGGTCAACTCGCCGCGCTGCCAGCGTTCGAGCTGATCGCGGAATTGCTGGGCGCGCAGGTGGACGAACTGGCGGTCGAATTCGGTGTACTGGTACATGGCAGGGCCGTGGGCGTTTCAACACAGGTGCCGCCGGGCCCCGAATGGCGCCCGCAGCATCGATGGGCGCACTTTAAAAGTCTGTCTTATAAAGACAAACTATTTTTTAATGCTTCATATATTCCGTTATTTGTATATGAAATGCATGTCGGTTCACTGTGGCTCATACCCTAGCCAGCGCTCGCTGCTCAACGCGCGCGCCAGAGGGGCGTCCAGCGGCAGGGGCTCACTGTGCAGCCGCGCGGCGATCAGTTCGCCGCACAGCAATGACAGCGTGAGCCCGCGCGCGCCCATGGCAGTGCACAGCCACAGGCCGGGCTGGCGCACCGGGTCCACCGGCCCCACGATGGGACGGCGGTCCAGCGCGCCGCAGCGCACGGCCGCCCAGGTGCGCACGGGGCCGTCCGGCGCGGTGGCGGCCTGGGTGAAGGCGGCGTCCATGGCAGCGCCCAGGGGGGGCAGCAGCGCGTGCAGTTTGGCCTGATTGGTGGCCAAGCCTTTGGCTTGGTCGTCAGGGCTGGGGGGCAGGGCGGTCTTCAGGCGCTCGAACGTGGAGCCCAGCACCCAGCCTGCGCCACCCTGCAGCGGCACACGGGGCACCAGGTTGCCGTTGCCATTGAGCGGCTGGGGCGGCCACGGGGCGCCGGCGGGGGCCTGGGCATGCAGGCCCCAGGCCAACTGGCCGCGCAACGGGTTCATGGGCCAATGCGCGTGCGTGAGCGGGCCGGTGTGGTGCCCGGCGCAGACCACGGCAAGTTCCGCCTCGGCCAGTACGTGCCCTTCGGCGTCCAGTGCCTGCCAGAGGGGCTGGCCGTCGACGGTGGTGCGGCGCAACTCCGCCACCGCCGCGCTGCCGTGCCAGCGGATGGCCGGGTCGTTCAGCAGGTGGGCGATGAGCTGGGGCGGGCGCACCCAGCCTGCGTGCTCGTGCCAGCAGGCCACCGTGTCTGCCGATAAGCCGTTGGCCTGCAGTTGTGCGGGTGTTGCGGGGCGACTCCAGTCCAGGCCAGGCCCGTCGCTCCAGGCCAATCCGGTGGTGCCGTCCACACGGTGCTCCAGCGTGCCGCACGCGCTCCAGTCGGTGCCGCGCGTCTCGGTTGGAAGCTGCGCCAGCGTATTCAGCGTGGTGCGTACCCCCGCGCGCGACAGGCGCGAGATCAGGTTGTCGTCCTGCGAGACATTGGGCGCGAACACCCCCGCCGGCAGGCCGGATGCACCGGCGGCAGGGTGATCGGCCCGGTCCAGCACCTGGACCTGCCAGCCACGGTGCGCCAGGCTGGCCGCCACGGCGGCGCCCGCCAGTCCTGCGCCCACCACCAGGCAGCGGGCCGGGGCGGCCACCGTGGCGTCTGGCAGCACGGGCTGGCCGGCGCGTGGCTCCCAGCGGGGCGCGTAGGTGGCCTGCAGGTTGTCGCGCTTGGGGCGGACACCCGGCACCTTCTGCACCTCGAAGCCGCACTGCACCAGCCCGTCCCGCACGCCGCGCGCCACCGTCCACGTCGCCAGGCGGGTGCCGCGGCGGCAGCAGCGCGCCACGGCCTTGAGGGTGTGGATGTCCCACATTTGCGGGTTGTGCTGGGGGTCGAAGCCGTCCAGGTACACCGAATCCGCCGTGGGCTGCTGCTGCCTCAGCAGGGCTTGCGCGTCACCGATGTACAGCGTGAGCAGCACCTGCCCGCCGTCGAACGAGAGCCGGTGCACGCCCGGCAGCAAGCCCCAGTACTGCGCCGCCAACTGCTGGGCCAGCGATTGCAGTGTGGAATCGATGGGCGTGGCGCGCAGCACATCGGCCGCGCTCACGGGCCAGGCCTCGCAGGAAACGAAGTGCAGCCGCTGTGGCCGGTGGGGGTCGGCGCGCCACGCGGCCCAGGTCACGAGGAAGTTCAGGCCCAGGCCGAAGCCGGTTTCCAGCACCCGCCACTGCGGCTGGTTCTGCCAGGCCTGGGGCAGGCCGCAGCCGGCGAGAAATGTGCCGCGGGCTTGTTCCAGGCCGCCGTGCTCGCTGTGGTACCGGTCTGAGAAGCGCGGGCTGTAGGGCGTGCCGTCTTCCAGCCATTCAATCGGTTCGGACATGGTGTCGGGAGGCGCGAAAAGATTACAGAAACAGTGTCATTCCCAGCGCTGCTGGTACGAGAACACCGGCAGGCGCCAGTGGTAGTGCAGTGCCAGCAGCCGCAGCGCCAGGCCGGCGGCGAAGCACACCAAAGTGCTGAGGTTGTTTTCCACTTCCATCGTGCGCAGTCCCAGGAACAGCAGGCACACGGCCAGGGACACGCTGGCGTACAGCTCGCGCCGAAAGACCACGGGCACCTGGTTGCACAGCACGTCGCGCAGGATGCCGCCGCTGATGCCCGTGAGCATGCCGGACATCACCACCACCACGGGCGGGTAGCCCAGTTCCAGGGCCACGTTGCATCCGATCAGCGAGAACGCGATCAGCCCCATGGCGTCCAGCAGCAGGAACACGCGCTTGATCCGGTGCAGGTAGCGCGCCACCACCGTCGTCAGCAGGCCTGCGGAGATCACCAGGTACACGTATTCCGGGTGCTGTGTCCAGCCGATCGGGTAGTGGCCCAGCACCATGTCACGGATGGTGCCGCCGCCCAGCGCGGTCACAAAGGCGATCACGCTGACACCGAAGATGTCCATGTTGCGCCGGCCTGCGGCCAGCGCGCCAGACATGGCCTCGGCCGTGATGGCCACAAGGTAGATCACCAGCAGGGTGGTGAACTGTGAGAACTGGAACGAGTCCAGCAATGACACCGACGGCAACATGAAATCTCCTCAGGGAGCCGGGCCTGGGTCGCCTGCCAGGCGCAGTGGGCTACAACGGCAACGCCCCCGCCACAGTGATGCGACGGGGGCGACTGCAAAGAGGCGCTGCTTTGGCGCAGCGCTGCGTCATGCGCCGGGCGGGACGCAGCCAGCCTCAGCGTCTGCGCCGCGCCAAAGAAGTGGCTTTAGCGAAACCGCTTCTTGCAGCGCTGCACTGCGTTACGCGCTGGGCGGCACATAACCCGCCGCAGCGTCTGCGCCGCTGCCGAAGAAGTGGTTTTCCATCTGGCGGGCGAGGTATTGGCGGGCGCGCGCGTCGGCCAGGTTCAGGCGGTTCTCGTTGACCAGCATGGTCTGGTGCTTGATCCAGTCGGCCCAGGCTTGCTTGCTCACGTTGTCATAGATGCGTTTGCCCAGATCGCCGGGGTAGGGCGCAAAGTCGAGGCCTTCGGCTTCCTTGCCGAGCTTGATGCAGTGGACGGTACGTGCCATGGAGCGATTCCTTGCTGAAACTTCAGACGTCAATGGAATAACGAACTGAAATCTTATTGGTTTGGATTTTGAAGGGCGACTTCCAGAATGCCTTGCATCGGTGAACCGCACCGACGCACCCTGCAACGAAAGCCCTTCATGAACAATCGCCGCGACTTTATCAAGTTTCCCCTGGCCACCGCCCTGACGGCGGTCATGTCCCTGACGTCTTTGCCGTCGTTTGCGCAGCCCGCCCAGTTCCTCAACGTGTCCTACGACCCCACGCGTGAACTCTATGTGGCCTACAACCAGGCCTTCGCGCGCCACTGGAAGGCCAAGACGGGGCAGGAAGTGCAGTTCAAACAGTCGCACGGCGGCTCGGGCAAGCAGGCGCGTTCGATCATCGATGGCATCGACGCCGACGTGGCTACGCTGGCCCTGGGCGGAGACGTGGATGCGCTGGCCCAGCACGGCCTGCTGGCGCCCGCTTGGCAAAAGCGCCTCCCGCACAACTCGGCGCCCTATACCTCCACCATCGTGTTTCTGGTGAAGAAGGGCAACCCCAAGGGCGTGAAGGATTGGGATGACTTGGTCAAGCCCGGCGTGCAAGTCATCACACCCAACCCCAAGACCAGCGGCGGGGCGCGCTGGAACTATCTTGCTGCCTGGGAATTCGCCAAGCGCAAGTACGGCAGCGACACTCAAGCCAAGGATTTCGTGTCCAAGCTCTACAAGAACGTGCCGGTACTCGACACGGGTGCGCGCGGCTCGACCATCACCTTCGTGCAGCGCGGTGTGGGCGACGTGCTGCTGGCCTGGGAGAACGAGGCGTTTCTTGCGCTCAAGGAGTTCGGCAAGGACAAGTTCGAGATCGTAGTGCCATCGCTGTCCATCCTGGCCGAACCCACGGTGGCGGTGGTGGACAAGGTGGTGGACAAGAAGGGCACGCGCGCGCTGGCGGAGGAGTACCTTTCCTACCTCTATTCCGACGAGGGGCAGGACATTGCTGGAAAGAACTTCTACCGTCCAACCAGCGAGAAGGCCAAGGCCCAGTACGACAAGCAATTCCCCAAGCTCACACTGGCCACCATCGACCAGGCTTTCGGTGGCTGGGCCAAGGCCAATCGGGAGCATTTTGCGGACGGCGCGCTGTTTGACCAGATCTACAGCCGGCGTTGATCCGTCTTTGGATGAAAATCGGCGCTAAGCGTTGATGAGTAAGTGCTGTAAGCTATCAAAAATATAGCTTCCAAAGCGCCCCGCGCTCCTTTGCCGAAGGGAGGGACGTGGGTCCGGGCCTTGGCGCGAGGGAAAGCCCACCCATGGCGGGGCACGCCGTGCCGCGGCAGGCACCAACCCTTCGTGCGCGACTGCACTACCATGCCGCCCATGCTGACCGTTCACCACCTGGAAACCTCGCGCTCCCAGCGCATTCTGTGGCTGCTGGAAGAACTGGGCGTGCCCTACGACATCCGCCGTTACTCGCGTGACCCCGTGACCAAGCTGGCGCCACCAGAGCTCAAGCGGGTGCACCCGCTGGGCAAGTCGCCCGTCATCACCGATGGCGACATGGTAGTGGCCGAATCTGGCGCCATCATCGAATATCTGGCCGAGCGCTACGGTGCACAGGCGCCGGCGGATCTGGCCCATCTGGAACCCGCGCGCGGCACGGCAGAACATCGCCAGTGCAGGTTCTGGATGCATTACGCCGAGGGGTCCCTGATGAACTGGCTGGTGATGAAGCTGGTGTTCGACACCATTGCGCGCCAGCCCATGCCGTTTTTTGTGCGCCCCATCGCGCGCACCCTGTGCGCCAAAGTGCAGCAAAGACTCATCGGCCCGAACGTGCAAACCGCGCTGGCTTTCATGGACGCGCACCTGGCACAGCACGACTGGTTCGCCGGGGGCCACCTGACCATGGCCGACTTTCAGATGAGCTTTGCCGTGGAGGCGGCCCTCGCGCGCGGGGGCGACGAAACGGCCTGGCCGCACCTGGTGTCCTACCGCCAGCGTATGCGGGCGCGTCCGGCCTACCAGCGGGCGCTGGAGCAGGGCGGCCCCGTGGTGATGCAGGCCTGAGGGGCACTGCCGCGCCGTCAGCCAGACCAGTCCTTCCCGTCCCATGCCAGCCAGCGCCCTTGTGTGGCTGCGGCGCGATCTGCGCTGCCATGACCACGCCGCCCTGTACCACGCACTGCGCCGTTTCGAGCGCGTGTACTGCGTCTTCGTCTTTGACACCGACATCCTCGATGCGCTGCCGACCCGGTGCGATCGGCGGGTGGAGTTCATTCACGCCAGCGTGTGCGCATTGGATGAGGACCTGCGCGCGCTGGCGGCGCGCAGTGGCGCCCCCGGTGGCGGCCTGATCGTGCGCCACGGTACGGCGGTGCAGTGCATCGTGCAATTGGCCCGCAGCCTGGGCGTGCGCGAAGTGCTGGCCAATCGCGACTACGAACCTGCAGCCCTGGCCCGCGACCGACGTGTGGCAGACGGCCTGGCGGCGTGTGGCATCGCGTTCAGCGACTACAAGGACCAGGTGCTGCTGGAGCAGGGCGAGGTGCTGAACCAGCAGGGCCAGCCCTACAGCGTCTTCACGCCATACAAACGCACTTGGCTGCAGAAGCTGGATGCCTTCCAGACCAAGCCTTATCCCGTGGAGCGCCACGCTCAGCACCTGGCCGTGCCCCCTGCGGGGGAGCGGCTGCCCACGCTGGCGGATCTGGGCTTCGTGCCCACCAACCTGGCTGACTTGCAGCTGCCTGTGGGCTCGCGCGGCGCGCAGCAGTTGCTGCAGGATTTTCTGCCGCGCATGGCGGCTTACAAGCTGGCGCGCGACTTTCCTGGGCGCAAAGGCGTGTCCTACCTGTCGGTGCATCTGCGCTTTGGCACCGTGTCCATCCGCCAGCTGGCCTCACTGGCCGCGCGACAGGCCGCGCAAGGCTGCGAAGGCGCGCAGACCTGGCTGTCCGAACTGGCGTGGCGCGACTTCTATTTCATGATTCTGTGGCACCACCCGCACGTGGTCACCCAGGCATTTCGCCCCGAGTACGACCGCGTCCAGTGGGATGACGTGCCTGAGTACTGGCAGGCATGGTGCGCAGCGCGCACTGGCTATCCGTTGGTCGACGCCGCCATGCGCCAACTGCTGCAGACTGGCTACATGCACAACCGGCTGCGCATGGTGGTGGCGAGCTTCTTGACCAAGGATTTGGGTATCGATTGGCGCCGTGGCGAGCGCTTCTTTGCCCAGCACCTGAACGACTACGACCTGGCTGCCAACAATGGCGGCTGGCAATGGGCGGCGTCAACCGGCTGCGACGCTCAGCCCTGGTTTCGCATCTTCAACCCGGTGGCGCAGTCGCAGAAGTTTGACCCCGATGGCAGGTTCATCCGCCGCTATCTCCCGGAGCTGGCGTGTGTTCCTGATAAGCACCTCCATTTCCCTGCAGGCATGAAGCCGCTGGAATTGCAGGCCTGTGGGTTGCGTTTAGGCATCGACTATCCGCTGCCGATAGTGGACCACGCCAGAGCACGGGAGCGTACTCTGATGCGGTTCCATTTCTTGGGTCGCGGGCGAGAGGCATCCTGAAAGGCGGGGAACCGGGATGTTCCATCTTGAAACCCGTGAGGAAGCATGTTTTTTCAAGGGAACAGTCAGATCTTTGAAAAAGTGTCTGTGCAGCATCTATAATGGAGGGCTCCGGAGAGGTGGATGAGCGGTTTAAGTCGCACGCCTGGAAAGCGTGTGTGGGCTAATCCCCACCGCGGGTTCGAATCCCGCCCTCTCCGCCAGGCGTTCCAAGGGTTAGCAGGTACTCATCTGCTAACCCTTTTTCGTTGCGATTCCTCTAAGAACGAGGCCCGCAGCAGAGGCAGCCCCCCGCAAACCATATAAGGTTGGCGTGTGAACCAAGCTGGGCCGGTTATGCCTTCCTGGATGGCGAGATGACCGCCTCGCCTGCGACGGATGCGGGCCAGCCTGTGCAGGGCAAGCGGCCCACGCTGACTCCCCGGCACAGCGCGAACCTGTGGGTGACCAAGGCACTGGGGCACGGCTTTGGCCTGGGCGGCGGCCTGAACTATGTGGGAGCGCGGTTCGCCAACCCCGGCAACACGGTTACCTTGCCTGGCTACACCACGGTGGATGCCATGGCCTAACTACCGCCAGGGCGCCTGGGATGTGCAACTCAAGCTGAGCAATCTGTTTCGACCACCGCTATATCGTGGCGGGCATGGCAGTTCGCCGAACCTGAACCTGGCGGGTGCCCCGCGTTCGGCGCAGCTGGTGGCACGCTACCGATTCTGAGATTCAGGCCTCGGGGCATGCCGCAGGAGTCTTGGCGCGCCGACAAAGGCTCGATCATGGGCAACCAGCCGTCCTGAAAGTCCGCGCACAGTGACCGAAACGAACAACGGGCCTTACAGGCCCGTTGGTTCTTCAAGCAAGGGCGGTGTGGCGCACCCACCCCGCAGTCATTTCCGCAGGCTCACACCTGGTCTGCCGAAAGCCCGGCGGTTTGGCTGAAGCCGCCGTCCACATAGGTGATCTCGGCGGTCACGCCGCTGGCCAGGTCGGACAGCAGGAACGCGGCCACGTTGCCCACGTCTTCGATCGTCACGTTGCGACGCAGCGGGGCGGCGTCAGCCACGCGGCCCAGCAGCTTGCCGAAGTCCTTGATGCCGCTGGCGGCAAGGGTCTTGATGGGGCCCGCGCTGATGCCGTTGGCACGGATGCAGCGGCCGTCTTCAGTGCGGCCCACGGCTTCGGCCAGGTAGCGCACGCTGGCTTCCAGGCTCGCCTTGGCCAAGCCCATGGTGTTGTAGTTGGGGATGGAGCGCAGGGCGCCCAGGTACGACAGCGTCAGGAGCGCCGACTTGTCGTTCAGGTAGGGCAGGGCCGCCTTGGCCATGGCCGGGAAGCTGTAGGCGCTGATTTCGTGGGCCACCTTGAAGGCTTCGCGAGAGAGGCCTTCCAGGAAGTTGCCGGCGATGGCCTCGCGCGGAGCAAAGCCGATGGAGTGCACGAAGCCGTCGAACTTGCCCCAGGCGGCGCCGATGTCGGCAAACAATTTGTCGATCTGCGCGTCGTCGGCCACGTCGCAGTCAAAGACCAGCTTGGAGTCGAATTCGGCGGCGAACTCGGTGATGCGGTCCTTGAAGCGCTCGCCCACGTAGCTGAAGGCCAGTTCCGCGCCTTGTTGGTGGCAGGCCCTGGCGATGCCGTACGCGATCGAGCGATTGGACAGCACGCCCGTGATGAGCAGCTTCTTGCCGGCGAGAAAACCCATTGTTGTTCTCCTGAAATGCGATGTGCGAAGGGAAATGGCAAGCGTGGCGCGGGGGCTTGCGGGCCGCTTGCGTGGTGCAGAATTGTCGCATGCGGTTCTGGCGTATCTGTTTATTGATCGGTTGGCTGGGAGGGAGCAGCGTGGCGGGCGGGACGGCCTGGGCCGCGCATGCCTACGCGATGTGGGGGGCGCCCGCGCTGGCGGCCGACTTCGCGCACTTCCCCTACGTCAACCCACAGGCGCCCAAGGGCGGCGAACTGCGCCTGGTGAGCAATCTGCGCACCTCCACCTTCGACAAGTACAACCCATTCACGATCCGCGGCAACGCGCCGGCCTACCTGTCGGCGCTGATGTTCGACTCGCTGCTCACCGGCTCGCTGGACGAAACGGCCACCGGCTATGGACTGCTGGCCGAGGATGTGGCGGTGGCGCCGGATGGCCTGTCAGCCACCTTCAGGCTGCGGCCCGAGGCGCGCTTTCACAACGGCAAGCCGGTGCTGGCCCAGGATGTAAAGCACAGTTTCGACACCCTGATGGGCCCTTACACCTCACCGGGCTACAAAACGCTCCTGATCGAGGTGGCCGGTGTGGATGTGCTGGACGACCGCACCGTGCGCTACCGCTTCAAGGCGCCCAACCGCGAACTGCC
Organism: Diaphorobacter sp. JS3051; assembly: GCF_015832135.1. Classification (NCBI taxonomy): domain Bacteria; kingdom Pseudomonadati; phylum Pseudomonadota; class Betaproteobacteria; order Burkholderiales; family Comamonadaceae; genus Diaphorobacter; species Diaphorobacter sp. JS3051. The sequence goes on from NZ_CP065406.1 coordinate 622,760, forward strand.
GCTCACCGTCGGGGGGCTACCCGTGTTCAGCCGCGACTGGGGACTGGGCGCCGACGGCAAGCCCAAGCCCTTCGACCAGGTGGTGATGGACATCCCCATCGGCAGCGGACCGTACAAGATTGGGCCTGTCAACTTCGGCAAGGACATCACCTATGTGCGTGACCCCCAGTATTGGGCGCGCGACCTGCCCGTGCGCAAGGGGACGGCCAACTTTGACCGTGTGCTGGTCAAGATCTACAAGGACAACACTGCGCGGCTGGAGGCGCTGAAGGCCGGCGAGTTCGATCTGATGCGGTTTTTCAGTGCGGGCGACTGGGCGCGGCGGGTCAACGGCCGCAAGTTCGACACGGGTGAGCTGGTCAAGGGCGAGTTCGCCAACAAGCTGCCCTCGGGCTTCCAGAGCTACGTATTGAACACGCGCCGCCCGCTGCTGCAGGACCGCCGCGTGCGAGAGGCCCTGGGGCTGGCGTTCGACTTTGAGTGGATGAGCCGCCAGCTTTTCTATGGTGCCTATCAGCGCGTGCGCGGCATTTTCGGCAACACCATGTGCGAGACCCACGGCATGCCCACGCCGCAGGAGCTGGCGCTGCTGGAGCCCTGGCGCAAGGATCTGCCCCCCGCGGTCTTCGGCACCATGTTCGAGCCGCCCACCACCGACGGCGCCACCACGCTGCGCGACAACCTGCGCCGCGCACAGGCGCTGCTCCAGGAGGCAGGCTGGCAGGTGCAGGATGGCGTGCTGCGCAACGCCAGCGGCCAGGCCATGGTGCTGGAATACATGGACAGCAGCGAAGGCGGCGTGCGCACGTTGTCCTCGTGGATGCGCAACCTGCAAAAGCTCGGCATCACGCTCAAGTTCCGCTCGGTGGACTTCGCGCTGTACCAGCAGCGCCTGCAGAAGTTCGACTTCGACATCACCACCATTGCCTACCAGGGCACCAACAACCCGGGGCAGGAGTTTGCCGACCTGTTCGGCAGCGCGGCGGCAGACCAGGAAGACTCGGGCAATTTCCCCGGCGTAAAGAGCCCGGCCGTGGACGCAATGATCCGTGCCATGGTCTCCGCCAAGACGCAGGAACAGATGTTGCCCGCGTGCCATGCGCTGGACCGCATCATTGCGCACGGCCACTACCTCATCCCGCAGTGGTCCGCGGGCACCCATCGCATGGTCTACAACGCCTGGCGCCTGGACCGGCCCGAAGTGGTGCCGCCGTATTCGACCGGAGAGATGTGGGCGGTGGATACGTGGTGGGCCCGTTCGCCTGCGCTGACCGCCGAGACTGCGCCCAAGGCCGCGACGCCGCGCAAGGACTGAAACCGCCATGTTCGCCTACATCCTCAAGCGCATCCTGCTCATGCTGCCCACGCTGTTGGGCGTGTTGCTGTTGACCTTTGTCGTGATCCAGTTCGTGCCGGGCGGTCCGGTGGAGCAGTACCTGGCCGAGGCCAAGGCCGGCGCTGCCGGCATGGGCGGGGGCGGCGAGGGCGGCGGCATGGCCTATCGCGGCGCGCAGGGCGTGGACCCGAAGCGGCTGGAGCAGATCAAGCAGCTCTATGGCTTTGACAAGCCGGCGCACGAGCGCTTCTTTCAGATGCTGGGCCAGTTCGCGCGCTTCGACCTGGGGCGCAGCTTCTTTCAGAACAAGGACGTGTGGCAACTCGTGAAGGAGAAGCTGCCCGTGTCCGTCAGCCTGGGGTTGTGGACCTTCTTCATCAGCTACCTCGTGGCGGTGCCGCTGGGCGTGGCCAAGGCGGTGCGCGCCGGCTCGCGCTTTGACTTCGTCACCACGCTCATCATCCTGGTGGGCTACGCGATCCCGGGTTTCGTGCTCGGCGTGGCGCTGCTGGTGATCTTTGGCGGGCAATTGCAGTGGTTCCCGCTGCGCGGGCTGACCTCGGCCAACTGGGACGAACTGGGCCTGTGGGCCAAGGTGACGGATTACCTGTGGCATATCGCGCTGCCCGTCACGGCCATGGTGGCCGGCAGCTTTGCGGTGACGGCGATGCTGACCAAGAACGCTTTTCTGGAAGAGATCCGCAAGCAATATGTGCTCACCGCGCGTGCCAAGGGACTGACAGACCGGCAGGTGCTCTACAAGCACGTGTTTCGCAATGCGCTGATTCCCATCATCACGGGCTTCCCATCCGCCTTCATCGGCGCGTTCTTCGCGGGCTCGCTGCTCATCGAGACGCTGTTCTCGCTCGACGGCCTGGGCCTGCTGTCCTATGAGAGCGTGATCCGCCGCGACTACCCCGTGGTGTTGGGCACGCTGTACCTGTTCACGCTGATCGGGCTGGTGACCAAGCTCATCAGCGACCTGTGCTACGTGTGGGTGGATCCCCGCGTCAAGTTTGATTGAAATATGGCTCCAACGCCCGACCACCAAGCGCTAGCAGCTATTGATTCGGTAGCTAATGGGGCGCCAGCTGCGCCCGTTGCCGCCTCGGCGTCACCCAGCCGGCGCGCCTGGCAGCGCTTTCGTGCCAACCGCCTGGGGTTCTGGAGCCTGCTGGTGTTCTGCGCGCTGGTCGTGGTCAGCCTGGGGGCAGAACTGGTCAGCAACGACCGGCCCCTGGTCGTGCGCTATGAGGGTCAGACGTATTTCCCGTTGTTCAACGATTACCCCGAGACGACTTTCGGCGGTGACTTCCAGACGCCCACCGACTACCTCGACCCCTTCATTCGCGAGCGACTGTCGCAGGGGGATAACTGGGCGCTGTACACGCTCAACCGCTACGGGCCAAACACGCTGAACTACTTCGCGAAGGAGCCCAACCCCTCGGGCCCGTCGCGCGACAACTGGCTGGGCACGGATGACCGCGGGCGTGACCTGCTGGCGCAACTGATCTACGGCTTTCGCGTGAGCGTGTTGTTCGGCATTGCCCTCACCGTGGTGGGCGTGGCGCTGGGCGTGGCGGCGGGGGCGGTACAGGGCTTCTTTGGCGGCAAGACCGACCTGGCTTTCCAGCGCTTCATCGAGATTTGGGGCTCCATGCCCGAGCTGTACCTGCTCATCATCTTCAGCGCCGTGTTCGCGCCCAGCATCGGGCTGCTGCTGGTATTGCTCAGCCTGTTCGGCTGGATGGGGCTGTCGGACTATGTGCGCGCCGAATTCCTGCGCAACCGGCAACTGGACTATGTGAAGGCCGCGCGGGCGCTGGGCGTGTCCAACGGCCAGATCATCCGCCGCCACATCCTGCCCAATAGCATGACGCCGGTGGTGACCTTTCTGCCGTTTCGCATGGGTGCGGCGATCCTGGCGCTGACGTCGCTGGACTTCCTGGGCCTGGGCGTGCCGCCCGGCACCCCCAGCCTGGGCGAGCTGCTGTCGCAGGGCAAGAACAATATCGACGCGTGGTGGATCTCCATCTTCACCTTCGGGGTGCTGGTCACCACGCTGCTGCTGCTCACCTTCATGGGCGATGCGCTGCGCGACGCGCTGGACCCCCGCAAGAACTGAGGCATCGTGAACCCTTCTGCCATGCGCGCTGCGCCCCCCCTGTCTCCCTCGTCCGCGCCGCTGCTGCAGGTGCGGGACCTGCGGGTGCGCTTCGGCGCCAAGCAGGTGGTGCATGGCGTGAGCTTCGACATGGCCCCGGGCGAAAAGCTCGCGCTGGTGGGTGAATCCGGCTCGGGCAAGACAGTGACCGCGCTGGCGCTGCTGCGCCTGACGGGCGATGCGCAATTGGAGGGGAGCGCGCTGATGCACGGGCGTGATCTGCTCCAACTGCCTGAGCGCGAACTGCGCGGCGTGCGCGGCGGCGATATCGCCATGGTGTTCCAGGAGCCCATGACGGCGCTGAACCCGCTGATGACGATTGGCGACCAGGTGGCCGAGGTCTTGGTGCTAAAACAGGCACTGAGCAAGGCGCAGAGCGCGCAAGCAGCTATCGAACTGCTAGCGAGTACCGGCATCCCCGAGCCGGCGCGGCGCGCGGGCAGTTTTCCGCACCAGCTTTCGGGTGGGCAGCGCCAGCGCGCCATGATCGCCATGGCCCTGGCCAGTCGACCGAAGCTGCTGTTGGCCGACGAGCCCACCACCGCGCTGGACGTGACGCTGCGCGGCCAGATCCTGGACCTGCTGTCCGACCTGCAGCGCCAGACGGGCATGGCCGTGCTGCTCATCACGCACGACCTGCTGCTGGTGCGCCGCTTTGCCGATCGCGTGGCCGTCATGGAGCAGGGCACCGTGGTGGAGCAGGGTACCGTCGCCCAGGTGTTCGACGCACCGCAGCATGCCTACACGCGCAAGCTGATTGGCAGTACGCCGCGGCGGGACGTGGTGGAAGGCGGTGCCGACGGCGACGCCGTGCCCGCCGCGCAGGCAAGCGGCCTGCGCGTGGCCTACCCCGTGCCGGTGCCGGGCATCCGCGGCTGGTTTGCCAAAGGCGAATTCGTGGCCGTGAAGGATGCGGGCTTTCGCATTGCGCGGGCGCGCACGCTGGGGGTCGTGGGCGAATCGGGCTCGGGCAAGTCGACGCTGGCCCAGGCGCTGCTGGGCCTGCTGCCGTCGCGGGGCGAGCTGCAGGTGGCCGGCCAGGCCTGGCAGCAGCCCGCCCACCGCAACACCGCGCACAACCAGCAGCTGCGCCGGCAGGTGCAGGTGGTGTTCCAGGACCCGTTCTCGTCCCTGTCGCCGCGCATGACCGTGGAGGAGATCGTGGGCGAGGGCCTGCGCGTGCACATGCCTGCGCTGGACGTGGCTGCGCGCCGCACGCGCCTGGCCGCCATGTTGGCCGAGGTGGGCCTGACGGACGCGCAATTCCCCGGCCTGCTGGCGCGCTACCCGCATGAGTTCTCGGGCGGCCAGCGCCAGCGCCTGGCCATTGCGCGCGCGCTCATCGTCGAGCCGCAGGTGCTGGTGCTGGACGAGCCCACCAGCGCGCTGGACGTCACCATCCAGCAGCAGGTGCTGAGCCTGCTGCAGCGCCTGCAGAAGGAGCGGGCGCTGTCGTACCTGCTCATCACGCACGACGTGGCGGTGGTGCGCGCCATGGCGCATGAGGTCATCGTCATGAAGGACGGCGAGGTGGTGGAAAGCGGCAGCGTGCACCAGGTGCTGGATGCCCCGCGCCACGCCTACACGCAACGGCTGGTGCAGGCCGCGCAGCCGGTCTGACCTGCCCGGCGGCGGGTCGCGCAGCAGGGTGTGCGGGGCCGTGGGCGACTACCGCGTTTGGTGTAGGACACGGGCGCGATCTGCTTGCATGTCCGTTGGCCGGTTGCTCTGCTATTCATAGCGTTGAATTTCGATTTCATCTGCCTGTCCGGTGTTTTACAGCGCAGAAGTCGGCTCCCGCTTTTCTGGCGATTTCATACATCAGGCAACACCTGACATTTGGCTGCCAGGTGCCGCGGGGTGCCGTTCTCACAATGCGCCCCGGGGCGGTAGGCTGGTCTGACGGCACCTTCCTCGGCAAGAAAAACCCCGGAGGCGATGAACATCATGCGCACGAAAACCCTCTCCTGTTGCAAGTATCTGGCTGGCGCCACCGCGCTGGCCGTCCTGGTCGCCTGTGGCGGCGGCGGTGGTGATGGCGGTGACGGTAGCGGCACCGGCACGCTGAAGCTGGCGCTGACCGATGCCCCCAGTTGCGGCTATGACGCGGTGAACGTCACCGTGCAGAAAATACGCGTGCACCAAAGCGCTACGGCGGCGGATGACGCTTCCGGCTGGCATGAGCTCACGCTGAACCCCGCGCGCCGCGTGGACCTGCTGTCGCTGACCAACGGCGTGCTGGAGGAACTGGGCGAGCTGCCGCTGCCCACGGGCAAATACACCCAGATGCGTCTGGTGCTGGCGGGCAATGGCGGAGCGGCCCCCTTCGCCAACTCCGTCGTGCCCACAGGGTCGGGCGAAGTAGCGCTGACCACGCCCAGCGGCCAGCAAAGTGGCGTGAAGATGAACGTGAACATCGACATCGCCGCCAACCAGATGGCGGACTTCGTGCTCGACTTCGACGCCTGCAAGTCCGTCGTCACGGCCGGCGCATCGGGCCGCTACCTGCTCAAGCCGGTGGTGGCGGTGATTCCGCGCCTGGTCTCTGGTGTGCAGGGCTTCGTCGAACCCGTTGCTGGCGCCACGGTGACGCTGCAGTCCCAGGGTGAGGTGGTGCGCGCCACCGTGCCGGACGCTTCGGGCCGCTACCTGCTGCGGCCGGTGGTGCCGGGCAGCTACACGCTGGTGCTGACGGCACCCGGCCGCACCACGGCCGTGGTGACCCAGGTGCCGGTGCAGTCCGAGCTGGTCACCTCCGTCGGCACGTCCACCCAGGCCGTGGCGCTGCCGGCATCGCCCGTTGCCACCGTGAACGGCATCACTTCGGTGGATGCCTGGGTGCGGGCCCTGCAGCCGCTGGCAGCCGCTGGCACGGTGGAAGTGTCGGCCAAGCCCGTGGATGGCGTGACCGGCGCCTACAGCTTCACGCTGCCCACGGCCGCCCCGCTGGTGGCGCCGTATGCCGCGGCGCCCACTCCGCTGGTGTTCACGGCCGATGCCGGCGCCGCAGGGCGCTACACCATCCAGGCGCGTCTGGCGGGGCAGGCCGACAAGCAGCAGGCCTTGACCCTGGGCGCGGGAACGACCCAGACGGTGAACTTCACGTTCCCCTGACGCCCGCCACGCGTTCCTAGAATGAAGGGCGCCAGTCCGCGACTGGCGCCCTTTTTTTATACGAACGCCCTTCCTGTCATGCCCCGCCTCGCTGCCAACCTCTCCATGCTCTACGCCGAGCATGCCTTCCTGGACCGCTTTGCCGCTGCCGCGCGCGACGGCTTCCGGGGGGTGGAATACCTCTTTCCCTACGACCATCCTGCAGAGCAGATCGCACAGCGCCTGGCCGAACTTGGACTGACGCAGGTACTGTTCAATGCCCCGCCGGGGGACTGGGCGGCGGGCGAGCGCGGTCTGGCCTGTCTGCCGGGGCGCGAGGCGCAATTCCAGGAGGGGCTGCAACAGGCGCTGCACTATGCGCAGCTGCTGCGCTGCGAGCGCCTGCACGTGATGGCTGGCGTGGTGCCGCCCGGGCTGGCGCACGCCGACGCACGCGCCTGCTACCTGCGCAACCTGCGCTGGGCCGCCGGCCAGGCCGGGCGCCAGGGCGTGCGGCTGATGATCGAGCCCATCAACGGGCGCGACATGCCCGGCTACTTCCTGCAGCGCCAGCAGGACGCCCATGCCGTGCTGCAGGAACTGGGCGCTTCCAACGTGCAGGTGCAGTTCGACCTGTACCACTGCCAGATCATGGAGGGCGACTTGGCCACGAAGATCCGCCACTACCTGCCCACGGGGCGGGTGGGGCATTTCCAGATCGCCGGCGCACCCGCGCGGCACGAGCCCGACCAGGGAGAGCTGCAGGTCGACTACCTGCTGGGCGTGATCGACGAGGTGGCGGCCACCTGCGGCTTCGACGGCTGGGTGGGCTGTGAATACCGTCCGGCGAGCGCGGGCCCGGGCGGCACCTCGCAGGGGCTGGCCTGGGCGCGGCGCTGGGGTGTCGTGCCGCGCGGCGCGGATTGAGGGCGTTCGCCCCGGCGCGGGGCGGGGGCTAGCGTAGGGACGTCACAGTTCAGATAAAAAAGGCCTGCAGCGCTTATGCAGTAAGCGCTAGCAGCTATTGAATCGATAGTGAACCCGTCAGCGCAGCACCAGCACCGGCACGCTGCACAGCCGCAGCAGTGCAGTGGTGGTGCTGCCGACGATGAGCTGGCGGATGCGCGAGTGCCCGTAGGCGCCCAGCACCAGCAGTACGTTGCCGTGCGACTGCAGCAGGGCCGGCAGCGCCTCCTCCGGCACGCCCGGCACGATCTGCGTGGTGATGTCGAAGCCTGCGGCCTCCAGGTGTGACTGGGCGCTTTGCAGCGCTTCCAGCATCTCCAGCGTGGGCTCGCCGGCCAGGGCCAACAGGCCGGGCATGCCGCGCAGCAGCGGGCTGCGGCCCACGGCCTGTACGGCACGGCGCGCGGTGGCGCTGCCGTCAAAGGCCACGACGAAGCCCGCCGGCGCCACGAACTCCGGCATGGTCACCACCATCACCGGCTGGCGCACGTTGCGCACCACGCCTTCCACACGGTAGTCCAGCCGCAGCTTGCGCGCGGCGGTGGCGCGGTGCTGGCGCCCCAGCACGAACAGGCGCGCGCTGGGTTCGTGCTCCAGCAGCACGTCGGTCAACTCGCCCTGGCGCAGCAGCGCCTGCAGCGATGGCACGCGGGCGGCATCCACGCGCGCCTGGGCCTCGGCCAGCATGCGGCGCGCGGCCTCCTGAGCGACGTGGCTGCGCTCTTCATCGAGGGTATTCAGGCGCTGCAGCAGCAGGTCCTGCGCGCCCATGCCGATGACGCCGCTGTAGTCGCCCACGGGCGGCATAGGTTCAGGCCGCTCCAGTGCGTGCAGCAGCGCCAGGGGGGCCTGCAGGCGCTGCGCGGCCCACAGGGCCCCGTCCACCACGGCGTGGGTGGTGGCCAGCCCGTCGATGCAGGCATACACGGTGTCGTGGGTGTTCATGGCTTCCTCCTGCGCACGCATGTGATGGCCCGAGTGTGGCATCGCAGAGCGTGCAGTGCCACCGGGGGTGCCCCGCAGGCCGTGGGCGCGGGTGAACGCAAATTTCAGGGAAATCTGGCTCCAGCGCTTATCCATCAAGCGCTGCCAGCTATTGTTTTGATGGCATTTCGGCATGCATCGGCCGCTGCTGCATCACCCGTGCGTACAGCGCCTGCGCGGCCACCGACAGGCCCCGGTCGCGCCGGCGCACCAGGTAGATCTGCCGCGTGAGCCCGGGCAGGGCCAGCGGCCGGGTGGCCAGGCCCTCCTGCTGGAAGTGGAACAGCGTGAGCGTGGGCACCACGCTGATGCCCAGCCCGGCCCGCACCATGCCCATGACGGTGGCCAACTGCTCCACCTCCATCAGCGTGCGCATGGCATGGGGATGGAAGGCCGCCTCCAGGTACTGGCGCACGCTGCTGTGCCGCGCGAGATGGATGAATGGCCACTCGGCCAGGGCGCGCCATTGCGCGGCGGCGCTGCGCCGGCCGGCGGGCAAGGGCTGCCGGGCGAGCGGATGGTCCGCGCGGCAGACCAGGTGAAAGCCGTCCTCGCAGAAGGGCTCGGCCTGCAGCTCGGGCGTGTCCGCGCGGATGGCGGCCAGCGCGAAGTCGGCCTTGCCCGTGGCCACGCGCTCGATGCAAGGCTCGGACAGCACGTCGGCAATGTCCAGTTCCACGCCCGGGTGCTGTGCGCGAAAGCCGGCCAGCACACCCGGCAGCCACCCCGCGGCCAGCGAGGGCAGCAGCGCGACGGACACGCGCCCGCGCCGCAGCAGTGCGGCGTCGCGCAGCGTGGCCAGCGCGGCATCCACCTCGGCGCGAATGCGCAGCGCCGACGCATGGAAGTTCTCGCCCTCGGCCGTCAGGCTCACATGGCGCGTGCTGCGGTCGAACAGGCGCAGACCCAGGTCGTCCTCCAGCGCGCGGATGAGCGCGCTGAAGGCCGGCTGCGACAAGTGGCACTGCGCCGCGGCGCGCGTGAAGTTGCGCTGCGCCGCCAGGGCAAGGAAGGCGTCGACCTGCCGTGTGGAGATATTCATTTGATATCCAGATGAATTGATCTTGACAATCTATTTCACAGAATAACCTGCCGTGCCTACAGTGCGCCCTGGAGACATTCCCAAGGACCCCTGCAATGGCGAACCCCTTACCCCTGCTCATCGGCTGTGCGGCCGGCTTCTCGGGCGACCGCCTGGATGCTGCCGCACCCGTGGTGCAGGCGCTGGTGGACAGCGGCCGGCCCGGCGTGCTGATCTTCGAGACCCTGGCCGAGCGCACGCTGGCGCTGGCCCAACTGGCGCGCCGCGCCAATCCCGATGCGGGCTACGAGCCGCTGCTGGATGAGCTGCTGCGGCCGGTGCTCGCGCAATGCCTTGAACACGGCGTGCGCATCGTGAGCAACTTTGGCGCGGCCAATCCGCTGGGCGCTGCGCTGCGTATCCAGCAACTGGCGGCCGAGCTGGGCGCGCGCCGCCCGCGCGTGGCGGTGGTGCACGGCGACGACCTGAGCGGCGCACAGCACCGCGCTGTGCTGGAGCGGGCGTTGGGCCCGTCCATGCCCGCGCAGCCCATCGTGAGCGCCAATGCCTACATTGGCGCGGAACCCATCGCCCAGGCGCTGCGCGCGGGGGCCGACATCGTGGTCTGCGGCCGCGTGGCCGACCCTGCGCTGGTGCTGGGCCCGGCGCTGGCGCATTACGGCTGGTGCATGGACGACTGGGACCGCCTGGCGCGCGCCACCATGGCGGGCCACCTGCTGGAATGCGGCGCGCAGGTCACGGGCGGCTACTTTGCCGACCCGGGCTACAAGGACGTGCCGGGCCTGGCCCGGCTGGGCTACCCGATCGCCGAGATCGACGCCGACGGCCATTGCACCCTCACCAAGCCGCCGGGCACGGGGGGGCGCGTGGACGAGCGCACGGTCAAGGAGCAGCTGCTGTATGAACTGCACGACCCCGCCGCCTACCTGACGCCCGACGTGGTGGCCGACATCACCCAGGCGAGCGTGGCGCAGATCGGCAGCGACCGCGTGCACCTGCAGGGCGTGCGCGGCCATGCGCGGCCGCCGTCGCTGAAGGTGAATGTGTGCTTCGAGTCCGGCTGGTTTGCCGAGGGCGAGATTTCGTATGCCGGCGCGCGCGCCGAGGAGCGCGCCCGCCTGGCGGGCGACGTGCTGCGCGAGCGGCTTGCGAGCGTGGCACCGCTGCGCGTGGACCTGATCGGCGTGGCCAGCGTTTGGGGTGACGACGCAGGGCGGTGGCTGGCGGCGCAGGCAAGCCAGGGCGCGCAGGACGTACGCCTGCGCGTGGCGCTGCAGCACCGCGACCATGCCAGCGCGCAGCGCCTGGTGCGCGAGGTGACGGCGCTGTACTGCTGCGGCCCGGCGGGGGGCGGCGGTGTGCGCACGGCCATGCGCCCGCGCCTGGGCACCGTTTCCTGCCTCGTGCCGCGCGAGGCGGTCAATCCTGGCTACACGCTGCTGGACTGAAGGACCACGATGAACCCTACCGATCTCACGGTTCCCCTGTATCGCCTGGCGCACGGCCGCACGGGTGACAAGGGCGACCGCTCCAACATCAGCGTGATCGCCTGGCACCCGGCCCTGTGGGACGTGCTGGTGCAGCAGGTTACCGAGGAGGCCGTGGCGCGCCAGTTCGCGGCGCGCGGGCCCACGCGCGTCACGCGCTATCTGTTGCCCCAACTGCAGGCGATGAATTTCGTGCTGGATGGCGTGCTGGACGGCGGCGTGAACGACGCGCTCAACCTCGACAGCCATGGCAAGGCGCTGTCCTTTCTGTTGCTGGACCTGCCGGTGCGGATGCCGGCGGCGCTTGTACATCACCTGGCCGGAGCGCATTGACGCGCGCCGGCGGCATTTTTCATCACCACAACCAAGGAGACACCATGAACCCGTTCCCGCATCGCCGCCGTGTACTGGCTGCCTCCGCTGCGGCCGTCCTGTGTGCCGCGGCCGGCGCCGCCAACGCACAGGCTCCCGCCTATCCTGCCAAGCCCGTCACTTTCGTCGTGCCGTTTGCGGCCGGCAGTGCCACCGACCAACTGGCGCGGGCACTGGGCCAGGCCGTGAGCACCGATGCGCGGCAACCCGTGGTCGTGGAGAACAAGGCCGGCGCCAGCGGCATGATCGCCGCGCAGTCCGTCGCCAAGGCACCGGCGGATGGGTACACGGTACTCATCACCACCAACACCACGCATGCCGCGAACGAACACCTGTACAAGAAGCTGCCCTACGACCCGGTGAAGGACTTCGCTCCCGTCACCGGCCTGGGCAAGGGCGGCCAGGTGCTGGTGGTGAACGCGGGCGCTCCCTACAAGAACGTGGGCGACCTGCTGGCCGCCGCCCGCAAGAACCCCGGCAAGCTGAGCTTTGGCAGCGGCAGTTCTTCCAGCCGCATGGCCGGCGAGATGCTCAAGCAACTGGCGGGGGTGGACATCCTGCATGTGCCGTACAAGAGCAACCCGTTGGCCATCACCGATCTGCTCGGCGGGCAGATCGACCTGATGATCACCGACACGTCCACCGGCGTTCCTCAGGTCAAGGCGGGAAAGCTGCGCGCGCTGGGGTACTCCACGCAAACGCGCAGCACGCAGCTGCCCGAGGTGCCCACGCTGGATGAGGCCGGCGTGAAGGGCTATGACATGGGCTACTGGTTTGCGGCCTACGTGCCCGCCGGCACGCCCGAGCCCGTGGTGGCGCGGCTGAACGCGCTGCTGGCGCAGGCGACGAGGAGCCAGGCCGCCCAGTCGTTCTTCGAGACCGCAGGCTCCGAGGCCTGGACCACCACGCCCGAAGAGCTGGCGCGCTTTCAGGCCGCCGAGACCCAGAAGTGGGGCAGGGTGATCAAGGCCGCCGGTATTGAGGCGGAATAAGTGCGCCGGCGGGGTTGAAGGCGTTTTGGCCTTCAACGCCCGCCCATTAAGCGCTAGCAGCTATTATTTTAGGAGCGTTCTGCGCCGTCGTGCGGCGCGAACAGGTCCCAGGTGGCGATGAACAGTGCGGCGATCATCGGGCCGATCACAAAGCCCGTGAGCCCGAACAACGCCATGCCGCCCAAGGTGGAGATCAGCACCACGTAGTCGGGCAGCTTGGTGTCCTTGCCGACCAGTACCGGGCGCAGTACGTTGTCCACCAGCCCGATGACGAATACGCCATAGGCGGTGAGGATCACGGCCTGCCCCGGCGCGCCGGTCGCCAGGAAGTAGATCGCCACGGGCCCCCAGATCAGGCTGGCGCCCACGGCGGGCAGCAGCGACAGGAACGCCATCAGCACGCCCCACATCACCGGCCCCTGGATGTTCAACAGCCAGAAGATCAGGCCACCCAGGGCGCCCTGGGCCGCAGCCACCACGATGTTGCCCTTCACGGTGGCGCGGATCACGGTGGTGAACTTGATGGCCAACTGCTCCTTGTGCCGCGCATCCAGGGGGATGGCCTCGCGGATGCGCGCCGCCAGCCGCGCGCCGTCGCGCAGCAGGAAGAACAACAGGTAGAGCATGACGCCGAAGCTCACCACGAACTGCAGCGTGTTCTGGCCCACGTCCAGCGCCTTGGTGGCCAGGAACTGGCTGGCCTGGGCGCCGATCGTGGTCAGGCGGGCTTGCAGCTCCGCGCGGGTGGTGAGGTGAAAGCGGTCCAGCAGCTCCAGCATCCAAGGGGGCAGTGCGGCCAGCACCTGCTGCAGGTAGGCGCCGAAGTTCAGCTGCCCCGAGCGGGCGCGCTCGTAGGCCACGCTGGCCTCCTGCACCAGCGAAGCGCCGATCAGCGTGACCGGCAGGATCACGATCACCAGGCACACGCCCAGGGTGGCAAGCGCGGCCAGGTTGCGCCTGCGCGGCATGCGCCGCTGCAGCCGCCGGTGCAGCGGCGTGAACAGGATGGCGAGCACCACACCCCAGAAGATGGCGCCGTTGAGTGGCCAGAGGATGGCGCCAAAGGCCAGCGTCACGACGGTGAGCAGGAGCAGCAGGGTGCGGGACTGGAGCGTGGGCGGGTTCATGGGGGCGGTGGAAGGAACGAAGCCCAAAATGTAAGCCACACACACGCCTGTCTTGATACACCGCTCGCCGCGCGCCTCGGCGTTCAATGGCACAATAGCGGCCGCAAACGAGGCCCTTCCCCTGCCACAGTCGCATCCGCCAACCGGTTCAGCCGTGACGCGGAAGGTTTGTTAACCAGCTAACGCTTCCTTCAGGGAAGTGGAGGTCAGCGGAATATGAGCGATCCGACATCCGTCTACCAAGCCTACCAAGGCAACACCTATCTTTTCGGCGGCAACGCGCCCTACGTCGAAGAGATGTATGAGAACTACCTTGCCAACCCTGGCAGCGTGCCAGACTCCTGGCGCGAATACTTTGACGCACTGCAACATGTGCCCGCGGTAGACGGCAGCAATGCCAAGGACGTTCCCCACCTGCCCGTTATCAACGCCTTTGCCGAGCGTGCCAAGGCCGGCGGCACCAAGGTCGTGGTGGCCAGCGCCGACGCCGAGATGGGCCGCAAGCGCACCGCCGTCCAGCAACTGATCGCCGCGTACCGCAACGTGGGCCAGCGCTGGGCCGACCTGGACCCCCTCAAGCGCACCGAGCGCCCCCAGATTCCCGAACTGGAGCCTTCGTTCTACGGCTTCAGCGATGCCGACCAGGAAACGGTGTTCGACGCGAGCAACACCTTCTTCGGCAAGGACAAGATGCCCCTGCGCGAGCTGCTGAACGCGCTGCGCGAGACCTACTGCGGCACCATCGGCGTGGAGTACATGTACGCCACCGACCAGGTGCAAAAGCGCTGGTGGCAGCAAAAGCTGGAAAGCATCCGCAGCAAGCCCAACTTCTCTGCCGACAAGAAAAAGCGCATCCTGGAGCGCCTGACGGCCGCCGAAGGCCTGGAACGCTACCTGCACACCAAGTATGTGGGCCAGAAGCGCTTCTCGCTTGAGGGGGGCGAGTCCTTCATTGCCGCCATGGACGAGTTGATCAACTCCGCAGGCGCGAAGGGCGTGCAGGAAGTGGTGATCGGCATGGCCCACCGCGGCCGCCTGAACGTGCTGGTCAACACCCTGGGCAAGATGCCCAAGGACCTGTTCGCCGAGTTCGAGCACACCGCCCCCGAGGACCTGCCCGCCGGTGACGTGAAGTACCACCAGGGCTTTTCCTCCGACGTCTCCACGACCGGCGGCCCGGTGCATCTGTCGCTGGCCTTCAACCCCTCGCACCTGGAAATCGTGAACCCCGTGGTCGAGGGCTCGGTGCGCTCGCGCATGGACCGCCGCGGCGACCACGCGGGCAAGCAGGTGCTGCCCGTGCTGGTGCACGGCGATGCGGCCTTCGCCGGCCAGGGCGTGAACCAGGAAACCCTGGCGCTGTCGGAAACCCGCGGCTACACCACGGGCGGCACGGTGCACCTGGTCATCAACAACCAGATCGGCTTCACCACCTCCGACCCGCGCGACCTGCGCTCCACGCTGTACTGCACCGATATCGTGAAGATGATCGAGTCGCCCGTGCTGCACGTGAACGGCGACGATCCGGAAGCCGTGTGCCTGGCGGTGCAGCTGGCGCTGGAGTTCCGCATGGAATTCTCCAAGGACGTGGTGGTGGACATCGTGTGCTACCGCAAGCTCGGCCACAACGAGCAGGACACGCCGGCGCTGACGCAGCCGCTGATGTACAAGAAAATCTCCCAGCACCCGGGCACGCGCAAGCTCTACGCCGACAAGCTGGCGGCTCAGGGTCTGGGCGAGACGCTGGGCGACGACATGGCCAAGGCCTATCGCGCCGCGCTGGAGGAGGGCAAGCACACGGTCGATCCGGTGCTCACCAACTTCAAGAGCAAGTACGCCGTGGACTGGAGCCCCTTCCTGGGCAAGAGCTGGACCGACGCCGGCGACACCGCCATTCCGCTGGCCGAGTGGAAGCGCCTGGCCGAGCGCATCACCACCATACCCCCGACGGTGACGCCGCACCAGCTGGTCAAGAAGGTGCTGGACGACCGCGCCGCCATGGGCCGTGGCGAGATCAACGTGGACTGGGGCATGGGCGAGCACATGGCCTTCGCATCGCTGGTGGCCTCGGGCTACCCGGTGCGCCTGTCGGGCGAGGACAGCGGCCGCGGCACGTTCACGCACCGCCACGCCGTCATCCACGACCAAAAGCGCGAGAAGTGGGACGAAGGCACCTACGTGCCGCTGCAGAACGTCGCCGAGAACCAGGCTCCGTTCACTGTCATCGACTCCATCCTGTCCGAGGAGGCCGTGCTGGCCTTCGAATACGGCTACGCCTCTAACGACCCCAACACCCTGGTGATCTGGGAAGCGCAGTTCGGTGACTTCGCCAACGGCGCGCAGGTGGTGATCGACCAGTTCATCGCCTCGGGTGAGGTGAAGTGGGGCCGCGTGAACGGCATCACGCTGATGCTGCCGCACGGCTACGAAGGCCAGGGCCCGGAGCACAGCTCGGCGCGCCTGGAGCGCTTCATGCAGCTGGCCGCCGAGGCCAACATGCAGATCGTGCAGCCCACCACGGCCAGCCAGATCTTCCACGTGCTGCGCCGCCAGATGGTGCGCCCGCTGCGCAAGCCGCTGGTCATCATGACCCCGAAGTCGCTGCTGCGCAACAAGGACGCGACCTCGGTGCTGTCGGAGTTCACCGAAGGCAGCTTCCAGACCCTGCTGGGCGAGAAGGACGAGGCCGTCGCGCAGAACGCCGCCAAGGTCAAGCGCGTGATCGCCTGCTCCGGCAAGGTGTACTACGACCTGGTCAAGAAGCGCGCGGAGAAGGAAGCCACCGACGTGGCCATCATCCGCGTCGAGCAGCTCTACCCGTTCCCGCACAAGGCCTTCGCCGCCGAGCTCAAGAAGTACCCGAATGCCACCGACATCGTGTGGTGCCAGGACGAACCGCAGAACCAGGGCGCCTGGTTCTTCATCCAGCACAACATCCACGAGAACATGCTCGATGGCCAGAAGCTGGGCTATGCCGGCCGCGCCGCCTCCGCGTCGCCCGCCGTGGGCTACGCGCACCTGCACCAGGAGCAGCAAAAGGCGCTGGTCGAGGCCGCGTTCGCCAAGCTCAAGGGTTTTGTCCTGACCAAGTAAGGCCGAGAACCCCCGCTACTGAAGTACAGACAAAACCCTCTTTTGGAAAGCATTCGAAACATGTCCATCGTTGAAGTCAAGGTCCCCCAGCTGTCCGAATCCGTGGCCGAAGCCACGATGCTGCAATGGAAGAAGAAGGCCGGGGAGGCCGTCGCCCAGGACGAGATCCTGATCGAGATCGAAACCGACAAGGTGGTGCTGGAAGTGCCCGCGCCTGCGGCCGGCGTGCTCGCCGAGATCGTCGTGGGCGATGGCGGCACGGTGACCTCCGATCAGGTCATCGCCAAGATCGACACCGAAGGCAAGGCCGCGGCGCCGGCAGCCGCCGCTGCCGCACCGGCGGCCACGGCCTCCGCGCCGGCACCGGCCGCGGGTGGCAGCAAGGGCGACGTGGCCATGCCCGCAGCCGCCAAGCTGCTGGCCGAGAACAACCTGTCGGCCTCGCAGGTGCAGGGCAGCGGCCGCGATGGCCGCGTGACCAAGGGCGACGTGCTGTCGGCCGTGGCCGGCGGGGTGAAGTCCACCGCGGCCGTCATCCCCACCGGCGTGCCCACCAAGGCCCTGCCGCAGGTGGCCGCGCCCGCGTCCAAGGAAGAGCTGGGCGAGCGCCCCGAGCAGCGCGTGCCCATGACCCGCCTGCGCGCGCGCATCGCCGAGCGCCTGCTGCAATCGCAGTCCACCAACGCCATCCTCACCACGTTCAACGAAGTGAACATGGCGCCGGTGATGGACCTGCGCAAGAAGTTCCAGGACGCATTCACCAAGGAGCACGGTGTGAAGCTGGGCTTCATGTCCTTCTTCGTGAAGGCAGCGGTGCATGCCCTCAAGAAGTACCCGGTGCTCAACGCCTCGGTGGACGGCAACGACATCGTCTACCACGGCTACTTCGACATCGGTATCGCCGTGGGCTCGCCGCGCGGCCTGGTGGTGCCCATCCTGCGCAACGCAGACCAGATGAGCTTTGCCGACATCGAAAAGAAGATCGCCGAATTCGGCAAGAAGGCGGCCGACGGCAAGCTGGGCATCGAAGAGATGACCGGTGGCACGTTCTCCATCTCCAACGGCGGCACCTTCGGCTCGATGATGTCCACCCCCATCATCAACCCGCCGCAGTCGGCCATCCTGGGCGTGCACGCCACCAAGGACCGCGCCGTGGTCGAAAACGGCCAGGTCGTGGTGCGTCCGATGAACTACCTGGCCATGTCTTATGACCACCGCATCATCGACGGCCGAGAAGCCGTGCTGGGCCTCGTGGCCATGAAGGACGCGCTGGAAGACCCGTCGCGCCTGTTGTTCGACCTGTAATTCCCACAGGGTTCGACGCATACGAAAACCCACCCCCGGCCCGGTCCAGCGGTGGGTTTTTTCTCATCACCAGATACTGTTTTTGAACCATGAGCAAGCAATTTGACGTCATCGTGATCGGCGCAGGCCCTGGCGGCTACATCGCCGCCATCCGCGCCGCCCAGTTGGGCATGAATGTGGCCTGTATCGACGAGTGGAAGAACGCCGCTGGCGGCGCCGCGCCCGGCGGTACCTGCACCAACGTGGGCTGCATTCCCTCCAAGGCGCTGCTGCAGTCGTCCGAGCATTTCGAACATGCCAACCTGCACTTTGCCGACCACGGCATCACCGCCACGGGCGTGAGGATGGACGTGGCCAAGATGATTGCCCGCAAGGACAACGTCGTGAAGCAGAACAACGACGGCATCCTGTACCTGTTCAAGAAGAACAAGGTGACCTTCTTCCACGGCCGCGGCTCCTTCGTGAAGGCGGTGGACGGCGGCTATGAAATCAAGGTCACCGGCAAGGCCGAAGAAACGCTGACCGCCAAGCAGGTCATCGTGGCCACCGGATCCAACGCACGTGCGCTGCCCGGTGCGGCCTTCGACGAAGAGCAGATCCTGTCCAACGACGGCGCGCTCGCCATCGGCAGCGTGCCGAAGAAGCTGGGCGTGATCGGCTCCGGCGTGATCGGCCTGGAAATGGGCAGCGTGTGGCGCCGCCTGGGTGCCGACGTGACCATTCTGGAAGGCCAGCCCACGTTCCTGGGCGCGGTGGACGAGCAGATCGCCAAGGAGGCCAAAAAGGCCTTTGACAAGCAAGGCCTGAAGATCGAACTGGGCGTGAAGATTGGCGAAGTCAAGGCTGGCAAGAAGGGCGTGAGCATCGCCTACACCACCGCCAAGGGCGAGGCCCAGGTGTTGGAAGTGGACAAGCTGATCGTCTCCATCGGCCGCGTGCCCAACACCACCGGCCTGAACGCCGAAGGGGTGGGCCTGAAGCTGGATGAGCGCGGCGCCGTTGTGGTTGATGGCGAGTGCAAGACCAACCTGCCCGGCGTGTGGGCGGTGGGCGACGTGGTGCGCGGCCCCATGCTGGCGCACAAGGCCGAGGAAGAGGGCGTGGCCGTGGCCGAGCGCATGGCTGGCCAGCACGGCCATGTCAACTTCAACACCATCCCCTGGGTCATCTACACCAGCCCCGAGATCGCCTGGGTCGGACGCACCGAGCAGCAGCTCAAGGCCGACGGCGTGAAGTACAAGGCGGGCACCTTCCCGTTCCTGGCCAATGGCCGAGCGCGCGCACTGGGCGACACCACCGGCATGGTGAAGTTCCTGGCCGACGCCGCCACGGACGAAATCCTGGGCGTGCACATCGTCGGTCCGATGGCTTCCGAACTGATCGCCGAAGCCGTGGTCGCCATGGAGTTCAAGGCATCGAGCGAAGACATTGCGCGCATCTGCCATGCCCACCCCTCGCTGTCCGAAGCCACTAAGGAAGCGGCGCTGGCCGTGGACAAGCGCACCCTCAATTTCTGATAATTTGAGGCAAAAATAGCTGCCAGCGCTTGTGTGACAAGCGCTGGCAGCTATTGTTTTTGAAGCATAGGGATAACATGCGGGTGAACGTCAGGCAGGCGTACGAGGCCGAGCTGGCCGCCAAGGGCTTCAAGAGCGATCCGGCCCAGTTGCGGGCCGTGGATGCGCTGGAGCGTTGTGCCCAGGAATGGGGAGCGTACAAGCAGCGCCGCTCCAACACGCTGAAGAAGCTTATCAACCGGCCCCAGGTGCCGCGGGGCGTGTACATGTACGGCGGTGTGGGGCGGGGTAAGAGCTTCCTCATGGACTGCTTCTTCAACGCCGTACCCATCAAGCGCAAGGTGCGTCTGCACTTTCACGAATTCATGCGCGAAGTGCACCGTGAGCTGGCTGGCCTGCAGGGGACGCAGAACCCCCTGGATGTGCTGGGAGCACGCATCGCCAAGCGCTATAAGCTGATCTGTTTTGATGAGTTCCACGTCGCGGACATCACCGATGCGATGATCCTGCACCGCCTGCTGGCGGCGCTGTTCGACAACGACGTGGGCTTTGTCACCACTTCCAACTTCAAGCCCGACGAACTGTACCCCGGCGGCCTGCACCGCGACCGCATCCTGCCCGCCATCGACCTGCTCAACGAGCGCATGGAGGTGGTGAACGTGGACAACGGCACGGACTATCGGCGCCGTGCGCTGGAGCTGGTCGAGCTCTACCACACGCCCCTGGGCCCCGCGGCGGACGCGGCCATGCAGCACGCCTTCGAGCAGTTGGCCGAAGTGCGTGACGAAGACCCGGTGCTGCACATCGAGGCGCGCGAGATCAAGGCCATCCGCCGTGCGGGCGGCGTGGTGTGGTTCGACTTCCGCGAGCTGTGCATGGGCCCCCGGTCGCAGAACGACTATCTGGAAATCGCCTCGCAGTTCCACACGGTGCTGCTGTCCAACGTGCCCTACATGCCTGTCAGCATGGCGTCGCCCGCGCGCCGGTTTACCTGGCTGGTGGACGTGCTCTACGATAGGCGCGTGAAACTCGTCGTCTCCGCCGCCGTGCCGCCCGAGCAGCTCTATACGGAAGGCCCCCTGGCGCATGAATTTCCACGCACCATTTCGCGCCTCAACGAGATGCAATCCAAGGAATTCCTGGCGCTTGAGCGGCGCGTCGTCGATACCGGACTGACCTGATGCCTGCACTGCCTTCCCGCTTTCTTGCCGCAGCCCTCCTGTGCATGGGTGGGGCAGCGCTGCCTCCCCTGGCGGCGTGGGCTGCCGACGCTCCTGTGACCGATGCAGCGCAGGCGCAGCGGCAGCGCCGGACCCAGCGTGAGCACATCCAGGCGCAGCGCCGGGAGATCGAGGCGCAGCGTGAGCGCGGCGAGGCGGCTTGCTACCAGCAATTTGCCGTGGAGGATTGCCTGCGCAGGGTGCGTGTACAGGCACGTGAGGCCGACAACGTGCTGCACCGCCAGGAAGTGCAGATCAACGATGCGGAGCGCCGGGAGAAGGCGGGGCAACGCCTGCAAGCAATCGAGGAGCGCAAGCAGGAGCAACGCCAGAAACTGGAAGCCGGGGAGCGTCCCGCCCCGATGCGGGTGGCGCCTCGCAACGCGCCGCAGAAGCCCCGCGAGCAGGAGGCGCGCGACCGTGCGCAGCAGCAGAGCCGCCGCGCAGCCGAGCATTCGGCCGATGTGCAACGCCGTGAGCAAACGCAGCCCCAGCGCATCCAGGATTCCCGCGCCCGCTACGAGGCCAAGCAGCAGAAAGCGCGTGAGCGCCGCGAACGCCTTGAGCGCCAGCAAGCCGAGGCGGCCGGCCGCAAGCCGTCGCCGGCATTGGCGCCGCCGGCCCCGGCCGCGGGCAGCGACCGTTGAGTGCCCTTTAGCAGGCCGTTGAAAAAGTGCTTTTCGAACGCATCAGGGACGCTGAGTGCGAAGACACGAGCTGCCCAGACGCGTCTGCGCAGCGATTGCAACGGCCCATCTGGCCGGTTTGCAGGCCCTCCCGCCCATTTCGGGCGCACGTATCCCTGGGCTCACGCATGATGCGCGTCCCACCAGCCGCCGATGCTGCCCATTCGCACAAGGTTGTAGGTGGCAAAGCACAGCAGCGCCTGGCCCGTGAGCTTGGCCTGACCGATCAGCTTGGTCTTTGCCAGACCACCGACGGTCTTGATCCAGCCAAAGGCCTCTTCGATGCGCTTGCGCACCTTCAGGCTGGTCTTGTAGCCCTCGTGCCGTGTCACTCGCGCATCCACCGCCGAGTGTTTGTCCTTGGCCGCCACGTGGGGCGTGACTTTGAGCTTTCTGCAGCCTTTGATGAAGGCCTTGCTGTCGTAGCCCTTGTCGGCACCGACCGTGGCCCGTTTGTTCCTGTTGCCCCGACGCTCCAACATGGCCAGCGCCGCCTCGCGCTCGGCCGTGCCGCTGGCGTGGGTGATCTCGACATCCACGATCAGCCCGTTGCGGTTCTCCATGAGGATGTGCCCCATGTGGCACAGGCGGGATTTGTCGCCCTGGCTCTTCTTGAACAGCCGGGCATCGGCGTCCGTGGTGCTCTCGTGGGTGTCGTTGCAGCGCTCCTGCCCCTTGAAGTCCACCTCGGGGTTGCGCCCAGGCGGCGTGCCGCTGTCGTCGTCTTTGCGCTTGAAGCTCTTGTGCGAGGCCCAGGCGTCAATGAGCGTGCCGTCCACGCTGAAGTGCTCGTCGCTGGCGAGCTTGCCCCACTGGGCACTGAGCTTGACGCGCTCGAAGAAGGCGCGGGCGAGGTCTTCGTTGAACAGACGTTCGCGGTTGGCGCTGAAAGTGGAGTGGTCCCAGACCTTGTCTTCGATGTTCAGGCCCACGAACCAGCGGTACAGCAGGTTGTAGTTGATCGCTTCGACCAACTGGCGCTCGCTGCGGATGGAGAACAGGATCTGCAGCAGCAAGGCCTTGAGCAGCATCTCCGGTGGCACCGATGGGCGGCCACGGCGGGCGTACACCGCTTCGAACTCGCGGTTCATGGTTGCCAGCAGCGCATCAACCACCGCGCGCAACTTGCGCAGCGGGTGTGCCTGCGGCACGCGCTCTTCAAGGCTGATGTAGCTGAACATCGCCCCCTGGAAATCTTGACTGCCTCTCATCGTCCTCGTCTGGGTCGTTCACCGATGGCTTCAGATCGTAGCGGCCAACGCGGGCGTCGGCGGGGGATTTTTCAACGGCCTGCTAGTGCGAGCCCTGGGCGCCCTGGGGCGGAGATAGCCGCGCGATTATGGCGGTCCACCCTCCACAGGCCAACGATGCATTGGCAATGTCGATATGCGCCCGCGCGGCGTCGGGCGGGCGGCGCGCCACGTTATCCCCGCAGCCTGTGGGCTGTGCTGTGGAAAACCCCGTGGGCAACTGCGCGAAGCCGCGCCAGTCATGGCCTGGCACGCGATGCCCATGTTTTGGGCAGCAGGCCAGGATCAGGCGGAGGTGGGCGCCGGTCGCGTGCGGTAGAACTGCAGGGGCTGGGCCTGCATGTCCTTGAGGTGCTGGTTCATCACCGACTTCTTCATCTTGCCCACCACGTGCATCTCGCAGGGCTTGCAGTCAAAGCGCAGGGTGAGCTTTTCCTTGCCGTTGATGAGCTGCAGCGGCTCGGCCTTGATGGTGCCCTTCACGCCGATCACACCCTTGGCCTGCTTGGGGCACAGGCTCATGGAGAAGCGCACGTAGTGCTTGGTGATCATCAGGCTGACTTCACCTTCTTCCTCTTTCGATTCGTACGCGGCGTCGATCACCTTCACGCCATGCTTCACGTAGAAGTCGTGCGCCTTGTGGTTGAACACATTGGCCAGGTAGGTCAGCGTGTCTTCGGGGAAGGGCACGGGTGGCTGCACCGGCACGGCGCGCGGCAGGCGCACGAAGCCGGCGGTGCGCGCGTCCTCCAGCGCGACCACGGCGTCACGGCGCAACTGGTTCAGTGCCGATGCGGGCACGAACCACGGCTGCGAGAGCTGCAGCGCCATGGCGTGCACGGCGAAGCGGGTGGCGCCAAAGCGCCCGAGCTGATCGCGCAGCGTGGCCTCGGCCTTGACCGCATCGGTGGCTGGCTGGTGGGGCTGGATGACCGACGCACTGCCCACGAAGCCGTCTTCGTCGGTGAGCGTGAGCGCAAAGCCGTCGGCGGTCTCGGCCAGATGGGCCCACAGGCCGATGCGACGGTCGCTGGATTTCTTCTCCAGCGTGCGCACCCAGTCCATGTCGCGGTTGCGGTTGATCTCCAGGCCCTTGCGCAGGTCCTTGAACTCGGTGATCTCGTTCTTGGGGAACACGCGCCAGATGCCCTTCTTGGGCGCCACGCATTCGGCGCGGTTGATGTGCACGCCCACCAGTTCCTTTTGCAGGTCGTAGTAGCACAGGCCGTCGCCGTTGTGCAGTGCGGTGGCTTTGTCGCTCACCTCCAGCTCGAACCAGTTGTCGCCGATCTGCGTCACCCAGGCGATGGCGCGGCCCGGCGTCTTCGGGGTGTCGAAGGCGCCGATGTCCTCCTTGCGGCCGTTGACGAAGTAGTCGGTGAACTCGCGGTTGAAGTTCTGGTCGGGATCGGGCTCGAACGTGAAGGTGGTGCGGCCGCTGGACGAGCGCGCCAGCGGCTCGCCCGTGAACTCGCGCTCCTCGATGATTTCGTCCAGCAGCTTGCGGTAGTGGGCGGTGATGTTCTTCACGTAACCCATGTCCTTGTAGCGGCCCTCGATCTTGAAGCTGCGCACGCCGGCGTCGATCAGCGCGCGCAGGTTGTCGCTCTGGTTGTTGTCCTTCATCGACAGCACGTGCTTCTCGTGCGCGATGATGCGGCCGGCGCCGTCCAGCACCTCGTAGGGCAGGCGGCAGGCCTGGTTGCAGTCGCCCCGGTTGGCGCTGCGCCCGGTGTGGGCATGGCTGATGAAGCACTGCCCCGAATAGGCCACGCACAGCGCGCCGTGCACGAAGAATTCAATGGTGGTGCGGCTGGGGTCGGTGGCTTCGCGAATGGCCTGGATCTGCTGCAGATCCAGCTCGCGCGCAATCACGATCTGCGACAGGCCTGCGTCCTGCAGAAAGCGCGCCTTCTCGGGCGTGCGGATATCGGTCTGCGTGCTGGCGTGCAGCTGAATCGGCGGCAGGTCCAGCTCCAGCAGGCCCATGTCCTGGATGATGAGCGCGTCAGCGCCGGCCTCGTACACCTGCCAGGCCATCTGGCGGGCACCCTCCAGCTCGTCGTCGCGCAGAATGGTGTTCAGCGTGATGAAGATGCGGCTGTTGAAACGGTGCGCATGCTGGATGAGCCGCTCCAGGTCGCGGATGTCGTTGCCCGCCGTGGCCCGCGCGCCAAAGGCGGGGCCGCCGATGTAGACGGCGTCGGCGCCGTGGTTCACGGCCTCGATGCCGATGTCGGCGTCGCGCGCGGGGGAGAGCAGTTCGAGCTGGTGGGGCAGGAGGGACATAGGGCGTGAATTATCCCGGTCTGCGCCCGGCCGTGCCGGGGCGGGGGTACCCGGCGGCAGGTACGTGTCTGGCAAAATTGCGGGTTTTCCCGGATGGTTCATGGACAGGGCGCTTAGCGCGCGTGTGGTTTGTGCGCCTGCCGCTTCCACCGCCAGCGGCACGGCTGGGTTGCGTCCGCCGGCGTGGTTCTTCCTTTGAGATCACATGGATATACAGTTCAGCACCTACTACACCCTGATCTTCGCGGCCATCGTGCTGCTGGTGGGCAAGTTCCTCGTGCAGCGCATCCGCTGGCTGCGCGAATTCAACATTCCGGAACCCGTGGCGGGCGGCCTGGTGGCGGCGCTCATCTCCTGGGGGCTGAACGCCGCGTTCGACGTGCGTGCGTCGTTCGACACCGGCCTGCAGACCGCCTTCATGCTGGTGTTCTTCTCCTCCATTGGGCTGAGCGCCAACTTCCTCAAGCTGCGCGAGGGCGGCATGGGGCTGATCGTCTTCCTGCTGGTCGTGGTGGTGTTCATCGGCGTGCAGAACAGCGTGGGCGTGGCGCTGGCCACCGCGCTGGGGCTGGACCCGCTGATCGGCCTGATCGCGGGCTCCATCACTCTGGTGGGCGGGCACGGCACGGCCGGGGCCTGGGGCTCGGTGCTGGAAAACGACCATGGCATCCCTGGCGCCATCACCTTGGGCATTGCCTGTGCCACCTTCGGCCTGGTCATCGGCGGGCTGATCGGCGGGCCGCTGGCCAAATGGCTGATCCAGCGCCACGGGCTGAAGCACCCGCAGGGCACGGGCGATGCCGGCGCGCTGGAGGCGGGCACGCCCAACTTCGAGTTCCCGCACAAGACGCGCCTGATCACCGCGGACGCGGCCATCGAGACCATGGCCCTGTTTGCCGGCTGCCTGGCCTTTGCCGAGTTCATGAGCCAGTTGACGAAGGGCACGGCGCTGCAACTGCCCACCTTCGTGTGGGCGCTGGGCGGGGGCGTGCTGATCCGCAACGTGCTGGACTACGTCTTCAACTTCGAGGTGTTCGACCGCGCCATCGACGTGTTCGGCAACACCGGGCTGTCTGTCTACCTGGCGATCGCGCTGCTGTCGCTCAAGCTGTGGGAGCTGGCCGGGCTGGCGGGTCCGCTGGTCATCATCCTGGGCGTGCAGACGCTGGTCATGGCGGCCTACGCGGGCTTCGTCACCTTCCGCCTGATGGGAAGCAACTACGATGCGGCCGTTCTCTGTGCGGGGCATTGCGGCTTCGGCATGGGCGCCACGCCCACGGCGGTGGCCAACATGCAGGCCATTACCAACCAGTACGGCGCGTCGCACAAGGCTTTCCTGATCGTGCCCATGGTGGGCGCGTTCTTCATCGACCTGGTCAATGCCGTGGCCATCCAGGTCTTCATCAACGTGTTCGGCTAAGCGCCCACCACGGCGCGGAGGGCAGGCGGTGCGTACAGGATTCGGACTGATCGGGCTGCTGCTGGCCCTGGCCCTCGTGGCCGTGCTGGTCAAGAAGCAGATGGGCGCCACGCGCGTCGCCGTGCCGCCCGCTGTGCAGGGGCTGCCGGCGCCGGCGGAGGGCGCCGCCTCCACGGTGCGCGCGCAAAGCCAGCAGGTGCAGCAGCAGGTGAAGCAGCAGATGGACGCACTGGTGCAGCAGCCACGCACCCTGCCCGAAGATTGATGGCCAAAATGGACTCTAGCGCTTATCCGTCAAGCGCAAGCAGCTATTGAAAGATGAGCGAATCCGACGACGCCCACTGGATGCGCGAGGCCATCGCCCAGGCGCACGCCGCGCAGCAGGCGGGCGAGGTGCCCGTGGGCGCCGTGCTGGTGCGCGATGGGCAGGTGATCGCCACCGGGCGCAATGCCCCCATCGCCGGGCACGACCCCACGGCGCATGCCGAGATGGCCGCGCTGCGCGCCGGCGCGGCGCAGCTCTCCAACTACCGGCTCGACGGCTGCACGCTCTACGTCACGCTGGAGCCGTGCGCCATGTGCAGCGGCGCCATGCTGCACGCGCGCCTGCCGCGCGTGGTCTACGGCGCGGCGGACGCCAAGACCGGCGCGGCGGGCTCGGTGGTCAACCTGTTCGCCGAGCCGCGTCTCAACCACCAGACCGCAGTGCAAGGCGGCGTGCTGGCCGATGAATGCGGTGCACTGCTGAGCGACTTCTTCCGCGACCGCCGCCGCTTCCAGCGGGCGCAGCAACTGGCCGCCCACCCGCTGCGCCAGGACGCGCTGCGCACGCCCGACGCCGCCTTCGCCCATCTGGGCGGCCCCGCGCCGCATTACGTGAGCGATCTGCCCGCGTTGGCCGGCCTGCGCCTGCACTACCTGGACGAAGGCCCGCGCGACGCCGCCCGCACCTGGCTGCTGCTGCATGCCAGCCCTGGCTGGAGCCATGGCTGGCAGCCCATGCTGGCGGCCTTCGCGCAGGCCGGCCACCGCGTGGTAGCGCCGGACCTGATCGGCTTCGGCCGCAGCGACAAACCCAAGAAAGAAGCCGCCCACCGCCTCGACTGGCATCGACAGGTGCTGGCCGAGCTGGTGCAGCGCCTGGCCCTGCGCGGCGTGGTGCAGGTGGCGCAGCCCGGTGCGCCGCTGCTGCCCGATGCGGCGTCGGCGCCCCTGGTGCGCGTGCTGCATGTGCGGGGGGGGGCGCCCTGCGATGCCGCGCCGTTCCCCGATGCCGGCCATCGCGCCGGGCCGCGCGCCTTTGCCCGTTTTGCCGATGCCGATGCCGCGCCGCTCCTCACCGTGCCGGACGCCAGCGCCGCCTCGGCGCTGCGCGCTATGGAATACTTCACCCGCTATGCCTAACCACCCCCACGACTGCGGCCACGATCACTGCGATCACCCTCACGGCCCCCGGCACATCTACATCTACTCCCCTTCCGGCGCGGTGCGCGACAAGGCCGCGTTCAAGCGCGGCATTGCCCGCCTGCAGGCCATGGGCCACGAGGTGGAGGTGGACCCGGACGCGCTCGCGTCCCACACGCGGTTTGCCGGCGACGACGCCACGCGCCTGGCCGCCATCCACCGCGCGGCCGCCAGCGGCGCCGACGTGGCGTTGATCAGCCGCGGCGGCTACGGTCTCACGCGCATCCTGCCGGGCATCCAGTACAAGGCCGTGGCCAAGGCGGTGGAGCGCGGAACCCAGTTCGTGGGCGTGAGCGACTTCACGGCCTTCCAGTCCGCGCTGCTGGCCAAGACCGGCGCCACCACCTGGGCCGGCCCGGCGCTGGTGGGAGACCTGGGCGTGCCGGGCGAGCCCGACGACATCATGCTGGCCTGCCTGGACGATCTGCTCACCGGCCACGGCGAGGGCAGCGGCTGGCGCATGAACGCCGAGAAACCCCGCGCCGACGGCCAGCCCGCCGTGCGCGACATCTACGTGAAGAAGGCCACCCTGTGGGGCGGCAACCTGGCCGTGCTGTGCTCGCTGGTGGGCACGCCGTATTTCCCGCAGGTCAAGGGCGGCGTGCTGTTCCTGGAGGACGTGGGCGAGCACCCTTACCGCGTCGAACGCCTGCTCACCCAGCTGCTGCACGCCGGCGTGCTGGCCCAGCAAAAGGCCGTGGTGCTGGGCCAGTTCAATGAATACAAGCTCACGCCGCACGACAAGGGCTTCAAGCTGCAGAGCGTGTTGGACTGGCTGCGCACGCAGATCAAGGCGCCCGTGCTCACCAACCTGCCGTTCGGCCATGTGCCCACCAAGGTGCTGCTGCCCGTGGGCGCGGAGGTGTCGCTGTCGGTCGAAGGGCGCGACGCGCTCATCTACTGGGGCCATGCCCACTGAGATGCTATTGATTTAAGAGCTGCCAGCGCTTGAAGGGTGGGCGCGATGGCAGGTTTTGGCTTGAAACGCCGCGACGGCGGGGAGGCGGCATGGGCAGATCGCAACGCATCGGCGCGGGCGCCGTGGTGGCGCTGGTGGCAGCGCTGCTGCTGGCCGGCAGCGTGGCCGCGGTGTATGCGCTGCGCAGCTTCCCGCAACTGGACGGGGCGCTGCGCTCCGCCGGGCTGCAGCACGCCGTGGCGGTGCGCCGCGACGAAGCCGACGTGACGCACATCGAGGCGCAGACCCCCTGGGACGCGTGGTTTGCCATGGGCTACGTGCATGCGCAGGAGCGCACCTGGCAACTGGAGTTCAACCGCCGGCTGATGCACGGCGAGCTGTCCGAGATCCTCGGCCCCGCCACGCTGGATACCGACAAGCTCATGCGCATGCTGGACATCATGGGTGCGGCGCGCCGCCAGTACGCCGCGCTGCCCGCGTTCGCGCGCGAGGCGCTGCAGGCCTACAGCCGGGGCATCCAGTCCTTCCACGCGGCGCGGACCCAGGCGCTGCCGCCGGAGTTTTTGCTGCTGGGTGCGCGGCCTGGCGGTGCGCAGGGTGTGGCCTGGGCGCCCGAGGACAGTGTGGCCTGGGCGCTGATGATGGCGCTGGACCTGGGCGGCAACTGGGGCAACGAGTTCGCGCGCCTGTCGCTGGCGGCCACGCTGCCCACCGAGCGGCAGTGGCAGCTCATGCCGCCCTATCCTGGCGAGGCGCCCGCGACGGCGGTGGACCTGCAGGCGCTGTACCGGTCGCTGGGCGTGTACCGCACGCCGCAGGCGGCTGCACCGGCCCCTCAGGCCGATGCCGAGCCCGCAGGCGAAGGCGCGGCGCAGACGCTGCAGGCCTGGTCGCAAGACTTTGTGGCGGGCCTGGGCACGCCCGGCGGGCGCGGCAGCAACAACTGGGTGCTGGACGGCACGCGCACGGCCAGCGGCCGGCCGCTGCTGGCCAACGACCCGCACCTGGGCCTGGGCGCGCCGGCGCTGTGGTACTTCGCGCACCTGAAGGCGCCGCAGGGCAGGGCGTCCGACGGCACGCCCGTCGCGGCCATTGACGTGATCGGCGCCACCTTGCCGGGCCTGCCCTTCGTGGTGCTGGGCCGCACGGCCGAGGTGGCCTGGGGCTTCACCAACACCGCGCCCGATGTGCAGGACCTGTACATCGAGGCCATCCACCCCGACGACCCCACGCGCTACCGCACGCCCGAGGGTTGGCAGGGCTTCGAGCAGCGTGAGCACGTGATCCGCGTGAAGGGCCGCCCTGATGTGCGCCACACCGTGCGCAGCACGCGCCATGGGCCGGTGATCAGCGATGCGCAGCCCGCGCTGCACGGCAGCGTGCTGGACCTGCGCCGGCATGTGATCGCGCTGCGCTGGAGCGCACTGGATGCCGACAATTACACCGTGCTGGCGGGCCTGCTGAGCAACCAGGCGCGCTCGGTGGAGGAGCTCTTCGCAGGCATGGCGCACTACCACTCGCCCATGCAGAGCGTGGTGGCGGCGGACGTGCATGGCGCGATCCGCTTCCAGGCCTTTGGGCGCGTGCCCCTGCGTGCGGCCGACAACGACCTGCGCGGCGTGGCCCCCGCGCCGGGCTGGGAGGCGCGCTACGACTGGCAGGGCTGGCTGCCCCTGGCGCAGGCGCCGCAGGACGACGGCGGCGCGCGCGGCTGGGTCGCCACGGCCAACCAGCGCATCACGGCGCCGGGCTATCCGCACTTCCTGACGCAGGACTGGGCCTTGCCCTACCGCTACCAGCGCATAGAGCAGCAGCTGGAGGCACGGCGCCTGCACGACCTGCCGTCCCTGCGCGCGCTGCAGGGCGACACGGTGTCCTCCGCCGCGCTGCGCCTGTTGCCCCATTTGCTGGCGGCTCCGGTTTCGCAGCCGCTGGCGCGGCAGGCCCAGGCGCTGCTGCGCGGCTTTGACGGCGACATGCGCGCCGACCGCGCGGCGCCGCTCATCCTGTCGGTGTGGGCCGACGAGCTCACGCGCGCACTGGTCGTGCCCCGCGTGGGTGAGGAGCGCTTTGCCGCCACCTACGGCCGGCGGGACTTCCGTGCGGGCCTGGAAGGCATGCTGGAGCGCGGCGACACCTGGTGGTGCGCGCCCCACGGCTGCGCCGCCCATGCCGGCGCGGCGCTGGAGCGCACCGTGCAGCGCCTGGCCGCGCGCTATGGCAACCAGCCCGAGCGCTGGGCGTGGGGCGCGGCGCATCCGGCGCTTTCCGTGCACAAGCCGCTGGGCAGCGTGCCCGTGCTGTCGCGCTGGTTCAACGTGGGCGTGCCCTCGGGGGGCGATGCGTACAGCGTCAACGTGGGCCAGTACAACGCTGCGCAGCCCGTGGAGCCCTTCGCCAGCCGGCACGCGGCCTCGCTGCGCGCGCTGTACGACCTGCAGGACCCGGAGCGTTCGCTGTTCATTTACCAGACGGGTCAGAGCGGGCTGGTGTTCTCGCCGCGCTACGCCGACATGGCCCAGGCCTGGGCCGGCGGCGGCTACCGCCCCCTGCAGCGCCAGCCGCGCCGCTACGTGCACCAGTTGCAGCTGCGCCCCTAGGGCCTGTTCACACTATTTTTGCCAGTGCGAATGGCGTGAAAACCGCGCCAATCTAGGCGCGTGACGACGCCAAGGCCGGGGCCTTGGCTAGGAGGGCAACGACGAATGGCGCGGTTTTCACTCCGTTCCCTCCGGGTTGCGATCAAAAAGGGCCATTCGCGGCGTTGCCAAGCCTCGCTGGGGTAGCACCCCAGCTTCGTTTGGCGCCTTGCGCCTGGCCCTTTTTGATCGCAACGCATCTGGCAAAAATAGTGTGAACAGGCCCTAGACACCGGGCGGGCGCACGCCGCGGTGCCGCTTGTCACGCTTGTCACGCCTCTCGCATTACAGTGGCACGGACAACCCTGAAGGAGAGCCGTCCATGACCATCCAGTTGCAGCGCATCAAGGGCACCCCCATGGCCCAGCGCCTCACCATCCGCAGCCACGAATGGGCGGTGGACGGCACGGCCGCCGAAGGCGGCGACGACACCGGCCCCAACCCGCACGACCTGTACGACGCCGCGCTGGGCGGCTGCAAGGCGCTCACGCTGCTGTGGTACGCGCGGCGCAAGGGCTGGGACGTGCAGGACGTGCGCACCGTGGTGGAGCGTGATGCCTCGCAGGAGCGCAGCGGTACCTATCGCCTGGCCACACGGCTGCAAGTGCAGGGCGACGTGAGCGATGCGCAGATCGCCGAGCTGCAGGCCGCGATCGGCAAATGCCCCGTGCACAAGCTCATGACCCAGGTGACCACCGAGATCACCACCGTGGTGGAGCGCGCATGAGCGCCGACGCCATTCCTGCGCAGGGCCCTCTGCGCCTGAGCGGGCACTTCAAGGACCTGGGCGGCGGCTTCACCGTGCGCCGCCTGCTGCCGGCGCTGCAGCGCCGGTCGGTGGGGCCCTTCGTGTTCTTCGACCACTTCGGCCCCGCGACGGTGGCGCCTGCATCCGCCTACGACGTGCGGCCCCACCCGCACATCGGGCTGGCCACGGTCACCTACCTGATCGAGGGCGCGATCCTGCACCGCGACAGTGTGGGTTCGCTGCAGCAGATCGAGCCCGGCGCCATCAACTGGATGACGGCGGGGCGCGGCATCGTGCATTCCGAGCGGCGCCCGCCCGCGCTGGCGCACAGCACTTATGTGAACCACGGCATCCAGCTCTGGGCGGCGCTGCCGCAGGCGCATGAGGAAGCGGCGCCGCATTTCGCCCATACCCCTGCGGACCAGATCCCGGCCTACCAGCATGGCGGCGCAGCGGTGCGGGTGCTGATCGGCGCGGCCTTCGGCTGCCAGTCGCCCGTGGCCACGTTTGCGCCCACGCTGCTGCTGGATGTGCAGCTGGAGCCGGGTTCTGCGCTGGACCTGCCCGCGCTCGCCGACGAGATGGCGCTCTACACCGTGAGCGAGGGGCTGTGGCTGGACGCCGGGGCGTTGCCCGCGCAGACGCTGGCGCTACTGGAGCCCGGCCGCTCCACCAGCGTGCGCGCGGGTAAGTCGGGGGCGCGGTGTGTGGTGATCGGCGGCGCCGCGCTGGACGGCCCGCGCCATATCTGGTGGAACTTCGTTTCCAGCCGCAAGGAGCGCATCGTGCAGGCCGCCGATGACTGGGAGCGCGACGCCATGGGCCACATCCCGGGCGAGAGCGAACGCATTCCCCTGCCGCCGCGGAGGTTCCTGGGGTAAGTTGTTGAGAGAAAAATTGGCTGTAGCGCTTGTTGGGTAAGCGCTAGCAGCTATTTTTTCAGGAGCGATTTGCGCCCGGTCCTTCGGGGGATGGCGTGAGCATCGTGGACTCCACCTTGTTCGCCAACTGGGCCACGGCCAGCGCGGCGGGGCAGCCGGGCATCTGCAGCATCAGCAACTGGCGGCGCATCACGGCGTCGCGCACCGAGGTGTCGGCGGGAATGTCCCCCACGTGGATCAGCCGCATGGGGCGGCCGGTGTCGGTGGTCACGAAGCGGTCCAGCACCTGCTGCAACTGCCCGGTGATGGCGCGTCCGTCCCCCGGACGTGCGGCCTGGTTCACCACCATGCGCACGTGCTGGCGCTTTTGCTGGGTGGCCAGCACCTTGATGGCGGCGTAGGCGTCGGTGAGCGACGTGGGCTCGGGCGTCGCGACGATGAGCACCTCGTGCGCCAGCGAGACGGAAAACAGCACCACGTCGGAGATGCCCGCGCCGGTGTCCAGCAGCACCACGTCAAAGCGGGGTGCCAGCGTGTGGATGACGTTGAGGAATTCGTTGCGCACCTCGGGCGTGAGGCGCGAGTACTCGACCATGCCGGAGCCGGCCAGCAGGACCGAAAAGCCGCCGGGCGCCTTGATCACGGCGTCTTCCAATTGGGCCTTGCCGGTAAAGACGTCGTGCAGCGTGACCTTGGGGGGCAGGTTCAGCACCACGTCCAGGTTGGCCAGGCCCAGGTCGGCGTCCAGCACCAGCACGCGGTGCCCGCGGCGGGTGAGGGCGGCCGCCAGATTGGCGGACACGAAGGTCTTGCCCACGCCGCCCTTGCCGCTGGTGATGGCGATGATGCGTGCGTTGGCAGGTGTGGTGGAGGGCACGGAAGCAGAAGCCGGCGCAGCGGCGCCGGCCGGTGGAGTCGTCGGGTTGGGGGACAGCGCGTCGTTCATCACTACTGGGCTTTCAATAGGCGCTGCCTGTGGATGGATCCAAAGGCGGGGGCAGCTCGCCACATCCCGACGGAGTGTATAGCGGGCCGAACAGCAGACTCTTTTCTTCCGCAGTGACCGTGCTGTCGGGTTGTTCTTCGATGCTGATGCAGTTGCGGCCGCCGAGCTTGGCCTTGTACAGCTCGGCATCGGCCCGGTCGGCCCACAGGGCGGTGGTGCTGCGGATCCATTGCAGCGCGAAGGCGCCGCCGATGCTCACGGTGACGTTCAACGTGAGCGATGGCGAGATGCGCACGGGCGTGGCTTCGATCGCGAGGCGCACGCGTTCGGCGATCACCCGGCCAAAGCCGAACTGGCAGGCGGGCAGCACGATGGCGAATTCCTCGCCGCCGTACCGGGCCACGGTGTCCATGGGGCGTACGCAGCTCTCCAGCGTACGCGCGACGGACTGCAGCACGATGTCGCCGGCCAGGTGGCCATGGCGGTCGTTGACCTGCTTGAAATGGTCGATGTCCAGCATCAGCAGCAGCGCGGCTTCGCCCGAGCGCGCGACCCGGTCGATCTCGCGCTCCAGCACCGCACGCACGTGGCGGCGGTTGGCCAGCCCGGTGAGCGGGTCCTTTAGCGAGAGTTCGCACAGGCCGTCAATGAGGTTCTGCAGGTACAGCAGCGGCGTCTGGCCCTGCAGGGACACTTCGGAACCCAAGGACTGCGCCACCAGGGCAT
Organism: Diaphorobacter sp. JS3051; assembly: GCF_015832135.1. NCBI lineage: Bacteria > Pseudomonadati > Pseudomonadota > Betaproteobacteria > Burkholderiales > Comamonadaceae > Diaphorobacter > Diaphorobacter sp. JS3051. The sequence continues at coordinate 657,426 of NZ_CP065406.1, forward strand.
GGGCCGTGGCCAGACGCAGGTCGCGCAGAGAGACGGAAGCGGGGGACGCGGTGTTTGTCACAACCAGAAACAAATATCTATCGGCAGTGTAGCAGCTATAGCTTCGGTAGCGGCTGAGCTGGGCCACTTGTGTCGGACTGCGGGGCCGAGGCAGGCTTCCCGGCGTCGGGAGGAGCCAGCCTCTGCAGTGCCGCGATGGCCTCGGCGTCGGTGCGGTACAGCGCGAAGTTGGGTCCCGGCGCCAGCGCGCCTGCATTGTCCAGCGTGTGCTGTACCGGTAGCTTGATGCCGGTCACATGCAGCGTGCCGCCGTGGCTTTGCAGCAGCGCGCGCAGGCGGATGAAGGCCTCCACGCCCGTCACGTCGATGCGGTTGATGGGCAGCGCGAACAGGCACAGGTGGCGGATGGACGGGCGCTGGGCCAGCTCGTCGGTCACGCGGCGCTCCAGCGCATTGGCGGAGGCGAAGTCCAGCTCGGCATCCATGCGCAGGGCCAGCAGCTCTGGCGCCAGCGGGGGCAGCTGCCACAGGTGGCGGTCGCGCAGGCTGCCGTCGGGGTGCAGGCCCACCTCGATGATGCGCGGGTGCAGCCGCTGGTAGAGAAAGTGGCTCAGGTTCATCAGCAGGCCCACCAGCACGCCCCAGTACATGCGCGGTGCCGTGGCCAGCGTGAGGCCGAAGGTGACGAGGCCGATGGCCGTCTCCACGCGCGAGACGCGCCACAGGCGGAACATGCCGGCGGGCTTGATGAGGCTGGTGACCGCTGTCACCACCACGGCGGCCAGCACCGGCTGTGGTACGTGGTACAGGGCCGGCGTGAGCCACAGCAGCGTTGCCAGCACCAGCACCAGCGCGAACAGCGTCGCCCAGCCGCTCTTGGCGCCTGCATACAGGTTGATGGCGGAGCGCGAGAACGACGCGCTGGTGGCAAAGCTGCCGCACAGGCCCGAACTGATCTTGGCCATGCCATGGGCGATCAGGTCCTGGTTCTCGTTCCAGCGGGTGCCGCCCTGGTGGTGCTCCACCTTGGCGCTGGAGGCGGTCTCCAGGAAGCTGACCAGCGTGACGACCATCACCGGCATCACCAGCGCGCCCATTTCTTCCCACGAGAGCCATCCCGGCCAGTACAGCGTCGGCAGGCCGGAGGGCAAGTGGCCGATCACGGCGCCGTCGGCATCGGCATAGCCCATGGCCCAGCTGATGAGCGCCGCCAGCGCGATCACCACGATGGCGGCCGGGAAGCTGGAGCGCCAGCGCCGCGCCAGCACCAGGCAGCCCAGGCTGCCCAGGCCGAACGCCAGCGCGCGCAGATCGAAGTGGTGCAGCGACGGGCTGACCGCCAGTGCGCTCCAGCTGGTGCGAAGGCCCAACAGGTCGGGCAGTTGCGAGGCCAGGATCAGCAACGCCGCAGCCTGCGTGAAGCCGCCCAGCACCGGTGAAGTTACCAGGTTGAGCAGCCAGCCGAAACGCACCACGCCCAGCAGCAGCTGCAGCAGGCCCGACAGCAGGGCCATCCACACCGCCAGCGTGACCCAATGGGCGCTGCCGGGCTCGGCCAGCCCGGTGATCGACGCGCCGATGAGCAGGCTGGTGAGCGCCGTGGGCCCGACGCCGAGGCGGGTGGATGAGCTCCACAGCACGGCCACCAGTGCCGGCACCAGCGATGCGTAGATCCCCGTCACCAGCGGCATGCCGGCCAGCGCGGCGTACGCCACGCCCTGCGGCACCAGCATCAGCCCGACGGTCATGCCGGCCCAGAACTCGCCCTGCAGCAGCGCGGATGTCGGGCGGGGCCAGGAGAGAAAGGGAAACCAGCGATGCAGCAAGGATGAGGACATGGGCCGATTGTCCAGGCTTGCGTCGGCACGTGCCTGAGAGCCGCTGTTGCCTGAGAGCCGCTGTTGTCCTACTGCGGTTTCGGCCCTGTCCGACCGGCTCGGCAGCCAGTGCTTTCTACAGTGGACCCCGTACCCACTGGAAGGAGATATGCCATGACAACCCCTCTTTTTCGAGCGTCGCGCTGGACCACTTTCGCCGCTGCCGCTGCCCTGGCCGCCGGGCTGAGTGCTTGCAACAAGGCCGAGGAACCCACGGCCGGTCAACGCCTGGATTCCGCCATCAACAAGACCGAACAGGCGGCCCAGGATGCCAAGCAAAAAATGGAATCCGCGGCGCAGGAAGCCGGGCAGGCTTCACGCAACGCCACGGCCGACGCAGCCGCCCTAATGGACGATGCCGGCATCACCGCCAAGGTGAACGCGGGCCTGGCGCAAGACCCGGACCTCAGCGCCATCAAGATCGACGTGGACACCCGCGCGGGCGTCGTCACGCTCAATGGCCCCGTGAAAAGCGAGCAGGCCCGTGACCGCGCCAGCCAGATCGCGCAGGCCGTACCGGGCGTGACCTCGGTGGTCAACAACCTCACCATCTCCAGCGGCGGCTGAGCCTGGGCGGGGGACAGGCTCTACCATCGGCGCATGAAGCAGCCCTCCACACCCGACCTGTCCACCCGCCTCATTCACCACGAGTACACACCGCCGCAGGGTTTCCATGCCCCGCAGCCAGCGGTGCACAAGGCGTCCACCGTCATCTTCCCCAACGTCGCCGCGATGCGCGCGCGCGAGTGGAAGGACAAGAGCAGCTACACCTACGGGCTGCACGGCACGCCCACGACCTACCAGCTGGAAGAGCGCCTGGCCACGCTGGAAGGCGGGTTGCAGTGTCTGCTGGTGCCCAGCGGATTGGCCGCCATTTCCACCGTATCGCTGGCGCTGCTGCGCCAGGGCGACGAGGTGCTGATCCCGGACAACGCCTATGGTCCCAACAAGGCACTGGCCGAGGTAGAGCTGCGCCACTACGGCATCCGCCACCGTATCTATGACCCCTTGGACCCGGCGGACCTCGCATCCAAGATCACCGACGCCACGCGGCTGGTGTGGCTGGAGGCGCCGGGTTCCGTCACGTTGGAGTTCCCCGACCTGGTGGAGCAGGTGCGCATCTGCCGCGCACGCGCCGTGGCCACGGTGCTGGACAACACCTGGGGCGCGGGCCTGGCTTTCGCACCCTTCGACCTGCTGGGCCGTGGCGCGGGTGCCGAGGGCGCGCTGGGCGTGGACGTATCCGTGCATGCGCTCACCAAGTACCCCAGCGGCGGGGGCGATGTGCTGATGGGCAGCATCACCACCCGCGACGAAGGCTTGCATCTGCGCATCAAGCTCACGCATATGCGGCTCGGGCTCGGAGTGGGGGCGAACGACGTGGAAGCGGTCTTGCGGGCGCTGCCCAGCATGGCGCTGCGCTACCACGCGCACGATGCGGCCGCGCGCGACCTGGCGCAGTGGATGGGCTTGCAGCCCGCGGTGGCCCAGGTGCTGCACCCGGCGCTGCCCGGATCGCCCGGCCATGCGCAGTGGAAGGCGCTGTGCGGCGCAGCCAATGGCGGGCAGGGCGCTGCCGCCGGCCTGTTCAGCGTGGTCATTGACGCACGCCACAGCCAGGCGCAGGTGGATGCCTTTTGCGACGGCCTGCGCCTGTTCAAGCTGGGCTACAGCTGGGGCGGACCGATGAGCCTGGTGGTGCCCTACGACCTGCCCAGTATGCGCACGGGCGCCACCGCGCATCTGCGGCCCGGCACCGTGGTGCGCTTCTCCGTGGGGCTGGAGGCCGTGGACGACCTGCGTGCCGACCTGGCGCAGGCGATGCACCAGGCCTTTGGAGCTGCCTGATGCGTTGGCGGCTGGCGCGGCGAGGGTGGTAGTTTCCTTGATGGTGGTCAGGCAGTCAGGTGGTTAAGGTGGCAGCAACGCCACTGCCGCAGCGATGCCGACCGCCATGTCTGATTCTTCCGCGCCAGTCACCTCCGCGCCGGTGTCCGCACCGGTGACTCTCAACCCCTTGCGCTGGCCGGACCCGCTGCGTTGGCTCGTGCTGGGGGCGCGCGACATGATGGCCGCGCCCGGCGTGGCGCTGTTCTACGGTACGTGGTTCTGGGGCATGGCACTCCTGCTGGGCTGGGTGTTCCAGGCGCGGCCGGAATACACCATGTCGTTTGCCAGCGGCTGCCTGCTGGTGGGCCCCTTCCTGGCCATGGGGCTGTACGACACCAGCCGCCGGCGCGAACAGGGATTGGCACCCGATCTGGGTGAATCGCTGACCTGTTGGGACCGCCACCTGGGCAGCATGGGCATGCTGGTACTCGTACTTGTGGTGCTGGAACTGCTGTGGGGCCGCGCGTCGCTCGTGGTGTTTGCCGTGTTCTTCAACACCGGCATGCCGTCCACCACGGGGGTGGTGCAGGCGGTGTTCAACCCGGCCAACTGGCAGTTCGTCGCCGTGTACCTGTTGGTAGGCAGTGTGTTCGCGGCCCTGGTGTTCTCCAGCATGGTGGTGTCCATTCCGATGATTCTGGACCGCGACACCGATGCGCTCACGGCCGGCATTGCGAGCATGCGGGTGGTGGTGGAAAACCCCGGCGTGATGCTGCTGTGGGGCCTGCTCATCACGGCGCTGGTGGCGTTGTCGCTGTTCGCCTGGGGCGCGGGCTTGCTGGTGGTGGGGCCGGTGCTGGGGCATGCCAGTTGGCATGCCTACCGCGCGGCGGTGGCGGCGCCCACTGCGCCCCTTGCGCCCGCGCAGGCGCCGCAGAGCGCCGGCTGATTCTTTGACGATGGTTTACAGCAACGCGCGCAGCGCGGGCCACACGTTGTCCAGCATGCGCGGGTGCGCCTGGGCCGTGGGGTGGATGCGGTCGGGCTGGAACAGCGCCGTGGGATCGGGCCCATCGGCCACGCCCTTGAGCAAGAAGGGCACGAGCGCTGCCTTGCGCTCCTGGGCCACGTTCTCGAAGACCTCGGCGAACTGCCGGGTGTAATTGGCACCGTAGTTAGGCGGCACCTGCACACCCACCAGCAGCACGCGCGCGCCCGCGGCCTGGGCCTGTTCGGTCATCCACGCCAGGTTGCCCTGGGTGCTGGCCAGCGGCAGGCCGCGCAAGGCGTCGTTGCCGCCGAGTTCGATCACCACATGCGTGGGCCGGTGCTGCTGGAGCAGTGCGGCCAGCCGCGCACGGCCGCCGGCGGTGGTGTCGCCGCTCACGCTGGCGTTGACCACCGTGGCGGGGATCTTCTCCTGCGCTAGCCGCTTGTCCAGCAGCGCCACCCAGCCGGTGCCGCGCGGCAGGCCATATTCGGCGCTGAGCGAGTCGCCCACCACCAGGATCACGGGGGCGCGGGTGGGCTTCTTGCCACCGGACTGCGCAAGGGCGGGCGCCGCGCCCCACAGGGCCAGTGCGCCCGCCACGATAAAGTCACGCCGAACCATATGCTTCACTGCCGAGAACCTTTCATGTCCGAAACCTCCGCCGCCGCGGCCCCTGCCGCCTCCAACGACCGCATGCCGCCCGAATCCATCATCGCGGTGGAGCATGTGTCCAAGTCCGTCACGGACTCCACGGGTACGCTGGAGATTTTGCGGGATATCGATTTCCGCCTGGCGCCGCGGGAGACTGCGGCCATCGTGGGCGCCTCGGGATCGGGCAAGAGCACGCTGCTGTCCATCATCGCCGGGCTGGACACGCCCACGCGCGGCACGGTGCGCCTGGGCGGGCAGGACCTGTTCGCACTGGACGAGGACGACCGCGCCGCACTGCGCGCCCGGCAGGTGGGCTTCGTGTTCCAGAGCTTTCAGCTCATGGGCAACCTCACGGCGCTGGAGAACGTGATGCTGCCGCTCGAGTTGGCGGGCATTCGCGATGCACGCCGCCGCGCGACCGACATGCTGGAGCGCGTTGGCCTGGGCCAGCGCCTGACGCACTATCCCAAGGTGCTGTCGGGCGGCGAGCAGCAGCGCGTGGCGCTGGCACGCGCCTTCGTGGTGGAGCCCGCCGTGCTGCTGGCCGACGAGCCCACGGGCAGCCTGGACTTCGCCACGGGAGAGACCATCATGGAACTGATGCTGGCCCTCAACCGCGAGCAGGGCACCACGCTGGTGCTGGTCACGCACGACCGCGGCATTGCCGCGCGCTGCGACCGGCGCATCACCATTGAGGCCGGACGGCTGGTCGATAACTCCTGAAAGAATAGCTGCCAGCGCTTGATGCTAGCTGGTTTTCAATGAATTTCATATTGAAACCCTTGCATAGCATGCGCTGACAGCTCTCGTATCGATAGCGGGCCGGTGGTGAATCAGACCTGCGCCTTGCGCTCCTGTGCCAGGCAGGCGGCGGCGGTGAAGATCACGTCGGTGGAGGAATTCAGCGCCGTCTCGGCCGAATCCTGCAGGATGCCAATGATGAAGCCGATGGCCACCACCTGCATCGCCACGTCGTTGCCGATGCCGAACAGGCTGCACGCCAGCGGAATCAGGAGCAGCGAGCCGCCGGCCACGCCCGATGCGCCGCAGGCGCACAGCGACGCAACCACGCACAGCAGCAGCGCGGTAGGCAGATCCACCTGGATGCCCAGGGTGTTGGCCGCGGCGAGCGACAGCACGCTGATGGTGATGGCCGCGCCGGCCATGTTGATGGTGGCGCCCAGCGGAATGGCAATGCTGTAGGTGTCCTCGTTCAGGCGCAGGCGCTTGGCCAGGGCCAGGTTGATCGGGATGTTGGCGGCAGAGCTGCGCGTGAAGAACGCCGTCACGCCGCTCTCGCGCAGGCACATCAACACCAGCGGATAGGGGTTGCGGCGGATCGCCACGTACACGATCAGCGGGTTGACCACCAGCGCCACGAACAGCATGCAGCCCAGCAGCACGGCCAGCAGTTGGGCATATCCCCACAGCGCCTGCGCGCCGGCTTCCGCAAAGGTGCTGGCCACCAGGCCCAGGATACCCAGAGGCGCCAGGCGGATCACCAGCTGGATCACCTGCGTCACGGCCGTGGCGCCGTCCTGCAGCATGGCGCGCGTGCCCGCGCTGGCGTGGCGCAGCGCCAGGCCCAGCGCAATGGCCCAGGCCAGGATGCCGATGTAGTTGGCCTCCAGCAGCGCCTTGACCGGGTTTTCGACCACGCTCTTGAGCACGTTCATCAGCACCTCGGACACCGACCCCGGCCCCGCGGCGGCCTGTGCGGGCGCCTGCAGCGTGAGCGTGCTGGGAAACCACATGCTGGCCACCACACCCACGGTGGCCGCGGCCAGCGTGCCCACCGCGTACAGCACCAGCACCGGGCGGATGTGCGTCGTCTCGCCCGGCGTGTGGTTGCTGATGGCGGCCATCACCAGCACGAACACCAGCACCGGCGCCACTGCCTTCAGGGCCGAGATGAACAACGCGCCCAGAATGGACAGGTGGGGCGTGGCGGCGGGCCATACAGCCGCCAGCACAATGCCGACGACCAGCGCGATGGCGATCTGGGTGACCAGGCTCGTGCGCTGCACCCAGCGCAACAGGGGAGAGAGGATCATGATCTGAACAGAAGGAGGGCCTGAGCCGCTGCGCAGGCCGCGCAGCGCGGCGCCTTGTGGCAGGCGCGGCCGCCACAGGGACGGCCATGAAGGCGGTCAGGCAAGCGGCGCCGCTTGTGGCAGCGGCCCGTTTGTCAAGGGAAGAAACGCGGATTTTAGCGACTGCCCGGCGGTGGCCTGCGCCGCGCCACGGTGCCAGTGGGGTCGCCGGCGGGATAATCGCCACCCATGTCCTCCCCCAAAGTCCTCTTCGGCTTTCACGCCGTGGGCGTGCGCCTGAAGACCGCGCCGCAAAGCATCATCGAGATCTATTACGAGCCCACGCGCCGCGACGCGCGCATGCGCCAGTTCCTGGAGCGCGCACGCGAGGCGGGGGCGCGCCTGATCGAGGCCGATGGCCTGCGCCTGGCCAAGCTGGCCGGCAGCCATGGCCACCAGGGCGTGGCGGCGCGGGTCGAGGCCGTGGCGCAAGTGCGCACGCTGGACGAATTGCTGGACGAGCTGGAGGCCCGCGGCGTGAAGAACCCGCTGCTGCTGGTGCTGGACGGCGTGACCGACCCGCACAACCTGGGCGCCTGCCTGCGCGTGGCCGATGGCGCGGGCGCGCATGCGGTGATCGCCCCCAAGGACCATGCGGTGGGCATCAACGCCACCGTGGCCAAGGTGGCCAGCGGCGCGGCCGAGACGGTGCCGTACTTCATGGTCACGAACCTGGCGCGCACGCTGAACGAGCTCAAGGAGCGCAACATCTGGGTCATCGGCACCAGTGGCGATGCCGACAAGACGCTGTATCAAGTAGACCTGAAAGGCCCGGTCGCCCTGGTGCTGGGCGCCGAGGGCCCGGGCATGCGCCAACTCACGCGCAAGACCTGCGACGAACTGGTGGGCATCCCCATGCAGGGCGCTGTCGAGAGCCTGAACGTGTCGGTGGCCAGCGCGGTGTGCCTGTACGAGGCGCTGCGCCAGCGCGCCTGAACGCGGAAGGCGCCCGGCCCCTAGCCGCGGCGCGCCGCCTCGATGGCGGCAATGTCGATCTTGCGCATCTGCATCATCGCGTCGAACGCGCGCTTGGCTGCGGCGCGGTCGGGGTCGGTCACCGCGCGGGTCAAGGCCACGGGTGTGATCTGCCAGGACAGGCCCCATCGGTCCTTGCACCAGCCGCAGTCGCTTTCCTGGCCGCCGTTGTTCACGATGGCATTCCAGTAGCGGTCGGTTTCTGCCTGGTCGGCGGTCGCCACCTGGAACGAGAAAGCCTCGCTGTGCTTGAAGGCCGGGCCGCCATTGAGCCCCAGGCAGGGGATGCCCAGCACCGTGAACTCGACCATCAGCACATCGCCCTCTTGGCCTGACGGAAAGTCCCCCGGCGCGCGGTGCAGCGCGCTCACGGATGAGTCGGGAAAGGTTTTCGCGTAGAACCGCGCGGCTTCTTCGGCAGTGCCGTCGAACCACAGGCAGATGGTGTTTTTGGCGGGTTGCGTCATGGGGTGCTCCTGCTGAGTCGGGACTGCTGGGCCTTTAACCCGGGATGTCGGGCTCCACCAGCGCGGCCAGCTGGGTGAGAGATTCCTGCCAGCCCAGGTAGCACATTTCCAGCGGAATGGCCTGCGGAATGCCGGCCTGGGTGATGCTCAGCTCAGTGCCGCAGCTCACGGGCGTGAGCCGGACGGTGACCTCCAGCGTGCCGGGCAGGTTCGGGTCGTCGAACCGGTCGGTGTAGCGAATGAGCTCCCCCGGCACCAGCTCCAGGTATTCGCCGCCGAAGGCGTGCGACTGGCCCGAGCCGAAGTTGTGGAACGACATGCGGAAGGTACCTCCCACGCGGGCGTCGAGTTCTTGCACCCTGCAGGTAAACCCGTGGGGCGGCAGCCATTTGGCCATGGCGTCGCCCTCCAGGAAGGCGCGATACAGCTTGTGCGGCGTGGTGCGCAGCACCCGGTGCAAACGAACGGTGCGGTCGGACATACGGCCTCCTTGGGTGTGGGGCATCAGGCCTGTGCCGTCACGTTGACCATCCACGGCGTGCCGAAGCGGTCGCGCGCCATGCCGAAGCCGGGTGACCAGAAGGTCGCGGCAAATGGCATGACGGTCTCGCCGCCGGCGCTGAGCGCATCGAACAGGCGGCGCCCCTCGGCCGCGTCGGCGGCCTGGATCGACACCCACAGGCCCTGCGGCAGTTGGTAGCCGCCACCACAGGCATTCGGGTCCTGCCCGGGAATGGCCGGCATGGCGTCCGATCCCATCAACGACTGGTCCTTGATCTGCAGCTGCACATGCATGATGCGGCTCTTGGCTGCCTCGGGCAGCGGGGGCATGTTTTCGGAGGGAGGTATCTCCCCAAAGGTGTTCTGGTGGACGATGGTGCCGCCGAACAGCTTGGCGTAGAAGGCAAAGGCCTCGGCACAGTTGCCGTCGAAGTTGAGGTAGGGCGTGAACTGCATGGTGTCTCCCTGGGGTGGTTTGAGGGGAGTAGAAGGGGAAGAGGTGCGCGCCGTTTACGCGTGGACCAGCACGCGAAACCCGCCATAAATCACACGCTGGCCGTCGAAAAGCATGTCCTTGGGGCAGAGCGGGTCGTCCATGACGGCCTGCATGCCGGCATCGCGCACCGCGCGCGAGGGCCACACGACCCAGGAAAAGACCACGGTCTCGTCGTCCTTGCGCTGCACGGCCAGGGGCATGGAGGTGAGCTTGCCCTCGGGCACGTCGTCGCCCCAGCATTCCACGATCTCCAGGGCGCCGTGCTTCTTGAAGATCTGCGCGGCCTCGCTGGCGTGCTGGCGAAAGGTTTCCTTGTTGGCAGTGGGGACGGCAAGCACGAAGCCGTCGATGTAGCTGTCGGGTTCCATGGCGCAACTCCTTTGTGGACAATGTACACTTGCAGTGTATCCGGGCCTTGCGGATAAATGTGGACGGTGTATCTGTAAAAACTCGTAAATGCCGAATGAAGACCTGAGCCCCGCGCGTGCCACGTACCGCCATGGGGATTTGAAGCGCGCGCTGCTGGACGCCGGTGTGGCGCTGGCGCGCGAAGGCGGCCCTGCCGCGGTGGTGCTGCGCGAAGCCACGCGCCGTGCCGGTGTCGTGCCCAATGCGGCGTACCGGCACTTCCAGAACCACCAGGCGCTGCTGGAAGCCGTGCGCGCGGTGGCACTTTCGGAACTGGCGCGCGCGATCGAGGCCGAGATCCATGCCACGCGCCGGCTGCGCGATCCGCGCCAGCGTGCACGCGCCGCGTTCCGCGGCGTGGGCCTGGGCTATCTGCGCTTTGCGCGGCACGAGCCGGGCCTGTTCCGCACCGCTTTCGTGGCGCGGCCCTTTGATGTGGACGAGCGCGCGCCGGACGATGGTGCGGCGCGCGGGGCCAGCGGCATGGATCCGTTCGAACTGCTGGGGCACACGCTGGACGGCATGGTGCAGGCCGGTCTGCTGCCACCCGCACGCCGCCCGGGCGCCGAGTTCATGGCCTGGTCCGCCGTGCATGGCATGGCGATGCTGATGCTGGACGGCCCCTTGCGCGGCCTGGACGAGGCCGGCTGCCAGGCGCTGGCCGAGCGACTGGTCGCCATGGTCGAGCAGGGCCTGTTGGCCGAGGCCGCGGCATGACGGACGATGCCGGAACGTCCGGCCCCTGCACCCCGCTGGACGAGGTGCGGGCGTGGGTGCGCGATGCGCGCCGCATCGCGGTGCTCACAGGCGCAGGCATCAGCGCCGAGTCGGGCGTCCCCACGTTCCGGGATGCGCAGACGGGCTATTGGGCGCAGTTCAACCCCATGGAGATGGCCAGCGAGACCGGCTTCAGGGCCCAGCCCGCGCGGGTGTGGGACTGGTACGCCCACCGCCGCGGCTTGCTCGCGGGCGTGCAGCCCAACGCGGGCCACCGGGCGCTGGCGGCGTTTGCGCAGCACGGGCGCGGGCGGCTGACGCTCATCACCCAGAACGTGGACGGCCTGCACCAGCGCGCCGGCAGCCCGGATGTGCTGTGCCTGCATGGTGACCTGACGGCCGACCGCTGGCTCGACCGTCCGCGGGCCTGCTGTGATCTGGCCCACGCCGCGCCCGGCCACCCGCCGCGCTGTCCCACCTGCGGCAACCTGGTACGCCCTGGCGTGGTCTGGTTCGGCGAGGCCTTGCCGCTGCCGGTGCTGGCCGCGGCGCAGCAGGCGGCGCAGTCCTGCGAGCTGATGCTGGTGGTGGGCACCGCGGGCGCCGTGTACCCGGCCGCAGGGCTGGCGCACCAGGCGCGCCATGCCGGTGCGCGCGTGGTGGTGGTCAACACCGCGGCCAGCGAGCTGGACGGTATCGCCCACGCCGTGCTGCGCGGCCCGGCGGCGCGGCTGTTGCCGTTGCTGCTGGACGGGCCGCCGATGGTTGAGGCGCCATAATCGGCAGGTCTTCAGGGCGGGGTGGAATTCCCCACCGGCGGTAGGCGGCGCATGGAGGTTTTCTTGCACCGCGAGCCCGCGAGCGCCCCGGTTGCCATCAGTGCAACCGGGGGTCAGCAGACCCGGTGCGGGGCGGCGCAGGCCACTCCCAGTCCGGGGCCGACGGTCATAGTCCGGATGAAAGAAGACGTGCCGCGACCGGGGCCCAGTGCCCTGGGCGCGGCCGTGTGCTTCGCGCGTGCCGGGGCCCGGGCCCATGGCGCGCGTGGGTGCTTCTTGCATGCCTTGAGGCGTTTCTTCATTTCAACAGAGGAGCGTTTCATGTCTTTTCCCGCCACTTTCTTGTCCGCCCCTGGCGATCTCCCACGGGAGGTCACGCTCGCGCCCATGCCAGCGGTGATCGCCGCGATCGCGGCCGGCCGCCCGGTGCTGGTGCTCGATGACGCCGACCGCGAAAACGAAGCCGACCTGGTCTGCGCTGCCGCCAACATGACCGAGGCCACCATGGCACTCATGATCCGTGAGGGCAGCGGCATCGTTTGCCTGTGCCTGACGTCCGCGCATGCCAAGGCGCTGGGGCTGCGGCCCATGGTGGAGGTGAACCGCTCGGCGTTCTCCACCGCGTTCACCCAGTCCATCGAGGCCGCGCATGGCGTGAGTACCGGCGTGTCGGCGGCCGACCGCCTGCAGACCGTGCGATGCGCCCTGCGCATTCCGGCGCCGGGGTGCGCGCCCGAGGTCGTAAGCCCGGGCCACGTGTTCCCACTGGTGGCACGCGCGGGCGGGGTGCTGGAGCGTGACGGCCATACCGAGTCGGCCGTGGACCTGGCCGTGCTGGCCGGCCTGCCGCCTGCGGGCGTGCTGTGCGAGCTCATGAACCCCGACGGCAGCATGGCGCGCGGCGCACAGGTGGCCCGCTTTGCCCGTGCGCATGGCTTGCTGTGCACCACGGTGCGGGCGCTGGCGGACTACCGTCGCGCGCGCCAGCCCTGACACCGCGCTAGACCCAGCCGAACGCGCCCAGCAACGCCCCCGCGCCCAGCAGCCATAGCAGGTGGATGCGCGTGCGCCACACCAGCAGGGTGGTGGCCGCGCTCAGCAGCCACAGTGGCCAGTCTTGCGCGGGCTCGCCATGGGCGCTGCCCAGCACCCAGGCCGTGGCCAGCAGCAGGCCGATCACCAGTGGTGCCATGCCTTGCTTGAAGGCGCGCACCGAGCGGCGCTCGCGGTTGCGGTGTGCCCAGCGCGTGGCGGCCCAGGTCAGCAGGCTGCTGGGCAGCAGCACCCCCAGCATGCAGACCGCCACGCCCACCGCGCCGAAGGCCCAGGCCGCATGCGTGCCGGTGCCGGCCGCGTTCAGGCCCACGTTCCAGCCCAGCAGGGCGATGAACAGTACGTTGGGCCCGGGAGCCGACTGTGCGATGACGATGGAGGTGTTGAACTGCACCTCGGTCAGCCAACCCTGGCGCTCCACCAGGAAGCGGTGCATGTCCGGTGCGGTGGCGATGGCGCCGCCCACGGCCAGCAGCGACAGCGACAGGTAGTACAGGAACAGGTTCAGCCAGTCCAGCGGCTGCAGGTGCAAGGTCAGCGGTGCGGCCATGGCTGCGTCAGTGCCCCGCGGGAGCGAGCTTGCGCCAGGTGAGGGCGCAGGCCGCGCCGCCCACCACGGGCAGCACCCAGGCCAGCGGCAGGCGCAGCACGCTCATGGCGACGAAGGTGGCGGCCGCGATCGCGCCGCAGGCCCAGGGCCCCAGCGGGTGCTTGCGCAGCGATGCGGCCAGGCGGCAGCCCACGCCCGCCACCAGGCCTGCGGCCACGGCGCCCATGCCGCGCAGAGCGCCGGCCACCATGGGCTGGTCGGCAAAGCCGGCGTAGACCACGGCCAGCACCACCACCAGCAGCATGGGCAGCAACAGCATGCCCGCCACGGCCACCAGCGCGCCGCGCAGGCCGAAGTAGCGGTCGCCCACCATGATGGACAGGTTCACCACATTCGGGCCCGGCAGGATCTGCGCGGCGGCCCAGTCCTCGACGAACTGCTCGTTGCTCATCCAGCGGCGGCGTTCCACCAGCTCGCGCTGCACCACGGCCAGCACGCCGCCAAAGCCCTGCAGCGCCAGCCAGGTGAAGGCCCAGAACAGCTCCCGCAGGCTGTGCGGGCGTGGATGGTCGTCCTCGGCGGTTCTGGCGGGCGATTCAGGGGTGTGGGGGTGCATGGCGGGGCGGCGAAGCTGCGCATCGTACGCGTGCCGCGCGGCGGCCGTGCCGGCCTCGCCATCGCCAAACGCGATGCGGCCATCAGTCGATGCGATGGATGAACGGGATGGCGTGCATAAGATCGTCCCGATCAAACCCACGGAGACACCCATGAAACTCGTCCGCCACGGACACCCCGGCGCGGAGCGCGCCGGCCTGATCGACGCCCAGGGCGTGCTGCGCGACCTGTCCATGCTGCTGCCGGACATCGGCCCCACGCAGTTGGCGCCACGCACGTTGGCCGCGCTGGCCGCCATCGACGCCGCGCGCCTGCCCGCGGTGGTACCCGGCACACGCCTGGGCTGCCCCGTGGGCGGTGTCGGCAAGATCGTCTGCGTGGGCCTGAACTACGCCGACCATGCGGCCGAGGCCGGCCTTCCCGCGCCCGCCGAACCCGTGCTGTTCATGAAGGCGACCAGCGCGCTCAGCGGCCCCACGGACGCCGTGCGCATCCCGCCCGGCGCGCTCAAGACCGACTGGGAGGTGGAGCTGGGCATCGTCATCGGCACGCGCATGCAGCAGGTGGCCGAGGCCGATGCGCTGGCCCATGTGGCGGGCTACGTGCTGGCCAACGACGTGTCCGAGCGCAGCTACCAGATGGAGCGTGGCGGGCAGTGGGACAAAGGCAAGGGCTGCGACACCTTCGCACCCGTGGGCCCCTGGCTGGTGACCACCGACGAGATTCCCGACCCGCACGCCATCGGGCTGTGGCTGGAGGTGAACGGCCAGCGCATGCAGGACGGCCACACGCGCAACTTCATCTTCGGCGTGCCCCGTGTGCTGGCCTACATCAGCCAGTTCATGACGCTGGAGCCGGGCGATCTGGTGCTCACCGGCACGCCCGCCGGCGTGGGCCTGGGACAGAAGCCCACGCCGCGCTTCTTGCGCGCGGGCGACGTGATGCGGCTGGGCGCGACGGGGCTGGGCGAGCAGCGGCTGGTCTGCACGGGCGGGTAGGGTGTAGCCTGGGAATTTCAAGCCAAATATGCCTGGAGCGCTTTCCCATCAAGCGCGAGCAGCTATCATTTTGATAAACTCTCGCACGCACCGCACTTTCTTACCCATGCATCCGTACCTTCTGCTCGGCATCTCCATCATGGCGGAGGTGGTGGCCACCTCGGCGCTCAAGTCCTCGCAGGGGCTCACGCGGCTGGGGCCCAGCGCGCTGGCGGTGCTGGGCTACTGCGTGGCGTTCTACCTCGTCTCCAAGGTGATGAACCACATGGCCACGGGCGTGGTGTACGCCGTGTGGTCGGGGCTGGGCATCGTGCTGATCTCGCTGGTCGGCTGGCTGCTCTATGGGCAGAAGCTGGACCTGCCGGCCGTCGTCGGCATGGCCATGATCGTGGGCGGCGTGCTGGTGATCCAGCTGCTCTCCAAGGTCACGGGGCATTGACCCGTGCGGCCTGTCAAGCTATCGAAGCCATAGCGCAAATGCGCGGCGGGGCAGGGTGCCGGTTCCTACAATGGCTCACACCTTGACGCTGGAGAACCCCATGACCGCCACGCCCGAACGCCCCGCCCTGGATGAAGCCACCCTGGCCTTTGCCGAGAAGGTGTTCGACGCCGCGCGCCAGGGCGACGCCGCGCGTCTGGCGCTGTGGCTGGACAACGGCCTGCCGCCGGACCTGCGCAATGCCCAGGGCGACAGCCTGCTGATGCTGGCCAGCTACCACGGCCATGCCGAGGCCGCGCGGCTGTTGCTGGCGCGCGGAGCTGACGCGGGGCTGGTGAACGGCCGCGGTCAGACGCCGCTGGCCGGCGCCGCCTTCAAGGGCGACGTGGACATGGTGCGCCTGCTGCTGGACGGTGGTGCGGCCGTGGACGGGCCTTCGCCCGATGGCCGTACGCCGCTGATGTTCGCCGCCCTGTTCAACCACCCGGCCGTGGTCGAGCTGCTGCTGTCACGCGGCGCCAACCCGCGCGCGGCCGACCTGCAAGGCAACACCGCCCTGGGCTGCGCCCTCGCGATGAAAGCCGACGCGGCAGCCGCCCTGCTGCGCTCGGCAGGGGCCGAAAATTCTGAGTGAAAAGACGAGCTGGCGCGGGTTGGATAAGCGGTTGAAGCTACTTTATTGATAGCAAAATGGGTGGCATATGCCCGGCAGCGGATGCCACCGCCGGGGCAATGCGCTTTGGTGCCCAAGCCGTTAACCACCCCACAACTGCAACACCACCTGCGTATACAGCGGGATGCCCAGCAGGATGTTGAGCGGAAACGTCACGCCCAGCGACAGGCTGACGTACAGCGAAGGATCTGCCTCGGGTATCGCATAGCGCACCACGGCGGGCACGGCGATGTACGACGCACTGGCGGCCAGCACCATCAGCAGCACGGCGTCGCCCGCGGGCACCTGGGCGAGCCACGCCAGGCCGACCGCCACGCTGGCATGCACCAGCGGACCCCACACTGCGTAGGCCAACAGCCAGGGCGACTGTTTGCGCACGGCGGGCAGATTGCGCGCGGCAGACAGGCCCATGTCCAGCAGGAACAGGCAGAGCATGCCCTTGAACAGGTCACCCGAAAACGGCTGCATGGCGGCCTTGCCTGCGTCGCCCGTGACGAGGCCGATGAGCATGGCGCCCAGCAACAGCAATTGGGTGCCATCGGTGAACGATTCGCGCAGGATCTTCCCCACCGACAAGGCCGGACCGGCCTTGCCCGCTGGGGTGGGGCCCGCGGCACCCAGCCCGCCGGGGCCGGCCAGGGCCGCGGCGCCTGAAGGAGAAACGGCCATCACGGGCGCAGCATGGGCTGCGGGCACCGCCTGGCGCTGGCGCAGCGCATTGGCCAGCATCACGGCCAGGAGGATGGCGGGCGACTCCATCAGCGCCATGGCCGCTGCCATGTAGCCGCCGTAGGAGATGGATTGCGATTCCAGGTACTGCGTGGCGGTCACGAATGTCACCGCGCTGACCGATCCGTACGTGGCCGCCACGGCCGCCGCGTTGAAGCCCGACAGTACCCGCCGCAGCAGCGCGTAACCCACCAGGGGCACCACCACGGCCAGCAGCACCGCCAGTCCTAGGCTGCTGGCCACGCTGGCCGTGAAGCCCGAGGCCGCCAGCGCAAAGCCGCCCTTCAGGCCCAGCGCCGTCAGCAGGTAAATCGACAAGAACTTCGAGATGGCCGCAGGCATCTCCAGGTTGGACCGCACCAGGCCCGCAAACGCGCCCAGTGCAAAAAAAAGGACCGCAGGGTCCAGCAAACTTTGCATTCTTCAACTCCACATGGGTGATGGGAGGCGATGCTAGAGGGGGTCGTTGGCAAAGTAAAATCGATTCGAATGCGGTTATCTATAGATAAAAGTCTATGAATATCACTTTTCGCCAACTGCGCCTGTTTCTTGCGCTGGCCGAGACGGGCAGCGTGAGCGCCGCCGCGAAGCTCATGCACGTGACCCAGCCCACGGCTTCGATGCAGTTGCGCGAGGTAGCGCAAGCGGTGGGCGTGCCGCTGTACGAGGTGGTGTCGCGCCGCGTGTACCTGACCGAGGCGGGCCAGGCCCTGGCCCGCACGGCCCGCGCGATCGCCAGCGAGTGGGATGCGTTTGAACAGGGCATTTCGGGCGCCAAGGGCCTGACCAGCGGCCGGCTCAAGGTGGCGGTGGTGAGCACCGCCAAGTACTTCGTTCCCCGCCTGTTGGGCAGCTTTTGCAAGCTGCACCCCCAGATCGACATTTCGCTGGAAGTGCTCAACCGCGACCATGTCATCACCCGTCTGCGTGCCAACCAGGACGACCTTTACGTGATGTCCATGCCGCCGGGCGATCTGCCGCTGGAGGACCACGTGCTCATGCCCAACCCGCTGGTGGTCATCGCTCCCGCGGGGCACCGGCTGGCCGCCAAGAAACGGGTGGCCTTGCCGCAGTTGCAGAGCGAGCGGTTCATCCTGCGCGAGAAAGGCTCAGGCACACGAATGGCGACGGACGCCCATCTGCGCCAGTTGGGCTTTGCGCCCGCTGCGGTACTGGAGCTGGGCAGCAACGAGGCCATCAAGGAGTCGGTGCAAGGGCAACTGGGCGTTTCCATCGTTTCGCGGCACGCGCTGGGTCCGCACCTCGATGGCCTGGCCATTCTGAACGTGCAGGGTTTTCCCATCCAATCGCAGTGGCACCTGGTCTGGCCCAAGGGCAAGCGGCTGTCGCCCATTGCCGAAGTGTTTCGCGGGCATTTGATGGATGAGGCTGCTGGATGGATGCAGAGCCGCTGAGGGCTGCGGCGGCGCGCGGCTTATCCCTTGGCCAATGAAGGCGCGGTCGCCGCCGCCTCATGGCTGTGACTGACGATGGTGGCCAGACTCGGGGCAGGCACCGGTTTGCACGTCCATCTAGGCAGCACCCTGTGGCAAAGGCTGTCGGGCACCGAGCTGCTGCGGGGCGTGGCCCCACAGGCTTTTCACCGACGGGGGCGGCTGCCGCACCCGGCTGGACCGGGCCCGACTGTTATGGGTGCGTGAGTGCGACGCCACCCGCCAGCCGCGCCTGCACGGTGCGCTGCAGCGTGGAGGGGGCGTCAGCCAGCAGTGCGGGCCAGTCGGCCTGCGCGCGGCGTACCAGGTCCCGCAGCAGTGCCAGGTGGCGCGGTATGCGCAACAGGCCGGCGGTCTTGATGAGGGCCTGCAGTGCGTCCCAGTCCAGCGCGCGCATGCTGCGGTCGATGGCGCGATTCACCGCGTACTGGTGCTCGGTCGCTCCCTCGAAGAACGCAGCCACGCACACCGGGTCGTACAGCGGCGCCAGGCGCGGCGTGTGCCCGTCGGGGTAGACCAGTGCCCAGTTCTTCAGGTGAGCGTCGGTGTTGCCCATGAGGATGAACGCCACCATGCGCGCCAGGAACTCGCGGGTGTCCTGCACCGGCTGGTCGCTCAGGCGATCGACCACGCGCAGCATGGTGGCCCAGTCCTGCAACAGGCCCTTGCCGTACTTCTGGCGCGGCGCGTAGCCCAGGGCCTGGTTGAACTCCTCCATGTGCACGCGGGTGCCGTCGGCCAGATGGTCGAAGCGTTGCACGGCCAGGATGTCGTCGAACGGCACGGCCTCGGGCAGCTCGGCCTCGGCGCGGGTGATGATGCGCGCCTGGGCGCAATGCAGGCCCAGGCTACCGGCCAGCTGGTAGCAGGTGAACTCGTTGGCCACCAGGTCCGGGTGGGCGGTGGTGGGCAGCTTGAGGATCACGCTGCCGGCGGCGCCGCGGCGCTTGACGAGGTAGCGGCGCCCGTCCTGCACGGCGCTGAACTTGGTGACCACACCGGGCAGTGAGGCGGCGTCTTCCACCGGGTATTCGACAAACCCGGGCTCCAGCACGTCCAGGCCCTGCGTGGTGTGCCAGTAGCGCACCACGTCGGGCACGCCCTCTTGGGCGGGCACGGGTTCGCCCTCCAGCGCGCCCATCAGGTCGTGGCCGGCGGCGGCCAGCAGCTCGAATTCGTCGTCGGGCGCGCAGCCGCGTTCGCGCGCCAGGCGGTCGCGGTTGTGGCCCTCGGGCAGCAGGTTCTGGAAGTACGCCGGCCAACGTCCGTCGGTGCGCACCAAGCGGGCGTCACGCGCCGAGCGCAGGATCTGCTGCGTGTCCGCCTCGTTCGCGCCGCGGTAGCTCAGCGACAGGGTGGGGCGCTGCGGGTCGGCGATGTAGTCCTCATCGAAGGACACGCGCAGGATGTCGCCGTACTGGGACAGGTAGCCGATGCCGCGCCGCCCGCCCCCCTGCGCTGCAGGGCGGTGCAGGTACAGGCGCAGGTAGCGGATGGCGGTGCTCATCGTGCGTCTTGATCAGCGACCCAGGCTCTCCACCACCGAGGGGGGGGCGTCCGCTCCCGAGGGCTGGCCCAGGAACTTGCCTCCCGACTGGATGAAGGCCTGCAGCGCGGGGCTCAACTCGGCCGGCACGGCGATCAGCTCCATGCCGAGCACGCGGGCCATCTCGGCCAGGGTGGAAAAGCGCGGGTCCACGTCCCCCGTCTCGGTGCGCTGCACGGCCATGCGCGACAGGCCGGCTTGCGCGGCCAGGTCGGCCTGTGTGATGCGCCGGGCTTTGCGCACTTCTGCCAATGTGGTGATCAACGAATGCGTCATGCCATCGTTTATACGCTTTTTCATTAAAAAGCGCTTTTTAAGTTTCTTTTATCCAGCGGGACACGGCAGCAGAGCCCCGCGCAACTCCGCAAAGTGCTGCGCCTGCAGCGCCAGCCATTCCTTGACCAGCAGCATCGGCGGGCTGGGATGCGCCGTGGTGACGAAAGAGTACGACGCCCGCGAGCGCACGCTGCACCCGAATAGCGGCACCAGCCGCCCGTGCCGTACGTCTTCCAGCACGAGGGCCGCGCGCCCCATGGCAATGCCTTGGCCCGCCAGGGCGGCGCTCAGCGCCAATTGCGACAGGTTGAACTGCTGCCCGGCGCCCCAGTCGGGCGGCGCTGTGTCCGTGCAGGCGCACCAGTGTTGCCATTCCTCGAATGGGTCGGCACCCTCCCAGGCACTGCTGTCGTACAGCAGCCATTCACCGCGCAATTGCGAGGTTGACTGCAGGTCAGGATGGGCGGCCAGGAAGGCGGGGCTGGCCACGGGAATCAGCCACTCATCCAGGAACACGCTGGCGCGCAGGTCGGTATAGCCGCCCAGGTCGAAGCGCACTGCCGCCTCGACCCCGTCGCGCACCATGCGGGTGCGGTCCAGCCGGTGGAACTCGCCAAACACGCGCAGGCCCACGTCCGGGTGCTCGCGAAAGAATTCTCCCAGCCGCGGCGTAAGCCACTGCATGGCAAACGAGGGCGAGCAGCTCAGCGTGGCCACGGGCGTATCGCCGGTCACACGCATCTGCGACAGGGCGTCCTCGATGGCGCCGAAGCTCTCGCGCAGCACCACGGCCAGCCATTTGCCCTCGGGCGTGGGCATGAGGGTGCGGGGCGTGCGCACGAAGAGGGGGCGCCCCAGCCAGGTTTCCAGTTGCTTGACTTGCTGGCTCACCGCGCCCTGGGTAATGCACAACTCCGCCGCCGCGCGCGTGAAGCTGCCGTGGCGTGCGGCCGCTTCAAAGCAGCGCAGCCAGGCGAGCAGGGAAGGGAAAAGCCGTGAATTCATTATTCAAACTAATGCCATCGTCAATATAAATGCGTTGTACCGGTGCCGGGGCATGCCAAGAATGCCGTCTATCCCCACCTTCCACCGACCGCAGCCCATGCCCTCCGTTGTTTCCACACAGGATTGCTTGCAGGACGACGCCCCGGCCGCACAGCTGCGCCGCGCCGAGCCCTGCCTATGGCTCAACCCGCACAGGCAGCCCATACCCGCCGCACGGCAGGCCGTGGCCGGTGATGGCATTAGTCTGGATGATACAAAGGAGGCGGCGGCACGCTTCGCGCGCTTTGCGCCGCTGCTGGAGGGCGTGTTCCCCGAGTTGCAGGCGACGGGTGGCGTGATCGAGTCGCCCCTGTTACCCGCATCCAGCCTGCATGCCGCGGCGGGGCTCGTCGCGGGCCAGGGCGCGCTGTGGATCAAGGCGGACCACCGGTTGCCCGTGGCCGGGTCCATCAAGGCACGCGGAGGCATCCATGAAGTGCTGGAGCTGGCCGAGCGCCTGGCACTGCAGCACGGCCTGCTGACGCCGCGGTCCGGTGCCGACGACTACCGCGCCCTGGCAAACCCCGCTGCGCGCGCCGTGTTTGCGCGCCACACCGTGGCCGTCGGCTCCACGGGCAACCTGGGCCTGAGCATCGGTGTGGCGGCATCGGCGCTGGGCTTTCGCGCCGTGGTGCACATGTCGGCCGATGCCAAGGAATGGAAGAAACAACGCCTGCGCCAACGCGGCGTGCAGGTGGTGGAGCACGCGGGTGACTACGAGGGCGCCGTGGCCGCGGGGCGTGCGCAGGCGGCGCAGGACCCGTTCAGCCATTTCGTGGACGACGAACGCTCGCTGTCGCTGCTGCTGGGCTACAGCGCCGCGGCGCTGCACCTGCGCCAGCAGTTGCAGGACGCGGGCATCGCCGTGGACGCGCAGCACCCCCTGTTCGTCTACCTGCCCTGCGGGGTGGGCGGGGCGCCGGCAGGCATTACCTTCGGCCTGCGGCAGGTGCTGGGGGCGCATGTGCACTGCTTCTTCGCGGAGCCCGTGCAGTCGCCGTGTTTCATGGTGCAAATGATGGCCGGACAGGGCGCACACCCCTCGGTGTACGACTGGGGCCTCACCAACCGGACGGAAGCCGACGGCCTGGCCGTGCCACGCGCGTCCCTGCCCGCGGCCGAGCTGATGGAGCCGCTGCTGTCGGGCTGCTTCACCGTGTGCGACGACACCCTGTTTCGCCAACTGGTACAGGTGCTGGATGCCACGGGCGAGCGCATCGAGCCGTCCGCGGCGGCGGGCCTGAGCGGCCCCGGTTTCCTGACGGGCACCGAGACGGGCCGCACCTGGCTGCACGCGCAAGGGCTGTGGCCCCACCTGGCGCAGGCCACGCACCTGGTGTGGACCACCGGCGGGCTGTACGTGCCGCCCGAGGCCTACGCGCGCTTCGAGGAACGTGGCCGGGCCCTGGGTTGACGCGCCTTCGCCGAGTCCTGGCCCCACGAAAGGATCTGTTTTTTTGACTGGCTTGACTGGAGAGAACGCCATGAACCGCAAGACGATGTTGTCCATGCTGGCCTGCGCCCTGGGTGCCGCCGCTTTCGCCCCCGCGCATGCGCAGGAGGCGTTTCCCTCCCGGCCCATCACGCTGGTGATTCCGTTCCCCGCGGGTGGAGCCACCGACGTGCTGGGCCGCTTGATCGGCAAGAAGCTGGGCGACAAGCTGGGGCAAAGCGTGGTCATCGACAACCGCGCCGGCGCGGGCACGGTGATCGGCGCGAGCTACGTGGCCAAGGCCGCGCCGGACGGCTACACGCTGCTGCTGAGCTCAGGCACCACCTTCACGGTGAACCCGGCGGTGCGGCCCCGGCTGCCGTATGACCCCGTCAAGAGCTTCGATCCCATCGGCATCACCGGGCGCACGGGGCTGATCCTGCTGGCCAGCAAGAGCGTGCCGGTCAACGACGTGAAGCAGTTCGTCAGCGCCGTGAAGGCCGCGCCCGACAAGTATTCCTATGGCTCCTTCGGTGCGGGCACGACCTCGCAGTTCGCGGGCGAGATGTTCTTTCATGCCGCGGGCCTGAAGATCCAGCACGTGCCCTACAAAGGCAGCGCGCCGGCCATGGTGGACCTGATCGGCGGGCAGATTCCGTTCACCGTGGACACGGTGTCGGCCGCGCTGCCCCAGCTCAAGGAGGGCAAGGTCAAGGCGATTGCCGTCACCACCGAGAAGCGCTCGACCCTGCTGCCCCAGGTACCCTCGCTGGCCGAGAGCGGTTACCCCGGCCTGAACATGGACACCTGGCTGGCCCTGGTGGCGCCCGCAGGCCTGCCTGCCGCGGTAAAGACGCGGCTGGAAAAGACGCTGGCCGAGGTCGTGGCCGACCCGGACACGCGCGAGCGCCTGCTCGCGCTGGGCTTCGAGCCGGCATTCGCCTCGTCGGCCGAGCTGGCCGCCCTGATCGAGCGGGAGCTGCCGCTGATGCGTGCCATCGCCCAGCGCGCGGGCATCACCGCCGACTGAGGCGCGGCTCATCCACAATGGCCCCTGGACCTTCTTCACGACCATGACCGCTGATCCCACGCTGGTGGAACTGTCCGCCAATGAACTGCGCCACCGCATCGGCACGGGCGAGATCTCGCCCGTCGAGCTGCTGCAAGCCTGCATCGACCGTATCGAGGCGGTGAACCCCTATGTGAACGCCGTCACCGCCACCTGCTACGACCGCGCCCGCGCCGAGGCGCAGGCCGCCGAGCGGGCGGTACGCGCCGGCGAGCCCCTCGGCCTGCTGCACGGGCTGCCCATGGGCGTGAAGGATCTGGAGGCCACCGCCGGCCTGCTGACCACCTACGGCTCGCCCATCTACCGCGAGAACATCCCTGCGCAGGACAACGTGCTGGTGGCGCGCCTGCGCGCGGCCGGCGCCATCGTCACGGGCAAGACCAATATTCCCGAGATGGGCGCGGGCGCCAATTCGCGCAACGTGGTCTGGGGCGCTACGGGTAACCCGTTCGATCCGCGCCTGAACGCGGGCGGCTCGTCCGGCGGGTCGGCCGCGGCGCTGGCCTGCGACATGCTGCCCGTGTGCACGGGCTCGGACACGGGCGGCTCGCTGCGCATCCCCGCGGCCAAGTGCGGCGTGGTGGGCTTTCGGCCGTCGCCCGGCGTGGTGCCCAGCTCGCGCAAGCTGTTGGGCTGGACGCCGATCTCCGTGGTCGGCCCCATGGGCCGCACGATGGCCGAGGCCTGCCTGCAGCTGGCCGCATCGGCCGGCCTGTCGGCGGGCGACCCGCTCACCTACCCGCTGGACCCCCACAGCTTCCTGCACCTGGAGCCGGCCGACCTGGGCGGCCTGCGCGTGGGCTACACCGAAGACTTCGGCGCCTGCGCGGTGGACGACGGCATCCGCGCCGTGTTCCGCGCCAAGATCGGCGCCATGCGCCACCTGTTCCGCTCCTGCGAGGAAGTCCGGCTGGACCTGGGCGACGTGCACCGCTGCTTCGACGTGCTGCGGGCCGAGAGCTTCGTGGCCGGCATGCGCGAGGCCTACGAGCGCGACCCCGCCAGCCTGGGGCCCAACACGCGCGCCAACTACGAGATGGGTGCGGCCATGTCGCTGCTGGACAGCGCCTGGGCACAGGCCGAGCAGACGCGCATCCTGGCGCGCTTCCAGGAGGCGTTTGCCAACTTCGACGTGATCCTGGCACCCACCACGCCGGTCTCGCCCTTCCCGTGGACCGCGCTGTACGCGAGTCACATCAACGGTGAACCCCAGGCCAACTACTACCGCTGGCTGGCACTGACCTATGTGACCACGCTGACCACGCACCCCGCGCTCAGCGTGCCCTGCGGGCGCGACACGGCCGGCATGCCGTTCGGCCTGCAGGTGGTGGGGCGCTTTCGCGACGACCATCGCCTGCTGTCCATCGGCCTGGGGCTGGAGCAGGCCTTCGCCCGCATCGATGGCCTGCAGCGCCCGCGGCCCGACCTGGCCCGGCTGGGGCCGGTGCAACCCGCGCTCACCTCCATCGTCACCCACGCGCCGGACCCCGATGACGCGCGCGGCGTGCCGCGGCTGGGCGCACGCGGTGCCGCGGCGCAGGCATCGGCGGTCTGACAGTGATTGGCGAGGGAACCCATGCAACCCTATGACTTCGTGATCATCGGCGCGGGCATTGCCGGCGCCTCCGCCGGTTGGGAACTGGCCGCGCACCGCCGCGTGCTGCTGCTGGAGCGGGAGGCCCAGCCCGGCTACCACACCACCGGCCGGTCGGCTGCGCTGTACTCGGCCACCTATGGCACGCCCAACATCTGCGCACTCACACGGGCCAGCCGCGCGTTCTACGATGCGCCGCCGCCCGAATTCGGCAGCGCCCCCATCCTCACGCCGCGCGGCGTGGTGTACCTGGCGGGGCCCGACCAGCTCGACCTGCTGGAGGCCGCCTACGCCGAGGCGCTGCCGCGCAACCCGCAGGTGCGCCGCCTGACGCGCGAGGAGCTGCTGGAGCAGGCCCCGTGCCTGCGCCCCCAGGCCGTGGCCGCGGGCATGAGCGAGCCCGGCGCCGCCGACATCGACGTGCATGCGCTGCACCAGGGCTACCTGCGCGGCTTGCGCCAGCGTGGTGGCGAGATCCGCACCCATGCCGAGGTGACGGCCCTGCAACGGGGCGAGGAGGGCTGGCACATCACCCTGGCCGATGGCGAGGTGCTGCACGCGCGCGCCGTGGTCAATGCCGCAGGCGCCTGGGCCGACGTGGTGGCAGCCCAGGCGGGCGTGCCGCCCATCGGGCTGGAGCCGCGGCGGCGCACGGCCTTCACCTTCCCCGTGCCGGCCGGCATGCAAGCGGCCCACTGGCCAGCCGTCATCGGCATTGCGGAGGACTACTATTTCAAGCCCGACGCGGGGCAGATGCTGGGCTCCCCCGCCAATGCCGACGCCGTGGCGCCGCACGACGTGGTGCCTGAGGAACTGGACGTGGCCATGGGCATCCACCGCATCGAGCAGGTGACGTGCTTTCAGATCCGCCGCCCCTCGCACACCTGGGCGGGGTTGCGCTCGTTCGTGGCCGATGGCGACCTGGTCATTGGCTGGGACAACCATGTGCCCGGCTTCTTCTGGCTGGCCGCGCAAGGCGGCTATGGCATCCAGAGCGCGGCGGGCGCGGCGCTGCTGACGCGGCAGTTGGCACTGGGCGAGCCGCTGGCCCCCGAGCTGGCGCGCGAGGGTGTGGACGTGGCGGGCCTGTCGCCTGCGCGGCTGCGCTGAGCAAGGCCAGGGCTGAAGCCGGCCTGAGCCGGCGAAAAAAAGCCAGCGCGCCGTGCGCGTCAGGCGTAGGTGTTGAGCTGCGTGCCCAGCGGGCCTTCGGTCGCCAGCGGCGGCTGGGGCAGGGCGGCGAGCAGGGTGGCGGCGGCCGTTTCCTGCGTATCCAGGGCCTTCTTCAGCACGGTGACCTGGACGGCATCGGCCGTCTCGCGGCTGGCGAGGGCGCTGGCGGTGCTGACGATGGATTGGGTGAGGGCGACGTCCATGGCGATCTCCGGTGTACCTCTTGTTATCGGTCAGTTCACCGCGGATTCAAGGGTGCTTCTATAAACATAGCTGTTGGCGCTTGATACGTAAGAATTTCAAGCTGTTTTGGTGCTGAAAATCCATCCTGGCAAGCGCAGCCAGCTATTGTTTTTGTATCAGTCCAGCGCGCTCGCGCCGTAGGCCTCGCAGGCGGCGAGGTCGGAATCGCTGGCCTTGGGCAGGCGCGAGGCCGCGTCGCGCAGCGCCGTGCGCAGGCCTTCCTCCAGCACCGGATGGTAGAAGGGCATGCGCAGCAGGTCGTGCACCGTCAGCCGCTGCTCGACGGCCAGCGCCAGCAGGTGGGCCATGTGTTCGCCCGCAGGCGCGCACAGCTCGGCGCCCAGCAGACGGCCGCTGCCGTGCTCGGCGTACACGTTCAGGCGCCCGTGGTTGCACTGCGCCACGCGCGCGCGGCCCTGGCGCGCAAAGTCCACCGTGCCCCCCACCCATTGCCCCTCGGGCAGATCGGCATGGCGCTGTCCCACCACGGCGGCATGGGGCTGGCTGAAAGTGATGGCCAGCGGCGTGCGCCGGGCGAAGCCGCGCGGCGTAGGCGCCAGGGCGTTCAACCCCGCAATGTGGCCCTCGTCCGCGGCTTCATGCAGCAGGGGGCGGTCGCCATCGGCATCGCCCGCGATGAAGACGGGCAGATCGCCCACCTGCAGGGTGCACGGATCGATGGGCGGGCGGCCCTTGTCGTCCAGCGCCACGCCCAGCGTGTCCAGCCCCAGGTGCTCCAGATTCGGGCGCCGGCCCATGGCGGCCACCACCTGGTCCACCACCACGGTCGCGCTGCCGTTGGTGACCTGTATGCCGCCGGCCACCTCGCGCAGCTCGGCCTTGTCGCCCACGTTGACGATGAATTCGTCCTTCAGCCGCGCCAGCAGCGCGTCGTTGATGGCGGGGTCGCTCAGGCCGGCCACGGTGTTGCCCGTGGCGAAGGCAATCACTTCCACCCCCAGCCGCGCGAGCGCCTGCGCGATTTCCACCCCCAGCGGCCCCAGCCCGATGACGGCCACGCGCGGGCCGAGCGTGGGCTGCTCGAACAGCGTGTCGGTGGTCAGGATGCGGTTACCAAAAGCCAGCCAGTCCTCCGGCACGATGGGGCGCGAGCCCGTGGCGATGATGATGCGCCGCGCGGTGTACACCTGGCCGTTCACTTCCACGCGCTGCGCGTCCAGCAGCCGGGCGTGGCCGCTGATGGCGCGCTCGCCCGCGTCGGTGGCGGCCAGCGTGCCGGCCACGAAGTCATCGCGCAGCGCGCGCACGCGGCGCAGCACGGCGGGCAGGTCCACCCGCAGCGCATCCGCGCCCTCGATGCCGAAGGTGTGCAGTGCGCGCCGCGCATGGTAGGCGTTGGCGGCCTCGATGAGCATCTTGGACGGCATGCACCCCACGCGCGCGCAGGTGGTGCCCCAGGGGCCGTCGTTCACGATGCGCCAGTGGTCGGTGCGTTTGCGCACCTCGCGCAGCGCCGCCAGTCCGGCGGACCCGGCGCCCAGGATGATCACGTCCAGCGGCTGGCTCATGGAGGGGGTTCCTTGTCAATGCGGGCCGCCAGTGTCGCCGCGCGCGCCGGCGCAGCATGTAGGCGCGCAGGCATTGTTGGGCTTGCGCGGGCGCGGCCCGCCCCCGGTCTTCAGTCCGTGGATTCGCCCCAGGCCACGCGGCCCTGGCCTGCTTCGTTCACCTGGTGGACGAAGGCCTCGGCCTCGGCCTCGGGCAGGCGCAGTTGCAGCGTGACCAGCGTGGCATGCTGCACCTGCAGCAGCTGCACGCCAGCACCGTCGATCATGCGGCGCAGCAGTCCTTCCAGGGCGTAGGGCACGCTGCATTCCAGGGTGCGCATGCGCTGCAGCGGCACCTTGTCGGCCTGCAGCAGCGCCTGGGCCACGGTATCGGTATAGGCGCGCACCAGGCCACCCGCGCCCAGCTTCACCCCGCCGAAATAGCGCACCACGGTGGCCAGCACGCCCTCCAGGTCCTGGTGGCGCAGCACATCCAGCATGGGCCGCCCGGCGGTGCCGCTGGGCTCGCCGTTGTCCACTGCGGCGGACTGGCCGCCCGCCAGCAGCGCCCAGCACACATGGGCCGCGCCCGGGTGTTCGCGCCACAGCGCATCCACCACGGCCTGCGCGCTCGCGCGGTCGGCCATGGGCTGCACGCAGCCGATGAAGCGGCTTTTCTTGATGATGAGTTCGCTGTGAACGGGGGCGCTGAGGGTGTAGGGCATGGGGGCGGCCGAGCTTACCCCATGGGCCGACGGCGGCAAGGGCCATGCGGGGGCGGTTAGGCGCAAACGGGGCATGGCTTCTAAAATGCCCGGCCCCCACCTGCAGGCCCGCCCATGAACGCCCCGATCGATGTCTCCTTCTTCCCGCGCAACGCCAAGCCGTTGACCAGCTACCGCCCGTATTGGGCCAAGCGCTTTGGCGTGGCGCCGTACCTGCCCATGAGCCGGGCCGAGATGGAGCAGTTGGGCTGGGACAGCTGCGACGTGGTGCTGGTCACGGGCGATGCCTATGTGGACCACCCGAGCTTCGGCATGGCGGTGATCGGGCGGGTGCTGGAGGCGCAGGGCTTTCGTGTGGGGATCATTGCGCAGCCGGACTGGCAGAGCGCCGACGCGTTCAAGGTGCTGGGCAAGCCCAACCTGTTCTGGGGCGTGACCGCGGGCAACATGGATTCGATGATCAACCGCTACACGGCGGACCGCAAGATCCGCAGCGACGACGCCTACACGCCCGGCGACGTGGGCGGCAAGCGGCCCGACCGCGCCGCTGTGGTGTACAGCCAGCGCTGCCGCGAGGCGTACAAGGACGTGCCCATCGTGCTGGGCGGCATCGAAGGCTCCCTGCGCCGCATTGCCCACTATGACTACTGGAGCGACAAGGTGCGCCGCTCCATCGTGGTGGACAGCAAGTGCGACATCCTGCTGTTCGGCAACGCCGAGCGTGCCCTGGTCGAAGTGGCCCACCGCATCGCGCGGCGCGACCCGGTGGAGACCATCACCGACGTGCGCGGCACGGCCTTCGTGCGGCGCGCGTCCGAGACCGGCTGGTTCGAGATCGACTCCACCGAGGTGGACGAGCCCGGCCGCGTGGATGAGCTGATCAATCCCTACATGACCACCAGCGAGCAGGCTGCGGCCCAGGGCCAGGCGTGTTCGCAGGAAGATGCTGCAAATTCAATAGCTGCCAGCGCTGACCCACAAAGCGCTGCAGGCCAAAAACCCTTGCAGACCGTGCAGATCGTGCCCAACCCGGCGCTGCCCTCCAAGGGGCGCAGCGGTCGGGCGCTGCCGCCGCGCGAGCGCACCGTGATCCGCCTGCCCAGCTATGAGCAGGTGAAGGCCGACCCGGTGCTCTACGCCCACGCCAACCGCGTGCTGCACCTGGAGACCAACCCCGGCAACGCCCGCGCGCTGGTGCAGGCGCATGGCGAGGGCGCGACGGCGCGCGACGTGTGGCTGAACCCGCCGCCCGTCCCGCTCACCACGGCCGAGATGGACTGGGTGTTCGGCCTGCCGTATGCGCGCAACCCGCATCCGCAGTACCTGGACGCGCAGGGCAGCTACGAGGGGCCCACCAAGATCCCGGCATGGGAGATGATCCGCGCGTCGATCAACATCATGCGCGGCTGCTTTGGCGGCTGCACCTTCTGCTCCATCACCGAGCACGAGGGACGCATCATCCAGAGCCGCTCGGAGGATTCCATCATTGCCGAGGTGGAGGACATCCGGGACAAGGTCAAGGGCTTCACCGGCACCATCTCCGACCTGGGCGGCCCCACGGCCAACATGTACCGCCTGGGCTGCAAGAGCCCAGAGATCGAGGCCGCCTGCCGCAAGCCCAGCTGCGTGTTTCCCGGCATCTGCCAGAACCTGCACACGGACCATGCGCCGCTGGTCAACATCTACCGCCGCGCGCGCAAGCTGCCGGGCATCAAGAAGATCCTCATCGGCTCCGGCCTGCGCTACGACCTGGCGGTGAAGTCCCCCGAATACGTGAAGGAACTGGTGCAGCACCACGTGGGCGGGTACCTCAAGATCGCGCCCGAGCACACCGAGGCGGGGCCGCTGTCCAAGATGATGAAGCCAGGCATCGGCAACTATGACCGCTTCAAGCAGATGTTCGAGCAGTACACCGAAGAGGCGGGCAAGAAACAGTTCCTGATCCCGTACTTCATCGCCGCCCACCCCGGCACCACCGACGAGGACATGCTGAACCTGGCCATCTGGCTCAAGAAGAACGGCTTTCGCGCCGACCAGGTGCAGGCCTTCTACCCCAGCCCCATGGCCAGCGCCACGGCCATGTACCACTCGGGCCGCAACCCGCTCACGCGCGTGCGACGGCAGATGCGCGACGTGGCCGAGGAGCAGGTGGACGTGGTGCGTGGCGAAAAGCGCCGCCGCCTGCACAAGGCCTTCCTGCGCTACCACGACCCCAACAACTGGCCGCTGCTGCGCGAGGCGCTGAAAAGCATGGGCCGGGCCGACCTGATCGGTAACGGCAAGCACCACCTGATCCCCACCTTCCAGCCGCTGGTCGACGGCAGCTACCAGAGCGCCCGCAAGAAGAACAGCACCGGGCCCAAGGGTGGCGGGGCCGGCGTGGGCTACACCATCAACAAGGACGGCAAGGCCGTGGCGCTGCGCCGCCGCCCGCAGGAGCTGGAGGAGCCGCAGGGAGACGTGCGTTTTCGTAGCAGTGCGCCGCAGCCGGGCCGCATGCTCACGCAGAACACCGGCCTGCCGCCACGTGCCGGCACCGGTGCCCGCACTGGCAGCCGTGGCAATGCCGGCGGCAACGCTGCGGGCGCCGCGGGGCGTCGCCAGGGCGGGGCCGGCACCCCGGCGTCGGGTAAGGGTACGGGCCGGCGGCGCTGACGGGGCGGCACCCGGCCGTCAGCGCGCGGGACCGGCGGGGGCGGACACCAGCTCCTCAATGACCAGGCGGCGGTAGTAGAACGCCGCCAGCGGGCCCAGCGGCTGCAGCAGGTCGCGCAGCGTCTCCGGAGCGTCGGAATCCGCAGCACGCAGCAACAGGCCGTGGGCGCCGTCGCTGGCCAGTTGCGCGATGCGGCGCACGATCACGCCCTCCGCACCGACCGAGGGCAGGGGTGCATCGGCATTGCCCAGCGTGCGCACCACATGTTCCAGGATCATCGGCGGCGTGGCGTGCGCCACGTCATCGCGACCCTGGGCCTGCAGCGCCTGGCCTGCGGAGCGCGCCGCCTCCTCGTTCGCAAACAGCGCGAACACATGGCCCGTGGGGTAGAAAGTCCCGGTCGCCGTGGTCATGCTCGGGTCGAGGGCGAAAGGCTTCATGGCGTCGTTCTCCAATGCGGCAAAAAACTGGACCCATTGGAGGCGCAGCAGCGTCGCCTGGCTGTCGGGCGATGGAAGGCCGCGCTGTCGGACGTGGCCGCAGGGCATGCCGCATATCCCGATAAAAACCGGCCCTGCCGCAATGCTGGTAAGCGCGAGCAGCTATAAAAAAGAAAGCACTTCGCGCAGCGTCTGCGGCCGCAGCGTCCACACCGCCAGTGCGGCGCAGTTCAACACCACCGTGCCCCAATACACCGCGCGGAAGTCCTGTTTACGCGATTTATGGCGCAGCCACTGCTGGGCCCACCATGCGGCAGGCCAGCCGCCCAGCAGGGCGAGCAGGTGCAGGTGGCTCTCCCGGGTGCGCCAGGCGCCGCGCTGGGCAGCGCTTTTGTCGAGGACATAGGCGAAAAAAGTCACCAGATTGAGTCCCGCTACGGCCACCAGCAGCCACAGTGGCAGGCGCTGTGCCCAGGCACCCCAGGCGAGCAGGGCCAGCCAGCCCAGCATCAGCAGCATGGCCAGGCGGGCGCCCGCAGGGGACGTGTTCTGCTGGCGCGCAGACCGGGGCCGCACCTGCGTGGTGCGCGGGTTTTTGTCGCCATCCCTGCGCCGCTCAGTGCCTTGCATGGCCAGTTCAGCGCAGGGTGTGCAGCGGAATGTCGCGCGACTGCGCCAGCGCGGTCAGTTCGTCACGGGTATGCCCCAGGAGGAAGCGGGCGATGGCTGCGTGGGTGGCCTGGTCGCGCATGTGCTCCATGTCGCCCCGGGCCGCGAGGCCTGCGGCCTCGCACAGGCGCGTGGCAAAGTGCGGCTCGAGAGCAGCCACGGCCACACGACCGTCGGCGCAAGGGTAGACGCGGTAGCCCGCGTGGGCACCGCCCACATCGCCCTGCGGTGTGGTCAGGCCCCAGTGCAGGGGCATCGCCAGCCACTGCGCGGCCTCGGCCAGTCCCACCTCGATGCAGACCCCCGTGCCCTGCTGCGCGCGTGCCAGCAGGGCCTGCAGAACGGCCTCGCTGGCCATGAGGGCACCAGCCATGTCGGCAAACAGCGTGGGGGGCACCTGCAGGCTGGCCAGCAGCCCGGTCTCGGCCTCGTAAGTGAGATCGTGGCCCGGTTCCTCGGCGCGCTCGCCCAGGGCGCCGACGATGCGCACCAGCGACAGGCGCGGGTAGCGCGCCTGCAGCGCCTCCCAGCCCAACCCGATTTTGGTCAGCGCCGAGGGGCGAAAGGATGTGATCAGCACGTCGGTGTGCGCCAGTTCGGCATGCAGCGCGGCCTGGCCTTCGTCTGTCTTGAGGTGGGCATGCAGCACGCGCACGCCCTGGTGCAGTTCACCGTAGGCAGCCGGGCTGTAGATGCCCATGGGGTCGGCGCTGGGCTGGCCCGGGGCCGGGGGCGGTTCAAGCTTGGTGCACTGTGCACCCATTTGGGCGCAGCGCAACAGGGCCGCAGGGCCCGGCAGGTTGAGTGCCAGGCTGAGGACGCGGGTATGCGCAAGCGGTGCGTTCATGCTCAGAAGGACTCCCATTCATCGTCCTTGCCCGCGCTGGCGGGTGGCGCCTTGGGCGTGCTGGGCGGAAGTGCGGCCACCGCCTTGGCTTTGGCGGGGGCGGGCGCGCGTTTGGCTGCGGGTGCCGCCGTGCGCAGAGCGGGGCGGGGGGCTGGTGCGGGCATGGGCGCCGGGGCCTGTGCTGCGGGAGCCTGCGGGGCTGCCGGGCGCACGGGCGTGTTGCCGCCCTGCGCACCGAGCTTGAAGACGGCCACGGTGTTGACCAGATCGGCCGCCTGGCTGCGCAGGCTGCTGGCCGCGGCGGCCATTTCCTCGACCAGTGCTGCGTTCTGCTGCGTGACCTGATCCATCTGTGTCACGGCTTCGCCGACCTGCGTCACGGCGGCGCTCTGCTCGCTGCTGGCCGCGCTGATCTCGCCCACGATGTCGGTCACGCGGCGAATGGAGCCCACCACCTCCTGCATGGTGGTGCCCGCCTGATCCACCAGGGCGCTGCCGGCCTCGACACGGTTGACGCTGTCGGTGATGAGGCTCTTGATTTCCTTGGCCGCTTCGGCGCTGCGCCCGGCCAGGCTGCGCACCTCGCTGGCCACCACGGCAAAGCCCCGGCCCTGCTCGCCGGCCCGGGCGGCTTCCACGGCCGCATTGAGGGCCAGGATGTTGGTCTGGAAGGCGATGCCATCAATGACGCTGATGATGTCGGCAATCCGCTTGCTGCTGTCGTTGATGCCCTTCATGGTGTCCACCACCTGGGCCACGACCTGCCCACCCTGAACAGCCACGATGCTGGCACTTTGGGCCAACTGGTTGGCCGCACGCGCGTTGTCGGCGTTCTGGCGCACGGTGGAGCCCAGTTGCTCCATGCTGGCGGCGGTTTCTTCCAGTGCGCTGGCCTGGCTTTCGGTGCGGCCCGACAGGTCCTGATTGCCCTGGGCAATTTCGGCACTGGCCATCGCCACAGATTCGGAACCGCTGCGTACCCGCTGCACGACATGTGCCAGCGATTCCTGCATGGCAGCGAGCGAGCGCAAGAGCAGCGATATTTCGTCCTTGCCATGGACTGGGATGCTGCGGCTCAGGTCACCATGGGCAACGGCGTCGGCGGCTTCCACGGCTTCTTTCAGGGAGCGGGTGATGTTGCGCATCACGGCCAGCCCAAAAAGCACACCAAAGGCGATCCCGAGGACAATGGAGCCGATCGAGAGAGCGCGCAGCGTGTTGTAGCGGCTGGTGGCGGCATTGAACTCGGCTTTGGTTTCATTCAGCTGCAGATCGACCAGGGCCTGTATGCCTTCCCGCAGGGGGGCATAGCCCGGGCGCACCATGGTGTCGTTGAGGCTTTTGCCTTTGTCAAAATCACCCGCCTGCAACGCGGCGACTGCAGGTTTGAGGGCTTCATTCACAAATCTGGTGTGGTCGGCCTCGAACTTGTTGGCCAGCACCTTCTCGGCGGCAGTCATGCTGGTGGCAGCGTACGCTACCCAGATCTTGCTGGTTTCCGCCAGGCTTCGGTCGATTTCTGTAGCAGTGCGTGTGACTTCTTCGGGTGTGAAGTTGGCAAGGGCGCTGGTCAGCGCCAGACGGTTTTCCAGCAGGTTGGACTGGATTTGCGACAGCTGACCCAGGGGCACGGCACGGTCTTCGTACACGGTGCGCAGGCCTTCTTTGGTCTGGTCTGTGCCATAGAGGCCTATGCCTCCCACGATGAGCTGCAGGACGGACATCAGTCCGATGAGGAACACAAGGCGGGTCGAGATCTTGAAGTGATTCATGATGTGCAGTGGCGGGTGTCTATGGATTTGTTCAGATGCGCAGGGCGTCCGAATTATGCAAGGCTTTGTAACGAAGTGTGAGATCCGTGCGAGATGGCTTCGGATATGCCAAAAAAAAACCGCCCGGGAGGGCGGTTTTTTTGTGCACGTGATACTTACATCACCTTGGCAATGGCCTGGCAGACGTAGTCGATGTTCTTGCTGTTCAGCGCGGCCACGCACATGCGGCCGGTGTCGGTGCCGTACACGCCGAACTCATTGCGCAGGCGCACCATCTGGTCTTTGGACAGGCCGGAGTAGCTGAACATGCCGATCTGCGTGGTGATGAAGCCC
This sequence comes from Diaphorobacter sp. JS3051, assembly GCF_015832135.1. Taxonomy (NCBI): domain Bacteria; kingdom Pseudomonadati; phylum Pseudomonadota; class Betaproteobacteria; order Burkholderiales; family Comamonadaceae; genus Diaphorobacter; species Diaphorobacter sp. JS3051. The sequence continues at coordinate 693,046 of NZ_CP065406.1, forward strand.
ATGTCCTGCTTCACACCGGCGGCCTTCAGGCCGTCCACCAGCTTCTGGCGCATTTCCTTGATGCGCACGCGCATTTCGCCCAGCTCCTTTTCCCACAGGGCACGCAGCTCGGGGTTGTTCAGTACCGCCGCCACCACGGCGCCGCCGTGCGTGGGCGGGTTGCTGTAGTTGGTGCGGATCACGATCTTGAGCTGCGAGAGCACGCGCGCGGCCTCGTCCTTGTCGTTGGCCACTACGGACAGCGCGCCCACGCGCTCGCCGTACAGGCTGAAGCTCTTGGAGAACGAGGTGGACACGAAGATGTTCAGGCCGGCCGCGACGAACTTGCCGATCACGGCGCCGTCCTCGGCAATACCGTGGCCGAAGCCCTGGTAGGCCATGTCGAGGAAGGCCACCAGGCCCTTGGCCTTCACGGCGGCGATCACCTGCTCCCACTGCGCGGCGGTGATGTCGTAGCCCGTGGGGTTGTGGCAGCAGGCATGCAGCACCACGATGGTGCCGGGCGCGGCGGCGTTCAGGTCGGCCAGCATGCCGTCGAAGTCCACCTTGCGGTTGGCGGCGTCGTAGTAGCGGTAGCTGCCCACCTCGAAGCCGGCATTGGTGAAGATGGCGCGGTGGTTTTCCCAGCTCGGGTCGGAGATCAGCACCTTCGCGTTCGGGCTGATCTTCTTGAGGAAGTCTGCGCCGATCTTCAGGCCGCCCGTGCCGCCAATGGCCTGCACCGTGGCCACGCGGCCGGCCTTGACGACGTCGGACTCCGCGCCGAACACCAGGGCCTTGACCGCGTTGTCATAGGCGGCGATGCCGTCGATGGGCAGGTAGCCGCGCGCAGCGGGCTTGTCCATCATGGCCTTTTCGGCTGCCTGCACGCACTGCAGCAGGGGCAGCTTGCCGTTGTCGTCGAAGTACACGCCCACGCCCAGGTTGACCTTGGCTGGATTGGGGTCGGCGGCGTATTGTTCGTTGAGACCCAGGATCGGGTCGCGGGGAGCCATTTCGACGGCGGTGAACAGAGACATGAAAAGTCCTTGAGGGGATGGAAATCTGACGACGGGACCTCACCTACGGTAGGCTTTCGGTCCACTCTTGATTTTAACGGCCGCCTCCGCGCGCCGTTTACCTCCGCCATGCATGAAGTCACCTCTGAGCCGGCCGCTGGCGCGGCGGACGGGCAGTTCGTCCAGTTTCCAGGTTCGCCCTTTTCGTTGTACCAGCCATACCCGCCCGCCGGTGATCAGCCCGAGGCCATCGCCAAGCTGGTGGAGGGCGTGCAGGACGGCGAGGTGTTCCAGACCCTGCTGGGGGTGACGGGCTCGGGCAAGACCTTCACCATGGCGAACGTGATCGCCCGCCTGGGACGGCCGGCCATCATCTTCGCGCCCAACAAGACGCTGGCCGCACAGCTGTACAGCGAGTTCCGCGAGTTCTTCCCCAAGAACGCCGTGGAGTACTTCGTGAGCTATTACGACTACTACCAGCCCGAGGCCTACGTGCCTCAGCGCGACCTGTTCATCGAGAAGGACAGCGCTATCAACGAGCACATCGAGCAGATGCGCCTGTCGTGCACCAAGAGCTTGCTGGAGCGGCGCGATGTGGTCATCGTGGCCACGGTGTCGGCCATCTACGGCATTGGCGAGCCCGAGAGCTACCACCGCATGATCATGACGCTGCGCGTGGGTGACCAGCTGAGCCAGCGTGACGCGATCGCGCAGCTGATCCGCATGCAGTACCAGCGCAACGAGCAGGACTTCAGCCGGGGCAAGTTCCGTGTGCGTGGCGACACCATCGATGTATTCCCTGCCGAGCATTCCGAGCTGGCGGTGCGCATCGAACTGTTCGACGACGAGGTGGAAAGCCTGCAGCTGTTCGACCCGCTCACGGGGCGTATCCAGCAAAAAATCCCGCGCTTCACGGTGTACCCCAGCAGCCATTACGTGACGCCGCGCGACAAGGTGCTGGCGGCCGTGGAGACCATCAAGCAGGAACTGGACGAGCGGCTCAAGTTCTTCGTGGCCGAGGGCAAGTTGGTGGAGGCGCAACGGCTGGAGCAGCGCACGCGCTTCGACCTGGAAATGCTCAGCGAAGTGGGGCATTGCAAGGGCATCGAGAACTACACGCGCCACCTGTCGGGTTCTGCGCCTGGCGAGCCGCCGAGCACGCTGACCGACTACCTCCCGCCCGATGCGCTGATGTTCCTGGATGAGAGCCACCAGATGATCGGGCAACTCAACGCCATGTACAACGGCGACCGCGCGCGCAAAACCACGCTGGTCGAGTACGGCTTTCGCCTGCCGTCGGCATTGGACAACCGGCCGCTCAAGTTCGAGGAGTTCGAGCAGCGCATGCGGCAGGTGGTGTTTGTATCGGCCACTCCGGCTGATTACGAGAAGGAGCACTCGGGCCAGGTGGTGGACCAGGTGGTGCGGCCCACCGGCTTGGTGGACCCGGAGGTGGAGGTGCGTCCCGCTACCCATCAGGTGGATGACGTGCTGCAGGAAATACGCATTTGCACGCAAAAGAATCAACGCGTACTCATTACGACGCTGACGAAGCGCATGGCGGAGCAACTGACCGATTACCTGAGCGACAACGGGGTCAAGGTGCGCTATCTGCACTCCGATATCGACACTGTGGAGCGCGTGGAAATCATTCGCGACCTGCGCCTGGGAGCCTTCGATGTCCTGGTGGGGATCAACCTGCTGCGTGAGGGGCTGGACATTCCTGAGGTCTCCCTGGTGGCCATCCTGGATGCCGACAAGGAGGGTTTCCTGCGCGCCGAACGCAGCCTGATCCAGACCATCGGCCGGGCGGCGCGCAACCTGCACGGCAAGGCCATCCTGTATGCCGACCGGATCACCGACTCAATGCGCAAGGCGATCAGCGAAACGGAACGCCGCCGCGCCAAACAGATCGCATACAACGAGGCCCGGGGTATTACGCCGCGCAGCATCGTCAAGCAGGTGCGAGACCTGATTGACGGCGTTTATAGCGAGAAGGCCGGCCAGGAAGCCCAGCGACTCCGCGAAGATGCGGCGCGGCAGGCCGAATTGGAGGAGATGTCCGAAAAGGACATTGCCCGCGAAATCAAGCGGCTGGAAAAGCTCATGCTGGAACACGCCCGCAACCTGGAGTTTGAGCAGGCTGCTCGGGTGCGCGATCAATTGACCCGTCTCAAGGACCGGGTGTTTGGAGCGCATGGCGGCGACCAAATCCCTGCCGCATGACCAGGCTTTGCGACCCTGCAGGAGAAAACGCGACTGTTTAGTCTAGTTACCCGACAAAATTAATAGGGATTTGTGCTATACTTGTCTCAAATACTCAAGAAAGAGCCCCACAACAAACAAGGGCCTTGGAGGCTGCAACCGTAGCGCTTCAGGGAAAGGGTGGAGACGGTGCCCGGTTGGCTATACGCATGCCGCGGCGTTTCTATAACGATCAAGCCTAGACAAGGAGCTTGCGATGCGTCTCACAACCAAAGGCCGTTTTGCGGTCACCGCCATGATCGATCTGGCCCTGCGCCAGAACAACGGGCCCGTCACCTTGGCGGCCATCAGCCAGCGCCAACAAATTTCGCTGTCCTATCTGGAACAATTGTTCGGAAAGCTGCGCCGCCACGAACTGGTGGAATCCACGCGCGGCCCTGGCGGCGGTTATACGCTCGCCCGCAAGGCGGGCGATATTACCGTGGCAGACATCATCGTCTCCGTGGACGAGCCCATTGATGCCACGCAGTGCGGTGGCAAGGAAAACTGCCTGGGCGAGGCGGGCCGTTGCATGACGCACGAGCTGTGGGCCTCTCTGAACCAGCGCATGGTGGAATTCCTGGATTCCGTCACGTTGCAGAAATTGGTGGACGACCAGCTCGCCAAGGGCGTGCAAATCGAAGACAAGCCGGTCACGCGCCGCGCGATCTCCACCACGCCGGTGGTCAAACCAATCCGTGTGAACGCACCCAATTCGGTGTTTGCCCTCGGCAACGCGTTCGCCAAATCTTGAGCTGCAGGCTGACCTGCGCCGGCCACGGGCTGCGCGCGGGGCGGGCTCGCCACGTCGACCCTATTGCTTTCTGATGCCAGCCAGAACCTTTCACTGAGCCAGCCATGGACATGACTCCGCATTTCCCTATCTATCTTGACTACGGCGCCACGACCCCCGTGGACGGCCGGGTCGTCGACGCGATGATTCCCTGGTTGCGCGAACACTTCGGCAACCCGGCGTCGCGCAGCCACGCCTGGGGCTGGGAGGCCGAAGAGGCCGTGGAGCAAGCCCGCGGCCATGTGGCCGATCTGATCGGCGCCGACCCGCGCGAGATCGTGTGGACCTCGGGCGCCACTGAATCCAACAACCTCGCCATCAAGGGCGCTGCCCATTTCTACCAAGGCAAGGGCAAGCATCTCATCACCGTGAAGACGGAGCACAAGGCCGTCCTTGACGTGATGCGTGAACTGGAGCGCCAAGGCTTTGAGGTGACCTACCTCGATGTGCAGGAGAACGGCCTGCTTGACATCGAGAAGTTCAAGGCCGCCATCCGCCCTGACACGATCCTGGCCAGTGTCATGTTCGTGAACAACGAAATCGGCGTGATCCAGGACATTCCCCAGCTGGGTGCACTTTGCCGCGAGAAGGGCATCATTTTTCATGTGGATGCCGCGCAGGCCACCGGCAAGGTCGAAATCGACCTGAACCAATTGCCCGTGGATTTGATGAGCCTGGCTTCGCACAAGACTTACGGACCCAAGGGCATCGGAGCCCTCTACGTGCGCCGCAAGCCGCGCGTGCGCCTGGAAGCGCAGATGCATGGTGGCGGCCACGAGCGCGGCATGCGTTCAGGGACGTTGCCCACCCACCAGATTGTGGGCATGGGCGAGGCTTTCCGCCTGGCCAAGCTGGAAATGGCCCAGGATTTGGGCAAGGTCCAAGCGCTGCAAAAGCGTCTGCTGGACGGTCTGAAGGATGTGGAGCAGGTCTTTATCAACGGCGACCTGGAGCGGCGCGTACCCCACAACCTGAACATGAGCTTCAACTTCGTGGAAGGCGAATCCCTGATCATGGGCATTAAGGGACTGGCGGTGTCTTCCGGGTCGGCTTGCACTTCGGCGAGCTTGGAACCCAGCTATGTGCTGCGCGCCCTGGGCCGCAGCGATGAGCTGGCACACAGCAGCCTGCGCATGACCATTGGCCGCTTCACGACGGAAGAAGAAATTGACTACGCGATCAGCACCATCCGGCACAACGTCGCCAAGCTGCGTGAGTTGAGCCCCCTCTGGGAGATGTACCAGGATGGGGTGGACCTGAGCACCATCCAATGGGCGGCTCACTGACCACACGCGGAACGACGGAATACAGGAGAAACACACCATGGCTTACTCGGACAAAGTGATTGACCATTACGAGAACCCCCGCAATGTGGGTTCCTTCGACAAGGGTGACGACTCGGTGGGCACCGGCATGGTCGGTGCGCCGGCTTGCGGCGACGTGATGAAGCTGCAGATCAAGGTGAACCCCGATACGGGCGTGATTGAGGATGCGCGCTTCAAGACCTACGGCTGCGGCTCCGCCATTGCGTCCTCGTCGCTGGTGACGGAATGGGTCAAGGGCAAGACGCTGGATGAGGCTGCCTCGCTCAAGAACAGCCAGATCGCCGAAGAGCTGGCGCTGCCGCCGGTGAAGATCCACTGCTCCATCCTGGCGGAAGACGCCATCAAGGCCGCCGTCAACGATTACAAGGCCAAGCACGGAGCGGCTGTCGAGGCCGCCTGAAGACCATGGCGATCACGCTGACCGAAGCTGCCGCGCGCCATGTGACGCGCTACCTCGCCCGGCGGGGAAAGGGTGTGGGCGTGCGCCTGGGTGTCAAGACCACCGGATGCTCAGGCCTGGCTTACAAGCTTGAATATGTCGATGAGCAGGCACCCGAAGACGTTGTGTTTGAAAATCACGGCGTCAAGGTGCTGATCGATCCCAAGAGCCTTGCTTATATCGACGGGACCGAGTTGGATTTTGTGCGCGAGGGCCTCAATGAAGGCTTTCGCTTCAATAACCCGAATGAGCGCGACCGCTGTGGTTGTGGAGAGAGCTTCCGCGTGTGAGCACGCCGTAGGCCGCTTATTGCACAGGACCGCCATCGCCCGCCGCGCTGGCGGTTTTTTTTATTGCCATGAACCTCCAATCCGACGATTTCGAACTTTTTGGCGTGCCACGCCGCTTTGCGCAGGACCGCGACGCTCTGGACGCGCGGTGGAAGGACCTGCAGCGCGAAGCCCATCCCGACCGGTTTGCGGCGCAGGGCGCCGCCGCCCAGCGTGTGGCGATGCAATGGTCGGTGCGCATCAACGAGGCATACCAACGCCTGAAGGACCCTTTGAAGCGGGCGGCTTACCTTTGCGAACTGGGCGGCTCGCCCATCCGCGCCGAGGACAACACCGCCATGCCCGCGGCCTTCCTGATGCAGCAGATGGAGTGGCGCGAAGCCCTGGATGAGGCCCGCAGTGCTGCGGAGCTTGACGCGCTGGACGACACCACTCATAAGGCGCGGCAAGTGGCGTTGGCCCGTTGTGCGGAACTGCTGGACCAGCAGCAGGACTATGCCGGCGCAGCCCGCGAGGTCAGAGCCCTCATGTTCATTGCGCGATTTGCGCACGACATCGATTTGCGCCGAGAGCAACTGGGACAATAGGCGCTTTATTCGGTCACTCCTGCCTGGGCAAGCGCTCGCGGGCCCCGGCTTTTCCACACTCATTTCATGGCGCTTCTGCAGATTTCTGAACCAGGGCAATCGCCCGATCCTCACCAGCGGCGCGTTGCCATCGGCATTGATCTGGGCACCACGCATTCGTTGGTGGCGGCGGTGCGCAACGGGGTCGCCGAGTGCTTGCCCGATGCGCAGGGCAGGGTGCTTTTGCCTTCCGTGGTTCGCTACCTGGGCGGGGGCGGGCGGCAGATCGGCTACGAGGCCGCTGCAGCGCAGATGCAGGACCCGGCCAACACGGTGTCGTCCGTCAAGCGATTCATGGGCCGGGGCCTGGGCGACATCACGGGGCGCGAGAAGCTGCCCTACGACTTCATTGCAGCGGCCGACAGTGGCGGAATGCTCTCGTTGTCCACCGCGGCAGGCGTGAAATCGCCGGTGGAAGTCAGTGCCGAGATCCTCGCCACGCTGCGCTACCGCGCCGAAGACAGCTTTGACAGTGACCTTTACGGCGCCGTGATCACGGTGCCCGCATATTTCGACGACGCGCAGCGCCAGGCGACCAAGGATGCCGCCCATCTCGCGGGTCTGAATCTGCTGCGCCTGATCAACGAGCCGACGGCCGCCGCGATTGCCTACGGGCTGGACAACGCAGCCGAAGGCGTCTATGCCGTGTACGACCTGGGCGGTGGCACGTTCGATATCTCCGTGTTGCGCCTGGCGCAAGGGGTGTTCGAAGTCATTGCCACCGGGGGGGACTCGGCCCTGGGTGGTGACGATTACGACGCGGCCCTGGCCGAGTGGGTGATGCAGCAGACAGGTGTTCGGGCGAGTACGCCCGAAGACAAGACGGCGGTGCGCTTGGCCGCGCGCGCCTGCAAGGAAGCGCTGACTGCTACTGATAATGTAGCTTTTACCGCAGATGTGGCGGGCGCTACAGTGCAATTTGATGTAAAGCGTGAAGATTTTGCGGCAGTGACAGCGGATCTCACCCAGCGCTCCCTGGCGGCGGTGCGCCGCACCCTGCGCGATGCGCAGATCGAGCGCGACGAGGTCAAGGGCGTGGTGCTGGTCGGCGGCTCCACGCGCATGCCGGTCGTGCGCGCCGCGGTGGCCGAATTCTTCGGCCGTGAACCGCTGACCAACCTCAACCCGGACGAAGTGGTCGCCATCGGCGCGGCCATCCAGGCCAACCAACTGGCCGGCAACGATGCGGCCGGCGATCTGCTGCTGCTGGACGTGATTCCGCTGTCGCTGGGCATCGAAACCATGGGTGGGCTGGTCGAACGCATCATCGGCCGCAACGAGACTATTCCCACGGCCAAGGCGCAGGACTTCACCACCTACAAAGACGGCCAAACCGCTCTTGCCATCCACGTGGTGCAGGGCGAGCGCGACCTGGTGCAGGACTGCCGCAGCCTAGCGCGCTTTGAGCTGCGGGGCATTCCCCCCATGGCAGCGGGCGCGGCGCGCATCCGCGTCACGTTCACGGTCGATGCAGATGGTCTGCTCAGCGTGGCTGCGCGCGAGCAGGCCAGCGGTGTGGAGGCGCGTATTGACGTCAAGCCATCCTACGGGCTCAGCGACGAGCAGATCGCGCGCATGCTGCAAGAGGGCTTTGCGACCGCGCAGCAGGACATGCAGACGCGCGCATTGGTTGAAGCCCGTGTGGATGCCGACCGCCTGCTGATCGCCACGCAGAGCGCACTGGACGTGGACGGCGATGTACTAACGACCGCGGAGCGCACGGCGATCGACGACCTGATGCATGCACTGCGCGCCACGCTGGAGACCAGCACCGACGCGGCGGCTGTCGAGGCCGCAGCGCAGGCCCTGGCCAAGGGCACCGAGGCATTTGCCGCGCAGCGCATGAACCGCGGTATCCGCCAAGCCCTGGCAGGCAAGAACGTCAGCGCCCTCTGAGCGCACAAACCTCATCCATTGATTCCAACACCCATGCCCGTCATCAAGATCCTGCCTCATCACGAATACTGTCCCGAGGGCGCGGAAATCACTGCGCCGACCGGCACCTCGATCTGCGAGGCATTGCTGGACAACGGCATCAAGATCGAGCACGCCTGCGATATGAGCTGCGCCTGCACGACCTGCCATGTGGTCGTGCGCAAAGGATTCGAATCGCTCAATGACGCGGAGGAGGAGGAGGAAGACCTGCTGGACCGCGCGTGGGGCCTGGAGCCGCAATCGCGCCTGTCCTGCCAGGCCATCCTGGCGCAGAGCGATGTGACGGTGGAGATTCCCAAGTACTCGATCAACCACGCCAAGGAGAACCACTGATGTCCCGGCAGATTGTTCTGGACACGGAGACCACCGGCCTGTCGGCGGAAGGGGGTGACCGCATCATCGAGCTGGGCTGCGTGGAACTCGTCAACCGCAAGCTCACCGGCAACAATCTGCATCTGTACCTGAACCCCGAGCGCGACAGCCATGAGGACGCGCTGAAGGTGCACGGCATCAGCAATGAATTCCTGCGCGACAAGCCCAAGTTTGCCGAGCGGGTGCAAGACATCCTGCAATATCTGCAGGGCGCGGAACTCATCATCCACAACGCGAGCTTCGACGTGGGCTTCCTGGACAAGGAGCTGGAACTGGTCGGCCTGGCGCCGCTGTCCGCGCATGTCGGGGGCGTGATCGACACCCTGGCCATGGCCAAGGAGATGTTCCCGGGCAAGCGCAACTCGCTGGACTCGCTGTGCGACCGGCTGGGCGTGGACAATTCCAGTCGTACGCTGCACGGCGCCTTGCTGGACGCGGAGTTGCTGGCGGATGTCTACATCAACATGACCCGCGGGCAGGATGCCCTGCTGATCATGGATGAGGCCACCGCCGGGGCAGGAGGCACCACCGTGGCCGCGGTAGATCTGAGCCGCATTGCACTGACGGTGCTGACCGCCAGTGCGCAGGAGCTTGCCGAGCATGAGGAAGTACTCGTGCAGATCGACAAGTCCAGCAGCGGTAAAACAATTTGGCGGACTTTGTCTGAGGCGTGAGAAAGCTATGCCATAATCGCGGGCTGTCGCAGCAACGACACGGGTGATTAGCTCAGCGGTAGAGCACTGCCTTCACACGGCAGGGGTCACATGTTCGATCCATGTATCACCCACCAATCCGAACCCCTTGCAGCCGGTATGGCCGCAAGGGGTTTTTTCTTGGCGCAGAGGTCGTGGGGGACTGCCGGCGTCGATGACAATCCGGCAGTCGCGATTGACTTGGCCGCCGTCGATGATCACCTTCCATAACCCGCTGCAACACACCCACGCTCCCGAGCACGAATTTTTCCGCGGCGAGCGTGTACCGTGTTTCGAGAACCCGACGCGAGCGGCCTATGTGGAAGCCGCTTTGACTGCGCGGGGTCATGTACTGCACCCTCCGGATGTGGATTGCGCTGAGATCCTGGCAAAGATCCATGCGCCGCGCTACCTGGCTTTTCTGGCTTCGGCGTGGCAGCAGTGGCTGTCGCTGGGTGAAGGGCAGGACCGTGTGCAGCCGTTTCCGTCGGTATGGCCGGTACGCACATTGCGCTCGGATGTAGAGCCCGACAATTTCATTGCCAAGCTGGGGCTGTACTCCATGGACAACGGCTCGCCGCTTGCAGCGGGCACCTGGACGGCAGCCAAAGCAGGCGCCGACGCGGCGGCCAGTGCCGCGGCGCGCCTGGCGGCTGGCGAGCGCGCCGCGTTCTGCAGCACACGCCCGCCGGGGCACCATGCAGGCCCCGATTTCATGGGCGGGTACTGCTTCTTGAACAACGCGGCCGTGGCGGCCCAATGGCTGCGCGACCACGGCGCAGCCCGTGTGGCCGTGTTGGACGTGGATTACCACCACGGCAATGGCACGCAGAGCATCTTCTATGACCGTGCGGACGTGCTCTTCGTCAGCATCCATGGCGATCCCCGCACCGAATACCCCTTCTATCTGGGACATGCCGATGAAACCGGCGCAGGCCTCGGTACGGGCGGCAACCTGAACCTGCCTCTGCCGGCCGGCACCGATGCTGCCACTTGGTTTGCGGCCCTGGAGCAGGCCTGCGCGCGCATCGCCGCTTTTGGAGCGGATGCCCTGGTGGTCTCGCTGGGACTGGATACCTATGAGGGCGATCCGATCTCGCGCTTTCGGCTGGCGACGACAGATTTTCTGCGGCTGGGTGCGCGGCTGCGTGGTGTGGGACTGCCCACTGTGCTGGTGCTGGAAGGCGGCTACGCAGCGGCGGAGCTGGGAACGAATGCGGTGAATGTGCTCGAGGGTTTCGAGCAGGCATGACAACGGAGGCATGAGCGATGAGTGAGATGGTCGATTGCGTCGTGGTGGGCGCGGGGGTGGTGGGGCTGGCGGTGGCGCGCGCATTGGCGCTGCAAGGGCGCGAGGTCTGGCTGCTGGAGGCGGCCAATGCCATTGGCACCGAGACGAGTTCGCGCAACAGCGAGGTGATCCACGCCGGCATCTATTACCCGCAGGGTTCGCTCAAGGCGCGCTTGTGCGTACAAGGCAAGGCCATGCTGTACGACTACTGCAGCGAGCGCGGCGTGCCTCACAGTCGCTGCGGCAAGCTCATCGTCGCCACGTCGACCGAACAGCAGAACGCGCTGACGGGCATCAGAGCGCGCGCGCAGGCCAATGGCGTGGATGATCTGCAATGGCTCTCGCGGGAGGAAGCACGTGCGCTGGAGCCCGAACTGGAATGTGTGGCAGCGTTGCTCTCGCCCAGTACCGGCATCGTGGACAGCCATGCCCTCATGCTGGCGTTGCTGGGCGACCTGGAGAACGCGGGTGGTGTTCTGGCATTGAATTCGCCTCTGGCCAAGGCCCATTGCACGTCACAAGCTATCCATTTGGAAGCAATGGATGGCACGTGCATCAGTGCGCGCACCGTGGTCAACGCGGCCGGTTTGCATGCGCCAGTCCTCGCGCGCCAGTTCGAGGGGTTGTCCGCGGTGCATGTACCGCAGGCGGCCTATGCCAAAGGCAACTATTTCACGTTGTCCGGCCGCGCACCCTTCAGCCATCTCATCTATCCCGTCCCGGAGGCGGCGGGGCTGGGCGTGCACCTGACGCTCGACCTGGGGGGGCAGGCCAAGTTCGGCCCCGACGTGCAATGGGTGGAAGGCCCCGAGGACCTGGTGGTGGATGCGAGCCGCTCCGAGGCCTTTTACGCCGAGGTGCGCAAGTACTGGCCTGGCCTGCGCGACGGCGCACTGGCGGCGGGCTACGCCGGCATACGCCCGAAGATCCACGGCCCCCATGAGCCCGCGGCGGACTTCCTGATCCAGGGGCCGCGCGATCACGGAGTCTCGGGGCTGGTCAACCTGTTTGGCATCGAATCACCTGGGTTGACCAGCGCGTTGGCAATCGGTGCGCACGTGGCCGGTCTGCTGCACCAAGACGCCGTGTCTTGATGCAACGCGGTCATTTTGTGATAGCGGCCATGCCCTGCGGCGCGAGCACTGGGCTAAGATGAGATACCCGCCTACATGGTTTGCCATGCACGGCGTATTACCGTTGTTTCCTGCTATGAAAGGCTCGCGTATGACCACCGTATCCGAAACCATTTCCTCCACCCAGGCAGAACTCGAAAAGCTGGTGGGCGACCTGCGCGGTCTGCTGGCCAGCAAGGATCTGGACGGTATCCCCGAGATCAAGCAACTGCGCCAGCGCCTGGATGACGGCATCCATTCGGTGCGCGATTCCGCCGTGCGTGCCGCTCAGGAGGCAGCCCTGCAGGCCAAAGATGCCGCGCGCGCCGCCGACCGTTATGCCCACGATGAGCCCTGGCGCGTTGCCGGCGCTGCGCTGGCCGTAGGGGCGCTGGTGGGCTTCATGCTGGCCCGCCGCTGACCGGTAGCGCAATGGCAGGGCGAATCGTCAACGCTGCGGCGCGCTCCAGCGCCTGGGAGGGGCTTGCATGAACTGGTTGTCCCTGCTCGGCCTGGAAGGCTGGGTTGCACGCTGGCGGGCCGCCATCATCGAAGGCGCGATCGCGGCGGAAGACCGTATCGAACTCGCACGGCTCGAATGGGCCGACCAGAAGCGCCGCATGGCCCAGCTGGTGGTGCTGCTGGTTCTCTTCGGGTGCGTGGCCGTGATCGCCCTGCTGCTGTTGTCACTGGCTGTGCTGGTCCAGTTCTGGGATTCACCGCAGCGCGTGCTGGTGGCATGGTTGCTGGCAGGCGGCTGGTTGCTGGCCTGGGTGGCAGTGGCGGTGGCCCTGGTGTCCATCGGCCGACAGGCGGGTAATGCCTTTGCCCTTACGCGGCGGGAGTTGCAGCAGGATTGGCGCACCATCAAGGAGCAGTTATGAGCCCCTCTTCCCTGGACTCTGGGCAGCCGGCGCGCGTGCCCACCCCGCAGCAGCAGAAGGTGCTGGACCGCATTCTGGTGCAGCGCGAGCGGCTGCGTGCTCGGCGCGCGGCCCTGCGCCAGGCGCGCGCCGTGGCCGCAGGCGCGGAAGTTCGGGTGGAACCCGATGCGCCGCTGGCGGCACGGCTGGTGGCGTTTGCGCGCCTGCATCCCGTTGCGGTGGCAGCGGTGGCGGGCGCTGCGGTGCTGGCGGGGCCTCAACGGCTGGTGCGCTGGGCCACCCTGGTGATGCCGCTGGTCATGCGCATGCGGCGCGGCTAAGGCCTTGTTCCACAGTCTCTATCAGGCCGCATCGCGGCCTTTTTTCTCGGTCCGTTTTTAACGCAGATCGCGGATCGCCTTGGCCGCACGGCCCACGAGGGCAGGGCCTTCATAGATCAGGCCGGTGTAGATCTGCACGACATCGGCGCCTGCGCGGATTTTGCTCACAGCATCTTCGGCGCTGAGAATGCCGCCCACACCGATGATCGGGAAAGCCGGGCCCAGCGCGGCACGCAACTGGCGGATCACGGCGTTGCTGGCTTCCAGCACGGGTGCACCGCTCAGGCCTCCAGTCTCGCCGGCATGGCGCAGGCCCTGCACGGCGTCCCGGCGGATGGTGGTGTTGGTGGCAACCACGCCATCCATGCCGTGGCGCTGAAGTGTGGTGGCAATCACGGCCACTTGGGCCTCGTCCAAATCCGGCGCAATTTTCACGAAGATGGGCACGCGGCGGCCCTGGGCGGCGGCGAGCTGTTCGCGGTGCTCGGCAATGGCGCCCAGCAGGCCGTCAAGCGCCGCATCGCTCTGCAGAGCGCGCAGGTTCTGCGTGTTGGGCGAACTGATATTCACCGTAACGTAGTCGGCATGCGGGTACACGCCCTCCAGGCAGGTGAGGTAGTCGCGCGTGGCGTCTTCGATGGGCGTGGTGGCGTTCTTGCCGATGTTCAGACCCAGCAGCAGTTTGCTCTGGCCGCGGCCCTGTGTGCGGACCTGCGAGCGCTGCACGTTGGCCACGAAGGCATCCAGCCCTTCATTGTTGAAGCCCAGGCGATTGATGAGCGCACGCGCCTCGGGCAGGCGGAACATGCGCGGCTTGGGGTTGCCGGGCTGCGCACGGGGCGTGACGGTGCCAACCTCCACGAAGCCGAAGCCCATGGCGGCCAGCGCGTCGATACAGCGGGCGTTCTTGTCGAGCCCCGCCGCGAGGCCCACGCGGTTGGGGAAGCGCAGGCCTGCCAGTTCGATGGGGTCGCTCACGGTTTCGTTGCACCAGGCCCATTGCAGCGGCGTGCGCTGGCCGCGCGCCAGCATGTCCATGGTGAGTTCGTGGGCGGCTTCGGCGTCCATGCCGAAGAGAAAGGAGCGGGCGAGGGCGTAGGGCAGCAGAGACATGGGGATAATTCAATGATCTTTCCGGATTTTCCCCCATGACTGCACCCACATCCCTTTCCCAAGACGAACTCAAGACCCTGGTCGGCCAAGCTGCACTGCAATATGTGGTGCCGGGCGAACTGCTGGGCGTGGGGACCGGCTCTACCGTCAACAAGTTCATTGACGCGCTGGCATCTATCAAGGACACCATCCGCGGCGCGGTTTCCAGCTCCGAAGCCAGCACGGCGCGGCTGAAGGCGCTGGGCATCCCCGTGCTGGACGCCAACGACGTGCGCTCGCTGTCGGTGTACATCGATGGCGCCGACGAGATCGACGGCAACGGCTACATGGTCAAGGGCGGAGGGGCGGCCCTCACGCGCGAGAAGATCGTCGCCGCGCTGGCACGGCGCTTTGTGTGCATAGCGGACGAGTCCAAGCTGGTGACCGTGCTGGGCGCGTTCCCGCTGCCGGTGGAGGTCATTCCGATGGCCGCCGCGTACATCGCGCGGCGCTTCGAGTCGCTGGGGGGGCAGGCGACGCTGCGTCTCAAGGATGGCCAACCGCTCGTGACCGACAACGGCCAACACATACTGGATGTGCGCGGCCTCACCATCAGCGATCCGCTGGCGTTCGAGACCGAGGTGAATCAATGGCCGGGGGTGGTGACGGTGGGCGTGTTTGCGCTGCAGAAGGCCAACGTCTGCCTGCTGGGCACGGCACAGGGCGTGCGTACGCTGTCCCTGTAAGACGGTGGACGGCAGTGGCGCGGCAATGCCGCGCCGAGCATCCCCTCGCTTTTAGAAAATGATGCCGGCCGGATTGGAGGGAGACGGCCCCGTGGGCGCTGCCGGTGGCGCTGAGGGGCGTCGTGCGGGAGCAGCGGACGCCTTGTCCGCAGCCGGTGCTGCAGGCTGCCCAGGCACCGCAACGAGCGGGGCTGCCGCAGGGCGGCGGTAGTTCGGCGGCAATTGCGACTGCTTGGGGTAGCCGGCGGCGTCCAGGTACTGCGTCCACTCGGTGTCGGAAAAGCCCCGCAGCTGCTGTGCGCCAATGGTGCCGAAGGGCAGGCTGGATTCACCGCTCATGCGCTTGAGCGCGTCGATGTCCTCGTTGGTGCTGACGGTGCGCTCGGTGAAAGGAATGCCACGGTTGATCAGCAGATTGCGCGCGCTGTTGCAGGGCACACAGTCGCTGCTGGTGTACAGCGTCACGGGAAAGCGCGTGGCCACCTGGCGCAGAGCGTAGGGCAGGGCCTCGGCGCCGCCGCCGCCGCTGCGTGGTCCGGCGCCGACCGCTGTGCCCTCGGCGTTTGCGGCAGGAGCGCGGTCGGAGAAGGTCACCTTGCCATCCGGCCCGACGATGCGGTACACCTGCTGGGCCAGCGCGGCCGTGGACAGCAGGGCGGCCGTGGTGCATGTGGTGGCCAACACGGCAGCGTTGCGAATGATGGACATGGGTTCCTCTCCTCTTGGTTTCTTAAAAATAATAGCTGGTCGCGCTTGCTGCAAGCCATTTTTCAGTAGAAAGCAGGCGCAAACGCCCGGCAGACAAGCGCGAACCGCTCACTTTTATGCTGCCATGCCCTGGTGGCGCAGCAGCGCGTCCAGTGTGGGTTCGCGGCCGCGGAAGGCCTTGAAGGAGTCCATGGCGGGGCGGCTGCCGCCCGCTTCCAGGATGGCCTGGCGGTAGCGCCGGCCGGTCTCCGCGCTGGGCTCCCCGCCCGCGCCGGCAGTTTCCTCGAACGCGGCATACGCGTCGGCGCTGAGTACCTCGGCCCACTTGTAGCTGTAATACCCCGCCGCGTAGCCGCCCGCGAAGATATGGCTGAACGTGTGGGCCGAGCGGCTGAAGGCGGGAGGCTTGAGCACGGCCACTTCGTCGCGCACGCGGTCCAGCAGCGCCAGCACGTCGCCTTGGGGGTCGTGCTCGGTGTGCAGCAGCATGTCGAACAACGCAAACTCGATCTGGCGCAGCGTGGCCATGCCGGCCTGGAAGTTCTTGGCCGCGATCATCTTGTCGTACAGCGGGCGCGGCAGCGGCTCGCCCGTGTCCACATGGGCGGTCATGTGGCGCAGCACTTCCCATTCCCAGCAGAAGTTCTCCATGAACTGGCTGGGCAGTTCCACGGCGTCCCATTCCACGCCGCTGATGCCTGACACGTCGCGCTCGTTCACCTGGGTGAGCATGTGGTGCAGGCCATGGCCGAATTCATGGAACAGGGTGATCACGTCGTCGTGCGTGAGCAGGGGTGGGCGGCCGTCCACCCCGTCGGCGAAGTTGCACACCAGATGCGCCACCGGTGTCTGCAGCAGGCCCGTGTCCGGGCGCAGCCAGCGGGCGCGCGCATCGTCCATCCAGGCCCCGCCGCGCTTGCCCTGGCGGGCAGGCTGGTCCAGGTAGAACTGACCCACCAGCTCGCCGCCGCGCTCGATGCGGTAGAACTCCACGGCGCTGTTCCATACGGGCGCGACGTCGCGGCGGATGGCCACCTCGAACAGCGTCTCGACGATCTTGAACAGCCCGGCCAGCACCTTGGGCGCCGTGAAGTACTGCTTGACCTCCTGCTCACTGAAGGCGTAGCGCGCTTCCTTGAGTTTCTCGGAGATGTAGGGCCAGTCCCAGGACTGGGGGTTGGCCAGGCCCAAATGCTCAGCGGCAAAGGCGCGCAGGTCGGCTACGTCCTTCTCCGCAAAGGGCCGGGCGCGGTGCGCCAGGTCCCGCAGGAAGTGGATGACTTGTTCGGGCGACTGCGCCATCTTGGGCACCAGCGACACCTGGCCGAAATTGCCATACCCCAGCAGCTGCGCCTCTTCCTTGCGCAGCGCGAGGATCTCGGCCATCACGGCGGTGTTGTCGAAACGCGCGGCGTCGCCGCTGGCCTGGTCCGATGCGCGTGTGACGTAGGCGTGGTAGAGCTTCTCGCGCAGGGCACTGCTGGTGGCGAACTGCATCACCGGCAGGTAGCACGGCATCTTCAGCGTGAGCTTGTAACCGTCCTTGCCCTCGGCCTGGGCCGCGGCGCGGGCGGCGTTCTGCACGTCGGCCGGCACGCCGTCCAGCTCCTCGGCCGTGGCGTAGTAGGCGTAGGCGTCGGTGGCGTCCAGCGCGTTCTCGCTGAACTTTTGCTGCAACTCGGCCTGGCGTTCCTGGATGGCGGCAAAGCGCTCCTTGGCTGCGCCCTGCAGCTCGGCGCCCGACAGCACGAAGTTGCGGATCGCATTGCTGTGCGCCTGCCGCTGTTCCGGGTTGAGCGTGGCGGGGTCGATCGCCTTGTATTTGGCGTACAGGCGCTCGTCGGCGCCCAGGCGGGTCCAGAACTCGGTGACCTTGGGCAGCGCCTCGTTGTAGGCGGCGCGCAGCTCGGGCGTGTCCGCCACGCTGTTGAGGTGGCTGACGGCGCCCCATGCGCGGCCCAGTTCCTCGGTGGCGACATCCAGTACCTGCGCAATCGCATCCCAGCGGGCCGGGAAGTCCGGCTGGGTGACGGTTTCCAGTGCGCCGTCTGCGCGTTGCAGCAGCACATCCACCGCAGGGGCTACGTCGGCGGGGGTGATGCGGTCGAAGGGAATGTGGCCCGAGAAGTCGAGGAGGGGATTGCTCATGCTGGCTTAGATGGCGTTGCCGTGAGTGGGTTCAAGCCGTTGGCGCAAACGCGCGCCCACCGGCACTCGGGTCAGGGGTGCCTCGCGTCAGAGGCGCTCAGCCGCTTCCAGGGTGTTCACCAGGAGCATGGTAATTGTCATCGGGCCCACGCCGCCGGGCACTGGCGTGATGTAACCCGCCACCTGCTTGACGCCCTCGAAGTCCACGTCGCCGCAGAGCTTGCCTTCGTCATTGCGGTTCATGCCCACGTCGATCACCACGGCGCCGGGTTTGACCATGTCGGCCGTGAGCACGTTGCGCTTGCCCACGGCAGCCACCACCACATCGGCCTGGCGCGTCATGGCGGCAAGATCCGCCGTGCCGCTGTGGCAGACCGTGACGGTGGCGTTGGCTGCCAGCAGCATCATGGCCATGGGTTTTCCCACGATGTTGGAGCGACCGATGACCACGGCGTGCTTGCCGCGCAGGTCCTTCATACCGATGGATTCGAGCATCTTCATGCAGCCGTAAGGCGTGCAGGCCTTGAAGCCCACCTCGCCCACCATCAGTGCCCCGGCGCTGGCGACGTGAAAGCCGTCCACGTCCTTGAGGGGCGAGATCGCTTCGATGACCTTGTGGTCGTCGATGTGCTTGGGCAGCGGCAGTTGCACCAGGATGCCGTGGATGCTGGGGTCGTTGTTCAGCGCCTGCACGCGCGCCAGCAGCTGTTCTTCGGTCATGCTGGCGTCGTACTTTTCCAGCACCGAGTGAAAGCCCACGTCCTCGCAAGCCTTGACCTTGTTGCGCACGTAGACCTGGCTGGCAGGGTTGTCGCCCACCAGCACCACTGCGAGGCCAGGGCTGATGCCGCGGTCTTTCAGCGCGGCCGTGCGCGCGGCGACTTCAGTGCGCAGTTGGCGGGAGAGGGCGTTGCCGTCGATCAGTTGGGCTGTCATTGATGAATCCACGATACAAATGAAAAAGCTGCCTGGCGCTTGTCTGGTATGCGCAGGCAGCTATTAAAAACGGAGCAATTAGGCCTTGGCGCTACCTGGCCCCAGGGCAATCTTGAGCAGGTCGGCCACGGTGTTGGCGTTGAGCTTTTCCATGATGTTGGCGCGGTGCGCCTCCACCGTCTTGATGCTGATGCCCAGGTCGTCGGCGATCTGCTTGTTCAGGCGGCCGGCAACGATGCGTTCCAGCACCTGCGCCTCGCGGCTGGTGAGCTTGGACAGCAGCGCGTCGCGGCTGGCGGCCTGCTGGTAGTCGGCAAAGGCTTCGCGTGCATGGTCCAGCATGCGCTCAACCAGGCCCAGCAACTCTTCTTCGTTGAAGGGTTTCTGGATGAAGTCCAGCGCGCCTTTCTTCATGGTGTTCACGGCCATGGGGACGTCGCCGTGACCGGTGATGAAGACGATGGGCAGGGGTGACTTGCGTTCGACCAGGCGGTCCTGCAGCTCCAGGCCCGTCATGCCGCCCATGCGGATGTCCACGATCAGGCAGGCGACTTCGCGCGGGTCATAGCGTGCGAGGAACGATTCCGCCGAATCAAAGCAGCGTACACGGTAGTCCTTGCCCTCCAGCAGCCACTGGAGCGAGTCGCGGACGGCTTCGTCGTCGTCGACGACATAGACGGTGCCTTTTTTCGGAATCAAACTCATGCAATAGTCCTTGGGGTTGACGTTGCTGCGGAATTGATAGTGGCATCCGCAGCAGTGGCGAGCGGAAGCCAGAAGGAGAACCGGCAGCCGGTGACCTCCGATCCATTGTAGAGGTTCTCCGCGTGCATCCGGCCCTGGTGCGACTCGACGATGCTGCGGCACAGGTTCAGGCCCATGCCCATGCCTTCGCTCTTGGTGGAGAAGAATGCCTCGAACAGGTGCGCCAGCACTTCCGGGGCCAGGCCCTTGCCCGTGTCCTGCACCGAAAACTCGATCACCCCGCGGCCATCCACATGGCGCGGCACCACGCGCAGCTCCACGCTGCGTCCGGATGGGGGGCGGTGGGCCTGGGCGATGGACTCGGCGCCGTTCTTCATCAGGTTGATGAGCACCTGCTCGATCAGGATCGTGTCGGCCATCACCTGGGGCAGCCGGGCGGCGACGTAGTGCGTCAGGTGGACGTTGTGGCGCCGCAGCTCGATGTCGGCCAGTTCCACCGCTTCGCTCACCATCTCGTGCACGTCGGCCAGCGTGCGGTTGGGTTCGCTTTTTTTCACGAAGGCGCGGATGCGCTGGATGATCTGGCCGGCGCGCTGCGCCTGGTGGGCGGTCTTTTGCAGCGCCGTGAGCAGTGCCTCCTCGCTGATCTGGCCGCCCTGGATGCGCGAGACCATGCCGCTGCAATAGTTGCTGATGGCGGTGAGCGGCTGGTTGAGTTCGTGGGCTACGCTGGAGGCCATCTCGCCCATGGTGATGAGGCGGCTGACCGACTGGGCGCGTTCGGCCTGGCGCGCGGCCTGCTCCTCGGCCTGGCGGCGCGGCGTGATGTCGGTGGCAATGACCATTTGCGCCAACCGGCCGTCCACCCAGTTCAGGTAGCGCGAGCGCACCTCCAGCCACTTGCCCAGATCGGGCAGGTAGATCTCGGCGTTCTCCGAACGGGCGCTGGTCAGCGAGTCGGTGGGCAGGCCCATCAGGCCATCTTCGTCGTCCATGCCGCCGGAACTGTAGGAGGTGGGCAGCACGCCTGCCTGCGCCACCAGTTGCAGGTGGCCGCTGGTCTGCGAGCCGAACCATTGGCGGTACAGGCGGTTGGCAAACAGCAGCTCCTCGCTCCCCAGCGGCGCCACGGAGACGGAGGCGTCCAGCGCCTCCAGCACGATGGTGAAGCGCTCATGCGAGGCGGTGAGTTGCTCGCGCACGCGGTTGGGCTCGGTGATATCGGTCATCGAGGTCATCCAGCCCGTTTGGTGACCGCGTGCGTCGATCAGCGGCGAGACGTACAGGCGCGCATCGAACAGCGTGCCGCTCTTGCGCCGCACGCGTACCTGGAATCCACCGGGCACGGTCTTGCCCGAGAGTTCGTCGCGCAGATTGGCGTGCAGCGACTCATATTCGCCCTCGGGCCAGTAGCTGTAGGGCGGGGTCTGCCCGACCAGCTCGGCCTCGGTCCAGCCTGTCATCTGGCAGAACGCGGCGTTCACATAGGTGATGCGGCCCTCCAGGTCCAGCGCGCGCATGCCGGTGAGGATGGAGTTCTCCATCGCCCGGCGGAAGTTGGTTTCTGCCACCAGTGCTTCCTGGGCCTGCAGCCGCCTGCGCGTGTGCCGCCAGGTGGCGATGAGCATCCATGCCGTCATCACGCTGAGCGTGCCCACGAGCCAGAACAGCCCGCTGCCCACCACGCCCAGCGACGTACGGTACGCCTGCGCCCGCATCACGAGGCCGTTGCCCACCGGGGAGACCGGGATCTCGTACTGGTTGGCCTTGGTGGTCCAGGGCAGCAGTGCATTGGTGCGCGGGGGCAGGGGCGTGCCCGCCAAGGTGCGGCCATTGCCGTCCAGCAACGTGACGGCGTAGCGCGCCAGCACCTCCGTGGGAGTGCCGTAGCGCAGCAGGCTGTCGATGGAGTATTCCGCCAGCACCACGCCGCCGAACTTGCCCTGGGGCGACAGGGGCACCTGCAGTTGCAGCAGGGGCGCGCTCTCGCCCTCGGTGGCCGTGGGTTGCGAATACAGCGGCTGTTGCAGGTCGCGGACGGCGTTAAAGAGGTTGGTGGTCTCGCCGGGCTTGAGCACCTCCCCGCCCACGCGCAGCTGGCTGCTGGTCACGGCAGGCGCGGCGTGGCTGGCGCGGATGCGCCGGCGCTCGTCGATCCAGGTGATGGCCTGCAGCTCGGGGTACTGGCTGATGAGCGGCTCGGCGCGGCTGCCGAAGTCCGCGCGCTCCACATCCTGGTTGGATAGATCGCGCGCGATGCGCATGATCTGCTCTTGCCGCTCCAGCAAGCGCAAACGCACGCGCTGCTGGGCGTATTCCACGTCGCGCCTGAGGGCTTCCTTCTCGCGTTCCACCTCTTCCGTGCGCAAATACCAGAACGAGGCCACGATGGCAGCGAGGAACATCAGCACCGATGCCACGGGCGCCAGCGCCGCGAACCGGTCCTGGCGCGTGGGCGAGAGGCTGCGCCACCAGGCACGCCACCAGCGCGCCGGGGTTTTAACGGCAGACACGGTGGAAGAGGGCGCGACAGGGGACTCCATGGGCGCGGAGTTTAAAGGCTTCGCGGGAGCGATTTCATCTGAAGAAATAATGTGCAATCGCAGCAATTTTTCATATTAAGAGATGAAAAAGCATCATTTGAAATGATGAAAATTTGTGCGAAACTCGCGCCCGTATTACCGTTATTGCCACTGAATCAAGGAGACAGGTATGTCTGATCCGACCAAAGTCCTGACCGCTACCGACATCGACCAACAGGAAACCCGCGAATGGCTGGACGCGCTGTCGGCAGTGATCGACAAGGAGGGGCCGGAGCGTGCCCACTTCCTGCTGGAGCAATTGCTGGAGCAGGCCCGCCAGAGCAGTATTGACCTGCCGTTCTCCGCCAATACGGGATACGTGAACACCATCGAGCCGGACCAGGAGGCCCGCTGCCCCGGCAATATCGCCATCGAGAAGCGCCTGCGCGCCTACATGCGCTGGAATGCCATGGCCATGGTGGTGCGCGCCAACCGCCTGCATCCGCATGACGGCGGCGACCTGGGCGGCCACATCGGCTCCTTCGCTTCGCTGGCCTCCATGTGGGGCGCGGGCTTCAACCATTTCTGGCATGCCGAGAGCGAGAGCCACGGCGGCGATTGCATCTATTTCCAGGGCCACAGCGCGCCCGGCATCTACGCCCGCGCCTACCTGGAAGGCCGCATCACCGAGGACCAACTCGAAAACTTCCGCCAGGAAGTGGGCGGCAAGGGCCTGTCCAGCTACCCGCACCCCAAGCTGATGCCGGGCTTCTGGCAGTTCCCCACGGTGTCCATGGGCCTGGGGCCGATGATGGCCATCTACCAGGCGCGCTTTCTCAAGTACCTGCACGCGCGCGGCATCGCCAACACCGAGAACCGCAAGGTCTGGATCTTCCTGGGCGACGGCGAGATGGACGAGCCGGAGAGCCTGGGCGCCATCGGGCTGGCGGCGCGCGAAGGGCTCGACAACCTGATCTTCGTCATCAACTGCAACCTGCAGCGCCTGGATGGCCCGGTGCGTGGCAACGGCAAGATCATCCAGGAACTGGAGGGTGCCTTCCGCGGCTCGGGCTGGAACGTCATCAAGCTGATCTGGGGCAAGGGCTGGGACGAACTGCTGGCGCGCGACAAGAGCGGCAAGCTCAAGCAGCTGATGATGGAGACGCTGGACGGCGACTACCAGACCTACCGCGTCATGGACGGCGCGTATATCCGCAAGCATTTCTTCGGCAGGTACCCCGAGACGGCCAAGCTCGTGGAGCACCTGAGCGACGACGAGATCTGGGAACTGCGCCGCGGCGGCCACGACCCCGAGAAGGTGTACGCCGCCTTCCATGCGGCCAATGAACACCAGGGTCAGCCCACGGTGTTGCTGGTCAAGACCGTCAAGGGTTACGGCATGGGCAAGGCCGGTGAGGGCAAGAACACCGTGCACCAGACCAAGAAGCTGTCGGACGAGGACATCAAGTACATCCGCGACCGCTTCAACATCCCGATCCCCGACAGCGAGCTGGACAAGCTGCCCTACTACAAGCCGGCCGACGACACGCCGGAAATGAAGTACCTGCACGAGCGTCGCAAGGCCCTGGGCGGCTACCTGCCGCAGCGTCGCACGCACGCCGACGAGAGTTTCACCGTGCCGGCGCTGGAGACGTTCAAGGCCGTGCTGGAGCCCACCGCCGAGGGCCGCGAGATCTCCACCACCCAGGCCTACGTGCGCTTTCTCACGCAACTGCTGCGCGACAAGGCCCTGGGTCCGCGCGTGGTGCCCATCCTGGTGGATGAGGCGCGTACCTTCGGCATGGAGGGATTGTTCCGCCAGATTGGCATCTACAACCCCAAGGGCCAGCTCTACACCCCGGTCGACCGCGACCAGGTGATGTACTACAAGGAAGACAAGGCCGGTCAGATTCTTCAGGAGGGCATCAACGAGGCGGGCGGCATGTGCTCGTGGATCGCTGCGGCGACGTCGTATTCGACGAACAACCGCATCATGATCCCGTTCTACGTGTACTACTCGATGTTCGGCTTCCAGCGCTTTGGCGATTTCGCCTGGGCCGCGGGCGACATGCAGGCGCGCGGCTTCATCCTGGGGGGCACGTCGGGCCGCACCACGCTCAACGGCGAAGGCCTGCAGCACGAGGACGGCCACAGCCACATCCTGGCCAACACCATTCCCAACTGCGTGAGCTACGACCCGACCTTCGCGCACGAGGTGGCGGTCATCATGCAGGACGGCCTGAAGCGCATGGTGGAGAAGCAGGAAAACGTCTACTACTACATCACGCTGCTCAATGAGAACTACGCCATGCCGGGCCTGCAGCCGGGCACGGAAGAGCAGATCATCAAGGGCATGTACCTGTGCAAGGCCGGAGCGGACGGCGACAAGCGCGTGCAGCTGCTGGGCTCGGGCTCGATCCTGCGCGAATCGATCGAGGCGCAGAAGCTGCTCGCCGCCGACTGGGGCGTGCAAGCCGACGTGTGGAGCTGCACCAGCTTCAACGAGCTGACCCGCGAGGGCCAGGACGTGGCGCGCTGGAACCTGCTGCATCCGCTGGAGACACCGCGCGTGTCCTTCGTGGCGCAGCAGCTGGGCGGCCGCCCGGGCCCCGTGGTGGCGTCCACCGACTACATGAAGAACTACGCCGAGCAGATCCGCGCCTTCATTCCCGATGGGCGCTCCTACACCGTGCTGGGTACCGACGGCTTTGGCCGCAGCGACTTCCGCTACCGCCTGCGCGAGCACTTCGAGGTCAACTGCCACTACATCACCGTGGCCGCGCTCAGCGCCTTGGCCGACGAGGGCAAGCTGCCCAAGGCGAAGGTGGCCGAGGCGATTGCCAAGTACGGCATCCAGACCGAGAAGATCAACCCCTTGCACGCCTGATGGCCCGGGAGACAAGACAATGGCATTGGTAAACATCCAGGTTCCCGACATCGGCGACTTCGACGAAGTCGGCGTGATCGAGCTGCTGGTCAAGGTGGGCGACACGGTGAAGGCGGAGCAGTCGCTGATCACCGTGGAGTCCGACAAGGCCTCAATGGAAATCCCGTCGAGCCACGCGGGTGTGGTCAAGGAACTCAAGGTCCAGCTGGGCGACAAGGTCAAGCAAGGCAGCGTGATCGCCGTGCTGGAGGCCGCGGGCGAAGCCGCTGCTTCTGATGAAAAACCGGCTCCAGCGCCCGCCGCACAAGCGCCGGCAGCTAT
The DNA here is from genome assembly GCF_015832135.1 of Diaphorobacter sp. JS3051. Lineage (NCBI taxonomy): Bacteria > Pseudomonadati > Pseudomonadota > Betaproteobacteria > Burkholderiales > Comamonadaceae > Diaphorobacter > Diaphorobacter sp. JS3051. Next base: position 718,432 of record NZ_CP065406.1, read on the forward strand.
CGAAATGCAAGCACCGGTCGCGCCTGCTGCACCCGCCGCCCCTGCTGCGGGTGGTGGCGCGGTTGAGGTGCGTGTGCCCGACATCGGTGACTTCAAGGACGTCGCCGTGATCGAGTTGCTGGTCCAGCCCGGCGATGCGGTCAAGGTGGAGCAGTCGCTGTTCACCGTGGAGTCCGACAAGGCCTCGATGGAGATCCCTTCGCCCGCCGCCGGCGTGCTCAAGGAGCTCAAGGTCAAGATCGGCGACAAGATCAATGTGGGCGACCTCGTGGCGGTGCTTGAAGGTGCCGCCGCCCCGGCGCAGGCTTCTACACCAGCGGCCGCTGCCGCGCCCGTGGCGGCTCAGGCCTCCGCGCCCGCGCCCGCACCAGCTGCGGCAACGGCAACGGCGCCCGTGCCGGCCCACCAGCCCTCGACGCCCACGCCGGGCCTGCCGCACGCCAGCCCCTCGGTGCGCAAGTTCGCCCGCGAACTGGGTGTGCCGCTGGCGGAGGTCAAGGGCACGGGCATCAAGGGCCGCATCACGCAGGAGGACGTGGCGGCCTTCACGCGCCAGGTGATGAGCGGTGCGCTGCAGACCCAGGCACAGGGCAGCAAGGCGCCCGCTGCGGGTGGCTCAGGGGTGAGCCTGGACCTGCTGCCGTGGCCCAAGGTGGACTTTGCCAAGTTCGGCCCCGTTGAGCGCAAGGAGCTGTCGCGCATCAAGAAGATCAGCGGCGCCAACCTGTCGCGCAACTGGGTGATGATTCCCCACGTCACCAACAACGACGAGGCCGACATCACCGAGCTGGAAGCCTTCCGCGTCTCCACCAACAAGGAGAACGAGAAGAGCGGCGTCAAGGTCACCATGCTGGCCTTCGTCATCAAGGCCGTGGTCGCGGCGCTGAAGAAGTTCCCCGAGTTCAACGCCAGCCTGGACGGCGACGCCCTGGTCTACAAGCAGTACTTCCACATCGGCTTTGCGGCCGACACGCCCAACGGCCTGGTGGTGCCCGTGCTGAAAGATGCCGACAAGAAGGGCATCCTGCAAATCAGCGCCGAGATGGCCGAGCTGGCCAAGAAGGCCCGCGACGGCAAGCTGGGTGCGGCCGACATGCAGGGCGGCAGCATGTCGATCAGCTCGCTGGGCGGCATTGGCGGCACGCATTTCACCCCCATCATCAATGCGCCCGAGGTGGCCATCCTCGGTCTGTCCAAGAGCCAGATGAAGCCCGTGTGGGACGGCCAGCAGTTCGTGCCGCGCCTCACGCTGCCGCTGAGCCTGTCGTACGACCACCGCGTGATCGACGGCGCCTCTGCCGCGCGCTTCAACGCCTACCTGGGCCAGGTGTTGGCGGACTACCGCCGCATCCTGCTGTAAGGACGGAGCACAACATATGGCAATCATCGACATCAAGGTGCCCGACATCGGCGACTTCGCCGAGGTGGGCGTGATCGAAGTGCTGGTGCAGCCGGGCGACACCATCCGGGCCGAGCAGAGCCTGGTCACCGTGGAGTCCGACAAGGCCTCCATGGAGATTCCCAGCAGCCACGCCGGCGTGGTCAAGGAGCTCAAGGTCAAGCTGGGCGACAAGGTGGCCGAGGGTTCCGTGCTGCTGACGCTGGAAGTGGCGCAGGGAGCGGCGGCGCCGGCTGCGGCCCCTGCCGCGGCGAGCACGCCCAGCGCGCCGCCATCTGAGTCAAAACCGGCTCCAGCGCACGCTGCTCAAGCGCCAGCAGCTCCTAAAACCGAAGCGGCCAGCTTCGGCGGCAGTGCCGACGTGGAGTGCGATGTGCTGGTGCTGGGTGGCGGCCCCGGCGGTTACAGCGCCGCCTTCCGCGCCGCCGACCTGGGCCTGAACGTGGTGCTGGTCGAGCGCTACGCCACCCTGGGCGGCGTGTGCCTGAACGTGGGCTGCATTCCCTCCAAGGCGCTGCTGCACGTGGCCGCGGTGATGGACGAGGTGAGCCACCTGAAGAGCGCCGGCATCGACTTCGGCGCGCCGCAGGTCCACATCGACACCCTGCGCGGCCACAAGGAAAAGGTCATCGGCAAGCTGACCGGCGGGCTGGCGCAGATGGCCAAGATGCGCAAGGTGACCGTGCTGCGCGGCTACGGCCACTTCGTCGGCGCCAACCACCTGGAGGTGGAGGAAACCACCGGCACCAGCCAGGACAAGACCGGCGCCAAGAAGGTGGTGGCGTTCAAGCGCGCCATCATCGCCGCCGGCAGCCAGGCCGTGCGCCTGCCGTTCATGCCCGACGATCCGCGCGTGGTGGATTCCACCGGTGCGCTGGCGCTCAAGGACGTGCCCAAACGCATGCTGATCCTGGGCGGCGGCATCATCGGCCTGGAAATGGGCACGGTGTACAGCACGCTGGGCGCGCGCCTGGACGTGGTGGAGATGCTGGACGGTCTGATGCAGGGCGCTGACCGCGACCTGGTCAAGGTATGGCAGAAGATGAACCAGCACCGTTTCGACAACGTGATGCTGAATACCAAGACCGTGGCCGCCGAGGCCACGCCCGAAGGTATCAAGGTGAGCTTCGCGCCCGCCAAGGACGGCGTCACGGTGCCCGAGCCCCAGGTGTACGACCTGGTGCTGCAGGCCGTGGGCCGCACCCCCAACGGCAAGAAGATCGCCGCCGAGAAGGCCGGCGTCGCCGTGACGGACCGCGGCTTCATCAACGTCGACATCCAGATGCGCACCAACGTGCCGCACATCTTCGCCATCGGCGACATCGTGGGCCAGCCCATGCTTGCGCACAAGGCGGTGCACGAGGCGCACGTGGCGGCCGAGGTCATCGCCGGCGAACTGCAGGGCAACAAGGAACTGGCAAGCGCCGCCTTCAACGCCCGCGTGATCCCGAGCGTGGCCTATACCGACCCCGAAGTGGCCTGGGTGGGCCTGACCGAGGATCAGGCCAAGGCGCAGGGCATCAAGGTCAAGAAAGGCCTGTTCCCCTGGGCGGCCAGCGGCCGCGCCATCGCCAACGGCCGTGACGAGGGCTTTACCAAGCTGCTGTTCGACGACAGCCCCGAGGCGCACGGCCACGGCCGCATCCTGGGCGGCGGCATCGTTGGCACGCACGCCGGCGACATGATCGGCGAGATCGCCCTGGCCATCGAGATGGGCGCCGACGCGGTGGACATCGGCAAGACCATCCACCCGCACCCCACGCTGGGCGAGAGCATCGGCATGGCGGCGGAGATTGCCCACGGCAGTTGCACGGACGTGCCGCCGCAGCGCAGGTAAAGGCCGCGGCCGTAGCAAAAAAGCAGCCTCTGGCTGCTTTTTTTATGCTTTTGATAGCGCCTAGCGCTTGCTGTGCAAGGGCTGGAGGCGTTTTTGAGTATGAGGTGCTGGGTTGGCGAGTGTGCGTGGCAGCTCAGGCCTGCACCAGTGCCACGCGGTAGCCCTGGCCCGTGGCGATCACCTGCAGCAGCCGGTCGATGTTGGGATGGCTGCCGGGATGCTGGCGGGCATCGGCGGTGTGTTCGGCGAACAGTTCCAGGCCTTCCTGCGCCGCGGCGACGGTGATGCCGCCGTGCTTGGCGGCCAGCGCGGCGTACACGGTCAGCGAGCCCGTCTTGCCCGGCTGGTTGGGAATGGTGGCCACCACCTGGCCGGCGTCGTCCAGCAGTTGCAGGGCGGCCAGGTGGGCAATGGAGGGCAATTGGCGCAGGTTGTCAGCGAAGGTCATGCGAAAGCCTTGAACGGAGCGGATGAAACCGTGACGATAACGTAAAAACCATAGCTGTTAGCGCTGGCACAATCTGCGTTAGAGGGCATTTTGATGCCTGTTTTTCTTTGCGCCCGACCCCACTCATGCAAGCCCTGCTCGACGCCATCGCCACCCTCACTCCGCCCGTTGAGGCCTGCCGCATCTTCCATGGGCGTGGAGGGCGGTTTCCCGGCAGCGAGCAGTGGACGCTGGATGCCTATCCGCCCGTGCTGGTGCTCACCAGCTTCGCCCCGGTGACGGACGAAGCACTCGCCACCATCGACGGCGCCCTGCGCGCACGCTGGCAGCAGGTGGCGCCAGGGCAGCCGCTGAACTGGGTGTTCCAGCACCGCGGCGAGGCGCTGCGCATCGAGGGCCGCAGCGATACGCGGCTGATGGCGGGCGAGGTGCCCGAGCCGCATGTGGTCACCGAGGATGGCGCACGCCTGCGCGTCCAGGTGCTGCGCGGGCAGAACCACGGGTTGTTTCTGGACATGGCCGAAGGGCGTCGCTGGGTGCGCGCGCATGTGGCGAACCACCGCGCACGCACCGGGCGCGGCGCTCGGGTGCTCAACCTGTTCGCCTATACCTGTGCGTTTTCGGTTGCCGCGCTGCAGGTGGGCGCGGCGGAGGTGGTGAATGTGGACATGAGCCGGGGTGCCATAGCCACCGGGCAGCAGAACCACCAGCTCAACGGGTTGGGCGCCGGTGCCCGCTTTCTGGCGCATGACATCTTCAGCTCGTGGGGCAAGATCACGCGCAGCGGGCCGTACGACCTGGTGATCGTGGATCCGCCGTCCTACCAGAAGGGCAGCTTCGTCGCGACCAAGGACTATGCGCGGCTCATGCGTCGCCTGCCGGAACTGCTGATGCCGGGCGGCCACGCCCTGCTGTGCCTGAACGCGCCGGAGCTGGGGATGGAGTTTCTCTGCGAGCAGATGCGATCCCAGGCGCCTTCGCTGGCGTTCGTGGAACGCGTTCCCAACCCGGCGGCGTTCGCCGATGTGGACGAGGAGCGGTCGCTGAAGGTACTGGTTTTCCGGGATACGGCGGCGGTGGGTTGAAGGGGCTCCGCGCGCCACAATGCGGTGGACACCGCTTCCCACCCACCGGTTGAAACGCAGCACATGAACACCCCTCGCATCGGACTGATCGGCGTAGGCCTGATGGGCCACGGCATTGCCATGAATATCGCCCGCAAGGGCTATGCGCTGACGGTGCTGGAGCACCCTGGCAACCAGCCCCTGGATGCATTGCGCGCCCAGGGCGTGGCCAGCGCCGCGTCGGTGCATGAACTGATGCGACAGGTGCAGGTGCTCATCCTGTGCGTGACGGGATCGCCCCAGGTAGAGGCGGTGCTGCTGGGCGAGGAGGGCGCCCTGGCCGCCCTGCAGCCCGGCACCGTGGTGATCGACTGCTCCACGGCCATTCCTTCGTCCACCGAATCCGTCGCCCGCGCCGTGGCGGCGGCCGGAGGGCGGTTCCTGGATGCGCCGATGACCCGCACCCCCAAGGAGGCCGCCGAGGGCCGGCTGAACCTGCTGGTGGGCGGCGAGGCCGCGCTGCTCGACGAAGTGCGCCCGGTGCTGCAGTGCTTTGCCGAGAACATCACGCATACCGGTGCCGTGGGCAGTGGCCACCGCATGAAGCTGCTGCACAACTATGTGTCGCTGGGCAGCGTGGCGCTGATCGCGGAGGCTGCCGCCTGCGCGCTGGCGGCCGACGTGGCACCGCAGGTGTTCCTGGATGTTCTCGCCAAGGGCGGCGGCGGCGGCGTGGCGCTGGAGCGCCTGCGGCCCTACCTGCTGCAGCAGGACCCCTCCGGGCTGCGCTTCTTCATGTCCAACGCGCTCAAGGACATGGGCTACTACACCGCCATGGCGCACGACGGCGGCGCGGCCGATGGCATTGCCCAGGCCGTGCACGACACCTTTGCCGCCGCCGTTGCCGAGGGTGGGCCGCAGGCGCTGGTGCCGGAGCTGGTAGCGCTGCTGCGCGCCAAGGGGACGGGTTGATGAAGGTTGGACTTCTGGCGGGGATTCCGTCTTCCCGCCTCCAGTCCTCCCGCCTGTTGAGGCGTGGCGGGGACACCCGCGCGGCCCGCTAGTCTGCCGCGAGCACCTGCGTGATGAAGGTCCACTCCTGGGGCTGCAGCGGCGTGATCGACAACCGGTTGCCTCGCTGCAGTACGCGCATCGACGCCAACTCGGGATGGGCGCGCAGTTCCGCCAGGCCAATGAGCCGTGTCTTGCGCACGGCTTGCACGTCCCGCAGCAGCCACCGGGGTTTCTCAAGGGGTGACTTGGGGTCGTAGTAAGGGGATTCAGGGTCGAACTGTGTGGGGTCGGGGCGTACGCCCGAGGCTATGCGTGCAACGCCGGCGATACCGGGTGCAGGGCAGCTTGAGTGGTAGAAGAGCACGCCATCCCCCACCTGCATCTCGTCGCGCATGAAGTTGCGCGCCTGGTAATTGCGCACGCCGGTCCAGGGCACGGTGGCGCCCGGAGCGCCCAATGCATCGTCAATGGAGCACTCGTCGGGCTCCGATTTCATGAGCCAAAAGCGCGTAGTGGGTGTGGTCATGGCTGGAAGGACTCAGGACACCTGTGTGGCTTGCACACCGTCACCCCCTGTGCAGGCACTGAAAACGCTGGCCCGTGCGTGGCTACTTACCGCAATTACTAGAGCAGTGCCGGACAGGGTGCCGGCCCCGGTCTCAGTTGGCGGCCGGAGAGCGCGCGGAAATGGCCATGGCGGCGGCGTCTTCGTCCGTGGTCACGCGCCGTGCACCGTTGAAGCGCCGCTGCCAGTAGGAAGCGCCCATGTCTTCCACGCGCACCTGCGCACCGGAGCGCGGGGCATGGATGAACTTGCCGTCACCCACGTAGATGCCTACGTGGCTGAACGCGCGGCGCATGGTGTTGAAGAACACCAGGTCGCCGGGCTGCAGGTCTTTTTTGTCGATGACTTCGGTGGCGGCGGCCTGCTCGTTGGCGCGGCGTGGAAGCACCATGCCCTTGGCCTGTTCATAGATGGCGCGCACGAAGCCGCTGCAATCAAAACCCGTCTCGGCACTGCTGCCACCCCGGCGGTATGGCACGCCGATGAAGCCCATGGCGGTGGAAATCAGGGAGGAGGTGCGGTCTGCCACGTTGTGCTGAACGTCCTGCAACTGGACGAGCAGGCTGCGGTCAATGCTGGCTGCAGGGGTGGCGGCTGCCCGCTCTACCTCGGGGGAGGGAGCGGCGTAGGCATTCGAGCAAAGCAGCAGCAGCAGCAGGCACAACCGACGAAACATGGGGCGCGAGGGTACCACGGCATGGCGGGAAATCTGCCGACAACTGATAGTAAATAGTTGATTTACGTGGATTTTCATGAACGTGCCCGCGGCGATAGGCAACGTCTTGCTGGGTTTTGCCCGGTGATGGGGTGCACTGCCTTTCGCATGCCGGTCACTCACCATCTCGGGAAAGTGCTTCTACTTTGATAGCGGTTCATGTTTGGTGAACAGGGCCCAACATCGTTTTGACGGATATGACCAGCGCATTAGTCCGCAAACGGGCCCCAATGGCACACTTTGGCCTTCTTTTCTGAGCCCGCCATGGGCGATTTCATGACGCGTGGACCTGTTTCCCCCACTTCGCGCCAGCCGCTGCTGTGGGTGGTCGCGCTGGGCTTCTTCATGCAGACGCTGGACGCCACCATCGTCAACACGGCCTTGCCGGCCATGGCGCGCGACCTGGGCGAGAGCCCGCTGCAGATGCACTCGGTGATCGTGGCGTATTCGCTGGCCATGGCGGTGCTGATTCCGGCGTCGGGCTGGCTGGCGGACCGTTTCGGCACGCGGCGGGTGTTCATGTCTGCGATCGCGTTGTTCGTGCTCGGCTCGGTGTTGTGCGCGCTGTCGTCCACGCTGCCGCTGCTGGTGGGCGCGCGCGTGGTCCAGGGGCTGGGCGGTGCGCTGCTGCTGCCCGTGGGGCGGCTGGCGGTGCTGCGGGCATTTCCGCGCGACGAGTTCATCCGCGCCATGAGCTTCGTGGCGATTCCCGGGCTGGTGGGGCCGCTGATCGGGCCGACCCTGGGCGGCTGGATGGTGGAGTACGCCTCGTGGCATTGGATCTTCTGGGTCAATGTGCCCGTGGGGCTGGTGGGCTTGATGGCCGCGCGGCGCTTCATGGCGGCGGGAGAGGTGCTGGCCGTGCGTGGGTTCGACGCCATGGGCTATGGCCTGCTGGCCTTTGGCATGGCGGCCGTGTCGCTGGCGGTGGAGGGCATGGCCGGCGGCGGTGCGCGCAGCGCGTCGTCGCTGGTGATGATGATCTTTGGCCTGGCCAGCCTGGCGGCCTACTGGCTGCATGCGCTGCGCAGCGATGCGCCGCTGTTTGTGCCGGGGTTGTTTACGGTGCGCACGCTGCGTGTGGGGCTGCTGGGCAACCTGTTTTCGCGGCTGGGCAGCTCGTGCATGCCCTTCATGATCCCGCTGGTGCTGCAGGTCAGCCTGGGCTACGCACCTATGCAGGCGGGCATGATGATGCTGCCCACGGTGCTGGGCAGCATGGCCGTGAAACCTGCGGTCACCTTCATGGTGCGGCGCTGGGGCTATCGCGAGGTGCTGGTGGTCAATACCTGCGCGCTGGCGTTGCTCATCGCCAGCTTCTGCCTGATCACGCCCGGCCAGCCCCCGTGGCTGCTGATGGTGCAGCTGGCGGCGTTTGGCGGCGTGAACTCCATGCAGTTCTCGGCCATGAACACGGTCACGCTCAAGGACCTGGACACGGGTCATGCCAGCAGCGGCAACAGCCTGCTGTCCATGGTGCAGATGCTGGCCATGGGCATGGGGGTGGCGGCTGCCGGGGCGGTGCTGGCGAGCTTCCAGGGCTACTTTGGCGCCGCAGATGCGCAGGACACGCTCCACGCGTTCCGCGCCACGTTTGCCTGCATGGGTGTGCTGACGCTGGCGGCCACGGCGCTGTTCCTGCAGTTGCCGCCGCACGAGCCGCCGCGCCCCCATCCCCTGGGCCCCGAGGAGCAGAGCTGAACCGGGACTCGTCGGTCTCTTGTGCTATTGTTATAAGAGCTGTTGGCGCTTGCCAGTATTGCCTCGGAGGCCTATTTCTGTCTTGATTGCCATGATCGTGCGCGGCCGATCCTGTATCGCTCAGGCCTCGTCCGGGTCCTGTCCCATGAAGCCGCCACTCTGGTGCGTCCACAGCCGCGCATAGACACCCCCTTGCGCCAGCAGCTGTGCGTGCGTGCCTTCCTCGACGATGCGGCCGGCGTCCAGCACGATGAGCCGGTCCATGGCGGCGATGGTGGACAGGCGGTGCGCGATGGCGATCACCGTCTTGCCCTGCATCAGTCCGTCCAGGCTCTGCTGGATGGCGGCCTCCACCTCGGAGTCCAGCGCGCTGGTGGCCTCGTCCAGCAGCAGGATCGGGGCGTCCTTGAGCATCACGCGCGCGATCGCCACGCGCTGGCGCTGCCCGCCCGAGAGCTTGACGCCGCGCTCGCCCACCTGGGCGTCGTAGCCGCGGCGGCCCTGCAGGTCGGTCAGCTCGTCGATGAATTGCGCGGCCTTGGCGCGTTCGGCAGCCAGGCGCATGTCTTCCTCGGAGGCATCGGGGCGGCCGTACAGGATGTTGTCGCGCATCGATCGGTGCAGCAGCGAAGTGTCCTGCGTGACCATGCCGATCGCTTGGCGCAGGCTGTCCTGCGTGACGTGGGCGATGTCCTGCCCGTCCACCAGAATGCGTCCGCCCTGCACGTCATGAAAGCGCAGCAGCAGGTTGACCAGCGTGGACTTGCCCGCGCCGGAGCGGCCGATCAGCCCGATGCGCTCGCCTGGGCGGATGGTGAGGTTCAGCCCGTCGATCACTGCCGCGCCGTCGCGGTAGCCGAAGCGCACGTTCTCAAACTGCACCTCGCCACGCGTGACCTGCAGCGGGCGGGCATCGGGCGCATCCACCACCGTGCGCGGGCGGGTGAGGGTGTTGATGCCGTCCTGGATGGTGCCCACGCTCTCGAACAGCGTGGTCATCTCCCACATCACCCAGTGGGCGTGGCCCGAAACGCGCAGTGCCATGGCGGTCACCGCGGCCACCGCGCCGGCGCCTACCTCGCCCCGTGACCACAGCCATAGCGCCGTGCCGCAGGCACCGAGGATCATGCCCACCACCAGGGCGTGGTTCACGATCTCGAAGCGGCTGACCAGCCGCATCTGTGCGTAGCCCGTGGTCTTGAACGCGTCCATCGCCGCGCGGGCAAACTCGGCCTCGCGCCGCGTGTGCGAGAACAGCTTCACCGTGGCGATGTTGGTGTAAGCGTCCGTCACGCGGCCGGTCATGACGGAGCGCGCGTCGGCCTGGGCCTTGCTCACCTGGCCCAGGCGTGGCACGAAGTACCAGCACGCGGCCGCGTAGCACAGCGCCCACGCAAGAAAGGGCAGCAGCAGCCGCCATTCAAAGCCGCCCGCCAGTGCCAGGATGGTGACCAGGTAGACGCCCATGCCGATCACCACGTCGCAGGTGGTAAAGATCATGTCGCGCACGGCCAACGCGGTCTGCATGATCTTGGTGGTGATGCGGCCCGCGAACTCGTCCGCATAGAACGCCATGCTTTGGCCCAGCATCAGCCGGTGGAAGTTCCAACGCAGGCGCAGCGGGAAGTTGATGGCCAGCACCTGGTGGCGCACGGTGGTCTGCAGCGCCACTATGCCAATGCTGGCGACCAGCACCGCAGCCACCCCGGCGAGCAGCGTGCCGCGCTCGGCCCAGAAGCGCTCGGGCGCAGTGGCGGCGATCCAGTCCACCACCCGCCCCAGCACGGCAAACAGCAGCGCCTCGTAGATGGCCACCACGGCAGACAGGGCGGCCATGGCCCCGACATAGCCGCGCAGGCCGCGCGTGCTGGCCCACACGAAGGCGAGGAACCCGGCGGGCGGCACGGTCGGCTCGGCCGCAGGGTACGGGGGGACACGATTTTCGAACAACCGAAACAACACGATGGCGGACACTCCTGATGCGGCCATGGTACGGGCCGGCGGCTGGCGACGCCGGCGTGGGGAATTGCGCAGGCGCCGCAGCGGCGCGGTCGCAGCAGACGTTGGCGGTGTCTGTTGCCCCCGCACGGGTAAATGCCGCTATGCTCTGCGGCGCGGCGGCTGCCTATCAGCCGTTGTCCTCCTTGTCCATCTGCCCCGCATGCCGACATCCCACGCACAGCGCTCGTTCCCCTGGCACTGGCTCCCCGGAGCGGCCGTGGCGTTGGCCGTTGCGCGGCAAGCTACGCGCTGTACCACCAGCAGCAGTCCTCCATGCAGGCCATCGCGCGGGTGCGTTTCGAGCAGGAGGCCCGGCTGTTTGCCGAGACGCTGCAGCGGCGCATGGAGTCCCACGCGGTTTTGCTGCAGGGCATGCGCGGCCTGCTGACGGTGAATCCGCAGCTGCGGCGCGCCGACTTCGAGCGCGTGGCGCGTGAGCTGGATCTGCAGCATTACCACCCCGGCGTGAAGAACATCAACTTCACGCGGTACGTGCCCGGCCCCCGGCGGGCGGCCTTCGAAGAGCAGGCGCGCTCCGACCCGCATCTGGACGGCGACCTGCCGCGGGATTTCGCCATCCATCCGCAGGCCGTATTGCCCGACTATTTCGTGGTGGACTACCTCTGGCCCCAGGGGGGCAACAGCGGCTTGCAAGGGTTGGAGATCCATTCCCAGCCAGCGAACCTCGAAGCCATGCGCCGTGCGCGCGACACCGGCGGGCTGGTCGCCTCCGCGCCGTTCGAGCTGCACCAGGAAACCGAGCACCGCACGGGCGTCATCATCCGCATGCCGGTGTTTGCCGAGCCGGCGGCCGGACAGGCGGGGCCGGCGCGCTTTCTGGGGGCGGTGGGCGTGAGCCTGCGCATCTACGACATCGTGCATGCCGTGCGCACCGCGGGCAACATGCAGGGCCTGGCGCTGCGCATGGCGGACGTGGGCCCCTTCAACAGCGAGGTGCCTGCTCCGCCGCAATCCCTCTTTGAATCGGAGACGCACGTCGGCACCTCTGCCATGGAATATGAGCAAAGCGTGCGCGTGGGCGGAAGGCGCTGGAGCCTGCAGTTTCAGCCCGTCGTTCCGTTCCTCTCGCCGCAGGAGTCGCGCCTGCCCTGGCTGCTGGGCTCGGGTGGTCTGGTGGTGACCGCACTGCTCACCGCGCTGGTATCGATGCTGGTGCTGCGGCGGTCGCAGGCACTGGACCATGCCAAGGAGACCGATACGGCCTTGCGCGAAAGCGAGGCGCGCCTGCGCGCCGTGTTCAACCAGGCCGCGGTGGGCATCGCCCAGACCGACTCGCGCACCGGCCGCCTGGTGCGCATGAACCAGAAGTTCTGCGACCTGCTGGGCTACAGCGCGCAGGAACTGCAGCAGATGCGCTTTCAGGACTTCAGCGAGCCCAGCGACCTGGCCGCGGACCTGGAGCAATTGCAGCGGATGTTGGCCGGTGAGCTGAGCGAATACCGCATGGAAAAGCGCTACCGCCGCAAGGACGGCAGCGAGGTGTGGGTGGACCTCATGGTCTCCCCGCTGCGCCTGGAAGGCCAGCCCGAACACCACCTTGCGGTGGTGCAGGACATCAGCAAGCGCAAGCATATGGAGCAGGTGCTGCGCCAGAGTGAGGAGCACCTGCGCAACATCCTGAACCACATGCCCGTGGGCGTGAACCAGGTGCAGGACGGCAAGATCGTGTTCCGCAACGACCGGCATGTCCAGATCTGCGGCTACGACATACGCGAGGCGCCCGACGTGGACACCTGGTGGCGCCTGGTAATGCCCGACGCACACCAACGCGAGCATGCGCGTGAGGCATGGCTCGCTGCGTGCACGGCGGCGCTGAAGAACCCCGACGGTGCCATCCGTACCGTGGAATGCGTGATCACCGCGAAGTCGGGCGTGTGCCGCGCGGTCGAGCTGTCCGGCATGATCCTGGGCGACTCGCACATCGTCACCATGGTGGACCAGAGCCAGCGCAAGGCGGCCGAGGAAGAGGTGCGCTACCTGGCCTACAACGATCCGCTCACCGGCCTGCCCAACCGCCGCCTGCTGCTGGACCGCCTGGAGCAGGCGCTGGCCATGAGCGCCCGCCATCAGCTGTGCGGCGCGGTGATGATGCTGGACCTGGACAACTTCAAGACCATCAACGAGACACAAGGCCCCGACATGGGTGACCGCCTGCTGCGCGAGGTGGCCCGGCGGCTGCGCGACTGCGTGCCCGAGGACGAAACCCTGGCGCGCCACGGCGGCGACGAGTTCGTCGTGGTGCTCAAGGACCTGGGCGCCGACCCGCAGGAGGCCGCCAACCGCGCCGAGGAAATGGGCCAGACGATCCTGGCGGCCATTCGCGCGCCCTTCGACATCGACGGTCAGCAGCACCACACGGCGCTCAGCGTGGGCATCGCCATCTTCCGCGGGGTGCGCGAATCGGCGGACGAGCTGCTCAAGCGCAGCGACCTTGCCATGTACGAGGCCAAGGCCGCCGGGCGCGATACGCTGCGCTTTTTTGATCCACAGATGCAGGCTGCCGTGTCCGAACGCGCGGCGCTGGAGGCGGACCTGCGCGCCGGACTGGATGCGGGACAGTTAGAACTGTTCTACCAGCCCAAGGTGGACCAGGGCCGCATCACGGGCGCCGAGGCGCTGGTACGCTGGCGCCACCCGGACAGGGGCTTCATCTCGCCAGCGGAATTCATTCCCTTGGCGGAAGAAAGCGGACTGATCCTGCGCGTGGGCGAGTGGGTGATGCGCAGCGCCTGCGCACAGCTGGCGCAGTGGAGCGCGCACCCGGTGCTGGGTGAGCTCACCGTCGCGGTGAACGTGAGCCCGCGCCAGTTCCACGAGGGTAGCTTCGTGCCCCAGGTGCTGGAGGCGCTGGCCGCCTCGGGCGCCGACGCGCGCCGCCTGCGGCTGGAACTGACCGAGGGCATGCTGCTGCAGGACGTGGAGGACACCATCGCCAAGATGGTGCAGTTGCGTGGCTACGGCGTGGGCTTCTCGCTGGACGACTTCGGCACGGGCTACTCGTCGCTGGCCTACCTCAAGCGCCTGCCACTGCACGAGCTGAAGATCGACAAGAGCTTCGTGCGCGACGTGCTCACCGACCCCAACGATGCCGTGATTGCACGCACGATCGTCGCCCTGGGCACCAGCCTGGGCCTGCGGGTGGTGGCCGAGGGCGTTGAGACCGAGGCGCAGCGCGCCTTTCTGGAGCGCAACGGCTGCCATGCCTGGCAGGGCTATCTGCTCAGCCCACCGCTGCAGGCCGCGGCGTTCGAGGCCTTGGTGCTGAAGCGGGCCGGCGTCTGATCGCTGCGGCCTTCTTTTTCATCACGCATTCACGCATGCTGCCCGTCAAGACCCTGGCCCTGTTCCTGCTCACTGCCGTGGCGGAAATTGTCGGTTGCTATCTGCCCTGGTTGTGGTTGCGCCAGGGGCGCAGCGCCTGGCTGCTGGTGCCGGCGGCCGCCAGCCTGGCGCTGTTTGCCTGGCTGCTCACGCTGCATCCGGCGGCCACTGGGCGTGTGTACGCAGCCTACGGCGGCGTGTATGTGGCCGTGGCGCTGGTCTGGCTGTGGACGGTGGACGGCGTGCGCCCCGGCCCATGGGACTGGCTGGGCGTGGCCGTCACGCTGTGCGGCATGGCCATCATTGCCTTCGCCCCGCGTGGGGGCTGAGCTGCCGTAGGATGCTCTCGTAAGAATAGCTGCTGGCGCTTGCTGGGTAAGCGCTGGAGGTCATTTTTGCTTGCAATCGAAGGATGCCCGGCTGGGCATGCTGCCGACACGAGCGCCACGGTATGATTCCGGTCTTTCCTGCACCTGCGAACCGCCCTGTCCAACGCCTGACCCGTGCGTCTTAACTCGATCAAACTCGCCGGCTTCAAGTCGTTTGCCGAGCCCACCAACTTCATGCTGCCGGGGCAACTCGTGGGCGTGGTGGGCCCCAACGGATGCGGCAAGTCCAACATCATGGACGCCGTGCGCTGGGTGTTGGGCGAGAGCAAGGCCAGCGAGTTGCGCGGCGAGAGCATGCAGGACGTGATCTTCAACGGCACCACCAGCCGCAAGCCGGCCAGCCGTTCCAGCGTGGAGCTGACGTTCGACAACAGCGACCACCGCGCGGGCGGGCAGTGGAACCAGTTCACCGAGATTGCCGTCAAGCGCGTACTCACGCGCGACGGCACCAGCAGCTACTTCATCAACAACCAGCCGGTGCGTCGCCGCGACGTGCAGGACGTGTTCCTGGGCACGGGCCTGGGCCCGCGCGCCTACGCCATCATCGGCCAGGGCACGATCAGCCGCATCATCGAAAGTCGCCCCGAGGAACTGCGCCTGTTCCTTGAAGAAGCCGCGGGCGTGTCCAAGTACAAGGAGCGCCGGCGCGAGACCGAGAACCGCCTGTCCGACACGCGGGAGAACCTCACGCGGGTGGAGGACATCCTGCGCGAACTCAATGCCAACCTCGACAAGCTGGAAAAGCAGGCCGAGGTGGCCGCGCGCTACAACGCGCTGCAGCAGGACGTGACCCTCAAGCAGCACCAGCTGTGGTTCCTGAAGCGCGCCGAGGCGGAAAGCGAACAGGCCCGCGTGCGCACCGAGGGCCTGGCCGCCGTGAACGACCTGGAGTCGCGCATGGCCGACTTGCGCCATGTGGAGGCCGACCTGGAGACCATCCGCCAGGCGCACTACGAGGCGGGCGACAAGGTCAACCAGGCACAGGGGCGCCTCTATGAGGCCACGGCCGAGGTCGGCAAGCTGGAAGCCGAGATCCGCTACGTGGTCGAGGGCCGCCAGCGCGTCGAGCAGCGCCTGGTGCAACTGGCCGAGCAGATCGCCCAGTGGTCCGCGCGCAAGGAAGAGGCTGAAGCCGAAGTCGAGGGCATCGAAGGCGCCGGCATGAATGCCGAGGAGCAGGCCGAGGTCCTGGCCGCACAGGTCGAGGAGCAGGCGACACGCCTGCCCGAGCTGGAAGACGCCCTGCGCCAGAGCCAGCAGCGCAGCGACGAGCAGCGCGCCGCCGTGGCGCAGGTGCAGCAGCAGATCCAGGTGCTGGCGGCCGAGCAGCGCAGCCTGGACGAGCAAAGCCGCCAGTTGGAGGCGCGCCTGGAGCGCCTGCGCACCGACCGCAATGCCCTGGCTGCGCCCGACGAGGCGCGCCTGGCCAACCTGCGCCAGCAGTTGCAGCAGGCCGAGGAAGGCGCCGAGATGGCCGAGGCGCGCCTGGCCGAGCTGCAGGACAGCGTGCCCCAGCTCGACGAGGACCGCCGCGCGCGCCAGCAGGTCGTGAACCAGGAAACGGCCCGGCAGGCCGACCTGTCCGCGCGGCTGGAAGCGCTCAAGGCCTTGCAGGAAAAGGTCAAGGTATCGGCCAAGCTCCAGCCCTGGCTGGCCAAGCACGGGTTGGAAGGGCTGCAGGGACTGTGGAGCCGCATCCACATCGAACCCGGCTGGGAGAACGCGCTGGAGGCCGCGCTGCGCGAGCGCCTGGCCGCGCTGCCCGTGGGCCGGCTGGACATGGTGCGCGGCTTCCTGGGCGCGGGCGGGCAGGACGCGCCTCCGGCGCGGCTGGCTTTCTACAGCGCGCCGTCTGCGCCCGCGCCCGAAACCCCCGCTGGTTCATCACGCTTGTCGGATCTGCTGCGCGTGCACGACGCCGGGCTGCACGCCGTGCTCGTGGACTGGCTGCAGGGCTGCTACACCGCGCAGACACTGGACGATGCGCTGAACCGCCGTGCGCAGTTGCAGCCGGGCGAGGCCATCTATGTGGCAGCCGGCCATGCCGTGTGCGCGCACAGCGTGAGTTTTTATGCGCAGGACTCCGAGCAGTCCGGCCTGCTGGCCCGGGCGCAGGAGATCGAACACCTGGAGAAGGAGCTGCGTGCCCAGGCATTGATCGCCGAGGAGGCGCGCGCGGCGCTGGTACGTGCCGAGAGCCTGTACGCCGACGCGGCGCAGCGCCTGGTGGCCGCGCGCCGCGAGGCCAGCGAGGCCCAAGGCCGCGCGCACGAGCTGCAGGTTGAGACCCTGCGCCTGTCGCAACTGGCCGAGCAGACCCGGGCGCGCAGCGAGCAGATTGGCGCCGATCTGTCCGAGGTCGAGGCGCAGTTGGGCGACCTGCAGGAGCGCCGCGTCACCGCGGAGGCGCGTTTTGAAGAACTGGACATGCAACTGGCCGACAGCCAGGAGCGCCATGCGCAGCTGGGCGACCGTGTGATCGAGGCCGAGCGCCGCCTGGCCGAATGCCGTGAGCAGCAGCGCGCGCTGGAGCGCCAGGCACAGGAGGCGCAGTTCGCCCAGCGCAGCCTGCAGGCCCGCCGTGCCGAGCTGGCGCGCACCATCGACACCGCGGCCACGCAGGCACGCGCGTTGCACGATGAGCGCCAGCGCGCGCAGGACGAGCTTTCGCGCCTGTCCGATGCCGCCGCCCAGGGCGGCCTGCAGCAGGCGCTGGACCTGAAGATCGAGCGCGAAAAAGACCTGGCCGCCCAGCGCAGCCAGTACGACGACCTGACGGCGCGGCTGCGCGCCAGCGACGAACTGCGCATGCAGAACGAGCGCACGCTGGAGCCCCTGCGCGCACGCATCACGGAGTTCCAGCTCAAGGAGCAGGCGGCGCGCCTGGGCCTGGAGCAGTACAGCACGCTGCTGGCGGACGCGCAGGCCGACCTGGCGGCGGTGGAGCGCTCCATCCAGGACGGTGGCGTGCGCATGGCGGGGTTGCAGGGCGAGATCGACCGCCTGCACCGCGAGATCACGGCGCTGGGCGCGGTGAACCTGGCCGCGCTGGAGGAGTTGCAGCTCGCGCGCGAGCGCAAGGGCTTCCTGGACGCGCAGACCGAAGACCTGACGCTGGCCATGACCACGCTGGAGGACGCCATCCGCAAGATCGACGGCGAGACGCGCACCCTGCTGTCGGGCACCTTCGAGACCGTCAACGGGCACTTCGGCCGCATGTTCCCCGAACTGTTCGGCGGCGGCCAGGCCAAGCTCATCATGACGGGTGACGAGATCCTCGACTCCGGCGTGCAGGTCATGGCCCAGCCGCCGGGCAAGAAGAACCAGACCATCCACCTGCTGTCGGGCGGCGAGAAAGCACTCACCGCGATCGCGCTGGTGTTCGCCATCTTCCAGCTCAACCCCGCTCCGTTCTGCCTGCTGGACGAAGTGGACGCGCCGCTGGATGATGCCAACACTGAGCGGTATGCCAAGCTGGTGTCCAGCATGTCCAAGGGAACGCAGTTCCTCTTCATCAGCCACAACAAGATCGCCATGGAGATGGCCGAGCAACTGATCGGCGTCACCATGCAGGAGCAGGGCGTGTCGCGCATCGTGGCCGTGGACATGGAGTCCGCGCTGTCCATGGCCGAGGCCTGACCCCGTATTCACCATGAGCAACTTCCAACTTGGTCTCATCATCGCCGGCGCGCTCGTGCTGATCGTCGTCGTCGCCTACAACGCCTGGACAACCCACCGCAACGCGCCCAAGCGCCCGCGGCCGGCCGAGGCCGATCCCGCGCAGGAGCCGGTGGCGCGCCATGAGCCCGCCTTTGATGGCGCGGTCCTTACCGGCGCGGGGCTTACCGGCGCGGTGCTTACCGGCGCGGGGCTCACCGGCGCGGGGCTTGCCGGGAGCGGCGCCGAAGGCGAGGCCGAGCCCGGCTTTGACGGCCACGCCGTGGATCTGCGTGATGCGCTGGACCTGCCCGTGCCCACGGCCGAGCGCCGCGGCGGCCTGGATCCGCTGATCGACGCCATCGCCCCCATCGTGGCCGAGCAGCAGGTTTCGGGCGATGCGGCCCTGGCCGCGCTGCCGCCCACGCGCCGCGCGGGCAGCAAGCCGTTCGCGGTAGAGGGCTTCAACGACGCCGCGCAGCAGTGGGAAACCCCCCAGCCCGGCCAGCGCTACCTGCAGTTCCAGGCGGGCGTGCAACTGGCCAACCGCCTGGGTGCGCTCAACGAGATCGAGTTCTCCGAATTCGTCATGAAGGCCCAGGGCTTCGCCGACGCGATCAATGCCGCACCCGACTTTCCCGACATGCTGCACGAGGTGGCCCGCGCGCGCGAGCTGGACCAGTTCGCCAGCGAGCACGATGCGCAGCTCACCTTCGTGCTGCGGGCGCGCCACGCGGCCTGGAGCCCCGGCTACGTGCAGCAGAACGCCGCACGCCTGGGTCTCGTCGCCGGCGCCATTCCGGGCCGGCTGGTGCTGCCGGCGCAGGGGCCGGGCCTGCCGCCCGTGCTCACGCTGACCTATGACGCGCAGGCCGCCATGTCCGACGACCCCGAGCAGTCCGCCGTGCGGGACATCGTGCTGAGCCTGGACGTGGCCCAGGTCCACCGCTCGCAGCAGCCGTTCGCGCGCCTGCGCGAGGTGGCGGCCGCGCTCGGTGAGGCCATGGACGGGGTGCTGTGCGACCAGAACGGTACGCCGCTGCCTGCCATGACCATGGAGCCCATCGCCGCCGATCTTGAGCAGCTGTACGACAAGCTGGACAGCCGCGAACTCTCGGCCGGCTCCGCGCTGGCGCGGCGCCTGTTCAGCTAGGAACCGGCATGATCGACCTGCGCGCCCATGATGTGCGCTCTTTCCTCCCGGTCCAGGACTTCGCGCTGTCCAAGGCGTTCTACGCGGCCCTGGGCTGCACCCTGGAATGGTCGGACGAAGACTTGGCCCTGTTCCACCTGGGCGGGGCACGGTTCTACCTGCAGCGCTACTACGTGAAGGAATGGGCGGACAACTGCATGCTGCACATTTCCGTGCAAGACGCGGCCCAGTGCTTTGCAGACGTTTCGCAGCTCATCGGCACGGGCCGCTTTCCTGGGGCCCGCGTGTCCGCGCCGAAGCAGGAACCATACGGCGCGTGCGTGACCTACGTCTGGGACCCGTCGGGCGTGCTGCTGCACCTCGCCCAATGGGACCGGGCCTGACCCTTTCCGGCATGACTGAACAATCCGACCTTTTTCCGGCTCCCGCGCCCAAGGGGTCTGCGCTGGTAGCTACAAAAATCAAAGCGCTGCGCGAGCAGCTGAACCGCTGGGCGCACGAGTACTACGTCCAGGACACGCCGAGCGTGCCCGATGCCGAGTATGACCGCGCGTTCCAGCAGTTGCAGGCGCTGGAGGGCGCTTACCCCGACCTGGTGACGCCCGACTCGCCCACGCAGCGCGTGCTGGGCGCGGTGCTGGACGGGCTGACACCGGTGCGCCACCGCGTGCCCATGCTCAGCATCCGTACCGAAACCGACACCGCGGCCAGCGGCGCCCAAGCCTTCGACGCGCGCGTGCGCCGTGAACTGAAGCTGCCGCCCGATGCGCCGCCGGTGGAATACGTGGCCGAACCCAAGTTCGACGGCCTGGCGATGAGCCTGCGCTACGAGGGCGGGCGCCTGGTGCAGGCCGCCACGCGCGGTGACGGCGAGGTGGGCGAGGATGTGACGCACAACGTGCGCACCATCCGCCAGATCCCCCTGAGCCTGCCCGCCGGCGTGCCGCCGGTGCTGGAGGTGCGCGGGGAGGTCTACATGCGCCGCGCGGACTTCAATGCACTCAACGAACGCCAGCGCGAGAAGGGCGACAAGACCTTCGTCAACCCGCGCAACGCCGCCGCCGGCGCGGTGCGCCAGTTGGACTCAGGCATCACGGCGCAGCGGCCGCTGTCGTTCTTCGCCTACGGCCTGGGCGAGGTCACGCCCGCTGCCGAGGGCGGGCCCGACTTCGGCACGCACTTCGGCATGCTGCAGCAGCTCAAGGAATGGGGCTTTCCGGTCGCAGCCCAGGTACAGATTGCGCAAGGCGCTTCTGAACTCATAGCGTTCCATCAGCGTGTGGGGGCCGAACGGGACGCGCTGCCCTACGACATCGACGGCGTGGTCTACAAGGTCAACAGCCTGGCACTGCAGCGCCAGCTGGGCTTTGTGACGCGCGAGCCGCGCTGGGCCGTGGCTCACAAATACCCGGCCCAGGAGATGGTCACGCGCGTGGAAGGCATCGACGTGCAGGTGGGCCGCACGGGCAAGCTGACGCCCGTGGCGCGACTCGCGCCGGTGTTCGTGGGCGGCGTCACGGTGACCAATGCCACGCTGCACAACCTGTTCGAGCTGCGCCGCAAGAAAGTGCGCGTGGGCGACCAGGTGATCGTGCGCCGCGCGGGCGACGTGATTCCCGAGGTGGTGGGCGTGGTGCCGGCGGGCGCAGGCCTGGCAGTGCTGGCGGGCTCCGACGCGCTGGTGGACGCCGCCAGCAGCGCGGACGGCACCGCACCCGCGCAGCCGCTGGCGGGGCCGCGCCAGCCCTACGTGCCCAACTTCCGCATGCCGCGCCAGTGCCCCATCTGCGGCAGCGCCGTGGTGCGCGAGCCGGGCGAGGTCAACCACCGCTGCTCCGGCGGGCTGTTCTGCCCCGCGCAGCGCAAACAGGCGGTGCTGCACTTCGCCCAGCGCCGCGCCATGGACATCGAGGGCCTGGGCGAGAAGCTGGTGGACCAGCTCGTCGAGGGCCACGTGATCCGCACGCTGCCCGACCTGTACCGGCTCGGGCTGTCCAGCCTTGCGCAGCTCGACCGCATGGCCGAGAAGTCCGCGCAGAACGTGCTGGATGCGCTCGACAAATCCAAGCGCACCACGCTGGCGCGCTTTCTCTTCGGCCTGGGCATCCGCCATGTGGGCGAGGCCACGGCCAAGGACCTGGCGCGCCACTTCGGCCAGTTGGACGCCATCATGGATGCGGGCGTGGAGCAGTTGCTGCAGGTGAACGACGTGGGGCCCGTGGTGGCCGAGGCCATCCACACCTTCTTCGCGCAACCCCACAACCGCGAGGTGGTCGAGCAACTGCGGGCCTGCGGCGTCACCTGGGACGAGAGCGAGCCCGCTGCCGCCGCCACGCTGCCCCTGGCGGGCATGACCGTGGTGCTGACCGGCACGCTGCCCACCCTGGGCCGCGACGCGGCCAAGGACCTGCTGGAGTCCGCCGGTGCCAAGGTGGCAGGTTCGGTCAGCAAGAAGACGCACTACGTGGTGGCCGGCGCCGACGCGGGCAGCAAGCTCGCCAAGGCGCAGGAGCTGGGCATCCCCGTGCTGGACGAGGACGGGTTGCATGCGTTGCTGCGGGGCACACCGCCCAACGCAGGTGGGGCCTAGATGGCACTGACCCGCCGCGCCCCACGGCTGGGCCTTGCGCTGGGCAGCGGCTCGGCGCGCGGCTGGGCGCACATCGGCGTGCTGCAGGCGCTGCGGGAGGAGGGCGTGCGCCTGGACGTGATCTGCGGCTCCTCCATCGGTGCGCTGGTGGGCGCGGCCTACGCGGGGGGCGAACTGGAGCGCTTTGCCGACTGGGTGCAGGGCCTGGGCCTGCGCGATGTGTTCGGCTTCATGGACTTCAATCTGTCGGGCGGCATGCTCAAGGGCGAAAAGCTCATCGCCTTCTGGCGCCGCAACTTCGCCGATTTCGACATCGACGCGTCGCCGCTGCCCTTCGGCGCGGTGGCGACCGACCTGCACTCGGGTGCCGAAGTCTGGCTGCGCCACGGCTCCATCGCCGACGCGGTGCGCGCTTCCATCGCGCTGCCGGGCCTGTTCACCCCCGTGAACCACACCGACGGGCGGCTGCTGGTGGATGGCGGACTCGTCAACCCCGTGCCCGCATCGCTGGCCCGTGCCATGGGTGCGGACATCGTCATCGCCGTGGACCTGAATTCCGACATCCTGCACCGCCACATGCATCCGCTGGCGGTGGTGCGCGAGCCGCAGGCCTCCGTGCCCACGGATGCGGCGCCGGTCCCCGGGCCGGAGCCGGTACCCGAACCGCTGGTCAGCGCCGACTGGATGCGCCGCCTGAAGTTCTGGGCGCCCGCCAGCGGCGAGGCGCCGCCTCCCAAGCCATCGGCGCTGGACGTGATCATGACCAGCGTGAACATCATGCAGATGCGCATCACCCGCAGCCGCATGGCGGGTGACCCGCCCGAGGTGGTGATCGCCCCGCGCCTGGCGCATTTGGGCCTGCTGGACTTTCACCGTGCCAGCGACGCCATTGCCGAGGGCCGGCGCGCCGCCCATGCCAGCCTGCCGCAGTTGCGCCAGTTCATGGGCTGACGCGGTGGCACGGGCCACCGGGCGGTCAGTGGCATCTGTACAGCGGCCCAGCCTTGCGCGGGATTGGCGGTATAAAGCAGGCCCGGCCCGTCGCCAGGCGCCGCGGCTGGTGCGGCGACCGGCGCGTGTTCTGCCTGCCGCGCATGGCCGGGCACCCCTGTCTACGCATTGCTTCTGAATTCATAGCTGCTAGCGCTTGCTGATCAAGCGCTACAGGCCATTTTTGCCCATAAATTACATGGATTTTTCCACGACCCTGCGAGCCCGCTGGGCCCGCCTGCGGCCCGCGCTGGCGCAACTGTTGCATCGGCCCGAGCGCTGGCTGTCCGCGCATGGCCTGGTGTGGCTGCTGGCGGCGCTGGCGTTGGCCGGCGTGCTGTATGTGCTGGCGCTGATCCCGTTCACGCCGGGGATCAGCGACATCCGCAAGGCCAAGAGCGACCAGCCTGCGCAACTGGTGTCTGCCGACGGGCGGCTGCTCGCCGAGTACCGGTGGGTGAACCGCGAATGGGTGCCGCTGGAGACCATCGCCAAGCCCGTGGTCGATGCGCTCATCGCCACCGAGGACCACCGTTTCTACGACCACTTCGGCCTGGACTGGCGGCGCACGCTGTCGGCCGTTGTGCGCACCGTGGGCGGTGACAAGCAGGGCGGCTCCACCATCACCCAGCAGCTTGCGCGCAATCTCTACCCCGAGGACATCGGCCGCGCGCCCACGCTCACGCGCAAGATCAAGGAGGCGATCACCGCGCTGAAGATCGAGTGGCTGTACTCCAAGGACGAGATCCTGGAGACCTACCTGAACACCGTGCCCTTCCTCTACAACGCCTACGGCATCGAGATGGCGGCGCGCACGTACTTCGACAAGTCGGCCGACAAGCTCAACGTGCTGGAAAGCGCCACGCTGATCGGCATGCTCAAGGGCACGGCCTACTACAACCCGGTGCTCAACCCCGAGCGCGCGCAGGCCCGGCGCAACACCGTGCTGGCGCAAATGGCCAAGCGCGGCAAGCTCTCGCAGGCGGAATACGAGCGACTGATCAAGCGCCCGCTGCGCATCCGCTTCGAGCGGCAGGCCGAGGTGGCGGGACTTGCCCCGCACCTGGCGCAGCAGCTGCGCCGCCAGCTCATCGACTGGGCCGACCGCAACGGCTACAGCCTGTATTCCGATGGGCTGGTGATCCGCACCACCATCGACGGGCGGCTGCAGGAGATGGCCAACCGGGCCGTGCAGCAGCAGGGCCGGGCGCTGCAGGGCGTGGCCGACGGTGCGTGGGCGCCGCGCAGCGCCTGGGGCCCCAAGAGCGCGCTGGTGCAACAGCTGGTGCGCGAGTCGCCCCAGTACGAAAAGGCGGTGGCCGCGGGTGCCGCACCCGAGGAGGCACTGCGCGAGCTGCTGGACGACGGCAGCTTCCTGCGCACGCTGCGCCAGTCCAAGACCCGCGTGCAGGCCGGCTTCATGGCCATGGACCCGCGCAGCGGTGCGGTGCTGGCCTGGGTGGGCAGCCGCGACTACGCGACCGATCCGTTCGACCACGTGCAGGCTGCGCGCCGCCAGCCGGGCTCCACCTTCAAGCCCTTCGTGTACGGCGCGGCCTTCGCGATGGGACTGCAGCCGACCGACACGCTGCTGGACACCGCGGTGGAGATCCCCCTGGGTGGCAAGCGGGTCTGGCGCCCCACGGACGGCCGCACGCCGCCCAGCGAGGAGCCCATGACGCTGCGCGACGGGCTGGCGTACTCCAAGAACACCATCACCGCACAGCTCATGCAGAAGGTGGGGCCGGCGCGCGTGGTGCAACTGGCCCGCGCCATGGGCGTGCGCGAGTCCGAACTGGAGGCCGTGCCCGCGCTGGCGCTGGGCACGAGCTCGGTCACGCTCAAGGAGATGGTCGCCGCCTACGGCACCATCGCCAACGGCGGGCGTTACCTGGCACCCCGGGTCATCACGCGCATCGAAGACAAGGACGGCAAGCTGCTGGAGGAATTCAAGCCTGCATCGCCCGAGCGCGCGCTGGACGTCACCGCCGCGCAGCAGCTGCGCGACGCGCTGCGGGGCGTGGTGGACAAAGGCACGGGCGCGGCCATCCGCAGCCGCTACGGCATCACGGCGGACGTGGCGGGCAAGACCGGCACCACGCAGGACAACACCGACGGCTGGTTCATCCTGATGCATCCGCAGCTCGTCGCGGGGGCCTGGGCGGGCTTCAACGACGGGCGCATCACCCTGCGCAGCGACTACTGGGGGCAGGGCGCGCACAGCGCGCTGCCTATGGTGGGCGACGTGTTCCGCCAGGCCCTGCGCGCCAAGGTCATCGACGCGCGCGAGCGCTTCGTGGATGAGGAGGAAAGCTCCTGGATCGGCTCGGCCGCGGGCACGCTGCGCAACTGGGTCTATGACCTGTTCGGCCGACCCACGGGTGAGCAGGCCGGCCCGGCGGGCGCTCCGGCGCCGCAGCCCGAACTGCCGCAGACGCCGGCGCCGGCCGGCAGCGCCCCGCCGCCGGAAGAGCGCCCCGAGATCACGGATGCGCCCCTCGTGCCGCTGCAGGAGGTCACGCCCCGCCCCGCGCCGGCCGAGCCGCCGGTGTGGGTGACCGAGCCGGATGCACCGTTGCCGGTTCCGCCAGCCGCTGCTCCGGCGGCGCCCCCGGCGCCACCCGGTGCCGGCCCCACCGTGCCGCAGGTCGTTCCTGGCGTGGTGGTCGATCCCGTGCAGCGTGGCGTGGTCGTCCCCCGGCCGCAGGACAACGCGCCGTTCTTCGTCGAAACCCGCTGACCACGGCCCTTTGGCATGCAGACGCCGCTCCAACCCTCGCCAGCGCGCATCCCCGCCGCCGTATGGGCGCTGGGCCTGGTGAGCATGCTGATGGACATCTCGTCCGAGATGATCCACAGCCTGTTGCCGATGTTCATGGTGGGCGCGCTGGGCATGTCGGCCTTCGCGGTGGGCCTCATCGAAGGTCTGGCAGAAGCCACGGCGCTGATCGTCAAGGTGTTCTCGGGCACGCTCAGCGACTATCTTGGCAGGCGCAAGGGGCTGGCGTTGCTGGGCTATGGGCTGGGGGCGGTCACCAAGCCGCTCTTCGCGCTGGCTTCGGGCGCCGGCTTGATCGTGACGGCGCGCCTGATCGATCGTGTGGGCAAAGGCATCCGCGGCGCACCGCGCGATGCGCTGGTGGCCGACGTGACCCCGCCGGAGATTCGCGGTGCCGCGTTCGGCCTGCGCCAGTCACTGGACACGGTGGGCGCCTTCGTCGGGCCGCTGCTGGCCGTGGGCCTGATGCTGTTGTGGGCCAACGACTTTCGCGCCGTGTTCTGGGTGGCGGTGGTGCCGGGCGTGCTGTCGGTGGCCATGCTGGCCTGGGGCGTGCGCGAGCCTGCGTCCCAAGGGGGCGTGCGCCGCACCAACCCCATCCGGCGCGAGAACATCCGCCGCCTGGGGCCCGCCTATTGGTGGGTGGTGGCCGTGGGTGCGGTGTTCACGCTGGCACGTTTCAGCGAAGCCTTCCTGGTGCTGCGCGCCCAGAACATCGGCATACCCATGGCACTCGTGCCCCTGGTGATGGTGGCCATGAACCTGGTGTATGCGGCGGCGGCCTATCCATTTGGCAAGCTGTCGGACCGCGTGAGCCACACGCGGCTGCTGGCCTGGGGCCTGGTGGTGCTGATTCTGTCGGACGTGCTGCTCGCAACGGCCCAGCACTGGACCCTGGTGATTGCCGGCGTGGCCGTGTGGGGCATTCACATGGGCATGACGCAGGGCCTGCTGTCGGCCATGGTGGCGGATGCAACTCCGGCCGACCTGCGCGGCACGGCCTATGGCGTGTTCCACCTGGCCAGTGGTTTGGCCATGCTGGTGGCCAGCGCGGTGGCTGGGTTGCTCTGGGATGCCGTGGGGCCGGCGGCCACGTTCTGGGCGGGCGGTGTGTTTGCGGCGCTGTGCCTTGCGGGTCTCGGTTGGCGCAGCGCAGGGGCTGGCCGCTTGCTCAGGTGATGTCGATGCAGTGCATGCCGAAGTGCCCCGCGCGACGGTCGGCAAAGAACTGCTCCAGCGTGTGCTTGACGGTGCGAAACGCGATCTCGTCCCAGGGGATCTCGTCCTCGGTGAACAGGCGTGCCTCGATGGTCTCGTGGCCGGGGTCGAAGCGGTCGCTGAGCAGCGTGGCCAGGTAAAAAAGGTGCACCTGACCCGCCTGCGGCACGTTCAGCAGCGAAAACAGCGGGCCCATCTGGATTTGCGCGCCCGCTTCCTCGTCGGTTTCGCGCGCGGCGCCCTCGACGGTGGTCTCGTCCAGTTCCATGAAGCCGGCCGGCAGGGTCCACTTGCCCCGGCGCGGCTCGATGTTGCGCTTGCACAGCAGCACGTGGTCCCCCAGTACCGGCACCGTTCCCACCACCATCAGCGGGTTTTCGTAGTGGATTACGTTGCAACTGGGGCAGACGGCGCGCTCGCGCGTGTCACCGTCGTCGGGCACGCGGTAGGCCACGGCCGTTCCGCAGGCGCGGCAATGCTTGATGGGGCGGCGGAAGTTCATCGGTATATGAATAAAAAACGGCTGCAGCGCTTATGGGGAAAGCGCTAGCAGCTATTTTTATGATAGTGAATCAGGCCACGGCCACGCGCAGCGTGCCCAGGCCGTCGATGCCGCCTTCCAGCACGTCGCCGCGCACCACCGCGCCCACCCCCTCGGGGGTGCCGGTGAAGATCAGGTCGCCGGGCTGCAGCTCCCACGCGGCGGACAGGTGTTCGATGGTCTCGGCGATGTTCCAGATCAGCTGGCCCACGCTGCTGCGCTGGCGGTCCGTGCCGTTGACCTGCAGCCAGATGGCTGCTTGCTGCACGTCGCCCGCCTGCGCCGCGGGCGTGATCGGGCCGATGGGCGCGCTGGCCTCGAAGCCCTTGCCGATGCACCAGGGGCGGCCCTGCTTCTTCATCTCGCCCTGCAGGTCGCGACGCGTCATGTCCAGGCCCACGGCGTAACCCCAGATGTGCGACAGCGCGTCGGCCGCGGCGATGTGCTTGCCGCCCTTGCCGATGGCCACCACCAGCTCGATCTCGTGGTGCAGGTCCTTGGTCAGCGTGGGGTAGGGCATCTGGCCGGTCTCGCCCGGGTTCACGGGCAGCACGGCGTCGGCGGGCTTCATGAAGAAGAACGGCGGCTCGCGGCCGGTGAAGCCCATTTCCTTGGCATGCTCGGCATAGTTGCGGCCCACGCAGTAGATGCGGTGCACGGGAAAGCGCTGGGCAGAGCCCACGACGGGCACGCTGGCCTGCGGTGCGGGAGGGATCACATAGCTCATGGTTCTCTCGGTGGTAGCGGCGGTGTGAAGGGATGAAGCAGTGTGCCACGGCGCGGCGCCGCGCAGGGGTGGGGGCCCGCATTACGCCCGGCGCCGGCTTGGCTTATGCTGCGGCCGCATGAAGCTCTACAACTACTTCCGCTCCTCGGCATCGTTTCGCGTGCGCATCGCGCTGGAAGTCAAGGGCCTGTCCTATGACTACCTGCCGGTCCACCTGGTCAAGGCCGAGCATTTGGCGCCCGGCTATGCCGACCGCGTGGGTGACGCGCTGGTGCCGGCGTTGCAGACCGATGACGGCCACCTGCTCACGCAGTCGATGGCGATCATCGAATATCTGGACGAGACCCACCGCGAGCCTGCGCTGCTGCCCGGCGACGCGCTGGCGCGCGCGCGTGCGGGCGCTGGCGCAGATGGTGGCCTGCGAGATCCACCCCCTGAACAACCTGCGTGTGCTCAAGTACCTCAAGCACCAGCTGCAGGTGGAAGACGCCGCCAAGGACGCCTGGTACCGCCACTGGGTGCGCAAGGGCCTGGAGGCGTTCGAGCGGCAGCTGGTGCTGCTGGACGGCGAACGCCAGGCCGCCGGGCTGGCACCCTCGCGCCTGTGCTGGGGCGATACGCCCACGCTGGCCGACTGCTGCCTGGTGCCGCAGATCTTCAACGGCCGGCGCTTCCATGTGGACATGGACGGCCTGCCGCGCACGATGGCCGCGTTCGACGCATGCATGGCGCTGCCGGCCTTCCAGCGCGCGCAGCCGTCTGCCTGCTCGGACCACGAGGCCTGAAGCCCGTGGCACAGACCGCTCCCTCCGCAGTGCCGCACGACTGGCTGGTTCCGGACTGGCCCGTACCCGCCCGGGTACGTGCGCTGTGCACCACGCGCAACGGCGGCGTGAGCGCGCCGCCCTGGGACAGCTTCAACCTGGGCCGCTTCGTGGGCGACGACCCCGCCGCCGTGCAGGCCAACTGGGCTGCGCTGCAGGATGCGCTGGGTGCTGGCGGCTCCGCGGTACGGGCGGTGTACCTGCGCCAGGTGCATGGCACGGCAGTGCAGCCGCTGGACGCGCACACGCCCGACGGGCTGGACGCCGATGGCTGCACCACGCAGGCCGCAGGCGTGGCCTGCATCGTGATGGCGGCGGATTGTCTGCCGGTACTGTTCACCAACCGCGCGGGTACGCGCGTGGCCGCGGCGCATGCGGGCTGGCGCGGTCTGGCCGCGGGGGTGTTGGAATCGACCTTGGAGTGTTTCAGGCCCGTAGCGCAGGCAGAGCAAGCGCGGGCAGCTATTGAAAACGGAGCGACGGCGGATGCGGATGACGTAATGGCCTGGCTGGGACCCTGCATCGGCCCCGAGGCCTTCGAGGTGGGCGCGGAGGTGCGCGAGGTCTTCTGTGCGCAGGATCCGCGGGCGGCCGCGTACTTCCGCCCGCATGCCAGCGATGGCAAGTGGCTGGCGGACCTGGCCGGGCTGGCACGCCACCGCCTGCGCGCCTGCGGTGTTACGGCGCTGTACGGCAACGACAGCACCAGCGCCTGGTGCACGGTGGCCAATCCGTTACGGTTCTTTTCGCACCGGCGGGACACCTCCCGGCTTGGCAGCAGCGGGCGCATGGCCGCCTGCATCTGGCTGGCCGCCTGAGGCGGCTTCCACCTCGGCCTGCTGCCGGGCGCGCAGCGCGCGCTTTCGCCCGGGCGTGCCCAGGATGTAGAGCACGATGGACATGGGCAGCAGCCCGTACAGCACGAAGGTGACGCTGGCGCCCAGCGCCGTGCCGTTGGCGGACGTGGCCTCGGCCAAGGCCATCAACACGGTGACATACAGCCATGCGATAACCACCAGGTACATGATCGATTCCGAAAGGCAAAGCGGCGATTGTGGCCGGCTTGCCACGGCGGCGGAAACCCAAAGCCCTGCGAATGCGCTGCAGTTTTCCGAGGCACTGCCTGCTGGGCAACAATGACACATGGGGCCCGCGCCTGGGCCGCGATGGAGGCTGCATGAGCACGAATTTCGACGCCAGCTGGGCCGACAGCGCCCGGCAGTTTCAGCAGATGGTGGGCGAGGGCTGGAGTCAGATGCTGCAGGTCCTGCAGCCCAAGGAAATGGGCGCCGCGCTGTCCATGCCAGCTGCCGGCCCGGTGAGCTTCGCGCCCGACAAGCTGGCTGCGGTGCAGCAGCGGTACCTGCAAGAGGTGCAGGCGCTGTGGAGCCACGCGCTGCATCACGACGATGCACCCCTCAGCAACGACCGCCGGTTCGCGGGCGAGAATTGGGCGCACAACCCGTTGTCGGCGTTCTCGGTCGCGGCCTACCAGTTGCAGGCGCACGCGCTCATGGGACTGGTCGACGCGGTGCAGGCCGACGACAAGACCCGCGCACGCATCCGCTTCAGCGTGGAGCAATGGCTGGCCGCCATGGCGCCCAGCAACTTCCTGGTGTTCAACGCGGATGCGCAGCAAAAGGCCCTGGAAACGCACGGCGAGAGCATCGCCAAGGGCGTGGCCAACCTGCTGCACGACTTGGGCCAGGGG
Source organism: Diaphorobacter sp. JS3051 (assembly GCF_015832135.1). Classification (NCBI taxonomy): domain Bacteria; kingdom Pseudomonadati; phylum Pseudomonadota; class Betaproteobacteria; order Burkholderiales; family Comamonadaceae; genus Diaphorobacter; species Diaphorobacter sp. JS3051. Next base: position 749,097 of record NZ_CP065406.1, read on the forward strand.
CATATCTCGATGACCGACGAGAGCCGCTTCGAAGTGGGTCGCAACGTGGCCACCACCGAGGGTGCCGTGGTGTTCGAGAACGAGCTGTTCCAGCTGCTGGAATACAAGCCGCTCACCGCCAAGGTGTACGAGCGGCCCCTGCTCATGGTGCCTCCGTGCATCAACAAGTACTACATCCTGGACCTGCAGCCCGACAACTCGCTGATCCGCCATGCCGTGGCCCAGGGCCACCGCACCTTCGTGGTGAGCTGGCGCAACCCCGATGCATCGCTGGCGCACAAGACCTGGGACGACTACATCGACGAGGCCGTGCTCACGGCCATCGCCACCGTGCAGCAGATCGCTGGCGCCAAGCAGATCAACGCCCTGGGCTTTTGCGTGGGCGGCACCATGCTGGCCACGGCGCTCGCGGTGCTGGCGGCGCGCGGCGAGGAGCCTGTGGCCAGCTGCACTTTCCTGACCACGCTGATCGATTTTGCCGACACCGGCATCCTCGATGTGTTCATCGACGAAGGCTTCGTGCGCATGCGCGAACTGCAGATGGGGCAGGGCGGGCTCATGAAGGGCCAGGACCTGGCATCCACCTTCAGCTTTCTGCGCCCGAACGATCTGGTGTGGAACTACGTGGTGGGCAACTACCTCAAGGGCGAGACGCCTCCGCCCTTCGACCTGCTGTACTGGAACAGCGACAGCACCAACCTGCCGGGGCCGTACTACGCCTGGTACCTGCGCAACTTCTACCTGGAGAACAACCTTATCCGGCCGGGGCGGCTCACCGTGTGCGGCGAGTCACTCGACCTGACCCAGGTCCAACTGCCTGTGTACATCTACGGCTCGCGCGAGGATCACATCGTGCCGATCGGCGCGGCCTACGCCTCCACGCAGGTATTGCCGGGGGACAAGCGTTTCGTGATGGGCGCGTCGGGCCATATCGCGGGGGTCATCAACCCGCCCGCCAAGAAAAAGCGCAGCCACTGGCTGCGCGAGGATGGGCAACTGCCCGCCACGCTGGATGCGTGGCTGGCTGGGGCCACCGAACTGCCCGGCAGTTGGTGGGACGACTGGTGCGCATGGCTGCACGGCCACGCCGGTCGGCAGATCGCCGCACCCAAGGCCTATGGAAAGGCGCCGAAGTTCAAGGCCATCGAACCCGCGCCAGGGCGCTACGTGCAGCAAAAGGCCTGAGGCCGGCGCCGCACGCTCCCGGGGCGGCGTTGCGGCGGGCTGCGGGGTGACTACGCAATAGTCCTGACACCGGGCCGACAGACAATGGCTACTGGCCTGCGGCCGTGCAGCCGGCAGGTGCCACTCCCGAAAGGACACACCATGGAAGACATCGTCATCGTTTCCGCCGTGCGCACGCCCGTGGGCAAGTTTGGCGGCGCACTGGCCAAGACCCCCGCGACCGATCTGGGCGCCATCGTCATCCGCGAGGCGCTGGCACGCGCCCGCGTCGCTCCCGATCAGGTGGGCGAGGTCATCATGGGCCAGGTGCTTGCGGCCGGCTGCGGCCAGAACCCGGCCCGCCAGGCCATGATGAAGGCGGGGCTGGCCCAGGAGACGCCCGCGCTCACCATCAACGCCGTGTGCGGCTCGGGTCTCAAGGCCGTGATGCTGGCCGCCCAGGCCGTGGCGACGGGCGACAGCGAGATCGTCGTGGCTGGCGGCCAGGAGAACATGAGCCTGGCACCGCACGTGCTCAATGGCTCGCGCGAAGGCCAGCGCATGGGCGACTGGAAGCTGGTCGACACCATGATCGTCGACGGCCTGTGGGACGTGTACAACCAGTACCACATGGGCATCACGGCCGAGAACGTGGCCAGGCAGCACGGCATCACGCGCGAGATGCAGGATGCGCTGGCCCTGGCCAGCCAGCAAAAGGCCGCCGCCGCCCAGGACGCAGGGCGCTTCACGGACGAGATCGTGCCGGTGACACTTGCGCAGAAGAAGGGCGACCCCGTCATATTCGCGGCAGACGAATATCTCAACCGCAAAACCAGTGCCGAAGCTCTGGCTGGCCTGCGCCCCGCCTTCGACAAGGCCGGCTCGGTCACGGCGGGCAATGCCTCGGGCATCAATGACGGTGCGGCCGCCGTGGTGGTGATGAGTGCCACCAAGGCTGCGGCCCTGGGCCTGCAACCGCTGGCCCGCATTGCGGCCTACGGCACCAGTGGACTGGACCCCGCCACCATGGGCATGGGCCCGGTGCCTGCATCCCGCAAGGCACTGCAGCGCGCGGGCTGGAGCGTGGGCGATGTGGACCTGTTCGAACTCAACGAGGCCTTCGCTGCCCAGGCGTGCGCGGTGAACAAGGAGCTCGGCATCGATCCCGCCAAGGTCAACGTGAATGGCGGTGCCATCGCCATCGGTCACCCCATCGGTGCCTCGGGCTGCCGCGTGTTGGTGACCCTGCTGCACGAAATGCAGCGCCGCGATGCCAGGAAGGGCCTGGCCGCCCTGTGCATTGGTGGAGGCATGGGCGTGTCCATGGCGCTGGAGCGTTGAAGGCGCGGCACCCTTTGGGACGGGTGCCCTGCATGCAAAAAGGCCGCACGGGGAAGCCCGTACGGCCTTTTTTGTCGGCGCAGGCGGCAACGGCTGGCTACGGAGTGCAAAAACGCGATGATGCCCGGTTTTTTGCGCCGCAACAATAATGCTGGGGCGCAGTGTTTTCCTCCTCGGTATTGTCGTAATTCTTGGGTAGAGTGGTCACTGATCTGATTCACTTTTGACACATCCAAGGAGCACACATGAGCCAGAAAGTTGCGTACGTCACCGGGGGTATGGGGGGCATCGGCACGGCCATCTGTCAGCGTCTGCACCGGGACGGGTTCAAGGTCATCGCCGGGTGCGGCCCCACGCGCGACTACAACAAGTGGCTGGGCGAGCAAAAGGCGCTGGGCTATACGTTTTACGCGTCGGTCGGGAACGTGGGCAACTGGGAGTCCACGGTGGAAGCCTTCACCCAGGCCAAGGCCGAGCATGGCAGCGTGGATGTGTTGGTGAACAACGCCGGCATCACGCGCGACCGCATGTTCCTCAAGATGTCGCGCGAGGACTGGGACGCTGTCATCGAAACCAACCTCAACAGCATGTTCAACGTGACCAAGCAGGTCGTTGCAGACATGGTGGACAAGGGCTGGGGCCGCATCATCAACATCAGCAGCGTGAACGGCGAGAAAGGCCAGGCCGGCCAGACCAACTACTCGGCGGCGAAGGCGGGCATGCACGGTTTTTCGATGGCGCTGGCGCAGGAGCTGGCCACCAAGGGCGTGACGGTGAATACCGTGAGCCCCGGCTATATCGGCACCGACATGGTCAAGGCGATCCGCCCAGATGTGCTGGAAAAGATCGTCGCCACTGTGCCCGTGAAGCGCTTGGGCGAACCCAGCGAGATCGCGTCCATCATTTCGTGGCTGGCCTCCGAAGAGGGCGGCTATGCCACCGGGGCGGATTTCTCGGTCAACGGCGGCCTGCACATGGGCTGACCTAGCGGCAGCTGGAAAAGGCTGCCTTGAAATGCAAAAGGAACGTGGCAGCACGTTCCTTTTTTGTCTCCACCCTGAAGTGGGCGGTGTGAATCGGGGCCGGTAGCTCCCGGCGGGCCCTGGCAGTGGCTTGGAATTGCGCAGTGCGGCGATTCCTCCAACGAACGGCCTTCAGAACAGGCCGAGTGGACGCTTACAGGCGGGCCGGGGCGCGCTTGCGGTCACGTTCGTCTTCGGGCCAGGCAGAGAGGATTGCAGTCATGGTCATAGGGAAAACTCCTTAGATGTACCCACAACGCGGCCCCCTGGGAGGGCGTTGACAGTGCGCTGCAAAAAAATGCAACCCCGGGATATCCCCGGAATTTACTCCTGAAAAAGGAGCTGTCTGCGCTTTATGCGTAAGGCTTGGAGGCTGTTTTTATACATATACCAAAAATACCTGTAGCCCTTAGCGCGCCAGTTCCTCCAGCGCTGAGGAAACATCCAGCCACTTTTCCTCAAGGGCTGTCACCTCTTCGGTGCAGTCCTTGAGCCTCCGTCCGCATTCCGCGATCTCCGCGGGGGGCAACGGCTGCATGAGCCGTTCTTCCAACTGCGCTTTTTCCCGGTTCAGGGCTTCCAGGCGCTGGTCGATTTTTTCCAGCTCTCGCTTGAGGGGGCGGGTTTTCTCGGCCAGTTGTTGGCGGGCCTGGGCTTCCTGGCGGCGCTGTTCGCGGGCGTCGCGCAGGGGAGGGGCGGCAGTGGCGGTTGGGGACGCGGCCTCGGCAACGACCACCTGCTCGGCTGCGCGGGCCAGTTCGCGCAGGCGTTTGGACTCCTCAAGCAGGTAGCGCTGGTAATCGTCCAGATCGCCGTCGAAGGGCGCCACGGCACCCCGGCCCACCAGCCAGAACTCATCGCACACGGCGCGCAGCAGCGCCCGGTCGTGGCTGACCAGCATCACCGTGCCCTCGAACTCGTTGAGCGCCATGGACAACGCCTCACGCGTGGCCAGGTCCAGGTGATTGGTGGGCTCGTCCAGCAGCAACAGGTTGGGACGCTGCCAGACGATCATGGCCAGTACCAGGCGGGCCTTCTCCCCGCCGCTCATGGTGCCCACGGCCTGGTGCACCATGTCGCCGCTGAAGTTGAAGCTGCCCAGGAAGTTGCGCAGGTCCTGCTCGCGGCTGGGTTCCTGGGCCTGGGCACCCAGTTCGCGCGCCAGGCGCACCATGTGCTCCAGCGGGTTATCGCCGGGGCGCAGCACGTCCAGCTCCTGCTGCGCGAAGTAGCCGATCGACAGGCCCTTGCCCTCGGTCAGGGTGCCGGAGAGCGGCGCCATGGTGCGGGCGATGGTCTTGACCAGCGTGGACTTGCCCTGGCCGTTGGCGCCCAAAATGCCGATGCGCTGGCCGGCCAGTACCGAGCGGTTCACGTGGCGCAGGATGGTGGTCTCGCTGCCATCCTCGGCGCGATAACCGAAGGACGCGTCGGTGATGGCCAGCATCGGGTTGGGCAGGTTGGCCGGCTCCTTGAACTCGAAGGTGAAGTCGGCCGAGGCCAGCACGGGGGCGATCTTCTCCATGCGCTCCAGCGCCTTCACGCGGCTTTGTGCCTGCTTGGCCTTGGTGGCCTTGGCCTTGAACCGATCGATGAATTTCTGCAGGTGCGCGATTTTGTCCTGCTGGCGCTCGTAGGCCGACTGCTGCAGTTCCAGCTGCTGGGCGCGCAGCTCCTCGAACTTGCTGTAGTTGCCGCCGTAGCGGGTCAGGCGCGCGTTATCGATGTGCAGCGTGACCTGGGTCACGGCGTCGAGGAATTCGCGGTCGTGGCTGATGACGACCAAGGTACCGTTGTAGCGCTGCAGCCACGCTTCCAGCCATACCAGCGCGTCCAGGTCCAAGTGGTTGGTGGGCTCGTCCAGCAGCAGCAGGTCGCTGGGGCACATCAGCGCGCGCGCCAGTTGCAGGCGCATGCGCCAGCCGCCGGAGAAGCTGTTGACCGGGCGCTCCAGTTCCGCCACCTGAAAGCCCAGACCCAGGATGAGCGCCTGCGCGCGCGCGGTGGCGTCGTGCGCACCGGCGTCTGCCAGGTCGGAATGCGCCTGGGCGATGGCCATGCCATCCCCCGCCTGCTCGGCCGTGTGCAGCGCCTGGCGCAGCTCCGACAAACGGGTGTCGCCCTCCAGTACGAAGGCGGTGGCAGACTCGTCCGTCTCTGGCATGTTCTGCGCCACCTGGGCCATGCGCCAGGCCGCGGGCAGGAAGAAGTCACCGCCGTCTTCGTGCAGCGAACCATTGAGCAGCGCAAACAGCGTGGACTTGCCAGCGCCGTTACGCCCGACCAGGCCGACATGCTCCCCGGGGTTGATGGTGACGGAGACGCCGTCGAGCAATACCTTGGCGCTGCGGCGCAGCGTGACGTTCTTCAGGGTGATCATGGGTCAAAACCAATGGACGGGGCGGGGGCCGGACGGGCCGGCGCCGTCACTTTGCGGAAGCGAGTGGGAGCAGGGCCTGGCGCGTGAGCAGCAGCACCTGGTCGCTGCCGGCGCTGGTCTCCAGCCAGAACACGGGCAGGTCGGGAAAGGCGGCCTCGAAGTGTTCGCGTTCGTTGCCGATCTCCAGCACCAGCACGGCGTCTTCGCTCATGCGCGCCGGGGCGTCGGCCAACAGCTGGCGAATGAAGTCCATGCCGTCGCTGCCGCCGCGCATATTGCCGGACAGGGCCAGCTCGGGCTCGGCCCGGTATTCGGGCGGCAGCTGGGCCATGCTGGCGGCGTTGACGTAGGGCGGGTTGCACAGGATCAGGTCCCAGGGGCCGGGCAGGGCGGCCAGGCCGTCGGACTCGACCAGCGTGATGCGCTCCTGCAGCCCGTGCCGCTCCACGTTGATGCGGGCTACGGCCAACGCGTCGGGCGAGAGGTCGGCGCCCGTCACCTGCACGTCGGGATACGCCATGGCGGCCAGCACGGCCAGGCTGCCGTTGCCGGTGCACAGGTCGAGCACGTGGCGCGTCTGGTCGCTGAGCCAGTCGTCGATGCTGCCGTCGGCCAGCAGTTCGGCAATGAAGCTGCGCGGCACGATGGCGCGCTCATCCACGTAGAACGGCACGCCCTGCAACCAGGCCTCGCGCGTGAGGTAGGCAGCCGGTTTGCGCGTGGCGATGCGTTCTTCAAAAAGCGTAGCTACCATCGCTTGATGGGCGGGCGTTACGGGCCGATTTGCCACTGAACCTTCAGCACCCTCGTCGAGCACGCTGTCCAGCGGCAGCCCCAGGCGCCACAGCACCAGCCAGGCGGCCTCGTCCTGTGCGTTGGCGGTGCCGTGGCCGAAGGCCACGCCGGCCTGTGTGAGGCGCGCTGCGCCGCTGGCGACCAGCGCCCCGATGGTGTCGCCCTGGACTGCCGCGGTCATGCACCCGCCAGTGCGTTGAGGTGCTCGAGCGTGCGGCGGTAGATGTTCTTGAGCGGCTCGATGTCGACCAAGCGCACGTTCTCGTCGATCTTGTGGATGCTGGCGTTGGGCGGGCCCAGCTCGATCACCTGGGGGCAAATCTGGGCAATGAAGCGCCCGTCGCTGGTGCCGCCGGTGGTGGACAGCTCGGTTTCCAACCCGGTCTCGGCGCGGATGGCTTGCTGCACCGCCTGCACCAGTTCGCCCGGCGTGGTCAGGAAGGGCTGGCCGCCCAGCGTCCAGGTCAGGTCGTATTCCAGTCCGTGGCGGTCCAGTACCGCATGCACGCGCTGCTGCAGCCCTTCGGCGGTCGATTCGGTGCTGAAGCGGAAGTTGAAGTCGATCACCACCTGGCCGGGGATCACGTTGGTCGCACCGGTGCCGCCGTGGATGTTGCTCATCTGCCAGCTGGTCGGCGGAAAGAAGGCGTTGCCCATATCCCACACGGTGGCGGCGAGCTCGGTGAGCGCGGGCACGGCCTGGTGGATGGGGTTGCGCGCCAGCTGCGGGTAGGCGATGTGGCCCTGCACCCCCCGCACGGTGAGCCGCCCGGACAGCGTGCCGCGGCGGCCGTTCTTGATCATGTCGCCGGTCTGCTCGACCGAGGTAGGCTCGCCCACGATGCACCAGTCCAGCCGCTCCCCGCGCGCGCGCAACTGCTCAATGACCACCTTGGTGCCGTCCACCGAGGGGCCTTCCTCGTCGCTGGTCAGCAGCAGCGCGATATCCAGGCGCGGGTCGGGCGTGGCGGCCAGGAACTCCTCGACCGCGACGACGAATGCGGCGATCGAGGCCTTCATGTCACTCGCGCCGCGGCCGTACAGGCGGCCGTCCCGGTGTGTGGGGGTGAACGGCGGGCTGCTCCACTGCTCCACGGGGCCCGTGGGCACCACGTCGGTGTGGCCGGCGAATACTACTGTTTTGGTAGCTGCTTGCGCTTGTCCAGAGAGCGCTGCACTGCGTTTTGACCACAAATTGCTGACGCGGAAGTTCTCGGGCCCGCTGTCCAGTCGCTCGCAGGCAAAGCCCAAGGGAGCGAGGCGCCGGGCCAGCAGGTCCAGGCAGCCCGCGTCGTCGGGCGTGACGGAGGGGCGGGCGATGAGCTGTTCGGTCAGTAGCAGGGTGGGGGACATGGGTACAGGCGGCGCACTGCCGTGCAGCGGCCGCGAAACGGGCTCAGGCGGGCTTGACGTCCAGCACGATCTCGGTGAACGAGGGGGCATCGTCCTCGGACTGCTGGCCGGCGTCGTTGACGGCGCGCGCCGACTTCGCGGCAGCCGAGAAGTCGTTTTGCAGGCGCCACATGAGGTTGGTGGGGGAATCGGCGTAGGCCAGGCCTTCCTTGCGGTCGATCTTGCCCTCCAGGATCAGGTGGGCCAGCGCTTCCTCGAAGGTCTGCGAGCCTTCGGCCATGGATTTTTCCATGGCCTCGCGGATCCCCGAGAAGTCGCCCTTTTCCACCAGCTCAGCCACCAGCTTGGTGTTGAGCATGACCTCCGCCGCGGGCACGCGCTCGCCGGTCGTGGTGCGTACCAGGCGCTGCGAGATGATGGCCTTGAGCGCGGACGCCAGGTCGCCCAGCATCGTGGGGCGCACCTCCACGGGATAGAACGACAGGATGCGGTTGAGGGCGTGGTAGCTGTTGTTGCCGTGCAGCGTGGCCAGGCACAGGTGGCCCGACTGGGCGTAGGCGATGGCGGCGGACATGGTCTCGCGGTCGCGGATTTCGCCGATCAGGATCACGTCGGGCGCCTGTCGTAGCGCGTTCTTGAGCGCGGTCTGCAGCGACTGGGTGTCGCTGCCGATCTCCCGCTGGTTGACGATGGACTTCTTGTTCTTGAACTGGTATTCGACCGGGTCCTCCACCGTGAGGATGTGGCCGGTCATGGACTCGTTGCGCGCGTCCAGCATCGCCGCCAGCGTCGTGCTCTTGCCCGAGCCCGTGGCGCCCACGAGCAGGATCAGGCCGCGCTTTTCCATGATCAGCTCGCTGAGCACCGGCGGCAGGTGCAGCGTGGACAACTGCGGGATGTTCTGCGTGATGAAGCGGATCACCACCGCATAGGTGCCGCGCTGGCGCATCGCGCTGACGCGAAAGCGCCCCACGCCGGTGAGCGGCACACCCATGTTGAGCTCACCGGTCTCTTCCAGCTCTTCGATGCGGTCGGGGGGGACGATCTCGGACAGCAGGTTCTTGGGCGCGTCGGGCGGCAGGATCTGGCTGTTGATCGGCACGCATTCGCCGTTGATCTTGATCAGCGCCGGTGCGTTGGCCGACAGGTAGACATCGGATGCCTTCTTGTCGGCCATCAGGCGCAGAATCCGCTCCATCGTGCTCATGCTGGTTCCCTCTCAGTGCTGGTTATGTATGCGTGCAGTGCCGGTGCGGCGTAGCTTCAGTCGCGCAGCAGGTCGTTCAGGCTGGTGGTGGAGCGGGTCTTGGCGTCCACCTTCTTGACGATGATGGCCGCGTACATGCTGTAGCGGCCGCCGTCCTTGGGTAGGTTGCCGCTGACCACCACCGAGCCAGCGGGCACGCGGCCGTAGGTGGTCTCGCCCGTGGTGCGGTCGTAGATCGGCGTGCTCTGACCGATGTACACGCCCATGCTGATGACCGAGTTCTCTTCGACGATCACGCCCTCGACGACTTCGGAGCGCGCGCCGATGAAGCAGTTGTCCTCGATGATGGTCGGGTTGGCCTGCAGGGGCTCGAGCACGCCGCCCAGCCCCACGCCGCCGGACAGGTGCACGTTCTTTCCGACCTGCGCGCACGAGCCCACGGTGGCCCAGGTGTCCACCATGGTGCCTTCGTCCACATAGGCGCCGATGTTCACGTAGCTGGGCATCAGGATCGCGCCCTTGGCGATGAAGCTGCCGCGGCGCGCCACGGCCGGCGGCACCACGCGCACGCCGGTGGCGGCCATCTCGTCGGCGGACAGGTGGGCGAACTTGGTGGGCACCTTGTCGAAGAAGCCCAGGTCGCCGGCCTTCATGAGCTCGTTGTCCTTCAGGCGGAACGACAGCAGCACGGCCTTCTTGATCCACTGGTGCACGGTCCACTGGCCCACGCCCTCGCGCGTGGCCACGCGCAGCCTGCCGTTGTTGAGTTCGGCGATCACATGCTCGACGGCATCCACCACTTCCTTGGGCGCGGCGGAGGGCGAGAGGCTGGCGCGGTTGTCCCAGGCGTTGTCGATCAGGGTCTGCAATTGTTGGGTCATGGATGGAATCACGTACGGGATTGGATGAATTGCACGATGCGCGAGGCCGCTTCGGCGCATTCCGCGGTCTCGGCCACAAGGGCCATGCGCAAGCGCTGGGCGCCGGGGTTGGCGCCACCGGAATCGCGGGCGAGATAGCTGCCCGGCAATACCGTGACATTGTATTGAGCCAGCAGGGCCTGGGCGAACTCCGCATCGCTCATGCCCAGGGCGTCGGGCACCTTGGCCCAGAGGTAGAAACCCGCGTCGGGCAGGCGCACGTCCATCACCTCGGCGAGCATGGGCGTGACCTGGGCGAACTTCTGGCGGTAAAGGGCACGGTTTTCTTCCACGTGCACCTCATCGTTCCAGGCAGCCACGCTGGCGGCCTGCACGGCGGGCCCCATGGCACTGCCGTGGTAGGTGCGGTACAGCAAAAACGCCTTGATGAGTGCCGCGTCGCCCGCCACGAAGCCGCTGCGCAGGCCCGGCACGTTGCTGCGCTTGGACAGGCTGGTGAAGGCGATCAGGTTGCGGTAGTCGCTGCGTCCGAGCTTGGCTGCAGCCTCCATGCCGCCCAATGGTGGCTCGTCGCGGAAGTAGATTTCGCTGTAGCACTCGTCCGAGGCGATCACGAAACCGTAACGGTCGCTCAGCGCGAAGAGCTTCTCCCACTCGGGCAGGGGCATCACGGCGCCCGTGGGGTTGCCGGGCGAGCACACGAAGAGCAGTTGCGTGCGCTGCCATACCTCCTCGGGCACGCTGTCCCAGTCCACGGCAAAGTTGCGGGCTGGATCGCTCGGGGCGTAGTACGGCGTGGCGCCGGCCAGCAGCGTGGCGCCTTCATAGATTTGGTAGAACGGGTTGGGGCACACCACGGTGGCGCCTGCGCGGGTGGGGTCCACCACGGTTTGCGCGAATGCGAACAACGCCTCGCGCGAACCGTTCACCGGCAGCACCTGCGTGGCGGGGTTGACGGGAATATGGTAGCGCCGCTGCATCCAGCCGGCACAGGCTTCGCGCAGGCTGGGGTCACCGGCGGTGGAGGGGTAGCTGGCCAGGCCTGCCAGGTTGGCGGCCAGGGCCTCCTGGATGAACGGCGGCGTTGCATGGCGTGGCTCGCCGATGCCCAGGCTGATGGCGCGGTGAGCGGCCGAGGGTGTCACCCCCGCAAAAAGCTGTCGCAGCCGCTCGAACGGATAGGGCTGCAGTAGGGAGAGCAGGGGATTCATAGGGGGGCGATTATCAGGGATGCGGCCGGGCGCCACAGGGCGCGGCCCCGCCACCCGTTCCCAAAAACAACTACAGGGTTTGATCGCTCTACACAGCCGTCAAATTTGGTTACAAACGGCATCAATTCATCAGTGCGACGCGCCAGGGCGCACATTTCAGCCATCGAGGGGGACAAAAGCGATGACGGTTTCATTCATTCTGCGACCTGGCGTAGGGCTCATGCGGCGCCTGCGTTTCTCGGCCAAGCTGGCCCTGTTGGGAGGCGTGGCCGTGTTGGCACTGCTGGCCGTCGCGGGGGCGCAGGGGTGGGGGCCGCGCGCCACGTGGGCCGTGTGTGGCGTGGCGGTGCTGGCCACCGCCTATCTGGCCACGGCTTTCCAGGCCAGTGTGGCGGGCGACGTGCGGCGGCTGGGCGGCGTAATGGAGCGCGCGGCGCAGGGCGACCTGTGCAGCCGGGCCGAAGTGCGCGGCCGCGATGAACTGGCGCACATGGGCGAGCAACTCAACCGCATGGTGTACACGCTCTCGTCGATGGTGGCCGACATCCGCAGCAACGCGGCGCTGGTGGCGCACGCGGGTCAAAGCCTGGCGGCGGACAACCGCGAACTGGCCGACCGGACCGAACAACAGGCCGCCAGCCTGGAGCAGACCGCGGCCAGCGTGGAGGAGCTGTCTTCCGCCGTGAACAACAACGCGCAGGCGGCTAGCGTGGCCGATCAGCGCGCCGGCGAGGTGCGCCAAGCCGCTGAGGCGGGCACCCAGGCGATGGCGCGGGCGGTGGAGGCGGTGCAGGGCATCCAGAACGATGCCCGTCGCATGGGCGAGATCATCCAGGTGATCGACGGCATCGCCTTCCAAACCAACATCCTGGCGCTGAATGCCGCCGTGGAAGCGGCACGCGCGGGCGAGCAGGGCCGGGGTTTTGCGGTGGTGGCAGCCGAGGTGCGCACGCTGGCGGGCCGCTCGGCCGAGGCGGCGCGCGAGATCCGCGACCTCATTGGCACGTCCGTGCGGCAGGTGGAGGGCAGCGCGGGGCTGATCCGCACCGCCGGTGAGGGCATTGCGGCCATGGCGCAAGGCATCCGTGGCGTGGCCGGGCATGTGAGCGAAATCTCCCACTCGGTCAATGAACAGGGCACGGGTCTGCGCGAGATCAGCACCGCGGTGCAGCAACTGGACCAGATCACGCAGCGCAATGCCCAGATGGTGAGCGATGCCCTGCGCGAGGCGCAGGCGCTGGAGAGCCGGGCGTCCACCCTGTCCCGGGCGGTGCTGGCGTTTCGTCTGCAGCAGGGTACGGCCGAGGAGGCCGTGGCCCTGGTGCAGCGCGCCGCCGCCGTGCAGCGCGGCCTGCCGCGCGACGCCTTTCTGCGCACGTTGACCGACCCTGCACAGCCCTACCACGACCGCGACATGTACGTGTTTGCGCTCGATGCGGGCGGCACCTACCTGGCCTTCGGGGGCAATCCCGCCAAAGTGGGAACGCGGGTGCAGGACATTCCCGGTATTGCCGGGGATGCGCTGGTCAGCGCCATCGTGGCCCAGGCCGAACGCGCGCCGGGCTGGGTGGAATACGACATCACCAATCCGGCCACGGGCGCGGTGCAAACCAAGATGTCCTACGTGCAGCGCGCGGGAGATGTCTATCTGGGCTGTGGCGTCTACAAGTCGCTCGCGGCCTGATGCGGCAGGCCTGTCGCCGTATCGCCCCGTATTGCCATAGCCCGCTGCGGTCGTGAGCGGTAGGGCTGCCGGCGCAGCGGCGTCAGCCGCGGTCGGCGCGCTGCGCGCGGGCGCGCGCCAGTGCCGCGGCAATGGCTGCGCGCTTGGGATCGGGCGCGTTGTCCGGCGCCGGAGGAACGGGTTCGGGGGCGGTGGCCTGCGCCTCCTCGCGCTGCAGCCGCTCTTGCCGCGCCTGGTAGCGCACGCGCGCCTGCTCGGCCTGCGGGGCTGACCATGCGGCCCAGCCAGTGGCCTGGCCGCTGGCATTTTCCATGCGGATGCAATCCACCGGGCACGCGGGCAGGCACAGTTCGCAGCCCGTGCAGTGTGGCGCGATCACGGTGTGCATGCGCTTGTTGATGCCCAGGATGGCGTCTGTGGGGCAGGCCTTGAGGCACAGCGTGCAGCCGATGCACCAGTTCTCGTCGATCACCGCCACGGCGCGCGGGACCTCCGTTCCATGGGCCGCGCTCAGCGGCAGCTCGGGCCGGCCAGTGATGGCGGCCAGGCGTGCAATGCCCTGGGCCCCGCCGGGCGGGCACTGGTTGATCTCGGCCTCGCCCCGAGCGATGGCACCGGCATAGGACTGGCAGTCAGGGTAGCCGCAGCGCGTGCACTGGGTCTGGGGCAGGGCCGCGTCAATGCGCTCGACGAGCGCCTGCTGCGCTGCGGGGGAGGTCATGGCCGGCGTCAGGCGGCGCTGCGTGCGCGGCGGGGGCGTGACGTGGGCTGGGCGGACTGGTTGGCACGGATGAAGTCGCGCACCTGCGGGTAGACCAGCTCGCGCCAGCGGCGGCCGCTGAAAATGCCGTAGTGGCCCGCGCCCTTCACCTCAAGGTGGTTGCGCCGGTCCGCGGCGATGCCGGTGCACAGATCATGCGCCGCCTCGGTCTGGCCGGAGCCGGAGATGTCGTCGAGCTCGCCTTCGATGGTCAGCAGCGCGGTCTGGGTGATGTCCTGGGGGCGCACGCGCTCCACCGCTCCGTCCGGCGAGCGCACGTCCCAGGTGCCGTTGACCAGGCTGTAGTCCTGGAAGACGGTCTTGATGGTCTCCAGGTAATAGTCGGCATCCATGTCGAGCACCGCGTTGTACTCGTCGTAGAACTTGCGGTGGGCCTCGGCGCTGGCGTCATCGCCCTTGATGAGGTTCTTGAAGTAATCGTAGTGGCTGCTGGCGTGCCGGTCCGGGTTCATGGCCACGAAGCCCATGTGCTGCAGAAAGCCCGGGTACACGCGGCGGCCGGCGCCGGGGAATTTGCTGGGTACGCGGTAGATGACGTTGTTCTCGAACCACTCCAAGCTGTGTTGGGTGGCCAGGTTGTTCACCGCCGTGGGTGAGCGGCGCGCATCGATGGGGCCGCCCATCATGGTCATGGACAGTGGCGTGGTCTCACCGCGGCTGGCCATCAGCGAGACGGCGGCCAGTACCGGCACGGTGGGCTGGCAGACGCTCATCACATGGCAGTTGCCGTATTGGCCCTGCAGGTAGCGGATGAACTCCTGCACGTAGTTCACATAGTCGTCCAGGTGGAACTCGCCCTCCTGCAGCGGCACCATGCGCGCGTTCTTCCAGTCGGTGATGTAGACCTTGTGGCTCTCCAGCATGGAGCGTACGGTGTCGCGCAGCAGCGTGGCGTAGTGGCCCGACAACGGCGCCACGATCAGCACCACGGGCTGGCCCTTGAGCTTGAGCAAGGTGGCCGGGTCGTCCGAAAACCGCTTGAAGCGGCGCAGTTCGCAGAAAGGCTTGTCGACGTCCACGCGCTCATGGATGGCCACGCTCACGCCATCCACGTCCACGGTGCTGATGCCGAACTCGGGTTTCTCGTAGTCCTTGCACAGGCGGTACAGCAGTTCATAGCCCGCCGAGATGCGATGGGCCAGTTGCGTCTCGCTGAACGGCCACAGCGGGTTGCTGTAGAACTTGGCGGCGGCCTGCGCCAGGTCGGCGAAGGGCTCCATGAGGGAGCGCTGGGTCTCGTAGAGGGTGTACAGCATGGGGCAGGACCAAGTTATGTTGCAGTGCAATATATCAGCAGTTGCATTTGCTTGCGTGTCGTGCAACTACGCATTCAGTGTCCCGCGCGCGACATTGGCGGGCGGGCTTGATGCAATGCTTTTGATAGCTGTCAGCGCTTGATGGACAAGCGCTGGAGGTCGATTTGACTTATATCAGGGTGGGATTTTCCTGCAACCACGCTTCGAAGGCTTCGCGCGAGCTGTTGCGCAGCGCGCGGCGAAACGCCTGCCGGTCGCCCAGGTACAGGCAGTGGCGGATCACGGTGAAGGGGTTGAAGCTGCCCTCGGGGTTCTGCGCCTCGTAGAACTGCTTGTAGCGCTTGACGGTGGCAATCGTTTCACGCATCAGCGTGTTGAAGCGGGCACGCGTGATGCCCGGTGACCATGCGCGCATGTCGTCCACGAACAGGTCCACCTTCTGCGCGTCGAACTCCACGTCTTTGAAGAAATGGCGGGCAATCTTCAGGAACGTGAAGGCGTTGAGCTCGCTGCCGGGCGCCGGCGTTCGGCTGGCTTCGGTCTCGGCCTCGGTGGTCTCGTCGGGTGCGTAGAGCAGTTCGGCATCGGTGGCATCGCGGATCTGGCGGAACTCGCGGTCCGCCAGTTCGAACAGGGCGGACAGCACGTTGATGCGGCGCTTGAGTTCGGCCGGAATCGACTTCTTGTACTTGATCTTGTGGTCCAGCACGCTCCACGCGTCCTGGATGATGGTGCGCACCTGTAGCTCGAACGGCTGCGCCGCGTAGGCGGCGTTCTCGGGCAGGGCGGCCTGCACGGCGTTGAGCCGCAGGTCCAGGTGCAGGCCCTTGTAGCCGAAAGAGGCCTCGGTGCCCTCCAGGGCGCTGACCTTGTCGGTCACGTCGATCACGTCGAAGTGCGACTGGACGATCTGCGCCACCTTCTCCAGCTCGTCCTCGTACAGGCAGACCACGCGCACGCCGATCAGGTCGGTGATGTAGGGGCGGATTTCATAGGGTGCCCCGCTTTCCTCCAGCGCCGCGCGGTACTTGCGCGAAAACTTGCGCAGGCATTCATCGCGGTCCTTCACGCGCCCTTCGATCTTGGCGATGTCGATGTGGCGCGCCTGCGACAGCAGCGACTGCAGCAGCGCCATGTAAAACGCGCAGGCGTGGTCCAGCGCCGGGCGCTCCTGCGCATAGAACGCGTGGAACGCGGACTCCTCAGGGGTGAGATGGGTCGTGGGTGAGGGGAGGGGCACGGCAGACGCAGGGGTCAAGGGACAGCCACGGATGGTAAGGCAGGGAAAGGCCTGCGGCGGCCCTCGGCGGGGTAGGACAAGGCCGCGTCCCACAGACGGGCCGCGCTGCGCACGGCAATCTGGCGCTTCCCTATTGTGTTGCGGCGGTCGCTATGCGACGCTTGGAAACGCATGAATAAAGAGGTGGCTGCCCCGAGGGGGTTCGCACAGCACTGGGCCCCATGGCATCCGGGCATGATTGCAGCAGTGGTGCTTTCACTGCTGCTGCTCGCCGTCACCTATTTGGTCTGGCAGGGTGTGGAGCGCGCACGGGACGAGCGCCGGCTGCAGGCTTTCGCCTTGTCCGTGGACCGCGTGGTTTCCAACCTGTCGGACCGCATCGCCGCCTACGAAATGGTGTTGCGTGGCGTCAAGGGCTACTACGAAGGCTCCGACAGCATCGACCAGCAGGAATTCCAGGCCTATGTGGAGGCCTTGCACCTGCCGCAGACGCGCCCGGGCCTGCAGGGCGTGGCGCTGCTGTCGCGCGTCGCGGAATCCACCGGGGCGCGCACGGGGCAGGCGTTGATCACGCACATCGCACCCCAAACGCCGGAAAACCAGCAGGAATTGGGACAGGATGCCATGCTGCAGCCGGCGCGGCGCGAGGCGCTGCTGCGCGCGCGCGACTCCGGGACGCTGGCGCTGTCGGGCCCGCTGGGCAGCCGCGAAGGAGATGCCGGCAGCTCCCTGGTCATGTACCTGCCGCTGTATGCCAGACACGCTGCCGTGGACACTCTGGCCCAGCGCCGCCAGAACATTGCAGGCTGGGTGGCCGCGCCATTTCGCATGGACGACGTAATCCAGGGCCTGGCGCGCGAGCTGGACAGCGACCTTGCGCTGGCCATCCACGACGGCCCCTCGGTGGCGGGTGGGGTGCTGGTGTTTGCGTCGCGCACGGACTATGCATCCCACGCGGTCAATGGCGGGCTGGAGGCCGTGCGCAGCTACGACGTAGGCGGCAGGCGCTGGACGCTGGTGCTGTACCCGCTGCCCTCATTCGAGCAGCGCTTCGAAGGATCCACACACCATCTGGTTGCCCTGCTGGGCGCCGCCTTCAGCCTGCTGGCGGGATGGTTCGTGGGGCAGCAGGTGAACGCGCGACAGCGGGCCATGGCGCTGGCCCGCGAGATGACGCGCGAGTTGCGCCGCACGCGCGATGAGCTGGAAGCCACACTCAATGCCGTGCCCGATCTACTGTTCGAGGTGGACGCACAGGGAGGCATCCACCACTACCGGTCCGCCCGCGCGGACCTGATCGGCACGCGCGCCCAGGCGCTGGTGGGGCGCACGCTGGGGGATGTGTTGCCGCCCGCTGCCGCCGCCGAATGCATGGCTGCGCTGGACGAGGCGGCCGAGTACGGTTATTCCGAAGGGCGGCAGTACAGCCTGGACATCGGGGGCAGCCAGCATTGGTTCGAGCTATCCGTGGCCTGCAAGCAGGGCGGTGCGCCGCAGACCGGGGGCGGCCCGGGCCAGCGCCACTTCATCGCGCTGTCGCGCGACGTCACGCGGCGCCACGAGGCCGAGGCCGCCATGTACCGGCTCGCGTATTTCGACGCGCTCACCGGCCTGCCCAACCGCCGCCTGCTGCTGCAGCGCTTGCAGGATGCACTGGTCACGGCCCAGCAGCAGGGGGGCATGGGCGCGCTGTTCTACATCGACCTGGACAACTTCAAGGAAATCAACGACGCGCGCGGCCACGGTGTGGGCGACGGGCTGCTGGTGCAGGTCGCCGCGCGCCTGCAGGACGCGGCCGGGCCGCAGGAGACCGTGGCACGGCTGGGGAGCGACGAATTCGTCATGCTGGTGCCGCGGCTGGGCGACACCCCCTCCGTTGCGCGTGAGCAGGCCTGCCGGCGCGCCCAGCAGCTGCGCGAATGCCTGGATGCGCCCTATGACCTGGGCGGGGTGCACTACGGCAGTACCGGCAGCATCGGCGTGACGCTGTTTCCCAAGAACGGTGAGGCCGTGGAAGACCTGCTGCGCGAGGCCGACACGGCCATGTTCTGTGCCAAGGACCGGGGGCGCAACCAGGTGTGCTTCTTTGAGCAGGACATGCACGCCGCAGCGCAGGAGCGCCTGGCGCTGCTGCAGGACCTCAAGAGCGCGGTCGACAACGACGCGCTGCTGACCTATGCGCAGCCGCAGGTGGATGCCGCCGGCCAGCTCATCGGCGCGGAGCTGCTGCTGCGCTGGCCGCATCCGCAGCGCGGCTTCGTGCCGCCGGCGCAGTTCATCCCGGTGGCGGAACAGGCGGGGTTGATCGTGCGCATGGGTGCGCGTGTCATCCAGCAGGCCTGCGCCACGCTGGCCGAACTGCACCAGCAGGGCCGGGCGCTGTCGATCTCGGTCAATGTCAGCCCCCGCCAGTTCCGCCAGGCGGACTTCGTGGAGCAGGTGCGCGCGGCGCTGCACAGCACGGGCGCGCCCGCGGCGCTGCTCACGCTGGAGGTCACGGAAAGCCTGCTGGTGGAGAACTGGCAGGACACCGCCCGGCGCATGCACGAGCTGGTGGCGCTGGGCGTGCGCTTTTCCATCGATGACTTCGGCACCGGCTACTCTAGTGTAGTGTTGCATTCTGTTTGGAACTTAATCGGCTATTGGCGCGGATGACCTTTTGCAGGATGTCGCGAGCGTTCTTGGTCCAGATGAACGGCTTGGGGTTGGTGTTGTGATGCGCGATGTACTCATCGATGGCCGAGACGAGTTCGGGCACGCTGGTGAACACCCCGCGGCGTAGCCGGTTCTCGGAGATGTCGCGAAAGAAGCGCTCGACCATGTTCAGCCACGATGCCGAGGTCGGCGTGAAGTGCATGTTGAATCTGGGGTGCTTGGCCAGCCACTCCTGCACAGCTGGATGCTTGTGCGTGGCGTAGTTGTCGGCGATCAGATGCAGCGTCTTGTCCTTGGGCGTCTCCCGATTGATTTGACGCAGGAACTTCAGCCACTCGATGTGGGTGTGGCGCTGCTGGCACTGGCCGATGACCTGACCGTTGAGCACGTTGAGCGCAGCGAACAAGGTGGTTGTGCCGTTGCGCTTGTAGTCGTGCGTCATGGTGGCCGCGCGCCCCTTCTTGAGCGGCAGCCCGGGCTGCGTTCGGTCCAGCGCCTGCACCTGGCTCTTTTCGTCGCAGCACAGCACCAGCGCATGCTCGGGCGGCGACATGTAAAGCCCCACGATGTCTTCGAGCTTTTGCACGAACTGCGGATCGCGCGAGACCTTGAAGCCGCGCACGATGTGAGGCTTGAGACCGTGGGCCTGCCAATGGCGCATCACGGTGCTGGCGCTGACGCCCAACTCAGCGGCCATCGTGCGCGTGCTCCAGTGCGTGGCCGCCTCGGGCTTGGTCTGTGTGGTTAGCTTCACAAGCTTGGCCACATCCACCTTCACCGGCGGTGCGCCGCGCGGCAAGTCGCGCTCGATACCTTGCAGCCCCAATTGCAGGTAGCGTTCACGCCAGCGCGCCACCTGCACGCGCCCAATGCCAAGCTGCTCGGCAATATCCTTGTTTTGCAGCCCCTGCGCGGCCAGCAGCACGATCTGGGCGCGCTGGGCCAATCTGACGCTGGTGCGCTTGGAGCGCGCCAGCCGGCTCAGCTCGCTTTCCTCTTCATCCGTCAACACAATCGTCGGGGCAACTCGCAATTTTTCACTCCAATGCAAACCGTAGTAGAGCATTGGAGCGTGGTTGCTCAATTAAGTTTCATTAAGAATCAAACACTACACTAGCCTGGCGTATCTGAAGCGCCTGCCGCTGTACGAACTCAAGATCGACCGCAGCTTCGTGCAGGACGCGCCCTCCGACGCGAACGACGCGGCGATCGTGCAGGCCATTCTTTCCGTCGCACGCCACTTGCGCCTGCGCGTGGTGGCCGAGGGGGTGGAGACGCGGCAGCAGGCGGACTTCCTCATCGCTCACCACTGCCATGGCCTGCAGGGCTATCTGTTCGGGCTGCCGCAGCCGCTGCGGGACTGGCTGGCGGGCCTCAAAGGCTGAGCGGCTCCGTTGGCAGGGCGACTGCTTGCACGGCGCTTGCGCGCAGTGCATCGGGCGCGGTGGCGCCCGGCTTGGTGCGCGCCAGGGCCATCACTTCGCGCGCGGGCAGGTGTTTCAAGCGGTGGTCGCTCCACACCTGGCGCCAGCGTCGCGCGCCGGGCAGGCCGTTGCGCAGGCCCAGCATGTGGCGCGCCACCGCATACCAGTGCGTGCCGTGCGCGGTGGCTTCGCGCTCCATGTAGGCCACCATGTCTTCCTCGACCTGCTCGCGCGTGAGCGCGGCGGGCGCGGCGCCAAAGAACTGCTCGTCCCAGCGCGCCAGCCACCAGGGGTTGTGGTAGGCCTCGCGGCCCACCATCACGCCATCCACCCGAGCCAATTCCTGCAGCACCGCGGCGTCGGTCTGAAAGCCCCCGTTGATGGCGATGGTCAGTTGCGGGAAGTCGGCTTTCAGCCGGGCCGCGACGTCGTAGCGCAGCGGGGGAATCTCGCGGTTCTCTTTGGGCGACAGGCCCTTCAGCCACGCATTGCGCGCATGCACGATGAACACGCGGCAGCCCGCGTCGGCCACCACGCCCACGAAGTCGCGCACGAAACCGTAGTCTTCGTTCTGGTCGATCCCGATGCGGTGCTTGACGGTGACCGGGACCTGAACCACGTCCACCATGGCTTTCACGCAGTCGGCGACCAGTTGCGGCTCGTTCATCAGGCAGGCGCCGAAAGCGCCGCGCTGCACACGCTCGCTGGGGCAGCCGCAGTTGAGATTGATCTCGTCATAGCCCCACTGCTCGCCCAGACGGGCGCAGTGCGCCAGGTCGGCCGGCTCGCTGCCGCCCAACTGCAGCGCCACGGGGTGCTCGGCCGCGTCAAAGCGCAGATGGCGCTGCACGTCGCCGTGCGCCAGCGCACCGGTGGTCACCATCTCGGTGTAGAGCAGCGTGTGGCGCGACAGCAGGCGGTGCAGGTAGCGGCAGTGCCTGTCGGTCCAGTCCATCATCGGCGCAACGGACATACGCCAGGGACTGTGGGCGATGGAGGAGGGCATAGCGTGCACGGTGAAGGACGGGGCGGTCTGGGGGACAAGGGAGCGGGGCGGGGGCCAGTATTGTCCCAGGTCCGGCGCTGCGCCACAGTTGCAAGGGATTTAGGGCGTTTTCGGCCTCCAGCGCTTGTCCATCAAGCGCTGGCAGCTATTAATTCATGAGTGCAAGCGCGCCGCATCCCCAGGCCCTACACTTGCCGCCCGGCGCCGCGCCGGCACTTCGACCCTCTGCCCACCTTGCTGTCCTCGATCCTCGTTCCCCTGGTTCCCGTCATTCTGTGCATCGGCATCGGCTACCTCACCGCCCGCGTGGGCTGGGTGCGCGCCACGGCGGTGCCAGATCTGTCCAATATCGTGTTCTTGGTGCTCACGCCCGCGCTGCTGTTTCGCACCATGGGCAATGTGCGGCTCCAAGAGCTGGACTTTCAGCCCGTGCTGCTGTACTTCAGCGCGGCGGCGCTGCTGTTCGGGCTGACGCTGGCGTTCAGCCGGTTCTCCACGGCCGCGGCGGCGCGGGCGCTGGCGCACACCTTCAGCAACCTGGTGATGATCGGCGCGCCGCTCATGGGCCTGGTGTATGGGCCGCAGGGCCTGGTGACGCTGTTCACGCTGGTGTCCCTGCATTCGCTGGTGCTGCTGACGGCGGCCACCATGGTGTTCGAGCTGGCCGAGGCGCGCGAGCAGCAGCGCACCGGCAGCGCCGCGCCGCGCCCCATGGCGCACACCGTGTGGCAGGCCGTGCGCAACAGCATCGTGCACCCGGTGCCGCTGCCCATCCTGGCGGGCCTGCTGTTCGCGCAGACGGGCTGGAAGCTGCCCGAGATGCTGGACCGCCCGCTGCAGGTGCTGGCGGCGGCGCTGGGGCCCATGGCGCTGCTGCTGGTGGGTATTGCGCTGGCGCACACACGCATTGGCAACCACTGGCGCGGCGCGTTGCGGGTGGCGGTGATCAAGAACCTGGCGCTGCCCGCCACGCTGGGGACGCTGGCGTGGGCGCTGGGGCTGTCAGGCCCGGCGATCGCGGTGATGTTCACCGCCGCGGCCATGCCGGTGGGCGCGAATGTGCTGTTGTTCACGCAGCGCTATGGCGTGATGCAGGAGGAGGTGTCCTCGGCCATCGCGCTGTCCACCGCGCTGGCGCTGATCACGCTGCCGGTGGTGCTGGTGTTGGCGCAGTTCTTCATGCATTGAACATGCGTTGAAGACGCGCGTGGAGCAGGGCGTCTTCCGGGCGCTTACGGCGCCAGCCGCTCGCGCTCCCACGTGCCGTCCTCCAGGCGGTAGCGCAACCGGTCGTGCAGGCGGCTCTTGCGGCCCTGCCAGAACTCCCACTGATCCGGCCGCAGGCGAAAGCCCCCCCAGTGCGGCGGGCGGGGCGGCTTGAGCAGGAACTGCGCGCCATACTTGGCGGCGTTGGCCACCAGCACGCCGCGGCTGGCGATGACCTGGCTTTGCGGGCTGGCCCAGGCGCCGATGCGCGAGTCCAGCGGGCGGCTGTGGAAATAGGTGTCGCTTTCCTCGTCGCTCACCTTTTCCACGACGCCCTCGATGCGCACCACGCGCTCCAGCTCCACCCAGTGGAATTGCAGCGCGGCATAGGGGTTGCCGGCCAGCTGGCGGCCCTTGCGGCTGTCGTAGTTGGTGTACCAGACGATGCCCTGCGCGTCATACCCCTTGATGAGCACCACGCGGGTGCTGGGACGCAGGTCGCTGCCCACGGTGGCCACGGTCATGGCGTTGGGCTCGGGCACCTGGGCAGCGATGGCTTCGCGCAGCCATTGGTCGAACTGCTGCAAGGGATCGGCATGGGAGGCGTCCTCGCTGAGCTCGGCGCGCTCGTAGCTCTTGCGCAGGTCGGCGATGGAGGAGGAAAGAGGGCTGTGGCTCATGCGGGGATTGTGCCCGCAGGGCGCCCAGCCCTGCACGATCAGCGACCGGCGATCACCGCGCACGCCAGGCGCGCGCCCGCGTTGCCGGTAGGTTGGGTGACGTAGTCGTCGGGGTTGGCATGCACGATCAGGCCGCGACCCACGATGTCGGTGGCGCCGGAGCCCACGCGAATGCTGCGCGACTCGAAGTTGAAGGTGGCCACGCCGTTGCCGTCCGCGCGCAGGCTGGGCAGGTCGCCGGTGTGGTGCGGTCCCTTGCCGTGTTGGCCGTGCGGTGTGCCCGTGGGATTGAAGTGGCCGCCCGCGCTGTTGCCGTCCCCGCTGGAGCAGTCGCCTTTCTCATGGATGTGAAAGCCGTGCTCCGCCCCCGGCTTGAGCCCGCTGACCGTGCCGCTGACGCGCACCGCATCACCGCTCTGCACGAAGCGCACCGTGCCCTGGGTGCTGTTGCCGCGCGTAGGCTCCAGCCGTGCGGTGGCCGAGGGCGCGCTGGACATGGATGCGCAGCCGGCGAGTGCGACGGCAGCCGCCAGGGCCGCGCCCGTGGGGAGGTAGCGAAGGGACATGCGATTTCTCCAGGAGGGTTGAAAACCGCCAAACTAACGCGGTTCGCGCGCCAACGCAATCAGACGCGAGAGCGCTCGGTCGTGGATGCCCATGCGTTGCAGCTCGGCGTGCGTGGCCTCGGCGTAGTCGCGCGTGGTGCCGTAGGTGCCGCTGGCCTGCGCGAAGATGCGGCGGTATTCCTCGTCCGCCAGCACGCCCGTGTGGCTGGGGCTCTTGCGCGACAGCGTGAACGCCAGCGCGCGCACCGCACCCTGGGGCGTGCGGCAGTTGAGCCAGCGCGGGTCGTATACGCCCAGGACCATCTCGCGCTGCCAAAGGTTGACCATGACCTGGCGCGCGTGGCTGTGGTCCACGCGGAACACCATGCCGCGGCAACTGCCGCCCGACAGCATGCCGAACACCAGGCCCGGGCATTCGGGCGTGCCGCGATTCACGCGGCTCCACATCTTCAAAGCCCGGTGCCAGCCGTGCACCGTGGCCGCGCGCCGCTCGGCGTAGGCAAAGTCGGGCCGCCAGATCAGCGAGCCATAGCCAAAGATCCACAGGTCGTCGCGCCCGCCCCATTCATGCAGCGCGCGGTCGAGCATGGGGGCGGGGTCACGCAGGGGAGCGGCAAGCGGCGGCATGGCGAGACTCTACAATCGATGGGTTTTGTCCAACGCACCGATTATTCACGGGAGTTCTCAACATGTCCTTCAACAGCTCCGACGACGACAGCCAGCAACGCTTCGCACTCGGGTTCCTCTTCGCGCTGATCGCGCTGGTGGTCTCCACCGTCGTGGGCGTGGTGGTCTACAAGCGTGGCATTGCCCACGCCCACAAGGCGCCGGCCGCCGCCGTGGCCCCTGCGGCTGAGGCAGCCGCGCCCGGCGTGGTGATCATGATCACCGAGGACGCCGCCAGCGTGGTGGTGGAGGGCGGTGTGGTGAAGTTCTTCTTCGCCACCGGCAAGGCCGAGCTGGCCCCGGGCGCCAACGAAGCGCTGGGCGACGTGGTCAAGGGCGTGGTGGACGGCGGCAAGACCGCGGTGGTGTCGGGCTTCCATGACGCCACGGGCGACGCGGCCGTGAACGCCGAGCTGGCCAAGCAGCGCGCGCTGGCCGTGCGCGACGCCCTGAAGGCCCTGGGTGTGGCCGAAGAGAAGGTGGAGCTGAAGAAGCCCGAAGCCACGCAGGGCAGCGGCAGCAATGCCGAGGCGCGCCGCGTGGAGGTGATTCTGGCTCCCTGAGCCTGGATGCGCCAAGCCTGCGAAAGCCCGGTAATGCCGGGCTTTTTTGTGTCTGGCGTGCTACATGTTCAATAGCTGGTCGCGCTTGTTTGAAGAAGGATTCAGGTACTTTTTTGCCTTGAGTGCTTGATTTGCAAGCGCGAACAGCTACCAAAGCTGTAGCGCACTGCGCTGCATCCTTGTTCACGTACTCTCGCGCACGATCAGCTCGTAGTCCAGCTGCACGCACTGCGGCTGCGCCAGCGTGCCGCGCATCAGGCCCAGCAGCATGTCGGCGCCGGCGCGGCCGACTTCGCTGCGCGGTGTGCGGATGGTGGTCAGCGGCGGCACCATCTGCGCGCTGCCGGCCAAGTCGTTGAATCCCGCGACGGCGATGCGCCCCGGCACGTCGATGCGCATGCGGTTGGCCGCCAGCAGCCCGCCCTGGGCAATGTCGTCGTTGCAAAAGAAAATGGCGTCCACGTCGGGCATGCGTTGCACCAGGTCCTCGAACAGCCGAGCGCCCAGGGCGATGGAAGAGCGCTCGGGGCTTAGCAACTCCAGGCGCGGGTTGTACAGGCCCGCTTCGCGCAGGGTGCGCCGGTACCCTTCAGCACGCTGCAGCACGCGCGGGTCCAGTTGCGCGGCGCAAAAGGCGATGCGCTTACGCCCGCGTTCCAGGAGGTGGCGCGTGATGGTGGCGCCCGCGTCCTGCTGCGAAAAGCCCACGCAGGCCACACCAGGCGCGGCGCTGGTCTCCATGAGGTGCACGCACGGCACGCCGCTGTGCACGATGAGCTGGCGTGCGGCCTCGCTGCGGTCGAACCCCGTCACCAGCAGGCCGGCGGGGCGGTGGGGCAGGTAGGTGCGCAGCAGCAACTCTTCCTCGGCGCTGTCGTAGTGGGTCACGCCGATGAGCGGCTGAAAGCCCTTGGGGAACAGCGTGCGGTGCACCGCCTCCAGCAGATCCACGAACAGCGCGTTGGACAGCAGCGGCACCAGCACCAGCACCTGCGTGCTGCGCTGCGACGCCAGCGCGCGCGCGGCCGGGTCGGGTACGTAGCCCAGCCGATCGGCCGCCTCGCGTACGCGTTCGGCCAACGCAGGGTCCACGGTGCGTTCGCCGCGCAGGGCACGCGACACGGTGATGGGACTTACGCCGGCGGCGCCAGCCACGTCGTTCAGGGTGATGCGGCCGCTGGAGCGGCGCGGTCGTCGGTTGGCGGTCAAGGGTTATTCCTAGGAATTCTGGCCAAAATTGTCCCTTAAGATAGCGCTATCTTTCATGGGGTTTTCGCGGGTTTGTGGGGAGGAGTAGCTTCTCCCCATGCGATGCAGCGAAATTTCCCCATGAGAAGCCGCGGCGTGAAGCCGTGAACTTCGGGTGAACGGCTTGCGTCCTGGGATGCAGCCGTTTTTTTGAATCTTTAGAGATAGCGCTATCTTGACCTGTGACATCGATGCCATCGTGGTGATGGGCGTTTCCGGCTGCGGCAAGTCCAGCGTGGGCGAGGCCTGCGCAAAAACGCTGGGCTGGGTGCTGCATGAGGGCGATGCCCACCATGCTCCCGAGAGCATTGCCAAAATGCGCGCCGGCGTGCCCTTGACCGATGCCGACCGCGCGGGCTGGCTGGACCGGTTGGCCGCATTGCTGGCGGCGCCTGCGGGCACGGCGGGCGTAGTGCTGACCTGCTCGGCGCTGCGCCGCAAATACCGCGACCGCCTGCGTGCGGGCAACCCGCGCGTGGGATTCGTGTTTCTGGCGCTGGACTATGAGCAGGCATTGCAGCGCGTGCAGACGCGCGCGGGGCATTTCTTTTCGCCCGCTCTGGTGGCCGATCAGTTCGCCACGCTGGAGTCGCCCGAGGGCGAGCCGCGCGTGTTGACGCTGGATGCCACACGCCCCGTGGACGAGCTGGCCCGGTCCGTCGTCCAATGGCTGCGCGGCAACGCAGCTGCTTCCCTTTCGTCGTCTTCCGGAGACAGTGCATGAGCGCTTCTTCCCCCTCCCCGCAGGAACGGCCGCGCAAGCCCCTGGTGCAGCGCCTGGCCGAGCATTTCATGGTGCTCGCACTGGCCGGCATGGTCGTGGCCGTGTTCGTCAACGTGGTATTGCGCTACGTGTTCTCCACGAGCATCGTCTCGTACGAGGAGATCTCGCGCCTGCTGTTCGTGTGGCTGGTGGCGGTGGGCACCATCGTCGCGGCCTTTGAGGGCAAGCACCTGGGCTTCGACATGCTCACTTCGCGCCTGAAGGGCCGCTCGCGCAAGCTGCTGTTCTGGGCCAGCCAGGCTCTGGTGGCGGGCGGCATGCTGCTGCTGCTCAAGGGTTCGTGGGAACAGGTGATCGCCGGCATGGACAGCTACAGCACCGTGCTGGGTTATCCGCTGGCGCTGGGCGCCGCGGCGACGCTGGTACTGGCCGTGGGCCTGCTGGTGGGCGTGGTGGTGGATCTGCGCCGCGGCGAGCCGTTGCCGCATGGCAGCGACGCGGAAACGTCGGTGGAGTAGGGCGCACCATGATCGTTACCGCCATCTTTCTTTTGGTGCTCATCGGCGGCATGGTGATCGGCATGCCCATCGCCCACGCCCTGGTGCTGACGGGTGTCGCCCTGATGTGGCACCTGGACTTCTTCGATTCGCAGCTGCTGGCGCAAAACCTGCAGGCCGGCTTTGACAACTTTCCGCTGCTGGCCGTGCCGTTCTTCATCCTGGCGGGCGAGCTGATGAACGCGGGCGGCCTGTCGCGGCGCATCATCGACCTGGCGCGCGCCTTCGTGGGGCATATCCGCGGCGGGCTGGGCTTCGTGGTGATTGGCGCGGCCGTGCTGTTGGCGTCCATGAGCGGCTCGGCCATTGCCGACACGGCGGCGCTGGCCACCATCCTGCTGCCGATGATGCGCGAGCAGAAATACCCGATGAGCTACAGCGCGGGCCTGCTGGCGTCCGGCGGCATCATCGCGCCGATCATCCCGCCGTCCATGCCGTTCGTGATCTACGGGGTGACGACGAATACCTCGATCAGCAAGCTGTTCCTCTCGGGCGTGGCACCGGGCCTGATGATGGGCATCTTCCTGATTGGCGCCTGGGCCTGGATTGCGCGCCGCCACGACCTGCCCTCGATGGAGCGTGTGGCGTGGGGCCCGCGCATGAAGGCGCTGACCAAGAGCTTCTGGGCCATGATGATGCCGGTCATCATCCTGGGCGGCCTGCGCGGCGGCATTTTCACGCCCACCGAGGCCGCCGTGGTCGCCGCCGTGTATGCGCTGCTGGTGTCCATGTTCGTGTACCGCGAACTGAACTGGTCGCAGCTGTACGACGTGTTCCTGGCCGCGGGCAAGACCACGGCGGTGGTCATGTTCCTGTGCGGCGCCGCCACCGTCACGGCCTACATGATCACCCTGGCCGACCTGCCCAACATGCTGGCCGACAGCTTCGCCGGCGTGATGGGCAATCCCGTGCTGTTCATGGCGCTGATGATGACCTTCCTGTTGGTGGTGGGCACGGCCATGGACCTCACGCCCACCATCCTGATCTTCGGCCCCGTCTGCGCGCCGCTGGCCGCCAAGGCGGGCATCGACCCCGTGTACTTCGGCTTCATGTTCATCTATGTGGGCTGCATCGGCCTGATCACGCCGCCCGTGGGCACGGTGCAGAACGTGGTGGCGGGTGTGGGCCGGCTGCGCATGGAGACCGTGATCCGCGGCACCACGCCGTTCCTGGCCGTGTATGTGCTGCTGGCGGTCCTGTTCACGCTGTTCCCGGCCCTCATCACCGCGCCGCTGCGCTGGATGCACTGAGCTTTTCATCCCTTTTCACCCTGACTGTCCAAAGGAGACTTCCCATGCGTATCCGCTTTGCTCTTGCCGGCCTCGTGGCCGCACTCGTTGCCACCGGCGCTGCACAGGCGCAGGACTTCAAGCCGCGCATCGTGCGTTTCGGCTATGGCCTGGTGGACAACTCCAACCAGGGCCGCGCGGCTCGCATGTTTGCGCAAGAAGTGGAAAAGGCCACCGGCGGCAAGATGAAGGTGCGTGCCATTGGCAACGCCTCGCTGGGCTCCGACACGCAGATGCAGCAGGCGCTGATCGGCGGCGCGCAGGAGATGATGGTGGGCTCCACCGCCACCCTAGTGGGCCTGGTGCCGGAGATGGCCGTGTGGGACACGCCGTTCCTCTTCAGCAACGCCAAGGAAGCCGATGTGGTGCTGGACGGCCCCGTGGGCGACAAGATCAAGGCCAAGCTGGAAGCCAAGGGTATGGTGGGCCTGGTGTACTGGGAGAACGGTTTCCGTAACCTCACCAACAGCAAGCGCCCCGTCGCCAAGCTGGAAGACCTGAACGACATCAAGCTGCGCGTGATGCAGAACAACGTGTTCCTCGACAGCTTCAAGGCCCTGGGCGCCAACGCCGTGCCGCTGCCGTTCTCCGAGCTGTTCACCGCGTTGGAAACGCGCGCCGTGGACGGTCAGGAGAACCCCTACAACACCATCGTCTCCAGCAAGTTCTACGAGGTGCAGAAGTACCTCACGGTGACCAACCACGTGTACAGCCCCTGGATCGTCACGGTGAGCAAGAAATGGTGGGACGGCCTGTCCGCAGCCGAGAAGAAGGTGCTGCAGGACGCCGCCATCAAGAGCCGCGATTTCGAGCGCAAGGACACGCGTGAAGAGGCCGCCAAGGCCCTGGCCGACCTGAAGGGCAAGGGCATGCAGGTTAACGAGCTGTCGGCCGCCGAGGCCAACCGCATGCGCGAGAAGCTGGTCAGCGTGAACGCGGGCATCGCCAAGTCGGTGGGCCAGCAGACCTGGGACGAGGTGAACGCCGCCGTCCAGCAGGCGCGCAACGCCAAGTAAGCGCAGGGTGGGGCAGGCGGCGGCGCCTGCCCTCGGTTCCCTGCCATGTGCCCTCGGCCTACACCTGTGTCGCCCACTGGCGCGTAGGATCCGGGGCAATGCTTGCCCGCAGTCGTTTTCTGCAACCCTCCCACAGCCGCCCTCGCGCCACCCAGCATGCCCCTGCACGACACCGTCCACACCGTCACCGAGCGCATCCGCCAGCGCAGCGCCCCTACGCGCGGCGCCTATCTGCAGCAGCTTGAGTTCCAGGCGCGCCGCGACCGCGGTGCAGACCGCCTGGGTTGCGCCAATGTGGCCCACGCCTTCGCCGGCATGCCTGGCAACGACAAGCTGCGTGTGGTGGTCCAGAAGGCACCCAACATCGGCATCGTCACGGCGTACAACGACATGCTGTCGGCCCATGCGCCGCTGCAGCATTACCCGGACCTGATCAAGGACGAGGTGCGCAAGCGCGGAGCCACGGCCCAGGTGGCGGGCGGCGTACCCGCCATGTGCGATGGCGTGACGCAGGGCACACCCGGCATGGAGTTAAGCCTGTTCAGCCGCGACGTGATCGCCATGGCCACGGCCGTGGCGCTGAGCCACGACGTGTTCGATGGCGCGCTCATGCTCGGTGTGTGCGACAAGATCGTGCCTGGCCTGCTGGTGGGGGCGCTGCAGTTCGGCCATCTGCCCACGGTGTTCGTGCCGGCGGGGCCGATGACTTCGGGCCTGTCCAACAGCGCCAAGGCCAAGGTGCGCGAGCAGGCCGCGCAAGGCCTGGTGGGCCGCGGTGAACTGCTGGAGGCCGAGATGGCCGCTTACCACTCGCCGGGCACGTGCACCTTCTACGGCACGGCCAACAGCAATCAGATGATGCTGGAGGCCATGGGCCTGCATGTGCCGGGCACGGCCTTCGTGAACCCGGGTCAGGCGCTGCGCCAGGAACTTACGCGTGAGGCCGCACGCACGGTGCTGGGCGACAAGGGGGCGTCATGCCCACCTATCGGGCGCGTGGTAGACGAGCGCGCTATCGTCAACGCCATGGTGACGCTGCTGGCCACGGGAGGATCCACCAACCACCTGATCCACTGGGTGGCCGTGGCGCGCGCGGCGGGCCTCGTGATCGACTGGGACGACTTTTCCGCCCTGTCCGCCGTCGTGCCGTTGCTGGCGCGCGTGTACCCCAACGGCAGCGCGGACGTGAACCAATTCCAGGCCGCCGGCGGCCCCGGCTATGTGATCCGCGAGCTGCTCGATGCCGGGCTGATGCATGAGGACGTGCTCACCGTTCGCCCTGGAGGTATCCGCGAATACACGCGCGAGCCGCAGGGAACCGCCGATCAGCAACTGCACTGGGCCGACATCGGCGCCTCGCGTGACGACAGCGTGCTGCGCCCTGCGGCCGACCCTTTCAGCGCCACGGGCGGCCTCAAGCTGCTGTCGGGCAACCTGGGGCGCAGCGTGATCAAGGTCTCTGCCGTGCCGCCCGACCGGCATGTGGTGCAGGCGCCTGCACGCGTGTTTGCCTCGCAGGGCGAACTGCTACACGCCTTTCAGGCCGGCGAACTGGACCGCGACGTGGTCTGCGTGGTGCGCTGGCAGGGCCCCCAGGCCAATGGCATGCCAGAACTGCACAAGCTCACCCCGCCGCTGGCCGTCCTGCAGGGCAAGGGTTACAAGGTGGCGCTGGTCACCGACGGCCGCATGAGCGGCGCCTCGGGCAAGGTGCCTGCGGCCATCCACGCATCGCCCGAGGCGCATGCCGGCGGCCCGCTGGCGCTGGTGCGCGACGGTGACGTCATCCGGCTGGATGCCGTGGCGGGCACGCTCGATGTGCTGGTCGATGCGGCCGAATGGCAGGCGCGCACGCCTGCCACCGTGCCGCCCGGCTTGCTGCAGGACAACGCACGCGGTTGGGGGCGCGAACTGTTCGCCGGCATGCGGCGCAATGCGCTCAGCGCGGAAGAGGGGGCCTGTACATGGCTGTGACGCAACACACCATCACGGCGCTCGATGTGATGCGCGATGCGCCCGTGATCCCGGTCATCGTTCTGCACGACGTGCGGCATGCCGTGCCGATGGCGCGCGCGCTGGTCGCCGGTGGTATCCGCATGCTGGAGGTGACGTTGCGCACGCCGCAAGCCCTCGAATGCATGCGGGCCATCGCCGCGGAGGTGCCCGATGCCGTGGTCGGCGCAGGCACCGTACGCACCAGTGCTGATGCGGCTGCTGCCGCGCGCGCCGGGGCGCGGTTTGCCGTCAGTCCGGGTTTTACGCCCGCCGTAGGCCGCGCCTGCCGCGATGCGGGCTTGCCGCTGCTGCCGGGCGTGGACACGGGCAGCGAGATCATGACGGCGCAGGAAGAGGGCTTCTCTGCGCTCAAGTTCTTCCCTGCGGTGCAGGCGGGCGGTACGGCCATGCTGAAAGCGTGGCAGGGGCCGTTTGGCGACGTGGCGTTCTGTCCGACGGGCGGAATCCAGCCCGGCAATGCGGCGGAGTTTCTGGCGCTCAAGAACGTGGCCTGCGTGGGCGGGTCGTGGCTGGTGCCCGCGGATGCGCTGGAGCAGGGCGACTGGTCCCGCATC
Organism: Diaphorobacter sp. JS3051; assembly: GCF_015832135.1. Taxonomy (NCBI): domain Bacteria; kingdom Pseudomonadati; phylum Pseudomonadota; class Betaproteobacteria; order Burkholderiales; family Comamonadaceae; genus Diaphorobacter; species Diaphorobacter sp. JS3051. The sequence continues at coordinate 781,582 of NZ_CP065406.1, forward strand.
ACCCGTCTAGCGCGCGAAGCCAGCGCGTTGCAGCGGGTTTGATGAATACAAGTAAAAATGGGCTGTAGCGCTTTGTGGATAAGCGCTAGCAGCTATTAAATAAGGAGCAAACTAGCGCAGACCGGTGCCTGCGCCGGCATCGCTCTTGCGCTCGATCAATTCAATCTTGTAGCCGTCAGGATCGGTCACAAAGGCGATCACCGTGGTGCCACCCTTGACCGGCCCGGCCTCGCGTGTCACGGTGCCGCCGGCGGCCTTGATCTTCTCGCAGGCGGCGTAGGCGTCGGGCACGCCCAGGGCAATGTGGCCGTAGGCTGTGCCCATCTCATAGCTTTCCACCCCCCAGTTGTACGTCAGCTCGATCTCGGCCTGGCCGGGGTTGCCGCCCTCGAAGCCCAGGAAGGCCAGAGAGTATTTGTATTCAGGGTTTTCGGAGGTGCGCAGCAACTGCATGCCCAGCACCTGGGTGTAGAAATCGATGGAGCGCTGGAGATTGCCAACGCGCAGCATGGTGTGCAGAAGTCTCATGGCATGGATTGTGCCGTCAACCCAAAGACCCTGCGGCCTGTTGCGCAGAGTGATGGGCTGGGCTAGACCGGCACGGTGTAGTTGAGCGTCATGCGGCCGCCGTCCACGGTGACGATCTCGCCGGTCACATAACTGGCGGCGTCGCTGGCGAGCCATGCCACCACATCAGCGACCTCCGAAGGCTCACCCAGGCGCTTCATCGGCGTGCGGCTCAGGATCTTGAGCCGGGCCTCGTCGCTCGTCAGCACGGCCTTTGCGGCGAGTTCCGTGGCAATGGTGCCGGGCGCCACCGCGTTCACGCGGATGCCACGGTCCGCCAGCGCCAGCGCCATCACGCGGGTGAGCTGATTGATGCCACCCTTGCTCACGTTGTAGCTGGCGATGTTCGGAATGGCCAAAACGCCGTTGACGGAACTCATGTTCACGATGCTGCCGCCGCCCGAGCGCACCATTTCGCGTGCCACGGCCTGGCCCATGAGAAAGGCACCCTTGAGGTTCACGCGCAGTACCGCGTCGAAGTCTTCCTCGGTCACCTCCAGAAAGTCCGCAGCGCGGAAGATGCCCGCGTTGTTGACCAATACGTCGATGCGCCCGTGCAGCGCCATGGTTTGACCTACCATGGCATCCACTTCGGACTTGTTGCCTACATCGCAATGAATGTAGGCGGCTTGCGGCACCGCATCGGCAAGAGCACGTCCGCGGGCATCATCCATGTCTGCGATCACCACCTTGGCACCGTCGCGCGCCAGCCTGCGCACGCAGGCCTCGCCAATGCCCTGGGCACCGCCCGTGACAATACACACGCGACCGTGATGGCCGAAGGAGATAGTTGACGTGGTGAGTGTTTGGGACATGCCAGCCATCGTAGTCAATTGAAAAGGGCTGGTCACTGAACGTTTACGCGGAGGGTGGGATCGTTCCCTGAGCTGGGCGCGGATGTCGGGGTCGTAGTGCCTCAGGTCCAGCCGCTAGTGTACTAGATACGATGTATATTATGTTAAATAATTGAACTGACTAATCCTGCCGCTTACTCGATGGCGTACCGAAAACCGTACCCGGCTCTGGTGACACCCCGATTATTCAGGGCGCGCATCCTCTGTACAAAACAGCGCATGCAGATTAAGCACCGCAAGCAGTTTCTGTGGTGGTTTGGTTGGGCGTACCCTTCAACCCCAGTTTGGCCAGCAGTTGGGTGTCGGCCTCTACATCCGGGTTACCCGTCACGAGCAGCTTGTCGCCATAGAAGATGGAATTGGCACCCGCCAAGAAGCACAAAGCCTGCACCGCGTCGCCAAGCTGCTGGCGGCCGGCGGACAGGCGTACGCGAGCCTTGGGCATGGTGATGCGGGCCACCGCGATCACGCGCACGAAGTCCAGCGGGTCTACCGGCTCGCTGTCGGCCAACGGTGTTCCGGGAACGCGCACCAGGCTGTTGATGGGCACCGACTCCGGATACGGGTTTAGGTTGGCCAACTGCGCGATGAGACCCGCGCGGTGCACCGGCGCTTCGCCCATGCCAACGATGCCGCCGCAGCACACGTTGATGCCTGCGTCGCGCACATGGCGCAGCGTATCCAGCCGGTCCTGGTACTGGCGCGTGCTGACCACGTCGCTGTAGTACTCGGGGGCCGTGTCCAGGTTGTGGTTGTAGTAGTCCAGTCCCGCATCCTTCAGCGCCTGGGCCTGGTGCGACTGCAACATGCCCAGCGTGGCGCAGGTCTGCAAGCCTAGGTCTTTCACGGCGGTGATCAGCTCGCTTATCTTTTCGATGTCGCGGTCCTTCGGAGCTCGCCAGGCGGCGCCCATGCAAAAGCGCGTCGCGCCGGCGTCCTTGGCGGCTTGCGCTGCCTGGGTTACCTCCTGGACGTTCATGAGTTTTTCGGCCTTCACGCCGGTATCGAACTCCGCCGACTGGGGGCAGTAGCCGCAGTTTTCCGGACAGCCGCCTGTTTTCACGGACAGCAGCGTGGCCAATTCGATGTCGCCCTGGGGCCAATGTGCGCGGTGCGTGGCCTGCGCGCGCCAGAGCAGTTCCATGAATGGAAGATCGAGGAGCTCCTGTACCGCTTGAATGCTCCAGCCCTCCCCTCGCTGCGTCGCAACACTCTCGGCAACGCGAGGATGAAACTGCAGGGTCTGGGTTGTATGCGGGGCTGTTGTGGCTGAGGTCATCAAATTTCTCCGGTTCTGCGGTCGCCACTGCTGGGCGCTGCTCCTGATTGTGTAAAGGCTTGAGTGGTCTGTGAAGCCTTCGCGTTCAAAAAAGCAGGATGGAAAAAGATGCTCCTAAAAGAGGCGTATTTGCGTTATTTTTAATGCATCTTGAATGCATATAAGTGAAAAAACGGGAATGAAGATGGAGGAAGCAAGTCGTGTTGTTCATCTGCCATCAAATCTCCTGTAATGCCACTTAATTACCAGAAACATCCTGCTGTTTTTGCTGAAGATGCGGCATGACCATAAAAAAAGCCCTGGTCGCATGGACCAGGGCTCTCTTGTTTTTCAGCAGTCAGGTGCTTCGTCGAAGCTTGTCCTTTTCAACCCAACGCCGCGATCACCTCGGGCGGCGCCTGCACCAGTTCGATCAGGACACCCTCCCCGGCGATCGGGAACTCGTCATTGCTCTTGGGATGCAGGAAGGTGATGTCGTAGCCCGCCGCGCCTTTGCGGATGCCCCCGGGCGCAAAGCGCACACCCTGTGCGGTCAGCCATTCCACCGCCTTGGGCAGGTCATCGATCCACAGGCCGATGTGGTTCAGCGGCGTGGCGTGCACGGCAGGCTTTTTCTCGATGTCCAGGGGCTGCATGATGTCCACCTCCACCTTGAAGGCGCCCTGCCCCATGGCAAGGATATCCTCGTCCACGTTCTCTCGCTCGCTCTGGAAGGTACCCGTCTGCGTGAGGCCGAGCATGTCCACCCACAAGGTCTTCATGCGCTGCTTGTCGGTGCCGCCGATGGCCACCTGCTGAATGCCCAGCACTTTGAAGGGGCGTGTCATCCGTTTACTCCTTTATTGATAGCTGCTAGCGCTTGCAGGGCAAGCATTAGATGCTGTTTTCATTGAAATTCCAGGATGACCTGATCCACCGCCAGTGATTCGCCCTTGCCCGCGACGATCTTGCCCACCACGCCGTCCTGCGCCGCGAAGAGGATGTTCTCCATCTTCATGGCCTCGATCACGGCCAGCTTCTCGCCGGCCTGCACCTTCTGGCCCGGCTGCACCGCGATGTCCACCAGCAGGCCCGGCATGGGCGACAGCAGGAACTTGGACAGGTCCGGTGGCGCCTTGAAGGGCATGAGCTGGTGCAACCTTGCGCCCAGCGGCGACAGCACCAGCGCGTCGATCTGCGTACCGTTGTGGCTGATGCGCAGCGCCAGCGGGTTCTTGGCCGTACCGCGCTCCACCTGCGCCGTGAAGCCCTTGCCGTTGCACTGGCCCTGCACGCGGATGTCGCCCAGGCCGGCCGTACTGCTGATGCGGTAGGTGGTGCTGCCGATGGTCACGGCGCTGGAGCGGCTCTCTGGCTCGTAGTCGGTGACCGTCACTTCATGGTGGATGTTGTTGCCCTGTGCGCCCAGCACCACCACGGTGAACTGCGCGCCCACCTGCACCTCATGACCCGTGAGCTGGCCGCTGATGCCCGATGCACGCGCGCGGTAGCGGCGGTTCATGTACGCCGCCAGCGCCACCAGGAACAGCGGATCGTCGTGCGGCACGTCTTCGGCGGCGAAGCCCTTGCCGTAGTGCTCCGCAATGAAGCCGGTGTTGAACTGGCCGGCCACGAATTTCGGGTGCGCCAGCAGCGCCGCCTGGAAAGGGATGTTGCTGCTGATGCCGCGGATCACGAAGCCGTTGAGCGCAGCGCGCATCTTCTCGATGGCGTCGTTGCGGTCCTGGCCGTGCACGATCAGCTTGGCGATCATCGAGTCGTAGTACATCGGGATCTCACCGCCTTCGAACACACCCGTGTCCACGCGCACGCCATACTTCTTGGTCGTGTCGCCCTGGAACATGGACTCTTCCGGCGCCTGGAAACGCACCAGCCGTCCGGTGGAGGGCAGGAAGTTGCGGAACGGGTCCTCGGCGTTGATGCGGCACTCGATGGCCCAGCCGTCGCGCTTCACGTCTTCCTGGCGGATGGCGAGCTTTTCGCCGGCGGCCACGCGGATCATGAGTTCCACCAGATCCAGACCGGTGATGCACTCGGTCACCGGGTGCTCCACCTGCAGGCGGGTGTTCATCTCCAGGAAGTAGAAGTCCTGGTCCTTGCCGACCACGAACTCCACCGTGCCGGCGCTTTGGTAGCCCACGGCCTTGGCCAGGGCAACGGCCTGCTCGCCCATGGCCTTGCGGGTGGCGTCGCTGATGAAGGGGGATGGCGCCTCCTCGATCACCTTCTGATGGCGGCGCTGGATGGAGCACTCGCGCTCGTTCAGGTAGATCACGTTGCCGTGGCTGTCGCCCAGGATCTGGATCTCGATGTGGCGCGGCTCCTGCACAAACTTCTCGATGAAGATGCGGTCGTCGCCAAAACTGTTGCGGGCTTCGTTCTGGCAGCTGGCAAAGCCTTCAAACGCTTCCTTGTCGTTGTAGGCCACACGCAGGCCCTTGCCACCGCCGCCGGCCGATGCCTTGATCATCACCGGGTAGCCGATGCCCTTGGCGATCTCCACCGCGGCCTCGGGCCCGGCGATGGGGTCGTTGTATCCGAGGATGGTGTTCACGCCCGCCTGGTTGGCCAGCTTCTTGGACGCGATCTTGTCGCCCATGGCGGCGATCGCCGCATGCTTGGGGCCAATGAAGACGATGCCCTCCTCCTCCACCCGCTTGGCGAAGGCTTCGTTCTCGGACAGGAAGCCGTAGCCCGGATGCACCGCCTGCGCGCCGGTCTGCTTGCAGGCAGCAATGATCTTGTCGGCCAGCAGATACGACTCGCGGCTGGGCGCAGCGCCGATGTGCACGGCCTCGTCGGCCAGCTTGACATGGCGCGCGTCCTTGTCGGCGTCGGAGTAGACGGCCACGGTGGCAATGCCCATCTTGCGGGCGGTTGCGATGACGCGGCAGGCGATTTCGCCACGGTTGGCGATCAGGATTTTGGTGAACATTCTCACAACCCGTTTTCTTGAATGATTTGCTTCAGTTGCTGAAGGGCTTCAGGACTGAATCGAAGACTTTGACTCTTTTCCCAGGGAGAGCGCGCCCGGCAGAACCGTATGTGTCTAGCTGCAAGCACTTCCCATCGTCTGTGATGACTACGGTGTAAGTGCATTCAACTGTCGAGTGCTTTGCGACCGACTGCAGTGGCTGCGCTTTGATATTTGCGATCAGCGCCATGCCAACTCTCCTTTACAGCGGAATGTTCCCGTGCTTGCGCCACGGGTTATCAAGCTGCTTGTTCTTGAGCATGGCCAGGCTGCGGCAGATGCGCTTGCGTGTCTCATGCGGCAGGATCACGTCGTCGATGAAGCCGCGTGCGCCGGCGACGAACGGGTTGGCAAAGCGCGCCTTGTACTCAGCCTCGCGGGCGGCCAGCTTGGCGGGGTCGTTCTTGTCCTCGCGGAAGATGATCTCCACCGCGCCCTTGGCGCCCATCACGGCGATCTCGGCGTTCGGCCAGGCCAGGTTCACGTCGCCGCGCAGGTGTTTGGAGCTCATCACGTCGTACGCGCCGCCGTAGGCCTTGCGCGTGATGACGGTGATCTTCGGCACCGTGCATTCGGCGTACGCGTAGAGCAGCTTGGCGCCGTGCTTGATGATGCCGCCGTATTCCTGGCTGGTGCCTGGCATGAAACCGGGCACGTCCACGAAGGTGATGACGGGGATGTTGAACGCATCGCAGAAGCGCACGAAGCGCGCGGCCTTAATGGAGCTCTTGATGTCCAGGCAACCCGCCAGTACCAGCGGCTGGTTGGCCACGATGCCCACGGTCTGCCCTTCCATGCGCGCGAAGCCAATGAGAATGTTCTTGGCGTAGTCGGGCTGCAGCTCAAAGAAGTCACCGTCGTCCACCGTCTTGACGATCAGCTCCTTCATGTCATACGGCTTGTTGGGGTTGTCGGGCACCAGCGTGTCCAGCGACAGGTCGGCGCGATCGGCCGGGTCGTTGCTCGGGCGCACGGGCGCCTTTTCCTTGTTGTTGAGCGGCAGGTAGTTGTACAGGCGGCGCAGCATCATCAGCGCCTCCACGTCGTTCTCGAAGGCCATGTCGGCCACGCCGCTCTTGGTGGTGTGCGTGATGGCGCCGCCCAGTTCTTCGGCCGTGACCTCTTCGTGCGTGACGGTCTTCACGACCTCGGGGCCGGTCACGAACATGTACGAGCTGTCCTTGACCATGAAGATGAAGTCGGTCATGGCCGGGCTGTATACCGCTCCGCCCGCGCAGGGGCCCATGATCATGCTGATCTGCGGGATCACGCCGGACGCCAGCACATTCTTCTGGAACACGTCGGCGTAGCCACCCAGGGAAGCCACGCCCTCTTGGATGCGCGCGCCGCCCGAGTCGTTCAGGCCGATCACCGGCGCACCGACCTTCATGGCCTGGTCCATGACCTTGCAGATCTTCTCGGCGTGGGTCTCGGACAGCGCGCCGCCGAACACCGTGAAGTCCTGGCTGAACACGAACACCAGGCGGCCGTTGATCATGCCGTAGCCGGTGACCACGCCGTCACCGGGGATCTTGGTGTTCTCCATGCCGAAGTCCGTGCAGCGGTGCTCCACGAACATGTCCCATTCCTCGAAGGTGCCGTCGTCCAGCAGCAGCTCGATGCGCTCGCGCGCGGTGAGCTTGCCCTTCTTGTGCTGGGCGTCGATGCGCTTCTGGCCACCGCCCAGGCGGGCGAGTTCGCGCTTTTTCTCCAGTTGATCCAGGATGTCTTGCATGGTCGCTCTTTCAGTGAAGTGCTATTTAAATAGTAGCTTGCAGCGCTTGTCCAGATTGCGCTGCGAGCAGATTTCGTGCTGCAGTGGAGGCCGCTACGCGTCCCGCGGCCACGTCCTGCTGCAGGCGGGGCAGCAACTCGCGCACCTGCGGGTGCTGGCGGAAGGCCTGCTTCAAGCCCGCGTCGATGCGCTCCCACATCCACGCCAGGGATTGCCGCTCGCGCCGCGCGGCCAGGCGGCCGTTGGCCGTCTGCAGGCGGTGGAACTCCTGCACCGCGGCCCAGAAGCGATCCACCCCCTCGCCTTTCAGCGCGCTGAGCGTGATGACCTTCGGCGTCCACAGGGATTCGTCGTGGTGCGCATGCTCGGGGTTGCCATGCATGGACAGCAGGCGCAGGCTGGAAGTGATCTGCGCCTGCGCGCGTGTGGCGGCGTGCGGGTCGATGTCGGCCTTGTTGATGACCACCAGGTCTGCCAGCTCCATCACGCCCTTCTTGATGGCCTGCAGGTCGTCGCCCGCGTTGGGCAACTGCAGCACGCAGAACATGTCGGTCATGCCCTGCACGGCGATCTCGCTCTGGCCCACGCCCACGGTCTCGATGATGACCACGTCATAGCCCGCAGCCTCGCACACCAGCATGGCCTCGCGCGTCTTCTCGGCCACGCCGCCCAGCGTGCCGCTGGACGGGCTGGGGCGGATGTAGGCATCGGGTTGGACCGACAGGTGCTCCATGCGCGTCTTGTCACCGAGGATGGAGCCGCCCGAGACGGTGGATGACGGGTCGATGGCCAGCACCGCCACCTTCAGGCCTTGTGCGATCAGGTGCAGGCCCAAGGCTTCGATGAAGGTGCTCTTGCCCACGCCAGGCACGCCGCTGATGCCGAGGCGAAACGCCCGGCCCGTGTGCGGCAGCAGCGCGGTGAGCAGTTCGTCGCCCTGCGTGCGATGGTCGGCCCGCGTGGATTCCAGCAGCGTGATGGCCTTGGCCATGGCGCGGCGCCGCACGGCGGGCGTGCCGTGCAGGATGCCTTCTTGCAGCTGCTGGGGGGTCACTGCGCCTGCGCCTTCTTGATTTGCTCCAGCACGTCCTTGGCGCTGGCCGGGATCGGCGTGCCGGGGCCATAGACGCCCTTGACGCCTGCACCGTAGAGGAAGTCGTAGTCCTGCGCGGGCACCACGCCGCCCACGAAGACGATGATGTCGTCGGCGCCCTGCTTTTTCAGTTCTTCGATGATGGCGGGCACCAGCGTCTTGTGGCCCGCGGCCAGGGTGGAGACGCCCACCGCGTGCACGTCGTTCTCGATGGCCTGGCGCGCGCACTCCTCGGGGGTCTGGAACAGCGGGCCCATGTCGACATCGAACCCCAGGTCGGCAAAGGCCGTGGCCACCACCTTGGCACCGCGGTCGTGGCCGTCTTGGCCGAGCTTCGCGATCATCACGCGCGGGCGGCGACCGAGCTGTTCGGCTGCCTGATCGATTTCACCCTTGAGCTTTTCCCAGCCTTCGGCCGAGTCGTAGGCAGCAGCGTACACACCGGTCACCTTTTGCGTATCGGCGCGGTGGCGCCCGAAGATTTTTTCCAGCGCGTCGGACACCTCGCCCACCGTGGCGCGTGCGCGAATCGCCTGGATCGACAGATCCAGCAGGTTGCCCTGGCCGCTTGCTGCTGCAGAAGTAAGAGCAGCCAGCGCTTGTTGGACCTGGGTTTGATCGCGTTTTGTCTTGATGGCGTTGAGGCGCGCGATCTGGTTCTCGCGCACCTTGACGTTGTCCACCTCCAGGATGTCGACCGGGTCTTCCTTGGCCAGCTTGTACTTGTTCACGCCAACGATGACTTCCTTGCCCGAGTCGATGCGTGCCTGCTTCTCAGCGGCTGCGGCTTCGATCTTGAGCTTGGCCCAGCCGCTGTCCACAGCGGCCGTCATGCCGCCCATGGCCTCGACTTCCTCGATGATCTTCCAGGCAGCGTCCGCCATGTCCTGGGTGAGCTTCTCCATCATGTAGGAGCCGGCCCAGGGGTCGATCACGTTGGTGATGTGGGTCTCTTCCTGGATGATGAGCTGCGTGTTGCGCGCAATGCGTGCGCTGAATTCGGTGGGCAGCGCGATGGCTTCGTCCAGCGCGTTGGTGTGCAGGCTTTGCGTGCCGCCGAACACGGCCGCCATGGCCTCGATGGTGGTGCGCACCACGTTGTTGTACGGGTCCTGCGCGGTGAGCGACCACCCCGAAGTCTGGCAGTGGGTGCGCAGCATCAGGCTCTTGGGGTTTTTGGCGTTGAACCCTTTCATGATGCGGCACCACAGCAGGCGCGCGGCGCGCATCTTGGCGATCTCCAGGTAGAAGTTCATGCCGATCGCCCAGAAGAACGACAGGCGCCCGGCAAAATCGTCCACGTCCATGCCCTTGGCGATGGCCGTCTTCACGTATTCCTTGCCGTCGGCCAGGGTGAAGGCCAGTTCCAGCGCCTGGTTGGCGCCGGCTTCCTGCATGTGGTAGCCCGAGATCGAGATCGAGTTGAACTTGGGCATGTTCTTGCTCGTGTACTCGATGATGTCGCCGATGATGCGCATCGACGGCTTGGGCGGATAGATGTAGGTGTTGCGGACCATGAACTCCTTGAGGATGTCGTTCTGGATGGTCCCGGCCAGCTTGTCCTGGCTCACGCCCTGCTCCTCCGCTGCCACCACGTAGCCCGCCAGCACCGGCAGCACGGCGCCGTTCATGGTCATGGAAACAGACACCTTGTCCAGCGGAATGCCGTCGAACAGGATCTTCATGTCCTCCACGCTGTCGATGGCGACGCCCGCCTTGCCCACGTCGCCCGTCACGCGCGGGTGGTCGCTGTCGTAGCCGCGGTGCGTGGCCAGGTCAAAGGCCACCGACACACCCTGCCCGCCCGCGGCCAGCGCTTTGCGGTAGAAGGCGTTGGATTCTTCGGCCGTGGAAAAGCCCGCGTACTGGCGGATGGTCCAGGGGCGCACGGCGTACATGGTGGCTTGCGGGCCGCGCAGGTAGGGCTCGAAGCCCGGCAGCGTGTTGGCGTAGGGCAGGTCCTGCGTGTCTTGCGCCGTGTACAGGGGCTTCACGCTGATGCCGTCGGGCGTCACCCAGTTCAGGGCATTCACGTCGCCGCCGGGCGCGGACTTGGCCGCGGCCTTGGCCCAGGCGGCAAGGTCGGCGGACTGGAAGATGGGATCAGGATGGCTGCTCATGGCGGGGGCGCTTTCGCAAAGATGGCAAAGAGATGTGGTTATGCGTGCTGCGTTTTCGCAATTTTGCGGAGTTTACCTGATCTGTAATTATTAATTCTTAGTTTTTTTCAGGTACAGTCCGCCCATGTCAGCCGTCACCCTCACTCCCCGCGCACTCTATGAACAAGTGGCGGAGCAACTGCGCCAGCGCATCTTCCGGCGCGAGCTGGAGCCTGGCAGCTGGATCGACGAGCTGAAGATTGCCGAGGAGCTCGGCATCAGCCGCACGCCTTTGCGCGAAGCACTCAAAGTGCTGGCGGCGGAAGGCCTGGTCACCATGAAGGTGCGCCGCGGCGCCTACGTGACCGAGATGTCCGACAAGGACCTGCACGATGTCTACCACCTGCTCAGCCTGCTGGAGAGCGACGCCGCAGGCGTGGTGGCCGCCCGTGCCACGCCGGAGCAACTGCGCGAACTGGAGCAGCTGCATGCCGACCTGGCCGCCGCCGTGCAGGACCGCGACCGCTTCTTCACCATCAATGAGCGCATCCACATGCGCCTGCTGGAGATGGCCGACAACCGCTGGCGCAGCCAGATGGTGGCCGACCTGCGCAAGGTCATGAAGCTCAACCGTCACAACTCGCTGCTCAAGCAGGGACGCATCGAGGATTCGCTGGCCGAGCACGAAACCATCCTGGCCGCGCTGCGCGCGCGCGACCCGCAGGCCACCGTGGCCGCCATGTCCGCGCATTTCGCGCATGGGCTGGAGGCAGCGGGCTGACCGGGCCCGCCCCCCATCCGCCGTTCTTTTTTCCGTCGCGCGAGCGACAAGTTTGCGAACGATCGTGCTAAAACGCGCGTGCCCGGCCTATGATTCCGCTTTTTGCTCGGCGGCTTGGCTCCGCAATGGCGCCCAGCCCTGCCGGCACGCACTGCACGTATTGCACGCATGAATTCCCCCACCCCTGACCTGCGCGGCGTGCAGACGCTGCCCGAACTGCTGGCGTTCCGCGCCGCCCTCACTCCCCACAGCGAGGCCTACCGTGCCTGCGACCCCGGCACCGGCCAGTGGATCAGCCTGACCTGGGCACAGACCCAGGAGCGCGTGCAGCAGTGCAGCCGCGCCATTGCCGCATCGGGCCTGCCACAGGGGGCGCGCATCGCCATCCTGCTGCCCAACGGGCTGGATGCCATGAGCATCGACCAGGCTGTGATGGCCACGGGCTGTGTGCCCGTGCCTCTGCATGCCATCGACAATCCGGGCAGCATTGCCTACATCCTGGCGGATGCCGAGGTGTCGCTGCTCGTCGTGGAAGAGCCAGAGCAATGGCGGCGCATCCGCGACGTGGGCATGCCGCTGCCGCACCTGATGGGCGTGGTGACGACCAACGCCAGCACCGGCCTGCCCACCGCCGCCGAGCAGGACGTACCGGTCGCACCGCTGGCTGCCTGGCTGCAGCATGCCGCGGCAGATACGCCGCTGCCCTCGCCGCCCGGCCCTGAGGATCTGGCGGCGATCGTCTACACCAGCGGCACTACCGGCAAGCCCAAGGGGGTGATGCTCAGCCATGCCAACGTGGTGGCCGACGTGAAGGCGGTGCTGGAGCGCATCGCCCCCACGCCACAGGATGTGTTCCTGTCCTTCCTGCCGCTGTCGCACACCTTCGAGCGCACGGGCGGCTACTACCTGCCCATGGCCTCGGGCAGTTGCGTGGTCTATGCGCGCTCGGTGGCGCAACTGGCGGAGGATTTGAAGAATGTGCGCCCCACGGTGCTGGTGTCGGTGCCGCGCATTTATGAACGCGTGCATGCCAAGCTCATCGAGACGCTGTCGCCCTCGCCCTTGAAGATGCAGCTGTTCCAGGCCGCGCAGGCCGTGGGCTGGAAGCGGTTTTGCGCCGCGCAGCGCCTGCCAGCACCCCAGGACGACGGCGCGGGCGGCTGGATGCGCGCCCTGCCCTGGCCGCTGTTGCGTGCCCTGGTGGCCAAGCCGCTGCTGGCGCAGTTCGGTGGCCGCGTGCGCGTGGCCGTGAGCGGGGGCGCGCCGCTGTCGCCCACCATCGCGCACTGCTTCCTGGGCCTGGGCCTGCAACTGGTGCAGGGTTACGGCATGACCGAAACCTCGCCCGTGGTCAGCGTGAACACGCTGGAGGACAACGACCCGTCCACCGTCGGCCGCGCCTTGCCGGGCGTGGAGGTGCGCATCGGCGAGAACCGCGAACTGCAGGTGCGCGGCCCCATCGTCATGAAGGGCTACTGGAAGCGCCCCGAGGATACGGCCCGCACCGTCTCCGCCGACGGCTGGCTGGGCACAGGCGACCAGGCCGAGATCGTCGGCGGCCGCATCCGCATCCTGGGGCGCATCAAGGAAATCATCGTCACCTCCACGGGCGAGAAGGTGCCGCCGGCCGACCTGGAGCTGGCCATCACCGCCGATGCGCTGTTCGAGCAGGCCTTTGTGGTGGGCGAGCAGCGCCCCTTCATCGCCTGCGTGGCCGTGGTGCATGCCGAAGAGTGGCGCCAACTGGCCGGGCGACTGGGACTGGACGCCAACGACCCTGCCAGCCTTGCGCACCCCAGCGCCCAACGAGCGGCACTGGCGCGCATCGAGAAGCTGGCGGCCGGCTTCCCGCGCTATGCGGTGCCGCGCGCCGTGCATCTGGTGCGCGAGCCATGGACGATCGAGAACGCGTTCATGACACCCACGCTCAAGCTCAAGCGCACCAACCTCATGGCGCACTACGCGGCCGCCATCGAGGCCATGTACCAAAAGCGCTGATCAGGCCCCCACCGCTTGCAATGACCGCGCAAGCGGGGCCTGGGGGGACCCGGCGTCCCCCACGCTTCCCGGCACGCGGTAGATGCGCCCGAACCGATTGGCCAGGAAGTCCTCCAGCGCGATCTGCTCTTGCCCGATGAAACCGGCCTGCGGAAGCTGGCCCGCGATGACCAGGTCCAGCGCCGCGCAGATGCCCGCGGCCGTGGTGCGTTGGATGGCGCTGAGCATCTGCCCGCGCACCGATGCGCCCAGGATGTGGGCGGCATAGCTTTCCTGCACCAACCGGCCGCCTCGCTGGCCGCGCGCGCTGGCGAGGATCACGATCACGTCTTGCTGCGTGGTCGGGACGGCGCCGTCCAGCAACTCCTTGAGCAGGTCGCGCCGGTCGCGCAGGCGCAGCTCGTGCAGCAGCAGCTGCAGGATGGCATGGTGGCCGGGGTAGCGCACCGACTTGTAGTCGAGCTGCCGCACGCGCCCCTCCCAGGTCTGGGGCAACGTGCCCAGGCCGCCCGAGGTATTGAAGGCCTCGTATTCCACGCCGTCGATCAGCAGCGTTTCCAACCCGTCGAGCGCAGGCACGCTGGTGCGCCGGCCCTGCACGATGGCGTCGCACGGGTTGCAGTATTCGTTGATCAGGCCCTCGGTGCTCCAGGTCATGGCATAACGCAGGGCGCCCTGGGGGTAGCGCGGCAGCGCCCCCACGCGCAGTTGCAGCCCTTCCACGCGGTCCAGGCGCTGCGCCAGGGCGTTGCCCACCACGCCGATGAAGCCGGGCGCCAGCCCGCACTGCGGCATGAACGCGCTGCGCGCGCCTTCGGCCAGCGCCTGGATGGCACGGGTGCTGGCCACGTCCTCCGTCAGGTCGAAGTAGTGCACGCCATGGCGTGCACACAGCGTGGCCACCGGCACGGCCTGGTGGAACGGCAGTGCGTTCAGCACCGCATGGTGCCCGGCAATGGCAGCCTCCAGCATGGCGTCGCCCGTCACCTGCAAGGGGGCGGCGCTGTGGACCTGCAGGCGCTTCAGTGCGGCGGCGTCGCGGTCGGCCACGGTGAGCGTGTAGCTGCCCGCGTCCTCCAATAGGAGCGCAATGGCACGGCCGATATGGCCCGCGCCCAGGATCAGTACGCGGTGCGGGTGGGAAGCATTGACGGGATGCAGGCGGGTCATGGCGGTCTCCTTGCGTTGTCGTTCGGTAGAGCCATGCTAGGCCGGATCGTTGTCAGTGTGTAGCATTACAAATGTCGATAAAAGCATCAACGATCGTCATATCGACGGCATTGCACGACTTATCGGCAGCATTGGAGATGCCCGTGGAACTGGACGCACTGGACCAACAACTGCTCAGCCTGCTGCAGGCCAACGCGCGCGAGGGCACGGCCGAGCTGGCGCGCCGCCTGGGCCTGGCGCGCACCACGGTGGTGGCGCGCATCGCGCGGCTGGAGCGTGAAGGGGTGGTCGCCGGCTACGGCGTGCGCCTGGGCCAGCGGCTGGCAGGCAGCGCCGTGCGCGCGTGGTGCGCACTGCGCGTGCTGCCCAAGGCCGGGCCGGCGGTGCTGCAAATGCTGCAGGCCCTGCCCCAGGTGGAAGAGGTTTCGGCGGTGAGCGGGCCCTTCGACTACCTGGTGTTCCTGCGCTGCACCAGCCACGAGCAGCTCGACGGCCTGCTGGACCGCATCGGCCAGCTGGACGGCGTGCAGAACACGCAGACCAGCATCGTGCTCAGCCGCAAGATCGACCGCCGCAGCGTGGGCGGTTGATGCTCTATTAATGAGAGCTGCTAGCGCTTGATGGATAAGCGCTGAGGCCGTTTTCCTTCCGTCATCAGCCCAGCAGCCAACCTGCTGCGCCGCACAACGGCACCACCAGCCACGGCGGCACGCGCGCCCATACCAGCGCGGCAAAGGCCGCCAGTGCCAACGCCAGGTCGGCTGGCGCATGGATGGCGCTGGTCCACACCGGGTGGTACAGCGCCGCCAGCAGCAGGCCCACCACGGCGGCATTCACGCCCGCCAAGGCCGCCCGGGCACGTGCGTTGTGCCGCAGCCGATCCCAGAACGGTAGCGCGCCCGCCACCAGCAGGAATGCTGGCACGAAGATCGCCACCAGGCATACGGCCGCGCCCAGCCAGCCGCCCGCGCCGTGGCCTGCCGCAGCGCCCAGAAAGGCCGCAAAGGTGAACAGCGGCCCCGGCACCGCCTGCGCCAATCCATAGCCCGCCAGGAAATCGTCGGCCGCCACCCAGCCGGTGGCCACCACTTCGGCCTGCAGCAGCGGCAGCACGACGTGGCCGCCGCCGAACACCAGGGCGCCGGCGCGGTAGAACGCATCGGCCAGCACCAGCCATCCTTGAGGCCAGGCGCGCGCAGCCAGCGGCAGCAGCACCAGCAGCGCCGCACATGCGGCCAGCAGCAGCGCTCCGGTACGCGGTCGCACCCCGGCCGCCAGCCCGCCCTGCGATGGTGGAGCCGGCATGGCGCCCGCGCGCCCCCACAGGGCCAAGCCGGCCAGCGCCGCCACCAGCATGGCGCCCACCTGCCCCACCACGCCCGGCCACAGCAGCGCAAGCGCACAGGCCAGCGCCATCAGCAGCAGCCGTGTGGGCCCGCGGCACAGGCTGCGCGCCATGCCCCACACGGCTTGCGCCACCACGGCCACGGCCGCCACCTTCAGGCCGTGCAGCACGCCCGCGGGCATGAGGCCCTGCCCCGCCACCAGGCCCAGGCCCAGCAGCGCCATCACCAGCGCGGATGGCAGCGTGAAACCCAGCCAGGCCGCCAGTGCGCCGCCCCACCCCGCTTGGCGCAGGCCCAGCGCCAGACCCACCTGGCTGCTGGCGGGGCCGGGCAGGAACTGGCACAGCGCCACCAGGTCGGCATAGGCGTCTTCCGTCAGCCAACGGCGGCGCGCGACGAATTCCTCGCGGAAGTAGCCCAGATGGGCCACCGGCCCGCCGAACGACGTCAGGCCCAGGCGCAGGAAGATGAGGAACACCCGCCGGGCGCTGGCGTGGTGGCGGGTGGCGGCGAAAGGAGAAATGGGTGGCATGCAGCGGGCGCGAAACCCCGAGTATCGCTATTGCGCGTGGCGCGCGGATGACTGGCGCCGCGTGCCAGCAGCGGAGCGCGGCGCGTGCGCGCGCAAGCAGACCTCCTGATCCTTGCGGCCGCAGCCGCTGTGGGCATCAGATGGCGCAGGGCCCCATCCACACCCCGCTGCGCAGGCCGGCCGGCGGCTGCTGCGCCCAGACCTGGGCACACACCTCCCAGGCGGGCTCCTGCACGTTCAGGCCCGCGAAAATGCCGTAGCCTTCGCCCGCGCGGATGTCCTCACCCGCGCTCAGGCTCTCGCCGGCCTTGATGGCGCCCTGCGTGTGGATGCACTCGCCCGCCTTGATGCCCCAGCCGGCCTCCAGGTGCGTCAGGCCGCTGATGGCTCCGCCGACCACGATGCCCTGCCCCGCGCGCAGGCTGCCTTCTCCGCTCACATGCCCGCCCACGCGCAGGCTTTTGCCGCAGTCGATGCCGCCGTACACCAGCAGGTCCTGCCCCACGAAGGCGCTGGCGCCCACGCTGAGCGCGCCGTGGCAGACCACGTCCCACGCCGCGCGCAGGTCGCCGCCGCAGTGCAGCGATTCCTGCACCTGCACGCCCCAGTCGGTGCGCAGATCGCCGCCGCAGTGCAGCCGTCCATCGCTGTGGATGTGCGCGCCGGCGCGGATGTCCTCGCCCGCCACGATGGCCCTGCCGACGCGGATGCCGCCCCCCGCATGGAGGGAGCGGCCGACGTGGATCACGCCGTCCACCTCGATGCCGCCGCGCACCTGCACGGTGCCCGCGAACACCAGGGCCTCCGCCTCCAGGCTGTCCAGGTGCAGCACTGCGTTCGAGGGGCCGAACTGGCCCAGCAGCCACAGCGCGTCGTCCACGCGGCCGGCGGCCACCAGCTGGTCCAGCGCCTGCTGGTAGCCCACACCGTCCTCGACATGGCGCACGAACCAGCGAAAGCCGTTGGCGCAGGGGCTCTTGGCCCGGAGAAACTGCTTGGTGAATTCCATGCGACGCTCCAATCCTTGCAAGGCGCCCGTGCGGTGCTGCTGCGGGGGCCTGGGGTGACCCGGCGGACGAAGGGCCCGCGCGAGCGGGCGTGGGAAGGCGTTGTCCACCGTTGCGCAGGGCGGGTGCCCGGCGATGGTGGTTCTGCGCGTTGGAAAGAGGAAGGGTGCTTTATCGCCGGGCGGAGGAATGTGCGACCGGCTGGTATGGCCAAAGCACACGCGCCACCACGCCCACGCGGTTGCGCGCAAGGGTGCGGCGGACGTGTGTGGTCGGGACCATGGGCGCGCATGCTAGCAGTGCGCAGTCCGGGGGACAACCTTGTCGCACGGCGGCGCGCGGTCTTTGGCGCACCGCCGTGCGTGCTGCGCGGCGGATGTGCATGCGCACCCGCCGCGGGCCGGGGATGGCGGTGTCAGAACGACACGCGCACGCCCACCGTCACGTTGCGCCCTGCCAGCGGGGCAGCGTCCTTGATGAACGAGGTGTGGGCATGGGCCAGGCGGTCCGTGAGGTTGCGCGCCTTCAGGTACACCTGCCATGGCGTGCCACTGCCCGTGCGGCCGTTGTAGGCCAGGCCGAGGTTCAGCATGCCGTAGCCAGGCGTGGCGGTCTCGAACGCGGCCACGCGGTTTTGCCGCGCCACCTGCACCCATTCCACCGCGCCGTCCCAGTCGCGCCAATTGGCATCCAGGCGCAGGCCCACGCGTGCGGGGGCGATGCGCGGCAACCGCTCGCCACCGTCCAGGCGGGCACGCACGCTGTCGCCGAACAGGGTGACCCCCAGGCGCTGCGTGATGCGCTGGCGCACCCGGCCCTCCATGCCGGTAAAGGTGGCGCCCGCCTGGCTGTACTGCAGCAGCTGCAGGCCGTCCAGTTCGTCGAGCGTGCGGCCGTAGATGTAGTTGCGGATGCGGTTGTGGAACACGCTCACGTCAAACGTGGTGTCCCCGCTGGTCTTGCGCAGGCTCAGGTCGATGTTGCGCGAGGTTTCCGCACGCAGACTGGCGTCGCCACGCTCGTAGGTGGACGTGGCCATGTGCAGGCCGCGTGCGTACAGCTCCTCGGCGGTGGGCGCACGGTGGGCGCGGGTGATGCTCGCACCCGCGGCGTAGCCAGGCGCAAAGCGCCACACCGCGCCCAGCGATGCGGAGGTGCCGTGGTGGCGCCGCTCTACACCGCTGTCCTGCGCTTCGGCGCTTTGGCGGTCGTGACGCAGCGCGGTCTCGATGCGCCAGTCGCCATGCCAGTCGCCCAGGCGGTATTCCTCCAGCAGAAACACGCCCCATTGGCGCGTGAGGGTGGGTTGCACGTAGGCCTCTTCTCCCGCGGCGCTGAACTTGCGCTGCCCGGTCTGCAGGCCCAGCACGCCGCGCCAGCCAGCCACGGGCGCGTGCTGCAGCTCCACGCGCAGGTCGTGGGCCTTGTTCTTGAAGGTGGTGGCGACGGTGCCCTCCTCCACCTCGTCGTGTACGTAGTCGGTCACGCCCGCGCGCAGGCGCAGGGCGGAGAAGCCGGTGAACGGGTCGCGCAGCTCACCGCGGATGTCCACGCGCTCGCTGCGCAGGTCCACCACAGGAACGGCTTCGTGACCGTGGTCGTGGTCATGCCCGTCGTCATCGTGGTCGTGCTCGTCATGGCTGCCGCAGTGCAGGTGGTTGCCATGGGTGTGGCAGCCTTCGAAACTGTGGCTGTGGCCCGGCAGGCCGTATTTGGCGTTCTGGCGTGTGAAGGCCAGGCCCAGGTAGCCGCGGCTGCCAACCCAGGACAGCCCCACGCTGCCGGTACCCGTGCGGTTGAAGCTGCCGGGCACGCGGCGCCCCTCGGCCCAGCCGCTGCCCACGCGGTAGTCGTCGGCGTCTCGACCGGCGGCCTCCACGTGCACGGCCAGGTTGCCCGCGCCGCCGGTCAGCGCGACAGCGCCGGCCTTTTCGCGGGCCGCACTGCCGGCGCGCAGCTCGGCGCTGCCTTCGTAGCCCTTGTCGGGCACGGCCGTGGGCACCTTGCCGTCCAGCACGTTGACCACGCCGCCCACGGCGCCGCCGCCGTAGACCAGTGCCGACGGCCCGCGCAGCACTTCGACCTGCGTGGCCAGCAGCGGCTCGGCCGCCACGGCGTGGTCCGGGCTGACGGTGGAGGCGTCGTGCAGTTCGGACCCGTCAGAGAGCACGCGCACGCGCGGACCGTCCATGCCGCGGATCACGGGGCGGCTGGCGCCCGCGCCGAAATGGCTGCCGGTGATGCCCGGCTCACCGTCCAGGGTCTCGCCCAGCGTGGCCTCGCGCTGGCGCACGAGGGCGTCGCCCTCCAGCACAGACACGGGCTGCGTCATTTCGGACACGCCCAGCTGCAAACCGCTGGAGGACACGGTGACCTCGGGCAGGCGGGCATCCGCCTGCGCCCACGCGGGTGCTGCGCTGGTCAGGCACAGCAGCGCGGCCCAGGCCAGCGGGTGCATTGCGCCCGGCATGCGGGCGAAAGGGGTGAAGGAGTTCATTACAACGATTTCCGTCAAAAGGCGGCAGGCGCGCGCGAACGCTCGGGCCGCACGCGGCCGCGCTTGAAAATTGATTCAAAACTGCCTCTAGCGCTTATGTATCAAGCGCGAGCAGCTATAAAAAGAGGAGTGTTTGCGACGCCGACACGCAAAGGCGGCGGCGCGAGGCGGGGAGCCTCAGGCGCTCAGGGGCGGAGCGCGGGCATGGAAAGGCGCCGCCCGGCCCGCGCGCGGCACCGGCGCGGGGGACCTGACAGGGGGCAGCTGCGGCTGTGCCTGGACCTGCGCGGGGGCCTGGCCCAGCGCGGCGCCCACCAGCGTCTGCTCGTCCAGCACCTGGCAGTCCGCGGCGCCGTGCCCGGCAAACAGCGCATGCAGGGTGTCCAGGGCCTGTTGCCCGGCGCTTGCCGCATCCCGTGCATGCCCGTCGTCGTGCAAGGCATGCGCCAGCCCTTGCCCCGCGGGCAGGTGCAACACCTGGTGCATGCGTCCGAGTGCGGGCGCGAGCACCAGCGCCAGCAGCAGCCAGGCCAGGGCCAGGCGGCGGCGCAGTTGCGGCAAGAGCGCGGGTGTCAGGGACATGCGGGCTGGGTGAAAGGTGCAGTCGTCAGTGGGCGTGCTTCATGCCGCAGTACTTGCCGATCGCCAGGTTCTTGCAGGCGGCCTGCAATTCCTTGCGGCAGGTTTCTTCGCCCTTGCCGGATTCCAGGCACTTGGCAGCGGCCTCGTGCGCCGCGGCCATGGCGCGGTGGCGCTCGATGTCGACCTTGGTCTGCTGCGCGGTGTGCTCCTGCGCGTGCGCGACGGCGGCGCAGGCCAGCAGCAGGGTGGCGAGCCAGGGTTTCATGGGTTGCTTCCTCCAAAGTAACACCGCGCTGCTGTTGCGGCGCGGGCCCGGGAGGATAGCGCAGGAACCCGCGGGGATTCCCAAAAGGCTGCGCGGATGCGCCGCTTTGGGAAGGCGGTGGACCCGCTGGCGGCGACCTGGGCCTCGCAGCGGTCAGGCGCCGGGCTTGAGGTGCCGTGCGAAGGTCTTGCGGAACTTCTCCACCTTCGGCCCCACGACGAAGGCGCAATAGCCCTGGTTGGGGTGGTTGCGGTAGTAGTCCTGGTGGTAGTCCTCCGCGGGCCAGTAGTTCACCAGGGGGGCCACCTCGGTCACCACGGGCGCGCCAAAGAGCTTGTCCTGCCCCATCTGGCGCAACAGCTCTTCGGCCACGTCCTGGTGTGCGGGGTCGGTGAAGTAGATGGCGCTGCGGTACTGCGTGCCCACGTCGTTGCCCTGGCGGTTGAGGGTGGTGGGGTCGTGCGTGGCGAAGAAGATCTCCAGAATCTCGCGCACGCCGATCTGCGCGGGGTCGAACGTCACGCGCACCACCTCGGCGTGGCCGGTCGTGCCGCTGCACACCTGCTCGTAGGTGGGCTCGGCTACGTCGCCATTGGCATAGCCGCTTTGCACGTCGGTCACGCCGCGCACGCGGTCGAACACGGCTTCGGTGCACCAGAAGCACCCGCCGCCGAGGGTGATGGACTGCAGATCGGACATGGGATTGCGCCTCGTGAAGGGATGAAAGCCTCATCATAGAAATGAAGCGAAGGCGCCGTCCCGCGTCTGCCCTTGCGTTGACGGGGGCAAGGCGGGTTGTTATATTACTAACCAGTCAGTTAGTAATTTATGATCTCCCTCCCCCCAGTCCCCGAATCGTCCGAACCCCCGCGCCGCGGCCGCCGCAAGGAAGCCCGGCCCGGTGAATTGATGGACGCTGCCCTGGACCTGTTCGTGGAAAAAGGGTTTGCCGCCACCCGGGTGGACGAGGTCGCCGCGCGCGCGGGCGTGTCCAAGGGCACGCTGTTCCTCTACTTCCCCAGCAAGGAAGACCTTTTCAAGGCCGTGGTGCGCAAGAACATTGCGGGCCGCTTCCCTGAATGGGACCTGGAGATGGAAACCTTCGAGGGCACGAGCAGCGAACTGGTGCAGTACTGCTTTCAGACGTGGTGGGAGCGCGTGGGCTCCACCAAGGCATCGGGCCTGGGCAAGCTCATGCTGAGCGAGGCCAACAACTTCCCGGAGATCGCTGAGTTCTACCGCCGGGAGGTCGTGGAACCCGGCCACCGCCTGATCCGCCGCATCCTGCAGCGCGGCATGGACCGTGGCGAGTTCCGCCCGCTGGATCTGGACCATGCCGTCTACCTGGTGCTGGCGCCCTTGATGTTCCTGATGTTCTCGCAGCCTTCGCTGTCGCTGTGCATCCCGAACCCCGACACATTCTCCGCGCAGGAGTACATCCGCCTGCAGGCCGAGAACGTCTTGCAGGGGCTGTGCGTGCGGCCGACCTAGAATCAGGGGTTTGTCTGAACCACAGTGACCCGCCTCCGGAGTACCCCATGAACATGCCTCTGAACACGTCCGCTGACATTTGCGATCCTACCGAGCAGGCCCGCTACAACATGGTCGAGCAGCAGATCCGCCCGTGGAACGTGCTGGACGAGGCGGTGCTGGAGCTGCTGGCCACCGTGCGCCGCGAAGAGTTCGTGCCTCCGGCCTACCAGGGTGCCGCCTTCATCGACACGCAGATCCCGCTGAACCCCTCGGTGGAAGAAGCCGAGCGCCTGGGCCAGGTGATGCTGGCGCCGCGCGTGGATGCGCGCATGTTGCAGGATCTGCAGGTGCAATCCACCGACCGCGTGCTGGAGATCGGCGCGGGCTCGGGCTACATGGCCGCGCTGCTGGCCGCGCGCGCCGAGCGCGTGGTGTCGCTGGAGATCGTTCCCGAGCTGGCCGAGTTCGCCCGCGAGAACCTGCGCAGTGCCGGCGTGGACAACGCCGAGGTGCGCCAGTCCGACGGCGCGCTGGACCCCATCCCCGATGGTCCGTTCGATGTGATCGTGCTCAGCGGCTCGGTGGCCGAGATTCCCCAGCGCCTGCTGGGCCTGCTGCGCGACGGCGGCCGCCTGGGCGCCTTCGTGGGCCACATGCCGATGATGCGCGCCACGTTCGTGCGCCGCCAAGGTGACCGGTACGAGACCACTCAACCCTGGGATGTGGTGGTGCCGCGCCTGCGCCACTTCCCGGAGCCGACCCGCTTCAAGTTCTGACACCCCTTCAGCGTCCTTCAGGAACCTTTGCATGATCGACCACGTGCGCCCTGCCCAACTGCCCAACTGGCCGACTGGCTGACCGCTAACGCCGGCAGCCGCCCGCTGGTGCTGGACGTGCGTGAGCCGTGGGAGCTGCAGACCGCCAGCGTGACGCCCCAGGGGTTTGAGCTCGTGGCCATCCCCATGGGGGAGCTGGCCGCACGGCTGGATGAACTGGACCCCGCCCGCCCTGTGGCCTGCTTGTGCCACCACGGCATGCGCAGCCTGCGGGTGGCGGGCTTCCTGGCGCACCAGGGCTTCGACCAGGTGGCCAATATCACGGGCGGCATCGAGGCCTGGTCGCATGAGCGCGACCCGGCGGTGCCCCGGTATTGAGCCACCACGGACGTCGCCCGGCGTGCTGCAGCCTTCCCATTGATCACCGCAGACCTTCCTGAAGAACGCCATGACATCACTGCAACGGTTGCTCTCCGTTTCCCTGGCCGTGGGCGCCTGCGCGCTGGGCGCCCTGCCCGCGCAGGCGCAGAGCCTGTCCACGCTGGTGGAATGGGCGCGCAGCTATGACGCCCCGTGGCAGGCAGTTGCAGGCCGCCGACAGCCGTGCCGAGCAGGCGCGCGCAGGACTGCTGCCCAGCGCCGCGCTGAATGGGGGCGTGACCTACGCCCGCACCGACCTGACCCGTGGCCCCCTGCCCCCGCTGGACCTGCACGCCCCTACCCAGACCGTGGGCGTGGTGGCCTCGCAGCCGCTGTACCGGCCGGCCAACCGCATCGGCTTCGAGCAGGGGCAGCGCGGGATCGACATTGCCCGCGCGCAGCGTGACGCGGCCGAGCAGGACCTGCTGGTGCGCGTGAGCCAGGCGTATTTCGATGTGCTGGCCGCCCAGGACACCCTGACCTTCGTGCAGGCCCAAAAGGTTGCCGTGGCCGAACAACTGGCCGCGGCCAAGCGCAATTTCGAGGTCGGCACCGCCACGGTGACCGACGAGCGCGAGGCCCAGGCGCGGCACGACCTGGTGTCGGCCCAGGAGATCGCGGCCGAGAACGACCTGCACGTCAAGCGCCTGGCACTGGAGCAGACCGTGGGCCGCTCGGGCCTGACCCCGCTGCCCCTGGCCCAGCCGGTGCAGCTGCCCGCGGTGCAGCCGGCCGATGTGAACAGCTGGGTGCACGTCGCGGAAGATCAGCAACCCCAGGTGCGCCAGGCGGCCATTGCGCTGGACGTGGCGCGCCTGGAGACCGCCAAGGCCGAGACTGGCCACCTGCCCACGGTGGACCTGCAGGCGGGCTACAGCGTGCAGCGCACGCCCAATGGAACCGTCACCATGCCGGGCGTGCACTCCCGGGCCAACGTCGCCAGCGTGGGGGTGGCGCTCAACCTGCCGCTGTTCGCGGGCTTCGCGGTGCAAAACCGGGTGAAGGAAACCCTGTCGCTGGAAGACAAGGCGCGCGCCGACTTGGACAATGCGCGCCGCAGCGTGGCCCAGGCCACGCGCGCCGCGTTCTTCGGCGTGCAGTCGGGCCAGAGCCAGGTGCGGGCGCTGCAGGCGGCCGAGGCGTCCACCCAGAGCGCGCTGGAAGCCAACCAGCTGGGCTACGAGGTGGGCGTGCGCATCAACATCGACGTGCTCAACGCCCAGAGCCAGCTCTACCAGACCAAGCGCGACCTGGCCGTGGCGCGCTACAACGTGCTCATGGGCACGCTGCGACTCAAGCAGGCCGCCGGCACCTTGTCCATGGACGACGTGGTGGCGGTGGACAGCCTGCTGAGTCGCTGACACCCTGCGATACCCACCGCTATTGCTATATAAACAATAGCTGCTTGCGCTTGGTGGATAAGCGCTAGAGGTCTAAAAGACCATCATTCCCGGTCAAGGCCCGCCGCGTCACCCGTCCGGTCCACGGCATAACGCAGCTCCACCATGCCCGTCCCCAGGGGCTGTGCGTCAAGCAGACGCAACGCGGTGCCGGGCAGCCGGCGCGGAAACAGCGGCTTGCCCCGTCCCAGCGTGACCGAGCCCACCTGCAGGATCAGCTCGTCCAGCAAGCCAGCGTCGTAGAACTGGCCGGCAAGGTCCCCGCCGCCTACTATCCAGAGGTTCTTCGTCCCCGCCGCCAAGCGCATGGCCGCGTGCACCGGCCGCACGTCGCCCTGCACGAAGCGGATGTCCGCCCCGTCGATGCCCGGCAGGCGGCGCGAGGAGAAAACCCAGGCGGGCTGCGTGTAGGGCCAGGCGGAGCCCGTTTCGGCGCGCACGGCGTCCGCGTTGCGCAGCATCCATTCGTAGGTGGATGACCCCATGGCCAGGGCACCCACCTGCGCGATGAAGGCGGGATAGCTGGATTCCTCCAGGCTGCCCAGGGTGAAAAGCCAATCCAGCGAGTCGTCTTCCGTGGCGAGGAAGCCGTCCAGGCTGGTGGCGGTGAAATACTGGGTTTTCATGGACGGTTTATAGCGCGTGGGCCGCCCCGCAAAGCTCTGCAGGGTCAGGGCAGCAACTCGACGCCCAGCGGCCGCACGGCGAGCGCGAACAGGCCGAAGCAGACCACGGTGATGGCTGCGCTGGCCAGCAGGGTCAGGCCGAACCCGATGCGCGGCAGCAGCCAGGGGAAGGCCAGGAACATGGGCAGCGTGGGCACCACGTACCAGAACGTGTACCAGGCGTGGTTGGCGATCTTTTCCTGCGGCTGCTTTTCCACGTACAGCCAGACCAGCGCGAGGAACGTCACCAGCGGCAGCGCCGCCAGCAATGCGCCCAGCCTGTCGCTGCGCTTGGCTGCTTCGGACACGGCGACCACCACCGCCGCGGTGATCAGGTATTTGGTGACGAGCCAGCCCATCGGTTTTTACAGTTGGTGCACCACCAGGCGGAACTCTGGGTCGTCCTCGAAGGTGCGCACCTCGAAGCCCAGGCGCCGCATCAGCTTGAGCATGGTCGGGTTGTTGGCCAGCACCAGGCCCTGGATCTCGGCCAGGCCGCGATCGCGCGCCACGTCCATGATGCTGAGCATCAGGCGCGAGCCCAACCCTTTGCCGGCGAAGTCGTCGGCCACCAGCAACGCGAACTCGCAGCTCGTCTGGTCGGGGTTGGTCACGTAGCGCGACACGCCCACGATGCGCTCCTTGTGGCTCACCTCGCCCTCCTCGTCCACCACGCGCTCGCGGTGCACGGCCACCAGGGCCATTTCGCGGTCGTAGTCGATGAGGGTGAAGCGCGCCAGCATCGAAGGCGGCAGCTCGGCCAACTGCGACACGAAGCGGAAGTAGCGGCTCTCGGGCGACAGTTCCTTGACCAGGCGCTGCACCATCTGCGCATCGTCCGGGCGGATCGGTCGCACCAGATACTCACCCCCGCCGCGCAGCGGCCACACCGCTTCATAGCGCGCCGGGTACGGCAGGATGGAGAGGTGGCCGTAGTGCCCGTAGCCGGCCACCTCGCCGCGCGAGCCGCCCTGGGCGGTTTCATGGATGACGATGCGCGCGTCCACGGCCACGGCGCCCTGCTCGTCCACGATCAGGGGGTTGATGTCCATCTCGCGCAGCTGGGGCAGCGCGCAGACCATCTCGGACACGCGCAGCAGCACCTGCTCCAGCCCTTCCAGGTCCACGGCGGTGGCGCCGCGCCATTCGCCCAGCGTCTCGGCCACGCGCGAGCGGTCGATGAGCCGCCGCGCCAGGAACTGGTTGAGCGGCGGCAACTCCATCGCCCGGTCGTTGATGAGCTCGATCATCGTGCCACCGGCGCCAAAGGTGATCACCGGGCCGAAGGGCTCGTCGCTGACCAGGCCGATGCAGGTCTCGCGCCCGCGGCGCCCGCGTGCCATCTTCTGCACCGTTACGCCGTTGATGCGCGCGCCGGGCTGTACCCGCGCCACACGCTGCACCATGTCGGTGTAGGCATCGCGCGCGGCCGATCCGTTGTGCACATTCAGCGCCACGCCGCCCACGTCGGACTTGTGCGCGATGTCGGGCGAATCGATCTTGAGCGCCACGGGGAAGCCGAGCTGCGTGGCGATCATCATCGCCTCGTGGCTGCTGCGCGCCAGCAGCGTCTTGGTCACCGGGATGTGGAAGGCCGCCAGCAGCGTCTTGGACTCCATCTCGGTCAGCACGTTGCGCCGCTCGGCCAGCACGCTCTCGATCACCAGGCGCGCGCCCTCGATGTCGGGCTTGGACAGCGTCGTGAGCGGCGGCGGTGTCTGCTGCAAAAGCTGCTGGTTCTGGTAGAACGAGGCGATGTTGCCGAAGGCGCCCACCGCGGCCTCGGGCGTTCGGAAGGTGGGAATCTGCGCGGCCCGCAGGATGCGGCGCGCCGGCACCACCGAGGCGTCGCCCATCCAGCACGACAGCAAGGGCTTGGAGGCCAGGCGCTTGGCATCGGCCAGCACGGTGGCCACGGCTTCGGCGTCGGCGCCGGCCTTGGGCGAGAAGATGGCCAGCAGGCCATCGATCTGCTTGTCACGGAACGCCGCCTCCAGCGCCAGGCGATAGTGCTCCGGCCCCGCTTCTTCCGACAGATCAATCAGGTCGGCCAGCGAGGCCAGCGGCGGCAGCTTGGGCGCCAACGCAGCGCAGGTCTCGGGCGAAAAGCGGCCCAGGTCCAGGCCGATCTCGTTCTCCCAATCGGCCGCCAGTACGCCGGGGCCGCCGCCGTTGGTGATGATCGCCAGGCGCTTGCCCACGGGGCGGTAGCGCGAGGCCAGGCACTTCGCGGCCGAGAACAGCTCCACGAACGAGCGCACGCGCACGGCGCCCGCGCGGCGCAGCGCGGCGTCGAACACATCGTCGCTGCCAACGATGGCGGCGCTGTGCGTCTGCGCTGCCTCGTTGCCTGCAGGCTTGCGCCCCGCCTTGAGCACCACCACGGGCTTGGCATAGGCCGCCGATCGCAGGGCGCTCATGAAGCGGCGCGCATTCTGGATGCCTTCCATGTAGACCACGATGCTCTGCGTGCGCGCATCGTTGGCCAGGAAGTCCAGCGCCTCGCTCAGCCCCACGTCGGTGTGCGGGCCCAGCGAAATCACGCTGGAAAAGCCCACCGCGTTGTTGCTGGCCCAATCCAGGATGGACGAGGTGAGCGCGCCCGACTGACACACCAGGGCCAGCGACCCCTCGCGCGCCAGCGGCCCCGCGGCGCTGGCGTTCAATTGCAGCGACGGCCGCTGCATGCCCAGCGAATTGGGCCCCAGCAGGTGGATGCCCTCGCGACGCGCGATCTTGCGCAGCTGCTCCGCCAGTTGCGCATCCACGCCGTTGGACAGCACCAGTGCCGAGCGGCAGTTGATGCGCCCCGCTACCTCCAGCGCGGCGGGAAGGTCCTGCGGCGGCTGGGCGATGATGGCCAGGTCCGCACGCGTCTGCGCCAGGTCGGCCAGCGTGCCGCTGGTATGGATGTCCAGGTAGGTGAGCGTGCCCGTGAAGCGCTGGGCGGCCAGCGCCTCGCGCAGCACCTTGGCCTGGGGCGTGTGCGTATCGGGCGCATCGGCGTTGCCGGCCAGCACGACGATGGAGCTGGGCGTGAACAGGGGCGTGAGGTAGTGCTTGTCCATCATGATGGAGCGATTCTCTGCCATCCCGGCATTGCTTGGCGAGACAGGCAACGCCAGCGGCTTGCGCTGTGTCAGCGCCCTCGCAGTCGTGGTTGCAGTCGTGGTTGCAGGAAACGCGGGCGGGCCGCTCAGTCGGGACGGTCGTCCACGGCCTCGCGCAGGCGCTGCAGGACGGCCAGGGCCGTGTCTAGGGCCGCGCCGCGGTGCTCCTCGGTGAATGCCACGCAGCGCTCGGACAGCGCCCTCCGCCGCTGCGGGTCCTGCGCCAGGGCGGCCGCGGCGGCCACGCCCTCGGCCATGTCGGCCACGCGCAGCGCGGCGCCGGCGTCGATGGCCAGGCGCGCCGCCTCGGCAAAGTTGAAGGTGTGCGGGCCCATGACCACGGGGCAGCCGCCTGCCGTGGCCTCGATGAGGTTCTGCCCGCCCAGCGGCGCAAAGCTGCCTCCCAGCAGCGCCACGTGGGCCAGACCGTAATACAGCGCCATCTCGCCCAGCGAGTCGCCCAGCCACACATCGGCGCTGTCCGGCTGCGCGGTCCACTGGCTGCGCCGCGACACGCGCAGGCCGGCGGCCTCGCACAGGCGCTGCACCTCGTCAAAACGCTGGGGGTGGCGCGGGACCACCAACCACTGCACGGATTGATTCACTCCTGAATCAATAGCTGCTGGCGCTTGATTGGCGGGCGTTATAGGCGTTTTTTGCTTCAAAACCTCCAGCCACATGGCCTCTTCGCCCTCGCGGCTGCTGGCCAGCAGCACCACCGGTCGGGCGCTGGCGGCGCGCCACGCGCGGCCCTGCGCCTGCAGGGTGGGTGACGGCACCACGTCGAACTTCAGGTTGCCGAAGACTCCCGCCACCTGCGCGCCCACGTCGCGCAGCCGGGAGGCGTCATCCTCGGTCTGCGCCCACACGGCCGACAGGCCGGCGTAGGCCGGGCGCGACAGCCAGCCCAGCCGGCGCGCGCCGGCGCGCGACTTTTCGTTGAGCCGCGCGTTGGCCAGCACCAGCGGGATGCGCCGCCGGCGGCAGGCCGCGACGAGGTTGGGCCAGATCTCCGTCTCCATGAGGATGCCGATGGACGGGCGGAACTGCCGCAGAAAGCGCCGCACGGCCCCGGGCGTGTCCCAGGGCTGCCACACCTGCACGTCGCCGGGCAGCAGCAGCTTTTCGCCCTCGGCCCGGCCCGTGGCCGTGCCGTGGGTGAGCAGCAGGCGCATGCCGGGCAGCAGCGGGCGCAGTTCCTTCAGCAGGATGGCCGCCGCGCGTGTCTCCCCCAGGGAGACGGCGTGGATCCAGATGAACTGCTCGTCGGCCTCGGTCTCCGATGACGGCGACAGGCTGTCCATGGGCGGCGGGTAGTGGCCGAAGCGCTCGGGCACGGCCACGGCGTAGCCGGGCTCGGTGAGCGCACGGCGGCGCAGCTTGCGCAGCAGCAGCGGCGTGGCCAGCCACACGGCCAGGCTGTAGAGCCACAGGATGAGCTGGTGCATGCCGCCCGCGCTGCCCGCAATCAGTGCGCGGCGCCGCCCACCTGGGCGCCGGGCTTCACGCGTTCCAGCAGCGCCAGCATGGCGGCTTCGATGCGCTGCAGCGCGGCGTCGGTGTGGCCCTCGAAGCGCAGCACCAGCACCGGCGTGGTGTTGCTGGCGCGGATCAGGCCAAAGCCATCGGGCCAGTCCACGCGCAGGCCGTCGATGGTGCTG
This sequence comes from Diaphorobacter sp. JS3051, assembly GCF_015832135.1. Lineage (NCBI taxonomy): Bacteria > Pseudomonadati > Pseudomonadota > Betaproteobacteria > Burkholderiales > Comamonadaceae > Diaphorobacter > Diaphorobacter sp. JS3051. The sequence goes on from NZ_CP065406.1 coordinate 811,866, forward strand.
ATGCGGGCCGGCGCCCCAAACGCGTCGGCTGCCAGCGCCTGCAACTCGGCCGTCAGGCGATGGGGCTCGCCCTCCTCGCAATGCACGTTGAGTTCGGGCGTGGAATGGCTCGTGGGCAGGGCGTTCAGCACGGCGCTGGGGTCTGCATGGCGGCTCAGGATTTCCAGCAGGCGGCAGCCTGCATACGTGCCGTCGTCAAAACCGAACCAGCGTTCCTTGATGAAGATGTGGCCGCTCATCTCGCCGCCCAGGGGCGCGTCCAGCTCTTTCATGCGTGCCTTGATGAGCGAATGGCCGGTCTTGTACATCTGCGGCTGGCCGCCCGCGGCCTCGATGGCGGGCGCCAGGCGCTGCGTGCACTTCACGTCGAACAGGATGGGTGCACCCGGCACGCGCGAGAGCACATCCTGGGCGAACAGCATCATCTGCCGGTCGGGGAAGATGTTCTGACCGTCCTTGGTCACGATGCCCAGGCGGTCGCCGTCGCCGTCGAAGGCCAGGCCCAGTTCGGCGTCGCTGCTCTTCAAGGCCTCGATCACGTCGCGCAGGTTGTCGGGCTTGCTGGGGTCGGGGTGGTGGTTGGGGAAGTTGCCGTCCACCTCCGAAAACAGCTCAATCACCTCACAGCCCAGTGCACGGAAGATGCCGGGCGCCGACGCGCCGGCGATGCCGTTGCCGCTGTCCACCACGATCTTCATGGGCCGCGCGAGCTTCACGTCGCCCACGATGCGTTGCACGTAGGCGGGCAGCACGTCCTCATGGCGCACGTGGCCGCCTTCGCGCAGCTGCCAGCTCTGCTGCTCCATGGTGCGGCGTAACTGCTGGATTTCCTCGCCGTAGATCGCGCGACCGGCCAGCACCATCTTGAAGCCGTTGTAGTCCTTGGGGTTGTGGCTGCCCGTGACCTGGATGCCGCTGGCGCACAGCGTGCTGGCCGCGAAGTACAGCAGGGGCGTGGTGCTCATGCCGATGTCGATGACCTCGACGCCCGCGTCTACCAGGCCCTGGATCAGCGCGGCCGAGAGTGCCGGGCCCGACAGGCGCCCGTCGCGTCCCACGGCCACCGTACGCTCGCCCTGCGCGAGTGCGGCGGTGCCAAAGGCCCGGCCGAGGGCGCGGGCCACGTCGTCGTTGAGCGTGCTGGGCACGATGCCGCGGATGTCGTAGGCCTTGAAGATCGCGGGGGAAAGCTGCACAGGGGATTCCTTGGAGATAAGGGGCTGGACCGGGAGGTCCGCCGTCCAGGCAAGGCCGGCAGGAAGGCCGGCAGAGAGGCCGGAATTGTAGGCCCGGTCCAGGCGCGCCCCTGTCAGCCGGGGGCCTAACTGAGGCCGGCCAGGCGCATGTCCGAAAACGGCCAGTAGAACGGCTGCGCGTGCCTATCATGGCCCCATGCCCGACGTTCTTCATTCCCCTGCTCCACCCGCCAGCGCCGCCTCTGCGGCGGACGACGACGAGGCCCGCTACCTGGCCCTGCGGGCCCGGGATGCGCGGTTTGACGGACGGTTCTTCACCGGCGTGACCTCCACCGGCATCTACTGCCGTCCCGTCTGTGCCGTGCGCACGCCCCGGCGCGAAAACTGCCGTTTTTTTACGCTGGCGGCGCAGGCCGAGAGTGCCGGCTTTCGCCCCTGCCTGCGCTGCCGGCCCGAGCTGGCGCCGCAGGCGCTGGCCTGGTCGGTGCAGGACGCATCGGGCATCCTCGTGCGCCAGGCGCTGCGGATGCTGGATGCGCCGCAGTCCTGGGGCGCGTGCGAAGGCGGCGCCGTGGTGGCGCAGCTGGCCGCGCGCCTGGGCGTGAGCGACCGGCACCTGCGCCGCATCTTCGAGGCCGCGCTGGGCATCTCGCCGTTGCAGTACCTGCAGACGCGCCGGCTGCTGGCGGCCAAGCAGTTGCTGACCGATACCGATCTGCCCGTCACCCAGGTGGCGCTGGCCAGCGGCTTTGCCAGCGTGCGCCGCTTCAACGCGGCGTTCAATACCCACTACGGACTCAATCCCACCCAGTTGCGCCGGCAAGGCGCCGCACCCGATGGGGTACAGGCAGGCGCCCGTGCGGTGCGTCTGGGCCTGCGCCCGCCCTACGACACGGCCGCGCTGATGGGCTTTCTGGCGGCGCGGCAGATTCACGGCATGGAGAGCATCCGCACCGGGCCGGGGGTGCAGGTTCTGCGCAGAACGGTGCGGCTGGCAAGCGCGGGCACCGTTTTCACCGGCTGGCTGGAAGCCGGCTTCGATGACGGGCGCCCCCAGCTGTGGCTGCGCGTCAGCGACGGCCTGCAGCCCGTGCTGCCGCAGCTCATCGCGCGGGTGCGCGCATTGTTCGACCTGGACGCGGACCCGCAGGCCATCAACGCGGTGCTGCACCCCTCCTTCCCGGAGGGCGACGGCCTGCGTGTGCCGGGCGCGTTCGACGGCTTCGAGCTGGCGGTGCGCGCCGTGCTGGGCCAGCAGATCACGGTGGCCGCCGCGCGCACGCTGGCGCAGCGGCTGCTGGAACGCTTTGGCGAGCCCATCGCCACGCCGTGGCCAGACCTGCATCGGCTGTTTCCCACACCGGCCGCTCTGGCCGCGGCGCAAGGTGACGCACTGGGCAGCCTGGGCATCGTGCGCCAGCGGCAGGCCGCCATCGTGGCGCTTGCGCAGGCCGTGGACGCGGGCACGCTGCTGCTGGATGCCAGCGCCGACGTACCCGCCACGCTGGACGCGCTGCGTGCCCTGCCCGGTATTGGCGACTGGACGGCGCAGTACATCGCCATGCGCGCCCTGCGCTGGCCCGACGCCTTTCCGGCCGGAGACGTGGCGCTGCACAAGGCGCTGGGCGTGCAGGGCCAGCCGCAACCCGCGCGCGCCGCCACCGAAGCAGCCCGCGCCTGGCGCCCCTGGCGCAGCTATGGCGTGCTGCGCGCGTGGAGTGGTTTGGCTCTGGTGCTATCAGACCAATAGCTGCCGGCGCTGGGTGCGCCTGCGCAAAAGGCAAATTTCGCGTTTAATGAAGGATTCACCATGCAATACCCCCGCGACACCGTGCAAAGCCGCATCGCAACGGCCCTGGGCGACGTGCGCCTGGCCGCCAGCGCGAAAGGCCTGGTCGGGCTCTGGTTCGACGGCCAGCGCCACCAGCCCGCGCAACTGGATGCCGCGCCCGCGTGGCCCACAGACGATGCGCATCCCGTGCTGCGCGCGGCGGCCCAGCAACTGCAGCAGTTTCTGCGGGGCGAACGCACGCGGTTCGATCTGCCGCTGGACCTGTCGGGCGGCACACCCTTCCAGGAGGCCGTGTGGCAGGCGTTGCTGGCCGTTCCGCATGGCGCCACCACCAGCTATGGCGCGCTGGCACGCCAGATCGGCCGGCCTACCGCGGTGCGTGCCGTGGGCGCAGCCGTGGGGCGCAACCCCCTCAGCGTCGTCGTGCCCTGCCACCGCGCCGTCGGCAGTGCGGGCGCCCTCACCGGCTACGCGGGGGGACTGCCGCGCAAGAAGGCGCTGCTGGCGCTGGAGTCGGACCCGCAAGCCCGCGCCGTTCCCTTCACCCCTCTATTGAATTTCGCATGACAGCACCACACACGAGCGCTGAGGCCCTCTCCCCCCACGCGCCCGCCTGGGTGGGCGAGTTCGTGTTGCTGTCCAGCTTGTGGGGGGCGTCGTTCCTCTTCATGCGCCTGGGCGCGGCCGAGTTCGGCCCGCTGCCCATGGCCGGGCTGCGCGTGCTGATGGCGGCCCTGTTCCTCTGGCCCTTCCTGCTGCACCGGGGCGAATGGCCCGCGCTGCGGCGCCACTGGCGGCCCGTGCTGTTCGCCGGGCTCATCAACTCGGCGATCCCGTTCGCGCTGTTCGCCTGGGCGGTGATGCACATCGCCACCGGGCTGACATCGATTCTTAATGCCACGGTGCCGCTGTTCGGCGCGCTGGTGGCCTGGCTGTGGCTGGGCGACCGCATCAGCCGGCTGCGCTGGGCGGGGCTGGCGCTGGGCTTCGTCGGCGTGGCGCTGCTGGCCTGGCGCGCACCGGCTGGCGTGGGCGCCAGCGGCAGCCAGGCGGGCTGGGCCATTGCGGCGTGCCTGCTGGCGTCCACCTGCTATGCCGTGGCCGCCAGTTACGCACGGCGCTACCTGGTGGGCATTCCGCCACTGGCCACGGCCACGGGCAGCCAGGTGGGCGCGGCGCTCGGGCTGGCTCTGCCCATGTGGTGGGCCTGGCCCGCGCAGACGCCGAGCCTGCGCGCCTGGGCGGCCATCGCCGCCATTGCCGTGCTGTGCACGGGCATAGCGTACATCCTCTACTTTCGCCTGATTGCCAATGCCGGCCCCAGCCGGGCGCTGGCCGTGACTTTCCTGGCGCCCGTGTTCGCAGTGTTCTACGGCGCGGTGTTTCTGGGCGAAGCGGTGACGCCGTGGATGCTGGGCTGCGGCGTGATCATTGCGTGCGGCACGGCGCTCTCCACGGGGTTGGTGGGCGGCGCGGTGCGGCCGGGTACAAAGGCGCCCTGACGCGCCGCGGCAGGGTTTCACCCGACGCCCGCGGGTCCGCTGCGCGACGCACGGCACGCACATGGACCGCCGGGCGCAATACACTCTGAAACGTGTCGCCTTGCGCCTTCGCCGTATTCCCTGCCGTTGCACGCATCCCCGGGCCGCGGCCCGCGGGCGCTGCGCCATTGCGCCAGGATGGCGGGGACCGCGGGGGCAACCAGCGCGCGGATGCACAGGAGGGATATGCCCACTGAGGTGTTCCTCTCCGGCATCGTGCACCTGCTGCTGATCGCCGGGGCGACCGCGCTGCCGCAATCCGTCCTGCTGCAACCCTCGCGCGGCGTGCGCATCGCGCTGGGCCTGGTGGCCGGGGCGGCGTCGACGCTGGTGGCCCTGCAGGGCATGCCGCTAGGGCCTGTTCACACTATTTTTGCCAGATGCGTTGCGATCAAAAAGGGCCAGGCGCAAGGCGCCAAACGAAGCTGGGGTGCTACCCCAGCGAGGCTTGGCAACGCCGCGAATGGCCCTTTTTGATCGCAACCCGGAGGGAACGGAGTGAAAACCGCGCCATTCGTCGTTGCCCTCCTAGTGTAGTGTTTGATTCTTAATGAAACTTAATTGAGCAACCACGCTCCAATGCTCTACTACGGTTTGCATTGGAGTGAAAAATTGCGAGTTGCCCCGACGATTGTGTTGACGGATGAAGAGGAAAGCGAGCTGAGCCGGCTGGCGCGCTCCAAGCGCACCAGCGTCAGATTGGCCCAGCGCGCCCAGATCGTGCTGCTGGCCGCGCAGGGGCTGCAAAACAAGGATATTGCCGAGCAGCTTGGCATTGGGCGCGTGCAGGTGGCGCGCTGGCGTGAACGCTACCTGCAATTGGGGCTGCAAGGTATCGAGCGCGACTTGCCGCGCGGCGCACCGCCGGTGAAGGTGGATGTGGCCAAGCTTGTGAAGCTAACCACACAGACCAAGCCCGAGGCGGCCACGCACTGGAGCACGCGCACGATGGCCGCTGAGTTGGGCGTCAGCGCCAGCACCGTGATGCGCCATTGGCAGGCCCACGGTCTCAAGCCTCACATCGTGCGCGGCTTCAAGGTCTCGCGCGATCCGCAGTTCGTGCAAAAGCTCGAAGACATCGTGGGGCTTTACATGTCGCCGCCCGAGCATGCGCTGGTGCTGTGCTGCGACGAAAAGAGCCAGGTGCAGGCGCTGGACCGAACGCAGCCCGGGCTGCCGCTCAAGAAGGGGCGCGCGGCCACCATGACGCACGACTACAAGCGCAACGGCACAACCACCTTGTTCGCTGCGCTCAACGTGCTCAACGGTCAGGTCATCGGCCAGTGCCAGCAGCGCCACACCCACATCGAGTGGCTGAAGTTCCTGCGTCAAATCAATCGGGAGACGCCCAAGGACAAGACGCTGCATCTGATCGCCGACAACTACGCCACGCACAAGCATCCAGCTGTGCAGGAGTGGCTGGCCAAGCACCCCAGATTCAACATGCACTTCACGCCGACCTCGGCATCGTGGCTGAACATGGTCGAGCGCTTCTTTCGCGACATCTCCGAGAACCGGCTACGCCGCGGGGTGTTCACCAGCGTGCCCGAACTCGTCTCGGCCATCGATGAGTACATCGCGCATCACAACACCAACCCCAAGCCGTTCATCTGGACCAAGAACGCTCGCGACATCCTGCAAAAGGTCATCCGCGCCAATAGCCGATTAAGTTCCAAACAGAATGCAACACTACACTAGCCAAGGCCCCGGCCTTGGCGTCGTCACGCGCCTAGATTGGCGCGGTTTTCACGCCATTCGCACTGGCAAAAATAGTGTGAACAGGCCCTAGACGCGCCCGGAGTGGCGTACATCCACCCGCCCATCATCGTTTCGGCCGCGTTCCTGTTCGGGCCGTTGTGCGGTGGCGTGGCCGCAGTGGCTGCGCTGGCCAGCGGCTGGCTGGACGCGCCGGCCCACTGGGGTGCCATGATCAGCCTGTCCGCGGCCTGTTGGCTGATGGGCTGCCTGGCGTGGCAGCTGGGGCGCGCGACACGCTTGACGGCGATATCGCTGGTGGTCGCGCTCACCGTGCTGGTGCCGCCCGCGCTGCTGCCCTGGACCGAGACGGCCAGCGCCCTCGCCGCGCAGGGGGGATCGGCCCCGTGGCAGGGCATTCCCTGGCGCTACGCCTTCGGCGTGGTGGCGCTGTGCGGCGCCGTTGAGCTGCTGCGTGCGCGGGCCCGGTCGCTGCAGACGCTGGGACAGCACGAGGACGAGCTGCTGCGCGTGCTCAAGGCCTCCGGCGGCGGGCGCTGGGAATGGGATCTGCGCAACAGCCGCTTTACCTACCACGGGCGCTTTTACCGGGCTTTCGGCCTGGCCAACAGTCCCGACGACGAGGACTTCACACCGCTGCGCGCCTTCGATGTGCGCGAGTCATGGCAACGCTGGAACGCCCGGCGCCACCCCGACGACCGCGAGCGCCTGGGCGCGTACCTGCAGCGCGTGCAGGACGGACTGGAAGAGAGCTTCCATGCCGAGTCGCGCATGCGCGATGACGAGGGCCACTGGCGCTGGGTGGTCTCGCGCGGGCACGCGGTGGAGCGCGACTCCGCCGGACGCGTGCTGCGCATGGCCGGCATTGACCTGGACATCACCGAGCACCACGAGATGCGCGACGCGCTGCGCGTGTCCGAAGCCAAATACACCACCGTCTACCAGACTCTGCCCGACGCCGCGGGCATCACCCGCCTGTCCGACGGGTGCTACCTGGACGTGAACCCTGCGTTCGAGCGGTTGCTGGGCAAGCCGCGCGACCAGATTTTGGGACGTTCGTCCATGGAACTGGGCGTGTGGGGCGACACGCAGGAGCGCGCCCGCCTCACCGAGGCGCTGCGCAACCAGGGCGAGGTCCGCGGCCTGCCGATGACGGCGCTGCGCGACGGCGCCGAAGTGCCGGGCCTCATGTCGGGACGGGTGTCGCGCATTGAGGGCGAGGACTGCCTGGTCTTCGTGTTCCACGACATGACGCAGGAGCGCCGTGTGCGCGATGAATTGCTCGCCGCCAACCGCCTGCTGCGCCAGGCGGGCTGGATGGCGCGGCTGGGCGTGTGGGAGGAAGAGCCGGGCAAGGGCATCACCTATTGGTCCGACGTGTGCTTCGACATCCACGGGCTGGACCCGGGCACGCCGCTGCCGCGCGACTATGTGCAGCAGTTCGTCGCACCCGCCTGGCGGGAAGCCATGCACGCAGCCCTGCGCGACTGCCTGCGCAAGCGCACTGTGTGGAGCCAGGAAATCGAGATCGTGCGCGCCGATGGGCGCCTGGTCTGGGTGCGCGTGCGCGGGGAGCCCATCATCGAGGGCGACCGCGTGGTGCGCGTGCGCGGCATCCTGCAGGACATCGACGAGCCGCGCCGCGCGGCGCAGCGGCTGCGTTCTTCCGAAGAACGGCTGGCGCGCATCTTCCAGCTGCTGCCCTACCCGCTGGGGTTCTCGCGCCGCGAGGACGGCACCTACCTCGACGTGAATCCGGCGTGGGAGCAGGCCCTGGGCTACACCCGCCAGGAAGCCGTGGGGCGCACGGTGGTGGAACTGGGCATCTACTCCGCCCCCACCCGCGCGACGCTGCTGGAGGCGGCGACGGCCGAAGGGCAGCTTGTGGGCTACGAGCTGGAACTGACCACGCGCGGCGGCGACAAGCGCACCGTGCTGCAGTCCATGAGCCCCATCGAAGTGAACGGCGAGGCCTGCTGGCTGTTCGGCCTGCACGACATCACCGAGCGCAAGCAGACCGAACAGCGCGTACGCGAGCGCGAGGAACTGCTGTCGCTCACCATCGAGGCGGCGGCGCTGGGCCTGTGGGACTGGAACCTGCCCAGCTGCGAAGTCACGGGCGACGCGCGCTGGCGCGCCATGTACGGGCTGGCGCCCGTGGAGCCCGGGGCCAGCGCTGCAGTGCACTGGGCGTCGGGTATCACGCCGGAAGACATCGACGTGGTTACCCAGGAGCTGCGGCGCCACCTGCAGGAGCCGCACAAGCCGTTCGACGTGACCTGCGAGGTGCTTGCTCCCCAGGGCGACGGCCGCTGGATCCGCAGCGTGGGCAAGGTGGTGGCGTACGACGCCGCCGGGCAGCCCGCGCGCATGGTGGGCATGTCCATCGACGTGAGCAGCCAGCGCCAGCAGGAGCGGCAACTGGAGCGCATGGCCCATTACGACGCACTCACCGGCCTGCCCAACCGGGTGATGCTGGAGCGGCGGCTGCGCGCAGGCATGGAGCACAGCCGTGCGCGCGGCCAGCAATTGGGCGTGGCCTACCTGGACCTGGACGGCTTCAAGCCCGTCAACGAGCGCCTGGGCCACGCGGCGGGCGACCGGCTGCTGGTGGTGGTGGCCGAGCGGCTCAAGCGCGCCCTGCGCCTGAGCGACTCAGTGGCGCGGCTGGGCGGGGACGAGTTCGTGATCCTGCTGTCGGGCTTGGCCCATGCCGAGGAATGCGAGCGGCGCCTGCATACGGTGATGGAGAGCGTCGCGGCCCCCTACACGCTGGACGGCGAGCGCGTGCTGGTCACCGCCAGCATCGGCTACACCCTCTACCCCGACGATGAGGCCGACGCCGACACCCTGCTGCGCCATGCCGACCAGGCCATGTATGCGGCCAAGCAGGCGGGGCGCAACCGCTTCCATGGCTTTGACGCCGCCCAGGAGCGCGCCCGGCAACTGCGGCGCGAGCAGTGCGGCGAACTGCTGCGCGCGCTGCAGCGTGGCGAACTGACACTGTTCCTGCAGCCCAAAGTGGACATGCGGCTGGGCACCGTGGTGGGGGCCGAGGCCCTGGCCCGCTGGCAGCACCCCGAGCGCGGCCTGCTGTCGCCCGTGCATTTCCTGCACCTCATCGAAGGGCATGCCGAGCTGCAGATGCGTTTTGGCGAATGGGTGGTGGACACCGCGCTGCAGCAGATCGCCCGCCTGATGGCGCAGGGTCTGGAACTGCCCGTCAGCATCAACATCACGCCCGAGCACCTGCACCGCCGGGGCTTTGCGGACTGGATGGCGTTGCGACTGGCGCAGCACCCCGCGGTGCCGGCGCGGCTGCTGGCCATCGAGCTCACCGAAAGCGCCGCGCTCTACGACATCGACCACGTGGCGCGGGAGCTGACCAGACTGCGCGCGCTGGGCATGCAGATCTCGTTCGACGACTTCGGCACGGGCTACTCGTCGCTGGCGTACCTGCGCCGCCTGCCCATGGACCACCTCAAGCTGGACCGCAGCTTCGTCGCCGGCATGCTGGGCGATGCGGGCGACCGGGCCATCGTGCAGGGCGTGATCGGCCTGGCGCATTCCTTTGGCTGCGGCATCGTGGCCGAAGGGGTGGAAACGGTGGAGCAAGGCCTGGCAGTGCTGCAGATGGGCTGCCACCACGCGCAGGGCTACTGCATCGCCATGCCCATGCCCGTGGAGCAGTTCATGGACTGGGCGAAGGCCTGGCAGGCCCCCGCACCATGGCGCGCCACAAGCCAGGCCGCCGCGCCCGTACCACCGGCGGCGGCGATAGCCGCTTGATGGCGTATCGAATCAAGCAATAAAAAAGCTTCCAGCGCCCGTCCAACAAGCGCTGAAAGCTATCAAATCGAGAGCAAATTCCCGCGCGTCAGCCCAGCAGTTCCTTGATCTGCTGCAGTGCCACGGGGTCTTCCATGGTGGTCAGGTCGCCCGTGTCGCGGCGCTCGGCCACGGCCTGCAGGGCGCGGCGCAGCAGCTTGCCGCTGCGGGTCTTGGGCAGCATCGTCACGAACAGCACGCGCGCCGGGCGGGCCACGGCGCCCAGTTGGGTATCGACCTGCTTCATCACCTCGCCTTCCAGCTTCAGGCGCGCGGCCTCGTCGGTGAGGCCCGAGGCATCGCGCGGCACCGCGAAGGCCATCGCGACCTGGCCTTTCAGCGCGTCGGCCACGCCCACCACGGCCACCTCGGCCACATTGGGGTGGCCGGCGATGCATTCCTCGATCTCGCGCGTGCCCAGGCGGTGGCCGGCCACGTTGATCACGTCGTCGGTGCGGCCCAGGATGAAGTAGTAGCCGTCGGCATCGCGGATGCCCCAGTCAAACGTGCTGTAGACCAGCCGGCCGGGAATGCTCTTCCAGTAGGTGTTGACGAAGCGATCATCGTTGCGCCACACGGTCTGCAGGCAGCCAGGGGGCAGCGGCCCCTCGATGGCCACCACGCCCTTCTGGTTGGGCTGGGTCAGCTCCTCGCCCGTGGCCTCGTCGATCAGCTGGACGTTGTAGCCGTACACGGCCTTGCCCGGGCTGCCGAAGCGCGAGGTTTGCTTCTGCACGCCGTTGCACAGCGTGAGGATGGGCCAGCCGGTCTCGGTCTGCCAGTAGTTGTCGATGATGGGCACCTGCAGCGCGTCGCTGATCCACTGCGCCGTGGGCTCGTCCAGGGGCTCGCCCGCCAGCCACAGCGCCTTCAGGCTGCGGATGTCGTATTTCTTCAGGTAGGCCGGGTCTTGCTTCTTGAGCACGCGCACCGCCGTGGGGGCCGAGAACATGTGCGTGACCCGGTATTTCTCGACGATGCTCCACCAGATGCCCGCGTCGGGCCGCACCGGCAGGCCTTCGTACAGGATGGTGGTCATGCCGGCAATCAGCGGGCCGTAGATGATGTAGCTGTGGCCCACCACCCAGCCGATGTCGCTGGTGCAGAAATAGGTGTCGCCCGGCTGTGCCTCGAAGATGTGGCGCATGCTGGACGCCAGCGCCACGGTGTAGCCGCCCGTGTCGCGCTGCACGCCCTTGGGCTTGCCGGTGGTGCCGCTGGTGTACAGGGTGTAGCTGGGCTGCGTGGCGTCCACCCAGATGCAGGGCACCTGCGCATCCATGTGCCGCGCGCGCAGTGCCGCCCAGTCGTGGTCGCGGCCCGCGCGCATGGCGGCGGGCGCGAGGCCCCGGTCCACCAGCAGCACGGCCGCGGGCTTGTGGGCCGACAGTTCGATGGCCTCGTCCAGCAGCGGCTTGTAGGGCACCACCTTGCCGCCGCGCGAGCCCGCATCGGCGCTCACGATCACCGTGGGCTCGGCGTCCTCGATGCGCGAAGCCAGCGACGACGACGCGAACCCACCGAACACCACCGAATGGATGGCCCCGATGCGTGCGCACGCCAGCATGGCGAACGCCGCCTCGGCAATCATGGGCATGTAGATCAGCACGCGGTCGCCCTGGCGCACGCCCAGCGTCTGCAGGCTGGCGGCCATGCGCTGCACTTCCTGGTGCAGCTCGGCGTAGGTGTAGGCGCGCTCGGTATTGGTTTCGGTGGAGATGGCCACCAGCGCGTTTTGCAGCGGGCGCTCGGCCAGGTGGCGGTCCACCGCGTTGTGGCACAGGTTGGTGGTGCCGCCCACGAACCACTTGGCGAACGGCGGGTTGCTCCAGTCGCAGATCTGCTGCGGCGGCTGCTGCCAGTCGATCAGGCGAGCCTGCTCGGCCCAGAAGGCGTCGCGCTCGTCGATGGAGCGGCGGTAGAAGTCGGCATAGTCGGCGGCCATGGTGCTGTCTCCTTGGAATCCTCCGCGTCGACGTGGCGCGGGTCGGTGGTTATCCAAAATTCATAATTATTCATGCCGCGCTTGCGGGAAGCTGACGCGGTCGCAGACGCGGTCGCCGACGCGGTCCCAGACACGGTCCTTGACGCGGCGCTCGCCGCACCCCTCTGCGCCCAGCCCACCTTTGCGCTTCACTATTCATAGCTGTTAGCGCTTGTTGGGTGTGCCCGAGAGGCCTATTTGACCAAGGCCAGCATCTCCTTGAATGCCGGGTGCTCGCAGCTGCGCAGCCACTCGAAGGCCACCATCTCGGTGGTTACCAGCTCGGCGCCGGCGCCGGCCAGTCGGTCGAAGGCGGCGTCGCGGTTGCGCTCCGTGCGCGAGCTGCAGGCGTCCGTCACCACCCATACCTCGAACTCATCCTCCAGCAGGTCGAGCGCCGTCTGCAGCAGGCAGACATGGGCCTCGCAGCCGGCCACCACGATGCTGGCGCGCTCCGGCGCCTGGGGCTCGCGGCCCTTTTGCAGGTGCTTGGGCAGGCTGCGCGCATTGCCGCCCTGGGCCTTGGCGGGCGGGCGCAGCCACTCGCCCAGGCCCTCCTCGGTGGCGCTGAAGTGCATCTTGGACAAGGTGCGCTGGCACAGCGCGCGCAACGCGGCGTCGTTGGGCCCCAGGCGCGAAGGGTTCTGCTCCGTGCCCCACACCGGCACGTCCATCAGCCTGGCAATCTGCGCCAGCCTGCGCGCGTTGGCCAGTACGGCTTCTGCCTCGAAGATGGCGGGCATCAGGCGTTCCTGGTAATCCACGAGAACGAGTTGGGATTCGGAGGCGTCAAGCAGCATGGCGGTCATCGTTGTTCAGTCGGGCGGTCATTGTCGCAGGCGCTACGGGTAGCAGCGGGGCAACGGCGCGCAAGTTCCCCGTGCGCCGCATGTCCCGATTCGGGCAAGGGGACGCCCCCCTCGCAGCCGGTCCCGCACTGTGGCGCGTCCTCGCGCAGGCGTGTTCAAGGTTGCCTCAGGCGCAGCAACTGCCCGTCCGGGCTGTCGGTGAGCAAGTACAACCAACCGTCCGGCCCCTGGCGCACGTCACGGATGCGCGCGCCCAGGCCGTCCAGCAGGTACTCGTCGCGCACCACCTGCGCGCCCTGCAGCTCCAGCCGGTGCAGCCGTGCGAACTTGAGAGAACCCACGAACAGGCTCCCCTTCCAGGCCGTGCCGTACCGGTCGCTGGTGAGAAAGGCCATCCCCGACGGCGCGATCGACGGCACCCAGTAATGCAGCGGCTGCTCCATGCCGTCCTTGGCCGTGCCCTCGCCGATCTTGCCGCCGCCATAGTTTTCGCCATAGGTGATCACCGGCCAGCCGTAGTTGCGGCCTGCTTCGGGGCGGTTGATCTCGTCGCCCCCTTGCGCGCCGTGCTCATGGATCCACAGCCGACCGTCTGGCCCCCAGGCCGCTCCCTGCGGGTTGCGGTGGCCCCAGCTCCAGATCTCCGGCAGCGCGCCCGCGCGGCCCGCCAGCGGGTTGCCGGGCGCCGCGCCGCCCGTGGGCGCTATGCGCACGACCTTGCCCAGGTGGTTGTCCAGGCGCTGGGCGTCCTCCTTGCGGCCGTAGCGCTCGCCCAGCGTGAGAAACAGATGGCCGTCCGGCGCCTGCACGATGCGGCAGCCAAAGTGCAACTGGCTCGCCACCTTGGGACGCTGGCTGAAGAGCACTTTCATGTCCTGCAGCGCCGCCGCGTCCGGCGCCAGCGTGGCGCTGGCCAGGGCCGTGCTGTTGCCGCCGCCCTTCGGTGCGGGTTCGGAGTAGCAAAAGAAGATGCGCCGGTTGCGAGTGAAGTCCGCATCGGTGATCACATCCAGCAGGCCGCCCTGCCCGCCCGCTGCCACTTGCGGCAACCCGGCCAGCGGCGGCCCCAGGCGCCCGTCGGCCTCCACCACGCGCAGGCGGCCGGGCCGCTCGGTGACGAGGAAGCGCCCGCCCGGCAAGAAGGCCAGACCCCACGGATGGCTCAGGCCCGAAGCCACTACCTCCGCCGACGCCTCACCGCGCGCGGGCACGGGGTGTACGGGTGCGACCTCCTGGGAAAGCGCCTCGCCGCCCGCCAGCATGGCGGCGGCGGTCAATGCTATGTTAATAATAGCTGATAGCGCTCTTCCGGTATGGCTTGCAGGCACTTTTGACACAGAGTTCATGGGAAGGATTCCTGGGATCAACCGTGGGTGCTGTCATGGTGCTGCGCCAGCGGGCTCTGCATGCGGCACGCGAGGCTACGCGGAGGGCCATGGCGCCGCGTTGACACCATGGCATGTGCATTGTGCGCGGCCGGGCCGCACAGGCAAACCCATCCTTCAGCGAACCTGCACGCGGCGGCCCGCGCAGCCGGCAGCGAAGCGCCGGCCACTGTCCAGGCAAGAGCGGGGCCTTGGCCTACAGCCCGCTCGGCATGCTGCCTGACCACGCCATGCACCGCCTGCCTAGCTGCGGGCGCCTCCAGCGCCCGCACGATGAGGCCACGCGATGCCCGCGTTGCCAACGAAAGGAAAACCATGTCGATTTCCCTCCTGCTGCTCATCATCCTGGTGCTGATCCTGATCGGCGTGCTGCCGACCTGGGGGTACAGCCGTTCCTGGGGCTACGGTCCGGGCGGTGGTGTCGGGCTGGTGGTGGTGATCGTGCTCATCCTGCTGCTGATGGGGCGCATATAAAAAAACGGGGGGCCTGCGCCCCGCTGTGGCGAGGGGCAGCAGTGCGTGCAGCCGTGTGTCGTCACGAGGTCTGGCCGCCGCCTGCGGCGCCACTGGCGGCCGATTGGCTGCGCCGGTCGGCTCTGAAGGACTGGAGATGTCGCGGATCGCCGTGCCGGACTGGCGCTCGTCCACGTTGGTGGCCACGTCGCCCAGCGACACGATACCCACCAGCCGCTGGTCACGATCCACCGCGGGCAGCCGGCGCACCTGCATGTCGCGCATGGACGCGATGGCTTCGTCCACGGGCTGGTCTTCGTAGCAGTAGTACACCTCGCGGAACATGACCTCGTTCAGGCGCGAGTGGGTGCGCTCTTCGGCCAGGCCGCGCAGCACCATGTCGCGGTCCGTCACCATGCCCACCAGGCGCTCGCCATTGCACACCGGCAAGGCTCCCACATTCAACTCGCGCATGGCCTGCGCGGCGGTGGTCAGGGTGTCGTCGGGTGCCATGGTGCGGATCCCGCGGGTCATCACATCAGAAACGTTCTGCATAGCTCACTCCATTCATGAAAGACAAGGGTCAGGCGCGATCGCGCAGGACTTGAACACCCGTGGGCCAGAGCGGCTACGGGGGGTACGGTTCGCAGGGGTACGGCTCCCAAGGCCAAGGTTATGAAGGCCATCGCGACGCGGACTTTGGTTCGCAGTACTCCGGCACCGGCGGAGAGCAGCGCGGGCGCTTTCAGAACGACCCCGACTACCACCAGTGGCGCCAGGACCAATTGCGCCAGTTGGATGACGACTACGACTCCTGGCGCAAGGAGCGCTATGAGAGGTTTGCCGATGACTTCAACACCTGGCGCACCTCGCGCGGCGGCAGCGGGCAAAAGAGCAGCAGCAGCAACAGCGCTACCTCATCCAGCCAGGGCACGTCGGGCAAGAACAAAGAACAGGTTGATCCTCGCTGATCCCCTGGTCCGCAAGGCCCCCGCATGCGGGGGCCTTTTTCTGTATGCCGCAGCGTGCCCTAGCCTGCCGCCGGTTTACCTGGGACCAGCGATGCCGCCTCGCGCTGGCCCACGTCTTTCAGGAAGGCCCACACCGCCTGCATGCGCGCCAGGTGCTTGGCCTCGGCCGGCATGCTCATCCAGAAGGTGCGTGTGAACTCGGCCTCGTGGGGCAGCACGCGCGCAAGTACAGGGTCACGGTCGGCCAGGAACGCGGGCAGCACGGCCAGGCCCGCGCCGGCGCGCACGGCCTCGTACTGCGCGGTGATGCTGGTGCTGCGCAGCGCAAAACGCTCGGGCGGGTAGAGCTGGTCGATGAACTGCAGCTCTTTCGTGAACAGCAAGTCGTCCACGTAGCTGATGAAGGCGTGGTGGCGCAGGTCTTCACGCTTGGCCACCAGCGGTCTGCGCGCCAGGTACTCGCGCTGCCCGTAGAGACGCAGGGTGTAGTCGGCGAGTTTGGTGACGATCACCGAGCCGCGCTTGGGCCGCTCTAACGAAATCACGATGTCCGCCTCGCGCCGGCTCAGGTGCAGCATGCGCGGCAGAGCCAGCAGGTCGATGGACAAGTGCGGGTGCTTCTGTGTGAGCCGCGCCAGATGCGGCGCCAGCACCACCGTGCCAAAACCCTCGGTGGCACCCACGCGCACCAGTCCGGAGGGGCCCGCGCCCGGGGAGTTGGCGGGCGATGCGCGCTCCACCCCCAGCACGGCGGCCTCCATGGCCTCGACGGCGGGCAGCAGGTGGCGGCCGGTTTCCGTCAGCCGGTGTCCCGCCGCCTCGCGGGCGAACAGCGGCGCACCCATCTGTTTTTCCAGCGCCTGGATGCGCCGCGCCACTGTCGTGTGTTCCACACCGGTGCGGCGCGCGGCCCCTGCCAGCGTGCCGGTGCGCGCCAGCTCAAGGAAGTAGCGCAAATTGTCCCAATCCATGCGGCTCCTCTGCGGTGATGTGCAAATTTGCAAAGCCAAGGTGCGTGATTGTCTATTGCCTACGCAATTTCGCACAACTACGATGCAGCCCATGCCAAGTCGGCACTTGCCGTGCCGGCTCCATTGCAGACCACCCCAGGACCCCAGGAGACAACCATGGACGCATCCACCTCCCAGGCCGTGAAGGCCCCCACCGTCAAGCTGCTGATCGGCGGCCAGTTCGTCGAGTCCAAGACCACCCAGTGGCGCGACGTGGTGAACCCCGCCACGCAGCAAGTGCTGGCGCGCGTGCCCTTTGCCACGCCCGACGAGATCAACGCCGCCGTGGCCTCCGCCAAGGAAGCCTTCAAGACCTGGAAGAAGACCCCCATCGGCACGCGCGCACGCATCTTCCTGAAGCTGCAGCAGCTCATCCGCGAGAACATGAAGGAACTGGCCGCCCTGCTGACGGCCGAGCAAGGCAAGACCCTGCCCGACGCCGAAGGCGACGTGTTCCGCGGCCTCGAAGTGGTGGAGCATGCCGCCAACATCGGCACGCTGCAGCTGGGCGAGCTGGCCAACAACGTGGCCAACGGCGTGGACACCTACACCCTCATGCAGCCGCTGGGCGTGTGCGCCGGCATCACGCCGTTCAACTTCCCCGCCATGATCCCGCTGTGGATGTTCCCCATGGCCATTGCCACGGGCAACACCTTCGTGCTCAAGCCCTCCGAGCAGGACCCCATGGTCACCATGCGCCTGTGCGAGCTGGCACTGGAAGCCGGCGTGCCCCCCGGCGTGCTGAACGTGATCCACGGCGGTGAAGACGCGGTGAACGCCATCTGCGACCACCCCGACATCAAGGCCATCAGCTTCGTGGGCTCCACCAAGGTGGGCACCCATGTGTACAACCGCGCCAGCCTCAACGGCAAGCGCGTGCAATGCATGATGGGTGCGAAGAACCACGCCATCGTCATGCCTGACGCCAACAAGGAGCAGACGCTGAACGCCCTGGCCGGCGCCGCCTTCGGTGCGGCCGGCCAGCGCTGCATGGCCCTGTCGGTCGCCGTGCTGGTGGGCGAGGCGCGCAACTGGATCCCCGAGCTGGTCGAGAAGGCCAAGACGCTGAAGGTGTCCGCCGGCACCGAGCCCGGCACCGACGTGGGCCCGCTGGTGAGCTGCGCCGCGCTGTCGCGCGTCGAGGGCCTGATCGAGCGCGGCATTGCCGACGGTGCCACGCTGGAACTGGACGGCCGCAAGCCCCAGGTGGCGGGCTACGAGAAGGGCAACTTCGTCGGCCCCACGATCTTCAGCGGCGTGAAGCCCGGCATGAGCATTTATGACCAGGAAATCTTCGGCCCCGTGCTGTGCCTGGCCGGCGCCGAGGACATCGACGAGGCCATCGAGTTCATCAACGCCAACCCCAACGGCAACGGCACGGCCATCTTCACGCAGTCCGGCGCTGCCGCGCGCAAGTTCCAGGAAGACATCGACGTGGGCCAGGTGGGTATCAACGTGCCGATCCCCGTGCCCGTGCCGCTGTTCTCCTTCACAGGCAGCCGCGCTTCCAAGCTGGGCGACCTGGGCCCCTACGGCAAGCAGGTGGTGCTGTTCTACACGCAGACCAAGACCGTCACGGCGCGCTGGTTTGACGACTCGACCACCAGCCACGGCGTGAACACCACCATCAGCCTGAAGTAAGCGGCGCCGCGCGGGACGCGCATGGTGAAATCGACGGCATGACCCGATGCTTGAGACCCCATGCCGCCCGCCTGCGCGTTCTGACCGTTGCCGCGGCCCTGCTGGCTGCCACGCAGGCACAGGCGCAGGCCGGCGCTGCCTGCCGCCCCGGCGGCACGGTGGATGAGACCAACGCCTGCGCCGTGCAGCGCTACCAGGAGGCGGACACCGCCACTCAGATTCTGTATGGCGATGTGATGCGTGCCCTGTCGGCCCATGAACGCCCTGCCCTGCGCCAGGACCACGCCGCCTGGCAGCGCACGCGCGCCGCGCAGTGCAAGCAGGCGCAGCGCGCGGCGGAGTCCCGCCCCGAATGGCCGCGGCTGTACCACGACTGCCTGACGGTCCATACCCAGGCGCGGCGCGACGCCCTGATGCACTGGCTGCACCATGGCGAGGCGCCGCAGCCCACGACGAACAAGCCATAAGACACATAAGAGAAGGAGACACCCGCCATGGACTTTGAACTCAGCGAAGACCAGCGCGCCTTTGCCGACACCGCGCGCCAGTTCGCCCAGGCGGAGCTGGCGCCCCACGCCGCCGAGTGGGATGCGCAGGGCATCTTCCCCCGCGAGGCTATTTGCCGTGCGGGCGAGCTGGGTTTTTGCGGCCTGTACGCACCCGAGAGCGCCGGTGGCCTGGCCCTGCCGCGCCTGGACGCCACGCTGGTGTTCGAGGAACTGGCGGCCGTGGACCCCAGCACCACCGCCTTCATCACCATCCACAACATGGCCACCTGGATGCTGGGCACCTGGGCCACGGATGCCGTGCGCGCCGAATGGGGCGAGGCACTCGCCAGCGGGCAAAAGCTCGCCAGCTACTGCCTGACCGAACCCGGCGCGGGTTCTGACGCCGCCTCCATCAAGACGCGCGCGGAGCTGGTCGGCAACGAGTACGTCATCAACGGCAGCAAGGCCTTCATCAGCGGTGCGGGCAGCACCGATGTGCTGGTGCTCATGGCACGCACGGGCGACGCGCAATCCGGCGCCGGCGGCATCAGCGCCTTTGCCGTGCCCGCGAACCTGCCCGGCATCCACTACGGCAAGAAGGAAGAAAAGATGGGCTGGAACAGCCAGCCCACGCGCCAGATCAGCTTTGACAACGTGCGCATCCCCGCCAACCACCTGCTGGGCCAGGAGGGCGAAGGCTTCAAGATCGCCATGAAGGGGCTGGACGGCGGGCGCATCAACATCGCCACCTGCTCGGTTGGCGCCGCGCAAGGCGCACTGCAGCACGCCCAGCGCTACATGCAAGACCGCAAGCAGTTCGGCAAGCCGATCGCCAGCTTTCAGGCGCTGCAATTCAAGCTGGCCGACATGGCCACCGAGCTGGTGGCTGCGCGCCAGATGGTGCGGCTGGCCGCCAGCAAACTTGACGCCGGCGCACGCGACGCCTCCACCTACTGCGCCATGGCCAAGCGCTTTGCCACCGACGTGGGCTTCAACGTGGTGAACGAGGCGCTGCAACTGCACGGTGGCTACGGCTACATCCGCGAATACCCGCTGGAGCGCCTGCTGCGCGACGCGCGCGTGCACCAGATTCTGGAAGGCACCAACGAGATCATGCGCGTCATCATCGGCCGGCGCATGCTGGACGGCGACGCGCCGGAGGTGATCCGTTGATATTCAAAAATTATAGCTGCTCGCGCTGGATGGATAAGCGCTAGAGGCCTATTTAACTCCAAACCTACCATGCCTGCCCGCCCCCTGTCCGACGAAGCGCTGCACCTGATCGCCGCCGTGCGCGACGCACTGGGCGAGCGGCTGAACGCGCAGGTGGAGGTAGAGGAGCGCACGCTCTTCGGCTGCCACGCCTTCATGGTGGACGGCAAACTCTGCCTGGGCGTGAAAGGCGAAGAGCTGTTGGTGCGCCTGCCGCCGCAGCAGCACGACGCAACCGCCGAAACCCCCGGCGTGCGCGAGCTGGACCCGCGCGGCGGCATGGCCGGCTACTTCTGGCTGGAGCCCGCTGCCTACGCCACGCGCGCCCAGTGGGAGCACTGGATTGACACCGCCCTCGCCTTCAACCCGCTTGCCAAGGCCTCGCCCCGGCGGGCGAAGGCGGCCACAAGCCGCAGCAAGGGCATGCGATCATGATTTCAGGCATTTTTGCCCTGTAACGCGCACCCATCAAGCGCTGGCAGCTATCAAAACCATAGTTCCCATCACACACCACAGGAGACAACCACCATGCAAATCGCATTCATCGGGCTGGGCAACATGGGCGCGCCCATGGCCATCAACCTGCACAAGGCCGGCCACAGCGTGAAGGCCTTCGACCTGAGCGCTGACGCGCTTGCCAAGGTCCGGGCCGAAGGCCTGCAGGTCGCCACCAGCGCGCAAGACGCCGTGCAGGGCGCCGAGGCCGTCGTCACCATGCTGCCCGCCAGCCAACACGTGGAAGGCCTGTTCCTGGGCAACGGCAACCTGCTGGCCAGCATCGCCAAGGGCACGCTGGTGATCGACAGCTCAACAATAGCCGCCGCCACCAGCCAGAAGGTCGCCAAGGCCGCTGAAGCCCTGGGCATCGACTTCATCGACGCACCCGTATCGGGTGGCACGGGCGGCGCCATCGCCGGCACCCTCACCTTCATGGTGGGCGGCACCGACGCGCAACTGCAGCGCGCACGTCCCCTGCTGGAAAAAATGGGCGCCAACATCTTCCACGCCGGCGCCGTGGGCGCGGGCCAGACGGCCAAGATCTGCAACAACATGCTGCTGGGCATCCTGATGGTGGGCACCAGCGAAGCCATCGCGCTGGGCGTCGCCAACGGCTTGGACCCCAAGGTACTGAGCGAAATCATGCGCCGCAGTTCCGGCGGCAACTGGGCGCTGGAAAAGTACAACCCCTTCCCCGGCGTGCACGAGAACGCCCCCGCCAGCAAGGGCTACGCGGGAGGCTTCGGCACCGACCTGATGCTGAAAGATTTGGGCCTGGCCCAGGAAAACGCCATCGCCACCAAGGCCAGCACCCCGCTGGGCGGCATGGCGCGCGCAATCTACGCGGCGCACAGCATTGCGGGGCACGGGGGGGAGGATTTCTCCAGCGTGATCAAGATGGTGCAAAAGAAGGGCTGAAGCAGGCTTTCCGGCATGCCTTCTGCAAAAAGGCGCTGTGACTTGCGTTGCAGCGCCTTTTTTTATTTCAGCATGACTCCAGCACCGAACTTCGCTGGACTACGCCACAGCTCGTTGTGGCAGGTTTATCAAGAGCTTACGCGAGTTCATCCTATGCCGGTGCTTTCTCAAACTTGACCCGGCTTCCAACCGCTTGGCTCCTGACAGGCTCCTGGAAACGGGTCTTTCCAAGGAGTCAGCTATGGCCAAGATCAAGCTCACCAAGTCCGCAGTCGATGCGGCAAAACCCGAAGCGCAAGCCATCGAGCTGCGCGACACCCTCGTTCCCGGCTTCCTGTGCAAGATTACACCGGCCGGTCGCAAGGTCTTCATGCTCCAGTACCGCACGAATGCCGGCGAGCGGCGCAAGCCGGCGTTGGGCATGTACGGAGAACTGACCGTCGAACAAGCCCGCTCGCTGGCGCAGAACTGGCTGGCCGAGGTTCGCCGGGGCGGTGATCCCGGCGCTGCCAAAGCCGAGGCGCGCAAAGCACCCACCGTTGAAGAGTTGTGCAAGAAGTTCATGGAGGACTACTCCAAGAAGCGCAACAAGCCCAGCACCCGCGTCGGCTATCAAGGCGTCATCAACCGCAACATCATTCCGCTCCTGGGGCGCAGGAAGGTTCAGGACGTGAAGCGGCCCGACATCGCGGGGCTGATGGAAAAGCTCTCGTACAAGCCGACCGAAGCGAACAAGGTCTTCAGCGTCTTGCGCAAGATGTTCAACCTGGCCGAAGTGTGGGGCTTCCGCCCGGACGGCACCAATCCTTGCCGTCATGTCCCGATGTTCCCTGCCGGTAAGTCAACCCACCTCATCAGCGACGAGGACATGGGCAAGCTGTTCCGGCAGCTCGACAAGATCGAGGCCGAAGGGTCGGAGAACTACGTCATCCCTCTGGCGATCCGCCTGCAATTCGAGTTCGCTGGCCGCCGCTCCGAAATCGTCACGCTCGAATGGGAATGGGTCGATCTGGAAAACCGTCGCGTCGTCTGGCCCGACAGCAAGACCGGCGGCATGTCCAAGCCCATGAGCGAGGAAGCCTACCGGCTGCTCTCGATGGCGCCGCGCGAAGAAGGCGCTCGCTACGTGCTGCCGTCGCCACGCCATCCGGGGCAACACCTGACCACGGGCGAGTATTACGGCGGATGGTGCCGCGCGCTCAAGGCGGCGGGCGCGACGCACGTGGGTACGCACGGCATCCGCCATCGCTCGGCGACCGACATTGCCAACTCGGGTATCCCGGTGAAGGTCGGCATGGCACTGACGGCGCACAAGACCGTGGTGATGTTCATGCGCTACGTCCACACCGAGGATGATCCGGTGCGCAAGGCGGCCGAGCTGGTGGCGAACCGGCGCAAGACGATTACCGGCGCCTCGTGCTCTACGGAGGTGGCGGCATGACCAAGAAGACACTCGCGGCGGTGGGGAAAACCCCCGCCGCCATACCGGCCGGCTATGCCGGCATCCACAGCGGCATCGTCGAACTGCTCGATGCCGCGCGGCACGCGGCGGCGCGCAGCGTCAATGCGCTGATGACGGCGAGCTATTGGGAAATCGGCCGCCGCATCGTCGAAGCCGAGCAACAGGGCAAGCGGCGCGCCGGTTACGGCGAACAGTTGATTGAGCGGCTGTCTGCTGACTTGACCGCGCAGTTCGGGCGCGGATTCAGCCGCCCGAACTTGCAGCAGATGCGGTCGTTCTTCCTAACCTGGCCAATTCGCCAGACAGTGTCTAGTGTAGTGTTTGATTCTTAATGAAACTTAATTGAGCAACCACGCTCCAATGCTCTACTACGGTTTGCATTGGAGTGAAAAATTGCGAGTTGCCCCGACGATTGTGTTGACGGATGAAGAGGAAAGCGAGCTGAGCCGGCTGGCGCGCTCCAAGCGCACCAGCGTCAGATTGGCCCAGCGCGCCCAGATCGTGCTGCTGGCCGCGCAGGGGCTGCAAAACAAGGATATTGCCGAGCAGCTTGGCATTGGGCGCGTGCAGGTGGCGCGCTGGCGTGAACGCTACCTGCAATTGGGGCTGCAAGGTATCGAGCGCGACTTGCCGCGCGGCGCACCGCCGGTGAAGGTGGATGTGGCCAAGCTTGTGAAGCTAACCACACAGACCAAGCCCGAGGCGGCCACGCACTGGAGCACGCGCACGATGGCCGCTGAGTTGGGCGTCAGCGCCAGCACCGTGATGCGCCATTGGCAGGCCCACGGTCTCAAGCCTCACATCGTGCGCGGCTTCAAGGTCTCGCGCGATCCGCAGTTCGTGCAAAAGCTCGAAGACATCGTGGGGCTTTACATGTCGCCGCCCGAGCATGCGCTGGTGCTGTGCTGCGACGAAAAGAGCCAGGTGCAGGCGCTGGACCGAACGCAGCCCGGGCTGCCGCTCAAGAAGGGGCGCGCGGCCACCATGACGCACGACTACAAGCGCAACGGCACAACCACCTTGTTCGCTGCGCTCAACGTGCTCAACGGTCAGGTCATCGGCCAGTGCCAGCAGCGCCACACCCACATCGAGTGGCTGAAGTTCCTGCGTCAAATCAATCGGGAGACGCCCAAGGACAAGACGCTGCATCTGATCGCCGACAACTACGCCACGCACAAGCATCCAGCTGTGCAGGAGTGGCTGGCCAAGCACCCCAGATTCAACATGCACTTCACGCCGACCTCGGCATCGTGGCTGAACATGGTCGAGCGCTTCTTTCGCGACATCTCCGAGAACCGGCTACGCCGCGGGGTGTTCACCAGCGTGCCCGAACTCGTCTCGGCCATCGATGAGTACATCGCGCATCACAACACCAACCCCAAGCCGTTCATCTGGACCAAGAACGCTCGCGACATCCTGCAAAAGGTCATCCGCGCCAATAGCCGATTAAGTTCCAAACAGAATGCAACACTACACTAGCGAATCTTCCCCGGTGCCGATGGCGCCGGCGCGACCCTGGCGACTCGACGAGCTGGCGCAGGTCTTCACGCTGCCGTGGTCGGCCTACGTGCGGTTGCTGTCGGTCAAGGACGCCCACGCCCGCCAGTTCTATGAAGCCGAGGCGCTGCGCGGTGGCTGGAGCGTGCGTCAGCTCGACCGGCAGATCGGCAGTCAGTTCTACGAACGCACGGCGCTGTCGAAGAACAAGACGGCGATGCTGGTCAAAGGCGCCGTGCCGAAGCCGGAAGATGTCGTCACGCCCGACGACGCGATCAAAGACCCGTATGTGCTGGAGTTTCTGGACCTCAAGGACGAGTATTCGGAGTCCGATCTTGAACAGGCCCTGATTCATCGGCTGCAAGACTTCCTGCTCGAACTCGGCGAGGGCTTCGCGTTCGTTGGGCGACAGCGGCGGTTGCGCATCGACCAGGCCTGGTATCGGGTCGATCTGCTGTTCTTCCATCGGCGTTTGCGCTGCCTCGTCATCATCGACTTGAAGCTCGGTGCCTTGACGCATGCCGACGTGGGCCAGATGCACTTGTACTGCAACTATGCGAAGGAGCACTGGACGTTTCAGGGCGAGAATCCGCCCGTGGGTCTGATCCTGTGCGCGGACAAGGGCCATGCTTTGGCGCGGTATGCACTGGAAGGATTGCCCAGCAAGGTCATGGCAGCAAACTATCGAACCGTGTTGCCGGATGCCGAACTGTTGCAAAAGGAATTGGAGAACACGCGGCGTCTGCTGGAATCTCGCACGGCAATTCATCCCAAAACTCGCCAGCGATAAATGTGCGTCTTGGCGCCCCGCGCTTCTTGTCGAATCGCGGCCATCCGCGGGTTGTTGAGAGGGCTGCGGTTCAGCGACCGTTGTTAAGGCGGCGAAGCAACGTCCGGCCAGTGATAAGTCCAAGGTGCAGTCGGAACGTACTGTGATCTTCGTCCGAGAGGCCGGGGTGCGAGCCATCGGTATGCAGCATCTTGAACAAGCCGTTCAAATAGTTCTTTCCATCGTTGGTCCATTCATTCCTGCTGCTCGACAGGAAACCGCGCTCCGCCAGCCAGGCGCGGCGGTTCTCGCTCGAAGCCAGCTCGGCAGACTTCTGCGGATCAATGTGCGAGGCGATGTCGCTGAGCAAGCCTTCCAGAAACGTGCGTATCTGGCTGTTCGCCGCTGCCCAGTCGCCGCGCGTGTGCGCGTCGATGGCTTGGTCTAAGTGCCCCAGCGGCACGTTGAATCCGAACTGCTTCAGCAATTGGTGAACTTCGTCATCGGCCGCAGGAAGATCCACTTCGCCAGGCAGCGCTGCGCGCAGCAATGGCGTTCGTGCGTCCCCATCCCAGGAGACAACGTAGCCGTCGAGCGCCAACCCCCGAAGAAAACGCTCCTGCTCGGCCTTCGCGTACTGTGGCACGGTCATTCCAACCCCTTCGCGTACCGCAGCTTCGGCCAGAGTCACAGGCCCGTCCAAGGTGCTGACGATCTGCGTCGCGCGTTGGTTGACAATGCGCGCCAGCAAAGCACTCTTCGCGGTCACGCTCTTTGCCGTTCCTTGGGGGATTTCATCGTCCAGCCCCAGCCGCACCGCGAGTTGATCGAACTTCGCCTGCGTCAGCATTTGCCCGAGAAATTCGACCGCGGCGACAATGGTGGGGCGAGTAAATGGATGGGCCTTCATTGTTGTCTACGTCCTTTGTTGTTGTGGGGCCGTCCAGCGGCTTGCAACGCCGCTGTCGGCCCCTTGTCATTTCTGCTACGCGCTACACCTGTGCCGCTTTGCGTGAGGCCAAGTAGTCGTCCACGTTGTGGCGACGCAGGGCCTTCTTGACTTGCGCGGGTGTCACTTTTCGGGCGACCAACAATGCGTCCAACTGCTCCTGCCACCGCACAGCGCGATGTGCCTCCATGTGTTCCGCCAGCCTGTCGATGTCATCATCCGTAGGTGCCGGTGACGCACCGCCGACAAAGGCATCGCAGATCGTCACTGTCTCCGCTTTGGCCGGCACGTCGGCGGCGCACAGGACAGCCGTGACGACATCGAGCGCATTGGGCTTGTCGATCTGAGCCGGCAGGCTGCTCATCCAGGCGCCAGCAACTTCGGTCGAGAAGGAGCGAATCAAGAAGCACACCTCATGCGCATGCCGAGCGATTGCTTCGCCGGCACCGTGGTGGGAGGACTCGATCACCATGCGGCGGTAGCCATGCGCATAGGCACTCTCGATGGAAGGGAAGACTGGAAGCCCCTCGAAATGCGGCGACAACGGGGTATCGTCTTTGCCGTAGCCAGGGCGGAACGTCGGCTGTATGCGAACGGCTGGTCCCGCGTGTTCGGTCAGCGGCAACACCGCTTCGACCAGCGCCTTGCGCTGTGTATCGCCAGGCGTGATGCCGAGCACGATGATCCCATAGGGGCGCTTTGTCACCGCCAGTCGCAGTGCATCTTCGAGCACTTGCGGCAAACGCTGGGTGGTCGTGAAGTGCTGCGCTGCCGGCGCCGCGCGGCGCTGAACGAACGGCTGCACCACTTGGAGATCGCCCGACTCGGTAACAATGCCGAGCACGTCAACGGGTTCGCTGTCGAGACCTTCATCGTCGGGCCGCAGCAGCAGGTCGATGTCGCTGTGCAGATTCTCGGGCAGCGGCGTCTCCGCCAGGACAACGACGCGCAGTGAGGACGAGTGGGCGAGATTGGCGGCGGTGTTCAGGCGGTCCTTGTTGTCGCTCCAGGATTCCTGCGTCAGCGGCACGGGGCCGACTACGACTAGCGTGCCGCTGGGCAGTCGATCCATGCCGCGCGAGAACAGACCGTGCTCGCCCAGGTCGATGGCAGCGTCCGAAGAACGGCCGGCGTCCTCTGCGTAGAGCAGCGCGCCGTCGGTGGCGGCTTCGTACTTGGCGATGGCCGCGTCGATGGCCTCCTGCGAAGTCGTCACATACACGCCGGGCACGGGACCATCGGGCCAGACCTTCAGGACGTTGGCGCTCATCGGATCCAGCGCCCGGTGCAGTTCATCGACCGGCAGGATCAGCGCATGCAGTTTCCCGATGCGTTTGACGAGTCGGTCGGCCGAGTGGCTGTCCCATTGCGCAGCAGATACCCGTGCAGGGAAGGCGTTGACTTCGGGCCAGTTGCGCAGGCCGGGGATGGCTGCGATCAGATCGAGCGTCTGGCCGTGTTTGAGGGTGAGGTTGTGGCGTTCGAGGTAGGCGCGCAAGCGCTCCGCGAACACCTTGAGCTGTTGGGTGTCCATATTGATCTCCGTCGGGCGTCGAGCCGGTGCACGCTTTGCGGGCCGCCCAAGGGATCAAACATGGATTGGGTGAGGCTCTGAATGCTCCGTCTTCGTCGTACCCCGAAGGGCGCGTGCGGCAGGTGACGGCAACCACCTCAGACGATACCACGTGATGCTGCTGTCGCCAATCATTGCGTCCCGGCGTGCCGCCGTCGGGCTCGCAGACCGTGCCCCGGAGCTTCGCGCGGAATCGCGGCTATCCGGCTTTGATCCCTGACGCCTCCAGCCCTTGAGGGCCTGCGCGCTGCGCTTGCCCAGCTACAGACGGATGCCGGCAGATTTTGGCGTTGCAAACTGCTCGGGTTCCTTGCCGAGCGGAAAGCCGACCACATACAGCACCGTGGCGGCCATCGGCTTGCTGTCCGGGTCTGATCCCCACTTCACTTGTACCTTGCGCGTGGCGTAGCGCAGTGAGACACCGAGCGCCTGGAGCGCGTCGATGTGGGATTGCATCTCGTCGTACACGTCGAACTTCTGTGTTTCGTTGTAGACATCGGCGCAGTCCCGGTACTCACGGAAGTAATCCACCAGCATGGCGAATGCCTCGTCCGCTTCGCGGGTCAGCTCGAAGGCTGGCTCTGACAAGTCCATCGTGCAGGACTCGGCCAACCTGGCCAACTGCTTGCCGGTCGTCAGCGGGATGGCCGTCAGGGTAACGTGCTCCCGGTCGAACTTCTCTTTCGCCGCTTTGAATTCCTCGTCCGTCGGGATAGTGAACGGTTTGTTGAGAGCGTCGATGTCCTCGAACTCGAACGCGTTGGCAAGGGCGCGGCGCGTATCAAGACTAGCGGACAAACCTTGTTCGACTCGCTGGATCGTCCGCACGTTGAGGCCGGAAATGGCGGCCAGTTGCTCCTGTGACCATTGCCGCATCTCACGGAACAGCTTGATGCAAGCGGCCAGTTCGGCCGGCGTCAGCAGACGGGTTTGTTGGGCAGATTCTGTAGCGTTCATGGGTGGCTCCATCGTTGTCAGTAGACATGGTGAAGTATGGGGAGCCAGGAACAACGGCAACACGACAGCAACCCGACAGTCGGCCGACAGATCACAACTATAAATGTCGCTTGTGGTTCTCTCCAAAGGATATTCAAGGGGCGAATCATTGCGTCCCGGCGTGCCGCCGTCGGGCTCGCGGGCTGCGCCCCGCGCTTCGTGCCGAATCGCGGCCATCCGGCTTTGATCCCTGACGCCTCCGGCCCTTGAGGGCCTGCGCGCTCCGCTTGCCTGTCCGTGCCCTCGTGGCGGTGGATGGGCGGTCTTGCTGTTCCCTTCACCGTACCACGGCGTTCGCGCCGTCAAGGGCTGCGCGTGCCTTGCACGCTTGCGGCCGCGGCCGTCTGCGACCCCTGACTGCTTGCGCTGCGCCGTGCTGGCGCCGGTTCCGGGCAATTCCGCCCGAGCAACCGGAGATCGTCATCATGAACGACAAATCGCATGTTTCGCTGGAACGCCGTGTCTGCCTGGTCTGCGGCACTCCTTTTGATACCGGCAGCATCCTGCTCGACAAGCACCTGCGCGCGAGCATGGAGCGCTACACGACGACGGGCTGGGGCCTGTGCGCCGAACACCAGAAGCTGTTCGACGAGGGCTTCGTCGCGCTGGTCGAATGCGACCCTGAGCGCAGCGGCAAGCCGTCGGGCGCGGATCGCTTGAAGCCGAGTGAGGCGTATCGCACGGGCCGCCTGGCGCACCTGAAACGCAAAACCTTCGCCGCCATGTTCAATGTGCAGCTCGCGGCCGATCAGGTTTGCGTCTTCGTCGAACCCGGCATCATCGAGCGCATTCAGGCGATGGTGTCGCCGGCGTCGAGTTGATCGCTCGATGTAAATCTCAAAGCGTCGCTTCCGCCGATCGCGGGGGCGGCGCTTTTTTTCTGCTGCGCCTGGTGTCGTGTTCTTCGGCCCTCGCGGGCCTGCGCGCTGCGCTTGCACTCCAGGGGAACGGCTTGCAGCCGAT
This sequence comes from Diaphorobacter sp. JS3051, assembly GCF_015832135.1. NCBI lineage: Bacteria > Pseudomonadati > Pseudomonadota > Betaproteobacteria > Burkholderiales > Comamonadaceae > Diaphorobacter > Diaphorobacter sp. JS3051. Next base: position 841,517 of record NZ_CP065406.1, read on the forward strand.
CCCCGCCGCGCGTGGCTTGGCGCCCCTGAAAGGCTGCCGAACAGGTTGCACCTGATCGGCCTTCGCGCCTGCGGCGCTGCGCGCTTCACTTGCGTGGGATCTGCGCCAACGCTGTGGCCGTTGCCTTGTCCAGCCGTCTCCCCTGACTTCATCACCTTTCCGCGACCGTAGCCCGCGCCCGTGTGCCGTCAAGGCGCGCCGGGCCGTGTCCTCGCTGCGCTGCGGGCCGCACCAACCCGTCGCTTGTTTCCTTGACCGCACCCGTTCGCGCGCTCCTGACCGTCGCGGGCGATGAACTCAGGAAAGACGGTGGCAACGAGGCCGGCCCAGGTCTCCGCGCCGACCCACCGGAGAAGCCGAAAGGCGGGCTCCGAATCTAGGAATCCGGTGGGGCCTTCAACAGCAACTTTGTCAGGAGTAACCACCATGCAACTCGCATCCCGTTTCGCTTCCCGCTCCCCCATGCTGCGCGCCGATCATCCCTTGTCGGATGACCAGATACACCGCGTGGCCCCCTCCATCTTTGCCGAGGACAAGCACGACAGCCGTTCCGCGCGGTACAGCTACATCCCCACCGCCGCCGTGCTGACCGAGCTTCGCAAGGAAGGTTTTCAACCCTTCATGGTCTGCCAGACCCGCGTGCGCGACGAAGGCAAGCGCGCGCACACGAAACACATGATCCGGCTGCGCCATGCCAGCCAGATCGACGGCAGCACCGCCAACGAAATCATTCTGCTGAACTCGCACGACGGCACCAGCAGCTACCAGATGCTGGCGGGCATGTTCCGCTTCGTGTGCTGCAACGGCTTGGTCTGCGGCGACACCGTGGCGGACGTGCGCGTGCACCACAAAGGCGACGTAGCCGGGCACGTCATCGAAGGCGCGTATGAAGTCTTGCACGGCTTCGAGCGTGCGCAAGCCTCCCGCGATGCCATGCAGGCCATCACGCTGGACAACGGCGAGGCCGAAGTCTTCGCCCGCGCCGCGCTCGCCCTCAAGTACGACGACCCGGACAAGCCCGCGCCGATCACGGAAAGCCAAGTGCTGGCCCCGCGCCGGTTCGATGACCGCCGCCCCGATCTGTGGAGCGTGTTCAACCGAACGCAAGAGAACTTGACGCAAGGCGGACTGATGGGCCGCAGCGCCAACGGACGCCGCCAGCGCACGCGCCCCGTGCAGGGCATCGACCAGAACGTGCGCCTGAACCGCGCCCTGTGGCTGCTGGCCGATGGCATGCGCCAGTTGAAAGCCTGAACCCCCACGCGGCAGGGGCAGGCAGCAGCCCTTGCCGCTTCTCTCGCTGCTGCATCCCAACCGCTAGGAGTTATCACCATGAACGCCGTTACCCAAACCGAAGCCCGTGCCGTCGAAGCCGCCGCGCCGCTGGAAGTGGCCGACCCGACCAAGAACCTGATTCTGGTTCCGCTCTCGCAGTTGCTGCCGCGCCGCTCCAAACGCAACGCGCGGACGACCTCGCGCATGTCCATCCCCGAACTGGCCGCGAGCATCGCCCGCATCGGCCTGCTGCAAAATCTCGTCGTGATCCTTGCCGCCGATGGCGAGCAATACGAAGTGGTGGCCGGCGACCGCCGACTGACCGCGTTGAAGCTGTTGGCGAAGAAGAAGCGCATCGCCGCCGACTTTGAGGTGCCTTGCCTGCTGGTGCCCGACGCTTCGGCCCGTACCGTCAGCCTCGCGGAAAACCTGCTGCGCGAGCAGATGCACCCGGCCGACCAGTTCGAGGCGTTCGCCGCACTGGTCAAGGAAGGCCGTCCCATCGAAGACATTGCTGCCGACTTCGGCGTGTCCCCGCTGGTGGTGCAGCGCCGCTTGAAGCTGGCCAACGTCTCGCCGCGCCTGCTGGCCGACTACCGGGCCGGAGCCGTCACGCTGGAACAGTTGATGGCCCTGACCATCACCGACGACCACGCTGCGCAGGAAGCCGCGTTCTATGGAGCGCCCGAATGGCAGCGTGGCGCATCCGCGCTGCGCGAACGCCTGACCGAGCGCGAAATCGACGCCACGCATCCGCTGGTGCGCTTCGCCGGGCTGGACACCTACACGGCGGCGGGCGGCGGCATCCGCCGCGACCTGTTCGCGGAAGGCGATGCCGGAACCTACCTGACCGACGCCGCGCTGCTGGAAACGCTGGTGCGCGGCAAGCTGGATGCGCTGGCCGGGGACGTGCGCACCGAGGGTTGGGCGTGGGTCGAAGCCGTGACGCACATGAGCTACGCCGAGCGGCAGGCGTTCCAGAACGCGCCGCGCCAGCGCCGCGAACCGAGCGCCCGCGAAGCCCGCCGCATCGCCGCGCTGCAAACCCGCCTCGACAAGATCGACGCCGAACTGGAAGAAGCCTACGACGCCGAGGACGAGGACAAGACCGAGGCGCTGGAACCGCGCCGCGAACAGGTCGCCGGAGAACTGCAAACCGTGGAGGAAACCTTGCAGGGCTACGCCCCGGACGTGCGCGCCGTGGCCGGTGCCATCGTCACGCTCGACCGCAGCGGCGCAGCCGTGATTCATCGCGGGCTGCTGCGCGAAGCCGAAGCCAAGGCGCTGCGCACGCTGGAACGCTTGCGGCAGGGTTTCGGCGGCGCGGAAGGCGAAGCCGGGAACGACGACGAAGGCGAGGACGCCGAGCAGCCCAAAGCCGCGAGCCTGTCCGACCGGCTGGCGCAGCGGTTGAGCGCACACCGCACCGCCGCGCTGCAAATCGAAGTCGCCCGGCATCCGCAAGTCGCGCTGGCCGCACTGGTGCATGGCATGGTGCAGACCATCTTGCAGGACAGCCACTACGGCCACGACTTGCCGCTAGGCGTGAGCATGAAAGTGCAAGACCGGCTGGAAGGCATGGCCCCCGACTGGCCCGAGTCACCCGCTGCCGTGGCCCTGCGCGAATTGCAGCAGGTCGCGGGCGAAGCGCTGCCGCAGGACAGCGCCGAACTGTTCGCCGTGCTGCTGGCGAAGCCGCAAGACGAACTGGTGCGGCTGCTGGCCGTGTGCGTGGCTTCCACGGTGGACGTGGTGACGCCTCGCGCCACGCAGCACCAGCCCGGCGCGGAACTGGCGCAGGCCGTGGGACTGGACATGGCGGCATGGTGGCAGCCCACCGCAGACGGGTATTTCCAGCATGTGCCGAAGGCCGCGATTCTGGAAGCCGTGGGCGAGTTCGCACCGTCGCACGCTACTCGACTGGCGAAGTTGAAGAAGGCGGACATTGCCAGCGAAGCCGAACGGCTGGCGGACGGCACCGGCTGGATGCCTGCCATCTTCAAGACCGAAAGCCCGGAAGCTGCGCCGCAGGAAACGCAGGCGCAGGATGCCCCGGAGGATGCCGAGGCAATGGCGGATGAACCCGCCGAGGCACTGGCCGCTTGACCCGCGCCGAAGGCAAGCGCCCCGGCCTCGACCGGGGCGCTTCGCTTGAAGGAGAAGCCCCCATGACCCGCACCACCACCAGCCGCCCGCGCATGGCGGCGACCTATGCGCCCGGCACGGTACGCGCTCGCCGCTGGCACGGCGAAGGCGACGTGCGCGGCTACCGCCCCCCCCCCGGCTGGACAGCCTGCGCCGACCTGACCGACTTGCATCCCATCACAGGCCACGCCTTGCCGCGTGCCGTGTGGTGGATCATCGAAACCAAGGAATAACGAGCAGCACCGGCCCCAAGCCGTTCCGCCTTGGGGCCGGTGGTCGAAAATCCGGGCGCGGCGGTGGCCGCGCCCGGTTCCAGCGTCCAAAGCAAAATCGCCACGTCGCCGCCTTCGACCAGGCGGCGACGTGGCGGACGTGCAAGTGCCTTGCACGCGGTACGGCGATCGGTGCCCGCTGGCGCGGGCAAGGTTTCGATGGCGCCCCGCCGCAATGGGCGGGGCTTGTGGGGCTACGCCCCGGCTTGCTGCGGCAGGTTGTGCCAAAACGTGTCGTCCTCGACGCTGGCGGTTCGCGCCTGTACGTCACGAAGGACGGTTCACCGACACGCCACCCGGCCTCGCTATGGAGCATCCACGCCACGCCTCAAGCCCGTCGTCGCAATCTGCGGCAAGGAGCGTTCTCGCTCGTCGTTGGGGTGTTGGCCTTGCCCGCGTCAGGGCGCAAGCCGGTGAAGCCGTCACGCGGGGATGCCGAGTCGGCCACGTCTCCATTCGGGAGCGGGCGGCCCGTGCGTCCTTGGCTTGTCGTGAATCCTGGCGAGGGAACGGCTGCGCCTTGGGCTTCATGGCCGCAACCTTCCAGCGAAAACAATTTCCCCGCCGCTGCGCGGCTTCCTCGCGGGACAAATTCTTTTCGCTTCCAGGTTCTCCACGGTGTTGCGACCGCTGCGCGGTGCGGCCAGCCCATCCCCCGCCGGCCGGATCACAACAAGGACGCACTGGCGCGACCTTGTTCAACCCGAAAGGAGAAACATCATGGCTAACATCGGCACCTTCACCGCAGAGAAAGACGGCTTCACCGGCCAGCTCCGCACCCTGACCCTGAACGTCAAGGTCAAGCTGATTCCCAACGACAAGGGCGACACCGAGAACGCCCCCGACTTCCGCCTTCAGGCGGCCGGCAATGACTTCGGCGCGGCGTGGAAGAAGACCAGCGAGGCCGGGCGGGATTACCTGTCCGTGACCCTCGACGATCCTTCGTTCCCGGCGACGGTCTATGCCCGCCTGATCGAGAACGAGAACGGCACGCACGACCTGATCTGGTCGCGCAGCAAGCCCAAGGCGGCCTGACGGCCACCCGCCGCGCCCCGCCCATCGCGGCGGGGCGCCGTGCTGCTGGCGCAGCACGGCACGCACGCGCCTACGGCGTGTCGCGTTTCTTCAACACCGCCTCAAGCTCCTGGCGCACCTGCGCCAGAAGCTGATCGGCCTTGCGCGTGCTGTCGCCGGCATAGGCCAGCGTCAGCAACGTGAGCGGATGCACGTCCATGACCTCGCACAGCTCGGTCAGCTTGTGTACGGTCGGACTTTTCTGGTCGCGCTCCAGCGAACTCATGTAGGTACGGCTGGACACGTCGGAGAACGCTTCCTGGCTCAAGCCGCGCGCTTTCCTGACCGTCCGTATCGCCGTCGCCAATGAGTGCTTCGCCGCCACCTATGGTTTCCCCTGAAAAACCAAGATGACAGCCCATTGCGCCCTATAGGGCTACAATCTATAGTGTTCATTTGGCGTTGTTGTTTTCCTTCTTCGTGACTTTACGGAAATCCGTATCGACGGATTCCGTCAGAACCAGGGAGCCGCCTTCGTGCTTTTCCTGATCTGCGCAATGCCGCTTCTGTGTTTCCGAGCATGTCCGGATTCAGTCGCTTGCGACTTCGTGTTTTCGCATGAAAGCACGCATTCGCTTCGACGCTTACGCGCCTTGGTGGCAAAGCGTATTCATGCATTTTCGGCTTCGTGGGATTTCAACCCGTGAACCAGCCACTTCTTACCACCGAACAACGTACGCAACTGCTCGCGGCCGGGAAGGCGCGCGCGGCCGGCCATAGCATCGACCCGTTGCCTGTCGTGCGGCTGTTCACGCCGGACGCGCACGCGACCTGGCTGCTGGTTGCGCTCGATCCCGCCGATGGTGATACCGCCTGGGGCTTGATCGACCTCGGCATCGGAATGCCGACGCTGGGGACGGTCAAGCTGTCCGATCTGGCTGGCATCGTCGGGCCGCGTCAGCGGCCCATCCGGCGCGACCTGTATTTCCGCGCCACCCGGCCGCTATCGGAGTACGTGCAACTCGCGCAGCGCGACGGCTCCATCCCGGATTGACCGGGGCGTATTGTGTCTTTCTCGATCTCGTGTAAGACGGCTTCGGTCTGAATGAGAACTCTTGCACCAGGCGAGTGCGAGCTTGACCGAAAGAGACATGATGTACGGCGCAGCTTGCGGCAGGGTATCCGATGCTGCGCGCCGTTCCCGAGCTGCGCAACCGTCGCACTAGGACGATCCATGCAAGGCTTCGGAGCCAATCGGTCTTGACTACTTGCCAGCTTATTCCTCTTCGATGACGAAATGCCGATGATGCCGTAGCCCCTGCATTTCAATGTCCGTGGCGACGCTCCTGCCAACAGGGAGGTCGCATCATGGCCGATCGAAGCGTCGATTCTTGGTATCCCACCGCTGCGTATCTCTATTCGTTGCACCTGGACGGTCCCGCACTCGCCTGGGAGTATCTGCGCCGCCATCCCAACTACCGGCGCGACTGGCTGCGCCGTCGCCAGCAGCCGGAGGCCGCGCACGCCTGGGGGCTGCGCCTGCTGGAAGACCCGACGCTGGATGCGCGTGACGCGCATCCAGCCTGGTTCCCTGACCATGCCGCCGTGCTCCAGCTCTACCCTGATGCCGACCCACCGCTGCAAGCACACGCCTTCGAGTTCTGGTGCATCCCCGGTCACAAACACCTGGTTCACGACGGCAAGCGCCTCTTACTGACGGCGCGCTGGCCCGGCTGCTGCGTGAGGCTCGCACTGGCGCCGGGCTTGGTCGACGGTCTTGCCTACGTCTATGCCGTTCGCGCGGGCGCCGTGCCTTGCGCAAGCCATCGCACGATAACGGCCGAGTTGGACAAGCTGGCGACGCTGAATGCGACGGCCGCGCCTGCGGCAGCGGCCCGTGCGCGGCCCACACCCGCCGCGCTGCTGGAACTGCACACCTTGCAGGCGCTCGACGCGACCCTCGCGGGCGCGTCCTTGCGCGAAATCGCCGAAGGGCTGTTCGGCACCGAAGCCGTGGCCGCCGGTTGGTATGCCGACGGTGGCCTGCGCTCGCGCGTGCGCCGCCTCGTGCGGCGCGGCCAAACGCTGATGCGCGGCGGCTACCGCCGCCTTGCACAGCTCGATTGACCTGCACAGGGTCGTTTTGCCTGCACCGCAAAACGACCCTCTGCGCAACGCATCGCTATCTTGAGACTGACTCCATCCGGCTGCGCTCGTGCTGCCGGCGTCCTTGCCAGATGGAGGTTCATCCGATGCGTCCCGCTCCCTTGCGGCCTGCCGCCGCACCCGCCACCACGCTTGCACAACCCCAACGCTATCTCACCAACGACGAAGCCGCCGAGTACCTGCGGCTTTCGCCGCGTACGCTCGAAAAGCAGCGCGTGATCGGCAATGGGCCGAAGTTTCGCAAGTTCGGCCGCCGCGTCATGTACGCGGTGGCCGACCTCGATGCCTGGGCCGACCAGCGCAGCTACGAAACCACGTCCGATCCCGAATACGCCGAGCATCACTCGGCCGACAGCCGTGCGCGCTGATTGGTGGCTCGCCGGTGGCCGTCGCTATGTCCAGCCCATCGCGGGAGCGGGAACAGCTCGACCTGTTCCGCGCCTTGCCGGGCGACATGGTGCCGCGCGATGCCCAGGACTTGATGGCGTATCCGTTCTTCTCTCTGGCGAAGTCGCGGCGCACGGCGCCGATCGACTTCCGCAGCGGCAACGTCACGATCCGCGTAGAGGGCACGCAGGAGCACGGCATAGCGACCATTTGGGACGCGGACGTGCTGATTTGGGCGGCTTCGCAGATCGTGGAAGCACGCGACGCGGGCTTGCGCCCGTCGCGGCTGATGCAGGCCACGCCCTACGAGATCCTGCGCTTCATCGGACGCGGAGTATCGCTGCGCGACTACCAGCGCCTCAAGGCCGCGCTCGACCGGCTGCAATCGACCACGGTGGCGACTTCCATCCGCGAGATGACCGGGCGGCGGCTGCATCGCTTCTCGTGGATCAACGAATGGAAGGAACTGGCCGACGCCCACGGCACGCCGCTGGGCATCGAGCTGATCCTGCCGGACTGGTTCTATGCCGGCGTGCTCGACGCCGCCCTGGTGCTGACCATCGACCCGGCGTATTTCCGGCTCACCGGCGGCATCGAGCGATGGCTGTACCGCCTGGTGCGCAAGCACGGCGGCAAGCAGCCTGGGGGCTGGCAATTCGACTTCCGGCACTTGCACCGCAAGTCAGGCAGCACGGCGAAGCCCTACGACTTCGCCTGCGACCTGCGCGCGCTGGTCGCGCGGCAGTCGTTGCCCGGCTATGTGCTGGGCATCGAGCGGATGCTCGACACAAACGAGGAACTATTGACGTTCCGGCCAGTGCCGTCCACGGCACGGGGATAACTCGGGGACAACGTGTGGACGGCCTCGTGCTATCAGGCGTGCTGGGTATCGTGCTATCGGGCGTGTCCCTATCGTGCTATCAGGCGTGCGAAATCGCTGGAAAGCCAATACTGGCGCGGGTTTCGTCATCCTCTAACTTCCCTAACTTAAAAGCTCTAACGAGGTTGTTAAATAACCCCGCCGGTGATCGAAGAGATAGCAACCGGCATGCCCATGAGTTCGAGCTTGCTGGAGCATATCTGCAAACCAGTGCTCAGCACAAAAAAGCTTCGCAGCGCAAGACAGCGCAGGCACAACGCGAATGCACGAGGGATGTCGCGCAAGAAAGGCCTTCAGGCCTTTTTCCAGCCACTGGCGGCGAGCTTCTCGATGTTGTGGACCATGCAGTACAGATGCCACTGCGTGTTGACCTTGTCGCGGCCACGCAGATTGAAGCGCGAGAAGCCCTTGTTGTGCCGCAGATTGGCGAACACCGGCTCCACCGTGCCGATGCGCCGGCTGTACAGGGCCCTGCCACCCGGCGTGTCGATAGCTTGACGCATGAGATCGATGGCGCGCACTTGATTGGCCTTGTCCTTCTTGGCAGCTATCCGGCGGGTGGTCTCTCGACTGACTCTGATGGAGCGCGGTGTGGTTTGACCAGGGTCTCGCAGGCACAACGAGCGGAGCTCGCAAGCTGCACAGTCCGTCATGTCAGCCTTGAAGAACCGATGGCTTTTCCCCTCGCCGTAGCGATAGACGCGCCCCGTGCCCACAAGCTTCTTTCCGGCGGGGCAGATGCAGATGCGTGGATTCTTCAACTGGAAGTCGCTCACATCAAAGCGCTTTGGAACTGGGCCAGCCCCGGGGGCCATCTTGTTGTGCAGCGTTGGAGTGGCGGGCTTGAAACGTCCTTGGCCGGCCAGCCTCTCGTCGCGCTTGCGCATCTGCTTGTCGGCAATCAGGGCGGCAATGTTCAGCCGTGCCAACTCATTGACGTTGTCTTTGCTGTGGTAGCCCGCATCGGCCACGATCACGGTGTCTGGCTGCAGATAGGTACTGGTCTGCTCGATCATGGGCAGCAGCATGTCGTGCTCGGAGACCGAGCCCACGACATTGGCCGCGAGGATCACCTGGTGCTGCGCATCGACGGCCGCTTGTGCGGCATAGCCCTGGATGACGCCTTTGCCGGTGGCCATCTTGCCGCTGTCCGGGTCGGTGACGTTGGTCTTGATCTCGGTGCCCTTGCGATTGGGCATCTCCGAAGAGACTGCGACGAATTCCCGGGTGCGCGCGGCCTCCTGGCGCAGAGCATTCACGCGTGCCTGACGGCGAGCATCCATCTGATCTTCCGGCGCGCAAAAGTCTTGACCACGGTGCATCTCGACGATCTTGTCGGCGGCACGTTCGAGACGCCGCGCACGCTGAAGCAGCTCCTCGAAGGTTCCGCTGCGCTCCTTGCTGGCGTTGCTGGGCAGCTTCACACCGTCGATGGCGAAGAGATCGCCACCGATCAGGCCTTGTGCGTCGCAGGTCATCAGTACCTGGGCAAACAAGGACTTGATCTGCTCTCCCATGCCGCTGACGAACTTGGCGATGTGCGCGTGGCTGGGCTGGCTGTTGCCGCTCAGGGCAATGAACTGGACGTTGTGCAGGCAGGCCCGCGCGATGGCCCGGCTGGAGATCATGCCCTGGCTGTAGGCGTACAGCACGATCTTGAGCATCACGCGCGGGTCATACGCGCTGGCGCCCACCTCGTCGTTGCGAAACCGGGCATCCAGCTCGGACAGATCGAGTTCGTGCTCGACCAGGTAGTCCAGCGCGAAGGCGAAGCTGCCGGGAACGATCTGCTCGGAAAGGATCACCGGCAGGAACAGGCCATTGCGATCTTGGGGTTTGTAGCGGGCCATGGCGTGCTGCATGTAGGGGGCTCCAAACACAACGGCCTGCGGCTCCCATGGGCTGACGGGCACGAGAGTTTTTTTACAGCCTCAACTATTGATAGGAGCGCGCCGTTTCGGTGGATAACCGCGAGACGGCACCACACGCAACAGCCAAAGCCCGGCTTTCCAACATGGAGGGCCGCGCCATGATCGTCGCGGTGCTCAACCAGAAAGGCGGCGTCGGCAAGACCACGCTCGCCACGCATGTCGCCGGCGAACTGGCGATGCGCGGGCAGTCGGTCATCCTGCTCGATGCCGACCCACAAGGCTCGGCGCTGGACTGGACGCAGCGCAGAAGCCAGCAGGGCTTGCCACGGCTGTTCAGCGCCGTGGGCCTCGCCCGCGAGACGCTGCACCAGGAAGCACAGGAGCTGGCCCGTCGCGCCGATCACGTCGTCATCGACGGCCCGCCGCGCATCGCCGCGTTGGCGCGCTCCGCGCTGCTGGCGGCCGAGCGCGTGCTGATTCCCGTGCAGCCCAGCCCCTACGACTTGTGGGCCTCGGCGGAGATGGTGGCGCTGATCCGCGAGGCGCAGGTATTCCGACCTGAGTTGCGCGCGGCCTTCGTCGTCAACCGGCGCGTCAGTACCACCATCATCGGCCGCGAGGCGCGCGGCGCGCTCGCCGAGCAGCCGCTGCCGGCGCTGCGCTCGGAAGTGCATCAGCGCATCGTGTTCGCCGACAGCGTGGCCGCTGGCCGGCTCGCACGCGAAACGGCACCCGACAGCGCCGCCGCACGCGAGATCGCCGCGCTGACCGACGAGCTGCTGCGGTGGCCGACATGAGCCAGCGCAACGGCAAACGTGTCGGTATCGGCACACGTCCGCCGGCGAACCCGCACGCCGAGGCGTGGGTTCGCCAAGGCGATGCCGACGGCATCCAGAAAGGCGACCTCTACACCGCGCGCCTGACCCTCGACGTGACGCCCGCGATGCGGGCGCGCATCAAGGTATCGGCGTTCACGCAAGGCGTGACCGTCGCCGAACTGCTGCGCGCACTGCTGGAACGCGAGTTTCCCTCGAACCGCCCGGAGAACCTGCCATGAGCACATCCGCTCTGGCGGCCACGGCTGCGCCGCCATCGTTTGCAGTGCTCGCCGGCCGCGCCGGAAACGCGCCTATGACGCGCGTTTCGCTCGCCTACGTTGAGCAGCGCATCGACCTGTATCTGCGCTTCGGCGAGCCGGCGCGCATCATCCGGCTTGACCGCTGGCGGCGCGTCGCGGTGTTCCTGCCGGGCGCGTTGTTCTGCCGCATCCGCTGGCACGCCAACGACTACGGCACGATCCGCTGGCAGCTCATGGTGATGCAGGCTTGCACGCCGCTGGACGCGGCGCAGCGCATCCCCGGCGTGCTGCCGGGTGCGCGCCTGCTGTTGCACGCCGAAGGCGAACCCGCCGTGCGCGCCGTGCTGGCCCAGCTCGACGCCATCGAAGCACAAAGCATCGCGCCTGCCGACGTGTCGCCCGCGTACTGGCGCACGCTCGGCAACCGGCTCGCTGCACGCTTGCCGCTGCCCGCGTACACCGCCGAGCGGCACGCCGCCTGGCTGGCCGGGAGGGCGCTGCCATGACGAGCCTTTGCCCATCTGCCAACACCAGCGGAACGGCGCCGCTTCCTCGCTCGCGCAGGCGCGCTCGAATCGTCGTGACGACACTGGCCGCCTGCGGCTTCGCTGCGCTGGCCTGGGCGTCCTTCGTATCGCCGCTGCCGCGCCTGACCTACAACCCGTCCGACAGCGTGGCGGTCGGCTGGTATCGCGTCGATCCTCTCGACCACCGGGCCGGCTCGCTGCCACGTCCGTTGTCCGTGGACAGCATCGTGCTCGTCCCGCTGCCCGCGGAGGCCGCCGTGCTGGCTGCGCAACGCGGCTACCTGCCGATGCGCGTGCCGCTGCTCAAGCGCATCGGCGCCATCGCGCCGCAGGAGGTGTGTATCGCGGGCGGCATCGTCCGCATCGACGGCGTGCCTTCGGCCGCCGTGCTGCGTGCCGACCGGCTGGGCCGTCCGCTGCCATCCTTGCAGCTTTGCCGCCGCCTCGCACCGGGTGAGCTGTTCCTGTTGAGCGTGACCAATCCGGCGTCGTTCGACAGCCGGTATTTCGGCCCGGTTGCTGTATCCACCGTGCTCGGTGTTGCGCGTCCGGTCTGGCTGGAGACACGCCGATGATGGCCGCCGATTCGCTGCATGGAGTTGTGCGTTCGATCGTGCCATCCGGCATGTCGTCCTGCTGGTTGTCGCCGTGTCGTCGCGCGTGTCGTGCGAGCGCATCCGCGCCGCACGTCGCGCAACATCCGGCGACGTTTTCCCCCGTGCAGGCATCTTGCCTTGAACGCGCCCGGCCGGTGGCCGTGGCCTCGTTCCCAGGCGTGCTGGCTGCGAGCAGCGCAGCACCGCCGGGCCGCCGATGCCCGGAGCGACAGCGAGGGGCAGAGGCGGAAGGCAAGATAAAAGGTCGCGGCACATGGCCGCTTGAAAACCTTGTCTGCACGTGGGGGGAGCGCGGCACGCGCCACGGGGCGGCAGCGTGCCGCGAAGGTGCGCAATGCCGCATCGGCATTGGCGAAGTCGCGTGCTTCGTCCGCTGGACTGCGCTGGTCTTGGACGGAGCGACGCCATGAGCCAGCGCGACGATGACCGATTCCGCGTCCGGCCTGGCGCTCCGAAACAGCGCGGCGATGCCTTCGTCAACAAGGTGCTGCGGCAGGCCAACAAAGCCGGCACGAAGCTCGGCAAGGTGGCAGGCAAGGTCGGCCAGCGACCCGGTTCCCGGCTAGGCCGCGGGCATGTCGCGGCGCGCTTCGCTGGCCGGGGACTTGGGGCCAACGCCCGGCGCGTGACGATCAAGGCGCGACTGGTGAATCTGGCGCAGGCTGGGCCGCGCTCGACCGCCGCGCACCTGCGCTACATCGAGCGCGAAGGCGTCGATCGCCAGGGCGGGCCGGGCCACGCCTACGGGCCGGCGACCGACGACGCCGACCTCGAAGCGTTCAAGGAGCGCGGCGCTGACGACCGGCACCAGTTCCGTTTCATCGTCTCGCCGGAGGATGCCGAACAACTCGACGACCTGCGCACTTACACCCGGCACCTGATGGCGCGCATGGAGGCCGACCTCGGCACGCCGCTGGAATGGGTCGCCGTCGATCATTGGAATACCGACAACCCGCACACGCACGTCGTCCTACGCGGCAAGGATGACACCGGCAAAGACCTCATCATTTCCCGCGACTACATCGCCGAGGGGATGCGCCGGCGTGCGTCGGAACTAGCGACCGAATGGCTGGGGCCGCGCACCGAGCTGGAGATGCAGCGCGCCATGCAGCGCGAAGTCGATCAGGAGCGGTGGACGGGCCTGGATCGCACCTTGCAGCGCGAGGCCGCCGACGATGGCTTGGTGCGCGTCGAACGCTTCGCCGAACCCGGGTTGCAACGCCAGCGGCAAGTGCTGATCGGCCGCCTGCAACACCTACAACGCATGGGATTGGCGTCCGAACCGCACCCCGGTACGTGGGCCGTCCATGCCGACGCCGAGCCAACCTTGCGGGCAATGGGCGAGCGCGGCGACATCATCCGCACGATGCAACGGGCGATGAGCGGCAAGCAGCGCGAACTGGCCGTGTTCCAGGCCGGCGAGGGTGGCCGCGCCGTCATCGGTCGCGTCGTCGGCAAGGGGCTGGCCGACGAGCTGTACGACAAGGGCTATCTGATCGTCGATGGCGCGGACGGCAAGGCGCACTACGTCACGCTGCCGCCGCGTGCCGAGCTAGAGCAGTACCCGACCGGGGCCGTGGTGGAGGTGAAAGGCACGGCCGACGTGCGCGCCGCCGACCGGAACATCGCCGCGCTGGCCGCCGATGGCGTGTACCGCACCGATCATCACCTTGCGCTCGCCCAAGGTCAGGCCATGAACGAACGCGATCCGCGCGAGGTAGTGGCCGCCCATGTACGCCGGCTCGAAGCCCTGCGCCGCGCTGGCATCGTGGAGCGCGAGGCTGAAGGCGTCTGGCGCGTGCCCGCCGACCTGGCCGAGCGAGGCCGCCAGTACGACGCGCAGCGCCTCGGTGGTGGTGTGGCGGTCGAGCTGAAATCGCACCTGCCCATCGAGCGGCAGGCCCGCGTGATCGGCGCCACCTGGCTCGACCAGCAGTTGATCGGCGGCGGCAAGGGCCTGGGCGACCTGGGCTTTGGAGCCGAGGTCAAGGATGCGCTACGTCAACGCGCCGACTTCCTGGCCGAACAGGGACTGGCCGAGCATCGCGGGCAGCGCGTCGTCCTCGCGCGCAATCTGCTGGGGACGCTGCGCGGGCGTGAATTGGCGAAGGCCGCGCAGGACATCGCCGCCGAAACCGGCCTGGAGCATCGGCCGGTGGCCGACGGGCGGCGCGTGACTGGTATCTACCGGCGTTCCGTCATGCTCGCCAGCGGGCGCTACGCGATGCTCGACGACGGCATGGGGTTCTCGCTGGTGCCGTGGAAGCCGGTGATCGAGCAACGGCTGGGGCGGCAACTGGCCGTGACGGTACGAGGAGCCTCAACATCGTGGGAGCTGGGGCGACCACGCGGCCCCGCTATTGGCTGATTGAACGCTACCGCATGGAACGAGAGGCATCGCTTACGCGAAGACTGCACTCAGCCATTATTCTTCTGAAAGGCGCGAAGAAAAGTAGTGACGGCATCTTTCGCCCACCGATCCCGTTGGGCAGCGGACGCCGGAGCATCAGGGTGCATTACACACTGCATCTGGGCCTCACCACGCACCATGTTCACAAACAATGAGGCCGCGGAGTCGAATCCGATACTTCCAAGATCCAATTCTCCCTTCGAGGCAGCGACTTCCAAGGTCTCCGCAACGATGTTGTTTATGGCGGCAGGGCCGGCCAGATAGAAGCGCCTCCCAAGCTCGGGAAACCTCGGCGCTTCGGCCGCAATCATGCGGTATAGCGCCAACCCGTCGCGCGACAGCACAATCTCCAAGTAGGCGAGCGCCATCGCGTTCAGAATATCGGCAAGCCGTTCTTCTGGAAACTTGGGCTTTCGAACGGCTCTAAGAAACCGCTCACATTCGGCCTCGACGACGGCCACGAACAAAGCTTCCTTGTTCGGGTAGTGCGAATACACCGTCGATTTCGATACGCCGGCGGCCTGCTGAATCATGTCGGTCGTCGCAGCGCTAAAGCCGTTTGCCAAGAAGACAGTCCTTGCGCCGGCAAGGACAAGGCGTGCTTTTTCTGATTGCACTGCGCCCCCAGCGGACGAGGGATGCTTGGAAGGCGTGCTCGCCTTCGAGCGCGCTGACGAAGTGGTCATGTGTTCGGTCCACCGCTGCGGAAAGTAAAGCCGCACGATAGCACATAAGCGGTCCAAGTCAAACCGATCGGTACTGTATTGTCTTTCCACAACATGTTGACATTGCTGTATTTCCTGTTTGACTTCCGCTCTTGACTAAACCGAACCGATCGGTTTAGCATGGCGCCATGCCAAGTCACGGGTGCCTCCATGTCAAGCCCATCGCTCCAATATTCATCCTTCGTCGATAAGTCCTCTGCCGCATGGCGCAAAACCGCTGCGGTAGCGATTTGCTGCGCAGTACTGGCGTCATGCGCCTCCATCCCGGACCTGGGGCCGATGGAAAAGCCCGCATCAATGGACGGGCTTGCGGCCGACAAGAGCCTTGGGGCGCCTGTCGGTGAATGGCCGACGCAGGCGTGGTGGAAGTCCTTTGGCGATCCACAACTTGACCAATTGATGGACGAAGCGCTGGCTAGCTCGCCGTCGATGGCGCAAGCGCAGGCTCGCCTCAATGCCGCTATTGCGCGATCGAAAGGTGCGCGCGCAGCGCTGTTTCCCTCTGTCTCACTGGACGCATCCGCCAGCGAGCAGAAGCTGACGTACAACAGCATCTTCCCAAAGGATGTCGTTCCCAAGGGATGGAACGACTATGGCGCGGCTTCTCTGAATTTCGGATGGGAACTCGACTTTTGGGGAAAGAACCGGTCCGCGCTGGATGCGGCCACATCCGAGGCGCTGGCGGTGCAAGCCGATGCCGCCGCAGCCCGCGTCCTGCTGACGACGGAGCTTGCAAGCCGCTATGTCCAACTCAATGGCTTGCATGTACAGCGCGATTTGGCGAGCGACACGCTCAGAAATCGTGAGGACTCCGAGCGCATGGCGATGCGCCGCGTTGACCAGGGCCTCGATACACAGACAACACTGGAACAGGCACATGCGAGGGCCAAGCTGGCACGGGCTGACTTGGCCGACGTGGAAGAGCGGATAGAACTGGCTCGCAATGGGATCGCGGCTCTGCTGGGGCGTGGACCGGATCGTGGTCTGAATATCCACGAGACGCATCTTTCGCCGAGCCTGTCCCTGGCGCTTCCGGAAACACTGAAGAGCGATCTGATCGGGCGCAAGCCCGAAATCGTGGCAGCGCGATGGCGCGTGGAGTCGGCCGCCAAGCGTATCGGCGTTGCAAAGGCAGGCTTCTATCCCAGCGTCAATCTGGTCGCCCTGGTTGGCTACGAGTCGCTGGGCCTGAACCGCCTGTTCGATTCGGGTTCCGACGCGGGCCGTGCCGGAGTCGCCATCCATCTGCCCATTTTCGAGGGTGGAAGGCTCCGAGCGAACTACAGCCGAGCCTGGGCCGAATACGAGTTCGCAGTAGCCAGCTACAACGATGCGCTGGTCCAAGCATTGAGAGAAACCGCGGACGCGGTGAGGAGCTTGCAAGCGCTTCCGATCCGCCTCGAAGCAACGGAGTCGGCGGTCGTCAGCAGCGACAAAGCCTACCAACTCGCCAAGCGCCGCTACGAGGGCGGCTTATCCAACTATCAAACCGTGCTAACGACGGAGGATGCCGCGCTCAATGCGCGGATGGCCGTCAATGCCCTGTGGGTGCGCGGCCTATCCCTCGACATTGCGCTGACAAAGGCCCTTGGCGGCGGCTTTTCCGATTCCTCAATGAATGAACAGGTGACCCGATGAGTGCTCCGATGCCCCCTGACCCTCAAGATTCTTCCACAACGCCGGAGGCTTCACAAAAGCGGGCGAAGCGCAAACGTCTCGTTTTAATTGCGACGGTTGGTTTGGTCGCCATCGGTGTTCTCTACGGTGCGTGGGCGCTTCTGTTCGCAGGCAAATCCGTCACCACGGATAACGCCTACACGGCAGCGGAAGTGGCCCAAATCACACCACTCGTTGCCGGCCCTGTAAAGGAAGTCAAGGTCAGTGACACGCAGGCCGTCAAGGCTGGCGACGTGTTGGTAATTCTGGACGATACCGACGCCAAGATTGCTGTCGCGCAGGCCGAGGCGGATTTGGCGCGTACTCAGCGCCAAGTACGGCAACTGCTGGGAAATGACGAGAGCCTTGCGGGACAAGTGGCCCTGCGTGCTGCCGAAATCGCCACCGCTCGCAGTGACCTGACCCGTGTAACTGCCGCCTATGAAAAAGCGGTCATCGACGAGCGCCGTAGGCAGAACCTGGTTGAAGAAGGCGCTGTCTCGAAAGAGGAGCTGACGAATGCGCAGACGCAGTTGCGCGAGGCGCGCGCTGCGCTGGAGCAGGCTCAAGCCCGAGTTCGCGCTGCCGAGGCCGCAAAGGAAGCTGCAAGCGGCGCCCGGACGGCCAACTCGGCGCTGATCGTAGATAGCACGGTCGATGACAACCCCGCCGTACTCGCGGCGAAGGCGCGGCTTGACCAGGCGCGCGTGAATCTTGAACGGACGGTGCTGCGTGCGCCCTTCGATGGCGTCATCGCGCAGCGTTCGGTGGAGATTGGGCAACAGGTTCAGACTGGCGTGCGGCTGATGACCGTGGTGCCGATCGACCGCATCTATGTCGATGCGAACTTCAAGGAAGGCCAGTTGCAGAAGGTCCGTCCCGGGCAGCACGTGGAACTGACCTCGGACCTCTACGGCAGCGATGTCGTTTATACGGGCCGTGTCGAAGGCTTCGCTGGAGGATCAGGGTCTGCCTTCGCAGCGATTCCCGCGCAGAACGCCACGGGCAACTGGATCAAGGTGGTCCAGCGGCTGCCCGTCAGGATTTGGATTGATCCCGAGCAGTTGAAGCAGCATCCGCTGCGGGTCGGTCTGTCAATGGAGGCTACCGTCGATCTGCGCGACCACGGTGAGTCCCAGCCGGTTGCGACGAGGTAGTGACATGACTTCCTCGGAACACAAGCCGCTTTCCGGGATGGATCTGGTCATCGCGGCAATCATCCTGTCTCTGGCGAATTTCATGGTGGTGCTCGATACCACCATCGCCAACGTGGCCATGCCCACGATCTCGGGGTCGATGGGTGTCTCGACGAGCCAGGGCACTTGGATCATCACGTCCTATGCTGTTGCGGAGGCCATCACCATCCCCCTGACCGGCTGGCTCGTTCGCCAGGTCGGCGAAGTACGGTTGTTCATGATCTGCGTCGTGGCATTCGTACTGTTCTCCGTGTGCTGCGGCCTGTCATGGTCTCTGGAAAGCCTCGTCTTCTTTCGCGTGTTGCAGGGGTTGGCCGGTGGACCGCTGATTCCGTTGTCATCGACGTTGATGCTGGCGGTGTTCCCCAAGAACAAGTCAAACATCGCGCTCTCGTTGTGGGGAATGATGACGGTCGTGGCCCCGATCTTCGGCCCAATCCTGGGCGGGATCATTTCGGATAACTGGCACTGGGGCTGGGTATTTCACATCAACTTCGGGTTCGGCATCTTGGTCATGCTGGGCGCCATGAAAGTGCTTCGGGGCCGGGACGAACCCACGGAGCGTTCCCGCATCGACGGAATCGGTCTGGCGCTTCTGGTGGTTTTTGTCACCAGTTTCCAGATCATGATCGACAAGGGCCGCGAGCTGGATTGGTTCGCTTCGCCGCTAGTGGTCACGTGCGCCATCGTTGCAGCCGTTTCGCTGATCTATCTGATTATTTGGGAACTCACCGACTCCGATCCCGTGATCGACCTGAGCGTCTTCCGCTCGCGCAACTGGCTGGTTTCCTCAATCACGCTGAGCCTGATGTTCGGCATCTTTTTCGGCAACATCGTGCTGACGCCTCTGTGGCTCCAGCAACAGATGGGCTACACGGCGACATGGGCCGGCTTCGCTACCGCGCCGATGGGCATTCTCGCGGTGGCGACTTCACCGATCGTCGGTCGTCTCCTGCCGAAGGTTGACCCTCGTTGGATCGTCACCTACGGCATGGGTATCTTGGCCGTCTCGTTCTTCATGCGGGCGCATCTGACGACCCAAGCCGACTTCATGTCGGTGGCCATCGCGATGTTTGTCCTCGGCGCAGGCATTCCCGCATGCATGATTACGCTGACCTCGTTGGGTGTTTCCGACCTGCCGCCCGAGCGCATTGCGAATGGAGCCGGCCTGCAAAACTTCCTGCGCGTGCTCTCGATGGCGCTCGGATCGTCCCTGACCCAAACCTATTGGGAGCATATGTCGAAGGCAAGCCGGTCCGAGCTTGTCTCAATCATCAACCCGAATGCAGGGCATGAAATCGCTTCCGCGGCGGTTCGCGCCGGAATACCGCCATCGAGTTCTACAGCATTTTTCTCGCGCCTGGTCGATGGTCAGGCTGTGATGCTGGCTACGAACGATTTTTATGCGCTGGCTACCGTGCTGATGATCCTCTCGATCGGCGCTATCTGGCTGGTTAAGCGGCCGAAGGGGCCACTCCAGAAAGTCACGGGGCATTGATCTAACAGGCCGTTGAAAAAGTGCTTTTCGAACGCATCAGGGACGCTGAGTGCGAAGACACGAGCTGCCCAGACGCGTCTGCGCAGCGATTGCAACGGCCCATCTGGCCGGTTTGCAGGCCCTCCCGCCCATTTCGGGCGCACGTATCCCTGGGCTCACGCATGATGCGCGTCCCACCAGCCGCCGATGCTGCCCATTCGCACAAGGTTGTAGGTGGCAAAGCACAGCAGCGCCTGGCCCGTGAGCTTGGCCTGACCGATCAGCTTGGTCTTTGCCAGACCACCGACGGTCTTGATCCAGCCAAAGGCCTCTTCGATGCGCTTGCGCACCTTCAGGCTGGTCTTGTAGCCCTCGTGCCGTGTCACTCGCGCATCCACCGCCGAGTGTTTGTCCTTGGCCGCCACGTGGGGCGTGACTTTGAGCTTTCTGCAGCCTTTGATGAAGGCCTTGCTGTCGTAGCCCTTGTCGGCACCGACCGTGGCCCGTTTGTTCCTGTTGCCCCGACGCTCCAACATGGCCAGCGCCGCCTCGCGCTCGGCCGTGCCGCTGGCGTGGGTGATCTCGACATCCACGATCAGCCCGTTGCGGTTCTCCATGAGGATGTGCCCCATGTGGCACAGGCGGGATTTGTCGCCCTGGCTCTTCTTGAACAGCCGGGCATCGGCGTCCGTGGTGCTCTCGTGGGTGTCGTTGCAGCGCTCCTGCCCCTTGAAGTCCACCTCGGGGTTGCGCCCAGGCGGCGTGCCGCTGTCGTCGTCTTTGCGCTTGAAGCTCTTGTGCGAGGCCCAGGCGTCAATGAGCGTGCCGTCCACGCTGAAGTGCTCGTCGCTGGCGAGCTTGCCCCACTGGGCACTGAGCTTGACGCGCTCGAAGAAGGCGCGGGCGAGGTCTTCGTTGAACAGACGTTCGCGGTTGGCGCTGAAAGTGGAGTGGTCCCAGACCTTGTCTTCGATGTTCAGGCCCACGAACCAGCGGTACAGCAGGTTGTAGTTGATCGCTTCGACCAACTGGCGCTCGCTGCGGATGGAGAACAGGATCTGCAGCAGCAAGGCCTTGAGCAGCATCTCCGGTGGCACCGATGGGCGGCCACGGCGGGCGTACACCGCTTCGAACTCGCGGTTCATGGTTGCCAGCAGCGCATCAACCACCGCGCGCAACTTGCGCAGCGGGTGTGCCTGCGGCACGCGCTCTTCAAGGCTGATGTAGCTGAACATCGCCCCCTGGAAATCTTGACTGCCTCTCATCGTCCTCGTCTGGGTCGTTCACCGATGGCTTCAGATCGTAGCGGCCAACGCGGGCGTCGGCGGGGGATTTTTCAACGGCCTGCTAAGGAGCGTGAATACTGCCGACGGGGTGTGACATGCAATTGATATATGCAAGAGAAAGCAACGCCGATGTGCCACATGGCCTCATTCATCTGATGAGTCGGACCAACATGGCGATTTGGCAGCTCATCACTCAGAGAACGTCTTCGCTGGGCGGCCTTACAGGCATGCAGGCGAGCGTGCTGCTGCTGTTGGCGTGCCGCCAAAGCATGACCTCCGTTGACCTTGCGCGTGAGTACAAGCTCTACCCGAGTGGCATTACGCGACTGATAGATCGTCTGGTTAGTCGAGGGTTGATTCAGAGAGTTCCTTGCGAGCGTGATCGCAGAGTGACGTATCTCCTCGCAACACGCGATGGCAAGGAAACGGCTTCGCAACTGCCGTCGGTCTTTGACGGCGCTTACGCCATCCTCTTCGATGGAATGAATGAGAAGGATATTGATGCTCTCAAGCGATGCTTGAGGCACATGCTTCTAAACGCCCGCGCAGCGGAAGAACTGAGCAACTCACCTGTAAATCAGAGCTTTCTAACTTAACCGAGGTTCTACTGCCGACAGCTTTCGTGGCCTGCGACAAGAATGGGAACCGTGCAAATTGCACCGGCAAGGCGCGAGCGGTCCGCTTAGGAGACTGCGATGGAAATACGCCATCTTCGCTGCTTTATTGCAGTCGCCGAGGAATTGCATTTTGCTCGCGCTGCTGAGCGGCTGCACATTGAGCAGTCTCCCCTATCGCGCGCGATCAAAGAGCTGGAAGAAGACTTGGGTGCACAGCTTTTCGTGCGCAATACACGCAGCACCCGACTGACTCGCGCAGGCCAGCTATTTCTGGAACACGTGCCGCGCGTCTTCACGGCTTTGCAGCAGGCGCGCGACAGCGTGAAGGCGGCTGCCAACGGTTTTCATAACCAGTTGCGCGTTGCGCTATCGGATGGCATCCCGCCTTCACGCTTCTCAACCTTTCTAGCATTGTGTCGCGAAGAAGAACCGGAAATCGAGATACGTCTATCCGAAGTTTCGCTGGCCCAGCAGATCAAAGGGCTGCACGACGACCTTTACGACGTGGGGTTTGCTCGGTCGGATGAAGTTGGCGACGGCATCGTCGCCGAAGCTGTCTGGAGCGATCCCTTGATGGTGGCGGTGCCCTCTCGGCACCCGCTGTTGACGTACAAGCGCATCCCACTGGAGGAAGTGCTACGCCATCCGCTGGTGCTTGGCGATCCCCATGCGTGCGAAGGATATACGCGGCAGATTGAAAGGGTGCTGCGTAGGGTCGATCAAGAGCCGTTGATCGCCGAACGGGTGGCCTCCGTTGATTTGATGATGGCGATGGTGGCAGCAGGTTTCGCCCTTGGGCTGGCCGGAGCCTCGCAGATTGCCGCCAGCCGTGAACAGGGTGTGGTCGCGCGGCCTCTGGCTGGCCGCACACCCATGCTCACTACTTACCTGCTGCGCCGGGGCAACGAGCCTTCGGAAGTGTTGGCTCGTTTCATCGAGAGAACAAGCACCCTTGAACCATCCGCGACGAAGAAGCCGACCGTACTACCCGACCTTGATGCTTCGGAGGAAATCGAGCCATGAACAAGATTGTGCTGATTCTGCTTGCTGCGATGCTGACCGCCTGCGGCAAATCCGAACCCACCGAAACGGTAGAGGCACTTGCCGCCAATCCCCAACGATTGAAGGAACTGCGGCAACAGTGCAAGACGGATCGCGCCAAGCTGGGCGACGAACTCTGCAATCGTGTGGCTGAGGCGACGAATCGACGGTTCTTTGGCGATGGGAAGGCGCCCTATACCCCACCGAAAGAGCAGCCGAAGTTTTGATCGGGCCATCACCTACCTAATGATCAAGCGAGCCCGCGATGCCACACACTAGGCCGGCCATTAGTGCTGCAAAGACGGCTCTCGTGCTGTCCGGTGGCGGTGCGCGCGCCGCCTACCAGGTCGGTGTGCTTCAGGCTTTGGTGACGTTGCGCCGTGAACACCTGGGCGAAGGGGCGCCCAACCCCTTCGGTATCCTATGCGGCACCTCGGCAGGCGCAATCAACGCCGCCGCTTTAGCCTGTCGCGCAGACTCCTTTGACGCTGGCGTGGAGGCCATCGCCGCAGTTTGGCGCAACTTCAATGCTGGTCAGGTGTATCGCACCGACGCGCTTGGTATCGCTCGCAGCGGCGCACAGTGGCTGAGCGCGATCTCGGTAGGCTGGATGTTGGCACGCTGGCGCAAAGAAGGACCGCATTCACTACTGGACAATGGACCACTAGCCGAACTGCTGCGACATTGGGCGCCTTTGGAACTGCTGCCGCACATGCTGGCCCAGCGCCATCTGCGTGCGCTGGCGATCGGCGCGTCCAGTTACACCAGCGGCGAGCACTTCACCTTCTTTGAGTCCATCGGCGATATGACGGGCTACGAACGCTCGCAGCGGCTGGCCGTGCCCATGCGGCTGGGATTGGCACACCTGCTCGCTTCGGCGGCTATCCCATTCGTGTTCCCGGCACAACGCATCGAACATATGGAGCATGCCGGCTGGTACGGCGACGGCTCGATGCGGCAGACCGCGCCGATCTCTCCGGCCATCCACCTGGGCGCGCAACGTATGCTCATCGTCGGCGTTGGTCGGATGCACGAACCTCGCGGGCGACTCGTGCGTAACGGCGGCTACCCGACACTGGCCCAAGTCGGAGGACACGTGCTGTCGAACATATTTCTCGACGCGCTCACGGTGGACATCGAGCGTATGGAGCGCGTCAACCGTACCCTTGGAATGATGACGCTGGGCCAGCGCCTCGCCACCTCACTACGTCCGGTGAAGGCGCTGGTGATTGCGCCGAGCGAGCGCATCGACGACATCGCGGCACGCCACCAAAAGCACCTACCGCGGGCCGTGCGCGCCCTGTTGCGCGGCGTCGGCTCGTCCAGCGCGAGCGGCGACCTGAGCGGCGCCGCCCTGGTCAGCTATCTGCTGTTCGAGGCTCCATTCACCCAGGAGGTAATGGCGCTGGGTGAGCGCGACACGCTGGCGCAACGGCAGGCAGTCTGCGAATTTTTCGGGTGGCTCTGAGGGGATGGGTGCTGCACTTCGACTTTCAGGGTGCAAGCATTCGCATGCGCCGCGCGTATATCGCTCGACACGCCATAACCCGCCGTCGTAGGCGGCGTTTTCCGTACATTCGCCCGTGCATGAAATCTTGCTTTTTCCGCGATATTCCTGCCGATAACGGTCTTTGACCAACCCTTGACCTGACTCCGATCCTTATGCGTGCGGCACGCTTTTGTGCCGCGTGACAACGAGGAGAAAGCGGAGGCCGGGATGCAAGGTCAAGGTGTGCTGTTCGGGCAAATCGGTGTCGTGTTCGGCATCGTAATTGCCGGCGTGTGGAGCGCCACGCAGTGGACAGCCGCCGCCCTGGGCTATCAAGTACGCCTTGGCTCGCCCTGGTTCGACTTACTCGGCACGCCGGTCTATCACCCTTGGCGCTTGTTCGAGTGGTGGTTCTCATTCGACGCCTACGCACCGCGCATCTTTGACACCGGCGGCGCAATCGCTGGCGGCAGCGGCCTGGTGGCCGTGCTGGTCGCTATTGCCATGTCCGTATGGCGCTCGCGGCAATCGAAGCTGGTCACGACCTATGGCTCTGCACGCTGGGCCGAAGCCGCAGACATTCGCAAGGCCGGCCTGGACAAGCCTGCCGGCGTGTTTCTCGGCCTGCATCGTGGCCTATACCTGCGGCATGAAGGCCCGGAACACGTCCTGACCTTCGCGCCGACGCGCTCCGGCAAAGGCGTCGGCCTGGTAGTGCCCACGCTGTTGAGCTGGCCAGCGTCTGCCGTCATCCACGACATCAAGGGCGAGAACTGGCAGATCACGGCCGGCTGGCGTTCGCGCTTCTCGCACTGCCTGCTGTTCAACCCGACCGATCCGAAGTCGGCCGCGTACAACCCACTGCTGGAAGTCCGGCGCGGCGCGCATGAAGTGCGCGACGTACAGAACATCGCGGACATTCTCGTTGATCCCGAAGGTGCGCTCGAACGCCGCAACCACTGGGAGAAGACTTCGCACGCGCTGCTGGTCGGCGCCATCCTGCATGTGCTCTATGCGGGCGAGGACAAGACGCTGCGCGGCGTCGCCAACTTCCTGTCCGATCCCGCGTGCCCGTTTGAGTTGACGCTGCACCGGATGATGACCACGCGGCACCTGGGCGACGTGCCGCATCCCGTCGTCGCATCGGCTGCGCGCGAGGTGCTCAACAAGTCGGACAACGAGCGATCGGGCGTGCTGTCCACCGCCATGTCGTTCCTCGGCCTGTACCGCGATCCGACGGTGGCCGAAGTCACGTCGCGTTGCGATTGGCGCATCGCCGACCTGATCGCGTCCGAACATCCAGTCTCGCTGTACCTCGTCGTGCCGCCTTCGGACATCAGCCGCACCAAGCCGCTGGTGCGCTTGATCCTCAACCAGATCGGCCGGCGCCTAACCGAATCGCTCGACGGCAGCGATGGCATCGCGCGTCGGCACAAATTGCTGCTGATGCTCGACGAGTTCCCTGCGCTGGGCCGCCTCGACTTCTTCGAGACGGCCTTGGCGTTCATGGCCGGCTACGGCATCCGCAGCTTCCTCATCGCGCAGTCGCTCAACCAGATCGACAAAGCCTACGGCCAGAACCATTCCATCCTCGACAACTGCCATGTGCGCGTGACGTTCGCCACCAACGACGAACGCACCGCCAAACGCATCTCCGAAACGCTCGGTACGGCCACCGAGCTGCGTGCGCAGCGCAATTACGCCGGCCACCGGCTCGCACCGTGGCTGGGGCACCTGATGGTGTCGCGCCAGGAAACCGCGCGCCCACTGTTGACGCCCGGTGAAGTGATGCAGCTCCCGCCCGACGATGCCGTGGTGATGGTGTCCAGCGTCGCACCGATCAAGGCGAAGAAGTTGCGCTATTACGCCGACGCCAATTTCAAGCGCCGCGTGCTTCCGCCGCCCGCGCTCGCGGCCGGACGCTACGCCGATGCGCCGCCGGTTCGGCCCGACGACTGGAGCGGGCTGGCTATTCCTGCTGTGCCGGTCGCGCCTGCCGCCGGCCTGGCGGACGACGACACCGGCGCCGCTGCCGACGACGGCGGGCCGCGCCGGCAGCCAGAGCTATCCGAAATCGCCGAATACAGCCCCGAACAGCAGCCGGCCGACAACGACCTGGCGTTGCTCGATGACGACGACCTGCCGTTGCCGCTTCCCCGTCAGCTCGACCCGGCCATGCAGCGCACGGCCCGGCTGGCGTCCCTCGACCAACAAGACGGGATCGA
Source organism: Diaphorobacter sp. JS3051 (assembly GCF_015832135.1). Taxonomy (NCBI): domain Bacteria; kingdom Pseudomonadati; phylum Pseudomonadota; class Betaproteobacteria; order Burkholderiales; family Comamonadaceae; genus Diaphorobacter; species Diaphorobacter sp. JS3051. The sequence goes on from NZ_CP065406.1 coordinate 867,871, forward strand.
GCTATGAGCCAGTACCGCCTCAACCTGTTCATTCCGCACGAGCATGCAAAACGCCTCGACGAGCTGGCCACCAAGAAAGGCGTCTCGAAGTCCAGCATCGTCGCGGCGGCGCTCGCATCGTGGCTGTCACCCGATGCAGGCGACCAGCGCGAGGCAGCCATCGCCAAGCGGCTCGATCGGTTGTCGCGCCAGTTCGAGCGGCTGGAGCGCGACCAGAACATCGAGATCGAGACGCTGGCGCTGTTCGTTCGCTACTACCTCACAGTCAGCACGCCGGTTCCCGAGGCGCATCAGGAAGCCGCACGCGCGCAGGGCAAGGCACGTTTCGAGCAGTTCGTCGAACAGCTCGGCCGCCACCTGATGCGCGGGCGCAGCCTTGTACGCGACGTGGTGGAAGAACTGAACCCCGATGCCGCCCGGCTCGATGACGCGGCGGCGCTGGCGGCGGCCGAGGAGTGTGGGTCATGAGCGCCGTGCCGCAATCCTTCGCCACTACATCGCTCGACCGGCGCATCCGCATGTTGCGCACGGCGATGGGGCCGCTGATCGCCGCCGCGCTGGAAGACCCGGACGTGGTGGAAATCATGCTGAACCCCGACCGCACGCTATGGGTCGATCGCCTGTCGTCGGGTCGTGCCCCGATGGGCGCCGAGCTGTCCGAGGCAGACGGCGAACGCATCATCCGCCTGGTCGCGGCCCACGTCGGCGCGGAAGTGCATCGCGGTCAGCCGCTGTTGACCGCCGAGCTGCCGGAAACCGGCGAACGCTTCGAGGGCATTCTGCCGCCGGCCGCTCCTGGCCCAGCCTTTGCGCTGCGCAAGCGCGCGGTCGGCGTCATTCCGCTGGAACGCTACGTCACCGACGGAATGATGACTGCTGAGCAGGCTGCGTTCCTGCGTGACGCGGTACGCGAGCGGCAGAACATTCTCATCGCCGGCGGCACCAGCACCGGCAAGACGACCTTGGCAAATGCCTTGCTCGCCGAGATCGCTGCCACCGGCGACCGCGTGCTGGTGCTCGAAGACACCATCGAACTGCAATGCGCGGCGCGCGACCACGTACCGCTGCGCACGCGCGCCGGCGTCGTGTCGATGACCGAGCTGGTGCGCGCCACGATGCGCCTGCGCCCCGACCGCGTGATCGTCGGCGAGGTACGCGGCGGCGAGGCGCTGGATCTCATCAAGGTGTGGGGCACCGGCCATCCCGGCGGCATCGCCACGATCCACGCCGGTTCCGCGCTTGGGGCATTGCTGCGCCTGGAGCAACTGATTCTCGAAGTGGCCGTGAACCCGCCGCGGGCGCTCGTCGCCGAGGCGGTCAATGTCGTCATCCACATCGCCGGCCGTGGCCGGCGCCGTCGTATCGAGAGCATCGCCCGCGTCTTTGGCTTCGACGGCGTGGGCTATCGCCTGGCAGATGCGCTGGAGCAGCCGCTTCCAGAAGTGCCGCTTTCTTCCCCGTCCCCTAACCACCTTGGAGAACTGCCATGACGCAGACGCACGCCCATGCTTTCCGCTTTTCCGTAAATCCGGTTTCCATCCCCGCACGCCTGCGCCGCCTGGTCGGGCCGGCGCACCACGGCCTGTTGTCGGCGACCGTCATGCTGGCGACCGCCGGCACGGCACAAGCCGCCGGTTCCTCGATGCCCTGGGAAGGGCCGCTGCAATCCATCCTCGAATCTATCCAAGGGCCAGTCGCGCGCATCGTCGCGGTCATCATCATCATCGCCACCGGCCTCGCGCTTGCGTTCGGTGACACCAGCGGCGGCTTCCGCAAGCTGATCCAGATCGTGTTCGGTCTGTCCATTGCGTTCGCGGCATCGAGCTTCTTCCTGTCGTTCTTCAGTTTCTCCGGCGGGGCCGTCGTATGAGCACGGCCACCGACCTGCCTGGCTTCGAGGTGCCTCTGCATCGCTCGCTGACCGAGCCGATCCTGCTGGGCGGTGCGCCGCGCACCGTGGCGATCGCCAACGGGACGCTGGCCGCGGCCGTGGGCTTGGGCCTGCAGCTCTGGATTCCCGGTGTCGTGCTCTGGATCGTCGGCCATTCGCTGGCGGTGTGGGGTGCGCGCGTCGATCCGCAGTTCATGCAGGTGTTCGCCAAGCACCTCAAGCACAAGCCGCTGCTGGACGTGTGACGGGAGGACGCCGCAGTGCTCAACCTCGCCGAATACCGCCAGCGCCCGGCCTTGCTCGCCGACTGGCTGCCGTGGGCCGGCCTAGTCGCGCCGGGTGTCGTCTTGAACAAGGACGGCAGTTTTCAACGTACGGCGCGGTTCCGTGGACCTGACTTGGAAAGCGCAACGCAAGGCGAACTGATCGCCAAGACTGCGCGCCTAAACAACGCACTGCGCCGCCTCGGTGCCGGCTGGGCGCTGTTCGTCGAAGCCGAGCGCCGGCCGGCGGCGGACTATCCGCACTCGGACTTTCCCGAACCGCTGTCGTGGCTGGTGGACGAGGAACGGCGCGCGACCTTCGAGGAATCCGGCAACCATTTCGAGAGCGGCTATCACTTCACGCTGCAATACCTGCCGCCGGAGGAATCCCGCGCCCGCGCGGCCAAGCTGCTCTACGAGAACACGCCGACCGCCGGCGTGGACTGGCGTGAACACTTGACCGCGTTCGTCGCCGAAACCGAACGCATCTTCGACCTTCTCGATGGCGTGATGCCGGAGATTGCGTGGCTGGACGACAGCCAGACGCTGACCTACCTGCACGCGACCGTCTCGACGCGGCGCTATCGCATCGGTGTTCCCGAGGTGCCTTTCCATCTGGACGCGCTACTGGCCGATTCGGCACTGGTCGGTGGCTTGGCGCCCACGCTGGGCGACCAGCACCTGCGCGTGGTGTCGGTGCGCGGCTTTCCGACCTCGACCTGGCCGGGCTTGCTGGACGACCTCAACCGCCTGGGCTTTGCCTACCGCTGGAGCACGCGCTTCCTCTGCATGGACAAAGCCGAGGCGGAAAAGGAACTGGGCCGCCTGCGCCGCCAGTGGTTTGCGAAAAGGAAGAACGTCGTCGCGCTGCTGCGCGAGACGATCTTCCAGCAGGAAAGCCCGCTGGTCGATACCGACGCCAGCAACAAGGCCGCCGATGCCGACGCGGCCTTGCAGGAATTGGGCAGCGATCAAGTCGCGTTCGGCTATCTCACCGCCACGGTGACGGTGCTCGACGCCGACCCGGCCGTGGCCGACGAGAAGCTGCGCATGGTGGAGCGCGTCATCCAAGGGCGCGGGTTCGTCACCATCCCCGAAACCCTCAACGCCGTGGATGCGTGGCTATCGTCCATCCCTGGCAACGCCTATGCGAACGTGCGCCAGCCCATCGTCTCGACGCTGAACCTGGCGCACATGATGCCGCTGTCGGCAGTATGGGCCGGGCCGGAGAAGAATGACCATCTGGACGGCCCGCCGCTGATCGTCACCCGCACCGATGGCGCGACGCCGTTCCGGCTGTCGCTGCACATCGGCGACGTGGGGCACACGCTGGTCGCCGGCCCGACCGGCATGGGCAAGTCGGTCTTGCTGGCGACGCTGGCCTTGCAGTTCCGCCGCTATTTCGGTTCGCGGATCTTGTCGTTCGATATGGGCCGCTCGATGCGCGCCACCATCCTGGGCCTGGGCGGCGAGCACTACGACCTGGGCGCCGATGGTGGCATCGCGTTCCAGCCGCTCGCCCGCATCGACCATGAGGGCTACCGCTCCTGGGCCGCCGAATGGGTGGAAGGTCGCCTGCTGCATGAAGGCGTGACCGTCGGCCCGGACGAGAAGGTGGCCATCTGGTCGGCGCTGGGCAGCCTCGCCGGTGCGCCGCAGGAACAGCGCACGATGACCGGGCTTTCCGTGCTGCTGCAATCGAACGCGCTGCGCCAAGCACTCGCGCCTTATGTCCTGGGCGGCGCGCACGGAAAGCTGCTGGACGCCGACCACGATAGGCTTGGCATGGCCGGCGTGCAGGGCTTCGAGATGGAAGAACTGATGCACAGCCCCGCCGCCGTGCAAGCGGTATTGCGCTACCTGTTCGCCCGCTTCGACGAGCGTTTCGACGGTGCACCAACGCTGCTTATTCTCGATGAAGCGTGGCTGTTCCTCGATGAACCGTCTTTCGCGGCCCGCATCCGGCAATGGCTCAAGACGCTCAGAAAAAAGAACGTCAGCGTCGTCTTCGCCACGCAATCGCTGGCCGACATCAAGGATTCGACCATCGCGCCAGCGATCATCGAAAGCTGCGCGAGCAGGATTTTCTTGCCTAACCCGCAGGCCACCGAGCCGCAGATTCGCTCGATCTACGAGGGCTTCGGCCTCAACAGCCGGCAAATCGAGATCGTCGCCATCGCGCAGCCCAAGCGCGACTACTACTACCAATCGCGCCTCGGCAATCGCCTGTTCGACCTCGACCTAGGGCCGGCCGCGCTCGCGTTCGCGGGCGCATCCACACCGCAAGACCAACGCGACATCGACCGCGTGCTGACGCAGGCCGGCGCACCCGGCTTCGCCGGCGCGTGGCTGCGCCATCGCGGCCTCGATTGGGCCGCCGACCTGCTGCCGTCCGCACCATCTGCCGCGTCCTTCCTCGCTCCCCAACCACAGGAGATTTCGCAATGAAGATTCGCCTTCTTTCCCTCGCCATCGCTGCGTTGATCGGTGTCACGTCCACCGCGCAGGCGCAATGGGTCGTCGTCGATCCAACCAACCTCGTGCAGAACACGCTGACCGCGGTTCGCACGCTGGAGCAGATCAACAACCAGATTCAGCAACTCCAGAACGAAGCGCAGATGCTCATCAACCAGGGGCGTAACCTGGCGAGCCTGCCGTTCAATGTGGTCAACCGGCTGCGCTCAACGCTGGCGACCACCCAGCAACTCATCGCGCAGGCGCAAGGGCTGGCGTTCCAGGTGCAGAGCATGGACCAGCAGTTCGCGCGCCTGTACCCGGAGCAGTACGCCGCGACCGTGAGCGGCAACCAGATGTACCAAGATGCCCACCAGCGTTGGCAGAACACGCTCGAAGGCTTGCAGACCGCGATGCGGATGCAGGCGCAGGTGTCGCAGAACGTGACCGAGGACGAGGGCGTGCTGACCGATCTGGTCGGCCAGAGCCAGTCGGCCACGGGCGCCTTGCAGGCCATGCAGGCGACCAATCAGCTTTTGGCCTTGCAGGCCAAGCAGTCCATTCAGGCGCAGCAGCTCCAGCTCACGCAGGGGCGCGCGGTGTCGCTGGAACTGGCGCGTCAGGCCGCCGCCGTCGAACGTGGCCGTGAGGTGACGCGACGCTTTCTCGGCACCGGCACGGCGTACACGCCGCAGTCGGTCAACTTCTACGGCAACTGACGGGCACGGCCATGAAGCACGCGCCCGTCCTGTTTGCCTTCGTGTGCCTGCTGGCGGGTTGCGACCGGCGGCAGGCGCTGTCGGTCGATGCACTGGCCGCCAATCCGACACGGCTGCACGCGCTGCGTGCGCAGTGCCGGCATGGCGAACATGACGGCGCGTTCTGCGCACAGGTCGCCCAAGCCGACCTACGCCGTCTCCTCTCCGGCCAAGCCGGCCCGGACGAATATCAGACGCTCGCCGATCTGCCGCCGATCCCGGCCAGCTTCGACGGCCCCGACGCGCCGCTGGAGGAACGGCCATGAACGACGTTTCGATCATCGACCACTTCCTCAACGTCTTTTCCGCCTACATCGACTCCGGCTTTGGCTTGCTGCGGGGCGAGGTCGCGTTCCTGACCGCAACGCTGGTGGCGATCGACATGACGCTCGCCGGCCTCTATTGGGCGCTCGGCCACGCTACCGGCCAAGGCGAGGACGTGATGGCGAAGCTCATTCGCAAGGTGCTCTACGTCGGCGCCTTCGCCTACATCATCGGCAACTTCAACATGCTGGCGAGCATCGTGTTTCGCTCATTCGCCGGCCTGGGCCTGACGGCCACCGGCTCGACCTTGAGCATGGAGACGTTCCTTCAACCGGGGCATCTCGCCAAGACCGGCATCGACGCCGCCGCGCCGATCCTTGACCAAATTAGTGAGATGGCCGGCTTCCCCGAGGTGTTCATCAATCTGACGCCCATCGTTGTGATGTTCCTCGCCTGGCTGGTGGTCATCCTCTGTTTCTTCGTGCTGGCGGTGCAGCTTTTCATCACGCTGATCGAGTTCAAGTTGACCACGCTCGCCGGCTTTGTGCTTGTGCCGTTTGCGCTTTGGAACAAGACCGCGTTCCTCGCCGAAAAGGTGCTTGGCAACGTGGTGTCGTCCGGTATCAAGGTGTTGGTGCTGGCCGTCATTGTCGGCATCAGTACGGGCTTGTTCGCCGAGTTCCAGGTCACGCCCGATGAACCTTCCATCGATCATGCGCTGGTCGTGATGCTGGCCTCGCTCGCCATGCTCGCGCTCGGCATCTACGGGCCGGGCATCGCCACGGGCCTTGTGTCCGGCTCGCCGCAGCTCGGGGCCGGCGCGATGGCTGGTGCGGCGCTAGGCGCGGCGGGAACAGCCGTCGCTGTCGGCGCTGCCGCTACCGGCGTTGGCGGTGCTGTTGCTGCTGGTGCTCGCATGGCGCCGGCCGCCGCCAGCGCCATCGGCAGCGGCGCCCGTGCCGCTGCTTCGACCGCGACCGGCGCGCGGTCGGCGTTCCAAGCCGGTTCCGCCGCCGCCGGCGGCGGCGCGAAAGGCGCAATGGCTGGCCTGGGCAATGTTGCTAAGACCGGCGCGCAAGCAGTCGGCCAGAAGGCCACCGCGGGGGTGCGCTCAGTTGGGCAGCGCGCAGCCGCCGCGTTTCGCTCGGACGGCGCGGGCGCCGCCGCATCCGGTGCCAGCGCATCCGGTCAGGCCGCGAGCGAAGCACAAGCCAACACTGCCGAGCAGTCGCAGCCCGCCTGGGCCAAGCGGCTGCACCGCCGTCAACAGATCGCCCATGCGGCGACCACTGCCGCGCACACACTGCGCGGCGGGGACGGCGGTGGCTCGGCGCAAGGCCCAAGCCTGGGCAATTCCGATTCTTGAGTAGAACGAGCCATGCGATTCAAGCGACCGCAGGTGCGCTACGCCGATACACCGCAGCCTGCCACCCCGTATCAAGCCGCCGCGCAGGTGTGGGACGAGCGTATCGGCTCGGGCCGCGTGCAGGCGAAGAACTGGCGACTGATGGCCTTCGGCTGCCTCGTGCTCGCCCTGCTGATGGCAGGCGGCCTAGTCTGGCGCTCGGCGCAGTCCATCGTCACGCCCTACGTGGTGGAGGTGGACAAGACCGGCCAGATTCGCGCCGTCGGCGAAGCCGCCACGCCATACCGACCGGCGGATGCGCAGATCGCCTACCACCTCGCGCACTTCATCACGCTGGTTCGCTCGCTCTCCATCGACCCGATCGTCGTGCGACAGAACTGGCTCGACGCCTACGACTACACCACCGACCGCGGCGCGGCTGTGCTCAACGATTACGCCAGCAAGAACGACCCGTTCGCCCGCGTCGGCAAAGAATCCGTGACGGTGCAGATCACCAGCGTCACGCGCGCCAGCGATTCGTCATTCAACGTGCGCTGGACGGAACAGCGATTCATCAATGGCGCACCGGCCGGCACCGAACGCTGGAACGCCGTGCTTTCCATCGTCCTGCAAACCCCGCGCACCGAGCAGCGCCTGCGCAAGAACCCGCTGGGCATCTACGTCAACGGGCTGTCGTGGAGCCGCGAACTGGATGCGTCCGAAGGAGCCAAACCATGAAATCACTGCAAACCCGTCTTCTGCTATTACCCCAGCCCGGCAGTATCGAAAGAAAAACCCGTGTTGGGCGCAGCCAACCAGAAAACGAATACCGCCGGCGTTTGAACGATGGGCTGATGCTGGCTTTCCCGCTGTTTTCGCCGCGCTTCGGACTGGATCGCCAAGTCCTCTACACGGTCAGCTTGTTGACCTTGGTGGCTGCGCTCGCTGGCTGCGCCTCGCAAGGCAAGCCGCCGCCACGCATCTCGCTCGATGAGCCGGTGCAGGCGCAGCCGCTACCGGAACCGCCCAAGCCTGTCGAAGTAGTGACGGTGCCGAAGGTGTTGCCGCTGCCAGCGCAGATGAAGCCACTGCCGGAAGCGGACGAGGCCAAGCCCGCACCGGAACCGGCCGACGAAATTGTGCGCGTGTCGCGCGCCAACGCCGAGGCGCGCATCGCGCCAACGCGCGAGGGCTACGTCAATGCGATTCAGGTCTGGCCCTTCACCGACGGCGCGCTATACCAAGTCTATGCCGCGCCGGGGCGCGTCACCGTGATTTCGCTCCAGCCCGGTGAGGAGCTGGTAACGGTCGCCGCCGGCGATACCGTGCGCTGGATCGTCGGCGACACATCCAGCGGCGCCGGCAACGATCTGCGCGTGAACGTGCTGGTGAAGCCCATCCGCTCCGGCCTTAAAACGAACGTGGTCATCACCACCAGCCGGCGCACCTACCTGATCGAGCTGACCTCGACCGACAAGGCGTGGATGGCGTCGGTGTCCTGGGAGTACCCCAAGGACCAGATGCTCGCGTTGCGGCGTCAGGATCAAGCCGCGCAAGCGGCCGCGCCGGTCGATACCGGCTTGTCGCTGGAAAAGATCCGCTTCCGCTACGCGATCAGCGGCAGCAATCCACCGTGGAAGCCGTTGCGCGCCTTCGATGACGGCGAGAAGGTCTATATCCAGTTTCCACCGGGCATCGCCCAAGGCGAACTGCCGCCACTGTTCGTCATCGGCGCGCAGGGCGACGGGCAACTCGTGAACTACCGCTTCCGCTCGCCGTACTACATCGTGGATCGGCTGTTCGGCGCGGCCGAACTGCGTCTCGGCGGAGACAAGGGCGACATGGTGCGCATCGAGCGTACGGATGGCACGCGGGGGAACTGACCATGAGCCACGACGGAATCCCGGACGTGCCGATTCCTGATGCCACGCCGAAGGTCGCGCCGGAGAATGTGGCGCTGCGGGCGCAGCCGCGCCCGGTGACACGTCTCAATCGGCGCACGCTGGCGCTGCTGACTGGCGGCCTCGGCGTCGCGGTGCTGGGCGCAACGATGTGGTCATTGCAGCCGACGCACCGGCGCGGCGGCAACGAGCCGGCCGAGCTTTACAACGTGGATCGCGTGTCGAAGTCCGAAGGACTCGACCAGCTTCCCGCCGACTACTCGAAGCTGCCGCCGAAGGTGCCAGAGTTGGGGCCGCCGCTGCCGGGCGATCTGGGGCCGGCTATCGTGAACTCGCAGCAGCCAGCGGTGGCCCGCTACACGCCGCCCGGCCAGGATGCGGCGGCAGCCGAGCGTGACGCGAGGCGCAAGGAAGCTGAAGCGGCAGCGGGATCGTCGGTGTTCTTCCGCTCCAGCAACCAGCGTGCCGCTGCTGCGCCCGCGCAAGTGGCGGCTGCCGGCCCGTCATCTGGCTTGGCCGGCTTCGACCCGCAGGCCGCTGGGCCGGCCTCGACGGCGGCGCAGCCTGCCGACCCGACCACAGTGCAGAACCGGCAAGACCAGAAAGAGGCGTTCCAGAAAGCCGGAACCACGGAAACCCGTAATTCCGGCAACCTGCAAATGCCAACCTCGCCGTATCAGGTGATGACCGGGACGGTGATCGCGGCGGCGCTGGTGACGGGCATCAAGTCCGATCTACCGGGGGACGTGATCGGCACGGTGACGGAGCCGGTGTACGACACCGCGACCGGCCGCTATCTGCTGATCCCGCAGGGCTCGCGCATCTTCGGCAAATACAACAGCCAGGTCGCCTACGGGCAGAGCCGTGTGCAAGTGGTGTGGAACCGCATCATCCTGCCGGACACGTCCTCGCTCACGCTGGACAACCTGGCTGGCACCGATCCGGCCGGCTACGCCGGCCTGGAGGATGGCGTCGATTGGCATTGGGATCGCGTCTTCGCCGGTGCGGCGCTGACGACGCTGCTGGGCGTCGGCGCCGAACTGGCCGCGCCGGAGAACCGTAACGGCGATCGCGTCATCATCGCCGGCCGCGACAGCCTGCAGGACAGCGTGAATCAGGTCGGGCAGGAGATGACCCGGCGCAACCTCAACATCCAGCCCACTTTGACCGAGCGGCCGGGCCTGCCGGTGCGCATCATCGTCAACCGCGACCTAGTGCTGCGGCCCTACCAGCCGCTGTTCTTCAATCGGGGAGCTTCGCAATGAGTACGACCAAGAAGCTGCGGCTCGGGCCGCTGCCCAAGACCGAGAGCATCAAGCTGACCTTCGCCTGTCCAGCCGGCCTCAAGGCCGACCTCGACCGCTATGCGGTGCTGCACGCGCAGACCTACGGCGAAACGGTCGATGCAACGACGCTGATCCCGCACATGCTGGAGGCATTCATCGCCGGGGATCGGGGATTCAGGAAGGGAGCGGCGGTCGCCAAGGCTTCGCCGCCGAAACCGCCCTGATGCTGCGGACGAGTCCGCTAGCATCCCAATGACGGAAGCGCAGCCCACGGGCTGCGCTTCGCTTTTGAGGGCGTCTTGCGATAAGTTGGGGCTATGATGACGACGCGACCTTGCCCGCTACGACGCCCCTGCGTTTACTACCGCGAAGCGCCTATGCGGCACCTAGCTCGATAAGCAGCAAGAGCACATGGCGGTCGAAATCTGGCCTAACCTCTTGCCCCCATAAGACCTTCCGCACCGCTGCATGCCCGCACTAAGGGCTTGACAGCGGACATTTTTTATTTTGAGCAGAGTGCCTTGCTGCGATCTCAAACTAGGCAGGTAGTAGGCAGGTGCTCATTCATCTATGGCCTCTTTCGACCCAGAGCAGTCGGTCAGTGCACAGCCACAACGCTGTCGCCTGACGGTGTACGGCATCATGGCGTGGCCCAGAACCGTGCGCAAAGCTATAGTGTTCGGAACGAATTTGCCCACGGACCCAATCCAGCAACCGTGTGGCGCGCGACACAGGAGTGGCGGTGAGTTTCATGGCTGAATTTAGTATGCTTTTTTATACAGCACGCGTGCCACAAATCTAGGCTACAAGCCCCTTGCAGCGTTTTCTGCGTGCCAGTTTAGACCGCAAACGCCAGATATAGCCTGCGTTTAGTCATGGTCTTGTATTGAGCTAAATCCCTACTAGTGCACGCCAGCATGGAACCCATACAACAACAGATTTCTGCGTAAGGTTACAAATGAGCAACACACTAAACATCACATTCGGGGATCGCGTCGCTGAAAACGAGTTCAACGATCTATCCGCATATTTCATCAAAACAGAACATTGGGAAAAGGTTAGGGAAATCCTGCAAAACCCCGAACGCAGTCTGCTAGAAGCCAGGAAGTCATGGCATCCTCCCCGCCCATGAAGCAAAGCAGCCTTGACCTGAAACTGAGCACCAAAAAGACCCGCAAGCAAGAACTGCTGATCCAGATGGATTTGGTGGTTCCCTGGGCTGCTCTGGTCGAACTCATTGCGCCCTATTACCCCGAAGGCAAGAACGGCCGCCCACCCTTTGCCCTGGAGACCATGCTGCGCATCCACTGCATGCAGCAGTGGTTCACCCTGTCAGATCTGGCGATGGAAGAGGCCTTCTTTGACACCCCGATCTACCGGGAGTTTGCAAGTCTTGATGCCCATGGGAGGGTGCCTGACGAGAGCACCATCCTGAGGTTTCGTCATCGGCTGGAGAAACACAAGCTGGCCGAGCAGATTCTGGCCACTGTCAACGAGCTTCTGGCAGCCCAGGGCTTGCTGCTCAAGGCAGGCACTGCGGTCGATGCCACACTGATCGCAGCGCCTAGCTCTACCAAGAACAAGGACAGAAAGCGCGATCCAGAGATGCATTCGAGCCAAAAGGGCAACGAATGGCACTTTGGCATGAAGGCCCATATCGGCGTGGATGCGGACTCGGGACTCGTGCATACCGTCATAGGCACCTCGGGTAACGTGGCCGACGTTGTAGAGGGCAACAGCTTGCTGCACGGGCAGGAGACAGACGGGTTTGGTGATGCGGGCTACCAAGGTATCGACAAGCGCCCGGATGCCAAGGAGGCAGTGCGGTGGCACATCGCGATGCGCCCAGGCAAACGCAGAGCGCTGGACAAAGAGAACAACCCCGTTGACGCGCTGATAGACCAAGTGGAGAAGATCAAGGCGAGCATCCGTGCCAAGGTGGAGCATCCCTTCAGGGTGATCAAACGACAGTTTGGATACACCAAGGTGCGCTACCGGGGATTGAAGAAGAACACGTTGCAGCTCAAGACGCTGTTTGCGCTGTCCAATCTTTGGATGGTGCGCCATCAATTGCTGGAGGCGCAGGGATGAGTGCCCCTGAAATCAGGCAAATGGCCGCAAAGGCGGTGCAGATGGCCCGCAAGGGCGTGGAAAGTGGTGCGAAGACCCAGGCTAAACGCCATCCATCGCACTATCTGAAACCGGTGACCTTGTAGCACTTACGCATTCGAGTTATTCAGGGCATCCTTAGATAGTCGGCCCTGAAATATTCATTTCAAGCCTGGGAGAGCCTGCCAGCCCCCAAGGTCAGCCGGTTGGCCAGGGCTGTGCACAGGGTTGATCGGGCATCAGCAGCCCAAGAGCGCATGTCCATCACAGCGGCCAGCCAAGAACGCTCCTGTGTGCTGGCTTGCAGCAGGCACAAAAAAACCACCTGCAAGAAGGCCACCCCCTTCTTGACGATCATGCGCAGCAGCCACTTGATGTTGTAGCCGGCCGCGCACAGCACCGCGTGCAGGCGGTCGCCCTGTTCGCCCTTGAGGTGGCAGCGACCCATGCGGTGATCGGCCTTGAGGTGCCCGATGATGGGTTCAATAGCCTGGCGCCGCCTGAGCAGCTTTCTTTCCTGCTCACTGATCCGCTTGGCCTTGCCCCGGTGCACGATGTGCACATCCGGGTTGTCCGCATCCACCCCCCGGTAGCCCAGATCAACGAACGCTGTCGCTGGTTTTGCATCGCTGTCCTGCATCAGGATCGTGGCCTGCTCCAGTTGCTCTGTGAGGGTGTGACCATCGTACGGGTTGCCGTGGAAGGCCCGGGCGCCCACGATCAGGTTGCCTTTGAGCGTGCTGGCAATGCCCACCTTCACGCCGAACTCGTAGGGCTGCTTGGCCTTGCCTTTGCTGATGCAGTCCACCTCCGGGGCATGCCAGGCGTACAGCTTGGGCTGTCCATCCACCGCCTTGCGCTGGCCGCTCTGGGCCACGATGCGCGCGGCCTTGCTCAATGTCTGGGCGAGCGCTTGGCGCACGGCTTGCCCGATGGCGCTGGCCCCAGTGGCGATCTTCCTCTCGATCTCGCGCTGCAGCCGCCCGACGATGGTGCGCTGGCGCTTGATGGCGCGGCGCATGCGCTTGAACTGGCGCGCGTGGGCATAGCGCCCGGCCTTGCGGCCCAGCTCCTTGCCTTCCTTGGCAAAGGTCTGCTTCAAGTCGATGCCGGCACCCTTGGCTGCTTCGACCAGCTTGACCCTGGCTGTCTCCAGCAGGCGGCTGTCGGTGGGGTGCGCAATCGCCTTGTGCTGCACCGTGCTGTCCACGATCACGCGAGAGAGCTCCTGCGGCTTGATCAGCTTGAGTTCAACGGCCACGTTGATGGTCTGCGCCAGCAGCTCTTCCACGCCTTCTTCGCCCAGCAACTGACGGAACTTGACCAGGGTGGTGGCGTCGCAGGGCTGGCGGTCTTCGTAGTACGCGCAGCCCGAGAAGAACTGCCAGCGCGGGGTGTCGGCCCAGCGGGCCACCACGCCCTCATCGGATTCGTTGAACGCGTGCTTGAGGTACAGCAGCGAGACCATGATGCGCAGCGCCACGCGCGGGCGCCCGGCCTTGCTGGCCGCAGCCTGGCGCTGGGGCTTCTCGCCGAACAAATCCAGATCGGGCATGGCCTGCCCGGCGTGGGCCTTGCGCACCAGCAGGTGGGCCACCCGCGCCTCGATCTCCTGCCAGGGCATGCGCGAAGACAGCACCGCCAGCGGATGGCGCAGATCGATCATCTGGTCGATGCGCGAGCGGAAGAAATCGTCGGTGGCGGGGCAGGTGAACATCACGGCACGAAACTCCCAGAAATCAAGGCGGATGCGCTATCAGAACGGGAGAAATTATACGCCGGAATGAAGAAAATATCCAGCAAAATCAATGGCTTACGAATAAATCAGGGGCGACTAGATAGAAATTCAACCTATCGCCATCCACTCTTGCACGCAATGGTGGGCCAGCGCCGTCACCCAGCAGGGCTCCGCCGGTACGAAGGCCATCCCGTACCGCGGGCTGACCAGAAACCCGGCGCGGTCGAATGCCCGGTCATCGCTCGATTGCACAAACGCGGCCAGGTCACGGAACGGCACGGCCACGGTGCCCAGGTGCAGCGCCTCCGCGCGGGCAGTCACCTCTTCCAGGCGGCCACTGTCCTGAAAGCGGTAGACCACGTCGCCATAGTCCAGCGCGGTCAGGCCAACGTTGTTGCGCGACTCGCTGCGTGGCTGGCCGTGGGCGCGGATGATGTCGCCGCGCGTGGCGGTAAGGGGTACGCCATTCACGCTTTCGTAGGGTTGCAGGTGCATGGTCGATTCTGTGGCGGCGCGGCGGCGCGCGGCAACCGGGGGCGTGTATCGAACCGTGAGGCGCAACGCGCGCGTATATTGCCCCGTATTGCCGTTGGCGGGCCGTAAGCACCCCGCAATGGTTCAGCATGAAAATGCCGCCCAGCGCCCGTCTGAAAAGCGCGGGCAGCTATCAAAACCGAAGTTCTTTCAACCACCCTCCTCCTTTGACTGCGATGACAGCCTCCACCGACTTCGCCCCCATGCCCGATGCCGCCGGCTTCTTTGGCCCCTACGGCGGGCAGCTTGTGCCGCCGCACCTGAAAGCCGCCATGGACGACATCGCCGCGGCCTATGCCGAGATCACGCAGCGCAAGGACTTCCAGGACGAGCTGGCACAGCTGTTTGCCGATTACGTGGGCCGGCCCAGCCCGATCTTTCATGCCAAGCGGCTTTCGGGCCTGCTGGGCGGCGCGCAGATCCACCTCAAGCGCGAGGACCTGAACCACACCGGCGCGCACAAGATCAACCACTGCCTGGGCGAGGCGCTGCTGGCCAAGTTCATGGGCAAGAAGAAGGTGATCGCCGAGACGGGCGCTGGCCAGCACGGCGTGGCGCTGGCCACGGCCTGTGCGCTGGTGGGCATTCCGTGCGAGATCCACATGGGCCAGGTGGACATCGAGAAGGAGCACCCCAACGTCACCAAGATGCGCATCCTGGGCTGCAAGCTGGTGGCAGTGACGCGCGGCGCGGCCACGCTGAAGGAGGCGGTGGACAGCGCCTTCGAGGAGTACCTGACCAACCCCACCGACTACCTGTACGCCATCGGCTCGGTGGTGGGGCCGCACCCGTTCCCGATGATGGTCCGCGACTTCCAGAGCATCATCGGCCGCGAGGCGCGCGAGCAGTTCCAGGCCAGACACGGCCGCCTGCCCGACTACGTGACCGCCTGCGTGGGCGGCGGCAGCAATGCCATGGGCATGTTCACCGCCTTCCTGGGCGATACCGACGTGAAGCTGGTGGGCGTGGAGCCCTCGGGCGAAGGCACCGACAAGCCCGGCCGGCACGCGGCCACGCTGAGCATGGGCCAGCCCGGTGAGATCCACGGCATGAAGTGCTATGTGCTGGAGGATGCGCCGGGCGTGCCCGCCGCCGTGCACAGCATTGCCTCGGGCCTGGACTACCCCGGCGTGGGCCCGCAGCACAGCTATCTGAAGGACATTGGCCGCGTGCAGTACGAAGCCGTGACCGACAAGGAATGCCTGGACGCGTTCATGCAGCTGTCGCGCGTGGAAGGGATCATCCCCGCGCTGGAGAGCGCCCATGCCGTGGCCTGGGCCATCCGCGTGGCGCCCACGCTGCCCCAGGACCAGCACATCCTGGTCAACCTGTCGGGCCGCGGCGACAAGGATGCGGATTACGTCGCCAAGGTGCTGGGGCTTTGACGGGCGGGCGCGGCGCGTGTTCTGCCATCATGGCGCCCTTGATTCACTGAACTGAGAGAACCTGACCATGGCACTGCCACCCAACAAGCAACGCAGCCGCCGCCTTCGCAAGAAGATGCGCGTGGCCGAGTTTCAGGAATTCGGCTTCGAGTACGAGCTGAAGGTCAAGCAGGAGCTGACGCCCGAGCAAGAGGAGGCGCTGATGGACCGCTTCGTGCGGGACCTGCTGGTGCCCCGCAATCTGGCGGCCGCCGGCTGGGTGCGCGAAGGCTTCGTGACGGCCTTCGTGCGCGGCTCCGCCACCGAGGACGACCGCCAAGCCACGCAGGCCTGGCTGGCTGCACAGCCCGAGGTGGCCGAGGCCACCGTGAGCGAGCTGAAGGACGCCTGGTACGTGCAAGACTGAGCCGCGCACCACAGGTTAGCCGCGCAGCGCTGGGCTGGCGTCAGCCAGTAGGTTTTAAGCCTTTTTGGCCTCTAGCCTTTGACCAACAAGCGCAAGCAGCTATCAAAACAGAAGCGAAACAGCCGCCAACCCCCACGGGGGTGGCGGCTGTTGCCGTTGATGCGGTGCGTTTGTGCGAACGGGGCGGTTGGCTCAACCTTCCGTGATCCCTGCGGCCCTGATGACCTGGGCCGCACGGGGCGGCCCCTGCCCTGTGGCGGGCGCCCGCCACGGGGACCTTCGCACTCAGACAGCGCCGCGCGCCTCCACATAAAGCGCGTAGATCGAATGGCTGCTGGCCATGAACAGGCGGTTGTTCTTGGCACCCCCAAAACACAGGTTGGCACAACGCTCAGGCAGCCGGATGTGACCAATGGCTTTGCCTTCGGGGTTGAAGACCATCACGCCATCCAGGTCCGCCGGGTTGGCGCCCACGGCGCCGTTGCTGCCCCACCCGCACCAGAGGTTGCCGAACTCGTCGCACTTGATGCCGTCCAGGGCACCCGGGCCGCCCGCGTCGATGTGCAGACGCTTGCCGGACAGCCGCCCGCCCGGGCCCACGTCGTAGGCCCACACCACGCGATGCGGCTGGTGGCGGCCCTCGACGATGTAGAGCACCTTCTCATCGGGCGAAAAGCACAGGCCATTGGCACCCGCCAGGTCGCCCAGTACCTGGCTGACCTTTGCGCCGCCCGGGTCGATGCGGTAGACGCCGTGCGGCAGCTCTGGCGCGGCCTTATCGCCCTCCCAATGACCGGCGATGCCGAACGGCGGGTCGGTGAACCAGACCGCGCCGTCCTTGCTGCAAATGATGTCGTTGGGTGAGTTGAAGCGCTTGCCGTTGTAGCCATCGGCCAGCACGGTGATGCTTCCGTCGTACTCGGTGCGCGTGATACGGCGCGTCAGGTGCTCGCAGGTCAGCAGCCGGCCCTGGCGGTCGCGCGCGAGGCCGTTGGAAAAGTTGGCGGGCTGGCGGAATACGCCCCACGCACCGGTGGCCTCATCCCAGCGCATGATGCGGTTGTTCGGAATGTCGGATACCAGCAGGTAGCGCCCGTCTCCGAACCACACGGGCCCTTCGGCCCAACGCATGCCGGTGGCAATCTGCTCCACGCTGCTGCTGTAGATGCGGTACTTGGCGAACTGCGGGTCCAGCACCTGCACCGATGGGTCGGGGTAACGCTGCTGGGGCTTGAATTCAAAACTCTGCGCCGTGGCAGCACCTGCGGCCGTTGCGGCCACCGCGCCGGCCAGGAAATGGCGCCGCGTGGCAACGCTGGGCGCCGCATTCTTCTCGTGAGGCATTTCGGGATCTCCGTTGTGGGTTGTGCCCGGGTTGGGTCGAACAAGCAGGTCAGGTCACCGGCGCTGGGTTGAACAGCACGAGCTGGTTGGCCAGCTTCCAGTGCTCGGCCCAGTGCTCGGCCCAGGTCTTTTTGCGGCCGCTGGCCACGTCGAGCATGAGGTGGAACAACTCCCAGCCCACGTCTTCGATGGTGGCCTGCCCGTCTGCGATGCGGCCGGCGTTCACATCCATCAGGTCGTGCCAACGCCGGGCCAAATCGCTGCGCGTGGCCACCTTGATCACCGGCACCTGCGCAAGCCCATAAGGCGTGCCGCGCCCCGTGGTGAACACGTGCAGGTTCATGCCCGCCGCCAGTTGCAGCGTGCCGCAGATGAAGTCGCTGGCGGGGGTAGCCGCGTAGAGCAAACCTTTTTGCACCGCCTTTTCGCCCGGAGCCACTACGCCGGCGATGGGCGCGCTACCGCTCTTGACGATGGAGCCCATGGCCTTCTCGACGATGTTCGACAGGCCCCCCTTCTTGTTGCCCGGCGTGGTGTTGGCACTGCGGTCCACGCGGCCGCGTGCCAGGTAGGCGTCGTACCAGGCCATCTGATCGATCAGGGCCTGCGCCACCTCGGGCGTGGCCGCACGTGCGGTGAGCTGGTCGATGCCGTCACGCACCTCGGTCACCTCGCTGAACATCACCGTGGCGCCGGCGCGCACCAGCAAATCGGTGCAAAAGCCCACGGCCGGGTTGGCGGTCACGCCGCTGAAGGCATCGCTGCCGCCGCATTGCACGCCCACCACCAGTTCGCTGGCTGGTACCGTCTCGCGCCGACGTGCGTTCAGGCGCTTCAGGTGCTCGTCGGCCTGGCGCAAGATGGAGTCGACCATGGACATAAAGCCCACATGGGCTTCGTCCTGCAGACACACCACGTCCAGCGGTGCCTCCTGCAGGGTACGCTGGTCCACCAGAGCAATGGCGCCAGGCGGCATGAGGCGCTCGGGCTGCAGCTTCTCGCAGCCCAGGCTGACCACCATCACCTCGCCGCCGAAGTTGGGGTTGAGGCTGATGTTGCGCAGCGTGCGGATGGGTACCGCCGCCCCGCCGCCAATGGCCACCTCACGGGGCGGCACCACCTCGCCTTCCAGGCGAAGGACCGCGAGATGGTGGATGCCTTCCACCGCGCGGCGCTGGCGCATGGCGGGCGCGACAACGGCGCCCCGGGCGAGCGGTCCTACCACCCGGGCTACTACGCCGCCTTTGCGCTGGACCTGGACGGCAACAACATCGAGGCGGTATTCCATGGCGCACACCAGCGCAGCGCGTCCTCCGTCCTGATCACGTTCTGAGCACGCGGGCGGGCGACAATCGCGCTCCACGCGCGCCCTTGATTGCCTGCATGACCACATCGCTTCCCTGGCTGGAACCCGACGATCCTTTTCCACCCACCGACGGTGCCTGGGGCACGGACTCTCCCGCGCCCGGCCTGCTGGCCGCGGGCGGCACGCTGGGGGTGCCCCGCCTGGTGCAGGCCTATGCCCAGGGTGTCTTTCCGTGGTTCAGCACCGGCCAGCCCATCCTGTGGTGGAGCCCGGACCCGCGCATGGTGCTGCATGTGCAGGAATTCCGCCTGCATCGATCGCTGCGCCGCGTGCTGCAGCGCTTTCGCGCCACGCCCGGTTGCGAGGTGCGCATCGACAGCGACTTTTCCGCCGTGATCCACGCCTGCGCCAACAAGCCGCGGGCCGGGCAGTCCGGCACCTGGATCGTGCCCTCCATGGTTGCCGCGTATGAGGCGCTGCATGCTGCTGGCCATGCCCATAGCGTGGAAACCTGGGTGAACGGGCAACTGGTGGGGGGGCTTTATTGCGTGGCGCTAGGACGGGCCGTGTTTGGCGAATCGATGTTCGCGCACGCGACCGATGCTTCCAAGATCGCCCTGGCGGCGCTGGTATGCCTGTGCCGGCGCGAGGGGGTCCGGTTGATCGACTGCCAGCAGAACACGGGCCATCTGGCCTCGCTGGGCGCCCGGGAGATGGAACGTTCGCAGTTTCTGAATCACGTGGCGCGAGCGCGGCAAGACCCTGCCTGCACCTGGAAATTCGAGCCCGTATACTGGACCGAGCTTTTGCCCAACCCCTCAGCGGCGTGACCCAACTCAACGATCTTCCGCTGCAAAGCCTGCAGTTCTACGCCACGGCACCCTACCCGTGCAGCTACCTGCCCGAGCGGCAGGCGCGCTCGCAGGTGGCGACGCCCAGTCACCTGATTCAGAACGATGTGTATTCGGGCCTCGTGGCGCGGGGCTTTCGGCGCAGCGGCATGTTCACCTACCGCCCCTACTGCGACGGCTGCCAGGCCTGCACCCCGCTGCGCGTGGTGGTTGATCCATTCAAGCCCGACCGCAGCCAGCGCCGTGCCTGGAAGCGCCACGCCGGCCTGCAGGCGCGGGTACTGCGCCTGTGCTACCTGCCCGAGCATTACCAGCTATACCTGCGCTACCAGAACGCACGCCACGCCGGGGGTGGCATGGACCAGGACAGCATCGACCAGTACACGCAGTTCCTGCTGCAAAGCCGGGTCAATTCGCGGCTGGTGGAGTTCCGTGAGACCGGGGCCGACGGCCAGCCGGGGACACTGAAGATGGTGTCCATCCTGGACGTGCTGGAGGACGGCCTCTCCGCCGTCTACACCTTTTATGAGCCCGAGCCGGGCGCAAGCTACGGCACCTACAACGTGCTGTGGCAGGTACAGCAGGCGCGCACGCTGGGCCTGCCGCATGTCTACCTGGGTTACTGGATCGAGCAGAGCCCGAAGATGAACTACAAGGCGCGCTTCATGCCGCATGAGCTGCGCATCGACGGCCGTTGGCAGCGTTCCAAAAGTTGATGGGCCTTGCAGGTCATATCGACCTCCAAGGCCCATTCATCAAGCGCAAGCAGCTTCTTTTTTAATAGCAATCAGCGCCCGGACCGTGCACCGTCTACGCTCCATGCCCCGGCACCGAAGGCGGCGAATGCCAGCAGGCCGCCCGTCACGGCAACGTTCTTGAAGAACAACAGCTGCTGCATCATCTGCTGGTCCGCCGGCAGAGCCCAGTAGGCGTGGAAGAAGAAACTGGCCGCCAGCGTGAACACGGCCAGCGCCAGCGCAGCGATGCGTGTTCCGAATCCGAAGAGCAGTGCCAGGCCGCCCAGTAGTTCAATCAACAGACCGACGGCAACGGCCACGGTGGGCATGGGCATGCCCACGGACGTGGCGTAGCCCACGGTGCCGGCAAAGCCGCTGATCTTGCCGAACCCCGCAGGGATGAACAACAGGGCGATGAGGATGCGGCCCACCAGGGCCAGAGGGTTTTGCAGGGTAGCAAACATGGCGGAACTCCTAGGGTTGAAGTGGATGGGCAGACTTCACGCGGCGAGATCAAAAACCAGAACTTCGGCATCGCTTCCCCCGGACAGGGTCACGCTGCTTTCGTTATCCAGCAGGGCCGCGTCGCCCCCGCTCAGATGCTGTCCGTTGACCTGCAGCGTACCGCGGATCAGGTGAACGTAGGCTTTGCGCCCTGCGGCAATGGGCAGTTGCGCCGCCTCAGCACCGTCGAACAGGCCCGCGTACAGCGTGGCGTCGGCATGGATCGTGACCGAGCCTTGCGCGCCGTCGGGCGAGGCCACGCGACGCAACTGGCCGCGCTTGTCGGCATCGGGAAAGCGCTTTTGCTCATAGCTCGGCGCGATGCCGCGCACATTGGGCTCGATCCAGATCTGCAGAAAGTGCGTCTGCTGGCCCTCGGCGTGGTTGAACTCGCTGTGCATCACACCCGTGCCGGCGCTCATGCGCTGCACGTCGCCGGGCGGAATGCCCTTGACGTTGCCCATGCTGTCCTGGTGCGCCAGTTCGCCAGACAGCACGTAGCTGATGATCTCCATGTCGCGGTGGCCATGGGTGCCGAAGCCCGTGCCCGGCGCGATGCGGTCCTCGTTGATGACGCGCAGGTTGCCCCAGCCCATGTGGCGCGGGTCGTAGTAGCCCGCGAACGAGAAGCTGTGGTACGAATTGAGCCAGCCGTGGTCTGCGTGGCCGCGATCTTGCGATTTGCGAAGGGTCAGCATGGGGTCGCTCCTGGAAATGCGTTGCGTTGGAGAGAACTGTAGGTGGCGCAGCGCCCTTGCAGGGACAGCGGGCTTGAAGGCATCATTCAAACTCATTGAACGAATAAGCCGTCGATCATGCAAAACACCCGCGATGCCCTGACCCCCGAAAACTTGGCCGTGCTGCAGAGCATTGCGGAGACGGGCAGCTTTGCCGCAGCGGCACGCCAGCTCGGCGTGGTGCCCAGCGCACTGACCTACCGTGTGCGCCAGATCGAGGATGCGCTGGACGTGCTGCTGTTCGACCGCAGCGCCCGCCACGCACGGCCCACCGATGCCGGCATGGAGCTGCTGCGCGAAGGCAAGCGCTTGCTGGAAGACGTGGACGCCATCGCCAACCGCGTGCGCCGCGTGGCCACGGGCTGGGAGCCGCAGCTCACGCTGTCGGTGGACGGCGTCATCTCGCCCACCACCATGCTGGAGCTGGTGGAGGCGTTCTACGCCCTCGGTCCACCCACGCGCGTGAAGTGGCGCGACGGCATCCTCGGCGGCACGGCCGAAGCGCTGACGTCGGGCCAAGCAGACCTGGCCATCGGCGTGGCCGTGGGCGCCTCCAACGTCGCCGGGCTGCAATCCGCCCCGCTGGGCGAGGTGCGTTTCATCTTCGTCGTGGCGCCCCATCACCCACTGGCCAAGGTGCCCGAGCCCATCAGCGACACCACGCTGCGCGAACACCGCGCGATCGCCGTGGCCGACTCGGCACGGCGCAGCAACGTGACCATGGGCATCCTCGCGGGGCAGGACGTCCTCACCGTGGACAACATGCGCGCCAAGATCCACGCACAGTTGCGCGGCCTGGGCGGGGGCTTTCTGCCCGAGCCCATGGTGCGTCCGTACCTCGAAGCCGGCCATCTGGTCGAGCGGCAGGTGGCGCGCCCCGCGCGCAACGTGCGTCTGAGCTACCAATGGGGTGGCCCCGGGCACGCTGCGCCGGGCCGCGCGCTGCAGTGGTGGCTGTCGCAACTGCAAAGTGACGCCACACGCCGTGCGCTGCTGGAAAACCACCACCAGTTCTGAATGCGTGGGCCGCGCGGCGCGTGTAGAGTCAACACTAGCGCTGCGCTAATTACCAGCACTGCACCAGCCCATTTCCGACGTCATCGAAGGCCTGCCATGACCCGCTTTTCCTCCCGCTCCAGCGATCGACTGAAACAAGGCCAGCAGGTCGCGCCCCTGGGCGCCGCGCGGCGCTTTGCCGTGGTGGGTGCCGGCATGGCCGGCGTGGCCTGCGCCCGCACCCTGGCCCAGGCGGGCCACATGGTCACCGTCTTCGAGAAGGCGCCGCAGCCCGGCGGGCGCACGGCGGCGCTGGCGTCGCCCTTTGGCAGTTTTGATTCGGGCGCGCAGTACTTCACGGTGCGCGACGCACGCTTTCAGCGGGCGCTGGACACCGTTTCCGGCCTGTGCCGCGCCTGGAGTGCCACCACCATCCGCGTGCTGGACGCCGCCGGGCGCGTCGCCACCGCCGCGCCACCGCCCGGTGAAGCGCACTGGGTGGCCGCCCCCGCCATGGATGCGCTGGTCCAGGCCTGGGCGGCACCACTGGCGCGCGAAGGCCACCTGCACACGCGCACGGCCGTCACGCGCATCGAGCGCGACGCCATGCGGCCCACGGCCTGGCAGCTGCGCACCGAGACGCTGGATGGGGGATCGCAGGTGTATGCGGGTTTCGATGGCGTGGTACTGGCCCAGCCCGCACCGCTGTCGCGGGCGCTGCTGCAGCAGTCCGGCGTTTCCACGCCGTGGGACGATGCCCTGGCCGGCGTGGACATCGCGCCCTGCTGGACCTTGATGCTGGCCTTTGCGCAGGCCGTGCGCCCCGGGCTGACCACGCTCGGTCCGCAGTGGAACGCCGCACGCAGTACGCACCACCGCATTGCCTGGCTGGCCCGAGAGTCCAGCAAGCCCGGCCGGACACAGATCGAGCGCTGGACGGTGCAGGCCAGTCCCGCCTGGTCGCTGGAGCACCTGAACGACGAGGCCCCCCGCGTGCAGGCCAAGCTCATCAAGGCGTTTGCCGAAGTCACCGGCATACGCGCCACGCCCACGCATGCCGAGATGCGGCGCTGGCGCCACGCGCAGACGCAAAAGCCCTTGGGCCAGAGCTTTCTGTGGGACGCCTCCCTGGGCCTGGGCGTTTGCGGCGATTGGTGCCTGGGGCACCGGCTGGAAGACGCTTTCGTCTCGGGCCTGGAGCTCGCGCTCACCGCTGCATGACAGCGGCCGCGGGCTACGTCGGCCGCTTTGCCCCCTCCCCGACCGGCCCGCTGCACGCGGGCTCGCTCGTCGCCGCCCTGGCCAGCTGGCTGGACGCGCGCGCGGCCCTTGGAGGACGCGGCGGGCGCTGGCTGGTGCGCATCGAAGACGTGGACCCGCCGCGCTGCGTGCCCGGCGCCGACGAGCGCATTCTGGCGCAGCTGGCCCGCTGCGGCCTGCTGCCCGACGAGCAGCCGCTGTACCAATCCACCCGCGGCCCCCGCTACCAGCAGGCGCTGGATGGGCTGCTCCACGCCGGCCTGGCCTACCCATGCGCATGCACGCGCCGCGACATCGAAGCCGCCTTGCAGGCGCAGGGCCTGGTGCATGAACGCCATGTGGAACGCCCCTACCCTGGCACCTGCCGCCACGGCCTGGGTGGACGCACGCCGCGCGCCTGGCGCTTCCATACCCAGCGGTATCAATCAAAAATGCCTCCAGCGCCCATCCAGCAAGCGCAAACAGCTATTTATTCAATAGCAATTTCCGGCGTCTCCTGGACCGATCGGCGCCTGGGCCCGCAGTTTCAGGATGTGGCGCGGCAAGTGGGCGACTTTGTGCTGCGGCGTGCAGATGGCCTGTGGGCCTACCAGCTTGCGGTCGTGGTCGACGACGCCGACCAGGGCGTCACCCATGTGGTACGCGGCGAAGACCTGGCCGACAACACGCCGCGCCAGATCCTGCTGCAGTCCGCATTGGGCGTGCCCACGCCGCAGTACCTGCATACGCCCCTGGTACGTGCGGCGGATGGCGAGAAGCTCTCCAAACAACATGGCGCTCCCCCCATCGACGACAGCCAGCCGCTGCAGGCTTTGACAAATGCAGCCCAGGTACTGGGATTGCCGTCACCTACAGGCATAGCAGGCATCCCCGATGCGCTCGCATTCTGGGTCAAGGCATGGCCTGGAACCTACAATTCGCCGCTGTGACTCAAACGCTTTCTTCGCAAGACCCGCAGGCCCCCGCGGCCCCCCCCATGCCCGGTGCCGCTGGCAGCGCCCCGGCAGACGTCGCCCATCCCAAGGGCATCAAAAGCTATGTGCGCCGCGCCGGCCGCACCACCACCGGCCAGGCCAAGGCGCTGGAAGAGCTGGGCCCGCGCTACGTGCTGGACTATGCGCCCGCCCTGCTGGACGCCACTGCGGCCTTCGGCCGCAGCGCGCCGCTGGTGCTGGAGATCGGCTTCGGCATGGGCGAGGCCACGGCACACATCGCGCGCGTGCGCCCGCAAGACAACTTTCTGTGCTGCGAGGTGCATGAACCCGGCGTGGGCGCGCTGCTCAAGCGCATCGGCGAGCAGGACATCCACAACATCCGCATCCTGCAGCACGACGCTGTCGAGGTGCTGGAGCACATGCTGGCGCCCGGAGCGCTCGACGGCGTGCATATCTTCTTTCCCGACCCCTGGCACAAGAAGCGCCACAACAAGCGCCGCCTGATCCAGCCGCCGCTGGTGGCACAGCTGGCGGCACGCCTGAAGCCGGGGGGCTACATCCACTGTGCGACCGACTGGCAGCCGTATGCGGAGCAGATGCTGGAGGTGTTGTCGGCCGAACCCTTGCTGTCCAACACCGCCGAGGGCTATGCTCCGCAGCCGGACTACCGCCCCCTGACCAAGTTCGAGAACCGCGGCATGCGGCTCGGCCATGGCGTGTGGGACCTGGTGTTCACGCGCCGCTGAGCGTCTATTCCCGTTTCCCGATGAAGCCCATCCTCCAGAACCTGGCCGAAATGACCGCCCACCGGGACCACTTGCGCCTGGAGGTCTCGGTGCTGTCCACGCTGCTCAAGCTGGGCCATATCGTGCAGGTGCGGGCGCTGGAGCTGTTCACGCAGGACGAAGTCCTGATGCTGCGCCCGCGCAGCTGGAGCCACGAAGGGCAGTTAGGGCCTGTTCACACTATTTTTGCCAGATGCGTTGCGATCAAAAAGGGCCAGGCGCAAGGCGCCAAACGAAGCTGGGGTGCTACCCCAGCGAGGCTTGGCAACGCCGCGAATGGCCCTTTTTGATCGCAACCCGGAGGGAACGGAGTGAAAACCGCGCCATTCGTCGTTGCCCTCCTAGCCAAGGCCCCGGCCTTGGCGTCGTCACGCGCCTAGATTGGCGCGGTTTTCACGCCATTCGCACTGGCAAAAATAGTGTGAACAGGCCCTAGTCTCCAGTGAGTACGACGCTGCTTCAGATCCCCAGCGCATTCCGCTGGCGCAAGAGCCTGAACTGGCCCACTGCATCGCCACCCAGGGCGAGAGCGCCGCGCGTGCCTCCGAGCAGCGCCACACGCTCTGGCTGCCCATGTGGCTGGGCGGGCGCCCCACGGCGTGCCTGGAAATCACCCAGTCCCGCCGCTTCACGCGGCACCAGCGCGACGTGATCATGGGCGTGTTTCTGGTCTACCAAAACTACCAGAGCCTGCTGGATTACAGCGAGCGGGACGCGCTCACCGGGCTGCTGAACCGCAAGACCTTCGAGGAGCAGTTCTCACGACAGACCGGCGCACCCGCCAGCCCAGGCGAGGGCGAAGACACTGTGCGCCAATGGCTGGCGGTGATCGACATCGACCATTTCAAGTCGGTCAATGACCGCTTTGGACACCTCTATGGCGATGAGGTGCTGATCCTGGTGGCCAACCGCCTGCGCACCCTGTTCCAGAGCCAGGACAGCATCTTCCGCTTCGGCGGAGAGGAGTTCGTGGTGCTGCTGCGTTCCCTCACGCTGGCGCAGGCGCGCCAGGCGCTGGAGCGGTTGCGCGCGGCCGTGCAGACGCATGTGTTCCCGCAGATCGGACACATCACCGTGAGCATCGGCTTCGCGGCCACGCAACAGGGCTCGCCGGTGGAGATCCTGGGGCGCGCGGACCAGGCGCTCTACTATGCCAAGGAACATGGACGCAACCAGGTCTGCTTCTATGAAGATCTGGTCAACAGTGGCGCCTTGCAGATCAAGGTGGCGCACGACGAAGTGGAGCTGTTCTAGCCCATTTGCCGGCAGACGGTGCTGCGCCTGCCGTCTTTTGCCTAGCCCCGTGGGTCAGGTGTAACCGCGGCGCAGGCCACCACCGCCCACGCGGGTGCAACATGTCCGCAATTGCGCCCGGCCCCCGTCTGGGGGCCCAGGCCGCCGTCAGATGCGCTCGCCCACCCAGCCCTGCACGGCTGCCAGCGCCTGCGGCAGCGCCGCCGCGTTGGTGCCGCCGGCCATGGCCATGTCGGGTTTTCCGCCCCCTTTGCCACCCACTTGGGCCGCCACGAAGTTCACCAGATCCCCGGCCTTGACACGGCCGATGCTGTCGGCCGTCACGCCAGCCGCCAGCTGCACCTTGTCGCCATCGACGGCCGCCAGCACGATGGCCGCCGTCTTGAGCTTGTCCTTGAGCTTGTCCATGGTCTCGCGCAGGGTCTTGGCGTCCGCGCCTTCCAGCCGGGCCGCCAGCACCTTGATGCCCTTGACGTCCACGGCCTGGCCGGCCAGCTCGTCGCCCTGGCTGGAAGCCAGCTTGCCCTTGAGTGCAGCCAGTTCCTTCTCGAGCGTCTTGATCTGATCGAGCGCACCGCCAATGCGGGCGTTCAGCTCCGCAGGGGGCGCCTTCAGGGCGGCTGCAGCCTGGTCCACCGTGGACTCCAGAGACTGCAGGTAGGCCAGCGCGTTCTCGCCGGTCACCGCCTCGATGCGGCGCACGCCCGCGGCCACGCCGCCCTCAGCCACCACCTTGAACAGGCCGATGTCGCCCGTGCGGCGCACGTGCGTGCCGCCGCACAGCTCGCGGCTGGTGCCGATGTCCAGCACACGCACGGTCTCGCCGTACTTCTCGCCGAACAACATCATGGCGCCCGTTTTCTGCGCGCTTTCGATGTCCATCAGGCGCGCGTTGGTGTCGGTATTGGCCAGCACCTCGGCATTCACCAGGCGTTCGATCTCGCGAATCTGCGCGGCCGTCAGGGGCGCGTTGTGCGCGAAGTCAAAGCGCGTGCGCTCGGCGTTCACCAGGCTGCCCTTTTGCTGCACATGGTCGCCTAGCACCTCGCGCAGCGCCTTGTGCATGAGGTGGGTGACCGAGTGGTTGCGCATGGTGGCCGCGCGCAGTTGCAGGTCCACTTGCGCCTGCACCGTGTCGCCCACATTCAGCGTGCCGGCTTCCAGGATGCCGTGGTGGCCGTAGACGTCGGCCTTGATCTTCTGCGTGTCGGCCACGGTGAAGCACGCCGAGCCAGCGCCGATGGTGCCTTGGTCGCCCACCTGGCCGCCGCTTTCGGCATAGAACGGCGTGCGGTCCAGCACCACCACGCCGCTCTGGCCCGCGTGCAGGGCTGCGGTGCTGGTGCCGTCCACGTACAGCGCGACGATCTTGGCACTTTCGGCCAGTTGCTCGTAACCCGTGAACTGGTTGGCCGCGCCGGTGTATTCCAGCGCGCGGTCCATCTTGAACTTGCCTGCGGCGCGGGCAGTGCTCTTCTGGTGTTCCATGGCGGTGGCAAAGCCCGCTTCGTCCACGTTGACGCCCCGTTCGCGGCACACGTCATTCGTCAGGTCCAGCGGGAAGCCATAGGTGTCGTGCAGCTTGAACGCCACGTCGCCCGGCAGCGTCTTGGCGCCGCCAGCCAAAGCGCTGTCCAGAATCTCCATGCCGTGCGCCAGGGTCTCGAAGAAGCGTTCCTCTTCCACCCGCAGCACATCCGTGATGCGCGCCTGTTGCTCGCGGATCTTGGGGTAGGCATCGCCCATCTGCTGCACCAGGTCTTGCACCAGCTTGTGGAAGAACGGCGTCTTGCGACCCAGCTTGTAGCCGTGGCGAATGGCGCGGCGCACGATGCGGCGCTGCACGTAGCCGCGGCCCTCGTTGCTGGGGATGACACCGTCGGCGACCAGGAAGGCGGTGGCGCGGATGTGGTCGGCGATGACCTTGAGCGACGGGTTGGTCAGGTCGCTTGTGCCTGTTTCGCGCGCCGCGGCCTTGATCAGCGCGTCGAACAAGTCGATCTCGTAGTTGCTGTGCACGTGCTGCAGGATGGCGGCCAGGCGCTCCAGGCCCATGCCGGTGTCCACGCAGGGTGCGGGCAGCGGCTTGACGTTGCCTTGCTCGTCCATGTCGAACTGCATGAACACGTTGTTCCAGATTTCGATGAAGCGGTCGCCGTCCTCATCCGGGCTGCCGGGGGGGCCGCCGGCAATGTGCTCGCCGTGGTCGTAGAAGATCTCCGAGCACGGGCCGCAGGGGCCGGTGTCGGCCATCATCCAGAAGTTGTCGCTCTTGTAGCGGCCGCCCTTGTTGTCACCGATGCGGATCACACGCTCGGGCGGCAGGCCGATTTCTTTGGTCCAGATGTCGTAGGCCTCGTCGTCCTCGGCGTAGACCGTGGCCAGCAAGCGCTCGGGAGGCAGCTTGTAGACCTCGGTCAGCAGCTCCCAGGCCCACTTGAGCGACTCGCGCTTGAAGTAGTCGCCAAAGCTCCAGTTGCCCAGCATCTCGAAGAACGTGTGGTGGCGCGCGGTGTAGCCCACGTTCTCCAGGTCGTTGTGCTTGCCGCCGGCGCGCAGGCAGGTCTGCACCGATGTGGCGCGCACATAGGGGCGCTTGTCCGTACCCAGGAACACATCCTTGAACTGCACCATGCCCGAGTTGGTGAACATCAGCGTGGGGTCGTTGCCCGGCACCAGCGGACTGGACGCCACCACGGTATGCCCCTTGGCGGCGAAGAAGTCCAGGAAGGTCTTGCGAATGTCTGCAACGGAGAAAGTCGGTGTGCTCATGGTGTGTATGGGGTTCGTGGGCGGGTATGGCAGCGCAAGGCATCCCGTCGTGACCAACCTGCCATTATAGATTTCACCCTTGCGCACGCACGGCGCTATCCTGCCCCTTTGCCTTGCCCGCCGCGGCCTTCCAGGAGCCACCCCATGGACATGAAGACATCACCCCTTTCCCTGCTCAAGGATCCGAGCCTGCTCAAGACCGACGCCCTGCTGGGAGGCCAGTGGTTCGCAGGCGGCGCACGCTTTGCCGTGCACGACCCGGCCACGGGCCTGAAGTTGGCCGATGTGGCCAACCTGGGGGCCAAGGAAGCCGAGCTGGCCATCGCCGCCGCCAACGAAGCATGGCCCGCATGGAAGGCCAAGACCGCCAAGGAGCGCAGCACCATCCTGCGCCAGTGGTTTGACCTGCTCATGCAGCACCAGGACGACCTGGGCCGGCTCATGACGGCAGAACAAGGCAAGCCACTGCCCGAGGCCAAGGGCGAGGTGGCCTATGGCGCAAGCTTCGTCGAGTGGTTTGCCGAGGAGGCCAAGCGCGTGAACGGCGAGACCCTGCCGCAGTTCGACAACAACCGCCGCCTTTTGGTGCTCAAGCAGCCCATCGGCGTGTGCGCGGCGATCACACCGTGGAACTTCCCCTTGGCGATGATCACGCGCAAGGTGGCGCCGGCGCTCGCGGCGGGCTGTCCGGTGGTCATCAAGCCGGCCGAGCTCCCCCCCCTCACCGCCCTCGCCGCGGCCGAGCTGGCGTTGCGCGCGGGCATTCCCGCAGGCGTGCTGAGCGTGCTGACGGCCGATGCGGAGAACTCCATCGCCATCGGCAAGGTGCTGTGCGCAAGCGACGTCGTGCGCCACCTGTCGTTCACCGGCTCGACGGAGGTCGGGCGCATCCTCATGGCCCAGTGCGCGCCCACGGTGAAGAAGCTGAGCCTGGAGCTGGGCGGCAATGCGCCGTTCATCGTGTTCGACGATGCCGACCTCGACTCCGCCGTGGAAGGCGCCTTTGCCAGCAAATACCGCAATGCCGGGCAGACCTGCGTGTGCACCAACCGCTTCTACGTGCAGGCGGGGGTGTACGACGCCTTCGTCGCCAAGTTTGCCGCTCGCGTAAAAACCGCAAAGGTCGGCAATGGCTTCGAGGACGGCGTGAACCAGGGCCCGCTGATCGAACCCGCCGCGGTGGACAAGGTACAGCGCCACCTGGACGACGCCATCGCCAAGGGCGCCAGCGTCGTGACGGGCGGAAAGCACCTGGCGGAACTGGGCGCGGGCCAGTTCTTTGAGCCCACGGTGCTGGCCAACGCCACCGCTGGAATGCTGTGCGCGCGCGAGGAAACCTTCGGCCCGCTGGCGCCGGTCTTCAGGTTCGAGACCGAGCAGGAAGCCATCGCTGCCGCCAACGCCACCGAGTTCGGCCTGGCCAGCTACTTCTACAGCCGCGACGTGGGCCGCATCTTCCGAGTGGGCGAGGCGCTGGAATATGGCATGGTGGGTGTGAACGTCGGCATTCTCGCGACCGAGCATGTGCCCTTCGGCGGCGTCAAGCAGTCGGGCCTGGGGCGCGAGGGCTCCCACTACGGCATGGACGACTATGTGGAGATCAAATACCTCTGCGTGGGCGATATCCAGAAGTAGAGAGCACTTTTGCTTCTTTTTTCGTAGCTGCCAGCGCTTGCTCCTATTGCCCGATGGCCAGAAATGTCCACGAACCTATGCACCGGCAGGACAGGCTGGTCGTCGGCCGGCGCAGAACGCACGGTTGCCCGGAAAGCACGCGGCAGTGCGCTAGAATCCACCGACTTCGCGGGCGTCGTTCAATGGTAGGACCTGAGCTTCCCAAGCTCAAGACGTGGGTTCGATTCCCATCGCCCGCTCCACTTCGACTTTCCAGGGCGTTCCAAGGACGTCCATGGAGTGTTGCAAGTCATTGTCACGGTTCGATTTTTTAAGAATCTTCGATCCAGTGACTTCCAGCGAAATCCACTGACAGCCGGTCAAAACCGGTACATCAGGTGGTACATCGCAATGCGGAGCTTCCCAGTTCCGCATTGTTGCTGGGGGAGCCGGGGCCCGACGGGAAACATGGCACTCAACTCGCTTTCAAGGAGTTGGGATCATGCTTTCGGACCTCACGGTTCGCCAGGCCAAGGCGACCGGCAAACCGTACACCCTGGCCGACACAGACGGCCTTTCCCTCTTTGTTTCAGCCACCGGTGCAAAGGCGTGGCACTTCCGCTTCTCGTGGGGCGGCAAGCGCGACCGCATGTCCTTTGGCACGTATCCAGCGCTCTCGCTGAAGGACGCCCGTGCGCTTCGCGATGAAGCCCGCTCGCTGCTCGCCAAGGGCGTCAATCCCCACAGCGAACGCAAGCGCAAGCGGCATGCGATCGTCCTGGCCGGCGAGCACACCTTCATGGCCGTCTACGAGCAATGGCTGGCCCATCGCCGGCTCTCGCTGGAGGAAGGACGGCAGACCAGCCTGGAACAGATCGGGCGCGTCTTCAAGAAAGACGTGTTCTCGTCGCTGCGGCACCTGACCATCTACGAGATTACCCGCGCGCACCTGCTGGACATCATCGGCAAGGTGGAAAAGCGCGGCTCGCTGTCGGTGGCCGAGAAGCTGCGGACCTGGTTCACCCAGTTGTTCACGTACGCCACGGTGGCGATTCCCAACATGGGCGAGAACCCGTCCAGGGACCTGGAAGTGGTCGCGTTGCCCTTGCCGCCGGTCGAACACAACCCGTTCCTGCGCATGCACGAACTGCCGGCCATGTTGCAGACGCTGCGCAAGTACCGCGGACGCCTGAACACGCAGTTGGGTTTGCGGCTGCTGATGCTCACCGGTGTGCGTACCGGCGAGCTTCGCTTCGCCACGCCCGATCAGTTCGACCTCGACCGGGGCCTGTGGATCATCCCGGTGGCCAGGCTCAAGCAGCGCAAGCTGCTCACCAGGAAGAAGCGCAAGCGCCTGATCGACATCCCGCCCTACATCGTGCCGCTGTCGGTGCAGGCGCAGGAGATCGTTCGCCACCTGCTCGACAACTGCAAGCCTGCCCAGGTCCATCTCATCCCAGGCGACTGGTGCCTGAAGAACCCGATCAGCGAGAACACGCTCAACGCCGCGCTCAAGCGCATGGGCTACGAGGACCAGCTCACGGGGCATGGCATCCGGGCGACGATCTCGACGGCGCTGAACGAACTCGGCTACCCGAAGAAATGGGTGGATGCCCAGCTATCGCATGCCGATCCAGACAAGATCAGCGCGACCTACAACCATGCCGAATACGTCGAGCAACGCCGCGTCATGATGCAGGACTGGGCTGATCGCCTGGACCTGTTCGAGCAGAACCAGGTCGAGGTTGCCAGCCGGCATCTGACCATCACGCTCCAGGGCCTGCCGACCATCGCCGGCCAGGCGGCCGTGCAGCCGCCGGTGGTCGACCTCACCGCGCCGCAGCTGATCGTGACCGCGCCGACGTCCAACCAACCCGAAGCGCCGGCATCGGTGCAGCGGCTGTCGGCCGTGCGCATGCCCGAGTACGCGCGGCCGCGCCTGTCGGAGGTGCAGCGCGGACGCCTGCAGGTGCTGGAGACCTTCGAGGCGCCACACAACCTCTCGGTG
Organism: Diaphorobacter sp. JS3051; assembly: GCF_015832135.1. Classification (NCBI taxonomy): domain Bacteria; kingdom Pseudomonadati; phylum Pseudomonadota; class Betaproteobacteria; order Burkholderiales; family Comamonadaceae; genus Diaphorobacter; species Diaphorobacter sp. JS3051. Next base: position 901,308 of record NZ_CP065406.1, read on the forward strand.
GCGGACTACGCCAAGCTCGCGGGCAAGTCGCGCCGCTGGATCACCTACGAGATCCAGGCCGGCAACCTGCTGTCGGTCCACATGGGGCATCGCGGGCAGCGCGTGCCGGACTGGCAACTCGATCCGCTCAAGCGCAGGCTGATCCAGTCCGTCCTGAAGCAACTGCCACGGGGTATCGACACCTGGGACATTTACCACGCTCTTCTGCGCTCGTACGAGGCTCTCGGGACACGGCCGGCCATCGAAGCCGTCAATCCAACGAACCTGCACCTTGCCGCGCGGTTGGTGGCCGCACAGTGCATGCAGGCGAGCGAGCCAGTCGTGACGACCGAGTTCCCTGAGCAGGTCCGGCAAAGCGTGCAGCGGCTGGTGCGCGAAGCCGTAGCTGCCGATGCCGCCGAAGTGACGCCCGGAGACTGATCGAGCCAGGGTCGCGCCGAAGTTCGGTCAGGCGCTTGCCTGGAGCGCTTGGAAGAACGGCTCCAGGCGGGTGCTGTCCGTATTTCGACGGCTCAGGAAGTACGTGGTGAGCGTCAGCGCGCCCTCTTGCAAGGGACGCTGGATAACGCCAAGGGAACGGTAACCCTCGATGCGGGCGGCGGGTGCCAGGCAGACGCCGTAGCCAGCGGCCACCAAGGTCATCATCAACCCGAACGACGTGGCCGTCGTGACGGCCGAGGGGACGACGCTGGCTGCCGTCAGCAGTGAGTCGATTTGCCTGCAGTAGCCCACACAGCCACGGCCATCCAGGGCGATCCAAGGGTAGTCGGCCGCCTGATCCAGGGACACTGACGCGAAGGCCAGCAAGGGGTGATGGACCGACACGGCCAGCGCCAGCGCATCGCGCCAGACGGGGCGGACATCGATGCCTTCAGGGGCTGTGGGCGACTGGCAGAGGCCCGCCTCGAAAGCCCCCGCGAGCAGTCCTCGATGCAGATCCTCCAGGCGTTCTTCATGAAGGCGAATGGGGTGGTCCGGATGGCGCCGACGATGTTCCGCCATCGGCACCGACAACCGGGGATAGGCCAGGCAGTCCGACAGGGCAATGTTCAAGGGATCGGGAGCGATCATCGTGTCACCTGCACAACGCCGACACTGGAAAAAAACCGGGCGCGACCGGTTGATGAGATAAGTTTAACGTGGTTTAAATTCACTTGGCACGTGACGCTTCGCTTCTATTGATGCAGAAGCGATCGGTGCAACGCGGGAGACCCGCAGGGACAAGAACCTATGAAAGCGAGCCAGCGCGCGCTTTCGGCGTTGCCGTGCGCGAGGCACGGACCGTGCAGGGGCTTGCCCAGGAGGTGCTCGCGGAACAGGCGGGCATCGCCCGGTCGCACATGGGCAAGATCGAGCGCGGCGAGCACATGCCCACGCTGGTGTTGATCCTGCGGATCGCGAAGGGGCTGGGTTGCTCGGCCGCGGCACTGATGGCCGCGACCGAATCGCGACTGTCCGGGGAACAGGACGCCACCGAATAGCCCGGCAACGCAGGCTTGGCTGGTCAGTCATCTGGTCGCAAGCATGCGGCATGCGTTGTGCCCGGGGGCGCAGAATTCTGCACCAAGGACAGGTAGGGGTTGTCCGGCGGGACTTCCGCGAACAATGCCGAAGGCGCCGCCAACAGATAGCCGTGCAACCGCCGCGACTTGCGCGGCCCGGTGACTTCGCAAGTCCAGATGTTCAGGCCGCTGCCCTGTTTGCGGTGCAGCCCCAGCTTTTCGAAGCGCTTTTGCACCCATTGCCAGTCGTGCATATTGTCCTGCCGGGCCAGCGCCTGGATCTCCGGATGTTCCTGCACGTAGCGCTGGAAGATGCCGGGGCTGACCAGGTACGCCGTGCCATCGACGGTATGCACCAGTGCTTTCGCATCGTTGATGATGAGCTTGCGCGACTCGATGCCTTGCTTGAGCCAGGCGATGAAGTCTTCCCCGGACGGCATGGCCTTCGCGGGAGCCGGCGTGGTGGCAGGAGTGGTCGGCGTCAAATGGGGCAAAGACGTAGTTGCGGTGGTGGATGGCGATGGCGGTTCCGCGCTGGCGGACGATGCGCTGGTGGTGGCTGCGTCGGACGCATCGAGCATCGACAGCAGATCGGAGACCGGGTCCGCGAGCCCGGCCGGGGAATCCGCCACCCCAGGGGACGGTGAGGTGGCCGGGATGCCGGCGGAGGCCGGCGCTGCCTCATCGCCAGGGAGGGCCTCTTCCGTCGTGACCGTGCCGGCGAACGGTGCGGGACGCTCGCCCGACTCCCAGATCAAGGCCGGCGACAGGCGCAGGAAGGTAAAGCTGTGGGACCAGCCGGTGCCGCTCGTGACGGTCGCCCGCCAGATCGCCTTCCCATCCGGGGCGGGCTGCACGATGCCATGGTCCTGGAGCACCGAGAAGACGGCGGTGTTGTTCGATGGGATGCTTTCGATGCCCTGCGACAGGAGATGCGCGCGCAGCTTGTCGCTGACCGTCTTGCTGACGAGCCAGAGTGCGTCCTGGGTCAGCCATCCATCCGACGGTCCGCCGGGCTGGTTCAGCTTGAACTCCTCGCGCAGCAGGTAGCGCAGGCCATCCAGCAGCTTGCGCTGCAGCGCATGCTTCGGCGCCGCCATGGCCCTGGCCGGATCACCACCGAGCGCCAGGGCCACCGATGCCTGGTCGGCCTTGACGACCAGTTCGCCCAGCGTGCCGGCATGTTCGTATTGGCCCGCCAGCACGTACAGCAGCGCCGACCACAGATCGTGGTAGTCGCTCAGCCAGTCGAGGATGCCGGCATCGAGCACACGGGTGTAGAGCAGCCCCGTGGCGGCGCCATGCAGCCGGTACTCGCGATCCGTCCGATAACGAAAGCGGTACGGCTGCCGCAGCGGCCCGTGCCAGGGGTGCCAGACCAGGCCATCGGCCTGCTCGACGTGCAGGTCGACCGCGATCTTGCCAATGTCGTGCAGCAGCGCGGCGTAGGCGGTACCGGCGGTCCAGGCCTCGGCTTGCGCGGCCTGGGCCTCGGGCGGGGCGCCGGCCGGGAGCAAGTGGGACTGCCTCAGCTTGAGCGCGTAGGCCACGATCTCCAGGCCGTGGTCCAGCATGCCGCCCGGCCAGGCATGGTGATGCGCCTCCGAGGCCGGGAACTGCTGGACCAGCTCGGCGTAGCGTTCCAGCGGCGCCAGGTACAGCGAGCGGAACTGCCGACGCGACAGCGAGGTGCGCTGCCAGATGTGTTCCAGCAGCCGCTGCCGGCGCGGCTCTGCCAGCAGCGCTGCGGCCGACTGCGGCCGGGTCAACCCTTTGGCAGGCTCGGCGGGAGGCGGCGCGGCGGCGGTGGCCGGCGGCACCCGTTTGCGCTGGAACAGCGAAAGCATGGCGACATCCTGGTGACGGGCTGGCCGGAGGAGCCTTTTGGCCTTTTCGGGTAGGGCCTTTCCCCTTGAGGCCATTCCCTTGCTCCATCCCCAGCCCTTTGGCCTTCGACAAGCCCTTTGATATAGGGGCAGTCGGCTTCGTGTGCCGCAATCAATGCGGAGCCGGTGCGCTCCAGGATCGGAATCGGAACAGGCACTGTGTTTTCACCGGATCAGGCAGTTTCAACCGGCGCTGGAAGCACGGCAGGCCCTGAAACCCCTGCACCCGAAGGCATGCTTGTCGAGAATGAAGTAAGGAAGTAAGATTTCCTTTGAAACTTACGGAGGCCTCCCATGCTTGCCAAGCTCACTTCGAAAAATCAAATCACGCTGCCCAAGGCGGCCGTGTCCGGCGTGGATGCGGCGGAGTACTTCGACGTGACCGTCGAGGGCGGTCGGATCGTCCTGACGCCGGTGCGGGTCCAGAAGGCCCAGGCCGTGCGCGAGAAGCTGGAGCAACTCGGGATCACCGAGCAGGACGTCGAGGATGCCGTGGCCTGGGCGCGGCGCTGATGCGCAGGGTCGTCCTCGACACCAACATCGTGCTGTCGGCGCTGATCTTCAATGCTGGACGCCTGGCCTGGATACGCCACGCCTGGCAGCACCAGCAGTTGCAGCCGCTGGTCTGCCGGGAGACGGCCAGTGACCTCCTGCGCGTCCTGGCCTATCCCAAGTTCAAGTTGTCGACGTTGGAACAGCAGGAACTGCTGGCGGACTTCCTGCCCTACGCCGATGTGGTGGAACTGCCGATGCCATGGCCCGACCTGCCGGCCTGCCGCGACGACAAGGACCAGGTGTTCCTGGTGCTCGCGCATGTCGGCAAGGCGGATGCGTTGATCACCGGCGATGCGGACATTCTCGCCATGCGAGAGGACTTTCCCGGCTTGATCATGAGCGCCGAAGCATTCGCGGCGCGGCAGGCATGAAGAAGACCGGCACCGCCATGCCCAACGACCGTGGAACGACCATGAGGTAGCCAACCATGAAGCACACCGCAGGCATGACCATCGCAGCGCGACTCGGCCGCTGGCTGGGCGGCGTATGGCGCGGTTGGCTGCGCGCGGAGCGTCGGACACATCGGTGGCTGATGGCGCAGGGACTGCCGACAGGCGGTGCAAGGGTGCTGACCTGGGTGATAAAGCTGGCGATCCTCGGTGTGCTGCTGTTGCTGTACGCCGCATTCTGGGTGGCGCTGATGCTGGTTGCCGTCGTTGTGGCAGCCAGGATGGCGGAGCAAGCGCCGCAAGGCAACGATGATTTCGATCTGCAATTTCCAGCGAGTCTGGATGAACTACGTCAAACGCCTGGCTACGATCCAAACCTTTACAACGACACCTCTCACGAGATGTACAGCGAAGACGATTGAAGCCGTTCATCGCTGAGTCATTTCAGCTTCCTCGACATGACGCCTGGCCCCTTGCCGCCTGCGTTGCCCGCGTCTTTGGTGCCTGCCGAGAAAGCATTTGCGACAGTTCCGGCCCGAATCCCAGCCCAAGTCAATGCGCCAATCCAGAATGCCGGGAGCACCAGGAACATCGTGGCCATCACGAAGTTCAGCAGCATGTCTCCGAAGGTGTTGTTGAGGCCCACCAGCGGATCGAAGTTCGTGTGCGGCCGGTTCCAGCCCCACCCCCAGCCGTAGAGCGCATCGAGGATCCTCGAGTCGATCCAGCGGGCAAGCTGAAACCAGAAATCGGTGAAGAACAGCGCGAACTGCACCACGCTCACCGTGACCACGGCCTTGAGGTCATAGGTGCCAATCAGCAGCACCAGCGGGATGCAGATGACCAGCGCCATCTTGAGCAGGGACAGCACCATCGGCAGCGCCTGCCGCACCACGTCCATCGCCGGGAAATAGCCCAGTGATCCGGCGGTCAGCCCGACGTCACTGGCGGCGCGCGTGACGATGTTGGGCAGCGTCATGTCGATCTGGCCACCGTAGTCCGTGTAGACCGCCCCCTGGTTGAGCTTCTGCTGGCGAGGGCTGGCGACGGCGCGGATCACCGAGTCGTTGACCTCGGCCTGGCTCAGGAAGCCTGCCCAGCCGGCCAGTCGTGTCAGCAGGCTGGGATCGACCTGGGCCAGCAGTCGTGCCCGCAGGCCCTGGCTGCCGTCGGCCCACCACTGCCGGCAGGTCGGGTAGCCGCCCCCGCCGGGCACCTGGGCCAGGCCGGCGTCGCGCGTGGCGTCGAACGGCCAGGCATCGCGCGGAGTCCTGGAGCGGTAGCTGTCGTAGAAGCCGGCGGTGCCGACGAAGTAGTTGGAGCCGATCCAGGTGACGTCGTGCATCTGCTCCTCGCTCAGGCTGGGCCGGGTCATGAACAGCTTGGCGCGGGCGGGGCCATAGCAGTCGCGGGTGAAGTCGCTGACCTCCTGGGCCAGCACCGGGTCGTCGATGCGGGTCGCGTCGATGTCCATGCGGATCTGCCGCAGGTCGGTGCCGCAGGGAATGGCCGCGACCGAGGCGCCGGTGATCGCGCGCGAGATCGCGTGCATGGCGAACCACCACACCGGCACCTTGGCCGACTGGTTGTTGATCGTGCTGAACGATTGCGACCAGCCAGTATCGGTCGGCTCCGGGACATTCACTTGGCATTGGGTCGAACGCGAACGGTCGTACTTGATGGTGTTGAAATCCACATCGATGAAGGGGATGCCCGCGAACATGATCACCAAGATGGCGACGAAGACGCGGTTCTCGATGCGGGCCGAGGACAGCACCCCCTTGTTGCCCTCGTCCGCGCCTTCCGCGCGGGCCTTCAACCATTCCTGGATGACGATCGCCAGGAACGGGACGGCGAACATGCCGCTGGCGACCAGCACCGACCAGATGCCGTTGTGGACCACCCAGGACACCAGCGTCAGGTAGTACTCCAGGTAGTCGGTCGTGAACAGCGTCATGGCGAACCTCGCGCTACCGTGCCTGCATCAGCAGGCTGGCTTCCAGCACGATCACGGCGACGATGGCCGCAACCTCCGCGCGCAACAGCCGCTGCCCGGCAGCGCGCTCCGGTTCCCGCGCGCGCAGGCGACGTCGCATCCAGAGCCACCCCCAGGCGGTGGCGGCGTACAGCAATAACCGCCAGGCCAGGAAGGCCCCGGATTGCGCCGCCATCCAGCGCTGCCAGCCCTCGATGCCACCCGCGATGCGGATGCCGACCACATTGACGGCGGTCGCGGCGATCAGCAGCGACACCGCCCACACCAGCACCAGGATGGCACGCCGGCTGGACAGCCAGCGCAGGCACCGCACCACGGTATTCATGGATGGCTTCCGCCGGACGGCGGCCGCTGCAGTTCATCGACGCGGTTGCGCACAGGATCGCCCTCGTAGATGCCACGCGCGCCGGCGGCGCGGGTGCTGTGGCGCTGGATGATCGCCATCGGCGAGTTGCTGGCCAGTTCGCGGCGCAGTTCCAGTTCGGTCTTCAGGTTGTGAATCTCGCGATCGAGGATGTCGCTTTCGTGGGTAACGGCCTTCTGGGCCAGTTCGTTGGCGGCGACGTTGGGCTCCTTGCGCCCGGTCAGCAGCGTGCGTTGCAGCAGCAGCGCCTTCTCCAGCACGCTGGCCAGAGCGACCTCCGAGGCCAGGCGCCGGGCCAGGATGTCCTGGTCCGTCTCGTCGCGAAGGGCCTCGATCACCCCACGGGTGATGGGCAGCGACGCGCTGCTCGCAGCCTGCAGGTTCTGCGCCGTGGTTGGACGGCTGCCGGCGACCAGTTCCTGCAGGGCCTGCAACTTGTCCTCGTATTCCTCCTGGATCAGCGGGGTCAGGCCAACGCCCGGCGTGGTGACGGTCTTGGTGCATGCATCGCAGGTGCGCTGTTCCTGCTCGCCCAGCACGCGAACGGCCCAGGCCGCGGCGGCATCGGGCGAACTCCAGGTCTGGCATGCCAGGTTGCCGCCGCAACTGGCTTGCGGAATCGAACTGGTGTCGCCGACGCCACGGCCGTTGAGCAGGTTGTAGCCGGCGCGGGTCACGTCGCCGACCACGCGCACCGGACGTTGGCCTGCGCCGCCGGCGTTGTCTCCGCCGACCCAAGGAACGCCATTGTTGCCACGGTTCGCCTCGGCGTCGTCGATCGCCGAGACCGCATCGGTGCTCGCGACGGCCTGCTTCAGCGCCATGCCTTCGGCGAGTTGGTCCCAGCCGAGCTGCCCACCCGCCATGTCGGCCATGCGATTGGCGATGGCACGGCAGGTCAGCTTGCTGCGATCGAAATCCAGCCTGGCTTGCAGCACCCCATTGGTCAAAAGGTTGTACAGCCCTGGATCGGCGCGCTGGATGATCAAGGCGGGCAGCGACGCCACGGCAGCGGTGGCGTTCTGGATCACCGAGGACATGATGGCCTGGAAGCCGTTGGTGATGCCGTTCAACTGGTTCTGCAGCGTGGTGGTGATGCTCATGTCGCCACAGATCAGGTTGCTGTTCCAGCCGACGCCAACGCCGATGGAGTGCATGTTGGCCGCACCGCTCATGGATACCGCGCGGCCGCCTCCAATGCTGTAGAGCACGTCGTCGCCGATCACGCTGCCCTGATACTGGACGCCGTACTCGTTGACGCTGGTCTGCGCCCCGGCGCTGGAGTAGCACAACGCTGCGACAACGGCCAATGCGACGTACAGAAATCGACGGGCGGTCGGAAATGAAGTAGTCATGGCATCGGGTCTCACAGGAAATCGACGCTGCCGAGGAACACCTGGCCGCGGCGCTGGCAGCAGCTATAGGGACGCCACAATGCCCAGGCGTAGTCGCCTTGCCGGGCCTGCACCTTGGCATTGCCATGGGGGAATACCGCGCAACTGCTGGACAGCGTGGGGGTCAGCTCCTGCCACTTGCCCGTGGCAGCATCGGTTTCCATCAGGGCGCCGGCCGGCCAGTAGCCATCGCGCGAACTGGCGAGCAGCGGTTGGTAGACGTGGATCTGGTTGCGGCGCGTCACGATGTCACCCGCGCGCTGGGCGACCACGGCTGCGGCCTTGTGATCATCCACCTGGTGCAGGAAGCCGCCACGCGGATAGACGTTGCCCCAGAGATTCAGGCCCGTGCGCGCGCCGATCTCGCGTCGGCCGGGAATCAGTGCTTCCGGATACAGCGCCTCGGGGATGTTGTAGCGCCATGCCAGCGTGTCGAGCGTGCTCAGCAGATAGGGCATGAAGGCGGTGCCGGCGCCCTCGCAGGTGTAGCCGGAGGCGCTGGCGAACTGGCTGAACACATAGCCACCCGGATGGCCGATGACGTCGGCGTTCTTGAACTTCGCCAGGTTGTTCTCGTGATCCTCGTTGGTGGTGCCGTCGCCGCCGGCCTTCGCGGTCGGGTTCGGCAGGCTCATCGCCCGCACCTCGACCCAAGGGTTCTCGCCGGTGTTCGAGTAGCTCGACACCACGGCATCCGGGATGTAGTGGCGCACCTTGACCGAGGTGCGTACGGTGCATCCCGTCCAGGTGCAATAGAGCCAATAGCAGATGCCGGTGACGCGGTATTCCAGGCAATCCGGCGACAGGGTGGAGGCCACGATGGTGGCGGTGTTCAGTGCAAAGGACGATGCGGAACACCCCAGCAGCAGCGCTGCGATGGCCAACCGCTGGCGCCGGGATGGCGCGAACGGACGCCTCGTCATGGCTGCGTCCTCCGGTATTGGTCGATGCGGGCTACCGCACGGGCCACGTCCGTCTCGCCATAGACCACGTATCGGCGATCCACCACGATGGCCGGAACCTTGGTGACGCCAAGGCTCCAGGCATCGGCAATACCCTGGTAGGCGGTGCCGATCCTTCGCTGCAGGTCTGTACCGCCCAATTTCAGGCGTTGCTGGACGATGGCGCTGGCGCGCTCAGGATCGGTGGGCAGGTTGTCGGCCAGCTCCGCTTCGAGCACCGCGGCCGCGTCCAGGATGAGGTGTCGGTCAGCCTGGCCATGGACCGGATGATGCGAGTCGGTAACGACCCATACTTCCGCCGCGGCGGCGCGGGTGGCCAATGCCAGGATGGCAATGCCCGAAGCAAACCATGCTGAGCGAGCGCGAGCGGCATGAGGAACAGCGCAAGAGTCCATGAGACAACACCGGAGGGAAGCCGATCCGGTGACAGTCGAACCGAAACCCGGCCTCGACACGACAAACAAACCGGAGACCGCCTCGCCCCGTTTTCACCATCCCTGTCCGCCCCGACTCGCTGATCGGACCTGCGCGCTTGCCAGAAGCTGACTGTGTGCAGTGGATGGGTATGGGCCGATCCGGCCCCGTGGCCCAAGCTGTTCACATCGGGCGCCGATGTGGCTTGATTGCTGACCGAGATTGATATCGGCGATGACAACGACCACGCATTTGGCTTTTGCGACTTGGGCCTGGGGCGCCGGAAGTCGGCTGCGTCAGTCTCGGCGAACTGGCGACGGTGCTCGGCGGGCTGGGGCTGCTGATCGAACGCGACCTGTCGTTCCGTGCCGAGAAGCGATTGCGTACCTATGCGCACGATGTGCGGCTGGCCAGGCGGATCGTTGACTCACTCGGCCCTTGGATCACCGCAAGGTGCTCCTGTCCACTACATTGAATCAGTGCAACGCCTTTTCGCCCGGGCGCAGCGTCAAGACACGCACACCGCTCGCAGTGACGGCAACGGTATGCTCGAACTGAGCCGACAGTTGCCCGTCGCGCGTGACGACCGTCCAGCCGTCGTCCTCAGTTCGAACGGCACGCCGTCCTTGGTTCACCATCGGCTCGATGGTGAACACCATCCCTTCCCGTAGCGCCAGACCCGTTCGCGGTTTACCCCAGTGCAGCACTTGCGGCTCCTCGTGCATTTCACGGCCGATGCCGTGGCCGCAGTATTCCCTGACGATCGAATAGCCATTCCTGCGGGCATGCCGCTCGATGGCGTGGCCCACGTCGCCGAGCGTAGCGCCCGGGCGGACGGCCTGGATGCCTTTCCACATCGCTTCATAAGCCACTTGCACGAGTCGCCGCGCCGGCTGTGACACCTCGCCGACCAGATAGGTCTTGCTGGAATCGGCGATGTAGCCGCTCTTTTCCAGCGTGATGTCGAAATTGACGATGTCCCCGTCCTGCAGGATGTCCTCGGCGGAAGGAACGCCGTGGCAGACCACATGGTTGCGGGAGGCGTTGAGCGCGTAGGCGTACCCGTATTGCCCTTTGCTGGCCGGGCGTGCGTTGAGTTCATGGACGATGAGGTCATCGACCAGATCGTTGACCTGCATCGTGGACATGCCGATCAGGTTCAATCGGTCAAGATGGCCGAACACCTGAGCCAACAGCCGGCCCGACTCGGCCATCAGCGCGATTTCTTCTGGGCGCTTGGTCATGCCGACCCCATCTTGATGGGGTGCGCCACAACGCCCGCGGCCTGCAGTTCACGAGCAACGATATCGTTGAAACTCTGTGTCGGGTTCATTTCGCAGAGCATGCCGATCCTGATCCAGAAGGCCGCCTGCGCATTGATCGACCGGCACGACACCGCGCTTGCCTTGCGCAATTGGTCATGCAGATCGTCGTCGATGTTCACGATACCCATGTGTTTTGGACTATATGAAACATATATGAATCATATAGTCCGCCTGGCTATGGCGCAAGTGAGCCGATGATGTGACCAAAGACTGGAGCATTGATGTCTGGGCGTTTCCGGCCAAGAAACATGGCTGGTCGCGCTATCGTGCTATGCATCAACCCCCTGCCGGGTTTCGCCCCTGTCGGGCTTCCATCGTTCCCTCGCTTCGCTCGGCTAACGCCTTCGGCCCGGCTTCCTAGATCCGGGGCTGGGTGCTTCGGTTGCCGTGTAGCCAGCGCTGAGGGAAGGCCGTTGCCATGTCCAGCCGTCTCCTCTGACTTCAACACCTTGTCCGCGACTGTTGCCCGTGTCCGTGTCATCGTATGCTCATCCCACAACCGTGCCCGTGAGTGTGCATGCTGGGGGGCCGCGTTCGGATCGACAGCCAAGGCGGCCGCCACAAGTTGGTCTCGCCTTCAGCAGCGATGAATCGCTTGGAGAACGAAGTCGGCCCGCTCGGCCACACTGGCGCGCGGAAGCAACCTGACTTCGTAGCCGAGTGCCCGGTAGGTTGCATCCAGGTGGGCGTACTCCGCCTCCGCCTCGGGAAAGCCGTGCCGCCGCGCCTCGTCGGCGCCATAGATGTCCGGCCAGGGCGGTGCGAGGAACACGAGCCGCCCATAAGGGTGGGATTCGCCCAGGCTTTGCGCCAACGGTACGCCGCAGAGTCGTTGAAGCGCTGCAGCGGCGTCGATCAGCCCTCGGTCGAAGAAAACCGGACCAGCGTCCCGTGCCGCGCCTTCGAGATCCATGGCGGCGACGCTCAGCGCCTCGCGCAGAAAGGCCGCCATGTCGGTCCATGGCAGGGCGTTGCCGCCCTGTCGAATCTGCTCGGCGATGATCCTCCGCCCGGGTTCGGCGACGGTCGCATGACCACGCCGCTGCAGTTCCCCGAGCAAGGTTGACTTGCCACCGCCGGAGCACCCCGAAATGACCACCTGAGATGACATCGACGTCACCAGTACGGCGCATCGTTGCCCGGCGGCACCGACGGTCGCGCATAGCCGGCCGGTGTTCGCGCCAGTTGCGCGCTGGGGCGCACGGCGCGCAACTGGCCGAAGCTGGAGGTTTCGTCGGCGAGCCAGGGGCTGAGGTCTGGCCTGCCGGCCCGCAGGCCATCCTCGATGCGCCCCAGCCCGCGCAGCCAGTGCCCGGTCTGCGCCAGCGACACCTGCACGTGCCAGCTTCCCCCTTCGCGTTGTTGTCGCCACAGCGCGGCGGCGGCGCCGAAAGCCATCAGGAAACCGCTGGCCTGGTCGAGGATCTGCATCGGCAGCGCGCGCGGTTTACCATCGCCCGCCGCTTCGCCTTCGGCGTGGTTGAAACCCATCGCCGTCTGCACCAGCGAATCGAAACCGCGCCGGTCGGCCCAGGGCCCTTGCGGGCCGTAGGCGGTCAGCGACATGGCGACGATGCCGGGCCGGCGTGCAGCCAGGGCCTCGGGCGAGAAGCCGAGCGCGGCCAGGCCGCCGGGCCGGTAGCCCTGCGAGAACACGTGGGCGTCTTCCACGAGCCGCCACAGCGCCTCGCGACCGGCCTCGGTGCGCAGGTCGATGTGCGCCGAGCGCTTGCCGCGGCTGGTCTCGGCGATGGCGGCGATGTTGGGCAGGCTCGGTGAATTGACCAGCATCACGTCCGCGCCGAACGAGGCCATCGCCCGCCCACCGACGGGGCCGGCCAGGATGCGCGTGAGGTCGAGCACGCGCAGGCCGGCGAGCGGCAGGTCGTCCGCCGCCAGGGCAGGCAGCGAGCGCGGCGGCGCGTCACCGATCCGGGTGATTGTCATCAGCGGTTGCGCGGCCAGGGCTTGGCCGTGGGGCGTGGTATCCCACTCGGCGAAGCTGCGCAGCGCCGTGGCCACCAGCGCGTGGTCGGCCGCGGCCTGCTCGAAGTCCAGCGCCTTCCAACCCAGCAGGGCCTGCTCGGCGTCGGCGCGTGTGGTGGTTGCCGGATCCAGATCCAGCAGGCGCAATGCGCCGTCGCGGTGGTGCCGGAAATTGGTATGGACGCGCACATAGCCATCGGCGCAGCGGTACAGGCCGGCGAACGGGTCCCACAGCTCGGGCTCATGGCCGTCGAGCGTGAACCAGCCGGTGCATTCGGCGGCGGCGTGGGCCATGTCCACGGCGACCCGCTGGCGCGGAGCATCCCGGGCATGGCCCAGTTCGCAGGCGGCGAGCGCGGCCGCGGCAATGCTGGCCTGCGCGGCGGTGCCGACGGCGAAGGACGAGGGAAACACCGGGTCTTGTCCGGTCAAGTCGATCCAATCCAGGGCTTGCGATGGCAGTCCGGACAGCGGCCATAGCGCGCTCAGCGCGTCACACGAGTTCATCGAAGGGGCTCCTTACAGGTGGTTCGCCTGCCCAATCGACATTCCACCATGCCAACAGTGATTCGCCGCCAGCCTGTTCTGCGATCGAATAAGCAGGCTCACGATCCCGGGGCGTGGGATCGCCTCGCACGACGCGAGCGCATCATCCAAGCGGTCGCAAGCATGGTCAGCACCGCCAGCCCGAGGCCCAGCAGGAACCCTTCTTTGTAGCCCACCCTCGCGGCCAAAGCGATCAGGAACGAGGACGCCATCGTTTCGCCGAGGTCGCGCGCGCTTTGCACCATCGTCATGTCGGTGCCGGCCTGGGTGCGTCGCCGGCAGAAATTCATCGCGGCGGTCATGATCGCCACCGAGGCACAACCCGATCCGATGCTGGCCAGCACCGTGGCCATGACGACAGCGGTCATGGGCATGGCCGGCGTCTGCGTTGCGAGCCAGGCCCAGGTCACGGCCGACAGGCCAGCGCTGGCAATCCCGAACTGGAACGCGGGCCAGGCCCCGAACCGATGCACGAGCCATGCGCCGCCACCGCACCCTACCAGGATCGTGAACGCGCCTCCCAGCATGCCGACCTGGCCAACGCGGGCCAGCGGCCATTGCGCATCGACCAGCAACAGCTTGCCCAGGCCGTGACATGCCACCACGGTGATGGCGGACAGACATGCCGCGACGACCAGCGCCCATGCATTGCGGCCCGATCGCAGGAAGTGCCATTGACTGGCCTTGCTGGTTCTTGCCGCCACTTCGAGCGCCTGTGGTTCGCGCCATGACAACGTGAGCACCAGGCTCGCGGCGATGGGCAGGACCAGTCCAACGATGGCCCAAGTCAGTCCGAGCATCCCGTAGAGCATGAGAAAGACCGGACCGCCGTAGAAGAAACCCACCATGGTGCTGGCCACTTGAATTGCATTGGCCATGGGCAGGGATTCGGTCGCAAACTGCTCCGCGACGAGGGCATCCGTGGCCACATCCTGGGTGGCGCTGGACAGCGAGGCGGTCACCGCCAAGCCCAGGATCCAGGGCAGCGTCTGCGCCGACAGGCCCAGCAGGGCGACCGCAAGCAACGCCGCCAGTACCAGACCTTGCATGGGCAGAATCCAACTGCGGCGGCGACCGGTGCGTGGGCTCCAATGATTGTCCACCCATGGCGCCCAGAGCCATTTCAGCACCCAGGGCAATCCCACGAGTGGCAGCCAGGCCAAGGCCTGCAGGTCCGTGCCGGCATGCCGCAGGGAGGCGGGCATGGCTTCCATCGCCAGGCCGAAAGGAATGCCCTGGGATACATACAGGCAGGCGATCAGAGGCCAGAGCCTGGCGGGCGTGCGCGAGAACGATGGTGATCCGCTCATTTCAGCGTTCCGAATCTCGTTGCCGATGCTCGCTGTCGGTCGCCGGTGTCACGAACAGCAATTGCCCTGGCTGCACCACTTCCAATCGGTGCCAGCATCCTTGGGGAACGACGAGGGAATGCCCGGCATCGACGTGCAGGCGCGTTTCCTCAAGGGGCGTATCCAGCACGACGTCGATACAGCCTTGAAGCACCGTGAGCATCTCATCGCCGCGGGGGTGACGTTCCCAGTGACTGCCATGCACCGAGATGGAATCACTGAAGGCGCGGATGCCGATGATCCAGTCGGACTTCACGCGGCCACGTTCGCTGAAGGGGACCAACTGCAAGGCGGAACCGGGTTGGAGCACTGCCAGTGTGCGAGTCAGGGAAAAAGGTTTCAGCATCTGGGTGGGATCGATTTTCATGGTGGTGTTTCCAGTTTGCGGGCGGTGCCCCAGAACGCGATGGCGCTCGACAGAAGCAGGACATTGATCGACAGGGCTGGCCACGGCGCTTGCCAGGCGCTACGCCATTGGGTTGCAAGGCTGGCTGCGGCCGCCACAGCGAGAAGCGCCGCAGCAAGCTGCAGCAATGTGGTGGGCAGTCGTGCGCGCCATTTCCCCGGCAGCAGGCAGCAAATCAGCGCACCCGCCCAGGTCAGCCCGAAGCCCATGGCCTGCCAGCGCTGGCGCGACGGCCATGAGTCAGGCGTCAACGCCGTGATGGCAAACATGGTGCTGCAGGCCAGCAGCAGGCCGAGGGTCATGCCGCTCAGCCATGGCCGCAGGTACTGAGCGGAGCTATCGCTGGCGTGTCGCCTGAGCCAAAGCCAGGTGCCACTGCCCGCCAGCACTGCGCCGGCCAGGCCCGCCAGGGCATGCAGCCAGCGGCTGGCCGCATCGGCATAGCGGGCAAAGTGCAGGGGCTGGATGGCGATGAAGCCTTGCGTGAACGGGCCCTGGTTGGCCGCGCTGTCGTGCCGCAGCAGGCCCAGGTCCGTGAGTGCATAGTGATAGCGTTCGAAGATGGCCGTGCTCAATTGCCAGCGCTGCGTGCCGCGCAGCGTGGCGTAGGCATGCGCGTCGCCCCAGTGGTGGACACTGATGCCCTGGACACGAAAGTCGGGATTCATCTGACGATGGCGCAGCATCAATTCGTCCATGCTGGCCATGGGCGCACGATGCCCGCTGGCCGGGCGCGCATAGGGTTGCATCAATGCCTGCATCACCTGGCCCGGCTTGTCGGGGAAGGCAAGCGGTGCCAACTGGACCGTGGCCAGCGCCCCGAGTCCCGAGAAGACGCCGGTGACCGCGATCAGCAACAGCAGCGGCGCCAGCCACAGGCCGAACAGCCGGTGCGCATCGTAGGCCGCGGTACGCAACACGGCTCCCAGGCGCAAACGCCACAGCGTGCCTTCCTGCCGGGGATGCAACACCACGCCGCCGACGACCAGGGCGCCCAGCGCAAACCCAAACAGGCTCACGAAGACGCGACCGGGGAAGCCCGCGAAAAAGGTGTTGTGCAGGCGGGTGACGATGCCGGTCAGGTCGCCATGCACGGCAGGCACGGGTGGCACAGACAGGGTTGGCGCCGGGCCTGCCCATCGTTGTTGCGACCGCATGGGTTGAACGTGCCATGGCCCAGGGCCGGCCTCGGGCCTGTCGAACTGAAGTGAGTCTGCCTCGGGAAAGGCTGCCAGCGCCTGCGCGAGCAGGTCATCCAGCCCGATGGGGGCCTGGGCAAGCTGCCGTTCGGTGGGCATTTCCCAACTGCGCAGTTCCGGCTTCAGCACCGACAGCGCACCGCTCAGGCAGATGACGAAGAGGACGCCGCCGAGCATCGCGCCCATCCAGTGGTGGCTGATGGACACCGCCCTGCGCAGTGGCAAGCTGGCCGGACGGCCAGCCACCAGGCCGACCGCGAGCAGCGCGCACTGCGTGAGCACGGCGCAGAACAGCCCTGCATAGAGGCGATTCAGTGGATCGGAGCCGGGCCCAAGGCATGTCATCCCGACGGCTACGCCGATACTCACCAGCGGTGCCACGACCAGTAAGAGCAGTCCTCGCGCCCGGCCATTGAAACCGGAGGGCCGCATGTCAGTACTGCGCTCGCAGTGTCAGCATGACGCTTCTCGGTTCCCCGTAGCGGTTGTTCCACTGCGGGCCGGAGAGGCTTTGGTAATAGCGGCGGTCGAACAGTTTGAACATATGTTCCGCACCGAGATACGCGGGACTACGCCAGCCCTCGCCGCAGCGAGTTTTCCTAGGGATGAAGCGGATTCACCATATCCCGGTGCCTTCTGCAACCCGACCTGATTCCCCGTCGCCAGGCTCCTACTTGGCCCCTGGAATCGGTCATCCCGAGGACTTCTCATGGCCAAGATCAAGCTCACCAAATCCGTGGTCGATTCGGCGGAACCCGAAGCCCACGACGTTGAACTGCGCGACACCCTCGTGCCCGGCTTTCTCTGCAAGGTCACGCCGGCCGGGCGCAAGGTGTTCATGCTCCAGTACCGCACCAATGCCGGCGATCGCCGCAAGCCCTCGCTCGGCCTGTTCGGCGAATTGACCGTCGAGCAGGCCCGCAGCAAGGCGCAGAACTGGCTGGCGGAAGTCCGCCAGGGCCGCGACCCTAGCGCGGCCAAGACCGAGGCGCGCAAGGTGCCGACCATGAAGGAGCTATGCACGCGCTTCATGGAAGACCACTCGAAGCGGCACAACAAGAAGTCTTCGCAGAAGACCTATCAGACCTATATCGACAACCACATCATCCCGAAGCTCGGCAAGCTCAAAGTCTCCGAGGTCAAGCGCGCCGACATTGCCGCGATGATGAAGAAGATGGAACACATCCCGACCTGCGGCAATCGCACCTACTCGCTGCTGCGGGTGATGTTCAACCTGTCCGAAGTGTGGGGCTACCGGCCCGAAGGCTCGAACCCGTGCCGCCACATCAAGGGACTTCCCGAGCGGGGCCATTCCCGGCTCATCACCGACGAGGAAATGGTCAAGCTGTTCGCCTACCTCGATCAAGCGGAGATCCAGCGCACCATCCGCCCCGAAACCATGTTGGCGATCCGTCTGCAATTCGAGTTCGCGGCGCGCATGTCGGAAATCCTGTACCTGCAATGGGACTGGATCGACTTCGAGAACCGCCGCGTCAACTGGCCCGACAGCAAGACCGGCCCCATGTCCAAGCCCATGAGCGAGGAAGCGCACCGGTTGCTGTCCAATGCCACGCGCTACGAGGATTCGCCCTATGTCATCACCGCCGCACGCAATCACAAGCGGCCCATGTCCAAGGGCGTTTACTACCATGCGTGGTGCGTCATCGCCCAGCGCGCCGGTCTGGAGCACGTCGGCACCCACGGCATCCGCCACCGCTCGGCCACCGACATTGCCAATTCCGGCATCCCGATCAAGGTGGGCATGGCGCTGACCGCGCAGAAAACCGTGGCGACGTTCATGAACTACGTCCACACCGAGGACAAGGCCGAGCGCGAGGCCAGCGACGTGGTGGCGAAGCTGCGCAAGTTGATCGCCAGCGGCCAGCAGGCCGCGCCCACGAAGGCCGAGGAAGCGACGGAACTGCCGCAGGCGCTGGCCGAACTGTTCAAGTTGCTCAAGCGTTCGCCCGAACTGCTGGAAAAGCTGGAAGCCGCGTGATGCCGGCCCAGGCCATACCGGGAAATGTCGTGACGGCGACACGACATTTCCCGTCCTCGCCCGGCCCCGAATTGTCGTATCACCGATACGACAATTCGCGCAGCCGAGAACGAGCGGATGCTACGCCGGAACACGCTCCAGCGAGTTTCCGGCCGCGCTTGCCTGCGGCATCCTTCCTTCATTTGCGGATGGACGCCCGCGCCGCTTGAACTGACCGGCTTCGTTCCACTGGGCATGCCTGGGCGGGCCGTACCTGCCACGGCAAACGAGCCTGCCTAGCGATCTGGCAGCATCCATCCCTTCATGGACAAGTCATGCCACTGAGTGGTATAGTGAGGACAGAGATGCACATCTTCAAAACCCGTCACTTCCAGCGGTGGATGCGCAAGACGGCATTGGGCGATTCTGATCTGCGCAAGGCTGTCCTTGAAATGGACGCCGGGCTGATCGACGCTGATCTCGGCGGTGGCGTGGTGAAGAAACGTATCGGATTGGCCGGGCGCGGCAAGCGCGGCGGAGTGAGAACGCTCGTCGCCACCAACAAGGGCAACCGCTGGTTCTTCGTCTTCGGGTTTGAGAAGAACGAGCGGGACAACATCAGCGACGCCGAACTGCAAGCCTTGCAGGACTACGCCGCCGATTTGTTGGAGCGCACGGCCGCACAACTGGATGCCGCCGCTGCCGACGGCACTTTGCTGGAGATCACCGATGACTGAAAAAGCCCAACCCAAGAGCCGCATTCTGGAAGCGGTGCATGAAGGCGCCCGCGACCTGCACCGCTTGGGGTTCATCGACAAGCGCAAGATGCAGAAGTACGACCTGCTGTGCCTGGAGCCGGTGCAGGACTACGATGCCGCCAGGATCAAGGCGCTGCGCGAGCGCCTGCAACTGAGCCAGGCCGTGCTGGCCTCGGTGCTCAACACCAGCGCGTCCACCGTCCGCAAGTGGGAAGTGGGCGACAAACGCCCCAGCGGCCCGTCGCAAAAGCTGCTGGACATCATCGAGCGCAAGGGCCTGGAAGCCGTGCTCTGAACGGCCGCAGGTACATTGCATTCGCCCCTTCTCCAGAGAGGTGGTTCCTCATGACCAAGACCCGCGCACAACGCAAGCCGACCGCAGCGCCTGACAAAGCGGCTTCTGCTGGTCGCGTCTTCAAGTTCTCGCTCAAGGGCATCCCGGCCGTGGATGCGGCGATGGAAGCCCGCCTGGAAGCCGCAGCGCGGATTCCGCGCAAGGATCGGCATTGCCCGGTCATGGTCGAAGCGCCGGACGCCTGAGCCAGCGCCGATCAGACGAACAAAACCCGCCAGCGATGGCGGGTTCTGCATTTCAGGGGTCGGCGCAGCGGCCCATCGGCACTTACACCGACGCGCAGAACCGCGAAACCGCATCAGCGACCACCTGCGGCGCTTCCCGCTGCGGGAAGTGCCCGACGCCATCGAGCACCTGCCGCTCGTAGCGGCCCGTGAAGAACGCTTCCCGTCCCTTGGAACTGTCGGGGTGGTTGCAGGTATCGACCCCGCCGTGCAGCACCAGGGTCGGCACGGCCAGGACGGGCGCGGGGTTCAGGTGCGCCTCGTCCTCCGCGTAGGCCGGGTCGCCCTCGGCGAAGCCCCAGCGGTGGCGGTAAGAGTGCAACACGATCTCGGCCCAGTCCTCGCCCTGGAACGCCCGCGCTGCCTCGTCGAAGTCGGCCGGGTCATACCAGCCGGTCGGCGCCCAGGTGTCCCACATCTGCCGGGCGAACGCCTCGCGTTCTTCCCGTACCACGCGCTCGCCGCGCGGCGTGGCCATGTACCAGTGATACCAGTAGTTGCGCGCCTGCGCCAAGGACAGCGGCTGGTTCGGGTCGTTGGTGCCGTATCCGACCGACAACATCACCAGGTGCGAGGCCGCACCTTCGCGCAGGCCGCAGGCATTGGCGGCGGCCCGCGCGCCCCAGTCATGGCCGATCAGTGCCGGGCGCTCCAGCCCCAGCACGTCGATGAAGCCCAGCAGATCGCGCCCCAGCGCGGACAACTGGCCGCTGCGTGGCGTGGCGGCATCGCGGAACCGGATCGGCGCGAAACCGCGCAACGCCGGCGCCAGCACGCGGTAGCCGGCTTCGGCCAGCACGGGTGCCACGGCCTTCCAACACTCAGGGCTGTCCGGCCAGCCGTGCAGCAGTATGGCGGTTCGGTCGCCCTGCGGATTCCATTCGAGATAGGCAATGTCCAGGCGGTCGGTTAAGGCATGCTGGTAGGCGTTCATGGTGTCGTCCCTTGTCATGGTGGATGACCCAGCGTAGCTGGACGACACTGTTCGATTAGCGAATAATCATCGTCTATTAATGACTTTTTGCATTTAATGATCGAATGGACACTGCTTCGCCCGCCGCCGATGGCACACCGCTGGACACCGTGCTGCTGCGCACGTTCCTTGAAATCGTGGACAGCGGCAGCTTCGCCGCGGCCGCCGAGCGCCTAGCGCTGACGCCCTCGGCCGTCAGTGGGCACATGCGGCGGCTGGAGCAGATTGCCGGCGCCAGCCTGCTGGCGCGCACCACGCGCCGCCTGGAGCTGACCCAGGCAGGCGACACCCTGTACGCCTACGGCCGCAACATCCTCGATCTGGAGCGCGAGGCCCGCGCCAAGCTGCGGGGTACACCGCTACGCGGAAAACTGCGCATCGGTGCATCGGAAGACTTTGCCGGCGCCTGGCTGCCCCAGGTGCTGCACCGCTTTCGCCAGTGGCACCCCGACGCAACGGTCGAACTGAAGGTCGGCATCACCGCCGACCTGCTGCGCCAGCAGGAGCGCGGCCGCCTGGATCTTGTCTTCGGCAAGCAATGCAGCCGCGTCGAGGGCAGCGGCACGTTGTTGTGGGAAGAACCGCTGGTCTGGGCCTATGCGGCGGATCAGTCCTTGCCGGCGGGCCAGCCGCTGCCGCTGGCGGTCTTCCCCGAGCCGTGCGTCTATCGTGAGTCCGCCGTCACGGCACTGGGCAAAACAGATCAGGCTTGGCGCATTGTCTTCGAAAGCAGCAGCATGGCCGGTTGCCTGTCGGCGGCGCGGTCGGGCTTTGCCATTACCGTCATCGCCGACAGCCAGCGCAGCGACGCTTTGCGCGTGCTGGGCAGCGAAGACGGTCTGCCCGAACTGCCGGCGGCGCGCTTCTACGCCTTCGCCCGCGAGGACAGCGCCGCCAGTGCGGCGCTGGTCGAGGCGGCCCGCCGCGCAGGCCAAGGCCGTTTCATGGGGCACGGCCTTCGGGACTGACAATGGCCGAGCCGGTCTTCGCGGGGCGCTGCTGCGTTGCCGCCCCACGGCGGAACCCTCTATCGCCGGCCATGAAGGCTTCCAGCATGTGCGGGATCAGCGTCGCCGCATCGACCGCTTCGCCATAGGTCTGCGCGTGCAGCGCGGCGTAGCGGTCGAGGTCGGCTTTCAGTCCGGCTGGGCAGGCAAAGGTCAGCTTCGTGGATTCCATCTTTGGCAGCGGCCCCAGCCGCAGCTTTTTGGTGGTGCTCATCGTGAAGTCCCCCGGTTAAAGAACAGCGGCTGGTACGGCCGCAGCACCAGATCGCGGTTGACGATGATGCGTACCGGCAAGCCGGGGCGCTGGGTCAAGGTGGGCTGGATGTTGAGGTTGCGCCGGGTCATCTCCTGGCCGACCTGATTGATGCTGTCCTGCGCGCTGTCGCGCCCGGCGATGATGACGCGATCACCGTCCTGCCGGTTCTCCGGCGCGGCCAACTCGGCACCAATGCCCAACAGCGTCGTCAGCGCCGCGCCGGCAAAGATGCGATCCCAATGCCAGTCCACATCGTCTTCCAGGCCGGCATAGCCGGCCGGGTCGGTGCCGGCCAGGTTGTCGAGCGTCAGCGATGACGTGTCGGGCAGGATGACCCGGTTCCACACCACCTGCACGCGGCTCTGCCCGTAGCTGACCTGGCTGTTGTAGCGCCCGAGGATGCGCGCGCCCTGCGGGATCAGCAGGAACTTGCCGGTGGCCGTGTCATAGACCGGCTCCGTCACCGTGGCGATCACGTCGCCCGGCAAGTCCGACTTGATGCCCGTCACCAAGGCGCCTGCGATCACCGTTCCGGCCATGACCTGATAAGGCGAAGCCGGCAGGGTCAGATTGCCGGAATTACGGGTTTCCGTGGAACCGCCTTTCAAGAACGCCTCTTTCTGGTCTTGCCGGTTCTGTACGGCGGTCGGGTCGGCAGGCTGGGCCGCCGTCGAGGCCGGGCCAGCCGCCAGTGGGTCGAACGCCGCATTGGCGGCGAAGCCCGGCGCGGCGGCCACCTGCGTCTGCGCCACCGGCGCGGCCTGCTGCGAACCCGAGCGGAAGAACACCGACGATGCTGCGGCCGCTTCGGCTTCCTTGCGCAGCGCGTCGTTGGGATCATGGCCAGGGGCCGCGTAGGCGGCCGTCACCGGCTGCTGCGACTTCACGATGGCCGGGCCAAGATCGCCCGGTAGCGGCGGCCCCAGCTCGGGAACGGCGGGCGGCAGCTTCGAGTAGTCCGTCGGCAGCGCATCCAGTCCTTCCGACTTCGACACGCGATCCACGTTGTAAAGCTCGGTCTGCTCGCTGGTTCCGCGCCGCTGCGGTTGCAGCGACCACATCAGCGCGCCAAGCACGGCGACCGACAGGGTGCCTGCGAGGATGGCCAGCGTGCGCCGGTTCAGCCGCGTGACCGGGTGCGGTTGGGCGCGCAGCGCCACCGCCTCGGGCGCGACCTTGCCCGTCGCCTGCGACGCAGTGAGGTCGGGAGTGTCGTCCTGGCTCATGGTCAGTTCCTCCCACTCCTTGATACGACGCCATCGGTGCGCTCGATGCGTACCACGTCGCCACCATCGCCGCCCAGGCGCAGTTCAGCCGCGCCGAACAGCCGATCCACGATGTAGTACGGCGGGCGGAAGCGGTAGTTCACCAATTGCCCGTCACCTTCCGGCCCGATCACGAACAGCGGCGGCAGCTCGCCCTGGGCGATGCCCGGCGGGAACTGGATATAGACCTTCTCGCCGTCATCGAAGGCGCGCAGCGGCTTCCACGGCGGATTGCTGCCGCTGACCGCGTAGCGGAAGCGGATCTTCTCCAGCGACAAGCCAGTATCGACTGGCGCGGCGGCGCTGGCCGCCTGCGACTGGCGCTGCAAGGCCAGCATCCGGTCTTTCGGATAGTCCCAGGACACCGAGGCCATCCACGCCTTTTCCGTCGAGGTCAGCTCCAGCAGATAGGTGCGACGGCTGGTGGTGATGACCAGATTGGTTTTCAGGCCCGATCGGATGGGCTTGACCAGCACATTGACGCGCAGCGCGTCGCCGCTGCCGCTGGACGTGTCGCCCACGATCCAGCGCACGGTATCGCCTGCGGCGACCGTCACCAGTTCCTCGCCCGGCTGGAGCGAAACCACGGTCACGCGCCCCGGCGCGGCATAGACCTGATAGAGCGCGCCATCGGTGAAGGGCCACACCTGAATCGCATTGACGTAGCCCTCGCGCGTGGGCGCGATGCGCGCCTCGGCATTGGCGCGCGAAACGCGCACCTTCTCATCGGCCGGCTCCGGCGCGGCCGGGGCCGCATCAGCCTCCGGCAGCGGCTTCAACTGCGCAGGCAGCGCCAGCGGCTCGGGGACGGCGACGACTTCCACCGGCACGGGCGGTTCGGGCAGCGGCTGGGCCTGAACCGGCTCATCGAGTGAGATGGCCGGCGGCGGCTTGCCTTGCGTGGCGCAGCCTGACAGGGCTGCAAGCGTCAGCACGAAAGCGTAAAAGCGGAAAGGCAGGTTCATGGCTTGGCTCCTTCGGAAGAATCCAGTTCGCGGCTCCACGCCAGGCCATTGACGTAGATGCCCAAGGGGTTGCGGCGCAGGCGTTCTTCGGTGCGTGGGGTTTGCAGCACGATGGACACCACGGCCGTCCACCGCTCCAGGCCGGCGGCTGCGCCGTTGACGTAGCGGCGTTCCGTCCAGCGCACGTTGAACGACGTGTCGCTGGCGCGAACCACGCTGGTGATCTGCACCGTCACCGACTCCTTGCCGATGCGCGCGAATGGGTCATTGGTGCGGGCGTAGTCGTTGAGCACGGCCGCGCCCTTGTCGGTGGTGTAGTCGTAGGCATCCAGCCAGTTCTGCCGCACAACGATGGGATCGACGGACAGCGAGCGAACCATCGTCACAAAGCGCGCCAAGTGGTGTGCGATCTGCGCATCGCCTGGCCGGTACGGCGTGGCGGCTTCGCCCACGGCGCGTACCTGTCCGGCCTGATCGACCTCGATGACGTAAGGCGTCACGATGGACTGCGCGGAACGCCACACCAGACCGCCGGCCATCAGCAGCGCAAGCACCAGGCAGCCGAAGGCCATCAGCCGCCAGTTCTTCGCCTGCACGCGGGCCGAGCCGATGCGGTCGTCCCACACCTGGGCGGCGGATTGATATGGGGTGGCAGGCTGCGGCGTATCGGCGTAGCGCACCTGCGGGCGTTTGAATCGCATGGGTGTTCTCCTTGGTGGTCAGGTATCGGAATCGCGCAGGCTCGGGCCTTGCCCCGGGCCGCCGCCGTCGCCACCGCGCAGCGTGTGGGCGGCGGTGGTCGCGGCATGGGTGATCTGCTGGCGGCGGTGCATCCGCTTGGCCCAGGCGGGTTGCTCTTGCTTGGGCGCGCTGGCGGTGCCGTCCGCGCCTTCGCCTGCGGCGGCCTGGCCGGAACCGGCAGCGCCGGCGCTGGCATCGGTGCCGTTCCAGCCAGCCCGGAAGGAATCGGCCACCTTCTGCCCGGCGGCGGAAGCGCCGGACGCGGCGCGGCGCCCTGCGGCCTGCGCGCCGGTCTTGGCGACATTCCCAAGGCCAGCCGCCGCGCCCTTGGCCCCGCCGCCCGCAGCGGCGGAACCGGCCTGGAATGCCGATCGGGCACTACCAGCCGCCGACGTGGCGGCGCGTGCACCTACGCCGGCCAGCTTGGCGGCAGCCGGGGCCATGCGTGCCCCGGCCATGACGGCACCGCCCACGCCAGTCGCGGCGGCGCCAACGGCAACGCCAGTACCGACAGCACCAACCGCCGCGCCGGCCATCGCGCCCGCGCCGAGTTGCGGCGCACCGGACACGAGGCCCGTGGCGATGCCGGGGCCGAAGATGCCGAGCGCCAGCAAGGCGAGCGAGGCCAGCATCACGACCAGCGCGTGGTCGATGGATGGCTCGTCGGGGTGAACCTGGAACTCCGTGAACAGGCCCGAT
Organism: Diaphorobacter sp. JS3051; assembly: GCF_015832135.1. Lineage (NCBI taxonomy): Bacteria > Pseudomonadati > Pseudomonadota > Betaproteobacteria > Burkholderiales > Comamonadaceae > Diaphorobacter > Diaphorobacter sp. JS3051. The sequence continues at coordinate 926,802 of NZ_CP065406.1, forward strand.
CCGATGCCGACGATGACGGCCAGCACCAAGACCTTGATGCCTGACGACACCACGTTGCCGAGTACCTTTTCCGCCAGGAAGCTCGTCTTGTTCCAGAGTGCGAATGGGATCAGGACGAAGCCGGCGAGCGTCGTCAGCTTGAACTCGATCAGCGTGATGAAAAGCTGCACCGCCAGCACGAAGAAGCACAGGATCACCACCAGCCAAGCGAGGAACAGCACCACGATGGGGTCGAGGTTCACGAACACTTCGGGAAAGCCAGCCATGTCGCCGATCTGCTCCAAGATCGGCGCGCCTGCGTCGATGCCGGTCTTCGCCAGCCGGCCCGGTTTCAGGAAGTTATCCATGCTCAACGTCGAGCCGGTGGCCGTCAGGCCCAGGCCGGCAAACGACCGGAAGACGATGCCGGCCAGCCAGTTGAAGTTGTTGATGATGTAGGCGAAGGCACCCACGTAAAGCACCTTGCGCAGGAGCTTGGCGATCACGTCCTCGCCTTGGCCAGTCGCATGGCTCATGGCCCAATACAGGCCCGCGATGGTCATGTCGATGACGATCAGCGTGGCGGTCAGGAACGCCACTTCGCCATGCAGCAACCCGAAGCCCGAGTCGATGTAGCGCGAGAAGGTATCGAGAAAACGGTCAATGATGGTCACGTCGTTCATGGCGTGTCCTCCGTAGCCGCGAGCGGCGCATCGCCTTCTGGCGCGTCGTCAGTGGGTGTGTCGAAGCTCGGCGGGATCGGTGGCAGTTCGGCCAGCGTCCGGTATTCGTCCGGCCCGGTCTGGCCGGCGAAGAAGCGCCGCCGGAAGGCTTCGGCGGCGGCGCGGCAGGCGTCTTCGCCTGCGGCTTGCCGGTCGGTTGCGCATTGGGCGCGCAGCGCCTTGAGTCGCACGGGATCGGCGGCCAAGGTGGCGGCCAGGTCTTCGGCCCTTTGTTGGTCGGACGACTGGCCGCAAGCGGTCAGCAGCACGGCCAGCAACGAAACCGGCAGGACGTGAACGCATCGCATGGCCGCCTCCTGTCAGTTGTTGTAGAAGTTGACGGACTGCGGCGTGTACGGCGTGCCGGTGCCGAGGAAGCGCCGCCGCACTTCGCGGGCGCGCTCGGTGGCCGCCGCCTGCCGCGCCAGTTCCAGCGAGGCCGCCCGGTCTTGCGTGATCTGGAGCTGCTGGGCCTGGATGGACTGCTTGGCCTGCAAGGCGAGAAGCTGGTTCGTCGCCTGCATCGCTTGCAGCGCGCCGGTGGCGGACTGGCTCTGGCTGACCAGATCGGCCAGCGCGCTTTCGTCTTGCGCCAGGTTCTGCGACACCTGGGCTTGCATCCGCATCGCGGTGTGCAGGCCGTTGAGCGTGTTTTTCCAACGCTCCTGCGCATCGCGGAACATCTGATCGCCACTGACGGTTGCGGCGTATTGCTCGGGGTACAGACGTGCGAACTCCCGATCCATGTTCGTCACGTCGTAGGCCAGCCCCTGCGCTTCGGCGATCAGGCGCTCGGTGGTGGCGAGCGTCGAGCGCAGCCGGTTGACGATGTTGAAGTCCAGATTCGCCAGGTTGCGCGCCTGGTTCATCAGCATCTGGGCTTCGTTCTGGAGCTGATTGATCTGGTTGTTGATCTGCTCCAGCGTGCGGATGGCGGTCAGCGTGTTCTGCACCAAGTTGACGGGATCAACGAAGGTGAGTGCCGCCGCCGGCTGGGCGAGCATCAGCGAGCCGGCCAGCGCGGCGGCCAGCGTTACGGAAAGCACACGGGTCTTCATGGCAGGTTCTCCTGTCGTGGTTGGGAAAGGAAAGAAGCCGCTGCCGGCGAGGACGGCAGCAGGTCGGCGGCCCAATCAAGGCCGCGATGGCGCAGCCACGCGCCGGCGAAGCCGGGGGCGCCGGCCTGCGTCAGTACGCGGTCGATGTCGCGTTGGTCTTGTGGTGTGGATGCCCCGGCAAAGGCGAGCGCGGCCGGCCCCAGGTCGAGGTCGAACAGGCGATTGCCAAGGCGAGATTGGTAGTAGTAGTCGCGCTTGGGCTGCGCAGTGGCGATGATTTCGATCTGCCGGCTGTTGAGGCCGAAGCCCTCGTAGATCGTGCGAATCTGCGGCTCGGTGGCCTGCGGGTTAGGTAAGAAAATCCTGCTCGCGCAGCTTTCGATGACCGCCGGTGCGATGGATGACTCTTTGACGTCGGCGAGCGACTGCGTATCGAAGACGACGGAAACCTGCTTTTTCCGCAAGGTCTTGAGCCACTGCCGAAGCCGGGCCGCGAATATGGGATCGTCCAGAAAGACCCACGCCTCCCCAAGAAAAAGCATCGTTGGCGAGCCATCGAATCGTTCTTCCAGGCAGGCAAAGAGGTAGTTCAGAACGGCCAGCACGGCGGCCTTGCTGTGCATGAGTTCTTCCATCTCGAAGCACTGCACATCCGCGCTACCCAGCCGGTCGTGGTCTGCATCCAGCAACTTGCCGTGCGCGCCACCGAGGACATAGGGCGCGAGCGCCTGGCGCAGCACGTTCGATTGCAGCAGGACGGACAGGCCGGTCAGCGTGCGCTGCTCCACGGGCGCACCGGCCAGGCTGCCGAGCGCCGACCAGATGGCAGCCTTCTCGTCGGGGCCGACGGTCACGCCTTCGTGCAGCAAGCGCCCTTCGATCCATTCGGCGGCCCAGGTGCGGTAGCCCTCGCGGTCGATGCGGGCCAGCGGCTGAAAGGCAATCTCGCCATCCGCACTGAGGTCGTAGTGCTCGCCACCCAGGCCCAAGGTAGCGGCGCGTATGGATCGCCCTACGTCAAAGACAAAGACACGCGAGCCGCGATAGCGGCGGAACTGCATGGCCATCATGGCGACCAAGACCGACTTGCCCATGCCGGTCGGGCCGACGATCATCGTGTGCCCCACGTCGCCGATGTGCGCCACCAGCCGGAACGGCGTCGCGCCATCGGTGCGCGTGACGATCAGCGGCGGGCCATCCAGATGCTTGTTGCGCTCGGGGCCGGCCCACACGGCAGACACCGGCATCATGTGCGCCAGGTTCAGCGTCGAGACGATGGGCTGGCGCACGTTGGCATAGGCGTTGCCAGGGATGGACGACAGCCACGCATCCACGGCATTGAGCGTTTCGGGGATGGTGACGAAGCCGCGGCCCTGAATCACACGTTCCACCATGCGCAGCTTTTCATCGGCAGCGGCCGGGTCGGCGTCGAGCACCGTCACCGTGGCGGTGAGGTAGCCGAAGGCGACTTGATCGCTGCCCAGCTCCTGCAAGGCGGCATCGGCATCGGCCGCTTTGTTGCTGGCGTCGGTATCGACCAGCGGGCTTTCCTGCTGGAAGATGGTTTCGCGCAGCAGCGCCACCACGTTCTTGCGCTTGGCGAACCACTGGCGGCGCAGGCGGCCCAACTCCTTTTCCGCCTCGGCTTTGTCGAGGCAGAGGAACCGGGTTGACCAGCGATAGGCAAAGCCCAGGCGGTTGAGGTCGTCCAGCAGGCCCGGCCAGGTCGAGGTCGGAAAGCCCCGCACCGACACCACGCGCAGATGCTGGTCGCCCAGCATCGGCGCGAGGCCGCCGACCAAGGCGGAATCGGCCAGTAGCGCGTCGAGGTGAAACGGCACTTCGGGCACGCCGACGCGGTAGCGCCGCGTGGACACCGTGGCGTGCAGGTAGGTCAGCGTCTGGCTGTCGTCCAGCCATGCGATCTCCGGCATCACGCCATCGAGCAGGTCAAAGACCCGATCGGTTTCCGCCACGAAGGCATCGAGTCGGCCTCGCCAGTCCACGCCGTCGCCGGGTGCGTGCTCGTAGAGCAGCTTGGCGGCGCGGGCGCGGGATTCCTCCGGCGGCAGGTACACCAGCGTCAGGTGATAGCCGCTCTCGAAGTGGTTGCCCGATTCCTCGAAGGCGGCGCGGCGTTCCTCGTCCACCAGCCACGACAGCGGTTCGGGGAAGTCCGAATGCGGGTAGTCCGCTGCCGGCCGGCGCTCGGCTTCGATGAACAGCGCCCAGCCCGAACCCAGGCGGCGCAGCGCATTGTTGAGCCGCGCCGACGTGGCGATCAGCTCGCCTTGTGTAGCGCTGTCCAGATCCGGCCCGCGAAAGCGCACCGTGCGCTGAAACGAACCATCCTTGTTCAGCACCACGCCCGGCGCGATCAGCCCGGCCCAGGGCAGCCAGTCGGCCAGCAGCGCGGGCCGCTGACGGTATTCGGCAAGGTTCAGCATGGCATCCCCCTCACACGTCCAGCAGCGGCTTGTGCTTGATGTGTCGGGCGAAGACCTGCATGAACTGCGGATCGACACGCGCGCCCCACACGGCCAGCGAGTGGCCAACGATCCAGAGCACCACGCCAGGAATCCAGAGTTGCAGGCCCAGCCCGACGGCGGCGGCCAGCGTGCCGTTCGCAATGGCGACCGTTCGTGGCGCACCGCCCATGAGGATCGGTTCGGTCAGCGAGCGATGCAGTGGCACCTCGAAGCCCGGAAGATCGTTGGCCGTGCTCATACGACGGCCCCGCCGGAGAAGCTGAAGAACGACAGGAAGAACGAGGACGCGGCAAACGCGATGCTCAACCCGAACACGATCTGGATCAGCTTGCGAAAGCCCCCCGACGTGTCACCGAAAGCGAGCGCCAGGCCCGTGGCGATGATGATGATGACGGCGACGATGCGGGCCACCGGCCCCTGGATCGACTCCAGAATGGATTGCAGCGGGCCTTCCCACGGCATCGAGGAACCGGATGCCTTCGCCGTGCCCGCCGTCATCAACATGACGGCGGCCAGCAGCAGGCCGTGATGCGCGGGGCCGGCCAGTCGCCGCAGGCGCGCAAGGATTGAGGCCGGATTTACGGAAGTACGGAAAGCGTGAGCGTGCATCTGCGTCATGGCAGTTCTCCAGGTTGGTCAAGGGACGGGGAGGCGCAGCGGCATTGGCTGCAAGAGGAACCGGCGGCAGCTCGGGAAACGGCGTTTCCAGCGCGTCCGCCAGGCGATAGCCCACGCCGTCGAAGCCGACGACACGGGCGATGCTTCCGACGCGGCGCTTGCGGCCACGTCCGGCGATGTGGATGACGACATTGACCGCCTCGGCGATCAGCGCACGCGGCGGATTCACCGCGACTTCGAGAATCAACTGTTCGAGGCGCAGCAGTGCGCCCAGCGCGGAACCGGCGTGGATCGTTGCGATACCGCCGGGATGGCCGGTGCCCCACACTTTGATGAGGTCGAGGGCTTCGCCGCCGCGCACCTCGCCGACGATCACGCGGTCGGGCCGCAGGCGCATCGTGGCGCGCACCAGCTCGGTCATCGACACGACGCCAGCGCGGGTGCGCAGCGGCACATGGTCGCGGGCGGCGCATTGCAGCTCGATGGTGTCTTCGAGCACCAGCACGCGGTCACCGGAGGCGGCAATCTCAGCCAGCAAGGCATTGGCGAGCGTGGTTTTGCCGCTGCTGGTCGCGCCTGCGATCAGGATGTTCTGGCGCTCGCGCACGGCGCGGCGCAGGAAGTCCGCTTGGCTTGCGGTCAGGATGCCGTCGCTGACGTAGAGATCCAGGCCGATGATGCTCACGGCCCGCTTGCGCAGCGCGAAGGCCGGGCCGGGTGCGGCCGGCGGCAGAATGCCCTCGAACCGTTCGCCGGTTTCGGGCAACTCGGCGGTCAGCAGCGGCTGGCCGCGATGCACTTCCGCACCGACATGCGCGGCCACCAGCCGGATGATGCGTTCGCCATCGGCCTCGGGCAGCTCCGCGCCCAGCGGCGCGCGGCCCGACGAAAGCCGATCCACCCACAGGGTGCGGTCGGGGTTGAGCATGATCTCCACCACGTCCGGGTCTTCCAGCGCGGAGGCGATCAGCGGCCCCATTGCCGTGCGCAGCATCTGGATACGACGATCCAGCGAGGTTGCGGCGGACGAATGGGGTTCGGGCTGGGTCTTCGGGACGGCGCTCATGAGGCACGCTCCGCAGCGCGTTCATGGCCTTCGGCCTGCGCCGCCGCGTCATCCATCCGCATCGGGTCGGGGTGCAGTTCTTCCACCACGTCGCGCACCAGGCTCCGACCGCGCAGCAAGTGGCGGCCGAGCTGTTCGACGAACTGCTCAAAGCGCGCTTTGCCCTGTGCGCGGGCCGCATCTTGATGCGCTTCGGGAACCGGCGTGCTGACGGTCAGGAAGTAGCGGATGAACAACGCCAGTGTTTCGATCTGGATGTTCTGGTCGCGCTCCAGGCGCTCGGCCTGCCGTGACAGGCGATCCAGCCGCTTAGCGATGGCGGCCTCGCGCTGATCGTCAGCGTCGGGCGATAGCCAGGACGCCAGCGCGGCGGCAACGATGCTGGACTTCGAGACGCCTTTCTTGGCGGCCAGTTCGTCGAGGCGTTTGACGTGTTCGTGCTGGATGAACAGATTGAGGCGGTATTGGCTCATAAGTCGATTCCGTCGTTGGGGTTCAGCGATGCCAGCCGGGCTGTGCGCTGCATCGCGGGGTCGAGCTGGCCGGGAAGCGGCAGCGGTAGGTCGTCGTCATCGAGCAGCGCCAGGTCGGTCGCGTGCGCGTCCGGCAGGGGGTCGTAGGCGACGGTTTCGGAGAGTTCGGGCTGGCGGCGCGGGCCGCCGTCATCGGCACCGCCAAGGTCATCGGTGGATGACATGGCCGGAGTGGCGGGTACGGCGGGAATCGCCAGGTCGCTCCAATCGTCAGGGCGGGCCGGCGGCACATCGGCATAGCGTCCGGCCGCGAGCGCAGGCGGCGGCAGTACGCGCCGGGTGAAGTTCTCGTCCTCGTAGTAGCGCAGCTTCCGCGCCTTGATCGGCGGATGGCCGGAGATCATTACCACCGCCTCGTCGGGTGGAAGCTGCATGACTTCGCCCGGCGTCAACAGCGGTCGAGCCATCTCTTGACGCGACACCATGAGATGCCCGAGCCAGGGGGCCAATCTGTGCCCGGCATAGTTGCGCTGCGCGCGCAGCTCGGTGGCAGTGCCGAGCATTTCGGAAATGCGCTTGGCCGTGCGCTCGTCATTGGTGGCATACGCCACCCGCACATGGCAGTTTTCCAAAATGGAATTGTTCGGGCCGTAAGCCTTTTCGATCTGGTTGAGCGATTGCGCGATGAGGAAGCTGCGGATGCCGTAGCCAGCCATAAAGGCGAGCGCCGTCTCAAAGAAATCCAGCCGGCCGAGTGCAGGGAACTCATCGAGCATCAGCAGCAATTCGCGCTTGCGCTCGATGCCATCGGAACCATCAAGGGACTCGGTGAGCCGGCGGCCGATCTGGTTGAGGATCAGGCGCACGAGTGGCTTGGTGCGGCTTATGTCCGAAGGCGGCACCACCAGGTACAACGACACTGGCCGTTCAGCGGAAATCAGATCAGCGATGCGCCAGTCGCAGCGCGACGTGACTGCGGCTACCGTGGGGTCGCGGTAGAGGCCCAAGAACGACATGGCGGTGGACAGCACACCCGACCGCTCGTTGTCCGACTTGTTCAGCACTTCCCGCGCGGCGGATGCGACAACCGGGTGCGGTGTATCGCCTAAGTGCTTCGTCGTCATCATCCGGTGCAACGTCAGCTCGAAGGGACAAGCCGGGTCGGACAGGAAGTTGGCGACGCCGCGCAGCGTCTTGTCTTCGCCTGCATAGAGCACATGCAGGATCGCGCCGACCAGCAGTGCATGGCTGGTCTTCTCCCAATGGTTGCGTTTCTCCAACGCGCCTTCGGGATCGACCAAGATATCCGCAATGTTTTGCACGTCGCGGACTTCATGCACACCGCGTCGCACTTCCAGCAGTGGGTTGTAGGCGGCGGATGCCGGGTCAGTGGGGTTGAACAGCAGGCAATGCGAGAACAGCGAGCGCCAGCCGGCGGTCAGCTTCCAGTTCTCGCCCTTGATGTCGTGAATGACTACCGACGAAAGCCAGGAAAGCAGCGTCGGGATCACCATGCTGACCCCCTTGCCGGTGCGCGTGGGAGCAAACGCGATGATGTGTTCGGGGCCGAGGTGCCGCAGGTAGTAGCGGAGCCTGCCCAGCATCCGGCCCAGGAAGACGCCTGCGGCCTGTGTCAAACCGGCGTGCTTGATTTCCTCGTCAGTCGCCCAGCGCGCCGAACCGTAGGTCGTGACCATGCGCGATTGCCGCGAGCGCCACACCGACATGGCGATGGCGACGACCACGGCCAGCAGGCCGCTGCCGCCTGCGATGGCCCCGCCTATGTCGAAGACATGCGGCGCATAGGCATCGAAGAAGAACCACCACTCGAACAGCCGCCAGGGGTGATAGACCGGCGTGCCGAAGAAATCGAACCACGGCGAGCCAAGGCGTACTTGATAGCCCAGGGCGGCGGCTGTCCATTGCGTTGCACTCCATACGCCGGCGATCACGATGCCGAAGACGGCGGCGATCTGCCCAAACAGCACGCCCTGAGCTTGCATTGACTGGCCTCCGATGTTCCTGCGCTTTTCCTCGTTCCGAAGCGGCACAAGGACGTGCCGCATAGCGCGAGGATCAGTGCCGGGTCAGTGCCGGTCAAAGACTGTTATCGGAAGCAAGATGATGAAAAAAGCAACGATTCGTGAATCGTCGTACCTGAGTAAATCGCCGCGAGTAAGGGCGCCTTGTGACGCGACGGGAACATTGGCGGCGAAATTTCCATCCGATCAGCCCGATGGGGATTGCTGGAAACCAAGCAACGTCCACGCGAGGTTGAAATCCCGCAAGCCGGATAGTTGCCTTATGCTGACGGCAAAGTGGTTGCAATTAGGTATTGCGGTGCCGTGTGGAGCGCAATTTCGTACAAAGAACAATGAAGGCGGATACGGCCATGACAGACAAGGCCAAGACACGGGAGCGCACCCGATACCAGCGCCTCGACATGCTCGGCGGGCTGGACATGCTGGAAGCGCGCTACCACCAGCAGCGGTTCTCCCGGCACGTCCACGAGACGTTCTGCATCGGCGTCATCGAGGAAGGTGCCCAACGCTTCTATCGCTCCGGCGCGGAGCACGTGGCACCGAAGGGCGACATCATCCTGGTCAATGCCGACGACGTGCATACCGGCAGTTCGGAAATGGAAGGTGGCTGGGCCTATCGGGCGATCTATCCCCATCCCGACCTGTTCTTTGCGATCTCCAGGGACATGCAGAGCGCGGCGGGGACAATCCCCTGGTTTCCTGATGCGGTGCTGCACGACCCCGGCCTGGCGCAGCAACTGCGCATGACGTTCGACCTGCTTGCCCGTCCGGGGGACACGCTGCTCAAGGAAACGCTACTGCTGTCGTCGCTGACCTGGCTGCGGCTGCGCCACGGCAAGACGCGCCGCCCGCCACGAGCCTTGCCCTGCGCGACGACGCAGATCGCCAATGTCAGGCAGCGGATGGATAGCAGCCCTGAACATGACTTTTCCCTGATCGAACTGGCGGACATGGCCGGTCTTAGCCCGTGGCACTTCTTGCGGCAGTTCAAGGCGGTGGCCGGGATTCCGCCGCATGTCTATCTCGTCCAGGCGCGACTGCGCAAGGCCAAGGACATGCTGCTGCACGGCAGTCCCATCGCGGCGGTTTCGATGGCCTGCGGCTTCACTGACCAAAGCCATTTCAGCCGCCATTTCAAGAAGTCGCTGGGCGTGACACCCGGCGAGTTCGTGCGCGGGATTTCACGCCAGTAGGCTCGGCCTCGATACGGCAAGATCGTTCAAGACGCCATCGCCGCGTGCCACTAAAGTCCCCGGTCAGTTTGTTTCAGACCTGACCAGGCAGACGATGGACGATTCGGCCGCACCGCATACACCGCCCCTGCGCGCATCGCAGCGAAGGCAACAATTTTTCCAAGGCGTCGTGGAGATGCTGCCGCTTTGCCTGGCCGTGGTGCCGTGGGGCCTGTTGGCCGGCTCGATGGCCATCCAGTCCGGCCTGAGCGTGTGGCAGAGCGTCGGCATGTCCGCCATCGTCTTCGCCGGCGCCGCGCAACTGGTCACGCTGGGTTTGCTGGTGTCGGGCGCCAATGTCCTGACGATCGTGATCTCGGTGTTCCTGATTACGTCCCAGCACTTCATCTATGCCCTGTCGTTGCGCGGCTTCGTCTCCCGCCTGCAAGCGCGTTACCGGCTTCCGATCGGCTTCCTGCTGACCGATGAACTGTTCGCCCTGAGCAGCACGAAAGACAGCACGCGCGAGCTATCCGTCAGCTACCTGCTGGGCGCGGGCCTAGCCTTCTACCTCGGCTGGGTGGCGTTCAGCGTCGCGGGCATCGTCATGGCGTCGTCCATTCCCGACCTGGATCGTTACCACCTCGATTTCTCCATCATCGCCACCTTCGCCACCATCGTCGTGCCGATGGTCAAGGACAAGAGCACATTGTCGGGCGTCGCCGTGTCGCTGCTGCTGTCCATGCTGCTTGTCTACGGCCATGTCGAGGGCGGCATCGTGATCGCGGGACTGTGTGGCATGGCGTTCTCCGTCGCGGTGGCCCGGATGACGCAGGTGCGGCCATGAGCTGGACGCTGCTGCTGGCGCTTGCCGCCATCGTGTTCGCCAATCGCTACGTGTTCCTTGAACCGCGGCTGCCCGTGCGGATTCCGAAACTGCTGCATGACGCCCTGAAATACTCGGCCCCGTGCCTGCTGACGGCCATCTGCGGCCCCATCATCCTGATGGACAACGGCGCGCTCCGCTCGTTTCCCGACAACCCCTACCTGTGGGGCAGCCTGTGCGCGGTCGTCATCGCCTTCTTCGTCAGGCAAATGGTCGTTGCGGTTCTAGCGAGCTTGCTGGTGTTCTACGTGCTTGTCTTCGTGCTCGGTTGAACCGCGTCCTGGGCGCGTGAGAGACGCAGCAAGCCAAGCTAAGAGTTCTCGCAGCGCCGAAACTTCAGAACTTCGGTGGCGTCTCCGATGGCGTGTAGGGTGTCTTGCCATCGCCATAGAACCGCTTGCGCGTGGCCTCGGCCACCCGGTTGCAGAGCACGTCTCCCAGCGTCGCACGGTCGGTCTTGCATTGCTGGCGCAGTTCCTTCAACCGCGCTGGATCGGCGGCCAGCTCGTCCACGGTCGGCACGTTGGCCGGCTTGGGCGTCTCGGATTGGCCGCAGGCCGTGAGCGCGGTGATCAATAGCAGTGGTGCAATGCGTTTCATGGCGGGGTGTACTCCTGCGGATCAGGTTCAGGTGGCGGCGCGGGCCTCGCGCCTTCAGGCAGGTCGATGGCCGGCACCCGTTCGATGAAGCGGGCGAGCGTTTCCGAAGGCTCGCCTTCCGGGCGCAGCAGGTAGGTCGTCAGCAGGGGCGAGCGTCCAGCCAGGGGCCGGGCCACCACACCAGATTCCTGGCTTGCCGCGATATGTGGCGCACCGGCCAGGCCCAGGGCGAAGCCGGCTGATACGACCACCATCATCAGCTCGAACGAGGCGACGCGCTCGGCGATCAGGGGTTCCCGGTCGGCATGGCGCAGCAACCGATCGACCTGGCGCGCATGCCCCTCGCACGCCTGCGGATCGCATAGCACCAGCGGAAACTGCAGCACTTCATCCAGCGGAATCCGCTTGTGCTTGAGCAGATGATGGCGCGCCGGGACGGCCACCATCAGCGGATCGTTCCAGACTGCTTCGGCGGTGATGCCTTCACCGACCTCATCCGACTGTGCAAAGCCCACGTCGTACAGGTCGTCTTGCAGTCCTTTGATCTGCTGCGCCAGCGGTACTTGGAACAGCCGAATATCGACCTCGGGCTCCTCCTGTCTGCACATCGCCAACAAGGCCGGCAACCGTGACGGCGTGATGCCATCGGACAGTGCAATGCGCAACTGTCCGTGGAAACCATTGGCCGCCGCCTTCACGCTGTCGCGTGCCTGCTGCAAGGCCGAGAACACGCGCGGCACATGCTCCAGAAACAGCTTGCCCGCTCGCGTCAGGCGCGTGCTGCGGCTGGTGCGGACGAACAACTGTTCGCCCAGGTCTTCTTCCAGTTCCTTGATGGTGCGCGATAGGGGCGACTGCTCCATGTGTAGCTTTTCCGCCGCGCGTGCGAAGTGGAGTTCTTCGGCAACAGCCAGGAAGCAACGAAGATGCCGGAGTTCCATCGCGCACCTTCCCCTGTCAGCCTGCCGACCGCTGTGTTCTTGCCAGCATCAGCAACAGGATGCAGACCAGCAGAGCGGCACCGAGGTTGTAGAGCATTCCGACGACGAAGGCGGAAGCGTATTGGCCTGCTTGCGCCACCGCGTCATCGCCTGCGGCCAGCGCCGCACCGAACAGGATGCCGACCACGGCCACGCCTAGCGCGGCGCCGACCTGCTGCACGGTCGAGATCACGCCCGAAGCCATGCCAGCCTGCGCTTCATCGACAAAGCCCAGCACCAGGTTCAGCAGCGGCGTCATGATGAAGCCTTGGCCGGCACCGACCACGACCAGAACGGGGATCAGCCGCATGGGCACCAGTTCCGCGCCCGCGGCTTGCACCTGGGCGATCAGCAGGCCGATCGAAGCGGCATAGACCAGCGCCCCGCTGACGATGGCGGCGGTTCCCCAGCGGGCAACCAGCCGAGGCGCTGCCAGCGATGCCGCGACGAAGCCCACACTGCACGGTGCGAAGATGCTGCCCGCCACGAAGGGATCGAGGCCCAGCCCCGTCTGCACCAGCAGCGCGAAACACAAGAAGAAGGAACTGGACGTGGAATAGACCAGCAGCACCAGCACCGCGCCCAGCGCGAAACGGCGCTGCGCCAGCAGGCGCATGTCCACCAGCGGCAAGCCACCGGCAATCCGCCGCTGCTCCTGCTGCCGGTAGAACAGCATGAGCAGCGCCGTCGCCACGCCCAGCGACCCCAGGCTCCATGCCGGCCAGTCTTGGCCCGGCCCCTCGATCAGCGGCACTAGCAGCAACGCCAGCCCGGCGCTGACCAGTGCCACGCCCGTCCAGTCCAGCGCCGGGCGCTGCGGCGCGCGCGACTCGGGAACGCACCGTGCGGCGGCGATGGCGAACAGGCCAATCGGTACGTTGATGAGGAAGATGCTGCGCCAGCCCAGCCCAAACAGGTCGGCATGCACCAGCCAGCCGCCCAGCACCTGCCCGGCGATAGCGGCCAGGCCCAGCGTCATGCCCAGTAGGCCGAAGGCACGGCGGCTGTCGTCGCCGTCGAAGTTGACCCGGATGGACGCATAGACCTGCGGGAACAGCAAGGCGGCCGCCAGCCCCTGCAACACCCGCGCGCCGATCAGGAAACCGGCGCTGGGCGCCAGTCCGCACAAGGCCGAGGCGAAGGTGAAGCCCGCCATGCCGACGATGAACAGCCGGCGACGCCCGAACAAGTCGCCCAGCCGGCCGCCGGTAATCAGCAGCACACCGAAGGCCAGCTCATAGCCGGCCACGATGAAACCGATCTGCGCGAAGCTCGCGCCCAGCCCGGCCTGCATGCTGGGGATGGCCACGTTGACCACGAACAGGTCGAAGATCGTGACGAAACCGGCGAGCAACAGCACGGACAAACCGAGCCACGGCGGGCCACTGACGGCGCGCTCGGGCGGCCTCGCAAAGCAGGGATTTGAGTTCATCTTGCGTATCCAGGGTAAAGACGCGATCATTCTCAAATCCTTTTTAAACAATTACAATCTAACTGTTTATGCTATTACTAAAAACAATGAGGTAGCGATGCGAACCCTGGAACGAACGCGCTCCGATCTGGCGGCTTTCCTGCGCGCGCACCGCGAACGCCTGTCGCCGGCCGACGTAGGGTTGCCCAGCGGTGGCCGCCGCCGCACGCCAGGACTGCGGCGCGAGGAAGTCGCCGCGCTCGCTGGTGTCGGCTTGACCTGGTACACATGGCTGGAACAGGGGCGCGATATTGGTGTTTCGGCCACCTTTCTGGACAACCTGGCGCGAGTGCTGAAACTGGATGCCGCCGAGCGGCGACACCTGTTCCTGCTGGCGCACGAGAGGCCACCGGCCGAGCCGGGCAAAACATGGTGCGTGCTGCCGCCGCTGGTGCGGCGCTTGATGCACGACCTGCCGCACCCGGCCTTCGTGCTCAACCTGCGCTGGGACGTACTGGGCTTCAATGCGCCTGCCGATCAGATTTTCGGCTTCGGCGCGCACGCGCCCGAGCGGCGCAATCTGCTCTGGCTGCTGTTCACCGATCCCGCCCTGCACGAGCGCGTGGACGCCTGGGAAGAACAAGCTCCGCTGATGCTGTCCAGCTTCCGACGCGACTTTGCCCGCGCCACGCAGGAAGCGGACATTCACGAACTGGTGGACGAACTGGAACGGGTTTCGCCCGAGTTCAAGACATGGTGGCGGCAGCACGACGTTCATGCGGCCTGCAATGGCGTTCGCAAGCTGCTGATCGACGGCAAGCCCGAGCCGTTCGAGCACACCTCGCTGACCGTCGATGAAGACCGGCACCTGCGGCTGGTGGTGTATGCGCGCCAGGAGACTGCCGCGCATAGCCCGTAGTCGGAACCGTGACGACTGCTCGATGTGCAACGCTTCGGGGACGCGGGCGAAGTGCGGTTCTTCAACCACGACCAGAAAAGAGCGTAGATGCCGAAGCGCCATGCTGCACCTACCCTTGAAGCCCTGCGCCGACGAAAGCCGGACGCCGCATCTGCCACAACATCCAGACGATCCCCAACCCCACGGCAACGGCACCGACCCATGCCGTGCTGGTCAGCCCCATCGCCTCCAGGCTCGCCCCGCCCAGCAGCGAACCCAGCGCGATGCCGCCATTGAAGCCGGCGATGTTCAGGCCAGCGGCCACCGCCGGCGCTTGCGGCGCGTGGATGTGCGACAACCCGATCCCCCGCGCCTGCAAGGCCGGCACCGCCGCATAGGTCAGCGCACCCAGCAGGCCCGTCAGCAACACCATCAATGGCAACGACGGCGCCGATGCCCAGATCGCCAACAGCACCATGGCCAGGCCGGCCAGTACGGTCATCACGGCCGCATCTGCGCCCCTGCGGTCGGTCAGCCGCCCGCCCCAGATGTTGCCGATGGCTGCCATCACACCGTAGCCCAGCATCAACAGGCTGCTAGTACTTTCGCTGACGTTCGTCACTTGCAGCAGAATGGGCGAAATGTAGGTGTAGAGCGCGAACGACCCGGCATAGGCCAGCACTGTGATGCCGGCCCCGGCCAGCAGGCGCGGATTGAACATGGCTTGCAGGCCATCCATCGCGTTGGCCTGCGCCGAGGCATCGTCCCGATCCGTGGGCATCAGGGCCAGCAGGCCCAGGAAGCCAATCGCGCCGCTGGCGGCGACGGCCATGAAGATGACCTGCCAGCTCAACACGCTGCCCAGGTAGGTGCCGAGCGGCACGCCCAGCGCCAGGGCCAGCGTCAAGCCGCCGAACACCACCGCCACCGCCGCACCGGCCCGATGCCGCCCCGCCAGTTGCGTGGCGACGCTGGAGGCCACGGCCAGAAACACGCCATGCCCAAGCCCCGAGGCGAAGCGGGCAATCAGCATGGGCGTCAGCGCATCGGACAGGCTGACCACCGCGTTGCCCAGCGTGAACAACCCCATCGCCACCAGCAGCAGGCGCTTGCGCGGCCAGCGCGTGGCCAGCGCCGTCAGACCCGGCGCACCGATCACTGCTCCTAGCGCGTAGGCCGTGACTGCCGTACCGACCTGGCTGACGCTGGCATGCAGGTCAGCGGAAATGGTGGACACCAGGCCAATGGTGACGAACTCGGTGAAGCCCAGGGCGAACGCGCAGAGCGCGAACACGTAGATGACGAAAGGCATGCGCTGGTTCATGGTTCAGGCCCGTC
Organism: Diaphorobacter sp. JS3051; assembly: GCF_015832135.1. Taxonomy (NCBI): domain Bacteria; kingdom Pseudomonadati; phylum Pseudomonadota; class Betaproteobacteria; order Burkholderiales; family Comamonadaceae; genus Diaphorobacter; species Diaphorobacter sp. JS3051. The sequence goes on from NZ_CP065406.1 coordinate 942,534, forward strand.
CTGCCGATGCCAGCAGCGGCAACATCGCTTCGCCCACGCCCTTGGCCGAAGCAGGGTTCTGGCCCGTTACCAGCCGTTCGCTCACGACCACCTGCGCCTGGAAGTTCGGCGCAGGCACATGCCGGGCGCCGCGCGCCTGCAAGGCATCGGCCAGCAGGAACGGCACTGTGCCGTACAGGCCAACTGCGCGTTCCTCGTCATTGGTGAAAGCCGATACGTTCTTGCCCGCGACCAGATAGCGGCCATCTGACAGCTTGACGTTCACCAGCCCGGCCGGGCCGTGGCACACCGCCGCGACCACGCCGCCGCGCTCGTAGATGCGTGCGGCAATCGCGGCCAGCTCGGTGCTGTCGGGGAAGTCCCACATCGTCGCGTGGCCGCCGGCATAGAAGACTGCGGCATAGGCGTCGGCATCGACCTGGGACGGTGCCAGTGTGGTGTCGGTGGCGCCACGCAGCGTTGCATCGTTCCAGAACGCGGCATTGACCGGATCGTCCAGATCAAGGCCGTCAACATGCGTCTTGCCGCCCTTGGGGCTGACGAAATCCACGGCGTAGCCGGCATCCGCGAGTACCCGGTGTGGATGCGTGACCTCGGAGAGATAGAAGCCGCTGGGCGCCGCGTCGGCGGCGTCAACCGGCCCCTTACGGTCGTGGCTGGTGAGGACGAAAAGAATGCGCTGGCTCATCGAGAACTCCTGTCGGGCTGCGCTGCGGGGCGCACCTCCAAAGGGAGCATGGCGACGGCAGCATGGGGGACAAAGAGTGTCAGTCTCGCGGATTCGGTATATCCTTTAAATGACCAAAATAGACAAACACTTTCCACGAAATGACCTAAATGGCTCTGCGCAACCTCGATGACCTGGCGGTGTTCGTGCACGTGGTGGAGCGCCAGAGCTTTTCCGCCGCCGCACGCGACCTGCACCTCGCGCCCAAGACGGTCAGCAAGCAGATCGCCCGGCTGGAACAGGCGCTGGGCACCACGCTGTTCGAGCGCAACACCCGCAACCTGCGCATCACCGGCGAAGGCCGCGCCATCGCCGAGCGCGCACGGGTCGCGCTCGGCGTGCTGGAAGAAGTGCAGGAACTGGCGAGCGGCGCCAGCCAGGAGCTGAGCGGCACCATTCGCCTGACCGCGCCCACGCCGTTCGGCCGCAAGTTCGTGGCACCGGCGATCCACGACTTCTGCCGCCTGCATCCCAGGGTCGGCTTCGACCTGCGCCTGTCCGATCAGGTGCAGGATCTGTATAGCGGCGACCTGGACATGGCGATCCGCATGGGCGAGCTGGCCGATTCGCGCTTGGTGGCGCGGCGCGTGGCCGACAACCGGCGCATCCTGGCGGCATCTCCCGCCTACCTGAAAGCGCATGGACAACCCGCGCAGCCGGAAGAACTGGAGCGGCACAACTGCCTGGTGTTCGCCTACCCGGGCCTGCTGCAAAACACCTGGCCGCTGCGCAAGGGCCGCCGGGAGAAGCCTGTCGCGGTCAGCGGTACGCTGTGCAGCGACAACGGCGACGTGCTGCATGCCTGGTGCCTGGCCGGACTGGGCATCTCGCTGCGCGAGACCTGGGACATTCACGAGGAACTGCGCGACGGGCAGCTGGTACGTGTGTTGCCGGACTGGGAAGCCACGCCCTCGAAGATCAGCATCGTGCGGGCACGGCGCGAACCGGTGCCGCGCCGGCTGACGGCGTTCAGCGATTTCCTGCTGGAACGCTGGCAGAACGCGCCGTGGGATCGCTGACTCGGCATACTGCCGATAGAGTTGCGCCCACGGTTCACGGTCGCTTTGTGCGACGCCCCTGAAGGTGACGGCGTCCGCGCTTTGATGCGTGGTGTTCGCGTTCATGCGGTGTCCGTCCATCTGGCCGCCAACAACCGCCTGGGTTGTCGTGCCAAGGGAATGTTCCTGCCGCTCGTCCATGATGAGCATCTCCCGTTCAGCGCTGACGGGCGATCGTCGCCGTGCGTTGCAAAGTCATCGCCCAGAACAGCAACGCCAGCAGGCTGACCGCCGCGCCCAGCGCACAGACGCCCTGCCAACCGGCATGCGCATAGGTCACGGTGGTGCCGATCGCACCCTGCCCACTGCCGACCGCATAGAACAGCATGTAGAGGCCGACCAGCCGGCTGTGCGCCTCGGGCCGGGTGCGGAAGATCAGGCTCTGATTGGTGACATGCAGCGCCTGGCAGCCCAGATCGAGCAGCACGATGCCGATCACCAGCGCCCACAGCGACCATTCCATCAGCGACAGCGGCCACCACGCCAGCAGCAGCACCGCAAGCGCCGCCGCGCTGGTGCGTTGGGCATGTCCCCGATCGGCCCATTGCCCGGCACGCGCAGCGGCCAAAGCGCCCACCACGCCGACCAGGCCAAACGCACCGATGACAGTGTGCGAAAAGTCGTAGGGCGGCGCGCTCAACGGCAGCACCAGCGCGCTCCAGAAGATGTTGAACGCCGCGAACAGCAGCAGCGCCAGCATGCCGCGCACCTGCAACACCTTTTCTTCCCGCAGCAGTGTCAGCATCGAGGCGATCAGGCGGAGGTAAGGCATCGGATTCGGTGCCGGAGGCAAGGCAGGCAGTCGCCGCCACAGCGGTAGCGCGATCACCAGCATCAGCACGGCGGCGCAGAAGTACACGCCGCGCCAGCCCGCCAGATCGCTGACACCGCCAGCGAACACTCGCGCGAGCAGCAGGCCGATGAACACGCCGCTCTGTGCCGCTCCCACAACGCGGCCTTGTTCACGGGGAGCAGCGGCGCTGGCCGCGTAGGCGATCAGCCCCTGTGTCATCGCCGTTCCCAGCAGGCCCACGGCAAGCATGCCTGCCAGCAGGATTGGCGCAGACGGCGCCATGCCGACCATCACCAGTGCCGCCACCAGCGCCAGTAGTTGCACCGCCATCAGGCGGCGGCGCTCAACGCGATCGCCCAGCGGCACCAGCAACAACAAGGCCACGGCGCATCCGACCTGCGTGGCTGTCACCACGCCACCCACGGCTGCATGGCTGATACCGAAATCGCGGGCCAGCGCATCGAGCAGGGGCTGCGCGTAGTACACGTTCGCCACGCTCAGGCCACTGGCAGCGGCAAACAGCAGTACCAGGCCGCGTGGCATATCGGCAGTTCGGGTTGGCATCGTCTCCAGAGGGGCCGGCACCATCGAAACGTGGGATGACTTCATGATCCATCGCCCATTCAATCTAGTTTCAAAATAAAACTGTTTGAATGTTAGATCAAGTGGTTTTAAAATGCAACCATTAGCCTTATCCCTGTCAGCCAGCCAGGAGATTTCATGCCAACCCGCAAACCTATGAACGACGCACCTTGTCCTGTTGCGCGCTCCGTCGATCTGATAGGGGATCGCTGGTCGTTGCTCATCGTGCGCGATGCCTTCGACGGCATGCGCCGCTTCGGCGACTTCCAGCGCAGCCTGGGCGTCGCTCGCAACATCCTCTCCGACCGCCTGCGCAAGCTGGTCGATGCCGGCGTCCTTGAAACGCAGGCGGCCTCGGATGGCACCGCCTACCAGGAGTACGTGCTGACAGCCAAAGGGGAAAACCTGTTCCCCATCGTGGTGGCGTTGCGGCAATGGGGCGAACAACATCTGTTCGAGCGTGGCGAGCGGCATTCGGTGCTGATCGACACGCGCACCGGCAAGCCGATTCCGCGCATGGCACCCACGGCGAGGGATGGCTCCGTGCTGGAACCGGCCACGACCGAAGTACGGAAGGTCACATAGGGCAATCGGTTGTTGTCCGTTCTTCATTGCCCCTTCAATCCTTCACCATCCTGCGCGACAAGGCCGATTCCCGCCTGCGCAGGAAGTCCCGCAGCAGCGCCGGGTAGTCTGGATGCGCGGCCTCGCGCACCGACGCGCGGCCGGCCAGCGCAGCACGCCAGGCCGTGGTCTTGGGCAAGCCGTCGAAGAAGCGGAAATCCCCCAGGCCATCGAACACGTCGAAGTAGCGAAACACCGGCCCGAACACCGCATCCACCAGACTGAACGCTTCCCCCGCGAACCAGGCGCCGTTGCCGGTGCGAATGGCCAGCGCAGCCTCGACCTGCGCCAGCCGCGCACGGAGCTGATCGGCTTGCGCGTCCAGCGCTGCATCGTCCTTGGCGTTGTAGAACGCGGCGATGGTGTTGAGCAGCGATGAACCGAACTCCATCCAGGCGCGATGGCGGGCACGGCTCAGCGCATCCTCGGGATGCAGGCGCGGCATCAGAGTGTCATCCAGGTACTCGCAGATCACGGCCGACTCGAAGATCGGCGCATCACCGACCAGCAGCACCGGCGTCTTGCCCAGCGGCGAGCAGGCCAGGAACCAGTCTGGCTTGTGTGCCAGATCGACATCGCGGCGCTCGAAGGGCACGCCCTTTTCCTTGAGCACGATCACCGCGCGCTGCACATACGGGCACAGCACATGGCTGACCAGGGTGAGTGGGTGGCTCATCGCGCGATCTCCCGCTCAAGCTGCCGGCACGAAGCGATGGCTGCGCCGCAGCGCATGTGCGCCGTCGCCCAGCAACCACAGCGCCACCGAGGCCGCGACCAGGAACACCGGGTACTCCCAGCCGCCGCCGGCATTGGTATGCGCCCAGCCATTGGGCACATGCACCCAGGCCGCCACGGCCATGACCGGCACCAGTGCCAGCGCGATCTGGCGCGCATAGAAGCCCAGCAACAACGCGATGCCGCCCAGCAGCTCCACGGCGAACACCGGATAGGCCAGCCAGCCTGGAATGCCGACGCTGCCGAAATACTGCGCCGTACCCGGCAGGGTGAAGACGAACCATTTGAGCAACGCGTGCGCCACCCACATGACGCCCAGGCTGATGCGCAGCAAGGCAATGCCATAGGCCGAAGAAGATGGCGTGATTGCCATGAAACCTCCAATTTACGAATGAATGGTCTCAATCGTATGATTGCGGTGACGCAATAAAAATAGGCAGGCAGGAAAGAAGTGATTGCAAAAACGCAATACAAACTGGGCGCAGGCGACCTGGAAATCGTCCTGGCCCTGGTGCGTGCCGGCAACCTGGCCGGTGCGGGCGAACGGCTGGGCGTCGATGCCTCGACCGTCTTCCGCTCGATCCGTCGCATCGAGCGTGGCTTGGGGCAAAGGCTGTTCGAGCGGTCACGCGCGGGCTACTTGCCGTCGGAGCAGGCGCAGGTGCTGGCCGAACATGCCGAGCAGGTGGAGTCGCGGCTGGAACAGGCGCGCTCCGCCGTGCAGCTCACGCCCGAGCAAGTGTCGGGCACGGTGCGCATCACCACCACCGACACCATCCTGCACGGGCTGATCGCGCCAGCGCTGCGCACACTCGCTACCCGCCATCCCTTGCTGGACTATGAGCTACATACCGGCAATGAGTTGACCAGCCTGACGCGGCGCGAGGCTGACATTGCGGTGCGCGCCACCAAGAAACCGCCGCAGCACCTGGTCGGCAAGCACATCGGCCCGATCCGGGTGGCGCTGTACGCCAGCAAGGGCAGCGGCATCCGGCGCTACCAGGATGTTGAAGCCGGCAAGGCCGCCTGGATCGCGCCCGACGATGCGCTGCCGGAACACCCCTCGGTGCTCTGGCGCAAGCGCCATCATCCCAAGGCAGTGCCGCGCTACCGCGTCAACAGCATCCTGACGGTGATGGAACTGGTGGCCGCCGGTATGGGTGTCGGCGTGCTGCCGGTATTCCTGGCGCAGCCGCGCAAGGACTTGATCGCGCTGACCGACATCCTCGACGAATGCCAGACTGAACTGTGGCTGCTTACGCACCCCGAGTCTCGGCATCTGCGGCGGGTGTCTACGGTGTTCCGGCATCTGGGGGAGCACTTGAACCTTTGACTGCCAGGGTGCTTGCCAGCGGGTCGATTTCATCTGCACGGCTAAAGCGATCAAAACCGCCCGGAAAGCAGATACCCCGCATCAGGTACATGCGCCGCCAAACCCAGGGTTTTGAGTATCTGATACCGGAAACAGTGGAAGACCTGCAGCATCACGAATGCCTATCGTTCAGCCCGACAGCCTTGTCCTATTGGCTTGGCACTGGTGAGGACGTGCGTCGTCGATCAGTGTCGGGAAGATTGCAGATAAACAACGGCCAGGCACTCCGCATTGCTGCACTCAATGGCATGGGCATCGTCTTGCAATCCACCCTTCTGTTGGAAGAGGACATTCAAGCTGGCCGTTTGATTCAATTGTTTCCCGAGCAAGGTCTGCCGAGCCGACCGATGAGCGTTGTTTACCTTCCTGACCGCTACCATTCGACCAAGCTACGTAGTTTTGTGGCGTTTCTCATGGAGCACTTCCCGCCAATGGCCCGCGTGTAGTGCCTGCACCTAACAACTCAGCTTATTGAGAGATTGCGCTGCCGCCCGATTTCCCATGACACTCCACCGCCGCGCACCGTCGCTGCAAGCTGCTGCCCCAGCCGCTGTTCAATCACCGGACGCCACGGCACAAGCGAGAAGCCCATGCCGTCGTCCAGCATCGCGTACCGCCCGCTGGCGAGCATGACCGAGCGCCGGTAGATGCCGGCTACGCGCTGTCCGTCCGCCACTGGGCGATGTGACAGTCCGGTTTCGGCGGCAATGTCCTTTCCAACTTGCGCCAGCTCCCGGTTGCGCAGCGTCGCCAGCAGGTTGCGGGCGAGGATCACGCGCTGGCCGCGCCGCTGGGCCAAGCCCTGTTCTTCAAGGAAATCGGCGCGCTGCTGCATCGCCTGCTTGGTCTCGCTGCCAAAGCCCAGGTCGCCCAGCCCCTTGCCGCCGCCGATCAACTGCTGATCCAGCCAGGTCGCGCCGATCACCCGCGCCTGTCGCTCGATCGGCAGGTGCGATTTCAGCTCCACGGCCACGCCACCGAGGCGCTGTGCGTCGTTCTGGCGGCCACGTTCGGCCAGGTCGTCCGGCACCTTCCATAGTCCATCAGCCACACGTTCCACGATGCCGGCCCGGCGCAGGGCTTCCAGTCGGCGGACATGGGCCGCGACGACCTCCTGCGGGTCGCGGCCGGGCTTGGCTCGGCCTTGCTCGATCGCCAGGTGATGATCGGCGCGGTACAGGCCATCGCTCGCCAGCGCGACGATGTTCTTGTCGGCCGCCCGCACCTCGTTGGAACCGCGTACCTCCACCACGGCTCCGGTGGGATAGTTCGCCAGCTCGTCGCGGGCGTTCAACGCGACGTAGTGGGCCTTGCCGTCCACCCCGTCGATGACCAGATAGCCGCCGTCGTGCAGCTCGTCGGCCAGCCCCTTGCCAGCCACGCGACCGACGATGCTGCGGCCGCTTCCATCTGCATTTTGGCCCGGCTCGAACACCGCCAGCTCGCGCGGCTGACCGCTCATGGCACGTTGCATCGTTCGGATGATGTCGCCACGCTCGCCCAATGCGCGCAAGGTCTTCTCCGCATCGGCATGGACGGCCCAGGTGCCGGGCTGCGTATCGTCGGCCAGGCCCAGGCGCTGCAAGCGTTGCAGGCGGCCGATCAGCAGCAGGCGCTGGCGTTGCAGCCGGGGTTCGTTGAAGCGTTCGATCTGCACCCGGCCATCCTCGCCGGCCTCGCGTTGCAGGGTGCGGTCGAGGCTCGTCCAGCGCTCCTGTTCCACCTCGCGCTGCAAGGTCTGCTGGATCTCCAGTTCGGTGCGCGGCCCCAGCCATTCGGTCGCCAGTTCGGCGGCGCGATGGCGGAAGCCGTGGGCGATGTAGTCGCCGGCGATGATGAGGTCTTTGCCGGTGTCGTCACGTCCGAGCACGATCAGGTGGGTGTGCGGGTTATCGGTGTTCCAGTGATCGACCGCCACCCAATCCAGCCGCGTGCCCAGGTCGGCTTCCATGCGGTCCACCAGATGCCGGGTGTAGGTGCGCAAGTCGTCCAGTTCCGCGCCGTCTTCGGGCGAGACGATGAAGCGGAAATGGTGCCGGTCGTCGGCGCAGCGTTCCTTGAAAGCGTCCAGGTCGGCTTCGTCCGTCTGCGCCCCATAGGCCCGCCCCGGTTCGCCATCCCGGCCCGCGCCGTCGCGCTCGATGTAGCGCAGATGCTTGGCGAGCGATTGCGGGCTGGCATTGCGCTGATTGACCAGCAGGGTCTTGATGGTCACGCGCCGCGACATGGGCGTCAGCTTCACCCCGGCGAAACGCGCCGCCGTATGGCCGCGCCCCAGGCGCGAGCCGGGCCGCTGGCCGGTGCCGGCCGCCCCAGGACTGCGCACCGCTGACTTGCCGCTGCTGGCTTTGCCGGCCTGCTTGAGCACCCTGGAAACGAAGCTCTGCCCCTGGCCCTTGCCCCGGTTCTTCGGGGCGCTGGGGCGCACCCGGAAATCGTCGTCGCGGCGGTCGGTCATGGCTGCGCTCCTTGCAAGCTCTGGCGTGTCCTGTCGTGCGAAGCACGCGGACATGCCTGCATTGGCGCGACCTTCGCGCCCCACGCGGCACGGCGGCGGAGCCGCTGCGTGCCGCGCCACCCCCATGTGCAGACAGGCTCTCGACGCGGCCTGGTGCCGCGTCCTTTTGTCTTGCCTTCCGCCTTTGCCCTTCGCTGTCGCTCCGGGCGTCGGCGGCCCGGCGGCGCTGCGCTGCTTGCAACCCGCCCGCCGGCGAACGCGCCAATGGCTGCAGGCCGGGCGCGTTCGAGGCAAGACGCCTGCACGTTGGACGGCTGCGCCGGATGTTGCGCGAGGCGCGGCGCGGATGCGCCCGCGCTGCACGCGCGACGACACGGCGGCAGCCACCGGAACGACATGCCCGATGGCACGATGAGATGCACGGCAACGTGCAGCGAATCGGCGGCCATCATGGGCGTGTTTCCAGCCAGACCGGATACGCGACGCCGATCACGGCGGATGCGCTGACCGGCCCGAAATACCGGCTGTCGAACGATGCCGGATTCGTCACGCTCAACAGGAGCAGCTCGCCCGGGTCGAGGCGTCGGCAAAGCTGCAAGGACGGCAGCGGCCGGCCCAGCCGGTCGGCAGGCAACGCGGCGGCCACCGGCACGCCGTCGATGCGTACCTGACCGGCGACGATGCAAACGTGTTGCGGTGCGACTGCGCCCACACGTTTGAGCAGCGGAATGCGCGTCGGCAGGTAGCCGCGCTGCGCAGCCAGTGCGGCGGCCTCGGCCGGCAGCGGCACCAGCACGATGCTGTCCACGGACAACGGACGTGACAGCGAGGCGGTGCGCGGGTCGAACGGCTCGATGCGATACCAGCCGACCGCCACGCTGTCGGATGGGTTGTACGTCAGGCGAGGCAGCGGCGACACGAGAGCCGCCCAGGCCAGCGCAGCGAGGCCGCAGGCGGTCAGGCCCGCCAGCACGATGCGAGCGCGCAGGCGCGAGCGAGGACGTGGCGCGGGGCCGGTCGTAGAAATGCTGGTCATGGGAATGTCCTTCCGGCCAGCCAAGCGGCGTGCCGTTCGATGCTGTATTCGGGCAGCGGCAGGCGCGCCGCTAGCCGGTTGCTCAGCGTGCGCCAGTACGCAGGCGAGACGGCAGACGGGGCGATGCCCAGCGCCTCGATGGCGTCGATGCGTTCCAGCACGGCGCGCACGCTGGCGTCACCCTCGGCGTGCAGCAGCAGGCGCGCACCGGGCCGCACGCCGGGGATGCGCTGCAAGGCATCCAGCGGCGTGGCGGCTTGCATCACCATCAACTGCCAGCGGATCGTGCCGTAGTCATTGGCCTGCCAGCGGATGCGGCAGAACATCGCGCCTGGCAGGAACTCCGCACAGCGCCGCCAGCGGTCGAGCCGAAGCGTGCGCGCCGGTTCGCCGAAGCGCAGGTAGAGCTTGAATCGCGGTTCGATGTAGGCCAGCGATACGCGCGTCAGCGGCACGTTGCCGGCCTGGCCGGCGAGTACCGCGAGCGACGGCGCAGCCGCAGGCGATGCGGCAGCCGTGGCCGTGTTCGCGGCGGGTGCAGCGGATGCGTTCATAGCGTGTTCTCCGTGCGGTTCTCGGGAAATTCCCGCTCTAGCAAAGCGCGCAGCAGTTCGGCCACCGTCACGCCCCGCGTGAAGGCCGACACCTTGATGCGCGCCCGCATGGCGGGCGTCACGTCGAGCGTCAGGCGGGCTGTGTAGAGGTCGCCCTTGTTGAGCGCATCGGCGTCGCCCTGGCGAATCCATGCCTCGGCATGCGGATTCGCGGGCGGACGTGCGCCGATACCGACGCGCTTGGCCGTGCGTTTGCTGTTATGTGGTGGTGGCTTCGCTGTCATGTCGGCCACCGCAACAGTTCATCGACCAGCGCCGTGATTTCGCGCGCGGCAGCGCTGTCCGGTGCCGTCTCGCGGGCCAGCCGGCCAGCGGCCACGCTGTCGGCGAAGACGATGCGCTGGCGAACCTCGGCGCGTAGCGCCGGCAGCGGCTGCTCGGCCAGCGATTGCCGCGCCTCCCTGCCAATGATCGTCGTGCTGATGCGCCGGTTGATGACGAAGGCTGCGCGCAGCGCAGGCCGGAACACCTGCGCCTCGCGGATCAGCGCCACCATCTCGGCGCTGGCCCACACGTCATAGGGGCTGGGCTGCACCGGGATCAGAACACGCTCGGCCGCCAGGAGCGCAGAGCGCGCCAAGGCGGCAATCCTGGGTGGCCCATCAATGACGACGTGATCGGCCCGCCTGGCAAGTTCTGGCGCTTCCTGATGCAGCGTTTCGCGGGCCAGGCCCACGGTGCTGAACAGCCGTGGCAAGCCTTGCTGGCTTCTGCGCTGCGTCCAATCCAGTGATGAGCCCTGCGGATCGGCATCGAACAGGACAACATGCTGGCCGCGCAGCGCCAATTCGCCCGCGATGTGGGTGGCGAGCGTGGTCTTACCGACACCGCCTTTCTGGTTGAGCAGAGCGAGAATCATGGTGCGGCCCTCCGTGTTGGAAAGCCGGTCTTTCGCTTCTGCATTTCGTGCCGTTTGGTGGTTGTCCACCGAAACGGCGCTTCTCTACTAAAAGTTAGAGAATTTAAGTTAGGAATGTTAGAGGGCGGCAAAACCCAATGGTGGCAAGGGTTTGCGGCCGATTTTGTTGCCTGATAGCACGAGGATTTGTTGCCTGATAGCACGAGCCTCCTGTTGCCTGATAGCACGAGTGAATTAACAGGTTTTCCCGCAGTTATCCCCGTGCCGTGGGCGGCACGGGCCGGAAGGTCAGCAGCTCGGTTTTCTCGCCGGGCATCCGCTCGATGCCCAGGACGTAGCCGGGCAACGATTGCCGCGCCACCAGGGCGCGCAGGTCGGCGGCGAAGTCGTAGAAACGCGCCACGCTGCCCGACTTGCGGTACAGATGCTGGAAATCGAATTGCCAGCCGTGCTCCTGCCGGCCGCCATGCTTGCGCACCAGGCGGTACAGCCAGCGTTCGATGCCGCCCGTGAGCCGGAAGTACGTCGGGTCGATGGTCAGCACCAGGGCCGCGTCCACCACGCCCGCGTAGAACCAGTCCGGCAGGATCAGCTCGATGCCCAGCGGCGTGCCGCTGGCATCGGCCAATTCCTTCCACTCGTTGATCCACGAAAAACGGTGCAGCCGCCTTCCCGTGGTTTCGCGGATGGACGTGGCCACTGTGGTCGATTGCAGCCGGTCGAGGGCGGCTTTCAGGCGCTGGTAGTCGCGCAAGCTTGTGCCACGCCCGATGAAGCGCAGGATTTCGTAGGGGCGCACCTGCATCAGCCGCGAGGTCGGGATGCCCGCATCGCGGGCTTCCACGATCTGGCTGGCGGCCCAGATCAGGATGTCGGCATCCCAGATCGTCGCGATGCCGTGTTCCTGCGTCCCTTCCACGCGGATGGTGATGCCGCCCGCCCGGAAGTCGATCGGCGCGGTGCGCCGCGACTTGGCGAGCGAGAAGAACGGAAAGGCCATCAAGTCCTGGCTGTCGCGCGGCGCCATGTCGCCCGGCAGCGCGCGGAACAGGTCGAGCTGTTCGCGCTGCTGCGCTGGTCGCTGCCGCAGGGGCAGCGATGGGCTGGACATGGCGATGGCCACCGGCGAGCCAGAGATCAGCGGCCGTCACGATAGTCGCCCGCATGCCGCTCGGCGTATTCCGGGTCGGAAGTCGCCGCGTAGCTGCGCGCATCGGCCCAGGCGTCGAGGTCGCTCACGGCATACATGACGCGGCGGCCGAACTTGCGGAACTTCGGCCCGCCACCGATCACGCGCTGTTTCTCCAGCGTGCGCGGCGACAGGCGCAGGTAGTCGGCGGCTTCGTCGTTGGTGAGATAGCGTTGGGGCTGCGCGGGCGCAGCGGCGGCAGGCCGCAAGGGAGCAGGTCGCATGGGAAGTACCTCCATCAAGCCCGGCCACACCACGCGGCCGGATAGAGGCACTTTCAAGAAAGCGAGGCTTCTTGCTAAGGGACGAATTGCAGGGACTGCAAAACGTCCCCCCTTACTGCGATACAACTGGCGGGAGCTGCGCCAGGCTGCGATAGCCGCCGCGCATCAGCGCCTCGCCACGGCGCACCAGCCTCCGCACGCGGGCACGCAAAGCACTGTCTTTGTGCCAGTCGGCCGCGACGGCATCTGCGCCGAACAACCCTTCGGCCACTTCGCGCAAGGATGCACCTGCCAGGGTCGCGTCGAGGGCCTGCAAGGTATGCAGTTCCAGCACCGCGGCCGGCATGGGTCGGGAACGAGCCGCTGCCGCCGGTGCAGCAACCGTGGCGGCGGCCAAGGCATCCAGTTCGGCCGCCAGCGTGCGATAGCGCGCGCAGGGCGTGGCGCAGGCGCGGGTGGCGTAGAGGTAGGCCATGCCATCCTCCAGGCCCGGCCCGAGGGCGAGCCGCAGGCAGCAGCCGGGCCAGTGCGACACCAGCACCAGGCGCTTGCCGTCGTGGATCAGTTGCTTGCGGCCAGGCACGCGCCAGAACTCGAAGGCGTAGGCATCGGGCGGCGGATCTGCATCGGGGTAGAGCTGCACCACGGCATCGTGATCGGGGAACCAGGCCGGATGCGCGTCACGCGCATCCAGGGTGGGATCTTCCAGCAGGCGCAGGCCCCACGCCTGCGCCGCGTCCGGCCGGCGGCGACGGCGCAGCCAGTCGCGGCGGTAGTCGGGATTCCTTCGCAGGTACTCCCAGGCCAGCGCGGGGCCGTCCAGGTGCAGGATGTAGAGATAAGCCGCTGTCGGATACCAGTGTTCGGCGCTTCGATCAGTCATGGCGAGACCTCCCTGTGCTTGGGGTGCGTCGCCACGGATTCCGTCGTGCGGGAGCTATCGAAACGCCATCAGGTCGTCATCAAAAAAGATTAAGCTGTAACTGTCGGTGTCAAGACCGTTTGGCTCCGGCGTGTTGCGGAAATCGTCTGAATGCGACGGCTACGCAACCCGGAAATGGTGCGCGGCATCGGATACCGTGCCGCAGGCCGCGCCAAAGATCATGACTGTTTGCATCAGGCTGGCACCGCTTCGGTGCATCAATGCCGATTGAGACCGTACAGGTCTTGGGTAAGACCGAAATAGTCACAATGCGCCCCGGCTGGCCGGGCTGCGCTGGCCTTCATCAGTCCGTGATCGCGCCGTTTTCCTGCGCCAGCCGGACGTACTCCGACAGCGGGCGTAGCGCCTGGAAATACCGATCCCGCCGCACCGGCAGCTTGCGCGGGCCGACGATGCCGGCCAGGTCGGAGAGCTTGACCGTGCCCAGCGAGGGCATCCCGATACCGAGGTCGATCAGCCCGTAGGCCGTGTCGCCGTCCACCGGGTCGAGCGACACCAGCAGCCAGGTCACATGCGCATCGGGGGTAAACAGCCGCACCACGGGCAGCGGGTCGAGGTGCTGGCCAGCGGCGAGCGCCGCGCCGTGGGCGAGCAGCCGGGCGCGTTCGTCAGCGGTGACAAGTGGCAGGGTCATGGCCGGAACCTCCACGAAACCGAGGATGCACGGATGCGCTTCTGCGTCGAAGCACGGAACCGCCGAACCGTCTCCGTGCTTTCGTGCGCAAGCACGGATGCGCAAGCCATCGCATCCTGAGAAGAACGCAAGCGCAAAAGCGGAATTGTAGAAAGCCGGAAAGACACGGATGCGATTCCCCGGTTCTGCTGGAATCCGTAGATACGGATTTCCGTAAAGGCACGGAACAGCGTTTTTTCGTCAATGAGTTAAAGATAACGTGGTTTTAATTGTCCTTCGATTCGACGCTTCTGTCTATGCAGAAGCGATCCGTTCAGCCAGGCCGACCGGCCGGCGTTACCACCTTCGATGCCGATCTGGCGCAAGCCTTCGGCGCGGCGGTGCGCGCGCTACGGATGGAGCGAGGGATTGCGCAAGAATCGCTGGCGCACCTGGCCGGCATCGAGCGTTCGCACATGGGCAAGGTCGAGCGTGGCGAACACATGCCCACGCTGGCGGCCATCTTCAAGATCGCCCGCGCACTCGATTGCAGTACGGCGGTGCTGATGGCCGAGACGGAAAGCCAGATCGCGGCGTCCGAGACATAGCCGCAAGCGGAGCGCGCAGCGCCATCAGGCGCGAAGGCGTGAGGGATTGAAGCCGCATGGCCGTGACGGCTTGCCGGTACGGGGCGCAGCCCGAAAGCCCGGCGGCGCTTCCAGCGCCGACACGCCATCTTGCGCTTGCTGCCACGGGCTTCGAGCCATTCGACCATCACCGATGCGATGCCGTCGCTGGACATGCGGGGCAGGAGACAACCGCCGAAACCATGTGCGTGCGGCGCTGCGATCAGCAGCATCGCGCCCCGCCGCAATGGGCGGGGCGCGGTGGGCGGCCGTCAGGCCGCCTTGGGCTTGTTGCGCGACCAGATCAGGTCGTGCGTGCCGTTCTCACCTTCGATCAGGCGGGCATAGACGGTCGCCGGGAACGAAGGATCGTCCAGGGTCACGGACACGTAGGGGCGCCCGGCCTCGCTGGTCTTCCTCCACGCAGCGCCGATGTCGTGGCCAGCCGCTTGCAGGCGGTAGTCGGGAGCGTTCTCGTTGTCGCCCTTGTCGTTGGGAACCAGCTTGACCTTGACGTTGAGGGTCAGGGTGCGAAGCGTGCCGGTGAAGCCGTCTTTCTCTGCGGTGAAGGTGCCGATGTTTGCCATGATGAATTTCCTTTCGGTTGAACAGGGTTCGCGCCCATCGCGTCCTGTTGTGATCCGACCGGCGGGGGACGGGCTGGCTGCACCGCTTGCGGGCGCAACGCAGTGGAGCGCCTGGAAGCGAAAAGAATTTGTCCCGCGAGGAATGCGCGCAGCGCAGGGGAAATTGTTTTCGCTGGAAGGTTGCAGCCATAGAAGCCCGGCCACCGCCAGGATTCACAAACAGAAAGGACGCCTTGGGCCGACCCGCTCCGAAAGGAAACATGGCCGACTCGGCTCCCCGCGTGACGGCTTCATCGGCTTGCGCCCTGACACGGGCAAGGACAACGCCCAGCGACAAGGTGAAAGCGTCCCTGACGTAGCAGGTGGCTTCTTGCCTGAGGCGTGGCGTGGAAGCTCCATTGCAAGGCCGGGCGGCGTGTCGGTGAACCGTCCTTCGTGACGTACAAGCGACGAACCGCCAGCGTCGAGGACGGCACGCTTTCATGCAACCTGTGGCAGCAAGCCGGGGCGTAGGCCCACAAGCCCCGATCATTGTGGCGGGGCGCATTCGGAATGTCGTCGGTGCTGTGCGCCGACGCACTGATGGGCTTCGAGGGTTTCTCGCGCACAAGGCTACTTGTGCGCCGCCCCTGCGTCGCCTGCCCGAAGGCGGCGCAGGGGCGCTCTGGCTTTGGGCCTTGAACACCGGGCGCGGCCACGACCGCGCCCGGATTTTTGGCATTCCCCGCGCCCAAGACGGAACGGCTTGGGCGCGGGCTGCTCCCTATTCTTTGGTTTCGATGATCCACCACACGGCACGCGGCAAGGCGCGGCCCGTAATGGGGTGCAGGTCGGTCAGGGCGGCGCGGGCTGTCCAGCCGCGAGGCGGGCGGTAGCCGCGCACGTCGCCAGCGCCATGCCAGCGGCGGGCGCGTACCGTGCCGGGGGCGTAGGTCGCGGCCATGCGGGGGCGGTTCGTGGTGTCGTGGCTCATGGGGGAATCCTCGGCATGAAGCGCCCCGGCCGGAACCGGGGCGCTATCTGTGGTGCAAGGTCACGCGGCCAGTGCCTCGGCCTGCGGCTGCTCATCCGCCACGGCGGCGACTTCCTCCGGCGGTTCGGCTTCCTCGTCCGCCGTCACGTCCTGCGCGTCCTGCTGCGGGGCTTCGGCACGGAAGATGGCGGGCATCCAGCCGGTGCCATCGGCCAGCCGCTCGGCTTCGCTGGCAATGTCGCCTTTCTTCAACTTCGCCAGCCGGGTGACGTGCACCGGGGCGTACTGCTCCACGGCTTCCAGAATTGCGGCCTTCGGCACATGCTGGAAATAGCCGTCAGCGGTGGGCTTCCACCATGCGGCCATGTCCAAGCCGACAGCCTGCGCCAGTTCCGCGCCCGGTTGCTGCGTCGTAGCGCGGGGCGTCACCACGTCCACCGTGGAAGCCACGCACACGGCCAGCAGCCGCACCAGTTCATCCTGCGACTTCGCCACCAGCGCGGCGAATAGTTCGGCGCTGTCCTCCGGCAAGGCTTCGCCCGCGACTTCCTGCAAGGTGCGCAGCGCCACGGCGGCAGGCGATTCCGACACGTCCGGGGCAAGGCTTTCCAGCCGGTCTTGCACTTTCAGGCTCACGCCCAGCGGCAGGTCGTGCCCGTAGTGGCTTTCCTGCAAGACGGTCTGCACCATGCCATGCACCAGCGCGGCCAGCGCCACTTGCGGATGCCGGGCGACTTCGATTTGCAGCGCGGTGGTGCGGTGGGCGCTCAACCGCTGCGCCAGCTTGTCAGACATGGCGGCGGTCTTGGGCTGCCCTTCGCTGTCTCCGTCCTCGCCTTCGTCGTCGTTCTCGGCTTCTGTGCCGCCGAAACCCTGCCGCAGCCGTTCCAGCGTGCGCAGCGCCTTGGCTTCGGCTTCGCGCATCAGGCCGCGATGCACCACGGCTTCGCCGCTGCGGTCGATGGTGACGATGGCACCGGCTGCCGCCTTCACGTTCGCGCCGTAGTCCTGCAAGCCATCTTCCAGCGCCTGCAACTGCTCGCCCAGGCGTTCGCCTTCCTCCTGCAAGGCATCGGCCTTTTCCTCGTCGTCGGCGTCCAGCGCGGCATCCACGGCCTCGGCCAGTTCGTGCAGCTTGGCTTGCAGCTTCTCGATGCGTGCGGCTTCGCGCTTGTTCGGTTCGCGGCGTTCCCTCGGGGCGCGTTGGAAGGCGTGCAGGTCGGCATGGGTCGTGCCGGGCGTGGCATCCACCCATGCCCATCCCTCGGCCTTCACCTCTGCGGCGATGCCTGCCAGCTTGTCTTGCGCCAGCCGTTCCAGCAGCGCGGCATCGGTCAGATACACGCCCGCATCGCCTTCGGCGAACAGGTCGCGGCGGATGCCGCCGCCTGCGGCGTCGTAGGTGTCCAGCCCGACGAAGCGCACCAGCGGATGCCGGTAGGCGTCGATTTCGCGTTCGGTCAGACGGTCGCGCAGCGCGGACGGCTGGCGCTGCCACGTTGGCGCATCGTAGAAGGCGCTTTCCTGCGCGGCGTGGTCGTCGGTGATGGCAAGGGCCATCAGCTGGTCGAGCGCGACGGCATCGGCGCGGTAGTCGGCCAGCAGGCGCGGCGACACGTTGGCGAGTTTCAGGCGGCGTTGCACCACCAGCGGCGTGACGCTGAAATCCGCTGCAATGTCCTCGATGCTGCGGCCATCGGCCACCAGCGCGGCGAATGCCTCAAACTGGTCGGCGGGGTGCATGGCTTCGCGCTGCACGTTCTCGGTGAGGCTGGCCGTGCGGGCGGTGCCATCGGCCACCAGCAGGCAAGGCACTTCCCATTCCTTGCTGATGCGGTGCTTCTTCGCCAGCAGCTTCAACGCGGCGAGGCGACGGCCACCGGCCACCACTTCGTAATGCTCGCCATCGGCGGCGGCAATGATGATGAGGTTTTGCAGCAGGCCGACACGCTGGATGCTGGCGGCGAGTTCGGGAATGGACATGCGCGGGGTCTTGCGCACGTTGCGGCCAGTCGGCCGCGACACCAGCCGCGACAGAGGGACAAGAATCAGGTTCTTGGTCGGGTCGGCGGTTTCCAGCGGGATAGCGGCGGCGGTGTTGAGGGCGCGGGCTTCGGTTTGGGTAATGGCGTTCATGGTGATAACTCCTAACGGTTCAGGGATGCAGCAACGAGGGATGCGGCAAGGGCTGCTGCCTGCCCCTGCCGCGTGGGGAATCAGGCTTTCAACTGGCGCATGCCATCGGCCAGCAGCCAGAGGGCGCGATTCAGTCGGATGTTTTGGTCGATGCCCTGCACCGGGCGGGTTTGCTGCCGGCGTCCGTTGGCGCTGCGCCCGCGCAGGCCGCCTTGGGTCAGGTTCTCTTGCGTGCGGTTGAACACGCTCCACAAGTCCGGGCGGCGGTCATCAAAGCGGCGCGGCATCAGGATTTGCGATTCGGTGATGGGTGCGGGCTTTTTATCGGTGGGGTCGTACTTGAGTGCCAGCGCGGAACGGGCGAACACTTCGGCCTCGCCTTCGTCCAGCGTGATGGCGCGCATGGCATCGCGGGAATCCTTCACCCGGTCGAAGCCGCGCAAGACTTCGTAAGCGCCTTCGATGACATGCCCGGAAACATCGCCCTTGTGCGGCACGCGCACATCGGCCACGGTGTCGCCGCAGACAAGGCCATTGCTGCACACGAACCGGAACATGCCGGCCAGCATCTGATAGCTGCTCGTCCCGTCATGCGAGTTCAGCAACACAATTTCATTGGCCTCCGCGCCGTTGATCTGGCTGGCGTGGCGCAGGCGCAGCATGTGTTTGGTGTGCTCGCGCTTACCTTGGTCGCGCACGCGGGTCTGCGTCACCATGAAGGGCTGGAACCCTTCTTTGCGAAGCTCGGCCAGCACGGCGGCGGTGGGGATATAGGCGTAACGCTGCGAACGGCTTTCATGCGGCGCGTCCGCGAAGATGGACGGCGCTACGCGGTGAATCTGGTCATCGGTCAGCGGGTAGTCGCTGCGCAGCGAGGGGGAACGGGAAGCGAATCGGGATGCGAGTTGCATGGTCTTTCTCCTGACGAAAAGGGTTTGCTGTTCACACCGCACACCGGATTCCTAGATTCGGAGCCCAGCCTTTCGGCTGTTCGGTGCGGTCGGCACGAGGAACCCGGTTGGCCCTGTTGCCACCGTCTTTCCTGAGTTCATCGCCCGCGGCCAAAGGAGCGCGCGGACGGGGGCCGTCAAGGAAACAAGCGCGGGGTTGGTGCGGCCCGCAGGCGCAGCCGAGGACACGGCCCTGCGCGCCTTGACGGCACACGGAAGCGGGCTACGGTCGCGGACAAGGTGATGAAGTCAGGGGAGACGGCTGGACATGGCAACGGCCGCCCTTGTGTGACGAACCGCACGGCAAGCGAAGCGCGCAGGCCCGGATCTGGAAGCCGGGCCGGAGGCGTCAGCCGAGCGGAGCGAGGGAACGATGGAAGCCCGTCAGGGGCGAAACCCCGCAGGGGGTTCGATGCGCAGCACGACAGCGCGACCGGCCATGTTTTCTGGCCGGGGACGCCCATCCCGCCTTTGCCTTGGCGCTGCTGGAGCTGATGCCGAAATCGGTGCGTTTTTGAGCGAATTTCGACTGGAGACAAAGAAGGTGCCTGCCTATCGTGAAGGCTTCCCAACTTCGGAGAGTTCCCGTGACACAACAACCTTGCACCGAGGCTTCAACGACCAGCGCATCACCGTCAGGCATCTTTCTGCCCTCGATGGTCTGGACGACCGACCGCGAGACAGTCGCAGCGGAGAAAAAGCGGCTGCTGGCCCTGCATCAGCAGCTCAATGCCGTGGTGAACAACGCGCACCATGCCGACGAATGCGCCACCTGGCACATGATGGCCGAGGCGTCGCTGTTCCAGTTGGATCAAGACATTGACGCGCTGTTCGACTGGCTGGAAGCCAATGAGCGCGGACAACGGCGAGAGCGCCCGGACAGGATGTACGACTGACGCCATACAGTGCCGATCCGGCGCCAGCCGGTTCGGCGGCATCGAGGGGCGCGAAGGCATTAAGCCGCGTCGTCAGGGCGCAGGCTGGATTCCGCGACTGGCATCCAGGGCGAGGTCGAATTGATGAAGTAGCGTCGGCCGAGCGCGTACAGCCCGCAAGGCCCGGCAGGCTGATAGAACCCGGTGACGCGGCGATGGAACTGTGCGCCGAAGTCGTTGGTGTAGATCACCGCGTCGCCGATCTTGAAGCGCAGCGGCTGGCCGTTCTCCGGCGCGAACGGCTTGTGCGCGTCGTGCTGTGCCGAAACTTCGATGACCCAATCGTGATGGCTGCTCATGACATGAACTCCTGAAAGGTTGCCGGGCGGAATTGCCCGCCCCTTTCGGGGCACGGCGCAGCGCAAGCAGTCAGGGGTCGCAGACGGCCGCCAGGACGCAAGCGCGCACAAGCGCGCGCCGCCCTTGACGGCGAGAACGCCGTGGCACGATGAAGGGAACAGCAAGACCGCCCACACCCTCCATGCGCCTCGGCGCGGCAGATTCGCCAGACACCATCTGGCTTTTTCGAGGTGGCATTGCGCGAAAGCGCGAAGGACGCGGATACAGCAAAAAAAATGGCGCGTCGTCCCGAAGGACAACGCGCCGGATGGTGGCTGTGCGATCAATGCGCGGTCATCGCCTGCAACTGCTCGATCACGCCGGGTTCAACGAACACGCAGGGCTGCTTGTCCTCGATAGGCACGTTGAACACATCGGCGAATACCTCGCGTTTCAGGTGCGCCAGGCGGCCCGTGCGGTACGCCTGTTCGGGCTTCATGCGGCCGCTGGCCTGTGAGCCGCTGCGCTGCGGGTCGCATTCGACCAAGGCGACAAAGCCATCGTCGGACAGCTTCTGATGTTCCGGGCACAAGCCCCAGCCTGTCGCCGTGTGGCGCTCCATGCTCGCGCGCAGGCGCTTGTCCAGCAGGATCGCGCCGGTGTCGAAGCGAGCGCCGCAGACCAGGCAAACGTGTTGTTCGAGGGAAACGTGCGATTTGTCGTTCATGACGATCTCCGGTTGCACGGGCGGAATTGCCCGGAACCGTCGCCAGCACGACGCAGCGCAGCCGTCAGGGGTCAAGGACGGCCACGGGCCGCAAGCGTGCTCGCACGCGCAGCCCTTGACGGAGAGAACGACGTGATACGGTGAAGGGGACAGCAAGACCGCCCCACGTCATGCACAAACCTTGGCATGCTGAATTTCCGAAACACTGTCTCGGATTTCCGTGGCGGTCAGCGTGAGCCGCGCGCCACCGCCAGCAGAACGCCGAAGCCGACCAGCAGCCCGCCGAAAGCACGGTCGATCCAATGGCGCACCGCCAGCAGCCGGTCGCGCACGGCCCCGGCCGAGAAGCACAAGGCGACCAAGGCGAACCAGGCCATGTGCGCCACGGAGATGAAAGCGCCATAGCCGATCTGCACCGCCAGCGGGGTGTCCGGCCGCACCACCTGCATGAACAGGCTGACGATGAACACCGTGGTCTTGGGATTCAGCGCATTGGTCAGGAAGCCGGTGCGCAGCGCCGCCGCATCCGACAGCGGCGCCACGGTGCTGTCAGCCAGCGCGCCGGCAGGCTTGGCCCGCAGCATCTTCACACCGAGATAGACCAGATACGCGGCACCGACCAGCTTGATGGCATTGAACAGCCACAACGACTGCTGGATCAGCAGGCCCACGCCGACCAGCGTATAGGTGACATGCACCAGCACGCCCAGGCCGATGCCCAGGGCCGTCAGCACACCGGCGCGACGCGACAGCATCAGGCTGTTGCGCGTGACCATCGCAAAGTCCGGCCCAGGGCTGATGACAGCCAGCAAGGTGATTGTGATGACAGCTATCAGTTCTGGCATGGCGTATCCTGTCGAATAACAACGAATTGTCGAGATACTACCGACGAAAATCCCCAGTGAATAACGATGCTTTCTGACAAGAATGGTGAGCTGGAATCACCATTGACCGACACGCGCCTGCCTTCGCTGCTGGCCTTGCGCTGCTTCGAGGCAGCGGCCCGGCTGGAGAATTTCAGCCGGGCCGCCGACGAACTGCACCTGACCCACGGCGCGGTCAGCCGGGCCGTGGGTCTGCTCGAAGACGAGCTGGGCGTGGCCCTGTTCGAGCGCCGCAGCCGGCGCGTGTTCCTGACCGATGACGGGCGCACACTGGCGCGCGCCGTGGGCAATGGCCTGGATCTGATGCGGCAGGCCGTCGGCGAGCTGCGTGCCAGCGCCCGCCAGGGGCGGCGCTGGGTGCTGTCGTGCGAGCCGACCTTGCTGATGCGCTGGCTGATCCTGCGCTGGCCGGACTTCCAGGCCCGGCATCCGGGGATCGACGTGCATCTGGTGGCCGGCGGCGGGTCGTTCTCCTTCGCCAGCGGCATCGACCTGGCCATCCGTCGCGACGACTTCCCCTGGCCCGAGGGCTACCACGCCGAACCCTTGTTCGCGGAAAAGGTCGGCCCGGTCTGCCGCCCCGACAAGGTGGCGACCTGGTTCTCCACGAAGAAGGCCGGCGCCGTGCTCAAGGCCGGCGCACCGCGCCTGCACACGCGCACGCGGCCGGGCGCATGGTCGGAATGGGCGACGGCCGCAGGCCAGCCCGTGTCGGACGCGCCGGGGCAGACCTTCGAGCACTTCTATTTCAGCTTGCAGGCGGCCGTGGCCGGCCTCGGCGTCGCCATCGGCCCCTGGCACCTGGTGCGCGACGATCTGGACAGCGGCGTGCTGGCCGCGCCGCTCGGCTTCATCGAAGACGGCTCGCGTTACTGCCTGCTATCGCCCCAGCCCCTGCCGCCCGATGGGCCGCAGGCCGACTTGCTGGCATGGTTGCGGGCAATGGCCTGAGCGAGCTGCGGACGCAGCAAAAAGGGGCCGAAGCCCCTTCGGTCAGAGCAGGCCGTGTTCGGCAAATGAAGTGGTCTTGCTGCCCGCCACGATGATGTGATCCAGCGTGCGGACATCCACCAGCGCCAGCACCTCCTTGAGCTGCTTGGTCAGCACCTTGTCTGCGGCGCTCGGCTCCGGGTTCCCGCTCGGGTGGTTGTGCGAAATGACGACTGCCGCCGCGTTGTGACGCAGGGCCGTCTTGACCACTTCGCGCGGATGCACCTCGGCCGAGTCGATCGTGCCGCGGAACATCTCGGCATACTCGATCAGGCGATGCTGTGTATCGAGGAACAGCACCGCGAACACCTCATGCTCGAAGCCGGCCAGCTTGGCGCGCAGGTACTCCTTGACGGCCGCCGGCGACGTGAATGAATCCCCGCGCTGCATCTTGTGCTCGATGGCCTGGCGCGCAGCTTCCAGAATCTGGTCGGCCGTCGCCGGCCGATAGCGGCCGCGACCATCGCGCACCATGAGCGGAGAATCGACGGAAGGAAGAAGGGTCAGTTGCGACATGATCGTGCTCCGGTTGCTCGGGCGGAATTGCCCGGAACCGTGGCGAGCACGGCGCAGCGCAAGCAGTCAGGGATCGAAGACGGCCATCAGGCCGCAAGCGTGCGAGCACGCGCAGTCATTGACGGCGAGAACGCCGTGATACGGTGAAGGGAACAGCAAGACCGCCCACACCCCGCCCACTGCACAAAGTCGGCTTTTGGGGCAAGCGGAGCGCGCAGGCCTGTGGGGCCAAAAGCGTCAGGGAAGATTTCCCAGACACTGCCTGGGAAATTTCCATAGCGACGACCGAGGGCCGAAGGCGTCAGGGGAAAAAGCCGGATGGCCGCGATTCGGCACGAAGCGCGGGGCGCAGCCCGCGCACCCGACGGCGGAACGCCGGGACGCCCAACATGGGCATCGAAGGAACAGAGGAATTGGGGGAACTGCTGCGCTGGAACACGCCATGCTTGTCCGGTGGCGTTCTTTCCCTTGGCTCTTATCCGGCTCCTAGACCAGGCAGGCAGGGCATCTTGGGCAGCGAGGAACGGGCGCTAAACCCGCATGGGGACTGGCTTTCCGGCGATCAGGCCGCTTGAAAATTCTGCTTGACAAAACTATCGAACAGGTTGTTGAGATGCAGGGCCGCACTCAGGTTGCGGTTGATACGGTAGCCCAAGCGCGCGCTGACCAGCGCATAGCCGCCCTGGCGCAGCGTCAGGCCACCCGACTGCACGGTATAGGCGCTTTGTGCCTGCACGCCCATGCCGGCGCTGAGGCGGCCGCCGTCCCAGGGAAACGCATAGTTGGCCCACAGGCGTGCGATGTGCCTGGGCGTGAAGCTGGCGAAGGCCTGTCCTTGCGACTGGGCATCCTTCAGATACTTCGTGGTGTTGTAGGTGTAGCCGAACGAGAGGTCGAGACCAGGCAGCGGCCGGCCGCTGATCTCGGCTTCCACGCCCTGGCTTTCCACCTCACCGCCACTGATGTAGAAGCAGGCCGTGCCGGCGCACGGGTACGCCGGGTCAACCTGGGCGCGATTGCGCTGGCGGATGTTGAAGAACGCCAGGCTGGTGTTGAGCTTGCCATCCAGCAACTCGCCCTTGATGCCCGCTTCCAGGTTGGTGCCCTTGACGGGATCCAGCGTCTTCCCGTCCCAGGTCGTCTGGGTCTGCGGCTGGAAGATCTGCGCGTAGCTTGCGTAGAGGGACCACTGGGGAGCGATGTCGAGGACCACGCCGCCGTAGGGCGTGAGTTCGTTGCCCAGTTTGGTGGACGTGCCTGCGCCTTCCTGTTTCCAGCGGCTCAGCCTGACCCCGGTGATCAACGTGAGAGGATCGGCCAGCGAGAATCGGCCCACCGCATAGAGCCCGGACTGCGTCGTGCGGGTCGGGCCACGGGACGCGTAGGGTCCGATGCCGGGTTCGGGCACGCTGCCGGGGTCCCAGTCCCAGACGTTCACGGGCTGGTTCACCGGCGTCAGGAAGCTTGCCGAGAATTGCTCCAGGCTCGCGCGCTGGTAGTTCCATCCCAGCGTGGCCTCGTGGCGTCGCCCCAGGAGCTGGAAGGGGCCATTCAGGTAGCCGTCGATGCTCTTCTGGTCGTTCTCGAACTTGTAGGCCCCACCAGTCAGGCGCGGCCCCGCGCCCGTGGCGGGGTCGACAGCCCCGTTGGCGCCGGCGTACTTCAGCGTGGAATCACCGTTCTGGTAGTTGACGGACAGCTTGGCGGTCCACGCATTGCCGAAGGCATGCTCGATGCCGCCGAACACGCGGGTGGTATCCCAGTCGAAGCGATCCCAGTCCACGTCCAGATAGGTGGAGCGAGGCAGGCCGATGTCGGAGCCGTCCTTGTAGAACGGCACGCCGGCCATGTTGGTGGTGAAGCGGATGCGTTGCCGCTGCAGGCCGACGGTCAGCACCGTGTCCGGCCCCAGGTCGAGATCGGCCGTGCCATAGACCGAACTGGTCTTCTGGCCGGCGACGTCGTAGAAGAAATCGCGATCCTCGTGGTTGGCAACGATGCGGGCCCTCAGGCTGCCGCTCTCGTTGAGCGGGCCGCCCACGTCGACCAGGCCGCGATAGCGATTCCAACTGCCGGCCGACAGCTCGCTATTCGCCAGGAACTCGCGCGGAGCGCGCTTGGGAACGAGGTTGACCGTCGCGGCCGGGTTGCCCGATCCCTGCATCAGGCCGTTCGCGCCACGCAGGATCTCGACGCGTTCGTAGATACCGGCATCCTGGGGCGGGCTGGCCATCTGCCCCATCTGGATGGGGACTCCGTCCTGCTGGAACGAGTCGATCTTGAAGCCGCGAGCGTAGTAGCCGGTGGTCAGCAACTGGTACGGTTGCACCGTGATGCCGGGGGCGTGCTGCAGGACCTCATCCAGGCTTTGCAGGTTCTGCTGGTCCATTCGTTCGCGCGTGATGATGGTCACGGACTGGGGCGTTTCCCTCAGCGTCTGCGAACCCTTCAGCAGCGAGGGCGTGGTTTCCCGGTCGGCTGTCACCGTGACGGTGTCCAGCTGGCTGATTTCGGTGGTCGATTGTGCGAAGGCACCTGGTGGGAGCAACAGCAAGGCCGACAGGCTGGAACAACTGCTCGCGCGCAGCCATCCACGCGTTCTGGAGATAGGCATGGTAAGGACTCAAAAGCAACTGGGAATCAATTGCATTGAGTCTAGGCATCGCGCAGCGCTGCCAATGGCGCTGGCCGGTATTCTTCTGGCGTTCGCCGATATCGTTCAGCGGCAGAGTGTGTGCGGCGCGATGCCGAAGCGCCTTTGGAAGGCCTTGGAGAAATGCGAGTCGGTATAGCCGCACATGCCGGCGGTGGCGGAGACGCTGCATTCCCCGGTCGCCAGCATTCGATAGGCTTGCTGGAGACGCTGCTCCCGCACGAACTCGTAGATGCTCATGCCGAACAACTGGCGAAAGCCACGCGTCAGGAGCGTGACGCTCAGCCCGACCTGGCTTGCCAGCCAGTCGAGTCCCGGTGGATGGCTGATATCGTGCATCAGTATTT
The DNA here is from genome assembly GCF_015832135.1 of Diaphorobacter sp. JS3051. Classification (NCBI taxonomy): domain Bacteria; kingdom Pseudomonadati; phylum Pseudomonadota; class Betaproteobacteria; order Burkholderiales; family Comamonadaceae; genus Diaphorobacter; species Diaphorobacter sp. JS3051. The sequence continues at coordinate 968,964 of NZ_CP065406.1, forward strand.
CGTGGGCGCGATGGAGGCGATCGCGATGGCGTACCGGCAGGGTGATTGCTGTCGACGAGGGCGGTTGTACGTCCAGCGTTGCCAGCACGTTGGCCGTCAATTCCAGCGCCTTTCCAGACAGGTACAAGTCGCGCAACGCGCCCTGCAAGGGACATAGCAGCAATTGCTTTGCCAGTGCCTGCAGTGCCGGGCCAGCCTTCGCATCGTGGATGAACGGCGTCGAGCCGGCCATGTCCAGGAGGCGATCCATGGGCCTGCCTTGCGTGTCGAACCACTGCATCAGGCTCGACTGGGGCATGCGTACGGCCACATAGCGCAGGGGCGTATGGGCATGGAAGCTATGGGTGACCGTGAACGGCTGGTCGCTCAAGCTCAGGTGGAGGGCCGGCCCGCTCACCTGGGTGGGCTGCGACGGTGGCATGCGGTAGCGGACAGCGCCGTCCCCGAGCATGAGCACGAGTTTCAACCCCGGCTCGTTGTCTTCGGTGATGACCTGGTCCGGCTTCACGCGCATCGCGCCGCCGCCGATGGTCATCGGCGCCGTCGAAGCCTGTAACTGCCATTGCCCGGACATCATCACCCTGCCGTATATGTTAATGACAATCATTATTGCCCATTCGCATCGACATGCCGGTCAAGCCACCCTGCTGGCAATGCATCAGGTCCTTGCCGGACCTCACGAAGGCCCTTCGCATCGGCCGGCCGTGAAAGGCCGTGGTCGTCACGGCCGTTCGAGGATGCGGGGACCGGGCCCTTCCGCCCCCAGTGCGTCCTGAGGATTGCGCAACGGGCATTCGTCCAGCGACAGGCATCCACAGCCAATGCAACTGTCCAACTCGTCGCGCAGCCGGGTCAGTTTGGTGATGCGTTCATCCAGATTGGCGCGCCAGCGTGTGGACAGTTCCCGCCACTGGGCCGCGGTGAGCTTGCTTCCCGGTGGATAGCGGCCAAGTGCCTCCTTGATTTCCTCAAGGGGAATGCCCGTGCGCTGGGCCACCTTGATCACGGCGATGTAGCGCAACACGACCGAGGCGAACCGGCGCTGGTTGCCGGCGTTGCGTGTGCTGGCGATCAGTCCCTTCGACTCGTAGAAGTGGATGGTGGAAACCGGCACGCCCGCGCGATGCGCCACCTCGCCCACGGTGAGCAGGCGCGAGAAATCGATCGGCTTCTTCGGTTGCATGGCTTGACCTCAACTTTACTTGAGGTTTTATAGTCCGCCGCATCGATCCTGGCAAGTCCCTTCGGGGCGGCCAGTCTTTCTCCAACCCACCGGTCGCGCGGCTGAGCCGTGCGGCCGTTTCTTCGAGAGCGGACACGCATGCGAAACATCGTTGACAAGACATTGGACAGCCGCTGGCTGTGGATTGGCGCCCGCGTCCTGCTGGCGGTAGTGTTCCTGTCTTCCGGGCTGGCCAAGCTGCTCGACTTCCAGGGCGGGCTGGCCGAAATGCGCGCCGCGGGGCTGGAGCCGGACTGGCTGTTCAACATCGCCACCATCGCGGTGCTGCTGGGCGGTTCGGTATTGCTGTTGCTCGATCGTGCGCTGTGGCTGGGCGCCGGCGCATTGGCGATGTTCCTGATGCTGACCATTCTCGTGGTGCACCGCTTCTGGGCGCTGCCGGAACCGCAGGCCCAGGCGGCCATGTTCTGGGCCCTGGAGCACATCAGCCTCATCGGTGGCCTGGTCGCAGCGGCGATCGCCAGCCGCCTGCGTCGGCAGTTGGAGGGCAAGGCATGAACGCCCGCTTTGCTTTTCTTGGCTTGGTACTGGCGTGCTCGATCGGGCTGGTTGCCTGCACCTCGGGCGCGGACGAAGGCGGTGGCTGGCCGGCCACCAAGGTGGCGCTGGCGCCGGTCGAGCGTGCGCAGGCGCCGCGCGCGTTCCATGGGGTCGGAGAGCTTGAAGCGGCGCGGCAGGTGGAACTGGCGTCGGAAACCGCCGGTCGGGTCACGCGCATCGCGTTCACCTCCGGGCAGCGGGTGAAGCAAGGCGACCTGCTGGTGCAGCTCAACGATGCGCCCGAGCAGGCCGAGCGCTTTCGGTTGCGCGCGCAGCTGCGCAATGCCGAGACCGTGCTGGCGCGCACCCGCCTGCTGCTGGCCGACAAGGTGGCCACGCAGGAGCAACTCGACCACGCGCAGGCCGCGCGCGACATGGCGCAGGGCGAACTGCGCGGGATCGAGGCGGTCATCGCGCAGAAGGCGATCACCGCGCCGTTCGCGGGCACGATCGGCATTCGCCGCGTGCACGAGGGGCAAACCCTCGCTGCGGGCGATGGCATCGCCAGCCTGGTCGATGCCGGCACCCTGCACGTCAACTTCGCGCTGGAGGAACAGGCGGTTCCGCACGTGCGGCCTGGCCAACCGGTCGAGATCCGGGTCGATGCCTGGCCGGAGCGCCGTTTCGAGGCGCAGGTATCGGGCGTCGATCCGCTGATCGGCGCGTCGCGCACGCTACGCGTGCAGGCGAGCCTGCCGAACGCCGACGGCGTGCTGCAAGCCGGCATGTTCGCCAACGTGCGCCTGCTGCGTGAGCAGCCCGCGCCGGTGCTGGCGGTGCCCGAGACCGCGGTGACCTACACCGCCTACGGCCAGACGGTATTCGTCGCCGAAGCCGCCGAGCCGCAGGGAATGACCGTGCGCCGCGTCGCGGTGAAGACGGGCGAACGCTGGGATGGCCGGGTCGAGATCGTCTCCGGCCTGAAGGAAGGCGACCGGGTGGTGGTGTCCGGCCAGCTCAAGCTCAGCGACGGCATGGTGGTCGAGCCCGTTGCACGCGACGCGCTGCATGGGAACGCCGCCTCGCCCCAGGCGAAGACGGCCCGGGAGCAGGCGACATGAGGTTCACCGACGTCTTCGTGCGCCGCCCGGTGCTGGCGCTGGTGGTCAGCAGCCTGCTTGTCTTGCTGGGGCTGTTCGCCCTGGGCAAACTGCCGATCCGGCAGTACCCGACGCTGGAAACCGCCACCATCACCGTCAGCACCGAGTACCCGGGCGCCTCGGCCGAGCTGATGCAAGGCTTCGTGACCCAGCCGATCGCGCAGGCGGTGTCCTCGGTCGAGGGCATCGACTACCTGTCCTCCTCGTCGGCGCAAGGCCGCAGCCTGGTCACGTTGCGCATGGAGCTCAACCGTGACTCAAACCAGGCGCTGACCGAGACTATGGCCAAGGTCAACCAGGTGCGTTACCGCCTGCCCGAGCGCGCCTATGACCCGGTGATCGAACTGTCGGCCGGGGATTCGACGGCGGTGGCCTATGTGGGCTTCTCCACCGGCAGCCTGTCCACGCCGGAGCTGACTGACTACCTGTCGCGGGTGGTCGAACCCCTGTTCTCCGGCATCGACGGCGTGGCCAAGGTGCAGGTGGACGGCGGGCAGAAGCTGGCGATGCGCCTGTGGCTGGACGCCGAGCGCCTGGCCGGGCGCGGCCTGACCGCCACGGACGTGGCCGACGCGATCCGCCGCAACAACTACCAGGCCGCGCCGGGCCAGGTGCGCGGGCAGTACGTGATCGCCAATGTGCGGGTCAATTCCGACCTGACCAGCGTGGAGGAGTTCCGGGATCTGGTCATCCGCCAGGATGGCAACGGCCTGGTGCGCCTGCGCGACGTGGGCACGGTGGAACTGGGCGCCGCCTCGACGCAGACCAGCGGCCAGATGGACGGCGAGCCGGCGGTCTACCTGTCGCTGTTCCCCACGCCCAAGGGCAATCCGCTGGTCATCGTGGACGGCATCCGCCAGTTGCTGCCGGACATCGAGAAGACCTTGCCGCCGGGCGTTAAGGTCGCCATGGTCTACGAGCGCGCGCGCTTCATCGATGCCTCGATCCAGGAAGTGGTCAAGACGCTGCTGGAAGCGGTGCTGATCGTGGTGCTGGTGATCTGGCTGTGCCTGGGCTCGCTGCGCAGCGTGGTGATCCCGGTCGTCGCCATCCCGCTGTCCATGCTGGGCGCGGCGGCGCTGATGCTGGCGTTCGGCTTCAGCATCAACCTGCTGACCCTGCTGGCGATGGTGCTGGCCATTGGGCTCGTGGTGGACGACGCCATCGTGGTGGTCGAGAACGTGCATCGCCACATCGAGGAAGGTAAGTCGCCGGTGGCGGCGGCGCTGGTCGGCGCGCGCGAGATCGCGGGCCCGGTGGTGGCTATGACGCTGACCCTGGCCGCCGTTTACGCCCCCATCGGCCTGATGGGCGGGCTGACCGGCGCGCTGTTCCGCGAATTCGCGCTGACCCTGGCCGGCGCCGTGATCGTTTCCGGCGTGGTGGCGCTGACGCTGTCGCCGGTGATGAGTTCGCTGCTGCTGAAGTCCAGCCATCAAGGCAACGGACCGGGGCGCATGGCCCGCATGGCCGAACGGGTCTTCGGCGGCCTCGCGGACCGCTACGGACGGGTGCTGGGTCGGTCGCTGCGGCATCGCTGGCTCAGCGGCGGCTTCGCCCTGCTGGTGGTCCTGAGCCTGCCATTCCTGTACCAGATGCCGCAGCGCGAGCTGGCACCGCCGGAAGACCAGGCGGCGGTCCTGGCGGCGGTCCTGGCGGCGGTGAAGTCACCGCAGCACGCGAGCCTGGACTATGCGGAACGCTTCGCCGATGAATTGCACCGCGTCATGTCCGCGGTGCCCGAGACGATCGGCACGTGGATCATCAACGGCACGGACGGCCCGGCCAACAGCTTCGGCGGCCTGATGCTGTCCGACTGGGGCGAGCGCGCACGCAAGGAGCCGCAGATCGTGGCCGAACTGCAGGGCGCCGTCGGCGAGATCGTCGGCAGCGACATCTTCGTGTTCCAGGTCGCGCCCCTGCCGGGCGGCAGCGGCGGCCTGCCGGTGCAACTGGTGCTGCGCAGCGCGCAGGACTACCCGGTGCTGTACGAGGCCATGGAGGGGATCAAGCAGCGTGCCCGCGACAGCGGCCTGTTCGTGGTGGTGGACAGTGACCTGGAGTACGACAGCCCCGTCGTGCAGGTGACGATCGACCGCGCCAAGGCGGCAAGCCTGGGCATGGCGTTGCAGGACATCGGCGACTCGCTGGGCGTGCTGGTCGGCGAGAACTACGTCAATCGCTTCGCGCTGTTCGGACGCTCCTACGACGTGATCCCGCAGAGCGTGGGCGAGCAGCGCCTCACCTCGCAGGCACTGGCGCGGCAGTACGTTCGCACTGCGGGCGGCGAACTGGTGCCACTGTCCACCGTGGTGCGCCTGGACATGGGCGTGGAGCCCAACCGGCTGAACCAGTTCGACCAGCAGAACGCGGCCACCCTGCAGGCCATTCCCGCGCCGGGCGTCTCCCTGGGCCAGGCCGTGGCCTTTCTCGAACAGGCCGTGGCCGAGTTGCCACCCGGCTTCAGCCACGACTGGCAGTCCGAATCGCGCCAGTACGTGCAGGAGGGCAACGCGCTGGTGTTCGCCTTCCTGGCCGCATTGGTCGTGATCTACCTGGTGCTGGCCGCGCAGTACGAGAGCCTGGTCGATCCGCTGATCATCCTGATCACAGTGCCCTTGTCCATCTGCGGCGCGCTGCTGCCGCTGGCGCTGGGCTGGGCCACGCTGAACATCTACACCCAGATCGGGCTGGTGACGCTGATCGGGCTGATCAGCAAGCACGGCATTCTCATGGTCGAGTTCGCCAACGAACTGCAGGTCCACGAACGGCTGGACCGCCACGCCGCCATCATCCGCGCCGCGCAGATCCGCCTGCGGCCGGTGCTGATGACCACCGGGGCGATGGCTTTCGGCGTGGTGCCGCTGCTGTTCGCCAGCGGGGCCGGCGCCAACAGTCGTTTCGGCCTGGGGGCGGTGATCGTCTGCGGCATGCTGGTGGGCACGCTGTTCACCCTGTTCGTGCTGCCCACCATCTACACCTGGCTTGCGCGCGACCATCGCGTGCAGGGTGCGCGCAGCCGGCAACTGGCCGAGATCGAAAGGGCCGAGGGAGCGTCGACATGAACACAGTCACCACGATCTTCCGCGCATGCTCGGCCACGGCGTTGGCGACGGCGCTGGCCGGCTGCGCGGTCGGGCCCCAGTATGTCCGGCCGCAGGCGCCCGCCATCGTGCTGGCCAGTCCGCAGGCCGCGGAATTCGCCGCGCCTGGCACCGAATCGATGCCTGCCGCGTGGTGGCGCATCTTCGAGGACGACGACCTTGGTCGCTGGATCGAGATGGCGCTGGCGCACAACCACGACATCCGCCAGGCCCGCGCCAGCCTGCTGGCCGCGCGCGCCGTCTTCGACGAGCGCCGGCTCGACCGGCTGCCGGGCGTGACCAGCGGCGCTGGATACACCCGTGGCATCCAGCAGCAACCCAGTCGGGGCGGTGCGCGCACGCTGTCGGAATCCTGGCAGGCCGGCTTCGACGTGCAGTGGGAGATTGACCTGTTCGGCCGGCTGGACCGGCTGCAGGAGGCTGCGATGGCGCGGGCCGAGGCCAGCGAGGCGGAACTGGAGATGACGCGCCAAAGCATCGCGGCGGAGGTCGCCCGCACCTGGTTCGAGGCGCAGGGCGACCGGCGGCAACTGGAGGTGGCGCGGCGGGAGGTCGACAACTGGCGGGAAACCGTGCGGCTCGCACAGGCCCGCCTGCGCGCTGGCGCCGGCCTGCCCGAGGACGTGGAGAACGCCCAGGCCAACCTGTTGCGCAGCGAGGCGGCGATTGCGCCGCTGACGGCCGCGTTGCAGCAGGCCCGCCATCGGCTCGATGTGCTGGCCGGGCGCCAGCCGGGCCAGGGCGGCCTGCCCGATCCGGGGCACGCGCAAGCCGCGCCGCTGGCGGCGCAGCTGCCGCTGGGCGATGTCAACCGGCTGATCCTGGCGCGGCCCGACGTGGCGCAGGCGGAGCGGCTGCTGGCCGCCAGCGTCGAGGACGTGGGCGCGGCCACCGCCGACCTGTATCCGCGCATCGACTTGGGGGGCTTCCTCGGCTTCTTCGCCCTGCGCGACGGCGACTTCGGCAGCGCCGCCTCGCGCGCCTTCCAGGTCGCGCCCACGGTGACCTGGCCCGCCCTGCGCCTTGGGAATGCCCGCGCCCGCCTGCGCGGGGCAGAGGCCCTGGCGGACGGCGCGCTGGCGCGCTACGAACAGGTGCTGCTGACCGCCCAGGAGGAAGTCGAGAACGCGGTGACCCACCTGGCCGAACAGCAACGCCAATTGGCCGCGCTGCTGCAGGCGGGGCAGCATGCCCAGGCCGCGTTCGACATCGCCGACAGGCGCTACCGCGCCGGGGCCGGCAGCTACCAGGCGGTGCTGGAGAACCAGCGCACCCTGTTCCAGTTGCGCCGGCAGGTGGCACAGCAGGAAGCCATCTCCCAGGCGCGGATCGTGGCCCTGTACAAGGCATTGGGATGGCCTGTCCCGAGTCCCGGGGACGTGGCGAGCCTGTCTGCCGGCCCGGGCCGGCAGGACCCGGGGCGGGATTCCGGAGCGTAGCGATGCTGATGCGCCATATCCGGTATTTCATCGCCGTGGCGGAGGAACTCAGCTTTACCCGTGCTGCGGAGCGGCTTCACATCGAACAGTCGCCGCTGTCGCGATCCATCCGCCAACTGGAGGATGACCTGGGCGTCCGGCTGTTTGAGCGCAACAGCCATGGCACCCGGCTCACCTGGGCTGGACAAGTCTTCCTCGAGGAGGCGCGGCGCGTGCTGGCGGCGGCCGAGCAGGCCCGTGCCGGCGCAAGGGCTGCCGCGACCGGATACCGCGGGCTCCTGCGAATCGCGCTGTCCGACGGTATCTCGCCATCGCACTTGAGCAACCTGCTGGCCCGCTGCCGCGAGGAGTCGCCCGAGGTCGAGATCAGCCTGTTCGAAGTGACGCTCGCCCAGCAGCTGAAAGGCCTGAGAGAGGGCGACTACGACGCGGGGTTCGCGAAGGCGGAGCATCCGGGGGAAGGATTGCTGGCCACGCCGGCGTGGAGTGAGCCTCTGGTCGTCGCGGTGCCGGCGAGGCATCCCGCCTTGATCCATCCCGAGCTTTCCCTGATGGAACTGCAGGCCCATCCACTGGTGCTGTGCGACCCGGACGCGTGCGCAGGATGCAGCCGGCAGCTCGACAGGCTCCTGCGTGCCGCGGAATGCGAGGTCAGGATTGCCGAAAGGGTGGCATCCCATGACCTGCTGATGGCGCTGGTGGCGGCGGGCTACGGCCTTGGGATCACCACCCGCACGCATCTGTCCCTATGGCGGCACCCGGATGTCGTCTCGCGTCCGCTGGCCGGTGAAGTGCCCCCGTTGGTGACCTATCTGCTGCGCCGGGATGCCGAGGATTCGGAGCAACTGCGCAGCTTCGTCGAAAGGTTGCAACGACCCAGGAGGCAGGTGCCCGACAAGGAGTAAACCGCCTGTTTAAATTTCCAGAAGTAGATCGGCCAAAGCCTGCGGATGGCTGATCATTGCATCATGCGGCGCATCCAGTTCCAGATAGTTCCAGCCGTCGTTCCTGGCCCGTGCGACAGAGCGTGCGAGAAGCTCGCCGGGCGCCTGGCTACAGCGGACGTAGGTCCTGCGGCAGCCGGACAACGGGCTTTCCAGGCGGACGGATTCGAAGTAGCTGTGTGCGGGCTGGCTCCTCAGGCGCATGTCGACCCATGCCTGGTCGGCCGGGGAGATGCCAAACTGCGCAGCGGGCAAGGGAGGGATCCGCCAATCCGGATCGGAGTCCATGGCACTGGCGTAGCGGTCAATGAGATGAGGCGCGTGATCGAGCAACTTCTCTCCGTCGACTGGAAGGAACGCGTCGAGGAGCACCAGATGGTCGATCCTTTCTCCCAGGCGTGATGCGGCGGCGCAAACCGGGAATCCGGCATAGCTGTGGCCGACCAGCGTGATCGATTCGAGGTTCTCGGCATGGACGAGGATGTCGTCGACGTGGTGGCTCAGTCCGAAGCGCCCAGGGGCGCCATCCAGGCCGCTCAGCGTCGGTGTCACCACACGTCGTCCCGCAGCAGCCATCAGTGAGGTCACGCGATCCCAACACCAGCCGCCGTGCCAGGCGCCATGCACGAGGAGAAGGTCGCTCGCATGGAGGGATCGTGTCATTGCGTGGCCTGATTGGACAGCAGGGGATACAGCGACAGCACGAGCAGGATGGCCATTGCGATGTTGAAGATGCGCAAATGGCGCTTGTCCGTGAGCCAACGACGCAGCGTCGTGCCGAAGGCGGCCCAGACGGCAACGCTGGGCGCATTGACGAGGGCATAGAGTGCAGCGATGACGATCACCGCCAGCACGCCGCCCTCTGCGGGTGCGTAGGTGGCGATGGCTCCGATGGCCATGATCCACGCCTTGGGATTGACCCACTGGAAGGCGGCGGCCTTCCAGAAGCCGAATGGCCGACCAGGGGCGGCCGTCTCCTGCAACGGCTGTGAGGTCGCGATCTGCCAGGCAAGCCAGAGCAGGTAGATCGCACCGACCACGCGCAACGTGGTGTACAGGGATGGGTACGCGAGGAACAGGCGCCCGAGTCCCGCACCCACGCCGAACACCATCGCCGCGAAGCCGATGCTGATGCCGAGGATGTGCGGCACGCTGCGAACGAACCCATGGTTGAGTCCCGAGGCGAGCAGCATGGTGTTGTTGGGGCCGGGCGTGATGGAAGTCACGAACGCATAGGTCATGAAGGCAAGGAGCAGGTCGGGTCGCATCGGCGTAGGGGCATCGCGGTCATGGAAGAGGAAGCTGGGTGAGGTCGAATGCTGCGCCGGGTCACGGTGCGCCGGTGCAATGCGCGACGAATCCGCTGCGCTGTTCGATGCGGCGGTAGTAGGCGTCCACTGCATCCAGGCGGGGATGCTCGAAGGGCGTCTGGTACCAGCGATGGACCGACAGTCCAACGGCGATGTCCGCCAGGCTGAAGTCCTCGCCCGCGACGTAGGCGCCCGTGTCGACCAACTGGCCGTCCAGTACGCGCATGAACCGATGCCAGTCTTCCAGGGATCGCTGGACCTGCCGGGCGTCCGCGTGCTCCGGCGAGCGTCGAACCAATGCCATGAAGGCATGGCTCCACGCGCGGTTGAGGTCCGACGCCTGCCAGTCCAGCCACTGGTCGACGCGGGCGCGCGCCATGGCACCGTGTGGATACAGCGCGCCGTCGCCATGGCGATTGGCGAGGTAGCGCAGGATAGTGTTCGATTCCCACAGCACGAAGTCCCCGTCGACCAGCACGGGCACCATCGCGTTCGGGTTGAGCGCCTTGAAAGTGTCCGTGTTTACATCGGTGTAGCCGCTGCCCCAGTCTTCCCGCTCGAACGGCAAGCCGAGTTCGGCACAAGCCCAAAGGACCTTGCGGACGTTGATAGAGGATCGCTTTCCAAGGATCTTGAGCATTGCTGTCTCGGTAGGTCGTTCGAAGTCACGCGGCAGTGAGCGACTTCAGCTGCGCTGATGGAGCATCAGGTGAGAGGCAATTCCTGACGATGCGTGATGATGCGAGAGACAAGCCCATAAGAAATCGCCTCTTCGGCCGGCATCCAAAGATCGCGCTCGATATCCTTCTGCACCCGCTCTAGCGGTTGGCCTGTTTCACGCGAGATGACTTGGGCGATGCGTTCCCGGGCCTTGATGATCTCCTTGGCCTGGATGGCAATGTCGCTTGCCGGTCCGCCCGCGCCTCCGCTTGGCTGATGGATAAGGAACCGCGTCTGCGGCAGGCAGAAGCGCCGCTCGCGTGGCGCTCCCAAGTAAAGATGGTTGGCTGCACTGCCAACCCACCCGGTGCCCACCATGTTGACGGGCGCGGAGATGAAGCGAACCACATCGTGGATTGCATCGCCGGATTCAAGATGCCCCCCCGGCGAGGAAACGATCATGGTGATGGGAGCGCTGGATTCGGCGTCCAATGCCAGGAGCTTGCGGACGGTTTCGCGAGCCAACTCATCTGTCACGGTTCCGAACACCAACACCATCCGTGCCCGAAAGGCTTTTTCTTCCATGAAGATGCTGCTGACAGGCTGAGCAGTCTGTCGTTTTTCGTCGTTGCTTTCGGGCATGGTTCGATACGCCTGGGGAATGTAGCGAGGCCGGCACAACGCATGACGTAGCAAAGAAGGCCGGTCTTTCGGAAAGATGTTGCTCAGACTATAAGTGCCAATTATCATTACAATCAAAAAATTGTCATGGATACATTTGCGGGATGCCGACTGCACGCTACAAACGCTTGGTTGACAGATTTGCCACCGAGATTCGGTCTGGTCAGTTGCCGCCGGGTACTCGCTTGCCGACGCATCGACAACTGGCGGCAAAAGAGAAGATCGCGCTGGTCACCGCCAGTCGTGTCTACGCCGAGTTGGAGGAAATGGGGCTGGCCATAGGCGAAGCAGGGCGCGGCACCTTCGTGCGCGAGATTGCACTGCCGGCGGGGCTGGGCATGGATCAGCAGGCGATCGCTGCGGACATGGTTGATCTGAACTTCAACTACCCCGCCTTGCCAGAGCAGACCGAGCTGCTACGGGCCGCCTTGCGGCAACTGGCTAGCGCCGGCGATCTGGACGCGTTCTTGCGTTGTCATCCGCATGGGGGCCGGACACATGAGCGAGCGGTTTTTGCCGCGTATCTGGCACGGTCCGGCCTGCAAGTGAAACCAGAACACGTATTGGTGGTCAATGGCGCTCAACATGGCCTGGCCGTCGCGGTTATGGCGCTGTTGCAACCCGGCGACGTGGTCGCCGTCGATGCGCTGACCTACCCAGGGTTCAAGGCCTTGGCCGATCAGTGCAGGCTGGATCTGGCCACGCTTCCAGTTTCCGGCCTGGAGCCCGATCTGGATGCGCTGGAGCGCTTGTGCCGCGAAAGGCCCGTGCGCGCCGTCTATGCCATGCCGACCATCCACAACCCGCTGGGATGGGTCCAATCTGCCGATAGTCGCCAGCGGCTGGTCAAGCTTGCCCGAAAGCATGACTTGATCCTGATCGAGGATGCTCCCTACGCCTTTCTTGAACCGAATCCACCCGAGCCGCTTGCGGCGCTGGCACCAGAGCGATGCGTTCACGTCACTACGCTCTCCAAGAGCGTGGCAGCCGGACTGCGCGTGGGTTTGGTCACCGCGCCGGCAGACTGGATTGCCCGGCTCGAACGCGCAATCCGGGCGACGATCTGGAATACGCCCGCGGCGATGACCGCGCTGGCTTGCGCGTGGCTGACAGATGGAACGGTGGACAGATTGATAACCGAAAAGCGCCGCGATGCGGCAGCCCGGCAAGCGGTGGCAGCACAGGTGCTCGCCGGATTGAACCCGGTCAGCCACCCGGTTTCCTACTTCGTATGGCTGCCACTGGGCGAAGAAGTGCGTGCCGAGTCCGTGGCCATGTCGCTTCTGGAGCGAAACATATCGGTGTCTACCGCCACGCCCTTTTCCGTGGGTTCGAATACCCCCCATGCCTTGCGTATCGCGTTGGGATCGGTCGACCTCGCCACGTTGAAGCAGGCGTTGGGTACGGTACGGGACACCATCGAGTGTGCGTGTTGATCCGAATTTCAATACCGTCCAGCAATACCTTCTTTGTGGAATGCGATAACAGCAACGGATACTGATCTATTCAGGCGCAGTGTATTGATGGGTGGCTGCATTGCCGACCCAACCTGTGCCCACCATGCTGACGGGCGAGGAAACGAAGCGCACGACATCGTGGATCGCATCGCCAGATTCAAGATGGTCTCCCGCGGGGGACACGATCATGGCGATCGGCCACATCCCCGCGAAGCGACCTTCTCGGGTGGACCCATGGCAAGGACCGGACAGGCCGCGAGCTCGGGTGCGGGTGACGACATCACCGGATGGTCGTCATTGCGGAGTGCGGGTGTCTTCGCTGAGTGCCGCGTCGGCGGCATGGGTGGGCCCTGGAGCGCGCGACGCATCGCTGGCAACCAGATCAAGTGCAGACAGCAGCGCATCGCCCTCGACCAACCCATGCAGCAGCAGTGATCTTCCCGTGAGGCTGTCTTCCAGCCGCACGGTGGGCGTGGCGGTGATGCCGCTGCGCAGGGCCTCGTCGGCCTGCGCGCGAACGATGGCTGCGGGGCGCTCGCTGTCCAGGCATGCCTGGATGGCGGTGGTTATGCCTGGCCAGGTCAGGTCTGCCGGCAGCCCCTGGCCATCGCCCCGGGTGTTTTGGTAGAGCCATGCGATGGCACCGAAGAACGCCTCGTGGCCTTGCGCCTCACCTGCGCACTCGGCCATGCGGGCCAGCCGACTCGCCTCGGGATCGTGCATCGCCAGCGGCAGGTGATGCCACCGCAGGCTGGTCTCGGGATGGGCATCGATCCAGGCCATCAGGGTCGGGGAGTAGGCCTTGCAGAACGGACACTCCAGGTCGGCGTACAGCGTCAGCGTGAAGCGCGCATCGGCTGGGCCGCGGCGCCAGGGTGGGCCGGCCGGATGCGCCTGCGCGACCTCGGGCCCCGTGCGCGGTGCCGGCGCACCGGGCGTGCGGTACAGGAGCCATCCCAGCAGGCCCGCAGCCAGGATGCCAGCCACCATCCAGTGCAGCCGTGGCAGGCGCCCGGCGCGCTTGCGAATGGCCTGGGCCCGGCCCGGCAAGGTGGTTCGCTTCGAGGACATGACGCGCTCCGGTCATTTCGGCAAGAACAGCGGCGGCGATGCGATGCCACGCGCCTGGTCGATCTTCTCGGCCACCTTGAAGGCGGCATCCAGTTCGCCGATGCCGTACTGGCGCATGAGCTGGTAGCGCTCGGCCTTCTCTTCCGGTTCGGTCTGCGCAAGGGCCAGATAGAGGCTGGGCGGCACGGCGCGGAACAGCACTTCCATCGACTTGGACAGGATGACGCCCTCGCTGAACTTGCCCGCCTCCTTGCGCGCGGACAGCATCAGCGCCTTCTGCGCGGGTGAAAGTTCGCGGAACCGGGCGATCTTCTCCACCTCGTCGGGCGGCATCGACAGGCAGATCCACCACTCGATCATGTTGAGCATGGGCTCGGCGGCCTTGGGCAGGTCGTCGATGTTCTGCGTCGCCAGCCAGTACCACGCACCGAGCTTGCGCCACATCTTGGTGATCTTGACCACGTAGGGCGCGAGCAGCGGGTTCTTGGTGATGATGTGGCCTTCGTCGGTGACGTTGATGATCGGCCGGCCCAGGAACTGGTCGCGCTCGGCGATGTTGTTCACCGTGTTGATCAGCGAGATATAGGCGATGGAGAGCTGCGCGTTGTAGCCCTCGCGCGCGAAGGTGGCCAGATCCACGATGGTGATGTCCGCCTCGGGCCAGGGCGTGCCCGGACGGTCGAACATCTCGCCGTCCGCGCCCTGGCAGAGCATGTCCATCGCATCGGCCATCTCCAGCAGCCGCGCGCGCCGGGCATCCGGCAGGTTGGCGTCGCGGGCGCGTTCGCGCAGCGCGTCGCGCACGTCGCGGGTGAGCACCGTGCGCGCCTGTGCCACGCAGCGCTGGGCGGCGTCCAGGATGCACTGGCGAATCAGGCTGCGGTCGGCGCGCGTCATGCGCGCTTCCTCCTTGTCCTCGCCGCCGGTGATCATCAGCCGGGCGGTGATTTCGAGTTCGCCGAGCACGTCGCGCTGGTCATCCCCGTCGTCGGCCTGATGGGTGTCGCCGTCCTCGTCCAGAGCGTCGGCATCCAGCGTCTGCACCTGGCCCGGCGTATCGACCAGGCGCCAGGCATCGGCGAATGGCGCCAGGCTCACGCCCGAGCCGGGTGCCAGCTTCACGCGATGCACGCTCAGGCCCAGCCGCGCGGCGAAGTCACCGAACAGGCCGAAGCTGTTGCCGGCCTCGACGATGAACAGCCTGGGCCGGTAGATCGCCGTGACCTGGTTGAGGATGTTGTTCAGCGTGGCGCTCTTGCCGGAGCCGGTCGGGCCGAAGAGGAACAGGTGGGCGTTCATCTGCCGGTCGAGCCGGTTCAGTGGATCGAAGGTGATCGTGCCGCCGCCCCGGTTGAAGAAGGTGATGCCCGGATGGCCGGTGCCCTGGCTGCGCCCCCACACCGGCGCCAGATTGGCCGCGTGCTGCGCGAACATCAGTTGCGTGTACCACTGCCGCTTGTCCGCCGCCGGGTCGAACAGGCAGGGCAGCCAGCGCAGGTAGGTGTTGAGCGGGGCCACCTCGTCCTCTTCGCGCACCGGCTGCAAGCCCGCATTGAGCATGACATTGACCAGTTGCAGGCCGCGGGCGTCGAGCTGCGCCATGTCGCGGCCGCGCAGGTAGAACGCCAGCGTGCCCCGGTACAGCTTGTGCGCGCTGCCGATGAGGCCGCGGGCCTGCTGCACGTCCTGGCGCGCCTGCTCGCTGGCGAGCGTTTCGCCGACCGCCTTGCGGGCCAGGTGGTTGAGGTGCGCCTCCAGCACATCCTGCGGCGTGGCGACCAGGGTCAGGCACATCACCGTGTCCTCGGGCATCTGGTCGAACAGCGCGTTCATCGCATCGCCGCCCTTGTGCGTTTCGCCGGTCACGTGTCCGGTGGCGGGCGGCGAGCGCAGGCGGTCCATGACGATGACCCGGTGCGGCATGCTGTCGAAGAACCACAGGCCGTTGGCGACATCCGAGCGCGGCTGGCCGAAGAACAGGCGTTGCGCGAAGTCGCCGCTGGCCAGTTCGATCTCACCCTCTTCCCGTTCCTCGGGGTAGCGGGCGAGCGCGTAGAAGCGTTCCCGGTCTTCGGTCGTGCTGCCCAGCGCGCCGGGATTCGGGTTGAACCAGCGCAGCAGCCAGTCGTGAATGTCCGCCGCGCCAAGGCGCCGGGCCTTGACGCCGGCATTCGCCAGGCCACCGACCAGGCGGTCGCAGATCGTCGCCAGGGCCTGCTCGGGCGATTGCCCTCGCCGGGCCGATGCGGCGTCCGGGGTGCGCCGATAGACCACCATGCGCACGCGCCGGGTCTGGCCGCGCCACGGCAGGCGTGTGACCGTGGTGTCCTCGAACAGGCCGCCCGGCTTGGCGATCGCGCGCAGATGGTGACCGAAGAAGCGCAGATAGAACTCGCTGAACGCGCTGCCCTGCGCGCGTGGATGCAGGTATGCCCCCAGCGTGCGCAGGTAATGGTCCCAATCGGCTTCGTCCTGCGCGTAGAGCTGCACCACCCACGGGTTCTCGTCCAACTCGTCGAAGGAGTCCTGCAGCGCATTCTCCAGGGCATCGCGGGCCTGCCACAGCCAGGCGGCCTCGCGCCCTTCGGTACCGATCGGCTGCAACTCGAAGAATGCCGCCACCGATTGGCCATCTTCGAGCAGCATGCACTGCGTGCCCGGCAGGTACTCGACCCAGGGCAGCAGGTCGGCGAAGGACGGCGCCACGTCGTAGAGCGCCGCGTGGTCGGACTGCGTCGCGGGTCGCCGATGATGCCGCCCAGGGGCGGCGCCAGGTGCCTCGATGCCGTGCGCGGCAAGGCGGGCGACATGCTGCGCCCAGGCGTTCGGCTCGATGTCGGCCTGGACTGGCCCGGGGGGCGGGCGACGCAGCCATGGCAGTCGCCAGCCCATCAGTAGTCCTCCAGCCGCTCGCCGGGCATTGCGTACTGCACGCGCTGGTAGAGCGGGAAGACGGTGCTGTAGCCGGGCACCGGTACCGGGTCGGAGCCGGCCAGATGCGGAAAGACGTACATCACCAGATCGGGGTTCGGCAGTCGATGGAACTGTCGCTGGATCTCGTTCTCTGCAGTGCGGGTGTAGGCCGCGTTCCGGGCGGGCGCCGCGAGGGTGTCAGCGTCGGTCAGCGGGCGGCGCAGGTCCTGGCGTGCGTCGAGCAGCAGGCGGCCGGCCTGGCCTCGGCTGTAGCCGCCAGTCTCGTGCTGCCAGATGTCCAGCATGGTGTGCTCGCCCCGGGGCAGCAGCTTTTCCGAACTGGTGGCACAACCCGCGAGAACGGCGGCGGCGAGCAGGACAAGGGGGCGGTCAATCCAGGTCCGACGCATGCGCTTCTCCCATGAGGTGATTCACCCGGCGCCCCTTGGCGTCGTGGTCGATGGCGATCGGCTGCTCCAGGTGCACGGCCACCCTGGCGCCGGGCTGCACGTAGACCGCCGCGAAGGCCTGGCCGTAGAGCTTGTTGACCCAGTCGGCCATGTCGCGCACGCCACCTGCCAGGATGCGGCCCATGGCCTCGTTGCCCGAAATGCCGACCGTGCCCAGCGAACCGCTGTTGTTGGCGACCACGGCCACGCTGCCGTTGTCGGACTTGATGAGCGAGGCGGCGCCTGCGCCGGCCGCGGTGATCAACGCCTGCGATCCCAGGTACTGCTGGGCATTGCTGCGGCGCTCGCCCGAGACGCACGGGATGCCGTAGGGATCGCTGATCCAGCCCAGGCCATCCAGCAGACTGGTGCTGTTCTGGCTTCGACTGCGCTTGCCGTCGTCTTCCGGCACCGTGCGGATGGTGCCGTCGCTGAACACGAAGGTGATGGAGCGGACCTGCCCACGCACGCACGAGAGCGTCCAGTCGCCCGAGGCCGTGCCGCTGACCACCGCACCGGCCACGTCGGGAATCTCGATGCCGTTGGCCGCCAGGTTGTCGGCCCCGATCAGCACCTTGAAGGGAAACGGGTCGTTGACGGTGCCGTCGATGGGAATGCGCCCGATCAGCGCGGTCATGGCGACCGAGCCCATCAGCGTGGCGTTGGTGGGCACCGTATAGACCGCCTGGGTGGTGCCGGCAACGGTCTGCGCCGGCCTGTCGCTGACGGCCTCCGTCGCGGCCGTCAGCCCCGGCGAGGCTGGGCCGAAGCTGGAGGGAAATCCCGGCAAGCGCTGGCCGCCGGCCGAACCGCCCTTAGGATCGGGCCGGGCGTCATCCGGTTCGATCCAGCGCATGCCGCCATCCTTGAGCGGCCCGCCGTCATGCCCGTCCAGTCCAAGGCCGATCGGTAGGTCGGCGGCATCGCCCTTGCCGGACAGCCCGTCCAGGCGGCGCTGCAATTCCTGCATCAGCCCTTGCGTCTGCTGCCGGTCGCTGGCGGCCTGGGTGCGCTCCTGTTCCAGGCGGCGGCGTTCGCTGTCGAGGGCGTTCTGGATGCGCTGGTCGATCGCGCCCTCGCGGGTACGCAGGCGCTCGTTCTCGGCCTTGTGCTGGCGGTTGTCGCTCAGCGCGGTCTGCAGTTCGGTGCGGAGCTGCTTGACCTGCGCGACCAGGGTGGCGACGGTATCGCGCGGGGTGTCGCCCGCGATGCCGAGCGCCTTCATTTCCTCGGGAGTGAGCTGTCCGGGGGCATCCGGCTTGCCAGGCGCGGCGTCGCCGCCCGAGAACAACCTGGCGCCGACGAACACCAGCAACAATGCCATCGGAATCAGCAGCCACTTCAACAGGGGATTACTCCTCATCGGACGTCCTCCCCGCAGCGGCGGCCGGCGGCAAGTTCGTGCCGGCATCGATGGGACTGAGCACCGGCATCAGGGACTCGGCCAGGCCACGGCCGCGCGTGACCAGGTAGACCACTGTGGTGTCGGTCGAAGTGCCCGCCGGCCCCAGGTCGGGATGCTGGAAGGTCGCGGCCACGAAGTCGCCTTGCAGCACCCTTGGATCGAGATCGATACGGTGAGGCGAGGTGTTGGTCAGGCGCACCGCGGTGACCCACTGGTCTTCGAGTCGCCAGGCCGCCAGCGCCCGCGCCTTCAGCGGCAGCGTTGGCAGCAGTGTGTCCAGCGCGAGCGGGCGCCGCAGCGGCACGCGCCCGATGCCGGCCACGGGCTCGACGGTGCGCAGCGGTGCGTAAAGGTTCTGCGCCGCGTAGCGCGTCAGGACAACGGTTATCGGCGTTTGCCGACTCCTCGCGGGTCGCACTGCTTGGGTTGGACCGGCGGCAGTGTCACCGCCGGCCTCCGCAGCGGCGTCCTGCAGGACGATGCGTACAGGCTCCAGCGGCTGCTCGCCTTCCCCGGCGTCCGTGGCTGCGATGTCGACCAGCACGATGGCGCCGGATTCCACGTCCTGCAGTTGCAGCCGCGTCGGCGCGATGGCCTCGCTGGCGCGCAGGTAGATGGCTCCACCCGCACTCTGCACGCGCAGCCGCTCGCCCAGGCTCGGGGGCAGGCCGACACGCACGTTGCGGTCGATGAAGACCACGCGCTCCTGGCCGACGACCAGCGGGACGGCCAGCGGTAGCCGCTGCCAGCGCAGGATCTCGATGGCATGGCTGTCCGGCACCAGGCCGAAGCCGAGGGCCAGGCTCGCCACGATGGTGAAGACGTGGTGTTTCATGGGTTGCCTCCCTGCGAAAGGCCGCCGCCGGGCGTGCCGGACGGAGGCACTGCCGGCGACGGTGCCTCAATCCGCTGCGGCGCGCCGTCATAGCAGTCCAGCGCAAGGCCGAAGGGGTTGTGCTGGGGATCGACGTCCAGCCGCACCACTTTCAGCGGATAGCGCACCAGGGCCCGCTTGACCTGCTCGGCGCCGTAGTACTCGTCCGCGCTGACATCGAGCGTGACGATCCAGTCGCGGCTGGAAACCGTCTTTACCCGCATCGTGGGGTTGTCGCCAAAGCCGCGCCCCGGAATCTCGTAGATGCCACGCACCCGCTGGCGCAATTCGCCACTGCTGCGCCGGTGCTCGTAGTCCTGGCGCAGGAAGGCCTGGCAGGCCGGTGTGAAATAGGCCGACAGCGCGTGGAGGTTGCGCGGGTAATCCTGTTCGCCATCCGTCGGCCAGCGCTGGACCTGCTGCCAGACGTAGAAGGCGAACGCATAGACATTCTCGGGCGGCACATCCCACCAGGCGCGGGTGCTGCCCGAGCGCAGATCGGGGGGCACGTGGATCGTCAGTTGCCTCGGCGCACTCCACCAGCCGAAACCGAGCAGCAGCGCCACCACGAACAACGCACCGGCGCCCAGGCGCAGCGTGCGCACATGGGCCTGCAGGTGATGGACTTCATTCCTGAAACGGCTCATGAGGCGGCTGCTCCGCGTGAGCGCCGGGTGGTCCAGTACCCAGACCGCGTGATGAGACGGTGCCCACCGAGCCAGGACGCTGCCAGCGGATGGCGCAGCGCCAGGCGCCACTGCAGTTGCCGGTACAGCCAGATGTCCGGGCGGCCGCGCTTCTGCCGGCGCAGGAAGCCGCCACCACCGAACACGCCAGCCGCCACGCCGGCCACGATCAGGGTCGGCACCATGGCGACGCTGTGCGTGGCCCAGGCCAGCGGCACGCCGGCGATGAACCCCGCCACCGCGGACAGACCGGCGCAGATCCAGAGTTCGTCGGCGGTCAGGCCCCTCACCACCACGGGCTGGCGGTTCAGCCTGTGCGGCAGGAAGGTCACCAACCCGTCACGCGCGATATCGTTCAAGGCAGCCATCGCCGCTCAGAGCACGCCAGTGGCCTTGGTCAGCAGCCAGATGCCGACCACCAGCAGGATCGCACCCACGGCCACGGTGAGGCCGAACTGGCCCCAGGTGGCGCGGCCGGTATGGATTTCCGAGTAGCGTGTATAGGCGTGGTAGCACACGCCGACGAACATCGAGGCGACCACCAGCAGCGCAATCAGCAGCACGATGTCGTAGCCGTAGTTCTGCAGCGTCTGCATGATGCCGCTGCCCTGGCCGCGCGAGGGGTCCTCGATGGTCGGCAAGCCCTGCGCCCGGGCCGCCAATGGCAAACCCATCAGCATCAATGGCGCGAGGATCGTGGTGGCAACGCGATGGGGAATCGGATGGGTCTTCATGGCGGTAGGGCCTTTCGTGGTGGTCAGGACAGGAGGAAATAGGTCAGCACCAGGTACATCGCGACGAAGCGCACGACGACACCCAGGAACTGACGCTGGGACAGGCGCTGCTCGGCCCAGCCGGTGTAGGCGGTACGCATGGCCCACACGCCCCACAGGAGCAGGACGGCGAACACCAGACCGAGCACCACCGTGGCCACGGCGGCGGGGGCGAAGCCGCCATTGGCCTGGAAGGCGCTGACCTGGGCGGCGTTCATTGGGGTGCCTCCTGGTCGGAGGGCGGGCTGGACTGGCGGTAGTCGCCGGACAGCTCGACCGGATCGCGCGGCTGGGCGCGCGGCGGCGTCAGGTAGTCCTGGATGCCGGCCCGAACGCGCTGGAGGTCCTTGCGCAAGCGGGCATGGTCGAAGTGGTAGCGGGCGCGCTCCTGCGGAGCGGTGAGGGCGGCGTGCTCGGCCTGGCGATCAATCAGGTCGATCTGGCGAACCAGAGCCGCAAGCTGCTCGCGCTCGATGGCATCGTCTGACGCGGTGGCGGGTTGCCCGGCCGCAAGCAACATGGCCAGCAGCGACCATGCGAGCGTGTAACGGTTGGGTTGCGCCATCGAGCCATTCCCGTGAATGCGGATGGCCAGATGCTGTTCCGTCGCCGGCTTCGGTGCCGCCGTGAATGCGAAATGCGGTTCGACCGGATTCCATCCGATAGCTGCGCATTCGGGGCTGGATGCAGCCGCCGATGATTGGTCATCGGCCGGGGTTCGTTGGTAGAATTGAGCAAACTTGGCAAGCGAAGGCTATGAAAGATCAACCGAGACGGTTTTCAGATGACTGACGCCGAAAGCGAAATCCTGACGCTTGAAGAGGTCGCGGCATACCTAAAAGCTGGTAAGCGGACGGTCTATCGCCTGGCTCAAAGGGGAGAGATCCCGGCGTTCAAGTTGGGAGGGACGTGGCGTTTCCGGCGATCCGAGCTGGATCGCTGGATTGCTAGCAGCATTAGCAAGATGAAACCGGAGACGGACTGAGTCTGGAAAGGCTAGTGTAGTGTTGCATTCTGTTTGGAACTTAATCGGCTATTGGCGCGGATGACCTTTTGCAGGATGTCGCGAGCGTTCTTGGTCCAGATGAACGGCTTGGGGTTGGTGTTGTGATGCGCGATGTACTCATCGATGGCCGAGACGAGTTCGGGCACGCTGGTGAACACCCCGCGGCGTAGCCGGTTCTCGGAGATGTCGCGAAAGAAGCGCTCGACCATGTTCAGCCACGATGCCGAGGTCGGCGTGAAGTGCATGTTGAATCTGGGGTGCTTGGCCAGCCACTCCTGCACAGCTGGATGCTTGTGCGTGGCGTAGTTGTCGGCGATCAGATGCAGCGTCTTGTCCTTGGGCGTCTCCCGATTGATTTGACGCAGGAACTTCAGCCACTCGATGTGGGTGTGGCGCTGCTGGCACTGGCCGATGACCTGACCGTTGAGCACGTTGAGCGCAGCGAACAAGGTGGTTGTGCCGTTGCGCTTGTAGTCGTGCGTCATGGTGGCCGCGCGCCCCTTCTTGAGCGGCAGCCCGGGCTGCGTTCGGTCCAGCGCCTGCACCTGGCTCTTTTCGTCGCAGCACAGCACCAGCGCATGCTCGGGCGGCGACATGTAAAGCCCCACGATGTCTTCGAGCTTTTGCACGAACTGCGGATCGCGCGAGACCTTGAAGCCGCGCACGATGTGAGGCTTGAGACCGTGGGCCTGCCAATGGCGCATCACGGTGCTGGCGCTGACGCCCAACTCAGCGGCCATCGTGCGCGTGCTCCAGTGCGTGGCCGCCTCGGGCTTGGTCTGTGTGGTTAGCTTCACAAGCTTGGCCACATCCACCTTCACCGGCGGTGCGCCGCGCGGCAAGTCGCGCTCGATACCTTGCAGCCCCAATTGCAGGTAGCGTTCACGCCAGCGCGCCACCTGCACGCGCCCAATGCCAAGCTGCTCGGCAATATCCTTGTTTTGCAGCCCCTGCGCGGCCAGCAGCACGATCTGGGCGCGCTGGGCCAATCTGACGCTGGTGCGCTTGGAGCGCGCCAGCCGGCTCAGCTCGCTTTCCTCTTCATCCGTCAACACAATCGTCGGGGCAACTCGCAATTTTTCACTCCAATGCAAACCGTAGTAGAGCATTGGAGCGTGGTTGCTCAATTAAGTTTCATTAAGAATCAAACACTACACTAGCAGCCGACTACGCCTGAGACATAAGGGGGAGACCGCAGTTGACGACAACACAGCTCTTGACACCGCATCAACGTCAGTACGTTGCGTGGCTGCTCACGCGCCGTGCGGCGGGCGATTCCGTGGAATCGCTGGCTTCAACACTGGTCGACTCGCAGGTTGATCTCAATCCACATCAAGTGGATGCCGCTCTCTTCGCCTGCCGCAATCCCCTTTCGCGCGGTGTGCTCCTCGCTGACGAAGTGGGGCTCGGCAAGACCATTGAAGCAGGGTTGGTCATCTCTCAGCGTTGGGCCGAGCGACGCCGCAAGATTCTCATCATCGTCCCGGCCAACCTGCGCAAGCAATGGCACCAGGAACTGCAAGACAAGTTCGGCCTGCAAGGATTGATTCTCGAAGCCAAGAGCTACAACGCAATCCGCAAGCAGGAGCGACAGAACCCTTACCTGTTCGCCTCCGGTCCGGTCATCTGCTCCTACCAGTTCGCCAAGTCCAAGGCTGACGATGTCATGAGCATTGACTGGGACTTGGTCGTCCTAGACGAAGCGCATCGCCTGCGCAACGTCTACAAAACTAGCAACGTCATTGCCAAAACACTCAAGGAGGCGTTGTCGCACGTTCACTCCAAGGTGCTTCTGACCGCAACGCCGTTGCAGAACTCGTTGCTCGAACTCTATGGGCTGGTCAGCTTCATCGATGATCGCGTGTTCGGAGACCTTGACAGCTTTCGCTCGCAATTTACTGGCCGGGAACAGGCCTTCAACGCCTTGCGTGACCGACTGGCCCCCATCTGCAAGCGCACTCTGCGCAAACAGGTTCAGCCCTATGTGTCGTATACGGCGCGCAAGGCCATCATCCAGGAATTCACGCCGTCAAACGAAGAGCAGGAACTGTCCAGACTCGTCGCTGATTACTTGCGTCGCCCCAACCTGAAGGCCATGCCCGAGGGGCAGCGCCAGCTGATTTCACTGGTGCTATGGAAGTTGCTCGCGTCCAGCTCGCACGCCATCGCAGGCGCGCTGGAGACGATGGCCAAACGGCTTCAGGGAGTGCTTGACGAAACTGCCGAGATTCCCGATCTGGCCGAAGAACTCGACGAGGACTACGAGTCGCTGGACGAAACCGCTGATGAGTGGAGCGAGCAGGAAGCCGCTTCTACGACGCCGAGCCGCTCAGAGCGGAATGCCATCGCGCAGGAAATCGAAGAACTTCGCCACTTCAAGGCGCTGGCAACCAGCATCCGCGACAACGCCAAAGGCAAGGCGCTGCTCACTGCGCTGGATCGCGCCTTCGCCGAGCTGGACCGGTTGGGCGCGGCCAGAAAGGCCATCATCTTCACCGAGTCCAAGCGCACACAGGAGTACCTCCTCAGCTTGCTGGCTAACACGCCCTACGGCGACGGCATCGTGCTCTTCAACGGCACGAACAGCGACCAGCGTGCGCAGGCGATCTACAAGGACTGGCTCAAACGCCACGAAGGCACTGACCGCATCACCGGCTCCAAGACCGCCGACACTCGTGCGGCACTGGTTGAGCACTTCAAGGAGCGCGGCAAGGTCATGATTGCCACCGAAGCAGGCGCCGAAGGCATCAACCTCCAGTTCTGCTCGCTCGTCATCAATTACGACCTGCCGTGGAACCCTCAGCGCATTGAGCAGCGCATCGGGCGCTGCCACCGCTACGGTCAGAAGCACGACGTGGTGGTGGTGAACTTCGTTGATCTCAGCAACGAGGCGGACAAACGCGTCTACGAATTGCTGGCGCAGAAGTTCCAACTTTTCGAGGGCGTGTTTGGCGCCAGCGACGAAGTGTTGGGCGCTATCGGTTCGGGCGTCGATTTCGAGCGACGCATCGCTGATATCTACCAAAACTGCCGAGAGCCCGAGGAGATTAAATCCAGTTTCGAGCAACTCCGACTTGACCTTTCGGGAGAGATCAGCGACGCCATGGTCAAGACGCGTCAGCTCCTCTTGGAGAATTTCGATGAGGAAGTGCAAGCCAAGCTCCGTGTCCGCGCGGAAGATAGCCACAGCGCCCGGAGCAGATTCGAGCGGATGCTGATGGAGCTAAGCTGCGCGGAACTGGGCGAATTTGCCAGCTTCGATGACGACGGTTTCCTCCTGCAGCGTGTGCCGGACGGCATTGATTCCAGTGCACGCGCTGGAATCGAGCTGGGACGTTATGAGTTGCCCCGTCGCTCCGGCGACGCACACCTGTATCGAATCCATCACCCGCTGGCTTCATGGGTCACCGAGAAGGCCAAGGCCCGTACGCTTGAAGGTGCGAAGCTCGTGTTCGACTACGACGCATACGGTACCAGGGTGAGCACCCTGGAGCCTTATCGCGGCAAAGCGGGATGGCTCACACTGAAGCTGATCGAAGTCGATGCGTTGAGCAACCAGGAGCAGCACCTGCTGGTAACGGCCATCACGTCGGATGGCATCACTCTGCTGGAAGACGATCCCAGGAAGCTACTGCGCCTGCCCGCCGTTGCCCAGCCGCCCAGCCTGCTCAGCAGCGGGGTCGACTCCGCACTGGCGTCCGACGTCGAAGCCCGCAAGGCCGAGCTGCTGCGCGAGATCAATCAGCGCAATCTCGGTTACTTCGAGCAAGAAGTACAGAAGCTGGATGCGTGGGCTGACGACCTGAAGTTGGGCCTTGAGCAGGAAATCAAAGAGATCGACCGGCAAATCAAGGAGGTGCGCAGCACTGCCGCCACCGCGCCGACGTTGGAAGAAAAGCTGTCCTGGCAGAAGAAGCAACGGGAGCTTGAGGGCAAGCGGAGCAAGCTCCGCCGCGATCTGTTCTCCCGGCAGGACGAAGTGGAAGCACAGCGCAACGGGCTCATCGGCCAGTTGGAATTGCAGCTTCAACAGCAAGTGGAGGAGCGCATGCTGTTCACCATCGAGTGGGAACTGAAATGATGACAAAAAGAGAGATTTCTCGGGGTGCAATTTGGAGGCAGTGGGACCTGCATGTCCATACGCCCGCATCATTCCATTGGTCGGGAGAGAGGTTCGAAAACGACCTCTCCTCTGCGGCAAGCAAGAAGCTGGTCGATGAAATGATCGAGGCCATGAACAAGGCAGAACCTGCTGTGTTCGCGATCATGGACTACTGGACATTCGATGGCTGGTTCGCGCTGAAGCAACGACTCTCTGACGCGGACGCGCCAAAGCTCACAAAGAAGGTCTTTCCCGGGATTGAGTTGCGGCTGTCAGCGCCCACTGAAAAGCGGCTGAACGCGCACGTCATATTCTCAGACGAGATCGCCGATCAACATCTGAAGGATTTTCTTGCCAATCTCAAGATCGAGCGCCTTGATCGCTCCGTATCCAAGGACGCACTTGTAGATCTCGCTCGCGCGACTGCCGCCGATATGCTGGCAAAGAAGGGGCACAAGAAGGAAATTGTCGAAAGCGACTACGCGGATGCGCTGTTGGCTGGGTACAAGTTGGCTGAAGTAAAAACGGAGAGCTACAAGAACGCGATTGCACGTGTTCCGAATGAGTTCGCGATTGGGTTCATGCCATACGACACCAGCGACGGGCTTACAGAGGTTAAATGGGAACAGCACTACTCCTACTTCCTCGGGCTCTTTGAATCGTCACCTATCTTCGAGTCCAGGAATTTGGACCTGAGAACAGCTTTCCTGTGTGAGAAGACATCGACCAACCACGCCTGGATCGATAATTTCAAGCACGGGTTGAAGGGTATCCCCAGGCTCGTGGTGGCAGGCAGTGACGCTCATTGCTTTGTTGGCGCCGCCGGGAATGATGACAAGCGGGGCTACGGTGACTTCCCTTCAGGGAAAAGAACGTGGATCAAGGCCGACCCAACGTTCCACGGCCTTAACAGGCCGTTGAAAAAGTGCTTTTCGAACGCATCAGGGACGCTGAGTGCGAAGACACGAGCTGCCCAGACGCGTCTGCGCAGCGATTGCAACGGCCCATCTGGCCGGTTTGCAGGCCCTCCCGCCCATTTCGGGCGCACGTATCCCTGGGCTCACGCATGATGCGCGTCCCACCAGCCGCCGATGCTGCCCATTCGCACAAGGTTGTAGGTGGCAAAGCACAGCAGCGCCTGGCCCGTGAGCTTGGCCTGACCGATCAGCTTGGTCTTTGCCAGACCACCGACGGTCTTGATCCAGCCAAAGGCCTCTTCGATGCGCTTGCGCACCTTCAGGCTGGTCTTGTAGCCCTCGTGCCGTGTCACTCGCGCATCCACCGCCGAGTGTTTGTCCTTGGCCGCCACGTGGGGCGTGACTTTGAGCTTTCTGCAGCCTTTGATGAAGGCCTTGCTGTCGTAGCCCTTGTCGGCACCGACCGTGGCCCGTTTGTTCCTGTTGCCCCGACGCTCCAACATGGCCAGCGCCGCCTCGCGCTCGGCCGTGCCGCTGGCGTGGGTGATCTCGACATCCACGATCAGCCCGTTGCGGTTCTCCATGAGGATGTGCCCCATGTGGCACAGGCGGGATTTGTCGCCCTGGCTCTTCTTGAACAGCCGGGCATCGGCGTCCGTGGTGCTCTCGTGGGTGTCGTTGCAGCGCTCCTGCCCCTTGAAGTCCACCTCGGGGTTGCGCCCAGGCGGCGTGCCGCTGTCGTCGTCTTTGCGCTTGAAGCTCTTGTGCGAGGCCCAGGCGTCAATGAGCGTGCCGTCCACGCTGAAGTGCTCGTCGCTGGCGAGCTTGCCCCACTGGGCACTGAGCTTGACGCGCTCGAAGAAGGCGCGGGCGAGGTCTTCGTTGAACAGACGTTCGCGGTTGGCGCTGAAAGTGGAGTGGTCCCAGACCTTGTCTTCGATGTTCAGGCCCACGAACCAGCGGTACAGCAGGTTGTAGTTGATCGCTTCGACCAACTGGCGCTCGCTGCGGATGGAGAACAGGATCTGCAGCAGCAAGGCCTTGAGCAGCATCTCCGGTGGCACCGATGGGCGGCCACGGCGGGCGTACACCGCTTCGAACTCGCGGTTCATGGTTGCCAGCAGCGCATCAACCACCGCGCGCAACTTGCGCAGCGGGTGTGCCTGCGGCACGCGCTCTTCAAGGCTGATGTAGCTGAACATCGCCCCCTGGAAATCTTGACTGCCTCTCATCGTCCTCGTCTGGGTCGTTCACCGATGGCTTCAGATCGTAGCGGCCAACGCGGGCGTCGGCGGGGGATTTTTCAACGGCCTGTTAAGCCCAAACAGGCCGCCGCGCTTATCCAGCAAGCGCTAGCAGCTCATCATTCAATAGCACCCAGGAGCGTTGCCTCCTGGCGCACGCAATCGACGGCGAGCGACGTAGCGCATGGCGCGGGCCAGCACCTGTGACACCCCGTGTGGCACACAGGTGCCGCGGAAAGTCGCGCCACTGCGCCGCGCAGCCGAGCAAGCCGTGGGGCAGTACGGCGGACGCCAACATTGCCCGCCCGCCAACGCCGGAACACCTGGGGAGCACGAGAGGGGATCGTATTCACCTCGACCTTTCCGCCGTCGACCGGCACGGGCGACAGACGCGGCGCACCCTGGCTCACGACTTTGGTATGTTTTTGATAGCTGCTAGCGCCCGCCCCACAAGCGCCAAAGGCCAATTTGACCTCAACTCACAACAGCACAATGTCGTACTGCGCCTGGCCCATGGCGCTTTCGGCCTGCAGGGAGATCGGCTTGCCAATGAAGTCCGACAGGCCCGCCAGGTGCTGGCTCTCCTCGTCCAGGAACAGCTCCACCACGCGCGGGGACGCCACCACGCGGAACTCGCGTGGATTGAACTGGCGCGCCTCGCGCAGCACCTCGCGCAGGATGTCGTAACACACACTGCGCGCGGTCTTCACCTGGCCCGCGCCCTGGCACGTGGGGCACGGCTCGCACAGCATGTGCGCCAGCGATTCGCGCGTGCGCTTGCGCGTCATCTCCACCAGGCCCAGCTGTGAAAAACCGCCCACCATGGTCTTGACCCGGTCGCGCGCGAGCTGCTTGCGGAACTCCGCCAACACCGCGGCCTGGTGGTCCTCGCGCAGCATGTCGATGAAGTCGGCAATGACGATGCCGCCCAGGTTGCGCAGGCGCAGTTGCCGCGCGATGGCGCCCGCGGCCTCCAGGTTGGTCTTGAAGATGGTGTCGTCGAAGTTGCGCGCGCCCACGTAGCCGCCGGTGTTCACATCGATGGTGGTCAGTGCCTCGGTCTGGTCCACGATGAGGTAGCCGCCCGACTTGAGCTGCACGCGCCGGCCCAGCGCCAGGGCGATCTCCTCGTCGATGGAATACAGATCGAAGATGGGGCGCTCGCCCTTGTACAGCTGCAGCTTGGCTGCGGCCGCAGGCATGAATTCATTGCCGAACGCCTTCAGCGCCACGAACTGCTCGCGCGAATCGATGCGGATGCTCTGCGTTTGCTCGCCCGCCAGGTCGCGCAGCACACGCTGCAGCAGGCTCAGGTCCTGGTACAGCAGTGAGGTGGGCGGATGCGTCAGCGCTGCCTGCCGGATGCCTGCCCAGGTCTTGCGCAGGTAGGCGATGTCTTCGGCCAGCTCTTCGTCGCTGGCGTCCTCACCATTGGTGCGCAAAATGAAGCCGCCGCCGTTGCCCGATGCCTGGTCATCCACCAGCTTCTGCAACCGCGTGCGCAAGGCGTCGCGCTCGGCCTGGGGAATCTTCTGCGACACGCCCACGTGGTCGTCCTGCGGCAGGAAGACCAGCAGCCGCCCGGCGATGCTGATCTGCGTGGACAGGCGTGCACCCTTGCTGCCGATGGGGTCCTTGATGACCTGCACCATGAGCGCCTGGCCCTCGAAGACCTGCTTCTCGATGGGCACGGGCGGTTCGTTCTTGCGCGCGAACATCGGCGCCTCGCCGCCTTCCTGGCGGTGCCACACGTCCGCCACATGCAGAAAGGCCGCACGCTCCAGCCCGATGTCGATGAAGGCCGATTGCATGCCCGGCAGCACGCGCGAGACCTTGCCCAGGTACACGTTGCCGACCAGGCCCCGCTCCAGCGTGCGCTCCACGTGCAGTTCCTGCACGGCGCCGTTTTCGACCACGGCCACGCGCGTTTCCTGCGGCGACCAGTTGATGAGGATGTCTTGTTGCATGGGCTTTTGCCAGATGAGGCGCCCATGATGCCTCAGAACCAGCGCTGCCCGCCGCCATACCGGCGGCCGGCGCCCGTCACACCATCGTCGCCAGCATGCCCTGCATGAGTTGCGGCTGCAGCGCCACCACGTCGCCCACGATGATGAGCGCAGGGGGACGCACCCGGTGCTGCTGCGCCAGCGCGGGCAGGTCCTGCAGCGTGCCGGTGATGCAGCGCTGCCCGGGCAGCGAGGCTTGCTCCACCAGCGCTGCGGGGGTGCGGTCCGGCAGGCCGTGGCGCACCAGTTCGCGGCAGATGATCGGCAGCGTGCCCATTCCCATGTAGATCACCACGGTCTGGCGCGGGCGTGCCAGCGCCTCCCAGTCCAGCGCCACTTCGTTGTCGCCGCGCAGGTGGCCGGTGGCAAACACCAGGGTCGCGGAGTGGTCACGGTGCGTGAGCGGGATGCCGGCGCAGGCGCCCGCACCCTGCGCGGCCGTGATGCCCGGCACCACGTCGAACGCGATACCGGCCTCGGCCAGCGCCTGCACCTCTTCGCCGCCACGGCCGAAGATGAAGCCATCGCCGCCCTTCAGGCGCACCAGGCTACGCCCGCTGCGCGCCAGGCGCACCATGAGGTCGATGATCGATTCCTGCGGCAGCGTGTGGTGCGAGGACTGCTTGCCCACGTAGATCAGGTCGGCATCGTCAGCCACGTAGCGCAGCACCTCCTTGCCGACCAGGTGGTCGTAGAGCACCAGGCGCGCGCCGCGCAGGGCCTTGACGGCGCGCAGCGTGAGCAACTCAGGGTCGCCCGGGCCTGCGCCCACCAGTGTCACGTGTCCAGGCTTCGGGGGCTGTCCGGACTCTCCTGCTGCGGGTGCCACGGTGAACCAGCGCGCATCTTCAATGAAGCTCATATGGGCCTCTCCTTTGCGGATCATGGGGTGGCTCCATTGTTCAAAGGCTGCACCGTTTGCGTCCTTGAACCAGTTCAAGGACAGCGGCAACACCCGCTGCGACGATGCTCCCACTCGCATGAAGAGGGGATGGACAGCGACCTCGCGAGAGTGGCCGTGGCAGCCGCCAGGGCCCACCCAAGCGCTGATCCGTGACGCAGAGGACCCACAATGACAGCAAAGAGGATCGCCAGGCTGGTCGCATTAGCGGCCGCCACCCTGGTGTCTGCCACCGCTATGGCGCAGGACGCCAAGCCAGTCTCGGAGGCCGAGAAAAACTACCAGGCAGGCGGATCGCCGCTGGCGGAAGTGCCCATGTACCAGAGCACGAACCCCAAGGCACCCAAGATGACGCAGGCCGAGTTCGACCGCGCACGCCAGATTTACTTCGAGCGTTGCGCGGGCTGCCACGGCGTGCTGCGCAAGGGCGCCACGGGCAAGCCGCTCACACCGGACGTGACCCTGCCCAAGGGCACGGACTACCTCAAGGTCTTCATCGCCTACGGCTCGCCTGCCGGCATGCCCAACTGGCAGACGTCCGGCGAATTCGACGAGGCGACCGTGGACCTGATGGCCCGCTACATTCAGCAGGACCCTCCCACACCGCCCGAGTGGAGTCTGGCCGACGCCAAGAACACCTGGAAGGTCATCGTGCCGCCAGACCAGCGTCCCAAGAAGAAGATGAACAAGTACAACTTGGACAACATCTTCTCCACCACGCTGCGCGACACGGGCGAAGTGGCGCTGATCGATGGCGACACCAAGCAGATCATCAACATCGTCAAGACCGGCTACGCGGTGCACATCTCGCGCATGTCGGCTTCGGGGCGTTATCTGTTCGTGATCGGCCGCGACGCCAAGATCAACATGATCGACCTGTGGATGGAAAAGCCCGACAACGTGGCTGAAATCCGCGTGGGCCTGGAAGCACGCTCGGTGGACACCTCCAAGTTCAAGGGCTATGAGGACAAGCTGGCGATCGCCGGTGCATACTGGCCTCCCCAGTACACCATCATGGACGGCAACACCCTGGAGCCCCTGAAGATCGTGTCCACCCGCGGCATGGTCGTCGGCACGCAGGAATACCACCCCGAGCCGCGCGTGGCTTCCATCGTGGCATCGCACTACAAGCCCGAGTTCCTGGTGAACGTGAAGGAAACCGGCAAGACGATGATGGTGGACTACTCCAACCTGAATGCGCTGAAGACCACCGAGATCGGCTCGGCCCCCTTCCTGCATGACGGTGGCTGGGATGCATCCAAGCGCTACTTCATGGTGGCTGCCAACAACAGCAACAAGATTGCTGCGATCGACGCCAAGGACGGCAAGCTGGCCGGTCTGACCGAAGTGGGCAAGATCCCCCACCCCGGCCGCGGCGCCAACTTCACGCACCCCAAGTACGGTCCGGTGTGGGCCACGGGTCACCTGGGCGACGAGACCATCTCGCTGATCGGCACCGACCCGCAGAAGAACAAGCAATACGCCTTCAAGGAAGTGGCCAAGCTCAAGGGCCCGGGCGGCGGAGCGCTGTTCATCAAGACCCATCCCAAGTCCAAGCACCTGTGGTCCGACGCACCGCTGAATCCTGATCCCAAGGTTTCGCAAGCCGTGGTGGTGTTCGACATCAACAACCTGGACAAGGGCTACGTCACGCTGCCGATCGCCGAATGGGCAGGCCTGCCCGATGACGGTGGCGCCAAGCGCGTGACCCAGCCTGAGTACAACAAGGCAGGTGACGAAGTGTGGTTCGCCGTGTGGTCGGCCAAGGACAAGCAAAGTGCGCTGGTCGTCGTGGACGACAAGACGCTCAAGCTGAAGTCCGTGATCAAGGATCCGCGCCTGATCACGCCGACCGGCCACTTCAACGTGTACAACACCCAGCACGACGTCTATTGACGCACTTCGAAGGCCAGCCATGTCACGCACCGCGTTCCTGTCCCTGGTCCTGGCATTGGCCGCTTCGGCGGCCGGCGCACAGGGCACGCCCGACCCTGACCGAGCCGCCCAGCTCGTGCGCATGGTGCGGCAGGACTGCGGTTCGTGCCATGGCATGCGCCTGACGGGCGGCCTGGGTCCCGCGCTCACCCGCGAGGCCCTGGCCGGCAAGCCGCCCGAGTATTTGGCTGCCGTCATCACCCACGGCATCCCCGGAACACCCATGCCGCCCTGGAGCGCCATGCTGCAGGGAAGCGAGGCCCTGTGGATCGCCGAACAGCTGGCCAATGGGTTCCCCGAAGAAAACAGGAGGTCCGCCCCATGAAACGGCGTGCCCTGCTCTCCCTTACCGCCAGTGCACCCCTGATTGCCACGGGCTGTGCGGCTCCCTCTTCCACCACCTCCACATCCGCCGCTCCTGCAGCCACGCTGCAGGGCACGGGCGATCTAGGCGTGGTCATCGAGCGCGCCAAGGGCGCACTCACCCTGATCAACACCAGCCGGCGCGAAGCCGTGGGCCGCGTTACCGGCCTGGGCGACCTGTCGCACGCCTCGGTGGTGTTCTCGCGTGACGAGCGCTTTGCCTACGTCTTCGGCCGCGACGGCGGCCTGACCCAGGTAGACCTGCTCACCCAGCGCATCACGAACCGCGTGATGCAGGCCGGCAACTCCATCGGTGGCGCCATCAGCGCCGACGGCAGCCTGGTCGTGGCGCAGAACTACACGCCCGGCGGCGTCAAGGTCTTCGACGCCGCCACCCTTGAGTTGCTGGCCGACCTTCCCGCCCACACGGCCAGCGGCGAACGCTCGCGCGTCGTCGGCCTGGCCGACCTGCCGCAGCGCCGGTTCATCTACAGCCTGTTCGACGCGAACGCCATCTGCATCGCCGACTGCTCCAACCCCCGAAAGCCGCAGGTCACCACCATCCCCAACATCGGCCGCCAGCCCTACGACGCACTGGTCTCGCCCAACGGACGCCACTACATCGCCGGCCTGTTCGGTGAAGACGGCCTGGCCATGGTGGACCTCTGGGACAACCCGCCGCGCGTGCGCCGCATCCTCGCAGGCTACGGCCGCGGCCAGCAACCGCTGCCGGTGTACAAAATGCCCCATCTGCGCGGCTGGGCCATCGCGGGAGGCCATGCCTATCTGCCGGCCATTGGCCGCCATGAGGTGCTGGTGGTCGACACCGCCACCTGGGCCGAGGTCGGCCGCATTCCGGTCGCGGGCCAGCCGGTGTTCGTGATGGCGCGGCCCGACGGACGTCAGGTGTGGGTCAACTTCTCTGTGCCAGACTACAACCGCGTGCAGGTCATCGACACTCCGAGCCAGCGCGTGGTGCAGACGCTGGAGCCCGGCAAGGCCGTGCTGCACATGGAATTCACGCCGCGCGGCGAATCGGTCTGGATCAGCTGCCGTGACGACAACCGCGTTCAGGTCTACGACACGCACACCTTGCAGTCCCAAGCCAGGCTGGACGTGGACGCCCCCAGCGGCATCTTCTTCACTGCCCGCGCACAGCGCATGGGGTTCTAAGCCATGCCGAGCAGCCAGAACGCAACCCACCTCGCGCTGCTCAACCACTGGCAGCGCGGCTTTCCCTTGTGCGCCGAACCCTTCGCGGCCATCGGCCATAGCCTGGGGATGGATGCCGAGGCCGTGCTCAGCGGCTACGCACGGTTGTGGCAGGCGGGCGCGCTCAGCCGCATCGGCGCGGTGTTCGCGCCGGGCGCGGGGGGCGCCTCCCTGCTGGCGGCCATGGCCGTGCCGCCCGAGCGGCTCGACGACGTGGCCGCCACGGTGTCGGCCCACCCGGGCGTCAACCACAACTACGAGCGCGAGCACACCACCAACCTGTGGTTCGTGGCCACCGGCCATGACGCGGACCAGGTAGAGCGCCTGCTCCAGTCCATCGAGCACACCACCGGCCTGCCCGTGCAGCGCCTGCCCATGCTGCGCCCCTACCGCATCGACACCGCCTTCGACCTGGAGAGGACGTCCGCAGGCGTGGGGGACGGCGTCGGCACCACGGGCCCCACGGGCCGCGCACGCACCCCCCTGGCACCCGAAAACTGGCCCCTGGCCGCGCTGGCCGAGCAGGGCCTGCCGCTGACCGAGCGGCCCTATGACGTATGGGCCGACCAGCTTCACAGCAGCACGCCCGCCGTGCTGGCCACCATTGCCCGCTGGCAGGACGAAGGGCTGCTCAGCCGCTTCGGCGTGGTGGTGCGTCACCATGAACTGGGCTACACAGCGAATGCCATGGCCGTGTTCGACGTGCCGGACGACCACGTGGACACCCACGGCATGGCCCTGGCCCATGCGCACGGCGTAACGCTGGCGTACCGCCGTGCGCGCACGTCAGACTGGCGCTACAACCTGTACTGCATGGTGCATGGGCGCGACCGCGCAGCGGTGCATACCCAGCTGGCGCAGGCCGTGGCCCAGGCGGGCCTGGCCACTTGCCCCAGCGCCGTGCTGTTTTCGTTACGGCGCTTCAAACAGACGGGTGCGCGGCGGTTTGCCCACCATGCGCCCCATGCCATTCCCGAACCCATGCAGGAGGCCGTCGATGCTCTCCCCTGAAGACGCTCGGCTGATCGACCACCTGCACGGCGGCTTTCCGCTGGTGGACCACCCTTTCGCCGCCGTCGCCGCCGACATCGGCTGGACCGAAGAGCAGGTCATCGAACGCCTGCACCGCCTGCTCGCCCAGGGTGTGCTCACGCGCTTCGGCCCGCTGTTCCAGATCGAACGCGCAGGCGGCCAATTCGTCCTCGCGGCCATGGCTGTGCCCGAGGATCGTTTTGACGCCGTGTGCGCTGCCGTCAATGCCTTCACCGAGGTGGCGCACAACTACCGCCGCGAGCATGCGCTGAACATGTGGTTCGTGGTGGCGGCCGAGTCCCCCGCGCTGGCGCGCGAGACCCTGGCACGCATCGAAGACGCGACTGGCCTGCCGGTCTACGCCTTTCCCAAGGAAGAAGAGTATTTCGTGGAGTTGCGCCTGCCGCCCCTGCCGGCGCAGCCCACCGGAGAACACCATGGCGCTTGATGCCTTCGACCGTGCGCTGATCGCCGCCACGCAGGGCGGGCTGCCGCTGGTGGCGCGCCCCTACGAAGCCGTGGGCGCCATGCTGGGCGTGCCTGGCGAGCAGGTGCGCGAGCGCCTGGCCCGGATGATCGACGAGGGCCTGGTGCGCCGCATCGGCGCGGTGCCCAACCATTACCGCCTGGGCTACACGGCCAACGGCATGAGCGTGTGGGACGTGGACGATACCCAGGTCGCCGCGCTGGGCCGCCAAGTCGCCGCGCTGCCGGGCGTGAGCCACTGCTACCGCCGCCCGCGCCACCTGCCCCACTGGCCCTACAACCTGTTTGCCATGCTGCATGGCCCCAGCCGCGCGCATGTCGAGCAACAGGCCGAGCAGATTGCCGGCCTGCTGGGCGATGCCTGCCGCGCCCACGACATCCTGTACTCCACGGCCATCCTCAAGAAGACCGGCCTGCGCCTCAAGGAAGACTGACCATGTTTCGCATCAGCCAGTACCTGCGTGAACTCGCCCAGGCCCAAGCCACCGGAACCTACCCCACTTCGCGCGAACGGCACGCGCGCGGCCCCGTGGTCATCTGGAACCTGATCCGGCGCTGCAACCTCACCTGCAAGCACTGCTACGCGCTATCGGCCGACCACGACTACGCTGGAGAGCTGTCGTTGCAAGAGGTATACACCGTCATGGACGACCTCAAGGCCTTCGGCGTGCCGGCGCTCATCCTCTCGGGCGGCGAGCCACTGCTGCGCCCCGACCTCTTCGAGATCGCGGCGCGCGCGCGTGACCTGGGCTTCTATACCGGCCTTTCGACCAACGGCACGCTGATCGACGCGCCCATGGCCGCGCGCATCGCTGGCGCGGGATTCGACTACGTGGGCATCAGCCTGGATGGCCTGAAGCCCACGCATGACAAGTTCCGCCGTCTGGACGGTGCGTTCGACCGCAGCCTGGCCGCCATCCGCCACCTGGCCACGCACAACGTCAAGGTGGGCCTGCGCTTCACCATGACAGCGCTGAATGCACACGATCTGCCCGCACTGCTGCAGCTCATGAAGGACGAGGGCGCCAACAAGTTCTACTTCTCGCACCTGAACTACGCGGGGCGGGGCAACATCCACCGCGACAAGGACGCGCACCACCAGGCCACACGCCAGGCCATGGACCTGCTGTTCAACCATGCCTGGGCCGATGCCCAGGCCGGCAGCCTGGACGACTACGTGAGCGGCAACAACGATGCTGACGGTCCCTATTTGCTGCAATGGGCGCGCGAGCACCTGCCGCAATGGGAAGACGCCTTGCGCCAGCGCCTGGTGGCCTGGGGCGGCAATGCCAGCGGCCAGATGGTGGCCAATATCGACAATCTGGGCCATGTGCACCCCGACACCATGTGGTGGCACCACGACCTGGGCAGCGTGCGCGAACGCCCCTTCTCGCAGATCTGGAACGACATCAGCGACCCGCTCATGGCGGGGCTCAAGCAGCACCCGCGCCCTGTCCAGGGCCGCTGCGCCAGTTGCCAGTACCTCACGATCTGCAATGGCAACACCCGCGTGCGCGCACAGCAGCTCACGGGCAACCCCTGGTTCGAGGACCCCGGCTGCTACCTCTCCGATGCCGAAGTGGGCGCCTCCAGCACGCCCTTCGAGTCCCCCGCCAAGCATGAGCGCCGTCGCACGATCGAGATTGCCCATGCGTAAACTAGAAACACCTTTCCCTGAGCGGCTACGCCGCTTCCCCCTTCTCTGCGCTATCGCGAAAAAGGTGGATACCGCCGCGGCGAAGCGGCCCTTGCGCGGCAGCCGCTGGTCTGGACCGAGCCGTTATCTGGCGGCCTTGGGTCTGTTCTGGCTCACGGGCCTGCACGCCCAAACCACCGAAGCCCTCCAGCCCAACGCCCCCGCTCTGTACCAGCAGCACTGCGCTGTATGCCACGGCGCGCAGCGCACCGGCATCATGGGCCCCGCACTGCTGCCCGAGAGCCTGGAGCGTGTGCGCCCCGCCGAGGTGTTGCGCGTCATCCAGCAAGGGCGCCCCGCCACCCAGATGCCCGGGTTCTCCGAGCAGTTGGGCGACGCGGAGATTCGCGCCCTGGCCGCGT
The DNA here is from genome assembly GCF_015832135.1 of Diaphorobacter sp. JS3051. Lineage (NCBI taxonomy): Bacteria > Pseudomonadati > Pseudomonadota > Betaproteobacteria > Burkholderiales > Comamonadaceae > Diaphorobacter > Diaphorobacter sp. JS3051. The sequence continues at coordinate 1,006,875 of NZ_CP065406.1, forward strand.
GGGTACGTACCCCCGTGGTGCCCGCGCCGCGCTGGGGCGAGGACGATATCCGGGCGTCGCGCACGTTCACGCCCGTGCCCGACGATGAGCCCGCCAAGCCGAAGTGGAATGCGGACCCGATGAACCTCTTCCTCGTCGTGGAAGGAGGCGACCACCATGTCTCGCTGCTCGACGGCGACCGCTTCGAGGTCATCACGCGCTTTGCCAGCCGCTATGCGCTGCATGGCGGCCCCAAGTTCACGCCGGACGGGCGCTACGTGTTCTTCGGTTCGCGCGACGGCTGGATCACCAAATACGACCTGTGGCGCCTGCGCGTGGTGGCCGAGGTACGCGCGGGCCTGAACATGCGCAACGTGGCCGTGAGCGGCGACGGGCGCTGGGTGATGGCCGCCAACTACCTGCCCCACACGCTGGCGCTGTTCGATGCCGATCTGAACCTCGTGCAGACATACGCCGCAGCCACGCTCGACGGCAAGGCGAGTTCACGCGTTTCGGCCGTGTACGACGCCACGCCGCGCAAGAGCTTCGTGGTGGCGCTCAAGGACATCCCCGAGCTCTGGGAAATCTCGTACGACCGGAACGCGGCCCCCATCTACGATGGTCTGGTGCACGACTACAAGATGGGAGAGGCCATCGCCAAGCCCGGCTACCTGGGCGTGCGGCGCACCCCCCTGAGCGAGCCGCTGGACGACTTCTTCTTCGACCAGTCCTACCGCCACGTACTCGGCGCCACGCGCCCGCGCAGTGGCGCCGACGAACGCGCAAGCGCACAGGTCGTGAACCTGGACATCCGGCGCAAGGTGGCCGATCTGCCCATCGCCGGCATGCCGCACCTGGGCTCGGGCATCACCTTCGCCTGGGGCGACACCACCGTGCTGGCCAGCCCAAATCTGGGCGGCGGGGCCGTGGACGTCATCGACATGCAGACCTGGAAGACGGTACGCACCATCGCCACGCCCGGCCCGGGTTTCTTCATGCGCAGCCATGAGGACACGCCCTACGCCTGGACCGACTCCATGATGAGCCCCACGGCCAAGGACACTCTGACCATCATCGACAAGCGCACGCTGCAGCCGGTGGCCCAGGTGCGCGAGCCCGGCAAGACGCTGGCGCACATCGAGTTCACCCGCGATGGCCGCTACGCCCTCGCCAGTGTCTGGGAAATGGACGGCGCACTGGTGGTCTACGACGCCGCCAGCTTCAAGGAAGTCAAGCGCCTGCCCATGAAAAAGCCCGTGGGGAAATACAACGTCTGGAACAAGATCACCCGCAGTGAGGGCACATCGCACTGAACGATTTGGGGTAGATCAAGTCAAAGCCTAGGGGTATCCCCTGTAATGCGCGCATGGACATCGCGCACTTCGACATACCGCGCTACCTTGCGGCACTGCCCCTGTTCCAGGAAATGGCACCCCAGGAGCTGGAACGCCTGGGCACGGGTTGCCGGCTACGCCGCTATGCGCGCGGCGAGATGGTGTTCAGCGTTGGCATGCCCTGCGAGGAATTCCACGTCACCGTAATGGGGCAGGTGAAGCTGTTTGCACTGTCGCCAGCGAGGCAGGAGAAGGTGATCGAGCTTGCCGGCCCCGGCATCAGCTTCGCCGAGGCGCTGATGTTTACTGATCGTCCCTATATCGTGAACGCCCAGGCCCTGACCGATACTCTGCTGCTCTCCGTAGGCAAGGCGGCCGTGGTGCGCGAGATCGAGAACGAGCCGCGCTTTGCCATGCGCATGCTCGCCGGCATCTCGCGCCGCCTGCACGGCCTGGTGCATGACGTGCAGACCTATACGCTGCACAACGGCGCGCAGCGCGTGATCGGCTACCTGCTGCACTCCCTGCCCGAGGACGCACCTCATCCCCCTGCCGCGCCTGTGCCTCCGCAATGCCCGGCCCGCGCGGCACTGCAGTCCGTTGCTCCCGCGCCGCCAGCCAGCGCGCGCAGCATCTCGCTGCCGGTGAGCAAGGCCACCATCGCTTCGCGGCTGTCGATCACGCCCGAGTATTTCTCTCGCGTACTGCACGACCTGGAGGCCGCCGGCCTGATCCACATCGATAAGCGCGACATCCACATCCCGGATACGGCGCGCCTGGCGAAATACCCGATGTAACCAGGCTCCGGGCCTGACAGGCTGCGCCTACACGGCCAGCACGCCCGCCGCGCGCAACAGGCGCGCCGTCTCATACATGGGCAGGCCCATGATGCCGGAGTAACTGCCCGACAGGTGCTCCACATAGGCGGCGGCGCGCCCCTGGATGGCATAGGCGCCCGCCTTGCCCAGCGGCTCGCCCGTCGCCACGTAGTCCTCGATCTGCGCCCGCGACATAGGCGCAAAGCGCACGCGCGAGACTGACAGCGCCGTGAGGCGTCGGGGACCCACCTGCAGCGCGACGGCCGTCAATACGCGGTGTTCATGCCCCGCCAACTCCCCCAGCATACGCACCGCGTCGTGCGCATCCTCTGGCTTGCCGTAGATGGTGCGACCCAGGGCCACGGTGGTGTCGGAGCACAGAATGGGCGCTGGCGACAGCCCGCGCCGCGCATGGCGCGCCACGGCAGCGTCCAGCTTGAGCCCCGTCACCCGCTCGACATAGGTCGTGGGCGCCTCACCAGGCAGCACGGCTTCGATGGCCTCGGCATCCTCGGCCTCGTCCCCCACCGCGTTGGGCAGCAGCAGCTCATGGCGCACCCCCAACTGCTCCAGCAACTGGCGGCGCCGCGGGCTCTGGGAGGCCAGGTAGATGAAGCGGTGTTCTTGAGTCAAATGGGCCTCCAGCGCCCGACCAGAAAGCGCGAGCAGCTATCAAATCTGAAGTTATTCGCGATGGTACGGGTGCCCGGCATTCACCGACCACGCACGGTAGAGCTGCTCGATAAGCAACACGCGCACCATGGCATGCGGCAGGGTCAGGTCGGACAGGCGGATGCGCTCGTGCGCCGCCTGGCGGAAGGCCGGGTCTAGGCCGTCGGGGCCGCCGATGACCAGGGCCACATCATCCCCCCCGAACTGCCAGTCCTTCAGCCGCTGGGCCAGGGCCTTGGTGGTGAGACTCGTGCCCCGCTCGTCCAGCACCACCACACGCGTGCCACGCGGGATGGCCGCTTCGATACGCTCGCGCTCGGCAGCATAGAGCGTCTCCAGCGTCTTGGAGCCGCGCGGCTCGGTCTTGACGGCCTTGAGCTCGACCTTCAGCTCGGGCGGGAATCGCTTGGCATAGTCGTCATAGGCCGTCTGCGCCCAATCGGGAACCCGCTGGCCCACGGCCACGATCAGCAGCTTCATGGGTCAGCGCAAGGCTCAGGCCTTCTTGCGTGCGGGGGCCTTCTTCGCGACAGCCTTGCCGGTGGATTTGGCGACCGGCTTGCGTGCCGTGGTGGTAGCGGCGGCCTTGGCGGGTGCCTTCTTGGCCACAGGCTTGTTCACCACGACGGTCTTCACCGCGTTCTTGATGGCTGGCTTCTTCGCCGCCACGGGCTTTGCCGTGGTCTTCTTTGCTGCGGGTTTGGATGCGGCCTTGACCGGTGCCTTCTGTGCCTTGCTCGCGGGCTTGGCAGCGGGCTTGGATGCTGGCTTCACTGCGGATTTCGCTGTCGGTTTGGCCGCTGCGGGAGCTGCCGCCTTGGCCGGCTTCTGGCCAGCTGCGGACTTCGTGGCGGGCTTGGCTGCTGCCTTCTTGGCAGCCGGCTTGCGCGCGGGCGCCTCGTCGTCGCCTTCCGAGGCCATGATCTTGCGCGGCTTGGCAGCGCCCAGCTTCAGGCGCACGGGCTTCTCGCCCCAGATCTCCTCCAGCCGGTAGTACTGGCGGATGGCGGGCTGCATGACATGCACCACGGCCTGGCCGCAGTCCACGATGATCCATTCGCCGTTGTCCTCGCCCTCGCTGCGCGGCTTGGGGAACCCGGCCTTGCGCACGGCGTCGCGCACGCTGGCGGCCAGCGCCTTGGTCTGGCGGTTGGAGCTGCCGGTGGCGACGACCACGCGCTCGAACAGCGGCGAGAGATGCTCGGTGTTGAAGACCTGGATGTCTTGCGCCTTGACGTCTTCCAGGCCATCGACGATGGCGCGCTGGAGCTTGGTGACGTCTTTCTTGGCGGCGGTTTCCGATTTGCTGGAAGTGGTCATCAGGTGGTCTTCAGTGAAGGAATGGAATCAATATAGCCTGCAAGCACCGCCACGGCCAAGGGGGGCGCGGAGCGGTTGTCAGGGCATGTTTCAGATATCAAAAACGGGTCTGGCGCTTGATGATCAAGCGCAGGTAGCTATTGAAATTATAGTTACCCGCGCTCACACACTCAGATCCAGTCGCGGCGCTGCAGAAAGCGCTCGGTCAACAGCGCCTCGGGCGAACCCGGCTGCGGCTCGCGCTGGTAGGACCAGGCCGCCAGCGGCGGCATGGACAGCAGGATGGATTCCGTGCGCCCACCCGACTGCAGGCCGAAGTGCGTGCCGCGGTCCCACACCAGGTTGAACTCCACATAGCGGCCACGCCGGTAGAGCTGGAACTCGCGTTCGCGCTCGCCATGGTCCATGTGCATGCGCCGCTGCACGATGGGCAGGTAGGCGCGCAGGAAGGCATCGCCCACGCTCTGCGTCATGGCCAGGCTCTGCTCGAAGCCCGGCTCCGCGAAGTCGTCAAAGAAGATGCCGCCCACGCCGCGCTGCTCATTGCGGTGCTTAAGGTAGAAGTACTCGTCGCACCAGGTCTTGAAGCGCGGGTACAGGCCTTCGCCGAAGGGTGCGAGCGCATCGCGGCAGGCACGGTGAAAGTGCACCGCATCCTCGTCGAAACCGTAGTACGGCGTGAGGTCCATGCCGCCGCCGAACCAGCAGATGGGACCCTGGCCTGCCTGACCTGCCGCACCTGTGCCAGCCGCACCTGTGCCAGCCGCACCTGTGCCGGCTGCGATCATGCGCACGTTCATGTGCACCGTGGGCACATAGGGGTTGCGCGGGTGAAACACCAGCGACACGCCCATGGCCTCGAACGGCGCGCCCGCCAGCTCCGGCCGGTGCTGCGTGGCCGAGGGCGGCAGGCGCGGCCCGCTCACGTGCGAGAAGCCGCAGCCCGCGCGCTCGAACACGCGCCCACCTTCCAGGATGCGCGTGATGCCGTCGCCCTGCAGTGCAGAGCCGCTTTCGCGCCGCCAGGCATCGGACCGAAAGCGCGCCCCGCCCTGGCTTTGCGGCCCCTCGATGTCCTCCAGCGCGCTGGTGATGCGCGCCTGCAGGCCCTCCAGATAGCCGCGCACGCGGGCCACGGTGTCCGCCGTGTTGAAGGTGGGTTTTTGTGTGGTCATCCGTTGGCCTTCACCGCGCGGTGGCCAATGTCGTGGCGGTACTGCGCGCCGTCGAAGTGAATGCCGCGCGCCACGTCATACACACGCTGCTGTGCCTGCTTGACGCTGTCGGCCAGCGCCGTCACGCACAGCACGCGCCCGCCACTGGTCCGCACCACGCCGTCCACGAGCTGTGTGCCGGCGTGGAAGACCATGGCGTCGTCCGCGTCCTGCGGCAGGCCGGTGATGGCATCGCCCTTGCGCGGGTTCTCGGGGTAGCCCTGGGCAGCCATCACCACGCCCAGCGCCGTGCGGCGATCCCACTGCAGTTCCACCTGGTCGAGCTTGCCGTCCACGGCCGCCCCCAGCACCTCCACCAGGTCGCTCTTGAGGCGCATGAGGATAGGCTGTGTCTCGGGGTCGCCCATGCGGCAGTTGAACTCCAGCGTTTTGGGATGGCCCGTCGCGTCGATCATCAGGCCGGCATACAGAAAGCCCGTGTAGGGGATGCCGTCTTTTTCCATGCCACGGATGGTGGGCAGGATCACCTCGCGCATGGCGCGCGCATGCACGTCGGCCGTGACCACCGGCGCAGGCGAATACGCGCCCATGCCACCGGTGTTGGGGCCTTGGTCGCCATCCTTCAGGCGCTTGTGGTCCTGGCTGGTGGCCAGCGCCAGGACGTTCTTGCCGTCGCACAGCACGATGAACGAGGCTTCCTCACCTTCGAGGAACTGCTCGATCACCACGCGGGCGCCGCCTTCGTTGTGGGCGACGCCGTACTTGTTGTCCACCAGCATGAAGTCCACGGCGTCGTGGGCCTCCTGCAGCGTCATGGCTACCACCACGCCCTTGCCCGCCGCCAGGCCGTCGGCCTTGATGACGATGGGTGCGCCCAGACGGTCCACGTAGGCATGCGCGGCCTGCGGGTCGGTGAAGGTCTCGTACTCGGCCGTGGGGATGCCGTGGCGCTTCATGAAAGCCTTGGAGAAGGCCTTGGAGCTTTCCAGTTGCGCGGCAGCCTGCGTGGGGCCGAAGATGCGCAGGCCGTGGGTACGGAACTCGTCCACCACGCCAGCGGCCAGCGGTGCCTCGGGGCCGACCACGGTGAGCGCGATCTTCTGCGCCTGCGCCCACTCGCGCAGGGCCGTCACGTCGCTGATGGGCACGTTCTCATACTTTGGCGACAGCGCCGTGCCGCCGTTGCCGGGCGCCACGTACACCTTGGAGGTCTTGGGGGACTGGCTCAGCTTCCAGGCCAGTGCGTGTTCCCGGCCGCCGCCGCCAATGACTAGGATTTTCATAGGGTGTCGGTGCTCAAGTTCCTAGAGCTCTGCGTTGTGGTAGACCTCTTGCACATCGTCGAGGTCTTCGATCATGTCCAGGAGCTTTTGCATGCGCGCGACATCGTCGCCCTCCAGGGCGATGGTGTTCTCGGGGCGCATGGTGACCTCGGCCACCTCCGGCTGAAGGCCCGCAGCCCCCAGCGCATCGCGCACCGCCTCGAAATCGCCGGGCGCGGTCAGCACCTCGATGGCGCCCTCATCATCGGTGATCACGTCCTCGGCGCCCGCCTCCAGGGCCACTTCCATGACCTTGTCCTCGCTGGTGCCGGGGGCGAAGATGATCTGGCCCACGTTCTTGAACTGGAAGGCCACGGAGCCTTCCGTGCCCATGTTGCCGCCGTACTTGCTGAAGGCGTGGCGCACTTCAGCCACGGTGCGCACGCGGTTGTCGGTCATGGTGTCCACGATGATCGCGGCGCCGCCGATGCCGTAGCCCTCGTAGCGGATTTCCTCGTAGCTCACGCCTTCCAGCGTGCCCGAGGCCTTGTCGATGTTGTACTTGATGCGGTCGGCCGGCATGTTGGCGGCCTTGGCCTTGTCGATGGCCAGGCGCAGACGCGGGTTGGCCGAGGGGTCGCCGCCGCCCGTGCGCGCCGCGACGGTGATTTCACGAATGATGCGGGTCCAGATCTTTCCGCGCTTTTCATCCTGGCGCCCCTTGCGGTGCTGGATGTTGGCCCATTTACTGTGTCCTGCCACTGCAGCGTCCTTTGATTGATTTAATCTTGCGGCCGCGATTTTACTTTTGACTCACCCCATCACTACCGCCATGTCCGAACCTCTCCTGATTGCACAGCGTGATTCCACGCAATGCCACCTGCTGCCGGGCCTGGCCAACCGGCACGGCCTGATCACCGGCGCCACCGGCACCGGCAAGACCGTGACGCTGCAGACGCTGGCTGAGCAGTTCTCGCGCATCGGCGTGCCGGTGTTCATGGCCGACGTGAAGGGCGATCTCACCGGCATCAGCCAAAAGGGCACCATTGGCGAGAAGCTGGGCAAGACGCTGGCCGACCGCGGCTTGGCCGCGCCCGAGCCCACGGCCTGCCCCACCACGCTGTGGGATGTTTTCGGCACGCAGGGCCACCCCGTGCGCGCGACCATCTCGGACATGGGGCCGCTCTTGCTGGGGCGCATGCTGAACCTGAACGAAACCCAGCTGGGCGTGCTCAACCTGGTGTTCAAGATCGCGGACGACAACGGCCTGCTGCTGCTGGACCTGAAGGACCTGCGCGCCATGCTCACCTACGTGGGTGACAACGCCAAGGACTTCACCACCGAGTACGGCAACATCTCCACGGCCAGCGTGGGCGCCATCCAGCGCGGGCTGCTGCAGATCGAGACGCAGGGCGGCGACCAGTTCTTTGGCGAGCCCATGCTCAACATCCAGGACTTCATGCAGACCGTGGACGGGCGCGGCGTGGTCAACATCCTGGCGGCCGACAAGCTCATGAACTCGCCGCGCCTGTACGCCACGTTCCTGCTGTGGATGCTGTCGGAGCTGTTCGAAACCCTGCCCGAGATCGGCGACCCCGAAAAGCCCAAGCTGGTGTTCTTCTTCGACGAAGCCCACCTGCTGTTCAACGAGGCGCCCAAGGTGCTCGTGGAGCGTATCGAACTGGTGGTGCGCTTGGTGCGTTCCAAAGGGGTCGGCGTGTATTTCGTCACCCAGAACCCGCTGGACATCCCCGACAGCGTGCTGGCCCAGCTGGGCAACCGCGTGCAGCACGCGCTGCGCGCTTTCACCCCGCGCGACCAGAAGGCCGTGAAGGCCACGGCCACCACCATGCGCCCCAAGGCGGGCCTGGACATCGAGGCCGCCATCACCGAGCTGGCGGTGGGCGAGGCGCTGGTGAGCTTCCTCGACGCCAAGGGCCGCCCCAGCGAAACCGAGCGCGTGTACGTGCTGCCGCCCGGCAGCCAGATCGGCCCCATCACCGACGTGCAACGCCGCGCACTCATCGGCGGATCGCTCGTCGCGGGCACCTACGAGCAGGCCGTGGACCGCGAATCCGCCTACGAGAAGCTGCGCGGCCGCGCCGAGCAGGCTGCCAGCACCGCCCCCAGCGCCCCCGGCAACGGCACGGCGCAGGGCGACAGCGGCCTCATGGGCGGCCTGAACGATGTGCTGTTCGGCAGCACCGGGCCGCGCGGCGGCAAGCGCGACGGCCTGGTGCAGACCATGGCCAAGTCGGCCGTACGCACCATGGGCACCAGCCTGGGCAAGGAAATACTGCGCGGCGTGCTGGGCGGCATCTTCGGCGGCAGGAAGCGCTGAGGCGTTCCAAGCCAAATTCAGCTCCAACGCCCGTCTATCAAGCGCTAACAGCTATTATTTAAGGAGCATCCGATGATCGACCTGTACTACTGGACCACGCCCAACGGCCACAAGATCACCCTCTTCCTGGAAGAAAGCGGCCTGCCCTACCGCGTGCACCCGGTGAACATCGGCCGGGGCGAGCAGTTCGCGCCGGACTTTCTGCGCATCGCGCCCAACAACCGCATCCCCGCCATCGTGGACCAGGCGCCCGCGGATGGCGGCGCGCCGCTGTCGGTGTTCGAGTCCGGCGCCATCCTGCTGTACCTGGCCGACAAGACCGGCCGGTTCATCCCGCAGGACCTGCGCGGGCGCAACGAGGCGCTGCAGTGGCTGTTCTGGCAGATGGGCGGCCTGGGGCCCATGGCCGGGCAGAACCACCACTTCACGCAATACGCGCCCGAGCCGGTGCCCTACGCCATTGACCGCTACGTGAAGGAAACCGCGCGCCTGTACGGTGTGCTGGACAAGCACCTGGCCGACGGGCGCGACTACATCGCAGGGGACTATTCCATTGCCGACATGGCCTGCTACCCCTGGATCGTGCCGCATGAGAGGCAGCGCCAGGACCTGGCGGATTTCCCGCACCTGCGGGCCTGGTTCGAGCGCATCCAGGCACGGCCCGCCACCGGCCGCGCCTACGCGCTGGCACAGACCATCAATACCGCGCCCACGGTGGACGAGGCAGCCAAGAAGATCCTCTTCGGCCAGGACGCCGGCACCGTGCGCCGCTAACCAAGCACCGAGGCGCCATGAAAAAAAGCCGCTGTTCAGCGGCTTTTTCGTGGGTGGACGGGGGCCTTGGCGGCACGGTGCATCGCGTGCATCAGTCCACGAGCCCCACGAACACGTTCTGCACGTCGTCGTTGTTTTCGATGCCCGCCAGGAAGGCCTGCACTTCCTCCTGCGCCTCGGGCGAAAGGCTGGCCATGCTCACCGGGTTCTTGGCCTTGTAGCCCAGCTTGACCGACAGCACCTTGAAGCCGAAGCCCGGCAATGCCTTGGCCACCGCGTCCAGATCCGAAGGGTCGGTCAGGAACAGGGTCTGGCCCTCTTCCTCGCCGGGCTCGAAGTCCTGGGCACCGGCCTCGATGGCGGCCAACTCCGCGTCGGCGCCGGCTTGCTCGGGCTCGCCCTCGATCATGCCCACGTGGTCGAAGTCCCAGGCCACGGCACTCATCTGCCCCTTGCGAAAGCACACGCGCATCTCGGGCGCCGTGCGGTTCACGTTGTCGGTCAGGCATTCCACCATCACCGGCACCTGGTGCGGGGCAAAGCCCTCGTAGATCACGCGCTCGTAGTTCACCGCGTCGCCCCCCACGCCCGAACCCTTCTTGATGGCACGCTCCAGCGTGTCCTTGGGCATGGACGCCTTGCGCGCCGCCTCGATGGCCAGGCGCAGGCGCGAATTGCCGGCCGGGTCGGCCCCCGCGCGCGCGGCGACGATGATTTCCTTGACCAGCTTCCCAAAAAGCCTGCCCTTGGCATCGGCGACCAGCGCCTTGCCCTTTGCCTTCCATTGCGCGCCCATGGCTGCGATTCCTTTGCTTGGAGCCAACAAAAAATGCGGCCTGCGCCGCAGCGGCAAAGTGTATACCTCGCCGCCAGACCGGCTGGACCGCGACAGAGGGGCGCCTGCCGGTGGCGCCGCGCGAGATGGCGCTTCTTTGCTATGCATCAAATAGCTGCCTGCGCTTGCCCTACAAGCGCTGCAGGCCGATTTCGGTCAGTGCCCGATGACCGCCGCACCGTCGCGCAAGCGACGCCCCGGCCCGCCGGCCACTCCTACAGTCGCGCCATGAACACCCTCACCTGCTTCACCCTCACCGTCACCGACCACGTGGCCCACTTGGTGCTGAACCGCCCCGAGGCCATGAACACCATGCACCCGCAGTTCTGGCGCGAGCTGGACACCGTGCTGGCCAACCTGCACCGCGGCGGCGAGGCGCGCGCGCTGGTCATCAGCAGCACGGGCAAGCACTTCAGCGCGGGCATGGCGCTGGAGACCTTCGGCGGCGCGATCACGCTGGACGACCGCAGCCCCGAGGGGCGCGCCGCCGTGTTCGACCAGCTGACGGACATGCAGGCCACCTTCACGCGCATCGAAGAGCTGCGCATCCCCGTGATCGCGGCCATCCACGGCGGCTGCATCGGTGGCGCGCTGGACATGGTGGCGGCCGCCTGCATCCGCTATGCCACGCGCGATGCCTTCTTCTGCATCCAGGAGATCAACATCGGCATGGTGGCCGACGTGGGCAGCCTGCAGCGCCTGCCCAAGCTCATGCCGCTGGGCCTGCTGAACGAGCTGGCCTACACCGGCCGCCGCCTGCCGGCCGAGCGCGCGCTGGAATGCGGACTGGTCACGCAGCTGTTCGACTCGCACGAAACGCTGGTGGCCGGCGCCCTGGCCTGCGCGAACGAGATTGCCACCAAGCCGCCGGTGGCTGTCTGGGGCACCAAGCAGGCCGTGCGCTATGCGCGCGACCACGGCGTGCACGACAGCCTGCGCCAGATGGGCTGGCTGCAGGGCGCCATCTGGAGCAACCGCCACGTGGGCGAGGCCGTCTCCGCCATGCAGGCCAAGCGCGCGGGCGACTTCCCGGCGCTGGCGCCGCTCAAGCGCTTCAGCGAACTCGGCTGACGCACGCGCCGCGCGGCCCCGGTTTCAAAGTTGATAGCTGGGCGCGCTTGCTGCAAGGGCGTTGCAGGCCAATCGAGGCATATACCGCCGGGTGTCGGGCTATGATGCGGCAACCCGCCTGCGGCGCGGCACCGCGCCGCGTTTCCATTCACCAGCGTTCGCCCACAGCCATGCACCTGCCGCGCCCTCCGCTGCCCACCTACGACGACGTTGCCGAAGCGGCCCATCGCCTCAAGGGCATGGCACACCGCACGCCGGTGCTGAGTTCCAGCACGTTGGATGCGCTGCTCGGCGCGCAGGTGTTCTTCAAGTGCGAAAACCTGCAGCGCATGGGCGCGTTCAAGTTCCGCGGCGCGTTCAACGCACTGGTGCAGTTCAGCGAGGCGCAGCGCCAGCGCGGAGTGATCGCGTTCTCGTCGGGCAACCATGCGCAGGCCATCGCGCTGTCGGCGCGGCTGCTGGAGATTCCCGCAGTCATCGTCATGCCGGAGGATGCGCCGCTTGCAAAGATAGCCGCCACGCGCGGCTACGGCGCCGAGGTGGTCACCTACAACCGCTTCACCGAAGACCGCGAGGCCATCAGCCGCCGCCTGGCCACCGAGCGCGGCATGACGCTGATTCCGCCCTTCGACCACGCCCACGTGATCGCCGGCCAGGGCACAGTGGCCAAGGAGCTGTTCGAGGACGTGCCGCACCTGGACTACCTGTTCGTGCCGCTGGGCGGCGGCGGCCTGCTGTCGGGCTGCCTGCTGGCAGCGCGCGAACTGGCGCCGCAGTGCAAGGTGGTCGGCGTGGAGCCCGAGACCGGCAACGACGGACAGCAGTCCCTCAACGCAGGCCACGTGGTGCGCATCGACACACCGCAGACGATTGCCGACGGTGCGCAGACGCAGGCACTGGGCGCGCTCACCTTCCCCCTCATCCACGCCGGCGTTTCTGACATCGTGACCGCCACCGATGCGCAGCTCATGAGCGCGATGCACTTCTTTGCCGAACGCATGAAGATCGTGGTCGAGCCCACGGGCGCGCTGGGACTGGCGGGCGCTTGCCATGGCGGCGTGCGGCTGCGGGGCAAGCGCGTGGGCGTCGTCATCAGCGGCGGCAACGTGGACATGACCCGCTACGCACAGCTGCTGACCGCGGCGTCGGCAGATTGACCTGAGGCGGATGGGCCGCTGGCCGGCGGTGCGTCGGCGCTGCCCGCGCGCAGGGGCTTGGCGCCAGAGTGCAAAATTCCGGTCTCGATCTTTTTTTCTACCCCAATAAGAGGCACCAGCCCATGAGCAACGTCCACGTCATCGACCACCCCCTGGTACAGCACAAGCTGACCCTGATGCGCAAGAAGGACGCCAGCACCAACAGCTTCCGCCGCCTGCTGGGCGAGCTGTCCACCCTGATGGCTTACGAAGTCACGCGCGACATGCCGCTGCAGGACATCCAGATCGAAACCCCCCTGGAGACCATGACCGGCAAGGTCATCGACGGCAAGAAGCTCGTGCTCGTGTCCATCCTGCGCGCGGGCAACGGCTTCCTGGACGGCATGCTCAACGTGGTGCCGGGCGCGCGCATCGGCCACATCGGCCTGTACCGCGACCCGGACACGCTGCAGCCGGTCGAGTACTACTTCAAGATGCCCTCCGAGATGGCAGAGCGCGACATCATCGTCGTGGACCCGATGCTGGCCACCGGCAACTCCGCCGCCGCGGCCGTCGCGCGCCTCAAGCAACTGCAGCCGCGCTCGATCAAGTTCGTGTGCCTGCTGGCTGCACCCGAGGGCGTGGCCACGCTGCAAAAGGCCCACCCCGACGTGCCCATCTACACCGCCGCCATTGACCGCGAACTCAACGATCACGGCTACATCCTGCCCGGCCTGGGCGATGCGGGTGACCGCATCTTCGGCACCAAGTAACGCGCTGGCGACAGGGCCTGCCCCGGCCCTGGCCGCGCCGGTCGCTCCTACTTCAGACCATTTCGGACGATTTCGGACGTCGGCTACTGCGGCACCACCTGACCCACCGTGGCCGATGGCGCGGCCTGACCCGCGGGTAGCGCCGGTCCGCCCGCGGCCTGGGCGTCGCGCCAGCCGGCCATGAGGTCATTGGCCATGGCCTGCAGCAACCGCTTTTCCCGCTCATCGAACGTGCGCGGCGCGGTGTCCATCAGGCACAGCGTGCCCAGCGCATGGCCCGCCGCGTCGCGCAGCGGAACGCCCGCGTAAAAGCGCAGACCCTGCTCGCGCAGCGCCGGATTGCCGGCAAAGCGCGCATCCCGCGCAATGTCGGGCACCACCAGCGACCGCTGCCGCGCCACCACATGCCCGCACAGCGACAGGCCGCGCGGCAGGCCCTGGCCCGCCGAGCAGGCCTGCCCCCCGCCGGCCGACAACGGGCCGTGCGCACACAGCGTAACCTGCCGCTCGCGATCCACCAACGACACCATCGCCAACGGTACGTCGAAGATGTCGGCCGCGCGCTGGGCCGTGTGCTGGCACAGCTGCTGCAGCGCGGGGCTGTCCAGCACGCCGCTGGCCTGCAGGGCGCGCAGGCGAGCCTCGTCGTCCGCGGGAATGGGCGCGGGGGTGTAGGCGCCTTCCACGCTGGCGCCCTGCAGCTGCGCCACCTGGGCCAGGGTTTCCTCCAGCGACAGGGCCAGCGCGTCGGCGCCCAGTTGGGCACTCAGCTCGTCCTGCGGCTGGGACTGCACCCCACCCCACAGCGCCAGCACGATGTGCACATGCGGCCAGCGGCGCTTGAGCCTGCGGCACAGGTGCCGCGCGGCGGCGGTGGGCTCGGGCGCGAGCCACACCACGCAGACCACGCGCACGGCGTCCAGGTCCAGGCCATCCAGATGTTCGGCGCTCATGGCGCCCTCCACGCGCGCCAGCGCCGGGCAATGCTGCAGCGACAGCGCATGCGCCAGCATGCGCGCCGCGAACAGATCCACCTCCCACTTGCCGCCCAGGCACACCACCGGCTCCTGCGCAGCGGCGTCGGGCACCGGGTACTGCTCCTCCAGCTCGTCCAGCAGCGCGTCCATGCCTTCGACCAGGCGCAGGCGGTGCTCAGGCGTGGCCACCTGCGCATGGTCGCCCACGGCCATGCGCAGCACGGGCACGCCCACCTGGCCGTAGAAAGCGGGCACGGCGCCCTTCAGGGCCTCGATGCGGGTGGTGCTCAGCTCGATGGCCTCCGCCGCGTCGCCCGCCAGCAGTCGCTGGTAGATGCGCGTGGGCTCGTCCAGCACCGGCCGGCTGCCCAGCAGCACCTCCAGGAAGGCCAACTGCGGCAGGTAGCGGCCGATCACCAGCAGGCACACGGTGAGCGGCGTGGACATGATGAGCCCCACCGGCCCCCACAGCGCCGCCCAGAAGGTGGCCGCCACGATGAGCGACAGCGCCGACAGCCCGGTGCTGGAGCCATACAGCCAGGGCTCGATGACGTTGTTGCTCACCAGTTCCAGCAGCACGATGAGGCCCAGCGTCCACAGCACCAGGTCCCAGCCCGGGTCCACCGCGAAAGCGAGGGTGAGCGGAAACGCCGCGGCGATGAACGGCCCCAGGTAGGGCACGAAGCGCATCACCGCGGCCAGCGACCCCCACAGCACGGCACCGGGCACGCCGATGAGCCACAGGCCCGCCGCCATGGGGATGCCGTAGCTCACGTTGACCAGCAACTGCATGGTCAGGTAGCGCGTGATGCGGTCGCCCGCCTCGTCCATGGCATCGGTGGCGCGGTGCAGATTGCCCCCCCACAGGCGCAGCAGGCGGTCGCGCAGATCTACCCGGTCCAGCAGGATGAAGATCACGAACACCAGCACCAGGCCCGCCTGGGTGAGCGGCCCACTGACCGCCGAGAGCGCGGCCATGAGCTGGTTGGCGGGCGACAGTACGGGCGGCTGCACCTGCACCTTTTGCACCGCCGGCGCGCGCGCGGCACCCGACAAGGCGGGTGCGGCCGCCTCCACCTCGCGCTGCACGATGTCGAAGGTGCGCTTGGCGCCGTCGAACATGCCGGGCGCGCGCAACTCCTGGCGCAGGCTGCGCAGCTTCTTGCGGATGGTGCTCTGGTAGGAGGGCAGCTGCGCGCTCAGCTCGCGCGCCTCGTTACCCACGAACAGCGCCCCCACGCCCAGCACCATCAGCATGGCCATCACCACCGCGATGACCGAGGGCAGGCGCGGCAGGCCCATGCGCTTGAGCTGCGCCACCAGCGGCTCCAGCACGAAGCTCAGCAGGAACGCCAATGCCAGCGGCACCAGCAGCGTACGGCCGAAATACAGGCCCGCGACCACCAGCGCCGCGATCACCAGGCCGATCATGAACCGCAGGCTGGGCACCGTGGCGTCCATGGCCGTGGCGGTGTGCACGGTGCGCTGCGGCGGATAGCCCGAAACGGTGGCGCCGCGCGCCGCCCCCGCATCCCTGGCCGGCCTGGAATCGGTCGGCTCCTGCGGCCCGCTGTTGCCCATGGCGTTGTCCCCTTGCATCGCTTCTCGAAGTCGTGTCCGGCGCGTATTGTCCGCTGCGCGGCCCCGCGGCCCTGTAGGCGGCAGCCGCCACAGACTGCACGCGGGCGGACGACTGACAGCGCACGCCGTGCACCGCGCCGCCCGTAAGGCGCTCCACACTACCGATCAATGACCTAAAATAGCCCCAGCGCGCTTGTAGCAAGCGCGAGCAGCTATCAAAATAAAAGCGCCTCTGCCGCACCGCCCCGTCGGCACGCACCTACCGGTCTACCCGAACAAAACCACCGCGCCGCCGCCTTGACCGCCACCGCCACTCCCCTGATTGCCGCCGGCACCCTGCTGGGCGGCATCGGCCTGTTCCTGCTGGGCATGACCATGCTGACCGACGGGCTCAAGCTGGCGGCCGGGCGCGCGCTGGAGCGCATCCTGGCCGCCTGGACGCGCACGCCGCTGCACGGGCTGGTGACCGGAGTGGCACTCACGGCGCTGGTGCAATCGTCCACCGCCATGACGGTGGCGGCCATCGGTTTCGTCAATGCGGGGTTGCTGGGCTTCAGCTCCGCGCTGTGGGTGGTGTTCGGCTCCAATCTGGGTTCATCGGTCACCGGCTGGCTCGTCGCGTGGCTAGGCTTTGCGGTGAAGGCCGATGCCTTCGCCCTTCCGTTCATCGGCATCGGCATGGCGCTGCAAATCACCGGCAGCGGCACGCGGCGCGGGGCGCTGGGCCAGGCGGTGGCGGGGTTCGGCGTGCTGTTCCTGGGTATCGAACTGCTGCGCCAGGGCTTCACCGGGCTGGATCCGCAGGCGCTGCCACCGCTGTCCAGCGACCTGCCGGGCCTGGCGCTGGCAGTGCTCATCGGCCTGGGCATGACGGTGGTGCTGCAGGCCTCGTCGGCCACGCTGGCGGTGGTGCTCACGGCCGTGGCGGGCGGCTCGCTGGCGGTGGAAGTGGGCGCGGGCGTGGTCATCGGCGCCAACGTGGGCACCACGCTCACGGGCATCCTGGCCGCCATCCACGCCACTTCCAACGCGCGGCGCCTGGCGGCGGCACACGTGCTGTTCAACGTGGTGACGGCCGCGGCGGCCCTGGCGCTGCTGTCGCCCCTGCTCGCGGCCATCCATCATCTGGGCGTATGGCTCACGGGTGAGGGAGACGCAGTGACGCAGCTCGTGATCTTCCACACCGCGTTCAACCTGCTGGGCGTGCTGCTCATGTGGCCGCTGTCGGGGCCGCTTGCGCGCTTTCTGCTGGCACGCTTTCGCTCGGCGGACGAAGACGTGGCCCGTGCGCAGTTCCTGGACCACAACGTGGCCGCCGTGCCCGCGCTGGCCCTGCAGGCGCTGCGCCGCGAGATGGCGCGCGTAGGCCACCTGGCACTGCAGCTGGCGTCGGATGCCACCCGCATGGCGCCCGTCGCCCTGCCCTGGCAACCGGCCGGCGCACAGGCCGCGAGCCAGCTCACGCGCCAGTTGCAGGCGCTGGAGCAGCTGCAGCAGCAGGTGGGCGCGTTTGTGAGCGACGTGAGCCGCCAGCCGCTATCGCGCGACGTGGCCGACCAGATGCCCGAGCTGCTGCGCATTGCGGGCTACTACGACACGCTGGCGCGTGTCATGCACCAGGTGGGCCAGCAGGCGCTGCGCGTCACGCACCCCGCAACGGTAGCGCCCACCACGCCCGAAGGCCACCCCCTGGCCGCGCTGCCCCTGGCCTTCACCGCGGCGCTGGATTTTTTTGCCGCCGCCGATCCCAAGGCCCACGACCTGGACCAGGTGAACACCGCACACACCGTGTTCGACGCGGCGTATGAAGCCGCCAAGGCCGCCGTGCTGCGCGCGGGTGCCCAGGGCTTGCTGGAAGTGACGGCCGTGCACGAGTGGACGGGCCTGCTGGGCGACCTGCGCCGCGCCGTGGAACAGGCCCACAAGGCAGCGCAGCATCTGGCAGCCCTGCCGCGTCTCAAACCCACCCCGCCCGCCAACGGCCCCACAGGCGGCACACCCGGCGCCGAGTGATCCGCGGGAGTAGATCAGGCAAAAGCGCCTAAAACTCCCTCGCATACTGCGCTGGCAGCTATATAAAGCATAGCAATCTGAGCACATCCGTACGGCTGCACCCCCAACGGGTGTTCCGTCATGGGCCGACGCACTGTTGCGTTATGGCACACGGCTGCGCCGCTGCGGCACAGCCGCGGCACGCCCCACCGCCCCTCCCCTCTGCAGCCGTTCTGGCACGGCGCTTGCACTGAGGCACTGCCGCCGCCGCATCGGTGGCATTCCTTCACAAGCACTCAGGAGACACCACATGAACATGGCCGAAATCGCCAGCCTTGGCATCGCCAACCCCTACAAGCAGCAGTACGGCAACTACATCGGCGGGCAGTGGGTGGCGCCCGTGGACGGGCAGTACTTCGAGAACATCTCGCCCATCAACGGCCAGAAGTTCACGGCCGTGCCGCGCTCCAACAGCAAGGACATCGACGCCGCACTGGACGCCGCGCACAAAGCCAAGGCCGCGTGGGGCCGCACCTCGACCACCGAGCGCGCCAACATCCTGAACCGCATCGCCGACCGCATGGAAGCCAACCTGCTGCAGATCGCCGTGGCCGAGACCATCGACAACGGCAAGCCGCTGCGCGAGACCATGGCAGCCGACATTCCGCTGGCCATCGACCACTTCCGCTACTTCGCCGGCGCCGTGCGCGCGCAGGAAGGCGGCATCAGCGAGATCGACGCCGACACCATCGCCTACCACTTCCATGAGCCACTGGGCGTGGTCGGGCAGATCATTCCGTGGAACTTCCCCATCCTGATGGCGGTGTGGAAGCTCGCCCCCGCGCTGGCTGCGGGCAACTGCGTGGTGCTGAAACCCGCGGAGCAGACGCCCGCCTCCATCCTGGTGCTGATGGAGATCATTGGCGACCTGCTGCCGCCGGGCGTGGTCAATGTGGTCAACGGCTTTGGCCTGGAGGCCGGCAAGCCGCTGGCCTCCAGCAACCGCATCGCAAAAATAGCCTTCACGGGCGAGACCACCACGGGCCGGCTGATCATGCAGTACGCCAGCCAGAACATCATTCCCGTGACGCTGGAGCTGGGCGGCAAGAGCCCCAACATCTTCTTCGAGGACGTGATGTCCGCCGACGACGGCTTCTTCGACAAGGCGCTGGAAGGCTTTGCGATGTTCGCGCTGAACCAGGGCGAGGTCTGCACCTGCCCCAGCCGCGCGTTGATCCAGGAATCGATCTACGAGCGCTTCATGGAGCGCGCGCTCAAGCGCGTGGCCGCCATCCAGCAGGGCCACCCGCTGGACAAGAACACCATGATCGGCGCCCAGGCCTCGCAGGAGCAACTGGAAAAGATCCTTTCTTACCTGGACCTGGGCAAGCAGGAAGGCGCCCAGTGCCTCATCGGCGGCGCGCGCAACACCGCCCTGGGCGGCGACCTGGCCGGCGGCTACTACGTGCAGCCCACGGTGTTCAAGGGCCACAACAAGATGCGCATCTTCCAGGAGGAAATCTTCGGCCCCGTGGTCTCGGTGACCACCTTCAAGACCGAAGAAGAGGCGCTGGAGATCGCCAACGACACGCTCTACGGCCTGGGCGCGGGCGTGTGGAGCCGTGATGGCGCGCGCGCCTTCCGCATGGGCAAGGGCATCCAGGCCGGGCGCGTGTGGACCAACTGCTACCACCACTACCCCGCGCACGCCGCGTTTGGCGGCTACAAGCAGTCGGGCATCGGCCGTGAGAACCACAAGATGATGCTGGACCACTACCAGCAGACCAAGAACCTGCTGGTGAGCTACACCCAGCAGCCGCTGGGCTTCTTCTAAGCCCATACAGCGCCCCCACTGGCCGTCCCAGCGGGGGCGGCTGGTGCACGGGGGCTCCCCTTGCGTTCATTTGCACAGAGAAGGAGGTTTATCCCATGCCAGCCAAGACAATGAAAGCCGCCGTGGTCCGCGAGTTCGGCAAGCCGCTGACGATCGAAGAGGTGCCCGTGCCCACCCCCGCCGCCGACCAGATCCTGGTGAAGATCGAGGCCTCGGGCGTGTGCCACACCGACCTGCACGCCGCCGAGGGCGACTGGCCCGTCAAGCCCAATCCGCCCTTCATCCCGGGGCATGAGGGCGTGGGCTTCGTCGCCGCCGTGGGCGCCAACGTCAAGCATGTGAAGGAAGGCGACCGCGTGGGCGTGCCCTGGCTGCACTCGGCCTGCGGCTGTTGCACGCACTGCCTGGGCGGTTGGGAGACGCTGTGCGAGTCGCAGAGCAACACGGGGTATTCGGTCAACGGCGGTTTTGCCGACTACGCGCTGGCCGACCCCAACTACGTGGGCCACCTGCCGAAAGACCTGGGCTTCGTGGACATCGCCCCCGTGCTGTGCGCCGGCGTGACCGTGTACAAAGGCCTGAAGGTGACCGACACCAAGCCCGGCGACTGGGTGGCGATTTCCGGCATTGGCGGCCTGGGCCACATGGCCGTGCAGTACGCCCGCGCCATGGGGCTGAACGTGGCTGCGGTGGACGTGGACGACGACAAGCTCGCGCTGGCCCGCCAGCTGGGCGCCAGCGTGACGGTGAACGCGCGCGACACCGACCCGGCCGCCTTCCTGCAAAAGGAGATCGGCGGCGCGCACGGTGCGCTGGTCACGGCCGTGTCGCCCAAGGCCTTCGAGCAGGCGCTGGGCATGGTGCGGCGTGGCGGCACGGTGTCGCTCAACGGGTTGCCGCCGGGCAACTTCCCTCTGCCCATCTTCGACATGGTGCTGCGCGGCGTGACCGTGCGCGGCTCCATCGTCGGCACGCGTCTGGACCTGCAGGAGTCGCTGGACTTCGCCGCGCGCGGCCAGGTGAAGGCCACGGTGCGCACCGAGAAGCTGGAGAACATCAACGACGTGTTCGCGCGCATGCACAAGGGCCAGATCCAGGGCCGCGTGGTGCTGGACATGGCGGCCTGACGCCGCGGCACAGGCAACGCCATGACCACGCCAGCGCCGCCCGCCACCCGCGTGTCGGCCACGCCCGAGGCCACGGCGCTCATCAAGCGCCTGGTGGCCCAGCACGGGCCGCTGATGTTCCACCAGTCGGGCGGCTGCTGCGACGGCAGCGCGCCCATGTGCTTTGCCCGCGGGGAGTTCCTGCTGGGCGATGCCGACGTGCTGCTGGGCGAGATCGCCGGGCAGCCGTTCTACATGAGCCGCTCGCAGTTCGCGTACTGGGAGCACACGCACCTCCTCATCGATGCGGTGCCGGGCGGCGGGGGCATGTTCTCGCTCGAAGGGCCCACGGGCATGCGCTTTCTCACGCGCTCACGGCTGTACACCGACGAGGAATGGGCCGCCATCGAAGCGCTGGGGCCGCCGCCAACGGGCGGCCAGTGACGCTGTTCTAGAGTTGCTCTTTATTTAATAGCTACTCGCGCTGTATCGGCGGCGTTTTTCAGGTCAATTTCGGCTGAATCGCCCGCCCAACCAGCGCAAATCGCTCCTTTTTCAGGAGCGACACGACTGCGCGCGCAGGTAGCGGTACACCGTGTTGCGCGACACGCCCAGCGCGCGCGCGGCGGCGGAGACATTGCCCGCGTGCGCATCCAGTGCCTGCTGCAGCGCATGGGCCGCCACATCGCCCAGCGGCCGCACGCTGGCCGGGGCCGGAGCCGGGGCCGCGGCGCGCGCGCCGTCCGCTGGCGGCACCGCTGGCTGAGAGAACGCCTGCGCCACCACGCGGCCCTGCTGCGCCAGCGCCTCGCATTCCTCCAGGAAGTCCTCCGGCAGGTGCGCGCACGTGATCGCGTCCGCGCCCTCGGCCAACAGCGCCGCCGTGCGCAGCACGTTGGACAGCTGGCGCAGGTTGCCCGGCCAGGGGTGGGCAGCGAACAGCGCCATCACCTCGGGCGCCACCGGTATGGGGCTGTCTGCGGCGGGAGAGTCATGCTGGGCGCGCAGCAACCGCTGCACGATCACCGCCAGGTCCGTGCGCTCGCGCAGCGCAGGCAGTCGCACTACCAGGCCGTTCAGCCGGTAGTACAGGTCGTCACGAAACTGGCCGTCGGCCATCATGGCGCGCAGGTTGCGGTGCGTGGCGCAGACCACGTTCACGTCCACCTCGATCTGCCGCGTGCTGCCCAGAGGCGCCACGCTGCGCTCCTGCAGCACGCGCAGCAGCCGCGCCTGCATGGCCAGCGGCATGTCGCCAATCTCGTCCAGGAACAGCGTGCCGCCGTGCGCCTGCACGATCTTGCCCACGCTGCCCTTGCGGCGCGCGCCGGTGAAGGCGCCCTCTTCGTAGCCGAACAGCTCGGCCTCGATCAGCGACTCGGGAATGGACGCGCAGTTCACCGCCACGAAGGGCCCCCGCGCGCGCGGGCCGTCGTTATGGATGGCACGCGCCAGCAACTCCTTGCCGGTGCCCGTCTCACCCAGGATCATCGTGGGCACGCCACGCCCCAGCAGCCGCGTGACGCGCTCGATCACCTGCGCCAGCTGGGCGTCGCCCGTGTCCAGGTAGCGCAGGCTGGACAGGCCGGGGGCCGCAGCAGGCCGCGCGCGCGGCGGCGGGGCCTCGGCCGGGACGTCCGGGCACACTGGCAGCGTGACGCCGCCGCGTGGCGCAAACTCCACCTGTGCGTGCACCGACACGCCTGCCGGCAGTTGCAGCGCCAGCAGCGTGGGCACCGAGCGGCGCGCATGCTCCAGCAGCGCGCCCATCGACAGGCCGAACAGCGAGGTGAAGGTGTGTGCCGCCAGCGCCGGTCCCGACAACCCCAGCTGGAACTGCGCGCTGCGGTTGGCCGCCAGAAAGCGCCCCTGCGGGGTAAACGCCGCCAGCCCTTCCATGAGCGTGCCCAGGAACTCGACGCGCGCATGAAAGCGCAGGCGCACGGCATCCTCGTACACCTTGCCGAAGAGGTGGTTCTCCACCATCGCGGCGGACATGCGCACCAGCGCCAGCGTGTGGGCGCTGTGGCCGCGGCGGTCGCCGCTCACGTCCAGCGCGCCGAGGATCTGCCCCTGCGGATCCAGGATGGGAGCGCATGAACAGGTGAGGAACTGGTTGGCTTTCAGGTAATGCTGGCGCCCGTTGATCTGCACCGCATCGCCCAGGGCCAACGCCGTACCAATGGCGTTGGTGCCCTTGCTGCGCTCCGACCAGCCCGCACCGGGCTGCAGGGCCACGCGGCCGGCGCGGTCCAGGAAGGCATCATCGCCCTCGGCATGCAGGATCACCCCCTGCGCGTCGGTCAGCATCACCATGCTCTGCGTGCCGCGCAGCTGCTGCGCCAGGGTTTCCATGACGGGGCGCGCATGGGCGCACAGGGCCTCGTTGCGTGCCACGGTCCAGGCCAGGGTCTGGCGGTCCAGCAGGTGCAGGTCGGCCTGCTCATGGGGCTGCAGCCCGAACGACTGCGAGCGGGCGTGGGCCTGGGCGACGACGCCTGCCGTGGTCAGCGCCAGCGCGGCACCCGCGGAAGGATGCGCGCCGGGCGTTGCGGTGCGGTGCATGGTGTCTCCTATGCAAGCTATGCGCTGCACGGCACGCGGCCAGGCGGCGCTTTGGGACCGCACGATAGCATCAACGGCCGCTGACGAGCCCAGCAACCGCGGCGGGCACGCTGGCATGGGGCTGCGCCCACGCGTGGGCCAACGCCTGCAGGGCAGTGCCTGCGTCCTGCTCCAGCTTGAGCGCCAGCAGCCCGTCGGCCCGTGTACGCCCCTGGTTGACCGCTGCCACGGGCAGGCCGGCATCGACCGCCGCCTGCACGAACCGAAAGCCCGAATACACCATGAGCGACGAGCCCACGACGAGCACCGCTTGCGAGCGTGCCAGCGCCGCGCGCGCGGCCTCCACACGCTCGCGCGGCACGCTCTCGCCAAAGAACACCACGTCGGGCTTGAGCAGGCCGTTGCCGCAGTGCGCGCAGGAAGGCACATCGAAGCCGCCGAAGTCCCGTCCGTCCAGATCGGCGTCCCCATCGGGCGCGGCGCCGGCCTGCAGCGCCACCCATCCAGGGTTGCGCCGCTCCAGTTCGTGTTGCAACGCCACACGCGGCGCACGCATGCCGCAGTCCATGCACAGCACGGTGTCGATGCGCCCGTGCAGGTCCAGCGTGCGCTGGCTGCCCGCTGCGCTGTGCAGGCCGTCCACGTTCTGGGTCAACAGCAGTTCGATACGGCCCGCCGTTTCCAGCGCAGCCAGCGCACGGTGCGCAGAACCGGGCTGGGCGCGGCCCATCACCCGCCAGCCCAGCAGGCTGCGCGCCCAGTAGCGCCGGCGCGTGGCTTCATCGCCCATGAAGGCCTGGAAGGTGACGGGCTGGGGGCGCTTCCATTCACCGTTGTGGTCGCGGTAGTCGGGAATGCCCACCTCCGTACTGCAGCCCGCGCCCGTGATGACGAACAGGCGCGGATGGCGGCGCACGAAGTCAAGCAGCGCATCAACGTTGGCGGCAGCTTGCATCACAGCCCTCAGTCCATGCCGGGCGCGATGCTCTCGGCGTAGTCGTACACCGCGCCGAGGATGGCCTCGGTGCGTTCGTCATCGGCCTCGGCACCCAGCGTGTCCAGGCGCTCGAACAGCGCGTCGAACGTCAGCCCGCCGCCCTCGCCCTCCACCAGCATGGCGACGCGGTGCGCCTCCCAGCGCTCCTGCTCCTCGGGCGAGAGCGTGTGCGGGAAGTTGCGCGCACGGTAGCGCCAGACCAGCTCGGCCAGGCGCGCGTCGTCAAAACCCAGGCGCTCGTGCGCCAGCTCTTCGCCGGGCAATGCGCGCAGACGGTTCAGGCGGCGGCGGTCCTCATTGCCCACGAAGCCGCCGTACAGGTCCTGGTCCACATCCAGCGGCCCCTCCGCAGGGCGCTGGAACACCTGGGCCCAGACGGCTGTCAGGTCGGGCAGCGCGCGCGCCGCGGCGGCATGTTGCGCGGCCTGTGGCAGGTCGATACCCCAGCGCTGCGCCATGGCTGGCGTGAGCGTATTGAGGTTACCCACCACCATCGGCGACTTGTTCAGATGCACGCTCTTGAGCGGCAGGCGTGTCACGCCCTCGGGCAGGTCGGCCGCGCGCGTGAACAGGCGCGTGCGGATCTCGTCAGCGGACAGCCGGGCCAGCTCGGAAGGGTCTTGCGCCAGATCCCAGGCCAGCAGCTCATTCTTGTTGGTCGGGTGGCTGGCCAGCGGCCACATCACGGCCAGGCAGCCGCGTTCGGCAGGGAACATGCCCGAGACGTGCAGGAACGGCCGTGCCTCCTGCGCCGTGGTGGGCAGGCGCAGCTCGGCCGCCACGCGGTCCTTCTTGTGCAGGGACAGCGCGAAGTCGAACAGCCGGGGGTTGCGTGAACGGATGAGCCGCGCCAGCGCGATGGTCGCACGCACGTCCGACAGCGCGTCGTGCGCGGCCTCGTGCGCCAGGCCGTTGGCCTTGGACAGATGCTCCAGGCGGAAGCTGGGCTTGCCGTCCACCTCGGGCCACGCGATGCCCTCGGGACGCAGCGCGTAGGTCAGGCGCACCACATCCAGCAGGTCCCAGCGGCCGCACTGGTTCTGCCACTCGCGCGCATACGGGTCCATGAGATTGCGCCAGAACATGAAGCGCGTGATCTCGTCGTCGAAACGGATGGTGTTGTAGCCCACGCCAATGGTGCCGGGCAGCGCCAGCTCGGCCTCGATGCGGGCGGCGAATTCGCGCTCGGGCAAACCCTTTTCCAGGCACAGCTGGGGCGTGATGCCGGTGATCAGGCACGACTGCGGATCCGGCAGATAGTCGTTGGCCGGGCGGCAGTAGATCATCAGCGGCTCGCCGATCTCGTTGAGCTCGGCATCGGTGCGGACGGCGGCAAACTGTGCGGGGCGGTCGCGGCGCGTGTTGGCGCCAAAGGTTTCGTAGTCGTGCCAGAGAAAAGTGTGCATGAGGAAGAAGTTGCAGCCGGAAACAGTGCCAGGGCGAAGTATGCAATGGCAGGCCGGCACAATGGCCGCATGCGTTTTCTCTTCATGCCCGACACCCTCACCCGGCGCCGCGCCGCCGCCTCCGCACTGGGCCTGGCAGCACTGGCGGGGTGCGCCTCCGCTCCGCCAGCGACCCCCGCCGTAGCGGCTCCATCCGCTGCACCCAGCGCCCCTGCGCCCGCGCCGGTTATCCCCCAACTGCCCTCGCCCGCAGCGCCCACCACCCCGGCGCCTGCCCCGGCAGCATCCACCGTGGAACCGGCGAGCACGCCGGTCGCGCCGGCGGCGCCCGACACCACCGCAACCACGCTGGCCGGCTTCCACGCCTGGGTGAGCGCCTTTGCACGCGAGGCGCTGGCCGCCGGCATCCGCCCGCAGACCGTGGCCGCCACCCTGGGCCAGGCGCAGTGGCAACCGCGCGTGGTGGAACTGGACCGCGCCCAGCCCGAATTCACCCGCCCGCCCTGGGCCTACCTGGACAGCGCCGTGTCACCCCAGCGTATTGCGCAGGGACGCGAGCAGCGCCGCCAGTACGCCGACGCGCTGGACGCAGCAGCGCAGCGCTACGGCGTGCCCGCCAGCGTGGTCACGGCCATCTGGGGCATGGAGAGCAACTATGGCCGCAACTTCGGCAGCTTCCGCACCGTGGATGCGCTGGCCACCCTCGCCTACGACGGGCGCCGCAGCGCATGGGCCCAGCGCGAGCTGCTGGCCGCGTTGCGCATCGTGGACCAGGGCGACATCGCGGCCGACGCGCTCATCGGCTCCTGGGCCGGGGCCATGGGGCACACGCAGTTTCTGCCTTCGGTGTTCCTTGCCCATGCGGTGGATGCGGACGGGGACGGGCGGCGCGACATCTGGGGCAGCGTGCCCGACGTGGTGGCGTCCACGGCCAACTTCCTGTCCCATTCGGGCTGGAAGAGCGGTGAGCCGTGGGGCGCCGAAGTGCTGCTGCCGCCCGGCTTCGACTACGCACGCGCAGAGCTGAGCGTGCGCCAGGCCAGCAGCGACTGGGCCGCTGAAGGGGTGCGCGGCGTGGGTGACGCGGAGCTGCCGCCGCTGCAGGACGCCTCCGTCCTTACCCCGGCAGGCGCGCGTGGACCCGCCATCCTGGTCGGGCCCAACTTCCGCGCGCTGCTGCGCTACAACAACTCGGTGAACTACGCCCTGGCCGTGGGCCTGCTGGCACGGCAGATCGACGGCGGCGCGGGCCTGGCATCCGCCTGGCCGCGCGAACTGCAGCCTCTGTCGCGCAGCGAAGTACGCGCGCTGCAGGAGGCGCTGAACGCACGCGGCCTGGACACCGGCACGCCCGACGGCGTGGCAGGGCCCGCCACGCGCGCTGGGGTGCGCCGCTACCAGCAAAGTGTGGGCTTGCCCGCCGACGGCTATGCCACGCGCGAACTATTGCAGCGACTGCTGACGCCCTGAGCCGGCGTCACCGCGTTGTTTTACTCCTTTTTTGATAGCTACTAGCGCTTTCTGCATGGGCGCTAGAGCCTGATTTCATCAAGATCGGCGCCTCACTCGAAGCCGCGACCCTCGCCCGCCTCCTCGTGGGTCACGCCGTCGCGTATGTGGTAGATGCGCTTGAAGGTGGGGATGATCTTCTCGTCGTGCGTGACGACGATGATGGCCGTCTCCAGGCGCCGAGCCATGTCGTTCAGGATGCGGATCACCGCCATGGCACGTTGCGAATCCAGCGGCGCCGTGGGCTCGTCGGCCAGGATCACCGGCGGGCGGTTGACCAAGCCGCGGGCGATGGCCACACGCTGCTGCTCCCCGCCCGACAGTTGCGATGGCATGGCCGTGGCCCGGTGCTGCACGTCCAGGGCCGTGAGCAACTCCAGTGCGCGGCGGCGCGCCTCGTCGTTGGGCACGCCGGCCAGCATGGGCAGCAGCGCCACGTTGTCGGTGGCATCCAGAAACTGGATCAGGTACGGCGCCTGGAACACGAAGCCGATCTGGTCACGGCGCAGCGCGCGCAGGTCGGGTACTCGCCAGCCGTCGTCATAGATCACCGTGTCGCCCAGCGTCATGCGGCCCGACGTGGGATCGATCACCGCGCCCAGGCACTTGAGCAGCGTGCTCTTGCCCGAACCGGACGGGCCGATCAGGCCCACCACCTCACCCGGTGCCACGTGCATGTTCACGTCCTTGAGGGCGAGGAACGCCGTGTCGCCGGAGCCGTAGCGCTTGGTCAGGCGCTCGATGTGGATCCCTTTCCTGCTCATTGCTGCGTCCTCACCCTATCGCCTCGGCCGGATCGACCCGCAGCGCCATGCGGATGGCCACCACGCTGGAGAGCACGCAGATCGCCAGCACCGCGATGAACCCCGCCACCGTATCGAACGGCACCAGCAGCACATATTTGGGAAACAGCGGCGCGGCAAAGGTGGCCGTGATCTTGCCGACGACGAAGCCGATCACGCCCAGCACCAGCGCCTGCTGCAGGATCATCCAGGCGATGGTGCGGTTGCGCGTGCCGATGAGCTTGAGCACGGCAATCTCGCGGATCTTGTCCATCGTCAGCGTGTAGATGAGAAAGGCCACGATGGCCGCACTGACCAGCGCCAGGATTACCAGGAACATGCCGATCTGCTTGGCCGATGTGGCGATGAGCTTGCCCACGAGGATGCCTTCCATCTGCGCCCGGTCGTACACCGTGAGCCGCTTCCAGCGGCGGATAGGCTCGGCCACCTCCTGGGATGTGAAGCCCGGCTGCATGCGCACCAGCACGGCATTCACATAGCTGTTGCTGGTTTGCGAGGCCACCACCGCATCCAGCAGGTCGGGAACGCCGGGGCGGTTGAAGGCCGGGTTGGCCTCGGTGCGCCGGCGCTGCATGAGGATGGCGTCGTTGTCCTTGAGGAACTGCGCCTCCTGCGCATCTTTCAACGGTATGAACACCATCGGGTCGCCGCTGGACGAGACCATGCGCCGCGTGAGGCCCACCACCGTGTAGTGGTTGCGCCGAATCTTCAGCACATCGCCCAGACGCACGCCGGCTGCCACGTCGGCGACGGCCTCGTAATGGCCGCGCGTGATCTGGCGCCCCGCCACCAACTGCGGTGGCCAGCCGGGCGCGCCTGGGCCGCTCGCGGTGATGCCCACCACCATGGAGCGCACATCCTTGTCGCCGTGGCCCACCTGCATGGTCAGGTAGGTGATGTTGGCGGCCTGCGCCACGCCCGACATGGCGCGGATGCCGCGCCACAGGTCGTCGGGCACGCTGGAGGATTCCGCGTAGGGGCCCAGCGTGTCTTTCTGCACCACCCACAGGTCGGCGCCGCTGTTGTCCAGCAGCACCTTACCGTCGTCCACCATGCCGCGGTAGACGCCCGCCATGGTCAGCGTCACGCCGATCAGCAGGCCCAGGCCGATGCCGGTGAAGACGAACTTCCCCCAGGCATGCAGAATGTCGCGCCCTGCCAGGCTGATCAAGGCGCCACCCCGGCAATGCGCTCGACCACGTGCACGCGGCTGCGCGCCGTGAGCGCCCTCTCGCTGTACACCACGATGGAGTCGCCCACGGCCAGCCCGTCCAGCACCTGCACATGGCCGTCGAGGTCCGCACGGCCCAGGCGTACCTGCGCAAACTGCGGCTTGCCACCGACCAGCTTCCACACGCCGCGCTGCCCGTCCACGAAGCGGATGGCCGCATTGGGGATGGTGGGCGCTTCGGGCAGTGCCGGCAGGCGCACGGTGACCTCGGCCAGTTCACCGACGGGGGGCAGCGGTGTAACCGGTGCATCGAAGACGATCTTGGCCAGCGTCTCCTCTGTCACCGCGTCCGCCAGGGGCTCGACGCGCAGCACGCTGCCGACCAGGTTGTCCCCGCGGCGCGAGCGCAGCACCACCTCGGCCGGTAGCCGGGCCGCCAACCCTTGGGCGGTGATCTGGTCAAAGCGCGTGTCGATCCACAGGCTGGCCGGGTCGATGAGCTTTACCACCGCCTGCCCCGCCACCACGGTCGTGCCAGGGTCGGCATCGCGCGCAGCCACCATGCCGGCTACGGGCGACACCAGCCGCAGGTTGCCACGCTGCGCGCGCAATGCCTGCAAGTCAGCGCGCAGACGGCTCGCATCCTCGCGGGCAGCGGCCAGCGCGGCGTCTGCCACGGCCAGTTCCTGCTGCTTGGTGGCGTAGCTTTCCTCGCTGGTGCCGCGCACGGCCACCAGTTTCCCGTAGCGCTGGTGCTGGGTCTGCGCATAACTCTGTCTGGCCTCTGCCTGGCGCAGCGCGGCTTCGGCGCTCTTGATGGCCGCCTGCTGTGCGCGCAGGCGGTCGTCCAGGTCCACCGGGTCCATTTCGCCCAGCACCTGCCCGGCCTCCACCCTGTCGCCCACCTGAACGTCCAGGCGCTGCACGCGCCCGGCGAAGGTGGGACCGATCTTGTACAGATAACGCGCCTGCACCGTGCCGATGCCCGAGAGTGCCGGGGCAATGGCGCGCGATTGCACGCTGCCCAGCGTGACCGCCACGGGCGCCAGCGGCCCCGAACGCAGAGCGACATAGACGAACAGCGCCACCAGCGGCGCAATGACGGCGATCAGCGCCAGCGTGCGGCGCTGCAGACGGGGAAACTTCATAGCGCTCTTCCGATGCCGCGGCGGTAAATGGCAAACACGCCCTGCGCATCGCGGCGCATGCGCTGCACGTCACCCGCGAGCAGCGACTGCATCACCAGCCCCTGCACGGTGCCGATGAACAGCACGGCAGCGGCCTGCGCATCCAGTTGCGGGTCCAGCTCGCCCGCAGCCTTGCCGGTCTCCAGCAGCCCGCGCAGGCGCTCGCCGTAGGCCGTGATCAGGGTCTGCACCATCTGCTTGGGCAGGGTTTGGCCGGGGCGTTGGAGCTCCCCAAAGATGAGGCGTGGCACACCGGGCCGCTCGCACACGAAATGGATGTGCGCCATGAACACCGCCTCCAGCGCCGCCAGGGGAGAGGCTGCCCCATCCGCGGCCGCGTCCACGCGCGCCATGAGACGCTGCGCCACCCACGACATCACCGCCTGCAGGATGGCGTCCTTGGACGCGAAATGCCGAAACAGTGCCCCCTGCGTCACGCCCATATGCTGGGCAATGGCGGTGGTGGTGATGTCGCTGGGGTTCTGCTGGGCCGCCAGATCGACCACGGCCTCCACCGTGGCGATGCGCCGTTCGTCGGCGGGCAGGTACTTGGGCAGTTCACTCATGCAGCCACCTAAAGAAAGTAACTTATTACTATCTTATCGACAAACACACTGTGCGCAAGGCACGAATGCCCTTCTGGAGCATCCCGGGTTCTCATTCGCACGACCACCCCCTGCAATTCGCTCTCTTATCGATAGCTGCTCTCGCTTGGTGGATGGGCGTCAGAGCCGCTTTTGCTCATAAGCATGGCGAGCACCCATAAAAAAACCCGCAGCGCGGGCTGCGGGTTTGTTGAAACGCGGCGGTGCCGGAATCAGTCGGCGGTGGCTTCTTCGGGCTCTGCCGGTTCGGACTTGGCCCCGCGCTCCTTCTTGGGCACCGGCTGGATGTCCAGCAGCACCTCGGAAGTCTCCACGCCCTTGTCATCCGTCTTGACTTCGATGTCCACCGTCAGGCGGCCCCCTTCGGTCAGGCGACCGAAGAGCAGCTCGTCGGCCAGCGCCTTGCGGATGGTGTCCTGGATCAAGCGCTGCATGGGGCGCGCGCCCATGAGCGGATCAAAGCCCTTCTGGGCCAAATGCTTGCGCAGCGCGTCGGTAAAGGTAACTTCCACTTTCTTCTCGGCGAGCTGCTGCTCGAGCTGCAGCAGGAACTTGTCCACCACGCGCAGGATGATCTGCTCATCCAGCGGCTTGAAGCTCACGATGGCATCCAGGCGGTTGCGGAACTCGGGCGTGAACAGGCGCTTGATGTCGCCCATCTCGTCGCCCGCCTGGCGCGGATTCGTGAAGCCGATAGCGGCCTTGTTCATGGTCTCGGCGCCCGCGTTCGTCGTCATGATGATGATGACGTTGCGGAAGTCGGCCTTGCGCCCGTTGTTGTCCGTCAACGTGCCGTGGTCCATGACCTGCAGCAGCACGTTGAAGATGTCCGGGTGTGCCTTCTCGATTTCGTCGAGCAGCAGCACGGCGTGCGGCTTCTTGGTGATGGCCTCGGTCAGCAAACCACCCTGGTCGAAGCCCACGTAGCCCGGAGGCGCACCGATGAGGCGGCTCACGGCGTGGCGCTCCATGTACTCCGACATGTCGAAGCGGATCAGGTCCACGCCCATGATGTAGGCGAGCTGCTTGGCGGCCTCGGTTTTGCCCACGCCTGTGGGGCCCGAGAACAGGAAGGAGCCGATCGGCTTGTCCGCCTTGCCCAGTCCCGAGCGTGCCATCTTGACGGCGGCGGCGAGCACCTCCAGCGCTTTGTCCTGGCCGAAAACCACGCTCTTGAGGTCGCGCTCAAGCGTCTGCAGCTTGCCGCGGTCGTCATTGGACACGTTGGCAGGCGGGATGCGGGCGATCTTTGCCACGATCTCCTCGATCTCGGCCTTGCCGATGGTCTTTTTGCGCTTGGACGGCGTCAGTATGCGCTGCGCGGCGCCAGCCTCGTCGATCACGTCGATGGCCTTGTCGGGCAGGTGGCGGTCGTTGATGTACTTGGCGCTGAGCTCGGCCGCGGCCTGCAAGGCGGCGGCGGCGTACTTCACGCTGTGGTGCTCCTCGAAGCGGCTCTTGAGTCCCTTGAGGATGTCGATGGTCTCCTGTACCGTTGGCTCGACCACGTCCACCTTCTGGAAGCGCCGCGACAGCGCCGCGTCCTTTTCGAAGATGCCGCGGTATTCGGTGAAGGTAGTCGCGCCGATGCACTTGAGCTGCCCGCTGGACAGCGCAGGCTTCAGCAGGTTGGACGCATCCAGTGTCCCGCCCGACGCTGCGCCCGCACCGATCAGCGTGTGGATCTCGTCGATGAACAGGATGGCGTTGGGCTTGTCTTTCAGGCTCTTCAAGACGCCCTTGAGGCGCTGCTCGAAGTCGCCGCGGTATTTGGTGCCCGCCAGCAGCGCGCCCATGTCCAGCGAATACACCGTGGCCTCGGCCAGGATCTCGGGCACGTCGTTCTGCGTGATGCGCCAGGCCAGGCCCTCGGCAATCGCGGTCTTGCCCACGCCGGCCTCACCCACCAGCAGCGGGTTGTTCTTGCGGCGGCGGCACAGGATCTGGATCGTGCGCTCGACCTCGTAGTTGCGGCCGATCAGGGGGTCGATCTTGCCGTCCTTGGCCGCCTGGTTCAGGTTCTGGGTGTATTGCTCCAGGGGCGACGCCTTTTCACTGCGCTCGCCTTGCGCGCCCTCTTCCCCGTCGGCCTGGCCCTCGGCCTTGGCAGGCTCCGGCGGCTCGCCCTTCTTGATGCCGTGGGCGATGTAGTTCACCACGTCCAGGCGCGTCACGCCCTGCTGGTGCAGGTAGTACACGGCATGGGAGTCCTTTTCGCCGAAGATAGCCACAAGCACGTTGGCGCCCGTGACCTCCTTCTTGCCGTTGCCCGTGGACTGCACGTGCATGATGGCGCGTTGAATCACCCGCTGGAAGCCCAGCGTGGGTTGTGTGTCCACCTCGTCGGTACCGGCGACCTGCGGGGTGTTGTCCTTGATGAAGTTGGTCAGCGATGCGCGCAGATCATCGATGTTGGCAGCGCATGAACGCAGCACCTCGGCCGCGCTGGGGTTATCGAGCAGTGCCAGCAGCAGATGTTCCACGGTGATGAACTCGTGGCGTTGCTGGCGGGCCTCGACAAAGGCCATGTGCAAGCTGACTTCCAGTTCCTGGGCAATCATGTGAGAACTCCTTTGTGCTTGCGTGTTAGGGATGACTGTAGATCGGGAGCAATGCCCCCTTATTCAACGGGCTCACTCAAACATTGCAGAGGGTGGCCCGCCTTGTGCGCCGCTTCCAGCACCTGGTCCACCTTGGTAGCGGCGACATCGCGCGTGTACACACCGCACACGCCTTTGCCGTCCAGATGGATCTTCAGCATGATCTGCGTGGCGGCCTCGCGGTCCTTGTTGAAGAACTCCTGCAACACGACGACGACGAACTCCATGGGGGTGTAGTCGTCGTTGAGCATGACCACCTGGTACATCTGGGGCGGCTGGGTCTTCTGCGTACGCCGCTCCAGCACGACCGAACCACCCTCGTCCCAGGACGGAGGGGTGGGAGCCGGCACCGGCGCGGGGATTGGGGGGGTGGTTGCCATGAATTTCATTCTAGCGAGGCCGATGCGGCACCTGAGCAGACCTCACATGGTGCCGCGCGGGCTTTTTTCAAGCGCTGATCACAGCCCTACTCATAGACCACGTTCACAGCACCGCTGCCCACCTGAGCGCTCCACGCGGCCAGCGCGGCATCGCTGGGAAAGAACCGGCTGGCCTCTCCCAACTGCACCTCGGCCGTGGCCGCGCCAGCCGCCGCTGTGCAGCGCAACTGCATGCGCACGCGCAGGCCATGGGCAAGCACCTCGCCGTGTTCGGTCTCCTCCCGTTGCGGAGGATAGTCACGCACCAGCGCCCCGATGTCTGGCAACTGCTGCCCCAGGCACACCTGCAGATAGCGCCCATAGCGTGCCCGCGCACCCGCCAAATCCCAGACCTGCTGCACCTTCATGCGCAGGCCTCCGCTGAAGTGGTCCAACTGCAGCCGACCACTCACCACTACGAATTCATCGTCCTTGAGCAGGCCGGCGTTCGCATTGATCAGCCCTTCGTCGGCGGAAGCCTCGATGACGCCAGACTTGTCGTCCAGCTTGAACAACGCCAGCCTGCCGCGCTGCCCGTTGATGACGCGGTAGTCGCTCACGATGCCGGCGACCACCTGCGTCTCGCGGCTGTCTACCAGTTCGTCGATAGCGGTGCGCACGAAGCGGCGCACTTCCTGGTGCACTTCGTCGAACAAGTGGCCCGAGAGGTAGAAGCCCACCGCGGTCTTCTCCTGCATCAGCCGTTCCTTGATGCCCCAGGGCATCACATCCACCAGATCAGGCTCCTGCGTGCTGGAGCCGATGGCGTCATCGCCCATCATGTCGAACAGCCCGCCTTGGTTGGCGTTGGCGATCTGCGCATTGGCAAACTCGAACGCCCGATCGAGGGATGCCACGAGCGCGGCACGGTTGAGCTGCAGGGCATCGAAGGCGCCCGCCTTGATGAGCGCCTCCACCGTTCGCTTGTTGACGCGCGTGCGGTCCACGCGTACGCAAAAGTCAAACAAGCTCTTGAAAGGCCCCCGGGTTGCGCCCTGTGGGCCCACGCCCTGCCCTTCGCGGGCGGCGATGATGGCCTCGATCGCCTGCTGTCCCGTGCCCTTGACGGCGCCCAGGCCATAGCGGATGACCTTGTCCGTCACCGGCTCGAAGCGGTAATTGCCGCGGTTGATGTCCGGCGGCTCGAAGGTCATGCCGAAATGTTTGACCGCGTCTTCATAGAGCACCTTGAGCTTGTCGGTGTCGTCCATTTCCACGGTCATATTGGCGCAGTAAAACTCCGCCGTGTAGTGCACCTTGAGCCACCCGGTGTGGTAGGCCAGCAGCGAATAGGCGGCGGCGTGCGACTTGTTGAAGCCGTAACCCGCAAACTTTTCCATCAGGTCGAAGACCTCGTCGGCCTTGTCCTGACTGATACCCTTTTCGGCTGCACCCTTGCGGAAGATGGCACGGTGCTCGGCCATTTCCTCGGCCTTTTTCTTGCCCATGGCGCGGCGCAGCATGTCGGCGCCGCCGAGCGAGTAACCACCCAGCACCTGCGCCGTCTGCATCACCTGCTCCTGGTAGACCATGATGCCGTAGGTCTCGGCCAGCACGGGCTCCACCAGCGGATGCGGGTACTCCACCACCTCCTTGCCGTGCTTGCGGTTCACGAAGCTGGGAATCAGGTCCATGGGGCCGGGCCGGTACAGGGCATTCAAGGCGATCAGGTCTTCCAGCCTGCTTGGGCGCGCTTCCTTGAGCATGCCTTGCATGCCCCGGCTTTCAAACTGGAACACGGCTTCTGTCTTGCCGTCCGAGAACAGTTTGTAGGTCGCAGCATCGTCCAGGGGAATGTTCTCGAACGCGAAGTTTTCCTGCCCTTTGTGGCGCTGCATGATGAACTCACGCGCGATTTCCAGGATGGTCAGCGTCGCCAAGCCCAGGAAGTCGAATTTCACCAGGCCGATGGCCTCCACGTCGTCCTTGTCGTACTGGCTCACCGCCGATTCGCTGCCAGGCTGCTGGTACAGCGGGCAGAAATCGGTCAGCTTGCCCGGCGCGATCAGCACGCCGCCGGCGTGCATGCCAATATTGCGCGTCATCCCTTCGAGCTTTTGCGCCATCTCGATGATGGTGCGCACGTCCTCCTCCTTGCGCACGCGCTCGTACAGGATGGGTTCCAACTCCAGGGCGTAGTTGTTCTTGTCCCCTTCCTTCTTGGGCTCTGGCGGGTAGGCCAGCGTATAGGTCTGGCCGGGTTTGCCGGGCACCAGCTTCGAGATACCGTCACAGAACGTGTAGCTCATGTCCATCACCCGCCCCACGTCGCGGATGGCTGCCTTGGCCGCCATCGTGCCGAAGGTGGCGATCTGGCTCACGGCCTCCTTGCCGTACTTGTCCTTCACATAGTCGATCACCCGGTCGCGGTTGGCCTGGCAAAAATCGATGTCGAAGTCGGGCATGGACACCCGTTCGGGGTTCAGGAAGCGCTCGAACAGCAGGTTGTATTGCAGCGGATCCAGATCCGTGATCTTGAGCGCATAGGCCACGAGCGAGCCCGCACCCGAGCCGCGCCCGGGGCCCACCGGGCAGCCGTTCTTCTTGGCCCACTGGATGAAGTCACCCACGATGAGGAAGTAGCCTGGAAAGCCCATCTTCAGGATCGTGCCCAGTTCGAACTCCAGCCGCTCCTGGTAGCGGGGGCGCTGGCGGTCGCGCTCGGCGGTGTCCGGGTACAGGTGCAGCAGCCGCTCCTCCAGGCCCTCGTGGGACGCGTGGCGGAAGTACTGCTCCATCGTCATCCCACCCGGAATGGGGAAGTTCGGCAGTTGCGGCTTGCCCAGCACCAGCGACACATTGCAGCGCTTGGCCACCTCAACGGTGTTGGCGAGGGCGCTGGGTACGTCGGCGAACAGCGCTTCCATCTCGGCACTGCTCTTGAAATACTGCTCGCGCGTGAAACGGCGCACGCGCCGCGGATTCGCCAAGATCTCGCCCTCGGCAATGCACACGCGCGCCTCGTGCGCCTCGTAATCGTCCGGCGTTGCGAACTGCACCGGGTGGGTGGCTACCACCGGCAGGGCCAGGCGCGCGGCAAGCTGCACCGCGGCGGTGACATGGGCTTCGTCGTCAGTGCGTCCGGCGCGCTGAACCTCCAGGTAGAAGCGGTGCGGGAAGATGCCCGCCAGACGCAGCGCCAGCTGCGCAGCTCCGGCGTCATCGCCCTTCATGAGCGCCTGCCCCACGGGACCGGCCTGCGCTCCAGCGAGGGCAATCAGGCCGTCGCCCAATTCCTGCAGCCACTGCCAGGTGCACAGCGCCTGGTTCCTGACGATGTTGCGCGTCCACGCGCGGGTCAGCAGTTCGGAGAGGTTCAGATACCCGGTGCGGTTCTGCACCAGCAGCACCATGCGCGAGGGTGCGCCTGCCGCTTCGCCCTCCAGGTAGATTTCGGCGCCCAGGATGGGCTTGACGCCCTTGCCCCGGCCTTCCTTGTAGAACTTGATCGCGCCGAACAGGTTGTTCAGGTCCGTGATCGCCAGGGCGGGCTGGCCGTCTTTCGCCGCCGCCTTGACGACCTCGTCGATACGGGTGGTTCCGTCCACGACGGAAAATTCAGTGTGCAAGCGCAAGTGGACAAACATGCGGCATTGTAGGAACGCGGGCATGTCCCATGCTTGCTCAGGGCCCCGCGCGCAGCATCCTTACAATGGCGCCATGCGGCAGTTCCATGA
This sequence comes from Diaphorobacter sp. JS3051, assembly GCF_015832135.1. NCBI lineage: Bacteria > Pseudomonadati > Pseudomonadota > Betaproteobacteria > Burkholderiales > Comamonadaceae > Diaphorobacter > Diaphorobacter sp. JS3051. The sequence continues at coordinate 1,044,794 of NZ_CP065406.1, forward strand.
AGGTGCCGCCGTCGTCGCATACCCTTAATCCAAGAGCTGCCGCCATGCCGCGTTTTCCCCTGCCTTTGATTTCTGCCCTGCTCGCCGCCGGCCTGCTGGCTGCCTGCTCCAGCACGCCTGAAGACAAGACCGCTGGCTGGAGCACCGACAAGATTTATTCGGAAGCACGCGACGAGCTCAATGGCGGCTCTTACGACAAAGCCGTGCCGCTGCTGGAAAAGCTGGAAGGACGCGCCGCCGGCACGCCGTTGGCACAACAGGCCCAGTTGGAAAAGGCCTACGCGCAATACAAGGGCGGCGAGAAGGCGCAGGCTATTGCCACGCTGGACCGCTTCATGAAACTGCACCCCGCCAGTCCCGCGTACGACTATGCGCTGTACCTCAAAGGCTTGGTGAATTTCAACGACAACCTGGGCCTGTTCTCGTGGCTCTCGCGCCAGGATCTGTCGGAGCGCGACCAGAAGGCCGCCAAGGACTCGTTCGAGTCCTTCCGCGAACTGGTGACCCGCTTCCCCGAGTCGCGCTACACGCCCGACGCGCGCCAGCGCATGACCTACATCGTCAACTCGCTGGCGCAGTACGAAGTACACGTGGCGCGCTACTACTATGAGCGCGGTGCGTATGTGGCCGCCGTGAGCCGCGCGCAGAGTGCGGTTGCCGACTACAAGGACGTTCCGGCGACGGAAGAGGCTCTGTACATCCTGGTTCGGTCGTACGACGCGCTGGGGCTCACGCAACTGCGTGACGACACCCGCCGCGTGATGGATGCGTCCTATCCCCAGAGCAGCCTGCCGCAGACGGGATTCAAGGCGAAGGCGAACCCCTGGTGGAAGTTCTGGTAAGGGCATCCAGCGCCGCGCCGAACTCTTCCTGCGTATGCAGCCTCCGCATGGGGGCCAATGCCCGCAGCAGAGGCTTGCCATAGCCCTTGTGCAACAGGCGTGTGTCGGCGATGACCAGTATGCCGTGGTCGTTCTCGTTGCGGATCAGCCGGCCGGCCCCCTGCTTGAGCGCCACTGCCGCCGATGGCAGGGCGTGTCTGCGGAACACGTTGCCACCCTGGTCCGCCAGCCGCCGTGCCTGCGCCTGCTCCCACGGGTCACCCGGAGCGGGGAATGGCAGCTTGTCGATCACCACCATCTGCAGGGCCTCGCCTGGCACGTCGATCCCCTCCCAGAACGACGCCGCCCCCACGAGCACATGGCCCGCCGGCCGGCCGCTCGCGTCAAGCTGGGCACGAAAGCGCTCCACCATGCGCGACCGTGAGGCATGTCCCTGCACCAGCACCTCGATGCCGCCGCCGGGCGCGAACCGGCGGCATAGCTCATCCGCGATCACCGCAAGCGCCCGCAGACTGGTGGTCAACACCAGCGTATGCCCGCCAAGCCGTGCTACGGCATCACCCACCCAGCGCGCAAGCTGAACGCTGTGCCCCGCGTCGGAAGGCAGCGGGAGTGCGGGTGGCACATACAGCGCCGCCTGCCGTGCGTAGTCGAAGGGGCTAGGCACCTGCAGGGTACGAGCGCCCTCCAATCCACAGGCATCGGTAAACCAGCGCAGGTCCTTGCCATCGCCCAGCGTGGCGGAGGTATAGATCCACGAACGCGGTGCGGACGCGGCAGGCGGTTCGTCGCTCTCGTCCCAGGCGCCCTGCGTGGGGGGCTTTCCCTTCCACAGCGTGCGCAGGGCGCCGGCCACATCCAGGGGCGTTTCCACCATGCGCAACGCACCTGCAGATTCAACCCAGCGCACCGTGCCAGCTTCCGCGTCGGAACAGAAATGCAGTACACGCTCCAGCAACGCAACCGTCCGGCTGTGCAGGTGGGCCAGATCGGGAGCGTGCTGCGCCACGCCGTCCAGTGCGGCCAGCACCGCGCGGAGTGCCGCCACTACTCCCTCCAGCGCACCGTCCCAGGCTGACGGATCCAAGGCCTCGGGTGTGACGCCCGTCCAGGCGATGCGGGAGCCGGCTGCATCGGCATCTTCGCCCGGAGCGACCGCCAGGCGCAGCGCGTGCGCGCACTGGCGCAGGTGCTGGAGCAACCCCTGCCAATCCGCAGCGCCGCGCGCATGCCGCGCCCCAGCCGCCACCACATCCTGCCCAAGTTGCAGCAACTGGCTGGTGCTGACATGCGTGCCCAGGAAATGGGCCGCGGTCTCGGCCAACCGGTGGGCTTCATCGAACACCACGACCCCGGTGTCCGGTAGCAGTTGCGCGGCCCCCGCCCCCTGCGCACCGAGGTCCGCAAAGAACAGGTGGTGGTTGATGATGAGCACATCCGCCGCCTGCGCGTCGTGCCGTGCGCGGTAGACATGGCATTGGCGCAACCGCGGGCATCCGGAACCCAGGCAGTTGTCCACCGTCGAAGTGACCTGCCTCCAGGCGGCTGAGTATTCATCCAGACCGGGGACCTCCGCCAGGTCTCCGCTGCGCGTGGACTGGGCCCATCGCTCAACACACGCCAGATCGTGGGCGACTGCTTCGTCATGTCCCTCCCCGTTGCGACGCGCCTGCTCCAGTCGGTAAAGGCAAAGGTAATTGGCCCGGCCTTTGAGGGCCGCTACGCGTAGCGGGAGCGCCAGCGCCTGCTGCAGCAGCGGCAGGTCGCGCGTCAACAGTTGGTCCTGCAGCGTCTTGGTGGCCGTGGAAATGAGCACACGCTCGCCGCTCAGCAGTGCGGGAACCAGATAGGCAAAGGTCTTGCCAATCCCCGTTCCCGCTTCCACCACCAGTGACTCCCGGGCGTTGATGGCCTGCGCCACAGCGAGGGCCATGGCCGCCTGCCCCGGGCGGGAACGCAGATCAGGCCGCACACGCGCCAGGGGTCCGTCAGGCGCAAACACCGGGAGGACGAGATCGCTCAAGGACATGCGCCGCAGGCCAAAAGAAGTGTCAGAAAGGAATGGCCTTGCACCGGCCGTGATGCTCTAAAAACACAAGCAGACGCACCAGCGATGACAAGGCCCGGGAGTTGATCATAATAGGCGGCTCCCCCGCTTTCGCGACTGCGAGGCGGCCTTTCGTCCTCCGCTCCAATCCCATGACCAAAGCGTTCCGCCTCATTGCGTCGACCGGCATCCACAAGGGTGACCGCGAGTACCAGCAAGACCAGGTCGCCCTGCTGTCGCACCCGCGTTTCAATGGATGCGTACTGGGCGTGGTGGCCGATGGCATGGGTGGGCGCAGCGGAGGACGCAAGGCGTCCGACCAGGTGATGCTCACCGCGCGCCAGTTGTTTGAACGCTATTCGCCAGAAACGGACGACGCCGCCGCCCTGCTCAAGCACATCGTGGAGGAGGCGCACATCGTGATCCGCCTCACCGCGATTTCCGCGGAACAGGAGCCACACAGCACCATCGCGGCATTCGTGATCAACCCACGCGGCGATTGCCACTGGGCCCACGCAGGGGACTCGCGCATCTACCACTTCCAGGGGGGGCGGCTGGTGTTCCGCACCAGCGACCACTCGTATGTGCAGGCGCTCGTGGACCGTGGCGAGATCACGGAAGCCGAGGCCAACACCCACCCCCACTCCAACATCCTCGTCGGCTGTCTGGGCACCGAGAGCGACCCTCCCATCACCACCCACCTGATTCCGCAGATGCAGCCGGGCGACGTGCTGCTGGCCTGCAGCGACGGCGTGTGGCACTACTTCTCACCTGCGGAACTGGCGTCGGTCCTGGATTCGCTGACGCCGCGCGAGGCCACCGAGTTCCTCATCGACAAGGCGCGCTCGCGCGCACGCGGGGGCGGCGACAACCTGTCGCTCGCCATCGTGAAGATCGAAACGCTGGTAGAGGAAAAGAAGCCTCCACGCTTGGCGCAACTCACACCCGCCACCTAAAACGCGCGTGGAAGACGGCCCCGCATGGGCCGTGGCGTCCACCGGGCCCTAACAGGCCGTTGAAAAATCCCCCGCCGACGCCCGCGTTGGCCGCTACGATCTGAAGCCATCGGTGAACGACCCAGACGAGGACGATGAGAGGCAGTCAAGATTTCCAGGGGGCGATGTTCAGCTACATCAGCCTTGAAGAGCGCGTGCCGCAGGCACACCCGCTGCGCAAGTTGCGCGCGGTGGTTGATGCGCTGCTGGCAACCATGAACCGCGAGTTCGAAGCGGTGTACGCCCGCCGTGGCCGCCCATCGGTGCCACCGGAGATGCTGCTCAAGGCCTTGCTGCTGCAGATCCTGTTCTCCATCCGCAGCGAGCGCCAGTTGGTCGAAGCGATCAACTACAACCTGCTGTACCGCTGGTTCGTGGGCCTGAACATCGAAGACAAGGTCTGGGACCACTCCACTTTCAGCGCCAACCGCGAACGTCTGTTCAACGAAGACCTCGCCCGCGCCTTCTTCGAGCGCGTCAAGCTCAGTGCCCAGTGGGGCAAGCTCGCCAGCGACGAGCACTTCAGCGTGGACGGCACGCTCATTGACGCCTGGGCCTCGCACAAGAGCTTCAAGCGCAAAGACGACGACAGCGGCACGCCGCCTGGGCGCAACCCCGAGGTGGACTTCAAGGGGCAGGAGCGCTGCAACGACACCCACGAGAGCACCACGGACGCCGATGCCCGGCTGTTCAAGAAGAGCCAGGGCGACAAATCCCGCCTGTGCCACATGGGGCACATCCTCATGGAGAACCGCAACGGGCTGATCGTGGATGTCGAGATCACCCACGCCAGCGGCACGGCCGAGCGCGAGGCGGCGCTGGCCATGTTGGAGCGTCGGGGCAACAGGAACAAACGGGCCACGGTCGGTGCCGACAAGGGCTACGACAGCAAGGCCTTCATCAAAGGCTGCAGAAAGCTCAAAGTCACGCCCCACGTGGCGGCCAAGGACAAACACTCGGCGGTGGATGCGCGAGTGACACGGCACGAGGGCTACAAGACCAGCCTGAAGGTGCGCAAGCGCATCGAAGAGGCCTTTGGCTGGATCAAGACCGTCGGTGGTCTGGCAAAGACCAAGCTGATCGGTCAGGCCAAGCTCACGGGCCAGGCGCTGCTGTGCTTTGCCACCTACAACCTTGTGCGAATGGGCAGCATCGGCGGCTGGTGGGACGCGCATCATGCGTGAGCCCAGGGATACGTGCGCCCGAAATGGGCGGGAGGGCCTGCAAACCGGCCAGATGGGCCGTTGCAATCGCTGCGCAGACGCGTCTGGGCAGCTCGTGTCTTCGCACTCAGCGTCCCTGATGCGTTCGAAAAGCACTTTTTCAACGGCCTGCTAGGAAGCGCCCCAGGACGCCGGGCCCCGCCCTCCCCTTCACCCGCAAAGGAAGCACATGCGCATCGAGACATTGGCCGTCCACGCCGGCTATTCGCCCGACCCCACCACCAAGTCCGTGGCCGTGCCCATCTACCAGACGGTGGCCTACGCCTTCGACAGCGCCCAGCACGGCGCGGACCTGTTCGACCTGAAGGTGCCCGGCAACATCTACACGCGCATCATGAACCCCACCACCGACGTGCTGGAAAAGCGCGTCGCGGCGCTGGAGGGCGGCATTGCCGCCGTGGCCGTGGCCTCGGGCATGGCGGCCATCACCTACGCCATCCAGGCCATCGCCGAGGCGGGCGACAACATCGTCAGCGCCAGCACGCTCTATGGCGGCACCTACAACCTGTTTGCCCACACCTTTCCCCAGCAGGGCATCGAGGTGCGTTTTGCCGACGCACGCGATCCCGCCAGCTTCGGCCAGCTGATCGACGCGCGCACCAAGGCCATCTTTGTCGAATCCATCGGCAACCCGCTGGGCAACGTGACCGACATCCGCGCCCTCGCCGACGTGGCCCACGCCCATGGCGTGCCGCTGATCGTGGACAACACCGTGCCCAGCCCCTACCTGCTGCGCCCCATCGAGCACGGCGCCGACATCGTGGTGCACGCCCTGACCAAATACCTGGCCGGCCACGGCAACAGCATGGGTGGCACCATCGTGGACAGCGGCAAGTTCCCCTGGGCTGAGCACAAGGCACGCTTCAAGCGCCTGAACGAGCCCGACGTGAGCTACCACGGCGTGGTCTACACCGAGGCCCTGGGCCCGGCCGCCTATATCGGCCGCGTACGCGTGGTGCCGCTGCGCAACACGGGCGCTGCCATCTCGCCGCACAACGCCTTTCTGATCCTGCAGGGCATCGAGACGCTGGCGCTGCGCATGGACCGCATCTGCGAGAACACGCAGAAGATCGCCGAGGCGCTGCAGGGCCACCCCAAGGTGGAGTGGGTGCGCTACGCGGGCCTGCCGGACCACCCGGACCATGCCCTGGTGCAGCGCCAGATGAAGGGCCGCGCCTCGGGCATCCTGTCGTTCAGCCTGAAGGCCAGCGGCGACCCACGCGCCGCCGGTGCGCGCTTCCTGGACGCGCTGCAGCTGTTCACACGCCTGGTGAACATCGGCGACGCCAAGTCGCTGGCCACGCACCCGGCCTCCACCACGCACCGCCAGCTCAATCCCGAAGAACTGGCCCAGGCGGGCGTGACCGAGGGCATGGTGCGCCTGTCCATCGGCATCGAGCATATCGACGACCTGCTGGCCGACCTGCACCAGGCGCTGGACGCGGTTTAAGCGATTTTCGGCTCTAGCGCTTTCCTGGCAAGCGCTAATAGCTCCTGATTCAGGAGCATACCCACTGCTCAGCGGGCATCGCGTGCCAGCCGCAGGCCCGTGAACTGCCAGCGCGCCGTGGCGGGAAAGAAGTTGCGGTAGCTGGCACGCACATGGCCGGGCGGCGTGGCGCAGGAGCCGCCGCGCAGCACGTACTGGTTCACCATGAACTTGCCGTTGTACTCGCCCACGGCGCCGGGCGCGGGCGCGAAGCCGGGGTACGGGGCGTAGCTCGACTGCGTCCATTCCCAGACCTCGCCGCCCATCGGCTGGAAGGGATCGGCGCCGACCGCCGGCGCCGCGGGGCGGGGATGCAGCCGGCCGCCGTCGTCCAAGACATCGGCATCAGCGGGATGGTCCACGCAGCCCGCGGGCCCGGCACAGGCCGCCGCGGCCACCTCCCATTCGGCTTCCGTGGGCAGGCGCGCGCCGGCCCAGCGGGCAAAGGCATCGGCCTCGTAGTAGGACAGGTGCACCACCGGTTGCGCAGCATGCAGCCGGCGCTCGCCCGTCAGCGTGAATTCGCTCCAGCCGCCCGGCCCGCCGCCTTGGCCGCACTCCCCATCACCGCGCCAGTAGATGGGGTGCTCCAGCCCTTGCGCACGCCGCCAGTCCCAGCCCTCGGCCAACCAGTGGGCCGGCTCGCGGTAGCCGCCGGCCTGCACGAAAGCCAGGTACTGCGCGTTGGTCACCGGTCGGTTGGCGATCTCGAAGGGTTGCAGGAAGACGGTGTGGCGCGGCGTCTCGTTGTCGAAGGCGAAGCCCTCGCCATCGTGGCCGATCTGCGCCAGGCCGCCTTCCAGGCGCCGCCACGCGGTGTCTTGTGCCGCCATGGCGTCCGCCACCACGGCCGCGGCTGTGCCCTGGTAGGCCGGCCACAGCGGGTTGCACCAGAGCAGGTGCTTGACGTCGGTGAGGATCAGCTCCTGGTGCTGCTGCTCATGCTGCAGGCCCAGTTCCACCAGCGCCAGCACGTCACCCGGCACATCGGGCTGCGACAGGAGCTGCTGCATGCGCGCATCCACGTCGGCGCGGTAGGCCCGCACGGTGGCCAGGTCGGGCCGCGTGATCAACCCACGCTGCGGGCGCGGGTGCTGCCGCCCCACGCCGTGGTAGTACGAGTTGAACAGCACGCGGAACGCCGGATCGAACGCTCGGAAGCCGCTCTCGTGCGCCTCCAGGACGAAGGTCTCGAAGAACCAGCTCGTGTGCGCCAGGTGCCATTTGACGGGGCTGGCGTCGGGCATGGACTGGGCGCAGCAGTCCTCGGCCGAGAGGGGCCGCGCCAGCGCCTCGGTGGCCGCGCGCACCGCGGCGTAGCGCCGCGCCATCGAGGGTTGCGACTGCTGCGGCGACGACGGCAGCGTGAGAGTCGAGGGTGGCAAGCGCATGTGGTATCCCCTGGCGGCATCACGCCTGGGCATGCACCATGGCGAACCAGCCGCGATCGTCCGTCCAGGCCTGCGTGCGCGTGAAACCTGCCTCGTGCAGCAACGCGGTGAAATCCGGCAGCGGGTACTTGTAGCTGTTCTCGGTATGGATGCGCTCGCCCGCCGCAAAGTCGCGCCCGCCGCCCGGCCAGCGCACGCGCTGCGGCCCCGCGGCCTCCAGGTGCATTTCGATGCGCGAGGCATGGGGGTTGAAGAAGGCACGGTGGCGCCACTGCGCGGGCACGAAGTCGCTGCCGACCAGGCGGTTTACGTGGGCCAGCGCGTTGCGGTTGAAGGCCGCGGTCACGCCGGCGGCGTCGTCGTACGCGGCCTCCAGCACGGCCACGTCCTTGGGCAGGTCGAACCCGATCAGCAGGCCGCCATCGTCCAGCGCCAGTTCGCGCATGTGCCGCAGCAGGGCCAGCGCCTGGGGCGGGTCGAAGTTGCCGATGGACGAGCCGGGGTAGAAGACAAGGCGGCGCGCGCCGGGGACGTCCGGCGGCAGGTGCACACCCCGGGTGATGTCCGCGCCCACGGCGCGGGCATGCAGGCCCGGCAGTGCCACGCGCAGGCGCGCGATCGCATCCCGCAGGTAGTCGGCGGAGATGTCCACGCCCACGAAGTGCGTGGCCCGCACCAGCGCGCAGAGTTCGCGCGCCTTGTCGCAATTGCCCGCCCCGGGCTCGATCACCACACGCGCCGGGCCTATGGCCTGGGCAATGGCGTGCCCGTGGCGCCGCAACAAGGCACGCTCGGTACGCGTGGGGTAGTACTCGGGCAGGCGGGTGATGGCCTCGAAGAGTTCCGAGCCCCGCTGGTCGTAGAAATACTTGGGTGAGAGCGCCGCCTGCGGCTGCAACAGGCCGGCCAGGATCTCGCCGCGTTCGGCGGCCGAGGCCACATCCGCGGGCGGCTGCGGCGGTGCCAGGCCGAGGTGGTGAAGGACGCCGTCAAGCCGAGCAAGGGGAGAAACTGCAGACATAGCGCTGCAGCGTAGGCCAGGGGCCAAATCGCCCGCGCAATCCAACGACACCTCTTCAGGTAGGACGCACGCGCGATCTGCAGGGCAATCCACAGTGCACCTCTTGTGCCGGATTGCCCGCTGTGGTTGGCTTTTTCGCCGCCCTGCCAATAAAGGGTCAAATCGGGCGGAAGCGCTTGCCCATCAAGCGCAAATAGCTCCTTCAATGAGAGCATCGATTTACCGTCCGCCGAGGATAAAAAAAGGGCCGGCGCATGCGCCGGCCCACCCCACCATGAAGAACGGAACTTGCGTGCTTAGAAGCGGTAGCCCACGCCCACGCCGAACAGCACCGGGTCGACCTTGAAAGTGCCCACGCCGCGCACGTCGGTGTCGATGTACACCTTCTTCACGTCCACGTTCAGGGACCAGTTCTTGTCCAGCGCATAGTCGAAGCCCACTTGCAGGGCACCGCCCCAGCTGTTGCGCTTCACGTCCAGGCCCGCGGGCAGCTTCACGCTGGAAAAGCGCGTGTAGTTGACACCAGCGCCCACGTACGGCTTGAACGCGCCGAAGTTCGTGAAGTGGTACTGCAGCAGCAGCGAGGGCGGCAGGTGCTTGAGCGAGCCGATCTTGTCGCCGTTCAGGCGCACGTCGTGCTTTTGCGGGTAGGTCAGGACCAGTTCGGCAGCGAGGTTGGGCGTGAAGAAGTACGAGACGTCGACTTCAGGAATCCACTTGTCGTTGATGCTCACGCCCGCGTCGCCGGCGGCACCGTTGTTGGCGCTGTCCAGATGCACCGCGCGTGCACGCACCAGCCAGGAACCTTCCGCAACCTGCTGCGCGAAGGCAGCGCCGGAGGTCATCGCACACAGAACGGCCAGGGCCAGAAGATTCTTTTTCATGTTGACTCGATACGTTGGGTTGACCGGGGACGACCCCCGTGCACGTATTAAGCCCACGAGTAATATGGTCAATATTGCTGCAGATCAAACCCAGAATCTGTGTGTCTATTCGTATGTGTCTATTCCGTCACAAACGGCGGCATATGGCCTCATTCAATGCGTGCCATTGGCAGCCGCCTTGCCGCGCAGCCGTCCCACCAGCGTCCACCCCGCCAGCACCACGGCGCCCGCCACCAAGCCCACCACGGCATTGAGCAGGTTGGTCACCAGCACCGACCACAGTCCGCCCAGCGGCCAACCCTGCACCGCCGCGCCCACGCCCTCGACGGCATGGTGCAGCGCCGGCACGCCATGCACCAGGATGCCCCCGCCGACGAGGAACATGGCTGCTGTGCCGACCACCGACAGCGTCTTCATGAGCCAGGGTGCGGCCGCGACGATGCCGCGGCCCAGGGCCTGTGCCGCGTTGCTGGCCTGGCGGCTGAGCCACAGGCCCAGGTCGTCCAGCTTCACGATGCCCGCCACGAGGCCATAGACCCCCACCGTCATCAGGACGGCGATGCCCGCCAGTACCGCCACTTGCTGCGCAAAAGGCGCGCCCGCGACGGCGCCCAGGGTGATGGCGATGATTTCGGCAGAGAGGATGAAGTCGGTGCGCACGGCCGCCTTGATCTTGTCCTTCTCCACCCGCGCCAGGTCCACGTTGGGATTGGCGTTGGCCTGCGCATGGATCGCGTGTTGCACGGCGTCTTCCTCGGGCGTGTGCAAAAGCTTGTGCGCGAGCTTTTCGCAGCCTTCGAAGCACAGGAAGGCCCCGCCCACCATGAGCAGCGGCGTCACGGCCCACGGCGCAAACGCGCTGATGAGTAGCGCCGCCGGCACGAGGATGGCCTTGTTCACCAGGGATCCGCGGGCGACGCCCCACACGACGGGGATCTCGCGCTCTGCACGCACGCCGGTGACCTGCTGGGCATTGAGCGCCAGGTCGTCGCCCAGCACCCCTGCGGTCTTTTGCGCCGCCACCTTGGTCATGACGGACACGTCGTCGGCCATGGCGGCGCTTTTCTTGGCGGCCACCTTGGTCATGAGGGCCACGTCGTCCAGGATGGTGGCGATGTCGTCAAGCAGGGTCAGAAGGCTGGCGCCGGCCATGGGTGAGTTCCTTTCAAGAAGCCGCCATTCTGAATGAAAACACCCCTAACGCATGTGGGACAAGCGCTGACAGCTATTGATTTTGCAATACGGTGGGCAGGCGTACCATGGCGGCATGCCCTCTCGCACTGCGTCCTCGCGCCCCGTGCGCACCGCCGCCGCGCTGGCCGCGTTGGTGCTGTCCGCCTGCGCCGGCCCGTCGGCGCGCCTGGGCGTGGGCGTGCCGGTGGGGCCGTTCAGCGTGGGCGTCGGCGTGGGTTCGGGCGGCGTATCAGCCGGGGTGGGCACCGGCGTGGGGCCGGTGGGCGTCGGAGTGGGAGTGCACCCAAGCGGCCAGGTGACTGGCGGCGTGGGCGTGGGTGCCTCGGTTCCCATGGGCGGCGCACACGTCGGAGCCGGCGTGGGCTCATCCACCGTGCTGCACGATCCGTACCGGCCGCCGCAGCCACCCGCGCCGGCGGCGCCGTCTTCCGACAGTCCGCCGATGCAGTGGCGCGATGCGCAAGGGCGCATCGTGCCGGAGTGCCAGGTGCGCGGCGGCTGCTAGCCGCGCGCCGCGGCGCCGATCACCCCACCCACTTGCGCGCGTTGCGCCACACGCGCATCCAGGGGCTGAACGCGTCCTTGCCCCCCGTGGCGGCCAGATCGGTCCAGCTCATCTGGATGTTGCGGAACACACGCTCGGGGTGCGGCATCATGGCCGTGAAGCGGCCATCCGCCGTGGTCACGGCCGTGAGCCCGCCGGCGCTGCCATTGGGGTTGAACGGGTAGCGCTCGGTCGGCTGGCCATGGTTGTCCACGAAGCGCATGGCACGCACCACCTTGTCGGCATTGCCACGGTACTGGAAGTTGGCATAACCCTCGCCGTGCGCGACGGCGATCGGCAGGCGGCTGCCGGCCATGCCCTGGAGGAAGATGCTGGGCGATTCCAGCACTTCGACCATCGACAGGCGCGCCTCGAAGCGGTGGCTCTGGTTGGTGGTGAAGCGCGGCCAGTCCTGCGCGCCAGGGATGATGTCAGCCAGTTCGGCAAACATCTGGCAGCCGTTGCACACGCCCAGGGCGAAGGTATCGCCACGCGCGAAGAACTGCTGGAACTGGGCCGACAGGCGCTCGTTGAACGTGATGGAGCGCGCCCAGCCGATGCCCGCGCCCAGCGTGTCGCCGTAGCTGAAGCCGCCGCAGGCCACCACGCCAGCAAACTGCGCCAAGTCGGCACGGCCGGTCTGCAGGTCGGTCATGTGTACGTCGAACGCCTCGAAGCCCGCCTCGGTGAAGGTGTAGGCCATTTCCACGTGCGAGTTCACGCCCTGCTCGCGCAGCACCGCCACACGCGGGCGCGCGCCAGTGGCGATGTACGGCGCGGCCACGTTGTCCAATGGGTCGAACGTGAGCTGCACGTGCATGCCGGGGTCTGCGGGATCGCCGGCCGCGGCGTGCTCGCTGTCAGCGCAGGCGGGATTGTCACGCTGCTGGCAGATCTTCCAGCTCACCGCGTCCCATACCTGGTGCAGGTCCGGCAGGCTGGCGCTGAACACGGCCTTGGCATCGCGCCACACCTGCAACTCGCCCTTGCCCGCATCGATGGGCGAGGACAGCGGGCGCGTCTTGCCCACGAAGTGGCTGCAGGTGGACAGGCCGTGCGCGCGCAGCGTCTGCATGACCTCGTTGCGCTCGCTGGTCCTCACCTGCAGCACCACGCCCAGTTCCTCGTTGAACAGCGCGCGCAGCGTGCGCTCCTCGCGCCGGCCGCTGATCTGGGCGCCCCAGTTCTTGCCCTCGCCGCTGTCCATGCGGCCGTCGGTGATGCCGTCGCCCTCGGTAATGAGCATGTCCACGTTCAGCGCCACGCCCACCTGACCGGCAAAGGCCATCTCGGCCACGGTAGCCAGCAGGCCGCCGTCGCCCCGGTCGTGGTAGGCCAGGATCGCACCTTTAGCGCGCAGCGCGTTCACGGCGTCCACCAGGGCGATCAGGTCCTTGGCGTCGTCCAGGTCGGGCGTCTCGTCGCCGGTCTGGTTCAGCACCTGCCCGAGGATGGAGCCGCCCATGCGCATCTTGCCGCGGCCCAGGTCGATCAGCACGAGGGTCGTGTCCTCTTCCTTGGCGTCGAGCTGCGGCGTGAGCGTGCCGCGCACGTCGGCCAGCGTGGCGAACGCGGTGATGATGAGGCTGACGGGCGAGGTGACCTTCTTGGTCTCGCCGCCCTCGCTCCACTGGGTGCGCATGGACAGGCTGTCCTTGCCCACGGGGATGGAGATGCCCAGCTGCGGGCACAGCTCCATGCCCACGGCCTTCACGGTCTCGTACAGCGCGGCGTCTTCTCCGGGCTCGCCGCAGGCCGCCATCCAGTTGGCCGACAGCTTTACGCGCGGCAGTTCGATGGGTGCCGCCAACAGGTTGGTGATGCTCTCCGCCACCGCCATGCGGCCCGACGCAGGCGCATTGAGCGCCGCCAGCGGCGTGCGTTCGCCCATGGCCATGGCCTCGCCGGCAAAGCCACGGAAGTCGGCCAGCGTCACGGCCGCGTCGGCCACGGGCACCTGCCAGGGGCCCACCATCTGGTCGCGGTGGGTCAGGCCGCCCACGGCGCGGTCGCCGATGGTGATGAGAAAGCGCTTGGAGGCCACCGTGGGGTGGGCCAGCACCTCGATCACGGCCTTCTCCAGCGGCAGGCCGTCCACGTTCAGCGGCGCGAAGCTGCGCTGCACGCTGGTCACGTCGCGGTGCATCTTGGGCGGCTTGCCCAGCAGCACGTCCATGGGCATGTCCACAGGATATTTCTGGTCGCCGGACGTGACCGCCGTGTCTTCCAGCACCAGTTGGCGCTCCTCGGTGGCCGTGCCGATGACGGCAAACGGGCAGCGCTCGCGCTCGCAGAAGGCCGTGAACTGCGCCAGCGACTCGGGCGCGATGGCCAGCACATAGCGCTCCTGGCTCTCGTTGGACCAGATTTCCTTGGGCGCCAGGCCGGACTCCTCCAGCGGCACGGCGCGCAGGTCGAAGCGCGCGCCGCGGCCCGCGTCATTCGTCAGCTCGGGGAAGGCGTTCGACAGGCCGCCCGCGCCCACGTCATGGATGGCCAGGATGGGGTTGTCCGCCCCCTGCGCCCAGCAGTGGTTGATGACCTCCTGCGCGCGGCGCTCGATCTCGGGGTTGCCGCGCTGCACGGAGTCGAAGTCCAGCTCCGCCGCGTTGGTGCCCGTGGCCATGGAGCTGGCGGCGCCGCCGCCCATGCCGATGCGCATGCCGGGGCCGCCCAGTTGGATCAGCAGCGTGCCGGCGGGGAACAGGATTTTTTGGGTGAGCCGCGCGTCGATCGTGCCCAGGCCGCCCGCGATCATGATGGGCTTGTGGTAGCCGCGGATGATGGCGCCCTCGCCCGTTCCGACCACCTGCTCGTATTCGCGGAAGTAGCCCGTCAGGTTGGGCCGGCCGAACTCGTTGTTGAACGCGGCGCCGCCCAGCGGCCCCTCGGTCATGATCTGCAGGGGGCTGGCGATGTGCTCGGGCTTGCCCACCTCGCTGCCCCAGAGCTTGGACACGGTGAAGCCCGTGAGGCCCGCCTTGGGCTTGGAGCCGCGGCCGGTAGCGCCCTCGTCGCGGATCTCGCCCCCCGCACCGGTGGCGGCACCGGGGAACGGCGAGATGGCCGTGGGGTGGTTGTGCGTTTCCACCTTCATCAGCACATGGTGGGTTGCACTACGCTTTTGATAGCTTGGAGCGCTTACCTGTTGGGCGAAAGACTCGAATTTGGCGATGAATTGCTCGACCTCACTGCCTTCCATGATGGAGGCGTTGTCGGCATAGGCCACCACGGTATGCTGGGGCGACACGGCTTCGGTGTTGCGGATCATGCCGAACAGGCTCTTGTCCTGCGCCACGCCGTCGATGGTGAACTGCGCGTTGAAGATCTTGTGGCGGCAGTGCTCGCTGTTGGCCTGGGCGAACATCATCAACTCCACGTCGGTGGGGTTGCGCGCCAGGCCTGTGAAGGCATTGACCAGATAGTCGATCTCGTCGTCGGCCAGGGCCAGGCCCCAGGCCTTGTTCGCAGCCTCCAGCGCCGCACGCCCGCCCTGCAGCACATCCACGAAGGCCATGGGCTCGGCCTGCAGCTCGGTGAACAGGCGCTGCGCCTCGTCCAGCGTGGTGACCACCGATTCCGTCATGCGGTCGTGCAAGAGCGCCGCAACCTGCTGCAGCTGCTCGGTGCTCAACTCGGGCTTGCCACCCAGCAGCCCCCCCTTGAGGCTGATGCGGTATTCGGTGATGCGCTCGATGCGGCGCACCGCCAGGCCGCAGTTGTGGGCGATGTCCGTGGCCTTGGACGCCCAGGGCGACACCGTGCCCAGGCGCGGAGTGACATACAGCACCATGCCGTCCCGCGGGCCGGCGTATGGGTCGCCGTAGGTCAGCAGCGCGGCCAGGCGCTCGCGCGCGGCGGCATCGGGTGCGGCGTCGCCGGCCACCAGGTGCACGAAGCGCGCCGCAATGCCGTCGATCTTGGGATGAATGGCCGCCAGGGCGGGTTGCAGTTGCTGGGCGCGGAAGGTGCTGAGGGCATTGCCGCCCTCCAGCGGGGTGATGTGCAAGGTCACGGTAGCGGCCTGTGTGGTGGCAGAAAGAGGCGTTTCGCCCGCTGGTTGAGGCAGCCGCTGAATGGGGCCGCCGCGCCGGCAGCGCGTGTTGGTGGGAGCCCGCTATTTTAGCCCGCGGCACCGCCCTTGCCCGCCCCGCGCCCACAGGGGGCAAAGGCCGATGGGATAATTTGCGCCATGAGCATCACCATCAAAGACGCGCAGGGCATCGCCGGCATGCGCGAGGCCTGCCGCCTGGCGTCCGAAGTGCTGGACTACATTGCCCCACACATCAAGCCCGGCATCACCACCGCAGAGATCGACCGCCTGGGCGCGGAATGCATGGCCGCCCAGGGCACCGTGTCCGCCACCATCGGCTACCAGCCTCCGGGCTACCCGCCCTACCCCGGCCACCTGTGCACTTCGGTCAACCATGTGGTCTGCCACGGCATTCCCAACGACAAGCCGCTCAAGAAGGGCGACATCGTCAATGTGGACGTCACCGTGATCACCAAGGACGGTTGGTATGGCGACAACAGCCGCATGTACCTCATCGGCGAATGCTCCATTGCCGCCAAGCGGCTATCGCAGCTCACGTTCGAATCCATGTGGCTGGGCATCCAGCAGGTCAAGCCGGGCGCGCGCCTGGGCGACATCGGCCACGCCATCCAGAAGTTCGCCGAGGGCCACGGCCTGTCGGTGGTGCGCGAGTTTTGCGGCCACGGCATCGGCCAGAAATTCCACGAGGACCCGCAGGTGCTGCACTATGGCCGCCCCGGCACGGGCGAGGAGCTGGTGCCCGGCATGACGTTCACCATCGAGCCCATGCTCAACCTGGGCAAGCGCGACATCAAGGAGCTGGGCAAGGACGGCTGGACCATCATCACCAAAGACCACAGCCTGTCGGCGCAGTGGGAACACACCGTGCTCGTGACCGAGACCGGCTACGACGTGCTGACCCTCTCCGCCGGCTCCCCCGCGCTGCCGGCCTTCGTCACCGCCACCACGACCTGAGCCAGGCCGCCGCGCCCAGAGCGCCGCAAGGCATGCACGGTTCTTGCTAAACGTCCTCCATGCCTTCCATCCCCCCCTGCTCCCCCGCCACCGCACCGGATCTCGCGCAGCTGCATGCGCTGCGCGACGCCTACCGCCAGGACAAGGCCGCCCTGCTGGCGACCCTGCGCGCGCCCGGAGCGTCCACGCGCGGCGTGCGCAGCCTGCTGCATCGCCTCTCGTCGCTGACCGACGGCCTGCTGTGCCGGCTGTGGGACCGCGCGCAGTTGCCTGAAGGCATGGCGCTGGTCGCCGTGGGGGGCTACGGACGCGCACAGCTGTTCCCTTATTCCGACGTGGACGTGCTGCTGCTGCTGCCGGACGGCATGAGCGTGGCCGCGGGCCATGCAGGTGCGGCGCCCTGCACGCCGATCGAGACCTTCATCGGCAGCTGCTGGGACGCGGGGCTGGAGGTTGGGTCCAGCGTGCGCAGCGTGGCCGAATGCCTGAGCGAGGCCGCCGCCGATGTGACGGTGCAGACATCGCTGCTGGAAGCGCGCCTGCTGTGCGGCAACGCCGCGCTGTTCGATGCGTTCCGCCAGCGCTACGACGCGCAGATGGACCCGCGCGCCTTTCTGGTCGCCAAGACGCTGGAGATGCGCCAGCGCCATACGAAATACGAAAACACCCCCTACGCGCTGGAGCCCAACTGCAAGGAGTCGCCCGGCGGCCTGCGCGACCTGCAGCTCATCCAGTGGGTGGCGCGCGCCGCGGGCCTGGGGCGCAATTGGCGCGAACTGGCGGCCAGCGGCCTGGCCACACCGTTCGAGGTGCGGCAGATCGAGCGCAACGAGGCGTTGCTGTTCCTGATCCGCGCGCGCCTGCATGCGCTGGCCGGCCGGCGCGAAGACCGCCTGGTGTTCGATCTGCAGACCGCCGTGGCCGAGACCTTCGGCTACCGCTCCACCGCACCGGACGGCCAGCGCCTGGCGATGCGTGCCAGCGAGACGCTGATGCGCCGCTACTACTGGGCCGCCAAGGCCGTGTCGCAGCTGTGCCAGATCCTGCTGCTGGGCATCGAGGAGCGACTGAACCCCTCCACGCATGAACTGCGTCCGATCAACCCGCGCTTCTTCGAGAAGGCCGGCATGATCGAAGTGGCCAGCGACGACCTGTACGAAAGAGAACCCCACGCCGTCCTGGAAACCTTCCTTCTCTACGAGACCACCGTAGGGCTCAAGGATCTGTCGGCACGCACGCTGCGAGCGCTCTACAACGCGCGTGGCGTGATGGACAGCGAATTCCGGCGCGACCCCGCGAACCGCGCGCTGTTCATGCAGATCCTGCAGCAGCCCGCAGGCATCACGCACGCCATGCGGCTCATGAACCAGACCTCCGTGCTGGGC
This sequence comes from Diaphorobacter sp. JS3051, assembly GCF_015832135.1. Lineage (NCBI taxonomy): Bacteria > Pseudomonadati > Pseudomonadota > Betaproteobacteria > Burkholderiales > Comamonadaceae > Diaphorobacter > Diaphorobacter sp. JS3051. The sequence goes on from NZ_CP065406.1 coordinate 1,062,817, forward strand.
CGCTACCTGTGGCCCTTCCGGCGCATCGTGGGGCAGATGCAGCACGACCTGTTCCATGTCTACACGGTGGACCAGCACATCCTGATGGTGCTGCGCAACGTGCGGCGCTTTTTCATGGCCGAGCACGCACATGAATACCCGTCGTGTTCACAGCTCGCCGCTGGCTGGGACAAACCGTGGATTCTCTACATCGCTGCGCTGTTCCACGACATCGGCAAGGGGCGCGGCGGCGACCATTCACAGATCGGCGCGCAGGAAGTGCGGCGCTTTTGCCGCCAGCACGCGGCGCACGGCATCACGCGCGAGGACGCGCGGCTCATTGAATTCCTCGTGGCCGAACACCTCACCATGAGCCAGGTGGCGCAAAAGCAGGATCTGTCCGACCCCGACGTGATCGCCGCCTTCGCGCGCCGCGTGGGCAACGAGCGCTACCTCACCGCCCTGTACCTGCTCACCGTGGCCGACATCCGCGGCACCAGCCCCAAGGTGTGGAACGCCTGGAAGGGCAAGCTGCTGGAAGACCTGTACCACGCGACGCTGCGTACCCTGGGCGGGCGCGCACCCGACGCCGCCGCCGAGATCGAGGCGCGCAAACGCGAGGCGCTGGTGCTGCTGGCATTGGCCTCCCAGCCCTACGAGGCGCACAAGAAGCTGTGGGATACGCTGGACGTGAGCTATTTCATGCGCCACGAGGCGGCGGACATCGCCTGGCACACCCGCCACCTCTCGCGCCACGTGGGCGCCGGCAAGCCGGTGGTGCGCGCACGCCAGTCGCTGGCGGGCGAAGGCCTGCAGGTGCTGGTGTATGCGCCGGACCAAAGCGACCTGTTCATGCGCATCTGCGGCTACTTCGACCGTGCGGGCTTTTCCATCCTGGATGCGCGTGTGCACACTGCCAACAACGGCCATGCGCTGGACACCTTCCAGGTCGTTGCCTCCAGCCAGCCAGGCGCCTACCGCGAGCTCATTCACATGGTCGAGAACGACCTGCTGCGCGCCATCGAAGACCCGCGGCCGCTGCCCGAGCCTACGCGCAAGCGCGTGTCGCGTCGCGTCAAGAGCTTCCCCATCGCGCCGCGCGTCACGCTGCGCCCTGACGAAAAGGCCCAGCGCTGGCTCATCAGCATTTCCGCCAGCGACCGTGCCGGCCTGCTGTACCTGGTGGCGCGCGTGCTCTCGCGCCACGGCCTCAGCGTGCAGTTGGCCAAGGTGAGCACGCTGGGCGAACGGGTGGAGGACGTGTTCCTGGTGCAGGGCCCGGAGATGCAGAACAACGCGCGACAGATCCAGATCGAGACCGAGCTACTGCAGGCGCTGGCCGATCAATGACTATGATTTCGATAGCTGCTTGCGCTTGCCACAAGGGCGCTACAGCCTGATTGAGCGCTCAATCGTCTTCTACCGCACCAATCTCCGGAAACAACACCTCCGTGTAACCGAACTGCGTGAAATCGCGCACGCGCATTGGGTAGAGCTTGCCGATCAGGTGGTCGCACTCGTGCTGCACTACCCGCGCGTGGAAACCTTCCGCCACACGGTCGATGGGCGCGCCCAGCAGATCGACGCCGCGGTAGTGGATGCGCGCAAAGCGCGGCACCTTGCCGCGCAGGCCCGGCACGGACAGGCAGCCCTCCCAGTCGTCCTCCTCGTCGGCGCCCAGCGGCGTGATCACGGGATTGATGAGCACCGTGGGCGGCACGATGGGGCGGTCGGGGTAGCGCGGGTTGCGCTCGCCGGAGCCGAAGATCACCACCTGCCAATCCTCCCCGATCTGCGGTGCTGCCAGGCCCGCGCCGTTCACGGCCTGCATCGTCTCGCGCATGTCGTTCACCAGTTGGTGCAGCGCGGGCGTATCGAATGCGGTAACGGGTTGGGCCACCCGCAACAGTCGCGGGTCGCCCATCTTCAGGATGGTGCGGATGGTCATGGTGGGTCTGCGGGCTGCAGCCGCCAAGCGCAGGGCATGGCGAAAGGCATGGCGGCGTCCCTGCCTTGGAGCATAACGCCCGGCAACACCTGCACAATGGCAGGCATGTCCCCGCCGTCCGAGCCACTGCCGCCCGTCCCTGAGCAAGCGCCCCTGCCCGCGCTGGCGCGCTGGCTCTTGCTGGTGTTTGCCGCACTCTGCCTGGCGATGGGGGTGATCGGCATCGTCGTGCCGGGCCTGCCCAGCACGGTGTTCATCCTCATGGCGGGCTGGGCGGCCGCGCGCAGTTCGCCGCGCCTGTACCGCTGGCTGTGGTTCCACCCGCTGTTCGGCTCCATGCTGCGCAACTGGGCCAACGGCGGGCGCGTGAGCCGCCATGCGAAGTGGAGCGCCACCTTCCTGATGGCCCTGTGCGCGCTGGTGCTGTGGGTGGTGCATATCCCACGCTGGGCGACCATCAGCGCGGTGGTCAGCATGGCCTGCGTACTGGTGTGGCTGTGGCTTCGCCCTGAGCCGCAGCGCTGACATCGCCCTTCGCATCCCTTGCACAGCACAGCGTCAAGGCGGCACTTTTTTATGTATATAATCTAAGTCTTGTTCCTCGATAGCTCAGTCGGTAGAGCGACGGACTGTTAATCCGCAGGTCCCTGGTTCGAGCCCAGGTCGAGGAGCCAAATTCCAAGCCTTGCAATTGCACAAGGCCTGCCAAAAACAAGCACCGATCATTCCTCAATAGCTCAGTCGGTAGAGCGCCGGACTGTTAATCCGTAGGTCCCTGGTTCGAGCCCAGGTTGAGGAGCCATTCAAGGCCATTCCAGCATCTGTTGGGATGGCCTTTTTGCTGGGCGCTGACCTTGCGCTAGGGCAAAAAAACCCGCCGACCAGCGGCGGGCCCAGTCACGCACCCGTGGTTGGCGGGGCGCTTACATGTGGTCGATCATCACCTGCCCGAAGCCCGAGCAGCTCACCTGCGTGGCCCCGTCCATGAGGCGCGCAAAGTCATAGGTCACCTTCTTGCTCTGGATGGCCTTCTCCATGGAACTGATGATCAGGTCGGCCGCCTCGGTCCAGCCCATGTGGCGCAACATCATCTCGGCCGAGAGGATCTCGGAGCCCGGGTTGACATAGTCCTTTCCCGCGTACTTGGGGGCCGTGCCATGGGTGGCCTCGAACATCGCCACGCTGTCGGACAGGTTGGCACCCGGGGCGATGCCGATGCCGCCCACCTGCGCCGCCAATGCGTCGGAGATGTAGTCGCCATTCAGGTTCAGCGTGGCGATCACGCTGTACTCGGCCGGGCGCAGCAGGATCTGCTGCAGGAAGGCGTCGGCAATGCTGTCTTTGATGGTGATGTCCTTGCCGGTGCGGGGATTCTTGATGCGCATCCACGGGCCGCCGTCGATCAGCTGCGCGCCAAATTCCTGGGCTGCCAGTTCATAGCCCCAGTCACGAAAGCCCCCTTCGGTGAACTTCATGATGTTGCCCTTGTGCACCAGGGTCACGCTGGGCCGGTCGTTGTCGATGGCGTACTGGATGGCCTTGCGCACCAGGCGCTGCGTGCCCTCGCGCGACACCGGCTTGACCCCGATGCCCGATGTCTCAGGAAAGCGGATCTTCTTGACGCCGAATTCCTCCTGCAAGAACTTGATGAGCTTCTTGGCCTTGTCCGACTCGGCCTCGAACTCGATGCCGGCATAGATGTCCTCGGAGTTCTCGCGAAAGATGACCATGTTGATCTTCTCGGGCTCACGCACCGGCGAAGGCACGCCCTTGAAGTAGCGCACCGGGCGCAGGCAGACGTACAGGTCCAGCTCCTGGCGCAGCGCCACGTTCAGCGAACGGATGCCGCCGCCCACGGGCGTGGTGAGCGGCCCCTTGATGGAAACCACGTAGTCGCGCACGGCGTGCAGCGTCTCTTCGGGCAGCCACACGTCGGGGCCATAGACCTTGGTGGACTTCTCGCCGGCATACACCTCCATCCAGTGGATCTTGCGCTGCCCGCCATAAGACTTTGCCACAGCCGCATCCACCACCTTGAGCATCACGGGCGTGATGTCCATGCCCGTGCCGTCGCCTTCGATGAACGGGATGATGGGCTGGTGGGGCACGTTCAGCGACATGTCGGCGTTGACGGTGATCTTCTGGCCCTGGGGCGGAATCTGGATGTGCTGGTAGCTGGTCATGAAGAAGGTCTCCTGTAGGTGCGTGCGCAAGGCGGCGGGCTGCTCGCGCAGGAACGGCGCCCAAAGATTCTAGGGCAAGGCTGCAGGGTGGCCCGCCCCGCAGCGCATGTCGGCCCGGCATGATGCCCCGCGAAGGGTCGCTGTCAACGCGCGCTCCGGGAAGCCGTTGAGACAGGGCGTGCAACAGGCTCCGCGGCCGACGCACGCATCCGTGCCATGCGGCCTGGCCGCCTGGCGTATACCGGTATACCGACCCTTCCAAGGAATTGGCACATATGAAAAAACTCCTCGCTATCCTGGCCGGCGGTCTGCTCGCAACGGGGGCCTTCGCGCAATCGACCCCTGCCACGCCAGCAGTTCCCGCCACCCCGGCCGTTGTGGCCGCCCCCGACACGGCCGCCCCTGCGGCCGCCGCACCGGCTCCGGCCGCCGCCACCAAACCCGCCAAGCTGCGCAACCACCACGCCATGGCGCCCGCCAAGCACAAGAGCGCCAAGGTCGCCAAGAAGACCGCCAAGCGAAGCAAGACGGCCGCCTGATCGCCGCGGCCACTGCTGAACAGCCCGCTTCGGCGGGCTTTTTGTTGCCTGCTACGCTCAGGGTTCCGCATTGCCCCTGCCAACCCATGTCTTCCATGCCCATGTTTTCGCTCACCGCACCTGCCATGCCCATCGCGCGCTTGCTGCGCAGCTTTCTGTCTCCCCTGCTGGCATACGGCGTGGCCTTAGGCCTGTGCGCAGCCGCAGCGGCGCAGGGTGTTCCGCAAATGAACCTGCCGCGCGTGGAGTTGCAGGCCGGCATGCACCGCATCGACGCCCAGGTCGCCACCGCGCCGCAGGAGCGCCAAGTCGGCCTGATGCACCGCCGCGACATGCCCATGCACGAGGGCATGCTGTTCGTCTTCGAGCAGCCGGCCACGCAATGCTTCTGGATGCGCAATACGCTGCTGCCGCTCACCGCGGCCTTCGTGGCCGACGACGGCACCATCGTGAACCTGGTGGACATGCAGCCGCTGTCCGAAGAATCGCACTGCTCCAAGCGGCCGGTGCGCTTCGTGCTGGAGATGAACCAGGGCTGGTTCGCCAAGCGCGGGCTAAAGGCGGGCAGCAGGCTCAGCGGAAGACCGTTCACGCAGCGGTAGCGCGCTATTTATTCAGGAGCTGGCAGCGCTTTTCCCGCAAGGATTTCATGAGATATTTACCTTGAAACCATTGCGTATCAAGCGCGAAGAGCTTCATTTTTCATAGCATCCCTGTCCGCGATTGCGAGGGTCCACCCCACCCAAAGGCCGTGCAAAAAGAAACCGGCCTCCCCTTGCGGGAAGGCCGGTGACGGCCAGGTGCCAACGGCCAGGATGACACCCGGCCGGTGCTCCGTCAGGCGAGCGCTGCGATGGCCGCGTTGAACGTGGCGCTGGGGCGCATCACGGCGTCCAGCTTGGACAGATCGGGCAGGTAGTAGCCACCGATGTCGGCGGGCTTGCCCTGCACCACGCGCAGTTCCTCGACGATCTTGGCCTCGTTATCGGCCAGGGTCTTGGCCAACGGAGCGAACTTGGCGGCCAGCGCGGCGTCCTCGGACTGCGCGGCCAGGGCCTGGGCCCAGTACAGCGACAGATAGAACTGGCTGCCGCGGTTGTCGATCTCGCCCACCTTGCGCGAGGGCGACTTGTTCTCGTCCAGCAGCTTGCCGGTAGCCTGGTCCAGCGTCTTGGCCAGCAGCTTGGCGCGGGGGTTGTTTTCCTTCAGGCCCAGGTCTTCCAGCGACACGGCCAGCGCCAGGAATTCCCCCAGCGAGTCCCAGCGCAGGTAGTTCTCTTCGAGCAGCTGCTGCACGTGCTTGGGAGCGGAGCCGCCCGCGCCCGTCTCGTACATGCCGCCGCCGGCCATCAGGGGCACGATGGACAGCATCTTGGCGGAAGTGCCCAGTTCCATGATCGGGAACAGGTCGGTCAGGTAGTCGCGCAGGATGTTGCCGGTCACCGAGATGGTGTCCAGGCCGCGCGCCACGCGCTCCAGCGTGAAGCGCATCGCTCGCACCTGGCTCATGATCTGGATGTTGAGGCCGGTAGTGTCGTGGTCCTTCAGGTACTTCTCGACCTTCTTGATCAGCTCGTTCTCGTGCGGGCGATAGGGGTCCAGCCAGAACACGGCGGGCATGCCGGAGTTGCGCGCGCGGGTCACGGCCAGCTTCACCCAGTCGCGGATCGCAGCGTCCTTGACCTGGCACATACGCCAGATGTCGCCGGTTTCCACGTTCTGCGACAGCAGCACTTCACCCGTGGCGATGTCCACGATGTTGGCCACGCCGTCTTCGGCGATCTCGAAGGTCTTGTCGTGGGAGCCGTATTCCTCGGCCTTCTGCGCCATCAGGCCCACGTTGGGCACGGTGCCCATGGTGCGCGGGTCGAAGTTGCCGTGCCACTTGCAGAAGTTGATCATCTCCTGGTAGATACGGGCGAAGGTCGACTCGGGCATCACGGCCTTGCAGTCGTAAGGCTTGCCGTCGGCGCCCCACATCTTGCCGCCCTGGCGGATCATGGCGGGCATGGAGGCGTCCACGATGATGTCGTTGGGCGAGTGGAAGTTGGTGATGCCCTTGGCGGAGTCCACCATGGCCAGCGCCGGACGGTGCTCCTGGCAGGCGTGCAGGTCGCGGATGATCTCTTCACGCTTGGAGGCCGGCAGCGTCTCGATCTTCTCGTACAACGTGGCCATGCCGTTGTTGACGTTGATGCCCAGCTCGTCAAACAGCGCGCCGTGCTTCTCGAAGGCTTCCTTGTAGTAGATCTTCACGCAGTGACCGAACACGATCGGGTGCGAGACCTTCATCATCGTGGCCTTCACGTGCAGCGAGAACAGGATGCCGGCTTCCTTGCAGTCGGCCAGTTCCTTCTCGTAGAAGGCGCACAGGGCCTTCTTGCTCATGAACATGGAGTCGATGATCTCGCCGTCCTTGAGCGCGACCTTTTCCTTCAGCACCACGGTCTTGCCGGACTTCGTCTCCAGCACCATCTTTACGTCGCGGGCCTTGTCCAGGGTCAGGGACTTTTCGCCATGATAGAAGTCGCCCTCGTGCATGTGGGACACATGCGTCTGCGACCACTGCTTCCACTCGCCCATGGAGTGCGGGTGCTTCTTGGCGTAGTTCTTCACCGCGGCAGGCGCGCGGCGGTCGGAGTTGCCCTCGCGCAGCACCGGGTTCACGGACGAGCCCAGGCATTTGCCATAGCGGGCCTTGATGGCCTTTTCCTCGTCGGTGGTGGGGTTCTCGGGGTAGTCGGGCAGGTTGTAGCCCTTGCCTTGCAGTTCCTTGATGGCGGCGATCAACTGCGCCACGGACGCGCTGATGTTGGGCAGCTTGATGATGTTGACGTCGGGCTCGAGCGTCTTCTTGCCCAGTTCAGCCAGCGTATTGGGTACGCGCTGCTCGGGCGTCAGGAAGTCAGGGAACTCACCCAGGACGCGCGCCGCCAGGGAGATGTCGCTCTCGGCCACTTCGATACCGGCCACCGACGCGAAGCTGCGCACGATGGGCAGGAAGGAGGCCGTGGCCAGGCGGGGAGCCTCGTCGGTCAGGGTATAGATGATGGTGGGTTTCTGGGTGCTCATCTCGTCTCTCAGGTAAACAAAACAGAGGTCTTGCGCCGCCGGTCCGCGGCCTCGCGCGCAGTCATCCGATGTGACAGTCCGGATTGTGCGCGAGTCGTTGCGCGGAAATCGTGTAATTTGCAATCGAATATCGCATTGCAAAAAATTGACAGGGGAACTGGCACTTTTTTTTTGCAAGTCTTCTACAAGACTGTCGTCCCGCTGCCAAATTACCCAGGGAGGCCGTACCCAATGAGGCCGCCGCCCGGGCCGTCAAGCCAGACGAAAAAACGGCCCGCAGATTCCTCTGCGGGCCGTTTGTCTTTGGGTCGCTCACCGCCGCAGGGCGCGGCGTGCGCTTTCGGCTCAGGCGAAGTTGGCTTCGGCGAACTTCCAGTTCACCAGCTTGTCCAGGAAGGTCTCGACGAACTTGGGACGCAGGTTGCGGTAGTCGATGTAATAGGCGTGTTCCCACACGTCCACCGTCAGCAGCGCCTTGTCGGCCGTGGTCAGCGGCGTGCCGGCGGCGCCGGTGTTCACGATGTCCACCGTACCGTCGGCCTTCTTGACCAGCCAGGTCCAGCCGGAGCCGAAGTTGCCCACGGCGCTCTTCACGAACGCTTCCTTGAACGCGGCGTAGCTGCCCCACTTGGCATGGATCGCCTGGGCCAGCGCGCCGCCGGGCTCGCCACCGCCGTTGGGGGCCATGCAGTTCCAGAAGAAGGTGTGGTTCCAGATCTGCGCGGCGTTGTTGTAGATGCCGCCGGACGACTTCTTGACGATCTCCTCCAGCGTCATGTTCTCGAACTCGGTGCCCTTTTGCAGGTTGTTCAGGTTCACCACGTAGGCGTTGTGGTGCTTGCCGTGGTGGTATTCCAGCGTTTCCTGGCTGTAGTGCGGGGCCAAGGCATCAATCGCGTAGGGCAGCGGAGGCAGGGTATGTTCCATGGTCAAGTCCTTCGTGGGTTGGGATGGGGGAGATCGCGGCCACCAGGGCGCGGCGAAGCAACGGGCATTGTAGGAAAGTAATAGCACTCGCCGCTGTAGGCGGGCGGCGACTCCTGCCCTCTGGTACGGGATTGACCGGCGCCGCGTTCACAGCAAGCGGCGCTGCGATACTGTCAGGTCCAGTTCGCCCTCGGCCAACTGGGCATGCACGGCGTCGCCCAGGCGCACCTGGGCGGGGCGCGTCACGGGTTGCCCCTGCGCATCGGTCAGCAAGGCATAGCCGCGCTGCAGCACCAGGCGCGGATCCAGCAGTTGCAACCGCAGCGCCGCGCGCTCCAGGCGCTCTCTGCGCTGCACCAGGCTGCGCTGCACGATTTGAGGAAAATGACCCTGCAGCGCTTGCCCCGCATGCGCAAGCCGCTGCGTTTTCAATAGCAATCCGTGGCGCAGGCGCTGTTCCAGGCCGCTCAGCCGCAATTGCTGCCGCCCCACGAAACCCGAAGGCCGGCCCAGCCGCTGGGCCGTCTGGTCCAGCCGTTGGTGCCGCAGGTCCACCTGGCGCTGTACGCCGTCGGCCAGCCGTTGCGCCAGCAGGTCGAGTGCCCCCAGCCACACGGCACGCGGCTGTGCCACCAACTCGGCGGCGGCCGTGGGCGTGGGCGCACGCAGGTCGGCGCAGAAGTCGGCGATGGTGAAGTCGGTCTCATGCCCGACGCCGCTGACCAGCGGCACCGGGCTCTGCACGATGGCGCGGGCCACGCGCTCGTCATTGAACGCCCACAGGTCTTCGATGGAGCCACCGCCGCGCACCAGCAGGATCACATCGATGGCTGGCGGCGCCCCGGCATTCATAGCCAAATCACCGCCCAGCGCCCGCCCCTCCTGCGCAAGCAGATACATTTTTGATAGCGCTTCGGCAATCGATGCCGGCGCCTGCGCCCCCTGCACCAGGGCCGGCACCAGCACCACGGGAATGTGCGGCACGCGCCGGCGCAGTGCCGTCACCACGTCATGCAGTGCTGCAGCGCCCGGCGACGTGACCACGCCGATGCCGCGCGGCATGGCCGGCAGCGCGCGCTTGCGCGCCGCGTCGAACAGGCCCTCGGCCTCCAGTTGCGCCTTGAGGCGCATGAACTGCTCGAACAGCGCCCCCTGCCCCGCGCGCTGCAGGCTGTCGACGATGAGCTGCAGGTCGCCGCGTGCCTCGTACACGCCCAGCCGGCCGCGCACTTCGACCAGTTCGCCGTCGCGCGGGGTGAAATCCAGCACGCCTGCCGCACGGCGGAACATGGCGCAGCGGATCTGACCATTTCCATCCTTCAGCGTGAAGTAGCAGTGCCCGCTGGACGCGCGCGAGAAGCCCGTGATCTCCCCGCGCACCGCGACAGGATTGAACCGCGCCTCCAGCGCATCAGCAATGGCGCGGCATAACGCGCCAACCTCCCAGATTCGCGGCGCCACGCCTGTATCTGCACGCTCAAACACAGGCCGCTCCACGCTTGTACGCGCACCGGGCCGGTGCACTAGTCCACAGATCCGGGCATCCGGCGCCACGGCGGAAGGCCATGCGCCAACCCGGCCCCATACCACAAGAGTACGTGCAACCCATTGATTTCAAAGGTTTTTTTGATGCGCAGTTTTTCATCAAACTAAGCAAACCACGTAACGGCGCCGCTTCGCGACGGGTATGCACGTGGTTTCCCACAAAGTTATCCACAGAAAATGTGAGTCTCCCGGGCGACTCTACGTGCCCCGGCCCTGTGCTCCGAACAGGGGTGGCGTTAAGCAGACGATGCGCCCAAAGGCCGGGTTGGAAGCTGCGCCATAATCCCCGCTGCTTTTTACGTGAGCGGAGTGAGAATTGCTGTCGATCATACAAGCCGCGGGCTGGCCGATCTGGCCCCTGATTGCCTGTTCCATCCTGGCGCTGGCGCTGGTTTTTGAGCGCTTCGTCGCACTGAAGACCGCCCGTGTGGCCCCCCCGAAGCTGCTGGACGAGGCTATCTCGGTCTCCTCCAAGTCCATTCCCTCGCCCGATGTGGTGAACCAGCTGGCGCAGAACTCGGCCCTGGGCGAAGTGCTGGCCAGCGGCCTGCGCACGCTCAACAGCAACCCCCAGAGCACCGAGGCCGACGTGCGCGCCGCCATGGAGGGCGCCGGCCGCGCCGTCGCCCACCGGCTGGAGAAGTACCTCAACGCCCTGGCCACCATCGCCTCGGCCGCACCGCTGCTGGGCCTGCTGGGCACGGTGATCGGCATGATCGAGATCTTCGGCTCCCAGGCCGGCACGGGCGCCGTGGGCGCGACGGGCGGCGGCAACCCCGCGCAATTGGCGCACGGCATCTCCATTGCGCTGTACAACACCGCCTTCGGCCTGATCGTGGCCATCCCGGCGCTGATCTTCTGGCGCTACTTCCGCAGCCGCGTGGACGCCTACCTGTTGACGCTGGAACTGGCGTCCGAACAATTCGTGCGGCACATCAACCGCCTGCGCAAGTGAGCGGCGCCAGCGCACAGAGGCACGTTTCGCCATGAACTTTCGCCCCCGCCAAAAGGAAGAGCCGGAGATCAACCTGATCCCCTTCATCGACGTGCTGTTGGTGATCCTCATCTTCCTGATGCTGACCACCACCTACAGCAAGTTCACCGAGCTGCAGCTCACCCTGCCCGTAGCGGACGCTCAGCAGTTGCGCGACCACCCCAAGGAAGTCATCGTGGCCGTGGCCGCCGACGGACGCTACGCCATCAACAAGACCACGCTGGAGGGCCGGCAGGTCGACCAGGTGGCGCGTGCGCTGGCCGATGCCGCCACTGCGGGGCCGAACAGCGTGGTCATCATCAGCGCCGACGCATCGGCCCCCCACCAGTCCGTGGTCACGGTGATGGAGGCCGCGCGCCGCGTGGGCCTGTCGCAGATCACCTTTGCCACCCAGTCGTCGGCCACGGCCGGCAAGTAAGCCTGCGCCGATGGCCGCGCCCGGCCGCCCGTCCCCCCTGGTCGAGCGGCTGCGCGGCGCCTGGCAGCACCGTGGCGCGCTGGCCCTGGCGCTGTGGCCGCTGTCGCTGCTGTACGGCGTGCTCACGGCGCTGCGCCGCGCGCTCTATCGCACGGGTCTGCTGCGCAGCGAGCGACTGCCCGTGCCCGTCATCGTGGTCGGCAACGTGATCGCCGGCGGCGCCGGCAAAACGCCCGTGACCCTGGCCGTGGTGCGCCACCTGCAGGCCCGCGGCTGGCGGCCGGGCGTCATCTCGCGGGGATACGGCCGCGCCACCGCAGACTGCCACGAAGTGCTGCCCGCCAGCAGCGCGGCCGAGGTGGGCGACGAGCCGCTGCTCATCGCCCGCGCCAGCGGCGCCCCGGTCTTCGTGGCGCGCAGGCGTGCCCAGGCCGGGCGCGCGCTGCTGGCCGCCCACCCCGCCACCAACATCCTGATTTGCGACGACGGCCTGCAGCACCTGGCCCTGGCGCGCGACCTGGAAGTCTGCGTCTTCAACGACGAAGGCGCCGGCAACGGCTGGCTGCTGCCCGCCGGCCCGCTGCGCGAGCCCTGGCCGCGCGCGGTGGACCTGGTGCTCCACGCCGGCTCCCCGCCCGGTGGGGGCGCGCCGCAATTCGCGCTGTCACGTGAACTCGCCGCCCATGCCGTGAATGCCAGCGGGCAGCACCTGCCGCTGGAGCAATTGCAGGGCGAACCCTCGCACGCACTCGCGGCGATCGCGCGGCCGCACGACTTTTTTGCGATGCTGCACGCCAGGGGCATTCAGCCCGAGAGCGAGGAAGCACTGCCCGATCACTATGATTTTTCTAGCTGGAAGCGCCCGCCGGATAAGCGCTTACGGCTGATTTGTACCGAAAAAGACGCCGTCAAGCTCTGGCCCGCGCACCCGGACGCGCTGGCCGTGCCGCTGGCCCTGCGGATCCCGCCGGCCTTCTTCGACGCGCTCGACGCCCGCCTGGCGTCGCTATCATCGTCCGGCCATTGAGGAACACCATGGATCCCAAACTGCTTGAACTGCTGGTCTGCCCCGTCACCAAGGGCCCGCTGACCTACGACCGCGAACGCCAGGAACTCATCTCGCGCAGCGCGCGGCTGGCCTATCCCGTGCGCGACGGCATTCCCGTGCTGCTGGAAAACGAGGCCCGCCCCTTGAGCGACGAGGAGCTGGAACAGTGAGACGCGCCGCACCGTTCACGGTGCTGATACCGGCGCGCCTGGCCTCCACCCGCCTGCCCAACAAGCCCCTGGCCGATATCGCCGGGCTGCCCATGGTGGTGCATGTGGCCCGCCGCGCCAGCCAGAGCGGCGCCCAGCGCTGCGTGGTCGCGGCGGACGACGCGCGCATCGTCCAGGCCTGCCAGGCGCACGGGGTGCAGGCTCTGCTGACGCGCGCCGACCACGCCAGCGGCAGCGATCGCCTGGCCGAGGCCTGCGAGCTGCTGGGCCTGGCGGGCGAAGACATTGTGGTGAACGTACAGGGTGATGAGCCCCTCATCGACCCACGGCTGATCGACGCCGTGGCCGCACTGCTGCATGCGCGCGGCGATGCCAGCATGGGCACCGCCGCGCACGCCATCGACAGCGCGGAGGACTTTGCGAACCCCAACGTGGTGAAGGTGGTGCTGGACGCGCAGGGCCTCGCGCACTACTTCAGCCGCGCCCCCATCCCCCACGCACGCGACCACGGGCCGGGCAGCCTCTGGTGGCAGCCGGGCCAACCGGGGGTGCCCGTGGGTTTCGCACCGCTGCGGCACATCGGCATCTACAGCTACCGGGCAGGCTTTCTGCGCCGGTTTCCACAGCTGCCAGCGGCGCCGACCGAGCAACTGGAAGCGCTGGAGCAGCTGCGCGCCCTCTGGCACGGCCACCGCATCGCCGTGCACGTGACCGGCAGCGCACCCGGTGCGGGCGTGGACACGCCAGCCGACCTGGAGCGCGTGCGCACCCTCCTGGGCGGCTAGCGCGGCCGTCAGCTTGGCGCATGGCCCGCGTGCTATCCTTGTTCGCAACAAGAGCACCTGTCCCGCGCTGGCGCGCCGACGGCAAGCGTGCCCGCTGATTTCAAAACACTAGAGGACATCCATGAGACTGATTCTGCTCGGCGCTCCCGGCGCCGGAAAGGGTACGCAGGCCGCGTTCATCTGCCAGAAATTCGGCATCCCCCAGATCTCCACCGGCGACATGCTGCGCGCCGCCGTCAAGGCCGGCACGCCCCTGGGCCTGCAAGCCAAGGCCGTCATGGATGCGGGCCAGCTCGTCAGCGACGACCTGATCATCAACCTGGTGAAGGAGCGCATCGCCGAGCCCGACTGCGCCCAGGGTTTCCTGTTCGACGGCTTCCCACGCACCATCCCCCAGGCAGACGCCATGAAGGCCGCGGGCGTGAAGCTCGACTATGTGCTGGAGATCGACGTGCCGTTCGAGGCCATCATCGAACGCATGAGCGGCCGCCGCTCCCACCCCGCTTCGGGCCGCACCTACCACGTGAAGTTCAACCCGCCCAAGGTCGAAGGCAAGGACGACGTGACGGGCGAGCCCCTGGTGCAGCGCGAGGACGACAAGGAAGAAACCGTCAAGAAGCGCCTGCAGGTCTACAGCGACCAGACCCGCCCGCTGGTGGACTATTACTCCAGCTGGGCCAAGACCGATCCCGCCAACGCGCCCAAGTACCGTGCCATTCAAGGCACCGGCAGCGTGGAGGAAATCACCCAGCGCGCCCTGACGGCACTGTCAAGCTGACGAACCCGCCGCCGGCGCCCGCCAACGCCTCGCAACGCGGGGCGTTGTGCTGTGTGCCCAGGCAAACGCCTCGGCCCATGACGGTGCTTATGAATTAGCGGACTGCATCAGTTCCAGCAGCAAGCTCACGCGTGCCTTCACAGGGCTCAGCCCATCCGCATCGCGCCAAGGCGTGCCCGTCAGGTCCATCATCCGCCCCTGCGGGCAGCGCGAAGCCACGCGCACCTGCACCCCGGCCGCCACGGCACGCGCGAGCGCGGCCTCCAGCGCATGGTGCAGCGTGCCATTGCCGGTGGCGGCCACCACGATGCCGCGCACGCCCTTCTCCACCAGCCAGTCCACCAACGCGCCATCCGCGCCGGCGTGGCTGAGGACGATTTCCACGCGTGGCCAGGCGGCATCTGGCAGGATCGGCACCAGCGCGCCATGCGCGGGCTGTTCCACCTGCGGCGCAAGGCCGCGGGCCCAGCGCACGCGCCCCGCTTCCATCCAGCCCAGAGGCCCAGCATCGCCGGAGTCGAACGCGTCCAGCCGCAGCGGGTGCACCTTGCTCACCTCGCGTGCCCCGTGCACCACGCCAGCGGCCGCCATCAGAACCCCCCGCGCTGAGGGATCGGCCGCCAGCGTGACGGCATCCAGCAGGTTCTGCGGCCCGTCCGGCGCGAGCGCCGTGGCCGGACGCATGGCACAGGTCAGTACCACCGGCTTGGCGGTGGTATCGAGCAGGTTGTGCAGCAGCCAGGCGGTTTCCTCCAGCGTATCCGTGCCGTGGGTGATGACGACGCCGGCCACGGCCGGGTCGGCCAGGTGTGCGGCGCAACGACCGGCCAGGCGCGCCCACACGTCAAAGCCCATGTCCTTGCTGTCCAGTTGCACCACCTGTTCGGCCACCAGCGCGCCGCCCGCGGCCTGCACCAGCCCGGGCACCGCGGCCAGCAATTGCTCCACGCCGATCTGCCCGGCCGTGTAGCCCACGTTCGCACCTTGCACCGCGGAAGAGCCCGCAATCGTGCCGCCGGTGCCCATAACGACGATTTTTCTTGCAGCTGCCACTTGCATCCCTCCAAAAACTGTTCAAAAATACAGATACTGGATTAAAAAACAGTAACCCACTCAACCACCGACCGCATTGGATCGCACCATGCTCGACAGTCCCAAGCTCACCGCCCGCCAGCAGCAGATCCTGGACCTGATCCAGACCGCCATCGCGCGCACCGGCGCCCCGCCCACCCGCGCCGAGATCGCGGCAGAGCTGGGTTTCAAGTCCGCCAACGCGGCCGAGGAGCACCTGCAGGCGCTGGCCCGCAAGGGCGTGATCGAACTGGTCAGCGGCACCTCGCGCGGCATCCGCCTGCGCGGCGAAACCGTGCGCAACATCAATGCGGCGCGCGGCGCCCAGTTCAACCTGCCGATACCCGGCCTGTCGCAGCTCACGCTGCCGCTGGTGGGCCGCGTGGCGGCCGGCTCGCCCATTCTCGCCCAGGAGCATGTGGACCAGACCTATACGGTGGAAGGCAGCCTGTTTGCGCACAAGCCCGACTACCTGCTCAAGGTGCGCGGCATGTCCATGCGCGACGCGGGCATCATGGACGGCGACCTGCTCGCCGTACAGGCAACGCGCGAGGCGCGCAACGGGCAAATCATCGTGGCGCGCCTGGGCGATGACGTCACGGTCAAGCGCCTGCGCCGCACAGGCAGCGCCATCGAACTGCTGCCCGAGAACCCCGACTACCCGGTGATCCGCGTCGAGCCGGGCGAACCTTTCGAGATCGAAGGGCTGGCCGTGGGCCTGATACGCAACACCATGCTCATGTAGTCCGTTGAATGCAGCGCCGCCGCAGGTGGCGGGCGTCTGGCAGGCGGTAGCCCGGGCATGCCCCGTGGCTGCGGCATGCCAACCCTGCGGATGCGCGCTTGACGTCCTTGGCAATCCTGCCTGTGTTCCACCTTCATGCCCTGGCATGCCGGAGTCTTCACATGGGATTTGCCCTCTTTGCCTTTGCCTCCCTTTCCCGCCCCTTGCGCCGCCTGCGCCGATGGGGACTGGCCGCACGCCATATGTCGCGCGGCGCGGCACCCTCTGCCTGCACCACGCACAGACGCGCCGATGCACTCCAGGGAGCGACGCCCAACGCCGGCCCTCCCGATAGCCCCGCCGTGGCGGGCATGGCGCAAGAAAATCCGGCCCGCCACCGCGCCTTTGCCATGCCTGCCGCGGATGCGGCCACGCAGCACACAGGTCTGCGGCCTGCGATCTCCACCCGTTCGCTCCCCCTGCGCGTGATCCTGCGCCATGACACCGACGACGCCTGCAAGCTCGTGATTTCCGGCCGCATGGCCGATGTGTGCGCGGAACTGGAGCGCCTGGCCCTGCGCTGACCGCGGGGCACTGCTGCGACCGCTTCTGACACTTTTCGAAGGCGTCGCGGCCGCAGCGCGTTCATCGCAGGCCCGTTTCTACAATGCACGGCACTTGCAACTGCCCGCCCCCAAGCACGCCATGACCCACGAGTCCCGCCTGGACCGCTTGCTGCGGCAACTGCTGTGGGGCCGGCGCACGGCCGCGCTGGCAACGCTGCAAACCCTGCCCGGCGCGGAAACGGTTCCATTCACAACGCCGGCGGTGTCGTTCGTTCCGTATGCCATCGACTCCACGGCCCAGGTGCTGGTATTGCATGTCAGCGCCCTCGCCGCCCATACCCGCAACCTGCGGCAATCGCCCGCGGTTTCTCTCCTGATCACGGCGCCCGAGGACGCGGCCCAGCCCGTGCATGCGCTGGAGCGCGTTGCCATCCAAGGGCAAGCCGTGCTGCTTGCGCCCGAGGCAGCCGCCAGCGCGCGCGCCGCCTACCTGCGGCGCTTTCCTGAGGCAGCGCCCATGACGGCGCTGGGCGACTTCCAGTTCGTGCAGATCATCCCTTCGGTGGGCCGCCACGTGGCAGGGTTTGGCGCGGCGCGGGATTTATCTGCCGAGGAGCTAAAGGCGCTGCTCATGTCTTGACGCTGGGGCGATCGGCGCCGTCAGCAGTTGGATGGCAAGGGCCGTTCCGCCCAGGCGAGCGCTGGCGGCCGCAAGCCCGGTGCCTGGGAAGGCCACACGGGTCGCTGCCAGGGCCGGTTTGGTGACGGGTTGGCGGACGCTCGCCGTGCGCGCCAAAGCATGAACGGCCCCGCCCACGGCGGCTGGTGGCAGCACATCTGCCCCGACGGCCTGTCCCCGCGCGAGAGCCCCTCAAGACACCAGTTGCGACCAGACCTTGTCCAGCCGCTTGCCGCTGACCGGATACGGCGTGCGCAACTCCTGCGCGAAGAAGCTCACGCGCAGTTCCTCCAGCATCCAGCGGTACTCCTGCATGCGGGCATCCACCTGGCCCTTGCGCTCGGCCACCAGGCGCCAATAGCGCTGCTCCAGCGGCTGCAGTTCCTTGAGCTTGGCGGCATCGCGTGCCGGGTCGGCGCGGTACTTGTCCAGGCGCGTGGCGATGGCCTTGAGGTAGCGCGCGTAGTGCTGCAGCTGCGCCCAGGGCGCGGCGGCGATGAACTGCTTGGGCATCAGGCGCTGCAGCTGCTGTGACGCGTCGGCCGTGGCCTCGGGAGCGTTCTTGGTGTCTTTGATCTTGCGCTGCGTGGCGGCGTATTCGATGAGGATGGCCGCCGCCATGCGCGCCACCTCGTTGGCGATCAGCGTGAGGCGCCCGCGCCCGTCCTGCACGCGCTGCTTGAACTGGGCCTCGTTGCTGGGCAGCGGCTCTTGCAGGAAGGCGCGGTCGATGGCCACGTCGATGATTTGTGCGCGCAGCTCCTCCTGCGTGCCCAGCGGCATGAAGGCCACAGCCATCTTCTGCAGATCGGGGATGTTCTTTTCCAGGTACTTGAGCGCGTCCTTGATCTGAAGCGCAAACAGCCGGCGCAGGCCCACGCGGTGGCGCGCGGCGGCGACTTCGGGTTCGTCGAACACCTCGATGCCCACCGCATCGCCGTGGTCGATGAGCGCGGGGAAACCGATCAGCGTCTGGCTACCCTTGGCGATTTCCATCAGCTCGGGCAGTTCGCCAAAGCTCCAATCCTCGTAGCGGGCATCGGCCTTGCGGGCCGCGGGCGCGCCGACGAGTGGTTCTTTTTTGATAGCTGCTGGCGCCCGTTTTTCCTTGGTTTCAGATGGTTTTTCACCGGAGTCTGGCTTCTGGTGAGCGCCACCAGCTATCTTTAATGAAGCAAGCGCCTGGAACGCCCCACGAGCCTTGCTCCCCCACTCCGCCTTGAGCGCGCCCAGGTTGCGTCCCTGGCCGAGCTGGCGGCCGTGCTCATCCGTCACGCGAAAGTTCATGAACAGGTGCGGGCTGAGCATGTCCAGCTTGAAGTCCGCGCGCTTCACGTCGAGCGAGGTTTCATCGCGCACTTGCTTGAGCAGCGTGTCGATCAAGCTGCCCTGGGCCCAACGCTCTTCCTCGGTGAACAGCGACGCCAGCCGCGCAGCACTTTCCGGCAGCGGCACGAAACGGCTGCGCGGGCGCTGCGGCAGGCTCTTGAGCAGCGCCTGGATCTTGTCCTTGAGCATGCCGGGCACCAGCCATTCCGCACGCTCCTCGCTCACCTGGTTCAGCACGAACAGCGGCACCGTGACGGTGACCCCATCGCGCGCGTCACCGGGGCTGTGCAGGTAGCTGGCCGTGCAGTCCACGCCGCCCAGCTTCACCGTCTTGGGAAAGTTGTCGGTGGTGATGCCCGCGGCCTCATGGCGCATCAGCTCGTCGCGCTTGAGAAGCAGCAGGCCGGCGTTCTCCTTGCCGGCACTGCGGAACCACTTGTCGAACGTGGCGCCGCTGTACACGTCTTTGGGAATCTGCTGGTCGTAGAAGGCGAAGATCAGCTCGTCGTCCACCAGCACGTCCTGGCGGCGGCTCTTGTGCTCCAGCTCCTGCACCTTGCGCACCAGCTTGAGGTTGGCGCCCAGGAACGGCCAATGCGTCTCCCACTCGCCCTCGACCAGCGCCTGGCGAATGAACAGGTTGCGCGCCTCGTACGGATCCACGCGGCCATAGCTCACGCGGCGGCCGCTGTAGACCACCAGGCCGTAAAGCGTGGCGCGCTCGAGCGCCACCACGTCGGCCTGTTTCTTGGACCAATGCGGGTCCAGCAGCTGCTTCTTGAGCAGATGGCCGCCCACCTCTTCCAGCCATTGCGGTTCGATCGCCGCGATACCGCGGCCGTACAGGCGCGAGGTCTCGACCTGCTCGGCTGCGACGATCCAGCGGCCGGGCTTCTTGGACAGGTGCGCGCCCGGGTGCGGGTGGAACCTGATGCCGTGCGCGCCCAGGTAGGCCTCGCTCTCCTCGGCCTTGTAACCAATGTTGCCCAGCAGGCCCGACAGCATGGACAGGTGCACGGCCTCGTAGCCCGCGGGCTCGGTGTTCACCTGCCACTGGTGCTCCCGCACCACGGTGAGCAGCTGCGAATGGATGTCGCGCCACTCGCGCACGCGGCGGATGTTGATGTAGTTCTGGCGCAGCAACTGCTCCCACTGCCGGTTGCTGAGCTTGTGTGTGGCCTCCTCCGCATCGGCGGGGTGAAACTGCGCCAGGCGCTCCTCGCCTGCGGCCTCCGCTTGCGCGCCGCTGCTGCGCTGTGCGACGGGCAGGAAGGCCGTGTTGCGCGCTTGGGCCGCGGGGGCGGTCTGGGCCGCCATCTCCTTGCGCGTCTTGGCGACGATCTTGCCGCCGCGCGCATCCTGCAGCCACTTCCACAGGCGCAGGTAGCCGGTGAACTCGCTTTTCTCGTCGTCGAACTTGGCATGCTGCTGGTCGGCCTGCTGCTGCGCCTCCAGCGGCCGGTCGCGCACGTCCTGCACGCTGAGGGCCGAGGCAATGACCAGCACCTCGGCCACGGCGCCGCGGGTGCGGGCCTCCAGGATCATGCGGCCCACGCGCGGGTCCAAGGGCAGGCGCGACAGTTCGCGGCCCATGGGCAGCAAATTGCCGCGCTCGTCCACGGCGCCCAACTCCTGCAGCAGTTGATAGCCGTCGGCGATCGCACGGCCCGAGGGCGCCTCGAGGAACGGGAAGTTCACCACGTCGCCCAGGCCCAGCGACTTCATGCGCAGGATGACGCCCGCCAGGGACGAGCGCAGGATTTCGGGGTCGGTGAAGCGGTCGCGCTGGTGGAAGTCCGCCTCGTCGTACAGGCGGATGCAGATGCCGTTGGCCACGCGGCCGCAGCGCCCGGCGCGCTGGTTGGCCGCCGCCTGGCTGATGGGCTCCACCAGCAACTGCTCCACCTTGCTACGGAAGGAATAGCGCTTCACGCGCGCCGTACCTGCGTCAATGACGTAACGGATGCCCGGCACGGTGAGCGAGGTCTCGGCCACGTTGGTGGCCAGCACGATGCGCCGTCCGGTGTGGCCGTCGAAGATGCGGTCCTGCTCGGCCTGCGACAGGCGCGAGAACAGGGGGAGTACCTCGGCGTTCCGCAGCACTGGCGAGTGCTGCAGGTGCTTGCGCAGGTGGTCCGCCGCCTCGCGGATCTCGCGCTCGCCGGGCAGGAAGACGAGGATGTCTCCGCCCTTGCCGCCCGCCCACAACTCGTCCACGCCGTCGGCAATGGCATCGTTGAGGTCGAAGTCCTTCTTTTCTTCAAAGGGCTTGTAGCGCATCTCCACGGGATAGGTGCGCCCGGACACCATGATGACCGGCGCCGGACCGGCCTTGCCCTCGAAGTGCTTGGCGAAGCGCTCCGCGTCGATGGTGGCCGATGTCACGACCACCTTCAAATCGGGCCGCTGCGGCAGGATCTGCTTGAGGTAGCCCAGCAGGAAATCGATGTTCAGGCTGCGCTCGTGCGCCTCGTCGATGATGAGCGTGTCGTAGGCCTTGAGCAGCGGATCGGTCTGCGTCTCGGCCAGCAGGATGCCGTCGGTCATCAGCTTGACCGAAGCGCCCTTTTGCAGCGTGTCCTGAAAGCGCACCTTGTAACCCACCACCTCGCCCAAGGGGGTGTTCAGCTCCTCGGCAATGCGCTTGGCCACGCTGCTGGCGGCAATGCGCCGCGGCTGGGTGTGGCCGATCAGGCGCCCGCGCGTGCCCTCGGGCGCATTGCACTTGCCGCGTCCCAGGGCCAGCGCTATTTTTGGCAGCTGCGTGGTCTTGCCCGAGCCCGTCTCGCCGCAGACGATGATGACCTGGTGCTCGGCCATGGCCGCCATGATCTCGTCACGGCGGCTGGAAACGGGGAGTTGCTCGGGAAAGGTGATCGTGAGGGGCATAGGGGCGGGAATTATCCCAGCCCCCAGGCACCCGTGCCGCACCAGGGTCAGGCGGGGAACATGGCCTCCATCTCCCGGCGCACCCGATAGGCGTGGGTGGTGGTGTCCATCTCCACATCGTCCCAGGACAATGCCTGGCCTTTTGCCACCGGGCGCACCACGCGCGCGCTGTGCGCCAGGCCCAGCGGCAGGCCCCTGAGGCTGCGCGACGTCGCAGCCGGCAGCAGCTTGCCCCAGACGGTGTAGCCGCCCTCGCCATCCAGCAGGTCGCCCGGGCGCAGGTCACGCTTGGCCGTGGCCACCACATCGGCGTTCCAGCCCTGGGGCACGCCGGTGGGCTCGCCGCGCAGCGCCACGCTGGCCACCGACATGCCCACCTCCAGCCCGATGAGGTGCCAGCGCTTGTACAGCGTGAAGTAGCGGCCCGTGGGGTCGGTGTGGGCGTTGTATTCCTCGAAACAGTGGCGGATGTAGTCAGTCTCGCCTTCCACCGTGACCCACACGCCCATGCGGATGTCGTAGGGGATCCGGCGGCCGTCCTTCTCAAGCGACGAGATCACTTCCACCATGCCTTTTTTCTCTAGCACTCCGCCCTCGCCCACCGGGCGCGTGACGTAGGGAATGTCCTCCACACTGGCGGGCGGGTATTGCAGGCCATTGCTCGGCACGGCCAGGCCCGTGGCGTTGGAGACGGCCGTGCTCTCAATGCTGGGCTTGGACCCGTCCAGGAAGCTGTTGAACATCTTGGGGTTCAGGCCGCCACGCTGCGCCTGCTCGGGCGTCAGGCCGTAGTAGCCCCACACCGTCTCGGGCGTGGATTCGCAGAAATGCGGCAGCCACTTGTGCCCGCGCCCGGCCGCCACCACCGGAAAGCCGCAGGTGCGGGCCCAGTCCACCAGCTCGCAGATCATGGCGGGCTGGTCGCCGTAGGCCAGCGAATAGACCAC
Organism: Diaphorobacter sp. JS3051; assembly: GCF_015832135.1. Classification (NCBI taxonomy): domain Bacteria; kingdom Pseudomonadati; phylum Pseudomonadota; class Betaproteobacteria; order Burkholderiales; family Comamonadaceae; genus Diaphorobacter; species Diaphorobacter sp. JS3051. Next base: position 1,085,408 of record NZ_CP065406.1, read on the forward strand.
GCCCGCGGCCTGGGCCTTGCGCGCCAGCAGCGGGCCGCAGAAAGCGTCGGCCTCCACGGTCACGTTCACCACATGCTTGCCGTGGGCGAAGGCGTCGAGGATATGGTCCACCGCCGCCAGCGGGTTGCCCGTGCATTCGACGATCAGCTCGATCTGCGGGTGGCGCACCAGGGCCTGCCAGTCCTCGGTGATCCAGGTCGTGCCCTGCTCCAGCGCCTGCTGGGCAGACGCGGCCTCCGACTGCTCGGGCGCCCATCCCACGCGCGCCAGGCTGGCGCGGGCGTTGGCCGGCGACAGATCGGCAATGCCCACCAGGTGCACGCCCGGCATGCGCGGCACCTGCGCCAGGTACATGGCGCCGAACTTGCCCGCGCCGATCAGCCCAATGCGGATGGGACGCCCTTGCCGGGCACGCTGCAGCAGTTTCTGGTGAAGGTTCATGGGTATGGCAAACGATGGAAGTGCGCCGCTGCGGCGCGAAACCCCGGCGCCTGCTGGCGCGCGGGCCGGTGGGAATCCCACAGCCACCGTAGCGCAGGGTACGCCCCACGTCTCTTGGGATACGCCCTAGGGCCGGGACACCGCCCAGTACCCCACCGCCTGCAAGGCATTGAAAAGGACCGTTATCCTGCGCACGTTCTCGGCCGGCGGGGCGCACCCTTTTGTCGCCGCGCCGCCCCCCCGCCGGCCCCATACGTCGGTGCCGCTTTCTTCTTTGCATCCCCGGCTTTCCATGGTGTCTCTTGCTGCGTTGGTGATTCCGCTGCTGGCGGTCTGGCTCTGGGGGCCCGTGCGCGGCATGTCGCGCCGGGCGCGCCTGGTGGCCATTGCGCTGACCGCCCTGCTGGGCGTGACACCGGCCCTGCTGCTCAAGCTCTTGCAGGCCGGCGCCATGGATTACGCCACGCTGGCCTATCTGCAGGTGCCCGGCGGCTGGGTGTTGGGCACGCTGGTGCTGATCATTGCTTTTCTTCTGGCGCGTGATGCCGCATGGCTCGCGGCGCGGGCCGCCGCGCTCATGGGCGGGGGCGACACATGGCACCTGCGGCTGCGCGGCAGGCGGTTGACCGGCACCGCCGTGGCGCTGGCGCTGGGCGCGGCGGGCTTTGGCACGGCGCAGGGCCTGCAGCCGCCCACGGTGCGTGAACAGTTGGTACACCTGCCGCAATTGCCCGAGGCCCTGGATGGCCTGCGTGTGGCCGTGCTGGCGGATATCCACGCGAGCCCCATCAACCATACCGCCTACGTGCAGAGCGTGGTGGAGCGCACCCACGCGGCGCGGCCCGACCTGATCGTGCTGCCCGGTGACCTGGTGGATGGCGACGTAGGCAGCAGCGCCGCCTTCGTAGCTCCACTGGCGCAACTGCGCGCACCGCACGGCGTATGGGCCGCGCCCGGCAACCATGAGTACTACGGCGGCTACGACGCCTGGATGGCGGAATTTCGCCGCCTGGGCCTGGGCGTCTTGGCCAACCAGACCCAGGTGCTGCAGGTGAATGGCGCGCGTCTGGCACTGTCCGGCGTGGGCGACCCGGTCTACGGCCGCACCTCTCACCACAATGCCGACCCGCGCGTGCCCGAGGGCGTGCCCCCCGATGTACCCGCGGTGGCCCGGCAGGCGCGCGCGGCGCAGGCCGACTTCCACCTGCTGCTGGCGCACCAGCCCAAGCTCGCGCGCGACAACGCCGCGCACGGCGTGGACCTGCAGGTCTCGGGCCACACGCACGGCGGGCTGATCAGCGGCATGGACCGCTGGCTGGTCGCTCCGTTCAACAACGGTTTCGTGCGCGGGCAATACGACGTGGACGGCATGCGCCTGTTCGTGAGCGCGGGCGCGGGCCTGTGGGCCGGCTTCGCTGTGCGGCTGGGCGTGCAGCCGCATATCGACCTGTTGGTGCTGCGCCGTGGCACAGCGTCGTAAGACCGCGCGACGGCCCGGCGCCGTCAAATACTGAATAAGTCGGCACGAGGGTACGCCCTGCGCTGCGAGGAGACGCACCTCGCACGCAAAGCCCCGCCATCACCATCGCGACCGTTTTGCAACGCAGCAGGCCGCAGAAAAGGTGGGGCTCACGACACGCGAGGGAACGTGTTCCGCATTGCCTCAGCGCAGCACGGTGAAGTAGCGCTCCAGCGCCTCGCGCTCGGTGCGTGTGCGGTTGACGGGTGCGCCCGCGTCTTCCCAGCCCAGCGCCATACCGCACACGACCACCTCGCTGGCAGGCAGGCCCAGCGCGTCGCGCACGACCTGCGGGTAGCTCGCCAGCGCACCAATGGCACAGCTGGCCAGCCCCTGGGACTGCGCGGCCAGCATCAGTCCGTGCAGGCACATGCCCAGGTCCATGAAGCCACCTGCGCCGAACCCGCGGTCAATGGTGACGATCAGCGCCACGGGTGCATCGAAGAAGCGGTAGTTGCGCTCGAACTGCGTGGCCCGACCCGCGCCGTCGCCGCGCGCCACACCCAGCGCCCCGTACAGCGCCTGCGCGGCTGCCACCTGGCGTTTGCGCAATGCCAGCGGCATGGGGCGGGGGAAATAGCCATAGTCCTCGGCCTCAGGCACCTGGTCGCGCCACGCCTGGCACAGCGCGGCACTCAGGCGTTCGCGCACCGCGCCCTCCACGGCCCAGAAGCGACCCGGCTGCAGATTGGCCCCGCTGGGCGCCAGCCGCGCCGCAGCCAGCAACCGCTCCAGCAGCGCGAGGGGCACGGGCCGCGGCAGGAAGGCGCGCACGGAATGGCGCGCCTGCGCCAGCGTCTCGAAGGCGTCCTGCGCCACAGGCATCGTCAGGGGTTCGGTCATTCTCACTCCGGTATTTCCACCCAGGTGGCCGCCCCCAGGCCGCCCGCACCCGCAATGCACGCCATGCCGCGCAGCGTGCGGTCGGTGCGGTCGGCACCCTGCCGCTGCGCCATCTGCGCCAGCACGCGCACCAGCGCAATGGCGCCCGATGCACCGATGGGGTGCCCGCGCGCCAGGCCGCCCCCGCCCCGGTTGATGGCACCGAGCGGCAAGCCCAGCGCATTGCAGAACGCCAGGCCCTGCGCCGCAAAGGCGTCGTGCAGTTCCAGCGCCTCCAGAGCCGCCCAATCCCAGCCACAGCGTTGCTGCGCGGCGCGTGCCACGTCGACGGCGCAGAGCATGGGCGACTCGGGCGCGCCACCCACGCTGACGCTGCCGCGCCACTGCGCACGCGGCCGCACGCCCCAGCGCGCGCAGGCCGAGGGCGTGGCCAACAGCAGCAGGGCCGCGCCGTCCGCCTTGGGCGACACGGCGACGGTGCTGAGGCTGCAATCCTGGTCGTCCACCGATTGACCGCTGGCCACCGCAGGCATGCGCGCCACACGCGCGGCGCTCAACAGGCGCGGGTAGGCGTCGTGCGCCAACCCCCGCAGCGGCACGATTTCATGGGCCATGGCAGCACGCGCCGCCACGCTGCGCGCGTGGCTGGCCATGGCGTACGCATCCTGCGCGTGGCGCGTGAGCCCCAGGCGCCGCGCGCCGTCCAGCGCGGCCAGCAGCATGTCGGGGTCGCGCGCGGGCCAGGGCGTGAAGGGTGGCCGGTCATAGGGCACCGGTGCCTCCTCCGCCTGCAGAGGCCGGTGCATGCGCAGGGGTGCGCGGCTCCACGCCTCGGCCCCGCCGGCAACCACGACATCGGCCTGGCCCAGCGCCAGCAGACCGCAGGCATGGGTGACGGCATCCAGCCCCGCGCAGCACTGGCTGTCCAGCGTCACGGCGGGAATGCCCTCGGGGAGGCCGGCCGCCAGCGCCAGCATGCGGGCGGGGTTGCCCCCGGCGCCCAGGGCGTTGCCCAGCACCACGGCATCGACGGCCTCGGGCGGCAACCCGGCATCCGCCAGCATGCGCGCCACCAACGGCGCCGCCAGATCGTGCGGCTGGCAGGCCGCGAGCGGCCCGCCGACCGGCGCCACCGGCGTGCGCGCCCAGGCCAATATGGGAATAGCGTTCACCGCCAGCGCTCCAGCGAGGGCGACGGTGCCTGCAGCGCGCGGGCGATGGCTGTGTGGTCGGTCTTGCCGCTGGGCGTCTGCGGCCAGTCGCCCACCCACACCCACCAGTGGCGCGGCGCCTTGTAAGGCTCCAACACCGCGCGGCACCAGGCCGCCAGCTCCAGCGATCCGGGTGGCGGCGCGTCGCCCTGCCACTGCAGCACCGCCTGCACACGCAGGCCGCGCAGGCCGTCGGCCACACCCTGCAGGCTGGCCTGCGCCACCTGTGGGTGGGCCAGCAGGCGCGCCTCCACTTCCTCGGGGAACAGGTTCTTGCCTTGGGTGACGAGCATGCGGTTCTCGCGACCGCACAGGTGCAGCAAACCGCTGTCGTCCACGTAACCCATGTCGCGCACCGAGAGCCAGTCGCCCTCGCGCAGGGCGGCGGTGCCGTCGGCGGCGTTCACGTAATCCATGAACAGCATGGGACTGCGCACCCAGATCAGCCCCGGCACGCCCTGCGGCAGCGCGGCACTGCGGGGATCGGGGCCGATGTGCAGGTCCACGTTGCTGAACGGCCGGCCCACGGCCTGGGCCGGTGCGCCCGGCTCAGCATCCATCCAGGCGACGTAGCTGGCCTCGGATGCACCGTAGAACTCCACGATGCGTGCGCGCGGGAACAACCGGCGCAGCGCGGGTGTGCGCTCGCGCAGCCAGCGCGCGCCGCTGATCAGCACCAGCTCCACCCCCTCGATAGGTGCCAGCTGCCGCCGCTCGGTCCACTGCAGCATCAGCACAAGCTGGCTGGGCACCGCCACCAGCAAGGGCGCGCCGCCCGCGCGCAGGGTGTCCAGCGCGCGCGGCGCGGAAAAGCGCTCCTGCAGCACCGCGCCAGCGCCCGTCCACAGGCCCAGCAGCGCGCCGAACAGGAACAGCGAATGCGACATGCGGCCCGGCGCCAGCACGCGCGTGGCCGCCGCGACACCAAAGTCCTGCAGGCTGACGCGAAAGCTCTCCACCCAGGAGCGGTGGTGGCGCATGAAGCCCTTGGGCAGGCCCGTGCTACCCGAGGTGAAGCCCACGTAGAAAGGCGACTGCGGCGTGGCCGCTGCCGGGGCTCCGGAGCCCAGAGGCAGCCGCCCGGCAACCGCCCGGGCCACACCCGCCGGCCACTGGGGATCGCCCATCGCCGCGCAGCGCCCGCTGGCGATCACGCCCAGGAATTCCACCACCCCCTCCAGCGTGCCGGCATCACCGGGCAGCAGCACGGTGGCCGGCGCGCCTTGCGCATCCCAGTAGCGCGCCCGCGTCTGCACACGGTCGTGCAGCGTCGCGAAGTCCCACTGGGTGGTTTCATTGGCCAGCGCCAGGGAGTGCGGCCGCGTGCGGGCCCAGTGCGCCAGGGGGCCATGTACCCACTCGAACAGATCGGGCAGCGCATCGCCCGTCAGCAGTTGCGGCAGGGGCGCCAGCGCCTGCCGCTTGCAAGGGTGGGTGTTCAACGTTCGCGCCCACCAAACGGCCAGTCTGGCAGCGCCTTGGCCACGGTATGCACCACCACCGCGCAGAGCGCGCACTTGACCAGGTCACCGGGCACGAAGACCAGGTCCGCCAGAAAGGCCTTGTCCAGCGGCATCTGCGCCAGCAGCACGAGGCCGGCAATGCCCATGGCATGCAGGAAGACCAGCCCGCCAAGCACGGAAGCGATGAACGCGCTCGCGGCCGTGCGCAGCGCCGTGCCCTGCGGCAGTGTGCGCATCAGCGCGCCTGTCACCCCTGCCGCCAGCGCGTAACCCACCAGGTAGCCGGCCGACGGCGCCATGAACACCCCCAGGCCGCCCCGCCCGCCCGACAGCAGCGGCAGGCCGGCCGCCACGGCCGCCAGGAACAGCAGCATGGACTGAAAGCCCCGGCGCGCGCCCAGCAGGCAGCCGGCCAGCATCACGCCCAGCGACTGCAGCGTGATCGGCACGCCCAGCGGTAGGTCGATCTTGGGAATGAGCCCCATCACGGCCATGAGCGCGGCGAACAGCGCCACCAGCGCCATGGAGTGGGAGGCCTTGCGGGATATGGCAGCAGTCATACAACTCCTTGGGTCGACAAGAAAAAACAGAAATAGTCAGCCGCCCAAACGGGCGTAGAGGGCATCGGCCACACGCTGCGCCCCCTGCAGCATCTGCACGGTGAGCGGCGCGATCAGCCGCAGGCCGCCGGCGCGGCCGGTGCGCAGGCGGTGGGCTTCGTCCAGCTTCTTCCACTGCACGAAGAAATGTTCGGTGAACCGCAGCATCAGCGCCAGTTGCAGCGACACGCGCTCCGGCCGCAGGCCAAGGCGCGCCAGGGGCCGCAGCAGCGCATCCAGCACCTGCAGCAAGTCCGTGGGACGCGTACTCACGGTGAGCGCCACCCCCAGCGTGGAGGCGCAGGCCAGGCGCAGCGCGCTCACCGCCGCCACCTCGGGTCGTCCCATCCACAGGTGAAAGCCCGCCACCAGCGCCGCGGCGATGAGCACCGACACGATAAGCCGGCGCGCCACGCGCGTGGCCGGCCCCAGGCTCCACCACAACAGTGCGCACGCCACGCCCACCGCCGCCAACGCCCCCGGCGCCGACAGCACGAACAGCAACGTGCCCAGCACCGCCATGCCGGCCAGCTTGCACCCCGCGGGCCAGCGGTGCAGCCAGGTGAGGTGTTCGCTGTAGAGGCTACCCATGGCGGTGCATCCTTCGCTCAGGCCGCGGCGCGCATACGGGCATGTGGCATGCCCGCCGCGGCGCGGGCCCGCGCCACCTGTTGGGCAACGGCGGCTTCATACGCCGCGCACACATCGTGGCCGCGGCCGTCCGCCTGCAACCGGCCTTCATGCAGCCAGACCACGCGCGGGTAGTCGCGCACATGCTCCAGCACATGGGTGGACACCACCACCTGCCGCCCGCAGGCGGCAATGTCATCGGCCAGCCGTGCCTGCCCCGGCAGGTCCAGGCTGGCGAAGGGTTCGTCCAGCAACAGCGTTCGCGGCCCGGCGAGCAGCAATGCGAGCCAACAAACGTGCTGGCGCTGGCCCTGGCTCAACGCCCCGACCGCGCGCGCGGCCCAGTCGGCAAGGCCCCGTTCGGCCAGGAAGGCGCGGGCGCGCGCCAGCGCATCACGCCGGGACAGGCCCTGCGGTTGCAGGCCCAGGGCGAGCTCCTCTTCCACCGTGGGAAAGATGATTTGATCGTCGGGGTTCTGGAACATCATGCCAACGCGCTGGGCCCGCAATTGCCCTTGCGGCAGTGCGTGCAAGTCCTGCCCGTGCGACAGCACCTGGCCTTCGTCGGGCACCTCCAGCGCGCACAACAGCCGCAGCAGGCTGGTCTTGCCTGCGCCGTTGTGGCCGATCAGTCCAATGCGCGGCTCGGCCAGCGTGAGATCAAGCCCGTCAAAGACCTGCGTGACCCCGCGGCGCAGGCGCACCTGCCGCACTTGCAGCACTGGAGCGTCAGGGGGGTGAGAGGAACAGGAGGGGAGCATGCCAAGAAAGCCAAGCAAATTCGCCGCGGATTCTACGCCCCTTAAAAATCCTTTTCTTTCAACAAAAAGCATCTATCACCAATCAATTTCCGCCAATAAGCAGGCAAATCACATCCGCAACCTTCAGCAAAAGAGCACAAAAATCCGGCCCTTTCAACGCAGTTATCTTCAACTGGGCTCATTTGCAACAACCCACCCTCTTCATGCCACCATCTGCATCCTTTATCGCGTCATCTACCGCGAAAAATGATGCATGGTCTATCCCGGAACCGTACATCCAGCGAAGACAATAGGCGTCCTGTTCGCCGCCTCCCGCCCATGAAGACCTCTTCCACCGCTCTTGAACGCCGCAATCTTGGCCTACTGGTCGCCGCCCAGTCATTGGGTGGCGCCTCGCCCCCCATCATCATTTCGCTCGGAGGCTTGGTGGGCCAGATGCTGTCGAGCACGCCTACCGCCAGCACGCTGCCCGTGAGCCTGTACCAGCTGGGCCTGGCCCTCTCTACCCTGCCCGCGGCATGGCTCATGCACCGCGCGGGCCGCCGCACGGCCTATTTGCTGGGCGCGGTGCTGGGCGTACTGTCGGGCTTGATCGCGGCCTGGGGCATCAGCCAGTCGGACTTCCTGCTGTTCTGCCTGGGCACGACGCTGGCGGGCTTCTACGGCGCCTGCGTGCAGAGCTACCGCTTCGCAGCGATCGACGCGGTGGGCGACACCACGCGCCACGCCAGCGCCATATCGCGGGTCATGGTGGGCGGGCTGATCGCGGCCATCATTGGCCCGCAGGTGGTGATCTGGACGCGCGACAGCCTGCCCGCCACGCCGTTCGCGGGCAGTTTCTACAGCCAGGCCGCGCTTGCGCTGCTGGCGTTGCCGCTGCTGCTGGCCTTGCGCCTGCCGCCCGCGCCGCCGCGTGCCGAGTCGCATGGCGCGCGGCCGCTGTCGCAGATCGCGCGCACGCCGCAGTTCGTCGTGGCGGCGATCGCGGGCGTGGTGAGCTATGGGCTGATGGCCTTTCTCATGACGGCCGCTCCCATGGCCATGGTGGGCTGCGGCCACAGCGTGGGCGAAGCCGCCCTGGGCATCCAGTGGCATGTGCTCGCCATGTTCGCACCCAGCTTCTTCACCGGCCGTCTGATCGCCCTTTGGGGCAAGCGCGCCGTAACGGGCCTGGGGCTGGTGCTGATTGCCGCGTCGGGCCTGCTGGCGCTGATGGGACTGGCGCTCACCCATTTCTGGGGCGCTCTGGTGCTGCTGGGCGTGGGCTGGAACTTCGGCTTCATCGGCGCCACAGCCCTGCTGGCCGACTGCCACCGCCCGTCCGAGCGCGCCAAGGTGCAGGCGCTGAACGACTTCCTGGTCTTCGGCACCGTGGCCGTGGCGTCCTTCGGCTCGGGCCAGTTGCTGCACAGCGTCGGCTGGGGCGGCATCAACGCCGGCATGCTGCCCATGGTAGCGGTGGTGCTGGCGCTGCTGGGCTGGCAGAGCCTGCGCCAGCGCCGCGGGGCCGCTGCGCGAGGTTGATTACTGCTGTTTTAATAGCTGGCAGCGCTTTATCAGCAAGCGCTACAGCACAAAACGCCTTAACGCTACGCCCCGTGCGCTACAACGGCAGCCAGCGCCGCCACGCTGCCACGCGCCTGGGCGGCGGCACGTCGCGCGCACCCCGGCTGCGCAGCAGTGCGGCCAGCTCACCGCGGCCATGGCGCAGCGCAGCCTGCAGCGGCGTGAGCCCGTCGAACTCCGACAGCAGGTGCGGATCCGCCCCGTGCTCCAGCAGGTAGCGCGCCACCGCATCGTGGCCCTGCACCAGGCTGGCGACGAGCGGCGTGCACAGCACCTCGGGATGCTGGTAATTGGGATCCACGCCCGCGCTGATGTGATAGCGCACCCGGGCCAAATCCCCCGCGGAGGCGGCGGCGTACAGGTCTTTCCAGTCTCCGGCGGACATGGGCGCTCCTTTCATCGGGTTCTCATACGGCACTGCCGCGCAATATAGACGCCGCAGTACGCGCGGCACACCGGGGAGCCCCCCATGGCAACCGCCCGCCATCGCGATGGACTGGTCCATACTCCCGGCGAGCGGTACCAGCCCGGCGCCGCCTTCTTCAGGAGCATGCGTGCAATCGGCGAGTGAGCAGTGGTTTGACGAGGCGTACTACCAGCGCTACTACTTCGACAAGAAAACCAGCGTGGTGGACCCCGGCCATGCGCAGCGGCTGGGCAGCTTCGTCTGCAGCTATCTGCACTACCTGCGCGTGCCCGTGGAACGGGTGCTGGACGTGGGCTGCGGCATCGGCCTGTGGCGGGACATGGTGCAGCACCACCTGCCCGGTGCGCTCTACCAGGGCGTGGAATACAGCCCCTACCTGTGCGAGCGTTTTGGGTGGGAGCGCGGCTCGGTGGTGGACTACACGGCGCGCGAGCCTTTCGACTTCGTGATCTGCCAGGGCGTGCTGCCCTACCTGGGCACGCAGGACCTGGCGCGCGCGCTGGACAACCTGGGGCGCCTGTGCCGCGGCGCGCTGTACCTGGAGGCCGTCACGCGCGAGGACTACGAGCGCGACATCATCGACGAAGACCTGACCGACCCGCGCCTGTACCGCCACCGCGCGTCGCTGTACCGCCGCGGCCTTGCGCGGCACTTCATCGACATGGGCGGGGGCCTGTGGCTCAGCCGCCAGGCGCAGGTGCCGCTGTTCGCCCTGGAGGCTCCGGGACAGTAGCAGCACTCATTGATTGATAGCTGCCCGCGCTTGACCGGTGGGCGTCAGACGCAAAAAAGGCCGTGAATCCTCACGGCCTTTTTTGTCACCTATTGCATGCGGTTAGTCCGCCGTAGCGCCCGATGCCTTGACCGCAGCACCCCACTTCTGAATATCGGCGGCGATCAGCTTGGCAAAGTCGGCCGTGCTCAGGCCATAGGCCTCGGCGCCCAGGTCGGAGATCTTCTGCTTCACGTTCTCCTGGGCCAGGATCTCACGCACGTATTTGTTCATGCGCTCGGCCAGGTCCTTGGGCAGGCCCTTGGAGCCGATCATGCCGTACCAGGGCTCGGCCTCGAAGCCGGGAAAGCCCTGCTCCGCCAGCGGCTTCACGCCCGGGAACTTGGGCGAGGCGGTCTTGCTGGTGATGGCCAGCGCCTTGATCTTGCCGGCCTCGATCTGCGGCTTGAGCGGCACGGGGTTGTCGATGGCGTACTGCACTTCGTTGGACATCACGGCCAGCACCAGCGGCGCGGAGCCCTTGTACGGCACGTGCATGGTCTTGGCCTTGGCCTGCATGTGGAACATCTCCACGATCATGTGCTGGGGCGAGCCCGCGCCGGCCGAGCCGAAGTTGATCTTGTCGGCCTTGATGAGCTTGAGCAGCTCGTCCACCGAGTTGATGCCCGAGTTGGCGCCCGTCACCAGCAGGAACGGCGCCTTGGCCAGCGGGGTGATGGGCGTGAGGTCCTTCACCGGGTCGTAGGGCACGTTCTTGTACAGCGTGGGCGAAATCACCACCGGGCTGCTGGAGCCCACCAGGAAGGTGCCGCCGTCGGGCTTGGCGCGGCTCACGTAGGCGGTGGCGATGTTGCCGTTGGCACCGGCCTTGCTTTCCACGATCACGCTGGCAGTGATGCGCTTTTCCAGCTCGTTGGCGATGATGCGCGCCAGCATGTCGCTGGTGCCGCCGGGTGCGTAGGGCTGCACCAGCGTGATGGTCTTGACCGGCCAGGCATCCTTGGCCAGCGCCATCGTGGGTGCGCCTGCGGCCAGGGCCAGGACTGCGCCAGCGGCAAGAACGGTTCTGCGGAACATAAGCTCTCCTTCATTGAAGGCCCTTGTGGGGCCAGTGTACGAGGCCCGCGAAGGGCCGCTTGCAGAAAAGAAAAAGCGTCCGCTGGGGCGAACGCATCATCAGGGTTAACCCTTTGATGGTAACCGGAAAGACAATTTCACCGTCTCCGCCATGGGCCCCCGCGTGCCCGCGGTCACGCCACGGTGGCTTGCAACGGAACTTCGCACTCACCCGAAAGTCATCCCCCTGAATTGGTAGCGACATTTGGTAACCCGCCGCCTATGGACGGCCCCTAAAATCGGACGGCCGGGCGCAGATCCGGCGCGGCACGCAGCGCGTGCCCACGACCGCAGGACCGCTTTCACGGCCTGCCTTCCCGACACAGGAGCGAAGGGTGCCGCGCCGTCCTCAGGGACGGCTGGCAGTGTCGACCACTCCCAGCCAGCGCAATGCGGCCAGGCACGGCCTGGGCAGCGCATTGGACTGGCGACAAGCCCATTCCGGGTCGGGATGTGATTGGTGATGAACACGGCGGGCGCCAGGCCTGCCCAGCAATGGAGGTGCCGCGTTTTGGCAGACAAAATGGACAACCCCCGGGTGAACCCCCTCAGCCATGACGGCCGCGCGCCGAGCCTGGCCTACAACAGCGCACTGGACGGACTGCGCGGCGTGGCGATCCTGCTGGTGATCCTGTCGCACGCCCATGCGCCACTGTTCGACGGCGCGTTCTACGGGGTGGACCTGTTCTTCGTGCTCAGCGGTTTCCTGATCACCTCGTTGCTGCTGCAGGAACTGCAAAGCAACGGCCGGCTGGACTACTGGCGTTTTTACCGCCGCCGCTTCTTCCGCCTGATGCCCGCGCTGGCGCTGTTCCTGGGGGCGTACTGCGTGTTCGCGCCGCTGCTGTGGCCGGACCTCACGGACGTGTATTCCGACGCGCTGGTGTCCCTGCTGTACCTGGCCGACTACGGCATCGCCTTCTTCGACAGCCCCGACACGCTCCTGCACATGTGGTCGCTGTCGGTGGAAGAGCACTTCTATCTGGTCTGGCCACCGCTCCTCGTGGTGTTGGCGCGCTTCACGCCGCGCGGCGCGCTGTGGCGCCCGGTGCTGGGCCTGCTGGTGCTGGCGTGGGCCTGGCGCGTGCTGTGGGTGGCGCAGGGCCAGCAGTTCTACGAGATTTTCTTCCGCTTCGACACCCGCGCCACGGGCCTGCTGGCCGGCAGCCTGCTGGCTACGCTGCTGCACGAGCAACCCGCCTGGTTCCAGGCGCTGCGCCAGCGGCTGCACCATTTCATGTGGGTGGTGCTGGCCGTGCCGCTGCTGATGGCCCAGTCCTGGGACGACATGAACGCCATGCTCTGGGGCATGACAGTGGTGGAATGCGCCGCCCTGGTGGTGCTGCTGGCGGTGCAGCAGCACCGCGGCGCGCTGCACCAGATGCTGAGTGCACCGGCTCTGATGCTGGTGGGCAAGCTGTCGTACGGCATCTACCTGTGGCACTACCCCGTGGTGCGCTACCTGCGCGCCGACCTGCCGTGGCCGGCCGTGGTGGTGCTGGGCTTCCTGATCTCGGCGGCGCTGGCGGCGCTGTCGTACTACACCGTGGAACGCTGGGCCATGCGCTGGCGCGATGCCCGCCCCGCCCAGCGCAAGCCGGCCCCCGTGCGGACGGCGCGGCCGGCTACCGCACGCGGTTCGCTGGCGCTGTCGGCGCGCGGTGGGCGCTGATGGCCGGATTGGCGCTATTATTTGAATAGCTGCCCACGCTTTCCCCGCGGTGTATTTCAGAAGAAAACCCTTCGGAAATCATCACAATCAAGCGCTGGCAGCTATTATTTGAGGAGCATTCCTCCTCCCTCCCCGCGCTGCCCGCGGCACGGCGCGCAGCCCGCTACACTGCGGCCTGCGCTTGCTGGCGCCCCTGCCCTGGTACAGGCGCATGGGAAGCCGCGAGCGCTTTTCGTCTCCGCCCCTCTTTTCACCGCTCCACCGCCAACCCTTTGACGCACCGCCCATGTCCACGGTCTTCAACTTCACCTTCGTTCCCTGGTTCCGGTCCGTGGCGCCGTACATCCACAAGTTCCGGCACCAGACCTTCGTGGTGGGCCTGACGGGTGAGGCCATCGCCGCGGGCAAGCTGCAGAGCATCGTGCAGGACCTGGCGATGATCCAGGCCATGGGCGTGAAGATCGTGTTGGTGCATGGCTTTCGCCCGCAGGTCAACGAACAGCTGCACGCCAAGGGGCACGCCCCGCGCTACTCGCACGGCATGCGCGTGACCGATTCCGTGGCGCTGGACTGCGCCCAGGAGGCCGCGGGCCAGCTGCGCTATGAGATCGAGGCCGCCTTCAGCCAGGGCCTGCCCAACACGCCCATGGCGGGCTCGCGCGTGCGCGTGATCTCCGGCAACTTCCTCACGGCGCGGCCCGTCGGCATCGTGGACGGCGTGGACTTCAAGCACTCGGGCCTGGTGCGCAAGGTGGACGTGGAAGGCATCCGCCGCACGCTGGAGTCCGACGCCATGGTGCTCATCTCGCCCTTCGGCTTCTCGCCCACGGGCGAGGCTTTCAACCTGGCCATGGAGGAAGTCGCCACACGCGTGGCCACCGAGCTCAAGGCAGACAAGCTGCTGTTCCTGACCGAAGTGCCGGGCATCCGCATCCAGCCGCTGGAACCCGACGCCGAGGACAACCCCATCGACACCGAACTGCCCCTGGCCGCAGCGCGCCAGCTGCTGGCCCAGTTGCCGCCCGCGCAGCAGCCGACCGATGTGGGTTTTTACCTGCAGCATTGCGTGAGGGCCTGCGAGCACGGCGTGGAGCGCAGCCACATCCTGCCGTTCGCGGTGGACGGCGCGCTGCTGCTGGAGATCTACGTGCACGACGGCATCGGCACCATGGTCATCGACGAAAAGCTGGAAGAGCTGCGCGAAGCCACCATCGACGATGTGGGCGGCATCATCCAGCTCATCGAGCCGTTCGAGCGCGACGGCACGCTGGTCAAGCGCGACCGCACCGAGATCGAGCGCGACATCGCCGCCTACACCGTGATCGAGCACGACGGCGTGATCTTCGGCTGCGCCGCGCTCTACCCCTACCCGGAGGCCGGCACGGCCGAGATGGCCGCCGTCACCGTGTCCCCGCAAAGCCAGGGCACGGGCGACGGCGAGAAGCTGCTCAAGCGCATCGAGCAGCGCGCGCGCATGCTGGGCCTGTCCAGCATCTTCGTGCTGACCACGCGCACCATGCACTGGTTCATCAAGCGGGGCTTTTCGCCCGTGGACCCCGACTGGCTGCCCGACGCACGCAAGCGCAAGTACAACTGGGACCGCAAGAGCCAGGTGCTGGTCAAGAAGCTCTGAGCCAAGCTGTGGCGAGCCGCCCTACCTGCGCGATGGCCACGTCGCGCTGCGCGGGCGCGGCCGGGCACTCGGCCAGGTAGCAGGCCACCACGGCCGGCGCGCCCTGCCCCGGCGCTGGCCGCACCACGCCCACGTCGTTGGCCGTGCCCTCGGCCGTGCCGGTCTTTTCCCCGACCCGCCAGCCGGGCGGCATGCCGGCGCGCAAGCGCTTGTCGCCCGTAAGGTTGCCCAGCAGCCAAGCCTGCAGTTGCGCGCGCGATGGCGGCGCCAGCGCCTCGCCCATTACCAGCATTTGCACGGTGCACAGCATGGTCAGCGGCGTGGTCGTGTCGCGCACTTCGCCGGGCGGCACGTCGTTCAGCGCGGTTCTGTGCGGTCCAGGCTCGTGTGGGTGTCGCCCAGCCCCCGAAGCCACGCCGTCAGGCCCGCAGGCCCGCCCTGCCGGCGCAGCAGCAGGTTGGCCGCGGTGTTGTCGCTCAGCACCATGGTGGCTTCGCAAAGCTCGGCCACCGTCATGCCCTCCCGGTCTGCATGCGGCTCGGTCCGCGGCGAGTATTCCACCAGGTCGCCTCGGCCGAAACCCACGCGCGCGTCCAGGCTCTCGCGCTCCCCGTCCGGCAGTACTGGCTATTCCGTCTCAAGTCGCGCCCGCCCACAGCGGCGCTGCAGGCGTTCCGCGCCTGGCTGCTGCGCGAGACAACACCGGGCGGCTGACGCGGCCCCGCCGCACACAGGGCCTATGGCGCGGCTAAAAACAATGCCATGGACGTTGGACGGGGCCGTAGATTCCGGCGGGCTGCCTGATGCCACACCGTGCCGGAGCTCGCATTCAGGGAGAACTCAAGCGCTGAAGCTCAAGTTTTGTATTCGACGAGGATCTCACGGTAATGCGTGGTGCCGGCATTCTTGGCGCTGTGCTTGGCAGGGATCTTGACGCCCTTGCAAATCTCAGACATCACCTCGATAAACCCGTCCTCCACCTTCAGTGAATAGACCGCCCCGGTAGGGACCTCCAGAGTCCCCAGGTCGTTTCCATGCTCATCGAACACCTGCAGATCCGTCCCCTGGATGGAATACCACACGTATGAATGCTCATGCGTATGGATCGGGGTCTGCTCACCTGGCTTCAACTCGAAGTTCCACACGATCACCTTGTCGTTTTCGAAAAGTTTCTCACTACCAACACCGGCCATGTTTGTCTCCTTGGATTGGGCTTGAAAAGCTTGACGCGCTAAATAAGCTGCGGCCAGAAGGTGTGTCTATTAGCATTCACCAATCTGACTATACAAGTGTAGACAGTTCCCCAAAAACAGACAACGTGATGAAGTTCTGGTTTTCACGGATGCATAGAAAAGTCACGCGGGTTCCTGGTACCGCTGTTGTTCGTCTTAGGCCCCTCGGCTCGCACAGCCATAGTGTCCCGACTACCTGGCCATGGATGCGGGCAACGGCTTCGCCCAGCCAGCCTGGCAGGCGGCCTACCCGGCGCTGATGGCCAAGGCACGCGCCAACGGCATCGCACTGCTGGCCGTCCGCAATTCGCGCCACTTCGCCGCCCTGTGGCCCGACGTGGAGCCCCTGGCGCGCGACGGCCTGATGGCGCTGGCCCTGTTCAAAAGCATGGCCTGCGTGGTGCCCAGCGGCGGCACCCGGGCGCTGTTCGGTACCAACCCCACTGCCTTTGCCGCGCCGCGCGCCGGGCACGACCCGCTGGTGTTCGACCTGGCGACCAGCGCCATCGCCCCTGGCGAAGTCAGATCGCTGCGCGCCATGCCATCGCCGAGCGCTGCGAAACCCTGGCGCGCCCTGGGCGGAGCGGGCCAGACCCGCCAGCCGGGTGAGCGCCGCTACCGCCAGCGCGAACGCTTGCTGCAGGAGGGCGTGGCGCTGCCGGTCGGCACCTGGGCCGAACCGCAGCGTTTGGCAGGTCGGCGGCTTGAAGGGAAACGCCTACAGCGCTTTCCCATCAATCGCTGACAGCTATTTTTTGGTAGCGCGATCAGGAAGCCGGCCAGGCCTGCAGCGCGGCGCGCACCGCCGCCGCCGTGGCGGATGACACCTCGCACATCGGCAGGCGCAGCCCGCCGCCGCACAGGCCGCGCAGCTGCGCCGCGTACTTGGCCGGGCCGGGGCTGCTTTCCATGAACAGCGTGCGCGTGAGCGGCAGCAGGCGCGCGAACAGCGTGCGCGCCTCGTGCAGCCGGCCGGCATCCATGTGGGCGCACAGAGCGGCCACCTCGGCCGGCAGGACGTTGGCCAGCACCGAGATCACGCCCTGCCCGCCCAGCGCAAGGTAGGGCAGGCTGGTGAAGTCGTCACCGCTGTACTGCGCGAAGCCCGGCGGCACGGCCTGGGCGACGTCGGCCGCGCGGGCCATGTTGCCCGTCGCATCCTTGATGCCCACGATGCGCGGATGCCGTGCCAGCGCGGCCACGGTGTCCACCTGCAGGTCGATGACCGTGCGGCCGGGCACGTTGTAGAGCACCAGCGGCAGCGCGGCGGCGTCAGCCTGGGCGGTGAAGTGCGCCACCAGCCCCTGCTGCGTTGGCTTGTTGTAGTAGGGCACGACGCTGAGCAGCGAGTCGGCGCCGCATTCTTCGGCAAAACGCGCCAGCGCCACTGCCTCAGCCGTCGAATTGGCGCCCACGCCGGCCATGACGTGGGTGCGGCCCGCCGCGTGCTGCACGGCGGCAGCCAGCAGCTCGCGGTGCTCGGCGTGGCTCAGCGTGGCGCATTCGCCCGTGGTGCCGGCGATGACGACGCCGGCCGTGCCGCTGTCGATGTGCCAGTCGATCAGGCGGCGCAGCGCCGGCAGGTCCGGGCGCAGGTCGTCGGTGAAGGGCGTGAGCAGTGCCACCAGGCTGCCGCGAGGCAGGGCCGGGCGCGCGCCGGCGGCGGGCGGTGTGGGCATGGTGGTTCCGGTTGAAGCTATGAAAACAGGAGCCTCCAGCGCTTTATTTACAGGGTTTTCATCACAAAAAACATGCGAAACCCTTGCAAATCAAGCGCCAGCAGCTATGAAGTTTGATGCTCAGGCGTTGCTGCGCAGGCGCTGCAGCAGCTGGGCCAGCTCAGCCTCGTAGGCCTGGCGCGCGGCCTCCTTCACGTGGCCGTAGCCGCGCACCTTCATGGGCGCCTGGGCGATCTGCACGGCCAGTTCGTGCTGGTCGGGCCGCGCCTCCTGCAGCAGGCGCTGCACTAGGGATTCGAAGGCGTCCACCATGGCGCGCTCGTGGCGGCGCTCCTCGGTGCGGCCGAAGGGGTCGAGCGCCGTGCCGCGCAGGAATTTCAGGCGCGCCAGCACGCCGAAGGCGGGCAGCATCCAGGCGCCGAACTCGCGCTTCTTGTCGCCCAGCAGCGGCGGCGCCAGGTTGAAGGCCAGGCGCGGTGCGCCCTCGAACTGGGCGGCAATCTGTTCGCGGAAGGCGGGCGCGGCGTACAGGCGCGCCACCTCGTACTCGTCCTTGTAGGCCATGAGCTTGAAAAAGCTCTGCGACACGGCGCTCGTCAGCTGCTCCTGGCCAGGCCAGACACGCGCTTCGTGCGTGCGCACGGCATCCACCAGCGCCTTGAAGCGCGCGGCGTAGGCGGCGTTCTGGTAGCCGGTGAGGAAATCCACGCGCCGCTGCACGGCCTCGTCCAGGGTGGCCGCCTGCTGGCGCGGCGCCGCGCCGGCGCTGGCCGCCACGGCCTGCGGGTCGACCGCATGACGGCGGCCCCAGCGGAAGGCGGCGATGTTCATCTTCACGGCCGCGCCGTTGAGCTCGATGGCGCGCTCGATGGCCTGCGCACTCACCGGCACCAGGCCGCGCTGGTAGGCGGCGCCCAGCATGAACAGGTTGGTGGCGATGGCGTCGCCGCACAGGGCCAGCGCCAGGCGGCCCGCGTCCACCTGCTCCACGTTGCCCTCGCCCAGGGCGCGCACGATGGTCTTGACCAGCGGGTTGCCGGGGAACTGCAGGTCCGGGTTCTGCGTGAAGGCGCCCGGCATGACCTCTTGCGTGTTCACGATGGCGCGGGTGGCGCCCTTGCGCGTCATGGTCAGGGTGTTGCTGGCCGCGGCCACCACCAGGTCGCAGCCGATCAGCGCATCGGCCCCGCCGGGGGCCACGCGCACGGCGGCAATCGCCTGCGGCGTGGCGCCGAAGCGCATGTGCGTCCACACCGAGCCGCCCTTTTGCGCCAGGCCCGCCATGTCCAGCACGCCCACGCCCTTGCCCTCCAGGTGCGCGGCCATGCCCAGCAGCGCGCCGATGGTGACCACGCCGGTGCCGCCCACGCCGGTGATGATGAGGCTGTAGACGCCCTGCGCCAGGTCGGGCAGCTGGGGATCGGGCAGCGGCGCGTCCAGCGCCTCCTTGCCCGCGGCCACGCCCTTCTTCAGTTGGCCGCCGCGCACGGTGACGAAGCTGGGGCAAAAGCCCTTGAGGCAGGAGAAATCCTTGTTGCAAGCCGACTGGTCGATGGCGCGCTTGCGGCCGAATTCCGTCTCCACCGGCACCACGGCCACGCAGTTGGACTTGGCGCCGCAGTCGCCGCAGCCCTCGCACACGGCCTCGTTGATGACCAGGCGCATGTCCGGATCGGGGAACTCGCCGCGCTTGCGCCGGCGGCGCTTCTCGGCGGCGCAGGTCTGGTCGTAGACCAGCACGCTGGTACCGGCCACCTCGCGCAGCTGGCGCTGCACCTCGTCCAGCGCGTCGCGGTGGTTGATGGTGACGCCCGGCGCCCAGCCGGTCACGCCGTCGTATTTACCGGGCTCGTCCGTCACCACGGCGATGCGCGCCACGCCTTCCGCGTGCACCTGCTGGGTGATGCGCACGGGGTCCAGCGGGCCGTCGTGGCGCTGGCCGCCGGTCATGGCCACGGCGTCGTTGTAGAGCACCTTGAAGGTGATGTTGGTCTTGGCCGCCACGGCCGCGCGAATGGCCAGCATGCCGGAGTGGAAGTAGGTGCCGTCGCCCATGTTCTGGAACATGTGCGCGCGCTTGGAAAACGGCGCCTCGCCCACCCAGGCCATGCCCTCGGCACCCATCTGGGTGTAGCCCAGCGTGCCGCGGTCCATGCTCTGCGCCATCCACGAGCAGCCGATGCCGGCGTAGCCGCGGCTGCCCTCAGGGATGCGCGTGGAGGTGTTGTGCGGGCAGCCCGCGCAGAAGTAGAAGCTGCGCGCCATGACGTCCACCGCACCCAGCACGGGCTTGCGCCGCGCCAGGGCGTGGGTCACGTCCAGCAGCGCCGGGTCGATCTCGGCCAGGCGGTGGCCCAGCACCTGGGCGATCATGGCGGCGTCCAGCGCCATCTCCACGCGCAGCAGCTTGGCGCCGCGCTCGTCCTTCTTGCCGATGACCTGCGGCGCACCCTCCTGGCCATACAGGATGTCCTTGAGCTGCGCTTCCAGCAGCGAGCGCTTTTCCTCGATGACGATGACCTTGTCCAGGCCCAGGGCGAACTCGGCAATGCCCTCGGCCTCCAGTGGCCAGACCAGGCCGACCTTGTAGACCGCCAGGCCCAGCGCCTGCGCGCGCGCCTCGTCGATGCCGAGATCTGCCAGCGCCTGGCGCACGTCGAGCCAGCTCTTGCCCGAGGTGACGATGCCGATGCGCGCGCCCTCGCGCCGCCCGAACGCCACGCGGTCGATGCGGTTGGCCTGCGCGAAGGCCTGCACCGCCGCCAGCTTGTGGTTGACCAGACGGAATTCCTGCGCGTGCGGGGTGTCGGGCAGGCGGATGTTCAGGCCATCCGCCGGCGCGTCCGACAGCTCGGGCAGCGTGAAGGCCGGGCCGGCCTCGTCCACCTCCACCGAGCCCGAGGCATCGGCCGTGTCCTTGATGCACTTCATGCCCACCCAGCAACCCGAATAGCGCGACAGCGCCCAGCCGTACAGGCCGTACTCGATCAGCTCCGACACGCCGGCCGGCGAGAGGATGGGCATCTGCGCGTCCACCAGCGCGAACTCGCTCTGGTGGCAGGTGGTGGATGATTCGCAGGTGTGGTCGTCGCCCATCAGCACCAGCACGCCGCCGTTCCTGGAGCTGCCCGCCAGGTTGCCGTGGCGGAAGGCGTCGCCCGAGCGGTCCACGCCCGGCCCCTTGCCGTACCAGATGGAGAACACGCCGTCGAAGCGCCCCGCCCCGCCAATCTCGGCCATCTGGCTGCCCCAGACGGCCGTGGCGGCCAGATCCTCGTTCACGCCGGGCACGAACACCACGTCATGCGCCTGCAGGTGTTTGCGCGCCTTGACCAGCTGATCATCGAAGGTGCCCAGGGGCGAGCCCCGGTAGCCGGTGATATAGCCGGCGGTGTTGAGGCCTGCCGCGCGGTCGCGGCGCTTTTGCATCATGGGCAGGCGCACCAGGGCCTGCACGCCGGTCAGATAGACCGTGCCCTGCGTGGCGGTGTACTTGTCTTCCAGGCCCACGGCCCGCAGGCTGCTGCCGACGCTCAGATCGCTCATCCCGAATATCTCCTTGCCTGTAATAGGTTGGCCAGCCCGGCCCGCGCGGCTTCAAGGTCACTGCTCCGCGCCGGAACCAGTCTTTACACAAAGTGTAGACACTTATGAAGACATAAGTCAATAAAATAGCGTCTCCTATGTGGAACACGTTCTGCCGCCGGCAATGCAAGGCCTAGAATGAGTTTCACCCAACCTTTTTTTATGTCCCGGCGCAGCGCTTGCGGCGGGCCTACTGCTTCATTAGCACCCATGGCCGTCAAGAAGAAAACCAGCAAAGAAGGCGCGCATGTGCCCCAGACACGCGACGCCAGCAGCGTGGAGCGCCTGTACCTGGAGCTGCGCGAGCGCGCCATGAACTACGACTTCCGCCCCGGCGCGCGCATCAACGAGCAGGCGCTGGGCCGCGAGTTCGACATCAGCCGCCCGCCGCTGCGCGAGGCGCTGAACCGCCTGGTGGCCGAGGGCTTCCTCGACTTCGTGATGAACAAGGGGTTCTTTCGCAAGGCCATCAGCGTGGAGGAGCTGTACAACCTCTACCAAGTGCGCATCGCCCTGGAGCGCCGCGCCCTTTTCCTGGCCGTGCACAACGCCACCGACGCCGAGATTGACAGCCTGCGCAGCTATTGGGAGGGCGTGATGGCCGAGGCCTCGGGCATGTCCATCGGTGACCTGCTGCTGGCCGACGAGGAGTTCCACCGCCGCCTCACGGCCCTGTCGCACAACCGCGAGCTGAGCCAGTTCCTCGAGCAGGTCACCCGCCGCATCCACGTGGCCCGCCACATCGACCTGGAGCAGTCGGACTGGAACGCGCGCGCCTTCAACGCCCACGCCCAGCTACTGGACCTGCTGCAGGCCCGCAAGCTGGAGCCAGCACTGCTGGCACTGACCGAGCACATTGACCTCAGCCTCAAGCGCGCGGTGCAGATCACCAAGGAGATGGTGGCCAAGTTCTTCCTGCACGATCAGGCCTGGACCTCCCGCCCCGCGGCGGCCGCGCCTGAGCTATCAGCAGACCTTCCCACCCATAAAGAGAAAAAGGCCCCTCCGCGTAAAGCGGCCCCCAGAACCGCGAAAGGCACGACGCCTTGAACGGCGGCGCTGCCACCCGGCACTGCTGGGCATAATCGCGGCCATGAACTGGCCACGCCTTCCGCTCACACTGCGCACCTGGGTGCTGGGCTGGTTCATGGCTTCACTGGGCGTGGCCGTGGCCTCACCGCTGGTGCATCCCCAGTCACTGCAGCTGGTGTGCACGGCTTCGGGCGCCATCATGCTCATGGTCCAGGCAGAGGACGGCAGCGTTGACGCGATGGGCGCTTCGGGCATGGACTGCCCGCTGTGCGCTCCCGCAGGCGCGCCCCCTGCGCCCGACCGGGTGGTGGTCAATCCCCCGCAACCCCTGGCCCATGCGCTGCAGCCCGTCGAAGCCGCGCGCATCGCCGCAGCCACTGCAGCGCCGCTGCCCGCGCG
This sequence comes from Diaphorobacter sp. JS3051, assembly GCF_015832135.1. Lineage (NCBI taxonomy): Bacteria > Pseudomonadati > Pseudomonadota > Betaproteobacteria > Burkholderiales > Comamonadaceae > Diaphorobacter > Diaphorobacter sp. JS3051. The sequence continues at coordinate 1,107,949 of NZ_CP065406.1, forward strand.
CGGCCCTCCCTCGACTCTCTGACCCTGCCGGGCCGCAAGGAGCCTGCTGGCTCCCCAGGCGGCCCTTGCCACGCCCACGCACTGGGTGTGCCTTGCCGCACGAGACAGCACCACCCCCCGCACACCACTGGGGCGGCGCGCTGCACTCGTCGGCCGTTCTTCCGCAGAGACCGAGAGAGTTTTCACGCATGTTCCGTATCGACATACGCCAGAGCGCCGGCGCGTTCACCTTGGCCGCGCTGGCCGGTGCCGCCTCCGCCCAATCCGCCGACCCGCTGACGCCCACCCTGCCCACCGTGGAGGTAAGCGACGCCACCCAGGCCCCCGGCCTGCTGCCGCTGGACACCCCGGTGGAGACAGGCAGCCGCCTGGGCCTGACCCCGCGCGAGACGCCCGCCAGCGTCACCGTGGTGGACCGCGCCACCCTCGAAGCGCGTGGCGCCCAGAACACGCAAGAGGCCCTGCGCGCCATCGCCGGCGTGACGGCCCATGATGCGCCGGGCAGCATCGGCGTGAGCTACCGGGGCTTCAGCAGCGGCTCCATCGCCCAGCTGTTCAACGGCATCAACGTGCAGTACTCGATCGCCGCGCGGCCCGTGGACAGCTGGATCTACGACCGCGTGGAGGCCATCGGCGGGCCGTCGAGCTTCCTGTTCGGCTCCGGTGCGGTCGGCGGGTCGATCAACTACCTCACCAAGACACCCGAGCGCTCGGACTTTGCCGAAGGGCAGGTGCGCGTGGGTGCCTACGGCCTCAAGGAGGTCTCACTGGGACTGAACCGGCGCCTGGGCGCCAGCGATGGCACGCCCGCGCGCCACCATGCGCGCCTGGACTTCAACCACCGCGACGCCGGCAGCTGGGTGCGCGGCACCGAGACGCGCGCCACCCAGCTGGCGGCTTCGCTGCTGTCCGATCTGGGCGGCGGCGCGACACATCTGCTGGCCTACGAATGGCAGCATGAGCATGTGGACCGCCCCTACTGGGGCACGCCGCTGCGCACGCCTGCGGTGGGCCGGCTGGGTGTGGACCCTGGCACGCGCTTTCAGAACTACAACAGCACGGACGGCCTGTATGCCCAGCGCGTGCAATGGCTGCGCTCGGTCACCCAATGGCAGGCCACACCCACGCTGCAGCTCACCAACACGCTGTACGCCTACGACGCGCTGCGCGACTACCGCAACGTGGAAACCTACCGCTTCAATGCAGCCAACACGCAGGTGGCGCGCAGCGCCGCCTTCCTGCAGCGCCACGACCACCAGGTGGTCGGCGAACGCCTGGAGGGCCGCCAACAGGGCACGCTGCTGGGCCGGCGCAGCGACTGGGCCTTCGGCCTGGACGTGAACGTGAACCGGCAAACGCGCTTTCCCAACAGCCTGTCCGGCACGGTGAACACCACCGATCCGTATGACCCGGTGGTGGAGCGCTTCTTCGACATTCCCGGCATGGCCCCGGGCTTCCACGCCGATCGCACCAACAAGGCGACCACCGCCGCCGTGTACCTGGAGAACCGCACGGCCCTCGTGCCCACGCTGCACCTGGTGACGGCGCTGCGGCACGAGCGCATCTCGCTGGACCTGACCAACCGCCGCGCCGTGACGGCCGCCCTGCCCGCCACGTTCAGCCGCAGCTACCAGCCGACGACGGGGCGCATGGGCCTGGTGTGGGACATCGTGCCCGGTGCCAACCTCTACGCCCAGTACGCGACGGCGGCCGACCCGCCGTCGGGCGTCCTGTCCACCGCCTCGTTCGCGGACGTGATCAACAACAGCCGCCTCACAAGCGGCCGCCAGGCCGAGGTGGGCGGCAAGCTCGACTTCTGGGACGGCAAGGGCACTGCCACGCTGGCGCTCTACACGATCACACGCAGCAACATCGCCACGCAGGACCCCGACCGTCCCGGCGTGACCGTGCTCGTGGGCGAGCAGTCGGCGCGCGGCGCCGAGATCGCCGTGGGCCTGCGCCCGTCGCCGCGCTGGCAGGTGCAGGCCAACCTCACGCATGTGGATGCGCAGTACGAGCAGTTCGTGCAGGGCGGCGTGTCGCTGGCGGGCAAGACCCCCACGAACACCCCGGCGACGGTGGCCAACCTCTGGCTGGCGTACGCGCTCACGCCCACGCTGCAGGCCAGCGCGGGCGTGCGCCACGTGGGCAAGGTATATGCCGACGCCGCCAACACCCAATGGTGGCCTTCCTACACGCTGCTGGACCTGGGCCTGGCGTGGAAGCTGAACCCCACGACCACCCTCTCGGGCCGCGTGCGCAATGCCACCGACCGCGTATATGCGGCCAACGTAGGCAGCCAGGCCTACCTGGGCGCGCCGCGCACGCTGGACGTAGCGCTGCACGTGGCTTTCTGAAGCACGGGGTACGCAAGCCATGTCGCACCTCAAACGCTGGATGTTCCTCGCCCACCGCTGGCTGGGTGTGGCGCTGTGCGCCTTCTTCGCCATGTGGTTCGTCTCCGGCGTGGTGATGATGTACGTGGGCTATCCCAAGCTCACGCCCGCCGAGCGGCTGATGCACCTGCCGCCGCTGCGCGGCGCCGCCGTGGCGCTGGAGCCCGACCAGGCCCTGGCCGCCGCCGGGCTGCAGGGCCCGCTGCGCGACTTGCGGCTGGCCGTGGCCAGCGGTGGGCGGGCGGTGTACCTGGCCACGCCCCAGCCGTCCAAGGCCGCCCCGCCCGGCGACGCACGCCCGCGCGGCGCCCCGGTGGTGATCGACGCCCGCACCGGCGCCGTGCTCATGGCCGTCGACGCGCCACGGGCATTGGCCAGCGCTGCAGCCTACGCGCAGGGTCCGGCCCATGCCGTTCACGAAGGCAGGCTGCAGGAAGACGCCTTCACCCACTCCCGCGCGCTGGACATGCACCGACCGCTGCACCGCGTGCGCCTGGGCGATGCACACGACACGGTGCTTTACATCTCCGGCACGACCGGCGAGGTGGTGCGCGATGCCACACGCACCGAGCGCCAATGGAACTACGCGGGCGCGTGGCTGCACTGGCTGTACCCGCTGCGCGGCGGCCTGGTGGACCGCTACTGGGCGGACATCGTCAATGCGCTGTCGCTGCTGGGTATCGCCGCAGTGGTCACAGGCGGCGTGATCGGCATCCTTCGCTGGCGCTTCGCGGGCACCTACCGCAGCGGCCGGCGTACGCCGTTCCCGTCCGCATGGGCGCGCTGGCATCACGTGGCGGGCCTGCTGTTCATGGTCGTCACGCTCGCGTGGATCTTCAGCGGCCTGATGTCCATGAACCCCTGGCGCATCTTCGACAGCGGCGCACCCGCTCTGCGCACCAACGCCATGCACGGCGGGCCCCTGCAGCTGCCGCACGCAGGCGCACCCGTGACCGCCCTGCTGCAGGCCGCGCCCACCGACACGCGCGAACTGCGCTGGACACGCACCGCCGGCCATACGCTGGTGCAGGCGTTGCCCGCCTCTGGCCCGCCCGCGGTGCTGGACGCGCATACCGCCCTGCCCCACGCATGGCAGCCGGGAGAACTGGAAGCCGCCGCCGCCCGGCTGGTCGATGCGCCGCTACAGCGCGTCGAGACCCTGCGCGCATACGACGCTTATTACTACACGCGGGATGCCCACACCATGACCGGCGGCACCGACAAACCGTTGCCCGTGCTGCGGCTGGTGTTCGGCGACCCGCACGCCAGTTGGGTGCACCTGGACCCACACACGGGCGCAGTGCTGGGTCGGCTGGACCGGCACCGCCGCACCTCGCGCTGGCTGTTCGGCCTGCTGCACAGCTGGGACTGGCTGCCGCTGCTGCAGCGCCGGCCGTTGTGGGACGTGCTGCTGGTGGCGCTGAGTGTGGGCGGCACGGTGATCAGCCTGAGCGGCATCGTGCTGGGCTGGCGGCGCGTACGGCGCAAGCTGGGCTGGCACACACCTGCCGCAACCCGTGCCCCGATGCGGTGATGGACAGCGCTGCATACTCGGGCGCATGCCCGCCACGTCTGCCCTGCCCGTTCTGTATTCGTTTCGCCGCTGCCCCTATGCCATCCGCGCGCGCATGGCGCTGGTGGTGAGCGGCCAGCGCTGCGAACTGCGCGAAGTGGTGCTGCGCGACAAGCCGGCGGCGCTGCTGGCCGTATCGCCCCAGGCCACGGTGCCCGTGCTGGTGCTGCCGGGGCAGGTGCTGGAGCACAGCATGGACATCATGCGATGGGCCTTGGCGGCCCATGACCCGCACGGCTGGCTCATCCCCGGCCGGGGCGACCTGGGCGCCATGCTGGAGCTCATCGCGCAGTGCGATGGTCCGTTCAAGCGGGCGCTGGACCGTTGCAAGTACCCCAACCGCTACCCTGACGCCAGCCCGGCGGACGAACGGGCCGCCGCCCATGCCTGGCTGCGGGTGCTGGAACAGCGCTTGGCCTTGGAGCCGGGCGGGCACCTGTTCGGCCCACGCGCCGCCCTGGCCGACATGGCCATCGCGCCCTTCGTGCGCCAGTTCGCCGGCATCGACGACGCGCAGTGGCAGGCCGCACCCTGGCCGCACCTGCGCGCTTGGCTGGTGCGCTGGCAGCAGTCGCCGCTGTTCCTGGGCGTCATGCACAAGTACGAGGCCTGGAAGCCCGGCGCGCCGCCCGTGGTCTTCCCACCCCCAACCGCGTGAGATGGGTTGGAGACGGGGTGAAGACGAGGTGAAGCGCCGCGGGGCGCCCGAAGGCGCCCCGCGAGAGGTCAAAAAAAAACGCGTAGTTATGCCCGGGCCAGCGTGTCCGGCGCGCCGCGCCCGCCGCGCACCAACAGCACCAGCAGCAGCACGGCAAACACCAAGAACCAGACAAACGACCAGTTGGCGATGGAGCCGCCGAGGAACGTCCAGTCCACCGCCGTGCAGTCGCCCGAGCCGCGGAAGATCATGGGGATGGCGCGGCTGATGGGGTAGTTCTCGATCATTCCGTAGAAGTCGCGCCCGCAAGTGGCGATCTCTGGCGGGTACCACTGCAGCCAGCTCTGGCGCGCGGCCGTGAAGCCGCCAAAACCCGCTGCTGCCAGCGCCAGCACCGTCCAACCCATCCACCAGCCTTTTGTGCCTCTAGCGCTTGCCAGTCCTGCGAAGACCGCTACACCTATGAGAGCATAGCGCTGCACGATGCACATCGGGCAAGGCTCCAGTCCCACCACATGCTGCAGGTACATGCCAAAGGCCAGCATGGCCACGCAGGCGGCACTGATCAGCGCCAGGATGCGGCGCGGGGCGGTATCAATCCAGTTCAACAACACTTTTTGTTTTCCTTGCAGGGAGCGGCCTCCGCATCCGCTCCCTTGGCAGGCAGCGGCTCTCAGATGCCGGCGGCTTCGTCCAGAAACACCTTGGCGCGCCGCGGTGTCACCACCAGCGTCTCGCCCTCACGCAGCCCCATCTCGTGGAATTGCTGCGCCGGAATCTGCGCTTCGATCAACGCGTCCGAGGGCGCATTGTCCGCCGATTGGGTATCGCCCTCGGGAATTAGTTCCAGCCGCGCGATCGGCCCCACCACGATGGCGCGCGCCAACTGCACCACGATGCCGCGCGGGCGCCCGTGCGCGTCCAGCGCCTGGCCGGGGGAATAGCGCTCCACGTCCAGGTCGTGCGGGCGCACGTAGGCGAACGCGCGCGCATCGTCGGCGTGCTGGGCCTCGGGGCTTTCCAGCTGCATGCCGTCGTCCAGGTACACCCGGCCGTCGTTGGCGCGGCCCTTGAACAGGTTCACGTCGCCCAAAAAGCCATAGACGAAGGGGCTGGCAGGGTTGTCCCACACCTGCTGGGGCGTGCCCTGCTGCTCGATGCGTCCCTGGTTGATGACGACCACGCGGTCGGCCACTTCCAGCGCCTCCTCCTGGTCGTGCGTGACGAAGATGCTGGTCACGTGCAGTTCGTCGTGCAGGCGGCGCAGCCAACGGCGCAGCTCCTTGCGCACCTTGGCGTCCAGCGCGCCGAAGGGCTCGTCCAGCAGCAGCACCTTGGGCTCCACGGCCAGCGCGCGCGCCAGGGCGATACGCTGGCGCTGCCCGCCCGAAAGCTGGGAGGGATAGCGGTCGGCGATCCAGTCCAGCTGCACGAGCTTGAGCAGGCTCATCACCTTCTCCTTGATCTGCGCTTCGGACGGCCGCTCCTTGCGCGGCTTCATGCGCAGGCCAAAGGCCACGTTGTCGAACACCGTCATGTGCCGAAACAGCGCGTAGTGCTGGAACACGAAGCCTACGCCGCGCTCGCGCACGTGCACGTCGGTCGTGTCCTCGCCGCTGAAGTGGATGCTGCCCACGTCGGGTGTCTCCAGCCCCGCGATGATGCGCAAGAGCGTGGTCTTGCCGCAGCCCGAGGGGCCCAGGAGCGCGATGAGTTCGCCCGACTGGATGTCCAGGCTGACGTCGCGCAGCGCCTGGAAGTCGCCGAACTGCTTGCTGACGTTGCGGATTTCAATGCTCATGTGTTCATCCTTCAGCGCGGCGCGCCGGGCGCGGGCGCAGGCCGCTCGGGCGGCAGCGCGGCCGCGGCCTTCATTTCCTGTTCGCTCTTCCACTCGGCCACCGACTTGATGACCAGCGTGACCAATGCCAGCAGTGCCAGCAGCGAGGCGGCTGCGAACGCGGCCACCGATTGGTATTCGTTGTAGAGGATCTCCACGTGCAGCGGGATGGTGTTGGTCTGGCCGCGGATGTGGCCCGACACCACCGACACCGCGCCGAACTCGCCCATCGCCCGGGCATTGCACAGGATCACGCCGTACAGCAGGCCCCACTTGATGTTGGGCAGCGTCACGTGCCAGAAGGTCTGCCAGCCGCTCGCGCCCAGCACCACCGCCGCCTGCTCCTCGTCGTTGCCCTGCGCCTGCATCAGCGGGATCAGTTCACGCGCGATGAACGGAAACGTGACGAACACGGTGGCCAGCACGATGCCCGGCACGGCGAAGATAATCTTGATGTCGTGCGCCGCCAGCCAGGGCCCCAGCCAGCCGTTGGCGCCGAACACCAGCACGTACATCAGGCCCGCCACCACGGGCGAGATGGAGAACGGCAGATCGATCAGCGTGGTCAAGAAGGCCTTGCCCTTGAACTCGTACTTGGCGATGCACCACGCCGCGGCGATGCCGAACACCAGGTTCAGCGGCACGGCGATCACGGCCGTGAGCAGCGTGAGCTGGATGGCGGACCAGGCGTCGGGCTCGCGCAGGCCCTCCAGGTAGGCATTCACACCCTTGCGCAGCGCCTCGGTGAACACGGCGGCCAGCGGCAACACCAGGAACAGCAGCAGGAACACCATGGCAAGGCCAATCAGCGCCCACTGGATCCAGCGCGCCTCGGTCGTTCCGGCCTGCGCGCGCCGCACGGTATGGGTGTTCGCGGCGCTCATGCGGGTGCTCCTGCGTGGCGGCGCTGCCAGGCCTGCAAGGCGTTGATGACCAGCAGAAGGACGAAAGAGATCACCAGCATCACCACCGCCACGGCAGTGGCGCCTGCGTAGTCGTACTGCTCCAGCTTGCCGATGATGATCAGCGGCGTGATTTCAGACACCATGGGCATGTTGCCGGCGATGAAGATGACGGAGCCGTACTCGCCCACGGCACGCGCGAACGCCATGGCAAAGCCGGTGAGCAGCGCGGGCATGATGGCCGGCAGGATCACATGGCGAAAGATCTGCCAACGCGTGGCGCCCAGGCTGGTGGCCGCTTCTTCCAACTCTTTCTCGCTGTCTTCCAGCACCGGCTGCACCGTGCGCACCACGAACGGCAGGCCGATGAAAATCAGCGCAATCACAATGCCGTTGGGGTTGAATGCGAGCTGGATGCCCAGCGGCTCCAGGTACTGCCCCACCCACCCATTGCCCGCGAGCAGTGCGGTGAGCGAAATACCGGCGACCGCCGTGGGCAGCGCGAACGGCAGGTCCACCAGCGCATCCACGATCTTCTTGCCCGGGAACTTGTAGCGCACCAGCACCCAGGCGATGAGCAGGCCGAACACCAAGTTCACGCAGGCGGCGATGAACGAGGCACCGAACGTGAGGCGGTACGACGCCAGCACGCGCGGCGACGCCACCGCTTCCCAGAACTGCGGCCAGGTCATGGTGAACGTCTTGAGCAGCAGCGCCAGCAGCGGGATCAGCACGATGATGCTCAGGTAAAACAGCGTGTAGCCCAGCGTGAGGCCAAAGCCGGGCAATACCCTCTTGGCTCGCCTGGGGGCGCTTTTCTTGCCACTCATATGGAGTTATCCGTTGTTCGCCGCCGGTCAAAAGCCGGTGCGGCCCACGCCCGCAGGCACCGCGCTTGCATGCGCGGGCACCGTCACCCTCCCCGTGCAGTCAGGGCGGGGTGAAGGCGCCAGGCGGCTCAGGGGCTTGTTCACTGCTTACTTGCCAGGCGTGTAGAGCTTGTCGAACTGGCCACCGTCGTTGAAGTGCACCTTCTGCGCCTCGGTCAGCGAGCCAAAGTACTTGGCCACCGTGAACTGCTGGATGGGCTTGAACAGGTCGGCATGCTTCTTGAGCACCGCCTCGGAGCGCGGGCGGATCGCGTGCTTGGCGGCGATCTCCTGCGCTTCATCCGAGTACAGGTAGTCGAGGTAGGCCTTGGCCAGTTCGCCCGTGCCCTTCTTGGCGACCGTGCGCTCCACGATGGCCACAGGGTTCTCGGCCGTCACGCTCACCGAGGGATAGACCGCGTCCACCTTGCCCTTGCCGAACTCACGCTCCACCGACACCACCTCCGACTCGAACGTGATCAGCACGTCCCCAATGTTGCGCTGCAGGAAGGTGGCCGTGGCATCACGCCCACCCTTGGCCAGCACGGGCACGTTCTTGTAGAGCTTGCCCACGAACTCGGCCGCCTGGGCGTCGCTGCCGCCCTTCTCGCGCACCGAGCCCCAGGCGCCCAGGTAGGCGTAACGGCCGTTGCCACCGGTCTTGGGGTTCACCACCACCACCTTCACATCGGGGCGGATCAGGTCGTTCCAGTCCTTGATGTTCTTGGGATTGCCGTGGCGCACCAGGAACAGCATGGTGGAGGTGGTGGGCGATGCGTCATGCGGGAATTTCTTGGCCCAGTCCTTGGCCACCACGCCGTTGTCCGCGAGGAACTGCACGTCGGTGGTGGTGTTGAAGGTGACCACGTCGGCGGCCAGGCCATCGTTCACGGCGCGCGCCTGGGCGCTGGAGCCGCCATGGGCCTGGTCCACCTTGATGTCCACGCCCTTGGTTTTCTTGTAGTGGGCGATGAAGGCCTGGTTGTAGTCCTTGTAGAACTCGCGCGCCACGTCATAGGAGACGTTCAGCAGCGCATTGGCCTGGGCCGAGGCCAGCCCGCTGGCCGCCAGGGCCAGCGTGGCGAGAAGGGTCTTGAGCTTGGTTGCCGGGGTCATGGGAGCGCCTCCACGTTGCAGGAAATCATGCATTGTGGAGAGCGCAGGTTAAAACTCAAAAGAATATATTTTTGTAAATTTATCCACGGATGAGCATATGCAATGCCATCTGGCACGCAGGCTCCAGGCACCGCCATGGAAAGTCAAATGGGTCTCCAGCCCTTATGCGATGAGCGCTACCAGCTATCAAAAGCAAAGCAACTATATCGATCCACCCCCACTGGGGATCAAGCCGCACCGCCCATGCATCCCGCGCTCTTGCGTACACCACGCGCCGCCGCATCAGCGGGGCAGTGCCGCGCCGGCCGTGGCCGTGTCGCCCCGCTCGCAGACCGCGGCGGAATGGCCGGGCACGGTTTCACCCAGAAAGTCCAGGAAGCTGCGCACCGCCGGCGACAAGCCGCGCCGCGACGCAAACACTGCATGCACCACGCTGCGCGGCTGCGTCCACTGGGGCAGCAGGTGCACCAGCCGGCCCTCCTGCAATTCGGACATGCACATGTAGTCCGGCATCCAGCACAGGCCCGTGCCCGCCAACGCGGCGAATTTGAGCGTCAGCAGGTCGTCGGCCACGTAGCGCGGCGTGAAGTGCACGGTTTCCTCGCGCCCCTCGGGGCCGATCAGGCGCAGGCTGGCGCGCCCGTCGGCCGCGGACATGGCCAGCGTGTCCAGCAGCGCCAGGTCGCGCAGCGAGGTGGGCGTGCCCTGGCGCCGCAGCTGCTCGGGGCTGGCCACCAGCAGCAGGCGCACCTCGTCCAGGCGCTTGACCACCATGCTGCCGCTGTCCTCCAGCGTGGGGCGCACGCGCAGCGCCACGTCCACGCCCTCTTCCACCACGTTGACCACGCGGTTGGTGACCTGCATCTCCAGGCGCACCTGGGGGTGGCGCTGCAGGAACTGCGGCATCAGCTCGGCCACCACCGTCTGCGCCAGCGTCACCGGGCAGGTCACGCGCACGGTGCCGCGCGGTTCGGTCTGTACCTGGTCCACCGTGTCCTGCGCTGCCTGGGCCGAATCACGCATGGCCTGGCAATGGCGCAGGTAGGCCTCGCCCACCTCGGTGAGCGACAGCGTGCGCGTGGTGCGCTGCAACAGGCGCACGCCCAGGCGCGCTTCCAACTCGGCCACGCGGCGCGACAGGCGCGACTTCGGGATCCCCAGCGCCCGGCCCGCCGCGGCGAAGCCGCCGCGCTCGGCCACCTCGGCGAAATAAAGCATGTCGTTCAGATCCTGCATCGTGCGCCTTTCGTTCCAAATTCAGAACAATCTATCGCAGCACCGCCTGCTTATCAAACATTCGTTCCAAAACGACAATCTATCCATCGCCCCATTGCGGGTTTGTCCCTATCTCCAGGAGATTTCCATGCAACTGCTGCACATCGATTCCGCCATCACCGGTGACCAGTCCGTCTCGCGCCAGCTCACGGCGCAGACCGTCGAGGCCTGGAAGGCCAGCCATCCCGCCACCCAGGTGAGCTACCTGGACCTGGTGGCCGACGCGCCTGCGCACTTCACGATGGATGCGATGGCACCGCGTACCGGCCAGACCGACGGCCTGAGCGAGGCGCAGCAGCGCGAGAACGCCGTGTCCGAGCGGCTGGTGAGCCAGTTCCTGGCGGCCGACGTGGTGGTGATCGGCGCACCGTTCTACAACTTCACCATCCCCACGCAGCTCAAGGCCTGGATCGACCGTATCGCCCAGCCCGGCCGCACCTTCCAGTACACCGCCAACGGCCCCGAGGGCCTGGCCAAGGGCAAGACGGTGATCGTGGCGTCGAGCCGCGGCGGCGTGTATTCCACCAGCGAAGGCGGCCGCGCCATGGAGCACCAGGAAAGCTACCTGCAGACCGTGCTGGGCTTCTTCGGTGTGACCGACGTGCGCTTCGTGCGCGCCGAGGGCGTGGCCATGGGTGGCGATGCCAGGGCCCAGGCCCTGGCCGCCGCCGCCCAGGCGATCGAGGCCCACGTAAAGGCCCATGCCGCCAACCAGGACCGCGTCAGCCAGGCCGCCTGATCGGCCCCGGCGCCTCGCCAAACAAAACCCGCCTCCGGCCATGCCGGGGCGGGTTTTTTCCTATCAAAATAGGCTCTAACCCTTGATAGTCAAGCGCAAACAGCTATCCAATCGATAGCAATCGTCAGCCGTTGTGGCGCTTGACCCAGGCGATGTACCGGTCCATCCAGCGCTGCAAGAAGTCCTTGCTGCCCTCGCCGATGGTGCCGTCTTCGTTGAACAGGCCGTCCTTGGCATGGATGAAGGCCTCGGGCTGGCCCAGCGTGGGCATGTCCAGGCAGGCCAGCACATTGCGCAGGTGCTGCTGCGCCATCGCCGTGCCCATGGCGCCGATGGACACGCCGATCACACCCGCGGGCTTGCCCGCCCAGGCGCTCTGGCCATAGGGGCGCGATGCGTTGTCGAGGGCGTTCTTGAGCACGCCGGGGATGGAGCGGTTGTATTCCGCGGTGACGAACAGCACGCCCTGCGACCCGGCGATCTCCTTCTTGAGCCGTTGCACGGACTCGGCCTGCTGGCCGTCGTCGTCCTGGTTGTACAGCGGCAGATCGTCGATGCGAACCTGGTGGAATTCGCAGTCCGCGGGCGCCATGCGCGCGAGCGCGTGGGCCAGCTTGCGGTTGAACGAATCCTTGCGAAGGCTGCCGACGACGACGGCAATGCGGTAGTGGCTCATACGGACCCTTTCTGGCAGAAGTAGGCGCCGCGCAGCGCCATCGCGATGGCGGGCGGCCGGACCATCTTACGGGCCGCCGTGGAACACTGCTGTCAGACAAGCGGCGGTCACGGCACCGGGGCCGGGGCGGTCGAGCCCCCCCCGCCGCGCGCCATCACCAGCCTGCCAGCACCGAGCCCTTGAACTGCGTTTCGATGAAGCGGCGGATCTCCTCGCTCTGGTAGGCCTTGACCAGTTGCGCCACCCAGGGCTTGTTCTTGTCGGCCTCACGCACCACGAGCAGGTTGACGTAGGGGCCGTCCGGGCTTTCCTGCGCGATGGAATCGGTCTTGGGGTTCAGGCCGGCGGAGATGGCGAAGTTGGTGTTGATGGCCGAGGCGTCCAGGTCGTCCAGCGAGCGCGGCAGCTGCGCGGCGTCCAGCTCCACGAACTTGAGCTTCTTCGGGTTGCCCACCACGTCCAGCGGCGTGGCCTTCAGGCCTGCGCCGTCCTTGAGCTTGATGAGGCCCTGCGCCTGCAGCAGCAGCAGCACGCGGCCGCCGTTGGTGGGGTCGTTGGGAATGCCGAAGCGCGCGCCTTCCTTCAGGTCGGCCAGCTTCTTGACCTTCTTGGAATACAGGCCGATGGGGAAGTTGACGGTGTTGGCCGCCACGGCGAACTTGTAGCCACGGTCCTTGATCTGCGCATCCAGGTAGGGCTTGTGCTGGTAGCTGTTGGCGTCCAGGTCGCCGGCGGCCAGAGCCGCGTTGGGCTGCACATAGTCGCTGAACTCCACCACCTGGATCTTCAGGCCCTGCTGTTCGGCCACTTTTTTGACCTGCTCGAAGATCTGCGCGTGCGGGCCCGCCGTCACGCCGATCTTCAGCGGCTTGTCCTGCGCCAGGGCGTGGCCCGAGAGGCCGGCGGCCATAGCCAGGGCCAGGGTCGATTGGAGCAGGGAGCGCTTGGAAATCACGGGAAACCTTTCATACCGTTACAGGGAGAGCCGGCATCGTAGCCCCTGCGGCGCGCCCTCCGAACGATTACTTTTCCATATCCAAAGAACCCGCACACATGAAGAGCACCCGGGCGGCAGAGCACCTGAGGGGGTGAAAGGCCGCGCATTCTCCACCTCCCCGGGAAGGCCGCGGCGCCGCCCCGTCAGCCCTTGAGCGCCACGTTGTTGAGCTTGTCCAGCCGCGCGGGCCAGCCGCCCTCCTCGGCCGACTGCAGCAGGATGCGCGTCCAGGCGATCCAGGCGTCCCACTGCACGCGCTTGTCCCAGGCATTGCCCCAGGCGCTGAAGGCCTGCAGCGCCCCGCGTGAGGCGCACGCCGCGTCCTGCGCGCGGCCGGCCGACAGGTACAGCTGTGCCAGCACCATCTGCGGCTCGCCCACCCAGGGGTTCAGGCGCACGGCCTGCTCCAGCGTGGCCGTGGCGCCGTCCAGGTCCACCAGCGGTTGCGCCAACTGGATCACCGACCAATACAGGGCCGTGGCGGCCGCCTCGTCCTGCGCCGTCAGGCCCTGGCTGCAGTGGTCGAACACGGGCGGCAGCGGCAACTGCCCGCGCAGCCCGGGGTGCTGCAACGCCAGGCCCAGCGCCGCGATCTGGCTGACCATGCGGGCCGTGGGGCGCATGGGTCCGGGCCACAGCGACGCGGCCCAGTGCACGGCCTGTGGGCGCGAAGGATCGACGGCGGGAAAGCGCGAGTAGATGTCGTCCTGCCAGCTGAACCACTGCTCGATCGTGTCGGCCATGCTGACGATGGTGAAAGCCGCCACCTCGTAGGGTGCGAGGTGCACGGTCTGGCGCGGCGCGGGGCCGTTCTTCTCCACGACCAGCGAGCCGTCGGCCTGCAGCTCGCCGGCCAGCACCTTTTGCACGAACTGCGCGCGGCTCATGGTGCAGAACAGGTACACCAGGTGCTCGGCGCTCTCGCCCACCAGCGCCTGCAGGCGGCCGCGCTCGCTGGCCGCGTCGAACTTCACCAGGTCGACGAAGGCATTGCCGTACACGCTGTGCAGCAGCCCGAGCAGACGCACGTCCCGGGGCTGGCCCCACAGCGCCAGCGACCGGGCCACGCCCACCAGGTGATGGCGGAAGGTTCCGGCCTTGTGCCAGTCCTGCCCCACGCCGCGCGCCAGCACCATGGGCAGCACGGGAGCCAGATCGGCATCGTGGGCCAGCCATTCATCGTCCAGCAGGGACTGGGCGCGCTGGAACAGCGCGTCATCCGGTGGCGCAAAGGCGGGCAGTGCGGACATGGCGGGGTCTCCTTCGTGGTAGTGGCTTTGCCATCGAGTATCGGCCAAGCCGCCCGCACACGCAGGTCTTCTGTCAAAACAGCCCGCAGCGCCCGCTGCACAAGCGCCAAAAGCTATCAAATCAGGAGCACACACATCCCGTGTGCGCCCTCCTGTCCTGCATCAGCGGTGCGACAGGCGGCGCACGGCCCAGTCACCCAGGCTCTGGATGGCTTGCACGAAGAAGATCAGGATGACCACCACGGCCAGCATGATGTCGGGCAGGAAGCGCTGGTAGCCGTAGCGGATGCCCAGGTCGCCCAGCCCGCCGCCGCCGATGGCCCCGGCCATGGCCGAGTAGCCCGTGAGGCTCACGAAGCTGATAGTCAGGCCCGCCACGATGCCGGGCAGCGCCTCGGGCAGCAGCACCTTCCACACGATCTGGCCGGTGGTGGCGCCCATGGACTGCGCGGCCTCCACCAGGCCGTTGTCGACCTCGCGCAGCGCCGTCTCCACCAGCCGCGCCACGAACGGCGCGGCGGCGATGGTCAGCGGCACCACGGCCGCCCAGGTGCCGATGGACGATCCGGTGATGAAGCGCGTGAACGGGATGATGGCCACCAGCAGGATGATGAACGGCGTGGAGCGCACGGCATTCACGATCCAGCCCACGATCTTGTTGGCCGGGCCGTTCTCCAGCACGCCGCCCGCATCCGTGAGGCGCAGGAACACACCCAGCGGAATGCCCACCAGGCCGCCGACGATGCCGGACACGCCGACCATGATGATCGTCTCCCACAGCGAGGTGACGAACAACTCCAGCATCATTTCAGAAAAGTTCTCGAACATCGCCCGCCCCTCAGCCTGTCACTTCCACGGTGCGCACCACCACGCCGTTGGCACGCAGATAGTCGATGGCCGCGCCGATGCGCGCCATGTTGCCGCTGGCGTACACCGCCAGCGAACCGAAGGTCTGGTCCTGGATCTCGTCGATCTGGCCATGCAGGATGGACAGGTCCAGTTCCAGCTCGCGGATCAGGTGCGACAGGATCGGCTCGTAGGCATGCTCGCCCGCATACGACAGGCGCAGCAGCTGGCCGCTCGCGCCCGGCTCCAGCCGCGCGGCCAGGCTGCGCACGCGCGCCAGCACCCCGGCGGGCAGCTCCTGGGGCACGATCTCGTCGATCAGGCTCTTGGTGATGTCCTGCTGCGGGCGGGTGAACACGTCGACCACCGGGCCCATCTCCACGATGCGGCCCGCGTCGATCACGGCCACACGGTCGGCAATCTGCTTGATGACCTGCATCTGGTGCGTGATCAGCACCACCGTCACGCCCATTTCGCGGTTCACCTGGCGCAGCAGGTCCAGGATGGAACGGGTTGTCTCGGGGTCCAGCGCGCTGGTGGCCTCGTCGGACAGCAGCACCTTCGGGTTGCTGGCCAGCGCGCGCGCAATGCCCACGCGCTGCTTCTGCCCGCCCGAGATCTGCGCCGGGTAGCGGTCGGCCAGGTGCGCCAGGCCCACCAGGTCCAGCAGCGGGTCGATGCGCTTCTTGATCTCGGCCCGCGGCATGCCCGCCAGCTCCAGCGGCAGCGCGGCGTTGTCGAACACCGTGCGCGACGACAGCAGGTTGAAGTGCTGGAACACCATGCCGATCTCGCGGCGCGCGGCGCGCAGGTCGGCGTCGGACAGTTGTGTCATGTCGCGCCCCGCCACCATCACCTGTCCCGACGTGGGGCGGTTGAGCAGGTTGATGACGCGGACCAGCGAACTCTTGCCGGCGCCCGAACGGCCGATGATGCCGAACACCTCGCCCGGCGTGACATGCAGGTCGATGCCGCGCAGGGCTTCGACGGGGCCCTGCGGGCCCGGGTAGATCTGGGTGATACCCCGAAGGTCAATCATGAAATGCAATGCAAAGCGCGCGCAGGCTGCCCCCTCAGGGATGGCCAGCCGCGGCGGGTGAAGATCAGAACAGCGGGTGAATGTAATTGTTCGTTATGAAAAACCCAACGAACAAAAAGTAGGCACATAAGACGGCCCCGTTATGAGGCGTGCTTCAGCGAGCCGGGCGCTGCCCCGGTCGGGCGGCAATGCCACGCAGTAGCGGAGCACAGGGGCGATTTTAGGTGACGGGGCACATCCCCGGGCCGGCGTGCGCCTGCGCCTGGGGCAGGAACACGCGCAACTGCAGCCGTCCTGCCAGGGCGAGTGGCGAAACGGCGCCCGCCCGCCCAGCGATGCGCAAGACTCGCCTACCACCGACAGCACAGGCGTATGGCGCACCACCTATCCACGGCTGCGTGGCGCGTGGGGTCTAGCGCCGGCGGCCTCCATGGGGGCCCTCGCACACCGTACCATTCACCATTCACCGTTCCCGACACGCCCCGCTGCCGGCTCCCCGTCGCCGCCGCGCCCCACCGCGCGGGCTTTCTCCCTCCACCTATGCAAGAACGCTCCTGGTCTCCCGTTGTTTGGATTGGCTATGCCATGTGCGTCGGCGTCATGGGCACGGCGCTGGCCAGCCCGCTGTACCCGCTCTACCAGCAGGCCTGGGGGCTCAAGCCCAGCGACATCACGCATCTCTTCGTGGTGTACATGTTCGGCGCGCTCACCAGCCTGCTGTTTCTGGGGCGGCTCACGCAGCGCCACGGCTTCCTGGCCATCCTGCGCACGGGCCTCGCGCTGATGACCGCGGGCGTGGTCCTGTCAGCCCTGGCGTGGAATGTGCCCGTCTTCATGCTGGCGCGGCTCATGATCGGGCTGGCGTCGGGAATGATCACCACCTCGGCCTCCATCGGCATGGTGCAGGCCCGCCCCGGGCGTGATCCACGGCGCACGGCCGCACTGACCACCGTGGCGATGACGCTGGGTTTCGGCCTGGGGCCGCTTGTGGGCGGCTTGATGGCCCAGTGGGTGCCCCACCCGCTCGTCACTGCCTACGTGCCCACGGCGGCCATGGGCCTGCTGGCGGTGTATGCGCTGCACCAACTGCGCGGGCTGCCCACAGGGGGAACGCGGGACGACGCCCTGCCGCCCGGCACCTGGCGCGGCGTGATCGCACAGTGGATGCCGCGGCTCACGCCGCCGCCGCGCCTGCGCCGGCGCCAGTTCTGGCTGGCGAGCATGGGCGCCTTCAGTGCCTTCGGCATGTTCAGCCTGTACTCATCGCTGGCGCCCAGCTTCATGCAGGAGATCGTGCCCTGGCATGGGCCGGCCGTGAGCGGACTGTCGATCGCGATGATCCTGTTCCTGTCGTCCGCGTTCCAGTTCATGGTGCGCAACTGGCGCACCAAGCGCGTGGCCCTGGCCAGCGGCTGCGCGCTGGTGCTGTGCAACCTGCTGCTCATGGCGACCACGCTCACCGGCGCCACGCTGGTGTTTGGCGCGGCGGTGATCGCCACGGCCTTCGGCCATGGGCTGGCCAATGTGGCGGGCATGGGCGTGGTGGCCAAGCTCACCACGCCCGAAGAGCGCGGCGGCCTGCTGTCGTCCTACCTGATCGTGGGATACCTGGGCACCATCGTGCCCATCCTGGGCATGGGCTGGCTGTCGGACCATTTGGGCTTGAACCGCGGCTTGCTGGTGTTCTGCGGCGCCATGGCCCTGCTGAGCGCCGTGGTCACCGCGCTGGGCATGCGCACCGCGGAGATCCCCGTGCCGCAGCAGCACCTTTAACCGCTGGTGTCAGCGCCAGCCGATCAGCAGGATGGCGATGTTGACCAGCAGTCCCGCGCCCCACACCAGGCTGCGCGCCGTGGGCATGTCGCCCACGTACATGGTGATGTAGCACACGCGCAGCATCACGAACAGGAAGGCCAGCAGGTCCAGCATCATCTGCGGCGCACCCAGCTGGTGGGCAATGATGACCGCGCCGATGAAGAACGGCAGCGCCTCGAAACTGTTGGCCTGCGCCGCATTGGCACGGGCGCGCCAGCCGGTCTGGCGAGCCAGCCACGCACGCGGGTCGTGGTTGTCGCTGCCGCGAAAGCCCCCCCGCTTGGCCAGCAGCGCGCAAGCCATGGGCAGCAGCGCCGCAATCAGCACGCACCAGTAGGCCACGGTGAAGCGGGCCACATGCATTGTTGTGTTCATTTTTGCAGTGTTTTTGACCTCCAGCGCTTATCCAACAAGCGCTAGCAGCTATTGTTTTTGATATTCAGCGCCGATCCGCCAGCGCATGAGCGATGGTGCCCAGGTCCACGTATTCCAGCTCGCTGCCCACGGGCACGCCCCGCGCCAGGCGCGTGACGTGCACGCCGCGGCGCTTGAGCGCCTCGCCGATCGCGTGGGCCGTGGCCTCTCCCTCGGCCGTGAAGCTGGTGGCCAGGATCACCTCCTGCACCACGCCGTCGCTGGCGCGCTCCAGCAGGTTGTGCACACCGATGTCGCGCGGCCCCACCCCATCCAGCGGCGACAGCCGCCCCATGAGCACGAAGTACAGCCCCTTGAACGCCGCGGTGCGCTCCATCGCGGCCTGGTCGGCGGGCGTCTCCACCACGCACAGGCGGGTGGCGTCGCGCGCCGGGTCCAGGCAGGTCTCGCACACCGCGCCCTCGGTGAAGGTGTGGCAGCGCTCGCAATGGCGTACCTGCGTTGCCGCCTGCGCGAGCGCCTGCGACAGCACCTGCGCTCCGGCGCGGTCATGCTGCAGCAGATGAAACGCCATGCGCTGCGCCGACTTCACGCCCACACCGGGCAGGCGCCGCAGGGCCTGGATCAGTGCGTCAAGGGAGCTGGTGTCGGACATGAAGAATGGATTTCGGAGTGCAAACGCCGCCCCCAAGGGCGTAGCGAGCGCCTGCCAGGCGAGGCGGACGGAGTACAGCAACCGGAACGTACTTGCCTAGTACGTGAGGATTGCGAGCACCGCCCCACGACGCATGGCCGGCGCGCAGTAGCCTGCCCTCAGAAGGGGAATTTCATGCCGCCGGGAAGGCCTGGCATGCCGGCCGTGATCTTGGCCATCTTCTCCGCCGAGGTTTCCTCGGCCTTGCGCACCGCGGCGTTGAAAGCGGCGGCCACCAGGTCTTCCAGCATGTCCTTGTCGTCGGCCAGCAGGCTGGGGTCGATGGTCACGCGCTTGACGTCGTGCTTGCAGGTCATCAGCACCTTCACCAGGCCGGCGCCGGATTCGCCCTCGACCTCGATGTTGGCCAGGTCGTCCTGGGCCTTCTTCAGGTTGTCCTGCATGGCCTGGGCCTGCTTCATGAGGCCGGCGAGCTGTCCCTTGTTGAACATGGATGGTTTCCTTTGCGTTTCAAAAATGGTTATGCAGGCTTGATGCTGCCCGGGACGATTTTCGCCCCGAAATCACGCATCAGTTGCTGCACGTAGGGGTCGTTGTGGACGATCTCCTCGGCCACGCGCTGGCGTTCGGCCGCGGCGTGCGCGTTGCGGCGCGCGGGGCTGTCGATCACCACACCCACCTCCACGCTGATCTGGCGCGCATGGCCCGCGGCCTCCAGCGCTGCGCGCAGGCGCTCGCGCGCCGTGGGCTGGTTGAGCGACTCCCGCTCCACGCGCAGCAGCCAATGGTCCGGGTCACGCGCCACCAGTTGCGACTGCAGCGCCAGTTCGCGCACCAGGGCGGTGATGGCCTCCTGGGCAATGAGTTGCTGCACGGTGGCATGCCAGACATCGCCCTCCTCCGTGCGCACCAGCCGCGCGGGTGCCGGGGCCGCCGATGGCAAGGGCTGCAGGCGCGCGCCGGGTTCCGGCGCGGTACGCACGGGTATTGCTACCGTTTCAGGAGCTGCTTGCGCTGTATGGGCGGGCGCTGGAGGTGTTTTTTGCCTTAGATCCTCAGGGGAGCGTACGGGCAGACGCACAGGCGCTGCGGCCCGTACGGGCGCCTGGGCCGTATCGCCGGCTTCCCACGGGGGCGATTCGCGGTCGCCCGCGTCCAACGCGTCCTGCACGGCCTGGTTCACATCGTCCGGCGTGGCTTGCGCCCGCGTGGGTGCTGCCGATGCGGCGGGCCGGGCGGGCGCGGCAGTCGCGCAGTCCATCGCGGGCGCCGCGACAGGAGCCGGGTGCACCGACGCCGGCGACGGTGCGGGAGCCCGGTCCGCGGCGGCCGGCACAGCCTGCGGTGCCTGGACTACCGGCGTATCGGCCGGCGCATGGGCCGACGGCGCTGCGGCTTCAGGCCGCGTCAGAGTTTTTTTTTCAGCCGAGGCAGCCGCGCCGCCTTCCGAAGCCGCCGGCTTGAACGCCAACAGGCGCAGCAGCACCATGGTCAGCGCGGCATATTCGTCGGGCGCCAGACCCAGATCGGCGCGGCCGTGCAGACAGATGCTGTACAGCAGCTGCGTCTCGTCGGCCGGCAGGGCGGCAGACAGGCGCGCAACCTCTGCCGCCTCAGGGTCGCTGGCGTCCGCGGCCGCAGCCATCTGCGGAACGGCCTGCAGCACGGCCATGCGCTGCAGCACGGCGCTCATGTCCTCCAGCGTGGAGGCGGCGGACAGGCCGTTGATGCGCAGGGTGTCCGCCGTCTCGACCACCGTGCGGCCATCGCCCTGCGCCAGCGCGTCGATCAGACGGAACACATGGCTGCGGTCCACGCTGCCCAGCATCTGGCGCACAGCGGCTTCCTGCAATTGGCCGCTGCCGAAGGCAATCGCCTGGTCGGTCAGGCTGAGCGCGTCGCGCATGGAACCGCGCGCGGCGCGGGCCAGCAGCCGCAGGGCCTGCGGCTCGGCGGGCACGTTCTCGGCGGCCAGCACGCGGGTGAGGTGCTCCAGCACCGTCTCGGGCGCCATGGGCCGCAGGTTGAACTGCAGGCAGCGCGAGAGCACCGTGACCGGCACCTTCTGTGGATCGGTGGTGGCCAGCACGAACTTGAGGTATTCCGGCGGCTCCTCCAGCGTCTTGAGCATGGCGTTGAACGCCGTGTTCGTGAGCATGTGCACTTCGTCGATCATGAAGACCTTGAAGCGCCCCTGCACCGGCTTGTAGACGGCCTGCTCCAGCAGCCCCTGCACCTCGTCCACGCCGCGGTTGGAGGCGGCATCCAGCTCGGTGTAGTCAGGAAACCGGCCGCTGTCGATGTCGGTACAGGCCGGGCACACGCCGCAGGGCGTGGCAGTGATGCCGCCTTGGCCGTCCGGACCCTGGCAATTGAGCGACTTGGCCAGGATGCGCGAGACCGTGGTTTTGCCCACGCCGCGCGTGCCGGTGAACAGGTAGGCGTGGTGCAGCCGCTGCTGCGTGAGCGCGTTGGAGAGCGCCTGCACCACGTGCTCCTGCCCCACCATCTCAGAGAAGGTCTTGGGACGGTATTTGCGGGCGAGCACAAGATAGGACATGGGGCGTGATTCTATGTGCGGGCCAGACACGCAGCGCGCCAAGGCTTCTAGCTGGCCCGGGCCTACGCAGGCCACCGCGCCGACCGAGGGTGATCTGCTCTCTGCCAGGATTCACACTCCCCGGGAACGACTGCAAACTGCCAGTCGCACCGTACCGCCATGTTGCCCGCCCTGCTTCCAGCCCTTGCGGCCCGCAGGCGGCTATCGCGACAAGGGTTGCTGACCCGGTCGGCTGCGGTGCGTCTCGCCTGCTGGCTACTGTGTCTGTGCCTGCAGCCGCCGACGCAGGCCCAGGATGGTTCTAAAGACACCTCCGCCGACGATCCACGCAGCAGCAGGCACTACCTGCGGACCTGGATCTGCGTGCGCGGGACTACCCCGAGCCAGACGGTTACTCGCTGCCCAGCACGCCCGAGTTTGGCGCCATCGGCGTGCAGCTGCAGGGCGACTCACGTTTGCTGCTGCGCGTCCGGCGCGGTGGCCCCATACTGTACTACCGGGCAAAGTTCTGACAGGCCACGGGCAGAGCGTGGTTCGTCGTACAATCACGGGCGACGGGCCTCCCCGCATGGTGAAGCGGCCAACCGGGTCAGGTGGGGAACCAAGCAGCCCTAACTGTGGAGCCAGTGCCGGGGGTAAGGCTCGTCACCTTCTTCTTTTCTTTCCCCTTCTTTTTTGCGTCGCCTGAGCGCTTTGCGTTTCATCGGGCGGTTGCGGCGTTGCCTGCACATGAACGGCATGCGTCAGCTCCGTCCTACAGCGACACAAGCACGGCGATCGCGACAAGCATGTGCCCGCGGTCCATACTGCGCACCAGGAGTTCTCGCCACCGATCCACTTTCTTGCTGTCCCGTGCCGCCATGCTGTCTGCCATGTCCGCGCTGCTTGCAAGTCATCTGCTCCGGCCGCTGCCACGGCCGGCCATGGATTGGAGCATTGTGTGCCTGCTGTGCCTGTGCGCGGCATTTCCCGCCCGGGGCGATGAGAGCCTGGCAGACGGTGCTGCGGCCGCATTGCGAGAGGCTCAGGATGAGCCTTCATCCGCCGCCTTCACACAGAACACCGCCACCTACCCCGACCTGAACGGCAGCGATCTTCCGCGCGCAGCATTCGGCAACAGCGTTCAGTACACGGACATCACCCGTTGGCTTACGCCGCTGCAAGCCTCTCGCCTGGGGCTGACGCTGGGCGTGGTGGTTCCGTCGGACGGCGCGGCCCGCGCAGGAGCCGTCAGCCCGGCCTACCCGTCAGGCACCCCGCTGGCTTACGACCTGGGTCTGCGCTGGCGATCACAGTTGCAGCCGCGCGTACGGCTGGACCTGCAGGCCTGGGCCCGCACCCACCCGCACACGGGCCTGCACGACGCCATGGGCATGATCTGGGGTCGCGACCAGGGCAGCAACTTTGGCACCCGTCTGGAGGTGCAATGGTCCGCATCGCGCACGCGCGGTCTGGTCCCCGAGCTGGGCGCCATCGGCGTGCAGTTGCAAGGCGATGCGCGGCTGGTGCTGCGCGCCCGCCGCGGCGGGCCCATGGTGTATTACCGCGCGAAGTTTTGACCGCGCGCTCAGCAACGCTCTGGGTTGACGCCGACCTTCTTGCAATGACCGCAGAGCATGCCCTAAAGCGGCGCCCCTGCTGTACTACGCCTGCGTTGCCAGCCAGTGCGCGGCACCCGCCCCTGCCGCACGCCCGGTGGCATAGCACGCAGTCAACAGATAACCCCCGGTGGGCGCCTCCCAGTCCAGCATCTCGCCCGCGCAGAAAACCCCGGGCATGGTGCGCAGCATGAGGCGCGTATCCAGCGCTTCGAAGGCCACGCCGCCGGCCGTGCTGATGGCCTCATCCAATGGGCGTGCTGCCACCACGGTGATGGGCAAGGCCTTGATGGCATGGGCCAGCGCCACCGGGTCGGACATACCGTCCTTGCCCAGTTGTTCGTAGAGGACGGCGGTTTTGATGCCGTCCAGGCCCAGCCGGCTCTTGAGGTGGGTGGAAAGGCTGCGCGAGCCGCGCGGGTGGCGCACCTCGGCCAGCACGCGCTCGGGCGTGTGGTCGGGCAGCAAGTCCAGGTGGAAGGTGGCGTGACCGTGTGCCACGATCTCGTCGCGCAGCAGGCTGGAGACCGCATAGACCAGGCTGCCTTCCACGCCCGTGGCCGTGGCCACGAATTCCCCGCGCCGCTCAAAGCGCCGG
Source organism: Diaphorobacter sp. JS3051 (assembly GCF_015832135.1). Taxonomy (NCBI): domain Bacteria; kingdom Pseudomonadati; phylum Pseudomonadota; class Betaproteobacteria; order Burkholderiales; family Comamonadaceae; genus Diaphorobacter; species Diaphorobacter sp. JS3051. Next base: position 1,131,726 of record NZ_CP065406.1, read on the forward strand.
CCCTGGCTGTCGGTGAAGGACAGCACCACCGACTTGAAGGGCTGGCCCGCGAAGCGCTCGACGAAATGCGGCGTCCAGCCGACGGCGGGCGCGCCTCGGCCGATGAGCTCCAGAAAGAACTCTCGCCGCGTCTCGCCCACGGGCGCATCCACGCGCGGTACGTCGAAACCGCAGTTGGACGGCGCCAGCGGCGCTACAGGCACGCCGCGCTGCGCCAGCAGCGGCGCCCAGGTACCGTCCGAGCCCAGGCGGCCCCAGCTGCCGCCGCCCAGGGCCAGCACGACGGCGCGCGCCCTTACCCGCACCTCTCCCGCCGGCGCGGCAAAGCGCAGCACAGGCGGCGTGATGCCATTCAATGCGTCGGCCCAGCCCATCCAGCGATGGCGCATGTGCAGCTGCACCCCCTGCCCGCGCAAGCGCTGCAGCCAGGCACGCAGAAGCGGCGCGGCTTTCATGTCCTTGGGGAACACCCGGCCCGACGTACCGACGAAGGTCTGCGTGCCCAAGGCATCAGCCCACGCGCGCAAGTCCTCGGGGCCAAAGTCTCGCAGCCAGGGCGTCAGCGCCTGCTGGCGATCGCCATAGCGCGCCATGAAGGCCGCCAGCGGTTCGGAATGCGTGAGGTTCAGCCCGCCCCTGCCCGCCAGCAAGAACTTGCGTCCCACCGAAGGCATGGCGTCGAACACATCCACGCTCAGGCCCGCCGCTGCGGCGGTCTCGGCGGCCATCAGGCCAGCCGGGCCTGCGCCTATCACGGCGATCTCGCAGGATCGCAGATCCGTATCCATCATGGTGTTGCTTTCATCAACCCACACGCCGCAGCAGGCGCACGTGCATGGGCCGCACGAAGTGCGCTCCCTCCATCGTGCAATGCGGCGCGAAGGCCGCCGCCACGCGCTCGCGCAGGGGCGCGTCGATGCGGTGGTCGGCAAAGGTGGGGTTCATCATCCGCCGCTCAAACTGAGCGAAGTCCTCGAAATGCACAGGCATGTCGAATCGCCGTTGCGCCACCTGCTCCCAGGTGCTGCGGACGGCCAGGGCGCGGTCCAGCGCCGCCTGCGCAGCGGCGCGCACGATGCCTTCGTCGTTGTACAGGCGCACGATCTCGTTGAGCGCGCCTTCGTAGACCGGCTCCGAAACGTACAGATGCCCGCCGGGACGCAGCACGCGCGCCACTTCGGTCAGCGCCTGGTCCATCGCATCCAGCGGCACGTGGTGCAGGGACTTGAGCATCAGCGCCAGGTCGAACTGCGCGTCATCGCATGCAATGGCCTGCGCACCACCCACGGCAAAGCGCATGCGCGGCGGCGTGTCCTGCAGGTTGATTGCGTGCTGCCGGAGGTCCACTTCCAGCCCCAGATACCGCATGTCCGGCCAACGCTGCAGCATCTGCCGCGCCATGCGCGCTCCGCCGCATCCGAGTTCGATGACGCGCGTGCCGGGGGTTGGCAGCAACTCGACCAGGACATCCAGTTCATCAGGGACGAGGGTGTGGTTCATGGGTCATCGATCAATCGGCAGAATCAACCGATGGTACCTACCCCTGCGCACGACGCGGGGTATTCCTGTACGCCGGCCACAGGCCCGGCGCCTGCCCACCCGGTTAGAACAGCACGCCCTGCCCTGGCGCGTCCACGACCACCAGCCTCCCATCGCCCGTCAAGAAAGCCGCGCCCACCTGTTCGCCCGGAAACTGCGCTCCCACCGCTTCGCGGTACAGGCGCAGCTGGGCCATCAGCTGCGGCTGGCGCTCGGGCGCGGTGGCGCTCTTGTAGTCCAGCACCCACCAGCGCGCACCCTCGCGCGGCTGGCGCAGCCGCACCAGGCGGTCCAGACGCAGACCCTGGCCCTGGTACACCAGCGGCGCTTCGTTGAGGGCCTGCTCCACGTGATCGGGGTTCCACGCCCAGGCACCCTCGCCCTGCAGAATGCTCCGCGCCATCGCTGCGGCCTGTGCGGCGGCCTCCGCCGTGATGTCGAAGTCGCGCGCCAGCTGCGCCAGCCGCCGCGCGGGCCACACGCCGCCCGCCCGCCGGGCGCCGACCACGCCCGCCTGCTCCAGCAACTGGTGCATGGCCTCGCCCTGGCGCGACTGCGGGGTGGAGACGGGAGCACCCGCCGCAGCGGCTTGTGCCCCCGGCGCAGCCCCCGCATACGGCGGAAGCTGCGGCAACGCGACGGCGGCATCGTCAGCCACATCGCCCAATGGCGCGGCGGGCGGCACTGGCGCGTCCTGCAGGGACTCGGCCAGCCGGTTCCACCAACTGCCGGGCGCGGCCGTGCTGGACTGCACCGCCGACAAGGCCAGGCAATGCTTGGCGCGTGTCATGGCCACATAGAGGGTGTTGAGCTCCTCGCGCTGGCGCTCCGCCAGTTCCGCCGCCAGCAGGTCCACCGCACTGGGCGGCGGGTTGGATTCGCTGGCCAGAAAGACAAAGCGCAGCGGAGCGGCCTGCTCGCCCGGCCAGTCGACCAGCGCGCCCATGGTCTCGGCCTTCTGCGCGCGCGCATCGGTGTCCAGCAGCAGCACGCTGTGCGCCTCCAGCCCTTTGGCGCCGTGGATGGTGAGCAGGCGCACGGCCTGCGCCTCCACGCGGCCGGGTGCGCGCATGCCCGGGCGCTTCATGGCGCGCACGAAGGCATAGGCCGTGAGGTAGCGTCCCCCGTCCTGCTGCAGCGCCGCGGCCAGCAAAGCGCGCAGGTTGGCCAGCACGCCCGCACGCTGCGAGGCGGGAGCCGCGGCGGCAAAGCGCGCGGGCACGTCGCCGTGTTCGTAGATGGCATGCAGCGCATCGTGGGGGGGGCGTGTTTCCACCCATCGCTTGTATTGAGCCAAAACAGGCGCCAGCGCTTGCAGGTCGGGCGGAAGCAGCTCACTTTTTTGAAGTACGTCGAACCAGCTGCACGGGGATCCTTCTGCGGCCGTCTGGCGTACCCGCAGCGCAATCTGCACCAGCGCGTCATCCGTCAGGCCGAACAGCGGCGAGCGCAGCGCACGCGCCAGCGAAAGGTCATGCCCCGGCGAGACCAGCGCATCCAGCAGCGCGACGATGTCCTGCACCTCGGGCGCCTCGCCCAGCTCGGCCTTCTCGGGCTGCACGCAGGGCACGTGCAGCGCGCGCAGGGCCTCCTGCAGGGAGGCCAGCCGGTCGCGCTTGCGCGCGAGCACCATGATCTCCTGCGGCTGCACGCCCGCGGCGATCTGCGCCGCCACCCATTGCGCAGCCTGCGCGCATTCGCGCATGCGCAGGGTTTCCTCGGCTTCATGGCGCGGCTGGGTCAGAGTGTCGCGCCACTCGGGGGTAGTGGCCGCGGCGGCATCACCCCCGTCAGGCGCCGTGATCGGGGGCAGGCGCAGCAGTTGCCCCGGGTCGCGCGATTCGGTGGTGTGGTCGCGAAAGCCCGCGTACTCACCCTGCGCCTGCGCCGCCTGCATGGCCCGGTTCACCGCTGCGATCACGCCGATGGCGTTGCGCCGCGTGTGGTCGCAGGCCAGCAGGTCGCCCCCCAGCCCCTCGCGCACGAAGGCCTGGGCGGCCTTGAAGACCTGCGGCTCGGCGCGGCGAAAGCGGTAGATGCTCTGCTTGGGGTCACCCACGATGAACACGCTGGGCGGCTGCTGGCCGCCGCCCGCGCCCGCGTAACCGGCCAGCCAGGCATGCAGCGCCTGCCACTGCAGCGGGTTGGTGTCCTGGAACTCATCCACCAGCAGGTGGCGCACGCGCGCGTCCAGCCGCTCCTGCACCCAGCCCGAGAGGATGGGGTCGGACAGCATGACCAGCGCCGTGCGCTCCACGTCGTTCATGTCCACCCAGCCGCGCTCGCGCTTGAGCTGGGCGAACTGCGCGATGAGCGCACGCGCCAGCCGCGCCATGCGCTGCTGGTGCAGCCAGGCCTCGTGCTGGCGGCGCGCGGCGCACAGGCGCTGAAGTTCGCCCTCGGCCTCCTGCGCGGCGGCGAACTTCTCCAGATTCTTGGACAGGCGATCCTCGCTGGCCACGAAGAAGGCCTTGCGCAGCGTGTCCAGACGCTGGCCCAGGTCGTCGCACAGCCAGGCGTCGATCACCGCGTTGGCGGCCTTCTGCGGCGTCTTGTTCGCCTGCGCCCCCAGCACCTGGGCCCAGGCATGCCAGCGCTGGCGCGCTGCGTCGCTGGCCAGCGCATCGGCCGGATGGTGCAAGCCGGCAAGGTCCGCGAACTGCGTGCCGAAATGCGGGATCGATGCGTCCACCACGCCCGCCTCGTCGGCCAGCGCGAACTCCACGCGCTTGGCCAGCGCGCCTTCAAGCGCCTTGTGCGTCTGCGAGCGGCCGTGATGCGCCACGCAGGCTTCGTAATCCGCGCGCAGCGCGGCGTCCTGCGCCACGGCGGCGAGGTAGGGGCGCCAGACCTCGCGCACTGCCTCGGCGTCATCCTCCAGCAAGTCGTAATGGGCGGGCAGGCCCTGCTGCTCCAGCACCGCCAGCGGCGCCGTGCCCAGCAGCGCCGCAAACCAGCTGTGAAAGGTGCGTATCTGCACGGGGCGGCCCGCGTCCAGCGTCTGCCGGTATAGTTTTTGTAGCTGCTCGCGCTTGTCCAGAGCGCGCTGCGGCCCGATTCCTCTTGCAATCAGCTCCTTTTCCAGATCAGGCAGCGGCTTGGCCGCAAACTCCTGCAGCCATTCCTGCAGGCGCTGGCGCATTTCGCCCGCGGCCTTCTTGGTGAAGGTGATGGCCAGGATCTCGTGCGGCGCACAGCCGTCCAGCAGCGCGCGCAGCATGCGCGAGACCAGCATCCAGGTCTTGCCGGCGCCGGCGCAGGCCTCCACGGCCACGCTGCGCTGCGGGTCGCAGGCGATGGCATAGAAGGCCTCCCGCGTGACCGGTTGGCCGTTGTGTTCGTAGGCGGCTTGCGCGGCAGCTTCACTCATTCCAGAAATCCTTGCGGCACAGACCGCGCGCGGCGCACCATTCGCACACGCTGCCCTCGCCCAACGCGGGCAGCGGCGCGCCGGCGGCAATGCGCTGCATGTCGTGCGTGATGCCGTCCAGCAGCAGGTCGCGCAGGTGCACCACGTCGTCCTGCTCGTGCAGCCGGGTTTCGCCGCGCTCGCCCACATTCACGTACGCGGCCCGCAAGGTGTCGTCCTGCAGCAATGCGGCATAGAAGGCGAGCTGCGTGTCCTCGGCCCCGGCCTTGATGCGCCCGCGCGTGAGGGCGTCGCTTTCGGTCTTGTAGTCGATCACCAGCGCCAGGGGTTCGCCGCCGCCCTGCGGACGCACGGCGTCCACACGGTCCAGTGTGCCGACCAGTTCCAGCGCGCCCAGCGGCTGGCGCGCGCGCAGCTCGGCCTGGCGAAAACAGGCGCCAGCGGCTTCGTGCTTGCCCAGCCATTCCAGATAGCCGGCGCGCAGCGCGGGCCATCCCGAGGCGTAGGGCAGGAAGTCGCCCTCCTGCAGCCCCAGCTCGCGCGTGGCGCGCGCAGCCGCCTCGTCCATGAGCGCCGTGCGCGCCGCGGCGTCGCCCGTGGGCGCGTCCTGCAACGCCTCATGGAAGTGCTGCAGCACGGCATGCAGCCAGGTGCCGAAGTCACGTTTGTCCAGCCCGGCGTCCAGTTCGTCGTCTTCCTGCAGCTGCAGTTGGCGCAGCGCGAAGAAGCGGTAGGGACAGTGGCGCAGGTCGGAATATGCCGAGGACGACAGCCGTTGCACCGGCAGCTGCGCGCCCACCGGCAGCGGACGCGCCGTGGGTGCCACGGGCACGCTGCGCGTCACCCGGGGATCGGCACCGTCCGTGCCGGTTCCGTCCAGCCGAAGCGCCTGGACCAGCGGACTCGGCAGGAGGGGTTCGCCCCCCTCGTCACCCACGCGCCACAGGAGGTCGACACGCTCAATGCGCAGGGCCTGCCGCCAGGCGGCGCGCTGCGCGGCGGCCAACAGGTCGCGCGTGGGCAGCCCCAGTCCCTCGCGCTGCGCCTGCGTCCAGGGGCCGGGCGGTTCAGGCGCGGCCTGCAGGCGTTTCTCATCGCAGCCGGGCAGCACCAGCGCAGCGAACGGGCGCGCCAGCAGCTGCGGCAGGGGCAGAACCACCACGGGTGCATCGTCCACATAGGCCGGTCGATAGCGCGCGCATTCCAGCACCTCTCCCACCCAGCGCGTGAAGTCCGCCAGCGCCATGCGCGCACCGGCCCCGTCCATGTCCTGCAGATCGTCCTGCAGGCCCTCGGGCAGGCGCAGCTCGGCAAGCACGCGCGCACCGGCCTCGTCCTGCTGCAGCCCGTCCCACAGGCCGCAGTCCTGCAGCAGCACGCGCAGCGACTGCAACCACTGGGCCAACGGCCGCGCGGCCCGCAGCTGCGCGCGCCAGGCCTGTACCTGGTCTGCCAACACGGCCTCGGCCGGGCGCCGCTCAGCCAACGCCTGCAGTTGCGTCGCCGCGCCGCTCCAATGCCGGGCGCCCGCACGGCGCAGCCAGTGCTCCAGCGCGCGCAGTGCGGCCCCATCCACCGCGGGCGACTGCTTGAGCCAGTCGAGCACGGCATCGGCGGTGGCGTCCCAGGCACAGGCCTGCAACACCGCCATCAGCCGCGCCGCGGCGTGGGTGATGGAGAGCAGCCAGCCGTTTTCGTCGTGCACAGCCACGCCTGCGCCGCCGAGCAAGGCGCTGATGCGGCGGGTGAGCGCGCGGTCGTTGGCCACCAGCGCCACGGGCGCCTGTCCCTGCGCCAGGTGCTGCAACACACAGGCGGCGGCGCGCTGGGCCTCGTCCTCGGCATCGGGCACGGCATGCAAGGTTGGCACGCCGGCCTTCCCGCCGTCCATCACCTGCGGCAGGTCCACGACAAGGCCCGCCTCTGCCCAGTGCCGCGCCAATGTGCGGGCCAGGGGGTCGGGTTGGAAGCCCTGCACCACCACCAGCAGCGGCACGGCCGCACGCACGCCAGACTCGAACAGCACATCCCCCACGTGGCGCGAGGCCAGCACCCATTCCAGGGCGATGCGCGCTGCGGCGGCCTCCAGCCGGAGCGCGCCACCGTCGCCCGCCGCCGGCAGCAGGGCGCGCGCCGCCTCGCCCCAGTCCGGGCGCCGGTCAGGAGCCACGGCCGCTGCCACCACCGCCAACTGCGCGGCCATCTCCAGCAGCGGACCGCTGAGGACTTCGCGGTGCGCGGCAAGACCGGCGCGGTCGAGCAATGCACGTGCGGTGACCGCATCGCGTGCCATATCGCCCGCGTACTCGCCGCCCTCCGCCAGAGGCGCGCCCAGCTGGGCAGCCCAGTTGCGCGTGGTCTCGAAGCGCGGCGCGAAACCCTGCGGGTAGGCGCGCTGCCATTGCCGGCGCGCCTCGCCCATGAGCTGGGCATACGGCACCAGCACCACGGTGGCCGCCAGGTGCGCGCCGTGCTGCGCTGCCGCTGAGCGCACCTGCTCGAAAACCGCGCGCCACCCCGCGCTGCACGCTGCGGCGTGATCGTCTTTTGCTATGGGTGTCATAGCGTTACAAGCACCGGCCATATGAGGATGCGGGGATTCGGTTTCTGTCACAATGACTGGACTTTATACGTACCGGCATCGCCCACTGCTCACACAAGGAACCAAGGAACGCGCCATGGCCAGCGAACTCATCAAACATCTCTCCGACGCCAGCTTTGAAGCCGACGTGCTGAAAGCCGGCACTCCGGTGCTGGTGGACTACTGGGCCGAGTGGTGCGGCCCCTGCAAGATGATCGCCCCCATCCTGGACGAGGTGGCTGGCGCCTACCAGGGCAAGCTCACCATCGCCAAGATGAACGTGGACGAGAACCGCGAGATTCCCGCCAAGTTCGGCATCCGCGGCATTCCCACGCTGATGCTGTTCAAGAACGGTGAACTCGCCGCCACCAAGGTAGGCGCCATGAGCAAGGCCCAGCTCACCGCCTTCATCGACCAGCAATTGGCCTGATTCCCTTCTTGCCGGCCGCCCTGCGCGGCCGGCAGTCTTCCGAGGTGCGCAGCACCCGGGCAACCTGCGAATAGCGCAGAACTTTTCCTGTCATAATTCGCGCTGATCGCCTCGCCGCACGTGCACCCAGCGGCCGGCTCCGGATCACAGGCTCGCCAAGTCCGCCATCACCCATGGCCCGCACGAAACGCACCCCTTCCCCTCACACAGACATTTCCACTCCGTCCAGGAGTCACTCCATGCACCTTAACGAACTCAAGGCACTGCACGTGTCTGAAGTCCTCAAGCAGGCCGAAGACCTGGAAATCGAAAACGGCGGCCGCATGCGCAAGCAGGAGCTGATGTTCGCCATCATCAAGAAGCGTGCAAAAGCCGGCGAGCAGATTTTTGCCGACGGCGTGCTTGAGATCCTGCCCGACGGCTTCGGCTTCCTGCGCAGCCCCGACACCAGCTACACCGCGAGCACCGACGACATCTATATCAGTCCGAGCCAGGTGCGCCGCTTCAACCTGCACACCGGCGACATGATCGAAGGCGAGGTGCGCACGCCCAAGGACGGCGAGCGTTACTTCGCGCTGACCAAGCTTGACTCCGTCAACGGCGGCCCGCCCGAGCAGAACAAGCACAAGGTGATGTTCGAGAACCTCACGCCGCTGTTCCCCAAGGAGCAGATGCGGCTGGAGCGCGAGATCAAGGGCGAGGAGAACATCACCGGCCGCATCATCGACATCATCGCCCCCATCGGCCGCGGCCAGCGCGCGCTGATCGTCGCGCCTCCGAAGAGCGGCAAGACGGTGATGATGCAGCACATCGCCCATGCCATCACGGCCAACAACCCCGATGTGCACCTGATGGTGCTGCTGGTGGACGAGCGCCCTGAGGAAGTGACCGAGATGCAGCGCTCGGTCAAGGGCGAAATCATTGCGTCGACCTTCGACGAGCCCGCCGCACGCCACGTGCATGTGGCCGAGATGGTGATCGAGCGCGCCAAGCGCCTCGTGGAACTGAAAAAGGACGTGGTGATCCTGCTGGACTCCATCACCCGCCTGGCCCGCGCCTACAACAACGTGGTGCCCTCCAGCGGGAAGGTGCTCTCCGGCGGCGTGGACTCCAACGCCCTGCAACGCCCCAAGCGCTTCTTCGGCGCGGCGCGCAAGGTCGAGGAAGGCGGCTCGCTGACCATCATTGCCACGGCGCTGGTCGATACCGGCAGCCGCATGGACGAAGTGATCTTTGAAGAATTCAAGGGCACGGGCAACTGCGAAATCCACCTGAGCCGCCGCCTCTACGAAAAGCGCGTGTTCCCGGCCATCGAGCTCAACAAGAGCGGCACACGCCGAGAGGAACTGCTGCTGGCACCCGAAATCCTGCAGAAGACGCGCATCCTGCGCCAGTTCATGTACAACATGGACGAGATCGAGTCCATGGAACTCATGATCAAGAAGATGAAGGAAACCAAGACCAACGTGGAGTTCTTCGAGGCCATGCGCCGCGGCGGCTGACCTGGTCTGCTCCACCGCTTTGCCCAGCCCCGCCATCGTGCGGGGCTTTTTCATGGCCGCCCATTGCCCCTCGCTGTGCGCAGGCGTGACTCCCCGCCCACCGCTCACTTGATTCGCCTCAAGACACGGCGCGACGCGCCGGCCCATACTGGCTGTCATCTCATTTCGATATCATGGTGGCCCGCAATGGGGCGCCCAACGGACCGGGCGCTGCGAACGAAATTGCGGATTACCATCGCCGGCCTGCGTATGCCCTTCGCCCTCCCCGCCCTCGTGTCGCTCCTTGACAGCCCAGCGCTGCGCACGGGCCTGCTCGGGATCTGCGTCACAGTCGCCGGATGCATGGCAGGGGTGCGAACGGACGTGCCCTCCCCTGCGCTGCTGCCCGCCGCATGGCCCGTGCCACCCGTCGCCTTCGATGACAGCACCGTCAGCGTTGACGACCAGGCCGAGTGGGGGATGTTCTACCGCGACCCCACACTGCAAGGCCTGGTGCGCCAGGCGCTCGAGAACAACCGCGACCTGCGCCTGGCAATGCTGCGCGTGGACGAGGCGCGCGCCGCCCTGGGCCTGCAGTCCGCCGAACGCTGGCCGACCCTGGCCGTGGGCAGCAGCCACACCCGCGCCCGCGTGCCGGGGGACCTGAACGTGGCCGGCCGCGCCGTCACCACCGGCGAGCACCGCGTGGGCCTTGCCATCAGCAACTGGGAGCTGGATCTGTGGGGCCGCGTGCGCAGCCTGGAGGCGGCAGCGCAGCAGGCCTACTTCGCCTCCGCCGAAGGCAGCCGCGCCGCCCAGGCCGCACTGGTGAACCAGGTGGCACGCAACTACCTCGCATGGCGCGAAACGCAGGAACGCATCGCGCTGACAGAAGACACCATCGCCACGCGCCGCGAGAGCCTGCGCATCTTCGGGCGCCGCCACGCGGCCGGCGCCATCTCGCGCCTGGCGCTGACGCAGGTGGAATCTCTGCTGTACCAGGCCGAATCCATCGGCACCCAGCTCGCGCAGCAGCAGGCACTGCAGGCCCATGCGCTGGCGCAGCTCGTGGGCGTACCGTGGGATGCGCTGGCCCTGGCGCCGCCCCAGGCTGCCGTCGCCCTTCCCACCGTGCCCGCGGGATTGCCTTCCGACCTGCTGCTGCGCCGCCCCGACATTGCCGCCGCCGAGCACACCCTGCACGCCGCCAACGCCCGCGTGCAAGCCGCGCGCGCAGCGTTCTTTCCGCGCATCGCTCTGACCACGAGTGCGGGCACCGCCAGCGCGCACCTGGACGGCCTGTTCGACAGCGGCAGCCGCGCCTGGACGTTCGCTCCCAGCATCTCTGTGCCGCTCTTCGACGGCGGGCGCCTGCAGTCCAACCTGGATCTGAGCGCCGCACGCCAGAACATCGCTGTGGCCGACTACGAAAAGACCGTGCAGACGGCCTTCCGCGAAGTGTCAGACGCATTGGCCACGCGCGCCACGGCAGCGCGCCAGATCACGCTGCAGCAGGCCCAGCGCGACGCCTTGCATGAACGCGCACGTTTGGCGCAACTGCGCTACGACCACGGTGCCACGCCCTACTTCGAAGTGCTGGATGCCCAGCGCGACCTGCTGGCCGCCGAGCAGCAACTCGTGCAGGCACGCTATGCGCTACAGGCAGCACACATCGCCGTCTATGCCGCGCTGGGCGGCGGCGCGCCCGCGCGCTGACAACCCAACGGGACCCTCGCATGACCATTCCCAAGAAAATCCTCATCGCCGCAGCCGCAATCGCTGCCATCGCCGCACTGGGCGGCTACGCCTGGCTGCAGTGGAAGGAAACGCAGCAGAACGCCGGCCTTGTGGGCGGCAACGGGCGCATCGAGGCCACCGAGGTGGACGTGGCCACCAAGTACGCCGGCCGCGTGGCCGAGATCCTGGTGCAGGAAGGCGACTTCGTGCAGGCCGGCCAGCCACTGGCGCGCATGCAGGTGGACAGCCTGCTGGCCCAGCAGCGCGAGGCCGAGGCCAGCCGCGACCGCGCCCTGCAGGCCGTGGCCTCCGCGCGCGCCCAGGTGGCACTGCGCGAGAGCGAGCACACGGCCGCCCAGGCCCTGATCGCCCAGCGCGAGGCCGACCTGGACGCCGCTCAGCGCCGCGCGGCACGGTCGGAGACGCTGGCGCGCGAGGGCGCATCCTCCGAGCAGGAACTGGACGACGACCGGGCCCGCGTGCGCAGCGCACAGGCCGCGCTGAAGGCCACGCAGGCACAGGCGCAGGCCGCGGGCGCGGCCATCGTTGCCGCGCGCACCCAGGTGGCCGGCGCCGAATCGGCGGTAAAAGCCGCCGATGCGACCGTGCAGCGCATCAACGCCGACCTGGCCGACAGCGAACTCGCCGCCCCGCGCGATGGCCGCGTGCAGTTGCGCCTGGCCCAGCCTGGTGAAGTGCTGGGCGGCGGCGGCAAGCTGCTGAACCTGGTGGACCTGACCGACGTGTACATGAGCTTCTTCTTGCCCGAGACCGTGGCCGGCCGCGTGGCGCTGGGAACCGAGGTGCGCATCGTGCTCGACGCCGCACCGCAGTATGTGATCCCGGCCAAGGTGTCGTTCGTCGCCAGCACGGCGCAGTTCACGCCCAAGACCGTGGAGACGGCCAGCGAGCGGCAAAAGCTCATGTTCCGCGTGCGCGCGCGCATCGCCCCCGAGCTGCTGCGCAAGCACATCACGCAGGTGAAGACCGGCCTGCCCGGCCAGGCCTGGATCAAGCTGGACGAGGGCCGCGACTGGCCGGCGCACCTGCACAACGTCGTGGCCCCCTGACGGACCGTGACGCCCGGCTGCTCCATGCCCCAGCACCTTGAGACCGCCACCCCCGTGGCCCGGCTGCGGGACGTGCAACTGCGCTACGGCGCGGCCCAGGCCCTGCGCGGCATCACGCTGGACATACCGACCGGCCGCATGGTGGGCCTGATCGGGCCGGACGGCGTGGGCAAGTCCAGCCTGCTGGCGTTGATGGCCGGCGCGCGCGCACTGCAGCAGGGCAGCGTGCAGGTGCTGGGCGGCGACATGGCGCGCAAGGCGCACCGCGACGCGATCTGCCCGCGCATCGCCTACATGCCGCAGGGCCTGGGCAAGAACCTCTACCCCACGCTGTCGGTCGAGGAGAACCTGCAGTTCTTCGCGCGCCTGTTCGGCCACGGCGTGGCCGAACGGCGCAGGCGCATTGACGACCTCACACGCAGCACAGGCCTGTACCCCTTCCTCGCGCGGCCCGCGGGCAAGCTCTCGGGCGGCATGAAGCAAAAGCTGGGGCTGTGCTGCGCGCTGATCCATGACCCTGACCTGCTGATCCTGGACGAGCCCACCACCGGCGTGGACCCCCTTGCACGCGCGCAGTTCTGGGAGCTGATCGCCCGCATCCGCACCGAGCGCGCGCACATGAGCGTGATCGTCGCCACCGCCTACATGGACGAGGCGCAGCGCTTCGACTGGCTGGTGGCCATGGACGATGGCGCCGTTCTTGCCACGGGCACACCGCAAGAGCTGCTGCAGCGTGCTGGCGTCGACACCCTGGAGGAAGCCTTCATCGCCCTGCTGCCCGAAGCCAGGAAGCGCGGCCACAGCCCGGTGGTGATTCCACCGCTGCCGACCAACGGCGAGGACGACATTGCCATCGAGGCGCAGGGCCTGACCATGCGCTTTGGCGACTTCGTGGCCGTGGACCAGGTGAGCTTTCGCATCCGACGCGGCGAGATCTTCGGCTTTCTGGGCTCCAACGGCTGCGGCAAGTCCACCACCATGAAGATGCTCACCGGACTGCTGCCTGCGTCCGAGGGCCGTGCCTGGCTGTTCGGGCAGGCGGTGGACCCGCACGACATGGCCACGCGCCGGCGCGTGGGCTACATGTCGCAGGCGTTCTCGTTGTATGGCGAGCTGACGGTAGAGCAGAACCTGGTGCTGCACGCGCGTCTGTTCCATGTGCCGGAAGAACAGGTGACAGCGCGCGTGGACGAGATGCTGCAGCGCTTTGCCCTGCAGGACGAGCGTGCCACCCTGCCCGCCAACCTGCCGCTGGGCATGCGCCAGCGCCTGTCGCTGGCCGTGGCCATGGTGCACCGGCCCGAGTTGCTGATCCTGGACGAGCCCACCTCCGGCGTGGACCCGGTGGCGCGCGACGCCTTCTGGCGCCTGCTGGTCGAACTGTCGCGCCGCGACCGTGTGACGATCTTCATCTCCACCCACTTCATGAACGAGGCCGAGCGCTGCGACCGCATGTCCATGATGCACGCGGGCCGGGTGCTGGACAGCGACACGCCGGCCGCGCTGATGGCCCGGCGCGGCGCCCAGACGCTGGAGCAGGCGTTCATCGGCTACCTGCTGGAGGCCGCTGGCGAGCCCGCGGCCGATGACGGCGCTACAAAAACAGGAGCTTTCAGCGCTCAATCGACGGTCGTATCAAACGCAAAAGAGTTTGAAACACCCGCAAATCAAGCGGCAGCAGCTCCTGAAATAGAAGCACCCCGGCACCGCGCCTTCAGCCTGCAGCGCATGCTGAGCTACATGTGGCGCGAGTCGCTGGAGCTGCGCCGCGACCCGGTGCGCGCCACGCTGGCGCTGGCGGGCTCGTTGATCCTGATGTTCGTGATCGGCTACGGCATCAACATGGATGTGGAGAACCTGCGCTACGCCGTGCTCGACCGCGACCAGACCACGCTGAGCCAGAGCTATGCCAACGCGCTCTCGGGATCGCGCTATTTCATCGAGCAACCGCCGCTGTCGGACCATGCCGAGCTGGACCGGCGCATGCGCAGCGGCGAGCTGTCGCTGGCCATCGAGATCCCCAGCGGCTTTGCCCGCGACGTGCTGCGCGGCAAGAACGTGGAGATCGGCGCCTGGGTGGACGGCGCCATGCCCATGCGCGCGGAGACCGTGCGCGGCTATGTGCAAGGCATGCACCAGCATTGGCTGGCCGCGCAACTGCACGAGCGCACGGGGCAGCGCCTGGCCAGCAGCGTGACCGTGCAATCGCGCTACCGCTACAACCCCGACGTGCGCAGCCTGCCCGCCATGGTGCCGGCGGTGATTCAGCTCTTGATGCTCATGCTGCCGGCGATGCTCACGGCGCTGGCCGTGGTGCGCGAGAAGGAGATGGGCTCCATCCTCAACCTGTACGTGACGCCCGTCACACGCACCGAATTCCTGCTGGGCAAGCAACTGCCCTACGTGTTGCTGGCCATGCTGAACTTCCTGCTCATGTGCCTGCTGGCGGTGACCGTGTTCGGCGTGCCCATCACCGGCAGCTTTGCCACGCTGGCGCTGGCAGCGCTGGTGTTCTCGGTCACCTCCACCGGCATGGGCCTGCTGGCCAGCAGCGTCACGCGCAGCCAGATTGCAGCCATGTTCTTCGCACTCATCGGCACGCTGATACCGGCGGTGCAGTTCTCGGGCCTGATCGATCCCGTCTCGTCGCTGGAGGGCAGCGGCCGCCTCATCGGCTCGGTCTACCCGGCCACGTACATGTTCATGATCAGCCGCGGCGTCTTCAGCAAGGGACTGGGACTGGCCGACCTGCAGGGCGCGCTGCTGCCGCTGCTGGCGTCGGTGCCCGTGGTCATGCTGGGCGCGATTGCGCTGCTGAAGAAGCAGGAGCGCTGACCAATGCCCGGCTCCTCCTCATCCGTGCGCCTGCACCTGCTCAACATCTACCGCCTGGGCGTGAAGGAGTTGTGGAGCCTGCTGCGCGACCCCACCATGCTGGTGCTGATCGTGTATGTGTTCACGCTGTTGGTGTACGCCGCCGCCACGGCCATGCCCGAAATCCTGCACAAGGCGCCGATCGCGATCGTGGACGAGGACCAGTCGCAACTGTCGCAGCGCATCGTTTCGGCCTTTTACCCGCCGCAGTTCAACACGCCGGCGCTCATCACCGCGCGCGAGATGGATGCTGGCATGGACGCGGGGCACTACACCTTCGTGCTCAACATCCCGCCCGACTTCCAGCGCGACGTGCTCGCGGGCCGGGCAGCGGAAGTACAGCTGAACGTGGACGCCACGCGCATGAGCCAGGCCTTCAGCGGCAATGCCTACGTGCAGCAGATCGTGCTGAGCGAGGTCAGCGAGTTCGTGCAACGCTACCGCGGCACCGCAGCCCCACCCGTGGATCTGGCGCTGCGCATGCGCTTCAACCCCGCGCTGGACAAGGCATGGTTCGGCAGCCTGATGCAGATCATCAACAGCGTGACCATGCTGTCCATCATCCTCACGGGCGCGGCGCTGATCCGCGAGCGCGAGCACGGCACCATCGAACACCTGCTGGTGATGCCGGTCACCCCGGCCGAGATCATGCTGTCCAAGGTCTGGTCGATGGGGCTGGTGGTGCTGGTGACCGCCTTCGTCTCGCTCAACCTGGTGGTGCGGGGTCTGCTGGGCGTGTCGATCGAAGGTTCGCTGGCGCTGTTCGTGGCCGGGGCGGCGCTGCACCTGTTCGCCACCACCTCCATGGGCATCTTCATGGCCACGGTGGCGCGCAGCATGCCGCAGTTCGGGCTGCTCATGGTGCTCACGCTCATCCCGCTGGAGATGCTGTCGGGCGGCACCACGCCGCGCGAGAGCATGCCGGCGCTGGTGCAGGACCTGATGCTGGCGGCCCCCACCACGCACTTCGTGGAGCTGGGCCAGGCCATCTTGTACCGCGGCGCAGGCATGGACGTGGTGTGGCCGCAGTTCCTGGCGTTGGCGGGCATCGGCTCGGTCCTGTTCGCCCTGTCGCTGGCGCGCTTTCGCCGCACCATCAGCAGCATGGCCTAGCACCGCTGAATCAGCTTGTGCGATAATTGCAGGCTTTTTTGCGGAAAGTACACTGGAATAGGCTGGTGCGGCTCCCGCTGACTTGAGGAAGAAGATCATGAAAGAAGGCATCCACCCCAATTACCGCGAAGTGCTGTTCGTTGACCTGTCCAACGGCTTCAAGTTCGTGACCCGTTCCTGCGTGAACACGAAGGAAACCGAAACCTTCGAAGGCAAGGAATACCCCCTGTACAAGCTGGACACGTCCTCCGAATCGCACCCCTTCTACACCGGCACGCAAAAGTCGGTGGACAACATGGGCGGCCGCGTGGAGCGTTTCCGCAACCGCTTCGGCAAGACCGCAGCGAAGTAAGCAGCAAGGCCTGCCCCGTGCAGGCCCGTGCAGGCAGGTGGCGAACCCATTCGCCGCACCTGCACACACCAGGCAGCCCGGCTTCTCCGCGCTGCCTTTTTTATTGCGCACTCCGCTATCCTCGGCCCAACGCCATTTCCCCCCGTCCGCGTGATACACCCGACCCCCGCCATCGTTGCCCAGAGCGCCGTGCGCCCGCTGCCGCGTTGGGCCTTGCTGCTGCTGTGCCTGGCCTATGCCGTTCCCGGCTTCGTGGGGCGCGACCCGTGGCGCAATGCGGACATCGCCTCGTTCGGCTACATGCGCGAACTGGCCCTCGGGCGCACCTCCTGGATGGACCCGCTGCTGGTGGGCGTGCCGCCGGATGGCGACGGACTGCTGCCCTACTGGCTGGGCGCGTGGGCCATCCAGGCGCTGGACGGCTGGCTGCCGGCGGAGCTTGCCGCGCGCCTGCCGTTCGTCGCTCTGCTGCTGCTGACCCTGGCGGCCACCTGGTACAGCGTGTACTACCTGGCGCGCAGCCCCGGCGCACAGCCCGTGGCCTTTGCCTTCGGCGGCGAGGCGCAGCCCGCCGACTATGCCCGCGCCATGGCCGACGCCGGCCTGCTGGCCTTCATCGCCTGCCTGGGACTGGCCCAGCTGTCGCATGAAACCACGAGCTACCTCACCCAGCTGTGCTGCACCGCGCTGCTGTTTTACGCTGGCTCCGCAATGCCTTGGCGCACGGCGTGGCCCACCTTCACCGCCATTGCCGGTCTGCTGGGGCTGGTGCTCAGCGGCGCCCCCACGCTCGCAGTGCTGCTGGGCCTGGGCTGTGCCTGGCTGGTGGCCTGCACGCGCGGCGCGACACTGCGAAGCCGCGCAGTGGCAGGGGGCGTGCTGCTGGCCGCCACAGTGGCCGCTGCCGCGCTGGCGCTGCAGTTGGACCTATGGCGCTGGCGCATCGTGCGCTTCGAAGATCTGAAACAGTGGCAAAGCCTGGTGCGCCTGTTCATCTGGTTCAGCTGGCCCGCCTGGCCCCTCACGCTGTGGACGCTGTGGCGCTGGCGGCAGCAGATCCTCAGCCGCGAATGGCACCGGCACCTGTTGCTGCCGCTGTGGTTTGCCCTCGTGGCCGTGACAGCCACACTGACCACCCAGCCGGCCGACCGCGCACTGCTGCTGGGCCTGCCCGCCCTGGCGGCGCTGGCCGCCTTTGCGCTGCCGACGCTGCGGCGCAGCATCGCAGCGCTGATCGACTGGTTCACCCTGCTGTTCTTCAGCGCCTCGGCCATCGGTATCTGGGTGGTGTGGCTGGCGGTGCAGACAGGGGTGCCGGCCAAGCCCGCGGCCAACGTGGCCAAGCTGGCGCCCGGCTACGTGCCGTCGTTCTCGCTGTTGGCCTTCGGCGTGGCGCTGGCCGCCACGGCTGCGTGGTGCCTGCTGGTGGTCTGGCGCGCGGCACGCAACCGCCCCGTCATCTGGCGCAGCCTGGTGTTGCCCGCAGGCGGCGCCACGCTGGGCTGGCTGCTCATGATGACCTTGTGGCTGCCGCTGCTGAACTATGGCCGCAGCTTCGCACCCCAGGTGGCCGGCGTGGCTGCCGCCATCACCGACCGCGACAGCTGCGTGGTCGGCTACGGGCTGAACCGTGCGCAGTTGGCCGCGCTGCTGCACCATGGGCAGCTGCACATGGTGCCCACCGAACAGCTGGCGCAGTGCGACTGGGTCATCGCAGACGCCTCCGCCGCACCGCTGGTGAGCGCGTTGCTGCCCCCAGCGCAGTGGCAGGAGATGGCGAGCGTCAGCCGCCCCACGGACCGCGGCGACCGCATGCTGGTGCTGCGCCGCGCGGCCCGCAAGCGCTGATGTCCGAGCTGTCCACCATTGCACGGCACGCACTCACCGTGCTGGCCGGGCAGCTTGCGGTGATGGCCTTCGGGGTCACCGACACCATCGTTGCCGGACGCCATTCGCAGGAGTCCCTGGCCGCCCTCTCCATCGGCTCAGCCGTGTTCGTGAGCGTGTACGTGGCGCTCATGGGTGTGTTGCAGGCCTTGCTGCCCATCTGGGCCGAGCAGCGCGGCGCGAACGCACAGGCCGGCATGGGCGCCAGCGTGCGCCAGTCGCTGTACCTGTGGGCGGGTGCCGCGGTGCTGGGCATGGCCGTGCTGCTGTCGCCAGGCCCACTCCTGCAATGGACCGAGGTGCCGCCGGCGCTGCGCGGCGAGGTGCAAGCCTACCTGGCCATCCTCGCGTTCGGCCTGCCGCCTGCATTGCTGTTTCGCATCTACAGCACCCTCAACCAGGCTTTGGGGCACCCGCAGCTCGTCACCTGGCTGCAGGTCGGCTCGCTGGCGGTCAAAGTGCCGCTCTCGGTCTGGTTCACCTTCGGCGGTGCCGGTCTGGCGCCGCAGGGTGCTGCAGGCTGCGCGTGGGCCACGCTGGCCGTGAACTACGGCCTGATGCTGCTGGGCTGGTGGATGCTGCGTCGCCACACGATGTACGGCCCGCTGCGGCTGTGGCGCCCGTTGGAGCGGCCCGACCCCGCGCAGATTGCGCGCTTTCTGCGGCTGGGCCTGCCAGCGGGCTTGTCCATCCTGGTGGAGGTGACTTCCTTCACGCTGATGGCGCTGTTCATCGCACGCCAGGGGGCGTTGGCCTCGGCTGCGCACCAGATCGCTTCCAACCTCGCCGCCGTGCTCTACATGGTGCCTTTGTCGCTGGCCATTGCCGCAAGCGCCCGCGTGAGCTTCTGGCGTGGCGCGGGGAACGAGCACCAGGCCGCTGCCGTCGCCTTGAAGGGTTTTTGGCTTGCAGCGCTTATGGGATGTGCGCTAGCAGCTATATTATTAATAGCAAAAGACACGATCACGGCCTTGTACTCCACCAGCGCGGAAGTCGTCGCCATGGCTGGCGCGCTGGCAGTATGGGTGGCCGCCTACCATGTGGCGGATGCCCTGCAGACGCTGTGCATCTTCGTGCTGCGCAGCTACCGCATCACGCTGGCGCCATTGGCGGTCTATTGCGTGCTGCTGTGGGGCGTGGGACTGTATGGAGGCTACGTGTTGGCCTACCGCGGCCTGGCGGGTTGGGGGCCGATGCATTCCCCTTCGCCTTTTTGGGCCGCCAGCGCTGCCGCTCTAGGCGCGACGGCGTTGATTTTCACGGCCCTGCTGCTGGGCGTGCTCAGGCTGCAGACACGCCGGGCGGCTCCGCCGCTACGGCAGGACCCCCACCGCTGAGGCCGCGCGGCGGCGTCCGCAGGCGCGACGGCGGAAACACCACCGTGAACGTCGAGCCCTGCCCCACCACGCTGGCCACCTGCAGCGCTGCGCCATGGCGCTGCACCACATGCTTCACGATGGCCAGTCCGAGGCCCGTGCCGCCCGTGTCGCGCGAGCGGCTGCGGTCCACGCGGTAAAAACGCTCGGTGATGCGCGGCAGGTGTTGCGGCTCAATGCCAGGCCCTGAGTCGCGCACCATGAAACGGGCGCTGCCATCAGGCTCCACGTCCCACGCCACGGTGATGCTGCCCCCGGGTGGCGTGTAGCGCACGGCGTTGTTGACCAGGTTGGCCAGGGCGCTTTGCAGCTCGGCCGCATTGCCGGCCACCTGCCCGGCCGCCTGCGCTGCTTCGGCCGTGGGGAACGTGATCTGGTGAAGCTTGCCGGGCTGGTTCTGCGTCAGCAGGGCCGAGAGCGCGCGCCCCTCGTCCTCGCAGCGGCGCAGCAGCGTCGAGACCGCGACCCATTCGTGCATGCTGGGCGGAGGGCTTCCCTCCAGGCGCGACAGCGTCAACAGGTCTTGCACCAGGTTCTGCATGCGCACGGCCTGCTGCGACATCATGCGCAGGTAGCGCGCACGCTCCTCGTTGCTGAGCTGCAGGGTCTGCAGGGTTTCGACAAAGCCCATCAGCACGGTGAGCGGGGTGCGGATCTCATGCGACACGTTGGCGACGAAGTCGCGCCGCATGGCCTCGGCCTGCTCCAGCGCCGTCACGTCGCGTGACAGCAGCAGCTTGCGGCCATCGCCATACGGGTGCAGGTGCACCGATACGCGCACCGGCCGCGAGGGCGTGCTGGCGCGTCCGGGCAGCACCACGTCGCGCGTGTAGTCCTTGGACGCGTAGTAGGTACTGAAGTCCGGGTCCCGCACGAGGTTGCCGATGGATTGCTGCGCATCACGCTCCGCATCCAGGCCAAAGTGTTCCTCGGCCATCTGGTTGCACCATTCGATATGGCCTTCGGCATCCAGCAGCATCACGCCATTGGGCGATGCCTGCAGCGCCTGGAGGATTTCCTGCAGGCGCGCATCGCCAGCCTGCGCCTTCAACTGGCCCTGGCGCACCAGGCGCCGTGCGCGGTCCGCTGCTTCTCCCCACAGGCCGCTCAGGCGTGGCGTTTGCGTGGGGTCTCCTTGGCGCAACCAGTTCAGCACGCGCGCGCCGCGCCACAGATCCCAGGCAAACCACAACCATGCGGCGAAACAGGCGCCGATGCCGGCACCCCAGGGGCCCGCCTGCCACCAGCCCAGCGCACCGCCGATCAGTTGGCACAGCAGAAAGAAACAGAAGCGCAGGAGCATGGCCGCAGGGCTCAGGTCAGGAACAAAAAAGGCGCCCGCACATGATACGGACGCCTGAAAAAACACGGGGCGAGGCGCGCTCGCCGTTACGCCCGCATGAGTGCCTGCGGCTGCGCGGTAAGCCGGTAACCCGCTCCGCGCACGGTCTCCACCATGGCGCCGCCCACACCCAATGCTTCGCGAAGGCGCTTCACGTGAACGTCCACCGTGCGCTCCTCGATGAAGACGTGGTCCCCCCAAATCTTGTCGAGCAGTTGCGCGCGGCTGTGCACGCGCTCCGGGTGCTTCATCAGGTAGTGCAGCAGCTTGAACTCTGTCGGCCCGACCTTGAGCTGCTGGCCCTGGTAGCTGACGCGATGCGTGGCCGCATCCAGCACCAGTTCACCAATAGAGACGCTGTCGCTGACCTGCTCGGGCGCACGCCGGCGCAGCACGGCGCGGATGCGCGCCAGCAGTTCCTGCGTGGAAAACGGCTTGGTGATGTAGTCGTCGGCGCCGGCATCCAGCCCGGCCACCTTGTCGGGCTCGTCACCGCGCGCCGTCAGCATGAGGATCGGGATCTGCTTGGTGCGGCTGTCGGCACGCCACTTGCGTGCCAGTTGCAGGCCACTTTGGCCCGGCAGCATCCAGTCCAGCAAGATGACATCGGGCAGCACCGCGTCCAGCTCGCGCTGCGCCGACTCGCCGTCTTCCGCCCAGATGGGCTGAAAGCCGTTGTGGCGCAGGTTCACGGCCACCAATTCTGCGATGGGGGACTCGTCCTCGACGATGAGTACCCGGGGAAGCTTCTTCATCGGTTCACCGCCTTTCTCAGGCCACGGCCGACTCGATCTCGTCCAGCGCCGTGTGGCGCACGTCCTTGCCCTTGACGAGATAGATGATCAGCTCGGCCACGTTCTTGGAATGGTCGCCGATGCGCTCGATGGCCTTGGCCAGGAACAGCAGGTCCAGGCTGGCGGAGATGGTGCGCGGGTCTTCCATCATGTAGGTGATGAGCTTGCGCACGAAACCGTCGAACTCCCGGTCGATGAGATCGTCTTCCTTCAGGATGGCAACAGCGGCCTTGGTGTCCAGGCGGGCAAACGCATCCAGCGCCTTGCGCAGGAGCCCCGAAGCCAGGTCGGCCGCCACACGCAGGTCGCTGGACGGTAGCGAACGGGCGGCCCCGCTTTCGATGATGGACTTGACCATGCGCGCCATGCGCGTGGCCTCGTCACCCATGCGCTCCAGATTGGCGATGGCCTTGGAGAAGGCCATCAGCAGGCGCAGGTCGCGTGCGGTGGGCTGGCGGCGCGCGATGACGGAAGCCAGCTCATGGTCGATCTCGACCTCCATGGCGTTCACGCGGCGCTCCAACTGCTCCACCTGTTCGACGGCTTCCAGGTTGAAGTGGGAAAGCGCATAGATGGCCTGGCGAATCTGCGACTCCACCAGGCCGCCCAGTTCCATGACGCGGGAGGAAATGTTGTTCAGTTCGCTGTCGAACTGTGAAGAAAGATGTTTGTCTGCCATGTCTCGTACCTCCATCAGCCGAAGCGGCCCGTGATGTAGTCCTCTGTCTCCTTGCGCTGCGGCTTGAAGAACATCTGCTCTGTGTCCCCGAACTCCACCAGGTCGCCCAAATACATATAGGCGGTGTAGTCACTGCAGCGCGCCGCCTGCTGCATGTTGTGCGTGACGATGACCACGGTGTAGTCGTCTTTCAGTTCAGCGATCAATTCCTCGATCTTGGCGGTCGAGATGGGGTCCAGCGCCGAGCAGGGCTCGTCGAGCAACAACACTTCCGGCTTGATGGCGATGCCGCGTGCGATGCACAGGCGCTGCTGCTGGCCGCCGGACAGGCCCGCGCCGCTCTGGTCCAGCTTGTCCTTGACCTCATTCCACAAGGCCGCCTTGCGCAGCGCCCATTCCACGCGGTCGTCCATGTCGCTCGCGCTCAGGCTCTCGAAAAGCTTCACGCCAAAGGCGATGTTGTCGTAGATCGACATGGGAAACGGCGTGGGCTTCTGGAACACCATGCCCACCTTGGCGCGGATCAGCGCCACGTCCTGCTTGCTGGTGAGCAGGTTCTCGCCGTCGAGGATGATCTGCCCCTCGGCGCGCTGCTCGGGATACAACTCGAACATGCGGTTGAAGGTGCGCAGCAGCGTGGATTTGCCGCAGCCCGACGGCCCGATGAAGGCGGTGACCTTCTTCTCGGGAATGTCGAGGTTGATGCTCTTGAGGGCATGGAACTTCCCGTAATAGAAGTTCAGGTCACGGACCGTGATCTTGGATTGCACGGGCGCGGAGGTCTTGGTGGAGGGCATGAATGTCTTCCGGAGGCAATAGTTACTTTTGGCGCGTGACCACGCGGGCCAGGATGTTCAGGCCCAGCACCGCAAGGGTGATGAGGAACACGCCAGCCCAGGCGAGCTGCTGCCAGTTCTCATAGGGGCTCATGGCGAACTTGAAGATGGTCACCGGCAAGCTGGCCATGGGCTTGGACAGGTCGCCATTCCAGAACTGGTTGTTCAGTGCAGTGAACAGCAGGGGCGCCGTCTCGCCTGCGATGCGTGCCACCGCCAGCAATATGCCGGTGATCACGCCGGCGCGGGCCGCGCGCAGCGTCACCATGGTGATGACCTTCCATTTGGGCGTGCCCAGAGCGTAGGCCGCCTCGCGCAGACTGGCCGGAACGAGGATCAGCATGTTTTCGGTGGTGCGGATCACCACGGGGATGACGATGAGCGCCAAGGCCATGATCCCGGCGTAGGCCGAGAAGCTCTTGAACTGGGCGACCACCACGGCATAAACAAACAAGCCGATCACGATGCTGGGTGCGGACAGGAGGATGTCATTCACAAAGCGCGTCGTGGATGCCAGCCAGCCGCGTGCATCGTATTCCGCAAGGTAGACGCCCGCCATGATGCCGATGGGCGTGCCCACGAACGTCGCCAGCAGCACCATGACGAAGGAACCGAAGATCGCGTTCGCGATACCACCGGCTTCGTTGGGCGGGGGCGTCATCTGCGTGAACAGCGCCACGCTCAGCCCGCCCACACCCAGCCGGATGGTTTCCCACAGGATCCAGACCAGCCAGAACACGCCAAACGCCATGGCCAGAAGCGACAGCGTCAATGCGATCTGGTTCAGGCGCTTGCGCGACGCATAGCGCGCCTGGCGCACCTGGGCCAGCTCGGCCGCGGAGATGAGTTTTTGCGACGTGCTCATGCGCGCGCCCCTTCGTTTTTCTTGAGGCGCGCCAGCAGCAGCTTGGACAAGGCCAGCACCACGAAAGTGATGAAGAAGAGCACCAGTCCCAGATAGATCAACGACGCCTGGTGCAGGCCCTCGCCGGCTTCGGCAAATTCGTTGGCCAGCGCGGAGGTGATGCTGTTGGCCGCCTCGAACACGGACAGTGAATTCAGCTGGTTCATATTGCCGATCACGAAGGTGACGGCCATGGTCTCGCCCAGCGCACGGCCCAGCCCTAGCATGATGCCGCCCAGGACACCGGACTTGGTATAGGGCAGCACCACCTTCCACACCACCTCCCAGGTGGTGGAGCCCAGGCCGTAGGCGGACTCCTTGAGCAGCGCGGGAGTGACTTCAAACACATCGCGCATGACCGACGCGATGAAGGGGATGATCATGATGGCCAGGATGATGCCGGCCGACAGAATGCCGATACCCACGGGCGGCCCCGACACCAGCGCGCCAAGGTAAGGCACGCCGTGGAACAGCGACTGCAGCGGCTGCTGCACATAAGTGGCAAGAATGGGGCCAAACACCATCAGGCCCCACATGCCGTAGACGATCGAAGGCACAGCCGCCAGCAGTTCGATGGCCGTTCCCAGAGGACGCTTGAGCCATGCAGGGGAAAGCTCCGTCAGAAACAGCGCAATGCCGAAACTGACCGGCACGGCGATCAACAGCGCGATGATGGAGGTCGTCAGGGTGCCGTAGACCATCACCAGGCCGCCGTACTCGTTCTGTACGGGATCCCAGACGCTGCTCGTCAGGAAGCCCAGGCCGTACTGCTGGATCGATGGCCAGGCACCGTGCACGAGCGACGCCATGATGCCCAGCAAAAGCGCCAGGGTCAGCACGGCCGCGCCGCGCGCCAACCAGCCGAAGATGCGATCGGCAATCACGCCGGAAAACAGGGTGGTACGGGGCGGGGGGGAACCCCTGGATGCGCCAACAGCCGCATCAAGCGGCGGGGCCTCGTGGACGGGCATGGTACTGGACACGTCTGATTGCCTTGTAAAACAGGGGAACCGGTGGTCCACCCGGGAGGGCGGGCCACCGTGTCAGCTTACTTCAGGGCGATGGATTTGCCCGAAGTGTCCTTGATCTCGCCCCACGACTTCATGATCACTGCCTTCACATTTTCCGGCATGGCCACATAGTCCAGGTCAGAGGCGGTCTTGTCGCCCGACTTGTATGCCCACTCGAAGAACTTCAGTGCCGTAGCAGCCTGCACCGGCTTGTCCTGCGACTTCTGCATCAGGATGAAGGTGGCCGAGGTGAGCGGCCATGCATCCTTGCCGGGCTGGTTCGTCAGGATCTGGTAGAAGCTCTTGGTCCACTCCGCACCCGCGGCGGCGGCCTTGAAGGTGGCCTCATCAGGCGACACGAAGTTGCCAGCGCTGTTCTGCATCTGCGCGAACGTCAGCTTGTTTTGCTTCACGTAGGCGTACTCCACGTAGCCGATGGAGTTGGGCAGGCGTCCCACGAACGCGGCCACGCCTTCGTTGCCCTTGCCGCCCGCGCCGGTGGGCCAGTTCACGGCAGTGCCTTCGCCCACCTTGGCCTTCCACTCGGCGTTCACCTTGCTCAGGTAGTTGGTGAAACCGAAGGTGGTGCCGGAGCCATCGGCACGGCGCACCGGGGCGATGGCGGCATCAGGCAGGTTCAGGCCCGGGTTCAAGGCCTTGATGGCTTCGTCGTTCCACTTGGTGATCTTGCCCAGATAGATGTCGCCGAGCAGTTGGCCGTTGAGCTTGAGTTGGCCGGGCTGAATACCCTTGATGTTCACCACGGGAACGATACCGCCGATCACGGTAGGGAACTGCACGAGCCCCTTCTTGGCCAATTCTTCGTCTTTCAGGGGCGCATCGGAAGCGCCGAAATCAACCGTCTTGGCCTCGATCTGACGCAGACCGGCGCCCGAGCCGACGGACTGGTAGTTGATCTTGACGCCCGTGGCCTTGTTGTAGTCGGCCGCCCACTTGGAATACAGGGGTGCAGGGAAGCTGGCGCCAGCGCCCGTTGCTTCCTGCTGTGCCCAGGCGCCAGAAAACGCGCCCATTGCCACAACACCAGACACCAGAACGCGAATCGCGGAGAGTTTCATGGAAGAGACCTCTTGGTTGAAAAAACTCAATGCTGCGACTCTAGAAGCCGTTTGTGACATCACCGTGACATTCATTCTTGACCGTCATACACCGTCCGCAGCGCTGCCCCACTTCCTTGTCACGGAACTGTCGCAAGGGGAACGTACGCTCCCGCCACCGACAACAGTCGGTAACAAACACACCTCTTCGGGAGAACCACATGTTCCGTCGCCTGACTCTTCAAACCACCCTGGCCCTCGCGATCGTCGCGACCCTGGGCGCCTGCTCTACCCCCGCGTCTGCCCCTAACACGGTGGGCGACGTGGTTGCCAAGACCAAGAACCTCAGCACCTTCAACCAATTGGTCGCCGACGCAGGCATGGCAGCCACGCTGAACGGCTCCGGCCCCTACACGGTTTTCGCCCCCAGCGATGCAGCCTTCCAGGCGCTTCCTGCGAAGACGCGCGACGCCCTCAAGAACGACAAGGAACAGCTGAAGGCCGTGCTGAGCTACCACATCGTGCCGGCACACGTCACCGCAAGCGCCAAGGCCGGCAAGCTGAAGACCCTGCAGGGCTCGGACAT
The DNA here is from genome assembly GCF_015832135.1 of Diaphorobacter sp. JS3051. NCBI lineage: Bacteria > Pseudomonadati > Pseudomonadota > Betaproteobacteria > Burkholderiales > Comamonadaceae > Diaphorobacter > Diaphorobacter sp. JS3051. The sequence goes on from NZ_CP065406.1 coordinate 1,158,745, forward strand.
TGATCTGGCACGCGCCGCAGACTTTGTGACCGTGGAGGACGCCCTGGTGGAACAGGCCGACCTGAAGGCGGGCAACGGTGTCGTGCACGTGATTGATCGCGTGCTGGTGCCTCCCCGCAAGAAGTAAGCCGTTCCACGCCAACCTGTCCTTCCAGACCATGCATCCTCCTCTTTCTTGCAGCCTGCGATTGCAGCGGCGCGCCCTGTTGAAGGCGGCGGGCGCTGCCTGCGCCATCGGCGCAGCGGCATATGCGCCCGTGGCGCGGGCGCAGGAGCAACGCGCTCTCGCAGTCACACAGATCGTGGATCTGTCGCCACAGAACCAGGACGTCAGCCGTGACTTCCTGATCGGGTCCCGGGCTGCATGGACGGACCTGAACGCTCGTGGCGGCGGCATTCGCGGCCGCTCCGTCCAGCATGTGGTGGTGGAGACCGACGGGTCGGCTGCCGCAGTTCGCACGGCCTGGAAGGCGGCATACGACAACGCCGCGTGTGTGGCATTGTCCGGGTGCGTGGGGGACAGCACGGCGGCCGCCATCGCCACCCTTCAGACGGGCGAGGCCGCACTGGCCCACCTGGCACCCTGGCTCTTGCGGCAATGGAAGGACGACAGCGACACCGTCTTTCCCATCTTTCCCAATTACCGTGCCCAGATGACCCATGCCATTCGCTCTCTCGCGGTCATGGGAGTGCAACAGGCAGGTGCGGTCTACGCCAATGCGACACTCCAGCAGCAGTTGCAGGGTCTGGTCACCGAAGTGGGCAAGGCCATGGGGTTGCGCATCCAGCCCCTCTCGCCCCAGGAGCAACGCGGAATTCCCCCCGCCATCGTGCTGTTCATCGGGGGCACTCCGGAGCTTCACGAATATGTAAGACACCTGACCCTGCCCCAGGGCCGGCAATGCTATGTAGTGGCCCTTGCCGATGCGAATCTGCAGGTGCTGGCGCAGTTGGGCGGCATTCCGCGCGGCATTTCCGTCATCGCCACGCAACCGGTTCCTTTGGTATCGCACGGCATGTCCATCGTGCGCAACTACCGCGAGGTCATGGCCAAGCTCTACGACGAGCCCCCCTCGCCCCAGGGGCTGGCGGGCTTCATCGCCGCACGGTATACCGCAGAGGTGCTGCAATCGGTGACCGGGCCGGTCACACGCGCCAGCGTTCTCGCCGCGTTGCGTAAACGCGTAGAAATCCAGGTCGGCGGCTACCTGGTGGCCTACGAAGACAGACGCCTGGCCAATACCCACGTCACACAAAGCATGCTCACGGCCGACGGACGCATCGTGGGCTGAGACGTGGCCGCCCTGCAGTCGTTTTCTCCCCGGCGCCGATGCTATGCTGCACCGCTGGAAAACCTGCGCACAGCGTGCATCCCCATGCAAGATGGAATACTGCTGGCAGCCGTGGATCTGGGCTCCAATAGCTTTCGCCTGGAAATCGGCCGCCTCGAACACGGGCAGATCCGCCGTGTCGAATACCTGAAAGAAACCGTTCGCCAGGGCGGCGGCCTCGATGAGGACCGCAACCTCACGCAGGACGCCATGCAGCGTGGCTGGGATTGCCTTGCCCGGTTTGCAGAGCGGCTTGCGGGTTTTCCAGCCGCTCATGTCCGTGCGGTGGCGACGCAAACCTTGCGCGAGGCACGCAACCGGGAAGAATTCATTACCCGAGGAAGCCGGATTCTGGGCTTTCCCATCGACGTCGTATCCGGGCCTGAAGAGGCGCGGCTCATCTACCAGGGCGTGGCAAGACTGCTGCCGCAATCCGACGAAAAGCGCCTGGTCGTGGACATCGGCGGTCGCTCGACGGAATTGATTCTGGGGCAGCAGTTCACGCCAGGTACCGTGGCGTCCTACCGCGTGGGCAGCGTGGCTTGGTCTGCCCGCTACTTCGCTGACGGTTCCTTCACGCGCCACGCTTTCGAAGCCGCTGAAATCGCCGCCAAGGCCGTGCTGGACGAGGCGATGGACAGTTACCGGCGCCAGACGTGGGATGTGGCCTATGGCTCATCAGGCACCGTCGGGGCCGTTGGCTCCATCCTTGCTGCCGCCGGCGGTGAGGAGGGTGTGATCCGCCGTGAGGGCCTCGACTGGCTGCAGGACCAGTTGATGCGTGCGCGCCATGTAGACCGCCTGCGACTGGACGGCCTCAAGGACGACCGCAAGGCGGTGATTGGAGGGGGCGTCAGCATCGTGCGTGCGATCTTTGATCTGCTGGATATCGAACGCATGACCGTGGCGCAAGGCGCCCTGCGCCAAGGTGCCCTCTACGATCTTCTGGACCGCGACCAGCCCGAAACGGATTTGCGCTCAGCTACCGTGCGCTCGCTCATGCACCGTTTTACGGTGGACCACGCCCATGCCGAGCGCGTTGCCGAACTGGCCTGCCGCCTGTTCCGCGAGGCTTCCCCGCAAGGCAGCGAACGTGCCGCCCGCAAGCTCGGCTGGGCCGCCTGCCTGCACGAGATCGGGTGCCGCATTTCACACAGCGACTACCACCATCACGGCGCCTACATCCTGGACCATACGGATGCAGCCGGCTTTGCCTTGCCCGAACTGCACCATCTGGGGCTCCTGGTGCTGGGCCACCGGGGAAAGGTGCGCAAGCTGGAAGCCGCGAATCTCGCCGATCCGGTCTTTGCCTTGCAGCTCATGTGCCTGCGCGCGGCAGTGGCCCTGTGCCACGCGCGGCGCCCTCCAGACGTAGAAGGTATCCATCTGCAGGTGGAAGGCCGCCGCTGTACCGTGCAGTCGCGCACCGGCTGGGCAGCGGCCTATCCGCAGTCTGCACACCTGCTGCGGGAAGAATCCGATGCATGGCAAAAAACGCCATGGGAATTCGTGACCGAGCTTTCTTGATGTGATGGCGCCGCAACATAAAACGATATAAACTGTTTATATCGTTTTTCAGTCAGGCAAGGTATATGGCACGAACTCCCGCTACCGACACAGCGGCCCCGGCCGCGCAGGCCCCTGCTCCAGCTCCGGCAAAAGATCTGGCAACAGAAGCGCCAGCGGCTTCGCCGAAGAGGTCGCCGGCAAAGCCTTCCAAGGCACACGTAAAAGCGCCCCTCAAGGCGGCCACCAAGGCAGCACCATCTGTGGCCGACAAAGAAAAAGACATGAAGGCCAAGAAGCCCAAGCTGGTGCGCGATAGCTTCACCATCCCGAAGGACGAGTACGCCGTCATCGAAACGCTGAAGGAACGCACGGCCCGCTTGTCGACGCCTGCCAAGAAGAGCGAGTTACTGCGGGCCGGCCTCAAGGTATTGTCGCAACTGGACGATGCCACCCTGCAAAAGGCAATGCAGTCCATACCCGCAATCAAGACCGGGCGCCCTAAGTCGGACAAGAAATAGTCTGCTTTGCAAGGCAGGTTGGAAGATCGCCTGCCCTGCCCTGTCCTGCGCTCCAGCTACAGGAATTCGGGCGATTGCACCGCAAGCAGGATGGTCTCGCTGGCATCCTGTCGTTGCCGATGGCGCAGCCACCACACAGCTCCCTTGCGGATGGAACATTCATCGGCACGCAATCCCAGGAGCCGCGCCACCGTTTGCCCCAGCATTGGCTGATGGCCCACTACCAGCACTGCCCCCCGCGAACGCGGCCACTGGGCCAGTTCCAGTAGCTCATCGGGTTGTCCGCCCGGCAACAGTTCTGCACGCAGCTTGTATTTGCGGCCCAGTGCTTTTGCGGTCTGCTCAGTGCGCCGTGCGGGGCTGGCAAGCACGCGCAATCCGTCGGGCAGTTGGCGATCGAGCCACACCGCCATGCGCGCCGCCTGTTTTTCGCCACGCTGCGTCAGCGGCCGGTCCAGGTCGTCTTCGTTCTCACCGGCATTTTCCGCCTCGGCATGGCGCCAAAGTATGAGATCCGTCATGCGCTTTCTTTCCGGGGCACGGGCGCAGCTACGGGGGCGTAGCGCGCCATCAGGGCATTTTGGGCTCCCGCGCCATCCAGCACATGCGGCGCGCGGGAATAACTGCCATCGCTCTCCAGGCTCCACGCATCACGGTTGTCGTGCAGGTAGGCCACAAGGCATTCGTCAATGATGCGCTGGCGCAGCTTCTTGTCCGTCACCGGCCACGCCAGTTCCACGCGGCGCAGCATGTTGCGGTTCATCCAATCGGCGCTGGACAGGTAAAGGTCTTCCCGCGTACCGCTGCGGAAGTAAAACACGCGCGTGTGCTCCAGGAAGCGACCGATGACGGAACGCACCCGGATGTTCTCCGTGGCGCCCGCCACCTGTGCGGGGAGGATGCATGCGCCGCGCACGATGAGGTCAACGCTTGCGCCACGCTGGCCCGCGCGGATGAGCGCCTGCACCAATGCCTCATCGGTCAGCGCGTTCATCTTGGCGACGATGCGGCCGCCCTCGCCGCGCTCAGCCGCCAGCCCTGCCTGCTCAATTTGCTCCAACAGGAACGAGTGCAGGTCGAAGGGCGCCATGACCAACTGCTTCAGCGGTGGCAGCCGGTTCTGATTGGCCAGATGGTCAAAGACGAGATCCATGTCCGCCGTCAGGTCCGCATCCGCCGTCAGATAGCTTAGATCGGTATAGAGCCGGGCCGTGCGTGGGTTGTAATTGCCAGTGGACAGGTGCCCGTAGCGCCGCAGGCGCCCTCCTTCGCGGCGCGTCACCAAGAGCATCTTGGCATGGGTCTTCAAGCCCACGACGCCATACACCACCTGCGCGCCGATGGACTCCAGCGCTTCGGCCCAGTTGATGTTGGCCTCCTCGTCAAAGCGTGCCTTCAGTTCCACGACTGCCGTCACTTCCTTGCCGCGACGCACCGCCTCACGCAGGAGCTCCATGAGTTCCGAATCCGAGCCCGTGCGATAGATGGTCTGCTTGATGGCCAGCACCTGCGGATCGTTGACCGCTTCGCGCAGGAATGCCAGCACTCCGTCAAAACTCTCGAAAGGCTGGTGGATGAGCAGGTCTCTGCGGCGCAGCTCCGCCATGATGGAGCTGGAGCGCGGCAATTGCACTGGCCATGCCGGGCGCCACGGAGGGAACAGCAAGGCTGGCACATTAATCAGTTCCACCATCTGCACCAACCGCACCAGGTTGACAGGGCCATGCACCCGGTACAGCGCCGCGGCAGGCAGAGCGAACTGGGATTGCAGGAATTCGGCCAGGAATCGCGAGCAACCGGAAGACACCTCCAGGCGCACCGCTTGACCGAAGTGCCGCTGCTGCAGTCCCTGCCGCAGGGCGGTGCGCAGGTTGCGCACGTCTTCCTCATCCACAGCGAGGTCCGAGTGACGGGTGACGCGGAACTGCGAAAATTCGTACACCTCGCGGCCCGGAAACAGGTCCACCAGGTGCGTGCGGATGATGCTGGAGAGGCTGACGAACTGCATGCCCGTGGGCGCCACATGTGCGGGCAGGCGCATGATGCGCGGCAATACGCGCGGCACCTTGACAATGGCGATCTCGTTTTCACGCCCGAAGGCATCGCTGCCGCGCAGGCGCACGATGAAGTTCAGGGATTTGTTCGCCACTTGGGGAAATGGGTGCGCCGGATCCAACCCCACCGGAATGAGCAGCGGGCGCACATCGCGCTGGAAATACTCACGCACCCACCGCCGCTGCGCCGCCGTGCGCTCGCCATGCGAGACCATGCGTATGCCCTGCGCGGCAAACGCGGGAATCAGCGAATGGTTGTACAGGGCGTATTGCCGCTCGACCAGATCGTGGGCTTTGCGTGCCAGCGCCTCAAACGAATGCAGGCTGTAGCCTTGCTTGGCTTCACCACTGTCCGCCGCGGCAAGATGGGCAGCGGCACGTACTTCGAAGAACTCGTCAAGGTTGGAAGAAACGATGCACAGGTAGCGCAGCCGCTCCAGCAGCGGCACGTCTTCCCGCATAGCCCAGTCCAGCACCCGTTCATTGAAAGCAAGAATGCTGTGGTCACGGTCCAGCAACGGCACGCCACCCACGGGAACCGGCAGAGCGGCGGCGGCCCCCTTCTTTTCCACGCCGGTATCCGGTTCCTCGTCGATCTGGCGAGAGACAGCGGACGGAGTCACGGAAGAGGACATGGGAGCACATAGAAGAAGAAGTGACTGCCAGTATTCGCCATGCCAATGACAAATTCATGACATTGACTTGTTTCTGTCATGCGTTGCTCGGGATACCTTTCCGAAGGCGTACTCGTCAATGTCCCAGGAAGTGCTTCCGGTAGCGAGGGGGCAGATCCACCAGGCGCATCAGCATGGGCAGGTCGGCCGTGTTGAAATCCGGGTCCCAGGCAGGCGCTCCCAGAATCTTGGCACCCAGGCGCAAATAGCCCTTGATCAACGCTGGCGGCTCCACATCCATGCTGCTGTCCAGGTGCTCGACAGGCAGCGGCAAGCGGGGCAAGACATGGTATTCGATGGGCGCGAGATGCGTCTGGCGCAATTGGTGCCAGATGCTGGCGGCCACGTCGCCCGTGACAATGCCGCCGTGCAGCATCGGGATGCTGGCGCAGCCGATCATCGTGTCCAGCCGGTTGCGGGCCATGAAGTCCGCCAGTGCGCCCCACAGCGCAAGAATGACGCCGCCATGGCGATGGTCGGGGTGAACGCAACTGCGGCCCAGTTCCACCATGCGCTCACGCAGGCCGCGCAGGCGCGTCAGGTCGAACTCGGTATCGCTATACGTGCTGCCCACGCGCTGGGCCTGCGCAGGCGTCAAGACCCGGTAGGTGCCGATCACTTGCCGCGACTGCGTGTCGCGCACCAGTAGATGCTCACAGTAGTCGTCAAAGAGGTCCACATCATGGCCGGGCAGCGCGGTCTGCAGACGTGCGCCCATTTCCGAAGCGAAGACATCGAATCTCAACCGCTGCGCTTCACGGACTTCATCGAGATGCCGCGCCCAGGCCACCTCCACACCGCCGTGCGACGCTGCACCGTGGCCCACACCTTCCGTGCTGCGTGGGCGGTGAAGTGACCCCCTGGGAAGGGTCACGGGGCTCAAGGGCATGGTGGGGTTCGGCAAGTCGCTCATTGGCACTCCTGATGTCGCAAGGACCACGCGTGCCTGCCCGAAGATGCCGGAGCACCGCATTCCTTGGACATGACTGTGCATACGGCCCGTGACGGCGCGGTGTCGCCTTCGTGGCGACTTTGTGTCATGGGACTAACCCTGCCAAAAAGAGATGGCCGAAAACGCCCCGCCGCTAATACAATTTGCTACAAATCAGGATTTCCAACGTCACCATCTTCGGACTGCTGGTCCATGTCGCACCCGTCCACCGCCCTGGCGCAGGACCCAGGGCAGGTTTCTCCCGGGGCGATGCAGCGCGTCCTGCGGGAACAGCAGACCTTGCTGGACAGCGCGGGTGTCGGGATCGTGTTCATTCGCAACCGCGCTTTGGTGCGGTGCAACCAGCGCTGCGCCGAGATCTTCGGCCTACCCTCGCCCGAAGACGCGATTGGCCGAAGCAGCGAAGCCCTGCACCCAAGCCGGGGAGCGTTCCGCGAACTCGGCCGCGCCGCTTATCCGACCCTCGCGCGCGGTCAGGCGTATCGCACGGAGCGCCAGCTGAAACGCTGCGACGGCCAACTGTTCTGGGCGCACCTCACCGGGCGATTGATCAACCCCCGGGACAGCCGCGAAGGGTCCATCTGGATCATCGACGACATCGACGAGCAAAAGCGCGCTCAGGCGCAGTTGCAGGCGGCCTTGTGGGAAAAGCAGGTGCTGTTCGACAGTGCCATGGTGGGCATCGTCTTCCTGCAAGAGCGGCGCATGACACGGTGCAACCGCCATTTCGAGCAGATCCTGGGGTACGGCCCGGGCGAACTGGCAGGGTCCTCGTCGCGGCGGTGGTATTTGAGCGACGAAGACTGGCACGAGGCCGGGGTGCGCTGCTATGCGCCGCTGGTGCAGGGACAGGCCTTCGAAGGCCAGATGGTCTTGCGCACCCGCGATGGGCGCGCCATTGAATGTGAGGTACGCAGCAAGGCCGTCGATCCGTCGAATGTCGCGCAGGGCTCCATCTGGATCGTGATGGATGTGAGCGAGCGATTGCGCATTCAGAGGCAGCTCGCGGGCATGCATGGCGAACTGGAGCAGCAAGTGCGCGACCGCACGCGCGAGTTGCAGGAGACAGTGGGCAACCTGCACCGCGAGATCCAGGACCGTCAACGCGACCAGGAACGTATCTACTGGATGGCGCACTACGACGCGCTCACCGAACTGCCCAACCGCGTCCTTCTGGCCGAGCGCGGTCAGGACGCGATCCGCCACGCGCAAGAGTCCGGTGCGCCCCTGGCCGTGATGTTCCTGGACTTGGACAACTTCAAGCACGTGAACGACTCGCTGGGCCATCGCATCGGCGATGCACTGTTGGTGGAAATCGCACAGCGCCTGCGCACCACGGTGCGGCAAAGGGACACCGTGGCGCGTCTAGGGGGTGACGAGTTCGTGCTCCTGCTACCCGGCGCCAACGCGCAAGGCGCCGCGCGGGTTGCGGCCAAGATGCAGGAAGCAGCCCTGCAGCCGGTGCACATCCAGCACCATGAATTGTCGCTGGCCCTGTCCATGGGGATTGCGCTCTTTCCTGAGCATGGGAGCGATTTCGAGACCCTGATCCAGTCGGCCGATACCGCGATGTACCGCGCCAAGGCGGACGGACGCAACAGCTACCGGTTCTTCACGCCCACGATGCAGGCGCAGTCGGCCCGAGCGCTGCAGTTGACCAACGCGCTGCGGCGGGCTCTGGAGCGCAACCAGTTGTCGCTGCATTACCAACCCCAGGTGTCTATAGCGACGGGCCGGGTCTGCGGCGTGGAGGCGCTGCTGCGCTGGCATCACCCAGAGCTGGGCGCGGTATCGCCGGCAGAATTCATTCCGGTGGCAGAAGACACTGGGCAAATCCTGCCCATTGGCGAGTGGGTGCTGCGCACGGCGCTGGCGCAGTTGCGCACCTGGCATAACCAGGGACTTCCGGCCCTGACGATGGCAGTGAATCTGTCCGCCGTGCAGTTCCGCCAGCCGCAGTTGCTGGAGCTGGTGGACCGGCTTCTCGCCGAGTACGGAGTGCAGCCCCACCTGCTGGAGCTGGAGCTGACCGAGAACGTGGCCGTCGCGGACCCCCACGCCGCGATCGCGACGATGGACCAGCTCCACGCCAAAGGCGTGCGCCTGTCGATGGATGACTTTGGTACCGGCTATTCGTCGCTGAGCCATCTCAAGCGATTCCAGATCTACCGGCTGAAGATCGACCAGTCCTTCGTGCGCGACCTGGACCATGACGGCAACGACCGCGCCATCGTCAGCGCCATCATCCGCATGGCGCAGGCGCTGGGCATGCGCACCACGGCCGAGGGGGTAGAAACCGCCCATCAGCTGACGTTCCTGCGCGAACAGGGCTGTGATGAAGCCCAGGGTTTCTATTTCAGCCGGCCCCTGGGGGCCCCGCATCTGCAGCAGTATCTGCTGCAGCGCCCTGCCTGATTGAACACTCAAAAGTGCCTGTAGCGCCCGTCTATCAAGCGCAAGCAGCTACACTAACAATAGCAAATCAGCCCGCACGCGCCGCGTCTGCCATGCGTTGTGCGCAGCGGTTCGCCTGCTCGGCCTCACGTGCCTCCACCATCACGCGCAACAGTGGCTCCGTGCCGCTGGCGCGTACCAGCACGCGGCCATGGGCGCCCAATTCGGCCTCTGCGTCGCGGATGGCATCCGCGAGCACAGGGTTGGTTTTCCAGTCCTGTCCCGGGTTCAAGCGCACATTGAGCAACACCTGAGGAAACAACGGCACGTCCGCGAGCAGCTGTGCCAGCGTTTTGCCGCTGCGCACGCACGCCTGCAACACCTGCAACGCGCTGATCAGGCCATCGCCCGTGGTGTGCCGGTCCAGCGCGAGCAGGTGGCCCGAGCCCTCCCCGCCCAACAGCCAATGCTGGCGCTGGAGTTCTTCCAGCACATAGCGGTCCCCCACCTTGGCGCGCATGAATTTCACGCCGCGCCGCTGCAGGGCTTCTTCCACGGCCATGTTGGTCATCAAGGTGCCGACTACGCCGGGCACATGCTCGTCGCGCGCCAGCCGGGCGGCAACCATCACGTAGAGCAGTTCGTCACCGTTGAAAAGCCGCCCCGCCGCATCCACCATTTGCACGCGGTCCGCGTCGCCATCCAGCGCAATGCCGTAGTCAGCATGGTTGGCACGCACGGCCCGCACCAGCGCGTCCGGATGCGTGGCGCCCACCTGATGGTTGATGTTGAGTCCATCGGGCGCGCACCCGATCGCCAGGACCTCGGCCCCCAGTTCATGGAACACCTTGGGCGCGATGTGATAAGCCGCGCCATGTGCGGCATCCACGACGATCTTCAGGCCCCGCAGCGTGAGGTCGTTGGCAAAAGTGCTCTTGCAGAATTCGATGTAACGGCCGGCGGCGTCATCCAGCCGTCGCGTCTTGCCCAGCGATGCGGAATCGGCCCACACGGGCGGTTGCTCCAGGGCGGCTTCCACCTCTTCTTCCCATGCGTCGGGCAGCTTGGTGCCTTGCGCACTGAAGAACTTGATGCCGTTGTCGGGGTATGGATTGTGGCTGGCGCTGATGACCACGCCCAGGCTCGCACGCTGGGCACGCGTGAGGTAGGCCACGCCCGGCGTGGGCAGCGGCCCCAGCAGCACGACATCCACACCCGCCGAGTTGAAGCCCGATTCCAGCGCGCTTTCCAGCATGTAGCCGGAGATGCGCGTGTCCTTGCCGATGAGCACCGTGGGACGCTCCTGCGTGCGGCGCAGCACACGCCCTACCGCATGTGCCAAGCGCAGCGCGAAGTCGGGGGTGATGGGCGACTGCCCCACCGTGCCGCGGATGCCATCGGTGCCGAAATACTTGCGGGTCATGAAATTCCTTGATTACTGGAAAATGGCGGCGCCGGTGTCCTGCTGCCGCATCGCGCTCCACACCGCCAGCGCCGCCACGGTGTCGCGTACGTCATGCACACGCACCACCCGCGCACCGCGCTCCACGGCAAGCACGGCCGCGGCAACGCTTGGTGCCATGCGTTCGTGCACAGGCAGGCCAGTGACGGAACCGATGGACGATTTGCGCGACCAGCCGGCCAGCAACGGGTAGCCCAAGGCCAGGAGCTCGGGCTGGCGGGCCAGCAGGGCGAAATTTTGCTCGACTGTCTTGCCGAACCCAATGCCATAGTCGAGTACGATGCGGGCCTTTTCCACGCCCAGCGCTTGCAGTTCCTGCGCTGAGCGCTCCAAAAAATAGAGCACTGACGGCACCACATCTTCCTCCATGGGCGTGGCCTGCATGGTCTGCGGGTCCCGGTGCATATGCATCAGGCACACGCCGCAGCGCGGATGGGCGGCGACGATCCCGGCCGCCCCTGGCTGGCGCAACGCCCAGATGTCGTTGACGATGTCCGCCCCCAGGTCCAGCACCGCCTGCATGACCTGGGGCTTGTAGGTGTCGACCGAGACTGGCACCCCCAGGCGCACCGCCTCCACCACCAGCGGCACGACGCGCGCCAGCTCTTGCTCCAGCGGCACCGCCGGGCTACCCGGGCGCGTGGATTCACCGCCGATGTCCAGGATATCCGCGCCATCCTTGATCAGCTGCTCGCAGTGCCGCAACGCTCCCCGCGTATCAACATGCCGGCCGCCGTCTGAGAAGGAATCTGGGGTGACGTTGACGATCCCCATGACCTGGGGACGCGTGAGGTCCACGTCGAAACGTGTGGTTTGCCAGCGCATGCGTGAGTGAGTGAGAGCCGTGAAATACAGAAAACGGGGCGCGAGGCCCCGTTCTTCATGCCAAACCGCTGTCAGGCGGCGGAGGGCGCCGGGTCCGGCTTGACGGCCGGAGTGCCGCCGCTGGAACCATCACCACCCGAAGGAGGGGTGCGCGGCGTCCAGTCCTTGGGCGGGCGAGGCGCCCGGCCGGCCATGATGTCGTCCAGCTGTTCGGCATCGATGGTTTCCCACTCCAGCATGGCCTTCGCCATGGCGTGCATCTTGTCCTGGTTCTCTTCGATCAGGCGGCGTGCCAATCCGTACTGCTCGTCGATGATGCGACGCACCTCGGCATCCACCTTCTGCATGGTTTCTTCGGAGATATTGGTGGTCTTGGTCACCGAACGGCCCAGGAACACCTCGCCTTCGTTCTCCGCGTACACCATGGGCCCCAGGGCCTCGCTCATGCCGTAGCGCATCACCATGTCGCGCGCGATGGACGTGGCGCGTTCGAAGTCATTGCTGGCGCCCGTGGTCATCTGGTTCATGAACACTTCTTCGGCAATGCGCCCGCCGAACAGCATGGCGATCTGGTTCAGCATGTACTCCTTGTCGTAGGAGTAGCGGTCCTTCTCGGGCAGGCTCATGGTCACGCCCAGCGCGCGGCCGCGCGGAATGATGGTGACCTTATGCACCGGGTCGCACTTCGGCAACAACTTGCCGATCAGCGCATGGCCTGCTTCGTGGTAGGCCGTGTTGCGGCGCTCTTCCTCGGGCATGACCATGGTCTTGCGCTCAGGGCCCATGATGATCTTGTCCTTGGCCTTCTCGAAGTCCTGCATCTCCACGGTGCGCGCATTGCGCCGTGCAGCCATCAACGCTGCTTCGTTGCACAGGTTGGCCAAGTCTGCGCCGGACATGCCGGGCGTTCCGCGCGCAATGATGGCGGGGTTCACGTCCTGCCCTACCGGAATCTTGCGCATGTGCACACCCAGGATCTGCTCACGCCCACGAATATCAGGCAGCGTCACATAGACCTGGCGGTCGAAACGGCCGGGGCGCAGCAAGGCAGCGTCCAGGATGTCGGGACGGTTGGTCGCAGCCACGACGATCACGCCCAGGTTGGTCTCGAAGCCATCCATCTCGACCAGCATCTGATTCAGCGTCTGCTCGCGCTCGTCATTGCCACCGCCCAGGCCAGCGCCACGCTGGCGGCCCACGGCGTCGATCTCATCGATGAAGATGATGCAGGGGGCGTTCTTCTTGGCGTTCTCGAACATGTCGCGCACGCGGGCCGCGCCCACGCCAACGAACATTTCCACGAAGTCGGAGCCCGAGATGCTGAAGAACGGCACCTTGGCTTCGCCAGCAATGGACTTGGCCAACAGCGTCTTGCCGGTGCCCGGAGGGCCGACCAGCAACAGGCCACGCGGGATGCGGCCACCGAGCTTCTGGAATTTCTGCGGGTCTTTCAGGAAGTCCACAACCTCCTTGACCTCTTCCTTGGCCTCGTCGCAGCCCGCCACGTCCGCGAAGGTGACGGTGTTGTTGTTCTCGTCCAGCATGCGCGCCTTCGACTTTCCGAAGCTGAAGGCACCACCCTTGCCGCCGCCCTGCATCTGGCGCATGAAGTACACCCATACGCCGATCAGCAGCAGCATCGGGCCCCAGCTGACCAGCAGGGTCATGAGCAGCGAGCCTTCTTCGCGCGGCTTGACGTCGAACTTGACGTTGTTGTTGATCAGATCGCCCACGAGGCCGCGGTCGAGGTAGGTGGCCGTGGTGCGGATGCGGCGGTCATCATTGGTGATCGCCACGATCTCGGTGCCGCCCTGCCCTTCCTGGATCGTCGCGCTCTTGATGCGGTTGCTGCGCACCTCTTCCAGGAATTCCGAATAGCCGATGGTTCCGGCGCCCGCGCCCGCACGGGTGTCAAATTGTTTGAACACCGTAAAGAGCACCATGGCAATGACCAGCCAGACGGCGACTTTTGAAAACCACTGATTGTTCAAGCGGAACTCCAGATTCAGAAGTGGGAGGCCGGCCACGACACTGTCATGGAAACGTCCTAACGCAATTGGGGTTCATTTTAGGCGTTTCAACCCGCCAGCACCGCCCATTAACCCCGGCACAGGCCATGGTCAAGGCGCTGCGGTCAACCTTGACGCTTGAGCCCCATGCCCACCAGAAAGGTCTCCGATGATTTGTCGCGCGAGGCCTTGGGCTTCATCGGCTTGACCACGCGAAAGGTGTCCTTGAAGAGTTGCACCAGCTGGGAGTAACCGCTGCCGTGGAACAGCTTCACAACCAGTGCCCCCTCAGGCTTCAGATGGTGCACGGCAAAGTCCACCGCCAGCTCGATCAGGTGCGCGATACGCACGGCATCCACCGACTCCACGCCCGACAGATTGGGAGCCATATCCGACACCACCACATCCACGGGCCGCGCTTGCACGGCCTCCTGCAAGCGTGCCAGCACCTCCTCCTCCCGAAAATCCCCCTGTAAAAAGGTGACGCCTTCAATCGGCTCCATCGGCAGGATGTCCAGCGCGATGATGACGCCGTTGAGTTGCCCCACGGCAGCCCCGTCCGGCGACAACCGCCGGCGCACATACTGGCTCCAGGCCCCCGGAGACGACCCAAGATCCACCACCACATGGCCGGGCTTGATCAGCCCGAGCTGTTCGTCGATCTCCTTGAGTTTGTAGGCGGCGCGCGCACGGTAGCCCTCCTTCTGGGCGAGCTTGACGTAGGTGTCGTTGACATGGTCGTGGAGCCATGCCTTGTTCACCTTCTTGCTTTTGGTCTGGGCTTTCATGGATAGATCGGTGCGCCGCCCCGGATCGGGGGACAGCAGTATGCCGGCCATTGCCGGGGCGTTGAGATAATACGGGTATGCCTCAAATTCAACTGACTCCCGCCGAGCGCCGGGAACACCGCGCCAATGCCCACCATCTGGACCCCGTGGTCCTGATCGGTGGCGACGGACTTACGGCCGCCGTTCAAAAGGAGATCGATGCCGCACTCAAGGCCCATGGCCTCATCAAGGTGCGCGTCTTCAACGACGACCGCGCCGCACGCGAGGAGATGTATCAGCAACTGGCCGATGCGCTGAACGCCGCACCCATCCAGCATATCGGCAAGCTGCTGGTGCTGTGGCGGCCCATTCCTGCGAAAGAGAAAGCCATCGACGAAGACCGCATGCCCGGTCCCCGCGATGTGAAGGTACTCAAGTTCAGCAAGCGCGGCGGCCAGCGCCCCGAGGTCAAGCAACTGCGTGTGCTGGGTAACCAGCGTCTGACGCCTGGCGGGCAGATCAAGCGTGCCAAGCCCAAGCAGAAGTCGGTGAAAAAACGCCAGGCCGATTGACCCTAGATCCCATGAACGCACCGCAGCAGCACCAGCGCCACATCCTTTGCATGAAGTGGGGCACGAAATATGGCCCCGAGTACGTCAACCGTCTTTACGCCATGGTGCGCCGCCACCTGAGTGGCGAGTTCAACTTCGTCTGCCTCACGGACGACGATGCAGGCATACGCCCCGAGGTGCAGTGCCTGCCCATCCCGCCGCTGAATCTGCAACTGGCGCCCGGCCAGCGGGACGGCGCCTGGAAGAAGCTCACGACCTTCGAGGCCGACCTGCACGGCCTGCGCGGCACAGCGCTGTTCCTCGACCTCGACGTGGTGATCGTGGGCGGGCTGGATCCCTTCTTCGAGCAGCCGGGTGAATTTCTCATCATCCACGACTACCCCCGTTTCTGGCGCTTTGGC
The DNA here is from genome assembly GCF_015832135.1 of Diaphorobacter sp. JS3051. NCBI lineage: Bacteria > Pseudomonadati > Pseudomonadota > Betaproteobacteria > Burkholderiales > Comamonadaceae > Diaphorobacter > Diaphorobacter sp. JS3051. Next base: position 1,174,213 of record NZ_CP065406.1, read on the forward strand.
CAGCGGATCACGGGCAACTCCTCGGTCTACCGCTTTGAACTGGGCGCGCATGCCGATGTGCTGGCGTACTTTCGCACGCACATGGACGAGGTGCAGGCTAGCTATCGCAACGAGCAGGCCTTTCTGTCACGCTTCCTGCACGCCCAGGGCAAACTGTCGTACTGGCCTGAAGGCTGGTGCCCGAGCTTCAAGTACGACGGCATTCCCGTGTGGCCGAGCAACTACTGGCGCGAGCCCTTCGTGCCCGAAGGCGCACGCATCATGATCTTCCACGGCGAATGCAATCCGCCGGATGCGCTGGAGGGACGGCGCAACAAGCGCTTTCACCACATCCAGCCCGCACGCTGGGTGGCGCGCCACTGGCACGAATGACGAGGTCGCACCGCCACGAAGCGGGGCGGAGAGGAGCCGTCAGCGCCAAGGCGCCGGTTAGGCCGTCGGAACGCCGTGCAACGGCCGGCCCGTCAATCGCGTGAGGATCGCCAAGGGGCTCGCTTCCCGGTCATACGCATGCGACGCGGGCAGGTGCAATGTCTGCTCCAGCATGTATTGGCCGGACATGACCGCATGCGTGGCTTGGTCCGAAAAGCACACCCATACCGAACCCGCCGGAAACGGCACCGTTTCCTGCGGACTGGTGCGCTGGTACTCCAGGTCGCCCTTCATGCCGTCGTGCAGTTGCAGCATCAGGTGGTCGTACTCGCTGCGAAAGGACTTGGTCACACGCAGCGCCTGCAGCACCTTGGCCTGCCACGCCGAATACGGCTTGGCGCGTGGCAGGAACTTACGCGCCATGGCTTCGAAGGGCTCACCCACGCGCCACACACGGGGCGCCCCGTCGGGGTTGACGTTGGCAAACACGCGCAGGATGCGTTCGCCATAGTTGGGGCGCGAGGGAAACGCATCCACGTGCAGCCGCCGGTCGTCGGCCCGCCAGGATTGCTGGCGGCTTTCCACCTGCATCGGCCGGTAGCTGGTGGGGGCCAGTCGCAGCGCAGAGGTGTAATGCGGCAGCAGCGCCTCGATCAAGCCCAGCGCCTGCGCCCGAAAGCGCGTGATCATGGCCGTCAACTGCGCCTGGGTGGCGGCGTCGCCCACCGCGCCCTTCAGGCTGCCGTCAACATTCAGGCTGATGTTGCGCGCACCAGGGTCGCGGATGTCGGGCCGCAGCAGGGCGCGCTCGTCAGGCTGCACCTCGAAGGCGAGGTTGGGAAAGAACAGCACCTTGCCGCCCTCCAGCGCAGCGCGCCAGGCGTCGGTCCCCGGTACCGACCAATCACGGGATTCGATGCGTACGACCTGGGATTCCATGCTCGCTCACCCTCCTTGCCTGGCAGTTTTCCACAACGTAATACCCGCGCAGAGCCATTGCACCAGATACATGGCACTGCCCACGCTGTGCCACAGCCGCAGGTTCTGGCGCGCCACGATGCGCGGCGCCACGCCATATTGCACCAGCAAGGCCAGCAGCAGGCCGAGGATCACAAAAACCATAGCTGCTCGCGCCCACTGCTCCTCGGTTTCCGCGTGTTTTCTTTTGGAAAGCACCAACAGACAAGCGCAACACGCTATCGAAATATAAGTCTGCGCCTCGAACAAACGGGCTGCCATCTGCCCCGCCATACTCGGCGTGGGCAGGTGGACGAACAGCATCGGCACGGCCACGAAGCCCATGGCCGAGAGGCTACCCCACCACAGGGCCGCAGCCAGCACGGGCAGGCGTTCGCGCATGGCGTGCACCCTCAGATGTAGCTGACGGCCACCACTTCGTAGCGCCGCACGCCCCCAGGCGCCTGCACCTCGGCCGTGTCGCCCTCTTCCTTGCCGATGAGCGCGCGCGCGATCGGGCTGGAAACATTGATCAGGCCGTGCTTCAAGTCGGCTTCGTCCTCGCCCACGATCTGGTACTTCACGGCGTCGCCCGTGTCCTCGTCCTCCAGCTCCACCGTGGCGCCGAAGACCACGCGACCGCCGGCGTCCAGCGCCGAGGGGTCGATGATCTGGGCCGCCGACAGCTTGCCTTCGATCTCCATGATGCGGCCTTCGATGAAGCCCTGGCGGTCCTTGGCGGCTTCGTACTCGGCGTTTTCGCTCAGATCGCCCTGCGCGCGCGCCTCCGCAATGGCGCTGATCACGGCAGGCCGCTCGACGGTCTTGAGGCGGTGCAGTTCCTCCTTGAGTTTCTCTGCGCCGCGCTTGGTGATGGGAATGGTGGCCATGGGTCAGTCTCCAGATTCCAGATGCAAAAAGCAAACCGCCGCGCGTTGCCGCGCGGCGGTCTCACAAATCAAGGGCGATTATGCCGCGTTTGCCGCGGCGGTCATCCCCTAAAACCCGGTGCCGCGCTCAGGCTGCAGCCGCCAGGCGGGCGTGCAGTTCCTGCACCGAATACACGTCCAGATTGTCGAGGTGCTTCATGCCTTCCACGGCCGCTTCGGCGCCGAAGATGGTCGTGAAGGTGGTCACGCGCGCCAGCAGCGAACTGGTGCGGATCGCGCGCGAATCGGCAATCGCGTTGCGGCGCTCCTCCACTGTGTTGATGACCATGGCGATCTCGTCGTTCTTGATCATGTCCACGATGTGCGGGCGGCCTTCGGTCACCTTGTTGACCACCTGCACCGGCACGCCGGCGGCCTCGATGGCCGCGGCCGTTCCCTTGGTGGCCAGCAGCTCGAAGCCCATGGCCGCTAGGTCGCGGGCAATCGCCACCGCGCGCTGCTTGTCGGCGTTCTTCACGGTGAGGAACACCTTGCCCGAGCGCGGCAGGCGCGTACCCGCACCCAGTTGGCTCTTGACGAAGGCCTCGCCAAAGGTCTTGCCCACGCCCATGACTTCGCCGGTGGACTTCATCTCGGGGCCCAGAATGGTGTCCACGCCCGGGAACTTGACGAAGGGGAACACGGCCTCCTTCACGCTGAAGTACGGCGGCGTGACTTCCTTGGTGATGCCCTGGCTGGCCAGGGTCTGGCCGGCCATGCAGCGCGCCGCCACCTTGGCCAACTGGATGCCCGTGGCCTTGCTGACGAACGGCACCGTGCGCGAGGCGCGCGGGTTCACTTCCAGCACGTAGATCACATCGCCGTCGTCGGTTTCCTGAATTGCGAACTGCACGTTCATCAGGCCCACCACGTTCAGGCCATGGGCCATGGCCGTGGTCTGGCGCTTGATCTCGGCCACCGTCTCGGCCTTCAGGTAGTACGGCGGCAGCGAACAGGCGGAGTCGCCCGAGTGCACGCCAGCCTGTTCGATGTGCTCCATCACGCCGCCGATGAACACGGCACCGGAGGCATCGCGCACACAATCCACATCGCATTCGATGGCATTGGAGAGGAAGCGATCCAGCAGCACGGGCGAATCGTTGCTTACCTTGACGGCTTCGCGCATGTAGCGTTCCAGGTCGCGCTGCTCATGCACGATCTCCATGGCACGGCCGCCCAGCACATAGCTGGGGCGCACCACCAGCGGGTAGCCCAGGGCAGCGGCCTTCTCCAACGCCTCGGGTTCGGTACGCGCGGTGGCATTGGGCGGCTGGCGCAGGCCCAGGTCGCCCAGCAGCTTCTGGAAACGCTCGCGGTCCTCGGCGGCGTCGATCATGTCGGGGGTGGTGCCAATGATCGGCACGCCAGCGGCCTCCAGGCCCAGCGCCAGCTTCAGTGGCGTCTGGCCGCCGTACTGCACGATCACGCCCTCGGGCTTTTCCTTGTCCACGATCTCCAGCACGTCTTCCAGCGTCAGCGGTTCGAAGTACAGGCGATCCGACGTGTCATAGTCGGTCGAGACAGTCTCGGGGTTGCAGTTGACCATGATGGTCTCGTACCCGTCCTCACGCATGGCGAGGGCGGCATGCACGCAGCAGTAGTCGAACTCGATGCCCTGGCCGATGCGGTTGGGGCCGCCACCCAGCACCATGATCTTCTTCTGGTTGGTGGGCTCGGCTTCGCATTCGTCCTCATAGGTCGAATACATGTAGGCGGTATTGGTGGCGAATTCAGCGGCGCAGGTATCCACGCGCTTGTACACCGGGCGCACATTCAGCGCATGGCGCGCTTCGCGTACAGCCTTCTCGTTGGTTTTGAGCAGCTTGGCCAGGCGGCGGTCGGAGAAGCCCTTCTTCTTGAGCGCGCGCAACGTGTCCGCATCCAGCGAGGCCAGCGCGCCATCGCCCTTCTCGGCCGTGAGTTGGTCCAGGTCGAGTTCGATCTTCACGATCTCCTCGATCTGCACGAGGAACCACTTGTCGATTTTGGTGAGGTCATGCACCTCGTCCACCGACAGGCCCATGGCGAACGCGTCGCCCACGTACCAGATACGCTCAGGTCCCGGCTCGCCCAGTTCCTTCTCGAGCAACTCGCGGTCCTGGGTCTTCTCATTCATGCCATCCACGCCCACCTCCAGGCCGCGCAACGCCTTCTGGAAGGACTCCTGGAAAGTGCGGCCCATGGCCATCACCTCGCCTACGGACTTCATCTGCGTGGTCAGGCGGCTGTCGGCCGCAGGGAATTTCTCGAACGCAAAGCGCGGGATCTTGGTGACGACGTAGTCGATGGAGGGCTCGAACGACGCGGGGGTGGCGCCGCCGGTGATCTCGTTCTTCAGTTCATCGAGCGTATAGCCCACGGCCAGCTTGGCAGCGACCTTGGCGATCGGGAAGCCCGTGGCCTTGGAGGCCAGCGCCGACGAGCGCGACACGCGTGGGTTCATCTCGATCACGATCATGCGGCCGTCCTTCGGGTTCACCGAGAACTGCACGTTGGAGCCGCCCGTGTCTACACCGATCTCGCGCAGCACTGCCAGGCTGGCGTTGCGCATGATCTGGTATTCCTTGTCGGTCAGCGTCTGCGCCGGGGCCACGGTGATGGAGTCGCCCGTGTGCACGCCCATCGGGTCCAGGTTCTCGATCGAGCACACGATGATGCAGTTGTCCGCCTTGTCGCGCACGACCTCCATCTCGTACTCCTTCCAGCCGAGCAGCGACTCTTCGATCAGCAGCTCGTTGGTCGGCGAGGCTTCCAGGCCGCGCTTGCAGATGGTTTCGAATTCTTCCGGGTTGTAGGCGATCCCGCCGCCCGTGCCGCCCAGCGTGAAGCTGGGACGGATGACGGTGGGGAAGCCCACGTTCTTCTGCACGGCCCAGGCCTCGTCCATGCTGTGGGCGATGCCGGAGCGCGCCGACCCAAGGCCGATGCGGGTCATCGCATCCTTGAACTTCAGGCGGTCTTCGGCCTTGTCGATGGCCTCGGGCGTCGCGCCGATCAGTTCGACCTTGTACTTGTGCAGCACGCCGTTGCGCCACAGGTCCAGCGCGCAGTTCAGCGCGGTCTGGCCACCCATGGTGGGCAGGATGGCGTCGGGGCGCTCCTTGGCGATGATCTTCTCGACCGTCTGCCAGGTGATGGGCTCGATGTAGGTGACGTCGGCCGTGGCCGGGTCGGTCATGATCGTCGCGGGGTTGCTGTTGATCAGGATGACCTTGTAGCCCTCCTCGCGCAGCGCCTTGCAGGCCTGCACGCCCGAGTAGTCGAACTCGCAGGCCTGGCCGATGATGATCGGGCCGGCGCCGATGATGAGGATGCTTTTGATGTCTGTGCGTTTTGGCATGGTATGTCTATCAATCGGTCGCTGGGGCTGAGGCTGGGGCGGCAGACACCGCTGCGGGGCGCCGCGTATTCAGCCTGTCCAGCAGCGCCTGGGCCCGCTCGGCGGGGAGGTTCTTTTGCATCAGCTGCAGCAGGCCGTCGCCCTGAACCAGGGGTCGCAACACTTCGGCTTCTGCCTCGTAGAACGTCACGTCCCACTCCTGCATGGCCTCTGCGAAGGTCGCATCGTCCCAGGTCTTGCCCTTGGCGATCAGCGTGACCAGGGGCATGGCCTTGTTCTCGACGAAAGACTTCTTGTAGGGCTTTTGCTGCCAGCGTTCGGTGAACCACTCGCGGTGCATTGGAGGCAATGTCAGCACGCGCTTGTGAATGGCTTTCTCAAGCGCTGCAGCCGGGAAGCTGAAGAGTTTCATGGCGCCGGTTTCCTTTTGGGCTTACTGGGCCTTGGCGGCCTGCATCAGAGTGGTGAAGCGGTCGAACAGGTAGGCAATGTCGTGCGGACCGGGTGACGCCTCGGGGTGCCCCTGGAAGCAGAAGGCCGGCTTGTCCTTGTGTTCCAGGCCCTGCAGAGTGCCGTCGAACAGGCTGATGTGCGTGGCGCGCAAGGTGGCCGGCAGCGATGCCATGTCCACCGCGAAACCGTGGTTCTGGCTGGTGATGCTTACCCGGCCGCTGTCCAAGTCCTTCACAGGGTGGTTTGCGCCATGGTGGCTGTTGTCCATCTTGAAAGTCCTGGCGCCACTGGCCAGCGCCATGATCTGGTGGCCCAGGCAGATGCCGAAGGTAGGTACGCCGCTGTCGATGATCTGCTTGACTGCCGTGATCGCGTAGTCGCAGGCCGCCGGGTCACCCGGGCCGTTGGACAGGAACACGCCATCGGGATTCATGGCCAGCACCTCTGCCGCCGGGGTCTGCGCGGGCACCACGGTGAGCCTGCAGCCGCGTTCGGCCAGCATGCGCAGGATGTTCAGCTTCACGCCATAGTCATAGGCCACGACGTGAAAGCGCGGGGCCGTCTGCGTGCCGTAGCCTTCGCCCAGCTTCCACTCAGTCTGGTCCCAGGCGTACGCGGCACGCGTGGTCACGACCTTGGCCAGATCCAGCCCGTTCATGTTGGGCGCCGCCTTCGCCGCGGCCACGGCTTCGTCGATGCGCGCCTGGGTCACGGCCTCGCCAGCCGCCAAGCCGACGATGGCGCCATTTTGCGCGCCCCGGGTGCGCAGCAGGCGGGTCAGTTTGCGGGTGTCGATGTTGGCGATGGCTACCGTCTTGGCACGCACGAGGTACTCGGGCAGCGTCTCGGTCATGCGGAAGTTGCTGGCCAGCAGCGGCAGGTCCTTGATGATGAGGCCTGCGGCGTGGACTTTTTCAGCCTCGATATCCTCTGCGTTGACGCCGTAGTTGCCGATGTGCGGATACGTCAGGGTGACGATCTGCTGGCAGTAGCTGGGGTCCGTGAGAATTTCCTGGTAGCCGGTGATGGCGGTATTGAAGACCACTTCGCCGACCGTGGTGCCGGCGGCACCGATCGAGTTACCGATAAAGACCGTGCCGTCTGCGAGCGCCAGGATGGCGGGCGGGAAGGTTCCCTTGAGAGACAAAAGCACTGGGTTCTCCGATGGTTTACGGGTCGCCCGGGAGCCGCAGGAACGGCGATGCTCCTGAAGGCTACTGCTTGTTGAAAATTGCTTTGGATGCGGCCGGGCGACTTGTTTGCGGGAAAGCCTCTCATTGTAGCGCGAGAGACGCATGCCCACTGCGCACAGGACATTGGTCCCGCCGAGGATCCAAACGCGCCAAAGAAGAAAGGGACCACCGTTAAAACGGTGGTCCCTTTGGCATAAATGGTCGGCGTGGCGGGATTCGAACTCGCGACCCCTTGCACCCCATGCAAGTGCGCTACCAGGCTGCGCTACACGCCGACAAGACTTGAATTCTATACCGAAAAATCAGGCCGTAAGAAGAAGTGCGCGAATTTCTTCCAATTCTTTTCGCAGGGTCGCCGCATTCAAAGGAACCGCCTGCGCGACGCTCATCCCCTCGTTCGCACCCTGTGCGGGTACAGCCGCTTCCAGGCCGTCCGCATGCGGCGCACCACCATCGCGCAGCGCCTTGTCCGCATGGGCCAGCTCTTGCAGCCGGTTGCGCGCACCGCTGATGGTGAAGCCTTGGTCATACAGCAGGTCGCGAATGCGGCGGATCATCAGCACCTCATGGTGCTGGTAATAGCGCCGGTTGCCGCGCCGCTTCATGGGGCGCAACTGCGTGAATTCCTGTTCCCAGTAGCGCAGGACATGGGGTTTGACGCCACAGAGCTCCGCCACTTCACCAATCGTGAAATAGCGCTTGGCCGGAATGGGTGGCAGCAAGGTGCTCATGGGAATGGCGCAAAAAACGGGCAGGACTGTGGAGCGTACTGCAGCCCCTTACCGGCGACCAGGATCTCTGGGCCAAAAACACCGGTTCGGGTCAACTACTTCAAGCCTTGTCCTGCCCCTGGATCTGTTCCTTGAGTTTGGTGCTGGCATGAAAGGTCACCACGCGTCGCGCCTTGATGGGGATGGCTTCCCCAGTGCGCGGGTTACGCCCCGGGCGCGGCGCCTTGGTGCGGATCTGGAAATTGCCAAACCCTGACAGCTTCACGTCCTGGCCGTCGACCAGGCTTTGCACGATCAGGTCGAAGAAGGCGTCCACCATGTCCTTGGACTCGCGCTTGTTCAGGCCGATGTGCTCGAACAGCAGATCCGCCAGCTGCGCTTTGGTCAGCGCAGGCGATTCCAGGCTTTCCACGGCGAACTCCACCGGTCCTGGCTCCATCCCCCGAGTCATCGCAACCTCGCTCCTGTGTGGGCACCCAGCGCCTGCAGCACCGATTGCACTGCGGCTTCGATCTCAGCGTCCGTCAACGCGGCGGCGTCGCTGCCCAGCGTCAGGCGAATGGCCAGGCTCTTCTCGCCCTGCGCCAGAGCACCCGCCGGCACGGCCTCGCCCGCACGCTGCGGCTGGGGCCGGAAAACATCGAACAGCACCGCGGAGCGCAGCAGATCGCCCGCCAGCGCACCGCCAATGGCACGCATCACCTCATCGTGCGAGACCCGCTCGGCCACAACCACGGCAATGTCCCGCTCCACCAACTGGCGCTTGGCCACGGGGCGAAAGCCCGGCACCTTGCGCTGCAGCACGGCGTCCAGCTCCAGTTCAAACATCATCGGCGCAGCCGGCAGGTCCCAGGACTGGCGCCATTGCGGATGCAATTCGCCCACAAAGCCGATGGGCTGGCCCTCCAGCAGCACGCGCGCGCAGCGGCCCGGGTGCAGTGCCGGATGCGCTGCTGGCTCGAACGTGGGGCGCAGCGGCGCGAGCAGCGCTTCCACATCACCCTTGGCATCGTAGAAGTCCACCGCCTTGTCCTTGCGGCCCCACTGCAGCGCATCGGCCGCACCATATGCCAGGCCCGCGACCCGCATCGGCTGCGCGAAGCCTTCCACCGTGCGGTCGGTGTTCTGCACGCTCGCATCACGCAGGAACACCCGCCCCAGCTCGAACACGCGCACGCGGCCGGCCTTGCGGTCCAGGTTGAACTTGAGCACCTGCAGCAAAGAGCCCAGCAGCGACGAGCGCATGACGCTCAGGTGGCTGGCGATGGGGTTGAGCAGCTTGATCGGCGCGGCGTTGCCGGCCAGTTCCTTTTCCCAATGCTCTTCGACAAAGCTGAAGTTGATGGTCTCCTGGTAGCCCAATGCCGCCAGTTCACGGCGCACCGCGAAGCTGCTGCGGCGCGATTCGGCGCGCAGCTTGGGCGTGATCGGCGCCAGCGGCGGGGTGGTGGGCAGGTTGTTGTAGCCCACCACGCGCGCCACCTCCTCGATCAGGTCTTCCTCCAGGCGCAGGTCGAAGCGGAACGACGGTGGCGTGACCGTCACGGCACCCTCTTCCTCCTGCAGCGGCAGGCCCAGGCGCCTCAGCGCATCCACGCACTGCGCCTGCGTGAGCGGCATGCCGATCACCTTGGCCGCACGCGCGATGCGCATGCGCACCGGTGTTTGCACGGGCATGTTGACGCGCTGATCATCAATGGGAGCGCATGCCGTCTCTGGCGTACCGCAAATGTCGACGATCAGCTGCGTGATGCGCTCGATGTGCTCCACGGTCAGCTCGGGATCCACGCCGCGCTCGAAGCGATGGCCGGCGTCGGTGGAGAAGTTGTAGCGGCGCGAGCGGCCGGCTACGGCCTCTGGCCACCAGAAGGCCGCCTCGACGTAGATGTTGCGCGTGTCATCCGACACAGCCGTGGCGTCACCACCCATGATGCCGGCGAGCGACTCCACCTCGCGCTCGTCGGCGATCACACCCACCTTCTCATCGACGGTGACGGTGTTGCCGTTGAGCAGCTTGAGTTGTTCGCCGGCCTTGCCCCAGCGCACTTCCAGGCCGCCATGGATCTTGTCCAGGTCGAAGATGTGCGACGGGCGGCCGAACTCGAACATCACGTAGTTGGAGATGTCCACCAGCGGCGAGACACTGCGCTGGCCGCAGCGCGCCAGGCGGTCCACCATCCACTGCGGTGTGGCGGCCTGGGTATTGACGTTGCGCACGACGCGGCCGGAGAAGCGCCCGCACAGGTCAGGCGCGCTCACGCGCACGGGCAAGCGGTCATCGATCGCGGTGGCCATGGTGGGGAACTGCGGCGCCTTCAGCGGCGCGCCCGTCAGCGCGGACACCTCGCGCGCGATGCCGTAGACACTCAGGCAATGCGCCAGGTTGGGTGTGAGCTTGAGCGTGAACAGCGTGTCGTCCAGGTTCAGGTACTGGCGGATGTTCTGGCCCAGCGGCGCGTCGGCCGGCAGTTCCAGCAGGCCGCCATGGTCCTCCGACAGTTTCAGCTCGCGCGCCGAGCACAGCATGCCAAAGCTCTCCACACCGCGCAGCTTGCCCACCTTGATGAGGAACGGCTTGCCATCCTCGCCGGGCGGCAGCTCCGCGCCCACCATGGCGCACGGCACCTTGATGCCCACGCGGGCATTGGGCGCGCCACAGACGATGGTCAGCGGCTCGCCCTGCCCCACATCCACCTGGCACACGCGCAGGCGGTCGGCATTGGGGTGCTGCTGGGCATCCTTGATCTCGCCGACGACGATCTTCGTGAACGGCGGCGCCACGGGCTGCAGCTCTTCGACCTCCAGCCCTGCCATCGTCAGGGTATCGGCCAGTTCTTGGGTGGTGAGCGGAGGGTTGCAGAACTCGCGCAACCAGGATTCGGGGAATTGCATAGTCAGACTTCTTTGGCGTGCTCTTGAAAAGAGAGCTGCTAGCGCTTGCTACCTATTGTTTTCCATATGAAAACATATTGAAGAGTAGGCTTAACAAGCGCTGGCAGCTCACTTTTTTGCATTACTGGAACTGCGACAGGAAACGGATGTCGCCGTCGAAGAACAGGCGCAGGTCGTTCACGCCGTAGCGCAGCATGGTCAGTCGGTCCGGCCCCATGCCGAAGGCAAAGCCGATGAAGCGCTCGGGGTCCAGCCCCATGTTGCGCACCACGTTGGGGTGCACCTGGCCGGAGCCCGCCACCTCCAGCCACTTGCCGGCCAACGGGCCCGACTGGAACTGGATATCGATCTCGGCGCTGGGCTCGGTGAAAGGGAAGAAGCTGGGGCGAAAGCGCAGCACCAGGTCGTCGCTTTCAAAGAAGGTCTTGCAGAAGTCCGTGAACACGACCTTCAGGTCCTTGAAGCTCACGTTCTCGCCGATCCACAGGCCTTCACATTGGTGGAACATGGGCGAGTGCGTGGCGTCGGAGTCCACGCGGTAGGTGCGGCCCGGAGCGATCACGCGGATCTCGGGCATGGCCTGGCCGGCGTCGATCAGGCCACGGTGTTTCTTCACATGCTGCACGGCGTAGCGCACCTGCATCGGGCTGGTGTGCGTGCGCAGCAGGTTGGGGGCTTCGGGTGTGCCGCCTTCCACGTAGAAGGTGTCGTGCATGGACCGGGCGGGGTGGTCCTCGGGCGTGTTCAGCGCCGTGAAGTTGAACCAGTCGGTCTCGATCTCGGGGCCGTCCGCCACCTCGAAGCCCATCGAACCGAAGATCCGCTCGATGCGCTCCAGCGTCAGCGACACGGGATGCAGGCCGCCGCGGCCGCGCTGGCGGCCCGGCAGCGTCACATCCAGCGCCTCGGCCTTGAGCTGTGCCTGCAGCTCGGCGTCCGCCAGCTCCTGGCGGCGTGCGGCGAGGGCTGCCTCCACGGCCTGCTTGGCCACGTTGATGGCGGCGCCGCGGGTTTTCTTCTCCTCGGGCGAGAGCTGCGCCATGCCCTTCATGAGCTCGGTCAGGCGGCCTGACTTGCCCAGGAACTGCGCCTTGGCGTTCTCCAGTTCGGCAGGGGTTGCGGAACGCGCGAACGACTCGCGCGCGCTCGTCACCAAGGAATCCAACTCGTTCATATCGACTCTTGAAAAAGAAACAAGGGCTAGTGCCTTTTCAAGCCCTAGCCCTTGTTGTTTGCGCGCTAGTAGCTATAGAATTTATAGCTACCAATCGTGAACTCAAGCAGCCAGCTTGGCCTTGACTTGCTCCACGATGCTGCCAAAGGCAGCCTTGTCATGCACCGCGAGGTCGGCCAGCATCTTGCGGTCGATCTCGATGGATGCCTTCTTCAGGCCGTTGGCGAACTGGCTGTAGGTCAGGCCCAGTTCACGGGCAGCGGCGTTGATACGGGCGATCCACAACTGGCGGAACACGCGCTTCTTGGTGCGGCGGTCACGGTAGGCATATTGCCCCGCCTTCATCACCGCCTGCTTGGCGATGCGGAAGACGTTACCGCGGCGACCACGGAAGCCCTTGGCAAGGGCGAGGACCTTCTTGTGACGGGCGCGGGCCGTTACACCACGTTTGACGCGAGGCATGTGTTTTCTCCTTGTTCGTCAGTTGATTACAGGCCAGCGGAGGGCAGCATCTTTGCGATGGAACCCATATCGCCTTCATGCACGTTCACAATGCCACGCAGGTGGCGCTTGTTCTTCGTGGTCTTCTTGGTCAGGATGTGGCGCTTGAAAGCTTGGCCACGCTTGACCGTACCGCCTGGACGAACGCGAAAACGCTTCTTCGCGCTGCTCTTGGTCTTCATCTTGGGCATGTGAATGCTCCTGTTGGTTGTGCTCGTGAGGCGTTTGCACACCGCTGTGCAACCTTGTTGGCCCCGAGCCACTTTTTCAAACGACGCGCCTTGCGGCTCGCCGTGCGGCGGCACTTGCATGCCGCCTATCGGCCGGCACCCTTTTTTAGAGGGCGCCCGCCAAATCTCCTTGCTTACGCAGCGTTGTCGCCAGCGGCGGGAGCGCTTTCGGCGGCAGGTTTACCTGCCGGCTTCTTGCGGGCCGGCGCGATCATCATGATCATTTGGCGACCTTCCAGCTTGGGAAACTGCTCCACCAAAATGGTGTCGCCCAGGTCATCCCTCAAGCGGTTGAGCAATGCCAGGCCCAGCTCCTGGTGCGTGATCTCGCGGCCACGGAAGCGCAGCGTGATCTTGCACTTATCGCCCTCCGCCAGAAAACGGCGGATGTTGCGCAGCTTGATGTTGTAGTCGCCATCGTCCGTACCAGGGCGGAACTTGACTTCCTTGATCTCGATGACCGTCTGCTTGGCCTTGGCCTCGGCCGCCTTCTTCTGCTCCTGATACTTGAACTTGCCATAGTCCATCAGGCGGCAGACCGGGGGATTAGCCGTGGCTGCAATTTCAACCAAGTCCACATCCAGCTCGCCCGCCATGCGCAGGGCCTCTTGCAGGCTGACGATGCCCAGGGGCTCGTTGTCCGGACCGGACAGGCGCACTTCAGGCGCCATGATTTCACGGTTCAGTCGATGCTTGCGCTCCTCGCGCTGGCGACGGTCACGAAATTCGGTAGCGATGGCTCTCACCTTCAATTAAAAAGCTACGAAAAGCGTAGCAGCTTACGCACCAGGGATGCGCCTCAAGCGATGATTCAGACTTTGGAGGCAATGTCCTGCGCGATCAGATCGACAAATGCGTCGAGGGACATCACGCCGAGGTCTTTGTTACCCCGGGCACGCACTGCCACAGCCCCTGCAGCCTTTTCCTTGTCGCCGGCGACGAGGATGTAGGGCAGCTTTTGCAGCGAATGCTCCCGTATTTTATACGTAATCTTCTCGTTACGCAGATCAGTCACCACCCTAAGGCCTTGATTCGGCAACGCTTTTTGCAGCTTTGCGGCGATTTCACGACAGTAATCCTGCTGCGCGTCGGTGATATTGAGCACTGCCACCTGTACGGGCGCAAGCCAAACGGGCAAGGCCCCAGCGTGTTCTTCGATCAGGATGCCGATGAAGCGCTCCAGGCTGCCCACGATGGCGCGGTGCAGCATCACCGGCCGATGGCGCCCGCCATCCTCGCCCACGTACTCTGCATCCAGCCGCTCGGGCATCGAGAAGTCCACCTGCATGGTGCCGCACTGCCACTGCCGTCCGATCGCGTCCTTGAGCGTGTACTCGATCTTCGGGCCATAGAAGGCGCCATCGCCGGGAGCGATCTCGAATTCGCAACCCGACGCGCGCAGGCTTTCCATCAGCGCATGCTCGGCCTTGTCCCAGCTCTCGTCGGAACCGATGCGTGCCTCGGGGCGCGTGGCCACCTTGTAGATGATGTTGTGGAAGCCGAAGTCCTTGTAGACCTTTTGCAGCAACGCTGTGTAAGCTGTGCATTCGGCCAGGATGTGGTCTTCCGTGCAGAAGATGTGACCATCGTCCTGCGTGAAACCGCGCACGCGCATGATGCCGTGCAGGCCACCCGTGGGCTCGTTGCGGTGGCACTGGCCGAACTCGCCGTAGCGCAGCGGCAGGTCGCGGTAGCTCTTGATGCCCTGCTTGAAGATCAGGATATGGCCCGGGCAGTTCATCGGCTTGAGAGCGTAGTCGCGCTTCTCACTCTCAGTGGTGAACATGTTGTCGCGGTACTTGTCCCAGTGTCCCGTTTTTTCCCACAGCGTCTTGTCCAGGATCTGCGGGCCCTTGACCTCCTGGTAGCCGTTGTCGCGGTATACGCGGCGCATGTACTGCTCCACCTCCTGCCACAGCGTCCAGCCCTTGGGGTGCCAGAACACGGTACCAGGCGAATGTTCGTCGATGTGGAACAGGTCAAGCTCACGGCCCAGCTTGCGATGGTCGCGCTTCTCGGCCTCTTCCAGCATGTGCAGGTACTGCTGCAGTTCTTCCTTCGTGGCCCATGCCGTGCCATAGATGCGCTGGAGCATCTCGTTGCGGTGGTCGCCGCGCCAATAGGCGCCCGCCACCTTCATGAGCTTGAAGAACTTGAGCTTGCCGGTGCTGGGTACGTGGGGGCCACGGCACAGGTCTTCAAAGCCGCCCTCGCGGTACAGGCTCACGTCCTCATTCGTCGGGATGCTGGCAATGATCTCGGCCTTGTAGTGTTCGCCCAGGCCCTTGAAGTACGCCACCGCCTCGTCCCGAGGCAATACACGGCGCACCACTGGTTCATCCTTCGCAGCCAGTTCCGCCATGCGCTTTTCAATGGCGGCCAAGTCTTCCGGCGTAAACGGACGCTTGTACGAGAAGTCGTAGTAGAAGCCGTTTTCGATCACCGGCCCGATGGTCACCTGCGCATCGGGAAACAGTTCCTTGACCGCATAGGCCAGCAGGTGGGCCGTGGAGTGGCGGATCACCTCCAGGCCGTCGGCATCCTTGGCCGTCACGATGGACAGCGGGCTGTCTTGCGTGATCTGGTAGCTGGTATCCACCACCTTGTCCCCGATCTTGCCGGC
The DNA here is from genome assembly GCF_015832135.1 of Diaphorobacter sp. JS3051. Lineage (NCBI taxonomy): Bacteria > Pseudomonadati > Pseudomonadota > Betaproteobacteria > Burkholderiales > Comamonadaceae > Diaphorobacter > Diaphorobacter sp. JS3051. Next base: position 1,189,608 of record NZ_CP065406.1, read on the forward strand.
GAGCGCCGCTTTGGCCAGGCCCGAACCGATGGAGGCAGCCACCTCCGCCACAGTCACGGGACCAGCAAACTCTCGCTGGGAACCGTCGGGAAGCGTAATGTGAATCATGGAAATCCTTATCGAGTCTTTTTCGGTAGGTGAGCTGCGCTTGACTGGGGTTCAGAAAGCAAAAAGCGCGGTACAGGTCCGCGCTTGTAAGGGGGCGAGAGAAATCTCGTGCAGGCGCGAACGGCCAGCCTCAGCGGCTGGAACAGATCTCCGTCGTAGTTCGCGGTGTCATAACCAGACTGCCTTTCTCGCCCTTGTTGGTGAACAGATGTGGCATTTTACCCTGCAGCAATAGAAAAGCCCGAGGCGGGGGCCCCGGGCTTCTCGCATCAACCAAGAAGATCAGTGGAACTGCTCTTCTTCGGTGGAGCCGGTCAGCGCCTTCACGCTCGAAGAACCACCCTGGATCACGGTGGTCACGTCGTCGAAATAGCCTGCGCCCACCTCCTGCTGGTGCGACACGAAGGTGTAGCCCTGCTCACGTGCGGCGAACTCGGGCTCCTGCACCATGTTCACGTAGTGCTTCATGCCTTCGCCGCGGGCATAAGCATGGGCGAACTGGAACGTGTTGTACAGTCAGCCGATACCGTAAGTGCAAGATTTTTAACGGATTTTTGCGTTTTCCGGGTGTCTTTTCCTGGACCACCCACGCATGCCCCACTCGGTCACGGTATGCCTTTTCAAACTGACAAACCGTTGTGCGCTTTCCCTCGATTGAGATGTCCATTCACCCCCCACCATCCACCCAACCCACCGAAGTGGGCGTTGGATGGCGGGATGGGAGAGTTTTGGACCTGCTTAAATTTTAGTCAGGCTTGGGCTGCTCCGGGAGCCTGCCAGCTTGCGTCCACCACCCTGGCTGCTACATCCACCGCCGAGAACAAAGTTTCATCGGCCAAATGGCTGTAACGGGTGGTGGTCTTGATCTGAGAGTGTCCCAACAGCTTGCTGACCACATAGATGGACTGACCCGAGTTCACCAAGTTGCTGGCAAAGGTGTGGCGCAAGTCATGCATCCTCAAGTCATCCAGACCGACCTGCTTGCGAACCTTGTCCCAGGGGTGGTACAGATTGCCATAGGGCTTCTGTGTCTCCGGGTTCGGGATCACATACGGACATCCCTTCCAGCGTGGCAGGCTGTTCAACACCTCCAGGGCTCTGGCAGAAATGGGAATGTTGCGGGCCTTGCCATTCTTGGACATGGGGATGCGCCAGTTGCGCCGCTCCAGATCGAAGTGTTCCCACTGGGCATCCAGCAGCTCCCGCTTGCGGCATCCGAACATCAGCAACAGGGACACGATGTGCTTGAGCTGGGTGTTCTCGCTTTGGTCCAGGGCTTCATAAAGCCGTTGGGTTTCCGCAGCCGTGAGGTAACGTTCCTTGGCGTTGTTCGGGTGGAAAAGCACCACGCCATTGGCCGGGTTGGACTGAGATCCCGGAATCTCCTTCTTCTTGGCAAGGTTGAACATGATTTTGAACAGGACGGGCAGCTTATTCGCTTGGGCGAGCGCATAACCCTTGGCACGCAAATCGAGGTGGGCCTCGGTGAGCATGACGGTCGTGATTTCGTCCAAGTGCTTGGATCCGAAACGCGGCAGGATGTGATGGTTCAGAAAACTGATGGTCGATTGGAAATTCCTTCTGTGCAGGTGGATGTGGGGGATGTAGGTGTCGCGGACAAACTCGGCCAGGGTGGGCACCTGACGCAGAGCCTTGCGGTCTTCCTGGGGATTGCCGCCAAGTTCAACCTCGGATCGCAGGTACTGAGCCTTCTTTCGGGCCTTGTCGTGGCTGATGGCATCGGCGTCCCCAATCTTGTGTTGGCGCAGCTTGCCGTGGGCGTCCCGATAGCGAAGGTGAAATGTCTTGCCACCGGAGGGTCTGACCTCCAGGATGAAGCCTTTGATGGATGAGTCGTAGTAGTCCACCTTCCCTTTCTCGGGTGGACAGACCGCCTCTTTTACGAACTGGGCGCTGAGTGAGACAACGGGCATGTGAACCTCCTTGGGTGATGGTTGATGAACGTCCGGCGCACAAGGCGCAGGGCATGGATGGATGAAAGGCGCACGGATTCCAAACCTGTGGAGGTTTGGGTGTGCAGAAAAGCACGCGGGCAGCGGGCCTTTTGGGTAAGGCCATGCCCGGTATCGGAAAAGCCGCCCTACATGCAACGGCTTTGCAGGTCAGGGGACAAACAACTCAGAAATCCACGTCTGGAAATTCGTAGGGCACCGGGGCAGATCGGGCAATCGGCGTCGAACTGGCTTGAGCCACCGCAACCGCAGGGGCCGCAGGGGCCGCAGGGGCCGCAGGGGCCGCAGGGACGGTACCCTCCTTACGTGCATCCACTGATGCACTCGGAACGCCAAGGTAGCGCTTGAACACCTCCTCAAATTCGCGCACCTCATACCCCTTGGGTGTCGAAGCATCGCGCATACGAACCGTCTTGGAACGAATGCCATATGAACTGAGGTTCTTGGCCAATTGACGTGCGGTCAAAGGAAAACCCCGGTTGTAACTGTCCCACCCCATTTCGGAATCCTTGAACAGCAACTCAAGCAGCTTGGCCGAGGGGATGTACCGATCTCGATACGATGCCAACACTTCCCGTATGTCTGCCAACAGGTTATTGCTCATGGACTGCGGTTCTTCGGTTGATCCCTTAATGGACAAGGCCGCTTCACGCGCTTTCGCCAGCCAACGAGGCCCTGCACAACGGGCTACGGCAAACAAAGGCTCCCAGTTGTCTTGCTCCCGATCACTCAACTCGCTGGGCATGTCGGTGTGTCCCTCTCGCAAGCTTTGCTGCTGATCCGCAACAAAACGATGGATCTGTGAACGCAAGGTGGCAAACAGCCCTCGATCGGCAGAACGCAAGCGCTGCACAGTCTCACCTTGGACCTTTCGCCGCATTTGGACCCGAACACAGCGGCTCAATGTGGCATCTGCCAAGCGACGTTCCATGGCGATACCGGCAATGGCTTTGGGACCAAACACACGGTAAGGCACAGGCTGCAAGCGATCCCCAATCGTTTCCACCCGCACCACCACACCACGATGCTCATACCCCTTGTTCAAGATACCGGCCATTTCTGGATTGCTTTCCAGAAAGGTGTCAGCTTCATCGATCAGCACCGTGGGACCATACAGATGAATGATCCGAAACAGAGCCGCCACCGTGATGTTGGCCGTCTCAAATGAGCGATGCGCCAGGCGAGCAATCAATTCCAACGCCACTGACTTGCCACAGGCCCGCTCGGGAGCATTGATCAGCAACAGGGGCGAGTAATGAAATTGCCGAAAACTGTAGGTGTGGGTGATCCAAAGCACCATGGCCGTCACATAGCAATCATCAGCGATCACGTAAGTTCGTATGGTTTCATGCAGCGCATCCAACAACACTTCACCCGTTACAGGAGACATCCAGGGCGCTGGCGGGCTGAGATCGAGGAAATCTTCCAGATCATCGGAGGCAGATTTGGCCAAAGATTTTTTCGACATAACTATCCTTTCTGATTTTCAAAGAACGAGGAAGAGCAGGTTGGCCAACCTTGGTTTAGACGATTACGTTCGTCTAACCAGATTGAATTCTGCATATTCACCTCTCCCCAAGCAAATCCACCCGACGCAAAATTCATGATTCCTCGCCCTGCCGATTTTGTCCGCCGCACACATCCAATGAATATAAATATATAAAGCAGTAACCCAGGAAAATCCCTAGCCACAGCATTTAAATCAGTACCGCCGATTTCATCCAAGCCAAAGGCATTTAAACCTGTTCATTTTTCAGCGTGAACGAAAGCACTCACGCCTTATGCAGAAATTGCATCCAGGTTTATGTGCCATAACTCTGATGCCCGGAGCTTGAGGGTTGCTCCAAAAACCCAAAATCAAGAGCAAGATGCGTGACCGAAAATTTTTTTGATCATGTGTTGTAAATCTGCAAATCTCGGTCAAGAACCAGCCCGCCGCCGTCCGGCCCCACCCCCTCCCCGGGTGGCCGCAACATCCGCCACGTCTGCAACGGGGCCGCACCCCTCCGGGGCCTGCCTGCCCCTCCCCGGCCCTAGCCTCCGGGCCTGCCTGCGTGCCCCATGAATTCACCCAGCCGTTACCCCTTCATCACTGAAAGCCATCGCAAAAAAAGATGGGCCACCACCCCAACCATCCCCACTCACCTTCCGCAAACCATCAAGGATGGGTGCAGGAAAAGCTACTGGACATGGCCGGGGTTGGGTTCAGTGCAGGTGTGTGCAGCCCAAGGCATCGGAATCCAGGGCGCTGAGGTGAGCAGCTTCAGACACGATCACCAGGGGCAACAGGTCTTGAGGCAGGTCATCCCAGTCCAGGGCGCGTTGGGTGGCCAGAGAGAGGCTGTCTGTGTAGGTCATGGGAAATCCTTTCGGGTTTTGCGACGGTGGAGAAAGAAGAGCACCAGCAATCCCAGCAAGGCCAGGATCAGTGCGACGATGGGAAACAGGTAACAAAGCAAGGCGGTACAGGCCACACCCACCATGCGGGTGTTCGAGAACATCAGACCCAGCACGCCAGCAGCCATGAGGCCAGCAAGGATGTGGATGACCTGGGGTTTCAATCACGCCCTTTCGGCAAGGGACGTGGAAGCCGGGGCTTTCGGCCTGTGTGGGACTTGGAACCATGGGCGTCTGCTGTCGATGCCTTGCCGAATGCAGCCAAAGCCACTTGGGTGAAGTTCATGCCTTCCACATGCGCGTGATGGCGAGAGTTTTGGGGGTTCAGGCGGATCAGACCCAAGTCACGCAAGGCCGACATGACAAAACCCCCGGTGTTGATGGATTTGCCGGGGTGCAAGGCATGGAAGCTGCGGGATGTGAGTTCTTGACCACCAGCCACAAGGGCATCAATCCGAGCACCAGCAGCCCAATCCCCGCAGAACATGCCGCCGCCAGAGTTGGAGACGATGCGCAGGTGCAGGGATTGGTCCGGGTGACGACCTATGGCGTAGGTCAATGTGGATCGGCCCGATACGGAGGTGCATTCAGCCGTACAGAGGCATTCGATGATGGGCAGTGCTTCTTCCTGGGGTTCGGAGGTATCTAGGACTTCGGGCGTTTCCGTACTTTCGGATTCGGCCACTGCATTCACAGGATCAAGGGGTGTTGCAAGGTCAGACATGGGCGTCCTTTCAGGAGGGGTTGAACGGGATGGCAGGCTCAGGCTTGAGCCCTTTCACATAAGGTGCTGGGTTTTGCGCAATGGCAGTGGAGGGCCTTCACCGGTCAGATCCAGCAGGTCAAGGCTTCCTGGGGGTGAATGCGGACAACATCAAGCAAGGCCATGGCGTCGGCCAGATCCCGGCTTTGACCACCGTCGTACTAGCGGATGGCGGCCCTTTCCAGCCACAGCTCTTGCAGGTGTTCAGGCAGGCGCTTGACCATTGAGGCCACGACAGGATCAATGGGTGGGGTGCGGGTCAAATAGGTTTCCTTTCTGGACTTGGGTTGATCTGGGCAATAAAAAACCGCCTCAATGGGCGGTTTGCGGGGGTGCCACGGATGGCGGGTTTCGGGGTCTATGTGGCATGCGGCTTCTCCATGGCTGGGGCGGTGGTGACAGGGGTTTCTGCGAAGCGTTCACACAGGGCCAGCAAGGTGGCATCGGTGCAGGTTTTGGGCACATAGACCACCACGCCGAATCCATCGCTGGACAGCACAAAGGTGATCTCGTACCACTGGGCATGGGCTTCGCAGATTTCCCAACTGGGCACAAAAGCGGGATCGCTCAAATCAAGGCCATGTCCAGCTTCGTAATTCAGGCTTGGCAATGACAAAGCGATTTCCAAGCTTTGTGCTGTGTCTCCCGTTTCCATGACGATGACGTGCATCAGTTCAGATAAAGGGAACTCGTCCAGCAGATCGGACAAGGATTCGATCCTGGCTGACAGCAAATGCCGTAACTCAGCATCGGGGTGATGGGCGGCAGCGGTTTGGATGGATTCAGAGGTTTTGAAAATCTCCATAGGCAGAACTCCTTTCAGGTTGAAATGGGATGGGCAAAAGAAAAGCGCCCTGGGATTGCTCCGAGGGCGCCACTTTTCTGGAATATCAGGTTACTTCTCTTTTTTTGATAACTCTTCATTCAAACGATTCATGAGTCTTTTGCACTCATCAAATCCCATTTGATCGATTTCTGCAACAATCCACTCTCCATCTTTTTTAGCCAGCAGGGCTTGCTGATTTCCTGTGTAACCGCCCATGCTGTTCTTAGCATTGACAGTCATGCATGCAAATTTATCATCCAAGACAGCATGCTCGCCAAACTTGGCAGATTCGGGATCTTTGAGACTTCCTCTGACGGCCTTCTGAATCGCTGACTCTTGACCACAAGCCGTCAAAATCAAAGCTGTGGATAGGATTAGAAATTTTCCAGTAATTTTTCCCATCAATTCGCCTCAGTCGAACTTTTGTGAACAACGGACTGCATTTTCTCGTTTCTATCGAAAATGATGGAAACCCCCTTGCTCTTGACCTTTGTCAATCCTCCTTGCGAAGAAACCCAAATGACCGTCTTTCGTCCAAACGTATCTACGGATTCGCTGTACGGTTTACCCAGCTTTTCTTTTGCATCACTAAAAGTGGTGACACCCGGTTTAAATGCATCGACGTCAGACATATTGAAATCCTGACCCATTGATGCACAGCCAGCAATCAAAGCAGCTCCAGCCAACATACTGATGAAACGAACACTCATCGAATTACCTCCTTTAAAAATCAGTTGAAGAAATCAGGGCTTTTCCAATCGCTCAAGCAGCTTGTAAGCCAGCGCGACGGACAGAGAAACGTCATCCACAGGACGTGCTTTCTTGGCGGCCATCACGACCAGTAGCGCGCCGGGAAGCACCAAGGCTCCCACCGTGACCCAGGGGATGCCGAATACGAATGTGGAAATGGCTGTGGCAATACCGACGCCGGTTCCAGTGGCCACCAGGACGCCTGCAATGACCATCAAAGCACCCACACCACCCAGGCCAGTGGTGGACAGCAGTTCATAGATTTGCCGGAAGTTGCGTGAATCACCTGTCAGCAGGTCATTCATGGCTTTCAAGGTAGATGCGATGTCCTCCTTGTGGGTGTCGCCATGCAGATCAAGACACCGTTTGCCCCATACAGCCACCACACCCAGGGCTTGGTTCTTGAGGTCTTTACCTTTCACTCCCAACAGGGTCAGGCGGTCCAGATTGACGTTCAGTTCATCCCGTAAGACCTGTGCAGGGGGCAGGCCAGCGGCGTCCTGACGGATGTAATGCTGGGTACCCGCCTCATAGGTGAAGGCAGCCTTGGATGTGCCCACTACCTCGTTGACGGTGGCCAGAAAGTCCTTGCCGAATGCCTGCTTCAGGGCTTCTATGGCAGTGGCTCCGCTGGCCAGGGCTGTGGCGGCCTGTTCAAGGCGTTTGGATCCGTCTTTGCGGGTTCCCAATGCCTGGATCAACCTTTCGGCAGCGGGCTTGCCGAACAGGGTTGCCAGTGACAGTGCGAGTGACATGCTCCTCCCTTGAGTTGGTTTTCGAGTTCATGCAGATTCCTGAATGTCACGTTTAACGTGACGACAGATTATCGCCACGTCACGAGACTCGTGACATGGGGTTCGAGTCTGTCCAAGTCAACAACGTTGTCGGTCGCCGTATGCGCGCTCGACGCGAAGAGCTTGGGTGGTCTCAGGAGAAGGTGGGCGTGCTGATCGGCATTGATGAGTCGTCAAGCCGCGCGAGGATCAGCCGGTATGAGTTGGGCACGCATGAGCCACCAGTCAAGACTGCCAGACTGATTGCCGATGCCTTGAATGTGCCGCTGGCATACCTCTACTGTGAGGACGAAGACATTGCCACGCTGTTGCTGAAGCTCAGACAGCTACCCGAGGTTCTCAGGGGCCAGGTAGTTCGAGAATGGCAACTTCAACTTGTATAGACCCCGTTCGTCACCGCCATTACTCAGAAAACAAAAAGCCACCTGACACCGCAGCATCAGATGGCTTGATGGGAAAGCACCTTTTCAGGTGCTTTCAGAAGCAGATCAGTGGAACTGCTCTTCTTCGGTAGAGCCTGTCAGGGCCTTCACGCTCGAAGAACCACCCTGGATCACGGTGGTCACGTCGTCGAAATAGCCTGCGCCCACCTCCTGCTGGTGCGACACGAAGGTGTAGCCCTGCTCACGTGCGGCGAACTCGGGCTCCTGCACCATGTTCACGTAGTGCTTCATGCCTTCGCCGCGGGCATAAGCATGGGCGAACTGGAACGTGTTGTACCAGTTGATGTGGATGCCGGCCAGCGTGATGAACTGGTACTTGTAGCCGAGTGCCGACAGTTCGTCCTGGAACTTGGCGATGGTCTTCTCGTCCAGGTTTTTCTTCCAGTTGAAGGACGGCGAGCAGTTGTACGACAGCAGCTTGCCGGGGCACTTCGCATGCACGGCCTGGGCGAACTCGCGGGCAAAACCCAGGTCGGGCGTGCCGGTCTCGCACCACACCAGGTCGGCGTAGGGGGCGTAGGCCACACCGCGGCTGATGGCTTGCTCCAGACCATTCTTCACGCGATAGAAGCCTTCCTGCGTACGCTCGCCCGTCAAGAACGGCTTGTCGTTGGCGTCGTGGTCGCTGGTGATCAGGTTGGCGGCCTCGGCATCGGTGCGGGCCAGCACGATGGTGGGCACGCCCATCACGTCGGCAGCGAAGCGGGCAGCGATCAGCTTTTCGATGGCTTCCTGTGTAGGCACGAGGACCTTGCCGCCCATGTGCCCGCACTTCTTCACGGCAGCCAGTTGGTCTTCGAAGTGCACGCCGGCCGCGCCAGCGGCAATCATGTTCTTCATCAGTTCGAAGGCGTTCAGCACACCGCCGAAGCCGGCTTCGGCGTCGGCCACGATGGGCAGGAAGTAGTCGATGAATTCCTTGTCGCCGGGATTGATACCGCGGCCCCACTGGATCTCGTCGGCACGCTTGAAGGTGTTGTTGATGCGGCGCACCATCGTGGGCACCGAGTCATAGGCATACAGCGACTGGTCGGGGTACATGGTCTCGCTGGTGTTGCCGTCAGCGGCCACCTGCCAGCCCGACAGGTACACGGCTTCCAGGCCCGCCTTGGCTTGCTGCATGGCTTGGCCGGCGGTGATGGCACCGAAGGCATTCACATAGCCCTTCTTGGCGCCGCCATTGATCTTGTCCCACAGCTTCTCTGCGCCACGCTTGGCCAGCGTGTATTCGGGCTGGAGGCTGCCACGCAGACGCACCACGTCAGCTGCTGTGTAGCCGCGCTTCACGCTCTTCCAGCGGGGATTCTGGGCCCAGTCCTTTTCCAGGGCTGCGATTTGCTGCTCACGGCTCAGTTGTGCGTTCAGGGAATCTGGCATGTTGCTCTCCAAGAGATGAAGGAATGGGCGGGTACCGCTCCCGGGACCCTTGGACACAACTTTAAGTCTTCTATAAGACCACATCAATCTCTTATGTCTTATATAAGAGATAAATTTAAGCCATAAAAATCAATGGCTTATGCTCTATATATCTCTATATGAAAACTCATTTCTCGTATCGAGAAATTTTTCCGCAACGCAACAAACAAAATTTTCGCAATGAGAAATTAGACTTTCTCCATGCGAAATAGCAGGTCTGGTGAGTTCCTTTCCATGGGCTGCCCCGCGCTCATGCATGATGGAGCCTCCGTTCGGAATCTTCATCAGATGCCAAACCGCCCCACCGCATACCTTTGCCTGGCGCTCAGCATGATGCTGGTGGGTGCCTACGTGGCGCTCTCCAAGCCGCTGGCCGCGGCGTTCCCCGTGCTTTTGCTGGCGTGGTTGCGTTTCGGTATCGGCGCAATGGCCATGCTCGGATGGTTGAAGAAGCCGCACCAGGAGCCACCTCTGACGCGGCAGACCCAAGGCCTGCTTTTTCTGCAGTCGCTGCTGGGCAACTTTCTGTTCACCGTTTGCATGATCTACGGCGTGAGCCTGACCAGCGCCACCTCTGCCGGGGTGATCATGGCGACCATCCCCGCATGTGTGGCGGTCATGAGCTGGCTGTTCCTGCGTGAACAGGTGGCGACCCGCACCTGGGTGGCGGTGGCCTGCGCAGTGGCGGGTATTGTGCTGTTTGCGCTATCCAAACCAGAGCACTCCGCACACGCCAGCAATGCCCTACAGCCCGAAAATGCCCAAAACTTGCAATGGCTGGGCTATGCCCTGCTGCTGGCCGCATCGCTGTGCGAGGCCGCCTATTCCGTCATCGGCAAGAAGCTCACCGGCGCGCTGGGGCCACGGCGCATCACGGCGCTGATCAACCTGTGGGGCTTCATGCTCTCGATGCCTTTCGGGCTGTATTTCGCCCTGTACTTCGACTTCACGGCCGTACGCTGGCCCACTTGGTTGCTGCTGGTGTTCTACGCCATGGCAGCATGCATGTGGAGCGTGTGGCTGTGGATGACCGGCCTGAAGACCGTCCCCGCCGCGCAGAGCGGCGTATTCACCGTGCTGCTGCCGGTGAGCGCGGCGCTCGTGGGCGTGCTGGCGCTGGGCGAGCGCTTCACGACCATGCAGTTCATGGCCTTTGGCATCGCACTGGCCAGCGTCGTACTGGCCACGATGCCCGCACGGCTGCCGTGGCGCACCGGCCGCGATATGCGCGCCTGACCGGCGGCGTTACAGCGCGTGGTCGCTGATCACGATGCCGTCGGCATCCGCATACAGCCAGTCGCCCGGCCGCACCCACACGCCCTGTACCTGCACCGCCACGTCAGAAAGCCCTTCGCCCCGCTTTTCGGTGGGCAACGGCATGAGTGCGAGTGCGCGGATACCCACGCGCTCGGCATTCAGTTCTGCCACGTCGCGCACGCAACCATTCACGACGATACCGGCCCAGCCATTGCGCGCCGCGCTGGCTGCCAGATTGCCCCCCACCAGCGCGCGACGCAGCGAAGCTCCACCGTCCACCACCAGCACGCGCCCGTTGCCCGGCGAATCCACGGCCGCCTTGACCAGCGTGTTGTCCTCGAAGCATTTCACCGTGCTCACGGGACCGCTGAAAGCGGGGAGCGCTCCGTAGCTCTGGAACACGGGCGGCAGCACGCGGAACGCGCCACTGTCGTCACCCTTGTGGGCGTCGCAGAGATCGCAGGTGCTGATGGCCGGGGTCGGGTGTGCAGACATGGAAGGGAAGCCTTTCTGTGCATAAAGGGGGATGGTGCGCCGCAGCAAGCTGCGGTGGCGCATTCTCGCGCGTGACGGCGGTTGGCCGCCAGAGCAACAAATCGAGGCAAAAAAGAGGCAGCTCGCCTTGGAAACCGGTTTTTTTCCCAGTAGCATCACCGCTGCCAGTGGAGCTGCGGCGTTCGCTGGTGACATATTTCATTTCCAACAAGGAACAACCCAACATGGCAACTGCAAAGACCGCGTCCGCAGCACCCGCAAAGAAGCGCACCCCCAACGCCGCTTTCATGAAGCCCCTGACCCCCAGCCCCGCTCTGGCGGCCGTGGTCGGCGCCACCCCGCTGCCGCGCACGGAGATCATCAGCAAGCTGTGGGTGTACATCAAGGCGCACAACCTGCAGGACGCCTCCAACAAGCGCATGATCAACGCGGATGCCAAGCTCAAGGAAGTGTTCGGCAAGCCCCAGGTCTCGATGTTCGAAATGGCCGGGCTGATTGGCAAGCACGTCAAGTAATCTGCCCTGCCAGGCTCTCTGCGAGAGCCAGGCGAACAAAAACCGGCATGCGCATGCCGGTTTTTTTTCGCCTGCAAGGCACTCGGCAATGGTTTCTTACACGGCAGTGGGGTCAAGGACTGCAAATGCGATGAATTCGCATTTATAATCAGTTCATCGTCCATAGCCAGCCACGACTGCCTGCACCATGATCGTCTGTGTTTGCCACCGCGTTTCCGACCGGGAGATTGCACGCCACGCGCGCGCAGGTATGAGCTTCGATGAGATTCAGTTCGAGTTGGGCGTCGCCACCCAGTGCGGCCGCTGCGAAGACTGTGCCCGCGATGTCGTGGCGCAGTGCTGCGCATCGCAGCCGGTGGCCGCCCTGTACAAGGACACCGATCCCACAGCCGTCCAGCTTGCCACCCTCATCCCGGAAGGCAAGGCATGCAACTGTTCTACGCACTCGCAGGAAGTCTGATCATCGTCATATGCTCGGTCTGGTGGATCCTGCATAAATAGACCGCCTATTCAAGGCTTTTTGGCCTTTCGACCAAGCTGGACAAGCGCCAGCAGCTATCATTTTTATGTCCTCTGACCGATACGGCTCCCCCGGGGGCTTGAGCCGCAATGCCGTGATCGCAGGCTCCGTGGTGGTGCTGCACGTGGCCGGCCTGTGGGCCCTGCAATCGGGTCTGGTGCGCAAGACGGCAGAGATCATCATCCCTGCTGAGGTGTTGAGCGAATTCATCGCGCCTCCGGCCCCACCGGCCCCTCCCGCTCCGCCGCCGCCCAAACCAGCCCCGGCGCCGCCCAAACCCGTGGCGCCCAAGCCGCGCCCCGCTCCCATGCCCGTGGCGGTCCCCGACCCGACACCCGCCCCCGCCGCGCCCACGGGCGTCGTAGAGCCTCAGCCCCCGGCCCCGCCGGTTGCGGCCGCGCCCGTCGCCGCACCGGCGGCCCCCGCAGCTCCACCGGCGCCGGCCGCACCCAGCATCGAGTTGCCCTCCAGCGACGCGAGCTACCTGAACAACCCCAAGCCCGTCTACCCCGCCGTGAGCAAGCGGCTGGGAGAACAAGGCAAAGTGATGCTGCGCGTGCTCATCGGCACCGACGGACTGCCGCAGAAAGTGGAGGTCAAGCAGTCCAGCGGTTTCGAGCGCCTGGACCGCCAGGCCATCGACGCCGTCATGCGCTGGCGCTTCGTACCCGGCAAGCGCAACGGCGTGCCAGAAGCCATGTGGAATCTGGTCCCGATCAATTTCGTTCTCCAACAATAAGTCTCGCAGGAGTTTTCATGGAATCGCATTTCGGCATTGCCAATGTCTGGGTACAGGGCGACTTCGTCACCCGTGCCGTCGCTGTGCTGCTCATCGGCATGTCGCTGGCATCGTGGATCGTCATCATCATCAAGGCGCTGGACATCCTGAAGTTCAAGAAACACGCCCGCCAGGCACGCGACTTCTGGCACAGCGAAGACTTCGCCGCCGGCCTGACCAAGCTGGGCTCCGACCCGAGCAACCCCTTCCGCCACCTCGCCTTGGAAGGCCGCGAAGCCACGCAGCACCACCGCAACACGCAGGCCCATCTGCATGACAGCCTGGACGTGAGCGACTGGGTCACGCGCTGCCTGCGCAACTGCATCGACGAGTTCACGGCGCGCGTGCAATCGGGCCTGGCCATCCTGGCGTCCGTGGGCTCCACGGCGCCATTCATCGGCCTCTTCGGCACCGTGTGGGGTATCTACCATGCGCTGGTGGCCATTGGCGCCTCGGGCCAGTCGACCATCGACAAGGTGGCCGGCCCGATCGGCGAGGCGCTGATCATGACCGCGCTGGGCCTGGCCGTGGCCATTCCCGCCGTGCTGGGCTACAACGCCCTGGTGCGGGGCAACAAATCCATCCTGCACAGCCTCAACAGCTTTGCGCACGATCTGCACGCCTACTTCGTCACCGGCGCGCGCGTTTCGGTACACGGCGAGGCAGCCAAGGTGCTGCCCATCAAGAAAGGCTGATGCGCCATGGCTTTCGGAACCCAGGACGATGCCGACGAGGTGATGAACGAAATCAACATGACGCCGCTGGTGGACGTCATGCTGGTGCTGCTCATCATCTTCATCATCACCGTGCCGGTGATGAAGCACGCGGTGCCGGTAGACCTGCCGCGTGCGTCCAACGAGCGCGAAATCATCAAGCCCGAAACCATCCGCCTGTCGGTGACGGCCGACGGCAAGTACCACTGGAACGAGACCACGATCGGCGACGACGAGCTGGAGCCGCGCCTGCGGGCCGAGGCCCGCAAGGACCCGCAGCCGGACCTGCACATCCGCGGCGACAAGGACGTGCGCTACGAGCGCGTGGCGCAGGCGATGTCGGCGGCGCAACGCGCGGGCGTGCGCAAGATCGGCTTCGTGACCGACCCGGCGCCCTGACGCACCACGGCCGCGCCGGCGCGCCGGCCTTCACAGCAGCAGCCCCACGGGCGGCGCAGCAGCGTCGCCAGCGCCACCTGCGGGGGCTGCCTCTTGCATCTGGATACGAATCGACAGGAAATTTTCAGCCCCGGATGCTTGATCTTTAATTGAGAATGGTTATCATTTGACCACCGTAACGCACCGAGACTTCACCATGCATGCCAGCCTGACCGCACCGTCCGCACTGACCGCACCCCGCATGTTCGCGGTGCCCGCCGATTCCAGCCCGGCGTCCCACGCCGAAGGCGGCGCCGTCGACAGCAGCACCCTGCTGCGCGGCCAGAAGGCCGTGGCCATCGTGCACAACGGCGCCGTCTACCGGCTGCAGGCCACCAAGCTCGGCAAGCTGATCCTGACCAAATAAGTTTCATCGTGGGGCGACTCCAGGACCTCGGTCCGAAGGGTCGTATTGGCCAGCCAACGGGCATGCCCGCGTAGCCAGGCTTTTTTTCCCTGCACACCCATGAGAAAACCGGCCCACGCGCCGGTTTTTCTGTTGGAACCCAATATGTTTTTGGCCTCCAGCGCCCTTCCAACAAGCGCTAGCAGCTATCAAAACAATAGTAATCGCTCCCGATGAGCGCTTACAGCCCGATCGCCGCAATCCCCGCGCGCGCAATCTGCGCGTCCTCATGGGACTTCACGCCGCTCACACCCACGGCGCCCAGGCACTGGCCGTTCTTCATGATGGGTACGCCGCCTTCCAGCATGCCCTGCAGCGCAGGCGCGCTCAGGAAGGCCGTGCGGCCGCCGTTGATCACGTCTTCATAGCCCTTGCTCTCGCGGCGGCCCAAGGCGGCCGTGTGGGCCTTGGCCGGCGCGATGTGCGCGGACACCGCTGCGGCCCCGTCCAGGCGCTGCAGCCACAGCAGATGTCCGCCGTCGTCCACGATGGCGATGGTCACGGCCCACTGGTTCTTCAGGGCCTCGGCCTCGGCGGCGGCGGCGATCAGCTTGACGTCGGAGAGTTCAAGTTCGGGTTTGGTCTTCATGAGGCAGTCCTGCAGGAGGTGGGTGGATGCGCCCGGCCAGCCGGCAGGGCGCACAACGGAAAACGAAAAGCATAGTGCCAGCGGGCCCGCCCAGTGCCCCGCCGCAGGGCAAAAGAATGCAACCCATAAAGTACGGGATGGTGCGCGGGTATTGCATTCGGCGCCAAAAGCCACCACCTAGAATCATTCGGGTCTGCGCTGTGCAGGCCAATCAGGAGAGAAACCAGATGAACCCAGAAATCACCAGTGTCAGCTCCGCGGGCTATGGCATCTCGCAGGAGCAGCGCCACCGCGTACTGCGCAACACGTACTGGCTGCTGGCGCTCAGCCTGCTGCCCACCGTGCTGGGCGCCTGGATCGGCGTGGCCACGGGCATCACGCAGTCGCTGCGCGGCGGCCTGGGGCTGATCGTGTTCCTCGGCGGCGCCTTCGGCTTCATGTTCGCTATCGAGAAAACCAAGCGCTCGGCCGCGGGCGTGCCGGTGCTGCTGGCCTTCACCTTCTTCATGGGCCTGATGCTGTCGCGCCTGATCGGCATGGTGCTGGGCTTCAAGAACGGCACCGACCTCGTCATGACGGCCTTCGCCGGCACGGCGGGCGTGTTCTTCGTCATGGCCAGCCTGGCCAGCGTCATCAAGCGCGACCTGTCGGGCATGGGCAAGTGGCTGTTCGTGGGCGCGCTGGTGCTCATGGTGGGCGCCATCATCAACGTGTTCGTGGGCTCGTCGGCCGGCATGATGGCCATCTCGGTGGCAGCGATCGGCATCTTCAGTGCCTACATGCTGTACGACCTGAAGCAGATCCTGGACGGCGGCGAGACCAACTACATCAGCGCCACACTGGCGCTGTACCTGGACATCTTCAACGTGTTCCAGAGCCTGCTGGCCCTGCTGGGCATCATGGGCGGCGAGCGCGACTGAACGGCCTTCCCACCGCACAAGCGTCGCAAGGCCCCGATTTCCGGGGCCTTTTTCACGTCCGCCCTTGGCTGACAGCCTCAACTTGACGGCACGCCTGCCGATAACCCCTGTACATGCTGCCTCGCCACCACCCCCTCCTTGCCGCCGGCGCTCGCGCCGCCCTGATCGCTGCCGCGCTGCTGCCGCTGGCGGGTTGTGAGATTCCCGGCATGGGCCCGGACCCGCGCGTGGCCCAGCGTGAGGCCGAGGCCAAGGCCATCGGTGGCGCCTGCCGGCATGCGCTGCGCGGGCTGGAGGACTGCTTCACGCTGAACCCCAAGGCCCCCAAGGCCCAGGTGTTCGCGGGCTGGAAGGACATGGATCTGTACATGCGCGAGAACAAGATCGAGGGCACGGCCTCGGTACTCACGCAGTTGGAGAAAAAGCCCGCCAGTCGCCGCGCAAGCGACGAAGAGGCGGACCTGCAGACCGAGGACCGCACCTCCCGCAACCGCAGCTGATGCTATCCAAACGATAGCTGCTGGCGCTTGCTAGGCAAGCGCCCCTGGCCAAAAACGTCTTGAGCCACCGCGGGCGTCAGCCCCGCTCGAACACTGCCATGCTCTCCACATGGGCCGTGTGCGGAAACATGTTGACCACCCCCGCAGCCACACAGCGGTAGCCCGCCTGGTGCACCAGCAGGCCCGCGTCCCGCGCCAGCGTGGCCGGGTTGCAGCTCACGTAGACGATGCGCTGGGGGGGCTGCCAGCCTTCATGCCCAGCGGGCAGCGGCGGCGCGCCTTCGGCACCGATGCGCGCCTGGTGGATGTCCGCCAGCGCCTTGGACAATGCGAACGCCCCCTCGCGCGGCGGGTCCACCAGCCATTTGTCGGCGGCGCCATCGGCAATGAGCATCTCAGGCGTCATCTCGAACAGGTTGCGCGCTACAAAGCTGGTAGCTGCCAGCGCAGATCCATCCTGCCTTTGAGCCTGATTTGACTGATAATTCTCGCGCGAACGCGCCACCAGCGCCTCACTGCCCTCGATGCCCAGCACCTCGCGCGCCTGGGTGGCGATGGGCAGCGTGAAGTTGCCCAGGCCACAGAACCAGTCGATCACGCGCTCGTCCTTGCGCGCGTCCAGCAGGCGCAGCGCGCGCGTGACCAGCACGCGGTTGATGTGCGGGTTGACCTGCGTGAAGTCGGTGGGTTTGAAGGGCATGGTGATGCCGAAGTCGGGCAGCCCATAGGCAAGCGGCTCGCCGCCCTCGTCCAGCAGATGCACCGTGTCCGGCCCCTTGGGTTGCAGCCACCATTGCACGCCATGCACGGCGGCAAAGGCGCGCAACTTGTCTTTGTCCTCCGGGGACAGCGGCTCCAGGTGGCGCAGCACCAGCGCCGTGACCGTATCACCGCAGGCCAGCTCGATCTGCGGGCAGGTGTCGCGTGCGGCCATGCTGCCGATCAGGGCGCGCAGCGGCATCAGCATGGCGTCCACATGCGGCGGCAGGATCTTGCAGGTCTCCATGTCGGCGATGTAGCGGCTCTTGCGCTCGTGAAAGCCCACGAGCACCTTGTCCTTCTTGGGCACGTAGCGCACGGACAGGCGCGCGCGGTAGCGGTAGCCCCAGGCAGGGCCTTCAATGGGGCGCAGGATGGTCTCGGCCTTCACTTTCCCCAGGTGCCAGAGGTTGTCTTCCAGCACGCGCTGTTTCACGGCCACCTGTGCCGCCACGTGCAGATGCTGCATCTTGCAGCCGCCGCAGGCGCCCGCGTGCAGGCCGAAGTGCGGGCAGCCGGGCTGTACGCGCTGGCTGGACTGGCGGTGGACTTCCGTGAGGCTGGCCTGCTCCCAGTTGTTCTTCTTGCGGTGGGTGTTGGCGCTGACCAGCTCGGTGGGCAGTGCGCCGTCGATGAACACCACCTTGCCATCGGGCTTGCGCGCGACGCCTTGGGCGTCCATGTCCATGGCGGTGACTTCGAGCCAGCCGGGGGGAAGAACCGTGGAGGTGGGCGGTGGTGGGCTGAATTCTGTGGGGTCGCTCATGCCTCGATTGTCTCAGGCCAGCCCACCCCTGCCGCCGCGCGGGCGGCTTTCAGCTGCGGCTGGCGCGCGGCGCACGGGGCGCGGTGGGGGCGCCTGCAGCCGCATCCTTGCGGACCGCAGCCACATTGGAAGGCAGGCGGTTGACTTCCACCTCGCAGCCATAGTTGTCCAAGGAAAACACCAGCGTGCCGCCGGGCGCGACCAGGGGCAGGGTTTCGTGCAGGTTGCGCGACAGGTCCACAGGGGGGGTCTGCGAGCGGTAGATGACCTGCTGGTCTGCGCCATAGATCACGTAGCAAGTAGCCCACGCGCCCGGTGCAAACAGTCCGGCAATCATGGCGGCGGAGGCCGTGGCAAAGCGAATGGCTCGCATGAGGGTTCCCTTCCTTCTTGTGCTGTGAATGCGGCGCATTATTGCGGAGTTTGCGCCCGCCCCGGTAAGCGGCTGTTCCCGGCCCCGCCCCGTGTCGACGGTTTCATGGAACTTTTGCTGCGGCCCTGCGTTGAAAGAGGCAATGCGCCCCCTGAGCCACCTTGAAGAGAGCGACTGCATCGCCCGCGCCCAGCGCGGCGAGGTCGCGGCGTTCTCCGAACTGGTGGCCCGCTACCAGGACCGCATCTACCGTTTTTTGTTCCGCATGACGCGCTCGCAGGAGGATGCGCGCGAACTCGCCCAGGAGACTTTCTTGAACGCCTACCAGGCACTGCCCCGCTGGCAGCCGGACGCACAACTGTCCACCTGGCTGTTTCGCATCGCGCGCAACCAGGCGTTGGACCTGTTGCGCCGCGCGCAGCGTGTCGCGTTCGTGGAACTGGACGAGACCCTGTCCGAGCAGATGCCGGCGGACACCCCCACGCCCGAGGCTGCACTGCAGGCCCGCCAGCGCATCGAAGCGCTGGAAGGCGCGCTGCAGCGGCTCTCGGTGGAGCACCGCGAGATCCTGCTGCTGCGCGACATCGAAGACATGGCCTACGAGGACATCGCCGAGGTGCTGGGCATCAGCCTGGGCACCGTCAAATCCCGCATTGCCCGCGCACGCGCCGGGCTGCTGCAACTCATGCCACGCTGAACGCAAGGAGCCGCCATGAACTGCCCTCGCACCGAAGACCTTTCCGCTTTGATCGACCATGCGCTGCCCGCGCATGCGCAGGTCGCGCTGCAGCAGCACCTGCACGCCTGCCCCCTGTGCAGCCAGCACCTTGCCGCATTGCAGGCACAGCGCCAGCAATTGCTGGCCCTGCCCTCGCCCGCGCTGGGTTTCGACCTGGCGGCGCAATTGCAGGACCGCCTGGCGCAGGACCTGGCGCAACGCCCCACCCGGTCCCGGCGCACCGGCTGGAGCCTGCTGGGCTGGATGCCCACGGGCCTCGCCGCGGGGGCCGCGCTGGTGTCCGGCGTCTGGCTGGGGGGGCTGCTGCTGGGCACGGGCGCGGCCCTTCCGGCTGCCAGCCCTGCCATGGCGCGCGTGTTCGACCCTGTGCCGCCAGGCGGGCTGTGCGCCGCCGCCGAAATCTGCCGTTTGCCGAGAACCCTGCCATGAAAAACCCTGCCTGGATTCGCACCCTGCTGGCGATCTCGCTGGCGCTCAACCTGGGCGTGGTTGCCGCACTGGTGCTGCGCACTGCGCCGGACACGGTGCCCGAGGGCGGCGCGCCTCCCGTGGTCCACCTGCCCGAGTATCTGAAGCTCACCCCCGAACAGCGCGCGCGCTGGGAAGGAATGGAAACCCCCTTCCTCCATGACCTGTCGTCCAACTGGAGTGACATACGCCGCCACCGCGAAGCCCTGGTGCGCCACATCTTTGCTGACGCACCAGAGCGCACCGCCATTGACGCCGAGCAGGCCGCCATCGCCCGCCTGCAGGCCACGCAGCAACAGCGCGTGATTGACCAACTCTTGGCCGAGCGCGCCATGCTGAACGACGCCCAGCGCACGCGGCTGCTGCAATTGCTGCTGACCCGCTATGCAGAAGAAGCCACCGAGGAGGAAATGCTGCACCGCAAGTGAACGCCGAGATGAGAGAAGGAAAAAGGTGCAAATCAGATGGAACATTGAGGCACCCCCTTCGTTGAAGTAGGCAAGGCAGCCACACATTCCCTTGAGCGGCTGCCTTGATGGTTCAACTTTTCAACGGAGCATTCTCATGAACACCTTCACCGCACTGCTGCTGTCCGCCGCCCTGGCATCCCCGCTGGCCGTTTACGCCGCCGACGCACACAACCATGGCGGCAGTGCCGAAACCCACCAACTGCAGCTCAACGCCGGCAAGAAGTGGGAAACCGACGCGCCGCTACGCAAGGCCATGACGGCCGTGCGCGGATCGGTCACGCAGATCCTGCCCGCCGCCCACTCGGGCAAGGCCACTCCGGCCGATTACGACGCCTTCGCCAACACCGTCAACCAGCAGGTCGCCTACATGGTGGAGAACTGCAAGCTGCCGCCCGCCGCCGATGCACAGCTGCACATCATCGTGGCCGACCTGATGGCCGGTGCCGAGGCCGCGCAAGGCAAGCACGGCGAGGACAAGCGCGCCGAGGGCGTGGTCAAGGTGGCCCAGGCCTCCAATGCCTACGGCAAGTACTTCAGCCACAGCGGCTGGAAGGCCATCCCGCTGTCCCACTAAGGGGCAGACCGCAAGTACAGGAGGGGCGGCTGCACACCCCGGTGCATGCCAGCCCCCTTCCAAGCATTCATCTGCTGTGAGCGCCCCTTTGCGCCCCCCTGCGCAAGGGCGGGATATGCACGCTCCGGCAAACCAACACAGGATATTGAACATGACGGGTCGTCGACTTCCCCTTTTCTCCGTGATCGCAAGCGTGGCTGCCGTCGCAGCACTCGGTCTGCCAACGATGGCATCTGCCGGCTACTGGCACCCTGCCAACAACGAAGCGGGCGTGGTCGTTCACCCCGAGCACTTCAAGAGTGATCGGACCCGTGAGCAAGTCAGGGCAGAAACCGAGACCGCAGTGCGACAGGACCGCCTGTCCTATGGGGAAAGCAGCGTTCCGGAACCGGCACCCTCAACGACTTCGACCAGGACCCGCCAGCAGGTGATCGATGAGATGCGCAACGAAACATCGGCACAACACAGGCAACGCCCATCGCTGTACCCGGCGGGCTGATGGGAAACACAACGCCCGCACGACGCGGGCGTTGCGTCTTCCGTACCGAAGGGCTTCAACCCAGGTACAGGTGGTTGGAGTGCTTGACCTCTTCCATCACCGCGTAGGTGCGCGTCTCGCGCACGCCGGGCAACTGCCACAACACGGCGCCGGCGAACTGGCGGTAGGCATTCATATCGGCGCAGCGCGTCTTGAGCAGGTAGTCGAAACCGCCGGCCACCATGTGGCATTCCATGACCTCGGGATGCACCTGCACCGCGGCCTTGAACTGGTCGAACACGTTGGGCGTGGTGCGGTCCAGCAGCACCTCCACGAACACCAGCATGCCCGCGCCCAGCTTGAGGGGATTGAGCCGCGCCTCATACCCCAGGATGTAGCCTTCGCGCGTGAGCCGCTGCACCCGCGCGAGCACGGCAGTGGGCGACAGCGCCACGGTCTCTGCCAGCTTGAGGTTGGAGATGCGCCCATCGTCTTGCAGGATCTTCAATATCCTGCGATCGATGCGATCCAGATCAGTGGGAAATTGGCCGGTCATTGAGCAAAAATTCGGTGGTGCTTGCCGATTTTAGTGATTCATTCGCCATTCACCCAAGGATGATGCGACCCCATGACAAACGCCGCCCCCCACGCCGCCCACTTTTCCCCTCGCCCCCGCGACACCGACCCGCTGCGCCTGGCGGTCACCCAGGCTTGCCGTCCGCCCGAGCCTGAGGCACTGGCGCCGCTGCTGGCGCAGGCGCGCCTGCCCGCTGCCATGGCGCAGGACATCCAGGCGCGCGCCCTGCGCCTGGCGCAAGGGCTGCGCCAGCGCGAACATGCCAGCGGGCGGTCCGGCCTGGTACAGGGGCTGCTGCAGCAGTTCGCGCTGTCCTCGCAAGAAGGCGTGGCGCTGATGTGCCTGGCCGAAGCGCTGCTGCGCATTCCCGACGCGGCCACGCGCGACGCGCTGATCCGCGACAAGATCGGTACGGGCGACTGGGCCGCGCACCTGGGCAAGAGCCCGTCGCTGTTCGTCAATGCGGCCACCTGGGGCCTGCTGCTCACCGGACGGCTGGTGACCACGCACAGCGAAGGGGGCTTGAAGGATGCGCTACGCCGCATCACCGCACGCGGGGGAGAGCCGCTGATCCGCAAGGGCGTGGACGTCGCCATGCGCATGATGGGCGAGCAGTTCGTCACCGGCGAGACCATCGAACAGGCGCTGGGCAAGGCGCGCACCCTGGAGGCACGGGGCTTTCGCTATTCCTATGACATGCTGGGCGAGGCCGCGCTCACGGGGCACGACGCCGATCGCTACATGCAGTCCTATGTGGATGCCATCCACGCCATCGGCCGCGCCAGCGCGGGCCGCGGCGTGTACGAGGGGCCCGGCATTTCCATCAAGCTCAGCGCGCTGCACCCGCGCTACGCCCGCGCGCAGTGGCAGCGCGTGATGGACGAGCTGTACCCGCGCGTGCTGCAACTGGCGGAACTGGCGCGCGGCTACGACATCGGCCTGAACATCGACGCCGAAGAGGCCGACCGGCTGGAACTGTCGCTGGACCTGCTGGAGCGCCTGTGCCATGCGCCGTCCCTCGCGGGCTTCAAGGGCATCGGCTTCGTGATCCAGGCCTACCAAAAGCGCTGCCCGCGCGTGATCGACTACTGCATCGATCTGGCGCGCCGCAGCGGCCACCGCCTGATGATCCGGCTGGTCAAGGGCGCGTACTGGGACAGCGAGATCAAGCGCGCCCAGGTCGATGGCCTGGCGGACTACCCCGTGTACACGCGCAAGGCGCACACCGATATTTCCTACATCGCCTGCGCACGCAAGCTGCTGGGCGCACCCGACGCGGTGTACCCCCAGTTCGCCACGCACAACGCGCAGACGCTGGCCACCATCTATGAGCTGGCGGGCCCCGCGGAC
This sequence comes from Diaphorobacter sp. JS3051, assembly GCF_015832135.1. Classification (NCBI taxonomy): domain Bacteria; kingdom Pseudomonadati; phylum Pseudomonadota; class Betaproteobacteria; order Burkholderiales; family Comamonadaceae; genus Diaphorobacter; species Diaphorobacter sp. JS3051. The sequence goes on from NZ_CP065406.1 coordinate 1,212,763, forward strand.
TATCGCCCCGGCCAGTACGAGTTCCAGTGCCTGCACGGCATGGGCGAGCCGCTGTACGAGCAGGTGGTGCCCGAGCGCCCCTGCCGCATCTACGCCCCGGTGGGTACGCATGAAACGCTGCTGGCGTACCTGGTGCGCCGCCTGCTGGAAAACGGCGCCAACACCTCGTTCGTGAACCGCGTGGCCGACGCCACGCTGCCGCTGGAGGCGCTGATCGACAACCCCGTGGACACGGTGGATGCCGAGGCCCGCGCCGAAGGCGGCGCCGGCCTGCCGCACCCGCGCATCGCGCTGCCCCCGCAGCTCTACGGCCCGGCGCGTGCCAATTCGCAGGGCCTGGACCTGGCGGCCGAGCCCACGCTGCAGTGCGTGGCCGACGCGCTGGCCGCCAGCGCCGCCACGCCGCTGGAAGCCACACCCCTCATCGCCGCCGGCGCTCCCGCCGGCCCGCGCGTCCCCGTGCGCAACCCTGCCGATGCCACCGATATGGTCGGGCAGGTGCAAGAAGCCACCACCGCCGATGTGGACGCCGCGCTGCGGGCTGCCGCCGCGGCGCAGCCCGCCTGGGCTGCCACGCCACCCGCAGAACGTGCACGGCTGCTGCGCGCCGCGGCCGATGGGCTGGAACGCGATATGCCTGCCCTGCTGGCCCTGCTGATGCGCGAAGCCGGCAAGACCTGCGCCAACGCCGTGGCCGAGGTGCGCGAGGCGGTGGACTTCCTGCGCTATTACGCGGCGCAGGTGGATGGGCACTTCGACAACGCCACCCACCCGCCGCTGGGGCCGGTCACCTGCATCAGCCCCTGGAACTTCCCGCTGGCCATCTTCATGGGGCAGGTGGCCGCCGCACTGGCCGCGGGCAACGTGGTGCTGGCCAAGCCGGCGGAGCAGACGCCCCTCATTGCCTGCCAGGCCGTGCGCCTGCTGCACCAGGCCGGCGTGCCCGCCGCCGCCGTGCAGCTGCTGCCCGGCCGCGGCGAGACGGTGGGCGCAGCGCTGGTGGGCGACGCGCGCGTGATGGGCGTGATGTTCACCGGCTCCACCGAGGTGGCGCGGCTGCTGCAGCGCAGCCTGGCCGCACGGCTGGACGCCAGCGGCCGGCCCATTCCGCTGATCGCAGAGACCGGTGGACAGAACGCATTGATCGTGGACTCCTCCGCCCTGCTGGAGCAGGTGGTCGCGGACGTGCTCACCTCGGCCTTCGACAGCGCGGGCCAGCGCTGCTCCGCCCTGCGCGTGCTGTGCGTGCAGCGCGACTGCGCGGACCGGCTGCTGGAGATGCTGCGCGGCGCCATGCAGGAACTGCGCATGGGCAACCCCACGCAACTGGCGGTGGACGTAGGCCCGGTGATCGACGAGGAGGCGCGCGCCACGATCGCGCGCCACATCGAGCGCCTGCGCGCCAGCGGCCGGCCGGTGTTCCAAAGCCATGCCGGTGGGCAGGGCACGGCGCATGGCACCTTCGTGCCGCCCACGCTGATCGAGCTGAACACCATCACCGAGCTGGAGCGCGAGGTCTTCGGCCCCGTGCTGCACGTGGTGCGCTACGAGCGCGGCGAGCTGGACGCGCTGCTCGCGCAGATCAGCGCCACGGGCTACGGCCTCACCCAGGGCCTGCACACCCGCATCGACGAAACCGTGGCCCAGGTGCTGGCCCACAGCACGGCCGGCAACGTCTATGTGAACCGCAACATGGTGGGCGCCGTGGTCGGCGTGCAACCTTTCGGCGGCGAGGGCCTGTCGGGCACGGGCCCCAAGGCAGGCGGCCCGCTGTATCTGTTGCGCCTGCTGTCGCGCCACCCGGCCAACGCCACGCACGGCGCGCTGGCGGCGACGGCCGTGCAGGTGCCCGACGCCAGCGCACAGCCCGCGCTGCTCGCTCCGCTGTCGGCGCTGGAGCACTGGGCCCAGGCGCAGGGCAACGCAGCGCTGGCACAGGCCTGCGCGGCCCAGGCGCAGGCCAGTTGCGCGGGCCTGGCCTGCACCCTGCCCGGCCCCACCGGCGAGCGCAACACCTATCGGCTGCTGCCGCGCGAACGCGTGCTGTGCCTGGCCGATACGGACGAGGCGCTGCTGCTGCAGTTGAGCGCGGTGCTGGCCGCGGGCGCGCTTGCGCTCTGGCCGCAGGACGCGCAGGCCCTGTGCGCCACGCTGCCGAGCGAGGTGCAGGCGCGCATCGCCCTGGTGTCCGACTGGCGCGGCGATGGCATGGGCTACGACGCCGTGCTGCACAGCGGCAGCCCGGAAACGCGCCGCGTGGAATGCCAGCGCGTGGCCCTGCGCCCCGGCCCCATCGTGGGCGTGACGGCGGTGGACGGCCCCGCCGACGCGCTGCAGGCAACCTTGCGCCTGTTGCTGGAGCGCGCGGTCAGCATCAACACCACGGCGGCAGGCGGCAATGCCAGCCTGATGACCATGGCGTGATGCCAGAGTAAATTGGCCTCTAGCGCCTATCCATCAAGCGCCAACAGCTATATAAACAATAGCAATCAATCCGCCAGCGGCCACTCGCCCAGCACCTCGTAAGGGCCGGGCGAGCCGCGCAGGTTGTGCAGCAGCACGAAGCGGCGCACCGTCCATTCCAGCGGCGGCACGGGTTGCTCAGGCACGGCCTGACGGCTGTAGCACAGCGTCATGTGCGGGGTGATGTGCGGTGCGTGGGGCACGCCGTCCAGCCCCCGCACCTGCGACCACAGCGCCGTGTGCAGCGCCTCATACAAGGCGATGAAACCCTGCTGCCCGTCGGCGGGGCCGCAGAGCACGCAGGGCCGCTTGGCCTGCGGCGCGCGGCGAAAGCTCAACACCCGATCGAACCGCAGCGAGAACGCCCTCGCCCGCACCTGCTGCGCCGCGTCGCGCGCCCACTGCAGATGCCGGGGCGACAGCGCAGGCTCCCACCCCAGCGACAGCAGCGTGGCGTGCAGGCGCTGCGCGCGCACCTGCGCCTGCAGGTCGTGCCGCGCAATCAGCGTCTGCGCCAGATCGGCCGCAGCCTGCGCCGCTCCGGGCTCGGGCAGCACGGCAAAGAAAAGATGGTGGTTGGGGCGTGGCGCATCGGGCTCCACGCCGGCGAGCGGCAGTTGGTGAGCGTCCATGCGCCCCACTGTAGCGCCGCCCCTGGCCCTTGTGGGTAACAGGCACTCCGCCGGCGCGGGCAATAACCGATATTTTTAATCGGAATGGCGGCAATTGAGGCATATCGCCTCACCGCCCATTCATCGGCAATTTTCGGATTTTGGTACCCAGGATGGCATTCGTATCCCCAAGCCCAGAAGGCTGACTTCCCGCGGGGCCCGGAACCCGCACGTATGGCCGTTTGCGGCCGCTCCACATTCCATACGCAATTGCTCGGGATTATTTAATATTTCATTAATTTTCAATTAATAAACTAAAAAAGTTTAACCAAAACAATCCAAGAAGAATATCAACAAAGTCATTTGACGTTAATCAAACAGATAATCAGGATGCGAGGAGAATAATGCATCTACGCAGTAAATATTCAAAGTATTTATGTCAAAAAGTCCCCCCTCCCCCACCGCCTGCGCCGCGCCGCAACCCGGCAAGCGCACCTTCCTGCAAGAACTCGTCGGCCTGGCCACCGCCTTTGGCCTGGCCGGCGCCAGCCAGGCCGCCACACCCTTCGCGCCGGGCCAGCCGCCGCGCCGCCCCGGCATGGAGGGCAAGCGCTTCGGCATGCTGGTGGATCTGCGCAAGTGCATCGGCTGCCAAGCCTGCACGGTGAGCTGCTCGGTGGAAAACCAGCCGCCCATCGGCCAGTTCCGCACCACGGTGCTGCAGTACGAGATCGACAAGGATGACGGCAGCGCGCCCGCCATGGTCAGCCTGCCGCGCCTGTGCAACCACTGCGACGAGCCGCCCTGCGTGCCCGTGTGCCCGGTGCAGGCCACCTTCCAGCGCACCGACGGCATCGTGCTGGTGGACAACGAGCGCTGCGTGGGCTGCGGCTACTGCGTGCAGGCCTGCCCGTACGACGCGCGCTTCATCAACCACGAGACGCAGACCGCCGACAAGTGCACCTTCTGCGAGCACCGCCTGGAGGCCGGCCTGCTGCCGGCCTGCGTGGAGAGCTGCGTGGGCGGCGCGCGCGTGATCGGCTCGCCTGGAGGCCGGCCTGCTGCCGGCCTGCGTGGAGAGCTGCGTGGGCGGCGCGCGCGTGATCGGCGACCTGAACGACCAGGGCAGCGAGATCAACCGCCGCATGGCTGAGCACAAGGAAGACCTCAAGGTGCTCAAGCCCGGCATGAACACCGCGCCGCGCGTGTACTACATCGGCCTGCCCGATGCGTTCGTCAACGGCGTGGACGGCCAGGCCAGCGTGCGCCTGCTGTCCGACCACTGAACCCCAAGGAGCGCACCATGCAAATCATCGAACTCCTGACCCCGCACTACGAGGCTGCCTGGCTGCCCTGGGCCGTGCAGTACTTCTTTCTGGTCGGCGTGGCCACCGGCGCCGCCATCCTGGCCGCGCTGTGCGCCTGGGGCAAAGACGGCGGCACGCTGCAGCGCCTGCTGCCCGCGGCCGTGCTGACGCTGGCCGTCAGCAGCATTGCGGCCCCCGTGTCGCTGCTGGCCGACCTGCACCAGCCCGCGCGCTTCTGGCACTTCTATGCGCACTTCACGCCCTGGTCGTGGATGTCGGTCGGCGCGCTGCTGCTGCCGGTGTTCGTCACGCTCAGCGTGGCCATGTGCGCCGCCTGGTGGCTGGGCAAGACCGGCTGGATGCGCCTGCTGGCGCCGCTGCTCGTGCTCTCGGCGCTCACCATTTCGGTCTATACCGGCGCCGAGATGATGGTGGTGCGCTCGCGCCCGCTGTGGAACACCCTGTGGGTGCCCGTCAACCTGGCACTGACAGGCTGGCTGGCCACCGTGGGCGCGGCCTTCGTGCTGGAGCGCTTCCTGCCCGCCGCGCTGCGCCCTGGCGCTGAAGCGCTGCAGACGCTGCGCGGCATGGGCCTGGCGCTGGCCGGCGCGCTGCTGGTGGTGGCGCTGGCCTGGGCCGCGAGCGGCTTGGGCGGCGACAGCCCCTCGTTCAACGCCGCGCTGCGTTTGTGGAACGACTTCCCCGTGTGGCGCCTGACGATGGTCGGCTCGGCCGTCGGTGGCGCCGCCGTGCTGGGGGCGCTGCTGCGCGGGCGCCACCGCCTGCATGCCAAGGGCTACACGCTGGTGCTGGGCCTGGGTCTGGCGGCCGCCGCCTGGGCTTTCCGCTGGGCGCTGTTCATGGGCGTGCAGGGCGTGCCCAAGTTCGGCGCCGGCCTGTACCTGTACCACATGCCTCTGGGCGGCGACGGGCTGCTGGGCATGGTGGGTGTGGCAGGCCTGTGCGTGGCACTGGTCGGGCTGGCGAGCTGGGCGCTGGAGCTGTTCCCGGCCCGCAAGGCACCCACGGCCACTGCCGCCTGAAATTCATAGACAAATCGGCCTTTAACGCAATATCAGCAAGCGCGAGCAGCTATCAATACTGAAGTGATACCCGCTGGCGCTGCCCTTGAAGGTACAGACCATGACTGACAAGAAACCGCATTCCTCTCCCGAGACCGAGGCCCACCCCGACGCCAACCGCCGCCGCCTGCTGCTGCGCGGCGGCGCGGTGGCCGGTGGCCTGGCGGCCTTTGCCGCCGGCTACGGCGAAACCGTGGCCAAGGGCGCCAAGGGGCTGGTGACCGGCACGTCCGGCACCGCCACCAAGAGCGCCACGCGCGGCAACTCGCTCACGCCCGAGTTCCGCATCGACCCCGTGACCGGCCAGCTCACCACCCAGCCGGGCCAGGTGGTCAGCCCCAGCAGCTGCCTGGGCTGCTGGACGCAGTGCGGCGTGCGCGTGCGCGTGGATACCGAGCACAACAAGATCATCCGCATCGCCGGCAACCCCTACCACCCGCTGGCCACCACGCACCACGCGCCCATGGAAACGCCCGTGCGCGAGGTGTACGCCCTGCTGGGCGGCGACAACGGCCTGGAAGGCCGCGCCACCAGCTGCGCACGTGGCTCTGCCATGCTGGAGCACCAGACCGCTGCCCACCGCGTGCTCACCCCGCTCAAGCGCGTGGGCCCGCGCGGCTCCGGCCAGTGGAAAAGCATCTCGCTGGAACAGCTGGTCAAGGAAATCTGCGAGGGCGGCGACCTGTTCGGCGAAGGCCACGTGGACGGCCTGGCCGCCATCCGCGACGTGCAAACGCTGATCGACCCCGAGAACCCCGAGTACGGCCCCAAGGCCAACCAGCTGCTGGTGACCGATGCCTCGAACGAAGGCCGCACGCCGCTCATCAACCGCTTTGCGCGCCAGTCCTTCGGCACGGTGAACGTGTCCAACCACGGCGCCTACTGCGGCCAGACCTACCGCGTGGGCACGGCGGCGGCCCTGGGCAACATCCCCGGCATGCCGCACGGCAAGCCGGATTGGAAGAACTCGCGCTTCGGCCTGTTCCTGGGCACGGCGCCGGCGCAGTCGGGCAACCCGTTCCAGCGCATGGGGCGCGAGCTGGCCGAGGCCCGCTCGCGCGACGACAACACCTACCGCTACGTGGTGGTGTCGCCCGTGCTGCCCATGTCGTCCAGCCACGCGGCCGGCGACAACAACCGCTGGCTGCCCATCAAGCCCGCCACCGACCTGGCGCTGGCCATGGCGCTGATCCGCTGGATCATCGACAACGAGCGCTACGACGCCAAGTACCTCACCCAGCCCGGCCCGGCCGCCATGGCCGCCGCGGGCGAGGCGAGCTGGAGCAACGCCACCCACCTGCTCATCAACGACCCCAAGCACCCGCGCTACGGCCAGTTCCTGCGCGGCGCCGACCTGGGCCTGCCCATGCCCGAGCCGGTGGACGAGAAAACCCCGGCCGAAGACGTGTACGTGGTGCAGGTGGCCGATGGCAAGGGCGGCTTCAAGCTGGTGCCCCACACCGTGGCCGAGCCGGCCGAGCTGGTGGTGGAGCGCGAATTCACGCCCCTGAAGGCCGCGGGCGCCACCGAGGAGCCCGCGCCGATCGCCGTGTGCACATCGTTCGTCAAGCTGCGCGAGGAAGCGCGCCGCAAGACGCTGCAGGAATACTCCGACCTGTGCGGCGTGCCGGTGAAAGAGATTGAAGACCTGGCGCGCGAATTCACCAGCCACGGCAAGCAGGCCGTGGCCAACTCGCACGGCGGCACCATGAGCGGCGCGGGCTTCTACACCGCCTACGCCATCGCCATGCTGAACAACCTGATCGGCAACCTGAACGTCAAGGGCGGCTGGGTGCTGGACGCTGGCCCGTTCGGCCCCTTCGGCCCCGGCCCGCGCTACAACTTCGCGCAGTTCGAGGGCGCGGTCAAAGCCACGGGCGTGGCGCTGTCGCGCACGCGCTTTCCGTACGAGAAGACCAGCGAGTTCAAGCGCAAGAAAGAAGCCGGCCAGAACCCCTACCCCGCCAAGGCACCGTGGTACCCGGCGCCCGGGGGCCTGAGTAGCGAAATGCTGGCCGCCGGCCTGCTGGGCTACCCCTACCCGGTGAAGGCGTGGATCAACCACATGAGCAACCCGGTGTATGCCATCTGCGGCTTTGAGAACACGCTGGTCAGCGCCCTCAAAGACCCGAAGAAGCTGCCGCTGTTCGTCTCGGTCGATCCGTTCATCAACGAGACCTCGGCCCTGGCCGACTACATCGTGCCCGACACCGTCACGTACGAAAGCTGGGGCATCGGCGCCCCCTGGGCCGATGTGATCGCCAAGAGCAGCACCGTGCGCTGGCCCACCGTGGAGGCCGCCACCGCCAAGACCGCCGACGGCAAGCCGGTGAGCTTTGAGAGCTTCGTCTTCGCCGTGGCCAAGCAGCTGCAGCTGCCCGGCTTTGGCAAGGGCGCGATGAGCACCAAGGACGGCGAGCCGCTCGACCTGGAAAGCGCCGAAGACTTCTACCTGCGCGGCATGTGCAACATCGCCTACCAGGCCGGCAAGCCCGTGCCCGAAGCCAGCGACGACGACATAGCCCTCACCGGCGTCACCCGCTGGATGCCCGAGGTGGAAAAGCGCCTCAAGCCCGAGGAAGTGCGCCGCGTGGCCATGGTGATGAGCCGCGGCGGGCGCTTCGACAAGATCGAAGACGCCTGGAAGGGCGAGCAGATCAAGGCCGCCTACAAGTTCCCCGTGCAGCTGTGGCACGAAGGCCTGGCCAAGATGCGCCACTCCATGACCGGCGAGCGCTACGTGGGCTGCCCCACCTGGTTCCCCACCCGCTTTGCCGACGGCAGCAGCATGCGCGAGCGCTTCACCGAGCAGGACTGGCCGCTGACCATGAGCAGCTACAAGTCCAACCTGATGAGCAGCATGTCGATTGCCGCCAGCCGTCTGCGCCAGGTGCACCCGCACAACCCCATCAGCCTGAACAAGGAGGATGCGGCCAAGCTCGGCATCGCCAACGGCGACCGCATCGAGGTCAGCACCCCCGGCGCCAAGCTGCAGGGCGTGGCCCTGGTGCGCAGCGGCATCGCCCAGGGCACCCTGGCCATCGAATACGGCTACGGCCACAAGCAGCTGGGCGCCGCAGTCCACACCGTGGACGGCAAGCCCATGCCCCACAACCCGCAGCACGGCAACGGCGTGAACCTGAACACGCTGGGCTTTGCCGACCCCACCCGGCCCGCCAAGGACAACGTGTGGGTCGACTGGGTGTCGGGGGCGGTGGTGCGGCAGGGGTTGCCGGTGAAGGTGCGGAAGGTGTGATGCCTGCCGGGTGCTGAGCACCGGGCGCTTGCGGGTGCGGGTGCGCTGAATGGAAAAGCCCATCGCAATTGCGATGGGTTTTTTTTTATCAGCGGCGGCTTTTGACCTATTGCAGACTTTCGCTTGGCCTCCATCGCACCGCTAAAGCAGTCGCTCAACGCTCAGGTTAAATGGCACCGGAGCTAGAGTCTAAGAGCATCCAAAATGGCCATAAAAATACCGAAGGCATGGTCAATTTTAGCGTCTGCGTTGAACCGAAAGTTAGCACTAGTGCCGTCTCTTGTTTCCCCTATGAAGTCGATGTTTTCCGCGCCGTTGTGGCTCAGCTTCGATTAATGTTGCAAACTTTTTCCCTACATCCAAAGCTTTGGCAATTCCGGGATTGATAATGAGAGAGCCTGTCGTTTTAACCTGAGGGGCGATGTTGTTTGCAGACCGCTCCCTGTAAGACCAATGGTAGTACGTTTCCCCGCTGCCTTCTACCGCCTCAGAATAGCCAATTACATTTACATCATAGAATAGCTGCAAAAGAGATTCGGCATCTCTTAGATATTCTGTTGCGTAAAATTTTTCGCCGTTAGCCCAACTCTTGAATTTTAGAAATGCTTCAGAGAATGCATCAAATTTAAAGCTTTGCTTACCGTTAAGGAACTGAAAAAATTTTAAATATTTTGGAAAATCCTCACTGTGCATGTAAAACGCAGTGTAGTTCCTAACCTCACCAAGTAAATAATCAGAAAACTCGCGACTAACGGCAGGGTCACCTGCTATTGACTCATGAAATTGAACTTGATCTTTAGATTTTCCGCGGCCTGAACTCTTTTTTGTGATCCTGATATATGTAAGTATATCCCGGGGCTTATGAAATGAAATTTTCAGCAGCCTTTTGAATATGTACCCCCGGTTTTGCGGAGTGAAGTAATAGTACTCCCAAGCTTCACTGGGCTCGACCTTAAATGATTGTTGCGCAGAAAAGTAGCGGCCACTCAGTTCAAATAGAGGGGATTCAGCATATTCCTTTTCTGTTGTGGCCCAATCAAGAAAAACGCAGTTATCTTGGAGGCGTGAGTTTGAGTTATAAAGGTTGAGGGCATGAAATACATCAGGTCGAATGAGCAGTACTATTTTAATTCTTCCCTTGCTATCCCGAATTCCGCTAAAAAATTCTGTGTTGAGTTGCCAAACCGCCTCACCCAGCCCCTTCACACATTCAATGTATTCTTGATATTGAATCGACTCGGGGCGGTAGTCAATTCCGTCAATGAATAGTATGTGATCATCAGATAATTTAAGGGACGAGAGTGCCTCTTTGAATGAATTTTCTGTTTCAAGCAGGTGATGCCTTAGGATAGATTTTTTTTCAGTTTTTTGATTTTTTAACCCCCCCGCAAATCCACCAACCTTCTCAGCTTCCAGTTTTGCATTAAGCGCCTCGCTGCTTACTGCCTCGAATGCGCTTTCAACCTCGGGATTGAGAGCATTCTTTGACCAGCGCTGTATCTCCTTCTCCACTTTACTGAATTTTCCGGTAAAAAAGTGAAGTGGGTTTTTCGATTTTTCGACTAGCATTCTCCCCACGACAAACAGCAGCATTGAGCGCCAAATGTTCGCATAGTCACTATATGCCAGCTTGCCCTGACGCTTTAACTCCACGAAACGCCGGTATTGCGTTTCCGTCATGGTTGTTAGTTTGCAACGATGATCGTTGGTCTTGTGGGTCTCTAGGTATGTGGCATATGCGGTTTTGCCTGATCCCTTTTCTCCCATAAGGAAAAATACTTGAGGCTCAAGTATTTTTGTTAGCGCATCGGTTTGTAGAAAAATTCTTTGAAAGAACTCTCGTTGCGTTCGACTGCGATAATTGACTGCGTCGTTATAAGGCTCGCGCAATTGAGAGAGTGGCAGCCAGTTCTTTTGTTGATTCATTAATGCTTCTCTTTTTAATGAAGACTAACGTATTGCAGGAAGATCGTTAACGATCCGCACACCTCGCCCACGACATCGCCAACGCCGGTAAACTGGAACCACCGTTGAACGGCCCCAGAATTGCCAAGCGGTCCTAAGCAGTCTTTAGATTCGACTTTTCATATGGCGTGGTGTCTTGGTCTTTGCACTTCGCGCCGAAGCCCTCAGCATGTGAGCCAGTGGCGTGCCTATCGGAATGATGTTTGCTGGTTTGGAGCGAGTATGGCGTACCCTGTAGAAGGAAATGATCCCAGTATTGGGGTACAGGCACTGGCGTTAACCCTGCATTGCACGAACGCCCGCCAGGGTCAACTCCATTTTCCCCAAGCGGGCTCTGGCAATGGACCGCTACTGGCCGCAAGCTGCCCCCACAGCCTTTGAAGCGCAGTCTTTGCTCAGTGCTTCCAGCGCATTTCACTGAAAAATCAGCCTTCCCTTCAAGCCGGCGCGGGGAATCAAATCCTCCGAATTTATCAGCTAAATTGGCCGCTACGGCGCTTTAGGCAAGCGCTAGCAGCTACCTCATTCATAGCATCCAGCGCGCTTCGGTATCACGGGCTCGCATGCTGCCCCCCATCCGAACCAAACCCCTCACCCCACCTGCCACCACTGTGGCAACAACGCGCGCACCTCTGCACGCTGAAAGCGGTCGTCCATCAGCACCACCACGCCCCGGTCCTGTTCGGTGCGGATCACGCGGCCGGCGGCCTGCACCACCTTGCGCAGGCCGGGGTACAGGTAGGTGCAGGCATAGCCCTGGCCGGGGCCCATCACCTCGTCCAGCGCACATTGCATGGCGTGGTTCACCGCGTTCACCTGCGGCAGGCCCAGCGTGGCGATGAAGGCGCCGATGAGGCGGGTGCCCGGCAGGTCCACGCCTTCGGCAAAGGCGCCGCCCAGCACGGCCAGGCCCACGCCCTGGCCGCCTTCGGTGAAGCGGGCGAGGAAGGCGGCGCGGCTGGCGTCGTCCATCTCGCGCGTTTGCTGCCATTGGGGCACCTGCGGGTGGCGCTGGGCGAGGGTGGCGGCCACGCGCTGCAGGTAGTCGAAGCTGCTGGCAAAGCACAGGTAGTTGCCGGGCTGGTGCGCGTACTGCGCGGCCACCAGATCGGCGATGGGGGCGAGCGAGGCCTCGCGGTCGCGCCAGCGGGTGGAGATGTGCGGGACCACGCGCACCTGCAGCTGGTGGGCGGCAAAGGGGGCGGCCACGTCCAGCCAGGCGGTGTCGGGCGGCAGGCCCAGCAGGTCGCGGTAGAACTGCGGCGGGCTGAGCGTGCCCGAGAACAGCACCGTGGCCTGCGCCGCCGCGTGGCGCGCGGCCAGGTGCGGTGCGGGCATGACGTTGCGGATGCACAGCGTGGTGGCGGGTGTGCGGGCCCGGCCGCTGCGGCTGCGGGGTGGCGTGGCGGTGTGCTGCAGGTCGAACAGCGCATGCGGGCCGAACTGCTCGGCCAGGGCCTGGAAGTGCAGCAGCGACCAATAGAACGCCAGCACCGCGTCGCCCGGCGGCAGGGGTTGGTCGGCCTGGGCCTCGGCCATGGCGCCCACGGCACGCTGCACCGCGCCCAGCAGCGCGGGCGGTACGGTGGCGTGGGCCTGGTAGGTGGGCGTGGCGGCGATGGGGCGCGCGGGTGCGGTGGCGCCGGTGTGCAGTACGCCGGGTGCGCCCGGCGTGTCAGCGTCTTCTACGCTCTGGCCCACGGTCTTGTTCAGCGCGTTCCACTGACGGTGCAGGGCGTCGAGCGCCTTCTTGACGGGACCGGTGGCGGCCTGCCGTGCGGCGGCCAGCTCGAAGGGCGAGAGCGGCGCGGTGTACATGCTGCGTGCGCGCTCCAGCAGGTTGTGGGCCTCGTCCACCAGCACGGCCACGCGCCAGCCCTGCTGCTGCGTGAGGGCGTAGAGCATGGCGGCGCTGTCGTAGTAGTAGTGGTAGTCGGCCACCACCACGTCGGCCCAGCGCACCAGCTCCTGCGACAGGTAGTAGGGGCAGATGCCGTGCTGCAGCGCCACGCCGCGCACGGCGGGCGCATCCCAAGGCGCGGGCTGCTGCACGGCGGCGGCGCGGGCGGCGGGCAGCCGGTCAAAGAAGCCGCGCGCCAGCGGGCAGGCATCGCCATGGCAGGCGCTGCCGGGGTGTTCGCAGGTCTTGTCGCGCGCGTGCAAATCCAGCACGCGCAGCGGCGTGCCGGGCGCGTGGGGTGCCAGCGCGCCCTGCAACTGGGCCAGCGCGTGCAGCGCCAAGCCGTGGCCCGTGCCCTTGGCGGTGAGGAAAAACAGCTTGTCCAGGCCGCTGGGCAAGCGTGGCGCGCTCTCTTTTTTGACGGTTTCAGTGTCCCCGTTGGGCACCGCATCGGCGGCGGCGCCGGATGCGGCAGCGGCCAGAGCCGGCCCGCCCTGCCCTGGCGTGGTGATCGCCGGGGGCACCGTGGCCGGGGGCGCCATAGCCGGGGGCGCCATAGCCTTGAGCAGCGGGAACAGCGTGCCCAGGGTCTTGCCGATGCCGGTGGGCGCCTGGGCCAGCAGGCAACGCCCGGCGGGGGCGCTGGCACCCTCTGCGTTGGGGTGTGCGGTGCGGTACACGGCCACGGCCAGCCCGCGCTGCCCGGCGCGAAACGCGGGCAGAGGAAAGCGCAGCCGCGCCAGGGCGGCGTTGCGCTGCTGGCGGTGCGCGGCCTCGCTGTGCGCCCAGGCCAGATAGCGCTGGCACTGCGTGGCAAAGAACGCCTGCAGCGCGGCGGCGGTGTGTTCCTGCACCAGCACGGTCTCGGCATGGGTGGTGGCGTGCACGTAGACCAGCGCGAGCTTGAGCCCCGCCAGCCCGCGCGCCTGGCACAGCAGGTGGCCGTACACCTGGGCCTGGGCCCAGTGCAGCGCGCGGTGGTGGGGGCGCACGCTGTCCAGCGTGCCGCGGTAGGTCTTGATTTCTTCGAGCTGCCCCAGCGCCGCGTTCCAGCCATCGGCACGGCCGCACACCGTCAGGTGGTCGTACGTGCCGGTCAGCGGCACCTCGGCCTCGTAGCCTGCGCCGCGGCGCTGCTGCACCGCGCGGTGGCCTTCCATGCCTTCGAGTGCGCTGGGGGCGGGGGTGAAGCGCAGGTCCAGGTCGCCCGTGCGGGCCGTGAACTCGCACAGCGCGCGCACGGCCACCACCTGGGGGCGCGGGGCGGCCGTCATGCCGGGTCGCACCACTGCACGTGGCACACCTGCACCGGAATGCCCTGCGCCACGCAGTACGCCAGCCAGCGGATCTGGTTGTCCTGCAGCTTGTCGCCGGGGGCCTTCACCTCCACCAGCGCATAGCGCTCGGCCCCGGGCGGGCGGCCAGGCCAGAAGCGCACCAGGTCGGGCAGGCCGGTGCGATTGGCCTGCACGTCGCACAGCAGCCGGGCAAACAGCCGCTCCAGGTGCGCGGGCGGAATGCAGTCCAGCGCCAGCGCCAGCAGTTCGGCGCTCAACGCGCCCCAGGCCACGAAGGGCGACTGGGTGCCGTGCTTCTCTTCAAAGCGCTGCAGGATGGTGGCGCGGTAGCGGCCGTCATGCAGCTCGGCCAGGCAGGCGTTGAACAAGGCCTGGCGGCGCGCCACGAAGTCGGGCGCGGCCAGGTCGGCCGGGCCACTCTGGAACGGGTGGAAGAACGCGCCCGGCAACGGCGCAAAGATGGCCGGCCAGCACAGCAGGCCGAACAGCGCGTTGACGAGCGTGTTCTCCACATAAAACACCGGCGCCTCGGCGCAATGCCAGCGCGCGCGCAGCGCGTGCTCCACCGACTGGGGCGGCGTGGGCGCGGGCAGTTCCACGTCCATGCGCAGCGCAGCCACGGCCGGGGCCAGTGCCGGCCGGCGCGGCCCGCCGCCCTGCCCCAGGCTGCGGCGCAGGCGCGGCAGCATGCGCGCCACGCGCTGGTGTTCTTCTTCACTTTCAGGAGCAGCCAGCGCTTGACTGGCAAGGGCTAGAGCCTGATCGGAGCATTGCATGCGCTCCAGCACGCGGATCTGGCGGTGGCGCGCACCGGGGGCGCGGCTGGCGGCGTAGGCCTGGGCGGCCAGCGGCCAGTCGCGCGCGCGCTCGCAGGCCTGGCCCACGCGCAGCAGGACCCGCGCGCGGCGCTGCTCCAGCCATGGCGTGGCGCTGTGCGCGGCGGCCAGTGCCTGCAGCAGCGCAGCGGCATCGGCGCCCTCCGCGTCCAGCGCCTGGCGGCAGGCGCTGAGGGCGAGGTAGGTGTCCACATCGGCCTGATGCTGGAAGGCGCGCGAGGCAGCGTCCAGCGGCACGGCCTCGTAGCGGAACACGCCCAGGTCGGCCAGCACGAACTCCGCCCAGCTCTGGTGCAGGTTGCCGAAGAACATGAGCCGCAGCCGCTCGCAGCGCGCGCCCACCGTCACCTGCCACACGGGCTCGTCGGCATGCGGGTGCCAGGCGGCGTAGGGCTGCCGCAGGTCAGCGCGGTCGGCCAGGGCCTGCAGCATCTCGGCCTTGCGCATGGTGGGGTGCAGCGCAGTGCCCTGCAAAATCTGTAGCAGCTCGCGCTTGGTGTGCAAGGCAAACAGCTCCAAAAGACCCAGGGGCGCATCGGCGCAAAGCCAGCCCCGCGACAGCAGCGGCGCGGCGGCGTCTCGCGTGTCAGGAATCTCGTCATAGGCCAGCTTGCTCGCGCGAAACCACGGCCCGCGCCGCATCACCATGCGCACCAGCAGGGCCTGTGCGGCCTGGGGCAGTTGCCGAAAGTCGGTGAGGAACTGCAGGTCGTCCACACCGAGCAGGTCGCCATAGCGCGTGTGCAGCCAGTCCAGCGCACGCTGGAAGTTGTGCAGGTAGTAAAAGCGGTGCGGTGCGGGCGCAGGGCCGGGCTGCGGCATACAAAAGACTGTGCGTTTATAAGGGGTATCTATTTAGCTCCAGTGACGTGAGAATAGCTGGATGGAAACCCAGATGCTAACGCCAACTCCTGGAGGGGACTACCCCCGCACCTGGAACGAATTTCTTGACTGGTTTGCCACCGAAGAGGCTTGCCAGGCGTTCCTGGAGAAGCTTCGGTGGCCCCAAGGCTTCGTCTGCCCGCGTTGCGGCAACGCTGGCGATGTGTACCGCGCCAGCCGCACCCGCCTGATGTGTCGGGCTTGCCAGTACCAGGGAACAGTGACCTCCGGGACCATCTTTGACAAGACCCGAACGCCACTGCGGGTGTGGTTGGCAGCTGCCTGGTATCTGACCAATCAGAAGCAAGGCGTGAGCGCTTTGGGGCTGCAGCGCGTTCTGGGCTTGGGCAGTTACCAGACAGCCTGGACCATGCTGCACCGGTTTCGACGCGCCATGGTTCGACCAGGCAGGGACAAGCTCAAGGGGCTTGTCGAGGTGGATGAAACCTACCTGTCCATCACGGACCGCAAAAAACCCATCACCCCTGTAGGGCGCAAGAGCAGCACCACCAAAGTGTTGGTGGCCATGGCAGTGGAGGTCGTGGAGCCCAAGGGGTTTGGACGCATCCGGCTGCGTCGCATAGCCCGAGACTCCGCCTCCTACGTCGTTCCCTTTGTTCAGGAGGTGGTCGAGCCCGGGGCCCATGTACGCACGGACGGCTCAGCAGCCTACCGCGCGCTGGAAGAGCTGGGATACACCCACCAGCGCACCGTCATGCTGGGTTCAGGTGTGCCAGCCCATGTGTCGATGGCGGGAGTGCATCGGGTGGCCTCGTTGGTGCAGCGCTGGGTGCTGGGGACGCATCACGGGTCCGTGCAGCCCGAGCACCTGGACGCCTATCTCGATGAATTCGTGTTCCGCTTTAACCGGCGAACCTCGAACTCGCGGGGGATGCTGTTTTATCGCTTGCTGCAGCAAGCGGTGGTCACGCCGCCGGTGACTTATGCGGATGTGGTGAGCAAGAAGACAGACGAGCGGGAGTCAGATACCATTGCTGGATAAAAACACAGCATCAGGGGTGACGCTGGAGCTAAGTGGATACCCCTTGCGTTTATACAGTCAATGATACCGGCGCAGCGGGTGCGCCGTTAATGTGGGGATAACGCGCCGTTCCTAGAATGCGGGCTTTTGCCAAGCGGGCCGCATGCACATCCTGATCGTCGAAGACAACGCGCTGGTGGCCAGCGGCATCCAGGCCGGGCTGGAGTTGCACGGCTTCACCAGCGACACCGCGGGCAGCGTGGCGCAGGCGCAGGCCCACATGACTAGTCGCCAGTTCGATGCCTGCGTGCTGGACTTAGGCCTGCCCGATGGCGACGGCATCAGCCTGCTGCGCCAGTGGCGCGGCAAGGGGTTGGCGCTGCCGGTGCTGATCCTTACCGCGCGCAGCACCATCGAGGACAAGGTGGCCGGCTTTCAGACCGGCACCGACGACTACCTGACCAAACCCTTCGACCTGCAGGAGCTGGTGCTGCGCCTGCGCGCCCTGCTGCGCCGCGCGGGCGGGCGCACCAGCGACCTGCTGGCGCTGGGCGACTGCCAGGTCAACATGGCCACCGGCGAAGTCACGCGCAACGGCGTGGCGATAGATATCTCGCGCCGCGAGTGGGCTTTGCTGCAGGCCCTGCTGCAGGCGCATGGGCGCGTGCTGAGCGCGGCGCAGCTGCATGACAGCCTGTACGGCCTGGACCAGGACGTGGGCAGCAACACCGTGAACGTGCATGTGCACCATCTGCGCAAGAAGCTGGGCGCCGATGTGATCGACACCGTGCGCGGCCTGGGCTTTCGGCTGGGCGCGCGCTACTGCGGCGGTGCGGCATGACGGCACGACCGGTGCAAAGCCTGCGGGTTCGGCTGGTGCTGGGCCTGAGCCTGACCATTTGCCTGGTCTGGAGCGGCGTGGCGATCTGGCAGTTCACCAACATGCAGCGCGAGCTGCGCACGCTGCTGGACGACCGTCTCATCGCATCGGCCCGGATGGTGGTGGGCATCGTGCAGCAGTTCCAGCAGGCCGAGCTGGCGGCAGCGCCGCGCGCCAGCAACGATGCGCTCCTGTCGGTCATTGGCCGCGATGGTGTGGCCTGCGAGGTGAGCCTGGTGCGCAGCGAAGTGGACATCCTGCCCATCGCGCGCACCAACAACATCCCGGACATGGCCTCTGCCGGCAACGCGGGCTTTGGCCAGATCACCAAGGGCGGCAAGCAGTGGCGCACCTATGTGCTGGAGGACAAGGGCGTGCGCGTGGCCACCGCCGACCGGCTGGATGTGCGTGACCAATTGGTGCAGACCTTCGTGCGCACGCTGGTGCTGCCCTTCGTGCTGGCGCTTGCCGTCATCCTGCTGCTGACCTGGTGGATGGGCACGCGCAGCCTGCGCCCGCTGCAGCGCCTGCGCGAGGAGCTGGTGCAGCGCCCACCCCACGACCCCACGCCCGTGCAGTCGGGCCGCGACGTCAAGGAACTGGCCCCGCTGGTGGACAGCCTGAACCAGTTGCTGGCGCGCATGGATGCCAGCATGGAACACGAGCGCCGCTGGACCGCCGACGCGGCGCATGAGCTGCGCACGCCGCTCACCGCCATCAAGACCCATGTGCAGGTGGCGCAGCTGACACTTGCCGCGGGCAACAACAACGCCAGCCCCGACAAGGCCGCCAACGCACTGCGCCAAGCGGGCGAAGGCATCGACCACATGCACGCCACGCTGGAGCAACTGCTGCAGCTTGCACGCGTGGAAAGCGCCAGCGCGGGAGAGGCGCGCGCCACCGTGGGCACCGGCATCGCGCAGGCCTTCCGCCTGGCCTGCAGCCAGTCCCTGCAGCGTGCCGAGAACGAGGGCATTCAGTTGCCCTCCCCACCGCTGGACGCGGCAGAAATACCCGCCGACCCGGCAGCCTGGCAGGCAATACAGCTACCGCTGCCCCCCGCGCTGCTGGCCTGCGCCATCACCAACCTGATCGACAACGCGCTGCGCCATCACCAGGGCCCCGCCCCTGTGAGTGCCACGCTGCGCTGGCAAGCCGATGATGCCGGCCCGGGCACGGTGGAAGTCTGTGTGCGCGACGAAGGCCCCGGCCTGACCCCTGCGGAGTGCGAGCAAGCGCTGCGGCGTTTCTGGCGCAAGTCCAGCACCTCGCCCGGCAGCGGCCTGGGCCTGACGATCGTGCGCCGCATCGCCGAAAGCGCCCATGGCACGCTGACGCTGGAACCGGCCGAGCCCGGCCTGCGGGCGCGGCTGTGCCTTCCGGCGCTGGCAGTGACCTCTTCGGCGGCAAGGGACTGACGCCGCCGTGGACCGCGTACTGCACCTGGGCCCACTGGTCCTGCCGTGGATGTTGCTGGTGCTCCTGGGCGCCTGGCAGTTGGGCACGATGGTGCATGAGCGACTGGCCGCACGGCGTGGCCTGACGGGCGGCCCGCATGGCTGGCGGCTGCCCCTGGTCGCACTGATCGCGGCGCGGCTGGGCTTTGTGCTGCGCTATGCGGATCTGTATGCCAGCGCGCCGGTGGCTGTGCTCGACATCCGCGACGGCGGGTGGTCGCCCTGGGCGGGCCTGGGCGCCGCGCTGCTCTATGTCGCGCTGCTGTGGCTGCGCCGCAGCCCATGGCGGCAGAGCGCCACGGCAGGGCTGGCCACATTCGCCGGAGTATGGCTGCTGGGTTGGGGCGTGCTGCAGGCTACGGCACCGCGCGAGCAGGCCGCCCTGCCCTCATGGCAAGGCGTGGCGCTGGATGCGCGCACGGTCGCCCTGCCAGAACTGAAGGGGCAGCCCGTGGTGGTGAACCTGTGGGCCAGTTGGTGCCCACCCTGCCGGCGCGAGATGCCCGTCATGCTGCAGGCGCGCGAGGCCCAGTCGCCCCAGTCACAGGTGCGTTTTCTGTGGGTGAACCAGGGGGAGCCTCCCGAGACAGTCGCCCGGTTTGCTGCGCAGCAGCGCCTGCCGGCCGCCGATGTGCTGCTGGACTCAGCGGGCCAGCTGGGTAGCGCGCTGGGCCACAAAGCCCTGCCCACCACCCTGTTCTATGACCGCCAGGGCCGTCTGGCCGCGGTGCGCGTGGGCGAGCTGTCGGCTGCCACGCTGGCCCAACACCTCGCGCTCATCAGCGGCCACTCCGCCCCTTAGCAACGCGGCCGCTGGCGCAAAGAGGTGCGCCGCCGGCATCACGACATGCCCTGCGGCGCGCCAGCCCCTTTCAGGAACGCATTGATGGGCAGCTGGATATAGGTACGCCCGTCGTCCTGCGCGGGCGGCAGCTTGCCGGCGCGCACATTGACCTGCACCGAAGGCAGGATGAGCGTGGGCATCGCCAGTGTGGCGTCCCGCGCGGTGCGCATCTGCACGAACGCGGCCTCGGTCACGCCCTCGTGCACATGGATGTTGCCGCTGCGTTGCTCTGCCACGGTGCTGACCCAGGCGGGTGCGCGGTTCTCGGGCGGATAGTCGTGGCACATGTGCAGTCGGGTGTGCGCGGGCAGCGCCAGCAGGCGCTGGATGGAGCGGTACAGCGTGGCGGCGTCACCGCCCGGGAAGTCCGCGCGGGCCGTACCCACGTCGGGCATGAACAGCGTGTCGCCCACGAACACGTCGTCGCCCACGCGGTAGGCCATGTCGGCAGGCGTGTGGCCCGGCACATGCAGCGCCGTCAGCTCCAGGCCGCCAACATGGAAGGTCTCGCCGACCTCGAACAGGTGGTCGAACTGGCTGCCGTCGGGCAGGAAGCTGCGCTCGAAATGGAACACGCTGCGAAAGAGCTGCTGCACCGCGCGGATGTGCGCGCCGATGGCGACCTTGCCGCCGAGGTGGTGGCGTATGTGCTGCGCGCCCGAGAGATGGTCGGCGTGTGCGTGGGTTTCCAGGATCCACTGCACCTGCCAGCCCTGGCGGCGCACGTATTCAATGATGCGGTCCGATGAGGCGCTGGTCAGCGTGCCGGACTTCGGCTCGAAATCCAGCACGGGGTCGATCACGGCCGCTTGGCCGGCGTCGGTGTCTGCGAGCACATAGCTCACGGTGCCCGTCACGGGGTCGAAGAAGGGCTCGATATGCATGGAGGCGTGGGGCATGAAGGTCCTTTCGCAATGAAGACGGAAGTGCCGAAGCAGCACCACCAGCCAACAACAATTTATTTTTTGATATATTATATGAAAACATATTGTTTTGCACCTCCATCATGATTGACGACGCCACGACCCTGGACCTGCCCGCCATGCGCGCCCATGCGGGCGAAGCCGTGACCATGCTCAAGCTGCTGGGCAACGAAGACCGGCTCATGCTGCTGTGCCAGCTGACCGAAGGCGAGCGCACCGTGGGCGAGCTGGAGCAGCTCACCGGCATCGGCCAGCCCACGCTGTCACAGCAGTTGGGCGTATTGCGCCGCGACGGGCTGGTGCAAACCCGCCGTGAAGGCAAATTCATCTGGTACCAACTGGCGGACGACCGCGCACTGCAGCTGATGCAGGCCATCCATCGCCTTTTCTGCAAGCAAGGAGCTTGATCCCATGACCATCCTCTGGAATTCGTTCACCCCCTGGTCATCGCTGGCCGGCGGCATGCTGATCGGCCTGGCCGCGGCGCTGCTGATCGTGCTGCTGGGGCGCATCGCCGGCATCAGCGGCATCGTGGGCGCGCTGCTGCAGCGCAGCAGCTGGGCCAGCGTTGCCAACTGGGGCTGGCGTGCGGCCTTCGTGATCGGCATGGTGGCGGCGCCATTGGTCTGGCAGCTCATCGCCCCCCTGCCCCCCATGGAGATGCCCAGCAACCCGCTGGTCATCGTGCTGGCCGGCCTGCTGGTCGGCTTTGGCACCCGGCTGGGATCGGGCTGTACCAGTGGGCACGGCGTGTGCGGACTTTCGCGCCTGTCGCTGCGCTCCCTGGCCGCCACCCTGACCTTCATCGGTGCCGGCGCCGCCACGGTGTTCGTGGTGCGTCACGTGCTGGCCTGACCCATCTCAAGGAGAAACACCATGGCTTCTGCCATCGCATCACTGATTGCCGGCCTGGTCTTCGGACTGGGCCTGATCCTGTCGGGCATGGGCAATCCCGCAAAAGTACAGAACTTCCTGGACTTCTTCGGCGCATGGGACCCTTCGCTCGCCTTCGTCATGGGGGGCGCCATTCTTGTGGGCCTGGTGGCGTTCACCTGGGCCCGCAAGCGCAAGACCTCGCTGCTGGGAGACCCCATGCAGCTGCCCTCCTCCACCGCGGTGGACAAACGCCTGCTGACCGGCGCGGCGCTGTTCGGCATTGGCTGGGGCCTGGCGGGGTTCTGCCCCGGCCCGGCCGTGATGAACCTGGGGACGCTGCGCGGCGAGGTCTGGCTGTTCGTGGCCGCCATGCTGGCGGGGATGCAGCTGCAACACTTCTGGGATCGCCGCACGCGCTCCTGAAAAAATAGCTGGCAGCGCTTGTCATTGGCTGAATTCATTGCAATAACGCATTGAAGACCAATACCAACAAGCGCTATAGGCTCCTTAATTCATAGCGATGCACGTGGACTCCCTGCTGTTTCTCCTCACCGCCGCACTGCCGTTGCTGTACCTTGTGCGGCACTCGGTGTGGGCACCTTCCGCCACACGCGCCCATACACGGTTGCGGCAGGAATGGTTTGCGGCCATTGCGCAGCACAAGGGCACCGAAGTGCTGGGGGTCCAGACGCTACGCAACTCGCTCATGTCCTGCACCATGACGGCGACCACCGCCACTCTGGCCTTCATGGGCGGGCTCACGCTCACCCAGGGCCACTGGCCGTCGCAGTGGTGGCACCACGGTTTTCCACCGTTGGGCACCGACCAGGGGTTGGCCTTCTGGAACGCGTTCGCCGTGCTGGTGCTGCTGGCACTGGCATTTCTGACCTCGATGCTGGCGGCGCGCAACTACCACCACGCTGGCTTCGTGGCGGGCATGCCGGTGGAGTCCGCGGCGCGCCGGTCATGGCAGTCCCTGGGCGAGCGCAGTCTGATGCGCGCGGGCCTGTACTACAGCCAGTCGCTGCGCCTCATGATCTGGGCGGTGCCGCTGGCGCTGTTCTACATCCACAGCCTGCTGGGCGCCGCCACTGCGGTGGCGCTGTTCGTGTCGATGTGGGGCTGGCTGGACGTGGACCGCTGATGCCCTATTTGCCGCCGCCCAGGCGGTCCATCAAGCCGCCGCGAGAGCTGTCGGGGTTGGCCACCTGGCCGCTGGCGGACTCCACGGCAGTGACAAAGTAGCTCATCGCCTCGACGGCCTTGCTGCGCTCCTCACCGCTGTTGAGCGTCTCATCCACGCTGCGCCCATCGGCGGTGTGAACCCGCACCCAGCTACGCGGCGTATAGGCGATCTGGTCCACCAGCCGCAAGGGCACATCGAACGCCGTGGCGGGGTAGCCCAGCGCAGCGGCCTCGGCGCGCGAACGCGACCGCACGCGCACCGCCTGCCCGCCCCCCAAATGGAAGTCCGCGCCCGTGACCTCCGCCGCCTGATGGGGCAGGCCCACGGTGAGCACCGCCTGCGCCGGCTTCGCCGCGCTCCACGCCGCCGCCAGCACGGGGCACTGGGGCCGGGAGCACGCGGCACTCGCGGGCGCCACCGTCACGGTCTTTTTCCCTTCAGATTCGCCTTGCTGAATCTGCGGCACCAGCGTTTGCTGGCTGGCACAGCCCGCCAACACCAACGCTCCAAACGCACCCGCCCGCCAGAATTTCATGGATTCACTCCCACATAGAAAACCGCATGGTGCCATGCCCGCGGGCGAGATGCGGCAACCCTCGGGATCCTTCATGGGCCCGCTCGCGGAATAAGGCATCCGTGCCGACCGGCTCCGGCGTCGCCATTGCACGCTCTGCACCAACGCGACGGCACGCGATGCGGCGCGCGGCTTTCACCGAGGCGCGCAGGAGGCGATCCGCCACCGCACTGCCGGGCATTACCGCCCCAGCAGGTCCGCCGACGGATTGCACGGCAGCCACCATGGCCGGGCTTACCACCAGTGCCCACCTTGCTGTCAGGGCCTGGATCGTTTGCTGGATAGCGCATCACCTGGCAGGCAACGCACTGAGGCCCGCCACCCCGCTCCGCGCATGGCCGCAAGCCGGCCGGCCAAGGAGTTGCGGGTCACGATGTGGGGGACGTCGCGTCCCTCATGGCTTTGGCGAGCCCATGGTTGCCGCGGGACTCCAGTCCTTGAATCGCGCCCTCGCGGTCTTGCTCGCCGTGGTGCTGGTTCAGCTTGCGCTTTCCTTCCAGTCGCCCGAGACGGATCTCGATGCCCACGATATGCCGCAGTTGCTCATCCAGGTAGTCTGTGGGCGCATCGCCCATCTTCCACGGCTGTGCCTGCCCCGCCTCATGCTGGCGCGTTAGCAAGGCGACCACCCTGCGAACGAATTTCACATCGTCGCGGACATGAATCGTTCCGTGGGCATGGACAACCTCGTAGTTCCAGGTAGGCACGCGCCGATGAGTCTCCTGTTTACCAGGATACCAGTTGGGAGAGATATAACCTTCGACGCCGCGGAAGACGACAAGCACTTGATCGCCGTCGCGTACCTCGCGCCAGATGGGATTGCCACGCGCCACATGCGCCAGCAGCATGTCGCCATCCAGAAAAAATGGAAGGTGGTTGGCCTCCAAACTGGCGGGAGTGTGTGTCACCAGCATGCCCAGCGCGTTCTCGCGGACGATGCGGTGAAGCTCCCCAATCCGGGACTCGGCGAATTGTGCAGGTAGGTACATAAAGCGCGTGGTGGAAAAAGTTGCCGGAAGCCTTTCAGCCAGGCGCCCGTTTGGCGCCTATCCAAACCCGCTGCGCAAAGGATGGACAGGCCCCCTAAGGCTAGCAGCCTCATCGTCAGCACTAACGTGATGGGCGCTTCAAATGTGCGAGCGCCTGTCCAAATCCAGCGACTACGGGGCTAGCTGCTCCCGCAAGGTTGCCAATATTTCTTCAGACAGCGCCGGGTCGCCTGCCGCCGTGGCGCGGGCGAGAACCAATGCCCCAACCATGCTGCTGAGGGTCGCGATAGTCCGGGCACGCTTGGCCCCGTCATTACCCGGGAGCACGCTCATAAAGCGCTGGATGTTGCGCTCCACCCCCTGCGCAAAAACCTTTGACATCTCAGGCCCCGCTCTTGCAGCATCCGCTGCCAATGCCGCAGCAGGGCAACCCTCTCCAGGGTGATCGCGGTGGTTCACAGAAAGGTAGCCATGCACCAGCGCACGGAGTCTGGTTTCAGGCGCACCTTCCGCCTCCCGAGGCTCCCATCCGTCTAGCGGCGTGATCGTCCACTCAAATGCACGCAGGCACGCCTCGCGCGCGAGCGCATCCTTGGACTCAAAGTGTCGGTACAGCCCGCCGTGCGTCAAGCCTGCATCGCGTGTGATCTCGGCCACGCCCACGCCATCCAGGCCCTTTTCCCGATAAAGGCGCGCAGCGGCTTCCACGATTCCTTCGCGATTCTCGGCGGCCTGTGCTTTGCTCACTTTCATGCATTAGATGATACCCATCATCAAAACTCACTTATGATGACAACGATCATCAATAAATCACGCTCAACGCTTCGCAGGAGCTGGATTTCACAGTGGAAGGTGCAGCATGGATCGTCGGGTCGTCATCACTGGCTTGGGCTTGGTATCTCCTTTGGGGTGCAATGTGGAAGTGGCCTGGCAACGCCTGCTGGCTGGCCAGTCTGGGATCCGCACCCTGGATGCAGCCGTGGGTGAAGGCACGGGTGTCTCCATCGCTGGACGGGTGCCAAGCCAGGAAGAGGATCCGCAAGCCGGGTGGAACGCCGAAGCTGTCGTCTCGGCGAAGGAGCTACGTCGCATGGACCGCTTCATCGCCTTTGCGTTGGGCGCGGCAGACCAAGCTCTGGCACACGCACGGTGGACCCATCCAAGCGTTGAGCAGCAAGAGCGTGCGGCGACCATCATCGGCTCCGGCGTGGGCGGCTTTAGCACCATCGCAGAAGCGGTGCGCACGACGGATGGCAAGGGGCCGCAGCGCTTGTCGCCTTTCACCGTACCCGCTTTCCTGGCCAATTTGGCGGCCGGACAGGTGTCGATCCGGCACCGGCTCAAGGGTCCGTTGGGTGCTCCGGTGACGGCCTGTGCGGCCAGCATTCAAGCCATTGGCGATGCAGCACGGCTGATCCGCAATGACGAAGCGGATATGGCGCTCTGCGGCGGCAGCGAAGCCACCATTGACCGGGTTGCGCTGGGCAGCTTTGCCGCCGCGAAAGCAGTAACGACCTACAGTGACGGCGATCCCGCAAAGGCTTCGCGCCCCTTTGACCTGGCTCGGAACGGCTTTGTCATGGCCGAGGGTGCGGGCCTGTTGGTGCTGGAGGTCCTGGATCATGCATTGGCGCGTGGTGCCACGCCGCTGGCCGAGATCGTGGGCTACGGCACCTCCGCTGATGCATACCATGTTACCTCCGGGCCGGAGGATGGCTCTGGCGCCGCACGATCAATGCGCGCCGCGTTGCGCCAGGCACAGCTGCAGCCTTGGGATATTCAACACCTGAATGCGCACGCGACCTCCACTCTCGTGGGCGACCGAGGCGAGTTGGCAGCCATTCGACAAGTGTTTGGAGCCTGCTCTGGCCCATCCATCACAGCCACCAAATCCGCCGTGGGTCACATGCTGGGAGCCGCTGGCGGCGCCGCTGCGATCTTTACCGTATTGGCATTGCGCGACCAAATGGCGCCATCTGTGCTCAACCTAGAACATCCAGATCCATTGGCCGACGGCCTGGATCTAATCGCTGGGAGTGCGCGTGCCCATGCCATAGAGCACGCCATGCTCAACGGATTTGGTTTTGGCGGTGTGAATGCGTCTCTGGTTCTGAAGAGATTTACAGCCTGACCCATATCTTGACCAGAAGCCTCAATAGACAACATCACACATGCCACGTCTATGAGGTTTTGCAGCACGTTGGGTAAGTGCCTCTCCGTCCCCGCGAGCAACGATTGCACTGAATCACCAAAGCCTGGGCTGGCACGCTGAACCCAGTGGCTTGAAGCGTTACCGGGCCGCTCTTCGCGGCCTTTTTTGCGCTTGCAGCGCGACAAGCGATCTGATGCACTGCCTGAGGACTCAAGGGCACGTCCCAAAGACTTCCCGCACATTGCGCAAAAAAAACCCGCGAGCATGCGCCGCCCTGCAGGCCCAGCGGTCCCTGTCCGAGGCCAAGGCGTGCGGATCTGGCTCAACCCACGCGATAGCCAGCCCTGGACGACGGGCGCCCAGATCCGCAAAACCTTCTGGCTGGCAGTCTGCACCCGCTCTGGCGTGGACTACCGCAAATCCGTACCAGGTACGGCACACCTACGCCTCCACCCTTCTGACGGACGGCCACAACCCCTGGTATGTTGCCGACCAACTTGGCCACGAGGACGTGGAGATGGTCTTTCGGACTTACGGGAAGTTCATCCGGGATGACTACCAGAAGCCCAAGCCGGAATTGCGCATTGTGGGAAGCAAATGATCCGTGCGATTTCGGTGCGAAATCGGTGCGAATTTCAGGACACCTCAGTACCCCAAAGGGCAAGAAAAAACCGCCACATCCTGGGTTCTCCAGAGTGTGGCGGTTTCTTGAGTGGTGGAGCTGGCGGGACTCAGAAGAGTGTCACACCAAATCCGCCAAAGTCCTTATAAATCAAGGACTTAGACGAAACACTACAAAGCTCCACTATGTCCGGTACACCGAGGGAGGTTGAAAAGTGTGCCCCCAGAGTGTGACCCGCAGTGTGACCCCTGTCAATCCACCTTGCCGGGGACAAAGTTGCGGACTCGGGTTCAATTCCGCATCCAGCCATACCACAGAATGCTAGACTAAAAATCCTAACGGAGCGAAACAATGATGCAAATTAGTTACCTGGACCCGAACTTCAATATATCAAGGAAAAGATATATTGGCACGATAATAGGGACATACCTAATAGCCTTGATTTTTATAGGCTTCATTTATTTCCTAATACAATTATATCCAGAATATTTAACGCCATTCAAGCTAGCTCCTATTTTTGCACTGATTGCAACAACAATATACATTCAAATTATTGCAGCAATTTCCAGAACCCGAGATATAGGCATATCACCGTTCTGGAATATTCTCTTCCTGCTGCCAATCGTCAATTTTTTATACGCCACTTTTCTAATTTTCAAAAAAGGCGTAACAGGTCATGCAAAATTAGATGAGAAAAAAGCATATGCACTAATTTCCGACGAAATTGATTCAGACACACGAAATAAAGGCCTTTGGTTAAAGGCCTATCAGCTATCAAAAGGAGACGATACAAAAACAAAAATAAAATATATTCAACTAAGAATGGAAGAGTTAAAAGAAATTGAGAATCAAAAAGCAGATGAAAAAAACAAATCTGAGAGTGCTAAAAAAATCACGGCAAACCTAATAACGGCACTCATAGTAATAGCTTTAATCTCAACTGCATTCATTGCAACGCTAACGCAAAGCATTGCTCAAAACGATGCTCATTCGGCAGACATCAATCCATTGCCGTTTTCATTTAAAAGCAGCTACGCAAAAATGGAATGCACTGGCACAGCATTTCCAAAAGAAGTAACCCTTGAAGACATTACCAATCGGATTAAAGAAAACAACAACATCAACGACCACGCACAGCTTGTTGAATACTATTTATATAGCGACAAGAAAGACTTCAAAAAAGCCCATGAAATCATGAATGACAGAATAGAAAAAAAGGCAAAGTGGCACTCATTCGATTTAAACCAAATGGGAAAGCTTTATGAATGCGGATACAGCGTCGAGAAAGACATAAATAAAGCAATTTCATATTACGAACAAGCAAAATCCTACATCAAAATATCCGAAATATATAGTTCAGGCAAAGACATACCAGCGAACGATGAAAAATCATTTGAGTATCTAAAAAAGCATAGTGAACTAATAAATGATGAAAGCATTTTAGCGGGACATTATTATTATGGGCTTGGTGTCGAGAAAAATCTCAGGAAATCATTTGAACTAGTAAAAAGAAAAATTGATGCCACCGAAGAGAAGAGCTCAACCGCACTAATAGACGACTACTTCAATATAGGGCTCATGTATTATTATGGATTTGGCACATTTAAAAATGACGCAAAAGCAGCCAAATATTTCAAAAAAGCCTCTCAAACGGTGAGCTCGGCAGATTATAGCGACTACATAAAAACGTCATCACAAGAATTTTTAAGGAAACTAGGGAAGTTCAATGAATGAAAAATCTGAACAAATGATTTTTCATGCTGACTCATTTTTTAACTCAGCACAAACTATACTACCTCTACCAATAAAAAATGGAATCCTTCCGCCATCAACTGTTCCATCTATAGTTTTAATATCATTTGCATGCGAAATTTATATTAAATCATTTCTACCATCAAAGACAAAATGGGGGAGAGATCATTCATTAGAAAAATATTTCAAAATGCTGGACGAAGCGCACCAGAAAGAAATCAAAGAAATACTTAGCGACGATACATTTGACAAAAAACTCTCAGATATAGCAAACGCCTTTAAAGATTGGAGGTATATCTATGAGCTTTCAGGAAATTTAAACACAATAAATTTAGGCTTTCTCTACAATTTCGCCGAAGCACTGAAACAAGCAGCACACAGAGCAATTCGATAAATATCAATCAAAGCAAATATCTTTACCCACCTCTGCAAATAGTCTTTCTTCTATCTGCTGCTCAGGCGTTATTGCTTGGCTCTGCCTAAATGCGTCATATTCATCGCAAAGCTTATTGACGATAGACCAGACCTTCTCAGCGTCTCCGCCCCTTGCCGCACGCAATATAAGCGCCAATCCAAACCTTGGATGGTCAATAGCGGTCGCCCTAAGGTGGTCACGAAGTGAATAGGTAATTTTTACCGGCTCGGGGGCGTTGGCGTTGTGCTCTATAAGCTCGCTTTGATGCTCTTCATCCTCCCATTCCGAACATGTAGGGATACCCAGCTTTGAAGCAATATCACCAGCATGGAAGCGCCTACGGCCTTGCAAGGCTTCAATAGCTCTGAGCCATTCGGCGGATGATTTTTTATCGCCTCGTGCTGCTCGGTCTAATAGCTGAACCAATGACAAACCCTTTTTGCGGGCTTGCTTGGTGTCGTGGCTTGACATTTCATGGGCTAAGTCATGCTTAGCCAAATAATCCGCCATAGCGTCTAATTTCAGGTCAAAGCCTCGTTCATTGCAATGCCCTCCTACCTGCTTGACGGCCCTCTCCCATTCCAGGCGAGCAGCCACTTCAAAGGCGGACATATCTACGCCTGAGGCATAGGTTAAAAGAACATGCAAATGCCCATGAATGCCGTTGTTTCCTATGGGTGCTTCCAGGCTTTTAAGTTTGCCTATGCTTCCTATTGCTTTATAGCGGCGTGACATATTTTTATCGAAGAGCTTATAGGCATCGTGCAGCCTATTGATTGATTCAGTCCAATCGCCCTCGTAGCTATGTGACATGGTAAAAGTCATCATGGCTGCGCTTAGGTGGTGGGCTTCTAAGGCAGGTATGAGTGCCGCTCTTATCCATGAACGTGCCTGGGCTACTCTATCGCGGGCGCAATGGTCACACGTCCACACATTCCTACATTTGAAATGGCCGTCCATCCTGGCGCCGTGCTCATCCACCTTGATTTCTGCGGTGGTTGAATCTCGTCCGTAGGCTTTCCACCTTCCGCACCCGATGACCGAAGAGCCTTTGAGATTCCGCTTATTTTGGTCGTAAAAGCCCGCCATGAGGCGTGATGCTATGGTTACGCGTATAGACCCACGGTTAGGGCTTTTAAGCGCCTTTAATTTAGCGTTTGACATTGTCGGCTTTCATGCCGACCTGTTGTTTACTTGACAATGAATGAATATTTAGTATCATTTGATTGTTGCCCCATATCGCAGCCCGGTCTGAAACAGATGCGATATAAAAGCCCGCCTTGTGCGGGCTTTTTCTTTGTGCAATCAAAATATCATCAGTTGCCCAATAAAGCAAGTTTAAGGCACCAATCTTAGACGCCTGATATCAGGTTGATACTTTTGTCGGAGTATTCCTATTCTTCCCAAGATTCTGTTTCTGGCCGTTATCAATCCCCACTGGCTACCACTGGTGTAGCATACGGCGAACAGTCAAAGGGTGGGGTCTTAGTAAGCCGTAATGTTTTAAACGCCAAGGATTAATTTCGTATTCAATTCCATAAAGGTCGGGGTTGAAGTCGCTTCGTTGCTCGTGATACTCCGTGTCAATCCATCCCTGTCGGGATTCAGAGAGCAGACGCTCCGAAAAGCGCGCAAGTTCTCCTAACCGATGGTCACGCAAATTGCGATTGGCTACTTTAATAGCATATTTAATGTGATTAGGGCAGGTAGGTGACCCAACATAAAGCCCCCGGCGCACAGGGTTCCCCTTGGCATTTTCTTCCCACCTAAAAGCAACGGGCCTACCCGACAAACGTATATTGAGGGAGGCCGCCTCTTTTGTGGTGAATAAGAAATCATAGTCATAACATAAATCAGAGTAGTGAAACTCCTTTAATCTAAGTATTGGCATTTTTTGCATCCTCAATATTTAACTTGATTATCTGTTTTATACCAAGGTGCCGCCATTTCTTTCGAGGAGTCGCGGGCAAACTTTTAATCAGTCTTCTTTAATATTAGTACGGCTTAGGTTCATCCGCTATGTAATATGGATGGTCTGAATAATCCAACTGTTGCTTATTTGCAACAATATTGTTACCTGGGTTAAATTTTGGAATCTGGGCAGTAGATTCAACAATTGCGTTTTTATACCTCTCATCCATCTGCCAGGCATAGAACATTTTCATATTCTCTTTGTCATTGGTAAGAGTTGCTAAGCGGTCTAGCTCTTTCTTTTTCTCGTGCCAGCTTTTGCTGAGACGCTGAATTTCATTCTTTCGCTCTGCAATTGTGTCAATAGGTGCAACGGAATTTAAGCCGAATTTAGATATCAAGTCGTGCATCTTGTGATAGACACTTTCGAAAATTGTCGGCTCCATTGCTCTGATGCTTTCAATTTCATTTTTAAGTGCATTCATATTCTTCTTAGTGGTCTCTGCGTCTTTACGGCTTTTGACAACTAGGTTATATCCATCGCGCACCCGATACGCCTCATTCAGAAAATTGAGCCTACGCTCAGCCGCTTCCGCCTTCTTCCGCTGGTCAAAGTCTTCTGGTTGCTCTTGCGAGACTCTGGACTTTGAAGTTTGAACAATGTGCGGCGGCAATTCTTGCGGGGCTGGTACATCAATTAATACCGCTGCATCCATCTCTGCTTTGACTTCTTTTAGTGCCGCTATCGCCTTTTGAACTGTCTCATATTCTTCCTGCATCTTTGAGACTTGGCTTCTTGCCTTTCTAATTTTTTCGTTATCGTCTTCTAAATCGTTTCGGTGTTCCTTGGATGCATTGATAGGAATATTTACAGTAGGGATATGATTTTCAATATGTTCGGCAAACGTTCCGCCCGTCACATAGAAGTCTGAACCATTTAACTTCGAATGCGTGTTAGTGATTTCTGCCACTCTCTCGCGTAGCTTTGAAATTTCCCCATTCTTCTTTCCTTCGTCTAGAACTCTTGTTTTGTTCAAAAATTCACCTGCGACAACCTCCCGAGTCGTAAAAAGAATGTGAACGTGATAGTTCCGCCCATCGTGCGGTTTGTGGATGGAATAGACACCCGCAACGCCATACGACTTTTTAAGCATGGCTATAAGGTCGTCACAATATTTCACGCGCTGTTCATCAGTCCACTCGAAATAAAGCGGAACCATAAGCTCTCTTGCCGTTCTTGAATTTTTCCGAGTGTCAGCAGCTTCCGCAGCGTTCCACAATTCTTCAATACTGAAATTGTGGTCACCGAATATCTTGGAAAGCACATGGCCACCTTTACGGGTGTAGTCATGCACCTTTTTATAAAGGGCATCGTGAAGTCTTGTACAAGCACGATAGGCCGCAGCGGCGACGGCGCTTTTACCGTCAGAGCGAGACAAAACGCTTAAAACGGGGGTGAACCATGTGGCAAGCGCAGCCATTAGACGCATCCCCCTGGTATATGTGAATCGTCGCCAGACGGTTCACGAAAGCTAAAAACTAATACACGCAAGGATGCGAAGCATCGGGGTGCAGGGGCGTAGCCCATGCCGAATGGGCAAACTTTAGTTTGCGTAAATGAGCCCTTGCAGGGGGCTATGCTATCTAACCATTCATATATACCAGTTTTACTCATAAATTCATATTATCAGAACTTTTCTAGAATTTGATAATATTTGATATTCAACTCTAAATCTGTATATTTGATATAAGGAGTTGAATTATGAGTATTAGTTACACTGAGCGTATAGAGAGACTTGAAAAGAGAGCAGAAGAAATCAAGGAGCAGGCTAAGGACCTGAAAAAACTCGCAGCAAAGCAAAACAGGAAGCTTATAGACAAGCGAAAGATTGTTATAGGCTCTCTACTTATTAGCCAGAGCAAAAAAGAAGTCTACGCAAGA
This sequence comes from Diaphorobacter sp. JS3051, assembly GCF_015832135.1. NCBI lineage: Bacteria > Pseudomonadati > Pseudomonadota > Betaproteobacteria > Burkholderiales > Comamonadaceae > Diaphorobacter > Diaphorobacter sp. JS3051. The sequence continues at coordinate 1,245,868 of NZ_CP065406.1, forward strand.
AAGGCACTTATTAAGCTTGTCGAGTGCGCAGATGAAAAGGATAAAGAGCTGTTAAAGGTACTTCTAAATTTTGAAACGGAAGCACCTAAGGAACCGGAGGCTCTATGAAGAATGACAATGGACAATTGACAGGAAAATTTAATACGATACCAAAAGGCAAAAAGCCTCCGCTCTATTGCCAAGAATGCAATTGCTTCACCTACGGCAAAACCCATACAAAGGGGCATTTACTCATCGAAATCGTTCTATACCTATTTTTATTTTTCCCAGGGCTTATATATACAATATGGAGACACACAACACGCCAAAAGGTTTGCACCCAATGCAATGCCCCCGGATTATTGCCCTACACATCCACAAGAGCAAAGAAAGACTTAGGCATAGAGGATTACAACCAAAGCTTAGATGACTTTTTCAAGCGAAAGTAGAAAACACAAAGCCATATAACAAACCAAGGAAAACAAATGAAAGCAATTAAATATTTAATAGTCACACTCGCTTTATCAGCCACCGCCGCGATGGCGATTGACCAAAATCAGTATTGGAACATCACACGAGGAAAAGATGCATCAGAGGTCATGATGATTGCCGGAGCGCCAGACGTTCGTCATCGCCAGGAATACACAAGATGTAATAGTGGAAATGAGGGATGGCGAGAACTCTGGCAATATCGAGGGCATGGAAATTTAAGCGGAAAAACCATATCCGTAAAAATTTGCGGCGGCAAGGTTGAATCGGCAGATAAGAATTTTTGATTTGCCAAACAAAAAAGGGGCCTAAGCCCCTTTTTTAATTTTCGAACATCAACTGAGCGAGACACCCTCTTCTTGAAGTGCTTTAACCCAGTGTGGAGCCTTCTCCGGCTTACCGTTCCACTTTGTACCCTCGACCAAAAAATCTTTGTAAAGCTTCCCTTCTTGCTTCAACGCCACAAGCCATTTCGGAATCATTGGGCCTTTGCCATTCCACTCGGTACCGCTAGCAGGGTCGCGGAAAATAACGACGTTTACACGCGGCTTAGCGTCATCGTCTTTGGTTTTTTCTGGTGACTGCTTTTTAGGGGCACGTTCAAGAGCGGATTCAATTTCTTGCCTTGTAAATAGTTCGAGAGGAGACAGTCCAAAAAGCTTGATTTCTTCCTTTACCTTTACAACGCTAACGCTCTTAAATTCGTTCCGCGCCTCTTCAAGCTTCTGAGCAGCCTCGGCGGCTTTTTGTTCAAGCTTCTTAATCTCTTCAAACGTGTAAGCCATTATCCCCATCCTCTCATTAGTAAAAAATAAGCCCAATCGAATTGAGCGCCTTACTTCAACATAACTCGCCGTCTTTTGCCTGCCTCAATAGGCTGAAATTTAAAGAAGGTCACACCCTCGTAATTTAGCTTATCAATGACTCTTTTCATACTAGCGATTGAAAATTCTCCGGTGTAGGTGTCTGTATGGGCATCATATAGCCCTCGGCCTGCGGTGATGCTATGTGCAACTGAATGACCTACAATGCGCCTTAAAACCAATGCCTCTGGAATTCTCTCCTTGAGGACGGCATCCTCTGACAAACCAGAACCATCAATAATTGATTGTGCCAACGACGTAATAAATCTATGTCTGAATGAATGAAAAACGACTGACTTATCTTCGATGCCGATATATTTTCTTAGATATTTTTGATTGAACCACTCAGAAGGCACTTTCCCAAACTTATCGGCTTTTGCTTTATTGATATCAAAAAGGTTTGTCGCCTTAGCTTCCTTTTGAGATTTTATATAGTCAATAAAGCCCAGGTCAATCAGTTTTTGATGAACTGGAATGATGCGGCGGGATTCCTCATTCTTAATTGACTTGTCATCATCTTCATCAGAGGCTGTAATTTTGATAAACCAAATTCCATCCTTATCCTGGTCAACATCATCCGGGGTAAGTTGGGAAATTTCATTGACCCGTGCGCCTGTAAATGCGCCAAGGTGTGGCACCCAATATTGATAGGCACAGTTATAGGCAGCCTCCGAATAATAGGCGGACTCAAAGATTTTTTGCATTTCATCTTTGTTGAAGGCTCTGCGCTTGATGCCTTCCTTTGCCTTGCCCACTTTATTCGCAAACCCTTCCATTACGGTTGGGTTGATAGCAAATTGCTTTTTACAATACTCCAAGAAATTCGATACGGTCATCATATAGCCATCGACCGTTAAAGACGAAATCCGTTCGGCGGGTTGCCCTTTATTGTCCAAGAGAGTTTTGTTTTTTGACTTCTGAACAATCTGGTCAAAGGTCAATCCCGCTGCTGATGCAAGCTTATAGACGTTCTTGGGGTAGTAAACCAACATCTTGCGGTAGGCCTCAATGTCGGCAGGCGTCAGGCTCCCAATGTGGCGGGTGCCATAGGTATCAAGAAAGGGGCGCAGGCGTGTCCTAATCTGGGGAACCTTCTTGACCCCGATTTCTTGGTCAACCTCTCTTTGCTGTTCGTATTTCAAATACTCCGCAGCCATCCGGGTGACCCGCTTTTTTGCCACGGGCGCGAGCTTGCCGGGGTCGTTGATTTTTTCGTCGTGGGTCGTGTTCAACGCTATTTGAGATAGCGGCACTGAACGCGCTGCATGACGATCCATGGCTTCTAGGAAGTCGTCGATAGCGGGCACGTCCTCGGGTTTGACGTCTGTGAAGCGCCACTCCCCGTTGTCGTCTTTGTGCGCGTTAAAGGGGATGGGGAGCTGAGGCTTTCGGAAGGTCGTCATCTGAGCTTGTAAATATGCAACAAGTGATGACCGAGAGAGTACCCGAGAAGTCGCCCAGATTTGTTCTACCAGGACACGCAAAAGCCGCGAACGCGCTTTGGCGTCGCGTGGGTCTTTGGTAAGGGTTGAGACCCTGAATTCCCTGCTCTCAGAAGGGTTTCTAAGATGCTGAGGAACAACAAACCGGGCGTGATATACGCCGTTACGGGTCTGTACGAGGTAGGCGGATGAACGCACTATGAGGCTCCAAAGTGTGACCCTTGGTGTTACCCCATAGTGTGAGCGTTTCCCCTATCAAAAAGTCCTTAAGAATCAAGGACTTAGAAAAGTGGTGGAGCTGGCGGGAATTGAACCCGCGTCCGCAAGCCTTCTTCGGGCAGATCTACATGTTTAGTGCTCTGTTTTCATTCTTGCATCTCACGTCGCGCAGGCACACGCTACGCAAGATGCCAGCACCCTTGAATCTCGTGCCATGCCAAGGTGCCCGGCATGCCACCAGCTGATGTAAATTCCCTTGCAGCCGGGAGGCCTTGCGGCCCCCTTGCCCAGCCCATCAGCGTACTGTTGCAAGGCTCACCGGTATTTAAGCGGCGAGTGCGAAACGTTCGTCGTTTGCAGTTAGTTTAGTGAATGGAGATTTACGAGCGTCACTCAAGCTCGACATGCACCGCTCCGATTCCGAACCCACGTCGAAACCGGGACAGCCCCTTGGATGACTATTTTAGTCCAGGCCCATCAATTTCAAGAGGTCAAGGGGGGAATAAATCTCTGCATCCGCGCCCCACCTCTTCGGGGAGGCGCCCGAGCCAAGATAGCCGTACATGGCCACCACGGTTTTCATGCCTGCGGCTTGCCCTGCTTGAATATCTCTTTCGTCGTCACCGACGTAAATGCACTCGTGCGGCTCCAGCCCCAGGCGCCGTGCAGCCTCCCACAAAGGCTCTGGGTGAGGCTTGGAATACGCAGTGGTGTCTCCACTGACGATGGCCCCCGCGTTGGCGAAAAGCGCCACGCGCTGGGCGATGAGCGAGGTAAAACGCTCCACTTTATTGGTCACCACACCCCATTTCAACGGACGATGCTCAAGAGTAGCCACCAATTCCTGGATGCCAGGAAACAATGCCGTTTGATCGTGGATGCATTGCTCGTAGTTGGTGAAAAACTCTTCCCTCAAGCCGGGAAAGTCCGGATGGTCCGGCGTGATACCGAATGCCACCGACAACATACCCCTCGCGCCCGCGCCAGCCAGGGGGCGATAGGCCTCCAGCGGCAGCGAAGGGAGCCCGCGGACGGACCGCAACTGGTCCGCAGCAAAGCCCAGGTCAGGCGCACTGTCGATCAAGGTGCCATCTAGGTCGAACAACACCCCGCGCACCGCCGTGAAAGACAACTCGCTCATGCAGTGGGCCGCCTGGTAGCGAACAGGTAATTCACATCGGTGTCCCCGCTCAGCCAATAGCGGCCGGTTACGGGGTTGTACTGCATGCCGCGCGTATGCAACACATCAAGGCCCGCCTGGCGGCATGCGGATGCCAGCTCACTGGGGCGGATGAATTTGGCGTACTCGTGCGTTCCCTGGGGCAGCATCTTGAGCAGGTATTCCGCCCCCACGATCGCCAACGCAAAGGACTTCGCATTCCGGTTGATCGTAGAGAAGAACACCCATCCGCCTGGCTTGACTAGGCGCGCGCATGCGGCCACAACCGACTGGGGATCGGGCACATGCTCCAGCATCTCCATGCAGGTGACCGTGTCGAACGACCCAGGACACTCGTTTGCCAACTCTTCGACGCTGATCTCCCGGTACTGTACGCGCGGCGTTTCCGCCTCCAGGGCATGAAGCCGCGCCACGCGCAATGCCTTGGACGCCAGGTCGATCCCCGTGACCTCTGCCCCCTTGCGGGCCATGGAGTCCGACAGAATTCCCCCGCCGCAGCCCACGTCGAGAACCTTGCGCCCTTCCAGAGGCGAGAGTTGATTGATCCAATCCAGCCGCAACGGATTGATTTGGTGCAGCGGACGGAATTCGCTGTCGGGGTCCCACCAGCGATGGGCCAGTTCCGAAAACTTGGCCAACTCAGCGGGATCGGCGTTTACAGAAACAGTCATGTTTTCATTGTCCCATCTGCAACGAGCAAGGCATAAAAAAAGCCCCGTTGCCGGGGCTTTTTTGTGACCGATGGATCGATCAGTTGGCGCGGGTACCAACCACTTCGATTTCCACACGGCGGTTCTTGGCGCGACCTTCCTTGGTCTTGTTGTCCGCCACGGGCTGCTTTTCGCCCTTCCCTTCGGTGTAGACGCGGTTCTTTTCGATGCCCTTGGACACCAAGTAAGCCTTCACGGCTTCAGCGCGACGCACGGACAGCTTCTGGTTGTAGGCGTCGGTACCGATGGAGTCGGTGTGACCCACGGCAATGATCACTTCCAGGTTGATGCCCTTGACCTTGGAAACCAGGTCGTCCAACTTGGCCTTGCCTTCGGGCTTGAGGACGGACTTGTCGAAGTCGAAGAAAGCGTCGGCTGCATAGGTCACCTTGCTAGCGATAGCAGGTGCGGGGGCAGGAGCGGCAGGAGCTGCGGCTGCAGGAGCGGGTGCAGCTGCGGGAGCAGGAGCAGCAGCCTTCACCAGAGCGCCGTCGCAACCTTCAGCAGCGGTTGCGGGGGTCCAGTTGGCGTCGCGCCAGCACAGTTCATTCGTGCCGTTCTTCCAGACCAGCTCGCCCGAGCCGTTTTGCCAGTTATCGATGACCTTACCGCCGTCTGCCGCCTTCACTTGAGCAACAGCCGAGGTAGCAAGCACAGCAGAGGCCAACAACATCGCCACTTTGTTCAGTTTCTTCATGGTTCTCCTCTTGGGGAAAAAGCCGCAGCCGCGCTGCGAATCAGGGACGTCGTCAGTGACCATCACCAAAAACGTTGAAATGATTGTGCCATACGTAACAAGGCCGGGGCTGCTTTGACGAGGTGCAAACCGTAGGACAAAAGCGCAATCCCAGGGATGTGTTGCTCAGCTACTACAGGGCGTTGCACCTAAAATGGCCGCTTCCTGCCGCCACCCCTCCGTCGACATGACCCAGTTTGCCAAAGAAACCCTGCCCATCAGTCTCGAAGAGGAGATGCGGCGCAGTTACCTGGATTACGCGATGAGCGTGATCGTCGGGCGCGCCCTGCCCGACGCGCGGGATGGCCTGAAGCCTGTGCACCGGCGCGTGCTGTTTGCCATGCACGAGCTCAACAACGATTGGAACCGGCCTTATAAGAAGTCCGCCCGTATCGTCGGTGACGTGATCGGTAAGTACCACCCCCACGGCGACAGCGCGGTATACGACACGATCGTGCGCATGGCGCAAGACTTTTCTCTGCGCCACATGCTGGTGGACGGCCAGGGCAACTTCGGCTCGGTGGACGGCGACAGCGCCGCGGCAATGCGCTATACCGAAATCCGCCTGTCAAAAATAGCGCACGAGATGCTGGCGGACATCGACAAGGAAACGGTCGATTTCGGCCCGAACTACGACGGCAGCGAGAAGGAACCGCTGGTGCTGCCGAGCAAGCTGCCCAACCTGCTGGTCAACGGATCGGCCGGCATCGCGGTGGGTATGGCAACCAACATCCCGCCGCACAACCTCAATGAGGTGGTGGATGCCTGTTTGCACCTGCTGCGCCAGCCTGACGCGACGGTGGACGAACTCATGGAGATCATCCCCGCGCCCGACTTCCCCACGGCCGGCATCATCTACGGCATCAACGGGGTCAAGGAAGGCTACCGCACGGGCCGCGGCAAGGTGGTGATGCGCGCCAAGTGCCACTTCGAGGACATCGACAAGGGCCAGCGCCAGGCCATCATCGTTGACGAGCTGCCCTACCAGGTCAACAAGAAGACGCTACAGGAGCGCATGGCCGAGCTGGTGCACGAGAAGAAGCTCGAAGGCATCAGCCACATCCAGGACGAATCGGACAAGTCCGGCATGCGCCTGGTGATCGAACTCAAGCGCGGCGAAGTACCCGAGGTGGTGCTCAACAACCTGTACAAGCAGACCCAGCTGCAAGACACCTTTGGCATGAACATGGTGGCGCTGGTGGATGGCCAGCCCAAGCTGTGCAACCTGAAGGACCTGATCGAGGTCTTCCTGCAGCACCGCCGTGAAGTGGTCACGCGCCGCACGGTGTTCGAGCTGCGCAAGGCCCGCGAGCGCGGCCACGTGCTGGAAGGCCTGGCCGTGGCGCTGGCCAACATCGACGAGTTCATCCGCATCATCCGTGAGTCGCCCACGCCGCCCGTGGCCAAGGCCGAACTGATGGCGCGCTCCTGGGACAGCCAGTTGGTGCGCGAGATGCTCACGCGCACGCGTGCCGATGGCGGCGTGGTCAACGCGGATGACTACCGTCCCGAAGGGCTGGAACGCGAGTTCGGCATGCAGGAAGGCGGCCTGTACCGCCTGTCGGACACGCAGGCCCAGGAAATCCTGCAGATGCGCCTGCAGCGCCTGACGGGCCTGGAGCAGGACAAGATCGTGGCCGAGTACAAGGACGTCATGTCGGTCATCGAGGACCTGCTGGACATCCTGGCCAAGCCCGCGCGCGTGTCCACGATCATCGGCGAAGAGCTTTCCACGCTGCGCCAGGAGTTCGGCCAGTCCAAGGTGGGTGCGCGCCGCAGCACCATCGAGCACAGTGCCCAGGACCTGTCCACCGAGGACCTGATCACGCCCACCGACATGGTGGTCACGCTGTCGCACACCGGCTATATCAAGAGCCAGCCACTGTCCGAATACCGCGCGCAAAAGCGCGGCGGGCGCGGCAAGCAGGCGGCGGCGACCAAGGAAGACGACTGGATCGACCAGCTCTTCATTGCCAATACGCACGACTACATCTTGTGCTTCTCCAACCGCGGCCGGCTGTACTGGCTCAAGGTGTGGGAAGTGCCCTCCGGCTCGCGCAACTCGCGCGGGCGCCCCATCGTCAACATGTTCCCGCTGGCCGAGGGCGAAAAAATCAACGTCGTGCTGCCCCTGACGGGCGGCATGCGCACCTTCCCCGCCGACCACTATGTGTTCATGGCGACCAGCATGGGCACGGTGAAGAAGACCGCACTGGACGAGTTCAGCAACCCCCGCAAGGGCGGCATCATCGCGGTGAATCTGGATGATGGCGACTACCTGATCGGCGCGGCGCTGACCGACGGCCAGCACGACGTGATGCTGTTCTCCGACGGCGGCAAGGCCGTGCGCTTCGATGAGAACGACGTGCGTCCGCTGGGCCGCCAGGCGCGCGGCGTGCGCGGCATGATGCTGGAGGACGGCCAGAGCGTGATCGCCATGCTGGTGGCTGAGGATGAGAACCAGAGCGTGCTCACCGCCACCGAGAACGGCTACGGCAAGCGCACGAGCATCGTCGAGTACACCCGCCATGGGCGCGGCACCAAGGGCATGATCGCCATCCAGCAAAGCGAGCGCAACGGCAAGGTCGTGGCCGCCACGCTGGTGCATGCCGACGACGAGATCATGCTGATCACCGATACCGGCGTGCTGGTGCGCACCCGCGTGTCCGAGATCCGCGAACTGGGCCGCGCCACGCAGGGCGTGACGCTGATCTCGCTGGACGAAGGCGCCAAGCTCAGCGGACTGCAGCGCATCGTGGAGAACGACGCGAACGCCGCCGATCTCGATGCAGCCGACGCCCCGCCGCCTGCTGACGCCTGAAACCGCTTCCGAAACGATAGCTGCTAGCGCTTGACTGACAAGCGCTGGCAGCACATTTGACCCATGACCATGAATCGCCCTTACAACTTCTCGGCCGGTCCGGCCGCCATCCCTGAGGAAGTGCTGCAGCAGGCCGCCGCCGAGATGCTGGACTGGCACGGCAGCGGCATGGGCGTGATGGAGATGAGTCACCGCGGCAAGGAGTTCATCGCGATCTACGAGCAGGCCGAAGCCGACCTGCGCGAGCTGCTGGCGGTGCCACCAGAGTTCAAGATCCTGTTCATGCAGGGCGGTGGCCTGGCGGAGAACGCCATCGTGCCGCTGAACCTCTCGCGCGCAGCCACCGTGGACTTCGTGGTCACCGGCAGCTGGAGCCAGAAGTCGCGCAAGGAAGCGGCCAAATACGCCGCCGAGGTGCGCACCGCGGCCTCCGGCGAGGATGGCCAGTTCACCACCCTGCCCGACCCGGCCGGCTGGCAGCTGAGCCGCGGCGCCAGCTACGTGCACATCTGCAGCAACGAGACCATCCACGGCGTGGAATTCCAGGAGCTGCCCGACCTGCGCGCCCTGGGCAGCGATGCGCCACTGGTGATCGATTTCTCCTCTCACGTGGCGTCGCGCCCCGTCGACTGGAGCCGCGTGGGTCTGGCCTTCGGCGGCGCGCAGAAGAATCTGGGCCCGGCAGGCCTGACGCTGGTGGTGGTGCGCGAGGACCTGCTGGGCCACGCCCTGCCCGCCTGCCCCAGCGCCTTCGATTACAAGATCGTGGCCGAGAACCACTCCATGTTCAACACGCCCCCCACCTGGGGCATCTACATGGCCGGCCTCACCTTCCAGTGGCTCAAGCGTCAGCGCGAGGGCGCGGCCAGCGGCGTGGCCGCGATGGAGCAGCGCAACATCGCCAAGGCGCGGCTGCTGTACGACTTCATCGACCAGTCGCAGTTCTACGTGAACAAGGTGGCGGCCAACTGCCGCTCGCGCATGAACATCCCCTTCTTCCTGCGCGATGAGTCGCGCAACGACGCCTTCCTGGCCGGCGCCAAGGAGCGCGGCCTGCTGCAGCTCAAGGGCCACAAGTCCGTGGGCGGCATGCGCGCCAGCATCTACAACGCCATGCCTCTGGCGGGCGTGCAGGCGCTGGTGGACTATCTGCAGGACTTCGAACGCACCGCTGCCTGAAGCCACGGCACGGCCCTTTCATAAAAATGTGAGCTGTTCGCGCTTGATTTATCTGGGTTTGAGATAGTTTCTCCACTCAAACACAGAACAGACAAGCGCGGACAGCTATCAAATCCATGGCAGACAACGCTTCAAGCCCCACACCCCAGGCCAGCCCCGCGCTGGCCGATCTGCGCGTGCAGATCGATTCGCTGGACCACCAGCTGCTGCAGCTTCTCAACCAGCGCGCCCGCGTGGCCGAGCAGGTGGGCGAGCTGAAGAAGCGCGAGGGCACGCCCTACTTCCGCCCCGACCGCGTCGCCCAGGTAATCGAGAAGATCACCAACGCCAACCCCGGCCCGCTCAAGGGCGCACACGTGTCCGCCATCTGGCGCGAGATCATGTCGGCCTGCCTGGCGCTGGAATCGCCCCAGCGCGTGGCCGTGCTGGGCCCCGAGGGCACGTTCTGCGAGCAGGCAGCCATCGAGTACTTCGGCGGCGCGGCCGACCTGATGTACTGCAACAGCTTCGACGAGGTGTTTCACGCCACGGCCGCGGGCAGCGCGCAGTACGGCGTGGTGGGCGTGGAGAACTCCAACGAGGGCGTGGTCACGCGCTCGCTGGACATGTTCCTGCACACCCCCTGCCATGTGGTCGGCGAGGTCAGCCTGCTGGTGCGCCACAACCTGCTGCGCTCCACCAACAGCGCCGAGCACATCGAGGCCGTGTTGGCCCATCCCCAGGCGCTGGCACAGTGCCAGGGCTGGCTGTCCAAGCACCTGCCCCACGCCGAGCGCCGGCCCGTGTCCAGCAATGCCGAAGGCGCACGCCTGGCCGCCACCAACCCGGCGTGGGCCGGCATCTCCAGCGAGCGCGCCGCGCAGCAGTTCGGCCTGCATGTGGTGGCCCACGCCATCCAGGACGACGCCTACAACCGCACGCGCTTTGCCGTGATCTGCCTGCCGCACACGCTGGCCACGCCCGCGCCCACGGGGCGGGACTGCACCAGCCTCATCATCTCGGTGCCCAACCGCCCCGGCGCGGTGCACGACCTGCTGGTGCCCTTGAAGAAGCACGGCGTGTCCATGACGCGCTTTGAATCCCGCCCCGCGCGCACAGGACAGTGGGAGTACTACTTCTACATCGACATCGAAGGCCACCCCGCCCAGCCCAACGTGGCCGCCGCGCTGGCCGAGCTGCAGCAGCTGTGCGCCTTCTACAAGGTGCTGGGCACCTACCCCGTTCCGGCGTGAGGGGGCAGCATGTTTGAACAACTGGGACTGATCGGCTGCGGCCTCATGGGCGGCTCCTTCGCCCTGGCATTGAAGAAGGCGGGGCTGGTCAAGCGCGTCGTGGGCTACAGCAAGTCGCCCTCCACCACCGATCGGGCGCGCCAGCTCGGCGTGATCGACGTTGAGGCGCCCTCCGCGCTGCTGGCCGCCGCGGGTGCCGACATCGTGCTGCTGGCCGTTCCCGTGGCCGCGACCGAATCCACCCTGAAGGCCATCAAGCACCTGGTCACGCCGCAGATGCTGCTCATGGACGTGGGCTCCACCAAGGCCGACGTGGTGCAGGCCGCGCGCCGCGCGTTGCGTGACCAGATCGGCTCGTTCGTGCCGGCGCACCCGATCACGGGGCGCGAGGTGTCGGGCGTGGAACATGCCGACGTCGACCTGTACACCGGCCGCCAGGTGATCCTGACCCCCACCGAACGCACCCTCACCGCCCAGCTGCACCGCGCGGAGGAAGTGTGGCGCGCCCTGGGCTGCCACGTGAGCAGCATGTCACCCGAAGCACACGACGCCAGCTTCGCGGCCGTGAGCCATCTGCCGCACATGCTCGCGTTCGCCATGATCTCGGGCATCACCGCGCAGCCCAACGCGGACGAACTGCTCGCGCTGGCCGGACCCGGCTTTCGCGACTTCACCCGCATCGCCGCCAGCGATCCCAAGATGTGGCGTGACATCCTGCGCGCCAACCGCGACGAGGTGCTGGCCCAGTCGCGCGTGTTCAAGCAGGCACTGCAGACGCTGGAGGAGGCCATGCAGGCCGACAACGACCAGGCGCTGGAAGACCTCATCACGCTCGCCAGTCACACCCGCGCGCACTGGCGCATGGGCGCGCCCCGCAAGCACAAGGACCACTGATGTTCTCCACCGCGTTCCTCGACCTGCCGCCCCTGGCCAGCGTGCAGGGCAGCGTGCAGCTGCCGGGCTCCAAGAGCATCTCCAACCGCGTGCTGCTGCTGGCCGCGTTGAGCCAGGGCACGACCGAGGTGCGCGACCTGCTGGCCTCCGACGACACGCGCGTGATGCTGGATGCGTTGCGCCAGCTCGGCTGCACGGTCGACGAAGCCGGTGGCGGCACCGTGCGCATCACGGGTTTGGGATCGTCCACGCCGCCCTCGCCCACGCAGCTCTTCATGGGCAACGCCGGCACGGCCATGCGCCCGCTCACCGCGGCACTCGCGCTGCTGGGCGGCGAGTACGAACTGTCCGGCGTGCCGCGCATGCACGAGCGTCCCATTGGCGACCTGGTGGACGCCCTGCGCCAACTCGGCTGCCGCATCGACTACCTGGGCAACGAAGGCTTTCCACCGCTGCGCATCGCCCACGCGGGCGGCCTGCCGCCGCTGCAGCTGCAGGCGCCGATCCGCGTGCGCGGCGACGTGTCCAGCCAGTTCCTCACCGCGCTGCTGATGGCGCTGCCGCTGGTGGCCCGGCAGCAGGACGTGGTGATCGAAGTCGTGGGCGAGCTGATCTCCAAGCCCTACATCCACATCACGCTGGAGCTGCTGGCGCGCTTTGGCATCGCCGTGCGGCATGAGCAGTGGCAGCGCTTCACCATTCCCGCGGGCAGCCGCTACCAATCGCCGGGGCTGATCCATGTGGAGGCGGATGCATCATCTGCTAGCTATTTCATAGCTTCTGGCGCAATCGCCGCGGGCGCTAACGGCCAAAATGGCATCAAGATCCTGGGCGTCGGACTGGACTCGATCCAGGGCGACATCCGCTTCGTCGAGGCGGCGCAGGCCATGGGCGCACGCGTCACCGGCGGCCCCAATTGGCTGGAGGTGGCCCGCGACACATGGCCGCTCAAGTCGATCGACCTGGACTGCAATCACATCCCCGATGCAGCGATGACCCTCGCCGTCATGGCGCTGTATGCGCGGGGCACGACCGTATTGCGCAACATCGCAAGCTGGCGCGTCAAGGAAACCGACCGCATCGCCGCCATGACCTGCGAGCTGCGCAAGCTGGGCGCCACGGTGGAGGAAGGCGCGGACTACCTGTGCGTCACGCCACCCGCCCAGTCCGGCGACTGGCGCGCCGCCAGCATCCACACCTACGACGACCACCGCGTGGCCATGTGCTTTTCGCTGGCGGCCTTCAACCCGGCCGGGCTGCCCGTGCGCATCGAAGACCCCAAGTGCGTCGCCAAGACCTTCCCGGATTACTTCGAGGCCCTGTTCCAGGTGGCGCAGACCGACGCGGACCGCATCCCAGTGATCTGCATCGACGGCCCGACGGCCTCGGGCAAGGGCACGGTGGCCGCTGCCGTGGCGCGTGCGCTGGGCTACCACTTCCTGGATTCAGGGGCGCTGTACCGCGTCACCGCCCTCGCGGCGACCCGTGCGGGCCTGGAGATCAGCCCCGACAACGAGCCGCGCATCGCCGAACTGGCGCGGCAACTGCCCGTGCGCTTCGCGGGCGACCGCATCTGGCTGGGCGAGGAAGACGTTACCGACGCCATCCGCACCGAGCAGGCCGGCATGAACGCCTCGCGCGTGTCGGCGCTGCCGGCCGTGCGCGGCGCCCTGGTCGCGCTGCAGCATGGCTTTCGCCGCCTGCCGGGCCTGGTGGCCGACGGGCGCGACATGGGCACGGTGATCTTCCCGCAGGCACCGCTCAAGGTCTTCCTTACGGCCAGCGCCGCCTGCCGGGCCGAGCGCCGCTATAAGCAGTTGATTTCCAAGGGAATTTCGGCTAATATCGCCGACCTTCGCGCAGACTTGGAAGCGCGGGACGCGCGGGACGCAAACCGCAGTGCCTCGCCCCTGAAGCCCGCGCAGGACGCCCTGGTACTGGACAACTCCGAGCACACGATCGACGAGGCCGTGATGCAGGTGATTGACTGGTGGCAGGCTCGCCAGCCGTTCGGCGCGTAAGCGCTGGCGGCCGGTACATGGCCCACACGGCTCCCGCCGCGCCCTGACTGCGCACTGGCCGTGTGGTTCTTACAACCTCAACCCCGCGGTGTGATGCCGCACAACCTCCGCAGGCAGTCTTAGAAACGAAGGCAATGGTGCCGTCGGAAACCTGCATGCGGGCAAGGAACTACATGTCTGAATCTTTTGCCGCCCTTTTTGAAGAGTCGTTGACACGCACCGAAATGCGTCCCGGCGAAGTCATCACCGCTGAAGTCGTGCGCGTGGAGCACAACTTCGTCGTGGTGAACGCTGGCCTGAAGTCGGAAGCCTATGTGCCGATCGACGAATTCAAGAACGACCAGGGCGAGATCGAAGTCCAAGTGGGTGACTTCGTGTCCGTGGCCATCGGCTCGATCGAAAACGGCTACGGCGACACCATCCTGTCGCGCGACACCGCCAAGCGTCTGGCCTCCTGGCTGTCGCTGGAGAAGGCGCTGGAATCCGGCGAATTCGTGACCGGCACGACCTCCGGCAAGGTCAAGGGCGGCCTGACGGTGCTGGTCAACGGCATCCGCGCCTTCCTGCCCGGTTCGCTGATCGACACCCGTCCCGTCAAGGACCTGACTCCGTACGAAAACAAGACCCTGGAGTTCAAGGTCATCAAGCTGGACCGCAAGCGCAACAACGTGGTGCTGAGCCGCCGCGCCGTGGTGGAAGCATCCATGGGCGAAGAGCGCGCCAAGCTGATGGAAACCCTGAAGGAAGGCGCCATCGTCAACGGCGTGGTCAAGAACATCACCGAATACGGTGCGTTCGTGGACCTGGGCGGCATCGACGGCCTGCTGCACATCACCGACATGGCATGGCGCCGCGTGCGCCACCCCTCCGAGGTGGTCACCGCCGGCCAGGAAATCACGGCCAAGATCCTCAAGTTCGACACCGAGAAGAACCGCGTCTCGCTGGGCCTCAAGCAAATGGGCGACGACCCGTGGCTGGGCGTATCGCGCCGCTACCCCTCGGGCACGCGCCTGTTCGGCAAGGTCACGAACATCGCCGACTACGGTGCGTTCGTCGAGCTGGAGCCCGGCATCGAAGGCCTGGTGCACGTCTCCGAAATGGACTGGACCAACAAGAACGTGGCTCCTTCCAAGCTCGTGTCGCTGGGTGACGAAGTCGAAGTCATGGTCCTGGAGATCGACGAAGACAAGCGCCGCATCAGCCTGGGCATGAAGCAGTGCAAGGCCAACCCCTGGCAAGAATTCGCGCAGGACACCAAGCGCGGCGACCGCGTCAAGGGCCCGATCAAGTCGATCACCGACTTCGGCGTGTTCGTGGGCCTGGCTGCCGGCATCGACGGCCTGGTGCACCTGTCCGACCTGTCCTGGAACGAGCCCGGCGAATCCGCCGTGCGCAACTACAAGAAGGGCCAGGAAGTCGAGGCGATCGTGCTGGCCGTGGACGTGGACCGCGAGCGTATCTCCCTGGGCATCAAGCAGCTCGACGGCGACCCGTTCACCACCTTCGTGACGGTGAACGACAAGGGCCAGACGGTGACCGGCAAGGTCAAGACCGTGGACGCCCGTGGCGCCGAGATCGATCTGGGCGAAGACATCGTGGGCTACCTGCGCGCTTCGGAAATCTCCCGCGACCGCGTGGAAGATGCCCGCAACGTGCTGAAGGAAGGCGACGAGGTCACGGCCGTGGTGGTGAACGTGGATCGCAAGACCCGCAACATCCAGCTGTCCATCAAGCAAAAGGACATGGTTGACCAGCAGGAAGCCATGGCGCACCTGTCGGCCCAGTCCGCGAAGGAAAACGCCGGTACCACCAGCCTGGGCGCCCTGCTGCGCGCCAAGCTGGACAACTCCGACAAGTAATCCGTCGCGGCCTGCCCTGCAGGCGCCGGTGTGCCTCCACCTGCGGGTGGCGGCACACCACACACAGCGGGCGCTCTGGTAGCGCCCGCTGTCACATCAACCTCTGCCCGAATGCCGTCCCATGACCCGATCTGACCTCGTCGAAGAACTGGCTGCCCGCTTTGGGCAGCTCACCCAGCGCGACGCCGAATACGCCGTCAAGACCATTCTGGACGCCGTGAGCGATGCACTGGTGCGCGGGCACCGCATCGAGATCCGCGGCTTTGGCAGCTTCTCGGTCAACCGCCGCCCCCCGCGCATGGGCCGCAATCCGCGCAGCGGCGAGGCGGTGCATATCCCCGAAAAGCGCGTTCCCCACTTCAAGCCCGGCAAGGCCCTGCGCGAAACTGTGGACCAGCGCACCGCTGAACTGCAGGGCGTGCAGGCGCAATAAAACCATAGCTGTTCACGCTTGCTGGGCAGGCGCTAGAGCCGTTTTCGGCTTGAGGCCAACGGATGGCCTGCCGCTCAGGCCGCTACGCTGCCCGTAGAATCTCGCCACCACTGGGGAGATGCATGAAATACCTCCTGTGGCTGCTCAAGGCAGCCATTTTTTTTACCCTGTTCGCGTTCGCGCTGAACAACCAGCAGGACGCCACGGTGTACTTTTTCTTCGGCACGCAGTGGACGGCACCGGCCGTGCTGATCGTGCTGACGGCCTTCGCGCTTGGCGTGGCCGTAGGCGTGCTGGGCATGGTGCCGCGCTGGTGGCGCCACCGCAGCGCCGCGCGCCGCGCGCACCAGGCCTTGCCGCACCCCGCCGCGCCCGCCCCCGCGTCCTCTGCCGCATCTCCGGCGGCGGTCGACCCCGCCCTGCCGCAGCCACCCGTCCATGGAATTTGACCTGAGCTGGATCTTCCTGGGGCTGCCGCTGGCCTTCGGGCTGGGGTGGTTCGCCTCGCGTTTCGACCTGCGGCAGATGCGCGAGGAGAACCGCCGCGCACCCAAGGCTTACTTCAAGGGCCTGAACTACCTTCTCAACGAGCAGCAAGACCAGGCCATCGACGCCTTCATCGAGGCGGTGCAAAACGACCCCGACACCACCGAACTGCACTTCGCCCTGGGCAACCTGTTTCGCCGCCGCGGCGAGTACAACCGCGCCGTGCGGGTGCACGAGCACCTGCTGTCGCGCGGCGACCTGAGCCGCGCCGACCGCGAGCGCGCGCAGCATGCGCTGGCGCTGGACTTCCTCAAGGCAGGCCTGCTCGACCGCGCGGAAGACGCACTGCGCCGCCTGGAGGGCAGCGCCTTCGAGGGCCAGGCACGCATGGCCCTGCTGGCCATTTACGAGCGTTCGCGCGACTGGCCACAGGCGTCGGACATTGCACGGCGCATGCACGATGCGCAGCAGGGCGACTTCAGCACCCGGCTGGCGCACTACCTGTGCGAGCAGGCGCTGGCGCTGGCAGCCCATGGCAAACTGCCCGCCGCCCAGGCGCTGCTGGAGCAGGCCCTGGCCACGGCGCCCCAGGCGCCGCGCGCGCGCATCGAGCTGGCGCGGCTGCAGCAGCGCCAGGGCCAGCCCGAAGCGGCCTTCGACACCCTGCAAGCGCTCGCCCAGGCCGCACCCGCCGCGCTGCCGCTGGCCGCACCGCTGCTGGTGGAGACCGCCACCGCCACGGGACAAGCGCCGCAGGCCCAGGCGCTGCTGCAGCACCACTACGAGGACATGCCATCCCTGGATCTGCTGGAAGCCGTGGTGGCGCTGGAGGCTGCCAACGCGAACACTGCGGCCGTTGGGCGCGAGTGGTACGTGCGCCACCTGGAGCGCGAGCCCTCCCTGGTCGCCGCGACGAAGTGGCTGGCAGGCGAGACGCTGACCCATGAGCAGTTCCACCCGCAGATCCAGCGCGCGCTGGAGCAGGCGGCAAAGCCGCTCACGCGCTACCGCTGCGCAGCCTGCGGGTTCGAGGCACGCCAGCACTTCTGGCAATGCCCGGGCTGCCAGACCTGGGACAGTTATCCGGCACGGCGCGTCGAGGAGCTGTAGCCGTGCGCATGCCCCCGGCCCTGCGGCATGCGAGCGTAGCGCTCGTGCTGCTGCATGCCGCCGTCGCGCTGGCCGGCGTGGACGTGAACCACGCACGCGAAGCGGACCTGGATGGCGTCAGGGGCATTGGGCCGGCAATGTCGTCGCGCATCCTGGCAGAGCGGGCACGCGGGCCCTTCCAGGACTGGAGCGACCTGATCGCACGCGTGAAGGGCATCGGCCCCGCGGCCGCCGCCCGGCTGTCGGCGCAGGGGCTCACCGTCAATGGCGCCGCCTATCCAACCGTAGCAACGCCCGCGGGCGCGCCTGCAGCCTCCAGCGCGGGGGCCGGCGACAGCCCCTTCTCACGCTGACACACACCGGTAGCCGCGCGCCATAACGCGCTGGACGGCAGCGTAATCGCCGCCACTTGCTCGGGTTTTCATAGCACGCGGGAAAGGGCGACGCCCTAGAATCAGACGCAGATGCCTCTGACCCTCCTCATTCTTCTTCCCTTTGTGGGCAGCTTGCTGGCGGCCGTGCTGCCCGCAAATGCGCGCAATACCGAGTCCACGCTCGCGGGCCTGGTCGCGCTGTTTTGCACGGTGCAAACGGCGCTGTACTTCCCCCAGATCGCCGAAGCGGGCGTGTTGCGCGAGGAGATCACCTGGTTGCCTGCCCTGGGCCTGAACCTGGTCATCCGCATGGACGGGTTCGCCTGGATGTTCAGCATGCTGGTGTTCGGCATCGGTACGCTGGTGGTGCTGTATGCGCGCTACTACATGTCGCCGGCGGACCCGGTGCCGCGCTTTTTCTCGTTCTTTCTGGCTTTCATGGGCGCCATGGCCGGCGTGGTGCTGTCGGGCAACATCATCCAGCTGGTGTTCTTCTGGGAACTCACCAGCCTGTTCTCGTTCCTGCTCATCGGCTACTGGCACCACCGTGAAGACGCCCGCCGGGGCGCGCGCATGGCCCTCACCGTGACGGGCGCGGGCGGACTGTGCCTGCTGGCAGGCATGCTGGTGCTGGGCCACATCGTGGGCAGTTATGACCTGGACCGCGTGCTGGGCGCAGCCGAGCTGGTGCGCGACCACCCCATGTACCTCACGGCGCTGGTACTGGTGCTGCTGGGGGCGTTCACCAAGAGTGCGCAGTTTCCGTTCCACTTCTGGCTGCCCAACGCCATGGCTGCGCCCACGCCCGTGTCGTCGTACCTGCACTCGGCCACCATGGTGAAGGCGGGCGTCTTCCTGCTGGCACGGCTGTGGCCCGTCATGGGCGGCACCGAGCCGTGGTTCTGGCTGGTGGGCGGCGCGGGCCTGGCCACGCTGCTCATCGGCGGCTACGCGGCCATGTTTCAGAACGACCTCAAGGGCCTGCTGGCGTATTCCACGATCTCGCACCTGGGCCTGATCACGCTGCTGCTGGGCCTCAACAGCCCTCTGGCCGCCGTGGCCGCCGTGTTCCACATCATGAACCACGCCACGTTCAAGGCGTCGCTGTTCATGGCCGCGGGCATCATCGACCACGAAAGCGGCACGCGGGACATACGGCGCCTCTCGGGCCTGCGGCGCATGATGCCCGTCACCGCCACGCTGGCCACGGTCGCCAGCGCCGCCATGGCGGGCGTGCCGCTGCTCAACGGCTTCCTGTCCAAGGAGATGTTCTTCGCGGAGACGGTGTTCTTCGACGCTGCGCCGGCCGTGGCCCAGATACTGCCGATCGCGGCCACCGTCGCGGGCATGTTCAGCGTGGCCTATTCGCTGCGCTTCATCGTCGATGTGTTCTGGGGCCCCCCCGCCACCGATCTGCCGCATGAGCCCCATGAGCCGCCGCACTGGATGCGCGTGCCGGTGGAGCTGCTGGTCTGCGCCTGCCTGGTGGTGGGCGTGCTGCCCGCGTGGTCGATCGGCCAGTACCTGAATGCCGCGGCGCTGCCGGTGGTGGGGGGCGAACTGCCGGCCTTCAGCCTGGCGGTCTGGCACGGCTTCAACACGCCCTTCATGATGAGCCTGGTGGCACTGGTCGGCGGCACCGCCCTGTACATGGTGTTGCGCTGGGAGCGCAAGCAAGGCCGCATCAACGCCGCCCCACTGATGCACCGCGTCAGCGGACGCGGCGTGTTCGAGGCAGTGCTGGTGCAGATCACGCGCTGGGGGCACAGCGGGCGGCGCCTGCTGTCCACGCGCCGCCTGCAGTGGCAGATGCTGTGGCTGGTGCTCGTCACGCTCGTGGGCGCCGCCATGCCGCTGTACACGCGCGGCTTGCAGCTGGGAGACCGGGGCACGCTGCCGCTGTCGCCCGCTTTCGTGCTGATCTGGGCGTTGGGCATGGTCTGCGCCGTGGCCTCGGCCTGGCAGGCCAAGTACCACCGCCTGGCCGCGCTGACCCTCATGGGCGGTGCAGGGCTGTGCGTCTGCATCACCTTCCTGTGGTTCTCTGCGCCCGATCTCGCACTCACCCAGCTGGCCGTGGAACTGGTCACCACCATCCTGATCCTGCTGGGCCTGCGCTGGCTGCCCAAGCGCGACGAAAGCCTGCCCGCCTCGCCCGCCAGCGCCGCGCTGGCGCGCACGCGGCGCGTGCGCGACCTGTTGCTGGCCGTCGCCGCGGGCGGCGGCATGGCGTGGCTGGCATTTGCCATGATGAGCCGGCCCTTCGCGCAGAGCACCTCCACGTTCTTCCTGGAGCGCGCCCTCACCGAGGGCGGCGGCACCAACGTGGTCAACGTCATGCTGGTGGACTTCCGCGGGTTCGACACGTTCGGCGAGATCGTGGTGCTGGGCATCGTGGCGCTCACGGTGTATGCGCTGTTGCGGCGCTTTCGCCCCGCGGTGGAGACCATGGACCTGCCCGAGCAGCAGCGCTACCTGCCGGCCGATCTACAGACCGACCTGCTGAACCCGCGCAACGCCACCGACACGGCCGTCGGTTACCTGATGGTGCCCGCGGTGCTGGTGCGGCTGCTGCTGCCGTTCTCGGCCCTGGTGGCCTTCTACCTCTTCATGCGCGGGCACAACCAGCCGGGCGGCGGCTTCGTGGCGGGCCTGGTGTTCTCGGTGGGGCTGGTGCTGCAGTACATCATTTCGGGCACATCGTGGGTCGAGGCGCACCTGCCCCTGTATCCGCGGCGCTGGATTGCCTCCGGCCTGCTGCTGGCGCTGGGCACCGGACTGGGCGCCGTGGCGCTGGGCTATCCGTTCCTTACCAGCCACACCGCGCACCTGCACCTGCCGCTGATCGGGGACCTCCACGTGGCCAGCGCCATGTTCTTCGACATGGGCGTCTTCGCGCTCGTCGTCGGCTCCACGCTGCTCATCCTCACTGCCATCGCCCACCAGTCGGTGCGCAGCCACCGTTACCACGCCCGTCTCATGGAAGAAGAACAACAAGCGGCCAGCGAGCAAGCAGCCGTCCCGGCCACACAAGGAGTCGTCTGATGGAAATCGTGCTGGCTCTGTCCATCGGCGTGCTCACGGGCTCGGGCGTCTGGCTGCTGCTGCGCCCCCGCACCTTCCAGGTCATCATGGGCCTGTCGCTGCTGTCGTATGCCGTGAATCTGTTCATCTTCAGCATGGGTCGCCTGGGCCTGGCCGTGGGCAAGGAGCCCGTGCTCGTGCCCGGCGTGCCGCAGGATCTGCAGCATTACGCGGACCCCATGCCCCAGGCGCTGGTGCTCACCGCCATCGTGATCGGATTTGCCATGACCGCACTGTTCCTCGTCGTGCTGCTGGCTTCGCGGGGCATGTCGGGCACCGACCACGTGGACGGCTCGCACTCGCGTGAAACGCAGGAGATGCCATGAGCCGCATCGCGGAGCTGACCTCCCTGCTCATGCCGCACCTGATGCTGGCGCCCATCGGGCTGCCGATGCTCACGGCCGCTTTGCTGCTCACCATGAAGGAAGAGCAGCAGCGCCTGAAGCTGGGCCTGAACATCCTGTCCACCCTGCTCGGGCTGCTGGTGGCCTTGGCGCTGCTGCTGTGGTCGCACGAATCCGGAGCGCCCGCGACCATGGGTGTGTACCTGCCGGGCAACTGGCCGGCGCCGTTCGGCATCGTGCTGGTGCTGGACCGGCTCTCGGCCATGATGCTGCTGCTGACGGGCTTCGTGGCGCTGTGCTCCATTGTGTTCGCCGGTGCGCGCTGGCACCGCGCCGGCGTGCACTACCACACGCTGTTCCAGTTGCAGCTCATGGGGCTGGGGGGCGCCTTCCTCACGGGCGACCTGTTCAACCTGTTCGTCTTCTTCGAGATCCTGCTGGCAGCCTCGTACGGCCTGCTGCTGCACGGCGCCGGCCGCACGCGCGTGCAGGCCGGCCTGCACTACATCGCCATCAACCTGGCGGCGTCCTCGCTGTTCCTGATCGGCGCGTCCATGCTGTACGGCATCACGGGCACGCTCAACATGGCCGACCTGGCGCAGGCCATCCCGCAGGTGTCGGCCGCCGACCGGGGGTTGCTGCACTCGGCGGCCGCCATCCTGGCCACGGCGTTTCTCATCAAGGCGGCTGTGTGGCCTCTGAACTTCTGGCTGGTGCCGGCCTACAGCGCGGCCACGGCGCCCGTGGGTGCGCTGTTCGCCCTGATGACCAAGGTGGGCATCTACACGCTGCTGCGCCTGTGGACGCTGATGTTCAGCAGCGAGGCTGGTCCCTCCTCCCTGTTCGGCAGCCTGTGGCTGATCGGCGGTGGCATGGTCACCATGGCCTTCGGCGCCATCGGCATGATGGCCTCGCAGCGCCTCACCCACCTGGCCGGTCATGCGGCCGTGCTGTCGTCGGGCACGCTGCTGGCGGCAGCAGGCTTCGGGCAGAACGCGCTCACTGCCGGGCTGCTGTACTACCTGCCCAGCTCCACGCTGGCCGTGAGCGCGCTGTTCCTGCTGGCCGACCTGATCGACCGCTGGCGCAACGATGGCGCGTCGCTGGCGCCTTACGAACTGGACGACGTGGCCCCCTTCCTCACCCCCGAGCTGATGCCCACCACCGGCCTGAACCTGGACGAGGACGAGGAAGTGCTGGTCGGCCGCGTCATCCCCGCCGCGGCCGCGTTTCTGGGTCTGGCCTATATGGCCTGCACGCTGGTGATTGCGGGCCTACCGCCGCTGTCCGGCTTCATCGGCAAGTTCGCGATGCTGACGGCGCTGGTAAACCCGCTGGGGCTCGGCTCTTCGGCCGGCACACAGCCCGGCCTGCCGGGCTGGACGTTGATCGCGCTGATGATCGCCACGGGTCTGCTGGCGCTGTTGGCGCTCACGCGCTCGGGCATACGCCACTTCTGGGCCGCGCACGACCGCCCCACGCCCCAGTTGCGCGTGATGGAGGGGCTACCCATCGCCATACTGCTGGGGGCCTGCGTGGCGCTCACCCTGCAGGCCAACGGCGTGATGCGTTTCACCGAGGCAACGGCCAACGGGCTGCATGCGCCGGGCACGTATGTACGCGCCGTGATGACGGCCGCGCCCATTCCCGGCCCCACCACGACGCCGACGCCTGAGCGCGCGGAAAGCTCTGCCACCACGAAGGCCGCACCATGATGAAGAAGCTGCTGCCCGCCCCGCTGGTCTCCCTGGGTTTGTTTGTGATGTGGCTGCTGCTCAACCACACCACCAGCATCGGCCATGTCCTGCTGGCACTGGTACTCGCATGGGGCCTGCCGGTGCTGTTCAGCGAATTGCGCCCGCAGAAGGTGCGCGTGCGCCACCTCGGCACGATCATCCGGCTGTGCTTCACGGTGATGGTGGACACCACGCGGTCCAACCTTGCCGTGCTGCGCTTTCTGCTGCTGCCGTCACAGCGCCGCCACCCGCCGGACTTCGTCAAGATTCCGCTGGAACTGCGCGACCCCAACGCCCTCGCCGTACTGGCCATGATCGTGTGCATAACCCCTGGCACCTCCTGGGCCGAGCTGTCGTTGGACCGCAGCCTGCTGATGCTGCATGTGCTGGAGGTGGGCGATGCGCAGGCCATCATCGACCACGTCAAGGCGAGCTACGAGCGCCCGCTGATGGAGATTTTCGAATGACCGGTTCCGTACTGTCCTGGGCGCTGCCCATCGCCATGTTCCTGCTGGCCGCGGCCATGGTGCTGTGCCTGGTGCGCCTGCTCAAGGGCCCCGCCGCGCAGGACCGCGTGCTGGCGCTGGACTGCATGTACCTCAACGGCATGCTGCTCATGCTGGTACTGGGCATCTACTACGGCAGCACCAACTACTTCGAGGCCGCCATGCTGATCGCGCTGCTGGGCTTCGTCAGCTCCACGGCCATGGCCAAGTTCCTCTTGCGCGGCGAGGTGATCGAATGAGCGACGCACTGCCGCTGTGGCTGGACATCGTGCTGTCCGCGCTGGTGCTGTGCGGCGCGGCCATCGCGTTCATGGGGTCACTGGGGCTGCTGCGCCTGGCCACCTACTTCGAGCGCGTGCACGCACCGTCCATCATCGCCACCATGGGCTGCTGGTGCATCATGCATGCCACCCTGGTGTACTTCTCCGTGACGGGCAACGGCCTGGCGCTGCATGCGCTGCTGATTGCCCTGTTCATCGCCATCACCGTGCCCGTGACCAACATCTTCCTGATGCGCGCCGCGCTGTTTCGCGCGCGCCGCGCGGGCGAGAAGGTGCCGCCCAGCCTCAGCCGCGTGGCGGACAGCAGCACGCTCGACTCGTGATTTGCTATTGAAAATATAGCTACTAGCGCCTGACCAGAAAGCGCTAGAGCCTTATTTCACTCAAACCCACTCAGCGTCCACCAAAGCCACCACCGCCCGGCGTGTGGATCTCGAACACATCCCCCGCTTCCATTTGCGCCTGCCCGATGTGCTGCAGCGGCTCCGCCCGGCCGTCCGCACGCACGACGCGGTTGACGCCGGGCATGCCCGGCTGCCCACCCGCCATGCCGAAGGCGCCGTGCACCCGGCCGTTGGACAGAATGCTCGCGGTCATCGGCTCCAGGAAGCGGATGCGGCGCACGCCGCCGTCGCCGCCCTTCCAGCGGCCGCCGCCGCCCGAACCGGCGCGGATGGCGTAACTCTCCAGCCGCACGGGGAAGCGGAACTCCAGCACCTCCGGATCGGTCAGGCGTGAATTGGTCATGTGCGTTTGCACCACGCTCGTGCCATCAAAGCCCCCCACCAGCGCGCCCGCGTCGTCGAACTGGCCGCCCGCCCCGCTGCCGCCCGAGATGGTCTCGTAATACTGGTAGCGCGCGTTGCCGAAGGTGAAGTTGTTCATCGTGCACTGGCTGGCCGCCGACACGCCCAAGGCGCCCAGCAGCGCGTTGGTGATGCAGCTGGAGGTCTCCACGTTGCCCGCCACCACCGATGCCGGCGGGTTGGGGTTGAGCATGGAGCCCGGCGGAATGATGACCTGCAGGGGCTTGAGACACCCGGCGTTGAGCGGAATGTCGTCTTCAACCAGCGAGCGGAAGACGTAGAGCACCGCGGCCATGCACACCGCCGTGGGCGCATTGAAGTTGTTGGACTGCTGCGCACTGGTGCCGGTGAAGTCGATCACCGCACTGCGCGTGGCCGCGTCGATGCGCACGGCCACGGTGATCTGCGCGCCGTTGTCCAGCGGCAGGGTGAAATGCCCGTCCTGCACGCGCGCGGCCAACCGCGTGATGGCGCGGCGCACGGACTCCTCGGCGTTGTCCTGCACATGCTGCATATAGGCCTGCACCACGCTCAGGCCGAAGTGCTCCACCATGCGGCGCAGCTCCTGCACGCCCTTCTCGTTGGCGGCGATCTGCGCCTTCAGGTCGGCCAGGTTCTGCTGCGGGTTGCGGCTGGGGTACTCGCCACTCTCCAGCAGCGCAATCATCTCGGCCTCGCGCAGCACGCCGGCATCCACCAGCTTCACGTTGTCGATCTGCACGCCCTCTTCCTCGATGCGTGTGGAAAACGGCGGCATCGACCCCGGCGTGGTGCCCCCCACGTCCGCATGGTGGCCGCGGCTGCCCACGTAGAAGGTGGGCTCGGCCGCTTCACCGTGGTCGTCGCCGATGTAGACCGGCGTGATCACGGTGATGTCCGGCAGGTGCGTGCCGCCGTGGTATGGGTCGTTCAGCACGAACACGTCGCCGCGCCGCATGCGGCCACGGTTGCGCGCGATCACGGTGCGGATGCTCTCGCCCATGGATCCCAGGTGTACCGGCATGTGCGGCGCGTTGGCAATCAGCTGGCCCTCGGCGTCGAACAGCGCGCAGCTGAAGTCCAGCCGCTCCTTGATGTTCACCGAGTACGCGGTGTTCTGCAGCTGCAGCCCCATCTGCTCGGCAATGTTCATGAACAGGTTGTTGAACACCTCCAGCAGCACCGGGTCCACCTGCGTGCCCGCGGCATGGCGCTGGGCGCGCGGCAGGTGGCGGTGCAGCACCAGATGGTCCAGGGACGTGAGCCGTGCCTGCCAGCCCGGCTCTACCACCGTGGTAGCGTTCTTCTCGGCAATGATGGCCGGGCCCTGCAGCAGGTCGCCGGGGCGCATGTCTTCGCGCACCACCAGCGCGGCGTCGTGCCAGGCCGGTGTGCCGTCCGTGCCCACGGTGAACATGCGCACGGTGTCGCGCCGCGGCACTTCGCGCTCGGGCTGCAGGTCCTGCGCGTGCTCGACCGGCGCATCACCCGCCACCACGGCTTCCACCGACACCGCCTCCACCATCAGTGCCTTGCCCAGCATGAGGAAGGCAAACCGCTGGCGGTACGCGGCCTCGAAGCCCCGCGTGATCGCCTGCAGGTCGCCAAAGGGCACAGCCAGCGCTGAATCGGTACCCTCGTAGCGCACATGCACGCGCCGACGCACCACGATGTCGCCGCCCGAGAGGCGCTCTTGCGCCATCTCGGCCTCGGCGGCCTCGGCCAGTGCATCCAGCGTGGCGGTGATGCCGGGCAGCGCCTCGGGTGTGAGGCGTGCCTCCACTGCCTTCTCACGCATCACGTTCTGGTCGGCCAGCCCCATGCCGTAGGCCGACAGCACGCCCGCCAGCGGATGCACCAGCACCTGCTGCATGCCCAGCGCATCGGCCACCAGGCAGGCGTGCTGGCCGCCCGCGCCGCCAAAGCACTGCAGCGTGTAGCGCGTGACGTCGTAGCCGCGCGCCACGGAGATCTTCTTGATGGCGTTGGCCATCTGCTGCACCGCGATCTGGATGAAGCCATGCGCGCAGGCCTCGGGCGTCAGCGCGGCTGCGCCATCCGCCGCGCCTGCGGTCAGGCCCGCCAGCGCCGCAAAACGCTCACGCACCACGACCGCGTCCAGCGGCTCGTCGGCGCCATGGCCGAACACACGCGGGAAGTACGCGGGCTGGATCTTGCCCACCATCACGTTGGCATCGGTCACGGCCAGCGGGCCGCCGCGGCGGTAACTGGCGGGACCGGGGTTGGCGCCGGCGCTTTGGGGACCTACGCGGAAACGGGCGCCGTCGAACTCCAGGATGGAACCGCCGCCCGCGGCCACCGTGTGAATGCTCATCATGGGTGCACGCATGCGCACGCCCGCCACCTGGGTCTCGAACTCGCGCTCGAACTCACCCGCAAAATGGCTCACGTCGGTGGACGTGCCGCCCATGTCGAAACCGATCACGCGCACCGGCGGCTGCGTGGCGGCCGCACCGCCCCCTGGCGCTGCCTCGGCCTGCGCCGCAATCTGCGCCGTGCGCGCCATGCCCACGATGCCGCCGGCCGGCCCGGAGAGGATGGCGTCCTTGCCCTGGAAGCGGTGCGCATCCGTGAGCCCCCCCGAGGACTGCATGAAATACAGCGGCACGCCCGGCATCTCGGCCTCCACCTGCTGCACGTAGCGCCGCAGGATGGGCGACAGATACGCGTCCACCACGGTGGTGTCGCCCCGGCTCACGAACTTCATCAGCGGGCTGGTGCCGTGCGAAGTGCTGACCTGCGTGAACCCGGCAGCCAGCGCCAGGCGGGCGGCTGCTTCCTCATGCGCGGGATAGCGGTAGCCGTGCATGAACACGATGGCCACGCTGCGCAAGCCGGCGTCATAAGCGGCCCACAGGCGTTCCTTCAGGTGGTCTTCCTCCAGCGGCTGTACCACCTCGCCGTGCGCGCCCACGCGCTCCTGCGCCTCGATGACGCGGCTGTACAGCAGTTGCGGCAGCACGATGTGCCGGTCGAAGATGCGCGGGCGGTTCTGGTAGGCGATGCGCAGCGCGTCCTTGAAGCCACGCGTGGTAACCAGCAGCGTGGGTTCCCCCTTGCGCTCCAACAGCGCGTTGGTGGCCACGGTGGTGCCCATCTTCACGCACTCCACCAATTCAGGCGTCACGGCCTCGCCCGGCGCCAGCCCCAGCAGGTGGCGGATGCCCGCCACCGCCGCATCGCGGTACTGCTCGGGGTTCTCGGAGAGCAGCTTGTGCGTCACCAGGCTGCCGTCGGGGCGCCGGCCCACGATATCGGTGAACGTCCCCCCCCGATCCACCCAGAACTGCCAGAGTTTCTTTGCCATACCCGTTTCCTTTGTGTGCCGCGTGTGAAACATTGCGGAGAAAGAACCCACAATTTACCGATAATTTATCTGCAAGCCTGCATGATCCATACCGGATATTCACCACCCCGCCCACGCATATGACCCAACCGCCCGCCGCCACAGGTTCCCGGCTGCTTGACCTGCCACTGAAGCGCACGCTGCACGCCTGGGTACAGCGCTTTGGCGAGCCGCGCTGGCGCGGCTGCCACGTGGAAGGCTGGGTGTTCGAAAGCCAGGCCGCGCGCCTTGCTGCGGCGCAGCAGCTGGCAGCCGCAGGCGTGCATGCCCGCTTTCACAGTGCCTACAAGCCGCTGGTACAGCATTTCATGGACCACGTGGATTGCACCCAGGTGGTGCAGGCCCGCGTGCGCTACCCGCTGGCGGCGCACGGGCCTGCACAGCGCTTTCGGTTGGAGGCCTATCCGCTCGCCGCCCTGCTGGGGGGCGGCATCTTGCACATGGAGCCCCACGACGACGCCAGTGGCGGCTACCGCGTGGAACTGGAACTGCGCGACGGCACCCGCACCGTGCAGCACGTGCACGCACCCAACCGCGTACACACCGACATGACGGGCGCCACGGTGCTCTCGCCCACCGGCTGGCTGCGCGTGGGCACACAGGAAGGCGCTGCCGACCTGATCGACACCGCCGTATGCACCGACTACGAGCAGGCCTTCGCCGCGGCGGTGCAGGCGGTGCGCGGTCACGCGTGGCCGGACCATGAGCCGTACTTCGACCGCCTGCTGCTGCGCGTGGACCTGCCGGGCTACGAGCAGCCCGTGGGCGCCACCGGCGAGACCATAAGCACCCTGGAGGCGCTGCACGAGGACCTGTACTTCACGCTGCTGGAGTTCTTCCAACAGCACAGCGGCCGCCCCGTGGGCGACCGCCGGTTGCAGCCCGGGCAGATCGTGCCCGACGTGCGCGCGGGCGACGGCGCTCCGCACGTACAGGTGGACCTGCTGCCCTTCGCGGCGTGCGCCGACGACCTGCCAGCCCACCCAACGGCCCACGCCCCGGACAGTTTGGCGACGCTGGCCGAGTCCCCTGCCCCTGATCGCATCACCCAGACCCTGCACGCCTGGCCAGCGCAACGTTTCAGTGCCCGGTCACGTCAGGGACGCACCGTATGGGGGCAGTACCACGCGGGCACGCAGGCACCGGTGTTCATCAGTGCGGGCCAGCATGCCAACGAGACATCGGGCATCGTGGGCGCGCTGCGCGCCGCCGAAGTGCTGCAGGCGCAACCCGGCGCGCACTTCGCGCTGATCGCGCTGGAGAACCCCGACGGCTACGCTCTGCACCGCGCGCTGTGCGCCCGCCACCCGAGCCACATGCACCATGCCGCGCGCTACACCGCGCTGGGCGACGATGTGGAATACCGCGACCACGCGCCGCTCTACGAGCGCGAGGCCCGCCAGTCCGCGCTGGCGCTGTCGGGCGCGCAACTGCATGTGAACCTGCATGGCTACCCCGCGCATGAGTGGACGCGACCGCTGTCGGGCTATGTGCCGCGTGGATTCGAGCAGTGGATGCTGCCCAAGGGGTTCTTCCTCATCCTGCGCTACCACGCCGGCTGGCAGCAGCCCGCGCGTGCGCTGCTGGAGGCCGTGTGCGCGCGCCTGCGGCAAGTGCCGGGGCTGGCAGATTTCAACGCACGCCAGCGGGCCCTCTACGAGCACCACGCAGGCCCGCTGCCCTTCGAGGTGCTGGATGGCATCGCCTGCATGCAGTCGCAGACGTCACACGATGCGCCGGTGACGCTGATCACCGAGTTCCCCGACGAGACGGTGCACGGCGACGCCTTCCGCTTTGCGCACACGGTGCAGATGCACACCGCCCTGGCCGCCGTGCAGGCCTGGCAGGACATTGCCACGCATCTGCCATCGCCCGTCGGCACTTCAAGCCAAACAGGCCTCTAGCGCTTTACCGACAAGCGCTAACAGCTATCAAATAAATAGCATTTCTCACATGGACGCCGCGGCACGGGCCGCCTGGTCGTACATGCCGGACAGCACGCGCAGCAGGCGCGCCAGCTCGCCAATGTCGCGGTTCAGGCCGTCGTCGGCATTCAGCGCATCGATCAGGCAGCTCTCGCGGATCTCACGGTAGCGCTGCACATGGGCGCGCCCCGCCTCGGTGGCGGCGTAGGTCACGTCCTTGCCGTTCTTGCTGGAGGCCACCACGCCCAGCGCCAGCAGCTTCTTGAGCGAGTAGTTCACCACGTGCGTGTCTTCCACGTTCATGATGAAGCAGATGTCGGCCAGCCGCTTGTCGCGTGCGCGGTGCGTCACATGGTGCAGCACCACCACGTCCAGCGGCGTGAGGTCGCGCAGACCGGCCGCGGCCATGCAGTGCACCACCCAGCGGTGAAACGCATTGCCCGCGACGATGAGGCCGAACTCGAACTCGCTCATCTCCGCACTGCGGTCCGACACCAGATGCGCGGACGACACGATGGGCCCGCGCGCCTTGGCGGCCTTGCCCACCTTGGCAGTGGCAATGGCAGCGGGGGCTGGGGACTTGGGTCTGGCGGCTGCGGTCATGGTTTCACTCCGAGGACTGCGCCAAAAGCGACAGATGGCATTGGCATGGGATGTGCATGTCGATTGATTGTAGGGAGCAGCCCGATGATTTGCCGGCAATTTATCGACATTCAGGTGAATCACCTAGGCCGTTTCCCTGTGGCCCCCGCTACAGTGATCGCGCTGAGCCCCCTCTCTTCTCAACCCTTGCGGAGACCCCCGAGATGAAGCGTCGAAACCTTGCCGCCGTTGCACTGGCTGCCCTCACCGGCCTGTGCGCCCCCGCCCTGCATGCCCAGACCAAGTGGGACCTGGCCGCCGCCTACCCGGCCACCAATTTCCACACGGAGAACCTGGCGCAGTTCATCAGCGACGTGGACAAGGCGTCGGGAGGCAAGCTCAAGATCACGCTGCATGCCAACGCCGCACTGTTCAAGGCGCCCGAGATCAAGCGCGCCGTGCAGGGCGCGCAGGCGCAGCTCGGCGAGATCCTGCTCGCCAACTTCCAGAACGAATGGCAGATCTTCGGCGTGGACGGCCTGCCCTTCCTGGCCGACAGCTACGACGCGTCGATGAAGCTGTACAAGGCGCAAAAGCCGTTCCTGGAGAAGAAGCTGGCCGAGCAAGGCATGGTGCTGCTGTACGCCGTGGCCTGGCCGCCACAGGGCATCTACACCAAGAAGCCCGTGAACAACGCCGCCGATCTGAAGGGCATCAAGTGGCGCGCCTACAGCCCCGCCACCGCGCGCATCGCCGAGCTGGTGGGCGCGCAGCCGGTGACGGTGCAGGCCGCCGAGTTCTCGCAAGCGCTCGCCACCGGCGTGGTGGAGTCCACCATGACCTCGGGCGCGACGGGCGTGGACAGCAAGCTCTACGAGCACCTCAAGTATTACTACGACACCCAGGCCTGGCTGCCCAAGAACGCGCTCATCATGAACAAGAAGGCATTCGATGCGCTGGACAAGCCCGTGCAGGACGCCGTGCTCAAGGCCGCCGCCGACGCGGAGACCCGCGGCTGGGCCGCCAGCCGCCGCGTGAACGAGGACACGTTGGCCAAGCTCAAGGCCGAGGGCATGCAGGTAGTGCCGCCCAGCAGCCAGCTGAAGGCCGACATGGCCAAGGTGGGCGACACCATGCTCAAGGAATGGCTGGACAAGGCCGGGCCCGACGGCAAGGCGCTGATCGACGCCTACCGCAAGTAACACCTCCCCGCCCAGAGCCTCCACGCGCCAGACCACGATGCGACGCCTGTTGAACTTCCTCTATGACGGCGCCGCCGCGCTGGCGGCGCTGTGCATGGTGGCGCTTCTGTGCGCCGTGCTGCTGTCCATCGTGAGCCGGCAGCTCAGCTTCCATGTACCGGGCATCGACGCCTATGCGGGCTACCTCATGGCGGCTGCGGGCTTTCTGGCGCTGGCGCATACCCTCAAGCGCGGCGAGCACATCCGCGTGACGCTGGTGCTGAGCGCCCTCAAGGGGCGCGCGCACCAGGCGCTGGAGCTGTTCGCGCTGGCCCTGGGCACGCTGCTGGCCGTGCTGTTCGCGTACTACAGCGTGCGGCTGGCCTGGCAGTCGCATGCGTTCAACGACATCTCCACCAGCAGCGACGCCACGCCGCTGTGGCTGCCGCAGCTGTCCATGGGCGTAGGCGCGATGGTGATGGCGATAGCCTTCGTGGACGAACTGGTGCTGCAGCTCCTGGGCCGGCGGGCGGGCGCCACGCCGGGCGAAGCCCTGCGCAACGAATGACCGGAAGACGCCTTCATGAGTGACCTTGCCATCACCGGCCTGTTGATCCTGTCGCTGTTCCTGATCCTGGGCAGCGGCGTGTGGATCGGGCTCACGCTCTCGGGCGTGGCCTGGATCGGCATGCAATTGTTTTCCTCGCGCCCCGCGGGCGATGCCATGGCGGTGACCATCTGGGGCTCCTCGTCGAGCTGGACGCTCACCGCCCTGCCCCTCTTCATCTGGATGGGCGAGATCCTGTTTCGCACGCGGCTGTCGCAAGACATGTTCAAGGGCCTGGCCCCGTGGGTGCAGGGCCTGCCCGGGCGGCTGCTGCACACCAACGTGGTGGGCTGCACCATCTTTGCCGCCGTGTCGGGGTCCAGCGCCGCCACCTGCGCCACCATCGGCAAGATGACGCTGCCCGAGCTCACGCGCCGCGGCTACCCCGAGAAGATGGTCATCGGCACGCTGGCCGGCGCCAGCACGCTGGGCCTGCTGATCCCGCCCTCGATCATCATGATCGTCTACGGCGTGACGGCCGAGGTATCGATCTCCAAGCTGTTCATTGCCGGCATGCTGCCCGGGGTGCTGCTGGCCGCGCTGTTCTCGGGCTACATCATGTTCTGGGCATTGCGCCACCCCGACCAGGTCCCAGCGGCAGATCGGCAGATGGGCCTGCTGGACAAGCTGCGCGAATCGCGCGCGCTGATTCCCGTGGTGCTGCTCATCGCCGCGGTGCTGGGCTCCATCTACACGGGCATCGCCACCGCCACCGAGGCCGCCGCCGTGGGCGTGGTGGGCTCGCTGGCGCTGTCCGCGGCGCAGGGGTCGCTGAACTGGGCGAGCTTTCGCGACGCGCTCATGGGCGCCACGCGGCTGTACTGCATGATCGCGCTGATCCTCGCGGGCGCGGCCTTCCTCACGCTGGCCATGGGCTACATCGGCCTGCCGCGGCACTTGGCGGAATGGATCTCTTCGCTGGGGCTGAGCCAGGCGCAACTGGTGGTGGCGCTGGCCGTGTTTTACATCGTGCTGGGCTGCTTCCTGGACGGCATCTCCATGGTGGTGCTGACCATGGGCGTGCTGATGCCCACGGTGAGCGCAGCGGGCATCGACCCGATCTGGTTCGGCGTCTTCGTCGTGCTGGTGGTGGAGATGGCGCAGATCACCCCGCCCGTGGGCTTCAACCTGTTCGTGCTGCAGGGCATGACGGGCAAGCAGCTGCCGTGGATCGCCCGCGTGGCCGCTCCCATGTTCCTGCTGATGTGCGCGGCCGTCACGCTGATCTATGTGTTTCCGGGCATCGTGACCTGGCTCCCGCAGCAAATGACGGCGCGTTGACGAGGCCGCCGCCGCTCGGCAGCGCCTCCCTACAATGCGCCGATGTTCCACGTTCTTGCCATCTGCGCCGGTGCCTGCGCCGGCGCGCTCGCGCGCTGGCAGCTGGGCCTGTGGCTCAACACGCAGGGCGCGCTGCTGCCCTGGGGCACGCTCGCGGCCAACCTCATCGGCGGCTACCTCATCGGCCTGTGCCTGGCGCTGTTCCAGGCGCTGCCGCAGTTGGACCCGGTATGGCGCGCGCTGCTCATCACGGGCTTTTTGGGGGCGCTGACCACCTTCTCCACCTTCTCGGCCGAAGTGGTCGGGCTGCTGCAGCAGCAGCGCCTGTCCCAGGCCCTGGGCCTGTGTGCACTGCATGTGGCCGGCTCGCTGTGCATGACCTGGGCCGGGCTGCACAGCCTGCCCTGGCTATGGGCGGGCGCGCGGCAAGGCGTTTGATCACTATTAATTTAATAGCTGCTAGGGCTTGATACATAAGCGCTACAGGCCATTTTCATTAAAATCCCCTCGCTACACTGCGCACCCCGGCGACTGCCCCACAAACAGCCGCCTCCACTGAAAAATCATCCATGCAAGCCAATACCGATCTTCAAGACAGCCGCCTGGCGCATGCCTTGGCCGAGCTGCACAACTACGCCGTTGCCGGCAATCCACTGCACGCCGACGCCTACCGCCTCGCCTTCGCCGACCCCGAGTTCATGCTGCGCCGCGAGACGCGCGGCATCCGTTTTCAACTGGAACTGCTGAAGCCCGACCTGGGCCTGACGGCGCAGGGCATCGAGCACACCGTCGTGGTGTACGGCAGCGCACGCTTCATCTCGCCCGAAGCGGCCGAGCAGCAACTGGCCGATGCACGTGCCAGCGGCGATACCGAGCGCATTGCGCGCGCCGAGCGTGCGGTGAAGAACGCCTATTACTACGACCAGGCCCGCCAGTTCGCGCGCCTGGTGGCCGAGTACAGCGAGAGCCGCCCGCCCGCCGAGCGCCTGTACATCTGCACCGGCGGCGGCCCGGGCATCATGGAGGCGGCCAACCGCGGCGCGCACGACGCAGGGGCGCTCAACGTGGGCCTCAACATCTCGTTGCCGCACGAGCAAAGCGGCAACCGCTTCATCTCGCCCTCGCTGTCGTTCAAGTTCCACTATTTCGCTCTGCGCAAAATGCACTTCATGATGCGCGCCAAGGCCCTGGTGCTGTTCCCTGGCGGCTTCGGCACGCTGGACGAACTGTTCGAGGTGCTCACGCTGGTGCAGACCGGCAAGGCCAAGCCCGTGCCCATCGTGTTGTTCGGCGTGGCCTTCTGGAAGAAGCTGATCAACTTCGAGGCGCTCGTGGAGCAAGGCACGATCTCGCCCGAGGACCTCCAGCTGTTCCACTACACCGACGACCCAGCCGAGGCCTGGAGCATCATCCGCACGTTCTACGAACTCTGACCGCACACCAGCGGCGCACCGTGCGGACCGCCTTGCCTGTCCAGGCCTGTCAGGGATGCGGCGGAGGGGCCGGCGCCTCGCCGCGCAACCGCCAGGCCACGCGCGCACCCAGCCCCACAGTGGCGCCCACGGCCCAGAACAGGCCACTCAGCCCCACCAGCGCGCTCGCGGTGCCAAACAGCAGCGGCATCACCACGCTGGAGCCGTTGATCGCCATCAGCCGCAGACCCAGCGCCTCGCCATGGCGGTGCGCGGGCGTGAGTTGGTGCAGCATGCTCATGATCATGGGCTGCACCGAGCCCAGCGCGAACCCCAGCAGCACCGAGCACGCTCCCAGCGTCACGGCCGTCGGCAGCAGCGGATAGACCGCGAACAGCAGTGCCGTCGCCACCATGGCGCCGGTGACCACGGTGGATTCGCGCAGCCGGTCGGCCACCAGCGGCATGAGCACGCGGATCACCGCGGCGGCAATCGCGAACGCGCCGAGGATGGAGCCGATCACCGAGGCCGACAGCCCCCGCTCATGCCCCAGCAGCGGCACCACGAAGGTGTGCACGTCCCAGCACGACGACAGCAGCCAGTTCACGATGAGCAGCCGCCGAAAGCCGGGCTCGGCCAGCAGGTCCCAGGCCCGCGCGCGCGTGCCGTCCTCCGCGGCCACCACTGGCGGCATCTCCTGCGTGCCGCGCACCCAGAACCAGGTGGCCAACGGCAATACCGCCATGAGCGCGAAGGCCGCGCGAAAGCCCATGGTCGCGCCCGCCTGCGCACCCGCGTGATCGATCAGCAGCCCCGCGCAGAACGGGCCCAGGAAGTTGGACACCGCCGGCCCGATGGCCAGCCAGCTGAAGACCTGGCGCAGCTGCGTGCCGCCGTGCGCGGCGCGGCCCACGTGGCGTTGCAAGGCGATCGTGGCAGCCCCCGTGGCGCCACCGGTGAGCAGTGCCGCAACGCACAGCACCGCAAACGTCGGCCACACCAGCGCCGCGCCGGCACCCAGGACGGCCGCGACGACCGCGTGGCGCACCGGGCGCTTGAGCCCATGGCGGTCGGCATAGCGCCCCGCGGGCAGCGCCAGGAACACCTGCGTGAGCGCGAACAGCGCCAGCAACACGCCCACGGCCGCCGCGCTGTAGCCCTCGCGCAGCGCCAGCAGCGGCGCGGCCATGCGCATGCCCGCCATGCTGGCGTGGATGCAGATCTGGCCGGCGATCAGCCGCGCGAGCGCCAGGTTCAAGTCACTCGCCTTCGTCTTCGATCAGCAGGTCCGGCAAGGGTGCACCCTCTGCATCGCCCTGCCCCGCCGCCGGCTCCGGCGCGGGCAGCTCCTGCACGCCGCGCAGCTTGCGCTGGATGGCACGTGTGCGCACATCCACCTGCTCGAATTTCTTGGCCGCCGCGTCGATGGACTTGCGCGTGGCCTCCACCACGTCGCCGAACTTGGCGAACTCGGTCTTCACCTGGCCCAGCACGCTCCACACCTCGGACGAGCGCTTCTCGATGGCCAGCGTCTTGAAGCCCATCTGCAGGCTGCTGAGCATGGCCGCCAGATTGGCAGGCCCGGTGATCATCACGCGGCAGTCGTTCTGCACCGCCTCGACCAGCCCGGGGCGGCGCATGACTTCGGCAAACAGCCCTTCGGTGGGCAGGTAGAGCACCGCGAAGTCGGTGGTGTACGGAGGCGCCACGTATTTGCTGAAGATCTTCTTGGCTTCCAGGCGGATGGAGGATTCGAAGGCGTTGCCCGCCGCCGTGATCGCGAGCTTGTCCGCCGTGTCCTGCGCGTCCAGCAGGCGCTGGTAGTGCTCCACGGGGTACTTGGAGTCGATGGGCAGCCACACGGGCTGCTCGTCGCTCTTGCCCGGCAGGCGGATGGCAAACTCCACCAGATCGTCGCTGCCCGGCATGGTCTTGACGTTGCGGGCGAACTGCTCGGGCGTGAGCACGTTGTCGATGATCGCGCCCAGCTGCATTTCGCCCCAGGTGCCGCGCGTCTTCACGTTGGTCATCACGCGCTTCAGGTCGCCGACGCTGCCGGCCAGCGTCTGCATCTCGCCCAGGCCCTTGTGCACCTGCTCCAGCCGGTCGCTCACCAGCTTGAAGGACTCGCCCAGGCGCTGCTCCAGCGTGGCGTGCAGCTTTTCGTCCACGGTGCGGCGCATCTCCTCCAGCTTGGCCGCGTTGTCGCCCTGGATGGCGGCCAGGCGCTCGTTGAGCGCGCCGCGCAGGGCCTCGGCATTGTTCTGGCTGCTGGCGACCAGGCCGGACAGCTGCTGCCCCATGGACTCCTGCAGGGCCGAGAACTGGCTGCGCAACTGGTGCGTGGTGCCTTCGAGCTGGTCGCGCAGCGCGCCCGACATGGTGCCCAACTGGCCCTGGATGTCGCCCTTGAGCGAGTCCAGCGTGCCGCGCGTGGTGCCGCTCAGCGCCTCGAAGCGCTCCTGGATGCGCTGGCCGAAGAGCTGCGTGCTCTCGGCCATGGCGTCGCGCGACTTGAGGCTGTCGGCC
Organism: Diaphorobacter sp. JS3051; assembly: GCF_015832135.1. NCBI lineage: Bacteria > Pseudomonadati > Pseudomonadota > Betaproteobacteria > Burkholderiales > Comamonadaceae > Diaphorobacter > Diaphorobacter sp. JS3051. The sequence goes on from NZ_CP065406.1 coordinate 1,283,515, forward strand.
GCCAGCGCCTGCGCCGTCTGGCTCAGCTCGGCACGAAAGGCGGCCAGCGCATCCGCCTGCTCCTTGCGGGCTACGGCCGCATCGGCGCGCCCCTGCGCCAGGTGTTGCTCCAGACGCGACTGCAGCGCGGCAAACGACGCCTGCAGCTCGCCGCGGCTGGTGCGCGACTCCTGCGCCGCCAGCGCCAGCCGCTCGTCCAGCAGGGCCTGCGTGGTCTGGGTGAACCCGCGCAGTTGCTGGGCCATGGCATCCAGCGCTCCGTCATTCTTGGCCACGGCCAGCTGCGTGGCCTGCACCGCAGATTCCAGCGACTGCAGGCGCGCCAGCCATTCGGGCGGCAGGTCCACGCGCGGGCGGCGCAGTAGCAGCACCGCCAGCAACACCACGGTGAGCACCAGCAACGCCAGTGCGGCGGTCATTTCGAATGTCATTCTTGAACTATCAAAACAATAGCTGTTAGCGCTTGTCCATCAAGCGCCAGAGGCCAATTTCATTCACACCTTGGCGGGCGTGTTCACGGGAGTGAGGGCACCGCGCCCGTCGAAGAACGCCACCAGGTTGTCCGCCGCCAGTTGCGCCATGGCGAGCCGCGTGGGCACGGTGGCGCTGGCGATGTGCGGGGTGAGCACCACGTTGGGCACCTCCAGCAACGCGGGGTGCACCGCGGGCTCGCCTTCGAACACGTCCAGCCCCGCGGCAGCGATGCGGCGCTCCTTGAGCGCCTGGGCCAGCGCCGCGTCATCAACGATGCCGCCGCGCGCGATGTTGATCAGCGTGGCCGTGGGCTTCATGCGCGCGATCTCGGCCGCGCCGATGGCGTGGTGCGACTCGGGCGTGTAGGGCAGCACCAGCACCAGGTGGTCGGCCTGGGCCAGCAGCTCGTCCTTGCCCACGTAACGCGCCTTGCATTCGGCCTCCAGCGCGGGCGACAGGCGCGAGCGGTTGTGGTAGATCACGTTCATGCCAAAGCCGTGCGCCCCACGCTTGGCAATGCCCTGTCCGATGCGGCCCATGCCCAGGATGCCCAGCGTGCTGCCATGCACCTCGCAGCCGGCGAACATGTCGTAGCTCCAGCGCGTCCACTGGCCGGCGCGCAGGTAATGCTCGCTCTCCGTGATGCGCCGCGCCGTGGCCATGAGCAGCGCAAAGCCGAAATCGGCCGTGGTCTCGGTCAGCACGTCGGGCGTGTTGGTGCCCTGCACGCCGGCGGCGGTCATCGCGGCGATGTCGAAGTTGTTGTAGCCCACCGTCATGTTGGCCGCTATGCGCAGCTGCGGGCAGGCGGCCAGCAGCTCGGCGTTCACCGGCTGGGTGCCGGTGAGCAATGCGCCGTCCTTGCCCTGCAGCCGCTCGATGAGCTCGGCCTGCGTCCACAGGTTGTCGTCCTGGTTGGCATACACCTCGAAATGCTGCGTCAGGCGCTCAATGACCTCGGGAAAGATCTTGCGCGCGACGAGGATGTGGGGCTTGGACATGGGAAGTGCTCCTTTCGGTCAGGTGTCGGCAGCCTGAACGCGGGGCCGTGCCGAGGCACCCCGCGGTTCAGGCCCGGGCTCATTGCAACCAGATGAAGGTCATCACGACGAACAGCGGCAACAGGATGCCGCACGACCACAGCATGTAGCCGAAGAAGCTGGGCATCTTCACGCCGCGGTCCTCCGCAATCGCCTTGACCATGAGGTTGGGCGCGTTGCCGATGTAGGTGTTGGCGCCCATGAACACGGCGCCCGCCGAGATGGCGGCCAGCGTGGCGGCATGCGTGGTCATCAGCGTGGCCGCTTCGCCGCCGGCCGTGTTGAAGAACACCAGGTAGGTGGGCGCGTTGTCCAGGAACGAGCTGAGCAGGCCGGTGGCCCAGAAGTACATCACCGGATCGGGCGAACCGTCGGGCCGCGTGACGGCGGAGACGATGGCGCCGAAAGGCCCATTCACGCCGGCCTTGAGCATGGCAATGACGGGAATGATGGTCAGGAAGATGCCCGCGAACAGCTTGGCCACCTCCTGCATCGGGCCCCAGCCGAACTGGTTGTCTGCATGCACTTGCCGCGGCGTCAGCGCCAGCGATGCCACGGTCACCGCGATCAGCCCCGCATCGCGCACCAGGCCGGGCAGGCCCAGCGGCGTGCCGGCGATCACCCATTCCACGGGCGACTTCCAAATGCCGCTGAGCAGCACCAGCCCCACCACGGCCAGCAGCAGCACGAAATTGATCTTGCCGTCAAAACCCAGCGCGGCCGGTGCCGAATCGGGGGTGGGGTCGGTGCGGCTGACTTCACCCGCCTGGCGGTAGTACCAGCTGTCCAGCGCATAGAACAGCACCAGCAGCACGCCAATCAGGAACAGCGTTTCCGGAAACACGTGCCGCGCCGTCCAGAAGAAATCCACGCCCTTGAGGAAGCCCAGGAACAGCGGCGGATCGCCCAGCGGCGTGAGCGAGCCGCCGGCGTTGGAGACGATGAAGATGAAGAACACCACCACGTGCGCCACATGCTTGCGGTTGTCGTTGGCGCGGATCAGCGGACGGATCAGCAGCATGGACGCGCCCGTGGTGCCCATGAAGCTGGCCAGCACCGCGCCCACGGCGAGAAAGCCGGCATTCAGGGCCGGGCTGCCGTGCAGATTGCCACGGATATAGATACCACCGGCCACGGTGAACAGCGCCGTGAGCAGGATCACGAAGGGCAGGTATTCCGCGACCAGCGCATGCGCGAAGCCCGCCGCCGCCACGCCGGGGCCAAAGACCACGGCAAACGGCACCAGAAACGCCAGCGCCCACGCAGCGGTGACCTTGCCGAAGTGGTGGTGCCAGAACAGCGGCGCCAGCAACGGCAGCAGCGCAATGCTCAACAGCACGCCGGCAAACGGGACACCCCACAGCACCGACAGCTGGCTGCCGTCGATCTCCGCCGCCCCCGCCAGCGCGGGTGCCAGGCACAGCAGCCCAAGGGCCAGGGTGCGGATGGGGTTCATGGACAGGTCTCCTCGGGTCATTCTTGGGAAAGTTGAAATGCCGCCGGCGGCGCCAGGCGCGCGCTCACTGCGGCGAGGGAATCTCGAACACCTGGCGCAGGTAAGCCAGGTATTTCTCGTCGTTGCACATGTTCTTGCCGGGTGCGTCCGACAGCTTGGCCACGGGCTGGCCGTTGCAGCGCGTCATCTTGATCACGATCTGCAGTGGCTCGTAGCCCAGGTCGTTGGTCAAGTTGGTGCCGATGCCGAACGCCAGCTCGCAGCGGCCATTGAAGCGCTGGTACAGCTCGATGATGCGCGGCACGGTCAGCGCGTCGCTGAAGATCAGCGTCTTGGTCAACGGGTCCACACGGTTGTCGCGGTAGTGCTGCAGCAGCCGCTCGCCCCATGCGAAGGGATCGCCGCTGTCGTGGCGCGCGCCATCGAACAGCTTGCAGAAGTACAGGTCGAAGTCGCGCAGGAAGGCGCTCATGCCGTACACGTCGGACAGCGCGATCCCCAGGTCGCCGCGGTATTCCTTGGCCCACATCTCGAAGCCGAACACCTGGCTGTCGCGCAGCCGCGGGCCGAGGGACTGGCAGGCCTGCAGGTATTCGTGCGCCATGGTGCCCAGCGGCGTCACGCCCAGCTTCATTGCGTACAACACGTTGCTCGTGCCCGCAAACTGCCCCGGCGCGCCGCGCCGGTCGTCAGAGCCCAGGCGCACGCACAGAACGCGCAGCACCTCCTCGTGCCAGGCGCGCGAAAAGCGCCGACGCGTGCCGTAGTCGGCAATCTTGAGACTGTCCAACCCCGGCTGCTGCAGCTGGCCGATCTTGGCTTCGAGCCGGCGGCGCCCCTCGGGAAAGTCGGGCACCTTCTGCGTGTTGCGGAAGTACACCTCGTTCACGATCGCCAGCACGGGGATCTCGAACAGGATGGTGTGCAGCCAGGGCCCGGTGATGGTGATGTCGATCTCGCCCGAGGGCAGCGCGCTCACGCGGATGTACTTCTCGTTGAGGCGAAACAGCCCCAGGAAGTCGACGAAATCGCTCTTGATGAAGCGCAGCGAGCGCAGGTAGGCCAGCTCCGCGTCCTGGAACTGCAGGCTGCACAACGCGCGGATCTCGTCGCGGATCTCGCTGACGAAGGGCGCCAGCTCCACACCCGGGTTGCGGCACTTGAAGCGGTACTCCACCTGCGCACCCGGAAACTGGTGCAGCACCACCTGCATCATGGTGAACTTGTACAGGTCGGTGTCGAGCAGGCTGGTGATGATCATGGATGCGCGCGGGGCAGACTGTCCCGCTACTGGACATGGCGATGGGGATCCGCCGCGCCGCCACACACGCGTGGCCGGGCCGGCGAGCCCCTGATTCTGGCATCAACCCACCCGGGCCGCCGCGAACCGGCGCGCAGCCCCGGCAGCCCTCAGGGAAAGCCGGCGCGCCGCGCCCGCGATCAACGCGCCACGCACAAGGGCTGCAGTGCCTGGCGCAGCCGATCGGGCAGCGCACGCGGACGGCGGTCGTCCCGTCCCACGTACACATGCACGAAGTGGCCGCAAGCCGCACTCATGGCCTCGCCCTGGGCGAACAGGCCGACCTCGTAGCGCACGCTCGTGTCACCCAGCCGCGCCACACGGATGCCGGCGTCGATGGTTTGCGGGAACGCCAGCGACGCGAAATAGTTGCACTGCGTCTCGATGACCAGCCCGATGGTGTCGCCGTGATGGATGTCCAGCGCGCCCTGCTCGATCAGGTAGGCGTTCACCGCGGTGTCGAACCAGCTGTAGTACACGACGTTGTTCACATGGCCATAGACGTCGTTGTCCATCCAGCGCGTACCGATGGAGCGAAACACCGCGTAGGCCTCGCGCGGCTGCGGCCGGGGCTGCGGGGCCGTGCCTGCAGCGCCTGCCGCACCTGAGGGAGAGAGGGACGTGTTCATGAGGCGCTGATTCTGCCAGCGGCCAGCGGCGGCCTCCCCTTGTCCCCTGTCTTCGTAATAGGCAGCGCGCAGTCCACCGCCGGTCCAGATGTAACCAACAGAACTTTGGGAGTTGCCCCTAAAAATGCTGCATTGCAACAAAAACGCTTGCACCTAACGACAGGATCCCTAAAATTCGGTTCATGCTGCACTGCAACATGACGCACAGGTCAGTCAGGGCAGATGTCTCAACCCGCCCATCCCGGGCATTCAATGGAGATATGACATGTCGCTGACCCCTGAGCAAATCCTCGCTTCCCACAAGGCCAACCTGGAGACCCTGTTCGGCCTGACGAACAAGGCCTTCGAGGGCGTGGAGAAGCTCGTCGAACTGAACGTGACCGCCTCGCGCGCCGCTCTGGCCGAAGCCGCCAGCCACACCCAGGCCGTGCTGTCCGCCAAGGACGCACAAGAGCTGCTCGCACTGCAAGCCAGCCTGTTCCAGCCCCTGGCCGAAAAGGCCGTGGCTTACAGCCGCCACCTGTACGACATCGCTTCCGGCACGGGCGCCGAATTCGGCAAGACCTTCGAAGCACAGGCCGCAGAAGTGCAGCGCAACTTCACCAACCTGGTGGACAGCGCCGCCAAGAACGCCCCCGCTGGTTCCGAGACCACCGTCGCCGTCTTCAAGAGCGCTGTGTCTGCCGCCAACAACGCCTTCGAGTCGGTGCAAAAGGCCGTGAAGCAGGCCAGCGATGTGGCCGAAGCCAACTTCAACGCCGTGGCCAGCTCTGCCGCCACCGCTGCCAAGACGGCGACCGCCGCAACCGTGGCTCCCCGCAAGCGTTGAGTGAATCGCTGCCACGTCGCTGGCAGATTTCAGGGTTTACCCCTATAATTCACCCACTGGCCCGGCGATCGGAATGAACGTCGCAGGGCCCTCCAGTTGTCTCCTTGGATCCTCTCGAAACTCTGGTTTCCTGGATCCCTTCAAGCCCAGTCCCTGACTGGGCTTTTTTTTGGGCGGATGACCGCCGCGGCCTACCGGCGCCTTCGGCAGCAGCCGAGGCCCCGGCAGCGCCCGTCAATCAGCGGCCTGGATGGCGCCCGCCTGCGTGAGGCGCTCGGCTACCAGCAGCTTGTGCATCTCCGCCTGGGTCATGATGCCCAGGTCCTCGGCCACCACGGCAATCGGCTTGCCCGTGGCAATGGCCGACTTGGCGATGGCGGCCGCCTTCTCGTAACCGATCAGCGGGTTGAGCGCGGTCACCAGCGTCACCGACGCGGCGATGCGTTCCGTCAGCAGCCCCTGGTTGGCCGCGATGCCCTCCACGCAGTTCACCTGCAGGGTGTGGCAGGCCCTGGCCAGGTGGTGCAGGCTCTTGTGCAGCGCCCAGCCCATCAGCGGCTCGAAGGCGTTGAGCTGCAGTTGGCCCGCTTCGGCAGCCATGGTGATGGCGGCGTCGTTGCCGATCACTTCGAAGCACACCTGGTTCATCACCTCGGGGATCACGGGGTTGACCTTGCCGGGCATGATGGACGAGCCCGCCTGGCGCGCGGGCAGCTGGATATCGCCCACGCCGGCCTGCGGGCCCGAGGACAGCAGGCGCAGGTCGTTGCTGATCTTGGAAAGCTTGGCGGCGATGCGCTTGAGCACGCCCGAGATGTCAACGAAGGCCCCCGTGTCCGACGTGGCGGCGATCAGGTTGGCCGCGGCCTTGACCGGCACGCCCGACAGCCGCGCCAGCTCAGGGATGACCACGTCCACGTAGCCGACGGGCGCGTTGATGCCGGTGCCGATGGCGGTGCCGCCCATGTTCACCTCGGTCATCAGGTAGGCAGACTCGCGCAGGCGGCGCTCATCGTCGGCAATCATGGCGGCGAAGGCGGCAAACTCCTGGCCCAGCGTCATGGGCACGGCATCCTGCAACTGGGTGCGGCCGATCTTCAGGATGCCCTTGAATTCCTCGGCCTTGGCCTCGAACGCGCCGCGCAGGGCCGACAGGGCCTTGAGCAGCGTCTCGATACCGAAATAGGTGGCGATCTTCAGCGCCGTGGGATAGGCATCGTTGGTGCTTTGCGATGCGTTGACGTGATCGTTCGGGTGGATCGTGTCATAGCGGCCTTTGGGCAATCCCAGGTGCTCCAGGGCACGGTTGGCGATCACCTCATTGGCGTTCATGTTCGTGGAGGTGCCGGCACCGCCCTGGATCACGTCCACGACGAACTGGTCGTGCAACTGTCCGGCGATCAGGTCGTCGCAGGCTTGGGCAATGGCGCGGGCTTGGGTTGCGTTGATCGCGCCCAGCTGCAGATTGGCGTGGGCGGCGGCCTTCTTGACGAAGGCAAAGGCCCGGATCAACTCGGGCATGTGGGCCACGGTGTGGCCGGTGATGGGAAAGTTTTCTACGGCACGAGCGGTGTGGACGCCCCAATACGCGTCCGGGGGAATGGTCTTGATACCGATGAAGTCATGTTCTTGACGCATGGTCGATCTGCTTTCTAGCGAAATGGAATAAACAAAAGGGGAACAAAGCCAGGCCCCAAGTGAAAACACCGCCTGAGGTGCAGGCGGTGCTTGGTGGGTGCAGCCGTGGAGCGCCCTGGAGCCGGGCGCGCACCTTGTGGGCGCAAGTGCCGTGCCAGACGTGGCAATGCCCCGGGCACCATGGCGCCCAGGGCATTGGGTGCGGATTATGGACCACTGCCTCGCACGCGCATGAGAACCTTAGCTTTGCGCATAACCATGCCCACGCGGCGGGCAGGCGCCGGCCACGAGCGCTCTACACTGCGGCCGTGCCATTTCCTTGCGACCCCACTTTTCCGCCCCTTTCCCCCTCAGGCGCACGGCGCCGCACGCTGCTGCAGGCGCTGGGCCTCGCCCTGGCGCCCGGCATGCCCGCGCTGGTCCGGGCGGGCACCGCCCAGCAATGGCCGCAGGCCCTGGCCGTGCCCGGGGGCGTGGCCCGGCTGTCGCTGGGCCCCGCGGCCGAGCGGCCGGTGGTGCACGCGGGCGACATCCCGGTGCTGGTGCTGGGCGATGCGATCGAGTGGACGGCCATCGTCGGCATCCCGCTGGCCGCGCCTACGGGCGAGGCCGAGGTGACGGTACAGGCCGCGCCGACCGCACCGGCGCGGCGCGTGGCTTACCGCGTGGCAGCCAAGCAGTACCGCGAGCAGCGCCTGACCGTGGCACCGCGCACGGTGGACCTGGCACCCGAAGACCTGGCCCGCCATGAGCGTGAGCGCGCGCACCAGCAGCACGTCATGGCCACCTTTTCAACGCCCCTGCCAGAGGGGCTGCAGATGCGCCAGCCCGTGCCGGGACGGCGCTCCAGCAGCTTCGGCCTGCGGCGCGTGTTCAACGGCCAGGCGCGCAATCCGCACAGCGGCATGGACATTGCCGCCGCCACGGGCACCCCTGTCGCCGCGCCGCTGGCGGGCCGGGTGATCGATGTGGGCGACTATTTCTTCAACGGCGGCACCGTGTGGCTGGACCATGGCGGCGGCCTGCTCAGCATGTACTGCCACCTCAGCCGCATGGACTGCCAGGTGGGTGACGTACTGCGCACGGGCGATGCGTTCTGCAGGGTAGGGGCCACCGGCCGCGTGACCGGCCCGCACCTGCACTGGGGCGTGATGCTCAACCGCACCATGGTGGACCCGGCCCTGTTCCTGCCCGCATGAGCACGCCCCCCGCCCCACAACCGCGCTTGGCGCTGCGCCGCCCCGCGGCCGCGGCCGCGCCGGCGCCCGCCCCCCAGCGCGCGGCGCGGCTGCTGCGCTTCAACAAGCCCTATGGCGTGCTGAGCCAATTCACGCCCGAGGGGCGCTGGCGCGGGCTCCAGGACTTCATCGACGTGCCCGGCGTCTATGTGGCGGGGCGGCTCGATGCCGACAGCGAGGGGCTGCTGCTACTCACCGACAACGGAGCGCTGCAGGCACGCATCAGCGATCCGCGCCACAAGATGGAGAAGACCTACTGGGTGCAGGTGGAGGGCATTCCTGACGAGGCCGCGCTGCAGGCCCTGCGCCAGGGCGTGCAGCTCGGCGACGGCCCCACCCTGCCCGCACGCGTGCGCCGGCTGGAGCCGCCCCCCGCCCTCTGGGAGCGCGATCCGCCCATCCGCGTGCGCCAGAACATTCCCGACTGCTGGATCGAACTCATCATCCGCGAAGGCCGCAACCGCCAGGTGCGCCGCATGACCGCCGCCGTGGGCCACCCCACGCTGCGGTTGGTGCGCGCGGCCATCGGCCCCTACGCCCTGGGCGGGCTGGAGCCGGGCTGCTGGCAGCCCGCCAGCCCGCCCTCGCCGGTGCCGCACCACCGCAAAAAGTAGAGCTACTGGCGCTTTCCTGCATTGGCTTTGCGCCGGGTTCTTCACCTACGCTCAGCACCCTCCACCCAGCAGCGACAATCGCGGCGGGAGGAACTGAACACCATGACCACAAACCCTGGCGACGGCCTGTCCCTCGCCCCGCTTGACCCCGCGCCCACGCAACCCGCGCCTGCTGCGGCCTCATCGCACGTCGCACGCACCTGCCCACGCTGCCACTACACGCGCCAGGCCAGCGACACCGCCCCCGCCTGGCAATGCCCGCGCTGCGCGGTGGTCTACGACAAGGCCACGCCGCGCCCACGCGCACGCGCGGGCCACGATGAAGAGGACGATACCCAGCCCGTCCCGCTGGACCCGCGCCGCGCCCGGGCCAGCGCGGGTCTGCCCTGGGCCTGGATCGCCCTGGGCAGCGCCGTGCTGGCCGGGGCCGCGCTGCTGGGCTGGAAGTGGAACGGCGAGCGCCAGCGCAGCGCCCAGCAGGAGCAACGCGCCGCCAGCGACAGCCGCGCCGCCGATGTCAGCCAGGCCCGCGCCGTGCAGGACGGGCGGGCGCGCATCGATGCACTGGAACACCAGTGGCGCATGGGCGAAGGCGCCCAGGCGCTGCCTGCCGTGCGCGCGCTGGCCGATGAGGGCGAGCCGCGGGCCATGGTGCTGCTGGGCTCCATGCTGCTGGGTGGCAGCAGCTACCGCAACGCCATCGGCCAGCTGCTGGACCCGGCCGAGGCGCTGCAATGGCTGGAGCGCGCCGCCCGCGCGGGCGATGCCACCGCCGCCGTGCGCCTGGGGGGTCTGTATGAGCGCGGGGAACATGTGCCGCGCCAGCCCTCACTGGCCGAGAACTGGTACCTGCGTGCCGCGCGCCAGGGCGACGGCGCGGGCCTGTACAGCCTGGGCATGCTCTACGCGCGGGGCGCCGATCCCGTAAGCCAACGCCCCGTCCCCGCGTGGATGCTGCTCACGCTGGCCGAACGCGCCTCGCGCGCCGCGCCGGTGCGCGACGCGCTGCTGACCGAGCAGCACTACCCGTCCAGCGCGCGTGCAGGCCTGGTCCGCCTCAAGGACAAGCTGCATCCCAGCGACATTGCCGAGGCCGAGCGTCTGGCCGACGCCTGGAAGCCCGGCCAGCCGCTGGGCTTCTAGCGCGGCACGCGCCCGCCAGCGCCACGGGCGGCCTGCACGGTGTGCAGTTGCGCCGCGCGGCGCTAGCGCTTGCGCCACCAGACGACCAGCGCGAGGAACACCACACCCGTGAGCAGCGGCACGGCGGACATGAGCAGCTCGACGAACGAGCTGCGCCGCATGCCGGACCACACCTCCACGCGCACGCCGTCCAGCCGCAGGTTGCTCGCGCCTGCGAACTCCAGCGCCGGCGCCACCTTGCGGTCCTCCTTGAAGCTCACCGGCCCGGCCGTGCCCGCCAGCTGCAGCACCTGGCCCGCGCGCGTGCCCGTCCCGAACGAAGCGCCCTGCACCATCGACAGGCGCGTGCCGTTGTCCGTGTCCCAGCCGGCCATCCAGCGCGTGAGGCCTTCGCCGTCGGCCTGGGCCACGCCTGCCACGTGCACCACCAGCGTGTAGGGGTTGCCGCTGGCGGGCAGGTCCAGCGCGCGCGGCGCCTTCCAGGCCACCGTTTCGGAGAAAAAGCCCGCGGGCTTGCTGCCGGCCGTCTTGTCCTGGTGGCGCGCCAGCCGCGCCAGGTCTTCGGGCGTCAATTCGAACGACTCCACCAGGCGCTTGCCCCAGGCGGTGGACGCGTCGCGCGCGCCCGCGGGCGTGGCGGGCAGCGCCAGCAGGCCAGCGGTGGCCAGGGCGAAGCACACGCCCGCCGCAGAAAAGGCGCGCAAACGCTGGCGCGGATGGGGCACGGTGGCGTGCATATAGGGGCTCCCTCGGGTGGCTGTGCGGCGCTGCGAATGGCACCGTTTGCATCGATTTTAATAGCTGCCAGCGCTTGATGGATGGGCGCTAGAGCGGCTTTTTGTCTTGAACCTGCACGGCCGGGCGGCGCAGGCGCAGTGCGCCGTCCAGCACCAGCAGCGCCACGGCGGCGAAGATGGGGCCATAGGTAGGCCACTGCGCCGCGCCGATGCTCTCGCCCAGCGCCAGCGCCACCAGCGCCAGCAGCACCGGCTCCACATAGCTCAAGAGACCAAACAACCCCAGCGGCAGCAGGCGGCTGGCGGCCATGTACAACGCCAGCGCCACGGCGCTGACCACGCCCAGGACGGGCACCATCGCCCACAGGTGCGCATGCTCCAGCACCAGCGGCAGGGACGACGGCGCGCGCACCACGAACCACAGCGCCGCGGGCACCAGCAGCAGCATGTCCAGCCAATGGCCGCCCAGGTGGTCGGTGCCCAGGCGCCGGCGCATCACGAAATACGCGGTGTAGCCCAGTGCGACCAGCCAAGTCTCCCACGACATGCCGCCGGCGCGCAGCACCTCGTGCAGCACACCCGCGCCCGCCAGTGCCGTGGCCAGCCACTGCAGGTGCGACAGCCGCTCGCGGTACAGCACCCGCCCGGCCAGCACCATCACCAACGGCAGCAGGAAGTAGCCCAGCGACACCGGCAGCGCCCGCCCGTGCAGCGGCGCCCATAAAAAAAGCCACAACTGCACGCCCAGCATGGCGGCGCTGGCCAGCAGCCCCAGCGCCAGCAGCGGCTGACGCCACGCGCGCGCGGCCAGCAGGCGCACGCGCGGCCACTGCCCGCGCGCCAGCAGCAGCGCCGTGGTGAACGGCAGCGTGCACAGCACGCGCCAGCCGAAGATCTGCTCGCCGTCCAGCGGCGCCAGCGCCGGTGCCAGGTAATACATGGCACCGAACAGAACGGACGCGACGAGGGACGCAACAAGACCTTGGATCACAACGGCAGCAGGTGGACAAGAAACGATGCGGGAAACCCGGCGACAACACGGGCTCGCCGCCGCGGGCAAGACACGACAGGCACGCATCCGGACGAGGACAGCAGGCAGGCGCCCGAACGAGGAAAGGGCAGGCCTTTGCCCGCGTGCGACCCGCGATTGTCGGCCATTGGCGCGCGCCCCGCCGCCGCACCACTTATGCCCACCGCCTGTGGGCGGCCCTGTGGACAACCGCCGGGACAACCCCGCGCAGGCCGCGCCGGCATTGGGCTGCAGCGCATCGCCCATTTTTTAGGCAATCGGCATGGGCAAGGCCGCGATGCCGCGCGGACCTGCAAGCGCGCATCCGACACGGTTATAGTGCGCGCCCTTGCGGCGTCACCGTGCGACAGCGGCGCGGCAGCAGTGGCCGCATGCCGACGCGCCACCGCCACCGCGCCGCGCTTTTATCCGCTCTTCACCTCTGCCCCACCCGTGTCCGCTGCCGCCCTCCTCTGCCTTGTGATTGCCATCAGCGATGGCGACACGCTCACCGTGCGTTGCGGCACGCCGGGGGCCTGGCGCCCGCAGCGCGTGCGCGTGGTGGCGATCGACGCGCCCGAGAGCCGCCAGGCCTTCGGCCAGCGCGCGCGCCAGAACCTGGCGCGCCTGTGCTTTCGCCAGCAGGCCGCCCTGCGCACGCTGGGCCGCGACGACTACGGCCGCACGCTGGCGCATGTGCGCTGCCAGGGGCAGGACGTGGGCACGGCCCAGGTGCGCGCCGGCCTGGCCTGGGTTTATGCACCGCAGGCCCAGCGCTACCCCCACCTGGTGGCGCTGCAGCGCCAGGCACGCGCCAGCCAGACTGGGCTGTGGTCGCAGCCGCGCCCGCAGGCGCCCTGGGACTACCGGCGCCGGCACCGGTAGGCGACTATCATTTCAATAGCTGTTCGCGCTTTTCCATCAAGCGCTACGGGCCATTTTGGCTAGGAACTCGCACCCGTTTCGTCGGCCTGGAACACACCTGACAGCAACTGCGCCAGCCGCTCGCCAGGCAGGCGAAAGCCGCAGGCCTGGGCATGGCCGCCACCGCCCATGCTCACGGCCAGGGGCGAGCAGTCGTAGCCGCGCTGCGAGCGCAGGCCCACCTTGACCTGCCCGTCCTTGCCCACCACCCACATCAGCGCGAAGGTGCCGCTCTGGCGCGACAGCAACTCGCCCACCAGGCTGTGGAAGGCGCCGGGCGCATTCACCATCAGTCCGGCCTCGCCGTTGAACACCAGCGGCTGTGCGCCGCCCGCCACGTCCTGCGCCAAATGGCGGAACTTCTCGTCCATGGCTTGCCCGCGTGCGACGAAGGCCGCCGTCTCGGCGGGCGTGAAGTCAGCGATCTGCTGCCAACGGGCGAAGTCGAACGGCTCCATGTCCAGCGCCGCCACATAGCCCGCGGTGTCGGGGTACTGCCAGGCCCACAGGTCGCGGTCTTCCACGTGGCGCACCAAGGCGGGCAGTGGTGCGTCACGGTGGAAAAACTCCCACGCCAGGCGCGCACCAGACTTGCCCATGTCGAAGTGCAGGCCACCGCAGCGGCAGGCAAAGCCCTCCAACTGCTCGGCCGCGCTCTTGTGGTGGTCCAGCAGCACCAGCCGGGCGGCACGCGCGTCGATGGCGGCGAGCAGGTCGGGCGCAAACGCAAAGTCCAGCACGTACACGGCCCGCCCTTGCAGCGGCGGCAGGTCGTCCACGGTGGCCACCTGCCCGTGGGTCAGCCCCAGGCATTCGACCTGACCGCCATAAAAGCGCCAGGCGGCCAACGCGGCGGCAAAACCGTCGGCGCAGCGGCCGTGGTACAGCACCAGCGGGTGCGGGTCGTCCCGCTGCGGCGCGGCCAGCAGCGACAGGGGCAGGAAGGTGGAGCGCGAAGACACAGTCATGGCGGGATTGTCGGTCAGCGCACGGCGCCGAACTGCCCACTTGTGAACGGGGCCTTTGTTGTACTGGCCTCCCCCACTGGCCACAATAACCCCGTCCGCCGCACCGTTTGCGCGGCGCAGCACCGGGAGCCAGTCACATGCCCATGGAACTTCTCCGTCAACTTGCGCAGCGGGACCAGTTTCCCGCCCCCGTCGTCGGTGAGGCAGAGGTGGACAAGTTGCGTGTCCTGCGCGCCGCGGGCATGGTGCAGGCTGAACTGCCCGGCGAAGGCGAATCCGTACGCTCCGCACGCGTCATCACCATCACCGGGCTGGGCCGGGCCACCCTGCGCGCCCAGGCGGCCCGCGAATTCATCGCCCGGCGCGACCGACTCCCCGGCACGCCCCTCTCCACCGCCAAGGCGTAGCGCGCCCGCGTCGCCTGCGGGGGCTCCTGGCCGCTGCAGCCCCCGCCACTGCTATCATGGCTGTACAAACATAAGGGGTATCTATTTAGCTCCAGTGACGTGAGAATAGCTGGATGGAAACCCAGATGCTAACGCCAACTCCTGGACGGGACTACCCCCGCACCTGGAACGAATTTCTTGACTGGTTTGCCACCGAAGAGGCTTGCCAGGCGTTCCTGGAGAAGCTTCGGTGGCCCCAAGGCTTCGTCTGCCCGCGTTGCGGCAACGCTGGCGATGTGTACCGCGCCAGCCGCACCCGCCTGATGTGCCGCTCATGCCAGTACCAAGGCACAGTGACATCTGGAACCATCTTTGACAAGACGCGCACACCGCTGCGTGTCTGGCTGGCTGCAGCTTGGTACCTGACCAATCAGAAACAAGGCGTGAGCGCCCTGGGGCTGCAGCGCGTATTGGGTTTGGGGAGCTACCAGACCGCCTGGACCATGCTGCACCGGTTTCGACGTGCCATGGTCCGCCCGGGCCGGGACAAGCTCAAGGGGCTTGTGGAGGTGGATGAAACGTACCTGTCCATCACGGATCGCAAGAATCCCGCCACCCCTGCAGGGCGCAAGAGCAGCACCACCAAAGTGTTGATGGTCATGGCGGTGGAGATCGTGGAGCCCAAGGGGTTTGGGCGCATCCGGTTACGCCGCATTGACCGAGACGCCGCCACCCACGTAATCCCCTTTGTGCAGGAGGTGGTCGAGCCTGGAGCCCAGGTACGCACGGATGGTTCGGCGGCATACCGCGCTCTGGGAGAACTGGGTTACACCCACCAGCGCACCGTCATGCTCGGCTCAGGCGTACCTGCCCATGTCTCCATGGCGGGAGTGCACCGGGTCGCCTCACTGGTACAGCGCTGGGTGCTGGGAACACATCATGGCTCTGTACAGCCAGACCACCTGGACGCCTATCTCGATGAATTCGTGTTCCGTTTCAACCGGCGCACATCCAGCTCACGCGGGATGCTGTTTTACCGCTTGCTGCAGCAAGCGGTGGTTACGCCGCCAGTGACGTATGGGGATGTCGTGAGCAAGAACACCGGGGAGAGCCAATCGGATACCATTGCTGGATGAAATCACAGTATCAATGGGGCTGCTGGAGCTAAATAGATACCCCTTACAAACATCCAGTTAACACCCTGCCACCACGCAACGGCCACATCACCATGGGACTTGACCAGATCGCCATCGCCCTGCTGGGTGCCACCGCCGCCTGGCTGTCGCAGGCGCGCAGAACGGCGCTGCGCCGCTGGGCCTGCATCTTCGGGCTGCTGGGGCAGCCGTTCTGGTTCTACGCCTCGTGGAAGGCCGAGCAGTGGGGCATCTTTGCCGTGTCCATCATCTACATGGGCGCGTGGCTGCGCGGCCTGTGGGTGTACTGGCTCACCTCGCAGCAGGACCCGCCCCATTCGGGCCTGAGCACCATCCAGCTCACCCCGGGGCGCAACCCCTGACGCCCGCGCACCCTCCGCTGCGCCTGCTGTGGCAGGACGCGCACATGGTGGCCGTTTTCAAGCCGGCGGGCTGGCTGGTGCACCGCACAGGACTGGATGCGGGCGAAACGCGCTTCGTGATGCAGGCGCTGCGCGACCAGATCGGCCAGCACGTCTACCCCGTGCACCGGCTGGACAAGGGCACCTGCGGCGTGCTCGTCATGGCCCTGCACCCCGCCGCCGCGCGGGCCCTGGCCGACGCCTTCGCCCGGCATGCCGTGCGCAAGCAATACTTGGCGCTGGTACGCGGCTGGGCGCCGGCGCAGGCCGAAGTGAACCACCCGCTGCGCCCCGACGACGCACCGCCCAATGCCCCCACCCAGCCCGCCCACACGCGCCTCACACGCCTGGCGCGGCTGGAGCTGCCCGAATGCAGCGACCCCCGCTTCGCCACCACGCGCGCATCGCTGGTGCGGGCCGAGCCGACCACGGGGCGCCGCCACCAGATCCGCCGCCACCTCAAGCATCTGGCCCACCCCATCCTGGGCGACGCCACCCACGGCAAGGGGCCGCTCAACCGTTGGTGGGCACAGCGCCTCGGCCTGCACCGCCTGTGGCTGCATGCGTGGCAGCTCAGCCTGCCCCACCCCGCAGACGGCCGCCTGGTCACGCTGCACAGTGGATTGCAGTGGCCCGCTGCCAGAACATCCACCACCGCCAGCGCACCCCCGCAGCCAAACGCGGACGCAGCGCCCGATTGGCAGCAACACATCTGGACCCTGCCCTGGCAGCAGGACATCGAAGACGCGCTACCAAAAGAGTAGCTTGTAGCGCTTACCTAGCAAGCGCTACCGGCCAATTTTTATCTAACGCCCTGCAGCTTTTCGGAGCATCCCGCCACCCGGCCGTGTCCTACCCGCAGGAGCGGCGGCCGCCGCTGCCCACCCCGGCCTGCGCGCTTCACACTGGCGGCCATGCACCGTGCAGCACCCCACGCTTTCCTCCCCGCTTTGCCCCTTTCTCGCCTGGTCTTCAGGCGTGGCACGCCATGACCGGCTGGTGGGCTGACGCGCTGGCCGTGGCCGCCCACGAGTTCTCGGACATTGGCGACCCCCAGCAAACCACGCGGGTGGTCTTGCGCATGGGCGTGGCCGCGCTGCTGGGCGGCCTGCTGGGGTGGGAGCGCGAGCAGGCCGGCAAGGCCGCGGGCATGCGCACCCATATGCTGGTGGCCATGGGCGCCGCGTTGTTCGTGCTCGTCGCGCAGCAGGCGGGCATTGCCCCGGCGGACAACAGCCGTGTGCTGCAAGGGGTGATCGCCGGCATCGGCTTCCTGGGCGCGGGCACCATCCTGAAGGGCGACGCGGAAGGCCAGGTCAAGGGCCTGACCACCGCGGCCGGCATCTGGCTCACGGCCGCCATCGGCGTGGCCGCGGGCCTGGGGCGTGAGAGCACGGCCATCCTGGGCACGCTGCTGGCAGTGGTGGTGCTGTGGGTGATTCCTCTGGCACAGCGCGCCGCACCGACGGACCCGGGCCAGCCTCCGGCTCGACGCAAACGCCTGCGGCGCAAAACGCGCGCTGGTCTGACAGCCGATACGCCGCAGGATGGCCTGTAATGCGGTAGGGGGCACCCGTCCCCCTTTTGACCGCAACGACCCAGGAGCACGCACATGCCCCAGCAAGCCACCATCCAAGGCCACGTCACCTACCGGGAAGGAGACGGCATGCCCATTGCCATTCCGGAAGGACCGGTGGAACTCACCTTCGCCACCGACAGCGTCACGCTGAGCTGGCGCGACGACAACAACACCGCAGGCCTCACCGCCCTGCCGCGCGACCAGTACGAGCTGTATGTCGCCGACGGCAAGATCGTGCTGTAGTCCCTCCCGCGTGCGGGCCCCGGTCGGCAAGGCCCCGCGCTGCCCGCCACAACGGCAGAACCCAGGCCCAGCCATGGCCCGTGGGGGCCCACGGGCCGCACATTGATGGCGCAGCGGTGTCGGCGCTACCATGCGCCACACAACCGTGCGCCTTTGCCATGCCCAGCCCCTCTTCATTCGTGCCTCCGCCTGCCAGCGCGGTCGAGCCGGCTCTGTCCGAAGAGCCCGGGCTGCCGGTGGACCACGGACTGTGCGCAGGCGATGCGATGGACGCGGCGCAACTGCGGCGGCTGCTCCAGGCGGCCCTGCCCGACAAGAGCCAGCACAAGGCAGCCGGCTGGTTCGGGCAGACGGACTTTCTGCTCACGCGCAGCCACGTGGATGAAGACCAGGACGCCTACCACGACGCCCTGTTCATCACTCTCTGGAAGCGCTGGGACTTCTGGCTCGCCCTGCCCCCGGCCGAGAGCGCACCTGCCCACGCGCTGGCGCAGGCCTGGGCGCGGTTGCGCTCTGGCATCCCGCCTCCGCCCCCCGGCGCGGACGGCCTGGTGCGCCAATACCGCGCCTACGACAGCGCCGGCCAGCCCGGCGCATGGCAGCCGCTCCCCGCACAGGCCGGGGCGGACGACGCAGCAGCCGGCGCGCTGGCCGCCTGCGGAGAGGGCTGGCGCGAGGTGCTGGCCTACTGGCGCCTGGCCGAGGGCCAGCGCCGCGCCGGCCGGCCGGTGCGCGAGCGGCTGCATGCCACGCTCACCCCCGCGCGCATCGAGGCGCTGACGCTGCTGCCCGTATTCACCACCCGCTACAACACATGGAGCGACCCCGAGCGCAACGGCTGGTGGGAGGGCGACGTGTGGATCGGCGCGCGCCAGCCCGGCCAGCAGGGGGGCCATTCATGGGGCCGGGCGCTCAAGTTCAGCTGGCGCAACGGCAGCGAGCGCGCTGGCGACCCCGAGGACGACGCACATGCCTGCTACCAGATCGACCTGACGCCCGGCGATGCCTTGCCGGAGGGCACGGCCCACCCGAACGGCCTGCGCATCACCTACAGCCAGCGCCAGAGCGATCCGCGCACGCCGCTGCCCAACCACGCCGTGCAGCACATGCAGCACCTGCTGGAGCTGTTCACCACGCTGGAGCAGCGCCTGCACGCCGCCCATGCACAAGAGCAACAGGCGCTGCACACCAGCGGCTTGTCCGGCGATGCCCCGCCTCTGCCCCGCCTGCCGCCCTTCGCGCCGCACGAGGCCGACCCCGAGGTGTTCGGGCCCGTCCTCATGGCGCTGTCGCACGACTGGCAGGCCCACGGCCGGGCCCACGCCGCCCGCGTGCGGGAGCACTGGCTGCGGCAGGCCGACGCCGCTGAGGCCGCGGCGGCCCTGGAGCACGGCACAGAACCCGCGGCGTCATCCGCTGAGGCGGCGGCCGCTGCCGTGGCGGCCGCTGCGGTAGGCGATGCTGTACCCGCCCATGGTGTGGCGCCCGGCGCCGCGGCAGCCGGCACGCCCCCGGTGACCGTACCGCCGCCCGCCCCTGTGCATTGCATGCCTGCGCAGCCCACCGACCCGCGTGGCCCCCAGGCTGGCGCCGTGCTGCAACTGGCACGCGCTGTACACGCGCTGGCCGACGGCGACCTGTCCGCACGCTTTCACCGGCGCTTTGCCTTCGCGCCCCATGTCTATGCCCACCACGCCGCACGCACCGGCCACGCCGTGGACGCCCTGCAGTGGCTGGAAGATGGCCGTCTGCTGGCCCGCACGGAGCCCGTGCATCCCACGCAAGCACCCGCGTGGTGGCGGGTCAGTGTCGGTGCGTGGGCGCTGAGCCCCACGGCCGCACCGCCAAACCTGCCTGCATCGTGCCCCGCCGCCACCGTCCATGGCCTGCGTGTGGAGGGCGACGCACAGGGCGATCTGCACGGCCTGGCCGAGGACGGTACGTCCCTCTGGCGCCACCACATCGGCGGCGCCATCCTGGCGATCGCCGCAGCGCCCGACGGCCACACCCTGGCCGTGGGCAGCGCCAGCGGCTACCTGGTGCTGCTGCGCAAGGGCAGCGGCACCGACCCGGCCCTGCTCAGCACGTCGCGCTATGCGGAGCTGCGGCGCTTCATCTTCTGGGCGGATGCATCCAGCCCGCTGGCCTGGTAGGGGCAGCGCGTGCATTGCTTCAATATCCATAGCTGCTCGCGCTTGACAGGCGGGCGCTAGAGGCATTTTTCATTCAAACAACCACCATGGCCACTTACCACGCCGAAATCACCTGGACGCGCGACGCCACGCCGCAGGACTTCCTCAAGAACCGCTACAGCCGCCGCCACCTGCTGCGCTTTGACGGTGGCGCGCAGTTGGCCGGCTCCTCGTCGCCCCACGTCGTGCCGCTGCCCTGGTCCGACGCGGCCGCCGTGGACCCGGAGGAAGCCTTCGTCGCCGCACTGTCGAGCTGCCACATGCTGTGGTTCCTCTCCATCGCCGCGCGGCAGGGTTTTTGCGTGGACGACTACCGCGACGCAGCCGAGGGCGTGATGGCCCGCAACGCCCAAGGCCGCATGGCCATGACCGTGGTCACGCTGCGCCCGGCGGTGCGCTTTGGCGGCGACCCGCAGCCCACGCACGAACAGTTGCACGCCCTGCACCATGAGGCGCATGAACAGTGCTTCATCGCCAACTCGGTCACCACCGAGGTGCGCTGCGATCCGGTGCTGGCCTAGGGCCTGTTCACACTATTTTTGCCAGTGCGAATGGCGTGAAAACCGCGCCAATCTAGGCGCGTGACGACGCCAAGGCCGGGGCCTTGGCTAGGAGGGCAACGACGAATGGCGCGGTTTTCACTCCGTTCCCTCCGGGTTGCGATCAAAAAGGGCCATTCGCGGCGTTGCCAAGCCTCGCTGGGGTAGCACCCCAGCTTCGTTTGGCGCCTTGCGCCTGGCCCTTTTTGATCGCAACGCATCTGGCAAAAATAGTGTGAACAGGCCCTAGTGTGGTGTCTCAAAAGTAATCATCAAATAATGGTACTCGCTGCCCGCGCCACAGATGCCAAGATGGTGTCCGCACTTTTATGCCACACGAACGGCTTGGGATCCTCGTTGTGACGATCAATGTATTCCCGTATGGATTGCTCCAGCTGAGCAACGCTGGTGTGGGCGCTGCGCTTGATCCACTGCTCGCTGATCTGGCTAAAGAAACGCTCGACCAGATTGAGCCAGGACGCTGAGGTGGGCGTGAAGTGAACGTGGTAGCGAGGATGGGCTGCTAGCCAGGCCCGCACTGCCTGCGTCTTGTGCGTGCCGTAGTTGTCCATGATCAGGTGGATGTCTTGTTCGCCAGGCACCGCTGCATCGATGGCTTTGAGGAACTGCAGGAATTCCACACTGCGGTGACGGCGCTTGAGCTGTCCTATGACTTTGCCAGTGGCCACATCCAGCGCTGCAAACAGCGACGTTGTGCCATGGCGCTTGTAATCGTGCGTGCGCGTGCTGGGTTTGCCAAACGTCAGTGGTAACCCTGGTTGGGTGCGATCCAGAGCCTGGATCTGGCTCTTCTCGTCCACGCACAGCACCAAGGCGCGATCGGGTGGTGCCATATACAGCCCCACCACATCCCGTACCTTGTCCACGAAATGGGGATCCGTCGATAGCTTGAAGGTTTCTTGCAGGTGCGGCTTCAGCCCAAAGGCATGCCAGATGCGCTGCACCGTCGCGGGCGATACGCCAGCGTGCCGACTCATCTGGCGCACGCTCCAGTGCGTGGCGTTGTCAGGCTTGCTCTGGCGAACCTTGTCCACAATGAGCTGAACCTGCTCGTCGCCCACACTGCGCGGGCGGCCAGCGCGCGGGGCATCGGTCAAACCCGCCAGACGATACGCCCGGTAGCGCCGCCGCCACTTGGAGACAGTTTGCACCGTCGTGCCCAAGCGTTGGGCAATCATGGTGCCCGACTCCCCATCTGCGCAGCCCAGCACGATTCGCATGCGCAGCTTCTCGTCCTCGGGCGCTTTGCGTACGCGCAGTCGCGCATGCAGCTCTGCGCGCTCGGCATCGGTGATCTGCAGCTTCGTGGCGGGGCGTCCAGGGTGGGCCATCAGCGTAGTCTCCTATAAGGAAGCTGATTCGACCAACACCGGTCAAAATAGTTCTATCTATTTTTGAGACACCACACTAGCAGGCCGTTGAAAAATCCCCCGCCGACGCCCGCGTTGGCCGCTACGATCTGAAGCCATCGGTGAACGACCCAGACGAGGACGATGAGAGGCAGTCAAGATTTCCAGGGGGCGATGTTCAGCTACATCAGCCTTGAAGAGCGCGTGCCGCAGGCACACCCGCTGCGCAAGTTGCGCGCGGTGGTTGATGCGCTGCTGGCAACCATGAACCGCGAGTTCGAAGCGGTGTACGCCCGCCGTGGCCGCCCATCGGTGCCACCGGAGATGCTGCTCAAGGCCTTGCTGCTGCAGATCCTGTTCTCCATCCGCAGCGAGCGCCAGTTGGTCGAAGCGATCAACTACAACCTGCTGTACCGCTGGTTCGTGGGCCTGAACATCGAAGACAAGGTCTGGGACCACTCCACTTTCAGCGCCAACCGCGAACGTCTGTTCAACGAAGACCTCGCCCGCGCCTTCTTCGAGCGCGTCAAGCTCAGTGCCCAGTGGGGCAAGCTCGCCAGCGACGAGCACTTCAGCGTGGACGGCACGCTCATTGACGCCTGGGCCTCGCACAAGAGCTTCAAGCGCAAAGACGACGACAGCGGCACGCCGCCTGGGCGCAACCCCGAGGTGGACTTCAAGGGGCAGGAGCGCTGCAACGACACCCACGAGAGCACCACGGACGCCGATGCCCGGCTGTTCAAGAAGAGCCAGGGCGACAAATCCCGCCTGTGCCACATGGGGCACATCCTCATGGAGAACCGCAACGGGCTGATCGTGGATGTCGAGATCACCCACGCCAGCGGCACGGCCGAGCGCGAGGCGGCGCTGGCCATGTTGGAGCGTCGGGGCAACAGGAACAAACGGGCCACGGTCGGTGCCGACAAGGGCTACGACAGCAAGGCCTTCATCAAAGGCTGCAGAAAGCTCAAAGTCACGCCCCACGTGGCGGCCAAGGACAAACACTCGGCGGTGGATGCGCGAGTGACACGGCACGAGGGCTACAAGACCAGCCTGAAGGTGCGCAAGCGCATCGAAGAGGCCTTTGGCTGGATCAAGACCGTCGGTGGTCTGGCAAAGACCAAGCTGATCGGTCAGGCCAAGCTCACGGGCCAGGCGCTGCTGTGCTTTGCCACCTACAACCTTGTGCGAATGGGCAGCATCGGCGGCTGGTGGGACGCGCATCATGCGTGAGCCCAGGGATACGTGCGCCCGAAATGGGCGGGAGGGCCTGCAAACCGGCCAGATGGGCCGTTGCAATCGCTGCGCAGACGCGTCTGGGCAGCTCGTGTCTTCGCACTCAGCGTCCCTGATGCGTTCGAAAAGCACTTTTTCAACGGCCTGCTAGTGTGGTGTCTCAAAAGTAATCATCAAATAATGGTACTCGCTGCCCGCGCCACAGATGCCAAGATGGTGTCCGCACTTTTATGCCACACGAACGGCTTGGGATCCTCGTTGTGACGATCAATGTATTCCCGTATGGATTGCTCCAGCTG
This sequence comes from Diaphorobacter sp. JS3051, assembly GCF_015832135.1. Taxonomy (NCBI): domain Bacteria; kingdom Pseudomonadati; phylum Pseudomonadota; class Betaproteobacteria; order Burkholderiales; family Comamonadaceae; genus Diaphorobacter; species Diaphorobacter sp. JS3051. The sequence continues at coordinate 1,306,913 of NZ_CP065406.1, forward strand.
AGCAACGCTGGTGTGGGCGCTGCGCTTGATCCACTGCTCGCTGATCTGGCTAAAGAAACGCTCGACCAGATTGAGCCAGGACGCTGAGGTGGGCGTGAAGTGAACGTGGTAGCGAGGATGGGCTGCTAGCCAGGCCCGCACTGCCTGCGTCTTGTGCGTGCCGTAGTTGTCCATGATCAGGTGGATGTCTTGTTCGCCAGGCACCGCTGCATCGATGGCTTTGAGGAACTGCAGGAATTCCACACTGCGGTGACGGCGCTTGAGCTGTCCTATGACTTTGCCAGTGGCCACATCCAGCGCTGCAAACAGCGACGTTGTGCCATGGCGCTTGTAATCGTGCGTGCGCGTGCTGGGTTTGCCAAACGTCAGTGGTAACCCTGGTTGGGTGCGATCCAGAGCCTGGATCTGGCTCTTCTCGTCCACGCACAGCACCAAGGCGCGATCGGGTGGTGCCATATACAGCCCCACCACATCCCGTACCTTGTCCACGAAATGGGGATCCGTCGATAGCTTGAAGGTTTCTTGCAGGTGCGGCTTCAGCCCAAAGGCATGCCAGATGCGCTGCACCGTCGCGGGCGATACGCCAGCGTGCCGACTCATCTGGCGCACGCTCCAGTGCGTGGCGTTGTCAGGCTTGCTCTGGCGAACCTTGTCCACAATGAGCTGAACCTGCTCGTCGCCCACACTGCGCGGGCGGCCAGCGCGCGGGGCATCGGTCAAACCCGCCAGACGATACGCCCGGTAGCGCCGCCGCCACTTGGAGACAGTTTGCACCGTCGTGCCCAAGCGTTGGGCAATCATGGTGCCCGACTCCCCATCTGCGCAGCCCAGCACGATTCGCATGCGCAGCTTCTCGTCCTCGGGCGCTTTGCGTACGCGCAGTCGCGCATGCAGCTCTGCGCGCTCGGCATCGGTGATCTGCAGCTTCGTGGCGGGGCGTCCAGGGTGGGCCATCAGCGTAGTCTCCTATAAGGAAGCTGATTCGACCAACACCGGTCAAAATAGTTCTATCTATTTTTGAGACACCACACTAGGGCCTGTGAACTGCGCAGATCCTGCGAGCAAACCTGGCCCTGATCAGTCCTCGTCCCGCGGGGCGTTGCGCGCGCGGCGCTCGTTGCGGCGCAGCTGCTCGGCCTTGCGCGCGGCGCGTTCCTTTTCCTGCACCTCGGCGGCGGCCAGCCAGGCCTCGAACTCGGCCGGCGTCTCCAGCGTCACACGGCCCAGCGCTGCGCTGCGCAGGTCGGTGAGCACGATCTCGGCGGCCTTTTGCAGGTTGAGGCGCCCGCCGCTCATCACCGCGCCGCGCTTCCTGGCAATCAGCTCCAGCAGCTCATCATCGTGCTTGGCGGCGATGGCCGCCGCGTCCAGCCCCAGCTTGTAGCGCGCGTCCAGCAGCGGTGCGTAGTGCTGCTTGAGGTAGGCCAACAGTTCCAGCGCCACTTCTTCCTCGTCGTACGCATTGCGGCCCACGGCGCCGCTGGCGGCGAGCTTGTAGCCGCTTTCGGGCACGGTGATGCGCGGCCACAGCATGCCGGGCGTGTCCCACAGGTAAAAGTCATCGTCCAGCACGATGCGTTGCTCCTGCTTGGTCACGCCGGCCTCGTCGCCCGTCTTGGCTTCGCGCTTGGCGGACAGGGTGTTGATCAGCGTGGACTTGCCCACATTGGGAATGCCGCAGATCAGTACCCGCATGGGCTTGGAGAGGCCGCGCCGGTTGGGCGCAAGCTGCCGGCACGCGTCGATGAGCCGACGCGCGGGCGCGGCGTCGGACGCATCCAGCGCAATCGCGCTCGTGCCGGGCCGCGCGTTGTACCAGGCCAGCCACGCCGGCGTGCGCGCCGGGTCGGCCACGTCCTGCTTGTTGAGCACCTTCAGCGCGGGCTTATGGCCCGTCAGCTCGGCCAGTAGCGGATTGCTGCTGGAGCCCGGCAAGCGCGCGTCTAGCAGCTCGATCACCACATCGATGTCCTTGATGCGCTCGCCGATCGCCTTGCGCGTCAGGTGCATGTGACCGGGAAACCACTGGATGGCCATGGACTGTGTACTTTCACGAATGGGGGCTTGCGAAGCCGCCAAGGATAATCGCCGCCATGCCCTCTTTCTCCCAGCGCAAACAAGATTCCGAGCTGCTGCTCAAGGGCGCGGTGTGCGCGCTCATTGGCGTGATCATCCTGCTGGCTCCCTACATTGCCCGCTCGCCCGACGTGCGCGAGATGATGGCCCAGGGCCACGTCGTGGGGTGGTTCGCGCTGGTGCTGGGCTGCGCCTTTCTGGCGCGCTACGGTTTGGTCCGTTGGCGCGGGCGCCGGTAAGGCCCCGCCACCTTCATGCTGCAAGCCACCCGCCAGCGCTTCGCCGCCCTGCAGGCGCAGGCCGCCCACGCCGGCGTAGCGCTGCGCCCACCGCCACCTGAGCCCACCACCTGCTGCGGAAGGGGGTGCAACGGGTGCGTGTGGGAGGGCTTTTATGCGGCGGCGCAGTGGTGGTGCGAAGATGCGCAGGGCGCGCTGGCGCAGCCCGGCGGGGGCCCCTCCTGACGCTGCACCGGGGCTGAACGTGTACCGCGGCCCGCGAGGCTCTTGCATGCCAGGAAGAGCCGCCTCTGCAGGTCAAGGCTCCAGCAGATCCCCCAGCGCCTTTGCGCCCACGGGCGGGGTCGCCGCCCAGGGAATCAGATAGAACCGGCCTTGCGCCAATGCTTGAACCCGCTCCATCTGCCGCCTCTCGCTGTTCAACCGGGCCTGAAGAAGGGGATCGCGGGTGTTGCTGGCCAACAGTGACTTGTTGACCACCCAGGCGAAGGTGCCGATCCGGGCCCGCTGCAGGTCCTCCTTCAGCGCGGCGGCCTGCGACACCGGAGTGGCCTCGGGCAACGTCACCAGAATGATCTTGGTGTAGTCAGGGTCCTGCAGCCGCATCAGGGGCGTGGTGATGCGCCCCGACGCCTTGCCTTCAAACTCCCGCACCATCTGGCGGTGGTAGGCGCCCGTGGCATCCATGAGCAGCAGCGAGTGGCCCGTGGGCGCGGTGTCGAGCACCACGAACGCACTGCGGGCCTGAGACACCACATGCGAGAACGCATGGAAGACCGCCACTTCCTCCGTGCATGGAGAACGCAGATCTTCCATCAACAGGTCCTTCTCCGCCGGGGTCATGCCGGCCGACTTGGCGGCAACGACCTTGTCCACGTATTTCTGAGTCTCTGCTTTGGGGTCAATGCGCCCGACGGTCAGGCCCGGGATCTCGCCGTCGAGCGTCACCGCCAGGTGGGCTGCGGGGTCCGTGGTGCTCAGGTGCACGGACTTGCCGAGCTTGACCAGTCCCAGGGCGATCGCCGCGGCAATGGTGGTCTTGCCCACGCCACCCTTGCCCATCACCATGATCAATCCACGCTCACCCCGCGCCAGCTCCGCCACCAGCGCGGACAGTTTCTGGTGCACGAAGTCTGGCGCGTCCAGGGCGGCCGCAGGCACCTCGGTCGGTGATGGCGACAGCAGCGCCCGCAGCGCCTGCAGCCCCACGGAATCGACGGGCCGCATGGGAATCACGTCGGCCGCCAGACGTTTCAGCGCCTGCGGCATCTCCCGCATGGCCTTCTGTCCCAGAGCCTCGATAGCCAGGGCGACGGCATCGCGAGGGTCTTGCGCCTTGAAAACCGCGTTGATCACCAGGCGCTGGTGGGAAAGGCCCAACTCACGCAGTTCGTCTGAAGACCTGGCGGCTTCGTTGAGCGCTCCCGCCTCAGCCCGCGCCACCAGAACAATGGTCGTGAGCGAAGCGTCGTTCAGGGATGCCAGCGCCCGGTTGAAAAGCTGCTCCTGCATCTTCAACCCCGAATGCGGCCCCAGGCAGGATGCTCCGCGGTCATTGCCCTTGAGGAACCCGCTCCATGCCTTGGGCAGGCTGAGAAGCCTCAAGGTATGGCCCGTGGGGGCGGTATCGAACACGACATGGTCGAAATCCCGCCCTCCTTCCGACAGAAGTTGAGAGAACTCATCGAAGGTGGCGATCTCGGTGGTGCAGGCACCCGAGAGTTGCTCGCGCACGAGGTCCACCTCCTCAGCCGTAGCCTGCGTGCCCATTTGTTCAATGACACGGGCACGGTAGTTCTGCGACGCGGCTTCCGGATCGATGTTCAGGACCATCAGGCCCGGAACCCCTGGCACAGGAACCGGATGGTTGCGCAGCGCAATGCCGAGCATTTCATCAAGGTTCGACGCCGCGTCGGTACTGACCAATAGAACTTTCTTGCCCGCGTCTGCCAAGGCGATGGAAACCGCTGTGGATACCGAGGTCTTGCCGACACCACCCTTGCCGGTGAAGAACAGGTACCTGGTGGGCGCGTCCAGAAGGGTGAAGTGAGATGGCATAAGCGTTCGTGGTCAATGCACCGAATGGTCGGGGATAAGGATTGCCTCAGGCATGCGCAATGTTGCACCGAAGAAATTTACAATAATTCCAATATCGTTGTATAGTTGTTTTATGCAAGAAATCGATGTCATCCGCTCCCTCGCAGCGTTGGCCCAAGAAGTACGCCTGCGGGTGTTTCGCGCACTGGTCGTGGCAGGCGCAGAGGGACTCACACCGGGCTCGTTGTGCGAGCAACTGGCGGTAGCACCCAACACCCTGTCCTTTCACCTCAAGGAGCTCGTGCACTCCGGCCTCGTCAGCCAGGAGCGTCAGGGGCGCAACCTGATCTACCGGGCCTCCTTCGACACGATGGACGATCTGCTCGGCTACCTCACGGAGAACTGCTGCCAGGGCGCGTCCTGCCTGGCGGAGACGGCAAAGAGCTGCGACTGCTGACCCACTTTTGAAGGAGAACCCCATGAAGCGATTCCATGTCCACCTGCATGTGGAAGACCTGGCCCAGAGCATCCGCTTTTACTCCCAGCTCTTCGCGGCTGAGCCCGCTCGCGTGGAGGCCGATTACGCGAAGTGGATGCTCGACGATCCGCGGGTCAACTTCGCGATCTCCACGCGGGGCACCTCCCCAGGCTTGGGTCACCTGGGCTTTCAGGTGGACGACGCCGCCGAACTGTCAGAACTGAAGGCCAGGGCCGCATCGGCCGACATGGCCCTGCTCGACGAAGGCGCCACCACCTGCTGCTATGCGCGCAGCGAGAAGCACTGGGTTACCGACCCGCAGGGCATCGCCTGGGAGCACTTTCACACGCTCGGCGACATTCCCATGTTCAACGAGTCCAGCCCAACGGCTGCCGCCGGCGCGTGCTGCGCGCCAAAGGCGCCTGCGGCCACGGCATCCAAGGCGCCCTGCTGCGGGCCCGCCACTTCCTCATCCACCTGCTGCTGATCCGCTGAAGGTTCTTCATGACAACGCCCTTGAACGTTCTTTTTCTCTGCACGCACAACTCCGCGCGCAGCATCCTGGCCGAGGCCTTGCTCAACGCCATGGCAGGCGGGCGCTTCAAGGCCTGGTCTGCCGGCAGCAGCCCGCGCGACAACCAGCAGCCGCATCCCCTGGGTCTGCAGGTCCTGCAAAAAGCAGGCGTCTCCACCGAGGGGTTGCGCAGCAAGAGCTGGGATGAGTTTGCCGCCCCAGGCGCTCCCACGATGGATCTGATCATCACCGTGTGCGACAACGCCGCGGGAGAGGTCTGCCCGATCTGGCCCGGGCACCCCGCAACGGCGCACTGGGGCTTCGCCGATCCTTCCGAAGGCGACGCGCCTGATTCAGAGAAGCTGGAAGCCTTCCGCCAGACGCTGCACCTGATCAAGCGCCGCCTGGACCTGCTGATCAACCTGCCCGCCGACAAGCTGGAGAAAGCGGTATTGCAGACCAGCGCCCGCGAACTCGCAGGGAAATGACATGAGTGCCCAGTGCGAAACCACCGCCCAACGCGCGGCAGGCGCTCCCATGAGCGTGTTCGAGCGCTATCTCACCGTGTGGGTGCTGCTGTGCATCGTGGTAGGCATCGGGCTGGGCCAGGCGTTTCCCGGTGCAGCGCGGACCATTGGGTCGTGGGAGGTGGCCCGCGTGAACCTGCCGGTGGGGCTGCTCATCTGGGTGATGATCATCCCGATGCTGCTCAAGGTGGACTTTTCCGCCCTGGGCGAGGTGCGGCACCACGTGCGCGGCATCGGGGTCACCCTGTTCGTGAACTGGCTGGTCAAGCCATTCTCCATGGCCTTTCTCGGGTGGCTGTTCATCCGCCAGTGGTTTGCCCCCTACCTGCCAGCGGACCAACTGGACAGCTACATCGCCGGCCTGATCCTGCTGGCCGCTGCCCCCTGCACGGCCATGGTGTTCGTGTGGAGCCGCCTGACCGGCGGCGACCCCCTGTTCACGCTGTCCCAGGTCGCGTTGAACGACAGCATCATGATCGTGGCGTTCGCGCCGCTGGTGGCTTTCCTGCTCGGCCTGTCGGCCATCACGGTGCCATGGGACACCCTGCTCACCTCGGTGGTGCTGTACATCGTCATTCCGGTGGTGCTGGCCCAGTGGTGGCGGCGCGCCTTGCTGGCACGGGGACAGGCCGCGTTCGATGCGGCACTCCAGCGCATCGGGCCGTGGTCCATTGCGGCGCTGCTGCTCACGCTGGTGCTGCTGTTCGCCTTCCAGGGCGAGGCCATCCTGCGCCAGCCCCTGGTCATCGCACTGCTGGCCGTGCCCATCCTGATCCAGGTGTTCTTCAACTCGGCGCTGGCCTACTGGCTCAACCGCGCGGCGGGTGAAAAGCACGCGGTCGCCTGCCCGTCCGCCCTGATTGGCGCATCCAACTTCTTTGAACTGGCCGTGGCCACCGCCATCAGCCTGTTTGGCTTCGAGTCGGGCGCGGCACTGGCCACGGTGGTGGGCGTGCTCATCGAAGTGCCGGTGATGCTGCTGGTCGTCAAAGTCGTGAATTCATCCAAGGGCTGGTACGACGCGGGTGCAAAGCGTGCAGCGTAGAACCACTACCACGCTGATGCTGGGCGTGGCCCAGACACTGGCGTGGGCGTCGTCGTACTACCTGCCGGCCGTGGTGGCCGAGCCGATGGGGCAAGACGTCGGCATGTCCTCGTCGGCGGTGTTTGGGGCGTTCTCGATGGCGCTGCTGGTTGCCGCAGCAACCGGCCCCTGGGCGGGGCGCGCCATTGACCGGGTCGGTGGGCGGCCGGTACTGGTCTTCAGCAACCTGGTGTTTGCCGCAGGGCTCGCGGCGCTCAGCCTGGCCTCACAGCCCGCCCATGTCTTTGCTGCCTGGGCCCTGATGGGCCTGGCCATGGGCAGCGGCCTCTACGAAGCCGCGTTCGCCACCGTGGTCCGCCTGCATGGCCAGGACGCCCGGCGGGCGATCACCGGCATCACCTTGCTGGCAGGCTTTGCAAGCACGATCGGCTGGCCATTGACGGCCTCCCTGGAGTCGGCGTTCGGCTGGCGGCAGGCCTGCCTGACATGGGCGGCGCTGCATCTGCTCATCGGCCTGCCGCTGAACGCGATGCTGCCCACGGCCGCGCCGGCCGCTTCGGCCGGTGCGCAGGCCGCTGCGGCAGGGAGTCCTCATCCACAGGCAGCGGCAAGCCCGGCACCGGCCCGGCGGCGTGCGGCCGTGCTCATGGCCTGCGTGTTTGCCATTGCGTGGTTCAACAGCACCGCAATGGCGGCGCATCTGCCGCAGGTCCTGCAGGCTTCGGGCGTGGCCTTGGCTGGCGCGATCGGCATTGCGGCGCTGGTGGGGCCGGCCCAGGTCGCGGGGCGATGGGTCGAATTCACCGTGCTCAAGCGGTCGCATCCGCTGTTGTCGGCGCGGCTGGCTACGCTGGCGCATCCGCTGGGCGTCGTACTGCTGATGCTGCTGGGCAGCTACGCGGCGCCCGCGTTCGCCGTGCTGCACGGGCTCGGCAACGGCATCCTGACCATTGCCATCGGCACCCTGCCGCTGCTGATCTTCGGCGCACAAGGCTATGGGCAGCGGCAGGGGTTCCTGATGGTGCCCGCGCGCATCGTGCAGGCCGGGGCGCCATTCCTGTTCGGGTTGGCCGTGGAGCGCTGGGGCGGCGCGGCGCTCTGGCTCTCCGCCACACTGGCGGTCCTGGCGTTCTTGGCACTGGCCGCCCTGGCCGCAGGCATGAACCGGTCCGGCGACGCTTGACCGCTATTGCCAGCGAAGGTGTCCGCCCGCAATGCGCACCATGCGCTCATCCACCAACGCGGCCCCGCTCCTGCTGGCCCGCCACCTCCCGCAGCCACGCCCTGATGGCCTTCACCCCCGCCGACTCTGCACGCGCCAGCGGCACCACGAGGTAGTACGCATCGCTGCTGGTCAGCACGCCACCGGGCAGCTCCACCAGCGCGCCGCTCGCCAATTCCTCCTCCATCAGAAACCGCGGCAGCAGGGCCACGCCCAGGCCGGAGATGGCGGCCTGGGCGATCATGGCGAACTGCTCGAAGCGCGGGCCGCGCAGGGCCTGGGGCGCGGGCACGCCCTCCTGCTCGAACCAGTCGGCCCACAGCATGGGGCGCGTGGTCTGGTGCAGCAGGGTCAGGCCGGCCACGTCGGCAGGGGTCTCGATGCGGTGACGGGTGCGCAGCGCGGGGCTGCACACCGGCACCACTTCTTCGTGCAGCAGGTAGTCGCACACGGCGCCGGCCCAGTGGGGCGCACCGTAGTGGATAGCGGCATCGAACGGTTCCTGGGCGAAGTCAAAAGGCTCGCCACGGGCAGAAAGATTCACCGTCAGCTCCGGGTGCAGCGCGGCAAACGCAGGCAGGCGCGGCACCAGCCAGCGCGCGCCCAACGTGGGCAGCACCGCCAGGTGCAGGAGTCCGCCGCCATCGGCCAGGGCCATGGCCTTCTGCGTGGCGGCACCGAGCTGCTGCAGCACGGCGCGTACGTCGGCGGCGTACAGGCGCCCCGCATCCGTCAACACCACGCGCTGGCGCACCCGGGTGAACAGGGCCTGACCGAGCTGTGCCTCCAGTTGGCGCACCTGGCGCGAGACGGCGCTTTGCGTGAGGTGCAGCTCCTCCGCCGCACGTGAGATGCTGGCGTGGCGCGCGGCGGCCTCAAAGGCGAGCAGGTCGGCCACGGGCGGCAGGAAAAGTTTGCGAAACATGGCGTTAATTCATGCAGTCAAAGAATGAACCCGACCAAGGCTTGTGGTAACGCATAAGGCGTCAGCGCTTGATCCATAAGCGCTGGCGGCAGGCAGGGCTGGGACGGGATATTGCCACTTGATGCGATTTAAGCAACAAGTCGTTCCGCTTTTTTGCTATGCAAGCGCGCATGGCTGGGCGATATTTGCAGCTTCGCCTTCTCTTGGACCTCCATGCCGCACACCGCTACCTCCACCGCCGCATCCCGCACGGGCGGGCAGATCCTCGTCCAGCAGCTCATCGTGCACGGCGTGCAGCAGCTCTTTTGCGTGCCGGGCGAGAGCTACCTGGCCGTGCTGGACGCCCTGCACGACGCCAATATCGCCGTCACCGTGTGCCGCCAGGAGGGCGGCGCGGCCATGATGGCCGAGGCGCAGGGCAAGCTGACCGGCCGCCCGGGCATCTGCTTCGTGACGCGCGGGCCGGGGGTCACCAACGCATCGGCGGGCATCCACATCGCGCACCAGGATTCGACGCCGTTGATCGTCTTCGTAGGCCAGGTGGCGCGCGGTGCGCTGGGGCGCGAGGCGTTCCAGGAGCTGGACTACGGCGCCGTGTTCGGCACCATGGCCAAGTGGGTGGTGCAGATCGACGATGCGCGGCGCGTGCCGGAGCTGGTCTCGCGCGCATTCCACGTCGCCACCTCGGGCCGCCCCGGCCCCGTGGTGGTGGCCCTGCCCGAGGACATGCTGACCGATGCCGTGCAGGTGGCCGATGCCCTGCCCTACTCCGTGCCCGAGACCTACCCCGGCGCGCCCGCACTGCAGGCACTGGCGGCGCGGCTGCAGGCGGCCGAGCGGCCGGTGGTCATCGTGGGCGGCAGCCGCTGGTCCGACCAGGCGGTGCGCGACATGCAGGCCTTTGCCAGCGCCTGGCGGCTGCCGGTGTATTGCTCGTTCCGCCGGCAGATGCTATTCCCGGCCAGCCACGCCAGCTACGCGGGCGACCTGGGCCTGGGCGTCAACCCCCAACTGCTGGCGCGCATCCGCGCGAGCGACCTGGTGCTGGTGCTGGGCGGGCGGCTGTCGGAGATCCCCTCGCAGGGCTACGAGCTGTTCGACATTCCCGTGCCGGCGCAGCCGCTGGTGCATGTGCATGCCGACGCCGACGAGCTCGGCCGGCTCTACCGCCCGGTGCAGGCCATCCACGCCACGCCGCAGGCCATGGCCGCCGCCCTGGCCGGCCTGCGCCCCGCGGCCGAGCCGCGCTGGACCGCGCACACCGAGGCTGCGCGCGCCGAGTACCTGGCCTGGAGCGACCCGGCGCCCATCCGCATCCCCGGCAAGCTGCAGATGGGCGAGGTGATGCAGCACCTGCGCGCGGTGCTGCCCGCCAACACCATCTTCTGCAACGGCGCGGGCAACTTCGCCACCTGGGTGCACCGCTTCTGGCCGTTCACCACCTATGCGAGCCAACTGGCCCCCACCAGCGGCTCGATGGGCTACGGCCTGCCGGCCGGCGTGGGCGCCAAGCGCCTGTGGCGCGAGCGCGAGGTGGTGGTGTTTGCGGGCGACGGCGACTTTCTGATGCACGGCCAGGAGTTCGCCACCGCCGTGCAGTACGGCCTGCCGCTGATAGTGGTGCTGTTGGACAACGCCATGTACGGCACCATCCGCATGCACCAGGAGCGCGAGTACCCTGGGCGCATTAGCGCCACACAGCTCAAGAACCCCGATTTCAAGGCCTATGCCCAGGCCTTCGGCGGGCACGGCGAGCGCGTGGAGCGCACCGAAGACTTCGCCCCGGCACTGGCACGCGCACGGGCGAGCGGGCTGCCCAGCGTGCTGCACTGCCTGATCGATCCGCAGGCGATCACACCCACGGGAACGCTGGATGGCATCCGGTCGGCGGCGATGGCGCGCAAGGGGTGATCTGAAGGGCTAGGGCCTGTTCACACTATTTTTGCCAGATGCGTTGCGATCAAAAAGGGCCAGGCGCAAGGCGCCAAACGAAGCTGGGGTGCTACCCCAGCGAGGCTTGGCAACGCCGCGAATGGCCCTTTTTGATCGCAACCCGGAGGGAACGGAGTGAAAACCGCGCCATTCGTCGTTGCCCTCCTAGCCAAGGCCCCGGCCTTGGCGTCGTCACGCGCCTAGATTGGCGCGGTTTTCACGCCATTCGCACTGGCAAAAATAGTGTGAACAGGCCCTAAATGGGGCTCTGCGCTTGTGGGGCAAGCGCGGACAGCTATCGTTTTTGAGTTTTTGCTGCCGAATGCTTGGGTGCCGACCGGGTTATGCGCCCCCGCGCAGCAACATCAAAAAGAATAGCTGGCGGCGCTTACGCCATAAGCGCCACCCTCAAAAAACTACCCCAACTGCTCGACCGCCATGAACCGCTCGCGCCACGCCTCGAACGGCAGGTCATCTGCCACTTCAATGGCCCGCTGCTCCTCCAGCGACCGCTCGGCCAGCGCCTGGTAGCGCGCCTGCTGCGACTCGCTCCAGGGCTGCCCCATCAGGATGTCCTGCGCCGACTGGGAATGCGCAAGTGCGAAGGCGATGAAGTCGTTGTCATGCTGCTGTTGCAGCTCGGCCAGCACGCGCGCGGACGGTGTGGAGTGCGGGGCCGCCAGTGTCGCCTGGGCCGCCGTCAGCGCGTGCGCATAAGCCTCGCCGCCGTGGGCGGCATCCAGCGTGGCGGCAATGGGCGCGCATTCGGCCAGTACCTCGGCGGCCCAATCGGTCAGCAGCACACGCTGGCCGCGGCGCATGAGCTGCAGGCCGGCCTCGCGCCCGCGCTCGGCCGCCAGGTGCTGGTTGTTCTTGAGTTCGGCGATCTCGGCCGGCGTGTCGGGCGGGCTGTCCGACAGCAGGCAGTGCAGCAGGAACACGTCCAGCAGGCGCATGGTGTCGGCGGTGATGCCCACGGGCACGAACGGGTCCAGGTCCATCAGGCGCACCTCGACATACTCCACGCCGCGCTCGCGCAGCGCGTGCAACGGGCGCTCGCCGCTGTGGACGGTGCGCTTGGGCCGGATGGTGCCGTAGAACTCGTTCTCGATCTGCAGCAGGCTGGTGCCCAGCTGGTTGTAGTCGCCGCCGGGGTTGCGCACGCCAATCGCCTCGTAGGCCGGATAAGGCCGCGTGAGCGCCTCGTGCAGCGAATCGGCATAGCCCTGCAAGCCGTTGTAGCTGACGGCCAGCGTGGCCTGGGCGTCGCTCTGGTAGCCCAGGCGCCCCATGCGCAGCGAGGTGGCATGCGGCAGGTACAGCGCGCGCTTGCCGTCGCCCAGCGGCTGCAGGCTGTGTTGTCGCCCTTCGACGAAGCACGGGCACAGCGCAGGCGATGCGCCAAACAGGTACAGAAGCACGAACGCGTGCCGGCGGAAGTTGCGGATCAGCGCAAAGTACTCGTCGCTGCCCACGCCGGGCAGCGACCAGTTGTAGTGAATGCCCGAGATGGTCTGCATGCGCCGGCCGTAGCGGTGGCCCAGGCCCATGCGGTACACGCTCTTGGCACGTCCCGGGTTGGACGAGCCGTAGCGCGCCAACGGAATGGTCTCGTCCGTAGGCAACATGCAGGGCATGCTGGACACCCAGAGCATCTCGCCGCCCGGCTGCTGCTGCAGCACGCGGTGCACGAACTGGTGGATCTCGGTCAGTTCATCCTGGCATTCCTGCACCGTGCGGTGGGCACCGGTGATGAGCTCGATCTGCGATTCGCTGTAGTCCGTGGTGATGCAGGGGTGCGTGAGGGCCGAGCCCAGCGCCACCGGATGGGGTGTGAGCGCCAGGGCGCCCGTGGGCAGCACGCGCAGCCCCTCCTTCTCGATGCCGCGGCGCATGCCTGCCAGCCGGTCGGCGGACAGGGCTGCGATTCGCTGTGGGAGTGTGCTCATGGTGGTGGTTGTTCCATCTTTTTTGAGGTGGGGCCGGAACTTAGCACGCCGCGCTGCGGCCTGCCCGCGCCCACGTCAAGCGCCGGCCTGACACCGGGGAATTGCCACCGCCCTCAGCACGGTCGCTCTTGGTACGGTAGCAGCGGGGCAGCACCGCCCCGGACAGGCCGTGTCAGCGGTGCGCAGCCAGGGCCTGCGCCACCTCGTTCGTCCCCTGTGCGGCGCCGCTTTGCGGTACCTGCTCACCCGCTCCGCGGGCCGTCACCTCGGCCAGGCGCGCGGCCAATTGCTCCGGCACATCGGCACCTTGTCCCAGGTGGATGCCCTGGGTGAGCGTAATGTGCGCGGCCTCGAATGTGCCCGCGCCTGCACACAGAATGGTGCGCGTGGGCGCGCTCTCATGCGCCAACACCAGCATGGCGGGTACCACCGCCTCGGGCTGGAGGGCAGCCAGCACGTCCTCGGGCATCAGGCCCTCGGTCATGCGGGTGGCGGCCGTGGGTGCCAAGGCGTTCACATGGATGCCGTACTTGGCCCCTTCGATCGCCAGCGTCTGCATCAACCCCACCTGCGCCAGCTTGGCCGCGCCGTAGTTGGCCTGGCCGAAGTTGCCGTACAGGCCCGTGGAGGACGTCGTCATCACGATGCGCCCATAGTTCTGCGCCTGCATGTGCGGCCACACCGCCTTGCAGCAATGGGCCGCGCCCATGAGGTGGACCTGGACCACGAGGGCAAAGTCCGCCATGTCCATCTTGGCAAACGACTTGTCGCGCAGGATGCCGGCGTTGTTGACCAGGATGTCCACGCGACCCCACGCGTCCATGGCCTGCTGCACCATGGCCTGTACAGCCGCGAAATCGGTCACCGACGCACCGTTGGCCAGCGCCTCGCCGCCTGCGGCGCGGATCTCATCCACCACGGCCTGCGCGGCGGACACCGAGCCGCCGCTGCCGTCCACGGCACCGCCAAGGTCATTGACCAGCACCTTGGCGCCACGCGCTGCCAGCGCCAAAGCATGCTGACGGCCCAGGCCGCCACCCGCACCCGTCACGATGGCCACACGGCCGTGGAAATCAAGGGACATGTTGAAGTCTTTGAACGAAGGATTGCCACCAGACACGCAGGCCCGCAACCACCGGTGGCCAGGCACGCGCGCAGCGAGAAGAAATAGCCCCGGCCGATGACCGGGGCGCTTCAAAGGATACAGGAAGCAACCAGGTTCAATGAGGGCCGCCTAGACCGCTTGTATGCCTTCCCCTCACCCTGAGTGCTTGCAGGGCACCAGGGCTATGCGTGGCGTTTTTCCCCAAGCGCCTTGATCGCCGGCCCGATGGACACGGCAGCCTCGTCATAGCCTGACCAGGGGCCGTTGCCGGTCTTCAAGCGCCGGTCCACGGTCTGCACCGTCCAGTGGGCGCCACCCGTGAGGGCGTCCAGTTCCTGCCAGGCGACGGGCACGGACACGCCCATGCCCGGCCGCGCGCGCGCCGTCCATGCACAGGCCGTGGTGGCGCCAAAGCCATTGCGCAGATAGTCCACAAAGATCTTTCCCACGCGGTTGCGGCGCCCGCTCTTGGCCACGAAACGCTGCGGCAGGGTGCGCGCCAGATGCTGCACCACGGCTTGACTGAAGTCTTTCACGGCATCCCAGCCGTGCAGTCGCTTGATGGGCACCACCACATGCAGTCCCTTGCCGCCGCTGGTCTTGAGGAACGATGGCAGGCCCAACTCGGTGAGCATCAAGCGCACGAGCGCTGCGCCCTCTTGCACGTGCGCCCACGGCACGCCCTCGCCCGGATCCAAGTCGAAGGTGATGCGGTTGGGCCGCTCGATCCGGTCCTTGCGAGCATTCCAGGTGTGAAACTCCACGGAGTTCATTTGCGCGGCCGACAGCAGGCCCTGCGCCGTGGCCACTTCCAGCAGCGGCGGGTGGCCAGGATCCAGGTCGGGTGACAGCGCACTCACCCCGTCCAATGCCCCCGTGTCCAGGTGCTTTTGAAAGAAAAGCTCGCCCTCCAGACCTTGCGGCGCCCGCAGCAGGGATACCGGCCGCCCCTGCAGGTGGGGCAGCATGAGGGGCGCTACCGTGGCGTAGTACCGCACCAGATCAAGCTTGGTGAACCCCGTGGAGGGATCCACCACGCGCGCCGGGCTTGTCACCTGCAGCCCCCCCACGCGCGCGGCGCGGCTGGGCGCAGCCCCCTGCAGGTGCGCAGGCTCCTCGTGGACGATGGCGGCGGCGGGCTTGTCGTCGCGCAACCCGCGGAACACGGCGTGGCGCACCTTGCCCTCTTTCGTCCATTCGGCGAAGGAAACCTCCGCCACCAGCGTGGGCCTCACCCAATGCACCTTGCGGGGGATGGAGCGCGGCTGGGCAAACGGGCTGTCCTGGGTGCGCAAAGCGCCCAGCCGCCGGGCCAGGTCCGCGAGGACGCGCTCGCTGAAACCCGTGCCCACATTGCCGGCATAGCGCAGGGCACCGCCCTCGTCATGCACGCCCAGCAGCAGTGAACCGATCCCTGTGCGTGAGCCCTGCGGGTCGGTGTATCCGCCGATGACGAACTCTTGCCGATGGCTGCACTTGAGCTTGATCCAGTCCGTGCTGCGGCGGGAGGCATACACGCTGTCCTTGCGCTTGCCGATCACCCCTTCAAATCCCAGCCGGCAGGCCGAGGCCACCAGGTCCGCCGGCCGGGCTTCGAACGATTCGCTGAACCGCACACGGTCTGAGGAGGCTGGCTGCAGCACGCTGCGCAGCAGCGCGCGCCGTTCAGTGAGGGGCATCTGCCTCAGATCGCGCCCGTGCGCATAAGGCAAGTCGAAGGCGTAAAAGACCAGCGCGTCGGTCGAACGCCCGTCAAACGCGTTCTGCAGCGCCTGGAAGTCGGGGACACCCTGGGCGTCCAGCACCAGCACCTCACCGTCGATCCATGCAGAGGACAGCGGCAAGGCGGCCAGCGCTTGCGCCAGGGCGGGCATCTTGGCGGTCCAGTCGTTGCCGTTACGGGTGTACAGCCGTGCCTTGTCGCGCTGAACCCGGGCCAGCATGCGATAACCGTCGAACTTGAGCTCCCACAGCCACTGCGAGAGGTCGGCCGGCGGTCCATCCACCAGCGTGGCGAGTTGCGGGGATAGCTGGTCAGGCAGCGGTGCCGTGGGTGCGGATGTCCACGGCACCGCCGCTGCCGTGGGAGGCTGAATCTGCGCGGGCCCAGCCCGCTGCGCGACTGCGCGCGTCGGTGGCGCAACGGGCGGCTGGTCTGCCACGGTGTCGGGCATCTCGTCGACCACGCTGAACTCCCCGGCCGCGCGCTCCAGCCCGTCGCGCTCCTTGATCAGCAGCCAGTGTGGCTGCTTATCGTCGTCTCGGCCATGCATACGCACCAGGGTCCAGTGGCCGTGCAACTTGTGTCCGTGGATCTCGAACTTGAGCTTCCCCTTGCGGTAGTCTTCGCGCGGATTGCCCTGCGGCACCCAATAGCCGCGGTCCCAGATGATGACCCGCCCCGCGCCGTATTGGCCCGGCGGGATCTGCCCTTCGAACTGGTTGTAGGAGATGGGGTGGTCTTCCACCTGCACGGCCATGCGTTTGTCCGCCGGGTCGTAACTGGGGCCCTTGGGTACGGCCCAGCTCTTCATGGTGCCGTCCAGTTCCAGGCGCAGGTCGTAGTGCAGGCGGCTGGCCCAGTGCTTCTGGATCACGTACTGCAGCGCCTGCGACTGCGCTCCGCCGTCCGCGGGCTCTGGCGTCACGGCAAAGTTGCGCTTATGCTTGTACGCCGCCAGCGGGTCTTTGCGGGGCATGGTCCGTCGCCTTGTCCGGCACCGCTATCCGTGCGCGCGGCGAGGCTTCTTGGCCGCAGCGGTCTTGGCAGGCGCCGCCTTGGCCGCCGTCTTGCGGGCCGGTGACTTTTTGGCGGCGGTGGATTTGGCCGCTGCCTTGCCCGACGGTGCAAGGCGTGTCACGGAGGCGGGCTTGTCCTTGCGCGGCGGGGTGGCCGAGGCGCCCTCCAGGCTGCGCTTGAGCAAGGCGGTGAGGTCCAGCACCTCCGCGCCCGCAGCCACCGCCGGTCCCTCGTCCGGCTGAGTGACATGGGCAATCTCTCCCGCGGAGGCCTTGGCCTCGACCAGCCTGTGGATCTCCTCAGAGAAAGAATTGCGGAAGCGGTCCGCGTTCCACTCCTGCGTCATGTCCTCGATGAGCTGCATGGCCATGGCCAGCTCCGCGTCCTTGATACCCGCGGCTTTCGCATCCAGCGGCGGCAGGGCCAGTTGCTCGAATGAGCGGATCTCCCCTCCCCAGCGCAGCAGGTTGAGGATCAGCGCTCGGCCGCACGGAATGAGCACGGCCAGGTGCTGCTTGGACTGGATCACCACTTTGGCCACGCCCACGCGGTTGCTCTGGCGCAGGGCCTCGCGCAGCAGCGCGTACACCTTTTCGCCACGCTTGAGAGGCGCCGTGTAATAGGGACGCTCCAGGTAGACAAAGGGGATCTCGTCGGCGTCAAGAAACGCCTCGATCTCGATCGTCTGCGTGACCTTGGGAAAGGCGGCCGCGATTTCCTCGGGCGTCAGAATGACGTAGCGGCCTTCTTCATACTCCACACCCTTGACGATATCGGCCGTGGCGATTTCCTTGCCCGTGATTTTGTTCACACGCTTGTACCCCACCGGCTCCATCGACCGACGGTCCAGCCAGTCAAAGTCGATGCCCGAGCTGACGGTCGCCGAGTACAAGCCCACGGGAATATGGACGAGGCCAAAGCTGATCGCCCCCTTCCAGAGGGTGCGCGTCGAGGTGGGGGCCTTGCCCTGCCCCTGCTTCGCGCCAGATGAGAGGGCGTCGCTCGCGGTGGGTTCCTTAGATCGCATGTGCAAACGCTATCCATGGCGCAGGGGCGCAGATGTAGGACGGCGGTTGCTTCTATCGTGGTGGAATCTCCGGTCATCCTGGGGCGTCGGACTATGTGCGGAGGCTTCTTGCCATCGGCCTGATGTGCGGACGCTGCCGCCCCCTCGCCGCGCCCCCGGTGCATCGCCCTGCACCGACAACTGCGCTGCCCGCACGCGGACCAGCGGCTCGCGCTGCTTGTTCAGGCAGCCTGGCAGGCACCAGCACTAAGCCACACGTTCACAGGCAGCCCCGTGTGCGCCCCGTTCGGCGCAATCCACGCCCTCTTCCCCAATGCAATCCATATTCACGCAAAAAGGCTGCAACCCCTACCTAGCAAGCACCAGAAGCTCCTATTTTTAGAGCAAAAAAACAACGCCCGGTGTTCAGACCGGGCGTTGTGCAAAAGTTGACGGGGTTACAGGAGCAGCACCTACTGCCTGCTAGACGCCGGTAAGCGTCACTCCCACTCGATGGTGGCAGGCGGCTTGCTCGACACGTCGTAGGTCACGCGGTTGATGCCGCGCACCTCATTGATGATGCGGCTGGAGACCTTCTTCAACAGCGCGTAGGGCAACTCCGCCCAGTCGGCTGTCATGAAGTCGCTGGTCTGCACCGCGCGCAGTGCCACCACATAGTCGTAGGTGCGGCCATCGCCCATCACGCCCACGCTCTTGACCGGCAGGAACACGGTGAAGGCCTGGCTGGTGAGGTCGTACCAGGTCTTGCCCGTGGCTTCGTCGGTGAAGTTGCGCAGCTCTTCGATGAAGATGGCATCGGCGCGGCGCAGCAGGTCGGCGTATTCCTTCTTCACCTCGCCCAGAATGCGCACGCCCAGGCCCGGGCCGGGGAACGGATGGCGGTAGACCATTTCGCGCGGCAGTCCCAGGGCCACGCCGAGCTCACGCACCTCGTCCTTGAACAGGTCGCGCAGCGGCTCCAGCAGTTTGAGGCCGAGTTGCTCGGGCAGCCCGCCCACGTTGTGGTGGCTCTTGATGGTGACGGCCTTCTTGCTCTTGGCACCGCCGGACTCGATCACGTCGGGGTAGATGGTGCCTTGCGCCAGGAAGGTCGCGCCCTTGTGGCCCTGGCCGCTGGCCTTGAGCTTTTCGGCTTCGGCCTTGAACACGTCCACGAACAGGCGGCCGATGATCTTGCGCTTTTGCTCGGGCTCGGACACACCGGCCAGCTCACCCAGGAACAGGTCCGAGGCATCCACGCGCACCACCTTCGCGTGCAGCTTGCCTGCGAACATGTCCATGACCATATCGCCTTCGTTGAGGCGCAGCAGGCCGTGGTCCACGAACACGCAGGTAAGCTGGTCGCCAATCGCACGGTGGATCAGGGCCGCAGCCACCGACGAATCCACACCGCCAGACAGGCCCAGGATCACTTCCTCGTCGCCCACCTGCTCGCGGATCTTCTGCACGGCTTCCTCGATGTGGTCGCGCATGATCCAGTCCGCCTGGGCGCCACAGATCTCGCGCACGAAGCGGTTGAGCAGCGCCGCGCCCTGCACCGTGTGCGTGACCTCGGGGTGGAATTGCACGGCGTAGAAGCGCCGCGTTTCGTCCGCCATGCCGGCGATGGGGCAGCTGCCGGTGGAGCACATCAGCTTGAAACCGGGAGGCAGCTCGGTGACCTTGTCGCCGTGGCTCATCCACACCTTCAGCATGCCGTGGCCCTCGGGCGTGGAGAAATCCTCGATGCCCTTGAGCAGCGCGGTATGGCCATGGGCGCGGACTTCGGCATAGCCGAACTCGCGGCTGTGCGAGCCCTCGACCTTGCCGCCCAGTTGCGCGGCCATGGTCTGCATGCCGTAGCAGATGCCCAACACGGGCACCCCCAACTCGAACACGGCGTCAGGGGCGCGGTCGTCCACTTCGTAGACGCTGGCGTGGCTGCCCGACAGGATCACACCCTTGAGCTCGCCGTCTGCGGCGAACTGGCGCACCCAGTCGCTGCTCACGTCGCAGGGGTGGACCTCGCAGTAGACATGCGTCTCGCGCACGCGGCGCGCGATGAGTTGGGTGACCTGGGAGCCGAAGTCGAGGATGAGGATCTTGTCGTGTTGCATGGAGAGCGACAGGGTCGGTAAAAGACAAAAGGCCCGAACACCTGGAGACGGGTTCGGGCCTGCGGAATGGCGAAGACTCAGTCCGCCCGGTAGTTGGGGGCTTCCTTGGTGATCTGCACATCGTGCACGTGCGACTCGCGGATGCCAGCCGCCGTGATCTCTACGAATTCGGCCTTGTTGTTCATCTCTTCGATGGTTGCGCAACCACAGTAGCCCATGGCCGCACGCACGCCGCCGGCCATCTGGAACACGATGGACACCATGGAGCCCTTGTAGGGCACGCGGCCTTCGATGCCTTCGGGCACCAGCTTGTCGGCGTTGGGATTGCCCGTGGTGGCTTCCTGGAAGTAGCGGTCGGCCGAGCCCTGCTGCATGGCGCCGATCGAGCCCATGCCACGGTAACTTTTGTAGGAGCGGCCCTGGTACAGGATCACTTCGCCCGGCGCTTCTTCGGTGCCAGCGAACATGCCGCCCATCATGATGGTCGACGCGCCCGCGGCCAGCGCCTTGGCAATATCCCCCGAGAAGCGGATGCCGCCATCGGCGATCAGCGGCACACCTGTGCCCTGAAGCGCGGTGGCGACGCTGTCGATGGCCATGATCTGGGGCACACCCACGCCAGCCACGATGCGTGTGGTGCAGATGGAGCCGGGACCGATGCCGACCTTGACCGCATCGGCGCCTGCCTCGGCCAGGGCCAGCGCGGCAGCGCCGGTGGCGATGTTGCCACCGATCACGTCCACCTGCGGGTAGTTCTGCTTGACCCAGCGCACGCGGTCGATCACACCTTTGCTGTGGCCGTGGGCTGTATCTACCACGATGGCATCCACACCGGCCTTGACCAGCAACGCCACGCGCTCTTCGGTGCCCGCGCCGACGCCCACGGCAGCGGCCACGCGCAGGCGGCCTGCCGCATCGCGCGCGGCGTTGGGGAACGTGGTCTGCTTGTTGATGTCCTTGACCGTGATGAGGCCCTTGAGCTCAAAGGCGTCGTTCACCACCAGCAGGCGCTCCAGCTTGTGGCGGTTGAGCAGTGCCTTGGCCTGGGCCGGAGTGGTGCCGTCTTTTTCGTTGACGGTGATCAGCTTCTCGCGCGGCGTCATGATCTCACGCACCTTGACGTCGTAGCGCGTCTCGAAGCGCACGTCGCGGCTGGTGACGATGCCCACCACCTTGCCACCATCACAGACCGGGAAGCCCGAGATGCCCAGGTTCTCGGACAGTTCCAGCACCTGCAGCACCGTGTGTTCGGGTGTGATGACCACGGGATCGTGCACCACGCCGGATTCATGCCGCTTGACCTTTGACACCTCGGCCGCCTGCTGCTCGGCCGTCATGTTCTTGTGAATGACGCCAATCCCCCCTTCTTGCGCGATGGCGATGGCCAGACGCGCTTCGGTCACGGTGTCCATGGCGGCGGACACGAGCGGGAGGTTCAGGGTGATGTTGCGCGTAAAGCGCGTGACGAGGGAGGTGTCCTTGGGCAGGACCTGGGAGTACGCCGGCACCAACAACACATCGTCGAAGGTGAGCGCTTTTCCAAGAAGGCGCATGTGAAAGCTCCAAAAAAAGGATTGTACCCGCCGCGCGACAAATCGCACACGTCCCGCGTGAACGCCCCTTGGTGGGTGCGGCCGCTCACCGCTACACTCGCCCGCATGAAACCGCACAAGCTTCTTCTGCTGGCGCTGGGCTGCTCCTGGGCCATGGGCGCATCGGCCCAATGGCAATGGGTGGACAAGGATGGGCGCAAGGTGTTCAGCGACCGCCCACCGCCACAGGACATTCCTGACAAGAGCATTCTCAAGCAACCGCAGCGCGCCCTGCCGCGTACCGCGATGGCAGCGCCCGCATCGCCAGCGTCGGCTCCCGCATCCGAAGCCGCCGCGCCTGCCAGCGGCAAGGACAAGCAGCTGGAGGAGAACAAGGCCAAGGCTGACGCCGCCGAAGCCGCCAAGAAGAAAGCGGAGGAAGACCGCGTGGCCAAGGCCCGTGCCGACAACTGCGCGCGCGCCAAACGCGCAAAGGAGCAGTTGGCGCCCGGCCAGTTGGTGAGCAATGTCAATGCCAAGGGGGAGCGGGGCTTCATGGACGACGCAACCCGCGCAGCAGAATTACGCCGAGCGGAAGCGACCATCGCTTCCGACTGCAAGTAGCAGCTACCCCATAAACGCGCCACCGGCCGCCCTTCTGCATGGATGAGGCGGCCGTTTTGTTTTCAGCGTATGCTGAGAAGCACTCTCAATAACCGGACTTAGCCCCCGGCCGGCGTTTGGCGAACAATCCCGCCGCACGAGCGCCCTGGCGCGCAAAGCGCTGGCGGCGCGCCAGCTTCGGGTCAACCCGCAAGGGGCGGCAGCCTTCCACGCGGTCACCATCGTGCAACAGGTCGTCCAGTCTGCCTTCCCTGCCCCAAATGCCCCAGACAAGCCCCTCAGCCTGTGCATCCAGTCCGCAGGCGCTCAGAGCATCGGCCACCGTAGCACCGGCCGGAAGCAGTAGCACCCACTCGTGCACATCGCCCGGTTGCCGCGAGATGGCCACCGCGATGCGCAGCCGCTCCGGCGGGGGCAAGGTTTCAGCCATAAACCTGCTCGGCCCGTTTGATGAAGGCATCGATGAACGTGGCGGCGATGCGGTCAAACACGGGGCCGACCAACGCCGCCAATGCCCGGTTGTCAAAGCCGTAGCTCAGCTGGAGTTCGACCTTGCATGCGCGCTGCGTACCGTCCCCCACAGGATGAAAGTGCCAGTCGCCGTCGAGCTGTGAAAAGGGGCCCTCCACCAGCTCCATCTTGACGCGGCGCCCGGGCTCATGCGTATTGCGCGTAACAAACGACTTGCGTATGCCGCCCAACGCAATGCCCACTTCCGCCTTCATGCCGTTTGCATGGGTTTCCAGGACGGTGGCGTGGTCGCACCACGGCAGGAACTGCGGATACTTGGCCACGTCCGTCACGAGGGCGAACATTTCTTCGGGGCTGTACCAGATGAGGACGGACTTGTTGACAGTTTTCATGCAGGCGAAGGCTGGATGGGCCTGGTGGCACAGCCGGCCTAGAATCGATGGTGCGAGACGACAACAATTGTAGGGAGACCCTTGATCTCCCGGTTTGCGCCGCATCTATTCACCATGGCCAAGAAACCTGACACATCGTCCCGCATCGCCGACAACAAGAAGGCGGCATACAACTATTTCTTTGAAGAGCGCTACGAGGCGGGGCTGGTGCTGCACGGCTGGGAGGTCAAGGCACTGCGCGAGGGCAAGGTGCAGCTTACCGACGGCTACGTGATCATCAAAGATGGTGAGCTGTTTCTCATCGGCTGCCAGATCAACCCGCTCAAGACCGCGTCCACGCACGTCAGCCCCGACGCGGCGCGCATCAAGAAGCTGCTGATGCACAAGGACGAGATCCGGCGCCTGATCGGCAAGGTCGAGCAAAAAGGCTACACCCTGGTGCCGCTGAATCTCCACTGGAAGGACGGCCGCGCCAAATGCGAGATTGCCTTGGCCAAGGGCAAGGCCGAGCACGACAAGCGCGACACCATCAAGGAGCGCGAAGGCAAGCGCGAGGTGGAACGCGTCATGAAGAGCCGCCACCGCTGATCTTTTTTTGGCGGAGGGTGGAATAAACGCACCGCCCCCGGTGTTCATGCCAGCGTCCGGCCACAATTCCTCTGGCCGGCACCCTTCCGGAGAACACCATGACCAAGCTCAGTTCCCTGCTCGCCGCGCTGGCACTCGCCGGCTGTTATTCCCTCGCGCCCGCGCAAGTCAGCACCCAGGACGGCGTGCTCGTCGGCCCGAACGGCATGACGCTCTACACCTTCGACAAGGACGTAGCGGGCGATGGCCAGTCGGCCTGCAACGGCGCCTGCGCCACCAACTGGCCACCCCTGACCGCCACCAGCGCCCCCGCGGGTGAAGGCTACAGTCTGATCCAGCGCGCCGACGGCAGCAAGCAGGTGGCCTACAAGGGCAAGCCGCTGTACTACTGGATCAAGGACGGCAAGCCCGGCGACAAGACGGGGGACGGCGTGAACAACCTGTGGCGCGCCGCCAAGCCATGAGCCCCACAATGCGTCCATGAACCGCGTCCAGATCGTGGAGCAACTGCCGGGGTTGCGCCGCTATGCGCGCGCGCTCACCGGCGACGCATGGGCAGCCGACGATCTGGTGCAGGACACGCTGGAGCGCGCCTGCCGCAAGTGGCTGCTGTGGCGCGGCGGCAGCAATCTGCGCGCCTGGCTTTTCACGCTGATGCACAACCTGTACCTCAACCAGCGCCGCGGCCTGGTGCCCGTGCAGGCGCTGGATGTGGATGCCCTGGCGGCCATCGCGGACGCGCCTGACGCCTCCCACGAAACAGCCATGGACCTGGACCGCTGCCTGCAACGCCTGCCCGTCGATCAACGGGCCGTGCTGCTCCTGGTGACACTGGAAGACATGGCCTATGCCGACGTGGCGCGTGTGCTGGGTATACCGGAAGGCACGGTGATGTCGCGGTTGTCCCGCGCTCGCGCACGCATGCGCGAATTGATGGAGCCCTCAGTCCACGCCCAGCCGTCATCCACCCCGACTGCCTTGCGCCGCATGAAATGAAGCGCCCTTTCCGCCCGTAGTGAGCCCGCCATGAAGCCCGACCCTTTCAGCCCTTCGGACGAGACGCATCTGCATGCTTTGGCGGACGACCGGCTGCCGCGCGCCCAGGCAGAGTCGCTGCACTCCCGCATGGACTCCTCGCAGAGGCAGCGTGCCGAAGCGTGGGCGCAACAGCGTGCGCAGCTGCAGACCCTGCACGCTGACTGGTTGCGGCAGCCTGTGCCCAATGTGCTGGTACAGGCGGCAGAGCGCCTGCAAGACGCACACGACACGCAACAGCACTGGGCCCGTTGGGGCGGCTTTGCCGCGGGCTGGGTGCTGGCGTTCGGGCTGGGCTGGAGCCTGCATGCGACGGACGGCAAACAAACCACACTGGCCACGGCCCCCCCGCAACGGTTCGTGCAGCAGGCGGCCGTGGCGCACGCGGTCTACCAACCCGAACAGCGCCATCCTGTGGAAGTGGCGGCCGCGCAGCAGGACCACCTGGTGCAGTGGCTGTCCAAGCGGCTGGCGCGCCCGCTCACCGTGCCGCGGCTGCAGGCCGAGGGGTTCGAATTGATGGGCGGGCGCCTGCTGCCCGGCGGCAGCGGGGCGCGCGCGCAATTCATGTACCAGAACGCCGCGGGCGCGCGAATCACGCTGTACCTGGGCGCACTCGACGGCCTACAGGCTGCGGCGGCACCGACCACCGCGTTCCAGTTCCACGACGAAGGGACCGTGTCCAGTTTCTACTGGGTGGACCAGGGTTTTGGCTACGCCCTCAGCGGCGAACTGCCGCGGCCCACGCTGCAGGCGCTGGCCACGGCGGTGTACCAGCAGATCAGCGCAGCGCCGCCAGCGGGTGCGCGTGCGCCGGCCAAGGGCTCTTGAAGAACGCTTGCACCAGCGCGGGCTCCACATCCTCCACGCGCGCGGGGTTCCAGCGCGGGCTGTGGTCCTTGTCCACCGCCAGGGCGCGAATGCCCTCCACCGTCTCGCTCTGGCCGGGACGCAGGTAGAAGCAGTGCCGAACCATGTCGCGCTCCATGCGCAAGTCGTCGGCCAGACCCATGCTGCGCGCACGGCGGACCTGCTCCAGCGCGACATGCAGCATCAGTGGAGAGCGCTTGCGCAACGTGGCAGCCGTGGCGCGTGCCCACTCGTCGTCAGACTGCTCCAGCGCAGCCACGATGGCCGCCGCATCATCCAACGCGAAGTAGTGATCAATTTGACCTCTAGCGCTTACAGCGCAAGCGCCAGCAGCTACAAATTTTGATGCAACCCACTGCTGAACGGCAGCGCCGTCGGCAAACGTCTGCAACGCCAGACCGTCCCACACCGCCGCTTGCTGGCCCGCCGGCAGGAAGCCGTCCGCCAGGCCGAAGTCAATGGCATCGGCTGCGCCGATGGCGTCGCCCGTCAGTGCCAGCCACTCGCCCACGCGGCCAGGGCAGCGCGAGAGGAAGTAGCCGCCGCCCACATCGGGGAACAGGCCGATCGCCGTCTCCGGCATGGCCATCTTGGTGCGCTCGGTCACGATGCGCAGCGTGCCGCCCTGGCTGATGCCCATGCCGCCCCCCATGACGATGCCGTCCATGAAGGCGATGTAGGGCTTGCCGAAGGTGTGGATCAGATGGTTGAGGGCGTATTCCTCGGTGAAGAAGTCCTCCAACTGCGGATTGCCCGTGCTGCCCGCGGCGTGCAAAAAGCGGATGTCGCCGCCCGCGCAGAAGGCGCCGAAGGGCCCTTCGCGGCCGTTGCCGCGGATCGCCACGGCCAGTACCTTGTCGTCATGCTGCCAGGCCAGCAGCGCCGCCATCAGGTCGCGCACCATGCCCAGCGACAAGGCATTCAGCGCC
The DNA here is from genome assembly GCF_015832135.1 of Diaphorobacter sp. JS3051. NCBI lineage: Bacteria > Pseudomonadati > Pseudomonadota > Betaproteobacteria > Burkholderiales > Comamonadaceae > Diaphorobacter > Diaphorobacter sp. JS3051. Next base: position 1,333,266 of record NZ_CP065406.1, read on the forward strand.
TTCGGGCGGTTCAGCGTGATGCAGCCGACCTGGCCGCGCACCTCGGTCACGACTTCCGCCGTCATCTCCGTCATTGTTGCTCCTTCCATCCAAGCAGTTCATTGAAAACGAGCGCGCCGATCACCAGCGCGCCTCCCATCAGCACGGCCGGGGCTGGGCGCTCTCCAGCGCCCACCCAGGCCAGCAGAATGCCAAAGATCACTTCCAGCAGGCCCAGCAGCGCAATCTCAGGCGCCTTGAGCACGCGCGCGCAGTACACCACCAGCACGCAGGGGATCGCCAATTGGACCAGACCCAGCAGGGCCAGAAGGGACAAATCACGCGCCGTGGCCTGGAACGGCCACGCAAGCGGCAGCGTGGCCAGGGCGGACAGCGCCGCCCCCAGCAGCACGGCGGGCACCAGGTCCACCGCATGGCCCTGGCGCTGCGAGTGCTGCACCACCACCCAGTTCACGGCCGCCGCGACCGGCACGCACAAGGCAACAAGCACGCCCACCACGGACAGGCCGGAGATGCCCGAGCCATACATCCACCCGATGCCTGCGCCCGCCAATGCAATCGCGCACCAGGTGCGCGGCGCGATGTGGTGGCCAATGAAGGCCCGCGCCAGCAATGCCGTGAGCAGCGGTCCGATGGCCATGGTGACCAATACGCTGGCCACGGGGATGAGCAATATGGCGATCATGAAGGCCGTGAACATCACGCTCCAGCACACGCCAGAGATCCACACCGCCCGCCCCCCGCGCCGCAGATTGGCCAGCAACGCCCTGCCCTGCAGCACCGGCAGGATCACGCACAGCGACAGCAGCATGAAGAAGCTGCGCCAGAAGGTCACTTCAAAGCTGCGCGCCTGGTCCAGATGGCGCGTGACGACGCCCGCGATGGACCACATGAAGGTGACGGCCACCATCAGCCAGACCGCCCGCGCGTGGCCGGGCAAGGCATTCGCGGTCATCGCTGTCTCCTCCCTGTGGATTTCTTGTGTCGTCGGCATGTGCTACCCACGCATGCCGTGAGGCCCGCATGTTAGCGGCTGGCGCCATACCGCGCTGCCTCAGATGCGCGAAGGGCGAACCCTCCTAGCGGATGGGCTCACCCTTCGTCGGCTCGCAGCGCCTTGGCTGCCGCAGCCAAGCCGGTTCAGGCAGAACAGGCCTTGCCGATCACGCGCCTTCGCGGCTGGCGCGCTTGCGCTCGTGCTCCTTAAGGTGGCGCTTGCGCAGGCGAATGCTCTTGGGCGTGATCTCCACCAGTTCATCGTCCTCGATGAACTCCACACCGTACTCCAGCGTGAGGTCGATCGGGGGCGTGATCTTGATCGCGTCTTCCTTGCCGCTCACGCGGAAGTTGGTGAGCTGCTTGGTACGCGTGGCGTTCACCACCAGGTCGTTGTCGCGGTTGTGCACGCCGACGATCATGCCTTCGTACACCGGGTCGCCTGCCTTCACGAACATGCGGCCACGGTCGTCGAGCTTGCCCAGGGCGTAGGTGAAAATTTCACCATCGTCCATGGAAATCAGAACGCCGTTCTTGCGGCCGCCAATGTCGCCCTTATGCGGCTCATAGCTGTCGAAGATGTTGCTGATGAGGCCCGAGCCGCGCGTCAGGTTCAGGAATTCGTTGGTGAAACCGATCAGGCCACGGGCCGGGATGCGGTACTCCAGGCGCACGCGGCCACGGCCGTCAGGCTCCATGTTCACCAGTTCACCCTTGCGCTCGCCGAGGGCCTGCATCACACCGCCTTGGTGCCCTTCCTCGATATCAGCGGTCACCAGTTCGATAGGCTCGCAGCGCTCGCCGTCGATGTCGCGGTACACCACACGCGGCTTGGAGACGGCCAACTCGTAGCCTTCACGGCGCATTTCTTCCAGCAGGATGGTCAGGTGCAGTTCGCCGCGGCCGGACACCTCGAAGATGCCGTCCTCGTCGGTTTCCTTGACGCGCAGGGCCACGTTGGAACGCAGCTCCTTCTGCAGACGGTCCCAGATCTGGCGGCTGGTCACGAACTTGCCTTCACGGCCCGCCAGCGGCGAGGTGTTCACGCAGAAGTTCATCGTCAGCGTGGGCTCGTCGATCTTCAGCATGGGCAGCGGCTGGGGGTTGGCGGGGTCGGTGAGGGTCTCGCCGATACCCACGTTCTCGATGCCGTTGATGAGCACGATCTCGCTGGGGCCGGCTTCGCTCACCTGCACGCGGTCCAGGCCCTGGAACTGGTGGATCTGGTTCACGCGGCCCTTGTAGCTGGCGCCATCGGGGCCAGCCATGACCAGCACGTCCTGCCCGGCCTTGAGCGTACCCTGGGTGATGCGACCCACGCCAATGCGGCCCACGAAGGTGGAATAGTCCAGCGCCGATACCTGCATCTGCAGGGGTGCCGTGGCGTCACCCTTCACGGACGGCACATGCTTGAGGATGGTCTCGAACAGCGCCGACATGTCGGGGCCCCATTGCTCGCCGGGGTTGCCCTGCTCCAGGGAGCTCCAGCCGTTGATGCCCGAGGCGTAGACCACGGGAAAGTCCAGTTGCTCGTCGGTGGCGCCCAGCTTGTCGAACAGATCGAAAGCGGCGTTCACCACGTAGTCGGGGCGCGCGCCGGGCTTGTCCACCTTGTTGACCACCACGATGGGCTTGAGGCCCAGCGCCAACGCCTTCTTGGTCACGAAGCGCGTCTGGGGCATGGGGCCTTCCTGCGCGTCGATCAGCAGCACCACGCCGTCCACCATCGACAGTGCACGCTCCACCTCGCCGCCGAAGTCCGCGTGGCCGGGCGTGTCCAGGATGTTGATGTGCGTGCCGTTCCAGCTCACGGCGCAGTTCTTCGCCAGGATGGTGATGCCGCGCTCGCGCTCGATGGCGTTGCTGTCCATCACGGTGTCCACGACCTTCTCGTGCTCGGCGAAGGTGCCGGACTGGCGCAGCAGTTGGTCCACCATCGTGGTCTTGCCATGGTCGACGTGGGCGATGATGGCGATGTTGCGGATTTGTTTGCTCATAGCGTAGTTGCTTCCAATGTGCCGCGTTCAGCCCGCGGCGAGCTCTCCAGAATCTGTTGAATTTCAAGGGGGCTGAGCAGCCGGTCTGGAATCAGCTCTCCTCCCCGCACATGCCCGACCCCCAGCAGCACGCGCGGGCGCGCCCCGAACACGGCCACGGCGGGCGCGTCGGGCCAGGGGCCGCGCCGGCGCATGCCCGAGAGGAAACGCCCGGCATTGTCATCGTCCAGCGTGACAGCCGTGTGCTGCGCCAGCAAGGTCTCCACCGGGTGCACACAGGCCATGCGCGCATCCTCGTCCATGGCCTGCAGTGCCTCCAGCGTCACGCAGCGCTCCACGCCGATACCGCCGGTGTCGGTACGGCGCAGGAACGTGAGATGCGCGCCGCAGCCCAGCGCCTGGCCGATATCTTCACCCAGGGTACGGATGTAGGTACCTTTGCTGCAGGTCACTACTATTTTAATAGCTGGTTGCGCTTGCTCCGTGTGCGTTAGCGCCAGTTTCAATGCATGAATCGTGACATCACGCGCCTCGCGCTCCACGGCAATGCCGGCACGCGCGTACTCGTACAGCGCCTTCCCGTCTTTCTTGAGCGCGCTGTGCATGGGCGGCACCTGGCGGATGGGGCCGGTGAACTGCGCCTGCACCGCCGCCAACCGCTCGGGCGTGAGCATGGCTGGATCGACCGCGCACTGCGCCAGCACCTGACCCTCGGCGTCACCGGTGGTTGTGGTGGTACCCAACAATGCGACGGCTTCATAGGTCTTGGGCGCTTCCAGCTGCAACTGGCTGAACTTGGTGGCGGCACCAAAGCACAGCGGCAGCACACCACTGGCCAGCGGGTCCAGCGTGCCCGTGTGGCCAGCCTTCTCGGCGCGCAGCAGCCACTTCACCTTCTGCAAGGCGTCATTGCTGGACAGGCCCAGGGGTTTGTCGAGCAGCAGCACTCCGTGCACCGGGCGCCGCTGCACCCGGATGCGGGGAGCGCGTTCGGTCATGCTGCGTCGTCGTCTTTGGAACGAGAGGCCACCGCGCGCGCGATCAGCGCATTCATGTCGGCCGCCTTCTCGGTGGTGCGGTCGTACACGAAGTGCAGCGTGGGCACGGTGTGGATGTGCAGGCGCTTGAACAGGCCGTTGCGTAGAAAGCCAGCCGCCTGGTTCAAGGCCTCCTCGGAGGCCTCACCATCACCGATGAGCACACTGAAGAACACCTTGGCGTGCGCATAGTCCGGCGTCACCTCGACCCCTTGCAGCGTCACCATGCCGATCCGCGGATCCTTGAGATCGCGGATCAGCTCGGTGAGGTCGCGCTGGATCTGATCCGCGACCTTGAAGCCGCGGTTGGGGGAAGAGGATTTCTTGGCAGCCATGTCGTGCGGACCTTACAGCGTGCGTGCGATTTCCTTGATCTCGAAGAACTCCAGCTGATCACCTTCCTTGATGTCGTTGTAGTTCTTGAGCTTGATACCGCACTCGAAGCCTTCCTTGACTTCCTTGACGTCATCCTTCATGCGGCGCACCGATTCCACATCGCCCGTGTAGATGACGATGTTGTCGCGCAGCAGGCGGAACTTGCAGTTGCGCGTGACCTGGCCCGACGTGATGTACGAACCCGCCACGGTACCGATCTTGGAGGCCACGAACACGGTACGGATCTCGGCCGTGCCGATGGCTTCCTCGCGCTGTTCGGGCGCCAGCATGCCGGACATCGCTGCCTTCACTTCATCCACGGCGTCGTAGATGATGTTGTAGTAGCGGATGTCCACGTCGTTGCCTTCGGCCGTCTTGCGGGCCTGCGCATCGGCGCGCACGTTGAAGCCAATGACGATGGCCTTGGAGGCGATCGCCAGGTTGACGTCCGACTCGCTGATGCCGCCCACGCCGGAGTACACGATCTGCACGCGGATCTCTTCGGTGGAGAGCTTGAGCAGCGAAGCCGCCAGCGCCTCCTGGGAGCCCTGCACGTCCGCCTTGATGATCAGCGGCAGGGTCTGCACCTCGCCCGCCCCCATCTCGGCAAACATGTTCTCCAGCTTGGCAGCTTGCTGCTTGGCCAGCTTGGTGTTGCGGAACTTGCCAGCGCGGTACGTCGCAATCTCGCGGGCGCGGCGTTCGTCCTGCAGCACCATGAAGTCGTCGCCCGCCTGGGGCACTTCGTTCAGGCCTTGGATCTCCACCGGGATCGACGGGCCGGCTTCCTTGGTTTGCTTGCCGTCTTCGTCCAGCATAGCGCGCACGCGGCCGAAAGTCTGGCCTGCCAGCACCACATCGCCCACCTTGAGCGTACCGGACTGCACCAGCACGGTGGCCACGGACCCGCGGCCCTTGTCCAACTGGGCCTCGATGACGATACCCTTGGCAGCCGCATCGACGGGAGCCTTGAGTTCCAGCACCTCGGCCTGGAGCAGCACCTGCTCCAGCAGAGCATCGATGCCCATGCCCGTCTTGGACGACACGGCCACGAATGGCGAATCGCCGCCGTATTCCTCAGGCACCACCTGCTCGCCCACCAGTTCCTGCTTGACGCGCTCGATGTTGGCCTCGGGCTTGTCTGCCTTGGTAAGCGCCACCACGATGGGAACACCAGCCGCCTTCGCGTGCTTGATGGCTTCCTTGGTCTGGGGCATCACGCCGTCGTCTGCCGCACACACCAGAATCACGATGTCGGTGGCCTGGGCGCCGCGTGCACGCATGGCCGTGAAAGCCTCGTGGCCCGGCGTGTCCAGGAACGTGACGATACCGCGTGGCGTCTCCACATGGTAGGCGCCGATGTGCTGGGTAATGCCGCCAGCTTCGCCAGAGGCTACCTTGCTGCGCCGGATGTAGTCCAGCAGCGAGGTCTTGCCGTGGTCCACGTGGCCCATCACCGTCACCACGGGGGCGCGGGACAGCTGTTCGGCATCCTGGCTGGACACTTCCTCGGCGGTGAAGGCTTCCGGATCATCCAGAGCGGCCACCTTCGCGGTGTGGCCCATTTCCTCCACCACGATCATGGCGGTGTCCTGGTCCAGCGGCTGGTTGATGGTGACCATCTGGCCCATCTTCATGAGCGACTTGATCACTTCGGAAGCCTTGATGGCCATCTTGTGCGCCAACTCGGCCACCGTGATGGTCTCGGGCACATAGACCTCGAGCACGCGGAACTCTGTGGCTGCCTGCTGCTGGCGCTGGTCGTCGCGGTCATTGCCGCGGCGGCCGCGGGGGCCGCCACGCCAGTTGTTGCGACCCACGCCGCCACTGCTGTCGCCGCGGGTCTTGATTTCCTTCTTCTTGGTCGTGTCGTTGGCCCAGCTGGACGACAGCTTGGCCGACTTGACCTCCTTGCCCGCCCCGCCTGGCGCCGATGGCGCAGCGGCGCGCGCGCCCGTGCCGGAACCGGTGGCGGGTTTGTGCAGCGTACCCTTCTTGGCATCCCCGGAAGCTCCCGCCTTGGCGGCAGGCTTGGGTTCCTCTGGCTTCTTCGCCACGAGCACCTTCTTGGGGGCAGCCATCATTGCGCGAATGGCCTCGGCCTCGGCAAGCGCCTTGCGGCGGCGCTCGTCCAGGTCGGCCGCACGCGCGGTTTCTTCCGCCGCGCGTGCCTTGGATTCTTCATCGGCCTTTGCCCGGGCATCGGCCTGCGCCTTCGCACGTTCTTCGGCCTCCACGGCAGCTTCGCGCTGCGCCTCGGCACGCTCCGCAGACTCCTGCGCCTTCTTTTCCGCCTGCTGGGCGGCATAGGCGGCAGCGCGTTCTTCGGCTTCGCGCTCGCGGCGCTCGCGCTCTTCACGCTCGCGGCGTGTCAAGGCCAACTCTTCCTCCTGGCGGCGAATCAGCTCTGCCTGACGGCGCGCCTCTTCCTCGCGGCGCACGAGCTCGAGATCCTCCGCCGAAGGAACGGATTCAGTCGCATCGGAAGGCGCGTCGACACTGTCGTCACGCTTGATGAAAGTACGCTTCTTACGCACTTCGACCTGGATCGTGCGTGCCTTGCCAGAAGCGTCGGCCTGCTTGATCTCGCTGGTGGACTTCTTGACCAGGGTGATCTTTTTGCGGTCACCCCCCGCAGTGCCATGACTGGCCTGCAGGTGGGCCAGCAGCTTTTGCTTGTCGGCTTCGTTTAGAACGTCCGACGGCGACGCCTTGACCACACCGGCGGACTTCAGCTGGTCCAGCAAGGTTTCAGGCGATTTCTTGAGCTCTGCAGCGAACTCAGCAACAGTGTTACTCGACATATTGTGTTCGAACCTCCCTGACCCTTACTCTTGCCCCGTGAACCAGTGCTCGCGCGCCTTCATGATCAAGGCGGTCGCATCTTCGGCAGACTGGCCGGTCAGCTCGGTCAGTTCGTCAATGGCCAAATCGGCCAGGTCGTCACGCGTATGCACGCCGCCTTCCGCCAACTTGGCGATCAGTTCGGGCGTTAAACCTTCGAGGTCACGCAGGTCTTGCGATACGCTTTCCACGCTTTCTTCACGAACGATTTCCATGGTGAGCAGCGCATCCTTGGCGCGTGCGCGCAGTTCGTTCACCGTGTCCTCGTCGAAGCTCTCGATCTCCAGCATTTCCTGCAGCGGCACATAGGCCACTTCCTCGAGGCTGGCAAAGCCCTCCTCGATCAGGATGTTGGCGATCTCCTCATCCACATCCAGCTTCTCCATGAACAGGCGACGCGCGGCATCGGTTTCATTGGCCTGCTTCTGCGCGGATTCGGCCGCATCCATGATGTTGATCTTCCAGCCCGTGAGGTCGGACGCCAGGCGCACGTTCTGGCCGCCGCGCCCGATGGCGATGGCGAGGTTTTCCTCATCCACCACGACGTCCATGGCATGCTTCTCTTCGTCGACCACGATGGAAGTCACGTTGGCCGGAGCAAGCGCGCCGATCACGAACTGCGCAGGGTCGTCGGACCACAGCACGATGTCCACGCGCTCCCCCGCCAGTTCGTTGGTCACGGCGTTCACACGCGTTCCGCGCACGCCCACGCAGGTGCCGATGGGGTCCACGCGCTTGTCATGGCTGAGCACAGCGATCTTCGCGCGGCTGCCGGGGTCACGGGCACAGCTTTTGATCTCCAGCAGGCCCTGCTCGATCTCGGGCACCTCGTTGCGGAACAACTCGATCATGAACTCCGGCGCGGAGCGCGAGAGGATGATGGGTGCTCCGCGCAGCGTGAGGTCCACATCCATGATCAGGGCGCGCACACGGTCTCCATTGCGCAGGTTTTCCTTCGGGATCATCTCGCCGCGACGCAGGCGCCCTTCCACCCGGCCGCTCTCGACGATGATGTCGCCCTTGTCCATGCGTTTCACCGTGCCGGTGAAAATTTTCTCGCCGCGTGACATGAAATCGTTGAGCAGCATCTCGCGTTCGACATCGCGGATCTTCTGCAGGATCACCTGCTTGGCCGCCATGGCCCCGATGCGGCCGATCGGCACCGACTCGACGGCTTCCTCGATGTACTCCCCCACCTCGATATCGGCCACCCGTTCGCGGGCATCCATCAGCAGCTCTTCGGCGTCGGGGTTCTGCAATCCGGCATCGTCGGGCACCACCAGCCAACGACGGAAAGTCTCGTATTCGCCGCTGTCGCGATCAATCGACACGCGGATGTCCACTTCACCCTGGTAGAGCTTCTTCGTGGCCTGTGCCAGAGCAGACTCCACAGCGCCCAGGACCACATCGCGCTCCACGTTCTTTTCGCGCGAAATGGCTTCTACCAACATCAACAACTCGCGATTCATGCGACGGCTCTCCTGTTTCTCAATTCCTGACGAACTGCCCGTTCAGAGGACAGTCCGGTTATGCAACCTTCAGCCCGGCTCTCCGGGCTTGATCCCTCGTCCTTTGAAATCCACGATCGGCGCAAGCCGCGCCTCGCGCAACTCATCCAAAGTGAAACCAAGGGCCTGCAAAGGCGCTGGCACGCGCTTCTTGCTGATGCGCTGCCCCGGCTTCACGGGCGGCTCATCGCTCCAGACAATCTGCCAACCGCCCGAATCGGCATGCTCGAGCGTTCCCCGGAATTTCTTGCGGTTGGCATGCACTTGCCCTCCCGCCGCAGCGCCCATGGGCTGCTTGAGGGTGATGTCGATCACCTCGCCCTCGAAACGCTTGAAGTCCGCCTCGTTGCGCAACAAGCGATCGATCCCAGGGGATGAGACTTCCAACCGCGTGTAGTCCACCCCCTCCACCTCCAGCGCGAACTGCAGCTGACGGGTGACCTTTTCACAATCCTCTACGGTAATGAATTGCTCGACGCCTACGGCAGCGGACACCTCATCCGTGGGCGGCACCCAAACCAGGTCAATGGTAATGCGCAGCAACCCTCCGGCGGAGCGCTCAATCTCCACCAGGTCATAACCCAGCCCGGCCACGGTTTGTTCAACGATTTGCTGCAATGCCACGTGCGTGCGCTCTATCCAATTCCAAGTGATGGCCCCGCCGGGGCCGGCAAGGCTGCAAAAACCAAAATCAAACGCCCAAAAAAAAAGGGCGGTAAGTACCCGCCCGTTTTGGTCGTGAAGCCAGTATTGTAGCCAATATGCGAGGCACCTGCAAAGATCAAAGGCACGTATCTTGCGTTCGGGCGGGAATCAACCCTGGCGGCTTGACCGTATTCTCTCAAAAAGGTCCTGCGCTGCGCTGTCCATCGTGGCTACTTGGGAAGCCTGCTGCATGCTTTGAAGCATGCGCCCCAACACTGTGGCCTGAGGCAATAGGGGTCCCAGAAACCGTGCAGCCCTGCCATCGGCAATCAAGACAGTAGGAAAAGTCTCTACATCCAGGTCGCCGACCACTTCTTCCTCATCCTCCACATCCACCCATTCAAAGCGCATTTGCGGCCAAGCGCGCGCAGTTTGGTCGAAGGCTTGACGGTATTCACGGCATACACCGCACCATTGTGCGCACAGGCACACAACCCACCACTGCGGCGTTGCGCTGGCATGTGAAGCAGCATCCGGCAAAAAGGCTTCGGAGTCCATGAGAAGTTCCTTAAGAATCACGCCCCTCACGGGTCCGATGGACATCGATCGTATCGACCCTGGAAGCCGCATTACCCCAGGCGTTACGAATATATGAAAGCACATCCGCCACTTCTGCGTCACTCAAACGCTGCAGGAATGGCGGCATGCCATGGGGTTGCGGATTACCGCCGGTGGCTGGCAGATACCCGCCCCGCAGCACCATATGCACCAGATTGACAGGATTTTCCAGCATCACCGCCCGATTGCCTGCCAGCGGAGGAAAGGCCTCAGGATCGCCCTGGCCCTCGCCTCCATGGCACTGCATGCATTGACGCTCGTACGTGGCCCGCCCACGCTGCATCGACGCAGGTGAAGGGGGCCGCCGAGGCGCGGCGACCTTGTCCGTTGGCGGCAGCGCTTGCAGATAGTCCGCCATCGCTTGCAGATCGGCATCGCTCAAATACTGAAGGCTGTGGTAGACCACCTCCGCCATGGGGCCGGATACCGCGGCCCGGGGTGAGCGCCCCGCCCCCAGAAGCATGACCACATCCTGCCTGGGCCATTCCGCCACACCTCCTTCATTCGAGGTGGTGAGCGCTGGGGCGTACCAGCCTGCCGCCATCCCCCCGCTCAAACGCCCGTCTGTAGATACCGCCCCCATCGCGTTGCGCGGCGAATGGCATGCAGCACAGTGCCCGAGCCCCTGCACGAGATAGGCGCCTCGATTCCATTCCGCAGAGCGGGACGGTACGGGCTCGAATACACCAGGCCGAAAATACAACGCTCGCCACACTGCCAATGCCGCTTGGGTATTGAACGGGAAGCGCATGCGCGACGGCACGCTGGGTTGCACCACCGGCGGCAAGCTTTGCAAGAAGGCAAAGATGGCATCCGAGTCTTCACGGGTGACGCGCGTATAGCTGGGATAAGGAAAGGCCGGCGAAAGCAGCCTGCCATCGCGCGAACGGCCATTGTGCAGGGCACGCCAGAATTCCGATGCAGACCACGCTCCGATACCCGTTTCCCGGTCGGGTGTCAGGTTGGGGGCGTAAATCACGCCAAAAGGCGTCTCTATCCCACGGCCCCCTGCGAATGCCACGCCTCCCTGCCGGGTGTGGCAGGCGAGGCAGTTACCAGCACGTGCCAAGTACCGGCCTCTGGCAATGTCGAGAGAGGCCGTGGTGGTCACGCGTTCGGCGTGCGGCAGCGGAGCCTCATCCAGCCGGTTCAATACCCAGATCCCTCCCGCAACCAACGCCACGGAAAGCCCCGCCGTCGCAAGCCTTTTGCGCCAAGCACTCATTGCACCTGCTCCGCGCCAGCCCGCAACGCCGGAGAATCCATGCCGCCACAGGGTATTGGCAGCGGCGCCTTGATTGCCGGCGCCGGTGTGAACCTTGAGGGAACAGGACGGGAGGACAGCCACGCCGCGATGGAACTTATATCGGCAGCGGTCAGTTTGCTGGCGATGCGCGCCATGCAATCTGGCGCATGGGCGCGCCGCAGACCGGTCTGCCAGGCCCCCAACTGGGCGCTCACATAATCGCGAGACAGCCCCAGCAACCCTGGAATGAAAGGCGCGACGCCCGCCAGAGCATCGCCATGGCACTGCACGCAGGCCGGCAATTGGCGGCTCGCATCCCCCCACCGCACAAGCCTCTCTCCCTGCGCCAGTGTGGCTGCTGATACAGCTGCAGCCACCGGTGGCGCATAGGGCAGGTCCAGTCTTGCGAAGTAGTCCGCCATCTCCCGTAGATAGTCGTCCGTCAGATGCTGCAGCAAGTACGCCATCTGCGGATAGCTGCGCCGGCCATCCCGGAAATTGAGCAGTTGGTTGTGCAGGTATCCCGCCGGTTTTCCCGCGATGCGAGGGAAATAACCGTCAGGAGTGGCACGCCCCTGCTTGCCGTGGCACGCGGTGCAGGCCTGCACACGCGGCGCCATATCCACGGCCGGCGCGGCGGCCACCGAGGCAGCGAGCAGCATGCACAGCGCCCCTACCGCGTGCAGCAAGGGGCGGATGAGTTTCTCAGCCACGCCCGACAAAAGGCATTTTGGTCGCCATGACGGTATGGAACAACACATTGGCCTCCAGCGGAAGATTGGCCATGTAAAGCACGGACTGCCCCACGATGTCCACGTCCATCAGAGGTTCGGCCGCAATCAGGCCATTGGCCTGTTGCACGCCCTGCGTCATGCGCTGGGCCAGCTCGGTCTGGGCGTTGCCGACATCGATTTGTCCCACCGCAATATCGTACTTGCGCCCATCGAGAGCCGCTGTCTTTGTCAGGCCCATCACCGCATGCTTGGTGGCGGTGTAGGCGATGGAGTTGGGCCGCGGGGCGTGCGCTGAAATCGAGCCGTTATTGATGATGCGCCCGCCCCGTGGCGACTGCGTCTTCATGACCCGAAAAGCGTTCTGCATGCAAAAGAACATGCCATTGAGGTTGACGTCGACCACCTGCCGCCACTGCTCCACCGCCAGATCCTCCAGCGGCACGGCGGGAGCACTCACGCCCGCATTGTTAAACAACAGATCCACGCGCCCGAACTGAAGCACAGCCCGGTCAAACAGCGTGCGCACCGCAGCGGGGTCGGATACATCGGTGGGAACGGCGAGCGCACGCACCCCACCCTCGGATTCGCCCACGACCTCCTGCAATAGCGACTCACGCCGCCCAGCGAGAACAACGCTCCATCCATCGCGCAGCAGCGCCAAAGCCGCCGCCTTGCCAATCCCTGACCCAGCCCCCGTAACGATGGCCACCTTCGATGCTTTAACCATATGCGACGCTTGTCTCCTGTCCTTCATACCCATCAATCTACTCAACCGCGGGATTTGCGGCCCTTAGCAGGCCGTTGAAAAAGTGCTTTTCGAACGCATCAGGGACGCTGAGTGCGAAGACACGAGCTGCCCAGACGCGTCTGCGCAGCGATTGCAACGGCCCATCTGGCCGGTTTGCAGGCCCTCCCGCCCATTTCGGGCGCACGTATCCCTGGGCTCACGCATGATGCGCGTCCCACCAGCCGCCGATGCTGCCCATTCGCACAAGGTTGTAGGTGGCAAAGCACAGCAGCGCCTGGCCCGTGAGCTTGGCCTGACCGATCAGCTTGGTCTTTGCCAGACCACCGACGGTCTTGATCCAGCCAAAGGCCTCTTCGATGCGCTTGCGCACCTTCAGGCTGGTCTTGTAGCCCTCGTGCCGTGTCACTCGCGCATCCACCGCCGAGTGTTTGTCCTTGGCCGCCACGTGGGGCGTGACTTTGAGCTTTCTGCAGCCTTTGATGAAGGCCTTGCTGTCGTAGCCCTTGTCGGCACCGACCGTGGCCCGTTTGTTCCTGTTGCCCCGACGCTCCAACATGGCCAGCGCCGCCTCGCGCTCGGCCGTGCCGCTGGCGTGGGTGATCTCGACATCCACGATCAGCCCGTTGCGGTTCTCCATGAGGATGTGCCCCATGTGGCACAGGCGGGATTTGTCGCCCTGGCTCTTCTTGAACAGCCGGGCATCGGCGTCCGTGGTGCTCTCGTGGGTGTCGTTGCAGCGCTCCTGCCCCTTGAAGTCCACCTCGGGGTTGCGCCCAGGCGGCGTGCCGCTGTCGTCGTCTTTGCGCTTGAAGCTCTTGTGCGAGGCCCAGGCGTCAATGAGCGTGCCGTCCACGCTGAAGTGCTCGTCGCTGGCGAGCTTGCCCCACTGGGCACTGAGCTTGACGCGCTCGAAGAAGGCGCGGGCGAGGTCTTCGTTGAACAGACGTTCGCGGTTGGCGCTGAAAGTGGAGTGGTCCCAGACCTTGTCTTCGATGTTCAGGCCCACGAACCAGCGGTACAGCAGGTTGTAGTTGATCGCTTCGACCAACTGGCGCTCGCTGCGGATGGAGAACAGGATCTGCAGCAGCAAGGCCTTGAGCAGCATCTCCGGTGGCACCGATGGGCGGCCACGGCGGGCGTACACCGCTTCGAACTCGCGGTTCATGGTTGCCAGCAGCGCATCAACCACCGCGCGCAACTTGCGCAGCGGGTGTGCCTGCGGCACGCGCTCTTCAAGGCTGATGTAGCTGAACATCGCCCCCTGGAAATCTTGACTGCCTCTCATCGTCCTCGTCTGGGTCGTTCACCGATGGCTTCAGATCGTAGCGGCCAACGCGGGCGTCGGCGGGGGATTTTTCAACGGCCTGTTAGAGGGGTTTTTGCCACCTGCCGCTTTTTTGCCGGCCAAGGGCTGCTTATGCGGGCGCCGCCGGCTCCCCTCCTCTCTGCTTTCCCGGGCCGCGGGCACCGAGGCGGATCGACCATCCATGGCCGCTGCCGAGGAACCGCGTTTCGCGCCATCCCTGGACTTAGGGCCTTTGGTGGAGAAACCGTCGCCGGCTTCGTGCACCAGCCGGAAGTCGATCTTGCGGCCATCGAGGTCGACGCGGCTGACCTGAACACGCACGCGTGCACCAATCGCATAGCGGATACCCGTGCGCTCCCCCCGCAGTTCTTGCCGCGCCTCATCGAACTTGAAGTACTCCCCACCCAGTTCCGTGATGTGCACCAACCCTTCCACATAGAGGGCATCAAGCGTCACGAAGATGCCGAAGCTCGTCACCGTGCTGACGACACCGCCGTACTCTTCACCCAGATGCTCACGCATGTACTGGCACTTGAGCCAGGCTTCCACGTCGCGACTGGCCTCGTCCGCACGGCGTTCGTTCGCACTGCAGTGCAGTCCCGCGGCCTCCCACGCCTGCGTCTCCCGGACGCTGATAACGCCACCCGTCTTGGAAGGGCGTGCAGAGGATTCACCCCCCTTGGAAGCCAGACGCTTGGCCAGCTTGAACTGAGCCTCCCCCGGCGTCGGCAGCGCGGGCAGCACATATTTGGTGCCGCTCAAGATGGACTTGATCACGCGATGCACCAGCAGATCCGGGTAGCGGCGAATAGGACTGGTGAAGTGTGTATAGGCTTCGAATGCCAAACCGAAGTGACCGCTGTTGACAGGCGTGTAGATCGCCTGCTGCATCGAACGCAGCAGCATGGTGTGGATCTGCTGCGCATCCACCCGGTCCTTGGTGGCCTCGGCAATCGCCTGGAATTCTGCCGGCCGCGGGTCGTCCCCGATCGACATGCCAACACCCATGGCTTTGAGATATGCACGCAGGATCTCTTGCTTCTCCGGCGTAGGCCCCTCATGAACGCGATACAGCCCCGCCCGGCCGGCATGACCGATGAAATCGGCGCTGCAGACGTTGGCGGCGAGCATCGCCTCCTCAATCAGGCGGTGCGCCTCGGTGCGTACACGCGGGACGATTTTCTCGATACGGCCATTGTCATCACAGACGATTTGCGTCTCGGTCGTCTCGAAGTCCACGGCGCCGCGCGCCTGCCGCGCCGCTAGCAATGCGCGGTAGACCTCGTAGAGGTTGAGCAGGTTGCCCACGCGCTCTTGATGCTTCAGCGCTTCCGGGCCGCGCGTATTGGCCAACACCGCAGCCACCTCGGTATAGGTAAGCCGCGCGTGGCTGAGCATGACCGCAGGATAGAACTGATAGGCGTGAATTTCACCTTTGGCGGTAACCATCATGTCGCACACCATGCACAGGCGCTCGACATGGGGGTTCAGCGAGCACAGCCCGTTGGAGAGCTTCTCTGGCAGCATGGGGATAACGCGCCGCGGGAAATAAACGCTGGTCGCCCGGTCATAGGCGTCAATATCGATGGCGTTGCCTGTCTCCACATAGTGGCTCACGTCCGCGATGGCCACGAGCAGGCGCCACCCCTTGGCGCGCCCGATCTTGGCGGGTTCGCAATACACCGCGTCGTCGAAGTCGCGCGCGTCTTCACCATCGATGGTGACCAGGGGGACATCTGTCAGATCAACGCGTCGACGCTTGTCCTGAGCGCGCACCTTGTCCGGCAGCGCCTTCGCCTGGTCAAGGCACGCTTCGGAGAATTCATGCGGAACCCCGTATTTGCGCACGGCAATTTCCACCTCCATCCCGGGGTCGTCTACCTCCCCCAGCACTTCGACCACCCGCCCCACGGGTTGCCCAAACAAAGCCGGCGGCTCGGTCAGCTCCACCACCACGACCTGTCCCGTCGCAGCAGCCCCCGTAGCACCCTTGGGAATCAGCACGTCCTGGCCGTACCGTTTGTCCTCAGGAGCGACCAGCCAGACACCGCTCTCCTGAAGAAGGCGCCCGATGATGGGTTGGGGCGGGCGCTCCAGAATCTCGACCACGCGGCCTTCAGGCCGGCCGCGCCGGTCCTGGCGCGCGATGCGCACGCGCACCCGGTCCTTGTGCAATACCGCCCGCATTTCATTGGCAGGAAGGTAGATGTCAGGCTGGCCGTCATCGCGCAGGACGAAGCCATGCCCGTCGCGGTGTCCCTGGACGGTGCCTTCGATCTCGTCCAGTGAAACTTTGGCGACGGATGATTCAGAGTGATTTTTTTTGATATACAATCTATGACTTTCCTGAAATGCCCAGGTGGCGGAATTGGTAGACGCACTAGTTTCAGGTACTAGCGAGTAACATCGTGGAGGTTCGAGTCCTCTCCTGGGCACCAAGTTTAACGAGAACCCGCCAGGGTTCTGACAGCAAAGGCCGCTTCATTTGAAGTGGCCTTTTTTGTTATCTGCGTCTCAACAATGTGGGCATGTTGGAGCAGCGCGAGGGATACATAAAATTTTTGGAAATGCCGTTCAGGCGATCAAAAAGGCTCCTATAATCTGAGCTTCCCTGAAATGCCCAGGTGGCGGAATTGGTAGACGCACTAGTTTCAGGTACTAGCGAGTAACATCGTGGAGGTTCGAGTCCTCTCCTGGGCACCAAAGACAAGCAAAAGCCGCTGATTTTTTCAGCGGCTTTTTTGTTTGTAACGCCCCTGCAGGCCCGAGATTCACTGCTGGCACAGCGAGCCGTACAAATAAACATTACCGGAGGAGAATCATGAAGCGACCCACTTTCGCCCTGCTGGGACTGATGCTCACACTGAGCGCTCCACATGCCCTGGCCCAAGATGCAGTGATCGGCCGGTATGGCCATCATGTGTATGTGATGGTGCCGACCGACAAGGCGGGCAACCGCGCCTATGTGCAGCGCGCCGCGGCGAATGCCTGCGAAGGCAAGAGCCTGTGCCATGCCTCCGTGTGGGCCGAGAGCCTGGACCGCCCCGAAGGCGCGCCGCCCCATCCGCGCTACGAAGAGAACAAGCTGGCGGCATTCCAACGCAACCGCAACGCCGGCGTGGAAGCAAGCCACTCAATCAATTGCCGGCTGTTCGCGCGCGACATCAATGTGCCCTGTCTCGCGGGCACTGAGTAGGCTCTCCCACCGATTCGCCCTACCGCCGGCGGACGTGCGGCCAGGGCCGTGAACGCCTCAGCCAGCCGAGTCGCGCGCCGCAGCGCTGGCATGGAGGCAGATGGCCGCGGCGGCCCCCACGTTGAGCGACTCCTCGCCCCCGGGCTGCGCAATGCGGATGTGGCGCCTCGCACGCTGCTGCAGGGCGGGCGAGACGCCCTGCCCTTCGTGGCCCATGATCCAGCCACACGGCCAGGGCAAGGCTGCGCGATGGAGGAAGTCGCCCTCGTGCGAGCTGGTTGCCAGCAACGGGACCTCCAGCCGGTCGATGTCTGCGGGCGCCAACCCCTCGACCAGCCGCAGGGCGAAATGGGCGCCCATGCCCGCGCGCAGCACCTTGCCACTCCAGAGCGCAGCGGTGCCTTTCAGCGCCGCCACTTGCGTGAACCCGAATGCCGATGCGCTGCGCAGGATGGAGCCCACGTTACCCGCATCCTGCAGGCGGTCGAGCACGACAGTCGGCATCCTGCCGTCCAACCCCTCCGCTTCAGGCAGCGGCAACACAAACCCCATGGGCGCCGGAGATTCCAGAGCGCTGATGTCACTCCAGAGCACATCAGCGATCACTACATTTTTCGTAGCTGCTCGCGCATATTCAGCGGGAGCTTGGGGCCAAAATGACTCCGAAAACACCGCTATCGCTGGCTTTTGTCCACGCGCCAGCGCGGCGCTGCACAGATGATCTCCCTCCAGCCACACACGGCCCTGCTTGCGGTATGCGGAACTGTCCTGCGACAGGCGGCGCAACTCCTTGAGCAGTGCGTTGTCGCGCGATTGGATGAAAGCAGGCGTGGCGTGCATAGGAAACGCAAAGGGGGATAGCGATCTGACTCAGGCGGCGACGGGCGCCTGCAAGGCGCGCGCCACCGGCGCGAACGAGCGCCGGTGCTGGGGACAGGCCCCATGCACTTCCAGCGCGGCCAGGTGCTCTGCCGTGCCGTAGCCCTTATGGCCGGCAAAGCCATACACCGGGTATTGCTGGTGCAATTGCGCGCACCAGCGGTCGCGCGTGACCTTGGCAAGGATGGAGGCGGCTGAGATCGACGCGACCAGCGCATCGCCCTTGACGATGGCCTCCGCCGGAACGTCCAGCGGCGGCAAGCGATTGCCATCCACCAACACCCGCACCGGCTTCAGCCGCAGCCCCAGCACCGCACGGCGCATGGCCAGCATCGTGGCTTGCAGGATGTTGTGTTGATCGATCTCCTCCACCGATGCTTCCGCAATGCTGCAGCACAGCGCCTTGGCGCGGATCTCGTCGTAGAGCTTCTCGCGCCGTGCGGCCGTAAGCACCTTGGAGTCGGCCAGGCCGGCGATGGGCTGCAGGTCGTCCAGGATCACCGCAGCCGCCACCACGGGGCCGGCCAAGGGCCCGCGCCCGGCCTCATCCACGCCGGCAACGAGGCCGGGCGGATGCCAGTCCAGGGCGGCCTGTTCAAGCAAGGAGGTTCTGGATCGCATGGGCAGCCAGTCGCGGGGTATCGCGCTGCAGATCGTCGTGCAATGCCGTGAAGCGCTGTTCCAGCCGTTGGATACGGCCCGGATCCTGCAACCGCGCGTCCAGCCAGTCCTGGACCGCGGTGGCCAGTGCGTCGGGCGTGGCGGCGTCCTGCAACAGCTCGGGCACCACGAACTCCCTGCACAGGATGTTGGGCAAGCCCACCCAGGGCTGCAACTGCTTGCGGCGCATGAGGCGCCAACTGATCGGATGCATGTGGTAGGAGATGACCATCGGCCGCTTGAACAGCGCGGCCTCCAGCGTGGCGGTGCCACTGGCAATCAGCGTCACGTCGCAGGCCGCGAGCACCGAGTGCGATTGGCCCGTGACGATGGTCAGCGCATCCAGCACCCCGCATTCGCGCGCGATCTGCTCGATACGAGCCCTCAGGGCAGGCACCGCGGGTACTACTATTTTTATAGCTGGTCGCGCTTTTTTGATAAGCGCTGCAGCCTGAAAGAACGGCTTGGCAATGTAGGCCACCTCCGCCGAGCGACTGCCCGGCAGGATGGCCAGCACTTCATCGTGTACCGCCAGGCCCAGCTGTGCGCGCGCAGCCGCCTTGTCGGGCACCCGGGGGATGACACTGGCCAATGGGTGGCCGACATAGGTGGCGGCGATGCCCTGGCGCGCGAGCAGTTCCGGTTCAAACGGAAAGATGCACAGGACATGGTCCGCGCTGGCACGAATCTTCTCGACCCGTTCGGCGCGCCACGCCCAGATCGAAGGGCAGACGAAGTGCACCGTCTTTATACCCGCGGCACGCAGATCCGCCTCCAATCCCAGGTTGAAATCGGGCGCATCCACGCCGATGAAGACGTCGGGCTTGTCCGCCAGCAATCTGGCACGCAGCTGCCAGCGGATCCGCAGAATGCCCAGCAGGCGCCGCACCAGCTCGACGCTGTAGCCGTGCACGGCCAGCCGTTCGCTGGGCCACCAGGCCTGAAAGCCCCGCTCCTGCATGCGCGGCCCGCCGATGCCCATACTGGCCACGGCGGGCCACCGCGCACGCAGGCCGTCCAGTAGCAGGCCGGCCAGCAGGTCGCCGGAGGTTTCGCCGGCCACCATTGCGACGCGGGGAGACTCAGCCACCATGGCGCCAGTGGCGTCTCAGCGCGCGATACCGCGCTGCGACGCGATCACGAAATCACGCAGCAGGGCGATATCGCCTTCCGCCTCGGGATGCGAATGCGGCACGTCGGCCATGGCCGACAGCGCGGCCTCCAGCGTGAGGCCCTGGCGGTACAGCAGGCGGTAGGCCTGCTTGATGCCCGCCATGCGCTGCGCGGAAAAACCCCTCCGGCGCAGCCCTTCCAGGTTCAGCCCGCGCACGGCCAGCGGATTGCCGTCCACCATCATGAAGGGCGGAACATCTTGCGAGATGCGGCTGGCAAAGCCCGCCATGACGTGGGCGCCGATGCGTGAAAACTGGTGCACTCCGGTCAAGCCGCCGATGATGGCCTGGTCACCCACCTGCACATGTCCGGCCAGCGTGGCGTTGTTGGCCAGGATGGTCTGGTTGCCCACCACGCAGTCGTGCGCGATGTGCACATAGGCCATGATCCAGTTGTCGTCCCCGATGGTGGTGACGCCCCGGTCCTGCACGGTGCCGACGTTGAAGGTGCAGAACTCCCGGATCGTATTGCGGTGGCCGATCTCCAAACGCGTGGGCTCGCCCGCGTATTTTTTGTCCTGCGGAGCTGCTCCCAGCGAACTGAACTGGAAGATGCGGTTGTCTTCGCCAATGCGCGTATGGCCCTCGATCACGCAGTGCGCGCCAATAGACGTGCGCGCGCCGATTTGCACGTGGGGGCCGATAACCGCATACGGCCCCACCGTAACAGTAGGGTCCAACTGCGCGGCCGCATCAACGAGGGCCGTGGAATGTATGTTGGGCGCCAAGCGAAATCCTCGGCCTGTCAGGCCACCGTGCGCATGGTGCACATGATCTCGGCCTCGCACGCGACGCTGTCGCCCACGCGCGCGACGCCCTTGAACTTGTAGATGCCGCCCTTGATGCGGTCCAGTTCCACGTCGAGGATGAGCTGATCGCCTGGCTCCACGGGGCGCTTGAAGCGCGCACCATCGATACCGACGAAGTAAAAGACCTTGTCGTCGCCCGGCGCCTCACCCATCATGTCGAACGACAGCAAGCCCGCCGCCTGCGCGAGTGCTTCGAGAATCAACACCCCCGGCATCACCGGGCGTGCGGGGAAGTGCCCCGTGAAAAACGGCTCGTTGATGGTCACGTTCTTGATGGCCAGGATGCGCTTGCCGCGTTCGAGCTCATTCACCCGATCCACCAGCAGGAACGGATAGCGGTGGGGCAGGAGTTTGAGAATTTGGTGGATATCCATCATTTTTCTGTGAGCGGCCTAGCCGTCTTTTCGTGTTTGTTCGAGAGCCTTGATGCGTTCACGCAGCCGGTACAGCTGCCGCAGCGTGGCCGCGTTCTTTTCCCACTTCGCATTGTCGTCCATGGGAAACACCCCGGTGTACTGCCCCGGTTGCGTGATCGAGTGCGTCACCACCGTGTTGGTGGAGATGTGCACATTGTCCGCCAACTGCAGGTGCCCCACGATGGACGCGGCCCCTGCAATCGTGCAGTGCGCGCCGATGCGGGTGCTGCCCGCCACCGCGGAACAGCCCGCCATGGCGGTGTGGCGGCCGATGTGCACGTTGTGCGCGATCTGGATCAGGTTGTCGAGCTTGACGCCGTCTTCGATGACCGTGTCGTCGAGCGCTCCGCGGTCGATGCAGGTGTTCGCACCGATCTCCACATCGTTGCCGATGCGCACCGCGCCCAGTTGCTCGATCTTGATCCATTCGCCGCGCTGCTGCGCAAAGCCGAAGCCGTCAGCCCCGATGACCACGCCAGGGTGCAGGATGCAGCGCTCGCCAACCGTGCAACGCTCGCCGACCGTCACCCGCGACTTGAGCACCGTGTGCGCTCCAATCACTGCGCCGCGCTCGACCACGCACAGGGGACCGATCGAGGCCGTCGGGGCCACCCGGGCTTGCGGATCGACTACGGCGCTGGGGTGGATGCCCGCAGGCGCACCTTGGCCATGCGCGCGCACCCACAGCTGCGTCACGTGTGCAAAGTACGTGTAGGGCTGCTCCACAACGATGCAAGCGCCGCGCTCCAAGGCTGCATTGCGCATCGCGGGGGCCACAATGACACAGGCCGCCTGGGAGGCGGCCAGTTGTGACTGGTAGCGCGGATTGCTCAGGAAGGACAGGTCACCCGGGCCGGAGGATTCCAGCGGGGCGATGCGGAGGATTTCGGTATCCCTGTCCCCTCCTTCCAGGCTGCCCCCAAGTGCATCGACGATCTGCCCGAGTCGCAAGCTCACGCGCTACTGCCTCGTGCCGGTGCTTTACTTGCCGCCGTTGGCAGCGTTCATCGCCTTGATCACCTTGTCGGTGATGTCGTGCTTGGGATTGATGTAGACGGCCTCCTGCAGGATCACGTCGTACTTCTCCTGCTCGGCCACCTGCTTGACGACGCGGTTCGCGCGCTCGAGCACCTGGCCCAGTTCCTCGTTCTTGCGCGCGCCCAGGTCCTCCTGGAATTCGCGGCGCTTGCGCTGGAATTCGCGGTCCTGGTCCACCAACTGGCGTTGCCGTGCGGTGCGCTGGCTCTCGGCCATCGTGGGCGCCTCACGCTCGAACTTCTCGGTGGCGGACTTGAGCGAATTGCCCATGTCCACCAGTTCTTTCTCCCGGCGGGAGAACTCCTGCTCCAGCTTGGCCTGCGCCGCCTTGGCGGTGTTGGCTTCGCGGAAGATGCGGTCGGTATTCACAAAGCCGGCCCTGAACTCCTGTGCCTGTGCAGGCACGGCGGCAGCCAGGGAGCCCAACAGGACGACCAGGGGAATGTGGCGGGAAAGGGATTTCATTAGAAAGACGTTCCGATCTGGAATTGCAGTTTCTGGATTTTATCGCCGGCGAACTTGCGCACCGGTTGCGCGATGGCGATACGTAGCGGGCCCAGCGGGGAAATCCAGCTCAGGCCCAGACCAGCCGAGACGCGCATGTCGCCCAGCTCCCAGCTCTCATCCTCGCCGTACACGTTGCCCGCGTCCACGAAAGTGAACCAGCGCAGCGTGCGGTCGTTGCCGGCGCCGGGGAACGGCGCGATGAGCTCGGCATTCAGCGTGATCTTCTTGGGGCCGCCCAGCGACGCACCGGTCACGTCCCGCGGACCCAGTGTGCCCTGGTCGAAGCCGCGCACCGAGCCCAGGCCGCCGGAGTAGAAATTCTTGAATACCGGGAAGGGACGGCCATTCATGCCCTTGCCTAAGCCCAACTCGCCGTTGAAGGCGATGGTGAACTGCTTGTTCAAGGGAATGTACTGCTGGTATTGGTAGTTGGCTCGCACATAGCGCGCATCGCCGGCCACGGACCATTCGGAGTTCAGGCGCTGGTACCGCCCGGAGTTCGGTGCCAACGCACTGTCACGGTCATCGCGCGACCAGCCAATGGTGAGCGGCACGGATAGGCTGGTTTCACCAAACTGCTGCGCATAGGCGAGGTAGGCGGCGGGGATATTGGTACCGGCCTTGATGCGCGTCTGCTCCACTCCCCCCCCGAAGAACACGGTGTCGGTCTCGCTGAAGGGTACGCCCAAGCGCACACTGGTGCCCGCGGTGACCAGCTCATAGTTGCCGCCCTGGTCTTCGTAGGGCTTGGCCGTGCGGTAGTACACGTCGAAGGTACGGGAGATGCCATCCTGCGTGAAGTACGGATCGGTGGTGGAGAACACCAGCGTGCGACGGTACTTGCTGGTGTTGACGTCCACGCCAAGGTAGTTGCCTGAACCGAAGACGTTCTCCTGCTTGATGGCAAACGACACCGAGACCTTCTCGGCGCTGGAAAAGCCCGCCCCCAGTTGCAGCGAGCCCGTAGGCTTCTCGGCCACGTTCACCACCAGGTCCACCTGGTCGGGCACGCCCGGCACCTCCTGGGTTTCCACATTCACCTCAGTGAAATAGCCCAGGCGGTCCACGCGGTCGCGCGACAGCTTGATCTTGTCGCCGTCGTACCAGGAGGCTTCAAACTGGCGGAATTCGCGGCGGATGACTTCGTCGCGGGTGCGGTTGTTGCCGCTCACGTTGATCCGGCGCACATAGGCGCGGCGCGAGGGCTCTGCACGCAGCACCAGGGCCACGCGGTTGTTCTCGCGGTCGATCTCGGGCACGGCCTCCACACGCGCGAAGGCGAAGCCGAAGTTCCCGAAGTGGTCAGTGAAAGCCTTGGTGGTTTCGGCCACCTTGTCGGCGTTGTAGGGCTCGCCAGGGCGGATGGTGATGAGCGACTTGAACTCGTCATCGCGGTCCAGGTAGTTGCCTTCCAACTTCACTCCTGAAACCACATAGCTCTGGCCTTCGTTCACGTTGACGGTGATCGAGATGTCCTGCTTGTCGGGCGAGATTGCCACCTGCGTGGACTCGATGCGGAACTCCAGGAAGCCGCGCGCCAGATAGTACGAGCGCAGCGTCTCCAGGTCTGCATTGAGCTTGGCGCGCGAATAGCGGTTGGATTTGGTGTACCAGCTCATCCAGCCGCCCGTGTCCTGGTCGAACAGCCCCTTGAGCGTGGATTCGCTGAAGGCCTTGTTGCCGACGATGCGGATTTCCTTGATCTTGGCGGGCTCGCCCTCGGTGACGGTGAAGGTGAGGTTGACGCGGTTGCGCTCGATCGGCGTGACGGTGGTCACCACCTCCGCGCCGTACAGGCTGCGGTTGATGTACTGGCGCTTGAGTTCCTGCTCGGCGCGGTCGGCCAGGGCCTTGTCGAAGGGGCGCCCCTCGGTCAAACCCACGTCGCGCATGGCCTTCTTGAGGGTGTCCTTGTCGAACTCCTTGGTGCCGGCGAAATCCACGTCGGCGATGGTCGGGCGCTCTTCCACCACCACCACCAGCACGTTGCCGGAAGCCTCCAGGCGCACGTCCTTGAACAGGCCAAGGGCAAACAGCGCGCGGATGGCTGCTGCACCCTTGTCGTCGTTGTACTCGTCACCCACGCGCAGCGGCAACGACGCGAAGATGGTGCCCGGCTCCACACGTTGCAGGCCTTCCACACGGATGTCCTGCACCTTGAACGGCGCCAGCGCCCATGCGGCTTGGGAGGCAAAAACCATGGCTGCGAGGGCGGATGCCGTACGCACGCCCAGGCGATTGATATGTTTTCTCATGGATGAAGCTGGAGCCGACAGTGCAGCGCAACGGCGGCGAAAAGGTTAGCCAAAAAGCCGGGTGAGGTCGTTGAACAGGGCGATGGACATCATGAGGAGAAGCACCGCGACGCCTGTGCGCTGCAGCCGCTCCATCCAGGCTTCGGACACGCCCCGTCCCGTCACCCCCTCCCAAAGATAATACATCAGGTGCCCCCCATCCAATACGGGCAGCGGAAGCAGGTTCAGCACTCCCAGGCTCACGCTGATGAGTGCGAGGAAGCTGAGGTACTGGGTCAGCCCCATGCTGGCGGAACGGCCTGCGTAATCGGCGATGGTCAGCGGCCCGCTGAGGTTCTTGAGCGAAGCCTCACCGATCACCATGCGGCCCATCATGCGCAGCGTGAGGACCGACACCTCCCATGTGCGCACCGTGCCTTTCCAGAGCCCTTCCAAGGGGCCGTAATGCACGTTCACCATCTCGGGCGGCGCGCCCACATAGGCGCCGACGCGTCCCACGGCGCCGCCCGCCTCCTGCGCCACTTCGGGCGTGACTTCCAGGTCGCGCGGCTGACCGTCGCGCTCGATGCGCCAGACCTGCGTGAGCGGCCGGCCCGCCTGCACGGACGCGCGTATCAGCTCGCGCAGTTGCACGCCATCCACCACCGCCGCATTGCCCAGGCGCAGAACCACATCGCCAGCGCGCAGCCCCGCACGCGCAGCCGCGCCGCCTGGCACGACCTCGCCCAGCACGGGACGCGTCCAGGGCGCGGTGATGCCGATGCGGCGATACAGCTGCACATCGGCCTCGCGCACGTCCAGCTGATCTATGCGCAACAGCACCTCGCGCGGCGTCGTTCCGCGCTCTGGCTGCAGCAGCAGCCGCACGTTCTGCCCGTCCAGCGCGCCGCGCGTGAGCGTCCAGCGCAGGTCTTCGAACGAGCGCACGGGCTCGAAATCGCCCTCGCCCAGCCCGGCGGACACCACCAGTTCGCCGCCGCGCAGGCCCGCCTGCTCGGCCACCGAGCCCGCTACAGGGCTGGCCAGGTAGGCCTTGGGCTCGTCCACGCCGCTCCAGTTGACGGCGGCATACAACAACACCGCCAGGAGCAGATTGGCCAGCGGCCCCGCGGCAACGATGGCGGCGCGCGAACGCAGGGGCTGGGTATTGAAGGCCAGGTGGCGTTCATGCGGCTCGACGGGCGCCTCGCGCTCGTCCAGCATGCGCACGTACCCTCCCAGCGGAAAGGCGCCGATGACGAATTCCGTGGGTGAGCCCTTGGGCTGCCAACGCAGCAAAGGCTTGCCAAAGCCGACCGAGAAGCGGAGGACCTTGACACCGCAGGCCACCGCCACGCGGTAATGGCCGTACTCGTGCACGGCGATCAGCACGCCCAACGCGACGATGAAGGCAACGACAGTCAACAGCATGCCTGGGGTTTCCTACAAAAATCAGAGCGCCTTGCGCTTATCCAGCAATGGTTTGAATATAAAACGCACCTGTAACCCTTGTGTGACAAGCGCAAAACGCTCACCTTTTAAGAGCATCCTCACAAGCGCGCCATCAACTCCGCGGACCGCGCACGCGTGCGCGCATCCAGCGCCAGCAGTGCGTCCAGCGAGTCCGGGTTGGACGGTTCGACGGCTTCCAAAGTTGCAAGGTTGAGCGCATGGATCTGGTCGAAACGTATGCGCTGCTCCAGGAAAGCCGCCACTGCCATCTCGTTGGCGGCATTGAGCACGGCCGTGGTGCCGGGCGCCGCGCGCAACGCCTGCCAGGACAGGTGCAGCCCGGGAAAGCGCGTGGCATCCGCTTCTTCGAAGGTCAGCGCCGCCAGTTGCGTGAAATCCAGGGGTGCCGCGCCGCTTTCCACCCGCTCGGGCCAGGCCAGGCCACAGGCGATGGGCACGCGCATATCGGGCGTGCCCAACTGGGCAATGATGGACGCGTCCACAAACTGCACCATGGAGTGGATGATCTGCTGCGGGTGGATGACCACCTTGATCTGCTCGGGCGCCAGGTTGAACAGCCAGCGCGCCTCGATCACCTCCAGCGCCTTGTTCATCATCGTGGCCGAGTCGATGGAAATCTTGCGGCCCATCGAGAAGTTGGGATGCGCGCAGGCCTGCGCCGGCGTCACGTCGCGCAGCGTGGCCGGGTCGCGCGTGCGAAACGGCCCGCCCGACGCGGTGAGCAGCACGTGGTCCACGCGCCGCGGCCAGGTGGCGGGGTCTTCGGGCAGGCTCTGGAAGATGGCGGAATGCTCGCTGTCGATGGGCAGCAGCGTGGCGCCGCCTTCGCGCACCGCGGCCATGAACACCTCGCCCCCGACGACCAGCGCCTCCTTGTTGGCCAGCAGCAGGCGCTTGCCCGCACGCGCGGCCGCCAGGCACGGCGCCAGGCCCGCCGCGCCCACGATGGCCGCCATGACCGCGTCCACCTCTTCGTGGGAGGCAATGGCTTGCAGCGCATCGGGTGTTTGCAGCACCTCGGTGGGCAAGCCACTCTGCTGCAGTTTGTCTGCCAGCTGGCGCGCATGCGCACTGCTGGCCATCACCGCATAGCGCGGACGGAACTGCGCGCACTGCGCCAGCATCAGGTCCACCTGCGTGGCCGCGCTCAGCGCAAAGACTTCGTAGCGATCGGGGTGGCGTGCCACCACGTCGAGGGTGCTGGTGCCGATGGATCCCGTGGAACCCAGCACCGTGAGACGTTGTTTCATGCGGATGCGAAATGAGAAAGCATCATGGCCAGGGGCAGCGTGGGCAGCAGCGCATCAATGCGGTCCAGTACGCCGCCGTGGCCGGGCAGCAGGCCGCTGCTGTCCTTGACACCGGCGCTGCGCTTGATGAGCGACTCCACCAGGTCGCCTACCACGCTCATGGCGGCCATGAACAATGCGCCAACGACCAGCAGCCATACGCCCTGGGCTGCCAGGCGTGAGTACAGGCTGGGCACGCTGGCCTGCCAGGCCCCATCGGCCGCGGTCCAGGCCGCGGCCAGCACCAGCACACCCAGCATGCCACCCCACACCCCTTCCCAGCTCTTGCCGGGGCTGATAGAGGGAGCCAGCTTGTTGCGCGTGAAGCGCAGGCCAAAAGCGCGGCCGGCAAAGTAGGCAAAGATGTCGGCCGCCCACACCAGGGTCAGAACCGACAGAAGGAAATTGACCCCCACCACGCGCGCCTGGGCTACGGCCAGCCAGGCCATCCACAGCGCCAGCACGCCGCCGGCCACGCGCAGCCCGCGCGGCAGCTGCGGCCAGCCGGCCACGCCCACGCGCAGCAAGGCGGCCCCACCCAGCACCCAGGCAGCGCCGCCCACCAGCCACAGCCAGGGCAGCGGCTGGTGCAGCCAGCCCGCGGCCCACCCGAGGCCGCACAGCACTACACACGCCGCCCCCAGGCCGATGCTGGCGCCGCCGCCGAGGCCGTTGAGCCGACCCCATTCCCACGCCGCCGCAGCCATCATGACCAGCGTCACCACGGCAAAGGGCACGAACGAGGGATAGAACAATGCCGGCAGCAGAATGGCCAGCAGGACCAACGCGGTGATGACACGTTGCTTGAGCATCCAGGCCCCTTCAGCGATGTGCGGTGGACGGAATCAGGCACGCAGCGAACCGGGCTGCTGCGCTTGTACCTGGTCGGAGGTTTGGCCAAAGCGGCGCTCGCGCGCCGCGAAGTCCGCGATGGCTTCATCCAGTGCGGCCTCGTCGAAATCGGGCCACAGGCGGTCACTGAAATACAGTTCGGTATAGGCGGCCTGCCACAGCAGGAAGTTGCTGATGCGCCGCTCGCCACCGGTTCGGATCAGCAGATCCGGATCGGGCACATGGGCCATGCCCATGGCGGCATGCAGGCTGGCCTCGGTGATGGGCTCGCCCCGCGCTGCAAGCGCAGCTGCGGCCTGCGTGATGTCCCAGCGGCCGCCGTAGTTGAAGCAGACATTGAGCACCAGGCGCTGGTTGCCTGCGGTGGCCGCCTCGGCACGCTGGAGCCCTTCGCGCACCTGCGCCGAAATGCCCGACTTTTCCCCCACGAAGTGCACCTGCACGCCATCCCGGGCCAGTTGCGGCACCTCACGTGTCAGCGCCTTGGCAAGCAGATCCATGAGACCGGACACCTCGTCCGCCGGACGGTTCCTGTTCTCGGAGGAAAACGCGAACACGGTAAGCACGCCCACGCCGCGTTGGACGCAGGCATGCACGCAGCGCCGCAGCGATTCCACGCCCTGCCGATGCCCCGCCAGGCGCGGCAGGAAGCGGCGCGTCGCCCAGCGGCCGTTGCCATCCATGACGATGGCAATGTGGTGGGGAATGGCTCCCTGCACGGTGGGCATGAATCCAGGATCGATCCGCAAAACCGGATCAGATCGCCATGATTTCCTGCTCCTTGGCCGCCACCAAGGCATCGATCTCTGCAATGTGCTTGTCGGTGGTTTTCTGCACATCGGCCTCGGCGCGCTTTTGGTCGTCCTCGGAGGCGAGCTTGTCCTTGACCAGCTTCTTGACGCCCTCATTGGCATCGCGGCGCAGGTTGCGGATGGCCACCTTGGCGCCCTCGCCTTCGCTGCGCGCCAGCTTGGTCATCTCCTTGCGGCGCTCTTCACTCATCGGCGGCATGGGCACGCGGATCAGGTCGCCCATGGAGGCCGGGTTCAGCCCCAGATCGCTTTCACGGATCGCCTTCTCGATCTTGGCACCCATGTTCTTTTCCCAGGGCTGCACACTGATGGTGCGCGCGTCGAGCAAGGCCACGTTGGCCACCTGGGACAACGGCACCATGGATCCGTAGTACTCGACATGGATCGTGTCAAGCAGCTGCGGGTTGGCGCGGCCGGTGCGGATCTTGGCCAGGTTGTTCTTGAAGGCGGTGATGGACTGGTCCATCTTCGCCTCGGTCGTCTTCTTGATGTCGGCAATCGTCATGTGTGGTTCCTCTGCAAGCGGGCAATCAGGCCAGGCGCGGCAAAGCCATCAAGCGTACACCAACGTGCCTTCGTCTTCGCCCATCACCACGCGCTTCAGCGCGCCATGTTTCACGATGGAGAACACGCGGATCGGCAGCTTCTGATCGCGGCACAGGGCAAAGGCCGTCGCGTCCAGGATGCCCAGGTTGCGGCTCATGGCCTCGTCGAACGTGAGCTTGGCATAGCGGGTGGCCGACGGGTCCTTCATCGGATCGGCCGTGTACACGCCGTCGACCTTGGTCGCCTTGAGCACCACCTCGGCGCCGATCTCGGCGCCGCGCAGCGCGGCGGCCGTGTCGGTGGTGAAGAAGGGGTTGCCGGTTCCGGCGGCGAACACCACCACTTTGCCCTCTTCGAGGTACTGCAGCGCCTTGGGACGCACGTAGGGCTCCACCACCTGCTCGATGCCAATGGCGGACATCACGCGGGCCGTCAGCCCCTGCTTGTCCATGGCGTCCGCCAGGGCCAGCGCGTTCATCACGGTGGCCAGCATGCCCATGTAGTCGGCCGTGGCGCGGTCCATGCCCACGGAACCGCCCGCCACACCGCGGAAGATGTTGCCCCCGCCGATCACCACCGCCACTTGCACGCCCAGGCGGGTGACCTCGGCGATCTCCTCGACCATGCGCACGATCGTGGCACGGTTGATGCCGAATGCGTCATCGCCCATCAGCGCCTCACCAGACAACTTGAGCAGGATGCGCTTGTGGGCTGGCGTGGCGGGGGTCATGGGCAATTCTCCGTAAGGCTGGACTGGGGGGATGAAGGGCGTGGGCGGCAGGCGCTATCAGGCGCCCGACTTGGCGGCAGCGACTTGCGCAGCCACCTCGGCGGCGAAATCGTCCACCTTCTTCTCGATGCCCTCGCCCACCACGTACAGGGTGAAGCCCTTCACCGTGGTGTTGGCGGCCTTGAGCATCTGGGCCACGGTCTGCTTGCCATCGGCGGCCTTCACGAAGACCTGGTCGGCCAGCGAGACTTCCTTGAGGTAC
Organism: Diaphorobacter sp. JS3051; assembly: GCF_015832135.1. Lineage (NCBI taxonomy): Bacteria > Pseudomonadati > Pseudomonadota > Betaproteobacteria > Burkholderiales > Comamonadaceae > Diaphorobacter > Diaphorobacter sp. JS3051. The sequence goes on from NZ_CP065406.1 coordinate 1,364,195, forward strand.
TTCTGCACCGAGCCTTCGACCATCTTGGCGGCGATATCGGCCGGCTTGCCGGACTCGGCGGCCTTGCCCTCAGCCACGGCACGCTCCTTGGCGATCAGGTCGGCAGGCACGTCGGCGCTGGTCAGCGCCACGGGCTTCATGGCGGCCACATGCATGGCCACGTCCTTGGCGGCCACGGCATCGCCGTCGAACTCCACCACCACGCCGATGCGCGAGCCGTGCAGGTAGGCGGCCAGGTTGGAGCCGCTGAAACGCTTGAAACGACGGAAAGACATGTTCTCGCCGATCTTGCCGATCAGGCCCTTGCGCACATCTTCCAGGGTGGGGCCGAAGCCATCCTGCTCATAGGCCAATTGGCCCAGGGCTTCGATGTCCGCGGGGTTGTGCTCAGCGACCAGCTTGGCGGCGGCGTTGGCCATGGCGATGAAGCTGTCGTTCTTGGACACGAAGTCGGTTTCGCTGTTCACTTCGATCAGCGCACCCACGTTGCCGTTGATGAACGATGCCACCACGCCTTCGGCCGTCACGCGGGAAGCAGCCTTGCCGGCCTTGGTGCCCAGCTTGACGCGCAGCAGCTCTTCGGCCTTGGCCATATCGCCGTCGGCCTCGGTCAGGGCCTTCTTGCATTCCATCATGGGGGCATCGGTCTTGCCACGCAGTTCGGCAACCATGCTTGCGGTAATTGCAGCCATCGTGTTTCTCCAGTTTTTGAGTTCAGTTCGTTACAGGATCAGAAGCTAAAAAAAAGGGGGCTCACCAGGGGCCCCGCTTTTTTTGCGACGCATCGCGCGGCCCTTGACTTAGGCGGCGTTCTCGTCCACTTCCACGAATTCGTCGGAGCCTTCGGCAGCCACAGCCTTGGCCACTTCCGTCACGGCGTTGGCACGGCCGTCAAGGATAGCGTCGGCGATGCCGCGAGCGTACAGAGCCACAGCCTTGGCCGAGTCGTCGTTACCGGGGATCACGTAGTCAATGCCCTCGGGCGAGTGGTTGGAGTCCACCACGCCGATCAGCGGGATGCCCAGCTTCTTGGCTTCGGACACGGCGATCTTGTGGTAGCCCACGTCGATCACGAAGATGGCGTCGGGCAGCGCAGCCATGTCCTGAATGCCCCCGATGTCCTTCTCGAGCTTTTCCAACTCGCGCGAGAACATCAGCTGCTCCTTCTTGCTCATGGACTCCAGGCCGGCTTCCTGCTGTGCCTTCATGTCCTTCAGGCGCTTGATGGAGGTCTTGACGGTCTTGAAGTTGGTCAGCATGCCGCCCAGCCAGCGCTGGTCGACATAGGGCACGCCAGCGCGCTGGGCCTGCTCGGCCACCAGTTCGCGGGCCTGGCGCTTGGTGCCGACCATCAGGATCGTGCCGCGGTTGGCGGCCAACTGCTTGGCGAACTTCTGCGCCTCCTGGAACATCGGCAGCGACTTTTCCAGGTTGATGATGTGAATCTTGTTGCGATGGCCGAAGATGAAGGGGGCCATCTTGGGGTTCCAGAAGCGCGTTTGGTGGCCAAAGTGGACACCGGCTTCCAGCATTTCACGCATGGTGACGGACATGAGGTTTCTCCGAAGGTTGGGTCTAAAATCCAGCCTCAATACTTGCCCACTGAATCGCTCTTGCGTGGAACTTGCAGTCCCACGAGAGGGCAGAGGGCAACACCTTGAGAGGGCTGGTTTGCGATTAAGTTCTGCATGGTGCCTGGCAGCACGGCGGCGGCGCAGCTCTCAGCAAAACCCAAAGATTCTAGCATATCCCCATGTTGGCTGACCTCGTCTCCACCCGCAGCCACGTAGCTGCCGGGCACAGCAGCGCACGCGATGAAATCGAGCGCTGCATCGCCGCCGCCGAAGGGCCCACCTGCGCCCATGTGTTCCGCCAGACCAGCTACGGCCAGGCCCGCGCAGCAGCCGCGGTGCCCGGCGTGGAGCGTCTGCCGCTGGCGGGCCTTGCCGTCTCGGTCAAGGATCTGTTCGACATCCAGGGCATGACCACCGCCGCAGGCTCCACCGTGTTGCAGGATGCGCCGCCCGCGCCGGCCGACAGCCCGGCCGTGGCGCGCCTGCGCCGCGCGGGCGCAGCGTTCATCGGCCGCACGCACATGGTGGAGTTCGCCTTCTCCGGCGTAGGTGTGAATCCGCACTTCGGCACGCCCGCCGCATTTGACGCCCGCCACGGCGCGCTGCCCGGCCCCGCGCGGGTGTGCGGGGGCTCATCGTCGGGCGCCGGGGTGTCGGTGGCCACGGGCGCGGCCTTCATTGGCCTGGGCTCCGACACGGGCGGCTCGATCCGTATCCCGGCCGCGCTGAACGGCATCGTGGGCTTCAAGAACACCGCGCGCCTCGTGCCCACCGAAGGCGCTGTCCCCTTGTCCACCACGCTGGACACGGCCTGCGCACTCACCCGCACGGTGCGCGATGCCGTCGTGGCACACGAGATCCTGGCGGCACGGCGCGTCACGCGCAGCCCCGCACCGCTGTCGGCGTGGCGGCTGGCCGTACCCGCCACACTGTTCCTGGACGGACTGGACGCCACCGTGGTCCGCGCCTTCGACCGCACGCTGTCCCGCCTGCGCGCGGCCGGCGCGCAGATCACCGAGATTGCCCTGGCAGAAACCGCCCAGTTGGCCGATGTGAACGCCACCGGCGGGTTTTCCGCCGCCGAAAGCTACGCCTGGCACCGCACGCTGCTGGCACGGCACGGCAACGCCTACGATCCGCGCGTGAAGAGCCGCATCGAGCGCGGCGCTGGCATGTCCGCCGCCGACTACATCGATCTGCTGCACGCGCGGCGCGCCTGGATCGCACGCATGCAGACCGCCATGGCCGACTTCGACGCCCTGCTCTCGCCCACCGTCCCCATCGTGGCGCCCCCCATCGCATCGGTCGCGCCGGGCAGCGAGCGCGACGCGGAGTTCTTTCGCGTCAACGGATTGCTGCTGCGCAACACCAGCGTGGTCAACATGCTGGACGGCTGCGCCCTGTCCCTGCCCTGCCACGAAGCGGGCGAACTGCCCGTGGGCCTGATGGTGTGGCACGGCGCACTGCGCGACGACCCGGTGCTGAACATCGGCCTGCTGATCGAACAAGAACTACAAAAACAATAGCTACTAGCGCTTATCCTACGGGCGCTAGAGGCATATTTCGCTTCAATTTTCATGCACATCATCATCGTGGGCGCCGGCATCGTCGGCGCGGCCACTGCTTATGAACTGGCCGCGGACGGCCATCAGGTCACCGTGGTCGAGCAGCGCGGCGCCGCGGCAGAGGAGGCGAGCTTCGGCAGCTCCGGCCTGCTGGCGCCCTCGCTACTCATGCCGTGGGCGGCGCCGGGCCTGGGTGGGCCGCTCGGCCGCTGGCCTTGGAGCCGCGATGCCACGCTGCGCCTGGTACGCGGCGCCGGCATGGCAGGCCGGCGCTGGCGCTGGCGCTGGTCCCAGGCGGGTCGCCGGCCCGAGACGGCGGCGCGGCTGGCCGCGCTGGAAGGTCTGGGCCGCTACAGCCTGGCACGCACGCGCGAACTGATCCACCAATTGGACGTGGACCTGGAAACCAGCCGCGGCACTCTGGTGCTGCTGCGCCGCCCCGAAGATGTGGAGCGCCTGCAGCCCGCGCTGAAGGTGCTGCGCGACGCGGGCGTGGGTCTGCGCGATGTGGATGCCGACACCGCGCAGCTCATCGAGCCCGGCCTGTCCACCGACGTGCCGCTGGCGGGCGCCGTGCATGTACCGGATGGCGAGTCCGGCAACTGCCGGCTGTTTGCGCAGATCCTGCGCCACGCGGCGCAGGAGCGCGGCGCACAGTTCGTGTTCGGCGCGCATGTCCGCTCTCTCAGCGTATCGCCGCCCGGCGTCCACGTCGTAGGCGAAGCCGCCCCGCGTCAGGCCGACGCCGTGGTGCTGTGCGCCGGCGTGGCCAGCGCCGCGCTGCTGCGCCCGCTGGGGCGCCACCTGGCCCTGGAGGCCGTACATGGTTACACCGTCAGCGCGCCGGTGCGCGAGGACAGTCATGCACCCCAGGGCTCTGTGATCGATCCGCTGCACCGCATCACCATCACCCGCCAGGGTCAGCGCGTGCGTGTGTCCGGCGGCGCCGAGATCGGGCACAGCAACGGCAGCCACCACGCGCCCACGCTGCAGACGCTCTACCTCGCGCTGTCGGGCTGGTTCCCGGGCGGCGCGCTCACCTCGTCCCCGCAAGTGCAGGTCTGGCGCGGCGCGCGCCCCACGCTGACCGATGGCGCCCCCGCCATCGGCGCGAGCGGTGTGTCCGGCCTGTGGATCAACACCGGCCACGGCGCTTGCGGCTGGGCCCAGGCCTGTGGCAGTGCCCGCGCCCTGGCGGACCTGATCGCCCAGCGCACCCCCGCGATTGACCTGCAGCCCTTTGCGCCGCAGCGCTTCTAGCGCGCTTTGCACGGCCCCCACCCGGCGCCACAATGCCGGGCATGCAGCGCATCGCACCTGACCGGCCCCATCCCCTGTTCGACACCGCGGCCACGCGCCGCCTGGAGGCCTGCGCCGCCGCTGCCCTCGCGCCCCACACGCTGATGCAGCGCGCCGGCCAGGCCACGGCCCGGTTGGCGCTCGCGCTGGCTCCGCATGCGCGCACCTTCTGGTTCGCCTGCGGCGGCGGCAACAACGGCGGCGATGGGCTGGAGGCCGCCCTGCTGCTGCACCGCGGGGGCCACCCGGTCGTGGTGACCTGGCTGGGAACGCCCGAAACGGCGCCTGCCGACGCGCGCCAGTCCTGGCAGCGCGCACAAGAGGCCGGCGTGCCGTTCGCGGCTGAGCCGCCCTCCCTCGGTCCGCAGGACCTGTGCGTGGATGCGCTGCTGGGCATCGGCCTGCGCGCCGATCCTCGCCCCCGCAGGCCCGACGCGCGGCTGCTGCAATGGCTGGCCCGCATGCACGCCTGCGCGGCACCCACGCTGTGCGTGGACCTGCCCTCCGGCCTGGTAGCGGAATCAGGCCAGTACATCCCGGGGCTGGCGCCGGCCCATCCAGGTGCCACGGCGGCGCGCCACACGCTGAGCCTGCTCACGCTCAAGCCAGGCCTGTTCACCGGCCAGGGCCGCGACGCAGCGGGCAGCGTGTGGTTTGATGACCTGGGCGTGCCGGCATCAACCGAAACCCCTTGCGCCTGGCTCGCCGGCCCCCCCGCCCCGGCCGTACGCGCCCATGCCAGCCACAAGGGCAGCTACGGCGACGTGGCCGTCATCGGCGGCGAAGGCCTGCAGGCGCGCGGCATGGGCATGACGGGTGCGGCTCTTTTAGCCGCCAACGCGGCGTTGCACGCCGGCGCGGGCCGCGTGATGGTGGCGCTGCTGGACGCCGGCGCACTCCCCGCCCTGCCGCAGCAGCCTGAACTGATGCTGCGCCGTTGTGACGCGCTGACGCTGGACCACGCCACCGTGGTCTGCGGCTGTGGCGGCGGCGCAGCCGTGGCGGCCGTGCTGCCAGACGTCCTGCAGCAATCGACACGCCTGGTACTGGACGCGGACGCGCTGAACGCCGTGGCCGCCGACCCCCATCTGCAGCATCTGCTGCGCGAGCGTGGCCGGCAGGGCCGCCCCACCGTGCTGACTCCGCACCCCCTGGAGGCCGCGCGGCTGCTGGCCGGCACCACGGCCGCCGTGCAGGCCGACCGCCTGGCCGCCGCGCGCACGCTGGCCGATCAGTACGGCTGCACCGTGCTGCTCAAGGGCTCGGGCAGCGTGATTGCCGCACCGGGGCGCACGCCCCTCGTCAACCCCACGGGCAACGCACGCCTGGCCACGGGCGGCACCGGTGACGTGCTGGCCGGCCTGGTGGGGGCGCGCTTGGCCGCGGAGCCTGCACAGGCCGGTGCGGCATTTGCGGCGGCGGGCCGCGCCTGCTGGGAGCACGGCGCTACCGCCGACCGCTGGCCCACCGGGAGGTCCCTCACCGCGGGAGCGCTCGCACGCGCCCTGAACGCTGGGTGACCGCGCAGCATGCCGCGCGGTCCGGTCGCCGCACGATTGCATCCAACGGTAACGGTGGTTTCCAAGCTGCGCATATCTACCTTGTCTTACAGACGGTATGCGGACTGAAGCGCTTTAATCGCTCCATGTCCTGGTATGCATGCATACCGTGTGTTCCACCCACCTGAGGTACTGCCATGAAACGCCATTTCCGCCCCGGATCGCGCGCCTACGCGGCCTTTGTGGTCACCGTGGTCCTGGCCTTCGCGGCCAGCGTCATGACCCTGGTGCCCCACCAGACGACCCAGGTGGCCGACTCGCAGGTGCACAGCCAGCTGGAGCAACTCGTTCCCGCTGGCGTCTTCGACTGAGTAACCGTCTTCGAAGTCAAGCGCAATGAAGCGACTTGTCCCAAGGTTTTCCAGTGCGCACCATGGCGTTGAGCGTGGTGAGCAACTTGCGCATGCAAGCGACCAGGGCGACCTTGGGCAACTTGCCAGCGGCCTTCAGACGCTCGTAGAAGGCCTTGATGGCCGGGTTGTAGCGGGTGGCCGTGAGCGTTGCCATGTACAGCACGCGGCGGATCTCGAAGCGCCCGCCTTGTACGCGCCGCCTGCCCTTGCTGCCGCCGGAGTCATTGGCCATGGGCGCCACGCCCACCAATGCAGCGATCTCGCGCCGGTTCAGCCGGCCCAGCTCTGGCAGCTCGGCAATCATCGTGGCACTGGCCACCGGGCCGACTCCCGCAGCCGACTGCAGCAGCGTGTCTAGCTCCCCAAAGTGCTCGCGCACATGCGTGACCATCTGCTCTTCGATCTCATCGAGCTGCGCCTTGATCGCCGCCTCGATGGCCTCGATGCTGGCGTGCAGCTTCTTGGGCGTGATCTGCAGCCGTTGGCGCTCCGAATGGAGCATGGTCAGCAACTGGCGCCTGCGCGTGACCAGGGCCGCGAGCCACTGCTGGCGCTCATCGGCCAGGGGGCGCAAGAAGCGCTGCAGATCGTCGCGGCGCAGCAGCACCGCTGCCAGCTCGGCCAGCGTGCGCGCATCCACCGCGTCGGTCTTGGCCAGGCGTCCCATGGATTTGGCGAAGTCGCGCGCCTGGCGCGGGTTGATGACCGCCACGGGCAGGCCTGTGGCCTGCAGGGCACACGCTAACGCGGCCTCGTAGCCGCCGGTGGCCTCCATCACCACCAGACCCACGTCCAGGGGCTGCAGGGCAGCCGCCAGCGCCGAGTGGCCTTCGGCATCGTTGTCAAACCGCTGGGCGCTGCTCTTGGCACCCAGCACACAGACATCCACGTGCGCCTTGGCCACGTCGATGCCCACCGTCACTGAGGTAACAGACATGATCTTCAGATCCCTTGCTTGTGCATGCGCGCTCAATCAAGGCGCGCGTAACCGTTCGGGCTTCACGAAGACCAGCGCGGCGGCCATGCGTTCTGTACTCAGTCACGGGCTCTATCACCCCAGCGCCTACCAAACTGCACGGGCCGGTCTGGCCGCCTCAACGGCGTTCAGACTCTACCGCGCTGGTCTGGTTTAAAGATACAAGCTCCCTCTCACTCCCCCCCTCCAGCCGCCTTCGGGCGGCTTTTTTGCGGGCCGCCCGGGCCGGGCTTCAGGGCACGGCGCTGGCGGGTGCGCCGCCGCTTTCCACCACAGCGACGCGCCGCCGCAGCGCGGCCTCCAACGCGGTATCGCCCGCCGCACCCGCCCGTTCGGCGCGCAGCAGCAGCCAGGCCATCAACGGGCGGCGCCATCCCTGCGCCGAGGCGGTGTCGGTGGCCAGCACCATGACTTCCGGCGTAGCGCGCCCGGCGCGCACGGCCGCACCCGCTGCCACCAGGCGCGCCAAGGGGTCGGCAATCCCGGCAATGGACTGGGGGCTGGCTGCGGCGGCGCGTTGTGCCTCGGGCAGCAGCGCCGCCTGCGCGGGCGTGGCGCGGCCTGCGAGGTAGTCGGCATAGGCCTGCTCCGGCGGCGCCGCATCGGCGCGCAGCGGCTCGAAAGCCGTGCAAGGCTGCAGTTGCAGGCTGGCCACCTGCGCGGCGCAGCGCATCAGCTCCACGCGCGCCAGCAACTCGGGCCGGCCGGTGCGTGCCACCTCGGCGCGTGCACGGGTCCATTCCTGGTCGGCCACGCGGGTGTTGCCGGACAGGTAGGCCTCGGTCGCCCGCTCGGCCGCGCCGTGGGCATTCATCTGCCAGTCGGGCACCGGCGCCTTGCCGGCGCAGGCCGACAGCAACACGGCCAGCGCGGGTGCCAAGCCCCGCCACAAGAGAAGCTGCAGGGAGGTCATGGCAGTTTCAGCTCCGTTTCGCGGGCAAAGGGCCACTTGCGGTTGATCTCGTTCACCAGCGCATCCACCTTGCGCAGGCTGCCTTCCACCTCGGCGCGCAATGCGCCCAGGTCGGTCGTGGCCTCTCGCGCGTTGGCGCCCACGGCCTGGGCCTCGGCCAGCACGGCGTCCACCTTGGTGAGGCTCTGGCGCGCGTCGGCCAGCAAACCGTTGAGCTGCGCCACGGCGGCGCGTACCTCGGGCACCAGGCCGGGGTCGCCCTGTGCACCGAAGACCTGCCTGTCCGCCTTGGCGGCCATGCCGTCGATGCGCGCGAGCAACTGGTTGGTGCGCTCCAGCGTGGTGAGGATCTTCTTCGCGTCCGCCTCGTTGCCCATGAGCACGCCCAGGGCGCCGCCAGGCGCGTTGAGCCGCTCGGTGAGCGTGCGCACCTGGGCCATGGCGCCGCCCAGGGCGGACTCTGCGCCGGTCATGGCGTTCAGGTTGTCCAGCAGCTGGCGTGCCGATGACATGAGCTGCGGAATCTCCGCCGTGGCGTCGCCGCGCAGCACGGGTCGCTCGGCGCCGTCCTCCAGCGGCGGGTCGGCCAGCATGCCGCTGTAGGCCTTGATGGTGGTGCCGCCCACCAGCCCGCTGACCAGGGTGAACACGCTGGAGGTGCGCAGCCAGTGCGCGTCGCGCTGGGCCACGTCGATGAGGATACGCACGTTGCCGGTTTCGGCCAGTTCGATGCGCCGCACCCGGCCGATGGGAAAGCCCGAGAACGTCATGTCCATGCCCACGACCACACCCTCGGAATCTTCGGCCGTGAGCACCAGCCGCTGCGTGGGCTCGAACGCGCCGCGCGCGTACAGCAGGTACAGGCCGGCACCTAGCACGAGCACCAGCGTGAACAGCAGCAGCGCCGCGGCCTTGCGCTCCAGATGGGCCACGGGCCGCAGCAGCTCGACGGGCGCGTTCGCGGGCGGTTCGGACAGCGGGGGTTGGGGACGTTGCGGATCGGTCATCGCGTGGCCATGAAATCAGTAGTAATTGCCCATCAGCGAGATCACCTCGATGAGCAGCAGCACAGCGAACATGCGCGCCAAGCCGCCCAGCTCGGAGTCGGGCTGCTGGGCCTGGCGTGCGTCGCCGCTCTCGTAGAGCCCCGAAGCCATGGGAATCAGCGCCACGGCCAGGCTGAAGAACACGGTCTTGAGCACGAACACCAGCGTGATCTGCGGCGCGAACACATGGCCGAACATGCGCGTGTACACCGGCAGCCCCGCCGTGTTGAGCCCATACACGCCCAGGTAGGCCATGACCAGCGCCACTACGCACGACAGCGCCGCCAGCGTGATGCTGGCATACACGCCAGCCACCACGCGCGGCAGCAGCTCCATGCGCACGGGGTCGGCGCCGCGTTGGCGCAGAGCCTGAAGGTGGCCCGACTGGCGCATCAGCGCCAGCTGCGTGCCGTTGGGGATGGTGGCGCGCATCGCCACGAACAGCGCGGCGGTCAGCGGGATAAGCTCCAGCACCAGTACGCGGATCACCATCTCCAGCGCATAGCGCGACAGGCCGTAGCTGAGCGCCGTGACGACCACGATGCGCGTGATGACCAGACTGATGAGTGCCGCCAGCACCGTGAAGCCCAGCAGGATGGGCGCGGTGTCCTGGTACATGTGGCGCGCCAGCCGCCAGCGCGTGGCGCGGCCGTAGCTGGACGGCGAGAGCATCAGCACCATGACCACGGCGCCCAGGTAGATGATGCGCCACCACGCCACGGCCCAACGCCGCGCCTGGGCCCACAGGCGCCGGGGCACGATGGAAGGGTGCAGGCTGGCGTTCATGCGCGGATCATAGGCGAAGGCTGCATTCGATAAGTAACAAATTAGCCGCTAGCGCTTATGCAGCAAGCGCTAGCAGCTATTAACACCATAGCAACCTGTGCCATGGGCCTCATACATGCCTGCGGGCCGCCGGCCCTGCGGGCGGCACGGGATCGGCATCGGCGCGTGCGTGCAACGCCTCGATCACGTGGCACTGCCTTCCCGTGCCGTCGCAACGGCTGCGCAGCGACAGCAGTTCCTGCTCCAGCGTCGCCAGCTCGGCCATGCGCGTGCGCACGTGCGCCAGGTGCTCGTCCAGCGTGACGCAGGCGGCATGGCCGTCGGTGGTACTGCAGGCGTCCAATGCCAGCAGGCCGCGCACCTCCTGCAGCGACATGTCCATGGCGCGGCACAGCCGCACGAAGCGCATGCGGTGAACCTCCTCGTCGCTGTAGAGGCGGTAGCGGTTGTCCGCGCGGGTCTGCGCGGGCAGCAGGCCTTCCTTTTCGTAATAGCGGATGTTGGCCGGTGGCACGCCCGAGAGCCGGGCGGCATCACCGATACGGTGGCGGGGGCTTTGTCGCAGCATGGCTTGACCTTCGAGTGGCTTCAAGGTTTCCAATCATGGCATGAGCCAAAGCCATTCCTCCCATTCCGCGTCCCATTCCCATGGCCCGGGCGCGGCAAACCTGCCTCCTTCGCCTGCATCCGCATGCAGCGGCTGCGCCTGCAGCACATCGGCGGGCGACGGCCACGACCACGGCACCCTGCCCGGTTGGCCGCGCATCGCCGCGGCGCTGGCCCTGGCCACGGGCGCCGAGGTGGCGCACTGGATGCAGCAGGACTACGCCGGCATGGCCCTGGCCGTGGTGGCGATTGCACTGTCGGGCCTGGGCGTGTACCGGGTGGGCCTCAAAGACCTTGCGCGCCTGCGCCTGGGCATCCACGCGCTCATGGCCGTGGCGGTGACGGGCGCCTTCCTCATCGGCCAGTGGCCCGAGGCAGCGATGGTCATGGCGCTGTACGTGGCGGCCGAGCGCATCGAGGACGGCGCCATGGACCGCGCGCGCCATGCCATACGCCAGCTGCTGCAACTGGCGCCCGCCACGGCCGACGTGCTGCAGCCGAATGGCAGCACCCTGAGCCTGCCTGTGGACCAGGTGCCGCTGGGTGCCACCGTGCGCATCGCCCCGGGCGCGCATGTGCCGCTGGACGGCACCGTCACCCACGGCAGCAGCAGCGTGAACCAGGCCCCCATCACCGGCGAGAGCCAACTGGCCGACAAGGCCGCCGGCGACCCGCTGTACGCGGGCAGCGTGAACCAGCAGGGCGAGCTGCTGATGCAGGTGAACGCCCCGCCCGGCGACACGCTGATTGCGCGCATCGTGCGCGCGGTGGAGCAAGCGCAGGCCAGCAAGGCCCCCATCCAGCGCTTCGTGGACCGCTTTGCCGCCATCTACACGCCCGTCGTGTTCGCACTGGCCGTGCTGCTGGCGCTGCTGGCCCCCCCGCTGATGGGCTGGACCTGGACGCAGTCCACCTACCAGGCGCTGGCGCTGCTGGTCATCGCCTGCCCCTGCGCGCTGGTCATCTCCACGCCGGTCACGGTGGTCAGCGCGCTCACGGCCGCCGCGCGGCGCGGCATCCTCATCAAGGGCGGCAGCGCGCTGGAGGCCGCGCGCGGCCTGCGCGTGGTGGCGCTGGACAAGACCGGCACGCTGACCATCGGCAGCCCTGCCCTGGTGCAGTGGCGTGCCCTGAACGGCGCCGATGCCGACGCCGTGGCAGATGTGGCCTGGCAGCTGGCCAGCCGGTCTGAGCACCCGGTCTCGCGCGCCATCGCCGCCGGCCTGCCCGCGGCCACCCACAACGGCGTGCAGAACCTGCAGGCCCTGCCCGGTCGCGGCGTGCAGGCCGAGGTGGGCGGCCAGCGCTGGTGGCTGGGCAACCTGCGCCTGATGCGCGAACAAGGCCTGGCCGACGCTGCGCTCGAAGACGCCCTGGCCCAACAGGAGCGGCAGGGCCGCACCGTCACCTTGCTGGCCGACGCGCAAGCCGTGCGCGCGCTGTTCGCCGTGGCCGACCCGCTGCGCGGCCACGCGCGCCAGGCCATCGCCGAACTGCGCGCGCTGGGCGTGCACCCGGTGGTGTTGAGCGGCGACAACCCGGCCACCGCACAGGCCATCGCGGCCGAGGCGGGCATTACCGACGCGCAGGACGCGCTCGGCGGCCTGCTGCCGCAGGACAAGCTCGACACCCTGGCCGCGCTGCAGCGCACGCGCGGCCCCACCGCCATGGCGGGCGACGGCATCAACGATGCGCCCGCGCTGGCCCAGGCCGACGTGGGCTTCGCCATGGGCGGCGCACACAGCACCGGCATGGCCATGGAGACGGCCGACGTAGTACTCATGAACGACGACCTGCGCCGCATTCCCGACACCGTGCGGCTGGCACGCCGCGCACACGCCGTGCTGTGGCAGAACATCACCCTGGCGCTGGGCATCAAGGCCGCGTTCTTCACCCTGGCGCTGCTGGGCATGGCCAGCATGTGGATGGCCGTGGCAGCCGACATGGGCGTGAGCCTGCTGGTGGTGGCCAACGGGCTGCGCCTGCGCCGCGGTGCCTCTATCGCGGCGAAGGAGGCCGCATGACCATGACCCAATCACCACAAAGCCGCCAGCGCGCCGCCTACGACTACCTGCTGCAGCGCTGGCGCACCAGCGTGGATGCGCCCACCGAACAGCGTTGGCGCTACCTGGAGGCCGCCCATGTGGTGGGCCAGAACCGCCTCGGCCTGCACTGGCGCGCGCACTGGCAGATGCTGCGCTTTGCGCGCCAGTTGGGCGACGCGCCGGAGGCCCGGGGCCAATGGGCGCGGCTGGGCCTCACGCTGGTGGGCCACCTGGTGCGCCGGCTGCCGCAGGGCAACATCGGCCGTGCCAGCGTGCCCGCGCTGCGGCCCATGGTGCCCAGCGTGGCCGTGCGCGCATGCATCACCGAAGCCATGCAGGCCACCCAGCCCCCCGGCACGCCGGGCGCGCCAGAGATGAGTCAAATCGACCTCTAGCGCCCGCCTGATAAGCGCAAACAGCTCACTTTTTAGGAGCATCACACCACCCAGACACGGGAATTTGACCCAGCGCAAGACACAGCGACCGATGCCGTGGTGCAATCGCGCCCCCGCCGGTCACCACGGCGACTGCCGATCCCGCCCATGTCCACCACCACCGCCAACGCCGCTCCCGCCATGGTCCCGCACACCCGCACCGAAGACGCCGTGGCGATTGGCGTGGGCGTGACGCTGATCTCCGTGGGCGTGGCCTTCCTCGCCAGCGCCGGGCTGCTCACCGGCGGCATGGCGGGGCTGGCCTTCGTGCTGCACTACGCCACGGGCATCGGCTTCGGCAAGCTGTTCTTCGCGCTCAACCTGCCGTTCTACTGGCTGGCGCTGCGCAAGCTGGGCCTGGCCTTCACGCTCAAGACCTTCGCGGCCGTGGCGCTGCTGTCGGTGCTGTCGGAGCTGCAGTCGCAGTTCCTGCAGATCAGCGAACTGCAGCCGCTGTATGCGGCCATCACCGGCGGGCTGATCATGGGTATGGGCTTTTTGGTGCTGTTCCGCCACCGCTGCAGCCTGGGGGGCGTGGGCATCATGGCGCTGTACCTGCAGGACCGCTTCGGCTGGCGCGCCGGCAAGGTGCAGATGGCCGTGGACTGCTGCATCGTGCTGGCGGCGCTGGTCACAGTGGAGCCGCTGCGCGTGCTGTGGTCGGTCATCGGCGCCGTGGCGCTCAACCTGGTGCTGGCCATGAACCACCGGCCAGGGCGCTACATGGCGGTCTGACGGCACGCGGCCGGGCCATCGTCCGGCGCTCGCTCTGGCGGGAACTTCCTGCACCGCGCCGGTATCATTCGCTGCATGCGCCACGCCGTTGCCATGATCCTGGGTCTGCTGCTGGTCCTGCGGGGCCTGCTGGGCGACGCCATGGCCATGGGCGTTGCACCGGCCACGCCCGCGCAGCCAACCATCGCGGCAGCTGCTACCCACCACGCTATGGCAAGCGACACGCACGACCACGGTGGTCATGACGGCGACCATGCCAGCGCATCAGCACAGCCGCACTGCTGCGATACCGGCGGGGCGGTCCACGCGGAACACCCCGCCGGCTGTTCGGCCTGCGGCGCCTGCCATTCGGCCTTCTACGCGCCGGTCTGGGCGCCCGCCTTCCATGGACGGCACGACAGCACGTTGCGACCGCACCATGGCACCCACTTTGCCAGCGCCACGGCTGCGCAAGCCATCAAGCCACCCATCTCCTGAGCACTGACGCCCGAAGTGCGTCCGCAATCGGCGGCATGTCCCCCGACGGGGCCGCAGCCGAGTGTCGCGGACGCGGTTTTGTCATGTTTGACGGGAGACTCCCATGCGCTTCGCGCACCCCACCAGCCCTGCGGCCATGATGGCCCTGGCGGCCCTGGCCGGCATCGCACCGCCGACCTGGGCGCAGGTTGACAATGTTCCTGCCGCCCCATCGCAGACCGCCACCGCCGACTCGGCACAGGCCCCCAGTCTGCCCTTGCACCACCAGCCCCTGCCCCCCAGCGGCGACGTGGCTGAGGCCGACATCGGCTGGAAGGCCGCCAACACCGCCGTGGGCGCCTTTCCCGGTGGCCACTCCGACATCGTGCGCTGGGAAGCCGCGCAGGCACGCACCGCGCCGCCCAGCCCTGCCATGCCCACCCCGAAACACCACCACGGAGGCCGGCCATGAGGCGCCCTCCGCTTGCCCTGGCTGCGCTGGCCGCCGCACTGGTGTTGGCCGGCTGCGCCAACGTCGCCCCCGATGGGCTGCGCGGCGACGTGCAAAGCCATGTCCAGCCCCGCCTGCCCGACGGCGCGCAACTGCCCGCGCCCGATACGCAAAGCCGCAGCGACGCGCAGGCCCAGATCACCGAATGGCTGCGCCTTCCCGTGGATGCGGACACCGCCGTGCGCGTGGCGCTCTTGAACAGCCCCGCGCTGCAGGCCCGCCTGGCCAATCTGGCCGCGCAGGATGCGCAGCGCGCACAGGCGCTGACCCTGTTCAACCCCACGCTGACGCTGGGGCGATTCACCAGCGGGCATGAGCGCGAGATCGAGCGCCAGCTCGGCTTCAGCCTGGTCAACGTGATCACCCTGCCCTGGCGCACGCGCTGGCAAGGCTGGCAGATGGAGCAGGCCACGCTGGCCGCCGCACAGGACGTGCTGCGCCTGGCCGCAGACACACGCCGCGCCTGGCTGCGCGCCGTGGCCGCCCGGCAGGTGCTGGCCGCGCGCGAACGCATGTACGAGGCGGCCGAGGCCGGCGGCGAGTTGGCGCGGCGCATGGCGCGCGTGGGCAACTTCAGCCGTCTGCAGCAGGCACGCGAAATCGCCATCACACAGGACGCGGCAGCACAGCTGGCCCGCGCGCGGCTGAATGCCGCGCTGGAGCGCGAGCAACTGGCGCGGCTGATGGGGCTGTGGGGCGCGCAGGCCGACTTCACGCTGCCCGATGCGCTCCCCGCCTTGCCCGCGGCGGATGCACTGCGCAGCGGCGACGACGCCGAAGCCACGGCCCTGCGCGAGCGGCTGGACCTGCGCGCACTGCGCCGCGACCTGGACACCACCGCCGACCGCAGCGGCTGGGCCGGTGTTGGATCCGTGTTCGGCGACATCGGCCTGAGCTACAGCCGCAACACTGCCACCGAGCGCGCCTCCGGCCACCGCGAGACCACACGCGGCTGGGAGGTAGAGCTGCCTCTGCCGCTGTTCGACTGGGGCGGAGCTGCCACGGGCCGCGCGCGGGCCGAGTTGCAGCACAGCGCCGCGCAACTGCAGGATGCCGCCATCCGCGCGCGCAGCGAGGCACGCAGCCACTGGCTGCGCTACCGCACCGCCTGGGACCTGGCGCACCAGCAGCAGGCCGAGGCGCTGCCGCTGGCGCGCTTCATGCAGGACGAGGCCGTGCTGCGCTACAACGGCATGTTCATCAGCGTGTGGGAGCTGCTGGCCGAGGCGCGCCGCGCCAGCCAGGCCGTGGCTGCCGCCACCGAGGCGCAGCGCGACTTCTGGCTCGCCCAGACCGACCTGCAACTGGCTCTCACGGGCACATCGCCCGGCGCGCCCACCGGCCTGCCGTCCGCTCCCACCACCCCCAACGCCCCTTCGGAAGGCCACTGACATGCAGCGCCGCCATTTCTTCTCCGGCGCCGCCACGGCCGTGGTCGCAGCCTCCGCCGCATCGGTGAGCCGCGTGGCCTTGGCCGCACTGCCCGAGGCGCCCTCGCAATCCTCTGCCGACACGGCCGCGCCGCTAACCCCGTCCAGCGGCCGGCCCTACCAGCCCGTGGTCACGCTCAACGGCTGGACGCTGCCATGGCGCATGAACGCCGGCGTCAAGGAATTCCACCTGGTGGCCGAGCCGGTAGTGCGCGAGGTGGCGCCCGGCTTCATGGTCAACATGTGGGGCTACAACGGCCAGAGCCCGGGCCCGACCATCGAGGTGGTGGAAGGCGACCGCGTGCGCATCTTCGTCACCAACCGCCTGCCCGAGCACACCAGCGTGCACTGGCACGGCCAGCGCTTGCCGAGCGGCATGGACGGCGTGGCCGGGCTTACCCAGCCGCACATCCCCGCGGGCAAGACCTTTGTGTACGAGTTCACGGCGCGCCGCCCCGGCACCTTCATGTACCACCCGCATGCGGACGAAATGGTGCAGCTGGCCATGGGCATGATGGGCCTGTGGATCACGCACCCGAAGGCGCGCCACCCCCTGATCGCGGAGGTGCAACGTGACTACGCCTTCCTGCTCAGCGCCTACGACGTGGAGCCGGGCAGCCTCACGCCCAAGGTCAACACCATGACCGACTTCAACATCTGGACCTTCAACAGCCGGGTGTTCCCCGCCATCGACCCGCTGGTGGCACGACAGGGCGACCGCGTGCGCATTCGCGTGGGCAACCTGACCATGACCAACCACCCCATCCACATCCATGGGCATGAGTTCGAGATCACGGGCACCGACGGCGGGCCGACCCCGAAGGCCGCGCGCTGGCCCGAGGTGACCACCGACGTGGCCGTGGGCCAGATGCGGCAGCTGGAGTTCATCGCCGACGAGCCCGGCGACTGGGCGCTGCATTGCCACAAGAGCCACCACACCATGGGCGCCATGGGCCACGGCGTGCCCACCATGATCGGCGTGGACCATCGCGGCCTGGTCGGGAAGATCCAGAAGATCATTCCCGACTACATGGTCATGGGCGAGCGCGGCATGGCCGACATGGGCGCGATGGAAATGCCGCTGCCCGACAACACCTATCCCATGATGACCGGCACCGGCCCCTTCGGCCCGCTGGAGATGGGCGGCATGTTCACGACCCTGAAGGTCCGCCAGGGCCTGGCCGCCCAGGACTGGCGCGACCCGGGCTGGTACCAGCACCCGGCGGGCACGGTGGCGCACGAATGGGCCGGTGCGCCCTTGGACGCCACAGCCCCGCGCCAGATCCCGCCCGGCCGGGCCCCCGGCGCCCCCAGCGTGCGCAAGCCGGGTGCCAGCCACGAACACCATTGAACTCTCGGAGAAACCCATGAAATCTATCAAATTCATAGCTGCTTGCGCTTTATTGGCGGGCGCTACAGCCAGTTTTGGTCATGAGAACATGCACAACAGCCACCCTGCCGTCGCCCCGCAGCAGCAGGAATGGGGGATTGCGGGAGAGGCCAAGGGCGCAAAGCGCACCATCACCTTGCACATGACGGACGACATGCGCTTTACCCCGTCGCACTTCACCGTCAAACAGGGCGAGACCGTGCGCCTGCGCGTGGAGAACCAGGGCCAGGTCATGCATGAGGTGGTGCTGGGCACACAGGGCACGTTGGACCAGCATGCGGCCATGATGCGCCAGTACCCCGACATGGAGCATGCCGAACCCCACATGGCACACGTGGCCCCGCGCGCCAAGGAAGATCTGGTCTGGCACTTCAACCGGCCCGGCCGCTTCGACTTCGCCTGCCTGATCCCCGGCCACTACGAAGCAGGCATGCGCGGCACCTTCACCGTCACGCCCTGAACAACACCACCACCCGCATCATCAGGAGTCCACCATGCGAATCACGCAACCCACCCGCCGCCAATGGATGACGGCCCTCGCCGCCGGCTTGGCCGGCGCTGCCCTGCCCGCCCTGGCCCGTGCCGCCGCCCCGCAGACTGCCGTGGAGGTCTGGAAAGACCCCAACTGCGGCTGCTGCAAGGATTGGGTGAGCCACATGCAGGCCAACGGCTTCACGGTCACCGTGCACGAAATGGGCAACGCCGCCGTACGCGCCAAGCTCGGCCTGCCCACGCGCCTGGGCTCATGCCACACCGCGCTGGTGGGCGGCTACCTGCTCGAAGGCCATGTGCCCGCTGCCGACGTGCGCAAGCTGCTCAAGGACAAACCCAAGGCCCTGGGCCTCACCGTCCCGGGCATGCCGGTGGGCAGCCCCGGCATGGACGGGCCCGAGTACAACGGCCGCAAGGACCCGTACGACGTGCTGCTGGTCACCAAGAACCTGATGAACAGCGACGTCTCCACGCGCGTATTCACCAGCTACCGTTGATGCACACCATGAAAGGCCACGCCATGCCATCGCACACCCTGCCAGCGCGCGCGCCGCGCATCGCCCTCGCACCCGTGGCCGCTCTGGCACTGCTGGGCCTGCCCGGCAGCTGGGCACATGCCCAGGGCTCGGACCACGACGCCCATCACACCGAAACGCCCGCCGCGTCCGGCGACAGCACGCAGGATCTCAGCGAGGGCGAAGTCACGCGTTCGGATGCACGCAGCGGCAAGATCACGCTGCGCCACGGCGAGCTCAAGAACCTTGCCATGCCGCCCATGACCATGGTGTTCACGTTGCGCGACCCGGCACAGGCGGCCACCTTCAAGCCCGGCGACAAGGTGCGCTTTCGGGCCGAACGGGTGAAGAGCGTATTCGTCGTCACCCATATCGAACCATTGCGCTGACGCCCCACGGACCGGGCGGCAGTTGCCCGGCCCCTTGCCGCACCAAGGAGCCCTCATGCATTCCCACAGCACGCCGCCCGCAGCTGCCCCACACGGGCAGCACCGGCACCACAGCCCCCAAGTGCCCCGGCCATCGGCCGCTCCACCCGCCCCACCAACCGCCGACACGGTCTACACCTGCCCCATGCACCCGCAGGTGCGACAGAGCGGCCCCGGCCACTGCCCCAAGTGCGGCATGGCGCTGGAGCCGGTACTGCCCAGCCTGGACGCAGCCGATGACAACCCCGAACTGCGCGACTTCTCGCGCCGCTTCTGGTGGACGCTGCCGCTCACCATGGTCGTCACCACGCTGGCCATGGCCGGGCACCGGCTGGGTTGGGTCGGCATGGCCACGCAAAGCGGGGTGGAGCTGGTGCTGACGCTGCCCATCGTGCTGTGGGCCGGCGCACCGTTCTTCGTGCGCGGCTGGCAATCCGTGGTGCAGCGCAGCCCCAACATGTGGACTCTGATCAGTCTGGGCACGGGCGCGGCCTTCCTCTACAGCGTGGTGGCCACCGTGGCGCCGGGCGTGTTCCCGGCCTCGTTCCAGTCCATGGGCCGCGTGGGCGTGTACTTCGAGGCGGCCGCGGTCATCATTTCGCTGACGTTGCTGGGCCAGATGCTGGAGCTCAAGGCGCGCTCGCAGACCTCGGCCGCCATCCAGTCGCTGCTGGGCCTGGCGCCCAAGACCGCGCGCCGCATCGCCGCCGATGGCGGCGAGGAAGACGTGCCGCTAGCCCACGTGCATGTGGGCGACCTGCTGCGCGTGCGCCCCGGCGAGAAGGTGCCGGTGGACGGCGTGGTCGTCGAAGGCAGCAGCGCCGTGGACGAGTCCATGCTCACGGGCGAGCCGCTGCCAGTGAGCAAGCGCACGGGCGACAAGCTGATCGGCGCCACGCTCAACACCAGCGGGGCGCTGGTCATGCGCTCCGAACTCGTGGGTGCGGCCACGATGCTGTCGCAGATCGTGCAACTGGTGGCGCAGGCCCAGCGGTCGCGCGCGCCCATGCAGCGCATGGCCGACCGCGTTGCGGGCTGGTTCGTATTGGCCGTGGTCGGCGTGTCGGTGCTCACGCTGCTGGGCTGGGGACTGTTCGGGCCCGAGCCCAGGTGGGTCTACGGCCTGATCAACGCTGTGGCGGTTCTCATCATCGCCTGCCCCTGCGCGCTGGGCCTGGCTACGCCGATGTCCATCATGGTGGCCACAGGGCGCGGCGCCACGCAGGGCGTGCTGTTCCGCGATGCGGCCGCCATCGAGCATATGTGCCGCGTGGACACGTTGATCGTCGACAAGACCGGCACCCTGACCGAGGGCCGGCCACGCTTTGAGCGCACCGTGGCCGCGCCCGGCTGGCGCGAGGCAGAGGTGCTGCGCCTGGCCGCCAGCCTGGACCAGGGCAGCGAGCATCCGCTAGCGGCGGCCATCGTCGCTGCGGCACGCCAGCAGGGGCTGGCGCTGGACGCGGCCGAGCAGTTCGACTCGGCCTCGGGCATCGGCGTGCGCGGCCGGGTCGCGGGCCGCACCTTGGCGCTGGGTAACACGGTGCTGATGCAGCAGTCCAGCGTGAATACGGGACCGCTGGCGCAGGCCGCCGAGGCACTGCGCGGCGAAGGCGCCAGTGTGATGTTCCTGGCCGTGGATGGGCAACTGGCGGGCCTGCTGGCTGTCTCCGACCCCATCAAGGCCAGCACGCCCGACGCGCTGGCCGCCCTGCATGCGGCCGGCCTGCGCATCATCATGGCCACCGGCGATGGCCTGACCACGGCAGGTGCCGTGGGACGGCGCCTGGGCATCGACGAGGTGCACGGCGAGGTATTGCCCGCCGATAAGCTGGCCCTGGTCGAACGCCTGCAGGCCGAGGGACGCACCGTGGCCATGGCCGGCGACGGCATCAACGACGCGCCGGCACTGGCGCGCGCCGACGTGGGCATCGCCATGGGAACCGGGACGGACGTGGCCATGAACAGCGCCCAGCTCACCCTGGTCAAGGGCGACCTGCGCGGCATCGCCACGGCGCGCGCACTGTCGCAGGCCACGGTGGCCAACATGCGCCAAAACCTGGGCTTTGCCTTCGTCTACAACGCGCTGGGCGTGCCGCTGGCCGCCGGCCTGCTCTACCCGTTCACGGGCTGGCTGCTGTCGCCGATGATCGCGGCGCTGGCCATGAGCCTGAGCTCGGCCTCGGTGATCACGAATGCCCTGCGGCTGCGCCGCACCCGGCTTTGAGAGCACCCCGCAAGACGCGGGGACAGGTGCCGGCGCGGCACCATAATCGGCGCCCATGCAAGCTTGCTCCCTGCACAGCGCCTGCGGCGCCATCACCGACGTTGCCGGCATCGAGGTCGGCCACTTCACCGACCCACGCCGCCCCACCGGCTGCAGCGTGGTGATTGCGCGCGAGGGTGCCGTGGCAGGCGTGGATGTGCGCGGCGCCGCCCCCGGCACGCGCGAGACCGACCTGCTGGCCCCGGGCAACCTGGTGGAGCAGGTGCACGCCATCATGCTGGCGGGTGGCAGCGCCTGGGGGCTGGAGGCCGCCACGGGGGCCGTGCGCTGGCTGGAGGAGCACGGCGTAGGGCTGGACGTGGGCGTGGGCCGCCTGCCACTGGTGCCAGCGGCCGTGCTGTTCGACCTGCACGTGGGCGACATGAAGGTGCGGCCCGATGCGGCGGCCGGCTATGCGGCCTGCGCCGCCGCCACATGCGAGCCGCCAGCCGAGGGCAACGTAGGCGCCGGCGCTGGCGCCGTGGTGGGCAAGATGTTCGGCCTGCAGCACGCCATGAAGGGCGGCGTAGGCACAGCCTCGGTCACCGTCGCGGGCGTCACGGTGGGTGCGCTCATTGCCTGCAACGCCGTGGGCGACGTGGTCGACCCGGACACCGGGCGCCCACTGGCGGGCGCCCGCGCTGCCGACGGACTGACGCTGCGCGATACACGGCACGCGCTGCTGCGCGGCGAGCCCCCTCATCCCCTGCTGGCCGGCAGCAACACCACGATCGGCGTGATTGCCACCGACGCGCGGCTGACCAAGGTTCAGGCTCAGCGACTGGCCGTCGCCGGCCACGACGGCCTGGCCCGCAGCATCAACCCCGTGCACACCATGAGCGACGGAGACACGCTGTTCACGCTGGCGACGGGCCACGTGCCGCACCACCCCGGCATGATGGTGTTGGCCACGATGGCGGCCGAGGCGGTGGCCCGCGCCACCGTGCGCGCCGTGCTCGCCGCGCGCACCCTGCGCACGGCCGATGGCCTGGCACTTCCGTGCCATGCCGATCTATCTGCCGGGAGCTAACCATGGGACAGATGTCACGCCGCCTGCGCACGGCGCTGCTGTCGCTGCGCGACCTGTTGGTGTCTGCCGGGCCGCTGGCGCTACTGGGCGCGGGCCTGGTGCTCTTGGCCTATTGGTGGCTCAACCCCACGCCGCCGCGCACGGTGACGCTGGCCACCGGCCCCGCGCAGAGCGCCTACGAGGCCTTCGGCCAGCGCTATCGCGACGCACTGGCGGCAAGCGGGATCAACGTGGTCTTGCTGCCCAGCGATGGCTCGTCATCCAACCTGCAGTTGCTGCGCGATGGCCACGCCGACCTCGCCTTCGTGCAAGGTGGCACGGGTGAGTTGCGTCCCGAGGACAGTGATGAGCTGGTCTCGCTGGGCAGCCTCTTCGTGGAGCCCATCTGGCTGTTCTACCGCGGCGATGTGGCGCGCCGCATCCACCGATCGGCCCGGCTGGAGGGGCTGCACCAGCTGCGCGGGCTGCGCGTGAACGTCGGCTCGCCCGGCAGCGGCGTACCAACGCTCATGGAGCGCCTGCTGGACGCCAACCACATTCCGCTGGATGCCCTGACGCTCACCCGTCTGGAGCAGACGCCCGCCACGGTGGCGTTCCTGGCGGGGCGGTTGGACGCCCTGGTGTTTGCCTCCGCCCCCGAGTCATTGATGGTGCAGATGCTGCTGCAAACGCCCGGCGTGCAGCTCATGCACTTCCCGCAGAACGAGGCCTACAGCCGCCGTTTTCCGTTCCTCACGCCGGTAGTGCTGCCACGCGGCGTGGTGGACCTGGCGGCCAACGTACCTCCGCGCGACGTACGGTTGGTGGCATCCACCACATCCCTGCTGGCGCGTGAAGGTACCCACCCTGCCCTGCTGCAATTATTTGCCCAGAGCGCGCAGGGCATCCATGGCAATGCGGGCTGGTTCAACCGTGCGCGCGAATTCCCCAGCACCCGGCACGCGGAACTGCCCATTGCCAAGGAGGGCGAGCGCGCCATCAACGAACCGGCGCCGCTGATGCAGCGCTATCTGCCATTCTGGATCGCCAACCTCGTCGAGCGCATGTGGCTGGTACTGGGTATCTTGATTGCGGTCATGCTGCCGCTGTCGCGCGTGGTGCCGCCGCTGTACCAGTTCCGCGTGCGCTCGCGCGTGTTCCGCTGGTATGGGCATCTGCGCGACATCGAAGACGACATGGAACGAGGAGAGGCCACCCCCGACGCGCTGCGCGAACGGCTGGACCGCATGGAGGCGCAGGTGGAAAAAGTGAGCGTGCCACTGTCCTATGCCGACGAGCTCTACGCCCTGCGCAACCACATCCAACTGGTGCGCCGGCGCCTGCCACGCGCGGCAGGCTGAACGGCAGTCCCCGCGACCGGCGGAGCGCCCTAGCGCAGCTTGGCCGGCTTGGTGCGCACGGCGCGCAAAGCGCGGTCCACCACCGGCTGGTCGGAAATCAGGCGGAATGCCCCGTCGGAGGACAGTTTGTCGATCATGCGCCGCGTCATGGACTGCGTGCTCGCGTCGGCTCCGGTGAACAAAAAAAGTGTGTTGTGCGGGCTGCACCAGGTGAGCTGGGTTCGCACCGCACGCTGGTTGGTGATGATTTCCACCCACTGGCCGATGCGCAATGCGGGCTGAGCCACTGCTCCGGCCATCGACGGGTCCGCCGCGGCGGCCGTATCGGAGGACAGCACATCGTCAGCGCGGGTTTCAGGGCTGACCTCTTCCGCCGGCGTGTCGCCGAAGACGCTCGCCGCTGCGTAGTTCAGCGCTTCACCCTGAAGCTGCGCCAAGCGCTGCGTCACTTCGGCAATACGCTCGATCGGGTGGTCAATGCTCTCCAGCCCACGCACCAACACCGGCACCATGTCAGCAATGGCCTGGCCCAGGCGCTCCGGGTCCGAGCGCAACTGCTCCGGCTGCGCGCAGCACAGCAGCAGCGGCACCAACGCCAAATAGCCTCCGGGGTCTCCGCCGGTTTCCTGGGGCTGGCTGCTTTGCGCCTGCGCCACCACGTCCGCCCACGGGCCGGTCACGAAGGCCAGCAGGTCGGCCGGTACCTTGTCCGCATCGGGCAGGCGGCGGAAGTCGGCGGCAATCTTCTCGGCCAGCAATTCCCGCTGCTCCCGCTGGAGCAGTTCGCGCTGCTGCGCTTCATGGCGCTCAAGCTGGCGACGCTCCTGCGCGGTCCAGGCCTTTTCCAGCGCCTTGAGCACTTGGGCGAACGGTGCGGCATCCCGGATCTCAATGGAAGCCAGGTGGCCTACGGCTTCGTTCACCAGCCGCATGAAGCGGCTGAAGGCGGGCCCATCCTCGGCGTTGAATGCCAGGCTGCGCTGGGTCAACTCGTCCAGCAGGCGCCGGGCGGGGTGCTGCTCATCCGTGAAGAACCGCGTGTCGTGCTGCACCAACTCCTTCAGCGCGGGCTCCAGGCTTTGCACAGCACGCTGCATGGGGGGCAGCAGCCGCGAATCCTGCGCAATGTTGTCCATCATGCGGCTCACGACCTCATGCGCCGTCCGCGTGGGGGATGCCGCCACCGGCGCATGTGCAGAGGTGCCGTTCCAGCCCGTCACCGGGACCGCAGCCCCTCCCGACAGACGGCCCACGATGCGTTCCAGCTGCGCAATGTCTTCCATTGCTTCCGCCGCGGCCGGCGTGACGTACGCGTTGGCCGGAGTAGCTGCCGCATAGCCGCCGCGTGCATCGTAGGCGAAAGGGTCACCACCACCGGCCAGCATCTGGCGCAGGATACCCACCGTCAGCAGCGCTTCTTCGGCCTGCGGCGCCAAGGCCACGTTGCCCGATGCGCCTCCCCAGCCTGCCCCGTAACTTTGGCCATAGGCGCTCGCGGCACCATATTCGCTGGCCGGCGCACCATAGGCCGAGGGCGGCGCGTAGCCCACGCCCATCTGGGAACTGTGGGCATATCCACCACCATGACTGCTACGCACACCCGGGGCTCCCGCCACCGCGTAGCCCACGGGCTCGACGCCATGCTCGCGCAGGCTCTGGGCGGCGCGCTTATAGGCGCTTACCAGTTGCATGCCCAGCAGTTCGCGCATCTGGCTCATCCACAGCTGCCGCACTTCCCCACTTACACCGGTATCGCTCACCACTTGCTGCAGCGCGCGGATGTAGTTCTCAGGGCGAAAAGGGTTGCTCTCGGGTTGCACGCTGTGCAGGCCCTGCGCCGAACTGACGAGCGTGTTGAGTTCCGCCAGCGTTGCCTCTGTCGCCAGAGCGGCGATCTGCTGCGCCCGCGACAGCTCCACCTGGACCAGCACGTCGGCATCGTCCATGAGGGCGAGCTCGCCCAGGTCCATTCCGCCGGGCTGCCCGGCCCTCGTCTTCGCGGCCGAGGGGCCTTCGGCAAAAATCTCCAGCAAGGCCATGGGGTAGGCCTTGGGCAACGACGCCTCGTGCTGCTTGAGCAGGCGCAAGGCATCGCTGATCTGGGTACGCTTGTGAAGGTCGCGGGTGGAGGACTCCTGCGCCGTGAGCGCTTCGCGCGTACCAGTCACCAGCGCCTCCATCAGTGCCTCGCTGTCCCTGACGGCGTTGACAACGCAGGCGCGAAAAACCGTACGGGCGCGGGACGCGGAAAGGGACATGGTGGGGACGGACGAAGAATGGGCGGCGGTCCGCCCGATGCTACTACCTGTAAGTGCTTATTTGAGGGCCTTGTAGCGCATACGCTTCGGTTTCGCACCCTCTTCACCCAATCGTTTTTTCTTATCAGCTTCGTATTCTTGGTAATTGCCGTCAAAGAATACCCATTGGCTGTCGCCCTCGGCTGCCAGGATGTGCGTCGCGATACGGTCGAGGAACCAACGATCGTGGCTGATGACCAGCACGGTGCCAGCGTATTCCAGCAACGCGTCTTCCAGCGCACGCAGGGTTTCCACGTCCAGGTCGTTGGACGGTTCGTCCAGCAGCAGCACGTTGCCGCCCTGGATCAGCGTCTTGGCCAGGTGCAGGCGGCCGCGCTCGCCCCCGGACAGGTTGCCCACCTTCTTCTGCTGGTCCTGGCCGTTGAAGTTGAAGCGCCCGGCATAGGCGCGCGACGCCATTTGGAACTTGCCCACGTTGATGATGTCCAGCCCGCCGGAGATGTCCTCCCACACGGTCTTGTCATCGGCCAGTGCGTCGCGGTGCTGATCGACAAAGGCCATCTTCACGGTCTGACCGATTTCCACGGTACCGGAATCAGGTTGCTCCTTGCCCGCGATCAGCTTGAACAGGGTCGACTTGCCGGCACCGTTCGGGCCGATGATGCCGACGATGGCGCCGGCAGGGATGTTCATGCTCAGGTTGTCGATCAGCAGGCGGTCACCAAAGGCCTTGGAGACATTCTTGAATTCGATGACCTTAGAGCCCAGGCGATCCGCTACAGGAATGAAGATCTCCTGCGTTTCGTTGCGGCGCTGGTATTCGTAATCGCTCAGCTCTTCGAAGCGGGCAATACGTGCCTTGGACTTGGCCTGGCGGCCCTTGGCGTTCTGGCGCACCCACTCCAGTTCCTTCTTCAAAGCCTTGGCGCGAGCCTCCTCGCCTTTTTGCTCGGCTTCCAGACGGTTGCCCTTCTGGATCAGCCAGTCAGAGTAGTTGCCCTTGTAGGGGATGCCGTGGCCTCGGTCCAGTTCCAGAATCCACTCAGCGGCGTTGTCCAGGAAGTAGCGGTCGTGGGTGATCGCCACCACGGTACCGCTGAAGCGGTGCAGGAATTGCTCCAGCCAGTCCACGGATTCGGCGTCCAAGTGGTTGGTGGGTTCGTCCAGCAGCAGCATGTCGGGCTTGGACAGCAGCAGCTTGCACAGGGCCACGCGACGCTTTTCGCCACCCGATAGCTTGCCGATCACCGCATCCCACGCCGGCAGACGCAGCGCGTCGGCCGCAATTTCCAACTGGTGTTCGGAATCGGTACCGGCCGCGGCGATGATGGCCTCCAATTCACCCTGCTCTTTGGCCAGCGCGTCAAAGTCGGCATTCTCTTCCGCGTAAGCAGCGTATACCTCTTCCAGGCGGGCTTTGGCGTTGTTCACCTCGGCCATGGCTTCTTCCACAGCCTGGCGCACGGTGTGCTCGGGATTGAGTTGGGGCTCCTGGGGCAGGTAGCCGATCGACAGCCCGGGCATGGGCAGTGCCTCGCCTTCGAATTCCTTGTCCACGCCCGCCATGATCTTGAGCAGAGAGGACTTGCCGGAGCCGTTCAGGCCCAGCACGCCGATCTTGGCGCCCGGAAAGAAGCTAAGGGAAATGTCCTTCAAGATCTGCCGCTTGGGCGGCACGGTCTTGGTGACGTGGTTCATCGAGAAAACGTATTGGGCCATGGATTTATTCAGGAAACGGGCAGAAGAAGGCGCCAAAATTTTTTGCGCACAAACGCGGATTATCGGCGCATGCGACAATAGACCCCGTCTTGGGCTCCAGTTGCCCACGGCATCAGCCTAGACAAGCTGGGGACGAAGGAAGAATTTTCCGGGCTCCCACCCTTGCAATCATCTGCCTAACAAACTGGCTCGGCGGCCCGTAAAGTCGCCTGCGACAGGCCGATACCCAGCGCCCCGGATGGGCGCATCCAATTACATGACATTTGAAGAACTGAAGCTGGCGCCGGCCATTTTGCGGGCCGTGCAAGAACAAGGCTACGACAACCCGACCCCTATCCAGGCCCAGGCCATCCCAGCCGTCCTCGCTGGACACGACCTTCTCGCCGGCGCACAGACCGGCACCGGCAAGACCGCCGCGTTCACGCTGCCCATGCTGCACCGCCTGGCCGAAGGCCAAGCCCCACGCAGCCAGTTTGGCGGCAAGGGTGTGCGCGCCCTGGTGCTCACGCCCACGCGGGAGCTGGCAGCGCAGGTCGAAGAATCCGTGCGCGGCTACGGCAAATACCTGGATCTGAACTCCACTGTGATCTTCGGCGGCGTCGGTATGAACCCGCAGATCGAACGCATCAAGCGCGGCGTGGACGTGCTGGTGGCTACCCCTGGCCGCCTGCTGGACCTGCAGCAGCAAGGCTTCATGGACCTGTCCACCGTCGAGATCCTGGTGTTGGACGAAGCCGACCGCATGCTCGACATGGGCTTCATCCACGACGTGAAGAAGGTGCTGGCGCTGCTGCCCCAGTCCAAGCAAAGCCTGCTGTTCTCGGCCACGTTCAGCGACGACATCCGTGAACTGGCCAACTCACTGCTCAAGAACCCGCAGAGCATCCAGGTCACCCCGCGCAACACCACGGTGCAACGCATCAGCCAGGTGATCCACCCCGTGGGGCGCGGCAAGAAGAAGCAGGTGCTGCTGCACATCATCCAGGAGCACGACTGGAGCCAGGTGCTGGTGTTCACGCGCACCAAGTTCGGCGCCAACAACGTGGCCGAGTACCTGACCAAGAACGGCGTTTCGGCCATGGCGCTGCATGGCAACAAGAGCCAGAGCGCCCGCACCCAGGCGCTGGAGGGCTTCAAGACGGGCCAGATCCGTGCCCTGGTGGCTACCGACATCGCGGCACGCGGCATCGACATCGACGACCTGCCGCACGTCGTGAACTACGAAATCCCCAACGTGCCCGAGGACTATGTGCACCGCATCGGCCGCACGGGCCGCGCCGGCCGCGAGGGCCATGCCGTGAGCCTCGTCTGCATGGACGAGGAAGGTTTCATGATGGAGATCGAGCGCTTCACCAAGCAGGAAATCCCCGTGCAGGTGATCGACGGCTTTGGCCCGGACGAGGGAGAGAAGGCCGAGCCCATCGCCATGGGCCGCCAGACCATCTGGGGCGGCGCGGGCAAGCCGCCCAGCCGCGAAGTCATGCAGGCAGCGGCCAAGGCGGCACGCCAGGAGATGATGGAGCGCATCCGCACCAACAAGGCGGCCACTGGCGGCCAGCGCGGTTCGCGCCAAGGCGGTGGCCAGGGCGAAGGCCAGCAGCGCGCCGGGGGTCAGAACGGCAGCGGGGGCCGCGGCGGCAACGCAGGCAATGCAGGCCGTACTGCCGGTCCACGTGATCAGCAACGTCCGCAGAACACGGCCGGTGGCCGCCGCCGCGGCGGTCCCGCTGGTGCAGGCAATGGCGGGGGTAATGGCGGTAATGGCGGAAATCGCCGTTTCGACGACAGCCAGCCTCGCAGCGAGAACGCTCACCTGGGCACGCAGCTCGGCAACATTGGCATCGGCCCACGCCATGGCAGCGGCCGTGCCAGCCAGCCGGACCCCATGCGCACCAGCGTGGACAGCATGGCGGACCGCGGGCGTCGGGGCGGCTTCGGCCGTGGCAACGGCGGCGGCGGTGGTGGCCGCGGCCCACGCGGCGGCGGCTTCGGCCGCTGAGACCTTCACGACAACAGAAAGCCCGGCACAGCCGGGCTTTTTTCCATGGCCCCTGAGCCAACCACCCCGCCGCACGCGCAGGACATCAAAGCTGCCGGGTAACATCCGCCCCAGCACCACTTCCGCCACGCCCACCATGACGCCGAAGAATCTGCTCTCCCACACTTACGCGCTGCCAATCGCCGCAATCGCTGCACGGCACCGCGCTACCGCGCTGCTGGGCGCATTCCTGCTGTCCGCCTGCTCCAGCACGCCCCTGCCTCCGTGGCCCGCGCAGTCCTCCCCCCCCGCGCCCACTGGTCCGCAAACGTCCCGCGCCGTACCGCCGCCGCTGGGAACAGTGCAGCGTGGCGAAGTCGTGCCCAGCCCGGTCACGGTAACGCCCGTCGCCCCGGCCACCGAGCCGGCCTCCACCGCGCTCCCCTACAGCGCGGCTGTCGCGGCACGCTTTCCCGCGCCTTCCGTGCGGTACGAAACGCCGGGGCTCGCCGAGGGGCGCCAGGCTTTCACCACCAACGCCGAACTCACCCAATGGCTGCGTAATCTGGCCACGGCGCAGCGCGGCACGACCCGTGTGCAAATGCTGGACCTGGGGGTATCGCAGCGCGGCACACCCTTGCACGGCCTGGTGCTGACCCGCGCGGCTGGCACCAACGTGGCCGCGCTGGACGCCAGCCGCCGCCCCACGGTGCTGCTGCTTGGGCAGCAACATGGCGACGAACCCGCCGGCAGCGAGGCATTGCTCGTACTGGCGCGCGAACTGGCACAGGGTCTGCTGGAGCCCATGCTGGAGCGCATCAACGTGATCGTCGTTCCCCGCGCGAATCCCGACGGAGCCGAGGCCGGCACACGAGCCACGTCCAACGGCATCGACATGAACCGGGACCACCTGCTTTTGCAAACTCCGGAGGCCCAGGCACTCGCCAAACTGGTGCGCAACTATCGCCCGATCGCCATTTTCGATGCGCATGAATACACCGTCACCGGACGGTTCCTCGAGAAATTCCATGCCATCCAACGCTACGACGTGCTGCTGCAGCACGCAACGACGGCTAACCTGCCGGAATTCATGACCAAGGCAGCTCTGGAATGGTTCCACCACCCCATGATCAGGGCCCTGGAAGCGGAAGGCCTGAGCCAGGAGTGGTACTACACCACCTCGACCCGCGCCGAAGACCTTCGCCTGTCCATGGGAGGGACGCAACCCGATACCGGCCGCAACGTGAATGGTCTGAAGAACGCCGTCAGCATGCTCGTGGAAACGCGCGGCGTGGGCATTGGCCGCACCCACATCCAGCGGCGCGTGCACTCGCAGGTGACGGCCCTCACCAGTGCACTGCGCAGCACCGTGGACCGCGCCGCCGACTTGGAGCAGGTGCGCTCCTATGAAGCGCGGGACATTGCCTCCCAGGCATGCCGTGGCGAGATCGTGGTGGAAGCCACGCAAACCCCCGGCCAGCGCGACCTGGTCATGCTGGACCCACAGACCGGCGCAGACCGGACCCTGCGCGTGGATTGGAATTCCTCGCTGCAACTCAAGCCGGTCAAAAAACGCCACCGCCCCTGCGGCTATTGGTTGGCAAGCGGCGCAACGGATGCAGTGGAGCGCCTGAAGCTGCTGGGCATCCAGGTGATGCACGTCGCCGAGGCGGGCTCCGTACTGGCCGACATCTATGAGGAAACCAGCCGGGAGAGCTCCGAGCGAGAGGACGTGCGCGGAGCCATCCCTGGCGCCCGCCCGATCATCCGCGCCACCGTGACCCCCATGCGCAGCGCCATCGACGTGCCGGGAGGCAGCTACTACGTGTCTCTCAACCAGCCCTTGGCCAATCTGGCCGTGGCAGCGCTGGAGCCCGATACGCAGAACAGCTATTTCGCCAACCATGTCATCGGCCAGCTCGGCGATGTGGCACGGGTCATGGCACCTCCATCGCTGGTGTTTGAGGAGATGGACTGAAGAGCACGCCAGACTGCGGCCACTCTTTAAATGATAGCTGCTTGCGCTTGCTGGATAAGCGCTAAAGGCATATTTGGCATCATACACAGCACCCGCATGCCGTCTTCTATTTCATGGGCTGCGCAGGCTGGCGCGGAAGCGCTCCGGGCGCCTGTATGATCCTGCACTTCGAGCGCGCACATCACCGCTCGCACCGCATACCTGCATCATCTGCCCGTAGCTCAACCGGATAGAGCAATTGCCTTCTAAGCAATAGGTCGGGGGTTCGAGTCCCTCCGGGCAGGCCAAAACAGACCTCCACACAATCTCACGACCTTTTAGAGCCCGCATGCTTCCTAGCGTTGCGGGTTTTTTGTTGTCTCAAGCCGTTTCACCGCGTACCGTGACATACCAACAAAAAGTTGGTACTTTTGCCGGCATCTCCACATACTGTTGACCCAGCAGAAACTGCACAGGTCACAGGTCATGCCGCTAATGCGAATGCCTCAGCGGGGGTTCTCACGTTCAGCGCCTGGTGCGGGCGCCGGTGGTTGTAGAAATGGATCCAGTCCCCGATCAGGCGACTGGCATGCTGCAGCGAGTCGAAGCGATGCCGATGCACGCACTGCTCCTTGAGCATGCGGATCACCCGCTCGACCAGACCGTTCTGCTCAGGGCTGTGCCGCGTGATGAATTCTTGACGCAGTCCGCAGCTTCCCAGGGCCGTGAAGCTGCGGCTGGTGAAGACCAACCCATTGTCCGAACGCAGTAGGAACGGCTCGGGTACTCGGCCCAGCGTGGCGAAGCGCGCGATCAGGGCCTGCTCCAGCGCTGACTCGGCCGTCTTCGATTTCCCGCTGCGCGACAGGTGCGCAAGCTCTACTGGCCAGCCTGATCGAGAGGCTCTGCCGCAGGCGTTGCGGCCTGGAACGCAGTGACGGTGTCTGGCCGCGCCAACAAACCCTGCCCACCATGCCATATAGCCTGACGCCACGGCGAATCGTGCTGGGGAGGTGAGTTCACCAGATCGGTGGGATACCAACTGCCCGGCGTGCGCTGCAGCAGTTCCGGCACCACCGCTTGGCCTTCTTGCAGGCGCACCAGGTCAGGCGCCCTCAACTCCTTGCCCACCACCAGCACACCCGCCTGCTGCGCCACATGCACCACGGCCGCCAGGTTTTCCACACAGGGGGCATGGCCCATGGTCCATCCATCGGCCAACAGCCAGTAACGCGACCGCTCCATGCCGTCCAGCCCTGCGATGGTTTCCTCATAGACAAGACACAGTGGACCATCCGCACCCGGCCCTACCGGGGTCCCGTAGGCTTTCCAGACGGACAAATAGCGTTGCACGTCCGGCGCTTCCGCCTTGCGCGCCTGCAGCCAAGGTCCGTATCGGGAGGGGTGCTTGTAATGGTCTACAACCAAGTGCGGCGGCACATCCTCCCTGCCGTCCAACCAATCCCTGCGCAGATTCAAATAACCTGCCGCCCAATCCAGCAATGCCGGGGTCAGCTTGGGCTTGAGTTGCTCAGGCGACGAGCAATCGGCCATACCCAGCCCAGGCTTGGCCTGGGCGATAGCGGCGGGCACCAGGCGAATGATCTACTGCCGAGGCACGCCATGCGCCTCAAAGGCACGGATCAGGCGCTGAGCCGCGCGACGGGCCGGGTCGCGCCTGCCCCGCCACCAGTCCCAGCCCTTGCTGAGCACACCCCACAGGCCCGTGGCTTCGCCTACCCAAGACATGGTCAGGCGACCTCTTGCACCAGCGCCTCGGCCAGACGGGCCTGCACGGACTGACGTTCGGCCAAGCGCTGGCGCAGGTTGGCGCACAGGCGGCGCAGGGCGGTGACGCGGGTGACGATGCGGGATTGTTCGGCGAGTGGGGGAAGCGCAAGCACGTACCGATCAAGCGCCTGTCCAACAAAGTGCTTGATCGTGGCCCCTGTGAAGTGTTTGTCTAGGTTCCCAGCTCTTGAATCTGACTCCAAAGCAATTGCGATTAATTCCACCGCAATGCCACCTCGTGGACGGACCCGGTGCAGCGCCTTTTGAAAGTACATCTCGCGATCGGGGTCACGCCATATTGCACAGCGCCCAGGATACCCGCCTTCACAAATAAGCAAATCTCCTGGCATCAATCGATACTCAGCAAGCTCGCTGGCCTCCAGGCTGATCTCTTTGATGTCATCAAGATCGATGTGGTGCCACTGAACATTGGTGTTGCGCAGGTAGGGATAACGCCTTCCTGAGTTCTTCGCTTTGTCCAACATCTTGCCAAGTCGGCTGTCAGCGATATTTGCAAGTCGCACCCACTCCCACCCCACCGGCAACTCAAACGGCTTTTCCTCGTCAGTGATGGGGGGTAGGGGTTTGTCGCGCTTGATCTGGCCGGTGGCGATGAGGCGGTCTTTTTCGGTGCGGATTTTTTGCAGCAGGGTGCTGGCGGGTTCGTCGGTGGGGTCTTGGGGTACGAGCAGGCCGCGCACGGCCAGTTGCAGCAGGGTTTGCTCCAGGGCGTCGATGGCTTCGGGGCGGTCCAGCAGCAGGTCGAAGTGCTGGGCCACGCGCTGCCAGTTGGCGGCCAGCTCTTCGGGCGTGGTGCTGGCTGTGAGCGTGCCCAGCAGGGTGCTGACCAGTTGGGCGTGTTGCGCGGCCTCTAGTGTAGTGTTGCATTCTGTTTGGAACTTAATCGGCTATTGGCGCGGATGACCTTTTGCAGGATGTCGCGAGCGTTCTTGGTCCAGATGAACGGCTTGGGGTTGGTGTTGTGATGCGCGATGTACTCATCGATGGCCGAGACGAGTTCGGGCACGCTGGTGAACACCCCGCGGCGTAGCCGGTTCTCGGAGATGTCGCGAAAGAAGCGCTCGACCATGTTCAGCCACGATGCCGAGGTCGGCGTGAAGTGCATGTTGAATCTGGGGTGCTTGGCCAGCCACTCCTGCACAGCTGGATGCTTGTGCGTGGCGTAGTTGTCGGCGATCAGATGCAGCGTCTTGTCCTTGGGCGTCTCCCGATTGATTTGACGCAGGAACTTCAGCCACTCGATGTGGGTGTGGCGCTGCTGGCACTGGCCGATGACCTGACCGTTGAGCACGTTGAGCGCAGCGAACAAGGTGGTTGTGCCGTTGCGCTTGTAGTCGTGCGTCATGGTGGCCGCGCGCCCCTTCTTGAGCGGCAGCCCGGGCTGCGTTCGGTCCAGCGCCTGCACCTGGCTCTTTTCGTCGCAGCACAGCACCAGCGCATGCTCGGGCGGCGACATGTAAAGCCCCACGATGTCTTCGAGCTTTTGCACGAACTGCGGATCGCGCGAGACCTTGAAGCCGCGCACGATGTGAGGCTTGAGACCGTGGGCCTGCCAATGGCGCATCACGGTGCTGGCGCTGACGCCCAACTCAGCGGCCATCGTGCGCGTGCTCCAGTGCGTGGCCGCCTCGGGCTTGGTCTGTGTGGTTAGCTTCACAAGCTTGGCCACATCCACCTTCACCGGCGGTGCGCCGCGCGGCAAGTCGCGCTCGATACCTTGCAGCCCCAATTGCAGGTAGCGTTCACGCCAGCGCGCCACCTGCACGCGCCCAATGCCAAGCTGCTCGGCAATATCCTTGTTTTGCAGCCCCTGCGCGGCCAGCAGCACGATCTGGGCGCGCTGGGCCAATCTGACGCTGGTGCGCTTGGAGCGCGCCAGCCGGCTCAGCTCGCTTTCCTCTTCATCCGTCAACACAATCGTCGGGGCAACTCGCAATTTTTCACTCCAATGCAAACCGTAGTAGAGCATTGGAGCGTGGTTGCTCAATTAAGTTTCATTAAGAATCAAACACTACACTAGAAGCGCAGCGGAATGTCGGCAATGTCATCTAACATGTAGATTCAGACATTGCGGTGCGCGGGCACCCACGGAGCTTGCAGCATGGCAAACATCAAGCGCCTCATCGTCATGGTGCTGTTCGAGCACGTCTATCTGCTGGACGTGACCGGTCCGGCCGAGGTGTTCTCACTTCTTCAGCGCGAGATGGACGAGCCGACGGGCTACGAGGTGGTGTTGGCGGCTGCGACGCTTGCGCCCGTCATGACTTCGGCCGGTGTGCGTGTACTGCCCGATACGACATTCGCCGACCTCGCCCCCCGTAGGATCGACACCCTCGTGGTGCCGGGCGCGGTCGAGGTCGATGCGCAGCGACGCGTGCGCGCCGTCGTAGCGCCTTCGGTGGTGGTATCTGTGAGGGCGCTTGCAGGCCATACCCGACGCCTCGCGTCCGTGTGCGTGGGCGCGCATGTCCTGGCTGCGGCAGGCCTGCTCGAAGGCCGTCGTGTCACCACACATTGGTCCACCGCGCAACAACTCGCTGACGAGCACCCGGAGGTCAAGGTGGATGCCGACCCGATCTTCATCCGCGACCGTGATGTCTGGACCGGCGCCGGCCTGACCGCCTGTCTGGACCTGGCGTTGGCTTTGGTCGCCGATGACTTCGGCGAGCGGTTGGCGCTGCGCGTGGCGCGCCAACTGGTGATGTTCCTAAAGCGCCCGAGTGGGCAAAGCCAATTCAGTGCCTCGCTGGAACCGGCGTCCAAGACCCGGCGCATGGATGCGCTGCGCCACTACATCATGCGCTGCATCGGTAAGCCCATGAGCATCGCGGAACTGGCCGAACAGGCACATGTAAGCGATCGGCAACTGACCCGCATCTTCAAGACGGAATTGAACATGACGCCGGCCGCTTACATTGAATCGGTGCGCGTGGAGATGGCGCGCAATCGGTTGGAAACCACCGACGAACCGCTTGAACGGATTGCCACAACCTGCGGCTTCAATACCACTGACGCGCTCAACCGCGCATTCCGCAGGACCCTGGGCACCACGCCGGCCGAGTACCGCAGCCGGTTCAGGACAGTGTGCTGATCGCGCCCGCCTCGCCTGTCACTATCAGATCGTAACTGCAACCTGCAGCGCTCTGCGCTCGAACCGCTCGGTCGCCGGAGTGGCTTGTACGTAGGGCCGCTGGAGGTACGTCACGACCTCGTAGGGGCCGTCGGCGAGCGATCGCATACTGAGTCCCCATCCGTGAGCGCGCTCGATGCGCGATTGCGTAGAGATTCCCACGCCATAGCCTGCGGCGACCTTGAGCGCCAGCATCTCGAAGGAAGCCACGTACTGCGTGCTCTGCTGCCTCACCGCAGGAAGTGAAGACAACCGCTGATCCAGCAAAGGGCAACTCTCTGCCTGCCAGCGGAAGACAGGGTGATCCAGCAAATCGGCGATCGCGAGCTTGGCGTGATCCATCAAAGAGGATCGCAACGGCATAGCAACTGCCATGTGCTCGATCCACAAGGGTTGTGTATGGAGAGCCGAATCGGTCGCTCCTTGAAGCGACATCGCTGCGTCGTAATGGCCATCCTTCAGTCCCGCAAGAATCTCGTCACCTCTGACCTCAAGGAGCGCTATGGTGACCTCTGGCTCTTCGGCGCGTTGGAGCGCAAGCAGGTCCGAAAGCCTCGATGACGTTACGCCTGGCGCTATCGCAAGCCTGAGATGGGGAGGTTGGCTGATGACGGTGGGCATGTGAGCCTATAAAAGCGAAAAAGCAGATCAGGTTCAGCCAACATGAATTAATAGAGTGAAGTTTAACGTCTATAACTTTAACGTGGTTAATTTTTGCGGATTATTCGACGCTTCTGCTGATGCAGAAGCCCACTATTCAGCCAGGTCGTCCCGCTGGCACATCTACGTATGAGTCCGCTCCAGCAATGGCGTTTGGGCAGGCCGTACGCGCAGCGCGTGTCGCTCAAGCAATCGCTCAAGACGAGTTCGCAGCCCTGGCAGGGAGGGTGTGCAGAATTTTGTGTAAACGGACAATCCACCGCCGGCGTAAGCCGGCCTGTCCGTAAGCACAATGAACACCAAGAAACACGACGTACCCGAAGAACTGCTGTCTGGCCTGCTGGCCAACTACAAGAAGCC
The DNA here is from genome assembly GCF_015832135.1 of Diaphorobacter sp. JS3051. Taxonomy (NCBI): domain Bacteria; kingdom Pseudomonadati; phylum Pseudomonadota; class Betaproteobacteria; order Burkholderiales; family Comamonadaceae; genus Diaphorobacter; species Diaphorobacter sp. JS3051. Next base: position 1,401,818 of record NZ_CP065406.1, read on the forward strand.
CGAAGACCTCATCGGCGAGAACGGTCTGCTCAAGCAACTTACCAAGCTGCTGGTCGAGCGAGCCCTGGACGCTGAGCTGACTGAGCACCTGGGCCATGAACGCAACGAGGCGGTGGCCAACCCCGCTGGCAACACCCGCAACGGCAAGAGCAAGAAGACCCTCAAGGGCGAGTTCGGCGAATTGCCCATCGAAGTGCCACGCGACCGCCATGGCAGCTTCGAGCCTCAGCTCATCCCCAAGCACCAGACCCGCTGGGCCGGCTTCGACGACAAAATCATCTCGCTGTACGCCCGTGGCATGACGGTGCGCGAGATACAGGCCCACCTCGAAGAGATGTACGGCACCGAGGTCTCACCCAGCCTGATTTCCTCGGTGACAGATGCCGTGGCCGACGAGGTCAAGGCCTGGCAGGCCCGACCGCTGGAGCCGATTTATCCCATCGTCTATCTGGACTGCATCCATGTGAAGGTGCGCGAGGGCGCGGTGCGGGTCAAGGCGGTGTACCTGGCCATCGGCATCACCATGACGGGCGACAAGGAGGTGCTGGGCCTGTGGCTGGCCCAGACCGAGGGCGCCAAGTTCTGGCTGCAGGTGGTCACCGAGTTGCGCAACCGGGGCGTGCAGGACATCTTCATCGCCTGCGTCGATGGGCTCAAGGGCTTCCCTGACGCCATTGAGGCCGTCTTTCCCAAGGCGGTGGTGCAACTATGCATCGTTCACATGGTGCGCCACAGCCTGAACTACGTCTCATGGAAGCGCCGCAAAGAGGTGGCTGCCGACCTGCGCCGCATCTACACGGCCGCCACCGCCGAGGAGGCCGAGCTGATGCTCGGGGAATTCGAGGAGCGCTGGGATGCCGAGTACCTGCCCATTGGCCAGTCCTGGCGCAGGAACTGGAGCCGACTCATCCCGTTCTTTGACTACCCGCCGGAAATCCGCAAGGTCATCTACACCACCAACGCCATCGAGTCGGTGAACATGGGCCTGAGGAAGCTGACCAAGAACCGGGGCTCATTCCCCAGCGATGAGGCGCTGAGCAAGCTGTTCTACCTGGCCCTGCGCAACATCAGCCAGAAGTGGACCATGCCCATCCGGGATTGGAAGGCTGCGCTGACCCGCTTTACCATTCAGTTCGGAGACCGCATCTCCGTCAACTGAAGTCCGAACCGTTTACACAAAAATTCGGACACGCCCCTGGCAGGCATTTCGCGCTCGCACATGGGCAAGATCGAGCGTGGCGAGCATGTACCCACGCTCCCCCTCATACTTAAAATTTCCATGGCGCTCAAGATCAGTGCGGCCGAATTGATCGCGGCAACGGAAAGCAATCTTCGCAATCCAACCGAGGCCTGAGATCGAGCGTTCCGAAGGGCAGCACCTTCCCTCAGTCACCCGAGTGTTCGCGCAGGCGCACGATAAATCGCTCCAGCGCCTCCGGCAAGTCGTCGCTATCGGGCCGAAGCAGATAGGTGGTGATCACCGCCGAATCAACGGCCAGGGGACGGACTACGACATCAGGACGCTGGCTGACTGCGATCCTGGCCGCGGTTGTGAAGCCGACACCATAGCCTGCGCCAACCAAGGTGAGCATCATGTCGAGCGAAGACACCTGCTCAGCGACGTTGGGTTCACGTTCCAGCGGCCGCAAGAGCCGGGCCAGTTCACGGCAGTAGCCTTCGCATACCTGTGGGTTGCACAGCACCAGAGGATGGCAGGCGAGTTCGTGCAGGGGAATCTTCTTGTGCGACAACAGCGGGTGCCTAGGAGGCATCGCGACCACCAATGGATCCTGCCAGATTGTTTCGGCCACGATGCCTTCGCCCACATCGGCAGCGTGCGCAAATCCGATGGTGAAGTCGCCTGATCGGAGTCCTCGCACTTGCTCGGCCAAGGGCACTTCGGACAGGCGAATCTCGATCTCCGGCTCTTCCTCGCGACAATGGGCCAGGAACGCCGACAGCCGAGGATCAATCGCGCCGTCGGATACGGCGATGCGCAGGCTCCCTTGTGAGCCCGCTGCTACCGCTTTGACGTTCTCCCGTGCTTGTTCCAATACGGTAAACAATCTGCGAACGTCCTGCAGAAAGGCGACGCCCGCGGAGGTCAGCAGAGTTCCACGTCGATTTCGATCGAAGAGCACCACTCCTAACTCATCCTCAAGTTCCTTGATGGCTCGGGACAGCGGGGGTTGCTCGATATGCAGGCGCTCCGCCGCTCGGGTGAAATGCAACTCTTCTGCTAGGGCTACAAAACAACGAAGGTGTCGCAATTCCATGGATCAGTGCCCCAAGATTGAATGCATGAATTGCTTAACCATTGTTCAGGTCACCCCTGACAGAGTGATGAGCAGATGATTATTTTCTTGTAAAGATCAATGCAATAGGAAGTCCTTGCCAGAGAGAAATGCTCCCGGCTTCTGCGCGGGCGGCTTGATCCCTCGCGTCCAGCAGGGCCTCGTCGTGAGGCCCTGCCGCGTTGCAACGTTAGCGTGGCTTACGCATCAGCAGGTAGGCAGCCGGAATCACGAACAGCGACAGCAACGGTGCGGTCACCATCCCGCCGAGCATCGGGGCTGCTATGCGGCTCATGACTTCAGAGCCCGTGCCGCTGCTCCAAACAATGGGTACCAGGCCCGCCAGGATGACCGCAACGGTCATCGCTTTTGGGCGCACGCGCAGCACCGCCCCTTCCCGGATCGCATCGAGCAGTTCTTCTCGCGTCGGTTCGCGTCCATCGGGGCAACGTTCCGCCAAGGCCTGCTTCAGATAGATGAGCATCACCACGCCGAACTCCGCCGCCACACCTGCCAGCGCGATGAATCCCACGCCGGTGGCGATGGACAGGTTGTAATTCAGCAGGTACAGGAACCAGATGCCCCCCGTGAGCGCGAAGGGCAAAGTCGCCATGATCAAGCCCGCTTCGTCCACACGCGCGAAGGTCAGGTACAACAGAACGAAGATGATCAACAGGGTGGCAGGCTCCACAACCTTCAGGCGTGCATTGGCCCGCTCCATGTATTCGAACTGCCCGGAGTAGGTGATGCTCACACCCGGCTCCAGCTTGACCTGCTGCCCGATGGCATCGCGCAGTTCATTGGCCACCGAGGCTAGATCACGGCCGCGCACATCGACATAGACCCAACCGGAGGGCCGTGCGTTCTCGCTCTTGAGCATGGGCGGCCCATCGGTGATCGCGATGCGTGCCACGGTCCCCAACGTAATCTGCTGACCCATCGGCGTGAAGATGGGGAGTTCTGCCAGCCGTTGTGGTGAATCACGCCATTCTCGCGCGTAGCGCAGATTGATCGGAAAGCGGGCAAGCCCCTCGACCGTCTCCGAGACGTTTTCGCCACCCACCGCGCCGGCGATGACCGCCTGGATATCGGCGATGTTCAGGCCGTAGCGACCGGCGGCTACGCGATCGATCTGAACATCCACGTAGCGCCCGCCCGTCAAGCGCTCCGCGAGTGATGACGTCACGCCGGGAATGCCCTTGGCGACCTGCTCGACCTCTGCAGCGATGCGATCGATCACGCCCAGGTCGTTGCCAGTCACCTTCACCCCGATCGGGCTCTTGATGCCGGTAGCCAGCATATCGATGCGATTGCGGATAGGGGGAATCCATATATTGGACAGGCCCGGGATCTTCACGGCACGATCCAGCTCTTCCACGAGCTTCTCGGGCGTCATGCCTGGACGCCATTGTTCCCTGGGCTTGAGCTTCACCGTGGTCTCGAACATCTCCAGGGGCGCCGGATCGGTCGCAGTTTCGGCCCGTCCTGCCTTGCCGAACACCTTGTCCACTTCAGGTACGGTCTTGATCATGCGGTTGCTCAGCTGCAGCAACTCCGTGGCGCGCTGCGCCGAGAGTCCCGGCAGGGCCGAGGGCATGTAGAGCAGGTCCCCTTCGTCCAACCTCGGCAGAAACTCACCGCCGAGCCGCGCCAAGGGCCAGGCCGTGGTCGCCAAGGCCAGCACGGCGATCAGCAGCGTCGCCTTGGGCCGGCGCAGTACCCACTCCAGTGCTGGCCGGTAGGCTGCAATCAGGATGCGGGTAATGGGGTTCTTCTGCTCATCTGGGATACGCCCGCGAATCCAGTAGCCCATGAGTACGGGAATCAGCGTCACCGACAGCCCTGCGGCCGCAGGCATCGCGTAGGTCTTGGTGAATGCCAGCGGGCCGAACAGCCGGCCTTCCTGCGCTTCTAGGGTGAAGACCGGGATGAACGAGAGCGTGATGATGAGCAGCGAGAAGAAGAGCGCAGGACCGACTTCCTCCGCGGCCTGTGTGATCACGTCCCACCGTTCCTTGCCCTGCAGTCGTTGATTCGGGTGCGCGTGCTGCCAAGCCTCCAGCTTCTTGTGGGCGTTCTCGATCATCACCACCGCTGCATCCACCATCGCCCCCACGGCGATGGCAATCCCCCCCAGCGACATGATGTTGGCGTTGATGCCCTGGTAGCGCATGACCAGGAACGCCGTCATCACGCCCAGAGGTAGCGAGATGATGGCCACCAGCGCAGAACGAAGATGCCAAAGGAACAGTGCGCAGACCAGCGCCACCACCAGAAACTCTTCGCCCAGCTTGGTCGTGAGATTGCGAATGGCCCGCTCGATCAGCGCGCTGCGGTCGTAGGTGGTGACGATCTCGACGCCCGGCGGCAGGCTGCCCTGCAGCTCCGCCAGCTTGGCCTTGACGGCAGCGATCGTCTCCTGGGCATTCTTGCCGGAGCGCAGCACCACCACGCCGCCGGCGACCTCGCCTTCTCCGTCGAGTTCCGCAATGCCACGCCGCATCTCCGGGCCTATCTGGAGCATCGCCACATCCCCCAGCCGCACCGGCACACCGCCGCGTGCCGTCAAGGGGATCTCCCGGAACTCGTCCAGGGTCTTGAGGTATCCGCTCGCGCGGACCATGTACTCCGCGCCTGACAATTCCAGGACGGAGCCGCCGGTCTCCTGGTTGGCCGCCATCAGGGCATCGCGGACTTGAGCCTGACTGAGGCCATAGGACGCCAACTTGATCGGGTCGAGCACGACCTGGTACTGCTTGACCATGCCCCCCACCGATGCCACCTCGGCCACGTTGGGCAGGCTCTTGAGTTCGAACTTCAGGAACCAGTCCTGCAACGCACGCAGTTGCGCCAGATCGTTCTTGCCCGTGCGATCCACGAGCGCGTACTGGAAGATCCAGCCGACGCCTGTGGCGTCCGGACCCAGGGCCGGCTTCGCCGTGGCGGGCAATCGGCCCTGGACCTGGTTCAGGTATTCCAGTACCCGTGAGCGGGCCCAGTACAGGTCGGTTCCGTCCTCGAACAAGACATAGACGAACGAGTCGCCAAAGAACGAGAAGCCGCGCACGGTCTTGGCCCCTGGCACCGACAGCATGGTGGTGGCCAACGGGTAGGTGACCTGGTTCTCGACGATCTGCGGCGCCTGTCCTGGGTAGTTGGTGCGAATGATGACCTGCACGTCTGACAAGTCCGGCAGCGCATCCACGGGCGTGCTGCGAACGCCCCACACGCCCCATGCCGTGAGCATGGCGGTGGCCAGCAGCACCAGGAAGCGATTGGCCACCGACCATCGAATCAGCTTGGCGATCATGGCTGCACCTTTTCGATGGCCGTGATCACGTAGTCCTCACCTTGCTTGGAGAAGGTGAATCGCACCTGCTGCCGAACCGAAAGACCCGCGGCGAGCTGCGGGCTGCTCAGCTTGAAGCCCATGGTCATGGCCGGCCATTGGAGGGCCGGCACGGCCTCGTGCGCCAGCGTCAGCTCGGTGGGCGACATCTCCTCGATTGTTAATTTCCACGCAAAACTGACCCGCCTCAAACCCGCTAGTGTAGTGTTTGATTCTTAATGAAACTTAATTGAGCAACCACGCTCCAATGCTCTACTACGGTTTGCATTGGAGTGAAAAATTGCGAGTTGCCCCGACGATTGTGTTGACGGATGAAGAGGAAAGCGAGCTGAGCCGGCTGGCGCGCTCCAAGCGCACCAGCGTCAGATTGGCCCAGCGCGCCCAGATCGTGCTGCTGGCCGCGCAGGGGCTGCAAAACAAGGATATTGCCGAGCAGCTTGGCATTGGGCGCGTGCAGGTGGCGCGCTGGCGTGAACGCTACCTGCAATTGGGGCTGCAAGGTATCGAGCGCGACTTGCCGCGCGGCGCACCGCCGGTGAAGGTGGATGTGGCCAAGCTTGTGAAGCTAACCACACAGACCAAGCCCGAGGCGGCCACGCACTGGAGCACGCGCACGATGGCCGCTGAGTTGGGCGTCAGCGCCAGCACCGTGATGCGCCATTGGCAGGCCCACGGTCTCAAGCCTCACATCGTGCGCGGCTTCAAGGTCTCGCGCGATCCGCAGTTCGTGCAAAAGCTCGAAGACATCGTGGGGCTTTACATGTCGCCGCCCGAGCATGCGCTGGTGCTGTGCTGCGACGAAAAGAGCCAGGTGCAGGCGCTGGACCGAACGCAGCCCGGGCTGCCGCTCAAGAAGGGGCGCGCGGCCACCATGACGCACGACTACAAGCGCAACGGCACAACCACCTTGTTCGCTGCGCTCAACGTGCTCAACGGTCAGGTCATCGGCCAGTGCCAGCAGCGCCACACCCACATCGAGTGGCTGAAGTTCCTGCGTCAAATCAATCGGGAGACGCCCAAGGACAAGACGCTGCATCTGATCGCCGACAACTACGCCACGCACAAGCATCCAGCTGTGCAGGAGTGGCTGGCCAAGCACCCCAGATTCAACATGCACTTCACGCCGACCTCGGCATCGTGGCTGAACATGGTCGAGCGCTTCTTTCGCGACATCTCCGAGAACCGGCTACGCCGCGGGGTGTTCACCAGCGTGCCCGAACTCGTCTCGGCCATCGATGAGTACATCGCGCATCACAACACCAACCCCAAGCCGTTCATCTGGACCAAGAACGCTCGCGACATCCTGCAAAAGGTCATCCGCGCCAATAGCCGATTAAGTTCCAAACAGAATGCAACACTACACTAGCAAAAACCTTCCGGCAGGGCCACCCCCGGTTACCCTGTTGCCAACGCCACACATCCCGTTAATCTTTGCGGCCTACGTCTCAGGCCCCCACCGGGGCCTGTTGATTTTTCAGACCGCTTTACCCAAAGTTGAAAGAGTCCTATGAGCATTCCGTTCCGCATGCACACCGTCGTTGCCGCACTGGGTCTGGCCGGTGCCGCTTTGTTCTCCACCGCGCATGCGCAAGTCAAGATCGCCATGGTGATGCCCACCACTGGCCCGCTGACGCAGTACGGTGACATGGTCAAGGAAGGCGTGACAACGGCCGTCGAGATGGCCAACGCCGCTGGCGGCGTGGGCGGCAAGAAGATCGAGCTGGTCTCCATCGACGATGCCTGCGAACCCAAGCAAGGCCCCGTGGCCGCCAACCGTGTGGTGAATGCCAAGATCGGCTACGTGATCGGCCCGGTGTGCTCGGGTGCCTCCATCGCTGCCGCTCCCATCTACAACAACGAGGGCGTGGTCGTCATCACCCCGTCGGCCACCTCCCCGGCGCTCACCGACGGCAAGAACTACCACTTCATCTTCCGCACCATCGGCCGTGACGACCAACAGGGCCCTGCCGCTGCCAAGTTCATCGCCGAAAAGGCCAAGCCCAAGAAGGTCGCCGTGCTGCACGACAAGCAGTCCTATGGCCAGGGCATCGCCTCCTCCGTGCGTGACGACCTGAAGAAGGCAGGCATCACCGTGGCGCTGTTCGAAGGCATCAACGCCGGCGACAGCGACTACTCCGCCGTCATCACCAAGCTCAAGAGCGCTGGCGTGGACTTCGTGTACTACGGCGGCTACCACCCCGAGATGGGCCTGCTGCTGCGCCAGGCCGGCGAGCAAGGCCTGAAGGTGCGCATGATGGGCCCCGAGGGCGTGGGCAACCCTGAGGTGAACGCCATTGCCGGTAACGCCGTGGAAGGCATGCTGGTGACGCTGCCGGCCGACTTCGCTGCCAACCCCAAGAACGCTGCCGTCGTGGCCGCCTTCAAGGACAAGAAGCGCAATGCGTCCGGCGCCTTCCAGCTGACCTCGTTCGCCGCCACCCAGGCACTGCTGGACAGCATCAAGGCCGTGGGTGACAACCCTGCCAAGGTGGCCGACCACCTGCACAAGAGCACCATCGAAACGGTGCTGGGCCCCGTGTCCTGGAACAAGCAGGGCGACCTGAACAGCTTCGACTTCCAGGTCTTCCAGTGGCACAAGGACGGCAGCAAGAGCCTGGCCGCCAAGTAAACCCACCTCCCCGTCCCAAGGGTGCGTTGCGCAAGCCACGCACCCTTGGTCCATTGCATTCGGCCCCTGGAGGGGCCTTTTCCTGTTGAGGGGTGGCATGCATGTCTGATCTCATACCCCAGCTGGTACAACAGCTGTTCAATGGTCTTTCGCTGGGCGCCATCTACGCGCTGATCGCGATCGGCTACACGATGGTCTACGGCATCATCGGAATGATCAACTTCGCCCATGGCGACATCTACATGATCGGCGCCTACATCGGCCTGGTCACGCTGTCGGCCGTCGGCGTGCAGAGTGGTCTGCCGGTGTGGGCGATCATCGCCCTGATGCTGGTGGTAGCGGTGGCCATCACGGGCGTCTACGGCTTCGTGGTGGAGCAGGTGGCCTATAAGCCGCTGCGCAGCAGCCCGCGCCTGGTGGCGCTGATCTCGGCCATCGGCATGTCCATCTTCCTGCAGAACTGGGTGGCGCTGGGCCAGGGCGCGCGCGACATGGCCGTGCCCTCGCTGATCCCCGGCGCGCTGCGCTTTGGCAGTGAAGGCGGCTTCGAGGTCTACGTGCCCTACTCGCGCATCCTCATCATCGCCGTGGCGGTGGTGCTGATGATTGCGCTCACGCTGTACATCCAGCACTCGCGCATGGGCCGCGCCTCGCGCGCCTGCTCGCAGGACATGCACATGGCCAACCTGCTGGGCATCGACACCAACCGCGTGATCTCGTTCACCTTCATCCTGGGCGCCATGCTGGCGGCCGTGGGCGGCGTGCTGATCGCACTCGCCGTGGGCAAGCTCAACCCCTTCATCGGGTTCATCGCAGGCATCAAGGCGTTCACGGCGGCCGTCCTCGGGGGCATCGGCTCCATTCCCGGCGCCATGCTGGGCGGGGTGATCCTGGGCGTGGCCGAGACCTTCGCCGCCGCCTACATCTCGTCGGAGTACAAGGACATCGTGGCCTTCGGCCTGCTGGTGCTCATCCTGCTGGTGCGCCCCACGGGCCTGCTGGGCAAGCCTGAAGTGGAGAAAGTCTGATGCACGCCACCGGTTTTTCTTCCCATCTCAAGAACGCGCTGATCGCCACCTTTCTGGCGGCCATCGTGGTACTGCCCATTTTCACGCTGCACCTGGAGCGCGCGGGCACGCGCACCATCATCGTGCCCGAGTGGCGCACGCTGCTGTGGGGGTGCCTCGCCGTGTTCGTGGTGCAGCTGCTGCGCCCGCTGCTGGGCGCGCGGCTGCCCAAGCTGTCGCTGCCCAGCCTGCCTCAGGCGGCGCCGGGCCAGCGCAAGGTGCTGATCTTCGTGGCGCTGATGATCGCGGCATCGTGGCCGTTCTTCGCCGGCCGCAACGCCGTGGACATCGCCACGCTGGCCATGATCTATGTGATGCTGGGCCTCGGCCTGAACATCGTGGTGGGCTTCGCCGGCCTGTTGGACCTGGGCTTCGTGGGCTTCTATGCCGTGGGTGCCTACACCTATGCGCTGCTGTTCCACTGGGCCGGCTGGAGCTTCTGGGAAGCCCTTCCCCTGGCCGGCGCGGCGGCGGCGCTGTTCGGCTTCGTGCTGGGCTTTCCAGTGCTGCGCCTGCGGGGTGACTATCTGGCCATCGTGACGCTGGGCTTTGGCGAAATCATCCGGCTGCTGCTGGTCAACCTGACCGACTGGACGGGCGGACCGGACGGCATCTCCAGCATTCCCAAGCCGTCCGTGCTGGGCCTGGAGATGACGCGCTCGCCCACCGTGGAGGGCGGCACCACCTTCCACCAGTTCTTCGGGATGGAGTTCAACTCCCTGCACATGGTGATCGCCCTGTACCTGATGGCGCTGCTGCTCGCGGTGGTCACGCTGTTCATCAGCAACCGCCTGATCCGCATGCCCATCGGCCGCGCCTGGGAGGCACTGCGCGAGGACGAGATCGCCTGCCGGTCGCTGGGCCTGAACCCCATGAAGATCAAGCTCTCGGCCTTCACGCTGGGCGCCATGTTCGCGGGCTTCGGCGGCGCGTTCTTCGCGGCGCGTCAGGGCATCGTGAACCCCGAGTCGTTCACCTTCATCGAGTCTGCGCTGATCCTGGCCATCGTGGTGCTGGGCGGCATGGGCTCGCAGCTGGGCGTGATCGTGGCGGCCATCATCCTTACCGTGTTGCCCGAACTGGCACGCGAATTCTCCGAGTACCGCATGCTGATCTTCGGCCTGGTCATGATTCTGATGATGGTGTGGCGCCCGCAGGGCCTGCTGCCCATGAAACGCCACCATGTGGAGGTGCCCGCATGAGCGCCCCCCTGCTTGAGGTCAAGGACCTGTGCATGCGCTTCGGCGGCCTGCTGGCGGTGGACCATGTGGCCTTCGACGTGAAACCGCAGGAGGTGTTTGCCATCATCGGCCCCAACGGTGCGGGCAAGACCACGGTGTTCAACTGCATCAGCGGCTTCTACCAGCCCAGCAGCGGCCAGATCGCGCTGCAGGGCCAGGCCATCGCGGGCTACACCAGCCACCAGGTCGCGCGTCAGGGCGTGGTGCGCACGTTCCAGAACGTGCGCCTGTTCAAGGGCATGACGGTGCTGGAGAACCTGCTGGTGGCCCAGCACCACCAGTCGCAGGCGCCGCTGCTGGCCGGCCTGTTCAACACCGCGCGCTACCGCCGGAGCGAGACCGAGAAGATCGATCAAGCCATGCACTGGCTGGACGTCATGGGCCTGCGCGAGTTCGTGAACCGCGAGGCCGGCAACCTGGCCTACGGGCACCAGCGCCGCCTGGAGATCGCGCGCTGCATGATCACCAAGCCGCGCCTGCTCATGCTGGACGAGCCCGCCGCGGGCCTGAACCCGCAGGAGAAGAAGGACCTGCAGGCGCTGATCGACCAATTGCGCCGCCAGTACGGCGTGACGGTGCTGCTCATCGAGCACGACATGGGGCTGGTGATGGGCGTTTCCGAGCGCATCCTGGTCATGGAATACGGCAAACCCATCGCCATGGGCACGCCCGACGCCATCCGCAACGACGAACGGGTCATCAAGGCCTATCTGGGGGAAGCGTGATGGCCCAGCCCATGCTGCAAGTAGAAAACCTGTCCACGCACTACGGCGCGATCTGCGCCGTGAATGGCGTGAGCCTGCACGTGAACCAGGGCGAAATCGTCTCGCTGATCGGCTCCAATGGCGCGGGCAAGACCTCGCTGCTCATGACCCTGTGCGGCACGCCGCGCGCCAGCGGCGGCACCGTGCGCTTCGAGGGCGAGGACATCACCCAGCAACCCACGCACCTCATCATGCGCAAGGGCATCGCCGTCTCGCCCGAGGGACGCCGCATCTTCTCGAACCTGACCGTGGTCGAGAACCTGAAGATGGGTGGCTTCTTCCAGGACGGCGCGGCCATTGAGGAGGGCATGGAACACGTGTTCAAGCTGTTTCCGCGCCTGAAGGACCGCGCAGCGCAGCGTGCCGGCACCATGTCGGGTGGCGAGCAGCAGATGCTGGCCATCGGCCGCGCGCTGATGAGCAAGCCCCGCCTGCTGCTGCTGGACGAGCCCACGCTGGGCCTGGCGCCGCTGATCATTGCGCAGATCTTCGAGATCATCCAGGCCATCCGTGCCGAGGGCGTGACCGTGTTTCTGGTGGAGCAGAACGCCAACCGCGCCCTGCAGATCGCCGACCGCGGCTACGTGCTGGAAAACGGCCGCGTGGTGCTGGAGGACACCGGCGCCGCCCTGCTCACCAATGCGGACGTGCGCAAGGCCTATCTGGGCGCTTGACGCAAAGCTGGTGCGACACGAAAGCGGCCTACAGGCCGCTTTTCTTTTGATAGCTGCTCGCGCTTACCCCATAACGCTTGGAATCATATTTCCTTCAGATTCCACCTGAACGACAAGCGCGCCCTGTTTTGCAACGCGTGCGGTGCTGAGGCCCCCCGCGTTTCCCGTGGCAAGTGCCGGGACTGCTCCACGTCGCAGCCCAAAGAATGGCCGCCGCAGTAGCGTGCCTCCTACCACGCAGGTAGGAAACCGCTGACCTGTTTCCCTGTACGCGACCATTTCAATGGATCTGCAGGCAATCCCGCCTGTCCACCTTTTTGGAGAACGACCATGGCACAGCAGGGCAACCAAACCCAGAATCAGCAACAACAAAACCAGCAAAACCAGCAAAACCAGCAAAACCAGCAAAACCAGCAAAACCAGCAGAACCAACAGAACCAACAGAACCAACAGAACCAACAGCAGGGCCAACAAGGCCAGCAGGATCCGACCCGGCAGCAGAACCTGAACCCGCAGGATCAGCGAGATCAGCAGAAATTGCAGAGCCAGCAGAGCCCCAACCAAATGGGCGGCAAGCAGAACCAGCAGGATCGCTGAACGTGATAATCCCAACGGTGCCTGGGCGCGCAAGCGCTTTCGGCACCTGCGGGCAGGCACCGCCGCTGCCGCCGTCTACCAATCTCCCGAACGGGTTTCCCGGCCCCAACAGCGTGGCCGACTACCGCCCGCCGCTGGCTTGGCACCCAGCGCACAGTTCCGCGGCACCCTCTTCATTCGCACCAAAGGCGCGGTGAGTGCGTTCAGGCACAACTGATGCGTGTGAACACCCTTCCCCATACAGCCATGCCGGCGCCCGCAGGGCGTGTCGTCCCCATGCGCGCTTGTCCGGCGCCTGCGCCGTGCGGCGGACTTCACGTAAGGGCATGGGCCGCTGCGGCGGCCCGCCGCCGTCAGGCCCTGACGGGGTAGCGGCTGGAGATGGCGATCCGGTTCCAGGCGTTGATGACCACCGCCAGCCATTCAACGGCGGCTATCTCCTCCTTGGACAAGACGCCTGCTGCTTGTGCGTAAACGGCATCGGGCACCTGCCCGTCCGCGACCAAGGTGACGGCTTCCACCCGTTCCAGAGCGGCGCGCTCCTTCGGGCTGAAGTAATCGGTCTCACGCCACGCGGGCAGCACCGCAATGCGGTCGCCGCTCTCCTGGCTGGCCAGCGCGTCCCGTGCGTGCAGCCTGACACAGAAGGCGCAACGGTTGAGCTGGGATGCCCGCAGGCGCAGGAGGTGCGTGAACCCCGTCGCGATGCCGGCCTGTGCCGCAGCCTCGGACGCCAACCGGTCCCACTCCACCACCGCCTGATACAGCGCGGGGGCGCTCTTTCCAAGATTCACCCGTTCACGCATACGGCTCCCGATGCCTGTCCGGCAGAAAAACCCGGCGCCAGCGATGGGCTACCGCGGGCTGGCCCGGCGTTCCGGCCAGCCCTGATCGTCGCAGATGCGCGGCAGAACACCCGGCCGACACGGTCGTAAGACCGCGTTGGCATGCAGGACAAAATGCGAATCGAATTTGTCTCTAAGCCTTGTGTATCAAGCGCAAGCAGCTCCTAAAAATGAAGCACAACCGGCATATCTACTCCCCCAGGCACACGTCGATCGCCCGCGCGATGGCGATCAGTTCATGGTCCAGCGGCACCTTGCGCTGGGTGTTGGCCACCTGGGCGATGGGGACACTGGCGATGCACCCGCCCTGTAGCGTGACCATGTGGCCGAACTGGCCATCGATCACCAGTTGCGCCGCCCGGTGACCGAAGCGCGTGGCCAGCACACGATCGAACGCGGTCGGGTCGCCCCCGCGCTGCACATGGCCCAGCACGGTGGTGCGCACCTCGCTTTGCAGGTGCGGCTGCAGCCGCTGCCGCAGCACATGGCCCACGCCACCCAGGCGCACGGGGTCGGGGCTGTGGGCCACCTGCTCGCGCACCGTGAGGCCGGCGCCGCGCTCCTTGGCGCCTTCGCCGATGCAGATGACGGTGTAACGCTGGCGCTGCTCGCGCCGACGGCAGCGCTCGATGATGGGCTGCAGGTCGTAGTCGATCTCGGGCAGCAGGATCACGTCGGCCGCGGCGGCAATGCCGCTTTCCAGGGCCAGCCAGCCCGCATGGCGGCCCATGGTCTCGACGATCATGACGCGGTGGTGGCTGTAAGCCGTGCTCTCGATGCGGCGCATCGCGTCGGTGGCCGTGGCCACGGCGGTGTCAAAGCCGAAGCTGCGCTCGCACAGCGCGATGTCGTTGTCGATGGTCTTGGGCACGCCCACGCATTGCAGCCCGATCCGCGCCAGGCCATGGGCCAGGCTCATGGTGCCGTCGCCGCCAATGGCCACCACCACGTCCAGGCCCAGCGCGCGCACGTTGCGCTCCACCTGGGCCAGCGTCGCTTCGTCCTTCAGCGGGTTGGCGCTGTTGCTCGTGCCCAGGATGGTGCCGCCCATGTGCACGATGCCCGAGACCTGGTCCCAGGTGAGCAGCCGCGCGCGCGACGCTTCGCCCCTCAGGCCCTCGAAGCCGTCTTCGATGCCCAGTACCTCGCAGTGTCCGTGGTGGATCAGCGACTTGGTGACCGCGCGGATCACCGCGTTCAGCCCCGGGCAGTCGCCCCCGCCGGTGAGTACGCCGACACGCATCGCCGCCACCCGTTTTAAGGCAGCAGGTCCAGCGCGTGCATGTACGCTGGCCGCACCATGAGGTCGTCCCACGGCTGGGGCAGTGTCTCGGGCAGCAGGGCCAGGCGGCGCGCCTCGCTCGCACCGCTGGCCTGCCAGCGGCCCGCGGCCTGCGCGGCGGCCAGGCCATCGATGAGTTCGTCCACCGCCGCGCCGCCGCCCAGGCTCTGGTTGCACAGCAGCACCAGGTCGCAGCCCGCATTGAGCGCGGCCACGCCGGCGTCGGTGTAGCTGACCACCTCGCCGTCCAGGCCGTTCAAACGACGGGCGCCCTCCATGCTCAGGTCGTCGCTGAAAACGGCGCCGTCAAAGCGCAGCCGTCCGCGCAGGATGTCCTGCAGCCACTTGGTGGAGAAGCCCGCCGGGCGGTTGTCCACCTTGGGGTAGATCACATGCGCGGGCATCACGCTGGTGAGCACCGTGGACAGCCACGGGTACGGGGCCGCGTCATCGGCCAGGATCGCCGTGAGACTGCGGCGGTCCACCGGAATCTCGGTGTGCGAGTCGGCCGCTACGAAGCCGTGGCCCGGGAAGTGCTTGCCGCAATTGGCCATGCCGGCCTGCAGCAGGCCCTGCATGAGCGCGCGCGCCAGCATGGCGACCACGCGCGGGTCGCGGGCAAAGGCCCGGTCGCCGATCACGCCGCTGGCGCCGTAGTCCAGGTCGAGCACCGGCGTGAAGGAGAAGTCCACGCCGCAGGCGCGCAGCTCGCTGCCCAGCACGTAGCCCGCCGCCGTGGCGGCGTCCATGGCGCGCAGGGCGCCGCTGCCTTCGCGGTGCTTGCTGCCCTTGCCGTCGTCCATCCACAGCTCGCCGAAGGCACGCATGGGCGGGATGTGCGTGAAGCCATCGGTCTTGAAGCGCTGCACGCGACCGCCCTCGTGGTCCACGCAGATCAGCAGGTCGCCCCGCACGGCCTTGATGGCGGCGGTGAGTTCCAGCAACTGCGCGCGGTGCTGCCAGTTGCGCGCGAACAGGATCACGCCGCCCACGAGCGGGTGGGCCAAGCGCTGGCGATCGGTGGCGGTGAGCTGCGTGCCGGCCACGTCGATGATGAGGGGTGCGTGTTCTGTCATGGGTTGCATGCTTTCATTTTGATAGCTACCAGCGCTTGCCACACAAGCGCTACGGGCTAATTTGGCTTCAATCTTTCTCGACCACGCAAAAGCTGGCGGCGTAGTCGCTCTCGTCGGTCACGCTCAGGTGGCAGCGCAGGCCGCGCGCGGCAAACCAGTCCTGCAGCGCGCCGTGCAGCACGATTGTGGGCTGGCCGCTGGGCAGGTTGGCCACCTCGCAGTGCCGCCAGGTCATGGGCATGTGCAGCCCCAAGCCGATGGCCTTGCTGAACGCCTCCTTGGCAGAAAAGCGCGTGGCCAGGTAGCGCACGCCGCGCTCGGGCCAGCGTGCCGAGCGCGCGCGCCAGGTGGCCAGCTCGCCATCGGCCAGCACCTTTTCGGCGAAGCGATCGCCATGGCGCGCCAGGCTGGCGCGGATGCGGCGCACGTCGCAGATGTCGGTACCGATGCCGTAGATCATGGGGTTACGATTCAAATAGGTCTCTAGCGCTTATCCAACAAGCGCCAGAAGCTATGGTTTCAGGAGTCCCCGCTCCGTCATGCCCTGGGCGATGCAGCGCTGGTAGGCGCGCACCGTGTCGCCGTAGCCCAACTCCAGCGCATCGGCGATCAGCGCATGGCCGATGGACACCTCCAGCACGCCAGGCACGTGGGCCAGGAAGTCCGCCAGGTTGTCGCGGCTGAGGTCGTGGCCCGCGTTCACCCCCAGGCCGACATCCAGCGCAGCCTGTGCGGCAGCACGGTAGCGCTCCAGTTGCGCTGCCTGCTGCGGCGTGCCCCAGGCGGCGGCGTAAGGCTCGGTGTACAGCTCCACGCGGTCGGCCCCCACGGCGCGCGCGGCGGCCATCTGCTCGGGCACGGGGTCCATGAACAGGCTCACGCGCACGCCCAACTGCCGGCATTCGGCAATCAGGGGCGCCAGGCGCTCGGCATCTTGCGGAAAGCTCCAGCCGTGGTCGCTGGTGAACTGGTCCTGGCTGTCGGGCACGAAGGTGGCCTGGTGCGGGCGCACCTGGCGGATGAACTCCATCAGGTTGTGCGTGGGGTTGCCCTCGATGTTGTACTCGGCCTGCGGCCATTGCTTGAGCAGCTCGGCCAGTTGGTACACATCGTGTGCACGAATGTGCCGCTCGTCGGGGCGCGGATGGACGGTGATGCCCTGCGCCCCCGCCTCCAGGCACAGCTGCGCGGCGCGCAGCACGCTGGGAATGCCCAGATGGCGCGTGTTGCGCACCAGCGCCACTTTGTTGACGTTCACGGAGAGGGCGGTGCGCGCGTGGGAGGTGGTCATGGGATGCGAAGCGGTGGCGTGAAGCTAGGCAATATAGCAATCTGCGACGGGGGCGGGGACGACGCTGCGCAAGGGCGCGGCGCGCGGCGGCGCGGGTTGCGGCCGCGCCGGGGCGCCTGCGCAACGCCGCCGGGCCACCTCAGTCCGTCTCGCGCACCGAGTAGCGCTCGCCGCCGATCACCAGGTCGTGCCAACGGGGCGGCTGGGTCTGGACGCCCTGCTCCACCCACTGCCCGGCCCGCGCGCCCTGCACATGCCGGAGGTTGCCCTGCAGACGCCCCACCGTCCGCCACTGCGCACCGTCCCGCGCGAACACCTGGCTCGCATAGCCGCTGAGCAGCACCTGCTCCGCCTGCCCGTCACCGTCCAGGTCGATGCGCAGCACGGGACAGGGCGCGGCCTCGGTGCAGGTCAGCGACAGCTGGTTCCCCCGCAGCTGGGTGAGCAGGAATTCAAGCCATGCGACATCGGGCGCCGCGTCGGCGGGAAACGGCTGCAACCGGGCGCGCAGGGTCTCGGCGGTCCAAACAGGCGTTCCACGGCCCCGCGCGTACCGGTGCGTGTCCTGCTGGGCCGCCTGGGCCTGCTCCCGGATCTGCGCGGCCTGGGGGTGGCTCTGCTCCTGCGCCAGCTGCTCCAACGCCGCGCGACCGGCCCGGCCCGCGTCCCAGCGCAGGTAGCGGAAGTCGAAGGCTTGCACGTCCACGCGCTGCGCCTGCAGGCGCGCCAGTTGGCTGGCGACAGCGATGCGCGCCGGGTCCAGCACGGGCGTACAGGTCAACAAGGCCAGCGCAACGGCCAGCCAGGCCGCCGCCACGTTCACCCGGCGCGCCAGCGCCATCCAGGGCGCACCGCCCCGCAGTGCGGCCACCGCATACCCGACGGCGTAGACCGCCATCAGGGCCACGGCCAGCGCGGCCCAGACGCGGTCCGCGCTCCAGCCGTACTGCGCCACCCGCAGTCCCAGCGCATAGGCGCACAGCGCGGCATACACGGGCATTGCCAGCAGGCCGGCCGCGCAAAAGCGCTGCAGCCCGGGGCCGAAGCGCTGGCTTTCCGCCCGGCCGTCGCTCCAGGCCACGTTGAACAGAAACACCAGCCACGCCATGAGCCCGAGCATGAGCGCCGTGGCGTGCCCGGTCTTCCACAGCGGTGCCAGGCCGCGCACCGGCAGCGCCACGAGGAACAGCACAGCGATCAGGCAGGCCAGCGGCAACAGCCAGCCCAGCACTTGGAGCATCGAACGCCAGAAACCCGCCAACGCTTCTTCCCGCGCCGCGTACAGCGACAACCCCATGCTGAACGCCATCGGGGTAGCCATGTAGACGAACGGGCGGCTGGTGAATGTGTCCATGAAGAGCGACACGCCCAGCACCTTGAACAGCCCGGCCAGCAGGAACAGCAGCGCCCAGAACAGCCCGGCGAACAGGCCCGCCAACAGCAACTGGAAGGCATGGCGCCAGGCCGTGGCGAAGAGCCGGGCGTAGTCGCGCGCCCAGGTGCCGCTGGCCAGGCGTTGCTCGGCAAAAGGCAGCAGCACGAACCAGCTGCAGGACAGCAGCACCCCCAGGGCCATGGCGGCGCGGCCGCGGTTCTCACCCAACGATGCATGGCCCGCATAAGCCGCGGCAGCGGCGAACACCATGGCCAGGGCCGCCGCGTGCACCCACAGCAGGCGGCGTGCACGGTGCGCGGCCAGCAGTTGCAGGGTCGGCGGCACCGCCAGCACCACGGCGTAGAGCGGCCAGAGCACAGCGGCGTCGCCCTTCGGCAGCAGCCCGTGCAACGCCCACAATGCGGCGCCCTGCGCGATCGCCCAGCCGATCATCCACCCTCTTGCCCTGCCATGCTCCATGCCCTGTTCCCTCCCGTCGTCTGTGTTTCAGAAGCTGCCCTCAAACCCATCGCGGAAGCGATTCTCGCGGACTGGCCCGTCTGCACGGCACATCGGGCGCCGACAGCGCGTGCCATTGGCAAGATATGTCACGGCGCCTGGGCACGGAGCTAAGACCACGCGCCGCGTGGAAAGCCTGAGGACAACTTCTCAGAGTTTCTGCAGATCCATCATCAGCTGGCGCGTGCGCAGCAAGGGGCTGCCGCAGTGGTATTGCAGCAGCGCACGCAACTGCGTCTTGAGATCGGCCGCCACCGGCGCCTCGGCTGTCGCGATGGCCCGCAGCGTGGCGGTGTAGCGCGCGGGCTCGTCCAGCGCGCCCTGCAGGGCCAGCCACTGGCCTCCCGAAAGCGCCGCCCGGTCGGCCGGCACGGCCGGGCGCAGGCCGGCTTCCGGCACGAGCGCGTAGCGGGCCGCCGCGTGCAGCGGGGCAAGCGTGGAGGTCTCCGCATCCAGGCCCGGCAGCAGGCCGATCTCGCGCAGCAGCAGCAGCTCGAAGCTGCGCAGCACGGGCTCCAGCGCATCGCCATGTTCCCCCTCGTGGTCCACGGTTGCCAGCACGCGCACCACGCCGGCATAGGTATCGAACAGCGGCGCGTGGGTGTCCTCACGCGCCAGCAGCCGCAGGAGCAGTTCGTTGAGGTACAGGCCCGATAGCAACGCATCGCCCGTCGGCATGACATGGCCACCCGCCCACTCCGCGCCCTTGAGCGCATGGATCTCGCCATGCCCCTCGCCGCCCAGCGTGTAGGTCACCCGCAGCGGCTGCAGCGGCAGCAGCACGGGCCGAAAGTTGGAGGTGGGCTTCTTCGCCCCTTTGGCGACCAGCGCCACGCGGCCGTAATGGCGCGTGAACGTCTCCAGGATCAGGCTGGATTCACTCCAGTCGTAGCTGTGGAGTACGTAGGCGGGCTCGTCGGCGATGCGGCGGGCGGCCATGAATTGCTATCTTTTAAATAGCGTCCAACGCTTGACAGATGGGCGCTGGAGGCTGATTTGCTTGAAAATCCGTGTGCAAGCATCCCCCGCGCCGCGTGACGTCGCCACTGCACCACCCGTCAGAGAGCAGCGAAACGGGCCACGCCAGAAGCCTGCGCGGAGCGAGCCTTGCCCAGCCACCGCGTCACCCCTGTGCCCGCGAAACGCAGCGCCGCGCGCAGGGGAAGACGGCACAGCCGTTCACGGGACGGTCCTATTCATAACCGAAGGAGCGCACGCGCGCTTCATCATCGGCCCAGCCGGAACGCACCTTGACCCAGACCTCCAGAAACACCTTGGCATCCATGAGCTTTTCAAGCTCCTGCCGTGCCTCGGTGCTGATGCGCTTCAGGCGCTCGCCCTTTTCGCCGATCACCATGGCCTTGTGGCCGTCGCGCTCCACCACGATGGTGGCCGCGATGCGGATGAAGCGCTTGTGCTGCTTGCTCTTTTCCTCATCGAACTTGTCGATGACCACCGTGGAGGTGTAGGGCAATTCGTCGCCCGTGAAGCGGAACAGCTTCTCGCGCACGGTTTCAGAGGCAAGGAATTTCTCGCTGCGGTCGGTCAACTCGTCCTCGGCATACCACCAGGGCTGCTCGGGCAGGTACTTTTCGCAGATGCCGTACAGGCGCTCGATATCGCCCTTGTTCTTGGCCGACATGGGCACGAACTCCGCGAACGGGTGGCGGCCCTGCATGTCCCGCAGCCACGGTGCGATCTCGGCGCGGCGATGCACGGTATCGAGCTTGTTGGCGATGAGCAGCGTGGGGATGCCCGGCTTGAACAGCGACAGCACCTTGGCGTCGGCCAGCGTGAAGCTGCCGGCCTCGACCACGAAGAGAATCAGGTCCACGTCGCCAATCGCGCCCATCACGGTCTTGTTGAGCGACTTGTTGAGCGCGGTGGAATGCCGGGTCTGAAAGCCCGGCGTGTCCACGAACACGAACTGCGTGGCGCCGCGCGTGCGGATGCCCGTGATACGGTGGCGCGTGGTCTGCGCCTTGCGACTGGTGATGGAAATCTTCTGCCCCACCAGCGCATTCATCAGCGTGGACTTGCCCACATTGGGTTTGCCCACGATGGCGATCAGCCCGCAGCGCTGCCCGCTGGCCTCGGCCGGGGCATCGCCGCCGGGGCGCGCGGCCGCCAGCATGGCTTCCAGGTCATTTTGGCCGCTAGCGCCCGAATCGTCTGCGCTACCAGCTACGGTTTCAGTAGCATTCATACGTTTTTCGCTTTCAACTGGGCCAGCATGGCGCTGGCGGCGGCCTGCTCAGCGGCGCGGCGCGATGCGCCGCTGCCGCGCTCCACGCGCTGCAACTCGACCACCTCGCACTCCACATGGAACACCTGGTTGTGCGCGGCGCCCGTGGTGGAGACGACCCGGTACTGAGGCAGATTCATTTTGCGGCCCTGCAGCCACTCCTGCAACGCGGTCTTGGCATCCTTCGCCGCCTCCTGCAAGCGCGGACTCAACTCCACGCCCTCGAACAGGCGGTGCACCAGCTGCTCGGCGCACTCATAGCCCGCATCCAGGTACACCGCACCGATGATCGCTTCCAATGCATCGGCCAGGATGGACGGGCGCAGCTTGCCGCCGGACTTGGCCTCGCCCTCCCCCAGGCGCAGCACCGGCGGCAACTGCAGCCGCACGGCGATCTGGTGCAGCGAGTCCTGCTTGACGAGCAGTGCACGCACGCGCGACAACTCCCCTTCGGGCAGGTCGCGCATGCGGCGAAACAGCAGGCTGGAGACCGCGAGGCTCAGCACCGAGTCGCCCAGGAATTCCAGCCGTTCGTTGTGGTCCGCGCTGAAGCTGCGGTGGGTGAGCGCGCGCTGCAGCAGCGACGCATCGGAGAACTGATGCTGCAGGCGTTGCTGCAATGTGGAGAGACTGGCCGGTTGCACTAAGACTAGTAATTCGGGGGTTGGATCGATTCCTGGAAGCGGTAGACCAGGAAGGCCGGTCCCGCCAGGGCAATTTCACGCGAATAGCTGAATGACACCACGATCTTGTCATTGTGCTTGGTGATTTCCAGGTCCTTGCCGGCAATGGAATGGATGTCGTCAATGGCTGCTGCCCGGTCGAACGCTGCGCGGATCTCGGGCACCGTCGAGCCGTCACGCGCCGCCTTCGCTGCGGCCTTCTTGATCGCGAAGTATTCCAGGAAGATGGGTACGGACTGCCCGCCGATCGCGAATGCGGCCACAGCGATCAGGCCCACGAAAATCACGCCGATGAACGACAGCCCCCGCTGACGCGAACGAGTGGTGGTGCGTTGTGCTCCCATGTCTGCTTCCCTCTCTGCCAATACTGGTTAGTTGAACGGTCCGATGCGCTTGAGATTACCGAAGTTCATCCACACGAAGAAGGCCTTGCCCACGATGTTCCCGTCCGGCACGAAACCCCAGTAGCGCGAATCGAGCGAATTATCGCGGTTGTCACCCATCATGAAGTAGTGCCCTTCAGGCACCTTGCAGGTCACGCCCTCGACGCTGTAGCGGCACTGATCGCGGAATTGGTAATTGCTCGCACCCTGCACGAACGCCGGAACTTCGGGGTTGTTGAGAAGACGGTGCGGGTGTGCCCCCAGGTGCTCCTCGAACTGCTTGAAATAGCGCATCGCATCCGGGTCGAAGAAGTCCGGTAGTGCCGTGGTGGGCACCGGCGTGCCATTCACCGTCAGGCGCTTGTTCAGGTAGGCCACCTCATCCCCTGGGATACCCACCACGCGCTTGATGTAGTCCATGTTGGGTTGCGGCGGGTAGCGGAACACCACCACGTCACCACGCTGCAGCGGATTGCCTTCAGTGATCTTGGTGTTGATCACGGGCAGGCGCAGGCCATAGGTGAACTTGTTCACCAGGATCAGGTCGCCCACGAGCAGCGTCGGGATCATCGAACCCGAGGGAATCTTGAAGGGCTCGAACAGGAACGAGCGCAGCAGAAAGACGATGGCGATCACGGGGAAGAGCCCCGCTGTCCAGTCCAGCCACCAGGGTTGCATGAGGATGCGCCCCTTGGCTTCCTGGAGGTCGTCCTGGTCCACCTTCTGGATGCCCATGCGATCCAACTCGGCGCGGCGCTGGGCCGCTGCAGCCTCCAGTGCCTGCGCGGCCTGGCGGCGCCGGGGCAGGAAGATGAAGCGCTCGGCCAGCCAGTACGCCCCAGTCACCACCGTGGCCAGGAACAGCAGCAGCGCGAAGTTGCCCTCAAGCGCGCCGAAATACCACGCGCCCACATAGCCCACGAATGCCGCGAGCACCGCGGCCGTGATGTATTGCATGACTTGCACAGCGATCAATCCTCAACCTGCAGGATCGCCAGGAAGGCCTCTTGCGGCACCTCCACCGACCCAATCTGCTTCATGCGTTTCTTGCCTGCCTTCTGCTTTTCCAGCAGCTTGCGCTTGCGGGTGATGTCGCCGCCGTAGCACTTGGCCAGCACGTTCTTGCGCAATGCCTTGATGGTCTCGCGCGCGATGATGTTGGCGCCGATGGCCGCCTGGATGGCCACGTCGAACATCTGGCGCGAGATGATCTCGCGCATCTTCGCCGCCACCGCGCGGCCGCGGTATTGCGACTGGCTGCGGTGGACGATGATGGACAGCGCGTCCACCTTTTCGCCGTTGAGCAGGATGTCCACCTTGACCACGTCGGAAGGGCGGTACTCCTTGAACTCATAGTCCATCGAGGCATAGCCGCGCGAGACGCTCTTGAGCTTGTCGAAGAAGTCCAGCACGATCTCGCCCAGCGGCAGTTCGTAGGTCAGCATGACCTGGCGGCCGTGGTACTGCATGTTCATCTGCACGCCGCGCTTCTGGTTGGCCAGCGTCATGACCGGGCCCACGTAGTCCTGCGGCATATACAGGTGCACGGTCACGATGGGCTCGCGGATCTCCTGAATCTTGCCCTGGTCGGGCATCTTGGACGGGTTCTCGACCATGATGACCTCGCCGTCGCCCTTGACCACCTCGTACACCACGCTGGGCGCGGTGGTGATCAGGTCCTGGTCGAATTCGCGCTCCAGGCGCTCCTGCACGATCTCCATGTGCAGCAGCCCCAGGAAGCCGCACCGGAAGCCGAAGCCCAGCGCCTGCGACACCTCGGGCTCGAAGTGCAGCGACGCATCGTTGAGCTGCAGCTTTTCCAGGGCGTCGCGCAGCGCGTCGTATTGGTTGGCTTCCGTCGGGTACAGGCCGGCAAACACCTGGGGCTGGATTTCCTTGAAGCCCGGCAGCGCCTCCGTGGCGGGGCCCAGGTTGTTGGGCAGCTTCTTTTCCAGCGTGATGGTGTCGCCCACCTTCGCTGCCTTCAGTTCCTTGATGCCGGCGATGATGTAGCCCACCTCGCCCGCCTCCAACGCATCGCGCGACTGCTGCGCGGGCGTGAACACACCGAGGTTGTTCGCCTCGTAGGCAGCGCCGCTGGCCATCATCTTGAAGCGTTCGCCCTTCTGCAGCCGGCCATCGACCACGCGCACCAGCATGACGACGCCCACGTAGGAGTCAAACCAACTGTCGATGATCATCGCGCGCAGCGGCGCGTCGGGCTTGCCGCGCGGTGCCGGCACCTTGGCGACGATCTGCTCGAGCACGTCGTCGATGCCCATGCCTGTCTTGGCCGAAATGGCAATGGCTTCGCTTGCGTCGATGCCAATCACATCCTCGATCTCGGCCTTGGCGGTGTCTGGATCGGCCTGGGGCAGATCCATCTTGTTGAGCACAGGCAGCACTTCCACACCCAGATCCAGCGCGGTGTAGCAGTTGGCCACGGTCTGCGCCTCGACGCCCTGCGATGCATCGACCACCAGCAATGCACCCTCACACGCCGAAAGCGAGCGCGACACCTCATATGAGAAGTCCACGTGGCCCGGCGTATCGATCAGGTTCAGGTTGTAGACCTTGCCATCACGCGCCTTGTATTGCAGTGCCGCGGTCTGCGCCTTGATGGTGATCCCGCGCTCCTTCTCGATGTCCATCGAGTCGAGCACCTGTGCTTCCATCTCCCGGTCGGCCAGTCCCCCGCAGCGTTGGATGATGCGGTCAGCAAGCGTGGACTTGCCGTGGTCAATGTGCGCAATGATCGAAAAATTTCTGATGTGGTTCATCAACGGGATACGACAAGTATTTGAACCGCAAGGCTCATGACAAGAAAAAAGGGCGCGTCAAACAAGCGACGCGCCCTGAACCAACAATCTTTGGCAACTGCGATAGTTGGAGCTTCATTGTAGGCAAAAAGGCCCCGACAAGGGGTGCGTCCTACAAGCGCCCGGGGTCGTTGCCGGGCTGCAACGAGGCACTTATCCACATCTTATTCAACCAACACATCTCAAATTGCTGAATAACAAGTGAACAAGCCATGGAAAACCTGTGCATGACTTAGCGCGTTTTCCGCATGGCGACGTTCAAGGTGGAGTTATATTGATTGGCGCCTTTGAAACACACTTATTCTATCAATAAGTACATAGCGCCCCGTTGATACCAACCCTGCGAAAGAGCGTTCCCCGCTACGGAATCGCAGGGCTCCAGCGAGCCCTGGCGACGCTGCCTAACGGCTGGGGCGGATCAGTGCATATTGCGCCCATTCGCCGCGACGGAAAAGCACGTTGATGGGTTTCCCCATGTCAGCCTTCGCTAGTACCGCTTCGAAATCCTTGAGGTTACGGACTTCGGTGTTAGCCAGCGCGATGATCACATCGTCTGCCCGCAGACCGGCACGCGCCGCCGCGTCGTTGGCAGAGACCACGCGCACCCCCCCCTTCACCTTCAGCTCTTTCGCCTGCGCAGCGGTCAGGTCGGCAACGACCAAGCCGATCTGCTGAGCCGCTGTCGAGGACTTGCCCTTGCCTTCTGCTTCGGCTGCCTTGGCTGCCACCTTTTCATCGGGCTCCACCTCGGCAATGGTGATCGACAGGTCGCGCAATGCGCCACGGCGGAACACCGTGATATGGGTCTTGGTTCCTGGCTTGGTGTTGCCCACCAGGCGGGGAAGGTCAGACACCTTCTCGACGGCCTTGCCGTCATAGCGCGTGATCACGTCGCCCGCCTCGATGCCAGCCTTCTCCGCGGGGGATCCAGTCTCCACGCCGCGCACCAGCGCGCCGTCGGTTTTGCCAAGCCCGATGGACTCCGCCACATCCTTGGGAACCGAGCCAATCTGAACACCAATGCGGCCACGGCTCACGCGACCGCTCACGCGCAGTTGCTCGCTCACGCGCATGGCCTCGTCAATGGGAATGGCGAACGAGATACCCATGAATCCGCCGGAGCGGGAGTAGATCTGGCTGTTGATGCCCACCACCTCGCCCCGCATGTTGATCAGAGGGCCGCCGGAGTTACCGGGGTTGATGGCCACGTCCGTCTGGATAAAGGGCAGATAGTCGCCCGTATCGCGCTGCTTGGCACTCACGATGCCGGCGGTCACGGTGTTTTCCAGGCCAAAGGGAGAGCCGATTGCCATGACCCATTCACCCGCCTTAAGACGGCCCACGTCACCCACCTTTACCGCGGGCAGTCCCGTGGCGTCGATCTTGACGACGGCAACGTCGGTGCGCTTGTCCGAGCCAATGATCTTGGCCTTGAACTCCCGCTTGTCCGTCAGCGTCACAATCACTTCGTCCGCCCCCTCCACCACGTGGGCGTTGGTCATGACATAGCCGTCAGGACTCAGAATGAACCCCGATCCCACGCCACGCGGCTGCTCTTCGGGCTGCGGACGCTGCGGCCCCTGCTGGCGTGGAATGTTGGGCACCGGGACACCAAAACGCCGGAAGAACTCCAGCATGTCTTCATCCATGCCCCCGATGGAGGGCCTCGCCGTCACCTTCTCGGTTGTGCGAATGTTCACCACGGACGGTCCCACCTGCTCGACCAGTTCGGTGAAGTCAGGCAGGCCACGCACCACGGCAGCAGGCTGGGCCTGCACCGAAGCGGGCGCCGCCACCAAGCCTGCGCCGCCCATTGCCAAGGCGATGGCCATAGCGCAGGGCCACCATGCGCGCTTTGCACGGAGTTTCGTCATCATCAGCCTTTCTTTTCCAGACAACCCGCAACAGCGGGAATAGCGGTTTGTGAGAAAGCCGCGCGCATTGGTTCCCGTACACCGGGAACGGCACGCATCACTCGTCCTTGCGTTGGACGGACTCGATGAACCGCTGGAGCGTGCGGGCAGGAACTTCCCCCACAGCGGTCACCCAGGCAGTTTTGTGCACCTGCCGGCCCACCACTTGTGTGGCGCCCATACTGGCACTGCGCACAGATGCAGCATGGCGTGCGGCATCGAACGGCTCCACGAAGACGGAAAGCGTGGCCAAGCCGTCTGAGTAAATGCACTGCAATAGCGGGCCGGACGCCATGGCCATCACGTCTTTGCGATAGCAGCCCTGGGAGACGAATCCGGCCACAGCCTTGCCCATGGTCCAGCCTTGCGCTTCGGCCGTCGTCCGCTGAAGAGGGACCTTCACGAGACGATACCCCTGCAAGTCCTCCATCATCTGTTCGATGCGCGACAGATCCGCCGGGACATCCAGATTCAGTTCCGAAAATGCCGCCTGCTCCAGGAGCCGACCTTCGCCGTCCAAGGTCTGCATCTTGACAACCAGTCCAGACACACGATCCACCCAGATCTGGTAGCCGAATCGCCAGGCATCACGGGGCTGGAATAAAAGCCGATCGGCATCCCTCCCGGCCACGCGCTCCTGCCCGAGGGCTCGCAGTGCGTAATGCTGCGAAGGATGGACACCCTTGGCATCGGCAACACGCGGAAAAGCACCGGGCACGTCGCGCAATTCGCTGCGTACCACACGGGCATGCGGAAGGAAGGTGCGGACCTCCTCTTCGCGCCGGAAGACCACCCGTGGTGTTCCGCTCAGCGCCTCGACCCGCTCAATTTGCCGCGCACCCTCGCAGGCATGCCAGATCCGGGAACTGACCATGGCCCCATTGGAAGAAAGAACCACGAACGTGCCACGGTAGCTGCGAAACAGCGAAGCATGGTGCATGCGCGCAACCCACTCCGCCACGTCGCGTGGTTCGCCAGGGGTCGTTGGTGCGGGGCCTGACATGCAGTTCGCCGCAGCCACGCCACAGAGCATCAAACCGCCACACACCAACCACCATGACCGCAACCTGCGGCAGCACTGCATTACTCGCCACCGAATCACGCGCCTGGACTCCCTAGCCTAGACATTCCAACGATGAGCCCGACCCTTTAGCGCGCAGGCGCTTCAAACGTGGCGTTCCGCAGGAAGCCTGCCGGCATCTGCAGTGCAGTCGTGCTGCCAAACTGCTTGTGCGCCGCGAGCAACTCATCCAGACGCGGATCACGCAACATGACCTGTTGCCCATCAGGGCCGGCGGCTGTGGCCAGCAGAGCGGGCGCCGGGGCCGTCATGGCTGGCTGGACCGCCGCCAACTGCGCGCCTGCCGCGCGGCCGTCACCTTCGGCGCCCAGATAAACACTCCATCCAACAGCCGCGACTGCGGCAAACGACGCGACCCCTGCCGCCACCTTCCAGCGGAACACTGCGGCGTTGGCTGCGTTGTCTTTCGTCCGCCCCGCCTTCATAGAGGCCACGTGACCTACTTCCACGGCCGCCAAGCGAGGCGCCGGTTCGCGCGCCAGTTGCGTGCGCAGGCGGTCTACGAGTTCAAGGTCTCCCATACCCGCTGCTTCAGAACTGCGCAGGGTGTCACCTATCAAATGGTAGAGCTGCCACGTCGCCCGCCCCTCGGCGTTCGCGGCATAGGTGAGCGCGTGCGCAAATTCTTCGCCCTGCAACTCCCCATCGGCCAAAGCCGACAGCTGTTCTCGCATCATCATGTCGTCGTTCATGGTGTTTACTCGCCAAACCGCGCCATTGCCATTCACACGCCTACCACCGCTTGCCGGAGCGCTTCTCCAGCAAAGGCTTGACCCGCGCGGAAATTGCCTCGCGCGCACGGAAGATCCGCGAGCGCACCGTACCGATGGGGCATTCCATGGCTACGGCAATTTCCTCGTAACTCAACCCCTCGATCTCCCGCAGAGTCACGGCCTGCCGCAAATCCTCGGGCAGTGCCTCCATGGCCGCATTGACAGCGGCAGCGATTTCCTGGGCCGCCAACACGGTTTCGGGGGTTTCGTCGCTGATTAGTTCACGATCCAGGAAGGAAGTTTCATCTTCGGAGTCGTTGCTGCCGCGAAGAGCGCTCTCCGTGACAACCGGATTGCGTTTCATGTCTACCAGCGCCTTCTTGGCGGTGTTCACGGCGATGCGGTAGAGCCAGGTATAGAACTGTGCCTCTCCACGGAACTGGTGCAAGGCTCGGTAGGCACGCAGAAAGGTTTCCTGCGTGATGTCGGCCACCAGATCGGTATCGCGCACCATACGCCCCACCAGGCGCTCAATGCGCCGCTGGTATTTGATGACCAGAAGTTCATAAGCGCGCTGGTCCCCCGCGACGGTGCGCTCGACCAATCGCAGATCACTGTCGGCGGGCTCTTGGGGCGCGGGCGGTGGGGTCGTCATGTCTTGTGGGATGCTCCGCCACCCTGCGGGGGTGGCATTCCGTCGGTTGTCTGCTTCGCGGGCGCGCCAGCGAGGGGGCCGCCACGGGCGCGCGAATATACCGCACGCCGCAGAGCCGGCCATTGGAGAGGGTCGCTCCTGCATTCCATCCACAGCCATTGCCGTGTGTGGGATGCCCCTTGCACGGAAAGCATCAGGATGGTCTGAAAGTCAAGATGCACCCTGAGAGACGGATCCACGGGCATACGCATGCCCGTTCGCCCAGTCTCCAACCACCACAGGCTGCCATCCCACACCAAAAAGCCTTCCGGCAGGCGGTGCCAGAAGCGCCAGGCCGCCGCCGCACCCAACACCCAGGCCACAGCACCAACCCAGGCGCGCATGGCCAGGTCGGGCTGACGTCCATGGGATAGCAACCAGACCGACAGACAGGCCATGCCGGCCAGCGCCAACACGACAAGGGTGCGGGCCACCACGAGCGAGCGGCCATAGAGGTAGCGAACGGCAGGAGCGTGCAAGGACTCACGCATGGTGGACGTTAGCCAAACACTGGGGAGGACGAGCCCGCCCGATGATCCAGAGACTCGCGGACGCGCCGGCCGCCGCGCCAGGCCCGATCAATCAGACGCGCCGAAACACCAGCGTTCCGTTGGTGCCACCAAAGCCAAAATTGTTCTTGACTGCGATGTCGATCTTCATGTCCCGCGCCGTGTTGGCACAGTAGTCCAGATCGCACTCCGGATCCTGCTCGAAGATATTCGTGGTAGGAGGCACCTTCTGCTGGTGCAAAGCGAGTACGGTGAACACACTCTCAATGCCTCCCGCTCCACCAAGCAAATGCCCGGTCATCGATTTGGTCGAACTCACCACCATCTTCTTGGCATGGTCACCCAGTGCCGCCTTGATGGCATTGGTTTCGTTGAGATCCCCCAGCGGCGTGGACGTGCCGTGCGCATTGAGGTAATCCACCTCGTCGGCATTCACGCCGGCATTGCGCAGTGCGGCAACCATGGCACGCCGCGGGCCATCCATATTGGGTGCCGTCATGTGCCCGGCGTCAGCGCTCATGCCATAGCCCAACACCTCGGCGTAGATGCGCGCGCCACGCGCCTTGGCGTGTTCGTACTCTTCCAGCACCAGAACCCCCGCGCCCTCGCCGAGAACGAAGCCATCGCGGTCCTTATCCCAGGGGCGTGACGCCGTCTGCGGATCATCGTTGCGCGTAGACAGGGCACGCATGGCTGCGAAGCCGCCCACACCCAGGGGCGAGACGGTGGACTCCGTACCGCCAGCGACGATCACGTCGGCGTCCCCGTATTCGATCTTGCGGGCCGCTTCGCCGATGCAGTGCAGGCCCGTGGTGCAGGCTGTGACCACCGACAGGTTCGGTCCCTTGAAGCCAAAGCGCATCGACACCTGGCCAGCCACCATGTTGATGATGGATGCAGGGACGAAAAACGGCGTGATGCGGCGCGGCCCCCGGTTGGTCAACTCCGCATGCGTGTTCTCGATCAGCGGCAGTCCGCCGATGCCGGAACCAATGATGCAGCCGATGCGGGTGGCCAATTCATCGTCCAGCGCCTCGCCCGTGGGCAGACCAGCGTCGCGCACTGCCTCTTCGGCCGCCGCGATACCGTAATGGATGAACGTATCCATCGTGCGCGCATCTTTGGCACTGATGAAGGAGTCCAGGTCAAAACCCTTGACCTCGCCAGCTATCTTGCAGGCAAAGTTCGTCGTATCGAACTTGGTGATGAGGTCTATGCCGGATTTCCCGGCGAGGATGTTGGCCCAGGCATCGGCCACCGTATTGCCAACGGGGGTGATGCAACCCAGGCCGGTCACGACAACGCGACGACGGCTCATGCGCTAAACCTTTGCTGATGGGATGCCGCGCCCCAGGGAGTGCGGGGCGGCAGCGCCTTAGGCCTTCTGGTGGGTATTGGCGTAGTCGATGGCGTTTTGCACCGTCGTGATCTTCTCTGCGTCTTCGTCAGGGATCTCGATGCCGAACTCGTCTTCCAACGCCATCACCAGTTCCACCGTGTCCAGCGAGTCGGCACCCAGATCTGCCACGAAGGCTTTTTCGTTGGTGACTTGGGATTCTTCCACGCCGAGTTGTTCGGCAATGATTTTTTTGACACGTGCTTCGATATCGCTCATGGTTTCCCTCAGGGGGTTGTGAATGAATCCGCGATTCTAGCCGCTCCGGGTAAAGCCCCGTAGCAGCCCGCCGTACGGACAAAACGGCGTCAACTGACTTTAATTACATGTACATGCCGCCATTGACATGCAACTCTTGTCCCGTCACATAACCTGCACCAGCCGATGCAAGGTAAGCCACGGCATGGGCGATGTCACTGGGCTGCCCCAATTCGCCCATGGCGATCTGGGATTTCAGCACTTTTTTCTGCTCTTCCGGCAGATCGGCAGTCATGTCGGTGGCAATGAAGCCCGGAGCCACGCAGTTCACCGTGATACCGCGGCTGCCCAGTTCACGCGCCAACGCGCGGGTCATACCAGCCACACCAGCCTTCGCGGCCGCGTAGTTGGCCTGTCCGGGGTTGCCCGATGCGCCCACCACGCTGGTGATACTGATGATGCGCCCAAAGCGCTGTTTCATCATGGGCCGAATAGCCGCACGACTAACGCGGAAAACGGCCTTGAGATTGGTGTCAAGCACGGCATCCCAGTCGTCGTCCTTCATGCGCATGGCCAGGGTGTCACGCGTGATGCCCGCGTTGTTCACCAGCACATGCAGGCCCCCATGCTCCTTGACGATGGCATCCACCAGCGCGTCCACGGCTGCGCCGTCGGTCACGTTCAGTTTGACGCCCTTGCCGCCGTAGGCCGCCAGGGCCTGGCCGATGCGCTGCGCGCCTTCATCCGTGGTGGCCGTACCAATCACGCGCAAGCCCCGCTGGCCGAGCTCGGCGGCAATGGCGGCTCCGATGCCGCGGGTGGCGCCGGTAACCAGCGCAATCTGGGGAGAGGCGGATTCACTCATGCCAGCAGTTCCTTGGTTTCGGCCAGCGTGGCCGGGTCAAACAGTGAGGCGCCGACCAGTTCGGGGTCGATGCGCTTGGTCATCCCGGCCAGCACCTTGCCGGGCCCGCATTCGATCACATGCGTCACGCCACGCGCCTTCAGCGCCTGCACACACTCCACCCAGCGCACCGGGCCGAAGGCCTGCCGATAGAGTGCATCGCGGATGGCATCTGCGTCTTGCTGCACCGCGACGTCCACATTGTTGACCACGGGAATGCGCGGAGCGCCCAATTCCAGTGCAGCGAGCGCGGCACGCAGTTTTTCTGCGGCGGGCTTCATCAGGCTGGAGTGGAAGGGCGCCGACACCGGCAGTGGCAGTGCGCGCTTTGCGCCCGCTGCCTTGAGCACTTCGCAGGCTTTCTCCACGCCCGCCCTGGTACCCGCAATCACGGTCTGAGCGGGATCGTTGAAATTCACGGCTTCCACCACATCGGTGGATCCAGCACCAAAGCTGGCCGTAGCCTCGGCGCAACCGGCGATCACCTTGGCTGACTCCAGCCCGAGGATGGCCGCCATGGCGCCAACCCCCACGGGCACGGCCTCCTGCATGGCAGCGGCACGCAGGCGCACCAGCGGGGCTGCCTGGGCCAGACTCAAAACACCCGAGGCCACCAACGCGGAGTATTCGCCCAGGGAGTGCCCGGCCACGGCAGCCGGCAGTGCCCCGCCCTCAGCGCACCACACGCGCCAAGCCGCAATCCCGGCCACCAGCATCACCGGCTGGGTGTTGGTGGTAAGGGCCAGCGCCTCCTTGGGCCCCGCATGAATCAACGCACCGACGTCTTCGCCGAGCGCCTCTGAAGCCTCGCGCAGCGTCTCGGCCACCACGGGATGGCCACCCCAAGCGTCCAGCATGCCCACCGACTGCGAGCCTTGGCCGGGGAACACAAATGCAAAAGTTTTCGACATGGTCAAACAGTTCAAGACAAAAAGCGGCTCCAGCGCTTGCACAGCAAGCGCCAGCAGCTACATTTTCAGGAGCACCGCACCCCAGGTGAAGCCGCCGCCCACCCCTTCCAGCAGCACCGTCTGGCCCGGCTGGACTTGGCCATTGCGCACGCCATGGTCCAGTGCCAAGGGAATGGAGGCGGCCGACGTATTGCCGTGCTGATCCACCGTGACCACCACCTTGTCCATGGACAGCTTCAGCTTACGCGCCGTGCTCTGCATGATGCGAATGTTGGCCTGGTGGGGAATCAGCCAGTCGATATCGGCGTCGGTCATGCCCGCCTTGTCCAGCGTGGCGCGCGCCGCTTTCTCCAGCACGCCGACGGCCAGCTTGAAGACGGCCTGGCCATCCATCTTGAGCAAAGGGTCGCCCAGAATCTGGCCGCCGTAGACGTTGCCCGGCACGCAGAGGATGCCGACATGGCTGCCATCGGCATGCAGGTCGCTCGCAAGGATGCCGGGCGCTTCCGAGGCCTCCAGCACCACTGCGCCGGCGCCGTCGCCGAACAGCACACAGGTGGTGCGGTCGTTGAAATCCAGAATGCGGCTGAAGACCTCGGACCCTACGACCAGCGCACGGCGCGCTCCTCCGGAGCGGATCATGGCGTCGGCCACCGTGAGTGCATAGACGAAGCCGCTGCATACGGCCTGCACGTCGAAGGCGGGGCAGCCATTGGCACCCAGCTTGTTTTGCAGAATGCAGGCGGTGGAGGGAAACACCATGTCCGGTGTGGACGTGGCGACGATGATCAGATCAAGATCTTGCGCCTGGCAACCGGCGGCCTCCAGCGCGCGGCGCGATGCCTCCAACGCCAGGTCGCTGCTGGTGACGTCCCGGTCGGCGAAATGGCGTGCGCGGATGCCCGTGCGCTCCACGATCCATTCATCGGAGGTCTCGATGCCCTGCTGCGCCAGCTGGGCCACCAGGTCATCATTGGTTACCCGGTGCGGCGGCAAATAGCTGCCGGTGCCGGTAATGCGTGAATAGCGTGTCATTGGGGGAGGCACGGCCGGTCAGGAAGCGGGCTGGGCGTCTGCGGCTGCCAGCAAAGGCGCCGCATGCGCAACCCGCGCGCGGACGCGGTCGAGCAGGTTGTTGCGGGCCGCATCATACGCCCGGATCAAAGCCTGCTCGAAAGCCAGCGCGTCGGCCGAACCGTGGCTCTTGAACACGAGCCCCCGCAGTCCGAGCAGGGCGGCTCCGTTGTAACGCCGGTGATCCATGCGCCTCATGATGGCAGATAACACTGGATAAGCGACGATGGCAGCCATTTTCGTGAAAAAGTTGCGCGAAAACTCCTGTTTGAGCGCTCCCGCAATCATCGATGCCACGCCCTCACTGGCCTTGAGTGCCACATTGCCAACGAAACCGTCACACACCACGATGTCCACAGTGCCCTTGAAGATGTCGTTACCTTCCACATTACCGTGAAAGTTCAGGTCGCCGGATTTGGCCGCAGAACGCAGCAGTTCACCGGCTTTTTTGATGACATCGTTGCCCTTGATGACCTCTTCGCCAATGTTCAGCAATCCTACGAGCGGTTCATCGCGGTCCTGCAGCACGGACACCAACGCAGATCCCATGACAGCGAATTGCAGCAAATGCTCGGCCGTGCAATCGACATTCGCCCCCAGGTCCAGCACGGTAGTGGCACCGCCTTGTGCATTGGGCATCTGGGTGGCGATGGCGGGGCGGTCGATGCCGTCCAGCGTCTTGAGCAGATAGCGCGCGATGGCCATCAGCGCGCCAGTGTTACCGGCGGAGATGGCCGCATGCGCCACGCCATCCTTGACTTGCTGGATGGCCACGCGCATGGAGGAGTCCTTCTTGCGACGCAGCGCGACCTCCACCGCATCGTCCATCGTGACCACCTCCGACGCCACGACATGCGTCACGCGCTCGTGTACCAGACCCTGCAGGCTATCCTGCCCACCCACTAGGATCAGGCGTGCGTCAGGGTGATGCTCCAAGAACTGTCGGCACGCGGGAAGCGTGACGCCGGGGCCATGATCGCCCCCCATGCAGTCAACAGCCAGTGTGATCATCGGCAAATCGTCAAGCCGTCAGGCGGCCGTTAAATAAAAGGGCCATTTTGGCGCATGCCAAAACGACAAAGGCCCGCGCTACTTTTTTCGTAGCAGCGGGCCCGGAGGGTGCGCAGCCTGGATCAGGCTTCGGATTTGTTCTTCAGTACCTGACGGCCGCGGTAGAAGCCGTTGGGGCTGATGTGGTGGCGCATATGGGTTTCGCCGGTCGTGGGCTCCACGGCGATGCCAGGCACCGTCAGGGCATTGTGCGAACGGTGCATGCCGCGCTTGGAGGGAGACTTCTTGTTTTGCTGAACAGCCATGATCGGCTCCTAGGGTCTTGAAAGGGTTGGTGAAAAACGCGATCAGCCCATTGAAGACACGAGGGGATTCGCGCGAAGCCCTCGATTATATCTCAAATGGTTTTTGATCGAAACCGCCGAACGGGCTGTTTCTCAGGCGTCCGGATTGTCCTTGCGAAGCCCTGCCAGGGCTGCGAACGGATTGGGCTTGTCGGCACTGGCCTGCTCGAAGTCCTCGTCGCTGGAGGCCAGCGTGACATCTGTCGGGCATTCCTCATGGCGCGGCACCACCGGCAGGGCCATGAGCAGTTCGTCTTCGATCAGCTCGCGCAAATCGAACTCGCGGCTCAATGCCAGCAGATCCTCATCGCTGTCGCCATCCAGTGCCTCAGCGGTGGCTTCATCGGCCACAAAGCGGAATTCGCGCTCCACCTCCAGGGGCACGTCCACGGAATGCAGGCAGCGCTGGCAGGTCATCGGCAAGGTGGCGCTGGCTTTCAGACGCAGCCAGACCTGGCCGCCTACGCCGTGCGTGGTGCGCACTTCGCCGTCCGCCGCCCAATCCACGCGCAGATCCGGGTGCAGCCCCTGCGCCTCCTCGGCCAGACGCTTGTATTTGAGCAGCGTGTCATGACCGGACAGGTGAGCGCCGGCCTGTGCAAAAGCCTTGACGTCCAGCCGGTCGGGGGAGTGTTCCTTGGTCATGCTGGGCAGTGTAAGAGAATCCAGGCATGCCGGATTTCTCCCCCCTGCCCCGCTCCCTGATATTGGCATCGACCTCGCGCTACCGGCGCGAACTCCTGGCCCGACTGGGCCTGCCCTTCGACGTGGCTGCCCCCGCGGTGGACGAGACACCGCGGCCGGACGAAGCCCCGCGCGCGCTGGCACTGCGCCTGGCGCTGGCCAAGGCGCGCGCCGTGGCCGGCCCGCATCCGCGGGCCATCGTGATCGGCTCCGACCAAGTGGCAGACCTGGACGGCGAGCCGCTGGGCAAGCCCGGCGACCACGAACGCGCCACCGTCCAGTTGCGCCGCATGCGCGGCAAGACCGTGGTGTTCCACACCGCCGTGGCGGTGGTCTGCCAGGACTGCGGCTTCGAGCAGGTGGACCTGGCGCCGGTGCGGGTGCGCTTTCGTGACCTTTCGGACGAGGAGATCGAGCGCTATCTGCGCGCCGAGCAGCCGTACGATTGCGCCGGAAGCGCCAAGAGCGAGGGCCTGGGCATCGCGTTACTCGACGCGATCGACAGCGACGACCCCACCGCCCTGATCGGGCTGCCCTTGATACGCACCTGCCGCATGCTGCGCGCCGCAGGGCTGGTGCTGCCATGAGCGAAAGCACTGCAACGGTTGGCCCGACCCCGGGTCGGGGCATCCTGTATCTGGTGCCCGCGCCGCTGGACTTCGGCTGCGAGAGCCAGGCACCCCTGACCGAAGCCCTACCGGAGGGCACGTTGCGCCAGGCCGCACGCCTCACCCATTGGATTTGCGAGAACGCCAAGAGCTGCCGCGCCTACCTCAAGCGTGTGGACGCGCTGCACCCGCTGGGGGCGCCGCTGCAGACGCAGCAGATCACCGAACTGCCACGCGAAGTGCACAAGAAGGGCGACCACGGCGCCCGGGGCCATGCATCGTTCGACGCACGTCCGCTGCTGGCGCCGGCATTGGCAGGGCACGACATGGGCCTGGTCAGCGAGGCGGGCATGCCCGCCGTCGCCGACCCCGGCAGCTCCGTGGTGCGCGCGGCGCATGACCTGGGGCTGCGCGTGGTACCGCTGGTGGGACCGGTGTCGCTATTGCTGGCACTGGCAGCCAGCGGACTCAACGGCCAGAACTTCGCCTTCGTGGGCTATCTGCCGCAGGACGCAGGCGAGCGCACCAAACGCCTGCGCGAGCTGGAAACTCTGGCCCACAAGCAGGGCCAGACACAGCTTT
Source organism: Diaphorobacter sp. JS3051 (assembly GCF_015832135.1). Lineage (NCBI taxonomy): Bacteria > Pseudomonadati > Pseudomonadota > Betaproteobacteria > Burkholderiales > Comamonadaceae > Diaphorobacter > Diaphorobacter sp. JS3051. Next base: position 1,439,573 of record NZ_CP065406.1, read on the forward strand.
TCATCGAGACGCCTTACCGCAACGCCGCACTGTGGCAGGCGCTGCTGCAGGGGCTGCAGCCGCAGACCCGGCTGGCGCGCGCAAGCGGCCTGACGCTGGCCGATGCGCAAGTTGCCAGCCACACGGTGCGCGAATGGCGCCAACACACCGCCGGCACGCCGGACAACCGCGTACCCACGGTCTTCGCCATCGGTGCGTAGGCCGCACGTACGGCCCCGGTTGATTCAAAAATAATAGCTTGCAGCGCTTGATAGATAAGCGCTGGAGCCTGATTTAACCCAATATCAGCGCAGCTGCGGCAGCTGCAGCGCAGCCAGGCCCTTCACGGCGCCCATGCCTACCGCGGCGCCAAACTTCTTGGCCAGGCGCTCGGCCACGTTGTCACGGCGGGTGTAGTCGATCACGTCTTCGGCCTTGACCACCTCGCGCGCCACGTAGTCCAGGTTGCCCAGCTGGTCGGCCAGTCCCATCTCCACCGCCTGCTGGCCCGTCCAGAACAGGCCGCTGAAGGTTTCAGGCGTGACCTTGAGCCGGTCGCCCCGCCCCTGCTTCACCACGCCGATGAACTGCTGGTGGATCTGGTCGAGCATGGCCTGGGCGTATGCGCGCTGGGTTTCGGTCTGGGGGCTGAACGGATCGAGAAACCCCTTGTTCTCACCGGCGGTGAGCAGGCGGCGCTCCACCCCCAGCTTTTCCATGGCGCCGGTGAAGCCGAAGCCGTCCATCAGCACGCCGATGCTGCCCACGATGCTGGCCTTGTCCACGAAGATGCCGTCCGCCGCCGCGGCGATGTAGTAGGCCGCCGAGGCACAGGTTTCCTCGACCACGGCATAGACGGGCTTGTTGTACTTGGCCTTCAGCCGCACGATCTCGTCGTTGATGATGCCCGCCTGCACCGGACTGCCGCCCGGCGAGTTGATGAGCAGCACCACGGCCTGCGAACCCGCATCCTCGAATGCGCTGCGCATGGCGGCTACGACAAATTCGGCGCTGGCCTCGGCGCCCGCGGCGATCTCGCCCTTCACGTCCACCACGGCCGTATGCGGCGTGCTCTTGCTGGTGGCGGTCATTTCGCGCGAAAGCGCGGCCCAGATCACCGCGCCCGCCAACAGGACCCACGCCAGGCGCCAGAAGTTGCGCCAGCGGCGCGCCGCGCGCTGCTCGGCCAGGGTGCCGAGCACCAGCTTCTCCAGCGTCTCGCGCTCCCAGCCGGGGGCGGCTGCGGCCTTGCTCGCTTCATTTTTTGTGGCTTGTTGCGCCCACAGGTCGGGCGCTGCGGGCGGATTTCCCTCAAATCCCGTGGGTTCGGTGCGGTTGGGATCGGTCATGGAGTCAAAACTCTACGGTGTGCAGATGGAGGGCAGTATGCCAGCGCACCCGGCCCCCTTCCTCGGACAAGGAGATCTTCACCAGCCCGCCGCGGCACGGACCGCCAGCGCAGGCTCCCGTGTCGGGCTGGTAGGCCGCGCCATGCGTGGCACACAGCAGCCAGCGGCCGGTGTCGTCGAAAAACTGACCTTCCTGGTAGTCCATCTCCATCGGTACATGGGTACAGCGGTTCAGGTAGGCGTGCACGCGGCCCTGATAGCGGATGGCGAAAGCGCGGCAGATCTGGCCGCAGTAGCGCACGTCGAACGCCACGGCGCGGCCGCTATCCACCAGTGCCTCGCTGGGGCAGAGGTCGATGCGTTGCTCCACCGGAGTCGCCATTACGCGTGCTCCTGCAGCCAACGGTGCAGATCGGCCACGGACGAAGCCACGCACAGCGGCCCCAGTTCGGCAAAGCCCGCTGTGTCGTGCGCGCCATAGCCCACGCCCACGCTGGCACAGCCCGCGGCGCGGGCCATTGCGAGGTCGTGCGTGGTGTCGCCGATCATCAGCAGGCGCTCGGGCTCCACGCCGAACTCAGCCATCAGCTCCTGCAGCATCAGCGGGTGCGGTTTGCCGGCGGTTTCGTCCGCGGTGCGCGAACCGTCGAACATGCCACGCAACTGCACCTGGTGCAGCACCTGGTCCAGGCCGCGTCGGCTCTTGCCCGTGGCTACGGCCAGCAGGTGGCCGCGCGTGCGCAGGCCCTCCAGCATGGGCAGCACGCCGTCGAACAGGCTCAGGTCGTCCTGGTGCTGCAGGTAGTGGTAGCGGTAGCGGTTGCCCAACTCCGTATAGCGCTCGCGCGGCACGTCGGGGGCCGCATGGGCCAGGGCCTGCGGAAGCGCCATGCCGATCACCCAGGCGGCGGCTTCATCCGTAGGCACGGTGCCGCCCACATCGCGCACCGCATCCTGAATGCTGCGCACGATGATGGCGGTGGAGTCAAACAGCGTGCCATCCCAGTCGAAGGCAATGAGATCGAATCGGCGCGGGCGGAAATCATGCATGTGCGGGGTCGTCGGAAAGAAAAGCGGTCAGTTCGGGCGGCAATTCGGCGCGCAATTCCAGGCGCTCGCCGCTGGCCGGGTGGTCAAACTGTAGCCGCCATGCGTGAAGGAACATGCGCTTCAAGCCTTGCTTCTGCAGGCGCCGGTTCAGGTCGAAGTCCCCATACTTGTCGTCGCCCGCGATGGGGTGGCCCTGGGAGGACAGGTGCACGCGGATCTGGTGCGTGCGCCCGGTCTTGATGGTCACCTCCAGCAGGCTCATTGCCGGCAGGCCCTGCAAGGGGCGCGGCGCGAGCTGGCTGCGCACCTTGACCAGGGTGACGGAGCGCATGCCGTCCGGGTCGTCGGGCGTGGTCACGCGCACGCGGCGCTCGCCATCCTCCTGCAGGTATTTGTGCAGCGGCGTGTCGATGACCTTCTTGTTGGCGGGCCAGTGGCCGGTGACCAGCGCCAGATAGGTCTTGCCCGTCTCGCGCCCCCGGAACTGGTCCTGCAGATGTGTGAGCGCGGAGCGCTTCTTGGCCACCAGCAAAATGCCCGAGGTCTCCCGGTCCAGCCGGTGCACCAGTTCCAGGAAGCGCGCCTGCGGGCGCGCCTGGCGCAACTGTTCGATCACGCCAAAGCTCACGCCGCTGCCGCCGTGCACGGCCGTGCCGGCGGGCTTGTCGATGGCGATCAGGTGCTCGTCTTCCAGCAGGATGGGGAATTCGCGCGCGGGTGCGGGGCGCTCCGCCTTGTCCAGCACCTTGTCGGACACGCGCACGGGGGGCAGACGCACCAGGTCGCCCGGTGCCACGCGCGCGTCGGCGCTGGTGCGCCCCTTGTTCAGGCGAACCTCGCCGCTGCGGATGATGCGGTAGACGTGGGTCTTGGGCACGCCCTTCAGGTGGCGGATGAGGAAATTGTCGAGCCGCTGGCCCGCGGATTCGGCGTCGACCTCGACAATGCGGGCCGCCGGGGCTTCTGGCGGGGTGCGGCCTGCGGCCGGTTTGCCCCCTATAATGTGTTTCACCTGCGCGACGAATGTGTAAGTGGTTGATTTGTCTGGAGTTTAATGGACCCAGCCCGGCTCGGCGCGCAGCATGGTTGATGCCAACGGGCGTCATGCGCGCAGATTGCAGGCCGGTTGCCTGCGAAGGTCCGCATGCCGGCCGTGCAGGCTGACAAATCGAAACACTGAATCTACGGAATCCCAAGCTGGCCGCGCACCCCACCCGGGCACTGCGGCCAGCGGATCAAAGCGAAAATCATGTGGGTGTTGCTGGCATGGATGGTGTCATTGTGGCGAGGGCGTCAGCCTTTGCCACGTGCACGCAAATCGCCACCAACACCCGCCGGTCAAGCGCCAACGGCTACATTTTTAGTAGCACGCCTGCGCGCTGACCGGCTCGCCCCCATCCACGCGCCACCACCCCGCCTGCTGAGTTAGCCAACCCAGCAGTCGTGGTGCATCCCGGCAATTCCCTCGTTTCGATGCGTCAGTCCAGGCATTTCCGGCTCGTGTAGAGCCTGTTTGGTTTGGAACCGGCGGTACGCGCCGCTGCAGCCCTGAGAGAGCGCTGCGCGCGGGCCGCCACGACACAACGAAAAGGAATTGCATCATGAAGCGGATGCTCATCAATGCCACGCAGCCCGAGGAGCGGCGCCTGGCCATCGTGGACGGCCAGAAGCTGCTGGACTACGAGATCGAGATCGAAGGGCGCGAGCAGCGCAAGGGCAACATCTACAAAGCCGTCGTCACGCGCGTGGAACCGTCGCTGGAGGCCTGCTTCGTTGACTATGGCGAAGACCGCCACGGCTTCCTGCCGTTCAAGGAAATCTCCAAACAGTACTTCGCCGAGGGCGTATCACCCAGCCAGGCCAGGATCCAGGACGTGATCAAGGAAGGCCAGGAGCTGATCGTCCAGGTCGAGAAGGAAGAGCGCGGCAACAAGGGCGCGGCCCTGACCACCTTCATCAGCCTGGCCGGCCGCTATGTGGTACTGATGCCCAACAACCCGCGCGGCGGGGGCGTGTCGCGCCGCATTGAGGGCGAGGACCGCGCCGAGCTCAAGGAGGCGATGGACCAGCTGGAGTACCCCAAGGGCATGAGCATCATCGCGCGCACCGCCGGCATCGGCCGTTCCGCGCCCGAGTTGCAATGGGATCTGAACTACCTGCTCAAGCTGTGGACCGCCATCGACGGCGCCGCCAAGGCCGGCAAGGGCGCCTTCCTCATCTACCAGGAATCCAGCCTGGTGATCCGCGCCATCCGCGACTACTTCAACAGCGACATCGGTGACATCCTCATCGACACTGACGACATCTACGAGCAGGCGCACCAGTTCATGGCGCACGTCATGCCCGAGCATGCCGGCAAGGTCAAGCGCTACCGCGACGACGCACCGCTGTTCTCGCGCTTCCAGATCGAGCACCAGATCGAGTCCGCCTACGCGCGCACCGTGACCCTGCCCTCGGGCGGCGCCATCGTGATCGACCACACCGAAGCGCTGGTCAGCGTGGACGTGAACTCGGCCCGCGCCATCAAGGGCGGCGACATCGAGGAAACCGCCACGCGCACCAACTTGGAAGCCGCCGACGAAGTGGCCCGCCAGATGCGCCTGCGCGACCTGGGCGGCCTGATCGTGATCGACTTCATCGACATGGAGGAGAGCAAGAACCGCCGCGAAGTGGAAAACCGCCTGCGCGACGCACTGCGCCAGGACCGCGCCCGCGTGCAGTTCGGCACCATCAGCAAGTTCGGCCTCATGGAGATGAGCCGCCAGCGCCTGAAGCCGTCGCTGTCCGAAGGCGCGCACATCCGTTGCCCGCTGTGCGACGGCACCGGCCACGTGCGCGACACGGAAGGCTTCTCGCTGCAGATGCTGCGCATGATCCAGGAAGAGTCCATGAAGGACAGCACCGCCGCCGTGCACTGCCAGGTGCCGGTGGAGGTGGCCAGCTTCCTGCTCAACGAAAAGCGCACCGAGATCGCCAAGATCGAACTCAAGCAGCGCGTCTCCGTGGTGCTGATCCCCAACAAGTCGCTGGAAACGCCGCACTACAAGCTGGAGCGCCTCAAGCACGACGACCCGCGCCTGGAAAACCTGGACGCCAGCTACAAGCTGGCCGACGTGGAGGAAGACCAGACCAAGGTCACGCGCCGCTCGCAGGAGCCCACCAACAAGCAGACGCCCGTGATCAAGGGCGTGTTGCCCGACGCGCCGGCCCCTGTGGCCGAGCCGCGCCCCGAAGGCGCCGCCCGCGGCGCCACGCGCCCGCAGGGCCAGGGCCAGCAGCGCCCGGCAACGGCCCCCACGCCTGCGCCCCAGCGCCCGGCCGCCGCACCGGCGCCCGAGCAGGGCTTCTTCGCATGGATCAAGAGCCTGTTCGGCTTTGGCGCCGCACCCGCGCCCGCACCTGTGGCCGCCCCCGCGCAGACGCCCGCGGAACCCGGCGCACGCGGCGAAGGGCGTCGCGGTGAGCGCGGCGGTCGCCGTGGCGAACGCACTGGTGAACGCAGCGGCGAGCGTGGCGGTGAGCGCAACGGCAACCGCGAAGGCGGCGAAGGCCGCGGCCGCCGTGGCGAAGGCCGTGGCGGCGAGCGCAGCGCCGAGGGCCGCGAGAACCGCGAACCGCGTGAGCCACGCAATGGCCGCGACGGCGAACGCCGTGGCGATCGCGCGGAAGGCGAGAGCCGCCGCGAGCCGCGCGAAGGCCGTGGCGGCCGCGAGCGCGGTGAGCGCAACGCACAGCCGCCCGTGCAGTCTGCGGCCGACCTGGCCAACACCCCGGTCACGACCGATGCCGACGTGGCAGTGACCGAGGAGCGCACGGCACGCACCGGCGAGCGCGGTGAACGCCGCGAACGGGGTGAACGAGGCGAGCGCCGTGAGCGCGGTGGCGAACGCGGCGGCGAGCGCCGCGAACGCGGCCCGCGCACCATCGACGCCAACGCCCCCGCCGCTGGCGCCGACTTTGCCGACACTGCGCCCCTGGCCGCATTGCCGGACATGGACCTGTCCGGCGCTGAAGTCGGTACGTCCGGCGCCGAGGCCCCCGCCGGCGAGGAGCGCCGCGAGCGCCGTTCGCGCGACCGCTATGGACGCGACCGCCGCGAACGTGGCGAGCGCGGCCCGCGCAATGCCGAGGCCAGCGCCACCGGGCCCGATGCCGAAGCGCCTGCCGCGCCGCTGATGGACCTGGACCTCCCCGCTCCCGCTGCGGCGGCCGAGGAAGACTCCGCCCCCGCACGCCGCAGCTATTTCGCCTCCGCTCCGGCATCTGCCCCGGCGGCAGCGCCGCAAGCCGCGCCCGAAGCCACGGCCGCAGTGACGCCACCCCCGGCCGCCGTGCCAGTCCCCGCACCGGCGCCCGCGCCCGTTGCAGCGGCACCTGTGCCCGCACCGGCTCCGGCTGCCACCGCGGTAGCGCCGGCAACCGGCGGCATGCCGCGCGTGCAGGCATTCACGCTGCCCGTGGACACGCTGCAGCAGGTGGCGCAGGCTTCGGGCCTGCAATGGGTGAATTCCGACGCCCAGAAGATCGCCGCCGCGCAGGCCGCGATTGCGGCCGAGCCCAAGCCCGTCCACGTGCCGCGCGAGCGTGCGCCCGTGGTGGTGCTGGATGAAGGTCCGCTGGTGCTGGTGGAAACCCGCCGCGACCTGGGTGCGATGCAGCTGCCGTTCGACCAGGACAACGCGGCCGCCTAAGCCCGCGCCATGGCAGAACACCGGGGGCGTCATGCCCCCGGTGGCGTTTTACGCTATCGATAAATGAGCTGCTGGCGCTTGATGGATAAGCCTTAGAGGCATATTCAGCTGATAGCCACGGCAGCTCGCACATTGGGAGTAATGACCGTGCTGTTCCTGCTGTCGCCCGCCAAGTCGCTGGACTACGACACCCCCCTGCCCGCCGGCCTGCCGCACACGCTGCCCGCGTTCGTGCCCGACACACAGCGCCTGATCGCGGTGCTGCGCGAGAAGTCACCGCAGGAAGTGGCCGCGCTGATGTCGATCAGCGACCCGCTGGCCGCCCTCAACGTGGCGCGCTATGCGGCCTGGCAGCCGCGCTTCACGGCCACCAACGCGCGCCAGGCGGTGATGGCCTTCAACGGCGACGTGTACGAAGGGCTGCAGGCACAGTCGCTCTCCCTCGAAGACCTGCAGTGGGCGCAGCAGCATGTCGCCATCCTGAGCGGCCTGTACGGTGTGCTGCGGCCGCTGGACCGCATGCAGCCCTACCGCCTGGAGATGGGCACGCGCCTGGCGACCGATGCCGGCGCCAACCTCTACCAGTTCTGGGGCGCGCGCATCGCCGAACACCTGAACCAGCGCCTGGCCGCGGACGCCACGCCGGTGGTGGTGAACCTGGCTTCGCAGGAGTACTTCAAGTCCGTGGACCGCAAGGTGCTCAGGGCGCGCGTGATCGAATGCGTGTTCGAGGACCACAAGGCCGGCCAGTACAAGATCATCAGCTTCTACGCCAAGCGCGCGCGCGGCCTGATGGCGCGCTGGGCCATCCAGCAGCGCGCGGCCACCCCGCGGCGGCTGGAGGAATTCGACCTGGAAGGCTATGCTTTCCACCCGGCCTCGTCCCAGCCCGACCGGCTCGTGTTCCGCCGCCACGCCGCCGGCAGCTAGACGGGTTCCCCTCCTTTCCTGGACGCCCCCCATGAACCACGCCGTCAAAACCGCGCACTACCCCGCCACCCAAGCCGTCGACCAGCCCTTCGAGGCCACCGTGCGCGAAGGCTGGGGCGTGTGGATCACGTTCATGCGCGAAGAATTCCTGAAAGCCACCTTCACCCGGCGCGCCGATGCGGAGGCGTTTGCCGCCCAGCACACGCATGGCGGCCAGCGGGGCCAGGTGCGGCGCATGTGGCTGCTGGTGAACGAGACGGCCGGCGAGGCTTATGCGCTCGCGTCCGACGGCGTGCAGCCGCTGCAGGGTGTAGACCTGGACTTTCGCCACCACCAGCGCCTGCAGACGCTGCGCAGCGACGTGCTGTCGCGCTTGAGCGATGCCGAACTGCAGGTGCTGGGCCTCAAGCGCACCTGAAACCTTTGCCCCGACGAAAGCCCATGCCCGATCACAGCTTCGCCTCCTCCCAGTCCGTTACGCCCGAGCTGCGCCAGTGGATCCTCGACCAGTCCGGCGCCGGCATCGCCACGCCCGCACTGATCGAGGCCATGCGCAACGCGGGCTGGGCCGATAGCGTTGCCGTGCGCGCGGTGGAGGAGGTACTGCGTGCGCATCTGGACGGCGCGGTGCAGCCGCAAGGCCTGCCGCCCGCCGTGCCGGTGCCCGAGCCCGACATCGCCGACGCGCCGCTCTTCATCGACGTGGGCGACCGCCAGGTCGAGGTGCTGATGTCGATGGCCCACCCGCGCGTGGTGCTGTTCGGCAACCTGCTGTCGCCCGAGGAATGCCAGGCCATCATCGATGCCGCACGGCCGCGCATGGCGCGCTCGCTCACCGTGCAGACCACCACCGGCGGCGAAGAGGTGAACGCGGACCGCACCAGCGACGGCATGTTCTTTCAGCGCGGCGAGACGCCCGTGGTGCAGCGGCTGGAAGAGCGCATCGCCCGCCTGGTGCGCTGGCCCATCCAGAACGGCGAAGGCCTGCAGGTGCTGCACTACCGCCCCGGCGCGGAATACAAGCCGCACTACGACTACTTCGACCCCGACCAGCCCGGCACCTCCACCATCGTGCGCCGCGGCGGCCAGCGCGTGGCAACGCTGGTGATCTACCTGAACAACCCGCTCAAGGGCGGCGGCACCACCTTCCCCGACGTGCCCCTGGAGGTGGCGCCGCGCCAGGGCAATGCGGTGTTCTTCAGCTACGAACGGCCCCACCCCAGCTCGCGCACGCTGCACGGCGGCGCCTCGGTGATCGAGGGCGAGAAGTGGATCGCCACCAAATGGCTGCGCGAACGGGAATTCAAATGAAATGGGCCGCTAGCGCTTATTCGACAAGCGCCAGCAGCTATCCAATCCATAGCACACCATGAACACCCCGGAACACTCCCAGCTCGGCAAGGCCTCGGCCTATGCCGACCAGTACGACGCGTCGCTGCTGTTTCCCATCCCGCGCGCGGACAAGCGCGCCGAGATCGGCATCGACGGCAACGCCCCCTTCTTCGGCGCGGACCTGTGGACGGCGTTCGAGCTGTCCTGGCTCAACCTGCGCGGCAAGCCGCAGGTGGCCATCGCCCACATCACCGTTCCCTGCGAGACGCCCCACATCGTCGAGAGCAAGTCGTTCAAGCTGTACCTGAACAGCTTCAACAACACCCGCTTTGCCAGCGAGGCCGAAGTGCGTGCGCGCATCCGCGCCGACGTGAGCGAGGCCGTGTGGCGCGGCGCCGAGCATCCCGGCACCGTGGGCGTGACGCTGCTGCTGCCCGAGGCCTTCGACCGCGAGCCCATCCACGAGCTGGACGGCCTGCTGCTGGACCGCCTGGACGTGGAATGCACGCGCTACCAGCCCGCGCCCGAGCTGCTGGCCGCACACCATGACGAGGCCCCGGTGACCGAGACGCTGGTGAGCCACCTGCTCAAGAGCAACTGCCTGGTGACCGGCCAGCCCGACTGGGGCAGCGTGCAGATCACCTACAGCGGCGCGCAGATCGACCAGGCCGGCCTGTTGCAGTACCTGGTGAGCTTTCGCAACCACAACGAATTCCACGAGCAGTGCGTGGAGCGCATCTTCATGGACATCTGGACGCGCTGCCGCCCCATCAAGCTGGCCGTGTACGCGCGCTACACACGCCGCGGCGGGCTGGACATCAACCCCCTGCGCACCAGCCACCCGCAGCAGCTGCCACGCAACGTGCGCACCGCGCGGCAATAAAGCGGCCCTGGCAGGGCAGCAGCGCGCCCGTAGCAGCGCACGGCCCGGCACCGCCACGGCCCCCTGCAGCCGGTGGCCGCGCGTGCCTTTTCACCGAAAGCGCCACGCGCTGGACGGCCCGTCAGCCCAGGCGGAATACATCCACGCTGCGGCCCAACGAGGTCACGCCTGCGCGCAGCGCCTGGGCCGCGGCGGCCGACTCCTCCACCAACGCGGCGTTCTGCTGCGTCACGCTGTCGAGTTGGACGATGGCCTCGTTCACCTGGCCGATGCCTTCGGACTGCTCGCGCGTGGCGGTCGTGATCTCCCGCACCTGGGTGCTCACGCGCCGCACCGCATCCACCATCTCCTCAATGGTCCGGCCCGCCTGCGCCATGCGCCGGTTGCCATCGGCGATGCCGTCCACCGTCTGGCCGATCAGGCCGCTGATCTCCTTGGCGGCGGTGGCACTGCGCTGCGCCAGCGCGCGCACCTCGCCCGCCACCACGGCAAAGCCGCGGCCCTGCTCGCCCGCGCGCGCGGCTTCCACCGCGGCGTTGAGCGCCAGCAGGTTGGTCTGGAAGGCAATGCTCTCGATCACGCCGATGATCTCGCCCATGCGCGCCGACGAGCGGCGGATGTGCTCCATGGACTGCGCCACCTCGGCGATGGCGGCGCCGCCGCGGCTGGCCACGGCCATATTGCGCTCGCTCTCGCTCGCCATCTGCGCCGCCGCATCCGCCGTGTGGGCCACGGTGCTGGCCAGTTCCTCCATGGCGGCTGCAGTCTGCTGCAGGCTGCCGGCCTGCGCTTCGGTGCGCGCCGACAGTTCGCGTCCGCCCTGCGCCACCTGCGTGGCGGCGGCAGAAAAGCCCTGCACTTCGGTGCGCACATCGCCCACCACGGCGCGCAGGTTGATCTGGATCTGCACCAGACGGCGCATGAGCGCTCCCAGCGACGCCGAATAGTCGGTGCGCGCCGTGGTGGCCAGGTTGCAGCCCGCGATGTCGCCGGCAAACCGCTCGGCCTCCTCCAGCGCGGTCGAGAAGTGGCGGTGAAAGTAGTTCAGCATGACGCCCGCGCCCAGCCCCAGCGCGGCAGCCCGCCACGCCACGGCCGCCCAGCCCGCAAGGCCCAGCACGTCGGGCAACAGTACCGCGATGGACAGCACCGCCAACGTAAGGGCCATGCGGGCCGTAAGACCCAGGCGTACCAGACGCTCCACCCAGCCGCGTGCGCCGGCGTGCAGCAGCTCGCCCTCGCGCAGCACCAGCGTGACGCGGCCGGACTGTGCCTCGGCGCGCATGCGCGCATACAGAGCGTCGGCCGCGGCCACCTCGTCGGCCGATGGCTTCACCCGCACCGACATGTAGCCCACGGGCTTGCCGCGTTCCAGCACCGGCACCACGTTGGCGCGCACCCAGTAGTGGTCGCCGTTCTTGCGGCGGTTCTTGACCAGCCCCGTCCAGGGCTTGCCGCGGCCGATGGTGGACCACAGGTCCTTGAAGGCCGCCGGGGGCATGTCGGGATGGCGGACGAGGTTGTGCGGCTGGCCCATGAGTTCGTCATGGGAATAGCCGCTCACCCGCGCGAACGCGGGATTGCAGTGGGTGATTTCACCCCGGGTATTGGTGAGAGACACCAGCAACTCATCGGCGGGATAGTCATACCCGCGGCCCGTGACCGGGACGTTCAGACGCATGCAGAACCTCTGAAAGGACAAACGGCCCCTCTGCGGGGCTGTCAGGAATGTGAGTAAACGAGTGTAACTTTTATGAAATTCCCCCTAGATTTACGTCAAGCAAATTCGCACCAACATGGTGCGACATCCCGACCCCATCAGAACAACGGCGCGCTTTCGCCCCAACCCGCCGCCTGCTGGGCAACGGCTGCCTGGGGCAGCAGGTTGCCCACGCGCACGCCCAGCAGGCGCAGGCGCTTGGTCAAGGGCACGCGTTTGAGGCACAGGCCCGCCACGCGGCGGATGGTGGCCGCATCCTGGGTGAAGTCCGCCACTGTCTGATCGCGAGTGGCGATCTTGAAATCGTCGTAGCGCAGCTTGATGCCGATGGTGCGGCCGGCGTAGCCCTTAGCAATCAGGTCCCCCGCCACCTGCTCGCACAGTGCGGTGAAGATGCGGCCCAGTTCGGCGCGGTCGTGCACCGCGTGCAGGTCGCGCTCAAAGGTGGTTTCGCGGCTCATGGAGACGGGCTCGCTCTCGGTCACCACCGCGCGCTCGTCGCGCCCCCAGGCCGCGTCGTGCAGCCAGGCACCGTAGGAACGCCCGAACTGCTGCATCAGCCACGGCAGCGGCCGCTGGGCCAGTTCGCCAATGGTGCGGATGCCGTGGGCGAGCAGCCTGGCCTCGGCCTTGGGGCCCACGCCGTTGATCTTGCGGCAGTCCAGCGGCCAGATCAGGGGCTGCAGGTCGCCTGGCTGCACGATGGAGATGCCATTGGGCTTGTTGAACTCGCTCGCCATCTTGGCGATGAGCTTGTTGGGCGCCACGCCGATCGAGCAGGTCAGCCCCGTGGCGTCGAAGATGCTCTTCTGGATCAGCCGCGCCAGCACCCGCCCGCCGTCGCGCTGGCCGCCCGCTACTCGCGTAAAGTCGATGTACACCTCGTCCACGCCGCGGTCTTCCATGACCGGCGCGATGGAGAGGATTACCTCTTTGAAAAGCCTGGAGTAGCGACGGTAGGCAGCAAAGTCCACCGGCAGCAGCACGGCCTGCGGACACAGGCGCGCGGCCTTCATCAACCCCATGGCGGAGCCCACGCCGAACTGGCGCGCCGCATAGGTGGCGGTGGTGATCACACCGCGGCCCGCGTAGTCCTTCAGCAGCGCAAACGCCGCCACCGGAATATCCCCCGGCCGCCCGGCGTAGGCAGCGGCCAGCGCTTCGTCCTGCGGGCGGCGGCCGCCGCCGATCACCACGGGCAGCCCCTTGAGCTGCGGGTAGCGCAGCAGTTCGACGGATGCGTAGAACGCATCCATGTCGAGGTGGGCGATGCGGCGATCAGAGGCAGTAGCGGTCACGGCCGCAATTGTCGCGCGCTGCGCGAGTCGTGCCGCCTAGGAAACTGGCGCGCCCCCCGGCGTGGGCCACCGCGCAAGGGCCGCCCCGCCGCGCTGGTGGCGTCCCCCTGCCCGCATTGCGCGGCAATGCGAGAGCGGGGGGAAGGCGCGAAGCGACTCAGGGGATGTTTCTCTTCACACGCCCTGTAGGCAGGTCAGCACCAACCCCACCAGCATCAACGCCATGCCGATCTTCTCGGGCCGCGTGAAGGACTCGCTGAACAGGCGGCGCGATACCAGGTAGCTGAACACCACCTCCACCATGCCCAGCGTGCGCACGGCGCCCGTGGTCTGCATGGCGTAGGCGGTGAACCACGCCAGCGACGCGGCCGCACCCATGCTGCCCGCCACCAGCGACATGCGCCACGCCGGCCACAGCGGCGCCAGGCCCCGCTCGTTCTTGAGCGCCACCCAGGCGCCCAGGCCCAGCGTCTGCAGCGTCTGCGCGATCAGCACGCCCCAGGCGCCCGACAGCCACGGCGTCTCGGCCCCTAGCGCCAGCGCCCCGCCGCGAAAACCCACCGAGGCGATCGCAAAGCTGGCGCCGCAGGCCAGGCCATAGAGGGCCGGGCGGCTCAGCCAGGCCGCAGGCGACAGCAGCTGCCCGCGCGGGGGCAGCGACAGCAGCAGCACGCCCAGCGTGGCCACCACCATCGCCAGCAGCGCGAGCGGCGTGGGCAGTTCGTGCAGGAACACGCTGGCGAACAGCGCCACCTGCAGCACCTCGGTCTTGGACAGGGTCACGGCCACGGCGAAGTTGCGCTCGGCCATGGCCAGCAGCAGGAAGGCCGTGCCCGCGATCTGGAAGAACGCGCCCAGCGCGATCCAGCCCAGGTAGGCGGCGCTGAAATGCGGCACGGCCGGCGGCTGCGCGGGCCAGGCGTACAGCAACGCCAGCCACACGCCGGCAAACGGCAGGCCGTAGAGAAAGCGCACCAGCGTGGCGGGCAGCGTGCCCAGCTCGGCGGTCAGGGAGCGCTGCGCGGTGTTGCGCACGGTCTGCGCCAGCGCGGCAAACAGCACCACGGGCACCCAGAGCCAGGGTGCAACGGCGGTCAGGGAGGAGGTCATGCGCCGCCGAGCATAGCCAGCGCCATCGCCGCGCAGCCCCTGCGATTGGCGAGGGGCGCCTCAGCCCATGGCGATGGCCATCCTGAATACCCGACGCCAAATCGGCCGCCAGCGCTTATCTACCAAGCGCTAGCAGCTATTAAAACAATAGTACGCGTCAGCTCTGCGGCGCGGTGGGATAGGTGCCGGGCACGAGGATGGAGCGGTCCACGTTCTGGATGTTGGTGTGGCCGCAGAAGGCCATGGTCACGTCCAGCTCCTTGTGGATGATCTGCAGCGCCTTGGTCACGCCCGCCTCGCCGAATGCGCCCAGGCCGTACACCATGGCGCGGCCGATCATGGTGCCGCGCGCTCCCAGCGCCCAGGCCTTGAGCACGTCCTGGCCGCTGCGGATGCCGCCGTCCATCCACACTTCGGTCTGCGTGCCCACGGCATCCACGATGGCTGGCAGCGCATGGATGGCGGACGGCGCGCCGTCCAGCTGGCGCCCGCCGTGGTTGCTGACCACGATGGCGTCGGCGCCGTGCTGCACGGCCAGGCGCGCGTCCTCCTCGACCATGATGCCCTTGAGGATCAGCTTGCCGCCCCACTGCTCCTTCACCCAGGCCACGTCGGCCCAGGACAGGCGCGGGTCGAACTGCTCGTTGGTCCAGGCGGCCAGCGAACTCATGTCCGACACGCCCTTCACATGCCCCACCAGATTGCGGAAGGTGCGCCGGCGCGTGCCGGCCAGCCCCAAGCACCACTGGGGCTTGGTCATGAGGTTGATGATGTTGGCCAGCGTGGGCTTCGGCGGCGCGGTCAGGCCGTTCTTGATGTCCTTGTGGCGCTGGCCGATCACCTGCAGGTCCAATGTGAGCACCAGGGCACTGCACTTGGCGTCCTTGGCGCGCTGGATCATGCGGGCCATGGCATCGCGGTCGCGCATCATGTACAGCTGGAACCAGAACGGCGCGCTGGTGTTCTCGGCAATGTCCTCGATGGAGCAGATGCTCATCGTGGACAGCGTGAACGGAATGCCGAACTTCTCGGCCGCGCGCGCGGCGTGGATCTCGCCGTCGGCATGCTGCATGCCCGTGAGGCCCACGGGCGCGATGCACACGGGCATCTTGGCCTGCTGCCCCACCAGCGTGGTGGCCGTGGTACGCCCTTCCATGTTCACCGCCACGCGCTGGCGCAGCTTGATGGGGTGGAAGTCGTCTTCGTTGGCGCGGTAGGTGCTCTCGGTCCAGGAGCCCGAGTCGGCGTAGTCATAGAACATGCGCGGCACGCGGCGTTCAGCGACCACGCGCAGGTCTTCGATGCAGGTGATTTTGGACAGGTCGGCCACGGCAAATCCCTCGGGCTGTGCGAGCATGCCGCGCCTGGAGCGCCAGCGAATGGCCGGCGCCTTCCCAGTCCGGCAGGCTCTTGGTGAGTGCGTTGACGGAAAAGCGTGGATCGTAGTCCCAGCCCGGCGCCGCGTGCTTGAAGGATTTGAGCGCACTGTGAAAATTTTGCAGCGCGGGCGCGGGCGCCAGGCGCCGGGCTCGCACGTGCCGCTGCGTCAGCGCCGCGCGCGCACGCCCGCGCCGCGCACCTCGATCTGCACCTGGTCCAGTACCTTGCCCTGGGCGTCCACCAGCTCCACGCGGTGGCGGCCCGGCCAAGGCAGCCATGCCCACTGCGCGCCGCTGCCGGCCATCCGCCCGTCGATGCGCCAGCGCACCGCCGCGCGGCCCACACCGCCCGCCGTGAATTGCAGGCGCTGGTGCGCGGGCGGAATGTCCGGGTCCAGCGCCACCACGGTGCCCGACGCCGGCGCCAGGATGCGCGACGCTACCGCTTCAGGATTTGCATCATTTGTGCCTGTAGCGCCCGTCTCGCTTGCGCCACCAGCTTCGCTTTCGATAGCAAATAACGCTTGCTGCGTGCCGCCCATGAACCACTCCTGCCGCGCACTCTCCAGCGGCTGGCCGCCGTCGCCCGGCCCGAAGCGCACCGCCTGCCGCACCAGGCCCTGTGGCGGGCGCGGCGCGCGGCTGGGCGTGCTGCGGTGCAGCCAGCCCATGACCTCGGCCCAGATGGGCGCTGCGCCGCTGGTGCCGCTCACGTCATGCATGGCGGCGCCGCTGGCGTTGCCCACCCACACGCCCACGGTGTAGCGCTGCGACCAGCCCACGGCCCAGTTGTCGCGCATGTCCTTGCTGGTGCCGGTTTTCACCGCCGTCCAGAAGCGCGTGGCCAGCACGCTGTCGGTGCCGAAGGTGCGCACGCGCGCGTTGGCATCCGACAGGATGTCCCCCACGATGAAGGCCGCGCCGGCATCCAGCGCCGGCGTGAACACCGGGCGCTGCGCGGGCGCATAGGCCACGGGGCTCAGGCGCCCGCCGTTGGCCAGCGCACGGTAGGCATTGGTCAGGTGCAGCAGCGGCACCTCGCTGCTGCCCAGCGCCAGGCTGTAGCCGTAGTAGCCGCCCGACTCCGGCAGCGGCAGCCCCAGGCGCCGCAGTTGTTCGAAGAAGGCGTCGGGCGTCACCATCACCAGCGTGCGTACCGCCGGCACGTTCAGCGAGGCGGCCAGCGCGGTGCGCGCGGACACCCAGCCCTTGAACTGGCGGTCGTAGTTCTGCGGGATGTACAGCCCGCCGGCGGTGGCGATGTGCGCGGGCGAATCGTGCACCAGCGAGGCGGCCGTGAGCCGCCGCTGGGCAATCGCCTGCGCGTACAGGAAGGGCTTGAGCGTGGAGCCAGGCTGGCGCAGGGCCAGCACGCCATCCACCTCGGCCGCCTGGCTCAAGGGGCCGGACGAGCCCACCCAGGCCAGCACCTCGCCCGTGGCATTGTCCAGCACCACCAGCGCGGCGTCTTCCACGTTGCGCCCGCGCAGCTCGCGCAGGTGGCGCGTGAGCGTGTCCACCGCCATGCGCTGCAGCGGCGCGCTGAGCGTGGAGCGCACGCGCTGCTGCGCACTGCCCGACGGCATGCGCGCCCCCTGGCGCAGCAGCTGGCGCGCAAAGTGCGGCGCGATGCCCTGGCTGGCGTCGAACGCGCGGCGCTGCAACGCGGCGGTGTTGAACAGATCCAGCGCGTCGCAATCAGCCCCCTGCGTGCCGCTGCCACCCGCGCGGCGCATATCGCGCAGCACGCCGCAGGCGCGCCGGGCCACCAATGCGGGCCGCGCATTGGGCGCGCGCACCAGGGCCGCGGCCACGGCGGCCTCGCGCTCATCCAGGCCGTGCGCGGCCTTGCCGAACAGCGTGCGCGCCAGCGCGTCGATGCCCACGATCTCCCCGCGAAACGGCACCAGGTTCAGGTACGCCTCCAGGATCTGGTCCTTGCGCCAGCGTCGGTCCAGCACCTGTGCGGCCACGGCCTGCCCCAGCTTCTGCGGCACGCTGCGCCCACCGGGGCCCTGGCGCAAGAAATCGGCATCCGGGCCGTCGAGCAGCCCCGCCAGCTGCATGGTCAGCGTGCTGGCGCCGCGCGTGCGCTGGTTCCACAGGTTGCCCCAGGCGGCGGCCGACACCGCGGCCCAGTCCACGCCGCTGTGCTCGTAAAAGCGCCGGTCCTCGCTCAGCACCAGCGCCTGGCGCAGCGCGGGCGACACATCGGCCAGGCCCAGCCACTGGCCGCGGCGCACGGTGGCGTCGGTACGCAGGCGCTGCAGCACCTCGCCCTCGCGCGAAAGCACCAGGGTCTCGGACGAGCGGAAACTGGCGCGCACCTCATCGAACGTGGGCAGCGCCAGGCTGACGGTGCTGGCCAGCGCCAGACACGCCGCCGCGAGGGCGCGTCGCCACCTCACAGGCGCATCACCGCGTGGCGCGCAGTGCGGCCGCATCGCACCAGCGCTGCGCCACCTGCGGCGAGGTGGTGCATACCGCGTCGTGCGTGGCGGTGGTCACGGCGCGCTCCAGCAACTGGATGTCGGCCTCGTGCTGGCGCGCCACGTGCGGGTCCTCGAAGAAGATGGCGCGGTGGCAGCGCCGCTGCAGCACCCAGTCGGCAATCTGCGCGTCGCCGCCCAGCGGGCCGCTGTTGAAGCGCTGCACCCAGGGCGTATCGGCGGGCCAGCCGCGCGCCCAGGCCAGCTCGTTCAGGCGCTGGCCCGTGGTGCCCGTGGCCACGCGCTGGCGAAAGCGCGAGAGCAGCTCGAAGTTGCGCGCCGCAAAGTCCAGCATGGCGGACTTCATCGCATCGTGGGCGATCAGCGCCAGCGTCTGCGCGCTGTAGTCATGGAAGCGGTCGGCATTACGGTCGGCCGGCAGGCCGGCATGCATGCGCTCCATCTCCACCCAGTCGCGCGCGCTGGCCACGGTGGACAGGAACGGCTTGCCGTGGATCACGCACTGGCGCTTGAGCGCCAGCGCCTCCGGGAAGATGGACGACGGGTCCACCGGGTCGATGAGGTAGATGGCGCCGTCCAGCGTGCGGCCCGGCTCGGGCATGCCCACCACCTCGGCCACGAGCTTCATCAGCCCGCCCTCGCGCCCATAGGGGTAGCGCACCAGCGGCCGGTAGCCCTGCAGCATGCCGGCGGCGGCGATCGCATCATGGGTGCGGCCCACGGTGTGCAGGCCCAGCCGCAGTTCGCGTATGCCCGCCTCGCAGGCGCGCAGGAAGGCGAACAGCGCCCCGTCTTCGGTATGGTGGTGCAAACGGTTGGCGGCTAGACCCATCAGCATGTGCAAAGGCTTTCAGACGAAGAAGAGGGACAACTGCCGAGCATAGTCGCAGCCGCACACGCCACCGCTGCCGCGACCTTACCGACCACGCCACCAGGCGAAGAGCAGCACAGCCAGCAGCACCCACAGCATGATGATGATCGCCGCGGCCAGCCAGCTGCGCGGGCGCGCCAGCATGCGCGCGGCACGCTCGCGCGCGGCCAGCAGCACCGGCGGCGGCAGCAGGCGCAGCACCAGCGCCAGGCCCAGGGGCACGATGAGCAGGTCGTCCAGATAGCCCAGCATGGGAATGAAATCGGGCACCAGGTCAATGGGGCTCAGCGCATAGGCGGCCACGGCGAGCGCCAGCAGGCGCAGCGCCCAGGGGGTACGCGGGTCGCGCGCAGCCAGGTAGACGACGAGCACGTCGCGCTTGAGCGCACGCGCCCATTGCTTGGCGGTTTGCAGCAGTCCCATGGCGTGTTCAGGCGGGGTGATTCATCCAAAGGGCTGCATCGTACGAGCTGCCCCGCGCGGAAATGGCTTGATGTACATCAAAACCCTACCGGGGTCGGGTGACGACAGTGGCTGCTTCCCCTTGATAACTGCCCTGCCCCATGGCCAAGAAGTTTCCGCTGAACCCCGCACATCCCGAGCGCACGTGCTGGGGCTGCGACCGCTACTGCGCCGCCGATGCCATGCAGTGCGGCAACGGATCGGAACGCAGCCAGCATCCGGCGGAGCTGTTCGGCCCCGACTGGGCCGAGTGGGAGCCGCCTTCTGCCGGCGAGGCGCCTGCACAGCAGCAGCCCGCCGCATCACAGCCGGCCTGACCGCACGGTCACTCATTCCAGCACCAGCAGCACGGGCTGGTGGTCTGATGCCTGCGTCACGCCATCGACCCGCACCGCGCGCACCCGGCTCCTCAGCGAATCACTGACCCAGATGAAGTCGCAGGCCAGCGGCTGCGGCGCGTAGGTCTGGTCGAACACGCAGAAGGTGGGCGGCTGGGGCGTGCCGGGGTGCAGCAGTCGCCATGCGTCCCACAGCGGGGGTTGGCCCGCCTGACCCGCGGTCGCGCCCTCCTCGTCCGCCAGCGCAGCGGCCAGGGCGGCGTATTCGGGCTCGTGCGCCTGCAGGTTGAAGTCGCCGCACAGCACGGCATGGGGCGTGTGCGCCTTGGGCTGGAACGGCGATCCGTCGGCCAGACACTGCGGCGGCTGCGCAGCCTGCGCGCAGGCCTGCAGGTGCAGCGCACGCAGCGCCAGCGCCTGCGCCATGCGCTGGGGCTTGGAGTAGTACTCCAGGTGCGTGGTCATCACGCGCACCGGGCCCAGCGCGGGGTCCTGCACGGTGAGCACGCTGCACAGGCGCGGCATGCTGCGCACGCCGGCATCGGGCGGGTATGGCAACGGGTGGTGCTGCAGTTGCAGCACGGGCAGGCGCGTGGCGATCAGGTTGCCAAAGCGCTGGCGGCCCGCGGCGGTCCACTCATCCACCGCCGCGCCAAAGAACACCTGCCAGCCCGCCGGCAGCGCGGCCTGCACCTGGGCCACCTGATCGCCTGGCGCGCCCGCCAGGCCTGGATAGTTCACGGCGATTTCCTGCAGACACAGCACGTCCACATCACCCATGGCCAGTGCCTGTTGCACGATGCGCCGCGCATCCACGCGGCCATCCAGGCCGCAGTACCATTGGGTGTTCCAGCTGACGAGTTGCATGCCACGCTCCCACGCCGCCAGGAGCGGCAAAACATCAAAAACAATAGCTGCGTGCGATTTATGGCAGCGCCTTAGAACCTGTTCACGCTCTCCTGAGCAGCACGGCCAAAAAATGCTAAATGGATGAACTGCAAGTTGATATTGAGCCAGCGCTCGCAGTTCTTCCACAAGCGCCTATTCTTGTCCAACCAGGCAAAGCTGCGCTCAACAATCCAGCGCTTGGGCATGACCTTGAAGGTGTGCAGTTCGCTGCGCTTGGCGATTTACACATTCACATGCTTTCCTAGGATGTCCTGCACGCCCTGCGCAAAGGGCTGACCTGTGTAGCCGCTGTCGCATAGCAAGCTTTGCACTCGGCTCAGGTGGGACTTGCAGCGTGCCAACGCTTGAAGCGCTCCCTTGCAATCCGTCACCTCGGCCGTGGCCACGGCCACCGCGTGCGGCAGGCCTTGCGTGTCCACCGCGATGTGACGCTTGATGCCCGAGACTTTCTTGCCCGCGTCATGGCCCTTGAAACCCGCGGTGTCAGTGTTCTTGACGCTCTGTGCGTCCACGATCAAGAACGTGCTGCACGCGTTGCCGGCCTTGGGGTAGTGCGGCCCGATCACTTCGCACAGCGCCGCCCACGGCACGAAGGCATCCATCGTCTTGAGGAACTCCTCGCGCCGCGTGGACTTGCGGTATTGCCCGAATCCCGAATCCCGAGCCTCGGGTCCGATGCTGCTGCGAGTGTTCGCTGCTTCATGCCGCCCATCATCAGCCAGGGCTTTGGCTGTGAAAAGACGGATTTTTATGATGGGACTTGTTCAGCGTTGCCTTAGCGCGAGGGGCTATTGATGGCCTTGGGCACGTAGCCGATGGCGTCGATTTCCAGCGCGCAGTCAAACGGTGTCCTGCCTGCCTGGATCCGTGTGCGCGTGGGCATGGTCTCGTCGCTGCTGAAATAGCTGCGGTAGATTTTGTCGAACGCGCCCATCTGGTTCTGGTCCTTGAGCCACACCACGACTTTGAGCAGGCAGTCCATATTGGAGCCCGCCGCTTCCATCAGCCACTTGAGGTGATTCATCACGATGCAGATCTGGTCTTCCATTGGCAGGTCCGGCATCGCAGGGAGCGGTTGCCCGGTGCGCCGTGCTTCTCTCAGTTGCTGACAGAACTCCTCTTGGAAGGGCGGGAGGCCTGAGATGTAGATCATGTCCCTGTGGCGGATGGCCAGATTGAAGGGACCGCCGGTCTCTGGAACGAGGGGGCTGCGGATGATTTCTTTTTCCATGGGGTACTCCATTGGGGTTGCCGTTAATAAAAAAGGGGGTCAGTCGATCTTGGCGCCGGAGAATTTCACGATCTCTTCGTACTTCGTGTATTCCTTGTCCAGCCACTGGCCAAACTCCGCAGGTGTGCTGGCAATGATGCGCAGTCCCCTGCTGGAGAACTGCTGGCTGATCTTTGGCGAATGGAGGATGCCGGTCGTGAGTTCGTGGAGTCGGCGCACAATGGCTTCATCCGTGCCTGCCCGGACCATCAGCCCGTACCAGGAGTTGGATTCGAACCCCGGCACTCCGGACTCCTCCATGGTGGGCACCTGCGGAAGGCTGGGGTCGCGCGACGGCGCCGAAATGGCCAGGGCCTTGATCTTCTTGCTTTCGAGAAAGGGCAGCACATCGGGCAGGTTGGCGAACATCAAGTCCACTTCGCCCGCCATGAGCGCTTGTAGCGCGGGGGCCTGGCCTTTGTAAGGGATGTGCGTCAGATCGGCCTTGGAGATCTTTTTCAACGACTCGCCTGCAAGGTGTGGCGAAGTCCCATTGCCGATGGACGCGTAGTTGAGCCGGTCCTTGCGGGTGGTGGCCACTTGCAATGCCTCGGCGAGCGTATTGGCAGCAAGTTGCGGGCGGGCAATGAGTACATGCGGCGTGATGGTCAGGAGGGTGACGGGAACAAAGTCGCGCCGGCTCTCATAGGGCAGGCGGCTTTGCAGGCTGGGGTTGACGGTGAAGCTGTTCGCCATGATCAGCAGCGTATGGCCATCGGCAGGAGCAGAGGCAACGGCCGCCGTTCCGATCACCGTGCCGCCGCCAGGGCGGTTCTCCACGGTGAAGGCCTGGCCGGTGGCTGTCTGCAACTCGTTGGCCAATGCGCGGGCCACCAGGTCGATCCCTTGCCCGCCTGCGGGAAACGGCGCGATTATTTTGACCCCCCGGCTGGGATAGGACTGGGCTGAAGCGCCCGATGCAAAAACGATTGCGGTGGCTGCCAGCAGCAGTTGCCGTCTGACCTTAGTGACGTATTCCATGATTGCCTTTGTCTCCTGCTCGTTGAACTTTTTTTGGGTGAACTTCAGGGTGTTCAGGCCTCTTGGGTGATCGGGTTCGACAGTTGCCCGACTCCCTCAATCTCGATGTCGATCCGGTCGCCGGGCTGCATCCACACCGCGGGCGTGCGCGCATAGCCCACGCCCGCGGGGGTGCCCATGACGACGACATCGCCCGGCTCCAGGGTTAGAACCTCGGTGAGCAGCTGCAGCGCCTCGGCCACAGGAACGATCATGTTGGCGGTGTTGTCGCTCTGCATCACCTGCCCATTGAGCCGCGATTCGATCCGCAGTCCCCTGGCACCGTCGGGCAGCTCCGAGGCCGCGACCAGGTAGGGGCCGAAGGCGCCGGTGCCATCAAAGTTTTTGCCGATGGTCCACTGCGCCGTGCGGCGCTGATAGTCGCGCAAGGTGCCGTCGTTGAAGCAGGAGTAGCCCGCCACGGCAGTCAGCGCGTCCGCCGCCGTGAGGTGCCGCGCGCGGCGGCCAATGACCACGGCCAGCTCTGCCTCGAAGTCGAGCTTGTCGGACACTTTGGGCCGTACGAGAGGGGCCTGGTGGCCAATCAGCGAGGATGCCCCCCGCATGAAAAAGCTTGGGTACTCCGGTTGGCTGTTGCCCCCCTCCGCCGCATGTGCTGCATAGTTCAGCCCAAGGCAGATGATCTTGCCGGGCCTAGTGACGGGGGGGAGCCAGGTCACTGCCTCCGGATCCAGGCGCGGGGCCTCTTGCAGCATGCGGGCAGGGATCCCGTCGCGCACCAGGGACAGCAGGGCCTGGGGCTCGGCGCTTTCCGCTCCCGGCAGGTCTGGCAGGCCCAGCAATTCTTCACGATGGAGTGCGGCCCACTGGAGACGGCCTGACGTTACGATTCTGGCAATTTTGGTCATGATGTCGATATGGTTTGTTTGAAAGCTATTTTGTCGATAAAAAATTATCTTTTCTTTGTATGTCGATAAAAACAGGGTATACCCGCTGATGGATGCATTTCCGACCTTGACGCGCACAACCTATGACCGTTTGGGATGCCCTGAATAACTCGAATGCGTAAGTGCTACAAGGTCACCGGTTTCAGATAGTGCGATGGATGGCGTTTAGCCTGGGTCTTCGCACCACTTTCCACGCCCTTGCGGGCCATCTGCACCGCCTTTGCGGCCATTTGCCTGATTTCAGGGGCACTCATCCCTGCGCCTCCAGCAATTGATGGCGCACCATCCAAAGATTGGACAGCGCAAACAGCGTCTTGAGCTGCAACGTGTTCTTCTTCAATCCCCGGTAGCGCACCTTGGTGTATCCAAACTGTCGTTTGATCACCCTGAAGGGATGCTCCACCTTGGCACGGATGCTCGCCTTGATCTTCTCCACTTGGTCTATCAGCGCGTCAACGGGGTTGTTCTCTTTGTCCAGCGCTCTGCGTTTGCCTGGGCGCATCGCGATGTGCCACCGCACTGCCTCCTTGGCATCCGGGCGCTTGTCGATACCTTGGTAGCCCGCATCACCAAACCCGTCTGTCTCCTGCCCGTGCAGCAAGCTGTTGCCCTCTACAACGTCGGCCACGTTACCCGAGGTGCCTATGACGGTATGCACGAGTCCCGAGTCCGCATCCACGCCGATATGGGCCTTCATGCCAAAGTGCCATTCGTTGCCCTTTTGGCTCGAATGCATCTCTGGATCGCGCTTTCTGTCCTTGTTCTTGGTAGAGCTAGGCGCTGCGATCAGTGTGGCATCGACCGCAGTGCCTGCCTTGAGCAGCAAGCCCTGGGCTGCCAGAAGCTCGTTGACAGTGGCCAGAATCTGCTCGGCCAGCTTGTGTTTCTCCAGCCGATGACGAAACCTCAGGATGGTGCTCTCGTCAGGCACCCTCCCATGGGCATCAAGACTTGCAAACTCCCGGTAGATCGGGGTGTCAAAGAAGGCCTCTTCCATCGCCAGATCTGACAGGGTGAACCACTGCTGCATGCAGTGGATGCGCAGCATGGTCTCCAGGGCAAAGGGTGGGCGGCCGTTCTTGCCTTCGGGGTAATAGGGCGCAATGAGTTCGACCAGAGCAGCCCAGGGAACCACCAAATCCATCTGGATCAGCAGTTCTTGCTTGCGGGTCTTTTTGGTGCTCAGTTTCAGGTCAAGGCTGCTTTGCTTCATGGGCGGGGAGGATGCCATGACTTCCTGGCTTCTAGCAGACTGCGTTCGGGGTTTTGCAGGATTTCCTTTGCGCTCTGATTTGCTGTCTGGCGTGTGGGCGCCAGGCCGCAAGTTGCTGATGCATGAGTTGAGAGAGCGCTACCAGGTGGGGGCCAGTCCCTTGCGTGAGGCGTTGAACCGGCTGGCCAGCGAGGAGTGGGTCGTGCACAACGACCAGCGCGGCTTCTGTGTGGCACAGGTCAGTGCAGAGGGGTTGCGCGATCTGGTCCGTACGCGCATCGCGATGGAGTCCCTGGCACTGGAACAGGCGTTTGCCCTGCGGACGTCCGTCTGGGAAGAGGCGCTCGTTCTGGCATTTCATCGGCTCTCGCGCACGCCGCGGTCGGTGCAGCGCGACAGCTTTGAAGAAAATCCCGAGTGGGAACGCCATCACAGGGCGTTTCACTTCGCCGTGCTGAAGGGCTGTGAATCGCCCTTGCTACTGGGTTTCTGTGAGCAGCTTTACGACCAGGCCTATCGCTATCGCCAACTGGCCGCGCGCAAGGCCTATAAGCAGCGCAATGAACTCGATGAGCACCGGGTCATGTTCGATGCGGTGATGGACAACCGGCTGTCCGATGCACAGCGGCTGCTGGCGATGCACTATGAACGGACGGCGAGCATCTACACCGACGGCGCCTGAGCAGGAAAAGGCCCCCGAAAGGCGTGATGGCCTGCGCGGCAAGACTGCCTCGTGACGCTGGGGCCGCTTTCGCGCCCCCAGGCCGCATTGGTTGAGGCAAGCGGCCCCTTGCCAGCGGTGCCGCTGAGCCTGACCGGAAAACGGCACAGGCGCTGCAGCCCGATGGGGAGGCGGCCGTTGCCGGCCTTGGCGTAGTGCGGCTCTATCACTTCGCACAGCGCCGCCCACGGCACGATGGCATCCATCGTCTTGAGGAACTCCTCGCGCCGGGTGGACTTGCGATATTGCTGGAATCCCGAGCCTTGATCCGATGCTGCTGCGAGTGTTTGTTGTTTTATGCCGCCCATCATCAGCCGGAGCGCTGGCTGTGAAAAGACGGATTTTTACGACGGGACTTGCTCAGCATTGCCTTAGATGCCAATTCGAGCTCAAACCTCACTTGATGCCCGCACGCATGAAACTCTGCACGAACTGGCGCTGGAACAGGATGAAGCCGATGAGCAGCGGCGCCGTGGACATCAGCGTGGCCGCGGTGATGATGGACCATTCCACGCCCTGTTCCACCGACGAGAACACCTGCAGGCCCACGGTGAGCGGACGCGATTCCACGCTGTTGGTGATGATCAGCGGCCACAGGAAGTTGTTCCAGTGGAAGCTCACCGACACCAGCGCGAACGCGGTGTACACGGGCCGCGCCAGCGGCACATACACGCGCCACAGGATCTGCAGGGCGCTGGCCCCCTCCACGCGCGCGGCCTCGTCCAGTTCCTTGGGTATGCCCATGAAGGTCTGGCGCAGCAGGAAGATGGCGAAGGCCGACGCGAAGTACGGCAGCCCTATGGCCACGAGCGAGTCGACCAGGCCCAGGCGGCCCATGGTCTTGTAGTTCTCCACCAGCAGGATGTCCGGCATGATCATCAGCTGCACCAGCACCAGCGCGAAAGCCACGTTCCTGCCGCGAAACTCGTAGCGCGCGAACGCATAGGCCGCCAGCGTGGACAGCACCAGCTGCGCGGCCAGCACCATGGCCACCAGCAGCGTGGTGTTGAGGAAATAGCGCGCGAACGGCGCCGCCTCCCAGGCCTGGCGGAAGTTGGCCAGCGTCCACGGGGCCGACAGGTCGAAGCGCGTGGCGTACTCGCTGGGATGGAAGGCCGTCCAGAACGCATAGGCCAGCGGCAGTATCCACAGCAGGGCCAGCACCCAAGCGGCCAGCGTGTCGAGCCAGGTGGCGCCGTAGAGGTCGGGCCCGCGCGTGGCGGAGCGTTGCGATGCGGCTGCGAAGCCGGTCATTGGTAGTGCACCTTCTTGTCGAGCACGAAGAACTGCAGCAGCGCCACGCCGGCCAGCACCACCACCAGCACCACGGTGATGGCGGCGGCGTAGCCCGTGTCCCAGAACTTGAAGCCCACCTCGTACAGGTGGTACAGCAGCAGCGTGGTGGCGTTGTCGGGGCCGCCGCGCGTCAGGATGAAGATGTGGTCCACCAGGCGGAAGGCGTTGATGACGGCGTTGACCAGCACGAACAGCGTGGTGGGCATGAGCAGCGGCCACTGCACGCGGCGAAAGAAATACCAGCGCGAGGCGCCCTCGATCGCGGCCGCCTCCTTCAGGCTGGGATTCAGCGTCTGCAGCGCGGCCAGGTAGAAGATCATGAAGAAGCCGGCCTCCTTCCACACCGCCACCACGGTGACGCAGGCCAGCGCCGTGGCCGGGTCGCCCAGCCAGTTGCGTGACGGCAGGCCGAAAGCGCCGGTGATCTGCTCCAGCAGCCCGTACTGCGGCGTGTAGAAAAACAGCCAGATGTTGGCCACCGCGATCATCGGCAGCACGGTGGGCGTGAAGTACGCCATGCGCACCCACGTGCGCCCCGCCAGGCGTTCATTCACCCACAGCGCCATGACCAGTGCCAGGCCGATGGACAGCGGAATGGTCACCCCGGCAAACCACAGATTGTTGCGCACGGCCTGCCAGAAGACGGGGTCGTCCGCCATGGCCTCGTAGTTCTCCAGCCCCACCCACACGCCCGCCTGGCCGGCGCGGGGCGTGGAATGGAAGCTGTCGATCAGCGTGGCCAGCGTGGGCCAGTGCGTGAAGGCCACCAAAAGGACCAGGGCCGGAAGCAGCAGCAGCCAGGCGTGCATGGCACGCTGGCTGCTGCCCGCATCCGGCGTGCTGCGCATCACCGGCATGGGAGGCTCGCCCTTACTTGTAGCTGCGCAGGATGCGGTCGGCCTCGCGCTGGGCGTCCTTCATCGCTTGCGCCGAGGTCTTGGTGCCGTTCAGCGCGGCCTGGATGGCGTCGTTGAGCACCTTGGTCACGCGCTGGTTGTCGTGCGTGGAGAACTCGGCCACCGATACCGGCAGTTGGTCGCGCGCCACCAGCGCGGGCGGGAAGTCCTGGCCGTACTTCTTGAGTGCGGGTGTGTCATAGGCGGCCTGCGACACGGCCACGTAGCCGCTGTCCATGCTCCACTGCGCGGCGCGCTCGGGCTGGGTGATCCACTTGGCGAACTCGAACGCGGCCTGCTGCTGCTCTTGTGGCGCCTTCTTGAAGATGTAGAAGTTGCCGCCGCCCGTGGGCGAGCCCTTGCGCAGGTTGCCGGCAATCTGGGCCACGCCGAAGTCGAACTTGGCGTTGTTCTTCACGTTGGTCAGGTTGCCCGTGGTCGTGATGATGATCGCGGCCTTCTTCTCGAAGAAATCCTTGGGCGTCGTACCCCACTCCACCACGCCCTTGGGGTGCACGCCTTCCTTGGTCAGGTTGACCCAGAAGTCCAGCGCCTCGATGACCTTGGGGTGGTCGAAGGTGACCTGGGTGCCGGCCTCATTGGCCAGCAGCACGTCGTTGGGCGTGGTCAGCGTCTGCAGCATCCAGTAGGCAAAGCCGGTGGACGGGATCTGGATGCCGTACTGCGTCACGTTGCCGCTGGCATCCTTCTTGGTGAGCTTGTGCGCGGCTTCCTTCAGTTCCTTCCAGTTCTGGGGCGCCTTGTGGGGGTCCAGGCCGGCTTCCTTGAAGGCCTCCTTGTTGTAGTACATGACCACCGTGGAGCGCTGGAACGGCACGCCCCAGGTCTTGCCGCCCGTCTGGCTGTTGGCCATGAAGGCCGGGTAGAAGCCCTAGAGCCAGGCACGATCGGCGTCGGTCTTCACGAAGTCGTCGATGGGGGCGATGGCGTCCTCGTCGATCAGCGTGAACATGTCGGTGGACAGCAGCACCGAAGTGGCCGGCGCCTTGCCGGACTTGTGCGCGGTGAGCGCCTTGACGATGGTCTCCTGGTACGTGCCGGCATAGATGGGCACCACCTTGTACTGCGGATGCGCCTTGTTGAAGTCGGCCGCGTAGCCGTCGATCACCTTGGTGATGGGGCCGCCCACGGCCACGGGGTAGTAGAACGGCACTTCCACCGGGGCCTGCGCATGGGCGGTAACGGCACACAGCGCCATGGCCGCGAGGGCGGGCGCAGCCAAGGTCTTCAAAAACATCTTGCGTTGCATTGCGAAAGCTCCTGGGGTCTGGAAAGAGTGGGGAGAGGAAACGAAAGGCAGCGCCGTGCACGCGCATGCGGCGCAGGCTGCGTAAGAAGTGGCTCAAGCCGCCAGGCGCTGGCCCTGGGCGTCAAAGAAATGCTGGTCGTGCCCGCACCACCGCAGGCGCACACCCTGGCCGTCGGCTGCGGGGGCGTGCTGCCCCGGCGCGCGCACGGTGATGAATTCGGTGCCGATAGCGCAGCGCAGCACGGCATCCGCGCCCAGGTATTCCTGGCTGTGCACGGAGGCGGCCACGCCGCTCGACCCACCGCTGCCATCGTCCAGGGCCACGGCCTCGGGGCGCAGGCCGAGCCAGTGCGCCTGCGTGCGACCCACGGCGATGTCGGTGCCCGCGATGCGGCCCTGTTCCAGGCGCACCAGGTTCATGGCGGGCGTGCCGATGAAGCGCGCGGCAAAGGTGGAAGCGGGCGCGGCGTACACATCGCGCGGCGGCGCGCACTGCTCCACACGCCCCTGGTGCAGCAGCACCACCTGGTCGGCCATGCTCATGGCCTCGGCCTGGTCGTGCGTCACGTACACCACGGTAAGTCCCAGGCGCTGCTGCAGCTCGCGCAGCTCGGTGCGCATCTCCTGGCGCAATTGCGCATCCAGGTTGGACAGCGGCTCGTCCATCAGGCACACGCGGGCCTGGGCCACCAGGGCGCGGCCCAGCGCCACGCGCTGCTGCTGCCCGCCGGACAACTGTGCGGGCCGACGCTCCAGCAGCGGGGCCAGGCCGAGCAGCTCGGCGGCTTGCGCCACGCGCTGCGCGGCCTCGGCCTTGGGCACCTTGCGCACCGCCAGTCCAAAGCCGATATTCTGCGCCACGCTCAGGTGCGGAAACAGCGCATAGTTCTGAAACACCATCGCGATGCCGCGCCGCGCAGGCGGCAGCTGCGTGACGTCCTGCCCGTCGATGCGCACGCTGCCCGACGTGGGTGACTCCAGCCCGGCGATGATGCGCAGCGTGGTCGATTTGCCGCAGCCCGAGGGTCCCAGCAGCACGCAGAAAGAACCGGGCTCAATGCGCAGGTTCATGGACTGCAATGCCGTGGTGCTCCCCCAGGACTTGGCAACCGCATCAAGTTCGATCAGTGACATCGCGGCAGTGTAGGGACCGCTTGTGACGCTGGCGTTACGCACCCGCACGCCGCGGCGGGCCACCCGCCCACCCGCCACGGCCCGTCGATCGGTCCGACATCAAAACTGCCGCTAACGCCCGTCCATCAAGCGCCAGCAGCTATGCATTGAATAGTCACGGGCGCTGCACCACGTTCACCCGTGCATTGGGTGCCTCGCCGAACATCTCGGGCGCGTACAGTGCCTCGACGCGGCTGGGCGGCAGCGCAAAGTCGCCCGCATTGTTCAGGCGCACGGTGTACTGCATCGTCACCGTGCCCTTGGGCAGGTACTCGTAGTAGCTGCGGAAGGACTCGAAGCCGCGCTCCTCGAACGCGGGCCAGCCCCGGCCCTCGGTTTTTTCGCCCTGCGTGGCGATTTCGGAGTCGCGCCCCAGGCCGCTGCCCAGGATGGTCGCCCCTGCGGGGATGGGATCGGTGATCGCCACCCAGGTCATGTCGGCCGTACCGGTCACCTCCAGCGTCACGCGCAGCACGTCGCCGCGCGAGTAGCTGCCCGCGGGCAGTGCCTTGTCGGCCTGCTCAACCGGCGTGACCGTGCGCTTGAGGGTGTAGCCCGCGCTGAACGGCTGCTGGCGCGGCACGGCCGCCACCGACTGCAGCGTGAGCCACGGCTTGCCCGGCCCCTGGTGCGTGACCACGAGCGGCTGCGCCGCGCCAGCGCCCGTGCCCCACGGCAGGAACATGCCGTTGTTCTTGAGCATGCCGGGCGCCGCTGGCGCGCCGAACCAGCGGGTCTGGTGCGCAGCGCCCGTGGCGTCGCTGGCCTTGGCCGGCTCCACCTTGGCCCAGTCCACGCTGGCGCTGTGGCCGCCCAGCGTAGCGCGGGTGGTGCCGGCCACCGGCGTGGACTCGAAGCGGGCGCTGAACTTCTCCAGCGCCAGCCCGCCCCACAGGTTGGCCGTGGTGGTGTGCCATGCGCCGCCCTGCTGGCGCGCGATGAAGCCGCTGGCCAGGCGCCCCATGTCGTCCTTCCACGCGGGGTCGTCCAGCACGGCCAGCATCAGGCGCGCGGTGTTCACGTCGCCGTTCTGCATCAGCCACCACCAGTAGTCCTGCTGCTCGGTGCTGAACAGCAGCTTGGTGCCCTGGTAGGACAGGCGGCCCTTGAGGATCTGCGTCGCCTCGGCCAGGCGCTGCTCGCGCTGTGGCACGCCCTGCACCCGCTTGAGCACATTGATCCAGTCGATCACCGCATGCGTGGGCCACTGGTTGGGCGCGATGGTGATGCTCTCCAGCAGCCGCGCCGGGGCATGGCCCGTGCGCGACAGCGCCTCGATGGCCGCCAGCTTGCGCAGGTCCAGATCCTTGCGCGGACTCCAGAAGTCGCGCTGGATGCGTCCTTCCACGAAGGCCGTCAGCCCGCGCTCCATGGCCTCGCGCACTTCGACAGGCAGCGTGAACTCGGGGTACAGCGCGGCTGCTTCGTGCGTGGCGGCCAGCAGGTAGGCGGTGAGCGTGTCGCTGCCCCGGTTCGCGCTGCCTTCGCTCGGCGGAAAGTAGTAGGCCAGGCCATCGCCGTCCAGGTAGGTGGGCATCTGCGCGGCCACGCTGCGCCACAGTGCGGCATCGCGCAGGCCGATGGCCTTGCTGGCCTTTTGCTCCAGGCAGGCGAATGGGTAGTTGGCCCACCAGTCGCGCACGCCGGGCAGGCCCTCGGCCAGCCGGGGCTGCAGCGCCAGCTTGAGGCCGCCGCGCCCCTGCAGCGCATCGGCGGGCGGCGCCGCCTCCGTCTGGAAGCTGCCGTCCAGCTGTACCAGCGTGGCCTGCTGCACGGCCAGCGGCACGGCCGGCACCAGCCGCTGGGTCACCTTGAGCGCATCGCGCGCGCCGCTCACCGTATCGCGCGCCTCGATCTCCCACAGCAGCGCCTGGGCACGCGTCTGGGCCAGCTGCGCGGGCGCGGTGACGGACCACGCCACCTCGCGCGACTCGCCCGCGGGGATCTCCACGGTCTGCTGGTTCAGCTGCAGCAGCGTGGCACGCGGCGTGACCTCGACCTTCATCGCCGCCTTGGTGGTGTTGCGCAGCGTGAGCTGGGCGCGGAACTGGTCCTCCTCGCGCACCAGCGGTGGCAGGCCGCTGATGATCTGCAGGTCCTGCGTGGCGCGGATCTGCATGGCACCGGTGCCGAACAGGCCCGTTCCCGCATCCGCCACCGCTACCACCTTGAAGGTGGTGAGCGCGTCGTTGAGCGGCACGGTCACCTGCGCCCGGCCGTTCGCGTCCAGCTGAATGGCGGGCCGCCACAGCAGCAGCGTGTCCAGCAGCTCGCGCGTGGCCGTGTGGCCGCCGCCGCCGCCCGCAGGCACGGCCTTCTTGCCGTAGTGGCGCCGGCCGATGATCTCCATCTGCGCGGTGGAAGTCTCCACGCCCCACGCCCGGCGCTGCAGCATGGCCTCCAGCAGGTTCCAGCTGGTGTTGGGCATCAGTTCCAGCAGCGCCTGGTCCACGGCGGCCAGCGCCACCTCGGCGCCGGCAGCGGGCTTGCCGTCCGGCAGCGTGGCGGTGATGGTGACCTGCGCCTTGCCGCGCACCGGGTAGCTGTCCTTATCGGCCTTGACCTGCACCGCGATCTGGTGCGCGGCATGGCCCACACGCAGCTCGGCCACGCCCAGCCGGTAGGCGGGCTTGGACAGGTCCACCATGGCCGTGGGGGCGACGTACTCGCGGCCTTCGTACCAGAAGGCGTTCCACCATTCGCGCGGCGCCTTGAAGCCCCAGGTGAAGAAGCTGTACCAGGGCACCTCGCGCAGACGCCCGCGCAGCGCCAGCACGCTCACGTAGACGTTGGGGCTCCAGTCCTGCCCGATCTGGACCTGCACCGTGGGGTCCTGGCCATTGAGCTGCACCACGCGCGTGTCGATGATGCCCTCGCGTTCCACGCTGACCAGCGCAGTGGCATGGCGAAACGGCATGCGCACCTGCAGCCGCGCGGTCTCGCCGGGCTGGTAGCTCTTCTTCTCGGGCAGCACGTCGATGCGGTCATGGTCCTCGCCGCCAAACCACAGCTCGCCGCGCCGCGTAACCCAGACGGAGGACGCGGCCTGGGCCTCGTTGCCGTCCTTGTCGCGCGCGGTGACCACCAGCTCCACCTCGCCGGGCTCGTCCAGCTTGGCGTCGCACAGCAGCAGGCCGCGGCTGTCGCTTTTGCCGGTGCACACGGTGCCCAGGTCCTTGGTCTCGGTCTTGTTGTCGTAGCTGTAGAAGCCCCCCACCATGCGCTTGCGGCTGGTGGTGGTGACATGCGCGATGGCCTGCACGGCCAGTGGCACTCCGGCCTGGGGCTGGCCCTGCAGCGACAGCGCCAGCGCCTGGAAGCGCACGCGGCTCGCAGCCGATGCCCAGCCCTCGGTCTTCACGCCAGCCACCACGGCGGCCGGCCACAGCGTGTGCGTGCTGCGCACCGTCTGCACCTCGCCATTGGGGTCGGCATAGGTGGCCTCCAGCACCAGGTCCTGCGCCTGGCGGGCCGGGGGCAGTTCTTCGATGGTCACGCGACCCGCGCCGCTCTTGTCCAGCGTGAGCGCCAGCTTGTCGGCCACCACGCGCGCGTCCTGCCGCGCCGCGGGCTCCTCGTCGTCATCGCCCGCCTGCGCGCCGCGCTTGCGGGGCGGATGGAAGCTGAAGGCGTCGAAGTCGCCGAACTGCAGGAACTTGCCGCGCACCATGGCCGACACCCGCACCGGCAACTGGCCGGCAGGGCCGCCAGACACGTAGCCCACCCGCACGTCGGCCGGCACCGAGCGCACGCGCACCAGCGGCTTGCTGTCCGCGGGCGCGATACGCCCTTCCAGCACCGGCAGGCGGAACTCCTCCACGCGGAAGCTCCCGGACTCGAACGAGCGCTCGCCCCCATTGACGTCAGCGCCGCGCAGCTCCACCTGGTACAGGCCCAGCTTGGCCGCCGGCGGCACCGCGAACTCGCTGGTGGCCGACAGGCCGCCCGTGCGCGTCTTGCGCCACTGCAGCGGCTGGGTGAACTGCTGGCCGCTGCCGACGTGGGTGATCGCCAGTTCCGACGGCCGCTCCTGCGGCAGCGCAAAGCCCTGGCGGTTCTGCAGACGCAGCACGTGCTTCATGGACACGGTCTCGCCCGCGCGCAGCAGCGTGCGGTCGAAGATGGTGTGGGCCACGGTATCCGGGCGCGGGTCGCTGCTGGTGGGCAGGTTGAAGCGCCAGGGCTCGATGCCGCGCTGCCAGTCGCTCCAGGCAAAGGCCAGATCCTCCACCCCGTCCGCGCCGCGGTGGCGCGCGCTCACGAAGTAGGCCTGCGAGCCATCGCCGTAGTCGTCGTAGCCGTCTGCGTCGCCGCAGCGCGGCGGCTCGGGCGACAGTCCGTCAAAGCGCGCAATACCCTGCGCATCGGTCTGCGCCTGGGCCAGCAGGCGGCCCCGGCAATCGGACACGCGCACGCTCGCGCCCGGCACGGGCTGCCCCTTGTCCAGCGTGGTCACCCAGGCCAACGCGTTCTCGCGGCCCAGCTTGAAATGCACACCCAGGTTGGTCACCAGCGCCGCCGTGCGCACATACATGGTGCGGCCGGCGCCGTGGCGCTCGTCCAGCAACGCGCCGCCCAGCGCCTGCGACGCCACCTCCACCACATGGAAACCCGGCGCCAGCGGTATGCCCACGACCTCGAACGGCCGCGGGTCCGCTGCCGCGGCGCGGGGCAGCTCCAGCGCCTTGGCGCCGCTCTGGCCGGCCAGCAGCGACAGCATGCGGGTCTGCACGTACTCCTTGTTCTCCTGCCCCTGCAGCGGCTGGGGCAGGGTGCTCACGCCGTCCCTGCGGGCCTGCCCACGCTCCACCAGCGCGCCGTGGTAGCGGCGCACCTTGCGCATCCAGGCGATGATCTCCGCATCGCCGCCGGGCTGCAGCGTGCGCACCCGGCCTGCCGGCGCCTCGGGGGTGGACGCAGGTTGCAGGCCCTGCACGCGCAGCGCGGGTTCCACCTTGCGCAGCGTCACGGGCAGCAGCGCGGGCGGGTGGTCCTCGGCCGGGCCTTCGGCAAAGCGCTCGACGATGCCAAAAGGCGCCGCCGCAAACTTGGCCAGCGGCGGCATGCCGCCCGTGGCCACCTTGAGCGGGAAGCTCGCCGCATTGCGCGGCGCGCGCCCCGCGGCATCGCGAAAGTCCGCCGGCAGCTCCACCGTGAAGGACGTGCTCTCGGCCAGCGGCACGCCGAAGCGTACGGCGTTCACCAGCGTGTCGCCCGGCTGCGCGGCCGTGCCCTCCCCTTCGCCCTCAAAGCGCGGCAGCAGCGTCTCGTAGCTGGACTTCAGCCGTATGCCCGCCGCCATCTTGCGCGATACGGGTGCGTTGAACGACAGCACCATGGGGCGGATCGGCAGGCACGCGGCCTGGGCGTTCTCGCGCTCGCACTGGAACTCCACGGCAAAGGGCTCGCGCACCTGGAAGGCAAAGCGCCTTTCCACCGTGTTCGCCACGCCGCTGGGCGTGGCCACGCCCTTGCCGAAGACGAGCTGCATGCGCGTGCCCGAGGTCAGGCGGCGGTTGCATGCCAGCGTGGCGTATTGCAGCGGCGCCTGCGCGGCGCGCTTGTCCAGCCCCAGGGCCTTGAGGATGTCGCCGCGCTGCGCACCTTCGACCAGGCGCACAGGCACGCGCTCGCCCACGCCGTCCAGCGCGCACCAGGCATGGCTGCGCAGGCTGTCCTGCGTGGCCGCGCCGTTCAGCTGCAGCACGAACACCTGCTCCTCGTCGATGGACTGGTAGGTGCCGGGCAGGATGCGCTGGACAAACGGGCCGCCACTATTGAACTGATAGCTTTTCGCGCCCGACAGCTCTGCGCCAGAGGCCGATTTGAACCCCGACCTGGCGGTGGCCGTGCAGCGCACGCCCGGCGGCAGGTCGCGCGCGAAGTCGAACACCCATTCGCGCTCGCCCGTCCAGCGGCCCGTGCCCTTGGCCGCATCGGCGTCGCTGCACTGCACCGTGAAGGGAGCCGGCGCCTGTGGGTCGCCAAAGCGCACGGCAGCCGCGTCAAACCGCGCCACCACTTGGCGCACCTGCGCCACCTCGCCCTGGGGCGAAAAGCTGCTCACCTGCAGCGCCTGCGCGCCGCCCGCCAGCAGTGCGCCACCCGCGGCAACCCACCGTATCCATGTATTCAAGAGATCCCCCCCTGCAGTGCTTTGGCCGAGCGTATCAAAGCGCTCCATGCGCCACGCGGCTGTTGCATGCGCTTACAGGCTGGGCAGACCCCGTCCCGCGCGGTGGCGCATGACGACGCGCGAAGGGGCGCAAGTCCTACCCAGGCGCCGCAAAACCGCGCGAAACATGGCGGCTCGCCGCAGCGCGGCACCGTGCAACACCCACCGCCATTTCGCCCAAGGAGCGTCCATGCCACGCCCCCCCGCCACCAAGCAACCCCTACCCGCCCGCCAGGCCGCGGCCCATGCGGACAGCTACCGCGGCCATGCCGGAGAACTGCAGCAGCAGGCCGCCGGCCAGCACCCGGTGCTGACCACCCAGCAGGGCATTGCCGTGCCCGACAACCAGAACACCCTGCACCCCTCGCCGCATGGGCCAGCGCTGCTGGAAGACTTCATCCTGCGCGAGAAGATCACCCACTTCGACCACGAGCGCATTCCCGAGCGCGTGGTGCACGCGCGCGGCTCAGCGGCGCACGGTTTCTTCGAGCTCACGCACTCCCTCGCGGACTAGGGCCTGTTCACACTATTTTTGCCAGTGCGAATGGCGTGAAAACCGCGCCAATCTAGGCGCGTGACGACGCCAAGGCCGGGGCCTTGGCTAGGAGGGCAACGACGAATGGCGCGGTTTTCACTCCGTTCCCTCCGGGTTGCGATCAAAAAGGGCCATTCGCGGCGTTGCCAAGCCTCGCTGGGGTAGCACCCCAGCTTCGTTTGGCGCCTTGCGCCTGGCCCTTTTTGATCGCAACGCATCTGGCAAAAATAGTGTGAACAGGCCCTACACCACGGCACGGGTACTGACCGAAGTCGGCACGCGCACGCCCGTGTTCACGCGCTTTTCCACGGTGGCCGGTGGCGCCGGATCGGTGGACACGCCGCGCGACGTGCGGGGCTTTGCCGTGAAGTTCTACACGCCCGAGGGTAACTGGGACCTGGTGGGCAACAACATCCCGGTGTTCTTCATCCAGGACGCGATGAAGTTCCCCGACCTCGTGCACGCCGTGAAGATGGAGCCCGACCGCGCTTTCCCGCAGGCCGCCAGCGCGCACGACACGTTCTGGGACTTCATCTCGC
This sequence comes from Diaphorobacter sp. JS3051, assembly GCF_015832135.1. NCBI lineage: Bacteria > Pseudomonadati > Pseudomonadota > Betaproteobacteria > Burkholderiales > Comamonadaceae > Diaphorobacter > Diaphorobacter sp. JS3051. The sequence goes on from NZ_CP065406.1 coordinate 1,477,340, forward strand.
TCATGCCCGAATCCATGCACATGGTGATGTGGATCATGAGCGACCGCACCATTCCGCGCAGCCTGCGCATGATCGAGGGCTTTGGCGTGCACAGCTTCCGGCTGGTGAATGCCGCGGGTGAGAGCACCTTCGTCAAGTTCCACTGGCGGCCCAAGCTGGGCATCCAGTCCACCGTGTGGGACGAGGCGATGAAGCTGCAGGCGGCGGACAACGACTTCCACCGCCGCGACCTGTTCGAGGCCATCGAGGCGGGCGACTACCCCGAGTGGGAGCTGTCCGTGCAGCTGTTCACCGAGGAAGAGGCCGGCTCGTTCCCCTTCGACCACCTGGACGCGACCAAGCTCATCCCCGAAGAGTTGGTGCCGCTGCGGCCCATCGGGCGCATGGTGCTCAACCGCTGGCCCGACAACTTCTTCGCCGAGACCGAGCAGGTCGCCTTCTGCCCGGCCAACCTGCCGCCGGGCATCGACTTCAGCAACGACCCGCTGCTGCAGGGGCGCCTGTTCAGCTACCTGGACACGCAACTGCTGCGCCTGGGCGGCCCCAACTTCGTGCAGATCCCCATCAACGCGCCCAAGTGCCCCTTCGCCCACAACCAGCGCGACGGCCACATGCAGATGCTCGTGCCGCAGGGCCGCGTGAACTACGAGCCCAGCAGCCTGCAGGCCGACTCGCCCCGCGCATCGCAGGCGGCAGGCTTTCGGCATGTGGCGCAGACCGACGAAGGCAGCGGCAAGGGGCGCATCCGCCCCGAGAGCTTTGCCGACCACTACAGCCAGGCGCGCATGTTCTACCGCAGCCAGAGCCCGCTGGAGCAGGCGCACCTGGCGTCGGCGCTGGTGTTCGAGCTGTCCAAGGTACAGACGCTGCACGTGCGCGAAGGCGTGGTGGGCCATCTGCTGCACATCGACCCGCAGCTGGCCCAGCGCGTGGCCGATGGCCTGGCGCTGCCGCAGCTGCCGCCCGCCCCCCCGCTGGCCGTGCCGGTGCAGGACCTGCCGCCCTCGCCCGCCCTGCGCATCATCGACCGCATGAAGCCCACGCTGCAGGGCCGCTGCGTGGGCATTCTGGTGGCAGACGGCTCCAACGGCACCACCGTGGCCAACCTGCGCAAGGCGCTGGAGAAGGCGGGCGCGCAGGTGAAGATCGTCGCGCCCAAGGTGGGTGGCGCGCTGCTCAAGGACGGCACGCAGTTGCCTGCCGACGGGCAGCTGGCGGGCACGCCCTCGGCGGTGTTCGACGCGGTGGCCTCGGTGCTGTCGCCGGAGATGGGCGCGCAGCTGGCGCGCGAGGCCGTGGCGGTGGACTGGTTCCGCGACGCCTTCGGCCACCTCAAGGCCATCGCTGCCTGCAAGGGCACGCAGGCCATCCTGCAGGCCGGCGGCATCGAACCCGACGCGGGCGTGGTGGACCCGGCCGACGCGCAGGGCTTCATCGCCGCCGCGCAGACGCGCCAGTGGGCGCGCGAGCCGCAGGTGCGCACGCTGGCGTGAACGCGGGCCTGCGCTGGCCTGCGGGGCAGGGGCCGGGGTGCGCCCCTACCGCGACCCTACCGCGCCCCTACCGCGCCCCTACCGCGCGGCTACTGCACGCCTACTGCGCCGTGAAGCCGCTGTTGCGGATGATGCGCGCCCAGGCTGCGGTGTAGGCCTTCTGGCGCGCGGCCAGTTGTGCGGGCGCCATGTGGCCCACGGTGAGGCCCAGGGTGGTGAGCTGCTCATGCACCGCGGGCTGCGCCAGCACCTGCGCCAGTGCGGCGGAGAACTGCGCGATGAAAGCGCCGGGCGTGCCGGCCGGCGCGTAGATGCCGTAGTACGGCAGGTCCTCGAAGCCCTTGAGGCCCAGTTCGTCGAACGTGGGCACATCGGGCAGCGCGGCCTGGCGCTGCGTGCCCAGCACGCCCACCACGCGCAGCTTGCCGCCGCGGTGGTGCTCGATGAAGTCCTGCACCGATCCCACGCCCGCCGCGATCTGGTTGCCCAGCATGTCGCCGATCATGGGCGCGCTGCCGCGGTAGGGCGCGGCCACCAGGTCCAGCCGGTACTTGCGGCCCAGCAGCTTGACCAGAAACTCCGGCGTGGACGCCGGCGCCGGCACGCCCACCGCGCCCTGGCCACCCCGCGCGGCCTGGAGCCACTGCACATACTCGTTGAACGAACGCGCGGGCGTGCCGCCCGAAACGGCGAACGCGTTCACGAAGGTGGCAAAGCCCGCCACGGGCACGAAGTCACTCACCGGGTCGAAGCCGGGGTTCTTCACCACCAGCGGCAGGATGGAGAGGGTGTGGTCGTGCGTGAGGAACAGCGTGGTCCCGTCGGCCGGCGCGGCCTTGAGCACCTGCGCCGCGATCTGCCCGCCCGCGCCGGGGCGGTTGTCCACCACCACGGGGACGCCCAGCACGTCCTTGAGCTTGTCGGCCAGCAGGCGGGCGATGGCATCCGAGCCGCCTCCGGGCGGAAAGCCCACCAGGATGCGCACCGGCTTGGTGCCGTCGGCCCAGGCGGGCAACGCCGGCAGCACGCTGGCGGCAAGGGCGCGGGCCAGCAGGTGGCGGCGGTGCAGGTTCATGGTGGCTCTCCTGGGGCGGCAGGGCGATACAAATTCAGGAGCTGTTCGCGCTTGCCAGCAAAGCGTTTCAGCATCAAAACATACTGAAAACCGCTTACATCAAGCGCTGCAAGCTCCTATTTTTGACGGGCAATCAGGCCGACAGCCGCGCACGGTGGCGCGCCAGCTGCGTGCACACCTGCGCGGGCGCGGTGCCGCCCAGGGTGTTGCGCGCGTTCAGCGAGCCCTGCAGGCTCAGGGCATCGAACACGTCCTTCTCGATCGCCGGGTGAAAGCCCTGCAGCACGGCCAGCGGCAGCTCCGACAGGTCCACGCTGTGCGACACCGCGGCCTTCACCGCGTGGGCCACGGTCTCGTGCGCGTCGCGGAACGGCAGGCCCTTCTTGACGAGGTAGTCAGCCAGGTCGGTCGCCGTGGCGTAGCCCTTGAGCGCCGCGGCGCGCATGGCCTCGGCGTTCACGGTGATGCCGCCGTCCTTGCAGCCGGTGGCGGGGTTCATCTGGCCGCCGATCATCTCGGCGAAGATGCGCAGCGTGTCTTTCAGCGTGTCCACCGTGTCGAACAGCGGCTCCTTGTCTTCCTGGTTGTCCTTGTTGTAGGCCAGGGGCTGGCCCTTCATCAGCGTGATCAGGCCCATCAGGTGGCCCACCACGCGGCCGGTCTTGCCGCGCGCCAGCTCCGGCACGTCGGGGTTCTTCTTCTGCGGCATGATCGACGAGCCGGTGGTGAAGCGGTCGGCGATGCGGATGAAGCCGAAGTTCTGGCTCATCCAGATGATGAGTTCTTCGGACAGGCGGCTCACGTGCACCATGCACAGGCTGGCGGCGGCCGTGAACTCGATGGCGAAGTCGCGGTCGCTCACGCCGTCCAGGCTGTTCTGGCACACGCCCTCCATGCCCAGCGTCTTGGCCACGCGCTCGCGGTCCAGCGGGTAGGTGGTGCCGGCCAGCGCGGCGGAGCCCAGCGGCAGCACGTTCACGCGGCGGCGCACGTCGCGCATGCGCTCGGCATCGCGTGCAAACATCTCCACGTAAGCCAGCAGGTGGTGCGCAAAGCTCACGGGCTGCGCCACCTGCAGGTGGGTGAAGCCGGGCAGGATCACCTCGACGTTCTGCTCGGCCACCTCGACCAGCGACAGCTGCAGCTCGCTCAGCAGGCCCTCGATCAGGTCGATCTCGCCGCGCAGCCACAGGCGCACGTCGGTGGCCACCTGGTCGTTGCGGCTGCGGCCGGTGTGCAGGCGCTTGCCGGCGTCGCCCACCAGCTGGGTCAGGCGCGCCTCGATGTTCAGGTGCACGTCCTCCAGGTCCAGCTTCCACTCGAACGCCCCGGACTCGATCTCCTGCGTGATCTGGGCCATGCCCTTCTGAATGTCGGCATGGTCCTGCGCGCTGATGATGCCTTGCGCGGCCAGCATCTCGGCATGGGCCAGGCTGCCCGCGATGTCGGCCTGCCACAGGCGCTTGTCGAAGAACACGCTCGACGTATAGCGCTTGACCAGATCGCTCATGGGCTCGGAGAACAAGGCCGACCAGGCCTGGGCCTTGGTGGCGAGCTGGTCGTGGGACGGTTGCGAGGCGGAAGAAGAGGACATGGGGGCAATAATCCGGGGGTTTCGACACCCGGAACGCCCGGATGCCGCAATGCAAGAGACGCAAATTTTATCGACCCGCCCCGCCGCCCTGCCCGAAGCCGCACCGCGCAGCGCGGTACGCGGCCGCGCGCTGGTGTTCGACGCCTGCCAGGTGGGCGTGGTGCTGCGCGCCGTGCTGTTCGTGGAACTGGTGCTGGGCGTGGGCGCCTTGTTCAGCGCGGGCAGCCTGGCCGAATGGCTGGCGCGCCTGGCGCTGCTCACGGGCGGCGCGCTGCCGGCCACCCTCGCCTGGCTGATCACGGCCTGCAGCCTCAAGACGGCGCTGCAGCGCCTGCAGGAGCCGTTGCAGTACGCCGCCGGCGTGCTGCTGGGCGCACTGGCCGGCCTGCTGGCCTGCGCCATGCTGGCCCTGGCCAGCGGCCCCGCGGGCGCCCCGCCGCCGTGGCTGGCCAGCGCCGCCAGCGGCGCGCTGCTGGCGGCGCTGCTGGTCACCGCGCTGAAAATGCGCGCACGCGCTCGCACGCCCGCCGCCACCACCGCGCGCCTGACCGAGTTGCAGGCGCGCATCCGCCCGCACTTCCTGTTCAACACGCTCAACAGCGCCATTGCCCTGGTGCGCGACGAACCCGCCAAGGCCGAGGCGCTGCTGGAAGACCTGAGCGACCTGTTCCGCCACGCCCTGGTGGAGCAGGGCGAGTCCGCCACGCTGGAGGAAGAGATCGTGCTGGCGCGCCGCTACCTGGACATCGAGCAGGTGCGCTTTGGCGAACGCATGCGCGTGCAATGGGTGCTGGATGCGCGCGCCAACGCCGCGCGCCTGCCGCCGCTCTTGCTGCAGCCGCTGGTGGAAAACGCGGTCAAGCACGGCGTGGAGCCCAGTGCGCGCGGGGGCAAGCTGCGCATCGCCACCGAGCGGCGCGGCGGCCGCGTGGTGCTGACCATCACCAACACCCTGCCCACCGATCGCCCCACGGCCGAGGACGCGCCGCGCGGCCACGGCATCGCCCAGGCAAACGTGCGCGACCGCCTGCGCCTGCTGCACGACGTGGACTGCGACTTCAGCGCCGGCGTACAGGGCGGCCTGTACCAGGTGCGCATCTCGCTGCCCGCGCCCTGAATCCCCGGGCCACGCCGCACGCCACATCCACTACAGTCGACGCCCCATGCACATCCTGATCGTGGACGACGAACTTCTGGCCCGCAGCCGCCTGCGCACGCTGCTGGCCGACTGCGACCCCCGCCACAGCGTGACGGAGGCCGCGCACGCCGCGGACGCACTGGCGCAGCTCGAGGCCAGCGGCGGCCGCGCGGTGGACGTGGTGCTGCTGGACATCCACATGCCCGGCCAGGACGGCCTGGGACTGGCGCACCACATCCAGCGCCTGCCGCACCCGCCGGCCATCGTGTTCGTGACCGCCCACGCGGACCATGCGCTGTCGGCCTTCGAACTGGATGCCGTGGACTACCTCACCAAGCCCGTACGCCTGCAGCGCCTGCAGCAGGCGCTGGCCAAGGCGCAGCGCGCCGCCGTCCCCAGCGCCGCTCCCACGCGCTCGCCGCTGCCGGCACCCAGCTGCGAGGTGCTGCTGATCCAGGAGCGCGGGCGCACCGAGCGCGTGCCGGTGGACGACGTGCTGTTCCTGCGCGCCGAGCAGAAATACGTGACGGTGCGCACCCTCACGCGCAGCTTCGTCATCGACAGCGCGCTGTCCGACCTGGAGGCGCGCCACGCGGGCCACTTTCTGCGCGTGCACCGCAGCACGCTGGTGGCCCGCCGCGCCATGCGCGCGCTGGAGCGCTATTACGACGCCGAGGAGGGCGAAGGCTGGGCCGTTCGCCTGCACGGGCTCACCGAACCCCTGCCGGTCTCGCGCCGCCAGGTGGCCGGGGTGCGCGAGGCGCTGGCCACGGGTTGATACGGCTGCGACGTTCACGGCGTTCCAGGCGCCCACACGCCCGCACCCTCTAAACGGCTGCACCCTCTGCGCGGCCGCCGGCCCTTGGACTGGCGCCGCGGTCCTCCCCGGGCAGGCAAGCGCGGTGCGCACACCAGCGAACGCCCTGCTGTGCTCAATGCGCGTGCGCCAGCCCGCTCACAAAGGTCACCACCGCGATGCCGGCCGCCAGCCAGGCGATCTGCGCCAGCGTCTGCGCGGCCGAGAGGCGTTTTTGCAGTTGCGGAATCAGGTCGGCCAGCGCCACGTACACGAAGCTGCTGGAGGCGATGGCCAGGAAATACGGCAGCCCGCCGTCCCACAGCCCCACCAGGTAGTAGCCCACCAGGCCGCCCAGCGCCGTCAGCGCGCCCGCCAGCGAGACCTTGAGCAGCGCCGCGTTGCGGTGGCGGATGCTGTGGCGCAGCACCACCAGGTCGCCAATGTGGTGCGGCACCTCGTGCGCCAGCACCGACAGCGCGGCCACCACGCCCAGCCGCATGTCCGCCATGAAGGCCGAGGCGATCAGCAAGCCGTCGCCAAAGCAGTGCACGCTGTCACCGGTCAGCAACGCCCAGCCGCCATGCCCGTGCTGGCCCGGGCCATGGTGGTGGTCGTGCGCGTGGTCAGGGTGGTGGTCGTGGTGGCCCTGGCCATGGATGTGCCGCTCGGACGGGCTGTGCTCATGGCCGTGGTGCCACAGCTCGGCCTTGTCCAGCAGGAAGAAGAACACCAGCCCCAGCAGCAGCGTGGCAAACAGGTCGTGCGCACTGGCCTGGCTCTCGAACGCCTCGGGCAGCAGATGCATGAAGGCGGTGGCCAGCAGCGCGCCCGCGGCCAGGCTCAGCAGATGCTGCGGCCCCACGCGCTGGCGCGTGCCCATGCCCAGGCGCAGCAGCGCCGCCGCCACCCACACACTGCCAATGCCCGCGGCCAACGTGGCCAGGATGATCGCTATCAATGTCATAGCTACTTGCGCTTTCTCTTATTGGCTCAGATGCCAATTTCATTCAAAACCAAACTCTCGCCGCGCCATCAAAAAAAGCCCCGAAGGGCTTGTGTGCGTGCTGGCTGCCGTGGCTCACGCCACGCCGTGCTGCTTGAACCAGGCCAGCGTGCGCTTCCAGCCGTCCTGCGCGGCTTCCTTGCGAAAGCTCGGGCGGTAGTCGGCATGGAAGGCATGCGGCGCGTCCGGGTAGACCACGAACCGCGAGGCTTTCGCTGCGGCAGACCCTTCTGACAGGGCGCTTTTCATCTTATCAATCGTGTCAAGAGGTATGCCGGCATCTTTTTCACCATACAGACCCAGCACGGGTGCCTTGAGGATGGGCGCCAGGTCCACGGGGTGCTTGGGATTCAGGGCGCTGGCCTGCCCCACCAGACGGCCATACCAGGCCACCCCGGCCTTCACCGGGCCATGCGCGGCGTAGAGCCAGGTGATGCGGCCGCCCCAGCAAAAGCCGGTGATGCCCACGCGCTGGAGGTCACCGCCATGGGCTCCGGCCCATTGCACGGCGCCATCCAGGTCGGCCATGACCTGGGCATCGGGCACCTTGGACACCAGCTCGCTCATGAGCTTGGCGACTTCACTGTAGGCGCGCGGGTCGCCCTGGCGCGCGAACAGGTCGGGGGCAACGGCAAGGTAGCCCTCGTGCGCCAAGCGGCGGCAAACGTCGGCAATGTACTCGTGCACGCCGAAGATCTCTGAAATCACCAGCACCACGGGCAGCCCCGTCTTGCCCTGCGGCGCCGCGCGGTAGGCCCGCACGTCAAAGCCGTTCACCGCAAAGTGCACCTCCCCCGCCGTGAGCCCGTCGGCCGGGGTGGAGACCGCTGTCTGCGCCATCACCGGCGCGGCCGCGGCGGCATAGCCGGCCCCCAGCATGACGCCCAGCGCGGTGCGGCGGCTGGCGCCCGCTGCCGTGCTACGGCCGGGGACGAGTGCATCGAAGTCGTTCTGGAGATCGCTGTGCATGACGGAGGCTCCTGGCAAGGGGTGGCAAGGGTTGGGGGACGGACGCCCCCCGGCGCTGGCCAGGAGGCATGGCGTGCCAATGTAGCGGCAATGGCCATTTTGCGCATGCGACCCGCCCGCGCCACCGGGCCAACGGGCTACAAGCGCTATCAGTGCGCCTTGTCCCAGTCGGGCCCTACGCCCACTTCGGCCAGCAGCGGTACCTGCAGCGCGGCCACGCCGGCCATCAGGCGCGGGATCTCACGGCGCAGCCAGTCCACCTCGCCCTCGGGCAGCTCGAACACCAGTTCGTCGTGCACCTGCATGATCATGAGCACCTCGGGCTTGCGCGCGTCCAGCTCGCCCTGCACGGCCACCATGGCCTTCTTGATGAGGTCGGCCGCCGTGCCCTGCATGGGCGCGTTGATGGCGGCGCGCTCGGCCGCGCCGCGGCGCGGGCCGTTGGGCGAGTTGATCTCCGGCAGGTACAGGCGCCGGCCGAACACGGTCTCCACGTAGCCGCGCGCCTTGGCCTGGGCCTTGGTCTCTTCCATGTACTGCTTCACGCCGGGGTAGCGCTGGAAGTAGCGGTCGATATAGGCGGCGGCGGCCTTGGTCTCGATGCCCAGGTTCTTGGCCAGGCCGAAACTGCTCATGCCGTAGATCAGGCCGAAGTTGATGACCTTGGCGTAGCGGCGCTGCTCGCTGCTCACCTGGTCCAGCGCCACGCCAAACACCTCGGCCGCCGTGGCGCGGTGCACGTCCAGGCCCTCGCGGAAGGCGTGCAGCAGCGCCTCGTCGCCGCTGATGTGCGCCATGATGCGCAGCTCGATCTGGCTGTAGTCGGCACTGGCAATCACGCGGCCCGCGGGTGCCACGAAGGCCTCGCGCACGCGCCGGCCCTCCGGCGTGCGAATGGGGATGTTCTGCAGGTTGGGCTCGTTGCTGGACAGCCGCCCGGTGACGGCCACGGCCTGCGCGTAGTGGGTGTGGACGCGGCCGGTGCGCGGGTCCGCCAGCGTGCTGAGTTTGTCGGTGTAGGTGCCCTTGAGCTTGCACAGGCTGCGGTGTTCCAGCAACTTGGCGGGCAGCGGGTAGTCCTCGGCCAGCTTCTCCAGCACCTCTTCGTCGGTGCTGCGCGCGCCGGTGGCGGTCTTCTTCACCACGGGCATGCCCAGCTTGTCGAAGAAGATTTCACCCAATTGCTTGGGCGAGCCCAGGTTGAAGGGCTGGCCGGCGATGGCGTACGCCTCCTGCTCCAGCTGCAGGATGCGCTGGCCCAGCGCGTGGCTCTGGGCGGCCAGCTTGCCCGCGTCGATCAGCACGCCATTGCGCTCGATGCGAAATAAGGTCTCGCTGCAGGCCATCTCCAGCTCGTAGATGCCGCGCAGCTTGTCGTCGGCCTGCAGCTGGGGCCATAGCACGCGGTGCACATCCAGCGTCTGGTCGGAGTCCTCGCACGAGTAGGCCGCAGCCTTGTCCACCGGGACCTGTGCAAACGGGATCTGCTTGGCCCCCTTGCCGCACAGGTCTTCGTAGCTGATGCCGGTGCGGCCCGTGTGGCGCTCGGCCAGGCTGGCCAGGCCATGGGGCTTGTGCACTTCCAGCACGTAGCTTTGCAGCATGGTGTCGTGCGCATAGCCGCGCACCTGGATGCCATGGTTGGCGAACACATGCCGGTCGTACTTCACGTGCTGGCCCAGCTTGGGGCAGGCCGGGTCTTCCAGCCAGGGGCGCAGGCGCTCCAGCACCTCGGCCAAGGGCAGCTGCGGCGGCGCGTCAGGGCCGTTGTGCGCCAGCGGGATGTAAGCGGCGGCTCCGGGCTCAACGCTGAAGGACACGCCCACGATCTCGGCGCGCAACTCGTCCAGCGACGTGGTCTCGGTGTCCAGCGCCGCCAGCGGCGCGGCCTTCAGGCGCGCGAGCCAGCCGTCGAGCTGCTCCCAGGTGAGGATGGTGTCGTAGGTCACCTCGCGCTGCTGCGCCTGCACGGCGACGGCGCTGGCGTCGGGCGTGGCGAAGAGGTCTCCGCTGGCGCCAGCATCCGGCACCACCGCGGACGGCAGCGCGCGTGCCAGGCTCTTGAAGCCATACTTTTGATAAAAATCGCGCAACGCGTCCGCCTGCTCAGCGCCAACAGCTATCGCATCGATAGCAGGCAGGCCATCGAGGTGGCCCGCCAGGTCGCAGTCGGTCTTGATGGTGACCAGCGTGCGCGCGGTGGGCAGCCAGTCCAGCGCCCCGCGCAGGTTCTCGCCGGCCACGCCCTTGATGGCGCCCGCGTTGGCCAGCAGCGCATCCAGCGAACCGTATTCCGTGAGCCATTTGGCGGCGGTCTTGGGGCCGACCTTGGGCACGCCGGGCACGTTGTCCACGGCATCGCCCACCAGGGCCTGGTAGTCCACCATGAGCGTCGGGGGCACGCCGAACTCGGCGGTCACGCCGGCTACGTCCCGCTTCTTGCCGTTCATGGTGTCGATGATGGTGATGTTTTCGTTCACCAGCTGGCTCAGGTCCTTGTCGCCGCTGGAGATCACCACCTGCATGCCCTGGCCGGCCGCGGTAGCAGCCAGCGTGCCGATCACGTCGTCGGCCTCCACGCCGGGGATACACAGCACCGGCCAGCCCAGCAGCCGCACCACCTCGTGGATGGGCTCGATCTGCGCACGCAGGTCATCGGGCATGGGCGCGCGGTGCTGCTTGTACTCGGGGTACAGCGCGTCGCGAAAAGTGGGGCCGCTGGCATCGAAAACGCAGGCGGCGTAGTCGGCCGGGACTTCTTTCTTGAGCGCCTGCAGCATGTTGATCATGCCGCGGATGGCCCCCGTGGGGGCGCTGGCGGGATCGCCCGGCACGGCGCGCAGGTCGGGCATGGCATGGAATGCGCGGTACAGGTAGCTGGAGCCATCCACCAGCACCAGGGTCTTGGGGCGTGTCATCGGTGAATTCTCCCACGCTCATCGGCCGTGGCCGCCATCGCAATCAGCACCCCGCGCACGGGCAGGCGCAGTGGAAAGCGGCACAATCCGTCGCCATGGCCCGGCGGTGCGCCGCGCCCTCCCCTCTCCCCAAGGCTGCCCCATGAAACACCACCTGCTCGCACTCGTCGCCTGCGCCACCACCACCCTGGCGTGGGCCAACCCGGACTTCAAGAACGTGCCGCCTTCGATGCAGAAGTCGCTGCACGGCATCAGTGCCGCACAGTTTGACGGCGGCGTGCTGCGCGCGCAGATGAACAAGCCCGAGGTCACCGAGCTGGTGTACAACACCTTCGTCTTCCACAACATCTGCGCGCAGCAGTGGCACGACCCTGCGCAGTTCGCGCGCCTGGGCCTCACGCGCGTGGAGCTGTTCAACGCCGCCGGCACGCAGGGCTTTGCCTTCGATGCGCGCGGCGATGTGTGCGAGGAGATGGGCAAGCTCGGCAAGAACTTCCGCACCTTCATCGGCAAGTACACGCAGGCCTGCAGCGCCAGCACCTGCCCGCCGCAGCGCTGAGCGCGCACGCCGGCGCACGGCGCCTACAATCGCGCCATGCGCGCTCTCCACTCCACCTTCCTGCTGCTGGCCCTGGCCAGTGCTCCCGCCCTGGCTCAGAATGCAAGCCAAAATGCCATTCAGCCCAGTACGGACGGGCGCGGCCAGCTATTGGAAAGAGAGCAGCAGGCTGAAGGGCGCCACAACCAGCGCGTAGAGCACATCGTGGTGGAGGACGCCGGCAGCCGCGTGCAAGAGCTGCGCGTGGGCGGGCAGACGCAGAGCATCACCGTGCAACCCAAGACCGGCACGCCGCTGCCCGCGTATGAAGTGCGCTCCAACGACGGAGCCCGCGCACGCCCCGGCAACTTCAACGAGTCGGACACCGTGACCGCACCGCGCGTGTGGAACTTGCGCAATTTCTGACCGCTGCCAACGCGGCATCCCTGGGCGGCCCGTATCGCCCGCTCCTTCCCCCGCTTTTTTCAGCACGCCGAGTGCACTGACGTACTGACCGATGGCCGTTTTCACCGAAGTCTCCACCAAAGAGGCGCGCGAATTGCTGCGCCGGCTGCAGCTGGGCAAGCTGCTCGAGCTGCGCGGCATCGAGGGCGGCATCGAGAACACCAACTACTTCGTCACCTGCGAGCAGGGCGAGTACGTACTCACGCTGTTCGAGCGCCTCACCGCAGAGCAGTTGCCTTTCTACCTGCACCTGATGAAGCATCTGGCGCACGCGGGCATCCCCGTGCCAGACCCGCAGGCCGACAAGCATGGCGAGATCCTGCACCAGGTGTGCGGCAAGCCCGCTGCGCTGGCCACCAAGCTGCGCGGCAAGAGCCAGCTCAGCCCCCAGGAAGCGCACTGCGCGGCCGTGGGCACCATGCTGGCGCGCATGCACCTGGCCGCAAGCGGCTATGAACGCCAGCAGCCCAACCTGCGCGGCCTGCCGTGGTGGAACGAGACCGTGCCGGTGGTACTGCCGCACATCGGCGCCGAGCCGGCGGCGCTGCTGCAGTCCGAACTGGCCTACCAGAACCATGTGGCGGCCTCCAGCGCCTACGCGGCGCTGCCGCGCGGCCCCATCCATGCCGATCTGTTCCGCGACAACGTGATGTTCGAAGGCGAGGAACTCACGGGCCTCTTCGACTTCTATTTCGCGGGCGTGGACCCCTTCCTCTTCGACCTGGCCGTGTGCCTGAACGACTGGTGCATCGACCTGCCCACCGGCGCGCACGCCGCACCGCGCGCCCAGGCCATGATCGACGCCTACCAGGCCGTGCGCCCGCTCACCGCGCATGAACGCGCCCTGCTGCCCGCCATGCTGCGCGCCGGGGCGCTGCGCTTCTGGATCTCGCGCCTGTGGGACTTCTACCTGCCGCGCGAGGCCGCCATGCTCAAGCCCCACGACCCCACACACTTTGAGCGCGTGCTGCGCCAGCGCGCGGCCCATCCGGTGACTCTGTAGCCACCATGGTGCGCCGCGCGCCGCGCAACAGCCACTCCACACATAACCGTTGGTTTCATCCACCGCTGCGGCCTGTGCAGCGGCAACTGGGGTAAATTCCTCCATGCGCCCGCACCGCTGCCGCGGCGCTCCACCTTCGATTTCCAATCCATGAAACTGCACATCGTCCCCGCGCGCGCGGGCCTGGAATGGGTACGCCTGGGCATTCGCGTGTTCTGGCGCCAGCCCATGGCGCTGGCCGCGCTGTTTTTCATGACCATGGCGGCGATGTCGCTGGCCACCATGCTGCCGCTGATCGGTCCCGCCGTGGCGCTGGGCCTGCTGCCCTCGGCCACGCTGGCCATGATGGTGGCCGCGGCCGAGGCCAGCCAGGACCGCGTGCCCACGCCCGCACTGCTGCTGGTGGCGTTTCGCACCGGCAAGCAGCGGCTGAACCACATGCTGACCCTGGGCGCGCTCTATGCCGTGGGCTTCCTCGGCCTGATGGGGCTGTCGGCCCTGGTGGACGGCGGGCAGTTCGCACGCGTGTACCTGGGCGGCGAGCCGCTGACGCGCGAGATGGCCGAGTCGGGCAGCTTCCAGGCGGCCATGTGGCTGTCGCTGCTGCTGTACGTGCCGCTGTCGCTGCTGTTCTGGCACGCGCCTGGCCTGGTGCACTGGCACAACGTGCCGCCCGTGAAGGCGCTGTTTTTCAGCATCGTCGCCTGCCTGCGCAACTTCGGGGCCTTCACGGTGTATGGGCTGTCGTGGATGGGCGTGTTCCTCGGCGCAGGCGTGGTCATCAGCCTGCTGGTCACGATGCTGAGCGCCATCGGCCTGGGCGCCGGCATGGCCGGCGGCATCATGGTGGCGACGGCGATGATGCTGGCCGCCATGTTCTTCTCGTCGGTGGTGTTCACGTTCCGCGACAGCTTCGACGCGCCCCACCACGACCACGGCGACTCACCCGCGGCAGCGTCACCCGAGCAGGATTCATAAAGCTGCGCCAGCGGAGTCGTCGGGGCGCTCCGCCCGGTCCCGTGCTTCCAGATAGTCCGACGGAGCGGGCCGAGTCCCCGCGCTTCGGCGCACCCGGGCGTGCCCCGAGCCAACCACTGCGCTTGGGGTGACTGCTCCTCAGCGAACAAGCTCCACCCGCGCCCTCGCCCTGAACAGGCAAGAAAAAACCCGCCAGAGGCGGGTTGGAAGTACCGCGGAGCCGTCCTGCGCGCAAGGCGAGAGACGGCTCCCGTGCAAGCCGGTTAGATACCGATCGTGCCGCCGTCCTTGCGCGTCACCACCACGGTGGCCGAGCGCGGACGCTTGAGGCCCTTGTGGCTGCTGGTGATCCCAGGCTGGTTGCCGGGCCAGTAGCTGGTGAAGGTGCTGGTGGCGAAGTTGGCCTTCTCAGCATCCTCGCCCGGGTGCTGCACGTTGAAGAACAGCGTCTTGCCGTCGGGCGTGACCACCACGCCCGTGATCTCGCAGTCGAACGGGCCGACCAGGAAGCGGCGCACCGTGGCCTCGGTAGGCTTGGAGCCCATGATCGTGGCCTGGCCCTCCTTGGTGGTGACCTTGCCGCCATCGCCGACCTTGCCGGGAATGGCGGCCAGCATCATGCAGTTGGTCACATCGGTGTAGGAACCGTCGTCGGTCTGGATCCACAGCAGGCCGCCGGCATTGGCGCTGCGCTGGTCGAAATGCAGGCCGTCGGGGCTGGAGAAATCGTTCACGGCGGTCAGGCCCGACAGGTTCTCGCTCTGCTTGTTGTCGCTGCGCGCACCGAACAGGTACACGTCCCACCGGAACTTGGTACCCGCCTGGCCGCCCTCTTCCTTCCAGCGGATGATGTGGCCATTGGTGTTGCCCACGCGCGGGTTGGCGGCGTTCAGCGTGGCGGCCGTGCGCTGCGAGTTGTTGGTCATGGTCATGTACACCTCGTTGTTCAACGGGTTCACGCCACCCCACTCGGGACGGTCCATCTTGGTCGCGCCGCGGGCGTCGGCCGCCAGGCGGCAGTGCATGACCACATCGGCCTGGTCGGCGAACGGGTACAGCGCGTTGGTGGCGTCGATGCCGTTCTTGCCGAACGTCAGTTCCAGCCACTCGCCGCTGCCATCGTTGTTGAACTTGGCGGCGTACAGCGTGCCCTTGTCCAGGTACTTGGCACCGGCAGCCACGCCGCCGTTGATGTCCTTCGGATCCCACTTGGCATCGGACACGAACTTGAACACGTACTCGTTGCGCGCATCGTCGCCAGAGTAGATGACGATCGGCTCGCCGGCCTTGGCGGGTGCTGGCCATGCCCCTTCATGGTTGAAGCGGCCCAGCGCCGTGCGCTTGACGGGCTTGCTGTCGGGGCGGAAGGGGTCGATCTCCACCACCCAGCCGAAGGTGTTGAAGATGTTGCGATAGTCCTCAGCGGCGCTGGCGGCGCTCACCTTGCTGTTCCAGCGCTGGTACTGCTCGCCCTCGGCGGTGTCCCAGAGGTAAGGGCTCTTGCGGTTCTCGGGCAAGCCATAGCGCTTCAGGGCCACGATTTCGGTGGCGGAGCGTTGGGCGTCGTCGCCGGCGGCACGGCCGATGACGTTCAGGAAGTTCTCCTCGCACGTCAGATAGGTGCCCCAGGGCGTATAGCCGTTGGCGCAGTTGTTGTTCATCCCGAAGGCTTGCTTGCCGTCCGGCGAGAGCTTGTTGAACAGCTTGGCGTTGCCGGCGGCGGGGCCGCCAAAGTCCATCGGCGTGGCCGAGGTGATGCGGCGGTTGTATTTGGAGCCGCGCACCATCTCCATCTCGTTGCTGCCGCTCTTGCGCTTGACTTCCACCACGCTGGCACCGTGGGCGCGGATTTCCTTGTCCACCTGCTCGGCCGGGCGCTTGCCGTCCACCGTGATGCGCCCCGTGGGATGCAGACCATAAGGCGCAACCACATACTCATGGTTCACGCACAACAGGCCGCGGTCGGAGCGGCTGGGGTCGAACTTGCCGTCGTCGGACATGCCGAAGTAGTACATGCCGTCGTGGCCGTCGCCGATGCGGCGGTCATAGGACTCGGCCGTCTCGGAGCCATCGTCCTTCCAGGACTCGTCGCCATAGTGGATCGGGTCGCCCAGGGCGTGCAGGATGCTGACCTGGTAGCCCTCGGGTACCGTTACCAGGTCGGCGTTGCTCTTGGCGACGGCATTGAAGTTGAGGCGGATCGGCTCGGGTGCGGGAGTTTCGTCATCGTCGCTGCCGCCGCCGCAGGCGCTCAGGCTCACGCCGCCCAGCAGAGCCGCAGTAGTGGCGCCGACACCGCCCTTGAGGGCGCTGCGACGGCTCAGGCGCGCGGCCAGGACGCTGTCGATGTGCTGGTTGGACGAATGGTTGACGATTTCATTGTCGTCGTACTCGGAAACGATCGTGGTGTTCATGGGTCGTTGGACTCGGTAGTGGCAATCAAGGTCCCGCGATCCTGGAGTACGTCTGTTGCGCCCGCATGACGTGTACATGACATCTTCAAGACATTGTTTCGCACGCCGGGCCCTCTGTGTACGCGCGAGGAACACACAGGCCCACAGCGCCTGAGCCACGCGCGGGCCCGGGTCCCATCCCCTACCGCACCGGCAATGCCCCGATCACGATCTGCACGCGCCGGTTGCGCTGGCGCCCATCAGGATCGTCCCGCCCATCCGGCGTGGTATTGGGCGCGACAGGCTGGCGTTTGCCCATGCCGCGCGTGGCGATCGGCCGCCCCGTGCGCGACTGCAGCGCGGCGGCAACGGCGGCGGCGCGGCGCTGCGACAAGGCGTCGTTGTAGGCATCGCCCCCCTTGCCGTCTGTGTGTCCCACCACGTCGATGGGCGCTTGGGGGTAGCTCTTGAGCAGCTCGGCCGCCTTGTCAAGCGAGCGCGCGGCATCGGCCCGCAACTCGGCCTTGTCAAAGTCAAACAACACATCGGCAGGCAGGTCGATGGAGATGGCCTGCTCGGGCGTGGGCTGGGCCTGCAGTTCCACCAGCAGCGCGCGGGTCTGCTCCAGCCGCTGCGGCGGCACCTCGGCCGCGCGCAGCAGCGTGGCCGGCCCTGCCGCCACCTGCAGCCGGGTTTCGGTCTCGCGCGGCACCAGGCCGCCGTGCGTCACGTGCGGCTGCAATTGGGTCAGCGGGGCAGCGTCCGCTGGTTGCAAATGGGTGGGCGTCGCCGCGAGCGACTGGCTGCTGCGCCGCACTTCCAATGGTTGCGCTGCTGAGGCCACAGCGGCGCAGCACGCGGCCCACAGGGCAGCCTGCCAGGCTGGCGAACACCGCACCGCCATCAGCCCGCCTGCAGCGGCAGGTCCATGGACAGCCCCGGCGCCACGATGTTGTCGCCATCGTTGCCGTCATTGAAGACCAGCTTGAGCGTGCGCGCGGTGGGCAGCACGCGGCCCAGGAAAACCAGTTGCCCATCCAGGGTCTGGCCTTCGCGGATGGTGATGTCCCGGTTGTGGTCCGGCCGCTTGACGTGCAGGCGCGCGCCGCTCTCGTCCTGCAGGTAGGTATCGGCCAGCGCCAGCATGGTGGAATCGGTGATGCGGTTGGCAAAGGAGATGCTCACATCCAGCACCGTGGCGTCCCCCCCGATCTGCACACTCTTGACGCGTACCGTCACCCCCGCCGGTGCCACGCCTTGCACGCCCAGCGGCAAGGTGCGTGGCGCGGCCGGAGCAGCACCAGGGGGAGCCGCAACCACCGCTGCTGCGGCAGGCGCCGCCGTGGTTGTTGCCGCCGGCGCCGCAGCCGTGGCGGAGGGTGGAGCCGTGGCCGGAGTCGGTGTGGAGGCCTGCACCGCCGCCGTGCCCGCCGGATCCTTGCAGCCCGCGAGCCACAACGTCGCCATGGCCACCGCCACCCAACCCAGGGTTCCTCTGTGTTCCATCCCCATCTCTACTCCTTGCGTGGTGTTTGACAGTGAACGCGCATCACAGGGGCGCTGGCGGCGTTCATTTCCAAGGAGCAATTTATTCGCGGCAATGCGTGCCAGCGGGGTTTCCTGTAATCAAAAGTTATCCTGAAAAATCGATGAGGGACATGCGCTGACCCCATACGTCTCAAGCCCCACGCGGCATTCCCTGGGCGTGAAGCCCGCGCTGCCTCCCGATGTCGGGGAAATTTCAAGTTACTTTTGAATAAGCAAGACAGAAGGCTGCGGTCTCTGGGCGAGCGCTTACTCGACGATGGTGAGCTTGGCCACCGACAGCGCCAGCCACTTGGTGCCGTGGCGCGGAAAGTGCACCTGCGCACGCGCGTCGGCGTCCACGCCTTCGATGGCCAGCACCTTGCCCTCGCCGAACTTGGTATGGAACACCACCAGCCCCACGCGCAAGCCATGCCCCGGCGCCGCCTTGACCGGGGGCACGGGGGGGCTGGCGAACACTTCGGCTTTGAAGCCAAATTGGCCTCTAGCGCCCGACTGGTAAGCGCGAGCAGCTCCTGAATCAGGAGCGAAAGATCCAAACCCTGCCTGGCGCGGTGTGATCCATTTGAGCGCCTCCTCGGGCAGCTCATCAAAGAAGCGGCTCTTGACGTTGTAGCGCGTCTGCCCGTGCAGCATGCGCGTCTGCGAATGGCTCAGGTACAGACGCTTGCGCGCGCGGGTGATGGCCACGTACATCAGGCGGCGTTCTTCCTCCAGGCCGTCGCGGTCGCTCATGGAGTTCTCATGCGGGAACAGCCCTTCCTCCATGCCGCCGATGAACACGCAGTCGAACTCCAACCCCTTGCTGGCATGCACGGTCATGAGCTGCACCGCATCCTGCCCCGCCTGGGCCTGGTTGTCACCCGCCTCCAATGCGGCGTGGGTCAGGAAGGCCGCCAGCGGCGACAGCGTTTCGCCGGTGTCGGCATCCACGTTGCCAGGGATATCCAGCATCGGCGCGTCGGGGTCCAGCCCCTGGCTGGCCGGGCTTTGCGTGAGGGCGTTGCCGTGCTCGTCCAGCGGCAGCGCGACCGCATCGCGGCCAAAGCCCTCCTGGGTGACGAAGCTCTCGGCCGCGTTGATGAGCTCGTCCAGGTTCTCCAGCCGGTCCGCGCCTTCCTTTTCGTGGCGGTAATGCTCCAGCAGGCCGCTGGATTCGAGCACCTGGCCGATGATGCCGCGCAGGTTCTGGCCCTGCGTCTGCTCGCGCAGCACTTGAACCAGGGCCACGAAGGCACCCAGGTTGGTGCCGGCCTTGCCAGGCACCGCGCTCACCGCGTCGTGCAGCGAGCAGCCACTGCTGCGCGCCGCATCCTGCAGCACCTCCAGCGTGCGCGCACCAATGCCGCGCGGCGGGAAGTTCACCACGCGCAGAAAGCTGGTGTCGTCGTGCGGGTTCTCCAGCAGGCGCAGGTAGGCCAGCGCATGCTTGATCTCGGCGCGCTCGAAAAAGCGCAGCCCGCCGTACACGCGGTAGGGCACGCTGGCGTTGAACAGGGCCGATTCGATCACGCGGCTCTGCGCATTGCTGCGGTAGAGCACAGCGATCTCCTTGCGCGGCATCTCGCCGTCCCGCACGAGCTGCTTGATCTCATCGACCATCCACTGCGCCTCGGCCAGGTCGCTGTTGGCCTCGTAGATGCGCACGGGCTCGCCCGGGCCCTGCGTGGTGCGCAGGTTTTTTCCCAAGCGCCGGCTGTTGTGGCTGATCAGCGCGTTGGCCGAGTCCAGGATGTTGCTGTAGCTGCGGTAGTTCTGCTCCAGCTTGATCTGGTGCTGCACGTCGAACTCGCGCACGAAGTCCTGCATGTTGCCCACGCGTGCCCCGCGAAAGGCGTAGATGCTCTGGTCGTCGTCACCCACGGCCAGCACGCTGCCCTGCGTGTGCAGGCGTCCGTCCACCACGTCGCCCGCCATCTGCTTGAGCCAGGCGTATTGCAGCTTGTTGGTGTCCTGGAACTCGTCCACCAAAATGTGCGCAAAGCGCCGCTGGTAATGCGCCCGCACGGGGTCGTTGTCGCGCAGCAGCTCAAAGCTGCGCAGCATCAGCTCGCCAAAGTCCACCACGCCCTCGCGCTGGCACTGCTCCTCGTACAACTGGTACAGCTCCACCTTCTTGCGCGTGTCGGCATCGTGCGCCGGCACGTCGCGCGGGCGCATGCCCTCTTCCTTGCAGCCTGCGATGAAGTAGGCCAGCTGCTTGGGTGGAAAGCGCTCCTCGTCCACATTGAACTGCTTGCACAGCCGCTTGATGGCCGAGAGCTGGTCCTGCGTGTCCAGGATCTGGAAGGCTTGCGGCAGGCCTGCCAGCTTGTGGTGCGCGCGCAGCAGGCGGTTGCACAGGCCGTGGAATGTGCCGATCCACATGCCCCGCACGTTGATGGGCAGCATGGCTGAGAGGCGCGTCAGCATCTCCTTGGCCGCCTTGTTGGTGAAGGTGACGGCCAGGATGCCGCCCGGAGTGGCCAGACCGTTCTGCAGCAGCCAGGCAATGCGCGTGGTAAGCACCCGGGTCTTGCCGGAGCCGGCGCCCGCCAGGATGAGCGCATGGCCGGCAGGCAGCGTCACGGCGGCCAGTTGCTCGGGGTTGAGGTTTTGCAGCAGCGGCTGCACCGCCTGGGACGAAACCCCGGTAGCGCCGGCACCATTGCCAGTGCCAAAAGGCGCTGGCGCGCCGGAAAACAGGTCGTGTGGGAGCATTCCGCCATTGTAGGAACGCGACCGGCGCATGCAGCCGCTCGGGCTTTGTGGAACCATGGCACCCATGCGCTATCCACTGCTCACCCTGCTTGCCTGTCTCGCCATGCCCCTGGCGATGGCGCAGCCGCGCGCCTCCTGCTCCAGCGACGCCCAGCCCAAGCCCACGGTGCTGGTGGAGCGCTTTCTCAACGCCGACTGCGCCAGCTGCTGGGCGGAGCCGCCGGCGGTCGCGGCTGCTGGCCGGGATGCGCTGGTACTCGACTGGATCGTGCCCGGCACGCAGGGCGAAGATGCCCCGCTGTCTGCCGCGACCACGCCCGATGCATTGGAACGCCTGCGGTCACTGGGACGCGAGGTGCCGCAGCGCAGCGACACCTTCGTGAGCAGCCTGCCCACGCTGCCCACCACCGCCCTGCTGCGCGTGGCCCACGGGCCCGCAGTGGCAGACTACTTGGGTGCGCATCTGCGCTTCATTCCCCCGCATGGCAAGACTCCGCGCCGCCTCCAGGTCACGCTGCTCATGCTGGAGGAAATACCCGCAGGCACCGAGGGCAGCCCGGTCACGCGCCACCTGGTGCGCAATGTCTTTCACGGCGTGTGGGACGCGCGCGGGCAGCGCCCCTCACAGGAGCGGGGCGGCTGGCTGGAGATACGCCCCATGCGCATACCCCACGGAGCGCAGCCCGAGCGCCTGCGCATGGCGGCCTGGGTGCAGGGCGATGGCGGCGACTGGGTAGGCGCCGCACACACCTACTGCGGCACGGGTCATTAACAGGCCGTTGAAAAAGTGCTTTTCGAACGCATCAGGGACGCTGAGTGCGAAGACACGAGCTGCCCAGACGCGTCTGCGCAGCGATTGCAACGGCCCATCTGGCCGGTTTGCAGGCCCTCCCGCCCATTTCGGGCGCACGTATCCCTGGGCTCACGCATGATGCGCGTCCCACCAGCCGCCGATGCTGCCCATTCGCACAAGGTTGTAGGTGGCAAAGCACAGCAGCGCCTGGCCCGTGAGCTTGGCCTGACCGATCAGCTTGGTCTTTGCCAGACCACCGACGGTCTTGATCCAGCCAAAGGCCTCTTCGATGCGCTTGCGCACCTTCAGGCTGGTCTTGTAGCCCTCGTGCCGTGTCACTCGCGCATCCACCGCCGAGTGTTTGTCCTTGGCCGCCACGTGGGGCGTGACTTTGAGCTTTCTGCAGCCTTTGATGAAGGCCTTGCTGTCGTAGCCCTTGTCGGCACCGACCGTGGCCCGTTTGTTCCTGTTGCCCCGACGCTCCAACATGGCCAGCGCCGCCTCGCGCTCGGCCGTGCCGCTGGCGTGGGTGATCTCGACATCCACGATCAGCCCGTTGCGGTTCTCCATGAGGATGTGCCCCATGTGGCACAGGCGGGATTTGTCGCCCTGGCTCTTCTTGAACAGCCGGGCATCGGCGTCCGTGGTGCTCTCGTGGGTGTCGTTGCAGCGCTCCTGCCCCTTGAAGTCCACCTCGGGGTTGCGCCCAGGCGGCGTGCCGCTGTCGTCGTCTTTGCGCTTGAAGCTCTTGTGCGAGGCCCAGGCGTCAATGAGCGTGCCGTCCACGCTGAAGTGCTCGTCGCTGGCGAGCTTGCCCCACTGGGCACTGAGCTTGACGCGCTCGAAGAAGGCGCGGGCGAGGTCTTCGTTGAACAGACGTTCGCGGTTGGCGCTGAAAGTGGAGTGGTCCCAGACCTTGTCTTCGATGTTCAGGCCCACGAACCAGCGGTACAGCAGGTTGTAGTTGATCGCTTCGACCAACTGGCGCTCGCTGCGGATGGAGAACAGGATCTGCAGCAGCAAGGCCTTGAGCAGCATCTCCGGTGGCACCGATGGGCGGCCACGGCGGGCGTACACCGCTTCGAACTCGCGGTTCATGGTTGCCAGCAGCGCATCAACCACCGCGCGCAACTTGCGCAGCGGGTGTGCCTGCGGCACGCGCTCTTCAAGGCTGATGTAGCTGAACATCGCCCCCTGGAAATCTTGACTGCCTCTCATCGTCCTCGTCTGGGTCGTTCACCGATGGCTTCAGATCGTAGCGGCCAACGCGGGCGTCGGCGGGGGATTTTTCAACGGCCTGTTAAAGCGAAGGCAGCGCGGCGGGTAGAATCAGTCACCGGGCCCAAGTTTCTTGCGCCCGGTTTTTTGTGCCTGCGCACTGCAGGGACCGGCCCGGCCACCACGCCTGCGGCCCGCAAAAGCCGGAAAGCAAGCCAAGCCGCCCCATCGCCCGCGAAATCCCTCGCGCGCGACCTCTACAGGAGCTTGGAACCTCATGGAAATCTTCGACTACGACAACATCCTGCTGCTGCCGCGCAAGTGCCGCGTGGAAAGCCGCTCGGAGTGCGACACCAGCGTGGAGCTGGGCGGGCGCCGCTTTCGCCTGCCCGTGGTGCCCGCCAACATGAAGACGGTGGTCGACGAGAAGATCTGCACCTGGCTGGCGCAGAACGGCTACTTCTACGTCATGCACCGCTTTGACCTGGACAACGTGCAATTCGTCAAGGACATGCATGCGCAAGGGTGCTTCGCATCGATCTCGCTCGGGGTGAAGCAGCCCGACTACGACACGGTGGACCGCTTTGTGGCCGAGGGCATCTGCCCCGAGTACATCACCATCGACATCGCGCACGGCCACGCCGACAGCGTGAAGAACATGATCACGTACCTGAAGGCCAAGATCCCCGCGGCCTTCGTGATCGCCGGCAACGTGGGCACGCCCGAGGCCGTGATCGACCTGGAGAACTGGGGCGCGGACGCGACCAAGGTAGGTATCGGCCCTGGCAAGGTGTGCATCACCAAGCTCAAGACCGGCTTCGGCACGGGCGGCTGGCAGTTGTCGGCGCTGAAGTGGTGCGCGCGCGTGGCCACCAAGCCCATCATTGCCGACGGCGGCATCCGCAGCCACGGCGATATTGCCAAAAGCGTGCGTTTTGGCGCCACGATGGTGATGGTGGGCTCGCTGTTCGCGGGCCACGAAGAATCGCCCGGCAAGACCGTGGAAGTGGACGGCGAGCTGTACAAGGAGTACTACGGCTCGGCATCCGACTTCAACAAGGGCGAGTACAAGCACGTCGAGGGCAAGCGCATCCTGGAGCCCATCAAGGGCAAGCTGGCGGACACCCTGACCGAGATGGAACAGGACATCCAGAGCTCCATCAGCTATTCGGGCGGAAAAAAGCTCATGGACATCCGCAAGGTGAATTACGTGATCCTGGGCGGCGACAACGCTGGCGAGCACCTGTTGATGTAAATTTTTCGGCCGACGTCGCAGCGAGGCGAAAAAAATGGTGCATAATCCATGGCTGTGCTGCAACGCGGCACCTCTGAAAAGAGAGGGCTCTTAGCTCAGTTGGTAGAGCAGCGGACTCTTAATCCGTTGGTCGAGTGTTCGAGTCACTCAGGGCCCACCAAAGACAGCCAAGCCGAATCCGCAGCGCGGATTCGGCTTTTTTCATGGCGATCTGGGCTCCACACCAGCCCGGCTCTCCCGCCCCTTCGCCCGCTTGATGCGGGCCTTCTCCTCCCCACCTATTCAGGCCCATCGCACCCCTGGCGCCCATCGCGGCCCCCGGGCGGCGCGGCGGACGCGCAACAGAGCGGCTTCAGAGAGGCGAGCAGCCTGTTGGGCGCGAACGCGCTGCTGCAGGGCTTGCCGGCGCCGGCATTGCAGGATCTGGCCCAGCATGCCCTCGCGCGCACGCACCCCGATGGGGAAACGCTGTTCCACGAAGGCGATGCCGCCTGCCACTGCCTGCTGGTGGCGCAAGGTGCCGTGGAAGTGCTGCGCTATGACGCCACGGGCGAGGAGCGCATGCTGCACTGTTTCACCCCCGGGCAGTGGGTGGCCGAGGCGGCCATGTTCATGCCGCACGGGCTCTATCCGATGACGGCGCGCGCGCAAGGCGCCACGCGGGTCTGGCGCATTCCCCGGCAGGCGTTGCGCACGGCGTGCGAGCGCCACCCGTCGCTGGCGCTGCGGCTGCTGGAATCGCTGAGCCTGCGCCTGTACCACTGCGTGAACGAGGTGGACTGGCTCACCAGCAGCAATGCGCAGCAGCGCCTGGCCGCCTACCTGGTGGCGCGGTGCAGCGAGGGCGGCGAGCCGGTCGAGCTGCCCACCAGCCAGCGGCACCTGGCGGCACGCCTGGGCATCCGCGCCGAGACGCTGAACCGCCTGCTTGCCCAGTGGCAGGCCAAAGGCTGGATCCGCGGCGAGCGGCGCACCTGGCGCCTGTGCGATGCACACCAGCTGCGTCAACTCGCCGCGCCCGGCACGCGCACGTTCTGACGCCCTGGCCACAGGGCCGCAACTTGGGTGGCTGGCGGCTGGCCGGCGCGCCCTCACCCACCGATAATGCGCCCACCATGCACATCCTGCGCAACGCCCGTCACCTGGCACGCCTGTTGTTGGCGTGCTTTGCCGTGTCGCTGGGCGTGGCGACGGCAGCGCCCTTCGTGCAGGCAGGCCATTTAGAGCGCGTCTGCACCGCCTCGGGCGAGGAGCGCTGGGTTGCCGCCGGCGGCAACAGCGCGGTGGGCACCAACGATGCCTCCCACCCAACGCATGCGCTGGACTGCGCCCTGTGCCTGCCGCCCCTGCTGCCCGCTCTGGATGCACCCCCGTGGCGCGGCCTGCAGCAGCTCTCGCATGTCCCATCTGCGGATGTGGTGCGCCAGACCCATGTACCGGCGCTCAGCCGCGCGCCTTTCCCTCCGCGCGCCCCGCCTGCGGCGCCACTCGCCCTCGCACCGTTTTGAAAACGGCGGGCACGGGCCCCCGTGCACCCGCACTCTTCTCGCATACCACGGCAGCGCTGACCGCCTGCCCCATCGTTTTTTCAAGGATTTTTCATGTTCTCCCAACCGCTCGTCTCCCGCATCGCCGTCGCCGCCACCCTGCTCGTGGCCGGCGCAGCCCACGCCCAGGTCACCGTGCAGGACGCCTGGGTGCGCGCCACGGTGCCGCAGCAGAAGGCCACCGGCGCCTTCATGCGCCTGACGGCCGCGCAGGATGCCCGCCTGGTCAGCGCCAGCAGCCCGGTGGCCGGCGTCACCGAAGTCCATGAAATGAAGCTCGTGGACAACGTGATGAAGATGCGCCCGCTGCCCGCGCTGGATCTGCCAGCCGGCCAGGCCGTGGAACTCAAGCCCGGCGGCTACCACATCATGCTGCTGGACCTGAAGCAGCCCGTCGCCCAAGGCTCGACCGTGCCCCTGACGCTGGTTTTCGAAGCCAAGGATGGCCAACGCACGACACAGGAGTTGCAGGCGCCCGTGCGCGCCGTCAGCGCCACGGCCGCGCCGGCCATGGGCCATGGCAAGCCGCACGGCGGCCATTGAGGCTCATCCAGTACGGCTGAAGGTTTTTTAGACCTCTAGCGCTTGCACAGCAAGCGCTGACAGCTATCAATAGCATAGCTTCCACACGCATCCATCGCGGGCGCGGACGAGGGGGTTGGCCGATAATGCGGCGCTTTGCACGGCGCCTGCGTTGCGCGCCCTCCCCCGATTTCCCACACCATGCACTCTGACGCGAAACACCTGTGGCGCGCGCCGCGCTGGGCACTGGCCATCCTGCTGGCTCTGCTGGGCATGGTGGGGCCGTTCGCCATCGACACGTACCTGCCCGCCTTCCCCGCCATCGCGGGCGCGCTGCAGGCCACACCGGTGCAGATGCAGCAGACGCTGTCGGCCTACCTGTTCGCGTTCGCCTTCATGACGTTGTTCCATGGCTCCCTGTCCGACAGCTTCGGGCGTCGGCCCGTGGTGCTGTGGGGCCTGGCCGTTTTCACGCTCGCTTCCCTGGGCTGCGCGCTGTCGCAGAGCATCGGACAGTTGGTAGCGTTCCGGGCGCTGCAGGGCCTGTCGGCCGGCGCGGGCATCGTGGTGTCGCGCGCCGTGATCCGCGACATGTTCCCGCCCACGCAGGCGCAGCGCGTCATGGCGCAGGTGACGATTTTCTTCGGCGTGGCGCCGGCCATCGCGCCCATCGTAGGGGGCTGGCTGTCGGTGCACCTGGGCTGGCACAGCGTGTTCTGGTTTTTGACGGGCGTGGGCGTGCTGCTGTGGGTGGCCAACTGGCGCCTGCTGCCCGAGTCGCTGCCCGTGTACAAGCGCCAGCCGATCCACATGGGCCACCTGCTGCGCGGCTACTGGGAACTGGGCACCAGCCCACGCTTCATCCTGCTGGCGCTGGCCAGTGGCGTGCCGTTCAACGGCATGTTCCTGTACGTGCTGTCGGCCCCGGCCTTCCTGGGCGAGCTGCTGGGCCTGGGGCCCACGGAGTTCTTCTGGTTCTTCGTGATCAACATCGCCGGCATCATGGGCGGCGCCTGGGCCAGCGGCCGGCTGGCCGGTCGCATCCCGCCCAAGCGCCAGATCCGCCACGGCTTCGTGATCATGCTGGCGATGGCGCTGCTCAACCTGGGCGCCAACCTGGCGCTGGCGCCGCATGTGTCGTGGGCGCTGTGGCCCATCGGCATTTTCTCGTTCGGCTGGGCCCTGATGGTGCCCGTGGTCACGCTGCTGGTGCTGGACCTGTACCCGCAGCGCCGGGGCATGGCCTCGTCGCTGCAGGCATTCGTGGGCGCCACGGCCAACGGCCTGGTGGCGGGCGTAGTGGCGCCGCTGGTCATGCATTCGGCCCTGGCGCTGGCGGCGGCCTCACTGCTGCTGATGCTGGTGGGGCTGGTGTCCTGGATCTACCTGCACCACCGCTGGCCGGACATCGGCCGCCACACCATGCACGTGGGCTGAGAGCGGCGCGCGGCCCCGTGTGCCGCGGCGACCGGCGCCCCTGGCGCCGCAGTCGTGCAGCTTCTGCGTCTACCTCCCCGGCCCTGGACCGGTGCACGGCCACGTCCAGCAACTCGTCCCTCAAGCCGCAATAGCCTGCCCTCCGAGAGTTCCACGGCCCCGGCCCGGACGAACGGGTTGTTGATCTCCTGCGAGGCCCCGGTGCGCTTCGCGGGGAGTTGGCGCGCAATAAAAAAGCCAGCCCTGGACGAGAGGGCTGGCTTGTCATGTGTTCCGCGCTGCCGGCTTAGCGGTCGTTGCGCGCCGGGCGCTTGCCGGCACCGTGGGGTACGAACGGCTTGCCCGCGCCCTGCGGCTTGGCAAACGCGGGCTTGCGGCCAAAGTCTGCGCGGGGTGCTGCAGCGTCACCGCGGCCACCACCATGGCGGCCGGCGTCACCAAACCGGGAGGCTTCGCCAAACCCGCTCTTGCGGCCATAGCCTTCACCGTCGCGGCGGCCGCCGAAGCTGTTGCCACGATCGCCACCGCGCGGTGCGCCATAGCCCTCGCCAGAGCGGGGGGCTGCGCCGCGCGGGCCGCGGTCGGCAAAGCCGCCACGGTCATTGAAGCCGCCACGGTCGCCGAAGCTGCCACGTGGGTCACGGTCGCCATAGCCACCACGATCACCAAAGCCGCGCTCGCTGCCGCCGCGGCCAAAGCGCTGCTCGCGCGGGCCACGGTGGCCATCACGCCCGCCACGACCGCCGAAGTCTGCGCGGCCGCCTTGCGGGAAGCGCTGGGTAGGCTCCAGGCCCGCGACCACCTCGGCCTTGAACTGCTGGCGGCTGTAGCCCTCGATGTCGAAGATCTTGCGGCGGTCGCGGAACTCGGCAAAGGTCACGGCCAAACCGTCGCGGCCGGCGCGGCCCGTACGGCCGATGCGGTGCGTGTAGTCCTCGGCCTTCATGGGCAGGCCGAAGTTGAAGACGTGGGTGATGGTCGGCACGTCGATGCCGCGCGCGGCCACGTCGGTCGCCACCAGGATCTGCACCTGGCCATTGCGCAGCGCCATCAGGCGGCGGTTGCGCAGGCCCTGGCTCAGGGCGCCGTGCAAAGCCACGGCACTGAAACCTTCCTGCTGCAGGTCATTGGCCAGACCATCGCACTCCACCTGGGTGCTGGCGAACACGATGGCCTGGTCGATGGAGGCATCGCGCAGCCAGTGGTCCAGCAGCTTGCGCTTGTGCTGCGCGTTGTCGGCCCAGTACAGCATCTGCTTGATGTTGGCGTGCTTTTCCTGCGGCGTGTCGATCTGGATCTTCTTCACCGACGCGCCGTTGTCGTGCATCACCCGCATGGCGAGCTGCTGGATGCGCGGCGCGAAGGTGGCGCTGAACATCATGGTCTGCTTGCGCTGGGCGGTGAGCTGGTTGATCTCGGCCAGGTCGTCGGAGAAGCCCAGATCCAGCATGCGGTCGGCCTCATCGACCACCAGGAACTGCACCTGGTCCAGCTTGATCTGCTGCGACCGCTGCAGGTCCAGCAGGCGGCCCGGCGTCGCCACCACCAGGTTGGCATTCTGCAGCTTGGCGATCTGCAACTGGTAGGGCATCCCACCCACCACGTTGGCGATGCGCAGGCCCTTGCAGTGCTTGACCAGATCGATGGCATCGTGCGCCACCTGTTGCGCCAGTTCGCGCGTGGGGCACAGCACCAGCGCACCGGGCGTCGCCGCCTTGAAGTTGCGCGCCTGCGTGGGGTTCTTGCGCTTGGGGCGCTTCGGGGGAGCCTCGCCACGCGCGGCCGCCTCGGCGGCGGCGCGCTCGAAGGCGGCGCGCTCGGCGACTTCGGCCTCGGCCTGTTGGCGGATCAGCGTGTGCAGCACGGGCAGCAGGAAGGCCGCAGTCTTGCCGCTGCCAGTCTGGCTGGAGACCATCAGATCGATGAAGCTCGCGTCATCGCCCGAGCCCATGGCCAAGGGAATCGCGCGAGTCTGCACCTGCGTGGGCTCGGTGTAGCCGAGGTCGGCCACAGCCTGCACCAGTTCGGGCGCAAGGCCCAGTTCGATGAAGCCGGCGGGCAGAGCGGGCGCGGCGGTGGTCGGAGAAACAGGCGCCTCAATCGAAGCGGCCATAGGGGATTGGGCAGGCGCGATCTCGCCCTGCACGTGCATGGTGTCTGTCATGTCGTATGTATGAAGCGCGCGGGTGCAACCCGCGGCGGCTTCGTCAGTGGTTCATCAAAACATCAACCATCCAACGAAACCTGCACCAGCAGTGAGAGCTGGGCGGGTGGGTCATTGACGCAGGCACTGGAACGCTGGAAACCGTTCAAGGCCCGCAACCCATTGTGAGAAGGGAGATGCGCAAGGGCTGCGCGATGCGGCCAAACCTTCAGTCGGGTTTGGGAGTCGTTTTCACGCAAGCCTGCAATTGTCGCACGATTCGGGTTTTCCCGCAAACGGGGATCAAACGGCCAGCAGATGCGTGCGGTAGTGCAGTAGTTCATCGATGGATTCGTGCACATCGGCCAGGGCCGTGTGGCGCTGCGCCTTCTTGAACGAGCTGTAGGCCTCGGGCTTCCAGCGCTTGGCCAGCTCCTTCAGCGTGCTCACGTCCACATTGCGGTAGTGGAAGAACGCCTCCAGCTTGGGCATGTACTTCACCAGGAAGCGCCGGTCCTGCCCAATGCTGTTGCCGCACATCGGCACCACGCCCTTGGGTACATAGCGCGACAGGAAGGCGAGCAGCTCGCGCTCGGCATCGGCCTCGGTGACCGTGGAGGCCCGCACCTTGTCGATGAGGCCGCTGCGGCCATGCGTGCCCTTGTTCCAGGCGTCCATGCCGTCCAGCACCGCGTCCGCCTGGTGGATGGCGAACACCGGCCCTTCGACGCGCAGCGTGAGGTCGGCACTGGTGACGACCACGGCGATCTCCAGCAGGCGTTCGGTTTCGGGGTTGAGGCCGCTCATTTCACAGTCCAGCCAGACGAGGTTCTGGTCGGACTTGGCAAGCGCGGGAACAGTAGGGTTGGCAGTGTCAGACATGCCGGGAATTGTCGCCGATGGCCTAAACTCGCGCGCAGATGCAGCCTCCTTCCGCCTCCCTCCTCTCGCCATCTCACCTGACCACACTGGTGTTCGCCGGACTGCTGCTCGCAGGCCTTGCCTTGCGCCTGTGGCTGGCCACACGCCAGATCCGCCACGTGGCGCAGCACCGCGGCGCCGTGCCCACGGCCTTCGCCCACCGCATTCCGCTCGCCGCGCACCAGAAGGCGGCCGACTACACCATTGCCAAGGCGCGCTTCGGCCTGCTGGAAATGGCGCTGGCTACCGCCGTGGTGCTGGGCTGGACGTTGCTGGGTGGGCTGGATGCGCTGAACCAGGCGCTGCTGTCCTGGCTGGGCGGTGGCATGCTGCAGCAGTTGGCGCTGCTGGCCTGCTTCGTGCTCATCGGGGGTGCCATCGACCTGCCCGTCGCGCTGTACCAGACCTTCGTGATCGAGCAGCGCTTCGGCTTCAACCAGATGACCCCGCGCCTGTGGCTGGCCGACCTGCTCAAGTCCACGCTGCTGGGCGCGGTGATCGGCCTGCCGATCGCGGCGCTGATCCTGTGGCTCATGGGTGCCGCCGGACCGCTGTGGTGGCTGTGGGCCTGGGGCACGTGGATGGGCTTCAATCTGCTGCTGATGGTGGTCTTCCCGCTGTTCATCGCGCCGCTGTTCAACAAGTTCCAGCCACTGGAGGACGAATCGCTCAAGGCGCGCGTCACCGCGCTGATGCAGCGCTGCGGCTTCGCAGCCAAGGGCCTGTTCGTGATGGACGGCAGCCGCCGCAGCGCGCACGCCAACGCCTATTTCACCGGTGTGGGCAAGGCCAAGCGCGTGGTGTTCTACGACACGCTGCTCAAACAGCTGTCGCCCGGCGAAGTGGAAGCCGTGCTCGCGCACGAACTCGGCCACTTCAAGCACAAGCACATCACGCGGCGCCTGGTCGGCATGTTCGCCATCAGCCTGGCGGGCTTTGCGCTGTTGGGCTGGCTGTCCACGCGCGCGTGGTTCTACACGGGCCTGGGCGTGCAACCCAACCTGATGCTGCCGGGCGTGCCCGGCGCCGCGCCCAACGACGCGCTGGCGCTGCTGCTGTTCCTGCTTGCAGCGCCCGTGTTCACGCTGTTCGTCACGCCCGTACTGGCACAGCTTTCGCGGCGCCATGAGTTCCAGGCCGACGCCTACGCCGCGGCCCAGAGCAGCGGCGACGACCTGGCGTCCGCACTGCTCAAGCTCTACGAAGACAACGCCTCCACGCTCACGCCCGATCCGGTGTTTGCGAAGTTCTACTACTCCCACCCTCCCGCCACGGAACGCCTGGCGCGTCTGCCCGTGGCCTTGCAGCCATGAATTCGATGTTCCCCAAGAAAGACTGGTCCACACAAACCAGGCGCGCGCTGAAAGCTACTGAAATAGTAGCAAAACTGGTCGATCTGCCGGGCTGGCAACTGTCCGGCGACGGCGCCGATGTCGCCATCGAGAAGACCTACCGCTTCGCCAATTACCATGAAACCATGGCCTTCGTGAATGCCGTGGCCTTCATTGCCCATGCGCAGGATCACCACCCCGATCTGTCGGTGCACTACGGCCGCTGCGTGGTGCGCCTGAATACGCATGATGTGGCCGGCATTTCGGCGACCGACATCGATTGCGCGACGCGCATCGATGCACTGCTCGCACCCTGAGCCCATGGCCCAAGCCCCTGCGCGCCTTGAAGGCCTGGTGGTCGCCAGCCACGGCCGCCATTGCGTGGTGGAGAGCGCAGGCGGCGAGCGCCGCATCTGCCATCCGCGCGGCAAGAAGAGCCAGGCCGTGGTGGGCGACCGCGTGCTGTGGCAGCCCGCCGCGCCCGGCCAGGGCCGCGGCCATGGCGACGAGGGCACCATCGAAAAGGTGCTGGAACGGCGCAACCTGCTGTACCGCCAGGACGAGGTGCGCACCAAGTCGTTCGCCGCCAATTTGGACCAGGTGCTGATCCTGATCGCGGCCGAGCCTGTGTTCTCCGAAAGCCAACTCGCGCGCGCCCTCATCGCCGCGGAAGCGGCGCACATCACGCCGCTGATCGCACTCAACAAGAGCGACCTGGTCGAGCCGTTCGCGCGCGCCTGGGAGCGCCTGTGGCCCTACCGCCATATGGGGGGCGAGCAGGACACGCAGCACCACTACCGCGTGCTGCCGCTGTCGCTCAGCGAATCGGGGGCGGTGGACCGCGACATGCTGATGCACCTGCTGGCCGGCAAGACCACGCTGGTGCTGGGCCCCTCGGGCGCCGGCAAGAGCACGCTGGTCAACCTGCTGGTGCCCGGCGCCTCGGCGCAGACGGGCGAGATCTCGCAGGCCCTCAATTCGGGCCGCCACACCACCACCACCACCACGCTGTACTGGATCGACCCGCAGCGCACTACGGCGCTCATCGATTCGCCCGGCTTTCAGGAATTTGGATTGCGCCACCTCGCGCCCACCGATCTGGCGCGCTACATGCCCGACATCGCAGCCCATGCCGAGGGTTGTCGCTTCTACAACTGCACCCACCTGCACGAGCCCGGGTGCGCGGTGCAGGCCCAGGTGCGTGACGAACAAGACGCGCAGGCCATCAGCCCCCAGCGCTACCGCATCTATGGCGAGTTGTTCGCGGAGTTGAGCGAGAGCCCCTACTGAGTTTGAAGCAAAAAATGGCTTTCGCGCTTATCCAGCATGCGCTGACAGCTATTAAATAAGGAGCATCACCCCAGCAGCCGCGCGAAGGTGAGCAAGGCCAGCAGCAGCATCCACACCACGACCGAGCGCCACACCAGCCCCACCACGCTGCGCAGGTGGCCTACCTCGGGCTCGCGGCCAGGAGTACTGTCGCTGTCGCCAATGTCGGCGTCCACCTCGAAGCCCGGCTGCACCTGCGCACCTGCGCGGCTGCGCAGCGCCTCGCCGCCCAGGCGCACATTGATGGCCCCGGCGGTTGCCGCCAGCACCACGCCATCGTTGTCGTTGGGGAAGCGCTGTGCGTGGAAGCGCCAGCCCTCGATGGCCTCCTCGAAGCTGCCCACCACGGCAAAAGACAACGCCGTCAGCCGTGCGGGAAGCCAGTCGATCACCGTCCATGCCTGGGCCGCGGCCTGCTGCAGCGACTCGCTGGGCGGCTGCGTCGCCTCGCGCGCACGCGCGCCCCAGTAGCGCGACACGAACTCCGCCAGGCGGTAGAGCACCGCCCCGGTCGGGCCCAACCCCAGCGCCGCAAGGATGGAGAACCACGCCAGCACGCCGAAAACATGGCGGTGCGCCGCAATCACCGAGTACTCGATCACGTGGCGCACGATCTCGCTGCGTGGCAGCTCGCTCACCTCCACCTGCTTCCACTGCGCCAGGCGCGCCCGCGCATCGACCGCGTCGCCCTCCTCCAGCGCGTCGCGCATCCCCGTGAAATGGTGGCTGAACTGGCGAAAACCCAGCGTCACGTAGAGCACGGCCACGTTCCAGACCAGGGCGAACGGCCACCCCAGCCAGTGCAGCAGCGCCAGGTGCACCGCCAACACCACCAGCGGCGGCACCAGCACGGCCAGTCCCCACGCCACCCATCCGTGGTGCGACTGCCCCGCGTCGAAGTTGCGGTTCACCGACACCGCCCAGGCACGCAGTCCTGCATGGATGGGATTGCTGCGCGCGAGCGGTCTCGCCTGCTCGATCAGCAATGCGAACAGGATGGCAAAGAAACTCATGCGGCAATCATACTGGCGCTTGTTACAAGGCCCAACACCGCGGGCGACAGCGCGGCAGCCTCGCTGCGGCGCCCCCCTTCAGGCCATCATGAAGCGGTAGAAGTTGCGCAGCATGCCAGCCGTGGCACCCCAGATGTAGCGCGTCGTCGCGCCGTCCTGGTAGGGCATGGCGAACCATTCGCGCTGCGCGCCTTGCCACTGCAGCCGATGGCGCTCGTGGTGCGCGGGGTTGAGCAGGAAGTCCAGCGGCACCTCGAACACGTCGGCCACCTCGTACGGGTTAGGCTGGAGCGCGAAGCCCGGCCGCACCAGCGCGACCACCGGCGTGACGAGGAACGAGGTGCCCGTCACATACATCGACAGGTTGCCCAGCACCTCGACCCAGTGCGGCTCCAGGCCCACCTCCTCCTGCGCCTCGCGCAGCGCGGTGGCGGCGGCATCGCGGTCTTCGGGATCGGTGCGCCCCCCCGGAAAGGCCACCTGGCCGGAATGCGTGGACAGGTGCGCCGTGCGCTCGGTGAGCAATACCGTGGGCCGCTCGCGCAGCACGATGGGCACGAGGACGGCGGCGTGCGCGGGCTCGCGTTCCGCGAACTTCTTCTCGCGCTGCACCTCAGGGGTCCAGGGCGGCGGCGCGGCAAAGCGCAGGCGCAGTGCCTCCGGCGTCTGTGCATGCGGGGGCACGGCGGGTAAATGGTCGTCCACCCCTACGAGCGGCACGGTGCGCGGATCGAAGTGAGGCAGCGAGGACAGCGAAGGCAGGGCCGCCGCAGAGGACGCGCCGACAGGACGATGAGAACTCACGGGGGTCAAAAAGAAAAAACCGCTACAGGCTTTCGCACTGTAGCGGTTTCGAGTCGCGCGGGAAGCGCAGCCGTATTTATGCGGCCACTGCAGCTGCCTTGACGCGCGAAGGCAGCTTTTCCTTGATACGCGCCGACTTGCCGCTGCGCTCGCGCAGGTAGTACAGCTTGGCGCGGCGCACGTCGCCGCGGCGCTTCACTTCGATGCTGGCGATCAGCGGGCTGTAGGTCTGGAACGTGCGCTCCACGCCTTCGCCGCTGGAGATCTTGCGCACGGTGAAGCCGCTGTTCAGGCCACGGTTGCGCTTGGCGATCACCACGCCTTCGTAGGCCTGCACGCGCTTGCGGGTGCCTTCCACCACGTTCACGTTCACGATGACGGTGTCGCCAGGCGCGAACGAGGGAATGGTCTTGTTCAAGCGGGCGATTTCTTCCTGCTCGAGGATCTGGATCAGGTTCATGGTTGGTTTCCGACGATCATGTCCGCGCCAGGATTGGCAGGGCGCCCCTATTGGCGCCTTTGTGGCTATGGTTCAGGCCCACAGCGGCCGGCCAGAGGATCGAGAACAGGCGATTATAGCAAGCTTGCGTTTTGCGCCAAGAGGGCCTCGTCCGCGCGCGTGAGCTGCCCGCGCTCGCGCGCGGCCTGCAGCAGGTCCGGGCGGTGGCGCGCGGTGATGAGCAGGCGCTGATCGCGCCGCCAGCGCTCGATTTGCGCATGGTGGCCGGACAGCAGCGGCGCGGGAACGGCGCGGCCGGCCCATTCCTCGGGGCGCGTGTAGTGCGGACAGTCCAGCAGCCCGTCCAGCGCGGGGTTGAAGCTGTCGAGCTGGTGGCTGCCCTCGTCGTGCAACACACCCGGCTGCAGGCGCGCCACGGCGTCCAGCAGCGCCATGGCCGCGATCTCCCCGCCCGAAAGCACGAAGTCGCCCAGGCTGATCTGCGCATCCACGTAGGCGTCGATGAAACGCTGGTCCACGCCCTCGTAGCGTCCGCACAGCAAGATGGCACCCGCGCCGGCGGACCAGTCCTGCACCGCGGCATGGTCCAGCCGGCGGCCAATGGGGGAGAACAGCACCAGGGGCGCCCGCGCCTGCTCGCCCTCGGCGCGATCGGCGCGTATGGCGGCCAGGCAGCGCGCCAGCGGCTCGGCCAGCATGACCATGCCGGGGCCGCCGCCAAAGGGCCGGTCATCCACGCGGCGGTAGTTGCCCTCCGCATGGTCGCGGGGGTTCCACAGCCGCACCTCTACCTGGCCCGATGCGTAGGCGCGCCGCGTCACGCCGCTGGCAAGAAACGGCTCGAACAGCTCGGGAAACAGGGTGATGACATCGAAACGCATGGCACGCGGACAACCGCCTCAATAGTCGGGTTGCCAGTCCACGGTGATGCAGCGCCCCGCCAGGTCCACTTTGTCCACATAGGCCGACACAAAGGGAATCATGCGCTCGTGCGGCTTGCCTTCGTGCTCGTAGGCTAGCACCAGCGTGGTCTGCGGCCCCGTGGGCAGCAGGTCGCGCACGGTGCCCAGCGCCACGCCCTCGCGGTTGACCACAGGCAGGCCGATCAGGTCCACCCAGTAGTACTCGTCATCGCCCGCCGCGGGGAAGTTGGCGCGGGGCACGAAGATGCGCGCGCCGCGCAGCGCCTCTGCTGCGTCACGGTCGTCCACACCCTGCGCCCAGGCGACCACGGAGTCCGAATGCGTGCGCGCCTGCCGGATGGGCAGCAGCACGGTGCCGGTGAAAAAACTCTTGGTTCCCTTTTCCGCCGGTTGCAACAGCCAGGACTTGGCGGCGAGCAGGGCCTCGGGGTTGCTGCTGTAGGGCAGCACCTTGAACCACCCTTTCACGCCCCAGGCATCGGTGATGCGGCCCACCTCCACAGCGTCGGAGGGCAGTTCGGCGGTTTCCAGGACAGGCAGCTGAGGCATGGCGGCGGGATGCGAGGGTGAGGCAAAGAAAAAAGGCGGGGTCCGTCAGTTGCACCAACGGAGCCCGCCCTTTTCGGGAGTGCGAACGATCAGGCGGCCTTCTGGGCGGCTTGCTTGATCAGACGGTCCACGGTGGGAGAGGGTTGTGCGCCCACGCCCTTCCAGTACGTCAGGCGGTCCTGGGCGATGCGCAGGCCTTCTTCGCCTTCCTTGGCGGAAGGGTTGTAGAAGCCCAGGCGCTCGATGAAGCGGCCGTCGCGGCGCACGCGCTTGTCGGCAACGACGATGTTGAAGAACGGACGGCCCTTGGAGCCGCCGCGGGAGAGTCGAATCACGACCATAATGAATCCTTCGGGTGGTTACACAGCAGTGGCTGCGCTCTGTTTTGCGGCGTTTGAGACACGCGACTTGGCCACCCGGCCAGCGACACGCTGCAAAGTCCGCGATTATATCCACAACACAGAAAAGATGCCCCTCATCCGCGCCAGCCGGGACGAAGACGTCGCCGCCATCACCGCCATCTACACCCACCACGTGCTGCACGGCACGGGCACCTTCGAGATCGACCCGCCCACGGCGCAGGACATGGCGGCGCGTCGCGCGGATGTGCTGGCCAAGGGCCTGCCCTACCTGGTGGCCGAAGAAGCAGGCCAGGTCCTGGGCTTTGCCTACTGCAACTGGTTCAAGCCCCGCCCTGCCTACCGTTTCTCGGCCGAGGAT
This sequence comes from Diaphorobacter sp. JS3051, assembly GCF_015832135.1. NCBI lineage: Bacteria > Pseudomonadati > Pseudomonadota > Betaproteobacteria > Burkholderiales > Comamonadaceae > Diaphorobacter > Diaphorobacter sp. JS3051. The sequence continues at coordinate 1,514,916 of NZ_CP065406.1, forward strand.
TCGATCTATGTCGCCGACGCGGCGCGCGGCCGGGGCCTGGGACGGCAGTTGCTGGAGGCCCTCGCCATGCAGGCCGAGGCCGCCGGCGTACGCAAGCTGCTGGCAGTGATCGGCGACTCGGCCAATGCGGGCTCCATCGGCGTGCACCGGGCCGCAGGTTTCACCGATGTGGGCGTGATGCGCTCCGTGGGCTGGAAGTTCGGCGCCTGGCGCGACATCGTGCTCATGGAAAAGCCCCTGGGCGCGGGCGATACCACCGCCCCCGAATGAAGGCGCGCCAATAATCGCGGCCATGAAGAACAAGACTGTTGCCGCGTGGCTGGCGTTCCTGGGCGGCCCGCTGGGGTTGCACCGCTTTTACCTGTACGGACTGGGCGACTGGATCGGCTGGCTGCTGCCGATCCCCACGGCCCTGGGCGTGTACGGCATCCAGCGCGTGCAGCAATGGGGGCAGGACGACCAACTGAGCTGGATGCTGATTCCGCTGCTGGGATTCACGATCGCAGGCTGCGCACTGCGCGCGATTCTCTACGGTCTGATGACGCCCGAGCGGTGGAACGCGCGCTTCAACCCCGCTGCGGCGCCCGACGCCGCGCCGGGGCGGACGCACTGGTTCACGGTGTTTGCCATTGCGACATCGCTGCTGGTGGGCACGGCCGTGCTGATGGCCAGCATTGCCTTCAGCTTCCAGCGCTACTTTGAATACCAGATCGAGGAAGCGCGCAAGATTTCACAATGAGATCAGGGTCCAGCGCTTGATGGACAAGCGCGAGCAGCTACTCAAACGATAGCAAAATCACTCCAGCCTGGCAGATCGCGGGCGCCGCGCACTGCGGCGCAAAGCTGGCGCCCACCGGCTCCGCCGCCCTGCCAGGGTCAATAGAGCTGCAGGCTCACCCAATAGGCGATCGCCGCCACGAAGGCGCTGGCGGGGATGGTCAGGATCCACGCCCAGACGATGTTGCCGGCCACACCCCAGCGCACGGCGCTGGCGCGCTGGGTGGAGCCCACGCCCACGATCGCGCCCGTGATGGTGTGGGTGGTGGACACGGGGATGCCCAGCGCAGTGGCGATGAACAGCGTCATCGCGCCGCCGGTCTCGGCGCAGAAGCCCCCCACGGGCTTGAGCTTGGTGATTTTCTGGCCCATGGTCTTCACGATGCGCCAGCCGCCGAACATGGTGCCCATGCCGATGGCCGCGTAGCACGAGATGATGACCCACATGGGGGGCGATGCATCGCCCGCCGAGGCGTAGCCCGTGGCGATCAGCAGCAGCCAGATGATGCCGATGGTCTTTTGCGCGTCGTTGCCGCCGTGGCCCAGGCTGTAGGCCCCGGCGGAGACGAGCTGCAGCCGGCGGAACCACTTGTCCACGCGGTTCGGACTGGTGCGACGGAAGACCCAGGCCACGATCAGCATCATCAACGAGCCCAGCAGGAAACCCAGCATGGGCGACACGAAGATAAAGGCCACGGTCTTGAAGATGCCGCTGGCCACCAGTGCGCCCGCGCCGGTCTTGGCGATCACCGCGCCCACGATGCCGCCGATCAGTGCATGCGATGAGCTGCTGGGGATGCCGTAGTACCAGGTGATGACGTTCCAGGTGATGGCCCCCACCAGCGCGCCGAAGATCACGTGGGTGTCCACCACGCTCGGGTCCACGATGCCCTTGCCGATGGTGGCCGCCACGCTCAGGTGGAACACGAAGATGGCGACGAAGTTGAAGAAGGCCGCGAAGACCACGGCCTGCGTGGGCTTGAGCACGCCCGTGGAGACCACGGTGGCGATGGAGTTGGCGGCGTCGTGGAACCCGTTCATGAAGTCGAACACGATGGCGAGCGCCACGAGCACGACCACGATCCACAGGGCGGTTTGTACTGTTTCCATGCTGGGAATGAGGGGGCGAGCCCTGCCAGGAATGCGAAGCGCAGGCCTGCGGCCGCGCCTCAGGAGTTCTCGAGGATGATGCCCTCGATGAGGTTGGCCACGTCTTCGCAGCGGTCGGTGATGGTCTCCAGCAGCTCGTAGATGGCCTTGAGCTTGATGACCTCGCGCACGTCCGGCTCCTCGCGGAACAGCTTGCTCATGGCGCTGCGCAGCACGCGGTCGGCGTCGCCCTCCAGGCGGTCGATTTCCTCGCAGGTCTTGAGCGCGGCCTCGGCCACGGCCGGATCGGCAATGCGCGACAGCAGCTTCACCGCGTCCTGCACGCGCTCGCAGCACTTGAGGCTGAGGTCCGTCAGGCGGCTGATCTCGTCCGTCATGTGGTGGATGTCGTACAGCGCCATGGTCTCGGCCGAGTCCTGGATCAGGTCGGCCACGTCGTCCATGGTGTTGATCAGCGAGTGGATCTGCTCACGGTCGATGGGCGTGATGAAGGTCTTGTGCAGCGTGCGGTTGACCTCGTGCGTCACGCGGTCGGCGGCGCGCTCGGCGTTGTCCACGTCCTGGTTGTACTGGTCGCGCAGGTGGGTGTCGCTGTAGTTCGCCACCAGTTGCGAGAACGCCCGCGCGGCCTCGACGATGCGGTCTGCATGCTGGTTGAACATCTCGAAAAAATTGCCCTCGCGGGGCAACAGCTTTCCAAACAACATGCCGACTCCTGATCGAACCTTCTGGCGGTATATGTGACGCAGAGATGACCAAGACGTGACAAATCTGCGAAAACCGCGAGTTTAACCGGCGCCAGACAGCCGCCCGGCGCACCAGGTCAAAGCGGATGCGCAGAGACCGGCGCCCCCCGGCAGGGCCTGCGCGGCTCGGCTCCTACGCGCTGCGGAAGATGAAATACACCGCCCCGACGAGGCACAGACCCGCCCAGAGGTAGTCCCATTTGAGCGGCTCGTTCAGGTAGAACACGGCGAAGGGCACGAACACCGTCAGCGTGATCACCTCCTGCATGATCTTGAGCTGCCCCACGCTGAACTGCGTATGCCCAATGCGGTTGGCCGGCACCTGCAACAGGTATTCGAACAGGGCGATGCCCCAGCTCACCAGCGCCGCCACGTACCACGGGGCGGTGGCCAGGTTCTTCAGGTGGCCGTACCAGGCCATGGTCATGAAGATGTTGCTGGCAACCAGCAGCAGGATGGTCTGGAGGGGGATGGGCAGGGATTGCAGGGCGTGCATGGCGCGGCGGATTTTACAAGCCAAATCACACTCTAGCGCATATCCATCAAGCGCTGGTAGCTATAAAAAACAAAGCACCGCCGCAGCGGTGCCTGCTCCAGCGGCCAGCGGCCGCCCTTTCACTCACCCAGGTAGGCGGCGCGCACGCGCGGATCGCTGAGCAGATCCCGTCCCCCGCCGGCCATGGTGATCAGGCCGGACTCCATCACGTAGCCGCGGTCGGCAATCGCCAGCGCGCGGCTGGCGTTCTGCTCCACCAGCACGATGGTCACGCCCAGGGCATACACGTCGCGCACCACCTCGAAGATCTTGTCCACCATGATGGGCGACAGGCCCATGGAGGGCTCATCCAGCAGCAGCACCTTGGGCTGGCTCATCAGCGCGCGGCCCATGGCCAGCATCTGCTGCTCGCCACCGGACATGGTGCCCGCCAGCTGGTCCTTGCGCTCGCGCAGGCGCGGGAAGATGGTGAACATCTTTTCGATGTCGGCGGCAATACCCGCCTTGTCGTCGCGCGTGTAGGCGCCCATGAGCAGGTTCTCGGTGATGGTCATGCGCGCGAACACGCCGCGCCCCTCGGGCACCATCACCAGCCCCTGCTTGACCAGGTCCCACGCGCCCTTGCCCTTGATGCTCTGGCCCAGGTACTCGATGTCGCCATTGTTCATGCCCAGTGTGCCGGTGATGGCCTTCATGGTGGTGGTCTTGCCCGCCCCGTTGGAGCCGATCAATGTGACCAGCTCGCCCTCGCGCACTTCGAAGTCCACCCCCTTGACGGCCTGGATGCCGCCGTAGGCCACCTTCAGGCCCTTGACCTGCAATAGAACTTTGTTGGATTTTTCGGCCATGTCTTGCGTCTTTCAGTGCCCGCCGGTGCCCAGGTAGGCCTCGATCACTTTTTCGTTCTTCTGCACGTCGGCAGGGGTTCCCTCGGCAATCTGCTTGCCGTAGTCCAGCACCGTGACACGGTCGCACAGGCCCATGACCAGCTTCACGTCGTGCTCGATGAGCAAGATGGTGCGGTTGTCGTTGCGGATGCGGTCGATCAGCTCGCGCAGTTGCACCTTCTCGGTGGCGTTCATGCCAGCGGCGGGTTCGTCCAGCGCGATCAGTTGCGGATCGGTGGCCAGGGCGCGCGCGATCTCCAGGCGGCGCTGGTCGCCGTACGACAGCGTGCGCGCCTTGAAATCGGCGTACTTGCCGATGCCCACGTAGTCCAGCAGCTCCTGCGCGCGCTTGGCGATGGCCGCCTCCTCCTCTTTGAAGCTCTTGGTGCGGAAGATGGCCCCGAAGAGCCCGGAATGCGTGCGGATGTGCCGCCCCACCATCACGTTCTCCAGCGCCGTCATGTCGGCGAACAGTCGGATGTTCTGGAAGGTGCGCGCAATGCCCGCCTTGGCCACCAGGTGCACGGCGCGGGGCTCGTAGGGCTGGCCCGCCAGTTCAAAACTGCCCGCATCGGGCGTGTACAGGCCGGTGATGACGTTGAAGAACGTCGTCTTGCCCGCGCCGTTGGGGCCGATCAGGCCATAGACCTGGCCGCGCTGGATGGTGATGCCCACGTCGGATAGCGCCTGCAGGCCGCCAAAACGCTTGGAGATGCCCGCGACCTTCAGCACCACTTCTTTCGATGTATCTGCCATGTTGTTGCTCTACCGGTGGTGTCAGGACTTCTGCGCAAGGCTCTTGCCATGCTCGGGCGCGGGCCACAGGCCCCGCGGGCGCAGCAGCATCACGATGATCATGGCCAAGGCGATCAACAGTTGGCGCAGGATGGACGAGTCCAGCCGCCCGTCGGTCATCGCCTGCAGCGGGCCGGCCACATAGCGCAGCACCTCGGGCAGCGCGGACAGCAGCACGGCACCCAGGATCACGCCGGGAATGTGGCCGATGCCGCCCAGCACCACCATGGCAACGATCATCACCGACTCCATCAGGCTGAACGACTCGGGCGAGACGAAGCCCTGGAACGCGCCGAACATGGCGCCGGCCACGCCGCCGAACGAAGCGCCCATGCCGAAGGCCAGCAGCTTCATGTTGCGCGTGTTGATACCCATCGCCTTGGCGGCGATCTCATCTTCGCGGATGGCCATCCACGCGCGCCCAATGCGCGAATCCTGCAGGCGATAGCACACCAAAATGGTGACCAGCACCAGGAACAGGAACAGGTAGTAGTACAGCGTGACGGAGTTGATGTCGTAGCCGAACAGCTCCAGCCGCTTGCCCAGGTCCAACCCGAAGATCTTCACCGAATCGATCTGCCCCAGGCCCTTGGGGCCGTTGGTGATGTTGACCGGGTGGTCCAGGTTGTTCATGAAGATGCGGATGATTTCGCCAAAGCCCAGCGTCACGATGGCCAGGTAGTCGCCGCGCAGCTTGAGCACCGGTATGCCCAGCAGCACGCCGGTGCATGCCGCCAGCACCAGGGCCAGCGGGATCACCATCCACAGCGACATGTGCAACCCGGTGGGGAATTGCGCGGCGAACCACGCGAAGTTGTCCGCCAGGTGCGGCGAGGCCAGCAGGCCGAACATGTAGGCGCCCACGGCATAGAAGGCCACGTACCCCAGGTCGAGCAGGCCGGCGTAACCCACCACGATGTTCAGGCCCAGCGCCAGCATCACGTACAGCAGGGCCAAATCAGCGATGCGCACCCAGGCGTTGCCGAAGTACTGCAGCACCAAAGGCAGAACCAGCAGCGCAATGCCGCCCAGGATCCATTGGATCTTGAGGTTTTTCATGGTCGTTGGCTCCTCAGGCGCGGTCGGCCACACGCTCACCCAGCAGGCCCGAGGGGCGCAGCGTCAGGATGATGATGAGCACGATAAAGGCGAAGATGTCGGTGTAGTGGCTGCCCAGCACGCCCCCGGTGAGGGTGCCGATGTAGCCGGAGCCGATGGCCTCGATGAGCCCCAGCAGAAGTCCTCCCACCACGGCGCCAGCCAGGTTGCCGATGCCGCCGAACACCGCCGCGGTGAACGCCTTCAGCCCCGGCAAGAAGCCCATGGTGTGCTGCGCCGTGCCGTAGTTGGAGGCCCACATGATGCCGGCGATGGCGGCCAGCACCGCGCCGATGATGAAGGTGGCCGAGATCACCATGTCGGGCTTCACGCCCATGAGCGCGGCCACGCGCGGGTTCTCCGCCGTGGCGCGCATGGCGCGGCCCAGCCGTGTGTAGTTGACCAGGTAGACCATGGAAGCCAGCGCCACCACCGTCACGCCCAGGATCAGCACCTGGGTGGTGGTGATCACCGCGCCGCCCACTTGGAACGGCTGGGTGGGCAGCAGCGTGGGGTACGGTTTGTAGTTAGGCTTCCAGATGATCATCGCCAGCGTCTGCAGCAGGATCGACATGCCGATGGCGGTGATCAAGGGGGCCAGGCGCGGGCTGTTGCGCAGCGGCCGGTAGGCGACTTTTTCGATGGTGAAATTGAGTACCGCCGCCACCACGCAGGCGATCAGCGTGGCCAGCAGCAGAATGAGCCAGCCGGGCGCGCCCGGCATGGCCTCCTGCATGAGGCCGATGCAGCTCCAACTGGTCAGCGCGCCGACCATGAGCACTTCCCCGTGCGCGAAGTTGATGAGCTGGATGATGCCGTACACCATGGTGTAGCCCAAGGCTATCAAGGCGTACATGCTGCCCAGAACCAGACCATTGATGATCTGCTGCAGCAAGATGTCCATATGTTGAGTCCTTTGTATCGACTATTGACGTGCACACCAGCCAAGCACCGCGAATCGATGCAGCCTTGTGGGCCCGTTCGCCATCTAGCAAAAAACCCGCCAGGCAAGGGTCTGCGCGGGTTTGTGAAGAAATTGTAGTCAGAGGAAACACGCCGTCCCTACCACGTTTGGACGGGGTTTTCCCTTGATTGGAGGGCCCATCAGGCGGGTGCCGCGCGCATTAGAAATATTGATGATTGCGACGCGATCAGGGAATGCGCTTATTCCCAACGGCCATGGATTGGGCTGAACAAAGCCGTGCAACGGGACCGTGGTCGGCCCGCCGCTAGCCCCTCACACAGCCACTCGAAGCCTAGGCGTCTGGGGGCATGGCGTCGGGGCCACCCTGCGCGGCCGCATTGCGCGCGCGCAGTTCATCGAGCTTCTGGCCGATCTTTATCTCCAGCCCGCGCGGCACCGGTGCGTAAAAGCCCGGCGGATCCATGCCATCGGGCAGGTAGTTCTCGCCCGCGGCAAAGCCGCCCTCTTCGTCGTGCGCGTAGCGATAGTCCTTGCCGTAGTCCAACTGCTTCATGAGTTGGGTGGGCGCATTGCGCAGGTGCAGCGGCACGGGGCGCGTGCCGTCTTGCTTCACGAAGGCGCGGGCCTTGTTGTAGGCCATGTAGCCCGCATTGCTCTTGGGCGCCACGGCGAGGTAGATGACGGCCTGCGCCAGCGCGAGCTCGCCCTCAGGGCTGCCCAGGCGTTCGTAGGTCTGCGCAGCGTCGTGCGCGATCTGCATGGCGCGCGGATCGGCCAGACCGATGTCCTCCCAGGCCATGCGCACGATGCGCCGCGCCATGTAGCGGGGGTCCGCCCCGCCGTCGAGCATGCGCACCAGCCAGTACAGCGCAGCATCGGGATCGGAGCCGCGCACCGACTTGTGCAGCGCGCTGATGGTGTCGTAGAACTGTTCGCCACCCTTGTCGTAGCGGCGCATGCGCTCGCCCAGCACCTGCAGCAGCCAGGCGTCTTCGATGCGCTCGATGCCCGCCTGGCTTGCGGTGACCTCCAGGGTTTCCAGCGTGTTGAGCAGGCGCCTCGCATCCCCGTCGGCATAGGCGATGAGACGCTCCAGTGCTGCATTTTCAATAGCTGGTAGCGCTTGCAGCGCCTGGGCCTTGGCCACAATTTGCTTCAAGTCGTCGCTGCCCAGAGGCTGCAGCACATAGACCGCGGCACGCGACAGCAGGGCCGAGTTGACCTCGAACGAAGGGTTCTCGGTCGTCGCCCCCACGAAAGTGAAAAGGCCGCTTTCCACATGCGGCAAGAACGCGTCCTGCTGGCTCTTGTTGAAGCGGTGCACCTCGTCCACGAAGACGATGGTGCGCTGCTGCATCAGCCCGTCGCGTGCGCTCTCGGCCAGCTGCACGGCATCGCGGATGTCCTTTACGCCGCCCAGCACGGCGCTGATGCTGATGAACTGCGCATCGAACGCCTCGGCCATCAGGCGCGCAATCGTGGTCTTGCCCACGCCGGGCGGCCCCCACAGGATGCAACTGTGCGGGCGGCCCGATTCAAACGCCAGCCGCAGCGGCATGCCCGGCCCCAGCACATGCTGCTGGCCAATGACCTCGGCCAGCGAACGCGGACGCAGGCGTTCGGCCAAGGGCTGGTGGGCCAGCGGGGAAGCGCGACTCATAGCGTATCGAGCGGGCTCAACACCCCGCGCCCGCCCTTGTTCAAGACATGGGTGTAGATCATGGTGGTACTCACATCCTTGTGACCCAGCAACTCCTGCACGGTGCGGATGTCGTAACCTGCCTGCAGCATGTGGGTGGCAAAAGAATGCCGCAGCACATGCGGTGTGCAGGGCTTGTCGATGCCCGCGCGGCGCGCTGCCAGCGCCACGGCCTTCTGCACCGACTGCTCCAGCAGGTGATGGCGCCGCTGCACGCCCGAGCGCGGATCCACCGAACGCACCGCGCTGGGGAATACGTACTGCCACCCCCAGGCCGTGGCTGCATTCGCGTACTTCACGGCCAACGCATCAGGCAACCATACGGCACCAAGACCCGCATCCAAGTCCTTGCGGTGCAGCGCACGGGCACGCTCCATCTGCTCGCGCAACGGTGTGATCAGATTCTCGGGCAGGACGGTCACACGATCCTTGTTCCCCTTGCCTTCGCGCACGATCAGTTCACGCCGTTCGAACTCCACATCCTTCACGCGCAGGCGCAGTGCCTCCAGAATGCGCATCCCCGTGCCGTACAGCAGCGAGGCAACCAGCCACTGCGTGCCCTGCAGGTGCATCAGCAGCTCGCGCACCTCGCGCTGTGTCAACACCACCGGCAGGCGGCGCGCCTTGCGGGCCGAAACAATCTCATCCAGCCAGGGCAAGTCGTGCTGCAGCACCTCTTTGTAGAGAAACAAAATGGCGGCCTTGGCTTGGTTCTGCGTAGAGGCGGACACATTGCGCTCAACAGCCAGGTGGGTCAGAAAAGCGGTGACCTCCGGTGCCCCCATCTCGCGCGGATGGCGCTTGTCATGGAACAAGATAAAACGGCGCGCCCAATCCACGTAAGCCTGCTCGGTGCGAATGGAATAGTGCAGCACCCGGATGCGCTCGCGCATCGACTCCAGCAGCCGGGGCGGCTGTCGCACGGCGGGTTGGCGTGAAACGGAATGCGCATCCATCCGTGAAATTTTAGGCGGTCTAAATTACCGCTGCCATGGGCGTTTATGGAGAGGCTTGACAGCCTGCTTGACTTAGGCCGCGGCGGGTCGATAGCATGCAGAGATCTAATTCTAGTTAGGCATTAATTGAGAGGCTCCCATGCTGAAGCAACTTCTTGATCGCGCATGGTCGGGCGGCACCAGTCCGCACGACTCCGAAATTTATGCCTTGATCCACAAAGAGCTTTCATCTGGAGGAATGGATGCCGGTCTGTGGACGAAAGCGATTGCCGTTTCTGATGGAAACAACGAAAAAGCAAAATCTCGTTATATCGAAATGCGAGCAAATGCTTTACGCAAAGCGCGCAAGCAAGTACAGGACTTTGCAAAACAGACTCAGCGCGAACAACGCGCGATTGAAAGGCAGAACGCGGAACAAGAGAGACTGCGCCAGGAGTTAAACTCTCTGAAACAAAGAGAAGCTTCTATTGACAGCAAATTGTGGCGTGAGTTTACATCTCCCGACGCAAAGAAAAGAAAACGAAAAAAACAACTTCGAAACACGGTGGTTTTTATCGCTTTGTCGTTGGGAATTTATTTCTTATCCACAGACGAAGGTCTCGCTATCGTTGCCATAACTTTCGCCTTCTTCTTCTGGATCTTAAGTCTCGCCACCTACGGAAAGTATGAATTAGAAAATGAACTAAAAAGCATCAGGTCTCGTATAGTCGGCCTTGGTGGGAATGCCTAACATTTCGTCGCAGCCGACCGGCTTCGCCGGCGGCTGAACTCAGGCGTTAGTACCACTGAAACCCATCTTTATTGCGCCCATGCTTTTTGAAATGGCATTCAATTTCTCAAGCGTTGTTCAGCGCTGGGTTTGCCGTTTCTCCGGGCTTCGCCTTCTGGCATTGCGTCGTTTTCCAGCCTTTTTGGCTTCTAGCCCTTGCGTAGCAAGCGCAAGCAGCTATCTTTTTTGCAGTGCTGTGCCGCCTCGGTGGCGCAGCGCTTTTTCGCAGTTAGCGCCCGTCGCCAAATCATGGCTACCCGTTTTGGCTTCTGGCTCTAACATTTCGGTCAAGCCGACCCGCATTCTGCGGTCGGCTTACCTCGCCCGTTAGTCCCTTCATATTCCGCTTTATGCAGGCCAGCATTTACTCCAGCGGTTCGCCTTTCTCACAGGTTTCTCCTTTGGGGTTTCGGCGCTGCGCCGGGCTTCGCCTGCATTCGCCGCGCAAGTTTCAAGCCTTTTTGGCCTCTAGCCCTTGTTCAGCAAGCGCTGCCAGCTATCATTCTTGCAGCGTTGCGCCGCTCCCGAGGCCCAGCGCTTTTTCCTGGGCCGCACCCGTCTTTAAGTTTGGGCGCTCCCTTCTGGCCTTCGGGTCTAACTATTCGTCGCAGCCGACCGCCTACGGCGGCGGCTGAACTCAGGGCGTTAGGCCCATCACCCGCTTTATGCAGGCCGCTATTTATTCCAGCGCTTCGCCTTTCTCAAAGGTTTCTCCTTTGGGGTTTAGGCCGTCCGCGGGGCTTCGCCTGCATGCGCTGCGCCAATTTGCAGCCTTTTTGGCCTCCAGCGCTTGCCAGTCAAGCGCTACCAGCTATCTTTATTGCAGCGCTGCGCCGCTTCCGTGGCGCAGCGCTTTTTCGTGGGCCGCGCCCTTCTTCAAGTCAGGGCGTTCCCTTTTGGCCTTCGGGTCTAACCCTGCGTTCAAGCCGACCCGCCTACGGCGGGCGGCTTACCTTGGCCGTTAGTCCCATCCCCCGCTTTATGCGCGCAGCCACTTGTTCCAGCGCTCGGCCCTGTTCCAAAGGCTTTCTAGCCTTTTTGGCCTCCAGCGCTTGCCAGCCAAGCGCCACCAGCTATCATTCTTGCAGCGCTGCGCCGCTTCCGTGGCCCAGCGCTTTTTCGTGGGCTGCGCCCTTGTTCAAGTCCGGGCGCTCCCTTTTGGCCTTCGGGTCTAACCCGGCGTTCAAGCCGACCCGCCTACGGCCGGCGGCTTACCTTGGGCGTTAGCTATCAGAGGCAAGATGAGAGATTTTTCAGAGTTCGGCGAATACCTTAGCGAAGAAGGGCACCAGTTTCTTTCCAAATGGGGCATCAAACTACTTGGCCTATATGAGGGAAGAATGGAACCAAGCCGCCCAAACGAACGGCAATTCGTCGATGCTTACAAAAGCGGTAAGCGCCCCGAAGGAACATCTGAAGTAATTTGGTTTAATATTATCGCCATCAACCAGCTAATAGAAAAGTGCGCATCCCTGGAGTCTCATCTTGAAAATGAAAAACTACGAATAAAAGGTCTTGTAGCGCGGATAAATAATCAAGAGAGCGAGATAGAGAAAAGAGTCGGCCCGCTTAATGTTGAAGTTGATAAATTAAAAGACAACCTTAAAACCTGCTGGGCCAAAATCGATCGATATGAAAAAGAACTAAATATTACAAAACCACAGCCCGTTTTAGATAGCAGAAAAATATGCCCAATCTGCCAAGGAACGGGAGCCATGGGCAACTGCTCACGGTGCGATGGGAATGGTTATATTTAGATTGCATGACATATCCATATTTCAATCTAACCATTCGTCGCAGCCGACCGCCTACGGCGGCGGCTGAACTTATTCGTTAGCCATTTCGACACGGAGCCACTATGAGCCGCACCATTGCACTCTTGATCGCTGTAGCCATCTCACAAACCGCGTGTACCAAGCCACCTGAACCAATTTGCCAGGAACTCGACACGACCATCGACAATAGCATTAGGCAGGTTGCGCTTACCCTTGCGGAGGGTGATGTGTTTGACAAAGGAGCGATGCAACAGGCCGCACGGTACATAGCCGCGAACAACCATCTTCAGGTTATACAGATTAGCCTGAATCTCCAGTCTCAACACAAGTGTCAAATTCGTAAGTCTGTGATTAACCCGCTGATATACAAGTCCGAAGCGCTCAAATGCCTCACTGCGACTATCGGCGAAAAGAAAGACAACGCAGCCGCACTGTGCGACATCAAAAACTGGAAGGGAGACTAAAGATGAGTGACACAAGCAACAGCACAGACAACGACAACAACAACCATCCGCCCTCGAAGAAGATCGAGAATTCAATCATTGGCGTCGCAATCGCCGGTGGTTCAGCCGCCTCGGCTGCGGGAGTTGTCGCAGCAGGTGCATCAGCGACTGGAACAATCAGCGCTGTTGGCGCTGCCATAGGCGGTGTCGCCGGGGGAGTTTTTGGTTCTGGTGTCGGCTTGGCAACCGGCGGCGTAGGTATGGCAGCCACAGTTCCATTCGCCACGGCTGGTGCAGCCATTGGTGGCTGGGCTGGCCCCGCGCTGGCAGTTCTGGGCATCGGTACAGCTCCAGCATGGGCGGTGCCCGCTGCAATTGGCGGTGGTGTAGTTGCGGCAGGCGGCATTGCCGTAGCTGCCTACAAGCTGGTCAAAGCTCGCGGAAAGAAAAATGGCTAACACTGCGCTCCAAGGGACGCGCCGCAAGCGGCGCGCCCCTGAGCTTGGACGTTAGCGCCTACTTCAACATTGGGAGGTATCACAGAAATGAAATTTCTAGCCATCACAACAATTCTCAGCTTGTCCGCGTTTTTGTCCGCATGCGCCACCTATCCACAAAGCCGCGAAGACCAAGCGACATACCATGCGAGCGAAGCAAGGTCAGCAATTTCGAAGGGTGACAGCACCAACGCAGCCAATCAAATCGATGTCGCCCTTACTCGACCAACAGGCGATGCAAAGATCAAGGAGTTGTTCGCCAGCTATCCAAAGGGTCGAGACTACTACTTGGCATATCTGGAAAAATCGATTGTTGAAGTTTCGAGCGCATATCAAGCGGCGGCTGCATTCGAAAAGCTATCAACTGTTAAATCCGCTGGAATTCTTCCCGAAGATCAAGTGCGCGAACTCTTTACAAAACTAATGAAAGTGGTCACCGACGGCAATACCACCGGCTCAGTGCCGTTTGATCTTGGTGACAAAATCGATCTTTTCCCGGAACTCAAATCCCCCGCGCACCAGCAGATCATAGTCAATCGATCAATCAAGAATCTTCAAGGCAATGGCTCTGGAAGTCGGCCAGTTTCAGCCTTGGTTGAGTACGTCCAGCGGATCGGAATAGATTCTGTGGAAGGGAAAAGAATTGAATCTCTACTACCCTCAATGAATATCCGACGCGATGAGCTTGATGCGGTAGCAAAAGTATTTCCAAAGTTTGCCGCAGCCAGAAAGGAAGAAATAACTGCGCGCGTCTTCTTACAAGTCAAGAATGGAGATCGCTTACTCAGTGAGGACCTTCTTCAGACATTGCGTAGCAGAGTTCGTGGAGTTGAATGGGTTCCGTCTGTCGGCCCTAAGATAACTACATTGGTTATCGAACGGTTGCGAAACGATGAGAAGACCTTGCCTGAACGATCACAAACCATCACCTATGCACAGCACGAGGTTAATCTTCTAAGCGCTGCACTCCTGATGCCGCGCAATGCTTCGTATCTCTATGAGGTCGTATCTGGGGGCGCAGAGATTGAGTACGGCTATGTGGTTTCTGCAGTCGCAGACGGCAAGACGATCTATGACGAAGTTATCCGCGGAAAGGTTGGCGGTGAATATCGCCGCTGCCAAAACGCGAGAATTCAAAATGTATTTGGTGGTGTCAGTTCAGCGGGCTTCGTCGCAAACGACGATATGCAACAGCGATGCGCCGGCCCCAGTTCGGCGTCAATAGATGAGCTTCGTAAAGAGATATTCTCAAAAGTGGTGGATGGTGTGTTGAAGGTTCCCCCAATCAAAGTTGCTCACGAGCTTAATTAGCCGACTTGTCTTGGCTCACGGCGCTAACAAATCATTCCACCGGACGCTGCGCGATAAAGCCGCGCAGCGCCGGTGAATTCAGACGTTAGCATGGAGGAAAAATGAGCGATCGACTGTTATTAACGGAAGATGAAAATTTTTTCTTTGTGATATCCCGATCCAGAGAGTTGGCTGCTCAATTCAACGAAACCGTAGATATTAAAAGAACAGATATGGGTTGGGCGATTTTCGTATCACTAAACGTCTACGAATCGATCAATTCTAATGAATATGACGAAAGTGATGATGACGCGTACTATGAAGATCCATATTCATACGAAGACCCCCACGAAGATGAGCGCAGGTTGCTGACAGAAGAACTAACAGAAGATCAAGAATCATGGGCAAGATCAGAAGAGGATGGATGGTACTATGAAGATTGACATGACCGATGAAGAACAACATAGAGAATATATGCAACTTATCGTAGATGCGGCAAATTGCAAGTTTGGCAAAAGCATTCATACGGAAGCCCAACTACAGGAGCGCCTAATCCAAATGATTAAAAACCATAATTCATACGCAAACCAAGCCATATCTCGATTTGTCAAATTAAACTCACCATCAAAATTCAAACGGAATACGATATGGGATGGACTCAATGACAACGACGTGGCGCAAGGGGTGGCCAAGCACTTCTGGGAAGTAGTTTCATAATTCGCTAACATGTCGTCGCAGCCGACCGCCTACGGCGGCGGCTGAACTCAGTGCGTTAGGCCCATCACCCGTTCTATGCGCGCAGCCACTTATTTCAGCGCTCGGCCCTGTTCCAAAGGCTTATCTGTCTTTTTGGCCTCCAGCGCTTGCCAGCCAAGCACCACCAGCTATCATTCCTGCAGTGCTGCGCCGCTTCCGTGGCCCAGCGGTTTTTCGTGGGCCGCGCCCTTCTTCAAGGCAGGGCGCTCCCTTTTGGCCTTCGGGTCTAACTCTGCGGTCAAGCGGACGGCTTCGCCGCCGCTTACCTTGGCTGTTAGGGGGCGCGAACATGCTTGTACGGTATTTACAGGAAACCCCAGGTAGTCACAAACAATCATGCTAATCGCGAACACGAAGTCAGATTCAGTTTTATCCCTTTTCTCGGGAGCCGGTGGCTTCTCTTATGGTTTTGCCAACGCAGGGCTACTGCCGATTTGCGGTGCAGAAATCAATAAGGATGCTTGCGCCACATACGAAGAAAATATCGGAAGCACTTGCCACAATGTTGATCTTTCGGCTGTTGAGCCAAATTTCTTCCGGGAACTCTTGGGTGCAAAGGAACCCTTCGCAGTGATTGGAGGCCCCCCATGCCAAGGATTTAGCACTGCTGGGGCGCGTGACGCACAAGACCCACGCAATCGATTGATCTTCAATTATCTTCGAATAGTCGCAGAAGTCCGCCCAAGGTGGTTTATTTTTGAGAATGTTGAGGGCCTACTCACTTCAGGTCATGGCGCGGATGTTTTTGCCTTAGTTCGTGAATTCTTGGCGCTTGGTTACTCGGTGCGAGTTCACAAGGCCAACCTTGCTGCCTATGGTGTTCCGCAGACGCGAAAGCGCGTGCTAATCATCGGCAATCGCTTGGGTGTGGATTTTAGCCTGCCCGACGAGACTTACTCGTACGACTCGGGCAAGTCTAAGAAACCGAGCACTAAGCCGTTCGCGCCCACACTTGATCAAGCGCTTGCAGGGCTTGGTGTCGCTGCACGATCACGCTCGGCGACAGTACCCTACTTAACTACAGATGCGGCTAATTCCTTCGACCAATTAATGCGTGCTGAAAACACCATCGGAAACGTCACAGAGCATTTTCATTCAACAGTCGCTAAAGATGAAGAACTGTACTCGTTGCTTAAACCAGGGCAGACCATGAAAGACTTGCCTGAAGAGTATCAACATGACAGCTTTAAGCGACGTGCGTTTCGTCGTGTCATGGATGGAACCCCTTCCGAGAAGCGAGGTGGCGCACCTTCAGGCATTAAGAGACTACATGGGAACTTACAGAGCCTCACTATCACTGGAGCGGCACCACGGGAATTTATTCACCCGCACGAACACAGACCTCTGACCATTCGTGAATGTGCGCGAATACAAACTTTTCCAGACCACTATCGATTCCATGGCAATGCTGCAAGTGTTACACAACAAATTGGAAATGCCGTGCCTCCTCTAGCGGCTACAGCAATTGCTAGGCATCTACAAGAAATTGATGGTGCATTTGGTTCCGGCATTCAAACACCATCTTGTAGATCAGAACCTCGTCTACTTGGTTTTGTGTTGACCGAAGCCACTGGCATGAGCGAAGCACTTCAGAAAACCGAACGCATGCTCAATAGCCTCCTGCAACAAGAACTGGACCTTGCATGAAAAATTCCCCTCCTAAACTCGATGCTGAGGAATCCAAACTCCTTACGAAGGTCATGACACTAGGAACTGCTACAAATCTTCCAGTGGTCATGACGCCAAGTGAATTGGTGAAATTAATTGGCGTTGTTTATCGCGACACTGGCAGGACTGAGCAACTTGATAAAGTATACCCAGGAACTTCCGCGAAAATCATGCCGCATCATGACTACTACTCAGTTCCAGATGATTGGTTCATAGAGCCTATTCAACTCGATGAGTTCGAGCATGTTGAACTTATGCGTCTTGGCGCTAAACAGATACCAGACTTCGTGACCTATCTTCGGTGTCTTTCGGAACTTCACAAGCGCCGACGCAAGTACGCAATGATCCTTTCTGCGCAGCCAATGCCGACGATGGTTCAAGTATCACCACGCGCACTGGTTGAGTATGGTCGTCTAAATACAGAGGCGCTCGCGTCATGGCTCACGTGGCGAAAATTCTTCTACGATCTTGATAATCGTTCTGCACAAGAAACTGGTTATCTTTTTGAACCCGTCCTTGCTGCTGCCATTGGCGGTGAGCCAAAGGGCGCTCGGGCCAAAGTTGTGAAGCGCACCGATGATCACAGTAAAGGGCGGCAGGTTGATTGTTGGAAAATCAGGCCTGACGGCAAACCACTTGCTTACGAATTCAAGCTTCGCGTGACTATTGCAGCAAGTGGGCAAGGCAGATTCGGTGAAGAACTTCAGTTTGCAGAGGACTGCGCTAACTCGGGAGCTATCCCTGTACTCGTTGTCCTTGATCCCACGCCAAACCCCAGACTTCGCGACCTGCAAGCTGAGTTCGAGGCAAAGGGTGGACATGCGTACATCGGCGATGCCGCATGGGCACATCTCGAAGAAGAAGCTGGCGGCATCATGGCAACATTCATCGAACGGTACGTTCGGACACCGATCTCTGCAATTTCTTCATTCGAAGTCGAGGTGGATGGAGACACAGATCGAAAGCGACTTAGGTTGCTTGACCTTGAGGCACGCATGGTTGAAGGCGATATCATCTTCAAAATCGGGGAGCACGAACGATTGATTGCGCGGGTTGAGGACGCAACTCTTTCGGATGATGGATCAACGCCGAATGACGAACAGTAGAGAATCGCACGCGTGTTTAATCGGTAAGCGCCCCCTAACAACGCGTTCAACGCGGACGCGCCAAAAGCGGCGCGCCGGTTAACGCGAACGTTAGTCATTACAGAAAGGAAAACATGGATACCAAAGCAGAAGCACCCAAGAAGAACAACGTCAACTCATTCCGTCCAAAAAAAGTTGCCGATCATGAAATTATTGATTCAGAAGGAAAAGTAGTCGGACATATCCGAGTGAAACCAAGCGGTGTACTTTGGTCACCGAAAAATGGCAAAGATTGGTTTGGTGTATCCCTTGCTGAGTTCGCGGCATTTCTTGAAAATAACGGGAAAAAGCAGAAAAAATAGGCTGTCTAACATTTCGGTCAAGCCGACCCGCCTACGGCGGTCGGCTTACCTCGCCCGTTAGGCATTAATTGAGAGGCTCCCATGCTGAAGCAACTTCTTGATCGCGCATGGTCGGGCGGCACCAGTCCGCACGACTCCGAAATTTATGCCTTGATCCACAAAGAGCTTTCATCTGGAGGAATGGATGCCGGTCTGTGGACGAAAGCGATTGCCGTTTCTGATGGAAACAACGAAAAAGCAAAATCTCGTTATATCGAAATGCGAGCAAATGCTTTACGCAAAGCGCGCAAGCAAGTACAGGACTTTGCAAAACAGACTCAGCGCGAACAACGCGCGATTGAAAGGCAGAACGCGGAACAAGAGAGACTGCGCCAGGAGTTAAACTCTCTGAAACAAAGAGAAGCTTCTATTGACAGCAAATTGTGGCGTGAGTTTACATCTCCCGACGCAAAGAAAAGAAAACGAAAAAAACAACTTCGAAACACGGTGGTTTTTATCGCTTTGTCGTTGGGAATTTATTTCTTATCCACAGACGAAGGTCTCGCTATCGTTGCCATAACTTTCGCCTTCTTCTTCTGGATCTTAAGTCTCGCCACCTACGGAAAGTATGAATTAGAAAATGAACTAAAAAGCATCAGGTCTCGTATAGTCGGCCTTGGTGGGAATGCCTAACATTTCGTCGCAGCCGACCGGCTTCGCCGGCGGCTGAACTCAGGCGTTAGCACCGAAGAAAAACAATTTATTTCGCCCATGCATCTGAGCTTTGATCAAGAGCCCGAATTAC
This sequence comes from Diaphorobacter sp. JS3051, assembly GCF_015832135.1. Lineage (NCBI taxonomy): Bacteria > Pseudomonadati > Pseudomonadota > Betaproteobacteria > Burkholderiales > Comamonadaceae > Diaphorobacter > Diaphorobacter sp. JS3051. The sequence continues at coordinate 1,533,834 of NZ_CP065406.1, forward strand.
GAAACGCCTGGCTTTCCCGCTACGCAGCATTTACGACCTCTTCGGGCGTAGACCCTGCGAAGGCTCAGCTGGTGCGAGCAATAGGTGAGCGGCTGGAAATCCTGTCGCCGATGCAGGACGAAGAACTGATGCGCAAAGCCGGCTTCAAGCGCGTTTCCTTGTTCTACGCCGCTTTTACGTTCCGCGGGTGGGTAGCGTATGCCTAACAATTGGCATGGCTGGGGCTGCCTGACCAATTGGACAAGCCGACGCCGGCAAACTCCGCTTGCGGCTGCCCTCCGTGCTTCTCGATCCGGCGTGGCTTGCCGCGAGTGTTAGACGTTGGTTCGTGGCAGCAGTCGCGTGCATGCGCTACGCTAGCATGCGTTGCCGCCACTGTGCAGCGCGGCTGAGTTCAGGTGTTAGCTCTTCCTGTCGCCCGTATCTGTACCCACCATGCCCATCCGCATCGTCCGCCTCGGCACTCCCCGCGCACGCGATGAAGGCACGCGCATCGGCACCGTGCGCCGCCCGCCGCGCGGCGTGCCCAAGGAACAGTTCGCGGCGCAGGACTGGTATGACGTGTGGTACCCCAACCTCTCGCCCAGCCCCGAGACCGTCAAGCTCGCCCAGGCCGCGCAGACGCCCAAGGAATGGGCGGCCTTCACCCAGCAGTTCCGCCAGGAGATGGCCACGCCGGAGAACCGCCACACCATCGCGCTGCTGGCCGCGCTGTCGCAGCACAACAATTTCTCGGTGGGCTGTTACTGTGAGGACGAGGCGCGCTGCCACCGCTCGGTGTTGCGCGCGCTGCTGTCCGAAGCCGGCGCACGCATTGCGGACTGATGGCGAAGCCGCCGCGCAACGAATTGCCGGGTCATGCATTGCCACGCAACGGACTGCCGCGCGACGACACACGCCGCGACGAGCCGCTGGACGCGCTGCTGCGCCGCGTGCGCGCCTGCACGATCTGCGCCCCCTTCCTGCCGCTGGGCCCACACCCCGTGCTGCAGGCCGATGCACGCGCGCGCCTGCTGATCGTGGGGCAGGCACCGGGGCGCAAGGTGCATGCCTCGGGCATCCCCTTCGATGACGCGAGCGGCGAGCGCCTGCGCACGTGGCTGGGGCTGACACGCGAGACTTTCTATGACCCGGCGCGCGTGGCCATCGTGCCGATGGGCTTTTGCTATCCGGGCCGTGGCGCCTCGGGCGATGCACCGCCCCGTCCCGAATGCGCTCCCGCGTGGCGTGTGCCGCTGCTGGCGCGGCTGCCGAACATCGCGCTGACCGTGGCCGTGGGCCAATACGCGCTGGCCTGGCATCTGGCCGCGTGCCGCGGGCAGCCGCTGGGGGAAACCGTGCGCGGCACCTGCACCCTGCCGGATGCGCCCGTCCTGGCCCTGCCGCACCCCAGCCCGCGCAACAACGGTTGGCTCAAGCGCCACCCGTGGTTCGAGTCCGAGTTGCTGCCGCTGGTGCGGGCACGCGTGGCGACCGTGCTGGCGGTTTAGAGCAAAACAGGGCTCTAGCGCTTACCCTATAAGCGCTAGCAGCTATCGAAACAGAAGCATTTACTGCGAAAGCACATCCGCCCCCGCAGGCGGCTTGAACTGGAAGGTGCCTGCCGGCAGCGCCGGGTTGAGCTGCATGCCGGTGAAGCGGATCAGCGAGCGCTGCCCAAAGCTGTCCAGGATGTCCAGCGCCGCCAGTTGCTCCCCCGCGAAGCCCACGCGCACGCTCTTGAGCTGGCCGTCCTTGGCCTTGGGCGTAGCCAGCACCCACTGCAGGCCGTCCTGCTCGGGCGCCGACTCCAGCGCGAAGTCGGCGCGCAGCGCCGCCAGGTCGGGTGCGGACGCGAGCAGCGCCGCGGGGGTGCTGCCCAGCGCCTTGGATTGCGTGCGCTGGGTCACTTGGTTCAAGTCCGCGTCGTACAGCCACAGGGTCTGCCCATCGGCCACGATGAGCTGCTCGAACGGCTTGCGGTAATGGAATTTGAAGCGCCCTGGACGCTGGAACTCAAAACTGCCGCTGGAGGTCTTGGTGCGGCCCGCCTGGCCGTCCTTGGGCGGCGAGGTCACGGTCTGCGTGAACTCGGACCGGCCGCTCTGGGCGGTCTTCATGAAGGTTTCAAGGCTTTTCAGGCCGTCAGCCCAGGCGCAACCAGCGCCAGCAGCTATCAAAATCGCAGCAAATACTTTCTTCAACACCATTTCTCCATGCAAGCGGTTGCGTGGACAGCGGGCCAGGGAGCGTGCCCAGGCAGCTTTACTCGCTGCGCGCGGGCACCAGCACCTCGCGCTGGCCGCTGGCGGTGAGTGCGCTCACCAGGCCGGCCTTCTCCATGTCTTCGAGCAGGCGCGCGGAGCGGTTGTAGCCAATGCGCAGCTTGCGCTGCACGTAGGAGATGCTGGCCTTGCGGTCTTTCAGCACCACCTCCACGGCCTGGTCGTACATGGGGTCCTTCTCGCCGCCGCCTTCGCCGTCGCCCAGCCCGAAGCCGCTGTCGTCGCCCTCGACGGTACCGCCTTCCAACACCCCTTCGATGTAGTCCGGCTCCCCTTGTTCCTTCAAGTAGCTGACGACGCGGTGCACCTCGTCATCGGAGACGAAGGCGCCGTGCACGCGGATGGGCAGGCCCGTGCCGCTGGCCATGTAGAGCATGTCGCCCATGCCCAGCAAGGCCTCGGCGCCCATCTGGTCCAGGATGGTGCGGCTGTCGATCTTGCTGCTGACCTGGAAAGCGATACGCGTGGGGATGTTGGCCTTGATCAGGCCGGTGATCACGTCCACGCTGGGGCGCTGCGTGGCCAGAATCAAATGGATGCCGGCAGCGCGCGCCTTCTGCGCCAGGCGGGCGATGAGCTCCTCGATCTTCTTGCCCACGACCATCATCAGGTCGGCCAGCTCGTCGATCACCACCACGATGTGCGGCAGTCGCTCCAGCGGCTCCGGGCTCTCCGGTGTGAGGCTGAAGGGGTTGGGGATGTGCTCCTCGCGCGCCTTGGCGTCGTCTATTTTCGTGTTGTAGCCCGCGAGGTTGCGCACGCCCAGCTTGCTCATGAGCTTGTAGCGGCGCTCCATTTCGGCCACGCACCAGTTCAGCCCGTGGGCGGCCTGCTTCATGTCGGTGACCACCGGCGCGAGCAGGTGCGGAATGCCCTCGTAGACCGACATTTCCAGCATCTTGGGGTCGATCATCAGCAGGCGCACGTCGCGCGCCTCGGCCTTGTAGAGCAGCGAGAGGATCATGGCGTTGATCCCCACCGACTTGCCCGAGCCCGTCGTGCCCGCCACCAGCACGTGCGGCATCTTGGCCAGGTCCGCCACCACGGGCGCGCCCACGATGTCCTTGCCCAGGCCCATGGTCAGCAGGCTCTTGGCGTCGTGGTAGACCTGCGAGCCCAGGATCTCCGACAGGCGGATGGTCTGGCGTTTGGCGTTGGGCAGTTCCAGCGCCATGAAGTTCTTGCCAGGAATGGTCTCGATCACGCGGATGGACACCAGCGACAGCGAACGCGCCAGGTCCTTGGCCAGGTTCACGATCTGCGAGCCCTTCACGCCCGTGGCGGGCTCGATCTCGTAGCGCGTGATCACCGGGCCGGGCATGGCGGCCACCACGGTGACGTCCACGCCGAAGTCCTTGAGCTTCTTCTCGATCAGGCGGCTGGTCATCTCCAGCGTCTCGGGCGACACCGTCTCCTGGCGCGCCTGCGCGGCGTCCAGCAGGTCCACCTGCGGCAGGTTGCTGTCGGGCATCTCGCTGAACAGGGGTTTCTGGCGCTCCTTCACCACGCGGGTGCTCTGCACCACATCGGACAGCACGGGCTCGATGATGGTGACAGGCTGCGGGTGCTGCACCTCAATCTCGTGGCGCTCTTCCTGCACCACTTCCTCGCGCTCGCGCGCGGCGCGCCGTCCCACGGCCACGTCCTTGGCCTTCTCGCGCCGCGCCCGGCCGCGCTGCACCAGCGCATCGATGCGCCCACCCAGGCGCTCGGCCAGATGCCCCCAGGAGAAACGGAACACCAGCGCCGCGCCCAGCACGACCACCACCACGCCGGCCAGGCCCGAGCCCGTGAACCCGAGCCAGCGCACGGCCAGCGGCCCCGTCATATAGCCCAGCATGCCGCCCGCATGGCCGGGCAGCAGGGCTTCGAACCGGTACAGCCGCGACCATTCCAGTGCCGTGCTGGCGCACAGCAGCAGCGCCAGTCCGCCCCAGAATACGCCGCGGCGCTGCCACGGCGCGTGGCCTGCGGCGCCATCGCCGCGCATCCAGCGCGCCAGCGACGCAAACCAGGCGCGCACGCCCGCGGCGACGCACCACCAGACGGAAAAGCCCAGCACGAAGTAGCTGCCGTCGGCGAGCCACGCCCCGAGCCTGCCCACCCAATTGGACAGTGGCTGTCCATTGCCCGCACCCGATGTGGACCAGGCCGCATCCTGCGCGGAATAGCTCACGAGGGCCAGCAGCCAGAACACCAGGCCCAGCAGGCCCAGCACCAGGCCGATCTCATGGCCGAAGCGCGCCGCGCCGGTGCGTGGCGCCGACTTGCTGGAGGAAGAAGCGTTCAGGGTGTTGAGGGAGTACGTCATGGGATAAGAGCGCGCAAGCTTACCCCATGCCGACGACGCGTCTGTGCGCCGTGCGCTGCGTGCGGCAGCCCGCCCCAGGCCTGCCGGCTGCCCGCCTTTTTGTCACTGCGCTGCGCCAGCGCAAAGGCCGATACGCCCGCCCCGGCCGTGTTATTCATGGCTTCTTACAATGGCCGCGATTGAAAACCCGACCGCAGGCGCCCGCGCGGACCGGTTGATACTGGGGGGCCCGGCCCCAGGTTCTTACGGGGCACGCCGGTCGCCCGGCATAACAAAACCTTACTTTTCAGCCATGTCCACTACCCAACACGCCAAAGTCATGATCCTCGGCTCCGGCCCGGCGGGCTACACCGCCGCGGTGTACGCCGCGCGCGCCAACCTCAACCCCGTGCTCATCACGGGCCTGGCCCAGGGCGGCCAGCTCATGACCACGACCGAGGTGGACAACTGGCCCGCCGACGTGCACGGCGTGCAGGGCCCCGAGCTGATGCAGCGCTTCCAGGAACATGCCGAGCGCTTCAAGACGCAGATCGTGTTCGACCACATCAGCCAGGTGGACCTGTCCAAGCGCCCCTTCACCCTTACGGGCGACAGTGGCACCTACACCTGCGACTCCCTCATCATCGCCACGGGTGCATCGGCCAAGTACCTGGGCCTGCCCTCCGAGGAAGCCTTCATGGGCAAGGGCGTGTCCGCCTGCGCCACCTGCGACGGCTTCTTCTATCGCGAACAGGACGTGTGCGTGGTCGGCGGCGGCAACACCGCCGTGGAGGAAGCGCTGTACCTGTCCAACATCGCCCGCAAGGTGACGCTGGTACACCGCCGCGACAAGTTCCGCGCCGAGCCCATCCTGATCGACAAGCTCATGGAGAAGGTGGCGGCCGGCAAGATCGAGCTCAAGACCTTCTTCACGCTGGACGAGGTGCTGGGCGACGCCACCGGCGTGACCGGCATCCGCCTCAAGCACACCGAAGACGGCCACACCGAAGACATCGCGCTGCAAGGCTGCTTCATCGCCATCGGCCATGCGCCCAACACCGACATCTTCCAGGGCCAGCTGGCGATGGAAAACGGCTACATCGTGACCCAGGGCGGCCTCAAGGGCTTTGCCACGCAGACCAGCGTGCCGGGCGTGTTCGCCGCCGGCGACGTGCAGGACCATGTGTACCGCCAGGCCATCACCAGCGCCGGCACGGGCTGCATGGCCGCGCTGGACGCGCAGCGCTTCCTGGAACAACAGGAATAACGCACTAAGCCCTGCCCACCCGGCTCCTGCAGGTTTCGGCATGCAGGGGCTTTTTGATATTCGGGCTATAATGCGCGGCTTTGCCAAATCCTGCGCCTGCAAATTGCAGCGCAAAGGCTGCGGCGACCGGGTTACCGCCACCCGTTCAAACTGGCGAGGTGAGGCTGACCGGCACGCTCCTGCTCTCGCGGGACTTCAGCGCCGGCAGCCGTTGCAACTATCGGAGTGTCCTGATGGCACGCGTATGTGAAGTAACGGGCAAGAAGCCCATGGTGGGAAACAACGTCTCCCACGCCAACAACAAGACCAAGCGCCGTTTCCTGCCCAACCTGCAGTACCGCCGTTTCTGGGTGGAAAGCGAGAACCGTTGGGTGCGCCTGCGCGTGTCCAGCGCCGCTCTGCGCCTGATCGACAAGAACGGTATCGACTCCGTGCTCGCAGACATGCGTGCCCGTGGCCAAGCCTAATTTCCTCAAGGAGAACAACCATGGCTTCCAAAGGCGGACGCGAAAAGATCAAGCTGGTGTCCACGGCCGAAACCGGTCACTTCTACACCACCACCAAGAACAAGAAGACGATGCCTGAGAAGATGTCGATCATCAAGTTCGACCCCAAGGCTCGCAAGCACGTCGAGTACAAGGAAGCCAAGCTGAAGTAATTCGGCCCGGCTCCTGTCAAAAAGCCGCCCGGCGTTGCGCCCGGCGGCTTTTTTCATGTCCAGCGTGGGCATAAAAAACCGCGGCACCCTTTCGGGTCGCCGCGGTACTGCGGTCAGAAGAGCCAGCCGCCGCGTCGCTCAGGCGTGGGCCGCGCGCAGCTTCAGCGAAAACTCCTTGAGCGCCGCGATGCCGCTGGCCTCGGCCCGCTGGCACCAGGCTTGCAGGTCTGCGGTCAGCTGATCGCGCGACTGCGAGGTGTTGAGCCAGAGCTGGCGCAGCTCCTCGCGCATGGTGACCATCTTGTCGAGTACGGGGTGCGCCGCACGCACTTCGGCCAGCGTCGGCTGGGCCTGCGCAGGGACCTTCTCGGCGTCGCGGTGCAGCCAGCGCTTGGCGCGCTTGAGGGCCGACACGTCGGCCTTGCGCGCCTTGAGGGCAGCGATCTCGTCCTTGCAGGCCTGGCGCACGCCGCGTGCATAGCCAGCCATGACCTCGTAGCGGTTGGCGATGAGCGCCTCCAGCGTCTTTTCGTCGGCCACCGGCTTCACGGCACCCAGGCGCAGCTTGGGCGGCACCTTCTTGACCTTGGCCCAGCCCAGGCGCTGCAACGCGCTGATGTAGAGCCACCCCACGTCGAACTCGTACGGCTTGACCGAGAACTTCGCGGCCGTCGGATAGGTGTGGTGGTTGTTGTGCAGTTCTTCACCGCCGATCACAAGGCCCCAGGGCACGAGGTTGGTGGAGGCGTCCTGCGCCTCGAAGTTGCGGTAACCCCAATAGTGGCCCACGCCGTTGACCACGCCCGCGGCCCAGAACGGGATCCACGCCATCTGCACGGCCCACACGGCGGCGCCCACGGCGCCGAACAGCACCAGGTTGATGACCAGCATCAGCCCCACGCCCTGCCAGGTGAAGCGGCTGTAGACGTTGCGCTCCATCCAGTCGTCCGGCGTGCCATGGCCGAACTTCTTCAGCGTCTCGGCGTTGGCCGCCTCGGCACGGTACAGCTCGGCCCCGCGCCACATCACGGTGCGCAGGCCGCGCGTCTGCGGGCTGTGGGGGTCGTCGGGCGTCTCGCACTTGGCGTGGTGCTTGCGGTGGATGGCCACCCATTCCTTGGTGACCATGCCCGTGCCCAGCCACAGCCAGAAGCGGAAGAAATGCGCAGGCACAGGCCCCAGGTCCAGCGCACGGTGCGCCTGCGAGCGGTGCAGGAAGATCGTCACCGCCGCGATCGTGATGTGGGTGGTGGCCAGGGTGTAGAGCACGATCTGCCACCAGGCCAGGTCCCACACGCCATGCGCCAGCCAGTCGAGCGCGGTATTCCACGCGGCGCCATCAAACAACATACAAACCTCGATCCACTATCCAATACCGCCGCACAGCCGGCGGCGTTCCCCATTGTCGGGCGCCGTCCCCGCGGACCGGAACATGCCCGGCCGCCAGGATGGCTTCGCGTTGCGTGCCAGCGCGTAGGAAAGTTACGCGCGCCGGGTCCAGACGGCAGCGAAGAAACCGTCCGTCTGGTGCAGATGAGGCCACAGCCGCAGATATCCAGTACCGCTGGCGCCGCCATGGCACAGGCGTGCGGCATCGGGCACCTTCAGCTGCGTGAGCAGCGCGCCGGCGTCCTGCGGCTCGAAATCGGCATGCGCCGCGCCGAAGGCTTCGGCGATGGCCTCGTTTTCCTGCGGCAGCACACTGCACGTGGCATAGACCAGCCGCCCGCCAGGTTTGACCAGGCGCGCCGCGCTTTCCAGGATGGCGGTCTGCTTGCCGGCCAGCTCCCGCAGCGCCTCGGGCGATTGGCGCCACTTCAGGTCGGGGTTGCGGCGCAGCGTGCCCAGGCCCGAACAGGGGGCGTCCACCAGCACGCGGTCGATCTTGCCGGCCAGGCGTTTGACGCGCTCGTCGCGCTCGTGGGCGATGGCCGCGGGGTGCACGTTGGACAGGCCCGAGCGCGCCAGGCGGGGCTTGAGCGCCTCCAGCCGGTGGGCCGACACGTCGAAGGCGTACAGCCGCCCCGTGCTGCGCATGGCCGCGCCGATGGCCAGCGTCTTGCCGCCGGCACCGGCGCAGAAGTCCACCACCATCTCGCCGCGCTTGGCGTCCAGCAGCAGCGCGAGCAACTGCGAGCCCTCGTCCTGCACCTCGATGGCGCCGCGCGTGAACGCGTCCAGCTTGGTGAGCGCAGGCTTGCCGGCGATGCGCAGTCCCCAGGGAGAGTAAGGTGTCACTACCGATTTGATAGCTGCTTGCGCAAGCTCCTTCTGCACCTGGTCGCGTTTTTCCTTCAAGGCATTGACGCGCAGGTCCAATGGCGCCGGCTGCGCCAGGCTGTCGGCCAGGGCCCAGAAGCCGCTCTCGCCCAGCTGCTCCTTGAGCGGCGCCACCAGCCATTCGGGCAGGTTGTGGCGGTGCGGCGCCAGCAGGTCTTCAGGACGCACGGCGTCGCACTGGTCCAGCCAGGACTTTTCCTGCTCTGTCAGCGCGCTCTTGACGAAGTCGCGCGGGCCGTGAAAGCCCAGGATGGCCAGGCGCCGCTCCTTGGGGCCCGCGCCCGAGCGCGCGAGCTGCTCGAACAACAGCTTCTTGCGCAGGACGTTGTAGACGGTTTCGGCCAGCGTGGCGCGCTCACGCGGGCCCAGGCCGCGGTGCTCGCGGAAGTAGCGCGAGACCACGGCGTCGGCCGGGTGTTCAAAAGTAAGGACCAGCCTGACGAGTTCCGCGCAGGCGTCCACAAGGGCTTTGGGATGCATGGCGTGATTGTCCCATCTCGCGCCCGCATCATCCGCCGCCGCCTCAAGCCCCTCCGGGCCCGGCGTGCACGGGCTCAAACGCCTGGCGCTCGATGTCCTCCAGCGCCGCCGTGTCACCGGCCGCGAGCACCAGCAGCTGTCCCGGCAGTTCCAGCTCGCTCTCCAGACGGCGGCACAGGGCAAAGCGCGCCTGCGCATCCAGACCGCGCAATTGCACGAACAGCAGGTAGGTGCGCCGCTGGGGCATGGCGCGCAGTTGCTTGCACACCAGCCAGGCGCGCGCCACCGCGCGGTGCAGGGCCAATTCGGCCTGCAGCTCGCCGAGCTCGAACGCGCTCAGATCGTGGCGCGTCACGCGCTGGAAGAAGGGCGTGTCGTACAGCTCCTCCAGGGCGGCATCCTCCACCTCCTCCGCCTGGCGCACGCGCTCGCGCCAGCGCTTGAGGGCCTCGGCGTCATAGTCCCCACCGGCCTCGGTACGCTGCTCCAGCGCCTGCACCGCGCCCCGGGCCGCACCCCAGCGATGGGTGGGACTGCCGTCCCACAATGCCTCGCAACAGCGCAGGCGCGCCGCGGCGTCCTGTGGCGGCAGACTGTCGGCCAGCCCGAGCAGCGCGCCCACATGGGCGGGTTCGCGCGCCAGCACGCGCTCGTACAGCGGCTGCACGGCGGCCTGCGGGTCCAGCCGGCGCATCAACCGCGCCAGCTCCACGGTCTCGGTGGCGCTGTTGCCGGCCTGGGTGGACTGCAGGGTGCGCACGCGCTCCTGCGCCCGCTGCAGGCGGGCGTGGTGCTGCTTCCACACCGTGGCGTTGGCCTTGCACCACTGGTCATCGAAGTGCGCCATCCAGCCGCGCGCCTGCGCCCCCAGCAGCGACAGCGCCCCGCGCTGCGACCACGGCGGCAGCGTGGGGCGCCCACCTGTGAGCGCCTCCACCCGGTCGCGCAGCACGGGATGGGTGTCGTCCACGCCGCTCAGGCGCCGTACCGCTTCGCGCAGCGCCATCTGGGCGAAGGCCGGCTCCGGCGGCAGTGCCAGCAGGCGCTTCAGGGCGCCGTAGGGCCCGGCGGGCAGCGGTTGGGACAGCGCGCCCTGCCAGTGCTGGCGCCAGAACTGCTCGCCCAGCCAGGCGCCCTTGATCTCGACCTCGGTGAGCGCGGCGGCCACCTCATCCTGGCCCAGCAGGCGCGCGGCGATGCGGTCGGCCTCGTATTCGTCCTGGCGGGCCAGGGCGAAGGTCTTGGCGGCAAAGCGCGGCCAGTACCAGTCCAGAAACGCCCGCGTGGCCACGGCCGTGGGGCCGGCATCGTCCTGCATGCCCTCGTGCAGGCGGTGCCAGCTCAGGCGGGTGCGGTAGATCCAGGCCGCAAAGCGCCCGTGGTCGCCACGCAGGTGGCCGTACTCGTGGGCCAGCACCGCCAGCAGGCGCTTTTTGTCCAGCGCCATGAGCAGCGGCAGACCGACGGTGAGCTGATTGCGCGCACCGCCCAGCATGCCCCAGCGTGCCTCCTGGCGGATGCTGGCGTTGAAGTCGTCGTCCAGATACACCTCGTGGATGGGCGGCCCCTTGATCTTGCGGCGGATGCGCTCCAGCGCATCGAACAGCGCCGGCGCCTCACGCGCGGTGATCTGTACGCCCTGGGGCGGGCTGCGCGGCACCCACAGCGCACGCAGGCTCAGCCATAACAGGCCGCACGCGGCCATCACAATCCATACCCAGGCGAAGCGGAACTTGCCGTGGAGGAGTTGGGGCACCACCCACACCAGCATGCCCACGGCCAGCGCCAGGCAGCCCAGCACCCAGGCGTAGCCCAGCGCCGCAAAGGCGGCCACGCCGCGGCGGTAGGCACGGCTGTCGTCGGCGCTGGCCATCTCGCTCATGCGCACCATGTGTATGAAGTCCGCCTTCTCCATCAACCGCCCTCCCGTTGTGATGCGTATTTTTTCCACCGCGAATGCTATCCATGAACGATGAACTGCCACCCCTGGTTTGCACACCCCCCGGCCGCTATCGCCACTACAAAGGCGGGCTGTACGAGGTGCTCGGCACGGTACGCCACAGCGAGACGCTGGAGCCCATGACCCTGTACCGCGCGCTGTACGGCGAGCAGGGTCTGTGGGTGCGCCCGGCCGCCATGTTCAACGGGACGGTGGTGGTCGATGGCCGCGAGCAGCCGCGCTTCGCCGCGTGCGCGGGCACACCCGAGGATTGAAGACAAATACGGCCCTTGCGCTTGTCCATCAAGCGGCAGCAGCTCCTCTTTCAATAGCAAACACCACCTACTGGCTGCGCGCGCGGCCCGGCACCCCTGCCCTCCCTTGTCCTACGCCGGTGCCCAAAGGCGGGCACTACGGTGTAGTCAGGACGACAAGCGGCGGCGTGCGCAGGCGAGCCCCGTGCGCCGCGGAAAGGAGCCTTCCATGGACTATCTGCTGCAGGGAATGTTTGGCGAGCGGTCGCTGACCAAGGTGGCCGCCGTGTTCAACGACCGCGCCGACGCGCAGGCGATGGTGGCGCGGCTGCAAAGCCTGCCCGGTATGGCGCCCGGCCAGGTGCGCATGCTGGGGCCGGAGGATGCGCGGGAAGACCATGCCGAGCACTTCGGCCGCACGCTGGAGCCGGAGCAGCGCGGTATCTTCCGCACGATGATCCGCGCCCACGTGGTGACCGGTTTCGCGGGCGGCGTGGTCGGCCTGCTGCTGTACGCGTGGCTGCTGCGCTCGGGCACCCCGCTGATCGTCAGCAGCCCACTGCTGGCCTTCATCGCCGTGGTGGGCTTTTGCACCACCTTCGGCCTGTTGGCCGGCGGCCTCGTCACCATGCGCCCCGACCACGTGGGGCTGATCGCCGAGGTGCGCGAAGCCCTGGAGCAGGGCCGCTGGGCGGTGGTGGTGCACCCGACCGACACCGCGCAGACACGGCAGACGCGCGCGTTGCTGCAGGATGGCGGCGGCGCGCAGGTGGCGCGCACGCTGTGAGCGTGCCGCCCGGGCAGATTGCATTCAAATCATGCTCCAGCGCACGCCCCATCAGCGCTAACAGCTATCAATTTGCAAGCAAATGCGCCAGTACGGCGCGTGGATAGATCAGGTGTTCCTGCGTGAGCACGCGGGCGGCCAGCGCGTCGGCCGTGTCGCCCGGCAGCACGGGCACCACCGCCTGGTCCAGGATGGGGCCCACGTCCAGTTCTGCCGTGACCTCGTGCACCGTGCAGCCGGCGAACCTGCATCCGGCGTCGATGGCGCGCTGGTGCGTGTGCAGGCCCGTGAAGGCCGGCAGCAGCGAGGGGTGGATGTTGACCAGCCGGCCCGCGAAGTGGTCCACGAACCCCGGGGTGAGAATGCGCATGAAGCCAGCAAGCACCACCAGGGACGGCTCGTAAGCGTCGATGGCCTGGGCCAGCGCGGTGTCGAACGCCTCGCGCGAGGGATAGGCCTTGTGGTCCAGCACCTGGGTGGCAATGCCCTGCTCGCGCGCCAGCGCCAGGCCCTTGGCATCGGCCTTGTTGCTCAGCACTGCGGCCACACGGACGCCGTGGCGGCCCGCCCAGTCCTGCTGCTGCGCGGTGCGCACGATGGCCACCATGTTGGAGCCGCCGCCGGAGATCAAAATCACGATGTTCTTCATTTGCCGGAAATTATCCCCTGCCCATGCCCTTTGACGCCCGCACCCGCCCCCTGACCGCGCCGCAAGCGCGCGTGCTTGCCACGCTGCTGGAAAAGTCCCGCACCGTGCCCGACAGCTATCCCCTCACCCTCAACAGCCTGCTGGCCGGCTGCAACCAAAAGAGCAGCCGCGATCCGGTCATGCAACTCACCGAGAGCGAGGTGCAGCAGGCGCTGGATGAGCTGCGCCAGCAGACGCTGGTGCTGGAGATCGGCGGCGCGCGCGTGGCGCGCTGGGAGCACAACTTCACCCGCGGCGTGGGCGTGCCCGACCAGTCCGCCGCGCTGCTCGGCCTGCTGATGCTGCGCGGCCCGCAAACCGCGGGCGAGCTGCGCATCAACGCCGAGCGCTGGCACCGGTTTGCCGATATCTCCTCGGTCGAGGCCTTCCTGGACGAGCTGCAGTCGCGCTCCGATGACAAGGGCGGGCCGCTGGTCACGCTGCTGCCGCGCGCACCGGGCGCGCGCGAGCCGCGCTGGGCTCACCTGCTGTGCGGCCCTGTGGATGCCAGCCTCGTGCAGACAGCCAGCCTGCCCGCCACGCGCAATGAGGAAGACGGCGCACTGGCCCCGCGCGTACAGGCCCTGGAGGAAGAAGTCGCCACGCTGCGCGCCACGGTGCAGCGCCTGTGCGAGCAACTGGGCGTGGCCGAGCACTGACCTCGCCAAGACCCCGCCCCTGTCACGGTTCGGACAGGGTTGAAAAGCACGCCCGTGCTACAACGGCGGCTTCACAGGAGACAGCATATGGACCTTGCATTCACCCCCGAAGAGCAGGCATTCCGCGAGGAAATTCGCGCCTGGGTGCGCACCCACCTGCCCCAGGACATCGCACACAAGGTGCACAACGCCCTGCGCCTGTCCAAGGACGACATGCAGCGCTGGGCCAAGATCCTCGGCGCCAAGGGCTGGCTGGGCTACGGCTGGCCCCGGGAGTTCGGCGGACCCGGCTGGAACGCCGTGCAAAAGCACTTGTTCGAAGAGGAATGCGCCCTCGCCGGCGCGCCGCGCATCGTGCCCTTCGGGCCGGTGATGGTGGCGCCGGTGATCATGGCCTTTGGCAGCAAGGAGCAGCAGCAACGCTTCCTGCCCGGCATCGCCAGCGGCGAGGTGTGGTGGAGCCAGGGCTACAGCGAGCCGGGCTCGGGCTCGGACCTGGCCAGCCTCAAGACCCGCGCCGAGCGCGTGGGCGACAAGTACATCGTCAACGGCCAGAAGACCTGGACCACGCTCGGCCAGTACGGCGACTGGATGTTCAACCTGGTGCGCACCAGCACGGAAGGCAAGCCGCAGACGGGCATCAGCTTCCTGCTGCTGGACATGAAGTCGCCCGGCGTCACCGTGCGGCCCATCAAGCTGCTGGACGGCGAGTGCGAGGTCAACGAGGTGTTCTTCGACAACGTCGAGGTGCCTGCCGACCAGCTCATCGGCGAGGAGAACAAGGGCTGGACCTACGCCAAGCACCTGCTCAGCCATGAGCGCACCAACATCGCCGACGTGAACCGCGCCAAGCGCGAGCTCGAGCGCTTGAAGCGCATCGCCAAGGCCGAGGGCGTGTGGGACGACATGCGCTTTCGCGACCAGATCGCGCTGCTGGAGGTGGACATCGTCGCACTGGAGATGCTGGTGCTGCGCGTGCTGTCGATGGAAAAGAGCGGCAAGAACCCGCTGGACATCGCCGGCCTGCTGAAGATCCGCGGCAGCGAGATCCAGCAGCGCTATGCAGAGCTGATGATGCTGGCTGCCGGCCCGTTCGCCCTGCCCTTCATCGAGGAAGCCATGGAGGCCGGCTGGCAGGGCGACTTCCCTGGCGGCGTGGCCGCCAACGCCCCGCTCGCCTCCACCTACTTCAACCTGCGCAAGACCACCATCTACGGCGGCAGCAATGAAGTGCAACGCAATATCGTCGCTCAGACCGTGCTGGGTTAAGGAGACAAGACCATGGATTTCAACTTCTCCGACGACCAGCAGCAACTGCGCGACGCCGTACGCCGCTGGGTGGACAAGGGTTACGGTTTCGAGCGCCGCCGCGCCATCGTGGCCGCAGGTGGATTTGACCGCGCCGCTTACAACGAGTTGGCCGAGCTGGGCCTCACGGCCCTCACCGTGCCCGAGGCCCACAGCGGCTTGGGCCAGGGCGCCGTGGATGCCATGGTGGCCATGGAAGAGCTGGGCCGCGGCATCGTGATGGAACCGCTGGCGCATGCGTTCATTGCGGCCCGCGTGCTTAGCGAATGCGCCGACGACAACATGCAGTCCGCCTGGCTGCCGCGCATCGCCAGCGGCGAAGCCCTGGTGGTGCTGGCCCACCAGGAGCGCAAGGCCCGCTACCGCCTCGATGTTTGCGAGGCAAAAGCGGCTGCAGCGCCCGGTGGATATGCGCTCACAGCTATCAAAAGCGTAGTTCCGGCGGGCGACCAGGCGGACGCCTTCCTCGTGCCCGCACAGCTCGATGGCCGCATCGCGCTGTTCCTGGTGGAACGCAGCGCCGCCGGCGTGGCCACGCGCGGCTACCTCACGCAGGACGGCAGCCGCGCCGCCGAACTGTCGCTGACCCAGGCCCCCGCCACGCTGGCCACCGCCGACGGCCTGGCCGCGCTGGAGCTGGCCGTGGACACCGGCATTGCCGCCGCCTGCGCCTACGCCGTGGGCGCCATGGAGCAGACCCTGGCCATCACCGCCGACTACATGAACCAGCGCAAGCAGTTCGGCGTGCCCATCGCCAGCTTCCAGGCGCTGCGCCACCGCATCGCCGACATGAAGATGCAGCTGGAACTGGCGCGCTCCATGAGCTACTACGCCAGCCTGAAGCTGGGCGAGGAAGCCGGCGAGCGCCGCCGCGCCCTGGCCCGCGCCAAGGTGCAACTGGGCCAGTCCATGCGCTTCGTCGGCCAGCAGGCGGTGCAGTTGCACGGCGGCATCGGCGTGACGGACGAGTACATCATCAGCCACTACTTCAAGACGCTCACGCAGCTGGAGATGTCGTGGGGCGACACGCTGCACCACCTGGGCGAGGTGGGCGCGCGCATGCAGGACACGGCGGGGGTGTTTGCCTAAGGGCCCCAAGCAGCGCTTCTCGGAAGCATCTCCGCTGGCTTAGCGCTTGCGGGGATGCTGCTGTGTGCAGATGCTCTGCTTGCGCGCAGAGCGCTCTACGAACGCGTGCCTTGCACGGCACGAAGATCGCTGCCTTTCTGGACACCGCCGCCGAATCCAGTGCCTGGCGCGCAGTTTTTGGCTTGAACTAGGAAGCCGCACAGCGAATGGCCCACCTGCACTGCGCAGACGTGCAGGCGGCCGCATTCGCGTCGGCGAAACGCGCTTTACGCTCCGCCGCTGACGGGTTCCACGCTTCCCGGATAATGACGGGTTTTCCGTTTAGCGCCCTAACGCGCAGCACCTTTTTGCCATGAGCGCCACTGCCCCCCACGCTGACCCCATCCGCCAGTACCTCGAGACCGCCCGCACCCAGATCGCCAAAGGTGAACTCCGCCAGGCTGCCGAGACCCTGAACAAGGCCCAGAAGAAGTCGCCCAACGACGCGCGCGTCTTCATGCTGGCCGGCCTGATGGCGGAGAAGGCAGGCAACGTCAAGGGCGCCTTCGAAGCCCTGCGCAAGAGCGTCGCCCTGGCACCCACATGGGGCCCGGGCCTGCTGGAGCTGGCGCTGCTGCTGGCGCGACAGAACCAGTTCCAGGAAGCCGTGGAGACGGCCGAGAAGGTGGCCAAGCTGGAGCCCAAGAACCTGTTGGTGCTGGCCGGGGTGGTGGACATTGCGCACCGTGCGGGCCACGCTGAAATGGCCGTGCGCCATCTGCGCCGCGGTCTGGAGCTGGTGCCGGGCGACGTGCAGTTGCGCCGCCTCCTGGCCGCCGACCTGGAAGGCCTGGGGCAACACGCCGAAGCACTGGATGTATGGAACAGCTTGATCGCGCAGGATCCCAAGGACCAACAGGCGCTGCTGGGCCGCGTGAAGACCCTGCTGGCGGCAGGCAAGCCCGCCCAGGCCGCGGCCGATACCACCACGTTGCTTGAGTTGGCGCCCGGCGATTCCGTGTATGCCTATTACAGCGCGCTGGCCCATGGCGTTACCCCGCCGCACCAGCCTGTCGAGTTGAACCGCCATCTGTTTGATGGCCTGGCCGAGGTCTACGACCAGCACACGGTACGCGGTCTGCGGTACCAGTTGCCGAAAATCGTGGCCGACAAGATCCTGGCCCGCTACCCCGATAAGCACCTGAATGTGCTGGACCTGGGCTGCGGCACGGGGCTGCTGGGTGTGTGCCTGGGCCGCATCGACGGATTCCTGATCGGCGTGGATGTTTCCACCAAGATGATCGAGCAGGCCCATCGCCACCGCGTGTACGACCGGTTTCACACCGTCAACCTGCTGGATGCGCTGCGCGAGACGCCGGGCGACATCTATGAGGTAATCACGGCACTGGACGTCTTCATTTACACCGGCGAGCTGGAGGAAACCATTCCCAACGCGCACCGCATTCTGCTGCCGGCCGGGGACTTTTACTTCTCCTGCGAAGCCGCCCCGGAAGAAGGTACCGACCTCGTGCTGCAGTCCAATGGCCGCTATGCCCACAAGCGCAGCCATGTGCAGGCACTGTGCCGCCAAGCGGGCTTTGAATCGGTGGAGATCGAAGACCTGACGCTGCGCTACGAAGGCGGCGAGCCTGTGCAAGGCTTCCTGGTCAAGGCCCGCAAGGCGGCTGCTTAAGAAAGCCCAGCCGGCCTCATCAAAAAACGCGGCCTTGGCCGCGTTTTTTCTTACCCGCCAACGTCAGCTCAACAGCCGCGACGACTTGGGCACGTGGGCCATGAGGAACTCCATCTGGTCGGCCAGGATGCGCCGGTTGCGCAGGATGAAGTCTTCCCACAGGCTGGGTACGTAAGGCGTGTACAGCAGCGGCATATGCGCCTGCTCGGGCGTACGCGGGCCCTTGCGGTGGTTGCAGGGGCGGCACGAGGTGACCACGTTCATCCAGTGGTCCACGCCGTTCCTGGCAAACGGCACGATGTGCTCGCGGGTCAGGTCCTGTTCCTGGAAATGCCCTCCGCAGTAAGCGCACACGTTGCGGTCGCGTGCGAACAGCTTGGCGTTGGTGAGGCTGGGGTAGAGGTCGAAGGGGTTGATGTTCGGCACGCCACGCGTACCGATGATGCTGCTCACCGCGATCTGTGACTGCTCGCCGGTGATGGCGTTATGGCCACCGCGAAACAGCGCGACCTGCGCGCCGATCTCCCAGCGCACCTCGCCCGCGGCGTAATGGGTGACCGCCTGCTCCAGCGATATCCACGACTGCGGCAGCCCTTGGGCCGACAGCTTCAAGACCTTCACAACACGCCTCCTGCAATGCAACACAAGAATCGGAACGCTGATGTCTTCTCGCCGGTCGCACTGTGCAGCGCAGCCGGTAGCGCACAATATACTCTTTTTCATGACAAATTGGCGTCAAGCGCTTGATGGACTTGCGCCAGCCGCTATCAAAAGAAAAGCACTGCGATGAAGATCTTCCGCGGCTTCCATCACCCGGAGGTGGCACCGGCCTGCGCCCTCACCATCGGCAATTTCGACGGCGTGCACCGCGGCCACCAGGCCATGCTGGCCCTGCTGAACAGCGAGGCGCAGCACCGCGGCGTGCAAAGCTGCGTGCTGACCTTCGAGCCGCATCCGCGCGACTACTTCGCCGGGGTGCACAAGCGCCCGGATCTCGCGCCCGCGCGCATCGGCACGCTGCGCGACAAGCTGTCCGAGCTGGCGCGCTGCGGCGTGCAGCAGACCATCGTGCTGCCGTTCAACGAAAAGCTGGCACGCCAGGCACCCCAGGCCTTCATCGACGATGTGGTGGTGGGCGGCCTGGGTGCGCGCTACCTGCTGGTGGGCGACGATTTCCGCTTCGGCGCCCAGCGCGCGGGGGACTACGCCATGCTGGACACCGCCGGCCGCGAGCGCGGCTTCGAGGTGGCGCGCATGAACAGCTACGAGGTGCACGGGCTGCGTGTTTCCAGCTCCGCCGTGCGCGACGCCCTGGGCGCCGGCGACATGGAGGAAGCCACTCGCCTGCTGGGGCGCCCGTACGCGATCTCTGGCCACGTGGTGCATGGACGCAAGCTGGGCCGGTCGCTGGGCCGCTCAGCCGCCAGCGGGCCCCACCAGGACGGCTTTCGCACGCTGAACCTGCGCTTCGCGCACTGGAAACCCGCCGCCAGCGGCATCTTCGCGGTACTGGTGCACGGGCTGGACGCCGAGCCCCTGCCCGGTGTGGCCAACCTGGGCGTGCGCCCGTCGCTGGACCCGAGCGACGTGAACGGCGGGCGCGTGCTGCTGGAGACGCATTGCCTGCAGTGGCCCGCTCACCTGGGGGCCGAGGGGGCCTACGGTAAAATCGTGCGCGTGGAACTCCTGCACAAACTGCACGACGAGCTGAAGTACGACAGCCTGGGCGCCCTCACAACCGGCATCGCCAAGGACTGCGATGACGCCCGCGCGTACTTCGCATCCTCCCACGCAGAGACCCGTCGCCAGACCACCCGCGACCGAATTTGACGGGGCCGCCTTCGCCCCGCCAGCGCTTGGCGGGCCGCGCCAGCCCCGCCCTTGTCCTGCCCCCGTGTTTGCCTTTCGGGCCACGCCCGGAACGCCCTTGACCTGAAGGTTCCCATGTCCGACTCCAACCCCAAGAACGCCCCCGCCAGTGCCTACCGCGGCACGCTGAACATGCCCGACACGCCCTTCCCCATGCGCGGCGACCTGCCCAAGCGCGAGCCGGGCTGGGTCAAGGAATGGGACGACAAGGGCATCTACAAGAAGCTGCGCGACGCGCGAAGCGGCGCGCCGAAGTTCATCCTGCACGACGGCCCGCCGTACGCCAACGGCCAGCTGCACATCGGCCACGCGGTAAACAAGATCCTGAAGGACATGATCATCAAGGCGCGCCAGCTCGAGGGCTTTGACGCGATCTACGTGCCGGGCTGGGACTGCCACGGCCTGCCGATCGAGAACGCCATCGAAAAGCTGCACGGCCGCAACCTGCCGCGCGACGAGATGCAGGCCAAGGGCCGCGCGTTTGCCACCGAGCAGATCGCGCAGCAGATGGTGGACTTCAAGCGCCTGGGCGTGCTGGGCGACTGGGACAACCCGTACAAGACCATGAATTTTGCGAGCGAGGCCGGCGAGATCCGCGCGCTCAAGAAGGTCATGGAGCGCGGTTTCGTGTACCGTGGCTTGAAGCCCGTGTACTGGTGCTTCGACTGCGCCTCGTCGCTGGCGGAGTTCGAGATCGAATACCAGGACAAGAAGAGCCAGACGCTGGACGTGGCGTTCAAGGCACATGAGCCGGCCAAGCTGGCCGCTGCCTTCGGCCTGCCCGCCCTGTCCAAGGACGCCTTCGCGGTCATTTGGACCACCACCGCCTGGACCATTCCCGCCAACCAGGCACTGAACCTCAATCCCGAGCTGCCGTACGCACTGGTGGACACCGAGCGCGGCCTGTTCATCGTGGCCGAATCGCTGGTCGAGGCCTGCATGACGCGCTGGGGCCTCACGGGCCAGGTGCTGGCCGTGGTGCCCGGCGAAAAGCTCGCGGGCCTGGAGTTCGAGCATCCGCTGTACGACATGGACGCGGGCTACCGGCGTCTGTCGCCTGTGTACCTGGCCGACTACGCCACTGCCAGCGATGGCACGGGCCTGGTGCACTCCTCGCCCGCCTATGGCGTGGACGACTTCAACTCCTGCGTCGCCCACGGCATGGCCTACGACCAGATCCTGAACCCCGTGCAGGGCAACGGCACCTACGCGGCGGACTTTCCGCTGTTCGGCGGCCAGCACATCTGGAAGGCCGTGCCCGTCATCATCGACGCACTCAAGGTCGCCGGCCGTCTGCTGAACACCACCACCATCACCCACAGCTACCCGCACTGCTGGCGCCACAAGACGCCCGTGATCTACCGCGCCGCGGCGCAGTGGTTCGTGCGCATGGACGAGGGCGAGGGCGTATTCACCGACCCGGCGCAGAAACCCGCACAGACCCTGCGCCAGATCGCGCTGGAGGCCATCGAGCACACGGCCTTCTACCCGGACAACGGCAAGGCCCGCCTGCGCGACATGATTGCCGGACGGCCCGACTGGTGCATTTCGCGCCAGCGCAGCTGGGGCGTGCCGATCCCGTTCTTCCTGCACCAGGACTCGGGCGAGCTGCACCCGCGCACCATGGAGATCATCGACCAGGCCGCAGAGATCGTCGAGCAGGGCGGCATCGAAGCCTGGAGCCGTGTGACGGCCGAGGAGATCCTGGGCGCGGAGGACGCCAAGCACTACACCAAGAGCACCGACATCCTGGAAGTGTGGTTCGACTCCGGCTCCACCTTCTGGCATGTGATGCGCGGCACCCACCCCACCATGCACCATGACGAGGGTCCCGAGGCCGACCTGTACCTCGAAGGCCATGACCAGCACCGCGGCTGGTTCCACAGCTCGCTGCTGCTGGCCAGCGCCATCTTCGGGCGCGCACCCTACCGCGGCCTGCTCACGCACGGCTTCACGGTGGACGGCCAGGGCAAGAAGATGAGCAAGTCGCTGGGCAACACCGTCTCGCCGCAGGAGGTGAGCGGCAAGCTGGGCGCCGAAATCATCCGCCTGTGGTGTGCCGCCACCGACTACTCGGGCGACCTGGCGATCGACGACAAGATCCTGGCACGTGTGGTGGACGCCTACCGCCGCATCCGCAACACGCTGCGCTTCTTGCTCGCCAATGTGAGCGACTTCGACCCGGCCCAGGACGCCGTGCCGTTCGAGCAGCTGCTGGAGATCGACCGCTACGCCCTCTCGCGCGCGGCGCAGCTGCAGCAGGACATCCTGGCGCACTACAAGGTGTACGAGTTCCACCCCGTGGTCGCCAAGCTGCAGCTGTACTGCTCGGAAGACCTGGGGGGCTTTTACCTCGACGTGCTGAAGGACCGCCTGTACACCACGGCGCCCAAGAGCCTGGCGCGCCGCAGCGCGCAGACCGCCCTCTACCAGATCACCCACGCCATGCTGCGCTGGATGGCGCCGTTCCTGTCCTTCACGGCCGAAGAAGCGTGGAAGATGTTCGGCCAGTCCGAGACCATCTACCTGGAGACCTACCAGACCATTCCCACGGCCGACGAGGGCCTGGCCGCCAAGTGGGAACGCCTGCGTGAGATCCGCGACGCGGTGAACAAGGAGATCGAGACCGTGCGCGCTGCCGGAACCGTGGGCTCGTCGCTACAGGCTGTGGTCACGCTCACTGCCGCGCCCGAAGACCATGCGCTGCTGGCCAGCCTGGGCGACGACCTGAAGTTCGTGCTCATCGTTTCAGCTACACATTTGGTAGCTGGAAGCGCCCTGCAGATCAGCGTTGCGGCCAGTTCCGATGCCAAGTGCGAGCGCTGCTGGCACTACCGTGCCGACGTGGGCCAGAATCCCGAGCACCCCACGCTCTGCGGGCGCTGCGACAGCAACTTGCATGGCGCCGGTGAAAACCGGGTGCACGCCTGATGGCGCGCGCCGCCGTATCCCGCAGCGCCAGCCTGTGGCCCTGGTTGGCCTGGGCCGTGCTGCTCGTCATTGCCGACCAGTTCACCAAGACGCTGATCCTGGGCTACTACCGCCTGGGCGACGCGACCTACGTGACCAGCTTCTTCAACATCGTGCGGGCGCACAACACCGGGGCGGCGTTCTCCTTCCTGGCCGATGCCGGGGGATGGCAGCGCTGGCTGTTCACGGGCATTGCGCTGGCAACGGCGGTCTTCATCCTGTGGCAGCTGCGCGCCCACCCGGGGCAGAAGCTGTTCTGCTTCGCGTTGTCCAGCATCCTGGGCGGTGCCATCGGCAACGTGGTGGACCGCCTGCAGCATGGCTACGTCGTGGACTTCCTGGACTTTCACCTGCGCGGCTGGCACTTCCCCGCGTTCAACGTGGCCGACTGCGCCATCACCGTGGGCGCGGCCTGCCTGATCCTGGACGAGCTGCTGCGCGTGCGCCGCGAGCGCTGACATCCAATCCCCAGGGTTAACCCGGTCGGACCGCGTGTCATCGCGGCGTCATACTCGCGTGGTGCAATGAAATCGATTTCATCACCACGCCAATGCCCAAGGAACCCCTGAACATCCACAACGTCGCCACGCGCGCCGGCGTCTCGGCCGCGACCGTGTCCCGGGCGTTCAACTTTCCCGACAAGGTGGCGCCCGCCACGCGTGACCTGGTGGAGCGCGCAGCGCGCGAGCTCGGCTATCAGCCCAACGCCAGCGCCCGTACGCTGCGCACCCAGCGCAGCCGCGTGCTGGGTGTGGTGCTGCCCACCCTGCTCAACCCGGTCTTTGCCGAGTGCCTGCAGGGCATTTCCCAGGCGGCGGCGGCGAGCGGCTACGCCATCGTGCCCGTCATGACGAGCTACGAGGAAACGCAGGAGCAGCAGGCCGTCGCGCAGCTGCTGGCCGCCAACGTGGACGGCATGATCCTGGTCGTCTCCAGCCCGTCGGACTCGCGGGCGCTGGAGCGCCTGCGCGGCGCGGGCCTGCCGTACGTGCTGGCCTACAACGCCCACCCCGGCCATCCCTGCATTTCGGTGGACGGCGAGGCCGCATCGGCCGAGGCCGTGGCGCGGCTGGCGGCGCTGGGCCACCGGCGCATCGCCATGGTCAGCGGCACGCTGGCGGCCTCTGACCGTGCGCAGCAGCGCTACCGCGGCTACCTGCGCGGCATGGCCGCGGCGGGGCTGCAGGCGCCCCCCCTGGTGGAGGTGCCCTTCGTCGCCACCGCCGTCGAGGCGCTGTCGCGCTACCTGCAGACGCCCACGCGGCCCACCGCCCTGTTCTGCTCCAACGACCTGCTGGCCATCCGCAGCATGCGCGCCGCGCGCCTGACGGGGCTGTCCGTTCCGCAGGACCTGGCCGTCATGGGCTTCGACGGCATCGCCATCGGCCAGGACCTCACCCCGGCCCTGAGCACCATCGCCCAGCCCAACCACGACATCGGCCGCCATGGCGTGGAACTGCTCGTGCAGTCCATCGCCCGCGGCAACCCGCCCGGCGCCGGCGACAGCCTGTGCCTGCCTTACCGCTTCTGCGGCGGCGAGTCCTGCGCCGCCGCCGCGGGCCCCGCGGCTTGAAATCCCATCCACCCTCTGTCCAACCCAAGGAGAAACCCCATGACCTCGACCCTGCAACGCTTCGCCCGCATCGGCGTGCTGGCAGCCGCCGGCCTGGCAGCCACCGGCGCCTGGGCACAGACCGCCATCTGCTACAACTGCCCCACGGAATGGGCGGACTGGGGCACGCAGCTGCGCGCCATCAAGGCCAGAACCGGCATCACGGTGCCGGCCGACAACAAGAACTCGGGCCAGGCGCTGGCGCAGCTGGTGGCCGAGAAAGGCAGTCCGGTGGCCGACGTGACCTACCTGGGCGTCACCTTCGCCATCCAGGCGCAGAAGGACGGCGTGGTCGCCCCCTACCAGCCCGCGGGCTGGAAGGACATTCCCGACGGAATGAAGGACCCGGCCGGCAACTGGTTCAGCATCCACTCGGGCACGCTGGGCTTCATGGTCAACGTGGACGCGCTCAAGGGCAAGCCGGTGCCGAAGTCCTGGGCCGACCTGCTCAAGCCCGACTACAAGGGGCTGATCGGCTATCTCGACCCGGCCTCGGCCTTCGTCGGCTACGTGGGCGCGGTCGCAGTGAACGAGGCGCGCGGCGGCACGCTCGCCAACTTCGCGCCGGCCATCGACTACTTCAAGGCGCTGCAGAAGAACGAGCCCATCGTTCCCAAGCAGACCTCGTATGCGCGCGTGCTGTCGGGCGAGATCGCCATCCTGCTGGACTACGACTTCAACGCCTACCGCGCCAAGTACAAGGACCGCGCCAACGTGCAGTTCGTCATTCCCGCCGAAGGCACGGTGGTCGTGCCCTACGTGATGAGCCTGGTGAACAAAGCGCCCCATCCGGCCGAGGCCAGGAAGGTGCTGGACTTCGTGCTCTCCGACGAGGGCCAGGCCATCTGGGCCAAGGCCTATCTGCGCCCGGTGCGCGCCGGCGCCATGCCCAAGGAGGTGCAGGCCCAGTTCCTGCCGGCCTCGGAATACGCCCGCGCCAAGACCGTGGACTACGCCGGCATGGCCGCCGCGCAGCGCGACTTCTCCGACCGCTACCTGAAGGAAGTGCGTTGAGCCCGCGCCAGCGCCTGCTGCTCGCCGGCTGCGCGGCTCCGGCGAGCGCGTTCTTCCTGGCCTTCTGGCTGCTGCCGGTGCTGCGCCTGCTGGCGCTGCCGGCCGAGAAGGGCTGGGGCACCTATTTCGTGGTGCTGACCGACGGCCGCTACATGGAGAGCATGCTCAACACGGTGCTGCTGTCGGTAGCCGTGACGCTGGCCACCCTCGTGATCGGCGCCACGGTGGGCATCTACCTGGCGCGGCGCAGCTTCTTCGGCAAGCGCTTGCTGCTGGCGCTGCTGACGCTGCCGCTGTCGTTCCCCGGCGTGATCATCGGCTTCTTCGTGATCCTGCTGGGCGGGCGCCAGGGGCTGGTGGCGGACCTGTCCAGCCAGCTCTTCGGCGAGCGCATCACCTTCGCCTACGGGCTGCTGGGCCTGTTCCTGGCCTACCTGTACTTCTCGCTGCCGCGCGCCATCGCCACCTATGCGGCCGCGGCCGAGGCCATGGACCTGCAGCTCGAGGAGGCGGCGCGCTCGCTGGGCGCCTCGCGCCTGCGCATCGTGCGCGACGTGTGGCTGCCCGAGCTCGCACCCACCACCGTGGCCTGCGGCGCCATCCTGTTCGCCACGTCGATGGGCGCGTTCGGCACCGCCTTCACGCTGGCGAGCAAGTTCGAGGTGGTACCGATCACCATCTACAACGAGTTCACCAACTACGCCAATTTCGCGCTGGCCGCATCGCTGTCCATCGCCCTGGGGCTCGTCACCTGGCTGGCGCTGTTCCTGACGCGCCAGTTCGGCAGCGGCCAGGCCATGCGCTGAAAGCCGCACGAAAGGACCCCATCGCATGCGACAACCAACGCACAACCGCGCGCCGTTCCTGTTCGCGGTCACCGCGCTCACCAGCCTGTTCATGATCGCGCCCATGCTGCTGTCGGTACTGGCCGGGCTGGTGAACAACTACAGCGTGGGCATCAAGAGCGGCTTCACGCTACGCTGGCTGCAGGAGGTGTGGGACGTCTACGGCGGCACCGTCGGCTGGTCGCTGGGCATCGCCGCGGCCAGCGTGGCGGCCACGGCCGCCATCGGCGTGCCCTGCGCCTACGCGCTGGCGCGCAGCCGCTCGCGCCTGGCACGCGCCTTCGAGGAGCTGCTGACCCTGCCCGTGGCCGTGCCGGGCCTGGCGACGGCACTGGCGCTAATCCTGGCCTACGGCCAGATCGCGGCCTTCCGCCAGAGCTTTGCCTTCATCCTTGTGGGCCACATCGTCTTCACCCTGCCCTTCATGGTGCGCACCGTGGCCTCGGCCTTCCAGCGCAACGACCTGGTGGCGCTGGAAGAGGCCGCGCGCACGCTGGGCGCGAGCTTTCCCCAGCGCTTTCTCGGCGTGCTGGTGCCGGCCGTGTTCCCGGCCATCGTGGCGGGCGGCCTGATGGTGTTCACGCTCTCGGTCGGCGAGTTCAACCTGACCTGGATGCTGCACACGCCGCTCACCCGCACCCTGCCCGTGGGCCTGGCCGACAGCTATGCGTCCATGCGCATCGAGATCGGCTCGGCCTACACGCTGGTGTTCTTCATCGTCATTCTCCCGGTGCTGTGGGCCTTGCAGGCCCTGGCCCAGCTCATGCAAAAACGCTATGGAACTTGAACGCATCCCGGTCGAGATCGACCACTGCTCCAAAACCTACGCCGACGGCACGCGCGGCCTGCAGCCCACCAGCCTGCACGTCGAGCCCGGCGAGGTGCTCGCACTGCTGGGGCCCTCGGGCTGCGGCAAGACCACGCTGCTGCGCCTGATCGCCGGGCTGGAGACGCTGGACCCGGGCGGGCGCATCCTGTTCGGCGAGCAGGACGTGACCCACCGCCCCGTGGAGCAGCGCGGCGTGGGCATGGTGTTCCAGAGCTACGCACTGTTTCCGCAGATGAGCGTGGCCGCCAACATCGGCTACGGCCTGCGCATCCGCGGCGTATCGGCCGCCGAGGAGCGCCGCGCCGTGGGCGAGCTGGTCGAGCTCACGCGCCTCACCGGCCTCGAAGCCAAGCGCCCCGGCGAGCTCTCGGGCGGCCAGCGCCAGCGCGTGGCGCTGGCGCGCGCCGTGGCCGTGCGCCCGCGCGTTCTGCTGCTCGACGAGCCGCTCGCGGCCCTGGACGCCAAGCTCAAGGAGCAGTTGCGCGAGGAGCTGGCCGAGCTGCTGCGGCGGCTGCACATCACCGCCATCCACGTCACGCACGACCAGCAGGAAGCCATGGCCATCGCCGACCGGCTGGCCGTGATGCGCGCCGGCAGCATCGTGCAGGTGGGCCGCGGCGAGGACCTGTACCGCGCGCCCGCCCACCCCTTCGTGGCCGAGTTCCTCGGCCGGGTGAACCGCATCGAGCGCTCGCCCGAGTCGCTCGCACGTGGCGTGCTGACGATCGGCGGCGCGACGCTGACCTGCCCGCCGGCGCTCGACCAGAGCGCTCTGCTGGTGCGCCCGGAAGACATACAGATAGGCCCGCGCCAGGACGGCTGGGGCGTGGCGCGGGTCGAGCAGCGCAGCTTCCTCGGCGACCGGGTGCAGCTGCGCCTGAGCGCGGCCGGCGTGCCCGGCACGCTGCTGGCCGACGCGGCACGCGACACACCCTACCGCAGCGGCGACGAGGTGGGCATCCGCATCGATCCGCAACGCCTGATGAGTACCGCAGAGGCCAGCGCATGAACTCCACCCCCTACACCTTCCTGGTCCAGATCACAGACCTGCACATCCGCGAGCCCGGCCGCCTGGCCTACGGCCGCATCGACACCGCGCCCTACCTGCGGCGCACGGTGGACAGCGTGCTGGCCCTGCGCCAGAAGCCCGACGCGGTCGTCATCACCGGCGACCTGTCGGACTTCGGCCGCGAGGCCGAATACGCGCACCTGGCCGGGCTGCTGGCGCCGCTCGGCGATCTGCCCGTGTACCTGCTGCCCGGCAATCACGACGAGCGCGCGCAGCTGCGCCGCAGCTTCGCTCGGCACGCCTACCTGCAGGGCGGCGGCGAATTCGTGCAGTACAGCGTCCGCGTCGGTCCGCTGCGACTGATCGCGCTCGACACGGTGGAGCCCGGCCAGAGCCACGGCGCGCTGTGCGCCCAGCGCCTTGCGTGGCTGGAGCGCGAGCTCGCCGCCTGCCGGGACGAGCCCGTGGTCATCGCCATGCACCACCCGCCGTTTCGCACGCTCATCGGCCACATGGACAGGATCGGCCTGCTCGAAGGCGCCGCGCAGTTCGAGGCCATCGTGGCGCGCCACGCCAACGTGGAGCGCATCATCTGCGGACACCTGCACCGCGCCATCGACGTGCGCTTCGGCGGCACCATCGCCTCCACCTGCCCCGCGCCGGGGCACCAGGTGGCGCTGGACCTGCAGCCCGACGCGCCCTCGGCCTGGATGCTGGAGCCGCCTGCCTTTCGCGTCCATGCCTGGGACGGGCAGCGGCTGGTATCGCACCTTGCGGCTGCGGGAATCTTCGAAGGCCCCTATCCTTTCCATGAAAATGGCATGCTCATAGACTGATAGCACTGCACCACCGTCCTCCATGAAGCATCTGCTCAACCTGCTAGCCGCCATTGCCCTGCTCGTGTGGGGCACTCACCTCGTGCGGGTGGGCGTACTGCGGGTGTTCGGGGCCAACCTGCGCAGCCTGCTGGCGCGCAGCATGGGCAACCGCTTCACGGCGGCGCTGTCGGGTATCGGCGTGACGGCGTTGGTGCAGTCCAGCACCGCCACCTCGCTGATGACCGCCTCATTCGTCGGCCAGGGCCTGATCGCCCTGCCGGCCGCGCTGGCCGTGATGCGCGGCGCCGACATCGGCACCGCGCTCATGGCCGTGCTCTTCTCCACCGACCTGTCCTGGCTCTCGCCGCTGTTCATCTTCGTCGGCGTCGTCCTGTATCTGTCGCGGCAGGAGACCACCTCGGGCCGCGTGGGCCGGGTCCTCATCGGCCTGGGGCTGATGCTGCTGGCGCTCGAACGCGTCACCCAGGCCACCGAGCCGATGATGGCCTCCCCCATCACCCACGTGGTGCTGGAGTCGATGGGCTCGGACGTGTTCGCCGAGATCCTGATCGGCGCGGTGCTGGCCATCGTTTCCTACTCCAGCCTGGCCGTGGTGCTGCTCATCGCCGCCATGGCCGACACGAGCGTCGTGCCCCTGGACATGGCCCTCGGGATGGTGCTGGGCGCCAACCTGGGCAACGGCCTGACCGCCATGCTGACCATGGCCAAGTCCTCGGTGGAAGTGCGCCAGGTCACGGTGGGCAACATGGTGTTCAAGCTGATGGGCGTGGTGCTCATGGCGCCGTTCATCGACGGCTGGATCCGGTTCGTACAGCCCCACCTGCCCGCCACCTCGCACAGCGTCGTGCTGTTCCACCTGGCGTACAACATCATCATCAGCGTGGGCTTCATCGGCCTCACGCAATGGGTGGCGCACGTGATGACACGCCTGCTGCCTCCACTCGACCCGGCCAAGAACCCGCTGCGGCCGCACCACCTCGATCCCTCCGCGCTGGCCACGCCATCCCTGGCCATCTCCTGCGCCGCGCGCGAGGCGCTGCACCAGGCCGATCTGGTGGAGACCATGCTCAATGGCCTGAAGACCGTGTGGCAGACCGACGACCAGAAGCTGGGCCAGGAGCTGCGCGCCCTGGACGACCAGGTGGACAGCCTGTACTCGGCCATCAAGTACTACATGACCAAGATCTCGCGCTCCGAGCTGGACGAAGGCGAGGGGCGGCGCTGGACCGAAATCATCAGCTTCACCATCAACATGGAGCAGATCGGCGATCTGGTGGAGCGCGTGCTGCAGGACGTGGAGGACAAGAAGATCAAGAAGGGGCGCCAGTTCTCGCACGCCGGCCTGCAGGAAATCAATGAAATGCACGACCACTTGGTGGCCAACCTGCGCCTGGCCATGAGCGTGTTCCTGACCAGCAATGTGCGCGACGCGCAAAAGCTGCTGGAGGAAAAAAACCGTTTCCGCGAGCTGGAACTGGCCTACGCCGCAACCCACCTGAACCGGCTGGCGGAAAACACCATCCAGAGCATAGAAACCAGCTCGCTGCACATCGACATCATCAGCGACCTCAAGCGCATCAACTCGCTGCTGTGCTCGGTGGCCTATCCGGTGCTGGAAGCCAATGCCGCCATCCGCCCGCTGCATGCGAAGGCGGCAGGCGCCCCGGCGATGCCCGACGAGCGGCTGTAGTCAGGCGCGCCGGGCATAGCGCTGCGCCAGCACCGCGCACACCATGAGCTGCATCTGGTGGAACACCATCAGCGGCAGCACGATGGCGCCCGCGGCCTCTGAGGGGAACAGCACCTTGGCCATGGGTACGCCGCTCACCAAGCTCTTCTTGGAGCCGCAGAACACGATGGTGATCTCGTCCTCCTTGGAAAAACCCAGGCGCCGCGCCAGCCAGGTGGTGGCGGTGAGCGCCAGGCCCAAGATCACCGCGCACACCACCAGCAGGCCGGCCAGCGCGGGCAGCGGCAACTCGCGCCACAGGCCGCCCACCACGGCTGCGCTGAATGCGGTGTAGACCACCAGCAGCACCGAGCCCTGGTCCACGTACTTGAGCGTCGCCGCGTGGCGGCTGATGAAACCGCCGATCCACGGCCGCAGCAGGTGCCCCGCAACGAAGGGCAGCATCAGCTGCAGCATGATGCGACCGATGCTGCCCAGTACATCCTGCTGCACCGTGCCCGAGGCCTGCGGCAGCACCACGCCCACCAACAGCGGCGTGATCACAATACCCAGCAGGGTGGAGGCCGAGGCGCTGCAGATAGCCGCCGCCATGTTGCCGCGCGCCACTGCCGTGAACGCGATGGCCGACTGCACCGTGGCCGGCAGCACACACAGGAACAGCACGCCGGTGTACAGCTCTGGCGTCACCAGCGGCTGCAGCACCGGCCGCAGCACCAGGCCCAGCACCGGAAACAGCATGAAGGTGCTGGCCACCACCAGCAGGTGCAATCGCCAGTGGCCGATGCCTGCGATCACGGCCTCGCGCGACAGCTTGGCGCCGTGCATGAAGAACAGCAGCGCCACCACGCCCACGGTGGCCTTCTCGAAAAACGCGCCCACGGCGCCGGATGCGGGCAGCAGGCTGGCCAGCGTGACGGTGGCCACGAGGGCAAGGGTGAAGTTGTCGGGCAGCAGACGGGAACGGGCCATGGTGTGCGAGGAGCGGTGGAGAAAGCGTGCCGTAGTGCGGCGAGCCTGCCGGCGCAGGCATGAGGCCTGGATTGTCGGGCATGTGCCCCTATGGCGTCGGCGCGCCGCATGTTCTCCAGTCCGCTGCACAGGCAACCGCCGCGGCGGCGCTTCACTAACGAATGAAATCGCTGTCTAACGCCTGTCAATTATGCGGCGTCAGCTATTTTTTTAATAGCAAATCACCAACCGTAAAAACCGGCCAGCACCAGCGCCGCCTCCGGCGTGAACGCCCCTCGGGCCAGGCGGTCGTGCACCTCGCCATGGGTCAGGCATTCGAAGTGCGCCACTTCGCCATCCTGGTTCACCGGCACCACGCCCTCGGGCACGGTGGCGTGGAACCAGTCGATGCGCTCCACCATGTAGCCGGTGCCACCCGCCTCGCTGCTGGGCTGCGCAAACTGCACATGGCCGCCGGCTGCCAGGGCCTGCAGTTGCTCCAGGCGCAGCCCGGCCTCCTCCCATGTCTCGCGCGCCAGGGCTTCATGCAGGCTGTCGGCCGCGGACACCATGCCGCCCATCAGCGTGTCCCACTGGCCGGGGTTGTTGGGCTTGGTGAAGGAGCGCTGCTGCACCCACAGGGCGCCCCCCGCCGTGCAGCCCACCAGGTGCACGGCCTGCGTGGCCAAACCCAGCACGCGCACGGCCCCGCGCTCCACGGTCGCCAGGCGCCGGCCATCGGGCGCGCACACGGCCAGTTGCTCGTCGCGCCAGGGGCCGCAGCAGCCCGCCGCGCGCAGCGCATGGGCCAGCGCATTCAGCGCCGCCGTGGCCTCCTGCGCCGGCAGGGCCCAGGCGGGTTGCCCTTGATGCTCTATTTGTGATAGCTGCCAGCGCTTGTCCAGCAATCTCTGAATGCCAATCTGGTCAAAAACCGCGGCATCCACCGACCCCACGCACTCGCACCCCAACAGCAGTGGCACGCGCGGTGCGGCAGGCGGACACTGCGCCTGCCGGCGTGCGGCGGTCACCCAGGCGGGCGCCGGCTGGCTGGACGCCGTCATTCCAGCGTGAGGATGGTGGAGCCCGTGGTCTTGCGCGCCTCCAGGTCGCGGTGCGCCTGCTGCACGTCGCGCAGCGCATAGCGCTGGGCAATGTGGATCTTCACCTGGCCGCTGGCCACCACGGCGAACAGGTCGTCCGCCATGGCCTGCGTGGCCTCGCGCGTGGTGATGTGGCTGAACAGCGTCTGGCGCGTGACGTACAGCGAGCCCTTGGCGCCCAGCATGCCGGGTGCGAACGGCGCCACGGGGCCCGACGCGTTGCCGAAGCTGGCCATCAACCCGAAGGGACGCAGGCAATCCAGCGACTTGTCCCAGGTGTCCTTGCCCACGGAGTCGTACACCACCTTCACGCCGCGCCCGCCGGTGATCTCCTTGACCCGGGCGGCGAAGTCTTCCTTGGCATAGTTGATGGCATAGGCCGCGCCGTTGTCCAGCGCCAGCTGGCACTTGGCGTCCGATCCTGCGGTGCCGATGAGCTGCAGGCCCAGGGCCTTGGCCCACTGGCAGGCGATCAGGCCCACGCCCCCCGCGGCCGCGTGGAACAGC
Source organism: Diaphorobacter sp. JS3051 (assembly GCF_015832135.1). NCBI lineage: Bacteria > Pseudomonadati > Pseudomonadota > Betaproteobacteria > Burkholderiales > Comamonadaceae > Diaphorobacter > Diaphorobacter sp. JS3051. The sequence continues at coordinate 1,566,704 of NZ_CP065406.1, forward strand.
ACGAAGTCGCCGGGCTCCAGCCCTTCGACGGGGCGGGTTTTCTTCAGCAGGTACTGGGCGGTCAGGCCCTTGAGCATCATGGCCGCACCGGTCTCGAAGCTGATCGCATCGGGCAGCTTGCACACGCACTTGGCGGGCATCACGCGCACTTCGCAGTAGCTGCCGGGCGGCTGGCTGGCGTAGGCCGCGCGGTCGCCAACACGCAGGTGCGTGACGCCCTCGCCCACCGCCTCGATCACACCCGCGCCCTCCATGCCGATGCTGGCCGGCATGTTCAAGGGGTACAGGCCGGTGCGGTGGTACACGTCGATGAAGTTCAGGCCCACCGCGCGGTGGCGGATGCGCACCTCGCCCGGGCCGGGCTCGCCGACCTGCACGTCAACGATCTGGAGTTCTTCGGGGCCACCGTGCTGGCGGATCTGAACGGCGAGGGTCATGGGAATGGGTCTCCTGGAATGATTGCAAGCGAACGCCGCAGATGCTGCCATGATTTGCCAGCCCTTGCCGTGCGCGGGACACACACGGGAGGACGCCGACTGTCACGTCTTTCGCTTACAGTTGCTGCCCCTATGACCCAACGACTCTCACCGGGCACGATTGCGATGCTCGTGGCCGCGCCGCTGCTATGGGCCGGCAATGCCGTGGTTGGCCGCGCGCTGAACACGCTGATCCCGCCCATCACCCTGAACTTCGTGCGCTGGCTGCTGGCGTTTGCGTTGCTGCTGCCGCTGGCCTGGCAGGTGCTGCGCCCCGGCAGCCCGCTGTGGCCGCACTGGCGCCGCTATGCGCTGCTGGGCCTGCTGGGCATCGGCAGCTACAACGCGCTGCAGTACCTGGCACTGCAGACCTCCACGCCGCTGAACGTGACGCTGGTGGGCTCGGGCATGCCGGTATGGATGCTCATCATCGGCGCGCTGTGCTTCGGCGTGCCGGCCTCGCGCAGGCAAATAGCGGGAGTGCTGCTGTCAGTGGCCGGCGTGGTGCTGGTGCTCAGCCGCGGCAGCTGGGAGCAGTTGCTGGCACTGCGCCTGGTGCCGGGCGACCTGTACATGGTGGCGGCCACCATCTCCTGGTCGTTCTACAGCTGGCTGCTGGTGCGCACCAGCGAGCCGCGCGAACTGCGCGGCGACTGGGCGGCCTTCCTCATGGCGCAGATGATCTTCGGACTGGGCTGGTCGGGCGCCTTTGCGGGCGTGGAATGGTCACTGGGCGCCACGCAGATCACCTGGGGCTGGCCGCTGGCTGCTGGCCTGGCCTTCATCGCCGTGGGCCCGGCCATCCTGGCCTATCGCTTTTGGGGCGTGGCGGCGCAACGCGCGGGGCCGGTGGTGGGGGGATTCTTCATCAACCTCACACCGCTGTTCGCGGCAGTGCTGTCCACGGTCTTCCTCGGAGAAGCGCCGCACCTGTACCACGCCCTGGCGTTCGCACTGATCGTCGGCGGCATCGTGGTGTCGTCGCGCAGGGCCTGATCGGCTAGGGCCGCGCACAGGCGTCAGTGCGCTGCTGCGGGCTGCGCCTGCGGCGCGTCGCCGAAGCGGGCCTGCAGCACCTCCACCGGCATGGGGTGCGCCAGCAAGTAGCCCTGGTACACGTCGCAGCCATGCAGCGCGAGAAAGCTGCGCTGCTCCTCTGTCTCTACCCCCTCGACCACCACTTCCAGCTCCAGGTTGCGCGCCATGCCCAGGATGGTCTGCACCACCACATCGTCGCTGCGACTCTCGCCCAGGTGGTGCACGAAAGTGCGGTCGATCTTCAGCCGATGCAATGGCAGCCGCGTGAGGTAGGCCAGTGAAGAGTAGCCCGTGCCGAAGTCGTCCACGGCGAAGCGCACGCCCTTGGTGCGCAACTGGTGCATCTTGGCGATGGAGTCCTCCACGTCCTCCAGCACCAGGGATTCGGTGAGCTCCAGCTCCAGCCGGTGGGCCGGTGCGCCGCTGTGCTGCAGGAGCTGCGCCAGCTGCTCCACGCAGTCGGGGCTGCGGAACTGGCGCGCGCTCACATTCACGCTCAGCGACAGCTCGCGCAGCCGCGGCGATGCCTGCCAGCGCGCCAGCAGCTCGCAGGCGCTGGCCAGCACCCAGCGGCCCAGGGGTACGATGAGCTCGCTGTCCTCCGCCACGCCGATGAAATCCGCCGGCAGCACCAGGCCGCGCTCCGGGTGCTGCCAGCGCAGCAGCGCCTCAACCCCCACCACGGCGCCGTCGCGCGTGAACTGGGGCTGCAGGTGCAGCAGGAACTGCCCTTCGCGCAGCGCAGCCTGCAGGTCCGACTCCAGCCGCGCACGCGCGCTCAGCGCCACCTGCATGCGAGGGTCGAAGAAGCACACCGCGTTGCCGCGCTGCGCCTTGACCTGGTACATGGCGATGTCCGCCTGCTTGAGTACTTCGGCCGCAGTCTGCAGTACGCTGCCGAACAGCGCGGCGCCCACGCTGCAGCTGCCGTGGTAGCTCTGTCCCGCGATCGGATAGGGCTGCGCCAGCAGTTGCACGACCTTCTCGGCCACAGCGCGCACCTGCTCGCGGGCGCGTTCCGCCTCGGTCGCCAGGCCGGCCAGCAGCACCACGAATTCGTCCCCGCCCAGGCGCGCCACGATGTCGCCCACGCGCACGCCGCTTTCCAGGCGGCGGGCCACCTGCTGCAACAGGTAGTCCCCGATCTCGTGGCCCAGGGTGTCGTTAACAGGCCGTTGAAAAATCCCCCGCCGACGCCCGCGTTGGCCGCTACGATCTGAAGCCATCGGTGAACGACCCAGACGAGGACGATGAGAGGCAGTCAAGATTTCCAGGGGGCGATGTTCAGCTACATCAGCCTTGAAGAGCGCGTGCCGCAGGCACACCCGCTGCGCAAGTTGCGCGCGGTGGTTGATGCGCTGCTGGCAACCATGAACCGCGAGTTCGAAGCGGTGTACGCCCGCCGTGGCCGCCCATCGGTGCCACCGGAGATGCTGCTCAAGGCCTTGCTGCTGCAGATCCTGTTCTCCATCCGCAGCGAGCGCCAGTTGGTCGAAGCGATCAACTACAACCTGCTGTACCGCTGGTTCGTGGGCCTGAACATCGAAGACAAGGTCTGGGACCACTCCACTTTCAGCGCCAACCGCGAACGTCTGTTCAACGAAGACCTCGCCCGCGCCTTCTTCGAGCGCGTCAAGCTCAGTGCCCAGTGGGGCAAGCTCGCCAGCGACGAGCACTTCAGCGTGGACGGCACGCTCATTGACGCCTGGGCCTCGCACAAGAGCTTCAAGCGCAAAGACGACGACAGCGGCACGCCGCCTGGGCGCAACCCCGAGGTGGACTTCAAGGGGCAGGAGCGCTGCAACGACACCCACGAGAGCACCACGGACGCCGATGCCCGGCTGTTCAAGAAGAGCCAGGGCGACAAATCCCGCCTGTGCCACATGGGGCACATCCTCATGGAGAACCGCAACGGGCTGATCGTGGATGTCGAGATCACCCACGCCAGCGGCACGGCCGAGCGCGAGGCGGCGCTGGCCATGTTGGAGCGTCGGGGCAACAGGAACAAACGGGCCACGGTCGGTGCCGACAAGGGCTACGACAGCAAGGCCTTCATCAAAGGCTGCAGAAAGCTCAAAGTCACGCCCCACGTGGCGGCCAAGGACAAACACTCGGCGGTGGATGCGCGAGTGACACGGCACGAGGGCTACAAGACCAGCCTGAAGGTGCGCAAGCGCATCGAAGAGGCCTTTGGCTGGATCAAGACCGTCGGTGGTCTGGCAAAGACCAAGCTGATCGGTCAGGCCAAGCTCACGGGCCAGGCGCTGCTGTGCTTTGCCACCTACAACCTTGTGCGAATGGGCAGCATCGGCGGCTGGTGGGACGCGCATCATGCGTGAGCCCAGGGATACGTGCGCCCGAAATGGGCGGGAGGGCCTGCAAACCGGCCAGATGGGCCGTTGCAATCGCTGCGCAGACGCGTCTGGGCAGCTCGTGTCTTCGCACTCAGCGTCCCTGATGCGTTCGAAAAGCACTTTTTCAACGGCCTGTTAAGGGTCTTGAAGTGGTCCAGGTCGATGAACAGCACCGCGCCATGCGTGCCCGTACGCACCGCCGATGCGCTGGCATCGCCCAGCTGATCCAGCAACAGGCGCCGGTTGGGCAGGCCGGTGAGCTGGTCGTAGAACGCCAGGTGTTCCACTTCGGCCGTGGCCAGCCGCAGGTCGGTCACGTCGTGGTAGATGATGACCACGCCGCCATCGGCCGTGGCGCGCTCGGTGATCTGCACGTAATGGCCATTGGGCAAAAGCTGCTCCACCCCGCCTCGCGGCGTGCACTGCTGCTGCAGGCGCTCCTCCACCCACGCGCGCTTTTCCTCCGCGCTCGCGCCGGGCAGGTGGTAGTGCACAGTCGTCTCCAGCACGCGGCGAAACGGCACGCCCTCCCCGATGGTGCTGACGAGCCAGGGGAACATCTCCTCGAAGCGCAGATTCCACTGCACCACGCAGCGCTGTGCGTCCAGCAACACGAAGCCGCTCACCATGGCTTCGAGCGCCTGGTCCAGCGTGGCCTTGGAGCGCGCCACCACCCGCCGCGCACTGTGCATGCGCCGCAGGTACAGGGCGACCACGCTTCCCGCGGCCACCACCGTGGCCGCAAACAGCAGCGCGCCGAACAGCACCGTCAGCGCCTCCTGCCGCCAGCCCGCCAGCGCCGCGTCGCGCGGCAGGCTGACGGTGGCCCACAGATCGGGGTAGATGAGCGGACGCGCCACCACCATGGCCGGTTTGCCCGACAGCCGCGCGCTGGCCTGCCATGCGTGCACGCCATCGTCCGCGCTGCCTTCCTGCAGGGCCGGCGCTGCGCGCTCCTGCCGCTCCACGGTCCCCTGTGGCGCCTCCACGCCCAGCAGCAGCACGCCTTGCGTGCGCTCCAGCGTCACTTCCATGTCGGGAACCTCCAGCCCCTGCATCAGCACCGCCACCAGTGCTTCCGTCGGCACCTGCGCGACGACCAGCAGCGGCGTGCCGTCGCCCATGCGCAACTGGCGCGCCATGTACAGCACCCGCTCGGAACTGGTAGGACTCACCACGGGTTGGCTGACGGACAGCGTGGCCACCGCGGGCGCGAGGGCGGCCGCCAGGAAGCCCTCGGGCAGCTCCACGCCGTCCAGTTCGCCGGTGGACGCCGAAGATGCCAGCACGGCGCCCCGCGCATCGAGCAGCGCCACGTAGCGCAGCAGGAGGTTCTGCCGCGCCACGCCGCGCAGCAGCGTGTCGGCCGCCGCCACGTCAAGGCCCGCACGGTCGCGTGCGCGCAGGGCCAGCAGCTCTTCCGTATGCGCCAACAGCACGTCGAAAGAGAGCAGCGTGCGGTTCATGCCCGCCTCCGCCCCCGCGGCAAAACGGGTGACGCGCGCCTCGGCAACGTCCAGCGCGTCCGCACGCGTATGCCACAGCAGCACGGCCACCGCCACCGCCAGCCCTGCGAGCAGCGCAGCCACCACCCCCCAGGTGATCAGGTGCAGGCGCCTGCCGGGCGTGGGCTTCATGGCTGCACCGGCGCACTCATGCGGCGCGCAGGACCGATGGTGCGATCCCAGATATCACGGCAGCGGGCTCCGCAGCGCCGGACCCAGCGCGGCAGCACCACGGTGTTGAAGATGGTCTCGCGCCGCGCCTCGTCCTGCGCGCGCACCGGCACCAGCGCCATGGCGCCCTGGCGCCCCGTGGTGCAGCTGGGGCTCCCGACATTGCAGGCCTGGCCCTGCTCGGTCTCGCCCTGGGCACTGAGCCACACGGCCGTCTCCAGCTTGGGCAGCTCGGCCTGCAGCAGCTGGCGCAGATCGGCGGGCAGCGCCTGCCAGGCCGCGCGATTGGCCGCAAACACCGCCATGCCCCAGCTGATGGGCATGGGGTAGAGATAGGCCGCATGTGCGTGCAGACCGAGGATGTTGCCCGACATGCTGGCGGTGACGGCGCATTCGCTGGCGCCCGTCTCCATGCTCTTGACCACTTGCGCGAAGGGCACGCGCTGGGGCTTGGCGCCCAGCGCCGCAAAAAAATCGCCCTGCGCGGCCGATGACACCCGCACATGCCGCCCGCGCAGGTCATCCAGGCCCAGCAGCGGGTCCTTGCAGAACAGCACCTGCGCCGGGTAAACGTAAACCGCCAGCAGCTCCACGCCATGCTCCTCGCGCAGGGCTTTCTCCAGGTACGGACGGAAGGCCGCGAGCGAAGCGCGCAGCGTCGCCAGGTCCGGATTCAGCCCCGGCAGGTCCACGGCGGTGTACTGGGGGTACTGTGCCGACAGGGAGCTCATGAGCACCGTGCCGAAGGGCACCACGCCCAGTTGCAAGAGGCGCAGCATCTCCATGCCCGGAACGCCGGCACGGTCGAAGGGCACGATATCGGCGCGGTAGCGGCCCTCGCTCAGGCGCGGCAAATCGCGCGTCCAGAAGGGCGCCTCCAGTTGCGTGTACTGCGTGACGCCGGCCAGCCCTCCCACCACGCGCAGGCGCAACGGCGCGGCATCGGCCGCGGGCGTGTCCGGCGCGCCGGCGTGCGCTGCCGCGTACAGCAGCGCCGCGCCCCACAAGGCCAGCCGCCCGCGCAGTGCGGGGCAGCGCATCCGTCGTCCCAGCAGTTGCATGCAACACCCTTTCGGCACCTGAGCCCTGCAGCCGCCCGCCCCCATCGCGGCGCGGGGCATGGCGGTCGGTCGGCGCGTTCTCGCCCGTTGTGGTCTGGCGCGTTCCTCAGAAGGTGCCGGGATAGGCACCGCCGTCGGCCAATACGTTCTGCCCCGTCATATAGCCCGCGTGCACGCTGCACAGGAAGGCGCAGATGGCGCCGAACTCCTGCGGCGTACCGAAACGGCGCGCCGGGATAGCGCCTTGCTGGGCGCGGCGCACTTCATCGAGGCTCTTGCCGGCCTTGCCGGCCGCGGCCTGGAGGGTGCCCGCGAGCCGGTCGGTATCGAACTTGCCCGGCAGCAGGTTGTTGATGGTGACGCCCTGCGCGGCAATGGCGCTGCGCGCCGCGCCGGCCACAAAGCCGGTCAAGCCGCTGCGCGCGCCATTGGACAGGCCCAGGATGTCGATGGGGGCCTTCACTGCGCTGGAGGTGATGTTGACGATGCGGCCAAAGCCCCGCTGCGCCATGCCGTCCACCGTGGCGCGGATCAGTTCGATGGGCGTGAGCATGTTGGCATCCACCGCGCGCATCCAGGCATCGCGGTCCCACTCGCGGAAATCGCCGGGCGGGGGGCCGCCGGCGTTGGTGACCACGATGTCGAAGTCCCGGCCCGGCCCGCCAGCTATGGAAAAAACGGCTGCGCGCCCCTCGGGCGTGGTGATGTCGGCCGCCACAGCCAGCACCTTGGGTTGGTTGCCATTTTGGCCTCTAACGCCCGACGTGTTTGCGCCAACAGCTATCAAATCAGAAGCGGTGCGCTGCAATTCGCCGGCATTGCGGGCGTTGATCACCACGTTCACGCCCTCGCGCACCAGCGCCTCGGCGCAGCCGCGGCCCAACCCCTTGCTGGCCCCGCAGACCAGCGCCCATTTACCCGCGATACCCAGATCCATACCTTGCTCCATCGCCGCCGGAGGCGGTTCCTGCAAAACAATTTGAAACGATCATAGTGGACACTGCCCACACCCGCATCAGGACCACCGCCCGCGTCGAACACCGCGCGGGGCACGAAAACCCGTCCTCCGTCCCAGGGAATGACCATCAACCGAACCGTCAGACGCGCGCGGCCATGACGGGTGTTGCATCGATCATGCTCCTGAGTGCCGCCATGCCAGGGCCCGTGTGCTGGAAGGCGATTCTCTGCGGTGCGCCTGAGCAGCGGCTGCAGCGCCGTCGGGTGCCGCCCAGGCAGCCGGCGCTGGCGTCCAGTACCTGCTCCTTCTGCGTTTTCACCCGATGCGTCGCCGCACCAGCCCGCCACTGTAGACGAGATACACCGCATCGCCCGCCAGGAAGACCGGCGACCGCGCCATCGCAGCGGGCGGCACCACGCGGCGGTTGTCGGCGCGACACGCGGCTGCGTAGCCGGCAGCCTCGTTGGAGGCAGGCCGGCATGCGCCCTCCCACCAAGCATCCCTCGCCCTTCCAGCGCTTGTCGTCCAAGCGCCACCAGCGCCCCTTTCAGGAGCATCTGCACCACTGCCCCGTTGCCGCCACGCATAAAAAAAGCGCCCCGGAAAGGGGCGCCTTGCGAGGGGTGCCCTGGCACATGCCAGGGCGGCCATCTGCGTCAGTCCTCGACGAACGCTTCCTCGCGCTTCTTGCTCACCGCGGGCAGCAGCACAATGACCAGCAGCAGGGCCGCGGCCGCCAGCAGGCCGGCAGAGATGGGGCGCGTGACGAACACGCTCCAGTCGCCACGCGACAGCAGCAGCGCACGGCGCAGGTTTTCTTCCATCATCGGGCCCAGGATGAAGCCCAGCAGCAAGGGAGCGGGTTCCACCCCCAGCTTGTAGAACAGGTAGCCGATGACACCGAATCCGCCCACCATCCACACGTCGAACGTGTTGTTGTTGGTGGAGTACACCCCCACCGCGCAGAACAGCACGATGGACGGGAACAGCCAGCGATAAGGCACGGAGAGCAGCTTGATCCACACGCCGATCAGCGGCAGGTTCAGGATCACCAGCATGGCGTTGCCGATCCACATCGAGGCGATCAGGCCCCAGAACAGCTCGGGGTTGCTGGTCATCACCTGCGGGCCGGGCTGGATGTTGTGGATGGTCATGGCACCCACCATCAGCGCCATCACGGCGTTGGGCGGAATGCCCAGCGTCAGCAGCGGGATGAAGGAGGTCTGCGAACCCGCGTTGTTGGCCGACTCGGGAGCCGCCACGCCGCGGATGTTGCCCTTGCCGAACGGAACCTCACCGGGATGGAGCTTGGTCTTCTTCTCGATCGTGTAGGCCGCAAAGGCCGACAGCAGCGCGCCGCCGCCGGGCAGGATGCCCAGGGACGACCCCAGGGCCGTGCCGCGCAGCATGGCGGGGAGCATGCGCTTGAAGTCCTGTGCCGTGGGGAACAGGCCGTGCACCTTGGCGGCAAACACTTCGCGCTCGTCGTCGGGCTTGGACAGGTTGGCGATGATTTCGCCGTAGCCGAACACGCCCATGGCGATCACGGTGAAACTGATGCCGTCGGTCAGCTCGGGGATGTCAAAGCTGTAGCGGGCCACGCCGGAGTTCACGTCCGTGCCCACCAGGCCCATCAACAGGCCCAGCACGATCATGGCGACGGCCTTGAGCAGCGAGCCCGAAGCCAGCACCACGGCACCGATCAGGCCCAGCACCATCAGCGAGAAGTACTCGGCGGGGCCGAACTTGAAGGCCACTTCCGTCAGCGGGGGCGCAAAGGCCGCCAGGATCAACGTACCCACGCAGCCCGCGAAGAACGAGCCAATGCCGGCAGCCGCCAGTGCCGGGCCTGCACGGCCCGCGCGCGCCATCTGGTAGCCGTCGATCACGGTCACCACGGAGGACGACTCGCCCGGCAGGTTCACCAGGATGGCGGTGGTGGAGCCGCCGTACTGCGCGCCGTAATAGATGCCAGCGAGCATGATCAGCGCGGCCACGGGCGGCAGCGCATAGGTGGCGGGCAGCAGCATGGCGATGGTGGCCACGGGGCCCACGCCGGGCAGCACGCCGATCAGCGTGCCCAGCAGACAGCCGATGAAGCAGTAGATCAGGTTCTGGAACGTAAACGCGACGCCAAAACCCATCGAGAGGTGTTCAAACAATTCCATGGTCTAGATCTCCGAATCAACCCACGATGAAGCTAGGCCAGACGGGGAACTGCAGAGCCAGCCCCCAGATGAATGCCACGTAGCTGCCCACGGCCAGGATGGTGGCCAGGATGAACACTTCCTTGAAGTGGAACTGGTTGCCCGCCAGGCTGGCCACGAAAGTCAGGCCGTAGATGGCAACGATCAGGCCCATGGCCGGCACGCCGAAGCTGGGCAGGCCCGCCAGCAGCACGCCGAACAACAGGTTGGCGGAAATGATGAAGAAGATCTGCTTCCACGCCCACTTGCCGATCTTGTCGCCGTCCACCGTCTCGACCACGGTGGCCTTGAACATGATGGCCGCGCCGATGATGCCCAGCAGAATGCCCAGCAGCAGGGGGAAGTAGCCCGGGCCCATGCGGGCGCCGGTTCCTACGCTGTAGGTGGTGGCGCCCCAGGCAAAACCACCGCCGACGACGAGGAACATGAGGCCGGAAAAGAAATCTTTCTGACTCTTGATTTTCACGAATGTCTCCCAAAAGGAACGCGACGGGCGATTGTGGAGTGTCGGGCAGCGTTTCTCGATGTGGATTCCACCTACCGGTAGATACAAGTTTTCCCTAGAGGCAACACCCCCGGAACTGCCCTTAGCACGGCACCGACCGCTGCGCGGCGTCGAAGGTGGCGCGAGGGCCCTGGTCAGGCCGGGCCTGCGCCGCAGGAGCGCGGACATACCGCCTTCCACCGCGTTGTGAAGGATGGGCGCGCGCCTGATGCATGCGGCGGAACGGCGCATCTGCTGCGCCGCGATGGCAGAGGTGTGGGTGCTACTCGAGCGGCGGGGTGGCGGCGATGACTTCCTCGAACGTGGTCACGCCTTCGGCCGCGCGCAGCGCGCCCGCCAGGCGCAGCGGGCGCATGCCGTCCTGCACGGCCTGGCGGCGCAGCGCGTCGATGGAGGGCGATTGGTTCACCTGGGTCTTGAGCGCCTCGCTCACGGTGAGCAGTTCATAAAGCCCCATGCGGCCGCGAAAGCCCGTCATGCGGCACTCCACGCACCCCACGGGCCTATAGGCGCGATAGCCCCCGTTGATCTTCCAGGGGCGGATCATGTCGGCCAGCGCCTCGGGGTCGGCCGCCTCGTCCACCTGCCGGCAGTGCCGGCACAGCGTGCGCACCAGGCGCTGCGCCAGCACCCCCAGCAGCGTGGCGTTGATGAGGTACGGCGGCACGCCCAGCTCCATGAGGCGCGTGACGGCGCTGGGCGCGTCGTTGGTGTGCAGGGTGGAGAACACCAGGTGGCCGGTGAGCGCGGCCTGCACGGCCATGTCGGCGGTGGCCAGGTCACGGATCTCGCCCACCATGATCACGTCCGGGTCCTGGCGCATGAGGGCACGCAGCCCTTCGGCGAAGGTGAAGTCCAGCTGCGGCTGCACCTGCGTCTGGTTGAAGCTGGGCTCGATCATCTCGATCGGGTCCTCCACCGTGCTCACGTTCACCTCCTCGGTGGCCACGCGCTTCAGGGTGGAGTACAGCGTGGTGGTCTTGCCCGAACCCGTGGGCCCGGTCACCAGGATGATGCCGTGCGGGCGCTTGACGAGCTGCTCCCAGCGCTGCGCATCGTGCGCGGTGAAACCCAGCGCGTCCAGGTCCTTCACGGCGTTGTCGGGGTCGAAGATGCGCATCACCATCTTCTCGCCGAAAGCGGTGGGCAGCGTGGACAGGCGCATTTCCACCTCGTCGCCACGCGGGTTGCGCGTCTTGATGCGGCCGTCCTGCGGGCGGCGCTTTTCCACCACGTCCATGCGGCCCAGCAGCTTCACGCGCGCCACCATGGCATTGAGCACGCCCATGGGCATCTGGTAGACGGCATGCAGCACGCCGTCGATGCGAAAGCGGATCACGCCCTGCTCGCGGCGCGGCTCCAGGTGGATGTCGCTCGCGCGCTGGTCGAAGGCGTACTGCCACAGCCAGTCCACCACGCGCACCACCCCCTGGTCGTTGGCGTCCAGTTGCTTGTTGGTCTTGCCCAGCTCCACGAGCTGCTCGAAGCTGCTGCCCGCGGCGCCGCCGCCGGCCTTCTGCGCCTCGCGCACCGACTTGGCCAGCGCGTAGAACTCCGCCGTGTAGCGCGTGATGTGCTGGGGGTTGGCCAGCACGCGCCGCACCGTGCGCCGGGACTGGCGCTCTACCTCGGCCACCCAGTCATGCAGGAAGGGCTCGGCCGTGGCCACCACCACCTCCTTGGAGGTCACCTGCACCGGCAGCACCTTGTGGCGCTCGGCGTAGCTGGCGCTCATGGCGTCGGCCACACGGCCCACGTCCACCTTCAGCGGGTCGATGCGCAGAAACGCCAGGCCGCAGCGCTGGGCCACGTATTCGGTGAGGATGTCCACGTCCAGCGGCTTGCCGTCGCTCGCGCGCAGCATGGCCACGTTGCCCAGCCGCACCAGCGGGTGCTGGCTGCTTTCGGCCTGCGAGCAGCGTGCGATGGTGCGCTGCGCCTGCTCGGCGGTGATCACGCCATCGGCACGCAGCCAATCGACGATGAGCCGCCACTGCAACGGGCCGGTGGGCCCGCCGGCGGCCGTGGGGGGGGATGCGGGCAATGCTTCGGCAGTCATGGTGCGAGTGGCGGCAGAGGTCAGGCGACCGGTTTGAATACGCGCAGCCACTTGGTGGCCGGCAGGTCCCAGCGGGCCTGCACGCTTTCGGCGCGGGCCAGCAGCTCGGCACGTTTAGGCCGCGTGGGCGTGCGCTGGGCCAGCACCACGGTATTGCCCTCGCGCGTGGGCTTGAAAGCCCAGAGCGCGTCGGCGCCAAAGGCCTCGGCGAGCTTGTCCAGGCTGCGCTCGTAGCTGGAGGCGCGGCCGAACAGGTTCACCGTGAGGCAGCCGTCCAGCGTCAGCAGCGCACGGCAGTCGGCATAGAACTCCGCGCTGTCCAGCACCGGCGCGGCGGCCTCATGGTCGTACAGGTCCACCGCCAGCGCGTCCACCGTGCCGTGCCATTCGGGCTTCTTGATTTCCTGGGCCGCGTCGGCCAGCACCACACGCTGCATGGGGCCGTCGGGCGGCAGCTTGAACCAGGCGCGGCAGACGGCCTCCACGCGCGGGTTCAGCTCGACCACGGTGCAGCACATGCGCAGCTTCTTGCGGCAGAACTTGGTGATGGCACCGGCCCCCAGGCCCAGTTGCATCGCGTGGCGCTTGGCCACGCTGGCGGGCTCCACGAACAGCAGCCAGGCCATCATGCGTTGCACGTATTCCAGTTCGATCTCGAACGGCTGCGCGATGCGCATGGAGCCCTGGATCCACGGCGTGCCCAGGTGCAGATGGCGCACTTCGCCATCGTCGGAGACGCTCACCTCGGGCAGTTCGGTGGCGGCGGTTTTCTTGCGGGTCAAATCGTTATACCAATCCAAAAGTCGCCAGGGCCTCGCCCCAGGCGTGCAGTTTTTTCTCGAAGCTCCACGACGCGTTGGCCGGGCTGGTGGATGGCAGGCGCAGCGATGGCATCGGCGCATCTGCCTTCAGCCCCAGGCTGGCGCGCACGGCCTTGGCGTGGCGGAAGCTTTCCCCGCCATTGTGGGCGATGGCGGCCAGCCCCGGCGCGCGGGCATGCAGGCCGGCGAAGTCGTTGACCTGCGCGTTGCGGATGCTGGTATCCAGGCTGCCCTCGCGCTCGCAGGCGGCATACACGTCCCACAGGCCCAGGCCGCGGGCCAGCAGCCAGTCGCAGCGCGCGGCGTACTGGTCGCGGCCCGGCAGCGGATGCTGCGGCCACAGCGCCGCCAGGATGCGCCAGAAGTGGTTCTGCGGATGGCCGTAATACTGCTGCGCGGCGAGCGACGCCACACCGGGGAAGCTGCCCAGCACCAGCACCCGCGTGCCGGAGCCCACCACGGGCGGCAGGCCGACCAGACGACCGGCAGACAGCACAACCGTTTTTTTCTGCGCAGCCACCGGCCCTCCATTACTATTGTTTGTATAGCTGCTAGCGCTTGCTGCATAAGCCTTTGAGCCCGAAAGCACTCAAACCTATGCCAACAGTTCAGCCAGCCGTGGCAACGCTGCGCAAGCGTTGGCGCGCGTGGCATGGGCCAGTTCTGTGCTGGAGATGCCGCGCAGCTGCGCCACCACCGCACCGATGCGCGGTAACTGTGCAGGCGTGTTGCGTGCGGGCGGGCGGCCAGCGGCGCGCTCGGCCGCGGTCACGTAGAGCCAGTGCGGCGGAATGTCGGGCGCATCGGTCTCCACCACCAGCGCGTCCAGCGGCAGTTCGGTGGCCAGGCGGCGCAACTGCAGCGCACGGTCGAAGGTGACCGCACCGCCAAAGCCCAGCTTGAAGCCCAGATCGATGAAGGCCTGCGCCTGCTGCAGGCTGCCATTGAAGGCATGGGCAATGCCGCCGCGCACCGGCAGCTCGCGCAGCGCCTTGAGCAACTGGTCCGCCGAGCGGCGCACATGCAGGATCACGGGCAGGTCGAACCGGCGCGCCAACTGCAGCTGCGCCCGGTAAAAGTGCTGCTGGCGTCCCAAATCCAGATGGGGCACGAAGAGGTCGAGCCCGATTTCGCCGACGGCCACCAGGCGCGGGTCATCCTGGTACTGCTCCAGCGCGCGCGCCAGGGCGGGCAAGTCTTCGTCGCCGGCGACGGGAGTGAACAGGGGATGGATGCCCAGCGCATAGCTGTCGCCGTGGCGGTGCGCCAGGTCCCGCACGGCCTGCAGATTGGCGAGTTCCACCGCGGGCAGCACGCAGTGGGCCACGCCGGCCTGCGCGGCGCGTGCACGCTCGGCATCTGCGAGCGCTGCGCCGCCGTGATCTGCAAATTCATCCAGGTGGCAATGGGTGTCGATCCAGACGTCCATGCGCCGGATCATGCCACCGCACGCCCCCAGCGCCGGTCCGCAGTGTCTCAGTGCGTTGCAGCGCCAATGTCCTGCGGATCGGTCGGCGGCGCATCGGCGCCGCCGGAGCTGCTGTGCCCCATCAGCCCTTCTTGCTCAGCGGGCAGGTGTTCATGCCCAGCAGCGAGTACGCAGGGCAGGTGCCCGCCAGGCCGGTCAGCAGTGGCACCACGCCCAGCCAGCCCCACCAGCCCACGGTGCCCGTGGCCGCCAGGCCGATGAGCACCAGACCCACCGCGATGCGCAGCCCGCGGTCCCAACCCCCAACGTTGTGTTTCATGACACTTCTCCTAGTTGACGAAAAAACGGTACCTCTGCGCAGCGACGCGGCCGCTCAGGGGCAGAAGATGTCCTTGAGCGCAGCCACGAGCTTTTCCGCCGCCGGGTCGGCAATGCGGTAGTACAGAGTCTGCGCGTCGCGGCGGAAGGTCACCAGCCCCTCATCGCGCATGCGCGCCAGGTGCTGCGACAGCGCGGACTGGCTCAGGCGCACCTGCTCCAGCAGCGTGCCCACGGAGGCCTCGCCCTGCTCGATCAGCAGGCACAGCACGAGCAACCGGTGCTCGTTGCCCACCGCGCGCAGCAGCGCAGCGGCGCGCGCGGCGCCCTGCTGCATGAATTCCAGGTCGGCGGTAGTGGCCACCTGCACTCCTTGTTGATAAATATCTAAATTAACGTATGCTAATTTAGTAGATACTAATAAACGTGTCAACAGCGCCGAGCTGGCGCATCCCTTTCACCACCAGGAGTTCCACCATGACCTCGTCCACCGACTACAAGGCCCTCACGCGCGAAATCTCTAGCAACGTCAGCGAGCTGCGCAACAGCGTTCCGCAGGTGATGCAAGGTTTCAACGCGCTGGGCAAGGCGGCTCTCGCGGGCGGCGCCATCGACGCCAAGACCAAGGAGCTGATCGCGCTGGGCATTGGCGTGGCTGCGCGCTGCGATGGTTGCATCGGCTTTCACACCCAGGCCCTGGCGCGCCTGGGCGCCACGCGCGCCGAGGTGCACGAGGTGCTGGGCATTGCGGTGTACATGGGCGGCGGCCCCGCGCTGATGTACGCAGCCAATGCCGTGGCCGCGTTCGACGAGTGCGCCCCCGCGCAAGCGCCCGCCGCGACGGCCTGATTTACTATTGAAAAGATAGCTGTCAGCGCTTACCCAACAAGCGCTGGAGGCCGTTTTAGCTCAAAACACCGGAGACCAAGCGCACGACGCGGTCGCACCGCGCGGCCAGCGATTCATCGTGCGTGACCATCACGAAGGCAGTGCCCTGCTCGCGCGCTAGCTGCAGCATGAGGGCGAACACGGCATCGGCGGTCGCGCGGTCCAGGTTGCCGGTGGGCTCGTCGGCCAGCACGCAGGCCGGCTGCGTGACCAGCGCCCGGGCAATGGCCACGCGCTGGCGCTCGCCACCCGACAGTTCCGCCGGGCGATGGTGCACACGCTCGCCCAGGCCCACGGCCTGGAGCATGCGCACCGCCCGCTCGATGCACTGCGCGTACGGCTCGCGGCGGATGCGCAGCGGCATGGCCACGTTGTCCTGGGCGCTGAACTCGGGCAACAGGTGGTGGAACTGGTAGATGAAGCCCAGGTGCGCATTGCGCAGGCGCCCCTGTTGCGCGGGCGATAGCGCCTGCAGCGCCTGCCCCTGGAGCGTGACGGTGCCGGCGCTGGGCGCGTCCAGCCCCCCCAGCAGATGCAGCAGCGTGCTCTTGCCCGAGCCCGACGCCCCAACGATGGCCAGCGTCTCGCCGGCGTGCACTGCCAGGTCCACGCCCTTGAGCACGGTGACGTCCAGCCGGCCCTCGGTAAAGCGCTTGGTCAGGCCTTGCGCCTGCAGCACCACTTGCCCATTACTCATAGCGCAGCGCCTCCGCGGGGTTCACGCGGCTGGCGCGCCAGCTCGGGTACAGGGTGGCCACGAAGGCCAGGATCAGGGAAATGACGGCAATGGGCGCGATGTCGCTGCTTTGCGGGTCGCTGGGCATCTTGCTGATGAGGTAGATGTCCTTGGGCAGGAAGCTGGCGTTCAGCGCCCGCTCGATGGCGGGCACGATCACGTCGATGTTGAAGGCCACGCCCAGGCCCAGCAGCAGGCCGGCCAACGTGCCGATCACGCCCACCATGGCGCCCTGCACCATGAACACGCCCATGATGCTGGCGGGGCTGGCGCCCAGCGTGCGCAGGATGGCGATGTCCGCGCGCTTGTCGGTCACGGTCATCACCAGCGTGGACACCAGGTTGAATGCCGCCACCGCAACGATCAGCGTGAGGATGATGAACATCATGCGCTTTTCCAGCTGCACGGCCGCGAACCAGGTGCGGTTCTGCTGCGTCCAGTCGCGGATCAACAGGTTGCCCGAGAGGCTGTGCGCCAGCTGCTGCGTGACTTCGGGTGCGTCGTGCAGGTTCTTGAGCTTCAGGCGCACGCCGGTCGGCCCTTCCAGGCGGAAGATGCGCTCGGCATCCTCGTGGTGCAGCATCACCAGCGCAGAGTCGTATTCATAGTGGCCCGAATTGAAGGTGCCCGCCACCGTCATCTGCTTGAGGCGCGGCACCACGCCCGCAGGCGTGACCTGGCCGGCCGGTGCGATCAGCGTGACCGCATCACCCGCGCGCACGCCCAGCTGGCGCGCCAGTTCGCTGCCCAGGATCACGCGGAACTCGCCCGGCACCAGGGCCTTCAGGCCCTCCAGATTCTCGGCGGCCAGGTCGGTCACCTCGGCCTCGTGCGCGGGGTCGATGCCGCGCACCAGCGCGCCCTTCATGTCCTCCCCACGCGCCAGCAGCGCCTGGGCGGCGACGAAGGGCGCGGCGCCCACCACGTTCGGATTGGCCCGCGCCTCGGCCAGCGTGCGCGGCATGTCGGGCAGCGCTGCACCGCCCGGCGCGAAGATCTCGATGTGCGAGACCACGCTGAGCATGCGGTCGCGCACCTCTTTCTGAAAGCCGTTCATCACGGACAGAACGATGATGAGTGCCGCCACCCCCAGCGAGATGCCCAGCATGGACACGCCCGAGATGAAGGAGATGAAGCCGTTGCGCCGCGTGGCCCGGCCTGCCCGGGTGTAGCGCCAGCCCAGGGCCAGTTCGTAGGGAATTTGCATGGAAGCGCGATTGTGTCATCGACCCGGGCCCGCGGCGCGGGCCCAGGGCAGCAACGCGCGGCGGCCTCAGCGCAAGCCGGGTGCCGCAGGGGCTGACGCGCCAAGGCCGCCTGCCCTGCGCGGCGCCGGCCCGCGGCTCAGCGGCCCGTTTCCGTCAGATAGGCCTTGCGCGCAGCCACCGCGGTGTCGGCGAAGTCGGAGAACACACCATCCACGCCCAGGCGGTAGAACTGCAGGTACTCGGCCTGGGGGTCGCCTTTGTAGTCGAAGGCCAGGCGGCGGTTTTCGTTGCGCATGGTCCAGGTGTGGACCATCAGGCCCAGCTTGTGTGCGTCGGCCACCAGGCTGGTGGGGGTGCTGCTGGAAGCGTCGGCGTAGTTGACCGCGCCATCCTTGTTCACGTCGACCATCTTGCCGTCGGCGCCAAAGGTGCCCTTGACCGGCACGATGTAGGGCTTCCAGGGACCCACGCCGTCGGCGTACTTGGCGATCTCGGCCAGGCCCGCCGGCGTGACCATGGAAGCGAACAGGTCCTTGCGGCCCGCGCGTGTCCAGTCGTAGGGACGGTCATATGGCGCCTCGAAGGTGACCGCGCCGGTCTTGAAGTCGTAGTCGTTGCCATCCACCAGCTGGATGAGGCGCACCTGCGTCTTGGTGCGCAGGTACTTGAGGTTGGCCGTCTCGAACGACTGCAGGATGACCGGCGAATCCTTCTTGGTGTAGCCGTACTCGGCCAGGATGGCCAGCAGGCGGTCTTCGAGCTTGAGGCCCGCATCTTCATGGTAGGTGGGGTGCTTGGTCTCGGGATAGACGCCGATCACGCGGCCCACCTTGCCGCCCTCGGTCTTGGCCAGGTCCAGCACCTCGCGCAGCGTGGGGATCTGGAACTTGCCGTTATAGGACTGGTCGCGCTCGGCCAGCGGCTGGATGGCGCGCAGGGTCTTCAGTTCCGCCAGCGTGAAGTCGGTGGCGAACCAGCCTTCTTCTTCCACGCCATCGACCATGCGCTTGGTCTTGCGGCTGGCGAACTCGGGGCGGCTGGCCACATCGGTGGTGCTGGTGATGTTGGGTTCATGGCGCGCCACCAGGTGGCCGTCCTTGGTGGCTACCAAATCGGGCTCGATGAAATCCGCCCCCATCTGGATGGCCAGTGCATAGCTCTCCAGCGTGTGGTCCGGGCGGTAGCCCGAGGCGCCGCGGTGCCCCACCACCAGCGGAGCCTGGCCGCTCAGCGTCGGCAGCGGTGCGGGGTCGTCGCCGCCGCCACAGGCGGTCGCCAGCAGGGAGGCACTCATCGCAATGATCAGGGGAAGACGGTGAGAAGACATGGGCATCCTTGGCCGTAAAAGTGAGCGATCCAGTCTCTGTTGCACTTGTGACGCTTGCATGACGCTGTGGGTTTTGCGCCCACCGTCATCGGGTGCATCCGGGACAATACACCCCTATGTCGGACATGCCCCATTTACTCATCCCGCTGGCCGCCAGCCCGGCCCAGGGATGCCAGCAGGCGCTTGAAGGCCTGGAACTGCCCCAGTTGGACCGGCTGTTGGCCCGCCTGTCCAGCACCGGCCTGGACGCCGGCGCCGAGACGGACTTCGCCCCGCCCCACGAACGCGCCCTGGCCCGCCACCACGGCCTGCCCGCCACCAGCGAGGGCACCACGCCCTGGGCCGCGTGGCACCAGCACCAGCAGGTCAGCGCTCCCCATGCGGCCACCAGCGCCTGGGCCTTCATCACCCCTTGCCACTGGCAGGTCGGTGCCGACCATGTCACGCTGGGCGACCCGGCGTGGCTGCAGCTGGACGAGGCCGCCTCGCGTGCGCTGCTGGCCATCGTGGCGCCCTGGTTTGCCGAGGACGGCATCACGCTCGCCTACGACCAGCCGACGCGCTGGGTCGCGCAAGGTGCAGTGTTCGACAACCTGCCCACCGCGTCGCTGGACCGCGTGATACAGCGCGACGTGCGCGCCTGGATGCCCGACCCCGCCCGCGCGCGCCTGCTGCACCGCCTGCACAGCGAGATGCAGATGCTGCTGTACACCCACCCCTTCAACGACACGCGCGCGACCCAGGGCCTGCCGCCGGTCAATGCCTTCTGGGTGCACGGCGCAGGCGCCCTGCCCCAGCCACCCGCCCCCGTGCCGGCGCCCGAGATGCCCACCACCCTGCTGGACGCTGCGCTGCGCGAGGACTGGCACGCCTGGCGCCAGGCCTGGGCCGCGCTGGACGCCGGCCCCGTGGCGCGCCTGGCCGCGCATGTGGCGGGCGGCGGCGCGGCGCGCCTCACGCTGTGCGGCGAACGCGGCGCACAGTCCTGGCATACGGC
Source organism: Diaphorobacter sp. JS3051 (assembly GCF_015832135.1). NCBI lineage: Bacteria > Pseudomonadati > Pseudomonadota > Betaproteobacteria > Burkholderiales > Comamonadaceae > Diaphorobacter > Diaphorobacter sp. JS3051. Next base: position 1,586,762 of record NZ_CP065406.1, read on the forward strand.
GCCGCGCAGCCTGGGCCAGCGCATTCAGAGTCTTTTCAAGCCCCAGCGCTTTTCCAGCGTGCGCGAGCAGCTATGAAAATAGTAGCAAGAGACATCCCACCGCGCGTGGTCTGGGCGCTGGAGCAGGCCGGCGTGCACCCGCTGCTGGCACGCCTGTACGCGGCGCGCGGCATCCGCGCCAAGGAGGAGCTGGACGACGCCCTCGCCCGCCTGCTGCCGCCGGACACCCTCATGGGCGTGCGGCAGGCCGCGGCGCTGCTGGCCGACGCCATCAGCCAGGACCGGCGCCTGCTCATCGTGGCCGACTACGACTGCGACGGCGCCACTGCGTGCGCAGTGGGGGTGCGCGGCCTGCGCCTGCTGGGCGCACGCCATGTTCAGTATTTGGTGCCCGACCGCGTGGTGGACGGCTACGGCCTCACCGCCTCCATCGCGCAGCGCGTGCACGAGCGCGGCGCCGACGTGCTCATCACCGTGGACAACGGCATCGCCAGCATCGAGGGCGTGGCGCGCGCCAAGGCGCTGGGGCTGACCGTGCTCATCACCGACCACCACCTGCCCGGCCCCGAACTTCCCGCGGCCGACGCCATCGTCAACCCCAACCAGCCGGGCTGCGGCTTCGAGAGCAAATCCATCGCCGGCGTGGGCGTGATGTTCTATGTACTGATGGCGCTGCGCGCCGAGCTGCGCGCGCGCGGCGTGTTCGACAAGGCCACGCAACCCAAGCTGGAGCCGCTGCTGCCGCTGGTGGCCCTGGGCACCGTGGCCGATGTGGTGCGCCTGGACAACAACAACCGACGCCTGGTGGCACAGGGCTTGAAACGCATCCGCGCCGGCCAGATGCAGCCCGGCATCCAGGCCCTGTTCGACGCCGCCGGGCGCAAGGCCCCCGCGGCCACCACCTTCGACTTCGGCTTTGCCCTTGGGCCCCGCATCAATGCCGCGGGGCGCCTGGCCGACATGACGCTGGGCATCGAATGCCTGCTGACCGACGACCCGGCGCGCGCCGCCGACCTGGCCCGGCAACTGGATGCCATCAACCGCGAGCGGCGCGAGCTGGAAGGGGGCATGCGCGAGCAGGCCCTGCTGCTGGCCGAGAGCCTGTTCGACGAAGGCGAGGAGCCGCCGCCCGCCATCAGCGTGTTCGACCCGGACTTTCACGAGGGCGTGGTGGGCATCGTGGCCTCGCGGCTCAAGGACAAGCTGCACCGCCCCACCTTCGTGTTCGCTGCCAGCAGCGCGCCGGGCAAGGAGCATGAGCTGAAGGGTTCGGGGCGGTCCATCCCCGGTTTTCACCTGCGCGACGCGCTGGACCTGGTAGCCAAGCGCCACCCCGGCGTGATCCTGAAGTTCGGCGGCCACGCCATGGCGGCCGGCTGCACCGTGGCCGAGGAGCATTTCGACCTCTTCGAGCAGGCCTTCGCCCAGGTCGCACAGGAATGGCTGGATGCCGCGACGCTCACGCGCCGGCTGGAAACCGACGGCCCGCTGGCCCCGGAATACTGTCGTGCGGAACTGGTGGACACGCTGCACCGGGAGGTCTGGGGCCAGGGCTTTGCGCCGCCTACCTTCAGCGAGGAAGTGCAGGTGCTGAGCCAGCGCCTGGTGGGCGAGGCGCGCAACCACCTGTCTATCAAGCTGCTGCACCAGGGCCAGCCCGTGGACGCCATCTGGTTCGGCCACACCGACCCGCTGCCCGAACGGGCGTTGCTGGCCTTCCGGCTGGACGTGAACGAGTGGCGGGGCGAGCGGCGGGTGCAGTTTCTGGTGGAGGGACTGGAGTCGCCTGCAATGTGAACGGGCGAGCAACTGTGGTCCGGGGAGGCAACAGCCTCGAGTGCAGAAAACAAGCGTTCAAGCGGTGGCTTGGTGGGCATGCTGGTGTCTGCGCTCATTGACCAGATTGTGGAAACCTTGTCAGACCGCAGCGTGCAGATCGCCGAGGTCGCAAACGGCCGACTGCTGTATGCCGGCCGTCCGGGAGGACTATTGCATGGGCCACGCTCTCCCAAGTACGGAGCAGACAGCAAGCCATGACCACGTAACGTCCTAAGCGGCGTTGGGATGGCCAAAGGCGCGGCACAGGCCGCGCTTTTTTTGTCCCGACTGGGGACGGGCCGTACCAATGACGCTATTTTTTAGAGCTTAGAAGCTCTCCCATTCGCCATCCGCATCCGATGCCGCAGGCGTCTTGGCCGGCGCGATCTGGGGGGCGGACACCTTGGCGGCAGCCTTTGTCGGTGTGGGCTTGGCCAGCGTCGCGCGCGCCGGCGTTGCGGCCGGTGTCTTGACCGGGGCGGGCGCTACCGCTGGCGGCGCCACGCGGGCCGGGCTGCGGGGCGCCGCGACGGCGCCATTGCCCACGTTGAACACGGCCACTACCTGCGCCAGGCGCTGCGCCTGTTCATGCATGGCGGCGGCGGCGGCGCTGGACTCTTCCACCAGCGCGGCATTTTGCTGCGTCATCTGGTCCAGGTTCGCCACGGCCTGGTTCACCTGGCCGATGCCGTCGCGCTGCTCGGTGGACGAAGCGGTGATCTCGCCGATCAGGTCGCTCACGCGGCGCACGCTGTGCACGATGTCCTGCATGCTCTGGCCGGCCTGCTCCACCTGGGCCGATCCCGATTGCACGTTGTCCACGCTGGTGGTGATGAGCTGCTTGATCTCCTTGGCGGCCTCGGCGCTGCGCTGCGCCAGGCTGCGCACTTCACCCGCCACCACGGCAAAGCCGCGGCCTTGTTCGCCCGCGCGTGCGGCTTCCACGGCGGCGTTCAGCGCCAGGATATTGGTCTGGAAGGCAATGCCATCGATCACGCCGATGATGTCGGCGATCTTGCGGCTGGATTCGGTGATCTGTTGCATGCTGGTGACCACCTGGCCCACCACTTCGCCGCCACGCTCTGCGGCCTGCGCGGCGTTGGCGGCGAGTTGGTTGGCCTGGCGCGCGGTGTCGGCCGACTGGGTGACGGTGGCGGTGAGCTCTTCCATGCTGGCGGCCGTCTCTTCGAGGTTGGCCGCGGTCTGCTCGGTTCGCGCAGACAGTTCGTGGTTGCCCGTGGCGATCTGGCTGGACGCCGCCGAGACCGATTCCACGCCCGAGCGCACTTCGCCCACCACGCCGCGCAGACGTGCTCCCATGGCCGACAGCGAGCGCAGCAGGTGGCCCAGTTCGTCACGACGGTCATCGTGCACGTCTTGCGTCAAGTCGCCACCGGCAATCGCGTTAGCCAGCCCCACGGCCCGCTCCAGGGGATGCGTGATGGAGCCCACGAGCAGATTCGCCAACACCAGGCCCAAGACCACCACCACCGCGGCGATGCCCGCGCCCATCCACATGGCGCGCTGGTGCAAGGCCTGGGCCTCTTGCTTGGCGGCGTCGCGCTGGCGTTCTTGCAGTTGGACATAGGCGTCCTGTTCGCCCACGTAGCGCTCCACGGCGGGCAGCAGTTTGCTGTCCACCAGGGTCTGCGTGCGGGCGAAGTCGCCTTCGGCCCGGGCCTTGGTGGCCTCCGCCAGCGCGTCCAGCATCACCTTGCGGGCGGCGGCCACGCGTTCCATCTGGGCCTTGTCCTCCGCAGAGAAGGCCACGGCCTCCACCTGTTTTTGCAGGGCATTGATGGCCTCGATCCCCTGCTTGGCTTTCTTCTGCAGGCCCGACGCCAGGGTCTCGTCGGCCGAGGCCAGCGCGCTCACGGACTGGTCCACGGCCAGCATGGTCAGCCCTTTCCAGCGCAGGGCCAGGCTGATGCGGTCTTCGTTGGCCTGCACGATGCGCGCCGCCTCATCATCGAGCTGGGCGGTGTAGGCCAACAGGCCCGCCAGCAAAAGCAGCATGGAGACCAGCAGCCCCAGGACGAGGCCCCACAGTTTGCGGGCGACGGGGAAATGGTTGAAGTTCATGTTCTACGCAATCAGGGGCGTCGTGGCGCCATAGCGGTGGAAGGAGGCACACGGAGGAGGCACACGGGCGCAACAACCCGGCAGCCTGGACAAAAAGAGGCTCATATTGTCGCATTTATGCGCATTTGATTACAAATATTCGTCGCTGCCTGCAGCCCGACCCGTTTGTCACTGTGTTGCAACCACCACGACAACATGCCCTGCGGGCTCCCCCTAAAATGAAATCGTGTCCATCCTCCTCAATGCCGACCTTCACTGCCACTCCGTGGTGTCTGACGGCACCCTCACCCCCGAAGCGCTGGCAGCCCGTGCGCATGCCAACGGTGTAGCGCTGTGGGCGCTGACGGATCATGACGAGATCGGCGGCCAGCACCGCGCCGCCGCCGCCGCGCACGCGCTGGGCATGGACTACCTCACGGGCACCGAGATCTCGGTCACCTTCGCCGACACCACGGTGCATATCGTGGGACTGGGGTTCGACCCGGACAATGCACAACTCGCCCAGGGCCTCGCGGCCACGCGCGGCGGGCGCGGCGAACGGGCACAGGAGATGGCGCAGCAACTGGCGCACGTGGGTATCCGCGGCGCATTCGAAGGGGCGTTGCGCTACGCGGGCAACCCTGAACTGGTCTCGCGCACGCACTTTGCCCGCTTCCTCGTGGAGACCGGCGTGTGCCATGACACCTCCGAAGTGTTCCGGCGCTTTCTCACCGAGGGCAACCCCGGCTACGTACCCCACCGCTGGGCCACGCTGGGCAATGCGGTGCGCTGGATCCGCGAGGCCGGCGGCATGGCCGTGATCGCCCATCCTGCACGCTACCGATTCACGGCGAATGAGGAATACGCCTTGTTTTCCGAGTTCAAGCAGCACGGCGGCCAGGGCGTGGAAGTGGTGACCGGCAGCCATACGCCATCCGAATATCCCGTGTACGCCGCCATGGCGCAGGAGTTCGGCATGGCCGCCTCGCGCGGCAGCGACTTCCACAGCCCGAACGAATCACACACCGATCTGGGCGCCCTGCCGGATTTGCCAGGCCAGCTCACCCCCGTGTGGGAGCTGTTGTCCGATCGCATCCTGCGCGCCCCCCGCACCACTGCCGGCTGACCGCCGCGCCCCTCCATGGCCCAATATTTCGAGATCTACGCCGACAACCCGCAGCCGCGCCTGCTCAAGCAGGCCGCCACGCTGCTGTCGAGCGGCGGCATCCTGGCCGTGCCCACCGACTCCAGCTACGCGCTGGTCTGCCGCCTGGACGACAAGGACGCCGTGGACCGGATTCGTCGTATTCGGCAGATCAACGACAAGCACCACCTCACCCTGCTGTGCCGCGACCTGTCGGAACTGGCCAATTACGCGCATGTGGACAACCGCCAATATCGCCTGCTGAAGTTGGCCACGCCGGGGCCTTACACCTTCATCCTGGACGCCACCAAGGAAGTGCCGCGCCGCGTGAGCCATCCGCAGCGCAAGACCATCGGTCTGCGCGTGCCCGACCGCAAGGGCCTGCAGATGCTGCTGGAGCTGCACGGCGCGCCGCTGCTGGCCACCACACTGATCCCAGCGGGCGAAAGCGAGCCGCTGAACGACCCGCAGGAGATCCGCGAGCGCTTTGAAAAGCAGCTCGATGGCATCCTCGATGCGGGCGGCTGCCCGCTGGAGCCCACTACGGTGCTGGACCTCACGCCCATGAATACCGGCGGCGACCCCATCGTGGTGCGCGAAGGTGGTGGCAGCCTGGCCAAGCTGGGGCTTTAAGGGCACGCGCCCGGGCTTGGTGCGTGCCACAGCGGCGCAATGCGCCGACGGAAGAATCAGAACGTTTCAGGCCTCTAGCGCCCATCCAGCAAGCGTCAATAGCTACCAAAACAGTAGCAATCAGTCACACCACCACCAGCCGGCGCAGCCATTGCAGCAGCACCTGCGGCAGTTCCTCGGGCCGCGGCAGCAGCGCGTAGTGATGGGCACCGAACACCATGGGCAGATAGCGGGCCGCCTGGCGATCGATGGTCAGGCAAAACGGCGCAATGCCTTGCAGCCGCGCCTCGGTCACGGCCTGGCGCATGTCCTCCAGTCCATAGCGGCCTTCATAGGCGTCGATGTCGTTGGGCTTGCCATCGGACAGCAGCAACAGCAGGCGGTGCGCGGCCGGCTGGCGCATCAGCGTGCTGGCGGCATGGCGCAGCGCGGCGCCGGCGCGCGTGTAGTGCTCGGGCTCCAGACCGGCGATGCGCAGCGCAGCGTCTCGCCCGTAGGGCTGGTCAAAACGCTTGACGTTGCGCACCACCACCCCCTGCGGCCCCTCACCGGAGAACGCCTGCACCGCAAACGGCGCGCCCATGCCGTCCAGCGCCATGCTCACCAGCAGCAGCGCCTCACGCGCTACGTCCACCACGCGCCGGCCCGGCGCCACCCAGGCGTCGGTGGAGCCGCTCACATCCATGAGCACCAGCACCGCCAGGTCGCGGTGCAGGCGGCGCTCGCTGCGGTACAGGCGCTGGGGCAGCGGCAGGCCCGCGGCAAAGTCTGCGCGCGCCTCGATGCAAGCCTCCAGATCGATCTCGTCGCCGTCGAGCTGGCGGCGCACGGCCACGCGGCGGCTGCGCAATAGCTCGAACCGCCTGCGCACGGCGTGCAGCATGGCCCGGCGCTCATGCAGCGTGGCTTCCAACCAATCGGGCGCGCCCGGGGCTGCGTCGTGCAACCACACGGCGGCGCCGGGGCGGCGGTAGCTGCCGCTGGCGCCGTCCCACTCGGGGTAGTACAGAACGTCGACGCCCGGCGCGGCGGCCGCACCACCGCCCGCCCGCGCCTGGCGCGCCAGATGCTCCGGCGGGTCATCGGACAGCAGCACCTCCTTCGGACGGCCGGGCGTGGCCACGAGGCGCGCCTCGGGCAGTTCGGACAGCGCATCGGCGAACTCCTCCGCCGCCGTGCTGGCGTCGCGGTCGCTCGGGCGCTGCATGCCCATGGGGTCCGCGGCCTGCTCGTGCGGCTGGGCGGTCTGCACCATCCATGCACCGGGACCGTTCGCGTCGTCCTCATCGGGAAGCGCCTGGCGCACCTGCGGACGGCGCGCCAGACGGGCAGCATGGGTCGTGCCAGAGGCATCCTCTGCGCCGTCCGCCGTGGCGTGCGCAGGCGCGGGGGTAGCCGGCGTGCGCAGCTCGCCCAGCCACGCGTCGACCATGCACCAGCGCTGCTGGCGCGCGGGGGCCGCGGCCGGGCGCAGGCGCGAAGCGAGGGCACGTGCATGCGCCAGCACCTGTGGCGCCGGGGCCGGCAGCGATGGCATCAGGCCGGGAGGCCCGGCGCCCGCGGGTGGGCCGGCCAGCAGGGCGTGCGCCAGCGACTCCAGCGGTTGCAGGTGCGGCGGCAGCGCTGCCACCGCCGGGCGCGCTGCCAGCATTGCCTGCCGTAGGCGCGCCAGTGGCGCGGCCATGCCCGGCAGGCGCAGGGCCAGCGCGTGATCGGCCGCGTGGGCTTCGAGCAGTGCGAACAAGGCCCGCTCGAAACCGTCCACTGCCTGGGCAGCGCATGCTGGCGCCCCCCGCATCGCACGCATGCCGTGCACCAGCGCGAGCGTGCGGTAGCGCTCGTCGGCGGGGAGCGCGCCTTCCTTCCCCGCTTGCGCGCCGGGTATGTCCGTCAGCGCGGGGGGCAGCCACAGGTTGGCGCCGTCGGTGGCGGGCACGGCGTCGCGCTGGCTGGGGGCCTCTGCACGCTGCATCCAGCGCGAGAGGAAGGTAGGCGGAGCAGGCGGTTGCGCCGCGCGCAGCTGCAGGCGGATGCCCAGCGCGGCGCTTACCAACAGGTCCAGGCGCGGCGCCACATCGGCCAGATGCAGCCGGGGTGGGCCGGCCGGCGGGGGGCGGTGGCGGCGCCACAGCGCCTGGGCATAGATCGTGGCATGTCGCGCCGCGTCGGTGATGACGTCCTCGGCCTCGGCCATGGTCAGACGAAGGTGGCGTCGACAAGGTCGCGCATGGCGCCCACCAGCGATGCCTCGTCCGACAACGGCGCCACGATGGCGTGCAGACAGGCGCGGCGCAGGTCCACGCCGCGCACCGCCAGCTGCGCGGCCGCCACCAGCAGCCGCGTGCTAGGCACCTCGGCCAAGCCACGGTCCTGCAGTGCGCGCAGCCGCGTGGCAAGCTGCACCAGCGCGCGCGCCTCGGGCTCGGCAATGCCGCTTTCCTGCGCGACGATGCGCGCCTCTGTCTCGGGCGCGGGAAAGCCGAAGTCCAGTGCCACGAAGCGCTGGCGCGTGCTGGGCTTCAGGTCCTTGAGCATGCGCTGGTAGCCGGGGTTGTATGACACGATGAGCCCGAAGCCGGGCGCGGCCTCGACCACCTCGCCCGTCTTGTCGATGGGCAGGATGCGCCGGTGGTCGGTGAGCGGGTGCAATACCACTACCGTGTCCTGCCGCGCCTCCACCACTTCGTCCAAGTAGCACAGCGCGCCCTCGCGCACGGCGCGGGTCAGCGGCCCGTCGTGCCACACGGTGCCGCTGCCCTGGATGAGGAAGCGGCCGATCAGGTCGCTGGCGCTCAGGTCGTCATGGCAGGCGATGGTGATGAGCGGGCGCTTCAGGCGCCAGGCCATGTGCTCTACGAAGCGCGTCTTGCCGCAACCTGTGGGTCCCTTGAGCATGACGGCCAGGCCCTGTGCGTGGCACTGCGCGAAGACCTCGATCTCGTCGCCGCTGGGCAGGTAATAGGGGGGCTCCGGCGCAGGGGACGTTGCCGGGCGGGCCATTCCCGCCCCGCCCTGTAGATCAAATCGCTGCAGCACGGTGCGTATCGAGGGGACGGTCCACCGGATCGCTGGCGTTGACCTCCAGCCGCAGCGGGTGGCGGAAGAAATCGATGATGAACAACGCAACGCCAATCGCGAAGATGGACGCAGTGATGACCAGCATGACAAAGTGCACCTGGATCTTGAGTTGCGCATCCAGGTAGCCCATGCCCATGATGCGCTCCAGGTACACCTGCCCAATGCCCGCGGTGGCGAACGACAGCGTCATGCCGAACATGCCCGCCAGCTGCATCCAGAACGACAGGTAGCCCATGGCGGTGCCTTCCTCGGGCCTGCGTGTGAGGGCCGGCTGCGCATAGCTGATCATGGCCATCACGATCATCGCGTAGGCTCCGTAGAACGCCGCGTGCCCGTGCATGGCGGTAATGAGGGTGCCGTGCGTCCACTTGTTCACGCTGGGGAAAGTGTGGGCCAGGCCCAGCAGGCCGGCACCGAACAGCGTGAACACGGCGCTGCCCACCGTCCAGTGCAGCGCCAGCTTGTTGGGGTGGGCCATGCCCGAGCGGCGCATGGCGAAGTAGGCATACATGGCCATGCCCACCAGGGCCACGGGCTCCAGTGCGCTGAAGAAGCCCCCGATGGGCAGCCAGTACTGCGGCACGCCCACCCAGTAATAGTGGTGCGCCGTACCCAGGATGCCGGCAATGAACACCAGCCCCACGATGACATAGAGCCACTTTTCCATCACCTCGCGGTCGGCGCCCGACAGGCGGATCAGCAGGTACGCGAGGAAGCCGCCCTGGATCATCTCCCACACGCCCTCCACCCACAGGTGAATGGTCCACCACCGGTAGAAGATGGCCACGGTGTAGTTGTGAAACTCCAGCAACGCCGGCAGGTACAGCACCGCCGCCAGGCCCAGGCCGCCCAGCAGCACACCCTCCGGTGTCGTGAAACGGCCGGACTTGCGGATCGTCATGCCGACGTTGTAGAGGAACATGAGCATCACGATCACGATCACGATCTTGGAGGGCAGCGGCTGCTCCAGCAGCTTGTTGCCCGTACCCCAGCGAAACAGGTAGCCCACTACCGTGGCCACGCCCATCACCGTCCACAGCACGAGCTGGATGTAGGCCAGCCGTGTGCTGTGCAGTTCGGTGCGCGACTCGTCGGGCACCATCCAGTACGTGGCCCCCATGAAGCCACACAACACCCAGACGATCAGGATGTTGGTATGGATCATCTTGGTCACGTCGAACGGCAGGATGTACAGCAACGGGTCCGGCCCCAGGTACTTGGTGGCCGACAGCAGGCCGAACACCAGCTGCAGCCCGAACAGGGCCACGGCCACGGCGAAGTACCAGTAGGCGACGGATTGGGACTTGTATCTCATGGCGGACTCCGGCGATGGCTGCGGGCGTGCTTACTTCATGGACATCAGGTAGGCCACGAGCTGGTCGATCTGCTCGGCCGTGAGGTCCTTGGCGTAGGTCGTGGGCATGAAAGAGGTCCCATCAGCCGAGTACATGGGCCCGGGCACCAGGTGCGCGCTGGGCGAAACGATGGACTCATGCAAGTAGGCCGCCACATCCTTGGCCTGGCCCTTGTAGTCGGCCGAGCCCAGCAGTGCCTCGGTGCGGCCCTTCACACCTGCGAGGGACGGCCCGGCCATGTTCACGCCGGGCGCGGTGGAGTGGCAGGCGGTGCAGGCGGGCGTGGCCGTGCGGAATACCCGCTCGCCCAGGGCAATCGGGTCCTCGTTGCCCGACAGCGGGCGCGCACCGGGGGGCGCAGCGATGCCGCCCCGTTCGATCTTCGCGTCGTCCGCCTGCTGCGCGGCGCTGCGGTCAGCCCCCGGCAGTGTGGAGCCCGTCACGAGGATGGGCCGCGGCGGCCATCCCTGGTTGTCCACGTTGCTGACCCAGTCGAAGAAGGCGATGAGCCCGGCAATGTCTTCGTCGCTCAGGTCTTGCTTGGGCATCAGGCGACGGTGGCGCTGCTCGTCGTAGAACTTGGAAGGATCCTTCAGGTAAGCCTTCAGATAAGCCTCGCCGCGCAGCTTGGTGATCTTGGTCAGATCGGGCGCGTAGTAGGCGCCTTCGCCAAAGATGGTGTGGCAGTTGATGCAGTTGTTCTTGTGCCAGACATCCTTGCCGTGCACGACCGCCGGAGTGATGGACTCGGCATTGGTCAGCGCATCGAACTTGCGGTGGCTGTCAAAAGTGAGGAGGAGGAACACCGCCGCCGAGATGCCCGTGGCGACGATGGCGAAAAGACGCGTCTGGCGCTTGTTCATGGGGCCCTCCCTTTCACACGCCGATGCCAGACCAGTACATGACGGCCATGGTGCCGGCGTAGGCCATGGCCACGACCATCAGCAGCACCACAACGAGCGCAAACACCTTCACAGGCAGATACCAGGCATGCATGGGGTGGCCTCCTCTAGCTTGTTGTTTGGCCGACGCGCCGTGGGAACGCGCGCCACTGCCGTGCATAGTGACCGCCTGTCCAGCATGCGAGTGTCGGACAACTGCCCGTGCGCTGTCAGACAGGAAGCCGCAGCGCGCATGGGCGACAATCGGCGGGTGCCCATGACCGACCTTATCCAGACCGTCCTCATCTACGCCCTGCCGGTGCTGTTTGCCATCACCGTGCACGAAGCCGCGCACGGCTATGCCGCCCGCCACTTTGGCGACAACACCGCGCTGATGATGGGCCGTATCACGCTCAACCCTCTCAAGCACATCGACCCGGTGGGCACCGTGCTCATGCCGCTGCTGCTGTATTTCGCCACCTCGGGGGCGTTTCTGTTTGGCTATGCCAAGCCCGTGCCGGTGAACTTCAGCCAATTGCGCCACCCCAAGCGCGACATGATCTGGGTGGCGCTGGCGGGTCCGGCATCCAACTTCATCCAGGCCATCGGCTGGGCGCTGCTGTTGGTCGCGCTGGTCGCCACCGGCACACAGGAGCGCTTCTTCCTGGAGATGGCGCGCGCCGGCATTGCCGTCAACCTCGTAATGTGGGCGTTCAACCTGTTTCCGCTGCCACCCCTGGACGGGGGGCGCATCCTCGTCGGCCTGCTGCCGTGGAAGCAAGCCCATTTTCTCTCGCGCATCGAACCCTACGGCTTCTTCATCGTGCTTGCACTGGTGGTGGCGGGCGTCGTGGGCGCGCTGTGGCTGCGCCCCCTGATGGCGCTGGGCTACAGCGCCATCAACCTCATGCTGTCGCCACTGGTCGCGCTGCTGCGCTGACCGGCTCCTTCTCTGATCCCCCTCATGCCAAAGACCATCCGCTTCCTCACCGGCATCACCCCCTCGGGCACGCCGCACCTGGGCAACTTCGTGGGCTCCATCCGCCCCTCCGTGGCCGCCAGCCGCAACGCAGGCGTAGAGAGCTTCTACTTCCTGGCCGACTACCACGCCCTCATCAAGTGCCAGGAGCCCGAGCGCGTGCACCGCTCCACGCTGGAAATCGCCGCCAGCTGGCTCGCCGCCGGACTGGACCCGCAGCAGGTCACCTTCTACCGTCAGTCCGACATCCCTGAAATTCCTGAGCTGCACTGGTTGCTGACCTGCGTGACCGGCAAGGGGTTGCTCAACCGCGCCCACGCCTACAAGGCCGCACAGGACAAGAACCAGGAAGCCGGCCGCGACCTGGACGACGGCGTGAGCGCAGGGCTGTTCATGTACCCCGTGCTGATGGCGGCCGACATCCTGATGTTCAACGCCCACAAGGTGCCCGTGGGCCGCGACCAGATCCAGCACATCGAAATGGCCCGCGACATGGGGGCCAGCTTCAACCACCTCTACGGCGAACACTTCACGCTGCCCGAGGCGGCCGTCGAGGACAACGTGGCGTTGCTGCTGGGCCTGGACGGGCGCAAGATGAGCAAGAGCTACGACAACACCATTCCGCTGTTCTCGACGGGCGAGCAGTTGAGGAAACTCATCGGCTCCATCGTCACCGACTCGCGCGCTCCTGGCGAGCCCAAGCAGGTGGAGGGCTCGGCTCTGTTCCAGATCTACCAGGCCTTCGCCACCCCCGAAGAGACCGCCGCCATGCGGCGCGCCTATGCGGACGGCATTGCCTGGGGCGACGCCAAGCAGATGCTGTTCGAGCGGATCGACCGCGAAATCGCGCCCATGCGCGCGCGCTATGACGACCTGATGGCCCATCCCGAGAAGGTGGAGGCTGCCCTGCAAATCGGCGCCAAGCGCGCCCGCGCCATCGCCGCCCCCTTCCTGCAGCGCCTGCGCGCCGCCGTAGGCCTGCGCAGCCTGAGCGCCGTCGCACACCCTGCACCGGCCACGCAGAAGACCAGCAAGGCCACCCTGCCCGCGTTCAAGCAATACCGCGAGGCCGACGGCAAGTTTTACTTCAAGCTGGTGGCTGCCGACGGCCGCTTGCTGCTGCAAAGCACGGGTTTCGACGCCCCGCGCGACGCCGGCCAGTCCATCGCTCGGCTGCAAAAGGAAGCCGGCGCACTGCAGGCCCTGGCCCCCCTGTTGACGCCGGTGGACGGCGTGCCAGCATCAGAGGTGGAGGCAGCGCTGCTGGCTCTGGCAGCTGCGCAGGAATGAATCCCGGCGCCCGTTGCTATTATTTAAATAGCTACTGGCGCTAGCTCAGCAAGGCCCCGGGGGCAAAATCGCTCGAAATTTGGTCACAAGAGCTGGCCCCAGAAGGGACGCACCAAGAAAAAAGCCTTGCAGGCGACTGGCTTGCAAGGCTTTTTAGTTTGGCGGAGAGGGTGTCACTGAATTTTTAGTCCGCCATTCTCCAAAACAGCTGCACATTCAATGAATTCAACGGGTTACGCCGAGGCGTTCGTCCGCCATTCTCCGCAGGATTCCGCGAGGTAGCAGCTGATTTTGATATGCGAGTTGATAGCTAAGGGGATTCATCAACCCTTCCTGACTCACAATTCCAGCATGGCTATCCACAAACTCACTGACCTCAAGATCAGAGCCAAGATCCGAGAGATCGAAGAACTCGCTTTCAGCACCCCCAAGAACGCACTGCTTGGCGATGGTCAGGGCCTAACCCTCGCGATTGCCAAGAATGGCAGCGCAAGTTGGCTTTTCAGGTACATGGATCATGGCAAGGCCAAGTCGGTAGGCCTCGGAGCCTACCCTGCAACTTCTCTCAAAACGGCCCGAGAGAAAGCCCAGGCCCTACGCGATGCCCGCGCGAACGGTACTGACCCAGCTGCAGCCAAGCGGCAGGAGGCCCGAGAGCAGCAACTTCAGCAAGCCAAGGCCAAGACATTTGAGACCTGCGCCACTGAGTTCATCGAGTTTTCCAGGCCTGCCTGGAAAAACGCCAAGCATGCCCAGCAGTGGACCAACACCCTGACGCAGTACGCCTACCCGGTGATCGGCCAGCGTGCCATCGGGGACGTGGACTCCGATCACATCGTTGAGATCCTCTCACCCATCTGGCAAAGCAAAACAGAAACTGCTACCCGGCTGCGCGGACGCATCGAGGCTGTACTCGACTGGGCAACAGTCAAAGGATGGCGCAAGGGCGACAACCCCGCGCGGCTCAAGGGCCACATGGAATATCTGTTGCCTAAGGTGCGTATCGGAACCAAGAACCACCACGCCTCGCTGCCCTATGAGGAACTACCGAGCTTCATGGAAAAGCTGCAAGGTGAGAGCGGCATGGCCCGCTACGCGCTGGAGTTCCTGATCTTGTGCGCCTCGCGGACCGGTGAAGTCGTCGGCGCGCGCTGGGATGAAATCGACTTCGCCAAAGCCATCTGGACCATCCCTGGCGAACGCATGAAGGCTGGCAAGGAACACCGGGTGCCGCTGGGCAAGCGCGCGCTGGAAATCCTCGCCACGGTCAAGCCCTTCTCAGGCAAACAGTTCATCTTCATCACCGGCAAAAAGGATGTGGCCATGTCTACCATGGCGATGTCGATGCTGCTGCGTCGGATGGACCATGGGGATGTCACGGTCCACGGCATGCGTTCGACATTCAGAACCTGGGCCGGCGAGCGTTCCGGCTATCCCTTCGAGGTGTGCGAGCACGCGCTGGCACATCGACTCTCTGATGCCGTCGCAGCGGCGTACCTGCGCTCGGACTTCTTCGCCAAGCGCACCCTGCTCATGGCCGATTGGGAGAAGTACTGCTTTTCTGCTTGCACGCAGGATTGACAGCTCTTGCGAGGCAGTAATTTGCCGCGCTAGAATCCAGCGACTTTCAAGAGGGCGCCGGTAGCAACTGGCGGGCACCGGCTGCGAGGCCGGAGTCGGTTCTGAGAAGGCATCAGCCTGATATTCCCCCAACTGTGCCTGTGACATGTCATGGGTTCACGGTGAGCCAAACGACTTCGTCGTTTGCCAGCAGAGCCCGGTCAATTTCCTGACCGTCTGACTGGTGCTAGCAGCGGCAGATGCTTGAGGTACGAGTACGAATTCAACGTTGCATGGAAGCCTGGCAAGGCTTCGATGCTTGTTCGCAGTTTCGTTTTTCGCACCCAAGGAGTCCCCTGTGAGAAATCTTCCTGAGGCAGAACGCCTCCAAGCCTATTTGCGCGCATTGCACCAGCCTTGCACGGTGCTGGTCAGCGCGTCGCACGCCAGCTTCTTCAAGCCCGCTCCCCGGGACGCACATGCCTACATCGTTCAAGATCCGGCACGGCCGTGGGTGCACCACTGGGTGCGGCACGATGGCACGCACGTCGTTCTGGACAAAAAGCAGTCGCAGCGTTGCCCTGGCTTCTCCGGCAAGGTCGCTGTGCACATCAAAGATCTGACCGGCAAGGCCAAGAAGAAGGCGCCACGCTATTCGACTTTGCTCACCGTGGGCGTTCCCATCGAACGCGAACCGGAGGATCCACCCGCCATTCGGCTTATCGGAATCGAGCGGGTCATGGCGATCGTGGGATTCCAGAAATCTTTCATCTACGCGCAGCTGGACTTCCCTGAGCCTGTGCGCTTGGGGTCTTCTCGTCGCTCAGCAGTCCGTTGGGTTGAAGCGGAGGTCCTGGCCTGGTGCGAAAAGCTCATTTCTCGCCGCAGTACAGCGGCTAAGCGTGTCCCCAGCCTATCGCAACTTTGATGAAAGAAATACAAATGACCTCGCCGAAAAATGAATGGAAGCAGATCTCCATGTACAACACCCACACTTGGGCCGAAGCGTCCAAATGGAAGCTTCGTGAGCGTCGATTCCTGATTCCTTACCTGATTCCGGAAGCTGAGACCATCTTGTTCTTGGCTGACCCTGACGTGGATGTGCAGACGTTTGCAAACCTGCTTGCGTTCAGAACCTCGCTGGGCTTGCCGGTGGAGCCGTTTACTTCGCCCAAGGCATCTCCTGTACTGGCCATTTATGGGCCCAGACAGGATCTTGAACAGGCAATGAAAACTCTGCACCGCATCGACAAGGCCTGTGCCTGCGCAAGCAGTGATGTATCCAACAAGGACGCGCTGGGGAACTTTCTTTTTTATCACGCAGAGGCAGAAGCAGACGAAGCAACTTACCTTGACACGTCTACCGGGCAGGCAGCGTTACTCGCATCCATCCCCAAGGGCTGCAAGCTCATCGTGATTACTGATCTCGCTACTTGCTTGTCACCGAACGTCAAGGACCGGGACAGCAGTCTGTCGGTACTGACAAAAAAGCTCAACAGTGCAGGAGTGGCCGTGGCCATCTTCGAGTCTGCTCTGCCTCGCACGAGCATCGGTGCTCAGTTTGTCACCAAGTCCAGTTGCATCGTTCGTCTCATGTATGACGAGGCGGCGCCGGCCGAGGTGGGCGGAGGTTTTCATCTCGTGCGTAAGAAATTCGACCCATACGACACCGCTGATGTGATCCCCACCCGGATTCAGTTCTGGTCGACCACTTTGGGTGGAAAACTCGAATGGGGTTGGACCTTCCGTGATGAGCAGAATCAGCAAAGCAGCAAGCAGGTGGCCATCATGGAGCGACGGATCAAGGTTGCAAACCTGCTGGCAGCCAAGAAGGAGCAGAAGGAAATCGCAGCTCTGTTGGATGTTCATGCGGCCACGATCTGCCGTGATGTTGCTGTAATTCAAGCCCAAGAGGGCACGTCGTTGGTGTCGCCTGTACCTGTTGAGGCACATCCAGTCGCAAATGATGGTGGCCTTTCAGCGTTGGAGGAGGAATGGGGCGCGCGCACTGGTCAGACGCTGGCCGTAGACCATGCGGGGCATGCCCCTTTGCCGGTTGAGAGAGAAGCTCCTCCGCTTCAGCGGCGTCAAACTAGACGAGGCGTTGGCATGGCGCCGATCAACCTCAAATGCGATGAAAGTATTGAGTCCGAGTTGACTGCGCGTGAGCATGACCAACCTCATCGGACGAGGGCAATTCAGCGTCCACGTCCTGCGCGGCTTGCCAATTCCGCACCGCCTTTTTTCGGAGCTAGGCCCTCGCGCCGTCGCCCGACCCGCGGCGTTGGCACAACTCCCATCAATCGCAATGGGGATGAGAGTTTGGACTCTGAATTGACATCGTCGGGTGCGCCGTTGCCCCAATCTGAAAGTCAGGTGCAAGGGGGAGAGGGCCATCAAACCTCCTCTAACGACTCTGAATAGAGAAGGGGAGATGCGTGCTTTGCAGGCCTGCAATTTTGCAATTCTGCAATCGGGGGTGAGGGCGCTGTTGGCTGGAGAGATGCCGGTTGCGGGGTGCACGAGTGAGGAGACCGTATAGCGCCTGTAAAGCTAGTCAGTCGCTATACGAGCCGACATTTGTTCGCAATTTGACAGCTCACCAATCAACCAGTCGCCCTGGACTGCTTTCACCATGAATCCCCAGCATCGCGTCAATACCATCATCCCATCAAAGAGCTTCGTAGCACAGAGCTTCAAACCGCCCACCTCCACATCGGAGGCTCAGGACCGCCCGCTTTGCAGCCCCCACTTTGATCGTATCGCCGTCTTCGGCGGACTGCATCACAAGCCAATTGGGGAACTGTTCTACAAGCTATATGAGGACGAGCCTGTTGCCGTGGGATCGGCTGCATTCAAGCCCAACCGCAGCCGCGCGCCGGATGACGTGTACATCCGTTCACGCGATATCGAGGGGCGCAGCAACCCCATGGCCAACAAGCTGGAGTTCAACTGTTGCCCACCGCAAATCCTTCAGGGGCACAACTTCTTCGGCCATAACTCACTGCAGGATTACGTGACGGCGATCTTCGAGCAGCAGGTCGACAAGTTCAACCTGCGCCCCAGCGCCGAGGAACGGCATCGCTGGCATTATGGTGATGTGGATCTCAGCCATGTGCACCTCTGCGCAAACTTCTGGTTTCCAGAAGGCTCGCAGCGCATGGCCATCGACGCGATAGATGCCAACAACGTCGAAGGCAAGCACCGGGACGACGAAACCTGCATCAGTCTGGGCTACAACGGTGATTCTCGCTCCGAGTACCGTTCCGTCACGGCGTATGACAAGCATGTTCTGCTGTCCAAGCTGTGGAAGAGGCCGGGGCACTACCAGTCCCGCATTTTGCGCACTTCCCGCCGCTCGTTTCGCGTCGAGATCAAGTTGTTTCGCCGCCTGCTCAAGGAACAGGGGCTTGCCAAGGTACGCGACTGGCGCAATCAGGACGTGTCCGCGCTGTACTTCAAGTATCTGGCGGCGTTCAATATTGCCAACTCGTTCCAGCCGCTGCTAACGCCAGATGAATGCACGGAGTTGAAGCGCGGGGCACTGCGGGCCTACACGCTCTGGCTCAACGGTGAAGACCTTTCGCGTCACTACGGGCGCACCACTGTTGCCAAGTACATCAAAGAAGTTCGGGGCACGATTGGCATTGACATGGCGGCCCATCGCCGACCCGAGAAGCTGCCGCCGCTGAACCTGGCTGAACTCCTGGTACCGGAGAACGTCGTGCCGGTGCCGCGTTGGGGCATAGAGAGTGGCCGTTACTGGTGGCCCGGTCGCGCCGAAGAGGAGTACGGCGCGCGCCTGTTGCTGCCTGACGAAGCTGCGCCCGAGCCACCACAAATCTGGACGCCCGACGCGGGGGACTTCGTGTACGACGAAGAGCTTGACCGGCTGGCACTCTGATCGCTTAGTCGCTGCTGAATCGGCACTGGATGACCTCCACGCAATTTGTTGATCGTCATTGGCTATCAACAACAAGGAGGTCCATCATGTCCGTTCGTCTATGTCGTTGGGGCAACTCAGTTGGCCTGCGGTTGCCCAAATCTTTGCTGCAAACGGCAGGGCTGGCCGCTGGGGGCTACGTCTCTTTGCGCGTCCTGGATAACGGGGATATTCGCGTGCGGTCGATGAACGGCAGTGTCCCAGCAGAGGCCATTGCTGAAACTCCCGCCCCGCAGGCGGCCGATGCTGGCGACGGCTGGGGTGACCAATGGTGAGGGTGTTGCTTCGCGTCTTCGACGAGCCCGGGGGCCGACTGTGGATCATCGGACAACCCGTCAACGTCGCCCTGCGTGACCTTGGGCATTTGCTTGTGCGGGCTACGTTGCTGTGTACCTGCGCAGCAATCGATTGACTATGGAGGACATACTGGATAATCCTCTATAGCGGCTACACAGGAGGAAGCGGAGTGGTGAAAATCGAGGGCCTTGATGAACTCACTCGTGATCTAGCGGATGCACAAAAGGCCTTGTCAGCCATAGACGGAGAGTTGGGCTCGGTTAGCTTCGATCCTCATGATCCTGGCAGCATCGATGCAGCCATTCAGGAGGTGGAGAGGCTTGTAGATGAGCAGTTGGGCGCCTATGCAGCCAACGCACTCGTTGGCCCTATTGCACAGAGCATGAAGGCGCAATATCGGCAAGCAATCATTGACCAGGCCGCAGCAGCACGAATTGGCGAGGACAAGTCAAGTGGGGATTGATTCCGGTATCTTCAAGCAGATCAACAATGCTGTGTTGGATCTTCAAGCATCAGATTTTCAATCTTACAAGCGGCCGATCAAAAACCTAGCGCGCCTACTTCGAGATCCATCACTTGCACAGATCAATGAGCAACTGACTACCGGGCTTGATCTAGCCCAGTTCATTGAGGATAGTGAAAAAACTCAAGGAAGCATGGTTGGCAGTGCTGACTTGCTCTGGCCTGATGAAGTGGAGCGCGTATTAGGACTGACATATCTGCTGATCTGCAGGTTCGGGGAAGATCCTGATTACCTATTCAACTTTGGGCACACCTTTTATTACGGTGGTTCGAAAGTGAACTCCAGCATTCAGAACGTCGTTCGGCAAATGATTATTCCGTTTGCCAGGGACTACAAGGATTACGTCATGAGCCACGGCGCCAGCCCTCAATCACACTTGCCCATGGCAACCACGAACAAAGTTTTCATTGTGCATGGGCACGATGGAGAGGCCCGAGAGGCTGTCGCGCGTTTTCTGGAGAAAATGGGGTTGCAGGCGATCATCCTGCATGAGCAGGCTAATCAGGGGCGCACTGTTATTGAGAAGGTCGAAGCGAACGGAGACGTTGGCTTTGCTGTGGTGCTGCTAACACCTGATGATGTTGGATGCACCAAAGGTGGTGAGCTGGGGCCTCGTGCTCGTCAAAACGTGCTCCTTGAACTGGGTTACTTCATCGGCCGCTTGGGACGCGCCAAAGTCTGCGCTCTCAAGCGTGGAACTCTTGAAATACCCAGTGACTTTGCCGGCGTTGTCTGGGAGAACATGGACGGTAGTGGCAGTTGGAAGCTGGCTCTGGCCCGTGAACTCAAAGCTGCAGGACATGACATTGATTTGAACAAAGCGTTCTGATCTCGGCTGAAACTTCAGCATCGCTGACTATCGACAAGTGCGTGTTATCGCTACGCAGCGATGTCAGTGACCAGTTAGGCAGCGCACAATTGCTGCACGTAAATACGGACCGACGAGTACCGGCAATGCAGCGGTTGGGGTCGACCAGGAAGTTGTTTGGAGCGTCCGCTCTTTGCCACAGGTCGAACCGTAAGCTCCCCCTCGGAGTCCCCAAGGAGCGTTCAACTCTCAATGTTTGATAACGTGAAATAAGGAGCCTCAACATCGAGGAAAGCCAGCAATCGAATAGGTTGCACTGACCAGAGCAAATACCGCCGGGCAAAGTCAGCGCTGTCCGATACGGGTGTCCCCAAAAAGGTGAGTCAACCCACGAGGCTGTGATCGCCAATAGGGTGGCGGAGCCTCAACTTCGGCGCCCAAGGTGGCCGCAGCGTGCCATGGCCAGCGAGGGTTGAACAAAATCGCTCTGGCCAATCCGACCAAATCTGCACGGCCTTCTGCGACGATATCTTCTGCCTGCTGAGCCTCCGTCACCAGTCCAACAGCGACGGTCGGCAAACCCGTGGCCTGGCGAATCCGTTCGGCCAGTCCAACTTGGTAATTAGGGCCGATAGGAATTTTCTGAAGCGGAGAAACCCCGCCGCTGGAGACATGCACAAACGCCACACCCCGCCGCTTCAGCTCGGAACAGAAGGCTACGCTCTGCTCGATGTCCCAACCACCGTCCACCCAATCGGTAGCGGAGATACGAACACCGACAGGTATAGAGGACGGTACTGCCGCTCGAACAGCTTCGAAAACGTCTAGCGGAAAACGCATTCGATTTTCCAGTTTCCCACCGTATTCATCTCGTCTGAAATTGGACAAAGGCGACAAGAATTGGTGCAACAGGTAACCGTGCGCGGCATGTACCTCGATGGCATTTATGCCAACACGGTACGCCCTTTCGGCGGCGTCTGCAAAGGCACAACGGATACGCTCCATGCCAGCCTTGTCCAGTTCGATGGGAGCTGGTTCCCCTTCGAGATGCGACACGGCAGAAGGCGCCAAGGGAGCCCAACCACCCTGATCTGTCGGTATCAGTTGCCCACCTTCCCAGGGGACATGACTTGAAGCCTTGCGGCCTGCATGCGACAACTGTATGGCAACAGGCATGGTTGAGAATTGGCGCGCTTTGGTGAGAGTTCGTTTCAACGAATCCTCATTAACTTCCGACCACAAGCCCAAATCCTGATGTGAGATACGACCCTCTCTCGTTACTGCTGTGGCCTCCAGAATCAACAAGCCAGCACCGGACAGCAACAGGTGCCCAAGGTGCACCAGATGCCAATCCCCAGCATTACCCTCGTGTGCGGAATACTGGCACATGGGGGCAATGACGATCCGGTTTTTGAGGCTTAGGGCCCCCAACGAATAAGGAGAGAACAGGTTGCTCATCGCATACCGCCTTCTTTAAATGATTCTCTTCAGGCTGTCCCTAAGCACAACCCGTGTCGACAACAGCGAATCCGACGCATCTGAAGATCCTTCGATCAAATTCACGATGCGGTGGGCTGCCAGTGATCCGATTTCGACCTTGGGCACATGCACAGTGGTCAGCTGTGGTTCAACTAAACTGGCCAACTCAATATCGTCGGAGCCTGTGATAGATAGATCTTCCGGTACATTGACCCCCTGATCTCTGCACTCAGCCATAGCGCCGATGGCGATCAAATCGTTGCCACAAATAAGGACTGTGGGCCTGACTTGAGTGGCCAAGACCAAACGCACTGCCTGCCGCCCCCCCTCAAAAGTAAAGGGCTGTTCAATGATTCGTTCCGGGCGCAGGGTCTGCCCCGCACCCTGCATCGCTGCCTGCGTGCCGGCAATACGGGCCCGGACCCGCTCATTGCGGTAGGACTGCCCGGGACAGATAGCAATTTCAGTATGACCGTGTTCCATCACTACCTGCGCCATCTTGAAAGCCGCGTCGTAGTAAGAGAAACCGACACATGGTCGGCGGTTGGCATCGTCCATCGACCATGTCAGTACATAAGGCAGCTTGTACTGACTCAATAACTCAAATACCGAGTCATCGTGATCGGTACCAACCAACACTACCGCATCCACCCCCCGCTCAACAAAGGATCGCAAAAGACCAAACTCCCGCTCAGGCTTGTATTCATGGCTGGCAACCAGGAGTTGGTAACCCAAGTCCCACAGTGTTTGCTGAAGGGACTGGATTGAAACAGCAAAGATGGGGTTATCAAGCGAAGGGTATATGGCCGCAATAGTACGGGTACGCCGAGAAGCCAAAGCCATTGCCGGACCATTGCGCACATACCCCAACTGATCAACTGCCCGACTCACACGTTCCAAGGTAGAAGGTTTTACCTGGTGGGGCACCGACAGCGCACGTGAGGCGCTGCCCAAGGAAACACCTGCAAGCCGAGCCACATCCTCTAGAGTGGGGCGAATACCAGTGATCATATGCTTCAGAAACGTAAATCAGTGGATATCAACGCCTACCCGGAGATTCCTGTAACGCCCTCAGGACAGGCGATCACCGAGAATCAAATCGGCGCCTTTTTCCGAGACCATTATGACGGCGCCCTGGATGTTGCCTGAGACCATCTTGGGCATCACTGAGGCGTCGACAATGCGCAGCCCATTCAGTCCCTTGACTTTCAGCCGAGGGTCGACAACCGCCCGGTCATCAGTGCCCATGCGACAGGTGCCTAACGGGTGGTAGATGGTCTGACCATCTTTGCGGGCAAACTCAAGCCAGTCAGCATCTGAGACAACCGAGGCACCTGGATTCATTTCATGCTCGATGAAATGTGCCATCGCGGGCTGCGACATGATGTGGCGCGCGAGTTTCATGCTGCTGACGATGCACTGTTGGTCCACCTCGCTGGCCAGGAAATTGGGCCGGATCGCTGGCTGATCAAACGGATCTGCGGACCGAACATGAATAGTGCCTTGGGACTCCGGGCGCAACTGCGTTACTCCTATCGTCATCCCCGGCGCACGGTCGAGGATACGCTCGGCGGCATTGGCGTAGCTCGCGTGCACCACGAAGTACTGTGCATCTGGCGAGGGCAGATCCGAGCGGGTTTTGACAAAGCCATGGACGAGGCCAGTTCCCAGAGTCAAGATACCTTTGCGTGTACTGAAATACTTGGCAACCTCGCGTACCAGGCGCCAACCTCGGGACATCTCGTTCAGGGTGACCGTGTTCTTAACGCGCCAGTTCATCCGCGTGGCGAAGTGGTCTATATAGTTCTCACCCACCCCAGGCAAAGCATGTCTCACCGGGATGCCAAGTGATTGCAACAACTCGGGACGACCAATGCCCGACAGCTCGAGAATCTGAGGGGTCTGAATAGCGCCTGCGGCCATGATGACCTCCGACGAGGCCGCCACCGTGAACTCGCGTCCCTCGCGACGGTAGGTCACTCCCGTGCATCGAGTGCCTTGCAGTTCAAGTCGCAGCACATGAGCCCCGGTTCGGATCACCAGATTCGACCGAGAACGCGCCGGCTTAAGGTAGGCGTCGTAGGCACTGCAGCGCTGTCCATTGAGCTGGTTGACCTGGTAGTAGCCAAAGCCTTCCTGGGTGGGCGAGTTGTAATCCTCGTTAAAGACTTGACCAGCTTGCTCCGCCGCCTTCAAGAATGCATCTGAGATGGGAAACCGTTCGCGTACCTGGTCCAACTGAAGTGGCCCCGACTTGCCACGCGTTTCACCGCCGAGCGAGTAGCTTTCCAGGCGCCGGAAATAGGGCTCTATGTCAGCGTAGCCCCAGCCGGTTGCTCCCGCAGCTGCCCAGGCGTCGTAATCGCCGGGCTGCCCACGCACATAAATCATGCCGTTGATCAGGCTGGATCCGCCCAGGCCCTTCCCACGTGGTACCGAGATGACCCGCCCATTGGTGTTTTCTTCAGGTGTGGTCTTGAACAGCCAGTTGTATTTTTTGTTTGTCAGCAGTTTGCTGAATCCGGCCGGGATGGCAATCCACGGGCTCGATGGCTCTCCTCCCGCTTCGATCAGCAGCACTCGGTGCTTGCCCGATGCGCTCAGGCGATCTGCGAGCACGCAGCCAGCCGTGCCACCTCCAACAATCACGTAATCGTAGGTTTCCATGTCCATTAGAACTTCATTAATGATTGATTCCACCGCGATCAACGGAGGGCGAGCACCTTGCCAGGGTTCAGGGTGTTCTGAGGATCGATGGCCTGCTTGATACGCCGTGCGATGTGCAATTCAAGCGGGGCTCGACACCGCACGAGTTCGTCTACCCGGTACTGACCGATGCCGTGTTCTGCCGAGATACTTCCGCCGAACTCGACCACGACGTCGTGCACCAGCCGGTTAAGTGCTGAGGCATCCAGCGACGCCGGGACAATCACGTTGTAGTGAAGGTTGCCGTCACCAGCATGACCGAACGTGTTGATGCGTGCTTCGGGAAAGGCGCACATTACCGCCTCATCGGCTGCCTTCAGAAAGTCCGGTATTGCCGAGATGGGCACGGATACGTCATGTTTGACCGAACGACCCTCTCGACCCTCAGCTTCCGTGATGGATTCGCGTAAGGCCCACAAATCCGCTTCCTGGCGCTCGGATTCCGCCACCACACCATCGGAGGCTATCTCTTGTTCGAGCACTTCGCCCAGGAAAGCCTCCGTGGCGTCCCGCAGCCCAGGCAAAGAGGAACTGGCCTCCAGAAGCACGTACCAAGCTGAATCGCCCAGAGGTACCTTGAGATGCTGGTGTCGGCTCACCCGCTCTAGAGATGCACCCGACATCAATTCAAACCCGGTCAGCGTCTCGCCTATCGCTGCCCGAGCGGCGCAGAGCACCCTCAAAGCATCGGCCGGAGACGGAACGGCCAGCAAAGCCGTAACACGGTAGCGCGGCTTGGGTGCCAGTTGCAACACAGCAGCAGTCACAATGCCCAGGGTACCTTCGGTGCCGATAAACCACTGTTTCCAGTCGTAGCCCGCGTTGTCTTTGCGCAAGCGTCGCAGTCCGTTGATCACCTGGCCGTCCGCGGTGACGACTTCCAGCCCCAGAATACGAGAACGCGCCATGCCGTAGCGCAGCACGTTCGTGCCACCCGCATTAGTCGAGACGATGCCACCGATGCGCGCCGAACCTTCTGCAGCAAGGGTAATAGGCAGCAATAGTCCCTTTTCATTCACAGCTTGCTGCGCCGTTTGGAGTACGCAACCGGCTTCGACTTCAATGGTCTCGCCTATCACATCAATGTCCCGAATGGCATTCATGCGGGCCAGCGACAGCACCACCTGTTGACCGCTGGCGTCGGGTGTTGCTCCACCCGACAAACCGGTATTTCCGCCGTACGGCACCACGGCCACACCGGCTTTCGAGCACAGGCGCACCACTTCCGCCACCTCCTGGGTTTTGCGCGGCAACACGGCACATAGTGGGCGCCCAACGAACATTTGTCGCCAGTCGTGACAAAAGGGGATCAGATCAGTCTCTTCGGTCACAACGCCACGCTCACCGACAACCTGACCCAGAGCTGCGAGTAAGGCGTCACTCTGCATGCTCTACTCCTTCGGTGTGCCCATGACGCATGAAGGCCGCCATCAGGGGAATCTGACTGGCGAGCATGGGCGCACCCATGTGAATGCGACACCCCCTGGCACGAGCTTCCTTGAGCAAGGCTGTTTCAGCGGGCTGCATGATGATTTCAGCCACTGTCTGTTCCGGGTGAAGGCGCGCAGTATCGAGCGGCAGGGCGTCATCACCGCGTAGGCCCAGCGACGTACCGTTCACTACCAGGTCGTGTCTGGAGGGATCGTCAGTCCCGACCAGCAACTCCACTCCAGGCGCCACCGTGCGGATACGCTCTATGAGCTGGCGTACTTTGTCGGTGGTGCGGTTGGCGATGGTCAGGCGGCTCACACCGGCACAGGCCAGGGCAAAAGCAATGGCGCTTGCGGCGCCGCCAGCCCCGGCCAGATAGGCACTTCGGCCCCTCGGCTCGATGCCTTCATGGCGCAGTCCCGCGACAAATCCCTCCCCGTCCAGCATGCTGCCGATCAGTCGCCCTTGTTCCGTCCGGTGGACCACGTTGACCGCCCCGATGAGCCGCGCATGGGCAGACACTTCGTCGCACAAATCGACCATGGCCGTCTTGTGAGGCACCGTGACCACAAAGCCGGCCAGGTTTTTCATGACCCGCAGCCCTTGCACAACTGCGGCCAGTTGATCCGTGCCGACATGGATGGGAACCATCACGCCATCGAAGCCCTCCGCCTCAAAGTGGCTGTTGATCCTCTGAGGTGTTTTGACGTGATGAATAGGGTCCGCGAGAATGCCAAAGACTTGGGTGTTTCCAGTGATGACTTGCATGGGTCAGGCCAGGGTGTAAGCAGTTTTGACTGAGGTGTAGAACTCGCGGGCATAAGTACCCTGTTCACGGGGACCATGGCTGGATCCTTTGCGGCCGCCAAACGGCGCGTGGTAGTCGACCCCGGCCGTCGGCACGTTGACCATCACCATGCCGGCGGTTGAGCGGCGTTTGAAATCCGTCGAGTGCTTCAGCGAAGTGGTGCAGATCCCAGAAGACAGACCGAAATCGGTGTCGTTGGCTGTTGCCACCGCCTCTTCGTAGTCCTTGACGCGGATGACGGACGCCACAGGACCGAAGACTTCTTCGCGGTTGATGCGCATGGTGTTCTGCGTCTCGGTGATCAGTGCTGGCGATAGGTAGAACCCCGGGGTCTCACGCACCAGCAGTTCTCCGCCGGCGACCAGGCGCCCACCTTCCTGACAGCCCAGTTCGATGTAGTGCATGTCCTGATCCAACTGGTCCTGGGAGGCGACTGGACCGATGTCTGTTCCTGGCTTGAGCGCGTGATTCACACTGAGTGCGGCCATCCGCTTTGCCATCGCGGCGATGAACGCATCGTGAATGCCATCTTCCACCACCAGCCGGCTGGAACCCGTACAGCGCTGCCCGGTGGAAAAGAACGACCCGTTGATCGCGACAGAAACAGCCTGTTCGAGATTCGCATCGTTGAGGATCACCAGCGGATTCTTGCCCCCCATTTCCAGCTGGACCTTGGCACCGCGCTCCATGCACGTCAAACCAATGGCGCGACCTGTCTGAACCGAGCCGGTGAAGGTGATGGCGCGTACCTTTCGGGAGGTTGCGAGCGTCTGCCCAACCTTGGAGCCCGGGCCCATCACAAGGTTGAAGACGCCGTCTGGCAACTTCCCGGCGCGGGCGATGATTTCAGACAGCGCCCAGGCACTACCTGGGACCAGATCGGCCGGCTTGAAGACCACGGCGTTGCCGTAGGCCAAGGCAGGCGCGATTTTCCAGGCTGGAATGGCGATAGGAAAGTTCCAAGGCGTGATGATGCCCACCACACCTTCGGGTTCTCGGCTGACCTCGACATCGACACCGGCGCGGATGGATGGCAGTTTTTCGCCGCCTAGACGCAAGGCTTCACCCGCAAAAAACTTGAATACGCGCCCCGCGCGCACCACTTCGCCCACCCCCTCAGCCAACGTCTTACCTTCTTCGCGCGACAACAAGGTGCCCAGTTCGTCCTGGCGGGCCAAGATTTCCGTCCCGATTCGGTCCAGCGCATCGGAACGCTGTTCTGCGGTGCAATTGGCCCATAGCTTTTGCGCTTCGTGGGCGGCATCGATGGCCTGTGCGGCCTGTGCGGCATCGGCGCGAGCGTATTCACCGATCACGTCGTTGGTGTCCGAAGGGTTAAGGTTCAAACCGACGGAGACTCCGTCGACCCACGCGCCAGCAATAAAGTTCTTGTGTAGCTTGGTACTCATAGTGTTTGTTCTGTTCAAAATGGGGGGTCAGGTCATGAGCCAGCCACCAGCCACATCGATAACCTGCCCGGTAATGAAGCTGGCGCGTTCGGAGGTCAGAAACAGGCAGGCATCAGCCACTTCCGTGGGTTTTCCAAGACGCCGCAGAGGCGTCACGTCGATCACCGCCTGATTGGCCTCAACAGGGGCGCCCGCGACCATGGGAGTGTCGATGCGTCCAGGTGCCAGAGCGTTGACGGTGATTCCGTGGGGACCCAGTTCGCCTGCGAGGTGCCGGGTCATACCGATCAGCGCCGCCTTTGTGGTGCTGTAGTGTGCGGCGACGATGTCCAGGTACGCCTTGCCCGCCACCGAGGACATGTTGACGATGCGGCCGAAGCGCCGCTCAACCATACCCGGAGCTAGCAAACGCGTGAAGTGAAAGACACTGTTCAAGTTGACGTCCATCACCTGGTGCCATTCCGCCGGATCCATCTGCCAGATGGGTGCAGGCAGGCCACCATGCTTGGGCGAAATTCCAGCATTGTTGATGACCGTATCGATTGGCCCCAACGCGGCTTCGATGCTGTGACACGCACGCTGACAGTCGTCAAACCGCCCCACGTCCGCGGCAACAACGTGGAGCCTGTGGCCTGCCGCCGTCAGCCGGGAGGCGAGGGCAACCGCTGCCTCGGCTGAGCGGTCAACAATGCCTACCGCGGCGCCTCGCAGAGCATATTGTTCGGCTATTGCCGAACCGATACCACCACCGCCACCGGTCACCAGGACCACCCGGCCTTGGTGTGTCTGTTCGTTGTCCATGTGATATTCCGTTTGAAGTGGTGGACTTCAATGACCCAGGTACGCGCGGCGTACGTGCGGGTTTTCCAGAAGCTCTTTCCCGGTGCCTGTCAGAGTGATAGCCCCGTTTTCAAGCACGTATCCCCGATCCGCGATCTGCAGCGTATGAAATACGTTCTGCTCCACGAGCAAGACGGTAGTGCCCTGCTCTGCAACGGTTCGAATCACGTTGAACATCTGGTCTACCAGCAGAGGAGAAAGTCCGAGTGACGGCTCATCAAAGATCAGTAGCCGCGGGTCGGCCATCATTCCGCGCGCAATGGCCACCATCTGCTGCTCGCCTCCCGACAACGAGCCGGCCAATTGCGCCAGACGCTCCTTGACGCGGGGAAAGATGGCCAGCACACGCTCCATGCGCTCTTGGTGGAACTTGCGGGCCGAAGGCTTGTAGGCCCCCATCAGCAGGTTGTCTTCCACGGTCAGGAACGGAAATAGCTGCCGCCCCTCGGGAATCATCGTGACCCCTAGCTCAACGATCTCATGAGGCGCATGAGAGGTCAGCTCAATGCCGTCGAACTCGATGCTGCCACTGCGTGCCTTTACGATGCCACAGAGCGTCTTGAGCGTGGTCGTCTTACCGGCGCCGTTTGCCCCGACAAGTGTGACCACCTCCCCAACCTGCACATCCAGCGACACACCTTGCAGCACCTCACTTTTGCCGTAGCCGGCCTTCACATCACGCAGTTTGAGCATGGGTGTATCCCTTTCCCAGATAGGCTTCGATGACAGCCGGGTCGTTGACCACATCGGCCGGTTTACCCTCACGCAGGACTTGCCCCACGTTGATGACCACTATTCGGTCGGACAACGCCATGGTGGCTTGCATCAAGTGCTCGATCATCAGCACCGATACACCTGCATCCCGTATGCGCCGGATCATGGTGATGGCCCGCGCCACATCGGACGGATTCAAACCAGCCAGCACCTCGTCAAGCAGCAGAATGCGTGGCCGGGTGGCTAGTGTAGTGTTTGATTCTTAATGAAACTTAATTGAGCAACCACGCTCCAATGCTCTACTACGGTTTGCATTGGAGTGAAAAATTGCGAGTTGCCCCGACGATTGTGTTGACGGATGAAGAGGAAAGCGAGCTGAGCCGGCTGGCGCGCTCCAAGCGCACCAGCGTCAGATTGGCCCAGCGCGCCCAGATCGTGCTGCTGGCCGCGCAGGGGCTGCAAAACAAGGATATTGCCGAGCAGCTTGGCATTGGGCGCGTGCAGGTGGCGCGCTGGCGTGAACGCTACCTGCAATTGGGGCTGCAAGGTATCGAGCGCGACTTGCCGCGCGGCGCACCGCCGGTGAAGGTGGATGTGGCCAAGCTTGTGAAGCTAACCACACAGACCAAGCCCGAGGCGGCCACGCACTGGAGCACGCGCACGATGGCCGCTGAGTTGGGCGTCAGCGCCAGCACCGTGATGCGCCATTGGCAGGCCCACGGTCTCAAGCCTCACATCGTGCGCGGCTTCAAGGTCTCGCGCGATCCGCAGTTCGTGCAAAAGCTCGAAGACATCGTGGGGCTTTACATGTCGCCGCCCGAGCATGCGCTGGTGCTGTGCTGCGACGAAAAGAGCCAGGTGCAGGCGCTGGACCGAACGCAGCCCGGGCTGCCGCTCAAGAAGGGGCGCGCGGCCACCATGACGCACGACTACAAGCGCAACGGCACAACCACCTTGTTCGCTGCGCTCAACGTGCTCAACGGTCAGGTCATCGGCCAGTGCCAGCAGCGCCACACCCACATCGAGTGGCTGAAGTTCCTGCGTCAAATCAATCGGGAGACGCCCAAGGACAAGACGCTGCATCTGATCGCCGACAACTACGCCACGCACAAGCATCCAGCTGTGCAGGAGTGGCTGGCCAAGCACCCCAGATTCAACATGCACTTCACGCCGACCTCGGCATCGTGGCTGAACATGGTCGAGCGCTTCTTTCGCGACATCTCCGAGAACCGGCTACGCCGCGGGGTGTTCACCAGCGTGCCCGAACTCGTCTCGGCCATCGATGAGTACATCGCGCATCACAACACCAACCCCAAGCCGTTCATCTGGACCAAGAACGCTCGCGACATCCTGCAAAAGGTCATCCGCGCCAATAGCCGATTAAGTTCCAAACAGAATGCAACACTACACTAGGGCCCGCGCTACTTCAAGGCGTTTCATGCCTCCCACGGTGAGGCTGCGGGCTTCGGTGTCCAGCAGTGGAGTCAGGTCGGTCAACTCGGCCACTTCCCGTGCAATGGCTTCGGCAGCGGCACGGTTGCGGGTGTGCATGAATGCACCCAGCATGATGTTTTCCATAACCGACAAACCGGCAAACGGCTGAACGATCTGGAACGTGCGACCAACACCTGCATGAGCAAACGTCTCGGGTGAACGTGGTGAGACCCAGCCGTTGTCTGTTAGCACACTCACAGTGCCTTGGTCGGGCCTGATGAAACCCGAGAGCTGGTTGAACACAGTGGTCTTGCCCGCACCGTTGGGACCAATCACACCCAGAATTTCACCTTGGTGCAATGTCAGCGAGACGTTATCAGTGGCCTTGAGACCGCCGAAGCGCTTATGCAGTCCCTCTGCACGCAAGATGGGTTGACCTTTGGTGGCTATCGGCGGCTTGATGGCAGCGGTGGGTAACACGACACTCCTGGCCTTGGCACCGTTGGGCAGGCGGTCGATCAGGCGCAGTACACGTTCGCTAAGGTGCCCCACCAGACCGCGCGGGAAGAACAACACGACAAAAATCAACAGCAGGCCGTACACGAACCCATGCGTTCCGTTCCCGAAGGCGCTCAACCATCCACGGGCCAACTCTGCCACTGGCAAGACCAACACGGTACCGATCACCGGGCCCGCCACGGTACCCAAGCCGCCGATCAAGGCGAACATTGCGATCTGGATTGACATCTCCAACGAGAAGGCTGACGACGGTTCCAGGAATGTCAGGTACATGCCATGAAAGCTGCCGATCAGGCTAGTGAGCACTGCAGAGATCACCGCCGCTGCAATCTTGGCCCGTACAGCGTTCACGCCAACGGCCCTGGCTGCGTCTTCGCGTTCGCGCACAGCAATCAGATAGAAGCCGAATCGCGATCGGCGGATCAGCCAGCTCACCAAGAGTGCGAGCAGGAAGAATCCAAACGCCACCAGAAGGTACGCCCACTTTTCCCGAAAGATCATCCAGGGCAGCCCAACCTGCAACGGCACGTTTAGCCCGGCAGAACCGCCGGTCCACCCCTCCTGGTGTACCGCCAGCAGACGGACGACTTCGAGAAAAGCGATCGTAGCCAGTGAAAAGAAAGGGCCACGAAGACGCAGCGTTGGGTACGCGATCATCAGCGCAACGACCGAGGAAATCGCAGCACCGGCAAACATACCAATCCAGGGAGATATCCCGAACATAGCGACAAGCAGGCCTGCCGAGTAGCTACCGATGCCGTAGAAGACGGCGTGGCCGAGAGACAGTTGCCCAGCAAAGCCGCCGACTATGTTCCAGGCAGTTGCCAGCCCGGCGAAGACACACACCTGAATAGCCAGGTGATATACAAATGGCGACTTGACTGCGAGAGGCACCAGAAGTATGGACAACAAGGCCAGCAGGCCAACGTAAACCCTGGGGTGCAAGATGGGGGGCATCATGGTGATGTCCTTTACTCAGATCCACGACCCAGACCAAACAGGCCGGTTGGTCGAACAATAAGGATGGCCAGGAACAGCAGGAAGTACACGACCTCCTTCAGCGCGGGGCCTACGTAATAGCCCGCCAGACTGTCGATCAGGCCGATGAGCAGCGATCCGATAACGGCTCCAGGCAAACTCCCCATACCACCCAGGACGACGATCACAAACGCCGTCAGCACGAAGTACTGCCCCACAGTTGGGAAGGCCGGATACTGCACGGCCAGCAAACCGGCCGCCAAGCCAACGAGGCCAGCCCCGATGCCAAATGCGAGCACGTAGGCTTTGTTTACGTCCACCCCCATGAGCGCCGCGGACATTCGGTTTTGAGCGAGAGCGCGAAAGGCGCGCCCCGTGTAGGTGTGCTTCAGGAACAGGTGCATACCCCCTGCGACGATCACCGCAAGCACGAATGTGATGATCTGACCGCTGACGAACGTGAAACTTCCCAGCGACATCGGCTCGGTGCCATACGAGACTTCCGCTTTGCGGATGTCTGCCCCAAACACCATCAGTGCCAGGTTCAGGAGGACCGTCGAAACACCCACCGTGGCAAAAATCTGGATATGGGCATCTGCCGACAGAAGCGGCTGAATAACAGTCCGCTGCATAAGTGCACCGATGCCAAAGAGCAGCACAGCCACCAACCCGGCCGAAGCGTACGGATGCAGACCGAGGTACTGAGCCAGTAACCACACGGCATACATGCCCACCATCAGAAACTCGCCGTGTGCGAAGTTGACCACGCGAACGACGCCGAAAATAAGTGTCAGGCCGATACTGATGATGGCGTAAGCACCACCCAGCAGCAGGCCATTGACCAGAAGTTGTATGAGAATGGACACAGCAGCCCCTCACACCATGCAAGGCTATGCCTTGCATGGCGCTAATGGATAAAGGGAAAGTCGCCTGACCGTTTATTTGGCAGCGATCGGCTTGGCAATCGCGACGGCGTCTGGATACACGGTGACAAGCTTGCCGCCTTGCCACTGCATCAGATTGGTCGATGCCAACTGGTTTTGTCCGTTGTCCGCAAACTGGAAGCCCCAGCCGGCAGCGTTGCCGCCCAACGGTTTGCGATAGGCTAAAACAGCTTCACGAATCTTGTCCTTGTCAGTGGACTTCGCTTGGGCAAGCGCATCCAGGAAGCCTTTCGCACCCACGTAGTTCACCAGGCTGTGGCCAGAGCGTGGCTGTATGCCATAGCGCTTTTCGTACGCAGTCACGAACTCTTTGAGACCTGGGGCCCCGGAGTCCTTCATGGTAATTTGAGGGAAATCGACGTTAAACACACCCTCAACCGCAGAGCCCAATGCCTGCGCTGTTTCCTGAAGGGA
Organism: Diaphorobacter sp. JS3051; assembly: GCF_015832135.1. Taxonomy (NCBI): domain Bacteria; kingdom Pseudomonadati; phylum Pseudomonadota; class Betaproteobacteria; order Burkholderiales; family Comamonadaceae; genus Diaphorobacter; species Diaphorobacter sp. JS3051. Next base: position 1,620,808 of record NZ_CP065406.1, read on the forward strand.
ATAGCCACCGCCCGCGCCGATCACGGCCTTCGGCTTGTAGCCGGCGCTGGCGGACTGGCGGAAGAAAAGCAGTGTGTCGTTCTGGTACGAGGTCTGGAGTACCACGTCTGCGTTGGCCCCCTTGAGACGTAACACCAGAGATGACAGATCAACACTCTTCGCCGAGTAAGGCTGGCTTTCCACCACGTTCAGTCCCAGCCGTTTGGCTTCTTCCTTTTGGAAGTTGCCCACCAGGGTGCCGTACGAACCATCTTCGTGGATGATCGCGATCTTCAAGGACGCCGGATCCACCTTCAGCATGGGTGCGATCACCTTGACTACAGACTCAACACTGCGTTCCGCAAAGCTCTTGGCAGTAGCGTTGCTGCGGAAAACGTATTTGAAGCCGCGCGTGGTGATCGTATCGGCTACGGCCCCCAGTTCGAAGTAGGGCACGCCGGCCAGTTCGGTGACCTGCGTCGCAGCGGCAGAAATGCCTGAGGCGTAACTGCCGAAGATTGCAGAGACGCCCTCAACCGAGGTCAACCGGCGCGCCTCACCGACGGCCTGGTTCGCATCGACTGCGTCTGCCTTGACGAGAACAATCTTCTTGCCGTTGATACCTCCAGCTGCGTTACGTTCGTCAACCGCCATCTGGGTTCCGCGATAGCTCTCATCACCCAGTAGGGCTAGGCCACCACTAAATGGGTACAAAGCACCAAGCTTTATATCTTGCGCATACGCGGGCGCAGCGGCAATGACACACACGCAAGCCAACGCTTGAACGCAGTTTTTCAGACTCTTGATCACCAGCGGTCTCCTTGGTTGTTTCGAAAAATGAAGCGCTTCATATTTGAAGCATATAAATGCGCATCAAAACGCATCTCCCCGTGCAAGTCTAATATGAAGCGCTTCAAAGTTTGTTCAAAGGCAAAGACTTTTTATTGGTATTTACCCCACCCCGACAGATCAACTAGACCTTATCGGCCTGTCATCCTGGTGATAGTGCGAGCCACCAGACGGATCACGTCTAACGTGCAGCGCTGACAAGGTTGATCAACTCACCGATAGATCGCTTGTGGCGTGACCGCCCTCTTTGCATGGAGTCATGATCCATGCCTGATTGCACTGGACCTACGGGCACTCGTCATGCAGCAGCCTGTTAAGGCAAAAAAGCGGAGTGTGTAATTCTCTCAAGACATACGGCGAGCACACCTCGCCGCTGCGTTGAAGAAACCGGGATCCAGATGGATGTACCGCAGCCTGCACAAGGTGAACAACAAAGTGTCGCGCGCGCAAAGGACTCCTGCCGGACGCTCAACTGACTTACACGCTGGCATGCGACGAAGGACAGGTTTTTTACTCTGACGCCGAAACGACGATGGAACGTGGATGGTGGCTTTCAGCCTGTTTCGGCCAGTCCGTATGGAGGGTCGAGAGATATTTATGGCTGAGTAGTCAAAGCAAACTTGGCGTCCTCCTGCGCGCCAACGGTCTGATGTACTTCGCCAGGGTCGCGCTGGAGCGGTGCCCCGTTTGCTCCATGATGACGTGAGTGGTGACACCAATGCTGGCTGCCTCCGTGCAGTAACCTGCTCGCAAGCTGTGCCCAGCTACTGACTTCGCAGCCTCCTCGCTCTTGGCATGACGAGTCGCCCCCTTCAGCACCAGGGCCACTGATTGCGGCGTCAAGGCCTCGGTACCGACGATTCGGTCATGTCGGTTGATAGGCCGGAACAACGGCCCTTGCTCGATACCGCTGAGCGCCAACCATTTTTCCAGTGCCTTGACCGGACAGCGCGAGGACTTGGCGTAGGGAATGAACACCGTGTGCCCTTTCTCCTGCTGGGTCTTGGTGCGTCGGATGTGAATCTCGATGCCATGGTCGAAAGCAGTGATGTCCTCCTTGCGAATGCTGACCAACTCCGAGCGCCGAAAGGCCCCCGCGAAGCCCACCAGGATCAGCGCCGCATCGCGCGCCGCCTTCATCGGTTTCTGCTTCTCCGCCGTCAGAACCAGCTCGATGATGTCGTCCTTGACCAGCGCCTTGACACGCCGTTGGGCCGTGCCCTTCGTTCGCCGGATGCCCTGCATGGTGCGCTTGACCAGGGAGTCCATGGCGGGTGATGTGTGCCCAGCCTCCAAGTGCGCCCGGTGGATGGCGATCAGCCGGTGCTGCAAGGTGGCCACGGCCAAGGTATCCGCAAAGCTGGCGAGGTATTCGGCCAGTTTGATTGCCGTTGTAGGAATAGTGCCACCATGGGCGCGGAAGTGCGCCAGATCGGCCTTGTAGCTGCGGTGTGTGTTGTCGGCCAGTGCCGCCTGGGTGTAGTGGTTGACCTGGGCCGAGGGTGCTACACGTTCAGCCATGGCGCGCTCCGGTGAAGTCCACCGTCGCATGTCGACAGGGCGCCGCCAGCTCAACGCAAGCCGCTGCCGTATCCCCGAGTTCGGCCAGCAGCCACCCCAGGGCTTCAACCGTATCCTGGGCCAGTTCCCCGGTTTCCACCTGCACCGAGGCATGGGCCAGCAACTGCCCGATGGCAGAGATACCCAGTTGAAGAATACGTTGGAGTAGTTCGGCCGCCTCCGCAAGCTGCACCAGCACCGTGGCATCGCTGGCGTCGAAATCGGGTTCGTGCTGGGCACTGACTGCCAGCCGAGGCAGCAGCGTCATCAACACCCGCATGGGCCGTGGAGTATTGGGCGCCAACATTTCAATACTCCGAAGGCAGCAAGATGCAAGTGCTGTCCCGCCGCTCCGAGCCATCGTTCACAGCCTCGGTCATGACATACAGCCGAATGCCGTCCACGCGATAGACCGACAGCAAGCGGCCACCCGTCAACAAGGCGTGGTCATTGGCGGCCTTGTCCGCAGTGCAGAGCTCGCCGGGATCGCACCAGTCACCATGCTGATGGCGCTGCAATAGCTGCACCGGATGGCATTGGGCCGTGGTGAGGATGTTCAACGCGCCGGGTGTGGCAACCACGCGCCCCAGCCCAAACAGAGGCTTGCGGGCCTGTCTGCGAAGGTCAACGTCGCGGGGGCTGGAATAGGTGGGGGGATAGTCATGCATCGGGAGTTCTCCACAAAGAAGGAAAAAACTCCGGCGCACGCAGCCGCCAACGCTCGGGGCCAGTATGCAGCCCGATGTGGTCGGTGAAGGGGAAGAGAAGGAAGAAGCGATGGCGTGCGGCGGCACGCCGGAGAGAAGGGATGACGGGATGTGAGGTCTATCCCGTCATAGTCGCCGTGAACTGGCGGTGCAATGATTGTGTTGGCGTCCTATCGGCGACGGCAAGCCGCCGATAACTTTGCCGTCCCGTACCAGTGCGCGACGCTCAATTCACCGGAGCCTTGATCCAGCTAGCAATCTGGTCAACCGCTTCGCTCTCCATGCCGATGAAGCCATGCCAGTGCTGGCCCGCGCATACATCGCCGCTGGGGTTGGCACCTCCATCAACCAGCATCAGCTTTTTGATCGGAGCGTTGCTCAGTCCTTTGATGATGAAAGGTGTTTCGCTGGCTTGGCAGTGCTTGCAGGCATCTTTGGCATGGTGGTAGACCAGTACCGGAATCTTGATAGCCTTCAGGTCCTGGCGCGGGACAGCACCTGGAGTGGCGAAGCGAACCACGCTAGACGTCAGCACCAGCCCTGCGATGGCCGGATCATGGACGTTGATTGCCGTAGCGGTCGCGGAGACAGTGCCGCGACTGGTGCCAATGATCCACACGGGCAGATTGCTCTTTTGTTTCACGAACTCCAGCACCTTGGCAACGTCGGTCATGTGCTTGGGTTCAGTCCGCTCCGTCCAACCCAGCTCTTCCATATCGTTGGGGCGTCCGAAGATCGCGACGTTGAAGCCATTGACCAGGAAGTACGGCGCGGAGCGCACCAGGAAGTTGCCCCCGGTGACTTTGCCGTCCTCGAACTTACCGAAGCCACCGCCGCCTCCGGGGAACAGGAACACGGTAGCCTTGGCGTCGGGCGCTACCTCCCAGAACAGCGTTGTAGTGACGCCCTCACGAGTGGGCACTCGGAATAACGCGCCTTCCGCCTGGGCAGTGATGGCCGCTGCAACCAGCGCCAGCCCTGCAAGGATTCTGCGCCAGCGGATCATTTCAATTCCGCCAGTCTCTGCTGGTACGCCGTGGTCACGCATTCCGGTGTCGTACAAACATCGCGGACGGCACGCCGCCACTGGGCCTGATGCTGCTTGATCCCCTCTGGATTGCTGGACGCCGACAACGCCGCCTTGTAAGCCGCTACCGTCCGGGCATCGGCAGCCGCCAATTCCGGGCTGGAGCAGATCATCTTTTCGACGGACGTGGATGCCTTCGCGCAATCGAAGCTGGGGCCTGTGGGTGCGATGGCCTCCGCGCTTGAGGCCATTCCGCTACGTCCAGACACCTCCATGGGAACGGGATTCGTTGTGGCGGCAGGCGCTGCTGGCACGGCAAAGCGTGGGTAGGTCGCTGGTGCCGTCACGATTTCCACCGTGTTGAACGCAGGCATACCCGTAAAGTGCCACCCGCTCTCGGCCTTGCCCATACGGCCCGTGCCGCGGACTTTGATTGAGACAGGGGCTGCGTTCTGCCCCGCCTTGACGGCCTCATCGGCCTTGGCGCGCATGACCTGCAAGCGGGTCACGGCTTCCAGCGTCTCGCAGGGCATGATCTGAACCAGCCGAGCGTCCATCGCATTGAGCTGTTGCTCGGCCTGGGTGATGGCCGCGACATTTCCCGTGGCCTGGGCCTGTTCCAGTGCCATCTTGGCGGGCAGTTGCTGGCCTGCCAGATGCGACCATTCGGCGAACAGCTTTGCCGCAGCCTCTGCGCCACCCTTGATGCTCATCGTGTGGGTGAACGTCACGTCGTAGGACTTGCCGTTGGCGGCGCCATCGACCTTCTTCACCTCCGACAGTTCCAGGATGGGGCAGGCATAGGCTTCGGCCAGATCCTTTTGAATGTCGGCCGTCTCCGGCTGGGAAGAGCACCCAGCCAGGGCCACGGTGGTGGCCAGCACGGCAATCCGAAGGCTGAGGTATTTACGTGCAGTGCTAGGGCAAGTAGTACCAAGATTGAAATCAGCGGTCGCCATTCTGAATATCCAAGATAAACACTATCCGTTTGGTTAGTTTGTCAGTTTGCCATAAACAAACGGATAGTTTGTGGACTGATAAGGGGTGAGAAAACAGACTACCCGGCATGGTCCGGGTGCTCGTCAACAAGCCGCAACCGCTCGAAGCACGCTTCGTGCAGGAGCGCGACCGGGTGCAGGCTGTATTCGGCAGCAGGCTGCGGGAGTTCCGGATCGAGCGGCAGATGACGCTGGAAATGCTGGCCGAGAAGGCTGACCTGCACGCCAACTACGTCGGCGCTGTGGAACGGGGCGAGCGCAATCTGACCCTGTACAACATCTGGCGGATTGCTCAGGGGCTCGGCCTGACAGCGGACGAGCTGATGCAGGAACTGCCGACGCGCAAGGGCAAGCGTTAGCCAGCCCAATCCGCCTCTGCTGGCACGAGCTGCAGGCGGTTGTATTTAGCGATGCGGGACAGCCGCAGCCGCCTTCTGCCCGTGAACCGGAAATCCAATCGCCAATCGGCCGCGTCTTCGGTTTTGACCATTTGCGGCGCTTCGGCCAGAACCTCGCCCACCGGGCATGGCGCTGATACAACGTGGTGCGACCAATGCGCTCCCGCTGTGATCGGCAGCCAGTCCTCCAAGTCTTCTACTTCGCACAGGATGGCCCGAAATGGCAGGGCGGCGGTGATGTCGCCCCATTGGCCGAAGCTGCTGCCGTGGGGGTAGAGCAAGTACCGCACAGGGCAATAGCACAACAGGGCGTGGCGCTCGCATTGCAGGACGATGGCTCCGAAGTGCGTAGGCTTTGCCGAAGGGTTTGCAGCGGGATCGCATACGCGCAGGGCCGTGACCGTCTGGCCTTGCAGCGCGGGGAACAGGTACGGCCCACGCATAGTTCACTTCCCTGCGGTCTTCGCCATCTGCATGACACCGATGAACCAAGAGGGAGGCAGTCCATTCAATTCGGCGGTGCCTATACGCAGGTGCAGTTTGCTATCCGCATGCGGGTAGGGGTCAACCACGTAGGGCTGCGCTGTCTTGCCATCGCTGGAGGTGCCCCGGTGGTACAGCACGCAGCGCCCAACCTCCCAGTCGGCGTCGTAGTCCACCATCACGATGGCTACCTCTGGTAAGTCCTTGTAGCTGGAGCATTCTTTCCAGACCGTGGCGACGAGGCCGTTTCCTGCCAGCAACTTGGCGATCATGTCGCCATCGATCCATACATGAAAGGGGCCTATCTTCGGTAGGCCCAAACCCTCTGCCTGGCGGAAGATCGCATCCGTGGTCTTGCCGGTCAGCATGGAAATCACCGCAAAGGTGTCATCATGCCGACCTTGCTGGGCCACACGTCGAAAAGTGGGCTGGAACGAGTTTGGGTTCGGGGTTGTTGCCATATGGCGTGCTCCTGTGCAGAAATGAAAAGTGCACAGCAGTGCCGGCCTCTGCAGCGGGGGCCGCTTAGAGACTTGGCAATCAGCGAGGGGAATGGGGAAATAGCCCTGTCGACGAGGAGGCTGCTGTGCGAGTAGATGCCGTGCGCTACGCAATGACTTGGAGTGACGGCTTTTTAACCGTACCACGGGGCTCATTCACGGATCGAGCACTGAAAAACTTCGCAGCCCTGCACAGGCTGCGATGGCTCGCCGTCATGGCACTTGGAGCGCACCTGGAAAGACAAAAGCCGCAACGATTACTCGCTGCGGCTTTTGATATTTGCTTTGATAAATGCTGCCTGCTAAAATTTTAAATTCCCTTAGCAATCAAGCACTTACAAGCTTTGTATGGCGGAGAGGGTGGGATTCGAACCCACGGTAGTGTTGCCACTACGCCTGATTTCGAGTCAGGTACATTCGACCACTCTGCCACCTCTCCTGTGTGTCGAAGCCCGCGATTCTAGCAGGAAATTTCAGACCGGCAGCGTGGCTTGGCCGCCCATGTAGGGGCGCAGCACCTCGGGAATGGTCACGCTGCCGTCCTCGTTCTGGTAGTTCTCCAGCACCGCCACCAGCGTGCGGCCCACGGCCAGGCCAGACCCGTTGAGGGTGTGCACCAGCTCGTTCTTGCCCTGCGCGTTCTTGAAGCGCGCCTGCAGGCGGCGGGCCTGGAAGGCTTCGCAGTTGCTCACCGAACTGATCTCACGGTAGGTGTTCTGGGCGGGCAGCCACACTTCCAGGTCGTAGGTCTTGGCGGCGCCAAAGCCCATGTCGCCCGTACACAGGCTCATCACACGGTAGGGCAGGCCCAGCTTCTGCAGTACAGCCTCAGCATGGCGGGTCATTTCCTCCAGCGCCTCGTAGCTCTTGTCGGGATGCACGATCTGCACCATCTCGACCTTGTCGAACTGGTGCTGGCGGATCATGCCGCGCGTGTCACGGCCGTAGCTGCCGGCTTCCGACCGAAAGCAGGGCGTATGGGCCGTGAGCTTGAGCGGCAGCTGGGCCTCGGCCAAGACTTCGTCGCGCACGAAGTTGGTCAGGGGCACCTCGCTCGTGGGGATGAGGTACAGCTGCGCGTTGTCGGGTACGGGCTCAGCATCCTGACCGCCCTTCTGGGCCGCGAAGAGGTCGCCCTCGAACTTGGGCAATTGGCCCGTGCCCTTGAGCGAGTCTGCATTGACGACGTAGGGCACGTAGCACTCGGTGTAGCCGTGCTCCTGGGTCTGCACGTCCAGCATGAACTGCGCCAGGGCCCGGTGCAGGCGCGCGATGCCCCCCTTCATCACCGTGAAGCGCGATCCCGAGAGCTTCACGCCCATGTCGAAGTCCAGGCCCAGCGGCTCGCCCAGGTCCACATGGTCCTTGGGGGTGAAGCCCAGGCTGCGCGGCTGTTGGCCATCGGGGCTCCAGCGGCGCACCTCCACGTTGGCGCTCTCGTCCGAGCCCACGGGCACGCTCTCGTGCGGCAGATTCGGGACGGCGGCCAGCATCGTTTGCAGTTCGCCCTGGATCTGATCCAGCCGGGTGGCAGAACCGTCCAGTTCCGCCTTGATCGCGGCCACCTGGGCTTTCGCAGCCTCGGCGGCGTCCTTCTCACCCTTGCCCATGAGCATGCCGATCTGCTTGGACAGCTGGTTGCGCTGCGACTGCAACTCCTCGGTGCGCATCTGGATGGTCTTGCGCTCGGACTCCAGGGCCTGGAACGCCTCCACATTCAGGAAGGCCTGGGGCTTCTTGCGGGTTTCCAGCCGTGCGACGGCCGATGCGAGGTCTTTGCGAAGGAGGAGGATGTCTAGCATAGGCGGCGATTTTAGTGGCGCAGCCCGGCATGCTAAGAGCGTACTGGGGCGAAAGCCGCGGCGTTTCGCGCCGATAACATGGCAATGCACCATCAATGCGGGTGCATTGGCCAGGGGTCAGGAGGCAAAACCATGTTTTTCGTGTTCGGCCCTTCGGGGCAAATCTACCGGGGTGGACCGGACAAGCTGGCGCAGGTGGCGCCGGTGCGGCGCGTGCACCGCCCCCAGGCCCTGCGCACGCGCGCCCTGGACAGCGACGCGGCACCTGTTGCGACCGCAGCCCCTCCCGCCACGGCGCAGACGGCGACGCCCAAGCCCATGCGCCTGCTGGAGGCCGTATCGGCCTATGTACAGACCGAGCAGGGCCCCGCCCAGCCGCGTCAGCCGCTGTCGCGCGTGGGCGACGTGATGACCACGGGCGCGCTCACGGTGGCCCCCGATCAGCGCGTGAACGATGCGTGGCAGACGCTGGCCGAGCACGAAATCGCACAGGCCCCCGTGGTGAATGATCAGGGCCAAGTGGTGGGCCTGCTGCTGCGCGCCGACATGGCGCCCCTGGACCTGCTGCCCGAGCCCGGCGCGGTCAAGCAGGCCATTGAGCTCGCGCGCCGGCCGGTCTCCGAAGTGATGGTGAGTCCCGTGCCCACGGTGGCTGCGGACACGGAACTGCGCCGCGTGGCGGGCGTGCTGCTGGACACCGGCCTGCCCGGCCTGCCGGTGACGGATGAGCGCGGGTTGCTCGCGGGTTTCATCTCGCGCACCGACATCCTGCGCGCGGTGGCGGCGGACCCGCCGCTGGACCTGTGGAGTTGAGCCTCAGTCGCCGCTCGCGGGATCGGCGCTGGCCTCCTCATCGGGCAGGCGCGAGGCCAGCACCTTGTCGATGGTCTTGCCATCCATGTCCACCACCTCGAAGCGCCAGCGCTCCCATTGCACCGTGTCGGTGACCTTGGGCAGCTTGCCGGTCAGCAACATGACCATGCCGCTCAGGGTCTGGTAGCGGCCGCGGTCCTCTTCGGGAACGGTGGACAGTTGCAGGCGGTCCTTGAGTTCGGGCACGGGAATGTGGCCATCCAGCAGCCAGCTGCCGTCCTCGCGCTCCACGGCCCAAGAGGTTTCAGGGTCGCGCGGCTGGAACTCGCCCGTGATGGCCTCGATGATGTCCTGCACGGTCACGATGCCCTGCACCTCGCCGTACTCGTCAATGACGAAGGCCATCTGTACGTCGGACTGCCGGAAGTTGTCCAGCAGTTCCATGGCATTGATGGTCTCGGGCACGTACAGCGCCGTCTGCAGCGGCTGGGTCGTCAGGTCGCGCGCCTGGGCGTCGCGCACCGTGCGCGACAGCCACTGGCGCGCGTTGAGCACGCCCAGGATGTTCTCCATGCCGCCGCGCACCACCGGAAAGCGTGCATGGTCGGACTCCTCGATGCGCCGCAGGTTCTCCTCGAAGGGCTCCTCCACATCGAGGAACACCACGTCCGCGCGCGGCACCATGAGCGAGCCGATCTGCCGGTCGTCCAGGCGGAACACGTTGCGCACCATCTGGTGCTCGTGGGACTCGATCACGCCGGCACTCGTGCCCTCGGCCAGCACGGCGTGGATCTCGTCCTCCGTCACGGCACTGGCGGAATACTCCTTCACCCCCAGGGCGCGCAGCAGCCCCTCGGTGGAGATCGACAGCAGGCGCACGAAGGGCTTGGTGGCGAGCGCCAGCCAGTTGATGGGGCGCGCCACGACGCGCGCCACCGTCTCGGGGTAGCTCTGGCCCAGCCGCTTGGGTACCAGCTCGCCCACAACGATCGAGAAGTAGGTGATCAGCACCACCACCAGGCCCGTGGCCAGGTAGCCGGCCAGTTGCGGCTCCACCCCCAGGCCCAGCAGCCACTCGCGCAGCGGCTTGGCCAGGGCCGCCTCGCCCACGATGCCGTTGAGCACGCCGATCGAAGTGATGCCGATCTGGATGGTGGAGAGAAAGCGCGTGGGGTTCTCGCCCAGCTTGGCCGCGGCGATCGCCCCGCTATCGCCCTCATCGATCAGCTTCTGCAGGCGCGTCTTGCGCGCGGAGACCAAAGCCAGCTCGGACATGGCGAACACGCCATTGAGCAGGATGAGGGCGAACAGTATTGCTATTTCCATATGCAGGGGGCCCAGCGTGCCCCCACGGTGTGAAGAAGCGGAAATTGTAAAGAGGCCCACATTCTGCGGGGGATTGGCCATCCGGTGCCACATGCCCCACCCACGCCCAGGCATTGCAATATAGATGCCAAATATGCCCTTAGCGCTTATCCATCAAGCGCGAGCAGCTATCAATAATGAAGCAAAGCTGTCGCAGACAGGGTTTGTGCAGCCCCGCGACGCCCGGCTTTAGCGGGCGAAGAAGTGCGTTCAGTGTCCGCCCGGTCCGGTTTCGGGCGGGCGCTCGGTGATCTCCAGGCCCGTCGCAGTGTCCAGCTTCAGGCCCTTGGGCAGCGGGAATTTCACGGTTTCCTCGATGCCGTCCAGCTTGCGCACGGCCACCGCGCCCAGTTCCTTGATCCGCGTGATCACGGCCTGCACCAGCACCTCGGGTGCCGACGCACCGGCCGTGAGGCCCACGCGGGAGATGCCGTCAAACCACTCGTGGCGCAGCTCGTCCACGCTGTCGATCATGTAGGCCGGCGTGCCCAGGCGCGCTGCCAGCTCGCGCAGGCGGTTGCTGTTGGAGCTGGTGGGGCTGCCCACCACGACCACCAGGTCCACCTGCGGGCTGAGCAGCTTCACCGCGTCCTGGCGGTTCTGCGTGGCGTAGCAGATGTCCTGCTGCTTGGGCTCGCGGATGGAGGGAAAGCGCGCGCGCACGGCGGCGGTGATTTCGGCCGCGTCGTCCACGCTGAGCGTGGTCTGCGTGACCACGGCCAGCTTCTCGGTCTGCGCGGGCTGCACACGGGCCACGTCGGCCACGTCTTCCACCAGGTGGATGCCATGGTCCAACTGGCCCATGGTGCCCTCGACCTCGGGGTGCCCCTTGTGGCCGATCATGATGAACTCGTAGCCTTCCTTGGCCAGCTTGGCCACCTCGACATGCACCTTGGTCACCAGCGGACAGGTGGCGTCGAAGATGGTGAAACCCCGCGCGCGCGCCTCGTCCTGAACAGCGCGGCTCACGCCGTGGGCCGAGAAGATCAGCGTGGCGCCGGGTGGCACCTCGTCCAGGTCCTCGATGAAGATCGCGCCCTTGGCCTTCAGGTCGTTCACCACGTAGGTGTTGTGCACGATCTCGTGGCGCACGTAGATGGGCGCGCCGAACTTGGCGATGGCGCGCTCGACGATCTCGATGGCCCGGTCCACCCCCGCGCAAAAGCCGCGCGGCTCGGCCAGAACGATTTCCTGGGGTTTTTGCATGGCGGCGTCCCGTTCAGAGCACGCCGATGAGCAGCACTTCGAAGGTGACGGGCACGCCCGCCAGCGGGTGGTTGAAGTCAAAGCGCACGGCGCCGTCTTCGCGCACCTCCAGCACCACGCCGGCGTACTGGCCCGTGCCGTCGGGCGTGGGGAACTGCACCACGTCGCCCACGGTGTATTCCTCGTGGGGGTCGCCCAGCTCGTTCAGCAGCTTCTTGGCCACCCATTGCTGCATGTCGGGGTTGCGCTCGCCGAAAGCCTCGCCCGCGGCCAGCTCGAACGTGGCGCGCGCGCCCTCGGGCAGGTCGATCAGGCGCTGCTCCAGCGCGGGCGAAAGCTCGCCCGTGCCGACCGACAGCGTGGCGGGCTTGTCCTCGAAGGTATTGATCACGTCACCCGCCGGGCCGGCCAGGCGGTAGTGCAGCGTGAGGAACGAGCCCTGTTGCACTGTGGGCACGGAGGACGAGGATGCGAAGGCGTCTGCGGTCATGAAAGCTCTCGATAAACTGCCGGCATTGTAGAAAACCGGGCAAGCCCCCACGGCCGTATGCCGGGGCGGCGCCCACCGCGCCATGCCCCTCAAAGACCTGCCGCTGGATGCCCAGCCCCGCGAAAAGCTGCTCGCACGCGGCCCCGCAGCACTGTCCGACGCCGAACTGCTGGCCATCCTGCTGCGCACGGGCCTGGCGGGCAAGGGCGTGCTGCAGCTGGCCCAGGAGCTGCTGGATGATCCCGTGCGCGACCCCGCCACGGGCCGCAGCGCCGGCGGCGGCTTTGGCGGCATGGCCGGGCTGCTGCACGCCAGCAGCCAGGACCTGCAGCGCATCAAGGGCCTGGGCCCCGCCAAGCGCGCCGAGCTGATGGCCGTGCTGGAACTCGCCCGCCGCGCCCTGGCCCAGCAGCTGCGCGAGCGCGAGGTGTTCGACTCGCCGCAGGCCGTCCAGCACTACCTGCAGCTGCACCTGGCGGGGCGCACGCACGAGGTGTTCGCCGTGCTGTTCCTGGACAGCGGCAACCGCCTGATCGCCATGGAAGAGCTGTTCCGGGGCACGCTCACGCAGACCTCGGTCTACCCCCGTGAAGTGGTGCTGCGCGCCCTGCACCACCATGCCGCCGCCGTGGTGCTGGCGCACAACCACCCCAGCGGCAGCGTGCAGCCCAGCCGCGCCGACGAGGCGCTGACCCAGACCTTGAAGGCCGCGCTGGCGCTGGTGGACGTGCGCGTGCTCGACCATGTGATCGTGGCGCCAGGCGCGGCCCTGTCCATGGCCGAGCAAGGGCTGGTGTGAGCGCACCGGGGCGCGCGCGGCGCGTACTGGCCCAGGCGCTGCTGCTGGCCATGGCGGGCTGCGCCCCGCTGGCCACACGCCTGCCGCCCCCGCAGCCGCCGGCCCAGGCCCCGCTGCTGCGGCTCATCGGCACTGCCACCGTGCCGCCGCTCACCCGCTATGGCGGCACCACGGTGGGCGGCCTCTCCGGCATCGACTACAACGCCGCGCAAGACACCTACCTGCTCATCAGCGACGACCGCTCCAGCCATGACCCGGCGCGTATCTACACCGCCCGGCTGCGCTACGACGCCACCGCCCTCGCCCCGCCCGAATTCACCGGCGTGCATACGCTGCTGCATGCCGGCGGCCGGCCCTATGCGCCGTGGCTGAGGGCGCACCCCGGCATGGACGTGCCCGACGCGGAAGCCGTGCGCTGGCTGCCTGGCGGCGCGCAGTTCGTGTGGACCAGCGAGGGCGACTTCAGCCGCGGCTTCGGCCCGCAACTGCGCGTAAGCCGCGCCGACGGCGCGGCCGTGCGCGATGTCGCCCTGCCCGCCCGCTTCACGCCCCAGGCCAGCAGCGGACCGCGCAGCAACGGCACGCTGGAGGGCCTCGCCCTGGCGACCGATGGCCGCACCGCATGGCTGTCCATGGAACTGCCCTGGCGCCAGGACGGCCCCCCTGCTACGCTCGCATCGGGCGGTGCACCAGTGCGCATCACGGCCATCGACCTGGTCAGCGGCCAAGCGCTGCGCCAGATCGCCTACCCGCCCGACGCCGTGCCGCAGGCCCGCCGCCTGCCCTGGGGACCGCAGATGAACGGCGTGAGCGAGATCCTGGCCGACGGTGCGCACCACCTGCTGGTGCTGGAGCGCGCCTACAGCGCCGGCGCCGGGTTTGCCGCGCGGCTGTACCGCATCGACACACGCGCGGGCAGCGACACGCTGGCGCTGGATGCGCTCACCCCCGCCAACCACCACAGCCCCCCCAAGACCCTGGTGGCCGACTTCGCCGCCCTGGGCCTGGATGTGGACAACCTGGAGGGCATGACCTGGGGCCCGTCCCTGCCCGGCGGTGGCGCAGGCGGCAGCACGGCGGGCAGCTGCGTGCTGGTCTTCGTGAGCGACGACAACTTCAACCCCGCGCAGGTCACGCAGTTCATTGCCGCCGAATACCTGGACCCCCAGGGCGGACATGGACGATGCGGTACAACCACCGCCAGCCCATGAACGCCGCCCTCACCGCCCGTTCCTTCGCCGACCTCAAGCCCCTGCGCCGTGCACTGCAGGAGGCCGCGCAGCAGCGGGCCGAGCGCGAGCGCCTGCGCCGCGAGGCCGAGCGGCACGCGCGCGCCGAGCGCCACCTGTTCGCCGACGCAGTGGGCCCCGTGCAGCCGCTCAAGCGGGGACACGAGCGGCGCTGGTCCACGCCCGAGCCGCTGCCCGTGCAGCGCGCGCTGGACGAAGAGCGCGTGCTGCGCGAGTCGCTGAGCGACGAGTTCGACGTGACCACGCTGCTGGACGTGGACGACCAGCTCAGCTTTCGCCGCCCGGGCATCGGGCTGGACGTGACGCGCAAGCTGCGCGGAGGGCACTGGAGCATCCAGCGCCAGTTGGACCTGCACGGCCTGCGCACCGATGAGGCGCGCGAGGCGCTGGGCGATTTCATCCGCCTGGCGCACCGCACGGGCCTGCGCTGCGTGCGCGTGGTGCATGGCAAGGGGTTGGGGTCGCCGGGCCGCACACCGGTGCTCAAGGGCCGGGTGCAACGCTGGCTGGTGCAAAAGAAAGAGGTGCTGGCCTTCGTGCAGGCGCGGCCGCTGGACGGCGGCGCGGGCGCGCTGGTGGTGCTGCTGCAGCCCGGGCGGCGCAGGCCGGGCGGCTGACGACCAGCACTTCAAGCCAAAACAGCCTTCTGCGCTTATCCATCAAGCGCCAGCAGCTATTGTTTTAGAAGCAAAAGGCCCACGGGGGCGTGCACCACCGTGGGCCCGCCCCCGTGCGAGGGGACGCGCAGCGCTTACTTGGACAGGTCGATCTTGTACTTGGCCATGCCCTTGCCCGAGCCGTCATCGGCCGCGAGCAGCGACACGCCGGCCAGCCCCGCGGCCTGGGCCACGGGCAGCGCGTCCGCGCCGGAGCTGAACACCACGTCGCCCGCGGTCGTCACCTGGGTGAAGCGCCAGCTCTTGGCCGCTCCGTTGGCCACGCGCGTGACCTGCGGGTTCTTGCGCACGTACTCGATGACCACATCGCGGTTGGCATCCGGCGAGGCCCAGATGGTGGCCGAGCCGTCCAGCTTCGGGATGAAGCTCTTGCCGCTGGTGGCGCGGTAGTTGTTGGTGGCGATCACGAACTCCTGCGCCGGGTCGATGGGCTGGCCCTTGTAGGTCAGGCCCTTGATGCGGCTGCCCACGGGCTGCGTCACGTCGATCTCGTACTGCACGTCCGCGGTGGTGAACATGTCGAAGTTGTAGCCGGGGAAGGTGCTGATGAGCGCCTGCTCGCCGGCCTTGGCGGGGTCGATCTGGTTGAAGCGCTTGGCGGCGGCCTCCAGCCAGTCCTTGACGTCGGCGCCGTTCACCTTCACCGCGTACACGGTGTTGGGGTACAGGTACAGGTCGGCCGCGTTGTAGATGGCCAGCGGGCCGGCCGCGACGTCGGTGAAGTCCTTGCCGCCCTGGAAGCCCGACTTGAACGGCGCGCTCACCGACAGCACGGGCAGCTGCGCGTACTGCGGCAGGTTGGCCTGGATGTAGGCCGCCACGTAGGCCTGCTGCGCCTGGTTGACGATCTGGATCGCGCCGGGGTCGCCCACGTCGGCAAACAGCGTGCTCATGCGGAAGTCGGTGTTGCCGATCGGCGTCTTCACGTAGTTGATGGCGGCCTGGTGCTGGCTCTCGATCAGCGGTGCCACGGCGGGGTCGGCGGCCACGAATACGTTGGCGCCTGCGGCGTCCTTGGTCTGGATGTTGCGCAGCTCGCTCTTGCTGGCCGCCTTGTCCACGCTCCAGGCCTTGCCGTCCCACTTCAGCGCAAGCTGGATCACGCCCAGCGACTTGCCCCAGGAGCTGGCCATCACAGCAGGCACGCCATTGATGGTGCCGGCCTTGTTGTCCACGCCAGCCTGCGTGAAGGCGGGCTTGGCCGACAGGTCCGGGAACACGCTGTGCTGGTGGCCCATGACCATGGCGTCGATGCCCGGCACCTTGGACAGGTGCAGGCCCGGGTTCTCCATGGTGGGCGAATAGCTGCTGGCGTCCAGGCCGCCGTGCAGCAGCGCGACGACCAGCTGGGCACCCTTGGCACGCAGCTCGGGCACGTACTTTTGCGCGGCCTCGACGGCGCCTTCGGTGTAGACCTTGCCCTCCAGGAAGCGCTTGTCCCAGTTCATGATGCCCGGCGTGGTGAAACCGATCACGCCGATCTTGATGGGCAGCTGGACCTCCTTGCCGTCGCTGGACTTGGCCACCAGCGTGCGCTCCAGCACCGTGTAGGGCTGCACCAGGGGCTTCTTGGTCTTGCTGCTGTACACGTTGGCCAGCACGGCGGGATAGCCGTTGCCGGCACATTTCTTGGTGGCGTCCACGCCGTCCACCTCCAGGCCGCCGCCCAGCACCTGGTTCAGGAACGGCAGGCCGTAGTTGAACTCATGGTTGCCCAGCGTGCCCGCGTCAAAGCCTAAAGCGCCCATGGCCTTGTACATGGACAGCTGCTGCGTGCAGGGGGTGGGGCTGACCGTGGCCTCGTAGTCGGCCAGGGCCGTGCCCTGGATGGTGTCGCCGTTGTCCACCAGCAGGGTGTTGGCGAATTCCTTGCGCGCGGCGCGCACCAGCGTGGCCGTACGCTCGAAGCCGTAGGTCTTGTCCTCAGCCAGCTTGAAGTAGTCGAAGCTGCGCACGTTGAAGTGCAGATCGGTGGTTTCCAACACGGCCAGCGTGGCCGTGGCGGGCGTGGCGGCGGAGCTGTCGCCGTCGTCGTCGTTGCCGCCGCAGGCGGCCAGCAGCGCGGCACAGGCCAGCGCGCCCAGCGCATGGCGACGGGGGAAAACAAAGGCAAGGCGCACGGCAAATGGCTGGCCGCGCAAGAAAGTGTCCTGCATGGAAGACCCTGGTGGTGGATAAAACGCCAGAGTCTGTAGGGCGGGTTTGACAGGCATGTGACGCCGCGGTCCCACATGTCGCATCCGTCTTCATCGCGCTTGCCACAAGCGCCAATAGCTATTGAATCAATAGCTATTTCATCCGCCGCGGTTGCGCATCCAGTCGGCCGTGCCCATGAAGCTCTCGTTCAGGCGCGCGCGCAGGTCGTCGGGCACACCCACCTCGCCCATGGCCTGGTCCATGCAGGCGACCCACTGGTCCCGCTCCAGGATGCCGATGGAAAACGGCATGTGGCGCGCGCGCAGGCGCGGGTGGCCGAAGCGGCTCTGGTAATGGTCGGGCCCGCCCAGCCAACCGCAGAGGAACCAGAACAGCTTGTCGCGCGCGTCATCCAGCGTAGTGCCGTGGCTGGCACGCAGCTCGGCGTAGCCGGGCTCCAGGTCCATGAGGTCGTAGAAACGGTCCACCAGTTGGCGGATGCGCGGCTCGCCGCCGATCCGCTCGAACGGTGTGGCAGGCGTGGGGGCGGACGGCGCGGAATCAGGTGCTGACATACGCGCCATTGTAGAAAGCGGGCCGGCGCCGGCGCCGCTTCCTCAGGGCTGTCAACGCTCGCCGCGCGCCTCGGCCTTGGACTGGCAGGCAATGCAGCGCGCCGCCGCGGGCTGCGCCAGCAGGCGGGCCACGCCCACGGGCTGGCCGCAGTCGGTGCACTCGCCATAGCTGCCGTCGGCCAGGCGTGCGAGCGCAGCGCGCACCGCCACCAGCTCGTCGTGGTCGCGCGTGGCCTCGGCGTCGCGCACGGTGGCTTGCGCCATGCGGTCGGCCTGGTCCTTGCGGTCGTCCAGCCGCTCGGCATCGGCGCGGTTGGTGGCCACGGCCAGCGTGTCGCGCTGGGCCTCGCCCAGTTCGGCCAGCAATTGCTGCTTGCGCTGCTCCAGCGCGCCGCGCAGCTGTTCGCGTTGTGAATCGGAGAGAGGGGTGGTGTTCATGGTTTCAGCATGCCACTGGCGATACGGGGCATGTTGACACACATCAAGCACCACCCTCCGCGCCACGGCCCGCCGCCTGCCAATGGCGCCACAGCGCCACCGCATCCCATGCCCGGTCGGTGGCCACGTCCAGCACCTGTGCCTGCTCGTCGGGCGCCAGTGGCTCGGCGCTGTCCTGCTGGCGCGCGAGCACGGCCAAGCTAGCCTCCGACGGGTCGGTGCCGGCCGCGCTGCGGCGCAGCACGCGCTCGCGCAGTTGCTGTGGGTCCGCATGGCAATGCAGGATGGTGAACGGAACACCCAATTCGCTTGCCAGCGCGCGAAAGGCGTCGCGCTCGCGCCGGTGCAGGAAGGCCGCGTCCACGATCACCGGGTAGCCTGCCTGCAGCACGGCGCGCGCCTGCTGGCGCAGGTGCGCGAAGGTGCGCCGCGAGGCCTCGGGGGTATAGATGTCCACACCCCGCGCGGCGGAGCTGTCCAGCGCCGCCAGGCCATACAGGCGCTTGCGCTCTACATCCGAGCGCAGGCGCACGGCGCCTTGCTCCAGCAGCGCGGCGGCGACGGTGGACTTGCCAGACCCCGACAGTCCATAGGTGATCAGCAGGCAGGGGGCCAGCGGTGCGGCCAGGCGTTCAGCGCAAGCCAGATAGTCCGGCCCCGATGTCCCCGCCAGACCCTGCGCGGCACGCAGACGCGCGGCCATGGCCCGCACCAGCGCGCGGTAGATCTCGTAGGGGCGCAGCACGGCCAGGCCGGCATAGTCGCCCGTGACCGCCAGGTAGCCGTCCAGGAAGCGCCAGGCCAGGTCCGACCGGCCATGGGCATGCAGGTCCATGCTGAAGAAACCCGCGTCGGCCAGCGTGTCGATCCAGCGCAGCGGCGGGCTGAACTCGATGCAGTCGAAGGCGGTGAGCGCACCCGCCAGCAGCACCACGTTGCCCAGGTGCAGGTCCCCATGGCCTTCGCGCACATGGCCCGTGGCGTGGCGCACGGCCCAGCACTGGGCCAGCGTGGGCTGGCGCGCGCTGAACCACGTGCGCAGCGCCGCCAGCCGCGCGCGCTCGGCTTCGCCGAGCAGCGGCGCCAGCGTGTCCAGCACGCCGGTGATGGCCTGCTCCACCTGCACGGCCGTGCCCCAGCCGCCATCCGGCGGCGCCACCGGCGCGCCGACGTGAAAGCGCGCGAGATGCACGGCAAACGCGTCCACCTGCGCGGGCAGCAGCGCGCCGGCGCGCACCAGGGCGTCGGCCTCGCTGCCCTTGGGAAAGCGGCGCATGCGCAGCACCCAGTCGATAGCGTTGCCGGCCTCCCCCACGCTCCCCAGGCGCGGCGCCTTGGCGCTGCCCACCACCGGCAGTATGTCCCGGTAGAGCATGGGCGCCAGGCGCTGGTTCAGCCGCAGTTCCTCGCCGCAGAAATGGCGCCGCGCCTGCAGCGTGCGGAAATCGGCAAAGGGCAGGTGCAGCGGCTTTTTGAGCTTGTAGGCATGCGTAGGGGTCAGCAGCAGATGCGACAGGTGCGTCTGCACATGCTCCACCGGCCCCCCCTCGGCCACGCCCAGGGCCCGACACAGCGCGGCAGCCAGATCGGCACTCTCGTCTGCGTCAATAAGCAAATTGGCCTCCAGCGCAATACCAGCAAGCGCTGGCAGCTATCAAAATCATTGTTGACGATGGCGCAGCGAGGCGTCCCAGGCCGGGTTGGGCAGGCCCTGGCCGGCGTACTGCTGGTTGCGCGAGTTGGAGCGCCACACGCCGCCGCCCACGCCCACCTGCGGCTGCGTGCGGTACCAGTACCAGCGCCCGTCTTCGTCCTGCGCCAGCCAATCCCAGCCCTCGGGCGCCTGCGACCAGTCGGGTTCCCAATGCGGCGTGTCGTGTTGCGGCATGGCCCCTCCTCACTCCTGCGCTGCGCTGCGCAACGTCTGTACCACGGGGCGGCGCAGCACCTCGCGCAAACCCCACCAACCCGCCGCCAGCGCCAGCAGCGCACCCGCCAGCGCACCGGCGATCGGCACCCAGAACTGGGCCGTCCAGCTGAAGTCGAACACATAGCGCGCCAGCGCCCAGCCCACGGCCACGGCCACACAGCTGGCCAGGAAGCCCGCCAGCAGGCCCACGCCGGCCAATTCGGCACGCTGCACCTGTCGCAGCAGGCTGGCACGCGCGCCCACGGCACGCATGATGGCGAATTCGCGTGCGCGCTCCTCGCGCGTGGCGGTGACGGCCGCGAACAGCACCACCAGCCCAGCCGCCAGCGTGAAGGCAAACAGAAACTCCACCGCGCGGATCACCTGCGCCAGCACCCCTTGCACCTGGGCCAGCGTGGCGCTCATGTCCACGTTGGTGATGTTGGGGAAGGCATGCACCAGCGCGTTGTCAAAGCCCGGCTGCTGCGGTGCGCGGTAGGCGGCCAGGTAGGTGTAGGGCACGTCGGGCATCTGCGCCACCGGGTACATCACGAAGAAATTGGCACGCATGGAACTCCAGTCCACCTGGCGCAGGCTGGTGATGCGCGCCTCGCTCTGCACGCCGGCGATGTCAAAGCGCAGTCGATCGCCCAGCTTGAGGCCCAGCGTCTTGGCGATACCCTCCTCCACGCTCACGGCGCCGTGCTCGTCGGGGGTCCAGCGCCCGCCCACGATGGGGTTGTGCTCCGGCGCGTCGTGGGCGTTGGAGAGGTTGAACTCACGGTCCACGAGGCGCTTGGCGCGGTCGTCCTCATAGTCGTCCATGCCCACCGGGCGGTCGTTGATGGCCACCAGCCTGCCGCGGAACATGGGGTACCAGTCGTACTGCGCCACGCCAGCCCGCTGCAGCATCTGGCGAAAGGCCTCGGCCTGGTCCGGCAGGATGTTGATCACGAAACGGTTGGGCGCCGTGGCCGGCGTGGCACGCTGCCAGCTGGCGATGAGGTCCGTGCGCAGCAGCACCAGCAGCACCAGCGCCAGCAGCCCCACCGCCAGACTGCTGACCTGCACCACGGCATAGGCGGGGCGCGCGGCGATCTGGCGCGTGGCCAGCACCAGCCAGCGCGGCGCCGTGGTCTCGCGCACACTCTTGCGCAGCAGCCCCACGGCCGCCCAGGCCAGCGCGGCAAACAGCAGCGCGGCTGCGGCAAAACCACCCACGGCGATCGCGCCCAGCTTCCAGTCGCGGCTGACCACCAGCAGCAACGCCGCAAACCCCGCCACGCCCAAGCCCAGCACAGCCAGGGACGTGGGCCGCACATTCCCCAGGTCACGCCGGATCACGCGCAGCGGCGGCACCTGCGCCAGCTGCAGCACCGGCGGCAGGCCGAAGGCGCACATCAGCGTGAGGCCCACGCCCACGCCGAAGGCCACGGGCCAGAGGCTGGCCGCAGGCAGTGCCGATTCCACCAGCCCCGCAAGCAGCAGCACGAACACATGGTGCACCGCAAAGCCCAGCAGCACACCCAGCGCGCTGGCGAACAGGCCGACCAGCGCAAACTCCATCACGTAGGCGCCGGCGATCGTGCGCTGGCTCTGGCCCAGCACGCGCAGCAGCGCGGCGGCGTCCAGATGCTCGTTGGCGAAGCCGCGGGCGGCCAGCGCCACGGCCACGGCCGAGAGCAACGCCGCCAGCAACGCCACGAGGTTGAGGAACTTCTGCGCGCGGTCCAGCGTCTGGCGCATCTCAGGCCTGCCGCTGTCCAGCGACTCCACACGCACGCCGCGCATGCCCGGCTCGGCCGCCGCCGCACTGGCCCAGGCGGTGAAGCGCTTGACGGCGTCCGGTGTGCCGGCCACCGCAAAGCGGTAAGTGATGCGGCTGGCGGGCTGCACCAGCCCGGTAGCGGGCAGATCCATCGCATTGAGCATCACGCGCGGGGCAAAGTTCATGAAGCCCGCCCCGCGGTCGGGCTCCAGCGTGATGATGCGCGTGATGCGCAGTTGTGTGTCCCCCAGCAGCAGGAAGTCACCCAACTGGAGCGCCAACGACTCCAATAGCGGAGCGTCTACCCAGACCTCGCCCTGCGCCGGAATGCTCTGTGTGGGAATGCCGGGGCGCTGCGGGGCGTCCGCCACCTGCAGGCGGCCGCGCAACGGGTAGCCCGGCTCCACGCTCTTGAGCGCCACCAGCCGGCTGGCGCCGCCCTGCAGATCGGGCGCGCGCCCCATGGTGGGAAAGCTCAGGGTGGTCACGCCCGTCAAACCCAGCGCCCGTGCCTGCTCCACAAACGCGACGGGCGTGGGGTTGTCGCTGGCCACCACTGCGTCGCCTCCCAGCAGTTGCAGTGCGTCGCGCGCCAGGCCACCCTGAAGTCGATCCGCAAAGAAACCCACCGAGGTGAGCGCTGCCACGGCCAGCGTCACAGCGACCATAAGCAGGCGCAACTCGCCCGCGCGCAGATCACGCCAGAGCGTGCGCCAGCCCAGGCGAGCCCATGGCACAGCGATGCGGCCGGTTGGCGAGTCTTGCGAAGATGCGGAGGCGGGGGATGCGGGCATGGCGTGCATCATGCCACCGGCACTATGTGTGCCTCCGTGCCCGCCATTGGCCACATAGGGCCCCTTGCGCCGCTACGCAGCGGGTACAGGCGGCGCCTGTGCCAGCTCTGGCTGCAGCACCAGCCGATCCGCCCCGCTGTAGCACAGAAAGCGCCGATTGGTCGCACGTCCGATGGCGCACAGCCCCAGCTGGCTGGCCACGGCATGCCCCATTTGCGTCATGCCGCTGCGCGACACCACGATGGGCACCCCCATCTGGGCGGATTTGATGACCATCTCGCTCGTGAGGCGACCCGTGGTGTAGAACACTTTGTCGCTGCCCTGCATGGCCTCGGCAGGCTGCTGCATCCACATCCAGCCCGCAATGGTGTCAATGGCATTGTGGCGTCCCACGTCCTCCACAAAGACGAGCATCTGCGGCCCCTGGAACAGGGCGCAGCCGTGCACCGAGCCAGCGGACTTGTAGGTGGATTCCTGAAGTCGGATGGCGTTGACGATACCGTACAGCTCGGCCTGCGTCAGTTGCGCGGGAGGCAGGTGTATGCCGGCCACCTCGTCCATCAAGCCGCCGAACACGCTGCCCTGGCCACAGCCGGTGGTGACGACCTTGCGCGCGGTGCGCTCTTCGATGCGTGCGATGCCGCGGCGCGTGGCGACGGCGGCGGCGTTGACCTCCCAGTCCACGGTGATGGACTCGATCTCCTCCACGGAATCCACCAACCGCTGGTTGCGCAGGTATCCCAACACCAGCAGCTCGGGGTGTGCGCCCAGCGTCATCAGCGTGACCAGTTCGCGCCGATCCACGTACACCGTGAGCGGGCGTTCGGCGGGAATGTGCAGCTCTTCGCGCTCGCCTCTTTCGTTGATGGCTTGCACCGCATGGGTGAGCGGCGCAACCGCCTGCGTGAGCCGCGGCACACTGGCATGGCGAGAGAGGGTCTGTGGTTGGGACGTTGGCGTCATGGGTGCAGCGTACACGTAACGACGCCCCGGCGCGCAGAGCGCGGCGGGGCGTGCAGGACAGAGGCCACGGTCACCGGCCCACGGGCCTCCAGGCACCGCGGACTGGCGGCTCGGTCAGCTCTTGGGGGCCGACGCGGCGGCGGCCGGCACGGCCGTGTTGGGGGGGCTAGTGGCAGTGCCCGCAGGCGAGTGAGCACCCGCGGCCTCAAGCGGCTTGGCCTCCGGCGGCGTGTAGCTGAAAGGACCCGGATCAAGGCACGCGGGGGCAGGAACCGCAGGCGCGGGGTTCGGCGCGGTGCGGCGGTAGTGCGCCACCACGCGGTCCTGTGCCTGACACAGCTTATAGGCGTCCATCTTGCCGGACCATGCGGCCTTGGCGGCGGTCTCTGCCGCCTTGGCCTGTGCCTCGGGCGACAGGGGTGGTAGCTTGGCGGCTGCCACGCCGGCCAACGACGCCAGCGCCAGACCCGCTGTGCAGCGGCGCACGAGAGTTGCTGCAAAAATCATGAGGTTCCTCCTACGGCGGGGTGGGAAGGCGTGGTTTGCGCGGCGGTAGCCGCACCACTGCGCTGTGCGGGAATCTTGCCGCTGCGGACATCGTCGGCCCACAGCTCATGGTGCTCGCGCGCCCAGGCCTCGCTCACGTAACCGGTCTTCATGGCCTTGTAGGCCCCGCGCATGCCGATCGTGCCCATGTAGATGTGGCCCAGCAGCAGCGCCATCATCCAGAGGGCCAGCGTGGCGTGCACCATGTGGGCGATCTGCATCTCTCCGCGCAGCAGGCCCCAGCCGGGGATCAACTTGTCAAGCACCAGGCCCGACAGCACAACAAACACGCCGGGAATAGTGATGCCCCACCAGAACATGCCCTTCTCGCCTGCGTTGAAGCGGTGCGACGGCACTTCCTTGTTGGTGAACATGCCACCTGCCTTGGACAGCCAGACGAAGTCCGCGCGGTTGGCGATGTTGTCCTTGATGAAAGTGACGATGATCACCGTGAGCGACACGGCGAACAGCGGGCCCATGAAGTTGTGCACGTTCTTCGCCGCGTACGCCAGCCAGCCGAAGAGCTGTGCGCCCAGCACGGGCAGCAGGAAGAACTTGCCGAACGCCATCAGGATGCCCGTGATGGCCAGCGTGACGAACGCAATCGCATTGGACCAGTGCGCCGCGCGCTCGAAGGGCGTGAAGCGCTCGATCCGGCGACCGCCAGCCTCGGCATCCGCGTGGCCCAGGGTGCCCTTGGTCACAAAGAAGATGGCCAGCGCCAGCACGGTGATGCCCAGCAAGGCCGCGCCGTAGGGAATGATCCAGTTATTGCGCACCTCGCGCCACGCCTGGCCTGCCGTGGTGTAGCGCGAGCCGGGGTATTGCGCGAACGGCTGGATCAGGTTGCCGGCCTCAGGGGCCTGGCTCGCCGGCAGGCTGCTGTAGCCCGTCACCCCATCTCGCACCTGCCGCCACATGGGCGCGTTGTTGCCCGGCTGAACCTTGGCACGCTCACCGTTGGTCTGCTGGGCGTAGCCCGGCTCCTCACTGGCATCGGGCTTCACGTCGAAGATGTTCTGGCTTTTGACGGCACCAACCGCCGCCGGCACAGGGGCAGCGTCTGCCGCCGCGGGCGCTGCCGCGTCGCTGGCGGGCGCCGCCGGGGCCTGCGCCCACGCGGCACCGCTGGCAAGCAGCAATGCACACAAGAGGTGTTTCATGGCAGACCTCGCATCACCGCACGCGGTTGTATTCGTTTTGGCCGTATTGCATGCGGGCCTTGAGCTTTTGCTCCCAGCTGCCCGCATCGCCCGCCTTCCAGTCGGGAGAAGTGAAGTTGCTGCCCGTGCCTGCGTAGGGCGGTGCGTCGTACTTCACACCGCCGCCGGTCTGCGGTTTTTCGCCGCAGGCCGTCAGGGCCACGGCTGCGCCCAGGGCGCCCAGAACATGCCATGCACGCGTCTTCATGACTTTGCTCCCGCCGGCGGCTGGCCGGCCTGCTTGGAACCATAGGCCGTGCCCCAGCCCCAGACCTCGGCGCCCTTGCCGCGCTGGACCACGCGGGTGCGGAAGATGTCGGCGACCACGTCGCCGTCACCGGCCAGCAGCGCCTTGGTGGAGCACATTTCGGCACAGGCGGGCAGCTTGCCCTCGGCCAGGCGGTTGCGTCCGTACTTCTCGAACTCGGCCTGGCTGCCGTGCTCCTCGGGACCACCGGCACAGAAGGTGCACTTGTCCATCTTGCCGCGCACACCAAAAGTGCCCTGCGAGGGGAACTGCGGCGCACCGAACGGGCATGCATAGCTGCAATAGCCACAGCCGATGCAGACATCCTTATCGTGCAGCACCACACCTTCTTCGGTGCGGTAGAAGCAGTTCACGGGGCACACCGCCATGCAAGGCGCATCGCTGCAGTGCATGCAGGCGACCGAGATGGACTTTTCACCGGGCACGCCGTCATTCAGGGTCACCACGCGGCGGCGGTTCACACCCCAGGGCACTTCATGCTCGTTCTTGCACGCTGTCACGCAGCTGTTGCATTCGATGCAGCGCTCTGCATCACAGATAAATTTCATGCGGGCCATTGCGGTCTCCTCACGCAGCTTCCACGTTGCAGATCGTGGTCTTGGATTCTTGCATCATGGTCACGCTGTCGTAGCCATACGTTGTCGCGGTGTTCACGGCCTCGCCACGCACCAAAGGCGCTGCCCCCTTGGGGTAGTACGCCAGCATGTCAGCGCCTTGCCAGCGGCCGGAGAAGTGGAATGGCATCCACACGGTGTCGGGCGCTACGCGCTCGGTGACCAGGGCCTGCACATTCAGGCGTGCGCCGGTGGGCGAGCTGAGCCACACGCGGCTGCCGTTGCGAATGCCACGGTCGGCAGCGGTCTTGGGGTTGATTTCCACGAACGCTTCCTGCTGCAACTCGGCCAGCCAGGGGTTGGAGCGGGTTTCTTCACCACCGCCTTCGTACTCGACCAGGCGGCCCGACGTCAGGATGAGCGGGAACTTCTCGTACACCTTGTCGGCCACATTCTTGTCCTGCAGGCTCTTGTAGAGCGTGGGCAGGCGCCAGAAAGCCTTCTTGTCCTCGTGCGTGGGGTACTTGGCCACCAGATCGGGACGCGTGCCATAGATGGGCTCGCGGTGCTGGGGAATCGCATCGGGGAAGTTCCACACCACGGCCCGCGCCTTGGCGTTGCCAAAGGGATGGCAACCATGGTTCTTCATGACCACGCGGATGATGCCACCCGAGGGGTCGGTCTTCCAGTTCTTGCCTTCGGCCGCCGTCTTCTCGGCGTCGGTCAACTCGTCCCACCAGCCCAGCTTCTTGAGCAGCACGTGGTCAAACTCGGGGTAGCCGGTGGTGATGTCTGCGCCCAGTGAGTGCGATCCATCCTCGGCCAGCAGGTTCTCGCCATTGCGCTCCACGCCGAAGTTGGCGCGGAAGTTACCGCCACCGTCCATGACGTGCTTGGATGTGTCGTACAGGTTGGCCGTGCCTGGGTGCTTGAGCTCGGGCGTGCCATAGCAGGGCCACGGCAGACCAAAGTAGTCGCCAGCGAAGTCGTAACCGGTTTCCTTGTCCTTGCCACCCTTGGCCTTGAGGGTCTTCACGTCGAACACGTGCATGTTCTTCATGTGGGCCTTCAGGCGCTCAGGGCTTTGGCCCGTGTAGCCAATGGTCCAGACCGAGCGGTTGATTTCGCGCAGGATGTCTTCGACCATGGGTTCATCCATGCCCTTGACCTTCTGCATCTTGTAGTTCTTGACCAGTTCCTTGTCAAAGCCCAGCTTTTGCGCCAGCTGGTACATGATCATGTGGTCGGAACGGCTTTCCCACAGAGGCTCGATGACCTTCTCGCGCCACTGCAGCGAGCGGTTGGAAGCCGTGCAGGAACCGCTGGTTTCAAACTGCGTGGCTGCAGGCAGCAGGTACACCGCGCGGTTGGGGTTCAGGTCTTCGGGCTTGCCGGGCATGGCGGCCATGGCAGCGGTGGCCGATGGGTAGGGGTCCACCACCACCAGCAGGTCCAGCTTGTCCATGGCGCGCTTCATTTCGAGGCCACGGGTCTGCGAATTGGGGGCATGGCCCCAATAGAACACACCGCGCAGGTTGCTGTCCTGGTCGATCAGCTCGTTGTTCTCCAGCACGCCGTCAATCCAGCGCGAGACGGTGATGCCGTTCTTGGTCATCATCGCGGGCGTGGCGTACTGCTTCTTGATCCACTCGAAGTCCACACCCCACACGTTGGCAAAGTGCTTCCACGCGCCTTCGGCCAGGCCGTAGTAGCCGGGCAGCGAGTCAGGGTTGGGGCCAACGTCAGTCGCGCCTTGCACGTTGTCGTGGCCGCGGAAGATGTTGGTGCCGCCACCGCTCTTGCCCACGTTGCCCAGGGCCAGCTGCAAGATGCAGGAGGCACGCACCATAGCGTTGCCGATGGAGTGCTGCGTCTGGCCCATGCACCATACGATGGTGCCAGGGCGGCTGTCGGCCAGCATCTTGGCAACCTTGAACATCTGTTCTTCTTTGACGCCGCAGGCCTCTTCCACCTTGTCGGGTGTCCACTTGGCCATGACCTCGTCACGCACCTTTTCCATGCCGTAGACACGGTCGTGGATGTACTTCTTGTCTTCCCAGCCGTTCTTGAAGATGTGATAGACCAGACCGAACAGGAAGGGAATGTCGGTGCCCGAGCGGATGCGCACGTACTCGTCGGCCTTGGCAGCGGTGCGGGTGAAGCGTGGGTCTACCACGATCATCTTGCAGCCGGTTTCCTTGGCATGCAGCATGTGCAACATGCTCACGGGGTGGGCTTCAGCCGCGTTGGAGCCGATGTACAGAGCGACCTTGCTATTTTGCATGTCGTTGTACGAATTGGTCATGGCGCCGTAGCCCCAGGTGTTGGCCACACCCGCCACGGTGGTCGAGTGGCAAATGCGCGCCTGGTGATCGCAGTTGTTGGTGCCCCAGAAGCTCACGAACTTGCGCAGCAGGTAGGCCTGTTCGTTGCTGTGCTTGGAAGAGCCGATGAAGTACACGCTGTCAGGGCCACTGGCCTTGCGCAGTTCCAGCATCTTGGCGGAGATTTCGGTCAGGGCCGTATCCCAGCTGATGCGCTCGTACTTGCCGTTGACCAGCTTCATGGGGTAGCGTAGGCGGTACTCGCCGTGGCCGTGCTCGCGCACTGACGCCCCCTTGGCGCAGTGGGCGCCCAGGTTGATGGGCGAGTCAAACACCGGTTCCTGGCGCACCCAGATGCCGTTCTCGACCACGGCATCCACAGCACAGCCCACCGAGCAATGGGTGCACACGGTGCGGCGCACTTCGATCTTGCTGTCGCCCAGGCCCACCTTGGCGCCTTCAGCCGCTTGCGACTTCTTGACCAGGGTAAGTTGCGAGGCTGCAATGCCAACCCCCACCCCCAGGCCCGAGCGGCGCAGGAACGCGCGGCGGTCCATGGTGGGCAGCGCCTGCGAGAGTCCGCGCCGCAAGCTGTGCACGAAAGGGGAAGAGGCCTGTGCACCTTGCAGCGCATGGGAAGATTTTTTAGTCAGCAACATGGCGAACCCCGCTGTGCCGCATCAGATGCGGGTGGTGTTGTAGTAGTGGCGGACATGGTCCGACTCGTGGTAGCCGCCGCCCCGCTCGGGGGTAGGGCGCGGGGCCTGTTCCACCACAGCCTGCGGGGTGGTCACCATGCGCGCAAGCACGGCCACGGAAGCAGCTGCGGCACCGACGGTGGCAGCACCTGCAAAGAAACGACGACGGGAAGGGGTGGGCTGGCG
The DNA here is from genome assembly GCF_015832135.1 of Diaphorobacter sp. JS3051. Taxonomy (NCBI): domain Bacteria; kingdom Pseudomonadati; phylum Pseudomonadota; class Betaproteobacteria; order Burkholderiales; family Comamonadaceae; genus Diaphorobacter; species Diaphorobacter sp. JS3051. The sequence continues at coordinate 1,650,072 of NZ_CP065406.1, forward strand.
GTCCTGCATTTTTGTCTCCAGGAATGCTGGCAAGAAAACGGAAAAAATCGCGGCGTATGAAGCCGCATTCATACAGTCTATGACATTGGTCACAATGCGGCAACGTCACCCGAGGACCGGGCTCGCCTTTGGCGATGGGCCTGCTGCACCGTTGCACGTTCCGCGCTAGGTGCGGCGCCGCTTACTCGAGCATGTCGAAGCCCTGCGCCTCCACAGCCACGAAGGCGCGCGTGAACCGCGCCAGGACGGCGTAAAAGCGCGCCCGCGGCTGTTGCTCCAGCACATCACACAACTGCAGCACCCAGGGCTGGATATGCGCGGCAAAGAAGGTGCGCTGCGACTCCAGGTGGCACACGCCCCCATCGTCACCAGCGATCAGGTAGCGCATCACCTCGCACAGGTAGGCGATGTGGTCCTCGGTATCGGGCATGTCCTCCGGGGCGGCCAGGCCCAGGCGCTGCAGGTCGGTGCGCAGCCGCGCCAGGGGCTTTTCGTTCAGAAAGCCGCTCAGGTAGTGCGAGCCGTACAGGAATACCTCGGGCTTGCCCACGCCACCAAAGAGCGCGTCGTACTCGTCGGCCACCGCGCCGTCCGTCAGCTCACGCGCCACGGCAACGAGCTGCTGCCAAGGCTCCTGCAGAAAGGCGCCGCTGGCGGGCGCCTCGGTCACGGCGACGCGCAACGCATCCAGCAGCGCCGGATCGGGCGAGGCGTAGTACAGCTGGGCCAACAGGCCGTACAACTCTGCGCGCGCGGTTTCCTCATCCAGCGCGGAGGTGGTGGCCGGGGCGGAGAGGTGGGCTGTGGTGGGACTGCTCACAGGTCGGTCACTTTCGCTTCGTTCTGGGCGGAGTACAGGTCAATCACGCGGCAGTCGCCGCACATCTTGAGGCGTTCCAGCGCCTCGCCCTGGAACATCGGGTGGTCGGCCAGCCTGCCCAGCATGGCCTCGATGGCCTGCAGCGTGCCGAAAGGCTTGCCGCAGCGGATGCAGCCATAGGGCTGGGTCTCGTTCAGCACGCGCGGCTGGCCGCGCTCCAGCGTGAGCAGCATGCGCGGCTGCAGCGCGATGGCGGTTTCGGGGCAAGTGCGCTCGCACAGGCCGCATTGCACGCAATTCTGCTCAGTGAAGCGCAGCTGCGGTGCCTGCGGATTGTCCTGCAGCGCGCCGGCGGGGCAGGCGCTCACGCAGCTCAGGCACAACGTACAGCGGTCCTTGTCCACGACCACCGTACCCCACGGAGATGGCCCTTTGGGTAGCGCAATGGCCTCGGGCAACTCGCGCGCGGGGGCATTGGTCACCAGATGATCCAGCGCCAGCTCCAGCGTGGCGCGCTTGTCATTGGTCGGCGTGAAGCGGGCGGCCTGCGCCGGTACGCTGCCACACGCGCCGCCGATCGCGCGCAGCCCCGCATCCAGATCGGTCGCGGAGCGCGCATGCACGCAATGCAGATGCGTGCCCGTATAGCCCAGGCCGTGCAACAACGCCTGCGCCACCGCCATCTGCGACTGCAGGCCTTCCACGTACTGCGGTGCCTCGTCCCCCGTGAACAGCACCGCCACCTGTGTCGCCCCCTGCGCGATGGCACTGAGCCACAGATCGATACCGACACTGGCTGTATGCCACAGCGCCACGGGGATCATGTGCGCGGGCACGCCCTGGGCCACGCCCAGTTGGGCCGCGCGCCCCAGTTCATGCACGAGCTGCTGCCCGCTCTCCTGGCTGTGCAGCAGCAGGCTGGGCTGGCGGCCGCCGGCCTGGGCATAAGTGGACAGCAGGGTACGGATGCGCGTGCCCATGTCCTGCGCGGACGGGTAGGCATAGCCCATGGCGCCCGTGGGGCAGACCGTGGTGCAGGCGCCGCAGCCCACGCACAGGTGTGGATTGACCACCACCTGCTGGCGCACGGGGTCGCTGCTGATGGCCTCGGCCGAGCAGATGTCCACGCAGGCATTGCAGCCCACCCCACGGTTGCGGCTGTGGGCGCAGAGCTTCTGGCGGTAGCTGAAAAACTTGGGCTTCTCGAATTCACCCACCAGGTCGCGCAGGCGCAGCAGCGCCTGCAGGTCCTGCCCGTCCCAGCGGAAGTACCCCTGCGGCAGCGCGTGCTGCAAAAAGGTGGGCCCGGCGCCGGCAGGGCGCAGGTCCAGCACCAGATCAAAGTCCTGCGACTGCACCTCGGCCTCGCGCTCGAAGCGGATGGCACCCGCCACCGCGCAGGCCTTCACGCAATCGCGGTGGCCGGTACAGGCCGTCATGTCGATCTGGTAATCGAGCCCGATGGCGTTCTCGGGGCAGGCGGTCACGCAGGCATTGCAGCGCGTGCACAGGTCCAGGTCGATGGGGTTGTCCGCCGTCCATTGCAGCGCAAATCGCCCCAGCCAACCCTTGAGTGACACAACGCGCCCGCCCAGCACGGGAAAGCGCCGCTCTTGCCGGCCACCGGCATCACCGGGGCCTTGCGCGAACAGCGTCACGTCCAGCACGTCGGCCAGCAGCGTGGCCGCACGCTCGGCGGCATCCAGCGCGCCGATGATCAGCAGACGTCCACCACTGCGAAAGCTCACGGTGGGCACAGGCTCGGGCTCTGGCAGATGGGCCGCCGCCAGCAACGCAGCGATCTTGGGGCCGGCCTGGCGCGCATCGCGGCTCCAGCCGCCGGTCTCGCGAATGTTGACGAAGCGCAGGGGCGAAGTGGCCCCTTCAGTCTGCTCGGCCAGTTCGGTGAACAGGCGTTGTTCCTGGGTGCAGGCGACAAGCACCGTCTCGCCGCTGCGCACGGCCTGCTGGAAGGCGCCGGCCTCGCGGCGGCACAGGGTGGAGTGGAGCGTCAGCTCCTCATGCAGAGCCGTTCCCAGTGCCCTGGGGTCCAGAGGCATGGTCCGGTTGCAATCGCATATCAGCGTCTTGGGCATCGGGTAGGTGGCTGGCGGGCGCGGTCTGCTGCGGTGCAGCATCCGGCGCCTGCGGGCTAGGAATGGCGTTGCATACGCCGGACTGTGCCACATCGAGGTCGCCGGCGGCCTGCGGCGCCGCGATCACCCCAGCACCCTGGCCGGCCTTTGCCGTGCTGGAGCGCTCCTGCGGCGCGTCCTCCTGCACCAGCCCCAGCACCTTGGCGCTGGCGAGCTGGCGCAGCGTGCTCAGCGGCAGCGGCGTGGGCTGGGTGTAGTCGTCGATATAGACATCCAGCCCATCCATCACATTGAAGTGCGGGTCGCTGAACAGCTTCTTCATGGCGGCGTTGCGAACCTCCGGCGCCACGCCGCGCGTCACGAAACTGGAGAAGTCGGACTCTGGCGTGAGCGCCTGCACGTCCTGCAGCGTGGGCAACGGCCGCGCTGCGGCTGCCGGTTGCGCTGCTGGCTGCGCGGTGAGTTGCTGCGCGGGTGCCACAGGTGCTTCACGCTGCGGCGGCAGATCGGGCGCCGCAGCAACCTCCACCTCGGTCTGGGAAGCGGTTTCGGGGTCTCGCGCCTCCTGCTTGCGCCGCGACCAGCGGCCCAGGAAGCCCTCAGCCATGACCGCCCTCGCCTTCTGCCGGCGCACCACCGCCACCGCCGCCTCCGCGCGTCTTGCCCGTGGAGATGGAAGCGGGGTTGCCGAACCGGTCGGTCAGTGGGCGGAAGCTCTCGGGCCGGCGGCGGCGCTTGGGCTCGGGCTGGTAGTGCTCCGTCACGAAGGCCTGAAGCCATTCGCGCACCGGGCCGGGCGCGGGCACCTGGTCCACGTTTTCCTGCGCATCCAGCCATCGGCCCGCATCGTGGTAGCTCAGGCTCACATCGACCGGGCGCGCCAGCTGGTGCCCGTCCGCGCCGGGCTCCTCGTCCATGCGCCAGTGCACGAACCAACAGGGCTCGGGCGCGCTCAGATTGAGGTGGTAGCCCTCGACATCGTCGCGGAACAGCTCCACGGCGAAGCCGGGGAACAGCCAGTGCTCCTCGGTTTCGCTCTGGCGCAACAGGCGGGGCACGGAGCCAAACACGTCTTCATGCGGCACGACCTCGCCCAGGGACCAGCGCCAGGGCTGCCAGCGGTTGTTCAGGTGCTCTCGGCGCATGACCACAGCAACGGAGATAAAGGGGCGAGACGACATGCGCGCCACTGTACGCCGGAGTCAGCCGCCCTGCCCCTGCGGCGGCGCAATGCCCCGCACGGCCACGGCGCAATACTTGAACTCGGGGATCTTCCCGAACGGGTCCAGCGCCGCATTGGTGAGCAGGTTGGCCGCCGCTTCCACATAGGCAAACGGCATGAACACCGCACCGCGCGGCGTGCCGTCGTCGCGGCGCACACGCACCTGTACGGCACCGCGGCGCGAGCGGATCGCCGCCCAGTCGCCCGGCGCCAGCCCTAGGCGCGCCAGTTCGTCGCCGTGCAGCGAGGCCGTGGCGTGCGGCTCGATGGCGTCCAGCACGGCCGATCGCCGCGTCATGCTGCCCGTGTGCCAGTGCTCCAGCTGGCGGCCCGTGATGAGCACCAGCGGGTAGTCGGCATCGGGCCGCTCGTCGGCCGGGATGATGTCGGCCGGCACCAGCGTCACACGGCCCATGGGGGTGGGAAAGCGCTCGGTGAATACGATGGGCTGGCCCGGATCCTCGGCCGAGAGGCAGGGGTAGGTCACGCTGGACTCGCGCTCCAGCCGGTCCCAACTGATACCCGCGATGGCGCCGGCCATGGCCTGGCGCATTTCCTCGTAGACGGCAGCCACGCCAGCTTCTGCGCCCTCGTAGTCCCAGGCCAGGCCCATGCCCTTCGCCATCTGCTGCACGATCCACAGGTCGGGCCGCGCCTCACCCGGTGGCGTGAGCGCGCGCCGGCCCAGCTGCACCATGCGGTCGGTGTTGCTCACGCTGCCGGTCTTCTCGGGCCAGGCGCTGGCGGGCAGCACCACGTCGGCCAGCCAGGCGGTTTCGGTCAGGAAGATGTCCTGCACCACGAGGTGCGACAGGCGCGCGAGCGCCTGGCGCGCATGGTTCAGGTCAGGGTCGCTCATGGCCGGGTTCTCGCCCATGATGTACATGCCGCGCACTTTGTGCGGGTCGGCCTCATCGGCCAGGGCCTTGTGCATGATCTCGACCACGGTGTAACCCGGCGCGTCGTCCAGCGGCAAGCCCCAGAACTGCTCGAACCACGCGCGCGCCTCGGCGTTGTCCACGCGCTGGTAGTTGGGGAACATCATCGGGATCAGGCCCGCGTCGCTTGCGCCCTGCACGTTGTTCTGGCCGCGCAGCGGATGCAAGCCCGTGCCGGGCCGGCCGATTTGCCCGGTGACGGTGGCGAGGGCAATCAGGCAGCGCACGTTGTCGGTGCCATGCACATGCTGGCTCACGCCCATGCCCCAGAGGATCATCGAAGCCTTGGCCGTGGCGAACGCGCGCGCCACCTCACGCAGCGTGTCCGCGGGAATGCCGCAGAGCGGCGCCATGGCCTCAGGGCTGTAGGCGCGCACGTTCTCTCGCAGGGCCTCGTAGTTGAGCGCACGGTCACGGATGAAGGCCTCGTCGGCCAGGCCCTCCTCGATCACCGTGTGAATCAGCGCGTTGAGCACGGCCACATCGGTGTCGGGCCGGAACTGCAGCACGCGCCAGGCGTGGCGCCCGATGTCGGTCACGCGCGGGTCGGCCAGCACGATCTTTGCACCCCGCCGGGCGGCATTCTTCATCCATGTGGCGGCCACGGGGTGGTTGGATGTGGGGTTGGAGCCGATCACCAGAATGACCTCGGCATGCGCCACGTCGCTCACCGGGTTGCTCACCGCGCCCGAGCCCACGCCCTCCAGCAGCGCCGCCACGCTGGAGGCGTGGCACAGGCGCGTGCAATGGTCCACGTTGTTGCTGCCAAAGCCGGTGCGCACCAGCTTCTGGAACAGGTAGGCCTCTTCGTTGCTGCCCTTGGCCGAGCCAAACCCCGCCAGCGCCTTGGGGCCGTGCGCATCGCGCAGCGCACGCAGTCCGCCTGTGGCGCGCTGCAGTGCCTCGTCCCAGGTCGCCTCGCGGAAGACCTCGCGCCAGTCCTCGGGCCTCACCGCGCCCTGCCAGTCCTTGGGGACGCCAGGTTTGCGCACCAGCGGCACCGTGAGGCGCTGCGGGTGGTGCGCGTAGTCAAAGCCAAAGCGCCCCTTCACGCACAGGCGGCCCCGGTTGGCCGGGCCGTCACGGCCGTCCACGCGCACGATTTTTTCGTCCTTCACGTGGTAGGTGACGAGGCAGCCCACGCCGCAGAACGGGCAGACCGAGTCCACCGTGCGGTCCACCTTCTGCGGGCCGATGTGGGTCTTGGGACTCAGCGCGCCCGTGGGGCAGGCCTGCACGCATTCGCCGCAGGCCACACAGGTGCTGGCGCCCATGGGGTCGTCCAGGTCGAAGACGATCTTGCTGTCGGCTCCGCGCAGCGCATAGCCGATCACGTCGTTGACCTGTTCCTCGCGGCAGGCGCGCACGCAGCGGTTGCACTGGATGCACGCGTCCAGGTGCACGGCCATGGCCGGGTGGCTCAGGTCGGGCGCGGGCTGCGCGCGGCGCAGTGCGGCCAGTGCGGGGCGCACGGCCACGCCCAGCGCATCGGCCCAGGCGCTCAACTCGCCATGCTGCCCCGGGGGCGTTGGTACTTGGTCAAATTGTGCTCCAGCGCTCTCCTGGCAAGCGCTATCAGCTATTGTTTTTGCAGCGTCGTTCCACTTGTAGCCGGTCTCTGGCATGTCGGACAGCAGCAGTTCCAGCACCATCTGCTGGCTCTTGAGCGCGCGGGGGCTCTGGGCGTGCACGCGCATGCCGGGCGTGGGCGCGCGGCAGCAGCTGGGCGCCAGCGTGCGCTCGCCTTCGATCTCCACCACGCAGGCGCGGCAGTTACCGTCGGGCCGCAGGCCATCGGTGTGGCACAGGTGGGGGATCTGCACGCCGTGGCGGCGCGCGGCCTGCCACAGGGTTTCGCCCGGAAGGGCCTGCAAGAGTTCGCCGTCGAGCTCGAACGGCACGGCGCCTGCGCCGGTGTGCGGTGCGGCGCTCATGGGCGATCCTCCGGCACTGCGGCGGGCGGGATGCGCTCGGTGCGCACGCCGCCGCGCGGCAGCGGCAGGTCGCCGGGCCAGGGGCCCTCGCCCACCTCATGCGCAAAGTACTTGTGGATGCAGCGGATCGGGTTGGGTGCCGCCTGCCCCAGCCCGCAGATGGAAGCGTCGGCCATCACCTGCGCCAGGTCGTCCAGCGTGTCCTCGTCCCACAGCGGCGCCTGCATGAGCTGCGCCGCCTTGGCCGTGCCCACGCGGCACGGCGTGCACTGGCCGCAGCTCTCGTGCGCAAAAAAACGCATCATGTTCAGCGCCGCATCGCGCGCGCGGTCGTGCTGGCTGAGCACGATCACGGCCGCCGATCCGATGAAGCAGCCGTGCGGCTGCAGCGTGTCGAAGTCCAGCGGCACATCGGCCAGCCGCGCCGGCAGGATGCCGCCCGACGCGCCACCGGGCAGGTAGGCATACAGCACGTGCCCGTCGGCCATGCCGCCGCAGTATTCATCCACCAGTTCACGCAGCGTGATGCCCGCGGGCGCCAGCTTCACGCCGGGTTCCTTCACCCGCCCGCTCACGCTGAAGCTGCGCAGCCCCCTGCGTCCATGGCGGCCGAAGCTGGCAAACCACTGGGGGCCCTTTTCCACGATGTCGCGCACCCAGTACAGCGTCTCGAAGTTGTGCTCCAGCGTGGGCCGGCCGAACAACCCCACCTGGGCGATATAGGGCGGGCGCATGCGCGGCTCGCCGCGTTTGCCTTCGATGCTCTCGATCATCGCGGACTCCTCGCCGCAGATGTAGGCGCCTGCCCCGCGGCGCAGCTTGATGCGCGGCAAGGCGCACGGCGGGTCGGCCTGCAGTTCGGTAATCGCTGTCTGCAGGAGGGCGCGGCAGCCGTGGTATTCGTCGCGCAGGTAGATGTACACCTCTGCGGTGCCCACCACCTGTGCAGCCACCAGCACACCCTCCAGGAAGCGGTGCGGGTCGCGCTCCAGGTAAGTGCGGTCCTTGAACGTGCCGGGCTCACCCTCGTCGATGTTCACCGCCATGAGGGCCACGCCCCCACGCTCCCCGGCTTCGCGTGGTCCGCTGCCCGCCGAGGGGGCCGCTGCCTCGCTCGGGGCGGCCTGGCGCCCGGCAAGGGCCGCCTGCTCGCGCACGATGCGCCACTTGCGCCCCGCCGGGAAACCCGCACCGCCCAGGCCGCGCAGGCCTGAGTTCTCCATGGCCGCAAGCACGCCGTCGGCTGGCACGTGCCCCTGCGCCAGGCCGGCGGCCAACGCATAGCCGCCGCGCGCCCGATAGGCGGCCAATCCCACCCACGGCGGCGCGACCGCCTCCGGCCCGCGCGTGATCGCCGTTTGCGGCAGCGCTTCAAAAACAGGAGCTGTCGGCGCTTGAGGGTGCTGGGCCTGAGCCCGATCCGGCATCAAATCGACCTGCTCCAGCACCGCCCCCAGCGTGGCACGCGGCACCGGGCACTGGTGCACCACGGCCACAGGCGCCTGCTCACAGCGGCCCACGCACGGCGCGGCCTGCACACGCACGTCGCCATGGCCCGCGGCGCTCAGCCGCCCGGGCAGTTCGGCCAGCAACGCGTCGGCCCCCGCCATGCAGCAGGACAGCCCGTTGCACACGCGCAGCACCAGGCGCGGCGGCCCGGCGGCGTCGCGCAGCACCTCGAAGTGGTGGTAGAAGCTTGCCACCTCGTACACCTCGGCCATGGGCAGGTTCATCAGGCGCGCCAGCGCCACCAGGTGCCGCTCGTACAGCGCGCCGTGGCGATCGTTGATCAGGTGCAGGTGCTCGATAAGCCGGTCGCGCGCATAGCCCTCGGGCGGGCGCGCGCCGATCAGCGCCTGCACCTCGGCCAGGGCAGAGGCCTCGGGCTGGCGGCCCTTGAGGTGGGCCTTGCGGCGCAGGCGCTCGCGCAGATCGTCTGCCGTGGCCACGGGCACGGCGGTGAATTCGGGTCGGGAGATCATGGAATCGCGGGGAAAAGGAAGCGCAGGCAGTGTGCGCCGCCCCCCCCGCGGCGTCAATGCACGCCGTCCCACCTGGCAGGACTGAGGCGGGGCCCTGCTGTCCGGCACACCGCCCGCCCTCGCTTGCAGGCACTTCGCATGCCCTTGGCACCTTGGCCCCATACCGCTCCCGCTGCATGGCATTTCATCCAGCCGTCCTGCCTCCTTGCAAAGGCCGGTAAGATTCGCGCCCTTCAAAGCCGCGCTCCGCTCCTGGCTCCCGCCCGGCCCTGAAGGCCCCCGCCGCCGCACCCCTGGATTGCGGCGCATGCGGGCCCTGCCCTACCACTCTTTCCGACGCTTTCTCGCTATGCAAACGACTTTCCGATCGCGTATCGCGCTGATCGCCGCCCCCGCGCTGGTCAGCCTCGGCCTGGCCGCACCCGCACTGGCCCAAGACATCACCCTGCGTGGCGCGGGCGCATCCTTTCCTGCCAAGGTGTATGCCCAGTGGGCCAGCCACTATGCGCAGGAGCGCGGCACCAAGGTCCAGTACGCAGCCGTCGGCTCTACCCAAGGCGTGCAGCAGATCAAGGCGCAGCAGGTCGACTTCGGCGCCACCGACATTCCCCTGTCGCAGCAGGAACTGGCCCAGCATCACCTGATCCAGTTCCCCACGCTGGTGGGCGGTGTGGTGCCAGTCGTGAACCTGCCGGGCGTAGCCAGCGGGCGGCTGCGCCTGGATGCGCACGTGCTGGCCGCCATCTTCGCCGCACGCATCGACCACTGGAACGACAAGGCGATTGCCGCGCTGAACCCTGAATTGAAGCTGCCCAACCTGCCGATCACGCGCGTCGTGCGGGCCGACGGCTCGGGCACCACGCAAGTGCTGCTCGCCTACCTGCGGCTGGCCGCGGCCGCGGACGACAGCGCCATCCCCCTCAAGGACGGACGTGCGAATTGGCCCGCCGGCGGCGCGATCCAGGCCGTGGAGGGTTCCAGCAAGATGGTGGCGGCGGTGCAGGCCACCGCCGGTGCCCTGGGCTACGTGTCATCGGACTATGTGGTGGGCGACGGTCCCGCCGCCGTCGCGCTGCGCAACCGGCGCGGCGAATGGGTGACCCCTTCGCTGGCGAGTTACCGCGCCGCCGTGCGCGGCGCCAACCTGTTTCGTGACGGCCTGAACGCGCCGCCGCTGGTGGACGTGGACAGCCCCATGGCCTGGCCCATCGTGTCGGCCACCTACATCGTGATCAACAGCAAGCCCGCCGCGCCCGAGCGCACGGCACGCGCGCTCAACTTCTTCTATCGCTCGTTCCTGATGGGCGACCGCGCGGTGGCCGGCACCGGCTTTGCGCCACTGCCCGCCGAGACGCAGGCCCGCGTGGTGGCGCTGCTGAGCACGGTGCGCGCACCGGACGGCAAGCCGCTGCCCGTGATGGGCGGAGCAGAGGAAGGCGCGGGCGCGCGGCTCGCGCTGCGCTGAGCCGCAACGCGCCCTGGCAGATCAGGTGTTCTTGCTGATCGAGATGGTGGGGAACTTGCTGGAGAAGTCCTTGGCCTGCTGCGCGATCTTCACGGCCACATCGCGCGCCACCTTCTTGTAGATCTGCGCGACCTCGCCGTCAGGGTCGGCCACCACGCTGGGCTTGCCGCTGTCGGCCTGCAGGCGGATGTGCATGTCCAGCGGCAGCGCGCCCAGGTAGTCCATGCCATAGTCGGCGGCCATCTTCTTGCCGCCGTCGGCGCCGAAGATGTGCTCCACATGGCCGCAGTTGCTGCACACGTGCACGGCCATGTTCTCCACGATGCCCAGGATGGGCACGCCCACCTTCTCGAACATCTTGATGCCCTTCTTGGCGTCCAGCAGCGCAATGTCCTGCGGCGTGGTGACGATCACCGCGCCGGTCATGGGCACGCGCTGGGAGAGCGTGAGCTGGATGTCGCCCGTACCCGGCGGCATGTCGATGATGAGGTAATCCAGGTCTTTCCAGTTGGTCTGGCGCAGCAGCTGCTCCAGCGCCTGCGTAGCCATGGGGCCGCGCCAGATCATGGCCTCGTCCTGGTCCACCAGGAAGCCGATGGACATGACCTGCACGCCGTAGTTCTCGAGCGGCTCCATGGTCTTGCCGTCCTCGCTCTCCGGGCGGCGGCTGATGCCCAGCATCATGGGCTGGCTGGGACCGTAGATGTCGGCATCCAGCACGCCCACGCGGGCGCCTTCAGCGGCCAGCGCCAGGGCCAGGTTGGCGGCCGTGGTGCTCTTGCCCACGCCGCCCTTGCCCGAGGCCACGGCGATGATGTTCTTCACCTGCGGTAGCAGCTGTACGCCCCGCTGCACCGCGTGCGCGATCACCTTGGTGTTGATGTTGACCGACACGTTCTCCACGCCCGCCACTGCCTTGGCAGCGGCGATGAACTGGCGGCGCAACTCGGGCACCAGGCTCTTGGCGGGGTAGCCCAGCTCCACGTCGAAGGCGACATCGCCGCCGTTGATCTGCACATTGCGCACCGCGCGCGTGCTCACGAAGTCCTTGCCCGTGTGCGGATCCTGGACGCCGGCGATCGCCGCCAACAATGCCTGTTCTGTGAGTGCCATGGTTGTGTGGTTTGCTGAAGAGAAAGCCGGAGTCTAGCCAAGCGGCCTTGGCACTGGCGCGCCTGTGCCTTTGTTTGCCTACAGCCCACGCAGCTGGCGCGCCACGCATGCGCAGCATGCCGATGAACGCCAGCAGCCAGGCCAGCAGCGCCACGGCAAAGAACAGCCGGGGCAGCGCATCCAGAAAGCCAAAGGCCATGGCCTGGTCCATCTGCCAGGTGCAGGCCGCGTACATGCCCAGCGGAAACACCGCGCCCCAGTACAGCGGGTCGTAGCGCAGCGGAAAGCGGCGCACGCCGTGGCGCCAGATGCCCAGCAGCACCAGCATGGGAATCCACCAGGTGCCCGCGGCCCAGTAGAACACCGTGAAGCCCTTGAGGAACGGCAGCAGCGACACCAGGAACGGCGCCTGCGGCGCGTTCAGGATCAGCAGCGAGCCGGCCAGCGTGGAAATGGCCATGGCCCCCATGTTGATCCAGTACGGCGGCGACAAGTCGCCCGGTGAGAAGGGAAAGAACAGGTAGCGGTAGAAGATCAGCGCCATCATCCAGATGTAGAGCATGCCGCCCCACAGCCACATGGACAGCGCCAGCAGGTTGAGTTCCAGCCGCAGCGGCTGGCCGATGCGCGCGGCCAGCAGGGCGCTGGACACGGCCAGCGCCTGCGTGGACACCACGGCCAGCAGCCAGGCACCGCTGATGCCCCGGTCCAGCGGGGGCTTGTCCCGGCGGATGGTGAAGGCCGTGAAGATGGTGTAGGTCAACACCAGCCACAGCAGCGCCGCCAGCGCCCATAGCGCGAAGCCCAGCGGCACATGGCCCAGCAGCACGATGCACTGGCTGGCCAGGATGCCCGTGGCAGCCACCATGGTGAAGTAGCCGGTCCCGCGCGCGTGGTCCACCATGTCGCCAAAGAAACGCCGGGGATAGCGCCAGGCCCGCAGTACATACAAGACCCACAGCACCACGTACTGCACGGCATTCAGGACCAGCAACGCGCGCGCCAGCAGGGGATGGCCCAGCATGTCCGCAGCCAGTGAAACGATGCCTGTGGCCATGACCAGGCCGAAGTAGGCCGGCGACAGCTCGCGCAATCCCCCCTGCCCCGCCGGAGTAGCCAGCTGCGGCGGCGACCCCGGCGGCGTGTTCAACGCAGCTCCAGCCGTGCCGGCCCCGCCTGCACGCTGCCGATCACCGCCGCCTGCGCGAAGCCCTCGCGCGCGAACACCGCGAGCACGTCCTGCACGCTGTCCGGCGCGCAGGCCACCAGCAGGCCACCCGAGGTCTGCGGGTCCGTCACCAGCGCCTGTGCGGTGGCTGGCAGGCCGGCGGACAGCGCCACGCCGTCGCCATAGCCGGCCCAGTTGCGGCCGCTGGCGCCGGTCACGAAGCCCGCCGCGGCCAGGTCCGCCACGCCGGGCAGCAGCGGCACGCGCGCCCAGTCGATCTGCACCGTAACGCCCGCGCCGCGCGCCACCTCCAGCGCATGGCCAGCCAGGCCGAAGCCCGTCACGTCGGTGATGGCGTGCACGCCGGGCAGCTCGGCCAGCAGCGGGCCGGGGGTGTTCAGGCGCGTGGTGGCGGCAATCATCTCGCGGTAGTGGGCGTCGGCCAGTTGCTCCTTCTTCAGCGCGGCCGAATACACGCCCACGCCCAGCGGTTTGCCTAGCACCAGCACGTCGCCCGGCTGGGCGCCGGCGTTGCGGCGCACCCGGTCCGGGTGCACCAGGCCCATGGCCACCAGGCCGTAGATGGGCTCGACCGAGTCGATGGTGTGGCCGCCCGCGATCGGGATGCCCGCCGCGCGGCACACGTCCTGCCCGCCGCGCACGATGGCGCCGATCACGTCCAGCGGCAGCGTGTTCACCGGCATGGCCACCAGCGCCAGCGCCATGATGGGCTTGCCCCCCATGGCGTACACGTCGGACAGTGCGTTGGTGGCAGCGATGCGGCCGAACTCGTATGGGTCGTCCACGATGGGCATGAAGAAGTCCGTGGTAGCCACCAGCGCCTGGCTCTCGTTCAGGCGGTACACGGCCGCGTCGTCCGAGGTCTCGATGCCCACCATCAACTCGGGCGGCATGACGGCGCCCGCGCCGCTTTGCTGCAGGATCTGCGACAGCACGCCCGGCGCGATCTTGCAGCCGCAGCCGCCGCCATGCGACAGCGAGGTCAGGCGCGGATGGGAAGGGGCGGCGGTGGGGGCGGAAGCATTCATGGCAAACAGGGAAAAAGCGCGGTGACGGACAATGGCGCCTGCCCCGACGCAAAAAAGTGTGCCGCGGGCGCGCCGCGCGCATCATCCCAGATTCGCACCTGCCCGGCTTTGTTCAGCACTGCATTCCCGTGTCCCACCACCGCCCCATCCGTCCCGAAGACCGCCACCAGTTCGACGCCCTCATCGACGCGCGCTCGCCCGCCGAATACGCCGAGGACCACATCCCCGGCGCGATCAACTGCCCGGTGCTGAACGACGAGGAGCGCGCCATCGTCGGCACCATCTACGTGCAGCAAAGCGCCTTCGAGGCGCGCCGCGTGGGCGGGGCCATGGTGGCGGCCAACCTGGCGCACCACCTGCGCACGCATTTCGCCGACAAGCCTGCGCACTGGCGCCCGCTGGTCTACTGCTGGCGCGGCGGCATGCGCAGCGGCTCCATGGTGCAGTGGATGCGCCTGGTGGGCTGGGACGCGCAGCAGCTCGCCGGCGGCTACAAGTCCTTTCGCCGCCATGTGATGACGCAGATCGAGACCCTGGTGCCGCAGCTGGAGCTGCGCGTGCTGGTGGGCGCCACCGGCAGCGCCAAGACGCGCGTGCTGCAGCAACTGGCCAGTATGGGCGCGCAGGTGCTGGACCTGGAGCACTGCGCCCGCCACAAGGGCTCACTGCTCGGCGCGCTGCCGGGCGTGCCCCAGCCGTCGCAAAAGAATTTCGAGACACAGATCGCCACCGCACTGGAGGCGCTGGACCTGTCCCGCCCCGTGTATGTGGAGGGTGAGAGCGCGCGCATCGGCCGCCTCACGGTACCCGTGCCGCTGGTGCAACGCCTGCGCGCCGCCGCGTGCATCGAGATCGAAGCCACGCCCGAAGAGCGCCTGGCCTACCTGCTGCGCGACTACGCTTACCTGGGCGACGACCCCGATGCACTGGCCAAGCGCCTGGGCACGCTCACCGAGCTGCAGGGCAAGGAAGTCGTGCAGCGCTGGCAGGCCTGGGCCCGGGCGGGGGAGCTGTCCGCGCTGTTCGCCGAGCTGATGCTGCTGCACTACGACCCGCACTACGGACGCTCGCAGGCGCGCAACTTCATGCACTGGGAGACACGCCAGCGCGTGGGCGCGCCGGACCTGTCGCCCGAGGGCATCGCCAGCGTGGCGCAGGCCGTACTGGCGCTGGAATAGTTTGGCATCAAATCAGGCTGCAGCGCTTTATGGATAAGCGCAAGCAGCTATCATTTTTGAAACCCTCTCGCGCACATGAAATCCCGGCGATTCGTACGGGAACACGCCGCCTTCGGCTAGGCTCAAACCCACCTCATTCCTCAAGGACTCCTTTGTGAAATTGAAGATGGCCCCGAACTCGGGCTTCGCAATCCTGCTGCGCTCGCCCTGGTGGGTGAGCTTTGCCATCGCCGCCGCCATCGTGCTCGTCTGCGGCGCACTGCTGCCGAGGGACATCGCCCCGTTCGCCGCCATGGGCGCGCTGCCGATCGCCGTGATCGGCTGCATCGCCGCGTGGCGCCAGTGGCGTGCCCCCAGCGCCGCGCGCGTTCAGGGCGCCCTGCAGGCCGCTGCCGCCATGCCGTGGAAGGATTTCGCCAACACGCTGGAGCGCGCATGGCGCACCGAGGGGCACGAGGTGCAGCGCCTGGCCGGCCTGCACGCGGACCTGCGCATCACGCAGGGTGACCGCGCGGTGCTGGTGGCCGCACGCCGCTGGAAGGCCGCCACGCATGGCGTGGAACCCCTGCGTGAACTGCACGCCCAAGCGCAGCAGCAAGGCGCGCAGGCCGTGTACGTGGCGCTGACCGGCACCGTGAGCGAGACCGCACGCAGCTTTGCGCGCGAGCATGGCGTGGTGCTGCTGGAGGGCGATGCCCTGGCTGCCCTGCTGCTCAAGGCCACGCCCGCAGGTTAAAAAAAGCGCAACCCAAGCCGCGTGGCTCCATGACCCACTCCCCTGCCCCTGCGCACACCGGCCTGGTGCTGATGGGCGGCGGCGCGCGTGCCGCCTACCAGGTGGGCGTGCTGCAGGCGATTGCCGACCTGCGGCTGGCTTGCGGCGAGCGGCGTGGGCCGGGGCCATTCGGCATCCTCACCGGCACCTCGGCCGGCGCCATCAACGCGGCGGCCATGGCCTGTGGCGCGGACCAGTTCGACCGCACGGTGCGGCGCCTGGCGCGCGTGTGGACCCAGTTCCATGCCCGACAGGTGTACCGCGCCGACTCCCTGAGCGTGATGCGCAGCGGCGCACGCTGGCTCACGCTGCTGTCGCTGGGCTGGGCCCTCACCCGCTGGAGCCGCATGCGCCCGCACTCGCTGCTGGACAACGCGCCGCTCGCGCAACTGCTGGACCAGTTGGTGCCACTGGCGCGCGTGCCGCGGCTGATCCGCGCGGGCCACCTGCGCGCCCTGGCGGTGACCGCGTCCAGCTACAGCTCGGGCCAGCACGTGGCGTTCTTTGACGCCGGAGACGCCCAGGAGCCCTGGGTACGCTCATTGCGCAAATCCGCGCGCGGCCCCATCACGCGCAACCACCTGCTGGCCTCGTCGGCCATTCCGTTCATGTTCCCGGCAGCGCCACTGGCCATCGACGGGCACACCGAATACTTCGGCGACGGCTCCATGCGCCAGACCGCGCCGCTGGCGCCCGCCATCCACCTGGGTGCGCGGCGCCTGCTGGTGGTGGGCACCAGCCGCACCTATGAGCCGCCGCGCCCCTGCATGGCTGGCACGCAGCAGCCCTACCCGGCGCTGGCCCAGGTGGCGGGCCACACGCTGTCCAACATCTTTCTGGATGCGCTGTCGGTGGATATCGAGCGCGCCCAGCGCATCAACCAGACGCTGGCGCTGATTCCGCCCGAGGCGCGCAGCCACAGCCCGCTGCGGCCGCTGGAGCTGCTGGTGTTCGCCCCCTCGCGCAACCTGGACGAGATGGCGGCGCGGCATGTGTGCGACCTGCCGGGGACCATCCGCACCCTGCTCAGCGCGCTGGGCGTGCGCGCCGACCGGCCTGACGCGGGCACCGGCGCGCTGGCCAGCTATTTGCTGTTCGAGCGGGGTTACACGCAAGAGCTCATGGCACTGGGCCACGGGGACGCGATGGCGCGGCGCAGCGAGATCTGCGCCTTCTTCGGCTGGCAGGACCACGGCAATCCCGTGCGGGCGCCGCGGAACTGACACGCCCTAAAATCGAGGGTTGCGCCTCGAAACCCGAGGCGACTGGAGAGCCGCCCCCGATGACCGCACGCAAGATCTTCGTCACCACCGCCCTGCCGTATGCCAACGGCAATTTCCACATCGGCCACATCATGGAGTACATCCAGGCCGACACCTGGGTGCGCGCGCAGCGCATGCAGGGCAACGCGGTCAATTTCGTCGGCGCGGACGACGCCCATGGCGCGCCCATCATGATTGCCGCCGAGAAGGCGGGCAAGACGCCCCAGCAGTTCGTGGCCGACATCGCCGCCGGGCGCAAGCAATACCTGGATGGCTTTCACATCGCCTTCGACAACTGGAGCAACACCGACAGCCCGGAGAACCACGAGCTGTCCCAGCAGATCTACCTGGACCTGAAGGCCGCCGGCTTCATCGAGACGCGCACCATCGAGCAGTTCTTCGACCCCGAGAAGAACATGTTCCTGCCCGACCGCTTCATCAAGGGCGAGTGCCCGCGCTGCCATGCCAAGGACCAGTACGGCGACAACTGCGAGGTCTGCAGCTCGGTCTACGCGCCCACCGACCTGATCAACCCCTACTCGGCGCTGTCGGGCGCCAAGCCGGTGCTCAAGACCTCCGAGCACTTCTTCTTCAAGCTCTCCGACCCGCGCGCGGTGGAGTTCCTGACCGAGTGGACGCAGAACGGCCAGCATGTGCAGCCCGAGGTGGCCGCCAAGATCAAGGAATGGTTCGGCACGCGCACCAATCCCGACGGCACGACCAGCGAAGGTCTGGACGACTGGGACATCTCCCGCGACGCCCCCTATTTCGGCATCGAGATCCCCGATGCGCCGGGCAAGTACTTCTACGTGTGGCTGGACGCCCCCGTGGGCTACCTGGCCTCGCTCAAGAACCTCTTGAACAAGCGCGGCGAGGACTACGACGCCTACATGGCCGACCCGCAGCTGGAGCAGTACCACTTCATCGGCAAGGACATCATCACCTTCCACACGCTGTTCTGGCCCGCCATGCTGAAGTTCAGCGGCCGCAAGACGCCCACGAAGATCTGCGTGCACGGCTTCATGACCGTGAACAACGGCGAGAAGATGAGCAAAAGCCGCGGCACGGGGCTGGACCCGCTCAAATACCTGGCCCTGGGCATGAACCCCGAGTGGCTGCGCTACTACCTGGGCGCCAAGCTCAACGGCAAGAACGAAGACATCGACTTCAACCCCGAAGACTTCATGGCCCGCGTGAATGCCGACCTGATCGGCAAGTACGTGAACATCGCCAGCCGTGCCGCGGGCTTCATCTTCAAGCGCTTCGGCGGCAAGCTGGGCGAAGTCAGCGCCGATGGCCAGGCGCTGCTGGCGCAGCTGCGCGAACAGGCCGGCCCCATCGTTGCGGCCTACGAGGCGCGCGACACGGCCCGCGCCGTGCGCGAGACCATGCTGCTGTGCGACCGCGTGAACAGCTACGTGGACGCCAACAAGCCCTGGGAGCTGGCCAAGCAGGAGGGCATGGAGGCGCGCCTGCAGGACGTCTGCACCACCTGCATCGAGGCCTTCCGCATCCTGACGATCTACCTCAAGCCCATCCTGCCGCAGGTGGCGGCCGAGGTGGCCCGCTTTCTCATCGTGCCGCCCGAGCAGTTTGCCGAAGTGGCCCAGCCCCTGGGCGCCGGCCACCAGATCGGCCAGTACCAGCACCTGATGCAGCGCGTGACGCAGGAGCAACTGGACGCGCTGTTCGAGCCGCCGGCTCCCGCAGTCGAAAAGGTCATCCCCGGCGGAGAGGAAATCGCCCCGACGATCACCATCGACGACTTTGCCAAGGTGGATCTGCGCATCGCGAAAATCGTGAAATGCGAGGCCGTGGAAGGCTCCACCAAGCTGCTGCGCCTGACACTGGATGTGGGCGAAGGGCAGACACGCAACGTCTTCAGCGGCATCGCCAGCATGTACAAGCCCGAGGACCTGCAGGGCAAGCTCACGGTGATGGTGGCCAATCTGGCGCCGCGCAAGATGAAGTTCGGCCTGAGCGAGGGCATGGTGCTGGCCGCCAGCCACGCCGACGAGAAGTCGCACCCCGGCATCTTCGTACTGGAGCCCTTCCCCGGTGCGCAGCCGGGCATGCGCATCCACTGATGCCCCAGCCTCGGCGATCGCGCCAGCCCCTGCGCCTTGCGGCTGCAGGGGTTTTTTTGTGCGCCTTGCTTTCGGGGTGCACGGTGGTGGCGGTGGGTGCAGCCGCCGTCAGTGTCACGGCGACCGCCGTGGGGCTGGCGGCCGACGCCGCCGTGGGCACGGCCAAGGTTGTCGGTAAAGGCGTGGGCAAGGCCTATGACGCGATGACCGAAGACGAAGAAGACCACAGCGGCATCACCATCCGCTACCGCGAAGGCGGCGCACCGCAGCCGCTGCCGGATGCCCCGCCGCAGGAGCAGGCGGCACCCACGCCTGAGGCGCTGCCGTAGCCGCTGCGCGCGTAGCCTGGCGGCACCCGCCACAGGACGGACACACGGTCACGCCGAGGGCTCGCCCGGTGGCCGCGCGGCCTGCCGCCACAGCCCCGGTGTGCAGCCTGTCCAGCGGCGAAAGGCCCGGTTGAACACGCTGGGCTCCGCGAACCCCAGCGACTGGCTGATCTCGCCCAGCGGGCGGTCCGCCTGCGCCAGCGCGTGCAGTGCGGCCTGGTGCCGCGCCGCGTCCAGTACGGCGGTGTAGCTCAAGCCCAGCGCCTGCATGCGTCGCGCCAGGGTGCGCTCGCTCAGTCCCAGCGCTGCCGCGGCCTGGGCGCGCTCGGGGGCCTTGCCGTGCAGCGGCGCTTGCAATTGATCGGCCATCCATGCGTGCAGCGCCTGTGCAAGGTCGGCCGGCGCTGACAGTGCCGCCAGCCGTGTCGTCGCATGTTCGCGGTGCAGGCGCGCGAGCTGCTCGTCGGCCTGGGGCAGCGGCGCGTCCAGCAGCGCGTTGTCCAGCAGCACGCCGCTGAAGGCCTGCTCGAATTCCACGGCGCAGCCGAAGGCCTCGCGGTAACCCGCCAGCGGCCCGATGCGTGCCTGGCTGAACTGCACCTGCCGCGGACGCACCACCTGTCCCGTGACCCACCGCGCAAACGCCACGACCGCGGCCAGCACCGCCTCGATCTGGTGCGGGCTGAATGCCAGCGCGCCCTGGCGCGGGTGGTACACCACCCAGCTGGCGGTTTCGCCCGCGATCATCTGGAAACGCCCGCCGTCGCTGATGAGGCGCTGGTACTGCTGCACCGCGGCAATGGCCGCGCGCAGGCTGGACGCGGACTGCAGCAGGTAGCTCACCACATTGAAACTGCCCGGCCCCACCTGTGCCCCCACCTTGAGGCCAAAACCCGAATCCTGCGTGCAGTGCACGGCTGCGCGCCACA
The DNA here is from genome assembly GCF_015832135.1 of Diaphorobacter sp. JS3051. Taxonomy (NCBI): domain Bacteria; kingdom Pseudomonadati; phylum Pseudomonadota; class Betaproteobacteria; order Burkholderiales; family Comamonadaceae; genus Diaphorobacter; species Diaphorobacter sp. JS3051. The sequence continues at coordinate 1,670,419 of NZ_CP065406.1, forward strand.
GCCGCGTGATGTGGTCAATGGGCCAGCGCTCGTGCGCCAGCTCGGCCGGCACGATGCCCGCCTGCGCCAGCAGGCGCTCGCGCGCCACGCCCGCGCGCTCGGCGGCGGCCAGCACGGTGTTCACCCAACTCATCGAAACGCTGGCCTGCAAGGTCAATTTCTGTGGCCTCCAAAGTCTATGCCGCGCCATGATATGCCGCTATCTTGGCCGGCAGTGCGCCACACAGAGCGCGCAAGGAGACAGCCGCATGGCAACCCAACATTCCGACACCGTCGTCATTGGCGGCGGTCTGGCCGGCATCGTGGCCGCGCTGGAGCTGCTGCGCGCGGGCCAGCGCGTCACGCTGGTGGACCGCGACACGCCCGAACGCTTCGGCGGCCTGGCGCTGTGGGCCTTTGGCGGCATGGCCCTGGTGGGCACGCCGCTGCAGGCGAAGATGAAGATCCCCGACACGCCCGAGCGTGCGCTGGCCGACTGGCTGCGCTTTGGCGAGCTGGACGCTGACGACCACTGGCCCCGCGCCTGGGCGCGCCACTACGTGGAGCATTCGCGCGCGCAGGTGCACGACTGGCTGCTGCAGGAGGGCGTGAAGTTCATGCCCGCGGTGAACTGGGTGGAGCGTGGATTGAACGGCGAGGGCAACAGCCTGCCGCGTTACCACATCGTCTGGGGCACCTCGCGCGAACTCACGCGGTGCCTGATCGCGGCGCTGCGGCGTGCGGGTGAAGGCAGCAGGCTCACACTGCTGCACGGCCGCCGCGCCACGGCACTGGACCACCAGGACGGACGGATCGCCGGCGCCGTGGCGGTGAACGAAGCCACGGGCGAGGAAGTACGCCTGCACGCCCCGGTGGTGGTGCTGGCCATGGGCGGCATCAACGGCGGGCACGAGGAGACCCGTGCCAACTGGCCCCAAGGCCGGCCGCGCCCCGCCGCCATGCTCAACGGTGCGCACCCCTTCGCCGATGGCAAATTGCACCGCCACGCCGCCCGCCTGGGCGCGCAGATCACGCACGCGGGCGAGATGTGGAACTACGCGGCGGGCTTTCCACACCCGTTCCCGCATTTCGACGGGCACGGCCTGTCGGCCATTCCGTGCAAGTCGGCGCTGTGGCTGAACCACCGGGGCGAGCGCATCGGCCCCGCGCCGCTGGTCACCGGCTTCGACACGCACTGGCTGTGCCAGCGTGTGGCCGCGCAGGAAAAGCCCTGGACCTGGCACCTGCTCAACTGGCGCATCGCGGCCAAGGAGTTCGCCATCTCCGGCGCCGAGCACAACCAGCGCATCCGCGACAGGCAATTCCCGCAGTTCCTCAAGGAAACGCTGCTGGGCAACCACCGCCTAGTGCGCCAGATGCAGCGGCAAAGCCCGCATTTCCTGGTGGACGACACGCTGGCCGGGCTGGCCGCGAAGATGAACGCGCTGACCGCCTCGCTCGACGTGCGCCCGGATGTGCTGCAGGCCACGGCCGACGCGTTCGACGCCAACTTCGCCCACGGCGCCAAGCTGCACAACGACGACCAGATCCGCCGCATCCTGCACGCGCGCCAGTGGGGCCCCGACCGGCTGCGCACCTGCGCACCCGCGCCGCTGCAACAACCCGGCGCGGGGCCGTTCATCGCCATCCAGATGCAGCTCATTACGCGCAAAAGCCTGGGCGGGCTGCAAACGGACCTGCACAGCCGCGTTCTCGACGGCGCAGGCCAGCCCATCGACGGCCTGTACTGCGTGGGCGAGGCGGCAGGTTTTGGCGGCGGCGGTGCGAACGGCAAGCGCTCGCTGGAAGGCACCTTTTTGCCCGGCTGCATCCTCACCGCACGCGCAGCGGCGCGCGCCATCACCGGGAGGGCCGGCGCATGAGGGGCTACCCCGCATCGGTCGCCGACTGGCGCCGCCTCGCAGCGCAGCGCCTGCCGCGCTTTCTGTTCGACTACATCGACGGCGGCGCCAGCGGCGAGCGCACGCTGGCCGCCAACGTGCAGGACTTCGCCGCCCTGCGCCTGCGCCAGCGCGTGCTGGTGGACGTGGCCCAGGTGGACACCCGCGCCACCCTGGCCGGCCAGCCCTGCGCGCTGCCGCTGGCGCTGGCACCCATCGGCCTGGCGGGCATGGCCGCGCGCCGGGGCGAAGCGCAGGCCGCGCGCGCGGCACACGCGGCGGGCGTGCCATTCACGCTCTCCACCGTGGGCATCTGCCCCATCTCCGAGGTGGCGGCCGCAGCCGGCGCGCCGCCCTGGTTCCAGCTCTACATGCTGCGCGACCGCGGCGCCGTGCGCGCGCTGCTGGACGGTGCCTGGGCCGCCGGCTGCCGCACGCTGGTCTTCACCGTCGACCTACCCCTGCCCGGCATGCGGCTGCGCGACATCCGCCACGGCATGGCCGCGAGTGGCGCGCGCCCTGCGCTCATCCGCGCCGCACAGGTGCTGGCGCGCCCCGGCTGGGTGCGGGACGTCGCGCTGCGCGGCCAGCCGCTGCGCTTTGGCAACCTGACGGCGCAGGTGCCCGGCGCGCGCGACCTGGGCGCCTTCAAGGCCTGGGTGGACGCGCAGTTCGACCCCAGCGTGACGTGGCAGGACATCGACTGGCTGCGCGGCCAATGGAAGGGCCGCCTGCTGCTCAAGGGCATTCTGGACGTGCAGGACGCCCAGACCGCCGTGCAGGTGGGCGCGGACGGCATCGTCGTCTCCAACCACGGCGGGCGCCAGCTCGACAGCGTGGCCTCCACCGCCGCCAAGCTGCCCGCCATCGCCCAGGCCGTGGGCGCGCAGACTGAGGTGCTGGTGGACGGCGGCGTGCGCAGCGGCGTGGATGTGTTCAAGGCCCTGGCCCTGGGGGCGCGCGGTGTGCTCATCGGCCGCCCCTGGGTGTGGGCGCTGGCCGCGCAGGGCGAGGCGGGCGTGCGCACCCTGCTGGCCCAGTGGCAGCGCGAGCTGCTGCTGGCAATGACGCTGGCGGGCGTGACGCGCGTGGCCGACATCGGCCCCCAGCACCTCGACACGGATTGATGACAAAAAAACGGCTCCAGCGCTTACCCATCAAGCGCAAGCAGCTATGAATAAAGAAGCAAGGAGATTCCCATGAACGGCGCACAAGCCCTGCTGAAAACTCTGGCCGATGCCGGCATAGAGGTCTGCTTCACCAACCCTGGCACGAGCGAGATGCACTTCGTCGCCGCGCTGGACAGCGAGCCGCGCATGCGCGCCGTGCTGGCGCTGTTCGAGGGCGTGGCCACCGGCGCGGCCGATGGCTACGCGCGCATGGCCGGCAAGCCCGCCGCCACGCTCTTGCACCTGGGCTGCGGCCTGGGCAACGGCCTGGCCAACCTGCACAACGCACGCAAGGGCAAGGTGCCGGTGGTCAACATCGTGGGCGACCACGCCACGTACCACACGCAGTACGACGCGCAGCTGCAGTCGGACGTCGAGACCGTGGCGCGCAACGTCTCGCCCGGCTTCGTGCGCACAGCGCAAAGCACTGCGGCCCTGTGCCAGGACGCGGCAGACGCCATTGCTGCCGCGCGCGGCCTGCCGGGCCAGGTGGCCACGCTGGTCCTGCCCGCCGACGTGTCGTGGGGCGAGGGCGGCCAGCCCTGCCCGCCCCCGGCGTTGCCCGCGCCCGTCGCCGCCAGCGACGAGGCGGTGCAGGCCCTGGCTCAGACCCTCATGCAGGCCATCCGCGCGGGTGAGAAGACCGTGCTGCTGCTGGGCGGCCACGCGCTGCGCGAGGGGGCGCTGCGCAGCGCCGCGCGCATTGCGGCCCACAGCGGCGTGCAGTTGCTCGCCGAGGTGTTTCCCACCCGCATGGAGCGCGGCGCGGGCCTGCCCGCCGTAGAGCGCGTGGCCTACCTGGCCGAGCTGGCCGGCGTGCAACTGGCGGGCGCGCGGCACCTGGTGCTGGTCGATGCGAAGTCGCCCGTCTCGTTCTTCGCCTACCCCGGCAAGGCCAGCGACCTGGTGCCCACGGGCTGCACGGTGCACACCCTGTGCAGCCCGGCGCAGGACGCAGCGGCGAGCCTGGACAAGCTGGCCGCCGCGCTGGGCGCCAGCGCCACGCAGCCGCCCCTGGCCCTGGCGCAGCGCCCCGGCCGCCCGCGCGGGCCGCTCACCGCGCCCAAAGTGTGCAAGGCCGTGGGCCACCTGCTGCCCGAGAACGCCATCCTCATCGACGAGGCCATCACCTCCGGCCTGATGCTGGGCGTGATGACGGCGGGCTGCCCGCGCCACGACCTGATCACGCTGACCGGCGGCGCCATCGGCCAGGGCCTGCCCAATGCCGTGGGCGCGGCCATCGCCTGCCCCAACCGCCCGGTGATCGCACTGATCGGCGACGGCACGGCGATGTACACCCTCCAGGCGCTGTGGAGCATGGCGCGTGAGAACCTGCATGTGGTGTCGGTCATCTTCAACAACGCCAGCTACTCGGTGCTGAACGTGGAGCTGGAGCGCGTGGGCGCTGAGCAAGCGGGCCCCAAGGCCAAGTCGCAGCTCGATCTGAAGGGCCCGGTACTCAACTTCGCCCAGCTCGCGCAGGGCATGGGCGTGCATGCGGTGCGCGCCAGCACGGCCGAGGACTTCTGCCAGGCGCTGGAATACGCGCTGGCGCACCCCGGGCCGCACCTGATCGAAGCACTGGTGCCCGAGTCGCTCGCCGGCCCGAAGCGCAAGGTGCTGCCCTGGCTGCTGCGCGCCCTGCCCAGCCTGCCGCCGCAGGTGGCGCGCGCGCTCAAGCGCAAGATCGCGCCGTGAGGCGGCCGAGCCCCCACGCAAGAAAGCCCTGCACCGCAGGGCTTTCTTTATATGAATGATTTCGGACTCTAGCGCTTGCCAGACAAGCGCGAGCAGCTCACTTTTTCATATCAACGGCATCAACCGCCCTGGTAGCGTCCCGGCCGGTGGCTGACCCACAGGAACACGCACATCACCACCGTGGCGAGCACCGACCAGGCCACGCGCTGCCACGGCACCACGCACAGCGCCAGCAGCACCACGCAGCAGTCGATGCCCAACTGCACCTTGCCCGCGCGTATGCCGTGGCGCTGCTGCGCGTAAAGCGACACGATGGTCGCGCCGCCCAGGCTGGACTGGTGGCGCGCCAGGAACAGCACGCCCGTGCCCATCAGCAACCCTCCGGCCACCGCGGCAAACGCCGGGTGCAGGTAGTCGATGTGGAACACGTTCGGCGCCAGCACCATCACCAGCGACAGCATGGCCACGCAGACGAAGGTCTTGAGCGTGAAGGCGCGCCCCAGGTGGCGCCAGGCAAACCAGTAAAACGGCAGGTTGATGAGGAAGTACACCGCGCCGAACGACCAGCCCGTGGCGTAGTGCAGCACGAACGCCAGCCCCGCCGTGCTGCCCGTGAGCAGCCCGGCCTGGGCGTACATGAGCATGGCCAGCCCGACGAACAGCGAGCCGGCGAACAGCGCCTGGGCGTCCTCGAACGGGCCGTGGCGCAGGGTGGCGTTGGAAGAGGGAACGTGCGCCGCGCCAGCGGGCGCGAGTGCGGAAAGAGACGATTGGGCGTGCAAAGTGTGTGCGGTGCGGCTGGCCATGGTGTGGTTCCTGAGCATCCTGCGGGCGGCGCTGGTGGCGCCGGGGCGCAATCATCTCATGGAAAACCCTAGGTCTGCTGGGCGCCCGCGCCCGTCCCTCCCCGCTCGCGCATTTCAGGGCGGCTCCAAGGAGGCGGCCCAGGATCGGCTCAAGGACCGTCGTGCAGCTTCTCGGTGCTGGCCGCACGCAGCACGCGCCCGTCGGCGCCGAACACCACGGTGAACAGCTTCTCCTGCGCGGGGGCGTCGGTCCAGTGCCAGTCCCACTCGGTCTCCTGCTTGAGCTCATAGGTCACCTGCTTGCCGGGCTTGCCCAGCAGGCGGCGCACCTGCTCCTGCGTCATGCCGGGCTGCACCTTGGCGAAGTGGTGCGGCGCCAGCACCTGGCGCAGCGCGCTCATCTTGCCGTCGGTGCCGATGGTGATCATGTAGTTGCGCCGCCCGGCCGGCTGGCGGTTGTATTCCAGGGTGCGCGAGCCGTCGGCCTCCTGCCAGACCTGCTCGGGCTCGCCAAAGCGCGCACGCACGTCCTGCTCGGTGGAGACGCCTTCTTCCAGTTCGCGGATGCGCTGCTCGTCGCAGCCCGCCAGCAGGGTGAGCACGGCCAGCAGGGAGGCGCCCGCGCCCTTGAGCCAGTGGTGTAAAGCCATCGGTAGGTCCATCCTCATGGTGATCGGCCGCCCGGTCGCGGCGCACAGGCTGCACTGTAGAGCGTCCGCGGGCCTGCCGCACGGGCCGTCGCCCAGGGGCCGGGGCTAAAATGCGCGGTTACCAAGAGGCTCACGCACCGCACCATGTCCTTCTTTCGCCGCCCCGACTACGAATCCGACACCACCCAGTTCATCAAGCAGCTCAAGGCCCAGAAGCCCGAGCTGGATGCCCAGCAGCAGGCCGGCCGCGCCCTGCTGTGGGACAAGCAGGTGGACCACGATGCCTGGCAGGACTACAACGCCGGGCGCATCCCCCAGCAGCCCTACGTGTACCAGTCGCGCTCCTGAGCGCGCTACACATCAAATCAGGCTCCAGCGCCCATGCAGCAAGCGCTGGAAGCTATTGAATAAATAGTAAGCTCCATGGCCGCCCCGCGTTTCACCGCGACTGCCGCCGACGGTGCGCCGCCGGCCTCTGGCGACGGCCTGCCGCAGGTGGTGGACCAGGTGGCGCTGGCGCGCCTGTATGGCGAGCCCCTGTTCGCGCTGCCGCAGGACCTGTACATCCCCCCCGACGCGCTGGAGGTGTTCCTGGAGGCCTTCGAAGGCCCGCTGGATCTGCTGCTGTACCTGATCCGCAAGCAGAACTTCAACATCCTGGACATCCCCATGCTGGATGTCACGCGCCAGTACCTCGGCTACGTGGAGGAGATCCGCAGCCGCAACCTGGAGCTGGCGGCCGAGTACCTGCTGATGGCGGCGATGCTCATCGAGATCAAGTCGCGCATGCTGCTGCCGCCCAAGAAGCAGGAAGGCAGCGCCGAGCCCGAGGACCCGCGCGCCGAACTGGTACGCCGCCTGCTGGAGTACGAGCAGATCAAGCTGGCCGCCATGCGCCTGAACCAGGTGCCGCAGTACGGCCGCGACTTCCTCCGCGCGCAGGTCACCATCGAGCAGAGCCTGCAGCCGCGCTTTCCGGACGTGAGCCTGACCGACCTGCAGGAAGCCTGGCGCGACATCTTGAAGCGCGCCAAGCTGGTGCAGCACCACAAGATCACGCGCGAGGAACTCTCGGTGCGCGAATACATGAGCCATGTGCTCAAGGCGCTGCAGGGCCGGCGCTTCGTGGAATTCGAGGAACTGTTCCAGCCCGAGAAGGGCGGCACCGTGCTCGTGGTGACCTTCATCGCGCTGCTGGAGCTGGCCAAGGAAACCCTCATCGAGATCACCCAGGCCGAGGCGTTCGCACCCATCTACGTGCGCCTGGCCTATACGCCTGTCTGATCGCCCCCATCCCCCTCGCCACGGCCGGGTGGCTGCGGCGCACATTGCCATGACCTCACACGACTTCGACGTACTCATCGTAGGCAGCGGCCTCGCAGGGCTGACCGCCGCGCTAAAGCTGGCGCCCACCCACCGCGTGGCCGTCCTCACCAAGCGCCAGCTGGCCGACGGCGCCAGCGGCTGGGCCCAGGGCGGCATCGCCGCCGTGCTGGCGGAGGGCGACAGCTTCGAGTCGCACGTGCAGGACACGCTGGTGGCCGGCGCAGGCCTGTGCGACCTGGCGGCCACGCGCTTCGTGGTGGAGAACGCGCCGCAGGCCATCCGCTGGCTGCAGGGCCTGGGCGTGCCGTTCTCGCAGGAAGACGGCGCCCTGCACCTCACGCGCGAAGGCGGCCACAGCGCGCGGCGCATCGTGCACGCCACCGACGCCACGGGCGCGGCCGTGCAGCGCACGCTGATCGACGTGGTGCGCGCCACGCCCGGCATCACGCTGTTCGAACACCACACCCTGGTGGACCTGATCACCAGCGCCAAGCTGGGACTGGCTGGCGCGCAGCGCTGCCTGGGCCTGTACGCGCTGGACGAGGCCACCGACGAGGTGCTCACCTTTCGCGCACCGCACACCATCCTGGCCACGGGGGGCGCGGGCAAGGTGTACCTGTACACCACCAACCCCGACACGGCCACGGGCGACGGCATTGCCGCGGCCTGGCGCGCGGGCTGCCGCGTGTCCAACCTGGAGTTCATCCAGTTCCACCCCACGTGCCTGTACCACCCGCACGTCAAGAGCTTCCTCATCACCGAGGCCGTGCGTGGCGAGGGCGGGCAACTCAAGCTGCCGCCGCAGGCCGGCGGCACGCGCTTCATGCCCCAGCACGACGCGCGCGCCGAACTGGCGCCGCGCGACATCGTGGCGCGCGCCATCGACTTCGAGATGAAAAAGCACGGCCTGGACTGCGTGCACCTGGACATCTCGCACCAAAGCCCCGCGTTCCTGCAGGCGCACTTTCCCAACATCCTCGCGCGCTGCGCGGAGCTGGGCATCGACATCACGCGCGAGCCCATCCCCGTGGTGCCCGCCGCGCACTACACCTGCGGCGGCGTGCTGACCGACCTGGCGGGCCGCACCGACCTGCACGGCCTCTTCGCCATTGGCGAGACCGCCTGCACCGGCCTGCACGGCGCCAACCGCCTGGCCAGCAACTCGCTGCTGGAATGCATGGTGTTCGCGCGCGCCGCGGCCGCCCACATCCAGCAGGCGCAGCGCGCGGATCTGCCTCCGTTGCCCGCGTGGGACGACAGCCGCGTGACCGACGCCGACGAGTGCGTGGTCATCTCGCACAACTGGGACGAGCTGCGCCGCTTCATGTGGGACTACGTGGGCATCGTGCGCACGGACAAGCGCCTGGAGCGCGCGGCGCACCGCATCGCGCTGCTGCAGGGCGAGATCCAGGAGTTCTATGCCAACTTCCACGTCACGCGCGACCTGCTGGAACTGCGCAACCTGGTGCAGGTGGCCGACCTGATCGTGAAAAGCGCGCAGATGCGCCATGAAAGCCGCGGCCTGCACTTCAGCCGCGACTGGCCCGACATGGCCGCCCCCGCCGCGCCCACCATCCTGGTGCCGCCCGCACGCTGACCCCTTTTCACAATCCAAGGAGATTCCATGTACCGCACCCTGCTCAAATCCAAGATCCATCGCGTCAAGACCACGCACTGCGAGCTGCACTACGAGGGCTCGTGCGCCATCGACGAAGACCTGCTGGATGCCGCCAACATCTGCGAGAACGAGCAGGTGCACATCTGGAACGTGGACAACGGCGAGCGCTTCGTCACCTACGCCATCAAGGGCCAGCGCGGCAGCGGCATGGTCTCGGTGAACGGCTCGGCCGCGCGCCGCGCCGCCGTGGGCGACCTGCTCATCATCGCGGCCTTCGCCCAGGTGCACGAGGAACACGTGGCCGCGCACCAGCCGCAACTCGTGTTCGTGGACGAGCGCAACCGCCAGGTGGCGCTGCGCCACCACGTGCCCACGCAGTCGCTCTGAGCCCGCCCCATGACCGACACCCTCGCCGCGCGCAGCCTCGCCAGCGTCTGGCACCCCTGCACGCAGATGAAGCGCCACGAGGCCGAGCCGCCCGTGGCCATCGCGCGCGCCCAGGGGCCGTGGCTCCACGGCGCCGACGGCCGCCGGTACCTCGACGGCATCAGCTCCTGGTGGGTCAACCTGTTCGGCCACGGCCACCCGCACATCCAGGCGGCGCTCACCGACCAGCTCGCGCGGCTCGACCACGTGATGCTCGCGGGCTTCACGCACGCGCCCGTGGTGGAGCTGTCCGAGCGCCTGGCCGCGCTCACGGGCCTGGGCCATGCCTTCTACGGCAGCGACGGTGCCTCCGCCACCGAGATCGCGCTCAAGATGAGCGCGCACTACTGGCGCAACCAGGGCCGCCCGGCCAAGAGCCGCTTCGTGGGCCTGGCCGGCGGCTACCACGGCGAGACCGTGGGCGCGCTGGCCGTGACCGACATCGCCCTCTTCCGCGAGGCCTACGCGCCCCTCGTGCGCCTGGCCGCCACCGTGCAGAGCCCCGACGCGCGCAATGCGCGGCCCGGCGAATCAGCCCGCGATATGGCCCTGCGCGCCGCCGCCGCGCTCGAAGCCTGGCTGGCCGAGCACCATGCCACCACGGCCGCGCTGATCCTCGAACCCCTGGTGCAGTGCGCCGCCGGCATGGCCATGCACGACGCCGAATACCTGCGCCAGGCGCGCGCGCTGTGCGACCGCTACGAGGTGCATCTGGTCGCCGACGAAATCGCCGTGGGCTTCGGCCGCACGGGCAGCATGTTCGCGCACCAGCAGGCGGGCATCCGGCCCGACTTCCTCTGCCTGTCCAAGGGCCTCACGGGCGGCACGCTGCCGCTGTCGGCCGTGCTGACCACGGATGCGGTCTACGCCGCCTTCTACGACGACGACGTGGCACGCGGCTTCCTGCACTCGCACTCCTACACCGGCAACCCTCTGGCCTGCCGCGCGGCGCTGGCCACGCTGGAGCTGTTCGAGCAGACCGATGCGCTCGCGCGCAATGGGCAGCTCGCTCAAGCCATCGATGCGGCCTGCGCGCCGCTCACGACGCACCCACGCGTGCGCCACGCGCGCCGCCAGGGCATGGTCTGGGCCTGGGACGTGGAAACCACCCTGCCCGACTTCGCACGCCGCTACCACCGCCACGCCATGGCGCGCGGCCTGCTGCTGCGCCCCATCGGCACCACCGTCTACGCCATGCCGCCCTACGTGCTCGACGCCGAGGCGGTGCAGCACCTCGCAGTCAACGCCCTGTCCGCGCTCGACGCCACGCTGGCCGAGGAAGCCGGCACGCCCACCTCCACGGAGGAACGCCTGCCATGACCCTGGGCGTATTCGTCACCGGCACCGACACGGGCGTGGGCAAGAGCCTCGCCTCGGCCGCGCTCCTGCACGCGCTCGCGCGCCACCATGCTCGCGTGGTGGGCATGAAGCCCGTGGCCGCAGGCGCCGAATGGCACGGCGGCCAGTTGGCCAACGAGGATGCCGTCGCGCTGCGCGCCGCCTCCACCGTGGCCGTGCCTCCCGAACTCGACAACCCCGTGCTGCTGCCCGACCCGCTCTCGCCGCACATCGCAGCCGCGCGCGCCGGGGTACGCATTCACATCCCCGCCATCGTGCAAAGCTACCGCCAGCTCGCCGAGCGCGCCGATGCCGTGGTGGTCGAGGGCGCGGGCGGCTTCCACGTGCCGCTGTCCGACACCGAGACCGGCGCCGACCTGGCCCAGGCCCTGGCCCTGCCCGTGGTGCTGGTGGTGGGCCTGCGCCTGGGCTGCCTGAACCACGCCGCGCTCACGGCCGAGGCGATCCGCGCGCGCGGCCTCACGCTCGCGGGCTGGGTCGCCAACCGCGTGGACCCGCAAATGCTGGCCCCCGCAGACAACATCGCCTGGCTGCGCCAGCACCTGGGCGTGCCGCTGCTGGCCACGCTGCCGCACCAGCCCCGGCCCGATGCGCGCGCCCTCGCCGCGCTCTACCAATTGCCCCCTGACTGGACATGACCTCCTGGATCGACGAATTCCCCGCGCGCATCGCCGCGCTGGACGATGCCCACCTGCGCCGCAGGCGCCGCGCCGTGGCGCCCGCCGAGGGCGCCCACCTGCGGGTGGACGGCACCCCCATGCTGGCCTTCTGCAGCAACGACTACCTGGGCCTCGCAGCCCACCCTGCCCTGGCCGAAGCCGCCTGCGCGGGTACGCGCGAGTTCGGCGTGGGCTCGGGCGGCTCTCCCCTGGTCAGCGGCCACAGCGAGGCCAACGCCGCGCTGGAGCAAGACCTCGCGCACTTCGTGCAGCTGCCGCGCGCGCTCTACTTCTATGCGGGCTACGCCACCAACATCGGCATCGTGCCCGCGCTCGTGGGCGCGGGCGATGCGCTGTTCTCCGACGCGCTCAACCACGCCTGCCTGATCGACGGCGCGCGCCTGTCTCGCGCCACGGTGCACCGCTACCCGCATGCGGACCTCGCCGCGCTCGACGCCCTGCTCGCGGCCAGCCCCGCACGGCGCAAGCTCGTGATCAGCGATGCCGTGTTCAGCATGGACGGCGACGTGGCCGATGTGCGCGCGCTGCACGCGCTGTGCGAGCGGCATGACGCGCTGCTGCTGATCGACGACGCGCACGGCTTCGGCGTGCTCGGCCCCGAGGGGCGCGGCACGCTGGCCGAGGCGGGCCTCGTCGGCGCCCATGCCTCGCCGCGCGTGCTCTACATGGCCACGCTGGGCAAGGCTGCGGGCGTGGCGGGCGCCTTCGTCGCAGGGCCCGACGCGCTCGTCGAATGGCTGGTGCAGAAGACGCGCAGCTACATCTTCGCCACGGCCGCGCCCGCGCTGCTGGCACGCGCGCTGCAGGCCAGCCTGCGCGTGATCGCCGCCGAAGGCTGGCGGCGCGAGCACCTGGCGCAGCGCATCGCCCAGCTGCGCGACGGCCTGGCGCCGCTGCTGCAGGGCACGCACTGGCAGCTGGGCGACTCGCGCACGGCCGTGCAGGCTCTGGTGATCGGCGCCAACGACGAGGCCCTGGCCGTGATGGAAGGCCTGCGCGCGCGCGGCCTGTGGGTGCCCGCGATCCGCCCGCCCACGGTGCCCGAAGGCACGGCGCGGCTGCGCATCGCGCTGTCGGCCGCCCACACCGAGGCCGATGTGGCCCAATTGCTGGGCGCGCTGGCCGAACTCGCGCCGCGCACGGGGAAGGCCGTATGAGCGCCGCGCCGGGCCGCCCCAAGCAAGCTCGCACCGCAGTGCGCAGCACGGAGGTTATCCCATGAGCTACAGCGTCAAGGAAATCTTCTACACCCTGCAGGGCGAGGGCGGCCAGGCCGGCATGCCCGCCGTGTTCTGCCGCTTCGCGGGCTGCAACCTCTGGAGCGGCCGCGAGCAGGACCGCGCGAGTGCCATCTGCCGCTTCTGCGACACCGACTTCGTGGGCACCGACGGCACGCTGGGCGGCAAGTTCGCCGACGCGGGCGCACTGGCACACCAGATCGCGGCGCAATGGCCCGCGCAGGATCGCGCCCACCGCCTCGTGGTGCTCACGGGCGGCGAGCCGCTGCTGCAGGTCGACGCGCCGCTGATCGACGCGCTGCATGCCGAGGGCTTTCGCATCGCCGTGGAGAGCAACGGCACCATCGCGGCGCCGCCCGGCATCGACTGGCTGTGCATCAGCCCCAAGGCCGGTGCCGAGTGGGTGCAGCGCGAGGGCCAAGAGCTCAAGCTGGTCTGGCCCCAAAGCGGCCTGGACCTCGACGCGCTCGAAACCACGGGCCGTTTCACCCACCGTTTCCTGCAGCCCATGGACGGCCCCGACCAGGCGGCCCACATCGCGCTGTGCATCGATCTCTGCATGCAGCGCCCGGCGTGGCGCCTGAGCCTGCAGACCCACAAGCTCACCGGCATCCGCTGACGATGCCCCACCCCGCCATGCCGCAGCAATACACCGTCCACCAGCGCATCTTCTTCGACGCGGCCCACACCCTGCGCCGCGAGATCGAGGCCGAGGGCAGCCGCCGCATCCACGGCCACACGTACCACGCCGAGGTTTCGCTCACCGGGCCGCTCGACCCCGCCACGGGCATGGTCCAGGACCTGGGCTACCTGCGCCAGCGCCTGGCCGTGCTGCGCGAGCGGCTCGACCACCACCTGCTCGACGAGGTGCCGGGCCTGGGCATCCCCACGCTCGAGAACCTCTGCCGTTTCATCGCCGAGGCCCTGTCCGACATGCAGCCCCCGCCCAGCCGCGTGCGCGTGTGGCGCGACGCGCTCGGCGACGGCTGCACGCTCGACCTGTCCTGAACCCCTTTCCCCGAACCACCGAGACCTGCCATGCCCCACCTGATCGTTGAATACTCCCGCAACCTCGCCGGCTTCCCCGAGGCCCAGGCGCTCGCCGAACTCAACGCCGCCGTCTGCGCGAGCCCCGAGGTGGCCGACGAGGCCGACCTCAAGAGCCGCATCGCGCCCGTGCCGCAGTTCGAGATCGGTACCGCGCCCGCGAACCGCGGCTTCGTGCACGCGCAGCTGCGCCTGCTCTCAGGCCGCACGCCAGAGGCCAAGAAAGACCTCTCGGAGCGCGTGGCCGGCGTGCTGCGCCGCCTCACACCCCACCCCGCAGGCGTGATGGTGCAGCTCAGCGTGGAGATCGTGGACATGGACCGGCCGTCCTATGTGAAGGAACGGCTCTAACGTCGTTTTCAAGAAAATGGCCCGCAGCGTGCTTGCATAAAGCGCCTGCAGCTATTTTTCCGAGAGCGCGCCCGGTTCGCCGAGCCTGGCCTGCAGCCAGCCGCGCAGGCTGTTGACGAAGGCCCAGGCCTGCACGCGCGGCAGGTCCTGCACGCGCAGCAGCCCCTCCTGCACGCGGCCTTCGCGCAGGGCCACGGCACGGCCCACGCCGGGCAGCAGGCCGCAGGCGAGCGGCGGCGTGATCCAGCGGCCGTCGAGCAGCGCCGCGATGTTGCCGCGCGTGCATTCGGTGATCTCGCCCGCCTCGTTCCACAGCAGGGTGTCGAACACGCCGGGCTCCGTGGGCTCGAAGGCCGCGTAGTGCGCGCGCCGCGTGGTCTTGTGGCGCACGAATTCACTGTGCGCCTGCATGAACGCGCGCTGCGCCAGCACCAGGCGCACGGGCTCGGCCGTGGGCGCGAGCGCGAAGGCCTCGGCCCGGGGCAGGCCCGCCGCATCGAGCAGCAGGCGCACGCGCCACAGGCCCGCAGGGTGGGCGGCGCACAGGGCATCGAGGCAGGCCTGCATGCGCGCAGCGTCCCAGGGCACGCCGAAATGCGCGGCCCCGGCCGCCATGCGCGCCAGGTGCTCGGCGCGGTGGCGCAGCGCGCCCTCGTCGAGCGCCAGGGTTTCGAGCAGCTCGAACGGCGCGCTCGCGCGCTCCACGAAGGCGCGCTTGGCGCCCCACTCGCGCCACTCGGCCCCGGCCTCCGATCCCCAGGTGATGCCGCTGCCGATGCCGCATACGGCCTGCGTGCCGCGCAGCGCCACGGTACGGATCGGCACGTTGAAGGTGGCGGCCACGCCCCCCGCGCCGTCGGGCCGCACCACGCCCACGGCGCCGCAGTACACGCCACGCGGCGCGGCCTCCAGTTCCTGGATGAGCTGCATGGCGCGCACCTTGGGCGCGCCCGTAACCGAGCCGCAGGGGAACAGCGCACCGAATACGTCGGCCAGACGCGTGCCCGCACGCGTGCGCGCCACCACGTCGGAAGTCATCTGCCACACGGTGGGCAGCTGCTCGGTATGGAACAGGCGCGGCACGCGCACGCTGTGCGGCTCGGCCACGCGCGAAAGGTCGTTGCGCAGCAGGTCCACGATCATCACGTTCTCGGCCCGCTCCTTGGGGCTGGCGCGCAGCTGCGCGGCCTGGGCCGCGTCGTCCTCGGGCGTGGCGCCGCGCGGGGCCGTGCCCTTCATGGGCCGCGCGAGCAGGCTGCCGCCGCGCCAGTCGAAGAACAGCTCGGGCGAGACGGAGAGCGTCTTCTCATTGCCCATGTCGAGGAAGGCGCCATAGCCGCCCGGCTGCGCGCGGCGCAGCGCCGCGAACAGGGCCAGCGCATCGCCCTGCCAGTTCCCCGCGAGCGGTGCCGTGAAGTTGACCTGGTAGCACTCGCCCGCGCCGATGGCGCCACGGATGCGCGCAATGGCCGCATCGAACGCGGGCCGCGCGATCTCGCCCTGCCATGGCACCCGGGCCTCGCCAGGCGCCAGATTGCCATCCCAGGGCTGCGGCGCATCGAACACCGCGAACCAGGCCAGCGGGCCGTCGGCCGCGTGCGTGCGCAGGGCCTTGTCGAAGGCGGACGCCGCCTCGTAGCGCAACTGGCCCACCACCCAGGCGCCCGCGCGCGCGGCGTCCTCCACGGCGTCGAGCACGCCGCGCACCTCGTGCGGGGCCTGGGCCACGAGCGTGGCGCGCGGCACGCCAAAGGCATGGCGCAAGCGCGGCCCGGCGCTCGCGCGCGGGTCGGCGAAGTCGATCAGGGCGGTCAGAGTCAAATCGGCCTCCAGCGCTTATCCATCCAGCGCCAACAGCTATCAAAACAAAAGCGCTATGCCGCCCCGAAATGCGGCACCAGCGCACCGGCCGGCTGCCCGCTCTTGAGTGCGGCGGTGAAGGCGAGCATGCGGTCGATGGGCTGGCGTGCGCGCGGTATCAGCGCGGGCTCCACGTGGATGGCGTTCGCGCCTGTCTCCAGCACGCGGGCCACGTCGGCCAGGCCGTTCATGGCCATCCAGGGGCAGTGCGCGCAGCTCTTGCAGGTGGCGCTGTTGCCGGCCGTGGGGGCTTCATAGAAGGTCTTGCCGGGGTTCAGCGTGCGCAGCTTGTGCATCATGCCGTTGTCGGTGGCCACGATGAATTCGCGGGCATCCATCTCGCGCGCGGCCTTGAGGATGGCGCTGGTCGAGCCCACAGCGTCGGCCAGGGCCACGACCTCGGTCGGGCTCTCGGGGTGCACGAGGATCTTGGCCTCGGGGTGCTCCTTCTTGAGCAGCTCCAGCTCCAGCGCCTTGAATTCGTCGTGCACGATGCAGGCGCCGTTCCAGAACACCATGTCGGCGCCCGTCTCGCGCTCGATGTAGGCGCCCAGGTGCCGGTCGGGGGCCCACAGGATCTTGTGGCCCGCATCCTTGAGCGCACGCACGATGTCCAGCGCGCAGCTGGACGTGACCAGCCAGTCGGCACGCGCCTTCACGGCGGCGCTGGTGTTGGCGTAGACCACCACCGTGCGGTCGGGGTGCTGGTCGCAGAAAGCACTGAACTCGTCGATGGGGCAGCCCAGGTCCAGCGAGCAGGTCGCGTCCAGGTCGGGCATGAGCACGGTCTTCTCGGGACTGAGGATCTTGGCCGTCTCGCCCATAAAGCGCACGCCGCTCACCACCAGTGTCTGCGCCGCGTGGTCGCGGCCGAAGCGCGCCATCTCCAGCGAATCGCTGACGATGCCGCCGGTTTCCTCGGCCAGGTCCTGCAGGTCCGGGTGCACGTAGTAGTGCGACACCATCACCGCGTTCTTCTCTTTCAGCAGGCGGCGGATCCTGTCCTTGAGCGCCGCACGCTCGGCGGGCGATAACTCGGGCGGCACACGCGCCCAGGCGTGCTTGGTGGAGCAGGTGGCGCCGTCCGCGCCCGCGAGGGGCTGTTCGTACTCGACGTCCTTGATGGCGGTCGTATTCATGGCAATGCTCTCGCCGCCGGGACGCGACGGCTTCACGAGGGGGAATCGATTGTCGCGTCTTGGAAGACGCTACGCCATGTCAGGCCAAATCCTGCAGGCGCATGGAGAAATCCGTGGCCTTCACATCCTTGGTCAGCGTGCCGATGGAGATGCGGTCCACGCCCGTCTCGGCCAGCGCACGCAGGCCTTCCAGCGTGACGCCGCCCGAGATCTCCAGGATGGCGCCCCCGCCCGCATGCGCCGCGTTGATGCGCACGGCCTCGCGCAGTTGTGCCAGCGGCATGTTGTCCAGCAGCACCATCGTCGCGCCCGCATCGAGCGCCTCCTGCAGCTGCGCCAGCGTTTCCACCTCGATCTCGATGAATGCAGCCTGCGCAGCCACCGCCTGGGCGGCCCGCAGCACCGCCGTCACGCCGCCGGCGGCAGCGATGTGGTTTTCCTTGATGAGCACGGCATCGTGCAGGCCGATGCGATGGTTGGTGCCACCGCCCGTGCGCACGGCGTACTTCTGCGCCAGGCGCAGGCCCGGCAGCGTCTTGCGCGTGTCCACGATGTGGGCGCGGGTGCCGGCCACGGCATCCACATAGGTGCGCGTCTTGGTGGCCACGGCCGACAGCAGCTGCAGGAAGTTGAGCGCCGTGCGCTCGGCGCTCAGCAGCGCGCGCGCCTGGCCTTCGATCTCCAATACCACCTGGTCGGTAGCGCAGCGCGCGCCCTCGGCCACATGCCAGGTCAGCTTCACACCGGGGTCCAGCGCACGCAGCGCGGCCTCGACCCAAGGAGCGCCGCAGATCACGGCGGCTTCGCGCGCCAGGATGCGCGCACGCACGCGGCGCGCGGGGTCGATCAGGCCGGCCGTCAGGTCGCCGCTGCCCACGTCTTCCTGCAGGGCGCGGTCCACATCGGCACGGGCCAGCGCCGCGAGTGCGTCGGCGCCAAACAAGTCTCTCGTCGTCATGGGGCGAGCATAGCCGCATCGCATAGACTCGCCGCACTTTTGCAACCCGACGGATCCCAAGCGCCATGACCGACTCCCCCACCGCCGGCACGCCCTATGGCACGCTGCCGCCCGCGTCGCCGCTGCCCCAGAGACGCCCCGTGAGCCTGCCCCGCCTGGCGCAGATGCGCGAGGCGGGCGAGAAGATCACCATGCTCACCGCTTACGACGCCACCTTCGCAGCCGTGGCTGATGCGGCGGGTGTGGAGTGCATCCTGGTGGGCGATTCGCTGGGCATGGTCTGCCAGGGCCTGCCCAGCACCGTGGGCGTGACGCTGGAGCACATGGCCTACCACACGGCCAGCGTGGCACGCGGCCTGCACCGCGTACAGGGCACGGCCTGGCTGATCGCCGACCTGCCCTACGGCAGCTATGCCGAGAGCCGCGAGCAAGCGCTGCGCAGTGCCTGCCAGCTCATGCAGGCGGGCGCCCACATGGTCAAGCTCGAAGGCGGCGGCTGGACCGCGCCCACGGTGCAGTTCCTTGTGGAGCGCGGCGTGCCAGTGTGCGCCCACCTGGGCCTCACCCCTCAGACGGTGCACGCCCTGGGCGGCTACCGTGTGCAGGGCAAGGGCGACCAGGCCGCCCAGCAGCTGCGCCGCCAGGCACTGGAGCTGCAGGACGCCGGCGCCGCCATGCTGGTGCTGGAGATGGTGCCGACTCCCCTGGCACGCGACCTCACGCAGGCCCTGCCACGCTGCCACACCATCGGCATCGGCGCGGGCAGCGGCACGGCCGGCCAGGTGCTGGTGATGCACGACATGCTGGGCATCAACCTGGGCAAGAACCCGAAGTTCGTGCACGACTTCATGCGGGATGCGGGCAGCGTGCGCGGCGCCATCGAGGCTTATGTGCAGGCCGTCAAGCAAGGGCGCTTTCCCGACGACGCACTGCACGCCTGGAACTGACCAAACACCTTCACCCATGATCACCGTCCGCACCATTCCCGAACTGCGCGCCGCCATCGCCGCGCATCCCGGCGCAGGCCGCCCCGGCAAGCGCCCCGCCTTCGTGCCCACCATGGGCAATCTGCACGACGGCCACATCGCCCTGGTGCGCCAGGCCCGGCCGCTGGGCGACGTGCTGGTCGCCAGCATTTTTGTGAACCGCCTGCAATTCCTCCCGCACGAGGACTTCGACAGCTACCCCCGCACCTGGGAGGCCGATTGCGCCAAGCTGGAGGCCGCGGGCTGCGACATCGTCTTCGCGCCGCGCGAGAGCGATCTCTACCCCGAGCCCCAGACCTTCAAGCTGCAGCCCGACCCGCAACTGGCCGACATCCTGGAAGGGCATTTCCGCCCAGGCTTCTTCACGGGCGTGTGCACCGTGGTCATGAAGCTGTTTTCCGCAGTGTTCTTCGCCAGCGGCGGCGGCACGGCCGTGTTCGGCAAGAAGGACTACCAGCAGCTCATGGTGATCCGCCGCATGGTGCAGCAGTTCGCGCTGCCCGTAGAGGTGGTGGCAGGCGAGACGGCCCGCGCCGACGATGGGTTGGCCCTGAGCTCACGCAACGGCTACCTGAGCACCGCCGAGCGCGTCCAGGCCGTGCAACTGTCCGCGGCGCTGCGCGCGCTGGCCCAGGCGGCGCAGGCACCCGGCGCCCCCCCGCTGGCCGCCCTGGAACAACAGGCCCTGCAGACCCTGGCGCAGCAAGGGTGGGCGCCCGACTACCTCACCGTGCGCCAGCGCCACGATCTTCAGCCCCCCGCTGCAGGCGCAGCCGCCGGTACGCTGGTGGCGCTGGGCGCGGCACGCCTGGGCAGCACGCGGCTGATCGACAACCTGGAGTTCTGAGACCGCGCGCGGCGGCAGTCCGTGCGTAGGCGTAGGCGCACTCGCACAAGCACAGGACCGCGATGACCTACGCGGCGTGGCAGCCTGGACGGACATCGGGGCGTCTGGCCCATCGCTAAGGTGAAGGCATGTTTCAACCATCCCTATAGGAGGCGTACATGCCGATCATTCTTTGGCTTCTGGGTGTCCCGCTGAGTATCGTTTTGCTGCTGATGCTGTTCGGTGTCGTGTGACCCACGCACCCTGAACCGCGCACGACAAAAAGCGGCCTGCGGGCCGCTTTTTGCTGTTCACGGGAGATGTGTGCGCATCAATGGCGCTCGACGGTAGGCTCGCGCTCCATGAGCCGGGCCACCGCCTCGGCAGCGCGCAGTTCACCGTCGAGCAGCGCGACGACGCACTCCGCAATGGGCATCTCAACGCCCACCGCGCGCGCGCGCTGTACCACGGTGCGGGCGCTGTACACCCCCTCAGCCACATGGCCCAGCGACTCCACCGCCTGTGCCAAGGTCCGCCCCTCGGCCAGCAACAACCCCACACGGCGGTTGCGCGACAGGTCGCCCGTAGCAGTCAACACCAGATCCCCCAGGCCCGACAGGCCCATGAAGGTCTCGGGCCGCGCGCCCAGGGCAAGGCCTAAGCGGGTCATTTCCGCCAAACCGCGGGTAATCAATGCCGCACGCGCATTCAGCCCCAGTTGCAGCCCGTCGCACAGGCCGGTGGCAATCGCCAATACGTTCTTGACCGCACCGCCGACTTCCACGCCTACGATGTCCTCGCTGGCGTATACGCGCAATGCGGGCCCGTGGAAGGCCAGCACCAGCGCATCGCGCACCGTGGCACGGGGGCTGGCGGCCACCATGGCCGTGGGCTGGGCGGTGGCGACCTCCTGGGCGAAGCTGGGGCCGCTGAACACACCACTGTGCAGCCGCGGTGCGACCTGCGCGCACACTTCATGCGCCATCAGCCCCGTGCCGGCCTCGAAGCCCTTGCACAGCCACGCGATGGGCGCCGCGCAGCCGTCCAGCCGTTTCAGCATGCCGCGCAGCGCCGCCATGGGCGTGCCGACGACGACGAGGTCGGCGTCCGCGGCCAGCGCGCCCATGTCACCCGACGCCACGTGCAGGCCGGGCGGGAACGCAAGGCCGGGCAGGTAGCGCTGGTTCTGCCGCTTCGCCTGCATGGCCTGCGCCTGCTGTGCGTCACGGGCCCACAGCGTCACCTCATGGCAGGCTGCGTGCGCAGCCGCGCTCATGGCCAGGGCAGTGCCCCAGGCGCCTGCGCCAAGGACTACTATTTTCATAGCTACTCGCGCTTATCAGGCGGGCGCTAGAGCCTGAAACAGCTCTACCACCCGTTACGACCAAGAAGCCGTTTACTGGGCCGTGCTGGTGGCAGCCTCGGCGGCTGCGGCCTGTTGCTGCTCGTACATGGCCTGGAAGTTGATCTCGGCCAGGTGCACGGGCGGAAAGCCCGCACGCGTCACGGTGTCGGCCACGTTGCCGCGCAGGTAGGGGTAGATGATCTGGGGGCAGGCAATGCCGATGATGGCGCCCATCTGGTCCTCGGGCACGTTGCGGATCTCGAAGATGCCGGCCTGCTTGGCCTCCACCAGGAACACAGTCTTGTCCTTGATCTTGGTCTGCACGGTGGCGGTCACGGCCACTTCAAAGATGCCTTCGACCACGGGTGTGGCCTCGACCCCCAACTGGATGTCCACGCTGGGCTGCTCCTGCTCCAGCAGGATCGCGGGCGAATTGGGCTGCTCCAGCGACAGGTCCTTCAGGTACACGCGCTGAATCTGGAACACGGGGGTTTCTTCGGCCATGGTGGTCTCGGTCTTTCGGTCAAAACAAAGCCCGCCCGGGAGAGGCTCCCGCAGCGGGCAACATGGGGCGCATTATGCAACGCGCCAATGGCGGCAAAGGCTCAGGCGCCCAGCAGCGGCACCAGGCCGCCACGGCTGTCCAGGGCCACGAGGTCGTCGTGTCCACCGACGTGGGTGTCACCAATGAAGATCTGCGGCACGGTGCGCCGGCCGGTGATCTCCATCATGTGCTGGCGGGCGGCGGGGTCGGTGTCCACGCGGATTTCCTCGATCTGATCCACACCCTTCAGCTTCAGCAACTGCTTGGCGCGGATGCAGTAGGGGCACACGGCGGTGGTGTACATCTTCACGGCTTGCATGGACGGCGACCTTTCTGCGTAACGAACAATGCTGGTAGATGCGGGCGCCTCAGGCCTTTTCAACCGGCAGGTTGGCCTCGCGCCAAGCGGCCAGGCCGCCGGCCAGCGCCTGCGCCTTCTCGTAGCCCAGGCCCTTGGCGATGCCTGCAGCCCGCGAGGCGCGGGCGCCCTTGGCACAGACGAGGATGATGGGCACGGCCTTGTTCTTGACCACCTGCGGCAGGCGCTCCTGCAACTGCCCCAACGGGATGTTCTTGGCGCCACCCACGTGGCCCGCGGCGAACTCCTCAGGCTCGCACACGTCGATCACCACCGCCTTCTCACGGTTGATGAGCTGTACGGCCTGCGCCGTGCCCAGGGTACCGGCCCCGGCCCCCTTGAGGGCCGGCAGCAGCAGCATGACGCCCGAGGCCAGCGCGAGGAAGATCAAATACCAATTGTCGAGAACGAAATTCACGGGGTTCCTTGGGGTATGCAAACCGCGCAATTCTAGAATGTCGGGTTTTTGACCTGAAGCCCCAAGGGACACCATGCACAAACTCGTTCTGATCCGCCACGGCGAATCCACGTGGAATCTGGAAAACCGCTTCACCGGCTGGACCGATGTGGATCTGACCCCCACGGGCATCGAGCAGGCCAAGAATGCCGGCCGCCTGCTCAAGGCCGAGGGCTACGATTTTGACCTGGCCTACACCAGTGTGCTCAAGCGCGCCACGCGCACGCTGTGGCACTGCCTGGACGAGATGGACCGCACCTGGCTGCCCGTGGAGCACAGCTGGCGCCTGAACGAGCGCCACTACGGCGCTCTGCAGGGCCTGAACAAGGCCGACATGGCCAAGCAGTACGGCGACGCGCAGGTGCTGGTGTGGCGCCGCAGCTACGACACGCCGCCGCCGGCCCTGGAGCCCACCGACCCGCGCTGCGAGCGCGGCGACATCCGCTACGCGGGCCTGGCGCCCGAGCAGGTGCCGCTGACCGAGTGCCTCAAGGACACGGTGGCGCGCGTGCTGCCCTACTGGAACGAAGCCATCGCGCCAACGATCCGCTCGGGCAAGCGTGTGCTGATCGCCGCGCACGGCAACTCCATCCGCGCGCTGGTCAAGTACCTGGACAACATTTCCGACCAAGACATCGTGGGCCTGAACATTCCCAACGGCATTCCGCTGGTGTACGAGCTGGACGCGGAACTCAAGCCCCTGCGCAGCTACTACCTGGGCGACGCCGAGGCCGCCGCCAAGGCCGCCGCCGCCGTGGCCGCGCAGGGCAAGGCCTGAGCCGCCGCTTCTGGAAAGCGTAGCGCGGTCTTGCTTGAAAAATAGGCAGATCCTGAAGGAACTGCCCAGGCCGCAGCCCTTCCAAGGTGTATATTGAATCGGTAGAGGTGTTCTATGGGCCACAAACTCAAAATTGCTGGATGGATATCGGTGGGCGTGGTGGCCGGAGCGCTCACGACCGTCTCGCTGCAGACCGTGGCACGCGGCGCCATGACCCCGCTGCCACTGGAGGAAATCCAGCAGCTCTCGGCCGTGTTCGGCCTGATCAAGACCGACTATGTAGAGCCGGTCGATGACCGCAAGCTCATCACCGATGCCATCGGTGGCATGGTCGCCAGCCTCGACCCGCATTCGCAGTACTTCGACAAGAAGTCGTTCAAGGAATTCCGCGAAGGCACCACCGGCCGCTTCGTGGGCGTGGGCATCGAAATCACCCAGGAAGACGGCCTGATCAAGATCGTCTCGCCCATCGAGGGCTCCCCCGCCGACCGCGCGGGGCTCAAGACCAACGACCTCATCACGAAAATCGACGATACGGCCGTGAAGGGCCTGTCCCTCAACGACGCGGTCAAGCGCATGCGCGGCGAGCCGAACACGCAGGTGACGCTGACCATCCTGCGCCGCGACGAGAGCCGCAGCTTTCCCGTCACGATCACGCGCGAGGAGATCAAGACCCAATCGGTCAAGGGCAAGATCATCGAGCCGGGCTACGCCTGGATTCGCCTGTCGCAGTTCCAGGAACGCACGGTGGACGACTTCGTGCGCAAGGTCGAAGAGGTCTACAAGCAGGATCCCCGCCTCAAGGGGCTGGTGCTGGATCTGCGCAACGACCCCGGCGGCCTGCTGGATGCGGCCGTGGCCGTGTCGGCTGCCTTCCTGCCGGAGAACGTGACGGTGGTCTCCACCAACGGCCAGCTGGCCGAGAGCAAGGCCACCTTCAAGGCCTCGCCCGAGTTCTATCTGCGCCGCGGCAGCGGCGACCCGCTCAAGCGCCTGCCCGCCGCCATCAAGACCGTGCCCCTGGTGGTGCTGGTCAACGAAGGCTCGGCTTCGGCCAGCGAGATCGTCGCGGGGGCGCTGCAAGACCACAAGCGCGCTACCATCATGGGCAGCCAGACCTTCGGCAAGGGCTCGGTGCAAACCGTGCGGCCGCTGGGCCCCGACACGGGCATCAAGCTCACGACGGCGCGCTACTACACGCCGTCGGGCAAATCGATCCAGGCCAAGGGGATCGTGCCAGACGTCATGCTCGACGAGACCGCCGAGGGCGACATCTACGCATCGCTGCGCATGCGCGAAGCCGACCTGGAAAAGCACCTGACCAGCGGCCAGGGCGAGGAAGCGAAGGATGCCGGCCGCGAGAAGGCGCGCGAGGAGGCCCGCAAGCGCCTCGAGGAAGAGGCCAAGAAGCCCGTGTCCGAGCGCAAGCTGCCCGAGTACGGTTCGGACAAGGACTTCCAGCTCAGCCAGGCACTCAACCAGCTCAAGGGCCGCACCGTGCTGGCCAGCAAGACCCTCACGGAACGCAAGGAAGAGAAGAAGGACAACTGACGCTGTCTTTCTTGGCAACCAGGCCGGGACTCCCGCGGAGCCCGGCCTTTTTCACGCCCACCACCCCATGAACGACGATCAACTGCTGCGCTATTCCCGCCACATCCTGCTCGACGAGATCGGTATCGAGGGGCAGGAACGCATCCTGGCAGCCCACGTACTCGTCATCGGTGCCGGCGGTCTGGGCTCGCCGGCCGCGCTGTTTCTCGGCTCCGCAGGCGTGGGGACCCTGACGCTGGTGGACGACGACATGGTGGACCTCACGAACCTGCAGCGCCAGATCGCCCATACCACGGCGCGCGTCGGCACGCCCAAGGTCGACTCCGCGGCCCAGGCCGTGCAGACCATCAACCCCCTGGTTTCAGTGCGCACCGTGCGCCAGCGTGTGGACGCCGCCGCGCTGGATGGGCTGGTCAGCGCCGCAGACGTGGTGCTCGACTGCACGGACAACTACCAGACGCGCCAGGCCATCAACGCCGCGTGCGTACGCCAACGCAAGCCCCTGGTGGCAGGCGCGGCCATCCGCTTCGACGGGCAGATTTCCGTGTACGACCCCCGCCGGGATGACACGCCCTGCTATGCCTGCCTGTTCTCGCCCACCGCCGGTTTTGAGGAGGTGCAGTGCGCCACCATGGGCGTGTTCGCGCCCATGGTCGGCATCATCGGCACCATGCAGGCGGCCGAGGCGCTCAAGCTGCTTGTGGGGGTCGGAAGCTCGCTCGCAGGCCGGCTGCTGATGCTGGACGGGCGCGACATGCAGTGGACCGAAGTGCGCACCGAGCGCGACCCGGCCTGCCCCGTGTGCGGATCCCTGCACGCGCCAGCCGGGTAGGAATGCACCTACGGGCACTGCACCCGGCTGCTGGCAGAACCCGCCAGCCTGTTTTCATACAGTAGCGCCGATGCCCTATTTTTCGTTCCCGGCCGAACAGGAAGCACCGTGAAACTGCGCACGTACATCGTCGAAGACAACGCCACCATCCGCGAAAACCTGATCGGAACGCTCGAAGAACTGGCGGAGGTGGAAGCCGTCGGCATCGCCGAGACGGAGGACGAGGGCAAGGAGTGGCTTACCTCGCACACCTCCCAGTGGGACCTGGCGATCGTGGACCTGTTCCTGCGCCAAGGCAGCGGGCTGGGCGTGCTGGCTGCCTGCCGCAACCGCCTTTCAGCGCAGAAGATGGTGGTGCTGAGCAACTACGCAACACCCGACGTGCGCATGCGCTGTGCGCAGCTGGGGGTGGACGCCGTGTTTGACAAATCCAACGAGATCGAGGCGCTGGTGGACTATTGCATCGAACACAGCAACAGCACGCATCGGGCAGCCTCCAGCTCCGCAGCCACCAATTGAAGGAGGCGCTGCGCGGGCCCATCTGCACTTTGACACGCGCCCATCCTTACTCTCAAACCTCTGCACAAAGCACAAGGGCCAGTCAGTGACTGGCCCTTGTGCTTTGTGCGCTTTGCGTTCAATCGATGAGCTTGTTCTTGAGCGCGTAGTACGTCAGATCGCTGTTGGAGGACAGCCCCATCTTTTCCATGAGCCGCGTGCGGTAGGTGCTCACGGTTTTCACGCTCAGCGACAGCGACTTGGCGATGTCACCCGCCGTCTCGCCCTTGGCCAGCTTGAGGAACACCTGGAACTCGCGCTCCGACAGCTGCTCGTGGGGCGGCGCATCGTCCTTGCGGTTGAGCTGCTGGGCCAGCAGGTCGGCCACGGACGGGGTCAGGTAGCGGCGCCCCAGGGCGATGGTGCGGATGGCCTCGACGATCTCCTTGGGTTCGCATTCCTTGTTCAGATAGCCGCTCGCACCCTGGCGGATCAGATTGATCGCATAGTGCTCCTCGGGGTAGCCGCTGAGGATCAGGATGCCCATATCGGGTGCCTTGGCGCGCAGCATGGCCAACGCATCCAAGCCGCTCTGGCCGGGCATGGACAGGTCCATCACCAGCACGTCGATCTCGTGAACGCGCACCAGATCGATGGCTTCCCTGCCGTTGCTTGCCTCGCCAACGACCCGCAGGTCCACATGTTCCGAGAGAAATTGGCGCAGCCCGGCACGGACTATCGCATGGTCATCCACAATGCCAATCTTGATCATTGAGCCTTCTTTCAAGAGGAGAGCGCCTTGCTCCCCGGTAAGGTATGGTCTGAAGATCTGCCCATCTGCTCTGCATTGCACTAGCATGGCAGCGCAGGCCGATGATATGCATTTTCAACCGTGCCCTGCCAGTCCCCGTGGAGAAGCCCAAGCATGAGTTGGTCCCGTTTGCGCAAGATCGCCGTCAGTCTGCCGCTGGCATTGCTGGCTGTGGCCCTGCTGGTCGGCATCAACGAAACCGGGTACATGCGCTCGCACGCGGCCGTGGGCGACCTGGCCCGCTCGCACGCCACGCGCGCTGCGCTCGACCGGCTTCTGCAGAACATGCTCAACGCCGAGACAGGGCTGCGCGGCTACCTGCTCACCGGCGACGAGCGCTATCTGCAGCCCTACGAGCAGGCGGTCGCCACCATCAATACCAACCTTGATGAGCTGCGCCAGACCTACCGGCACGCACCGCAGGACCTGGACGACTTTTCCCAGCTGTCGCAGCAGATCACGCGCAAGCTTTCCGAACTCGACCTCAGCCTCAAGCTGCGCCGCCAGGACAACGACGACGCCTGGAAGTTCGTGCTCTCCACCGACGTGGGCAAGGAGAACATGGATGCCATCCGGGCGATCGCAGCGCGACTGGTGGCGCGCAGCGCCCAGCAAACGGAACACAGCACGCAGGAGATCCTGCATTCGCTGATGCTCTCGCGCATCGGCATCGCCGCCGTGGCGGTGGTGGGGCTGCTGGCGTTCTACCTGTACCTGCGCCAGACCAGCGCCTTGCAGGCTGCGCATGCGCGCGAGCAGGAGGTGTTGGCGCGCGAACGCGACCGACTGGAGCAGTTGGTACGTGAACGCACTGCCGCGCTCTCCGAGTTGGCCAGCCATCTGCAGCAAGTACGCGAGGAAGAGCGCGCACACCTGGCGCGCGAGCTGCACGACGAGCTGGGTGCTTTGCTCACGGCAGCCAAGCTGGACGTGGCGCGCCTGAAGTCGCGCATCGATTTGCACACCCCCGAGAACGCCGAGCGCGTGCAGCACCTCACCGAGACGCTCAACAGCGGCATCGCGCTCAAGCGGCGCATCATCGAGGACCTGCGCCCTTCGTCGCTCTCCAATCTCGGGCTCACCACGTCGCTGGAAATCCTCACGCGCGACTTCGCGCAGCGCAGCAACCTGCAGATAGACACCAGCCTGGAGTCCGCCAAGCTGTCCGACGCAGCGCAGCTCACCGTCTACCGGCTGGTGCAGGAGTCGCTGACCAACATCAGCAAGTACGCCAACGCGCGCAAGGTGCTGGTGTCGGTGCACAGCTATCCCAACCATGTATCGGTACAGGTGCGGGATGACGGCGACGGGTTCGACATCTCAAGCATCGCCCCCGACGCGCATGGTCTGTTCGGCATGCGCCACCGTGTCGAGGCGGCGGGCGGCAAGCTCACGGTCACGTCCACGCCCGGCGAGGGCACCCTGGTCAGCGCCGTGCTGCCGCACACGCTGACCTGACGCGTTCGCAGCCCTGCGTCCGGGCTGCTCATCTGATCGGTGGCGTCCTACAGCGGGGTGCGCCAGCCACCGGCACTCATGCAACGCCAGCCTCCCTACAGTCAAGCCATGTGCTCAGGCGCATTCGCAACCACCCGGCGCACCGCGCCGAAAACAAGGAGCTGGTTATGTTGCATTACGCAGTGGTATTCCTGGTCATCGCGTTGGTGGCCGCCCTGTTCGGATTTGGCGGCATCGCCGCCGGTGCCGTGGGCATCGCGAAGATCCTGTTCTTCGTGTTCGTGATCATGGCGGTTGTGACCTTCGTGCTCAGCTTGTTGAAGAGGGGCTGACGCCCCATCAACCTGGCCCGCCAGGCAGATGCCACCACAGAAAGGAAATCCCCCAATGACGATCCAAACCACCACCCAGAAGGCGGCAGAGACGGCGCACAACGTGGCCGAAGGCGTGTTCGACAAGGCGTCCGAAACACTGCAGTCCACCCGCCGGATGACCAATGAATCCATCGACAAGGCCGAGACCCGCATGCAGCGCATGCAAGAGGGCGTGGACCCGATGATCGACGACCTGGCCGCCAAGGCGCAGGACCTGGCCACGCGCGGCATTTCGTACTGCGCGCACACCGGCGAACGCGCGCGGCGCCAGTTCCACCAGGCTGCGGACGCCACGAACCGCTACGTCGCGGAACAACCCGGCAAGTCCCTGCTGATCGCCGCAGCCGCGGGCGCCGCCTTTGCCACTGCGTTGATGTGGACACGCCACCGCAGCGAGCGTTATTGAGACCACCGCAGGAACCGACCCGATGATGCACAGCGATACCCACGCCAGCGCGCTTCAGCTTGACGAAGCCGCGCTGCGCCAGGCAGCCACCGCGGATCTGGACGAAGGCGCCGTGACGCCCGCGTACGGCCCACACCGCGATGCCATCATTGCCCTGCTCAACGACGCTCTGGCGACCGAGTTGGTCTGCGTGCTGCGCTACAAGCGGCACTATTTCACGGCGGACGGCCGCGAGTCGCCGGCGATCGCGGCAGAGTTCCTGGTGCACGCCAACGAGGAGGCAGCCCATGCCGATCTGCTCGCCCAACGCATCGTGCAGTTGGGCGGATCGCCGGACTTCTCCCCTTCTACGCTGCTGTCGCGCAGCCATGCGCAATACGATGAGTCGTCCGATTTGCAAGACATGGTGCGCGCCAACCTGGTGGCGGAGCGCATCGCGGTGGAGGCCTATCGCCAGATGATCCAGCTGATCGGCGACAAGGATCCCACCACGCGGCGCATGCTCGAAGGCATCCTGGCCGACGAGGAGGAGCATGCGGATGAACTGAAGGACTGGCTGCACCGCTAGCCTCCCTTTCCCAACCGTTGAGGCCACCGGAGGGTGCAACAGGCCGCAGCGGGGTTATCCCAGCACCCGTGTTTTCAACCATAACCCAAGGACACAACCATGAAATACGCACGTGCCATCGCCTTTTCCCTGCTTGCAGGCGCCACCATCGTTTCCACCGGCTGCTCGGTAGCACGCAACCAGCAAACCGTGGGCTCCTACATGGACGACGCAGGTATCACCACCGCCGTGAAAGCCAAGATGGCAGAGGACAAGAGCGTCTCTGCCACCGCCATCAGCGTGGAGACGCTGAACGGCACCGTCCAGCTCTCGGGCTTTGCCAAGACCCAGGCCGAGAAGGACCGCGCCGAAGCCATCGCGCGCAACACCAAGCATGTGCGCGAGGTGCGCAACAGCATCGTCGTGCGCCCGTGACGCACACGACTGCGCAGGAACGCCGCCCTCTGGGCGGCGTTTTTTTTCACTGGCAGGTGACGCGCACTACCTGCGTCAGAATCCCTACGCATGCGACTGTTCCACTGCGGCCAATGCGGCTCCCTCGTGTTCTTCGAGAGCGTGCAATGCGTGCACTGCGGCTGCACGCTGGCGTTCTCTCCCGAAGACATGGCCATGTTGGCGCTCGCGCCTGCGGACGACGGCGACCACGCCCTGTCGCGCACCTGGCAGCGCGTTCCTACACGCGGCAGCGACGGTGCTGCGCCGCCGGCCCAGTACCAGCTATGCACCAACCGCACCACCTATGGCGCCTGCACCTTTGCGCTACCGGCCGCAGATGCCCAGGCGCATGGCGGGCTGTGCGCCGCCTGCCGCCGGACGCGCGTGCTACCGGACCTGTCCCTGCCCGACAACCTGCGCCGCTGGTCGCAGATAGAGAGCGCCAAGCGGCACCTGTTCTACACGCTGGCGCGCCTGGGACTGTTGAGCACGCAGCAGCCCGGGCCGGTGTATGAATTCCTGGCGGACGTGGCGGGCGCGCCGCCCGTGATGACGGGGCATGCCCAGGGTGTCGTGACCCTCAACGTGGCCGAGGCCGATGACGACGAGCGCGCGCGCCGGCGCCAGGCCATGCATGAGCCCTACCGCACGCTGCTGGGTCACCTGCGGCATGAATCCGGCCACTACTACTGGGAAGAGTTGGTGCTGCGCGCCGGGCATGTGGACGCCTTCCGCGCACTCTTCGGCGACGAGCGGCGCGACTACGCCCAGGCGCTGCAGGCGCACTACCAGCGTGCCCCCCTGCCCGCTGCGCAATGGCAGCCGCAGCACGTCAGCGCCTATGCCGCCGCGCACCCCTGGGAGGACTGGGCCGAGACGTGGGCGCATTACCTGCACCTGGTCGATCTGCTGGAGACGGCCGCCAGCTTTCAGACCCGCATGGCCATTCCCGGCACGACACCCGATCACGCGCAGCACTACGCCATGCCCGACCCGTTTGCACAGCCGGCGCCCGGTTTTGATGCCATGGTCTCGGCGTGGATGCCGCTGACGCTGCTACTCAACAGCCTGAACCGCAGCATGGGCCAGCGCGATGCCTATCCGTTTGCCCTGTCCACGGGCGCGCTGCGCAAGCTGCGCTTCGTGCACGACACCGTGGCGCGGCGCTGATCACGCCGCGGCGGTGCGGCCCAGCTTGTGCAAGAGGCGCTCGTGCACGCCGGGCGAGACAAACTGCGCCACGTCGCCGCCCAGCGTGCCGATCTCGCGCACCAGCGTGCTGCTGATGAACTGGCACTGGCTCGCGGGTGTGAGAAACACCGTCTCGACACCGGGCACCAGCGCGCGGTTCATGCCGGCAAGCTGGAACTCGTAGTCGAAGTCCGTGCCCGAGCGCAGCCCGCGCACCATGGCCGTGCCGCCGCGCGCGGCAGTGAACTCCGTCACCAGCCCCTCGAAGGACTCGACCTGCACCTGCGGACAGTCGGCAAGCGCCTGGCGCGCCATCTCCATGCGCTCGTCCAGGCTGAACAGGGTTTTCTTGTGGTGGGCAATGGCCACGGCCACGATCACGCGGTCGAACAGTCTTGCCGCGCGGCGCACCAGATCCTCATGCCCCAGCGTGATGGGGTCGAAGGTTCCGGGATAAACGGCGAGCACATGCGCCATGGCGTGGGGTCTCCTTGCAGTGGCGGAGCCCGCACGGGCTCCGTGGGGCGGATTATGCAGCGCACGCCTGTCCATGGGCCATTGAAGCCAAATCAGCCTCCAGCGCCCTACCAACAAGCGCGAGCAGCTCCTATATCAATAGCAATCAGGCTTTGTGGAGCAGGTGCGCATGCACGGCCCCGGCCTTCAGGTGCCGGTGCAGCGCCAGCCCCAGCGGGCCGAGCTGATCCTGCGTCCAGGCTGCGGGCGCCTCCAGGTAGATGAAGCCGTCGGGCGCCACGGCCTGTGCGGCGGCCTGCAGCGCAGGGGCGAACAGCTCGCCGCCAAACGGTGGGTCGATGAGCAGCAGGTGCATGCTGGCCGGCGCGCACTGGCGCAGCGCGGCCACGCCGTCGCCACGCTGTACGCGCACGGCGCTCGTCTGCAGGCGCTGGCGCAGCGTCTCCAGCTGCGCGGCCAGTGCGGCGTCGCCCTCCACCAGCAGCACGCTGGCCGCGCCGCGCGATGCGGCCTCGAAACCCAAGGCGCCGGTGCCGGCGAAGGCATCCAGGCAGCGCCAGCCCGTCAGGTCCTGGCCCAGCCAGTTGAAAAGTGTCTCGCGCACGCGATCGGGCGTGGGACGCAGGCCGGGCTTGTCCAGCACCGGCAGGCGCGTGCGTTTCCACTGCCCGCCGATGATGCGCACCTCGCCGGCGCCCTTGGCGGGCGCACGCACTGCAGTACGTGTGGCTATGCGCGGGGCGGCTGGCGCCGCGGCGCGCCCGTTCATGGCCGGGCCTTTGCCGTGGCGGCCGGCTGCGCGCCCACGATAACGGTCACCATGCGCTCGGGCTGCAGCTTGCGCTGCAGGGCGGCGCGGATGTCGGCCACGGTGAGGGCCTCCACGCGGTCGGTCCAGTGCTCCAGGTAGTCCAGCGGCAGGTCATTCCAGGCGATGTTGACCACGTTGGCCAGCAGCTTGCGGTTGCTGTCGATGCGCAGTGCAAAGCCACCGACAAGGTTGTCCTTGGCGGCGCGCAGCTCGGCCTCGGTGGGCCCTTCGGCCACAAAGCGGGCGAGCACGTCGCGCGTGACCTGCACGGCCTGGGCGGCCTGATCGGGCCGGGTCTGCAGGCCGACGACGAAGGCCCCGGCGTTCAAGCCAGGCGAGAAGCTGCTGCCCACGCTGTAGGAAAGGCCGCGCTTCTCGCGCACCTCATTGGTCAGGCGCGAGGTGAAGCCACTGCCACCCAGGATGTGGTTGCCCACCAGCAACGCGAGGAAGTCCGGATCCCGGCGCACAAAGCCCGGCTGGCCGATGAGCACATGGGCCTGTGCCGAAGCGAAGGGCACATCCACCTGCACGGCGCGTGCCAGCGGCTGCACCTCGGCCACGGCTGGCAACGGCGCGCAGGCCCCGGCCTGGGGCGCAGGCAGGCGCGACAGCAGCGTCTGCACCAACGTTTGCGCCTGGGAACGCGTGAGGGCTCCCACGATGCTCACCCGCGCACGGCAGGCCTGCAGGTACTGGGCATGGAAAGCCTGCAGATCGGCCGGCTGGATGTTGTTCAGTGTCTCGGCCGTGGCGCGCTGGCCGTAAGGGTGGCCGCCGAACACTGCGGCGTTGAAGGCCTTGCTGGCCACGGTGCCGGGGCGTGTGTCGGCCTCCTTGATGGCGGCGCTCCAGCGCGCCCGCTCGCGCTGCCACACGTCCGGTGCATAGCTGGGCTGGCCCAGCTGGCGCGCGGCCAGGCGCGCGGCACGGTCCAGCAAGTCGGGCTCGGTCAGCGATCGCAGCGAGAACGCCAGGCCGTCGCGCTCGGCGCCAGCCTCGAAGCTGGCGCCCAGGTCGGCCCAAGCCTCGCCCAGTTCGTTCTCGTCCATCGGGGGCTCGTTCGGCCCGCCCGCAGTCACGCCCTTGGAACTCATCAGGGCCGCCGCCGCAGCCAGGCCCGCCTGCGGCGCGGGATCACGGCGCGCGCCGGCATCGAAGTCGACCTGCACGTCCACCATCGGAATGGCCGGGCTTTCCACCAGCCACACGCGCGCGCCGCTGGGCTCGGTCCAGTGCTGGATGGGCAGCAGCGCCCACGCGGATTGGGTATAAAAAATGGCTCCAGCGCTTATCAGAAAGGCGCGAGCAGCTATCGTTTTAAGAGTTTTGTACATCGCTGACACCTTGGCTCAATGCACGCGGCCACCGGCAGCGTCGGGTGCTGGGGCGGCACGCTTGGTGCCTGCCGCCACGGGCTGGGGCAGCAGCGTGGCAACGGTGAGCTGATCGTCGCCGAAGTAACGCGCCGCCACGGATTGCACCTGCTGCGGCGTGACCGCGCGCAGCAGCTTGAGCATGCGCTCGTCGGCGTCCAGCGGCAGGCCCTGCACCCAGTTGCTGCCCAGATCGCTGGCCTGGCTGTAAAGCGAATCGCGCGCGTAGATGGTGGAGGCCGCCCACTGCGTCTTTACGCGCGAGAGCTCGGCCTCGCTCACGCCCTCGCGCGCCACGCGGGCCACCTCGGCGCGCAGCGCCTCCTCGACCTGGGCCGAAGTCTTGCCCGCGGCGGGCACGCCGGTCATGAGAAACAGCGCCGGTCCGCGCCCGAGGATGGACGCCTGGCTGTCCGCGCCGTCGGCCACACGGTCCGCACCCTGCGTGAGGGCTCGCTCCAGGCGCGCGCCGTCGTAGCCGCTGAGCACGGCCGACAGCACCAGCAGCGCCAGGCCGTCACGGTCGGCATCGGTCATGTCCTCCAGGCGCGTGACACCCGGCACGCGGAAGGCCAGCGCCACGTAGGCCTGCTCGGCCGGCGCCTTGAAGGCGATGCGGCGCAGGCCCTGCTGCGCCGGCTCGGTGCGCGGCTTGCGCGCCGGCAGGGCACGTGCGGGAATGGTGCCGTAGGTCTTCTCCGCCAGGGCCAGCACCTGCGCCGGGTCCACGTCACCCGCCACCACCACGGCGGCATTGCCGGGCACGTACCAGTCGCGGTAAAAGCGGCGCACGTCGTCGGGGGTCATGGAGTCCAGGTCGCTCATCCAGCCCACCACCGGGCGGCGGTAGGGCGAAGCGATGAAGGTGGAGGCGAACAGCTGCTCGATGAGCGCGGCGCGCGGCTGGTCCTCGGTACGCATGCGGCGCTCTTCCTTGACGACCTCGATCTCCTTGGTGAACTCCGCGTCGGGCCACTGGTTGTGGGCGAAGCGGTCGGATTCGAGCTGCATCACGTCGGCCAGCCGCCCGGCCGGGATCTGCTGGTAGTAGCCGGTGTAGTCGCGGCTGGTGAAGGCGTTCTCCTGCCCGCCCAGCGCCGCCACGCGGCGCGAGAACTCGCCCGGCGGCACGGCCTTCGAGCCCTTGAACATCATGTGCTCCAGCACATGCGCCACGCCCGAGGTGCCGTCCACCTCGTCCATGGCGCCTACGCGCAACCAGACCATGTGCACCGCCGTGGGCGCGCGCCGGTCGGGCTGCACGATGAGCTGCATGCCGTTCTTCAGGGTGAATTGCTGCGCACCGCTGGCCGTGGTGGCCTGGGCGTGCGCCGCCGCGGCAGACGCAGCAGGTGGGGATTCATGCGCTGGGTTTTGCGCCCAGGCGTGCAGACAGGCCAGCAGGCCCACAAGGGTGATAGCGCGTTTCATAGAATGGCTGCGATTCTAAGAACCCGCCAATGTTCAGTTTTTTCAAGAAGAAATCGCCCGCCCCCGCCGAACCCGCCCTTGCACCCGAGGACGTGGCCAGCCCTGCGGCGCCGCCCGCGGCCGACGCCCCCGCCAGTGGCGGAGCATTCGGCTGGCTGCGCAAGCCCTTTGGCGCAGGCGCCACCAGCGTGGCGGAGCCGGCTGCCCCTTCGGCCGGCGCCCCCGCAGCCATCGACGTGCCCCTTGCCGTCCCCGAGCCCACCCCGAAGCCCGGGGGCGCACGCCAGGGCTGGATGGACCGGCTGAAATCCGGCCTGCGCAAGACCGGCAGCAGCATCGCCACCGTCTTCACGGGCACGCAGATCAACGACGCGCTGTACGACGAGCTGGAGGAAGCCCTGCTCATGGCCGACACCGGGGTGAAAGCCACGCAGCACCTGCTGGAGGACCTCAAGCGCCGCGTGAAAGAAACCAAGACCACCGAGCCTGCTGCCGTAAAGGGACTGCTGGCCGATGCGCTGGCCGACCTGCTGCGGCCGCTGGAAAAGCCGCTGGTGATCGGCGAGCACACACCCACCGTGATCATGGTGGCCGGCGTGAACGGCGCGGGCAAGACCACCTCCATCGGCAAGCTCACCAAGCACCTGGCCGACCATGGCGAGAGCGTGCTGCTGGCCGCCGCCGATACCTTCCGCGCCGCGGCGCGCGAGCAGTTGGGTGTCTGGGCCACGCGCAACACGGTGGAGATCGTCAGCCAGGAAGGGGGCGACCCTGCCGCCGTGAGCTTTGACGCCGTTACCGCCGGCCGCGCGCGCGGCAAAGATGTGGTGCTGGTGGACACCGCCGGCCGCCTGCCTACGCAGCTGCACCTGATGGAAGAGCTGAAGAAGATCCGCCGCGTGGTCACCAAGGCCGATGCCAGCGCCCCGCACGAGGTGCTGCTGGTGATCGACGGCAACACCGGCCAGAACGCCCTGGCGCAGGTGCGCGCGTTCGACGACGCGCTTCAACTCACCGGCCTGATCGTCACCAAACTGGACGGCACGGCCAAGGGCGGCGTGCTGGCCGCCATCGCGCAGGAGCGGCCCGTGCCCGTGTACTTCATTGGCGTGGGCGAGAAGGTGGAAGACCTGGAGACCTTCAGCGCACGCGAATTCGCCCAGGCCCTGCTGACCTGAGATAGTTACCCCCTGTGGGCGGATGCAGGCGGCATCCGCCAGCCATTGCTTCAACGCGGCGCTTGACCAGGCCCGGCTATCGAGGCCGGGTCCACCTGCTGCGCCACCCACAGCACATAGTCCTGCTCTGCCTGCACGGCGTGGGTGAGCAGTTGCGGCACTTCGTAGGGGTGCTGGGCACGCAGCCAGTCCCGCAAGGCGGGCGCGGCAGACAACAGCGTCTTGCACACCAGCCGCCACTCTGCTTCCGCCTGCTGCACCCCCTGCCAGACATAGTGCGAGGTGATGGCCTCCACCTGCACGCAGGCGGCCAGGCGCGCCTGGACAGCGCCCCTGGCCAGTCGGTGTGCGGCGGCGGCGTCGCCCACGGTGGTGGTCACAACGGCGATCTGGGCGTCTGGGGAAGATGTCATGATTGAAGTCTGGCACAAGGCGTAACTGCACAACGGCCCTTGACGCGCGGGGAAGCAGCCGCACCTGCTGTCGATATGCGCTGAGTGTTGTACTGCCGAACTCGAGAAATCAACGACTTGGAACAACACCAAGGGCCTACCTTTGTACTTTTTATTCCTTCAGTGTTGTACTTTCCCGGGCGTTTCTCACTGAGTCTTGTATTTTTTCCAGTCGGGCCGTTCGGTACGCAGTCAGCTCGGGATCTTTCTACTCGGCGCCGCGCCTAAACGCTTGACGCGAAGGGCAGCGATTGGCCATGCGGCGGCTTCAGGCTGAATGCTGTCGGCCAACTCAGCATGGTCAATGACTGCTCCCACCCAAAGCTGTCATTGAATGGAGTCTTCCTTGCAGGTCCGCTCTACACCTCAAAGCTGTCACTGCAGGCTTACTCAAGCCGAGTGACTGCTTTTGCACGTGTTGAGGTGGCGCTGCCGACCCATTGCAGTCACCCAGCTACGGTTTGCGACATTCACTGCACTGGATTGGAGAAGGACCAGCCGAAGACGCGGGGCGTGCCTGAGATCGTAGTTGATGTGTGGGGCTCCAAGAAGGCCGCTTAGGTTCCCGGGCGAACCAAGACCTAAGGCGGGTTGCCAGTAGCTACCACCTGCTCAATTGCTGCGACGAGTTGCTCGATCCAGTCGACGTCTGCCGAAACTTCAGCTTGACCGACATCGTTGTACTGCAGCTTCTGCGGACGTGACGAGCGCTTGATGTCTCCCTCGTGAACGATCTGATTCCTCCGATGCACGAGTTGATTCAACCGCGTTTTAATGTCGCCCTGCTTTATGCCTAGAGCGTTGGCGGTTTTGGACCATCCTTTTTCGATTCCTGCAAGGGAAAGTGCAGTCCCGACTTGGTCATAGGATTGAAACGTCTCTGTCAGCAAACGTCGCTGAACGGCGTTCTTGACCTGTACCCAGGGACGCAGGTTGTGATCCTCTTGACGTGCCCTGAGTGTGGCATCTGCTAGAGATGCAAAGTCGGAGAACGGGATGTCGAGCTTTGCCAACACCTTGGGCAAATCCCCTTCACGCCGCACTGCAGAGATGCGACGATAGACCAGCCAGTGCATATAAGAGTCCACTGCGGTAACTGCGAGGACCAGCGCCGACCTACGCAGGTCCCCCCTGATCTGTGGATCGGGTAATTGGTTCTCGGCGAACGCCAGAAGCCTGCGAGCACGATGAACGCAAGCATTCGCGGCGTTTATGGGATGAAATGGCATGTCCCCTTTCTGTTCGCGCTAAGTTTGCGCAAAGTTGGTCGCTCAGTGCGTGACGCGTCCTTCTTGCAGCGCCTAGAACTTCTGCGCCTCTGCAGCACGTCTTGCACGCTGTGTCGCCAACTCGGCTTCCATGATCGCGTTGTCGGAAATCACAACGTAGGATTCATCGACCTTGCTCATGCGCTCATACATGTAGATCGAAAGTTTTTTGCCCTTCCAGCTCACGTCTGCAGCATTGAACTCCGCGCCAGCGTTCGTCTTGACCGTGTTGCTTTCGACGACGCTTGGGAGGCCGTAGCGGTCTTTGAACGCGGTTAGCAAGACGCTGAAGGCGGACTGATTCAAGTCGATCGTTATCTTGCTCACCACACCGCCGTTCGTGTGAACACTGGCCGCGTAGCCGATACCCAAAGACGGAAGGTTGTCGAGTTTGAAGGTGCCATTTTCGGGTTTTTGATACTTGTTTCGGGGGTCTGTGGCGTCCACGCAAACACCCTCAACGGACTTCATAGCCTCGTGGTCTAGAAACTCTGTCTTCACGTATTGCCCAACCGTCCTAGACGGGCATTTTTGAACGTTAAGAGGCTCATTGAACTTGATGCCCAGGAAAGCCTCCGGCTCCTTGTCCCAAACGTGTGCGGGGGGCTCAGGCGCAACAACTGGCGCTGCAGCCGCGGAGCGTGCGGCGGGCTTTTTGGTAGCTGTTTGTGCGCTGACAGTGCAGGCCGCGACGGCAGTAAGCGCGACGATAAAAGAACGCATAACACCTCCTTTGGATGCGTTCGATATTATCCGATTGGTTGCAAATCGTTACGGTGCACCGACAGCAAGCGACGAGACAGCAAGGGACGAGACGGTACTGGATTCAGGGGGCTATCTCCAAGATAGTCGGACGTCAGCTCCTGGCCGAGATGTTGAGTTCATGGCTATGCCAGGAAGCTGACAGTCATAGGGCTGTAGCAGCCGAGCATCACTAGTCGCTCTGGCGAGTCGAAGCCAGCGCATCCTGTGTGCCCCTCAACTCGATGGGAGACCATCATGGCATCCACAGGTAATACCGCTCATCGCGAGCCGTGGAACAAGGGCGAGATCGTCGGGCAGAAGGCTCCGTTCAAGCTGAAGGATATCTGGGCGCTGCGCGTAAGGCTTCAGATGGAAGGCCGGGTGCGCGAGCTTGCTCTCTTCAACTTGGGCATCGATAGCAAGCTGCGAGGATGCGACCTCGTCGCCCTCAAGGTTCGGGATGTATGCCACGGCGACCAGGTGGCATCGCGCGCGGTTGTCATGCAGCACAAGACTCAGCGTCCAGTGCAGTTCGAGATCACGCAGGCTGCCCGTGACGCCTTGCAAGCCTGGATCAAGCTGGCTGGGCTGAAATCAGAGGACTTCCTGTTTCCAAGCAGGCTGCACGAATCGCCACATCTGGGAACACGGCAGTACGCCCGAATCCTCGGTCACTGGGTTGACGAGCTAGGCCTGGACCGCATGGAGTACGGGACGCACTCGATGCGCAGGACAAAGGCGACACTGATCTACCGCCGCACAAAGAACCTGCGCGCTGTCCAGTTGTTGCTCGGCCACTCGAAGTTGGAGTCAACAGTGAGGTACCTGGGTATCGAAGTAGACGATGCCCTTGAGATCTCAGAACAGACGGAGATTTGAAGTTGTCGCTGGCGGCCACCCTGGAAGCTGCGGCAGGGTGGCCGTCCTCAACGGCCGCAATGTGGCGCTGGGCCAAACTGATACTTTCGGCCAGGAACTGTCGGTGGCTCCTAGTGTGGTGTCTCAAAAATAGATAGAACTATTTTGACCGGTGTTGGTCGAATCAGCTTCCTTATAGGAGACTACGCTGATGGCCCACCCTGGACGCCCCGCCACGAAGCTGCAGATCACCGATGCCGAGCGCGCAGAGCTGCATGCGCGACTGCGCGTACGCAAAGCGCCCGAGGACGAGAAGCTGCGCATGCGAATCGTGCTGGGCTGCGCAGATGGGGAGTCGGGCACCATGATTGCCCAACGCTTGGGCACGACGGTGCAAACTGTCTCCAAGTGGCGGCGGCGCTACCGGGCGTATCGTCTGGCGGGTTTGACCGATGCCCCGCGCGCTGGCCGCCCGCGCAGTGTGGGCGACGAGCAGGTTCAGCTCATTGTGGACAAGGTTCGCCAGAGCAAGCCTGACAACGCCACGCACTGGAGCGTGCGCCAGATGAGTCGGCACGCTGGCGTATCGCCCGCGACGGTGCAGCGCATCTGGCATGCCTTTGGGCTGAAGCCGCACCTGCAAGAAACCTTCAAGCTATCGACGGATCCCCATTTCGTGGACAAGGTACGGGATGTGGTGGGGCTGTATATGGCACCACCCGATCGCGCCTTGGTGCT
Organism: Diaphorobacter sp. JS3051; assembly: GCF_015832135.1. NCBI lineage: Bacteria > Pseudomonadati > Pseudomonadota > Betaproteobacteria > Burkholderiales > Comamonadaceae > Diaphorobacter > Diaphorobacter sp. JS3051. The sequence continues at coordinate 1,711,375 of NZ_CP065406.1, forward strand.
GTGCGTGGACGAGAAGAGCCAGATCCAGGCTCTGGATCGGTAAGTGTCCGCCCAACCCCGTACTTGCTGACCGGCTCGCGGCCAGGCATCGTCACCTCCTGAATGGACAGGGGGTTTTTCGATGCAGACAGGGCTACCTTGGCACCGGCCGCCGCTCCGGCGCCCGTGGTCACACGTCCACGACGTGACGCAGCAGCGCGAAGGAAACTTTCCACAGCCCACCGTCGCCCGTGTCGATGCTGGCGGTGCGCTGGTTGATCCGGGTGATGACCCCGACTTGAGCGCGCAGGTGCTTATCTTCAAAGGACACCTTCTGCCCGCGCTGGAAGTCGTCGCGACTTGGCTTGGGCGCGGCCGGCGGCGGCATGGTCGCCGTGGCGCCTTGCGTGATGTCGGTCTCTGCGCAGGCGGGCGGTTCCACCGCCGCATAGGCCAGTCGCCAATGCCGCAGCGTGGCCTGGTCTTGCACCAGGATCTCCTTGTCCTTCATCTCGACCACCCGCGCCGGCCGCATCTGCCCGCTCTCCAGCTCGAAGTAGCGCACCGTCTGCCCCAGGTGAAGTTGTCGGCGGATCTCGATCACCCGTTTCGGATCGGTGATCATCCGCTGCAGGATGGCCTGCAGGCGGTACAGCTGCAGGCTGCTGGCCTGCCCGAGAGCATCGAGCAGCCGACGCTCCTGGTCCTCGATCATCATGCCGGCTTCCAGTGCATCGGCAGCAGTTGTTCCAGCTGGCTGAGGCGGCAGTCGTTGATGCGGCTGAACACGTCCTTCAGGTACGCGTACGGCTCCACGCCATTGAGTTTGGCCGTCTCGATCAGGCTGAGGGCCACCGCCGCGGCGTGGCCGCCGCGTTCGCTGCCCGCGAAGAGCCAGTTCTTTCGCGACAGGGCGATCGGCCGCATCGCCCGCTCGCTGGCATTGTTGTCCACCGCCAGCATCCCCTCATCGAGGAACGCCGTCAGCGCGGGCCAGTTGCTCAGGGTGTAGGCCACCGCCTTGCCAAGCGCCGATTGCGGCAGCAATGCTGCGACGTGCCCCAGCAGCCACTGGTGGAAGTCGGCCAGCAGCGGGCGACTGCGACGCTGACGCTGCAACCGCTTCTGATCAGGGTCGGATTCGGCGATCTCCCGCTCGATGTGATACATCTCCCCGATGAAGCGCAGGGCCTCATGGGCCACGCCAGGCGGCGCGCCGGGCGGTGCGGTCTTGACCACCTCCATGTACCGTCTGCGGGCATGGGCCCAGCATGCCGAGTGGATGACGTCGCCACCTTTGAAGAGGCTGTGATACCCGGCGTAGTCGTCGGCCTGCAGCCACCCCTTCCAGCCGGCGAGCATGCGCCGAGGGTGCGCGCCGGAGCGGTCGGTGGTGAAGTCGTACAGCGCCGCTGGCGCCACCGGCTGCCACTGGCCTGCTGCATCGCGTTTGTGCCCGCCGGCCAGGTAGCACCACAGCCGCGCCGTGATGGTCTTGCCGGCGCCGCTGCCGCGTGCGGCCTGCATCGCCAGGGTGGTGTCGTCCGTGAGGATCACCGGGCTGGCCAGCACGTGTGCCTTTAGCGGCGGCATCAGGCGGGCCAGCAATTCGCAGCCGTCCAGCGTCCAGTCGCACAGCGTCTGCCGCGGGGCGGCAAAGCCCAGGCGCGCAAAGCCACGCTCCTGGCGCGCCAGCGGGTTGTGATCGAGGTACTTGGCCACCAGCACGTGTGCCAGCAGGCCCGGCCCGGCATTGCTGCGGGGCAGCGGCGAGGTGATGGCGCTGGCGGTGCGCACGGTGCTGCTGCCCTGGTCGTCCTCGCAGCGGTACTTCAGCCGCGCGTGCTGCAGCACCAGCAGCTTGGCTGGCGTGTATTCGATCGTCTCGCTGACCTCCTCGCCGATGCGCTGGACCCGGGTGAACTGGGCCTTCTCCTGCTCGCTCAGATCGTGCTCGACGCGCACCCGCGGCAGGCTCGGATCGATCGCGGGGCGTCCACGGCGGCGGCGATGGTGCTCGCCCACGCGCTCGCGCGTCTCGGGCGGCACGGGCAGTTCGACCGTGTCGACCCACAGTTCGGTCTGGCCCACATGCAGCACCTCGCTGCTGCGGCCGAACATCCGGTGGCGCAAGGCAGCGAGCTGCTGGGCGAGATTGGCCATCTGGGCATCGGCCTGCTCGCGCACCGCCTGCAGCTGCTGCGCGAGCTGCACCACCAGGTCCTTCAAAGGCTCCACCGCGTCGGGCAACTGGGCGCGATCGAGGTAGGCGGTGGACATGGGTAATGATCTTCCCATGCACTTCGCGGCATGGCCATTCGGAGAATCGAGAATTGCTAGACACCATCGCGCTCGATCTACTATGCAACCATCGATGCTGTGACCGCCGGCAGGCGCTTCACGCGACTGAGGTCGATGCCGTCGAGCCAGGCCACCAGCTCGCTCATGGCGATGCCGTTGCCCGCCAAGCGCGCCGGATCGGCGAAGCGGCCGCGCTCCAGGCGCTTGTACAGAACCCAGAATCCGTGACGGTCCCACACCAGCAGCTTGGCCTTGTCGCGCCGGCGCGCGATGAACACGAACACGTGTCCCGACAACGGGTTCAAGCCCATGCTCATCGCGACGATCTGGCCGAGCGCATCGATCGACTTGCGCATGTCCACGGCTTCGGCGTAGACGTAGGCGCGGATCGCCGAGGACAGGATCACGCCAGTCGCTCCAGCACCCGGGCAAGCACACGCTCGGCGCTCGCACCCGCCAGACGCAGCGTGATGCCCCCGCACAGAGCGATCTCCACGTCGCTTGCAATCGACGGCACGCTTTGCGAGCCGATCGCGATGAAGGAGGCGGAGCCCTTCGCGGCCTCGGCCGCGGCCGGCATGGTGCCGATGGAGCGGCGATGCTTGGCCAGGCGATAGCGGTAGGTGGACAGAGCCAGGGCGTTGTCGTGGCAATACTGCCGCACGCTCATGCCTTGACTGAGACGGCGATCCTCGTGTGCGAGCCAGAAGGCGTCGTCGCGCTCGGCGCCGTCGCGAACCTGGCCGGATTCGACAGCGTCGCCGCGGGGCGAGTCACCAGCTGCCGGAAGATCTTGCTGCATCGTCGTTCTCCTGTTGGATGGAAGGCTCGACGATGCCTGGTGGCTACGAGTTCAGCAAGAACGGGGAAGAGCGGACAGATACCTGGATCGCACCCAACCAGGGTTACCACTGACGTTTGGCAAACCCAGCACGCGCACGCACGATTACAAGCGCCATGGCACAACGTCGCTGTTTGCAGCGCTGGATGTGGCCACTGGCAAAGTCATAGGACAGCTCAAGCGCCGTCACCGCAGTGTGGAATTCCTGCAGTTCCTCAAAGCCATCGATGCAGCGGTGCCTGGCGAACAAGACATCCACCTGATCATGGACAACTACGGCACGCACAAGACGCAGGCAGTGCGGGCCTGGCTAGCAGCCCATCCTCGCTACCACGTTCACTTCACGCCCACCTCAGCGTCCTGGCTCAATCTGGTCGAGCGTTTCTTTAGCCAGATCAGCGAGCAGTGGATCAAGCGCAGCGCCCACACCAGCGTTGCTCAGCTGGAGCAATCCATACGGGAATACATTGATCGTCACAACGAGGATCCCAAGCCGTTCGTGTGGCATAAAAGTGCGGACACCATCTTGGCATCTGTGGCGCGGGCAGCGAGTACCATTATTTGATGATTACTTTTGAGACACCACACTAGTGAAAACAGACGCTGGGATGCATTGCGACTGGGCCTCGCCTCGGCTAAGGGTCACGCCACGTCCGGAGGGGCGTCCCAATCTTGAATCGCCCCGGGTTTTGAGGAGGCTCAACACTCTGAGAGGATTGAGCCATGAGCAAGTCGAACAAGTTCTCACCCGAGGTGCGTGAGCGGGCGGTGAGGATGGTGCAGGAACACCGGGGGGAGTACCCGTCGCTGTGGGCGGCCATCGAGTCCATCGCGCCGAAGATTGGATGCGTGCCGCAGACGCTGTACGAATGGGTCAAACGCGTCGAGGTCGACACTGGCGTGCGTGAAGGCATCACGACCAGTGAGGCCCAGCGGATGAAGGAGCTGGAGCGCGAGGTCAAGGAGCTGCGCCGGGCCAACGAGATATTGAAGCTGGCCAGCGCGTTTTTCGCCCAGGCGGAGCTCGACCGCCGGCTCAAATCCTGAAGGATTTCATCGACAAGCATCGCGATGCCTTCGGGGTCGAGCCGCTCTGCAAGGTCTTGCAGGTCGCCCCGTCGGCATATCGAAGGCATGCGGCGCTGCTGCGTGAGCCTCACAAACGCTGCATCCGGGCTCAGCGCGATGATGTGCTGGTCCCGGAGATTCAGCGCGTCTGGCAGGCCAACATGCAGGTCTACGGCGCCGACAAGGTGTGGCGGCAACTGACTCGCGAAGGCGTGACCGTGGCCCGCTGCACGGTCGAGCGATTGATGCGCCGCCTGGGCCTGCGCGGCGTGATGCGCGGCAAGGTCGTGCGCACCACGATTGGCGATGCCAGGGCGCCATGTCCGCTGGACCGAGTGAATCGGCAGTTCCGTGCCGAGCGGCCGAACCAGTTGTGGGTCAGCGATTTCACGTACGTCTCGACCTGGCAGGGCTGGCTGTACGTGGCCTTCGTCATCGATGTGTTTGCCAGGCGCATCGTCGGCTGGCGAGTGAGCAGTTCGATGCGAACGGACTTCGTACTCGACGCGCTGGAGCAGGCTTTATATGCCCGGCAGCCGGAGCGCGATGGAAGCCTTGTTTGTCATTCGGACAGAGGGTCGCAGTACGTCAGCATTCGCTACACCGAACGACTGGCAGAAGCCGGCATCGAGCCGTCTGTGGGCAGCAAGGGCGACAGCTATGACAACGCCCTAGCCGAGACCATCAACGGCCTGTACAAGGCCGAGCTGATTCACCGCCGAGCGCCATGGAAAACCAAGGAGGCCGTGGAGTTCGCAACGCTCGAATGGGTGTCGTGGTTCAACCACCATCGCCTGCTCGAACCCATCGGGTATATCCCACCTGCAGAGGCTGAGGCAAACTACTACCGGCAACTCGCCAGTCAGAACACCGAGGTGGTGGCCTGACTTAAACCAAACAGCCTCCGCGAATCCCGGGGCGATTCATCTTGATCTGGCCTGAGAAGTTTCATCTCTTTGGCGATTGGAATCCACTTCTCACCGAGAAGGTCAGCAAATGCACCAACTAGGGCGCCGCACAGTTCGATTGACTGAGTCAGGTACTGGAAATCTGGAGTCAGTCGGGTACCTGGCAACGGTACTTGATCCAATCTTGCTTCTTTAACCTTTCGAAGGTAGACGTCATTGACGAGCCAATCATTGTGAACACCAAGATCGCGTCGCGCCTTTAGTTCGACGAAATTGGGCCAATGAATTTCGAGGGGCTGCCTCTCAATCGACAAAATTTTGCACAGCCCCACAAGGTAATCTAGGGGCTTTTCGTACATCAGTTCGTGCATAGTTGCAGTTGCTGCTCGGTCTACGAGCTCGTCAGTAGATGAGACAGCCAATATCTCTGTAAGCCGAAACGTATGGCTACCCATCTTTCCGGGGTAGAGACGCAGGGCGGCTGACACTGTGTTGGCGAAGAAATGCTCGACCTCAGAAACCAGAGCAATGTATCTGTCCGCTCTTCCCCGTTCTTGCTGAACTCGTAGCCACCAGGCATCGTCGAGCCTTCCATCCAACAGGAGAACGACGATGCAGCAAGATCTTCCGGCAGCTGGTGACTCGCCCCGCGGCGACGCTGTCGAATCCGGCCAGGTTCGCGACGGCGCCGAGCGCGACGACGCCTTCTGGCTCGCACACGAGGATCGCCGTCTCAGTCAAGGCATGAGCGTGCGGCAGTATTGCCACGACAACGCCCTGGCTCTGTCCACCTACCGCTATCGCCTGGCCAAGCATCGCCGCTCCATCGGCACCATGCCGGCCGCGGCCGAGGCCGCGAAGGGCTCCGCCTCCTTCATCGCGATCGGCTCGCAAAGCGTGCCGTCGATTGCAAGCGACGTGGAGATCGCTCTGTGCGGGGGCATCACGCTGCGTCTGGCGGGTGCGAGCGCCGAGCGTGTGCTTGCCCGGGTGCTGGAGCGACTGGCGTGATCCTGTCCTCGGCGATCCGCGCCTACGTCTACGCCGAAGCCGTGGACATGCGCAAGTCGATCGATGCGCTCGGCCAGATCGTCGCGATGAGCATGGGCTTGAACCCGTTGTCGGGACACGTGTTCGTGTTCATCGCGCGCCGGCGCGACAAGGCCAAGCTGCTGGTGTGGGACCGTCACGGATTCTGGGTTCTGTACAAGCGCCTGGAGCGCGGCCGCTTCGCCGATCCGGCGCGCTTGGCGGGCAACGGCATCGCCATGAGCGAGCTGGTGGCCTGGCTCGACGGCATCGACCTCAGTCGCGTGAAGCGCCTGCCGGCGGTCACAGCATCGATGGTTGCATAGTAGATCGAGCGCGATGGTGTCTAGCAATTCTCGATTCTCCGAATGGCCATGCCGCGAAGTGCATGGGAAGATCATTGCCCATGTCCACCGCCTACCTCGATCGCGCCCAGTTGCCCGACGCGGTGGAGCCTTTGAAGGACCTGGTGGTGCAGCTCGCGCAGCAGCTGCAGGCGGTGCGCGAGCAGGCCGATGCCCAGATGGCCAATCTCGCCCAGCAGCTCGCTGCCTTGCGCCACCGGATGTTCGGCCGCAGCAGCGAGGTGCTGCATGTGGGCCAGACCGAACTGTGGGTCGACACGGTCGAACTGCCCGTGCCGCCCGAGACGCGCGAGCGCGTGGGCGAGCACCATCGCCGCCGCCGTGGACGCCCCGCGATCGATCCGAGCCTGCCGCGGGTGCGCGTCGAGCACGATCTGAGCGAGCAGGAGAAGGCCCAGTTCACCCGGGTCCAGCGCATCGGCGAGGAGGTCAGCGAGACGATCGAATACACGCCAGCCAAGCTGCTGGTGCTGCAGCACGCGCGGCTGAAGTACCGCTGCGAGGACGACCAGGGCAGCAGCACCGTGCGCACCGCCAGCGCCATCACCTCGCCGCTGCCCCGCAGCAATGCCGGGCCGGGCCTGCTGGCACACGTGCTGGTGGCCAAGTACCTCGATCACAACCCGCTGGCGCGCCAGGAGCGTGGCTTTGCGCGCCTGGGCTTTGCCGCCCCGCGGCAGACGCTGTGCGACTGGACGCTGGACGGCTGCGAATTGCTGGCCCGCCTGATGCCGCCGCTAAAGGCACACGTGCTGGCCAGCCCGGTGATCCTCACGGACGACACCACCCTGGCGATGCAGGCCGCACGCGGCAGCGGCGCCGGCAAGACCATCACGGCGCGGCTGTGGTGCTACCTGGCCGGCGGGCACAAACGCGATGCAGCAGGCCAGTGGCAGCCGGTGGCGCCAGCGGCGCTGTACGACTTCACCACCGACCGCTCCGGCGCGCACCCTCGGCGCATGCTCGCCGGCTGGAAGGGGTGGCTGCAGGCCGACGACTACGCCGGGTATCACAGCCTCTTCAAAGGTGGCGACGTCATCCACTCGGCATGCTGGGCCCATGCCCGCAGACGGTACATGGAGGTGGTCAAGACCGCACCGCCCGGCGCGCCGCCTGGCGTGGCCCATGAGGCCCTGCGCTTCATCGGGGAGATGTATCACATCGAGCGGGAGATCGCCGAATCCGACCCTGATCAGAAGCGGTTGCAGCGTCAGCGTCGCAGTCGCCCGCTGCTGGCCGACTTCCACCAGTGGCTGCTGGGGCACGTCGCAGCATTGCTGCCGCAATCGGCGCTTGGCAAGGCGGTGGCCTACACCCTGAGCAACTGGCCCGCGCTGACGGCGTTCCTCGATGAGGGGATGCTGGCGGTGGACAACAATGCCAGCGAGCGGGCGATGCGGCCGATCGCCCTGTCGCGAAAGAACTGGCTCTTCGCGGGCAGCGAACGCGGCGGCCACGCCGCGGCGGTGGCCCTCAGCCTGATCGAGACGGCCAAACTCAATGGCGTGGAGCCGTACGCGTACCTGAAGGACGTGTTCAGCCGCATCAACGACTGCCGCCTCAGCCAGCTGGAACAACTGCTGCCGATGCACTGGAAGCCGGCATGATGATCGAGGACCAGGAGCGTCGGCTGCTCGATGCTCTCGGGCAGGCCAGCAGCCTGCAGCTGTACCGCCTGCAGGCCATCCTGCAGCGGATGATCACCGATCCGAAACGGGTGATCGAGATCCGCCGACAACTTCACCTGGGGCAGACGGTGCGCTACTTCGAGCTGGAGAGCGGGCAGATGCGGCCGGCGCGGGTGGTCGAGATGAAGGACAAGGAGATCCTGGTGCAAGACCAGGCCACGCTGCGGCATTGGCGACTGGCCTATGCGGCGGTGGAACCGCCCGCCTGCGCAGAGACCGACATCACGCAAGGCGCCACGGCGACCATGCCGCCGCCGGCCGCGCCCAAGCCAAGTCGCGACGACTTCCAGCGCGGGCAGAAGGTGTCCTTTGAAGATAAGCACCTGCGCGCTCAAGTCGGGGTCATCACCCGGATCAACCAGCGCACCGCCAGCATCGACACGGGCGACGGTGGGCTGTGGAAAGTTTCCTTCGCGCTGCTGCGTCACGTCGTGGACGTGTGACCACGGGCGCCGGAGCGGCGGCCGGTGCCAAGGTAGCCCTGTCTGCATCGAAAAACCCCCTGTCCATTCAGGAGGTGACGATGCCTGGCCGCGAGCCGGTCAGCAAGTACGGGGTTGGGCGGACACTTACCCGCCATCGGGGCGGGTGAGCACCGAGCACGTCATCAACGTGCTCGGCCGCCTGCAAGCGCAGCCCCTGCCCGAGACGGTTGCGACCAACCTGCAAGTGAGCCAGACACCCCTGGCCGACACGGCGCGCTATGACAGCCTGCGCGCTGGCAGCGACATGCAGGAGGCCGATCATGCGTGAGCTGGACAAGGAGTTCAAAGAGCTGCGCCTGTACGGCATGGCCGGGGCCTGGGAGGACCTGGTCAAGCAAGGCGGCCACGCCACGCTGGAGAGCTCGCGCTGGCTGCTGGAGCACCTGCTGCAAGCGGAAGTCACGGACAGGGCCATGCGCTCAGTGAGCTACCAGATGCACACGGCGAAGTTCCCCGTGCACCGCGACCTGGCGGGCTTCGACTTCGAATGCTCGCCCGTGGACAAAAAGCTCATCGAGCAGTTGGCCAGCATGGCGTTCACCGAGCAGGCGCACAACGTGGTGCTGGTGGGTGGCCCCGGCACGGGCAAGACGCATCTGGCCACGGCCATCGGCGTGGCGGGCATCACGCGCCATGGCTCACGCGTGCGGTTTTACTCCACGGTGGACCTGGTCAACGCACTGGAGCAGGAGAAGGGGTCTCCTCGTTTTCAGTGCAATAAGTGACGGTACGAAAAGCTAGCACTGGCGCGGAGGTGGTGTTGGTAGATCGTTGATTTCATTGACTTTCCTGTTCACTTTCAAATCTGCGATTCGTGGCGTCAAACCGTGGTCGGTTTCATCCATTGGTGCCAGTTATCGATGCATTTGGCCGCGAAGGCAGGATTTGGTCAGCATAGCGGTCAACCGGGAAGCGAAACACACCCCGCAAGTTGATGCTCTCCAGCCTGGTGGGCGCAATCTTCCCGATCAGTTCCGGTGGAATGACCTGGCGGCGGTTCGACCAGCGATCCAGGACCGCCTGCATCTGGTATCTGTCCGCTCTTCCCCGTTCTTGCTGAACTCGTAGCCACCAGGCATCGTCGAGCCTTCCATCCAACAGGAGAACGACGATGCAGCAAGATCTTCCGGCAGCTGGTGACTCGCCCCGCGGCGACGCTGTCGAATCCGGCCAGGTTCGCGACGGCGCCGAGCGCGACGACGCCTTCTGGCTCGCACACGAGGATCGCCGTCTCAGTCAAGGCATGAGCGTGCGGCAGTATTGCCACGACAACGCCCTGGCTCTGTCCACCTACCGCTATCGCCTGGCCAAGCATCGCCGCTCCATCGGCACCATGCCGGCCGCGGCCGAGGCCGCGAAGGGCTCCGCCTCCTTCATCGCGATCGGCTCGCAAAGCGTGCCGTCGATTGCAAGCGACGTGGAGATCGCTCTGTGCGGGGGCATCACGCTGCGTCTGGCGGGTGCGAGCGCCGAGCGTGTGCTTGCCCGGGTGCTGGAGCGACTGGCGTGATCCTGTCCTCGGCGATCCGCGCCTACGTCTACGCCGAAGCCGTGGACATGCGCAAGTCGATCGATGCGCTCGGCCAGATCGTCGCGATGAGCATGGGCTTGAACCCGTTGTCGGGACACGTGTTCGTGTTCATCGCGCGCCGGCGCGACAAGGCCAAGCTGCTGGTGTGGGACCGTCACGGATTCTGGGTTCTGTACAAGCGCCTGGAGCGCGGCCGCTTCGCCGATCCGGCGCGCTTGGCGGGCAACGGCATCGCCATGAGCGAGCTGGTGGCCTGGCTCGACGGCATCGACCTCAGTCGCGTGAAGCGCCTGCCGGCGGTCACAGCATCGATGGTTGCATAGTAGATCGAGCGCGATGGTGTCTAGCAATTCTCGATTCTCCGAATGGCCATGCCGCGAAGTGCATGGGAAGATCATTGCCCATGTCCACCGCCTACCTCGATCGCGCCCAGTTGCCCGACGCGGTGGAGCCTTTGAAGGACCTGGTGGTGCAGCTCGCGCAGCAGCTGCAGGCGGTGCGCGAGCAGGCCGATGCCCAGATGGCCAATCTCGCCCAGCAGCTCGCTGCCTTGCGCCACCGGATGTTCGGCCGCAGCAGCGAGGTGCTGCATGTGGGCCAGACCGAACTGTGGGTCGACACGGTCGAACTGCCCGTGCCGCCCGAGACGCGCGAGCGCGTGGGCGAGCACCATCGCCGCCGCCGTGGACGCCCCGCGATCGATCCGAGCCTGCCGCGGGTGCGCGTCGAGCACGATCTGAGCGAGCAGGAGAAGGCCCAGTTCACCCGGGTCCAGCGCATCGGCGAGGAGGTCAGCGAGACGATCGAATACACGCCAGCCAAGCTGCTGGTGCTGCAGCACGCGCGGCTGAAGTACCGCTGCGAGGACGACCAGGGCAGCAGCACCGTGCGCACCGCCAGCGCCATCACCTCGCCGCTGCCCCGCAGCAATGCCGGGCCGGGCCTGCTGGCACACGTGCTGGTGGCCAAGTACCTCGATCACAACCCGCTGGCGCGCCAGGAGCGTGGCTTTGCGCGCCTGGGCTTTGCCGCCCCGCGGCAGACGCTGTGCGACTGGACGCTGGACGGCTGCGAATTGCTGGCCCGCCTGATGCCGCCGCTAAAGGCACACGTGCTGGCCAGCCCGGTGATCCTCACGGACGACACCACCCTGGCGATGCAGGCCGCACGCGGCAGCGGCGCCGGCAAGACCATCACGGCGCGGCTGTGGTGCTACCTGGCCGGCGGGCACAAACGCGATGCAGCAGGCCAGTGGCAGCCGGTGGCGCCAGCGGCGCTGTACGACTTCACCACCGACCGCTCCGGCGCGCACCCTCGGCGCATGCTCGCCGGCTGGAAGGGGTGGCTGCAGGCCGACGACTACGCCGGGTATCACAGCCTCTTCAAAGGTGGCGACGTCATCCACTCGGCATGCTGGGCCCATGCCCGCAGACGGTACATGGAGGTGGTCAAGACCGCACCGCCCGGCGCGCCGCCTGGCGTGGCCCATGAGGCCCTGCGCTTCATCGGGGAGATGTATCACATCGAGCGGGAGATCGCCGAATCCGACCCTGATCAGAAGCGGTTGCAGCGTCAGCGTCGCAGTCGCCCGCTGCTGGCCGACTTCCACCAGTGGCTGCTGGGGCACGTCGCAGCATTGCTGCCGCAATCGGCGCTTGGCAAGGCGGTGGCCTACACCCTGAGCAACTGGCCCGCGCTGACGGCGTTCCTCGATGAGGGGATGCTGGCGGTGGACAACAATGCCAGCGAGCGGGCGATGCGGCCGATCGCCCTGTCGCGAAAGAACTGGCTCTTCGCGGGCAGCGAACGCGGCGGCCACGCCGCGGCGGTGGCCCTCAGCCTGATCGAGACGGCCAAACTCAATGGCGTGGAGCCGTACGCGTACCTGAAGGACGTGTTCAGCCGCATCAACGACTGCCGCCTCAGCCAGCTGGAACAACTGCTGCCGATGCACTGGAAGCCGGCATGATGATCGAGGACCAGGAGCGTCGGCTGCTCGATGCTCTCGGGCAGGCCAGCAGCCTGCAGCTGTACCGCCTGCAGGCCATCCTGCAGCGGATGATCACCGATCCGAAACGGGTGATCGAGATCCGCCGACAACTTCACCTGGGGCAGACGGTGCGCTACTTCGAGCTGGAGAGCGGGCAGATGCGGCCGGCGCGGGTGGTCGAGATGAAGGACAAGGAGATCCTGGTGCAAGACCAGGCCACGCTGCGGCATTGGCGACTGGCCTATGCGGCGGTGGAACCGCCCGCCTGCGCAGAGACCGACATCACGCAAGGCGCCACGGCGACCATGCCGCCGCCGGCCGCGCCCAAGCCAAGTCGCGACGACTTCCAGCGCGGGCAGAAGGTGTCCTTTGAAGATAAGCACCTGCGCGCTCAAGTCGGGGTCATCACCCGGATCAACCAGCGCACCGCCAGCATCGACACGGGCGACGGTGGGCTGTGGAAAGTTTCCTTCGCGCTGCTGCGTCACGTCGTGGACGTGTGACCACGGGCGCCGGAGCGGCGGCCGGTGCCAAGGTAGCCCTGTCTGCATCGAAAAACCCCCTGTCCATTCAGGAGGTGACGATGCCTGGCCGCGAGCCGGTCAGCAAGTACGGGGTTGGGCGGACACTTACTGCATCTGTGAGGTATTCCACGCCATCACGATGTTGGCCATCAGGCTCAACGCATCGGCCACAGCCTGCATTTCATCGACACGTTTGGCCTGCGCCGGGCTGATCCGGCCGGTATAAATGGCGCGCTTGAGGGCGTTAACAGCCTCGCCCCGATTGAGCACCCGGCGCAACTCGTTCCTGAAAGCGTCCTTGACAAAGTAGTCAGCCAAAAACGCCGTACGCAGCAACCGCCCCAATTGCACGCCAGCCTCATAGATTGGATCGCCCTGGGCGGCAGAACCGAACCGCGCAAGAGCTGCCACCGCACTGGCATGTCCGCTCATGACCGAGGCTGCCAGGTGCACCAGACTATCCCAATGCTTTTCGATCAAAGCGACGTCGACATTGGCTTCGCACACCGCAGCGATTTCTGCGGGCACTTTGGTGCCGCGTGGCACAAAGAGGTGGCGCTGTTTGAGTTCCTTCAACCGCGGGCAAAGATCAAAACCAAGCAAACGGGCATGTGACATGGCAAAGTCGGTGTAGCCATGGGTATCCACAGCAAGCTGGCTGGTCTCCAGCTTTTCTTGGCGGATGACACCTTCAATGGCCACGCCCGCCTGGCGCTCATTGAGCACAAAGGGCTGCGCATGGAAGATGCCCCACCGGTCTTTTACATGGGAGTAGATTCCAATGGAAGGTGTGTTGCGCCGAGGATCAAGCCGGGCTTGCCACACCCGTTTGGTGGTCTCCATGGTCATCATGTCAGAAGATGCCAAATCGGACCGCCCCCAGGTGGCGGCAATCGGGTGTCGCTGCATGAATTCCAGCACAGCCTGGCAGGCCTGGCTCAGACGCCGTTCGTCCCGCGCCCAGCGCATGGCCTGGCGAATGCTGGTGGCAGACAATTGCGGAATCATGCGCGCGCATTCGACCGCAGTCAGACTGGTGCCGTGGGCCATGATGCCGGCATAGACCATCAGCAGCTCGTCGGTAGAGCGCGGCTCACGTCCGAGCATGATCCAGCTAAAGCGCACCTGGGCGTCAACGGCCAGAATCACTTCCGGCAATTGAACCTCACCGATGCGGTGACCCAAAGCCGCGCGCAGCTTGGTCACTTCTGGGTCTTCGTCCTCTGCGGGCAATGGCGACAAATGGAGTTCATCATCCACGCGCAGTACGCCACTGCGGGCTGCAGCGGCCACCGCATCGACACCGGCAGTTACTCTGGCCAGCAAAGGCTTCAAGAAAGTGGCAGCCTTGCTGGGTAACGATAGACGGGCATAGTGTTTCTTGGACTCTGCCTGCCAACGCTCGTCCGTGAAGAACAAGCGCGCACGACCCCGAAAGCTCAGGCTGTGCTCAATCCAGACCGAGCCATTGCGCACCGCGCGGCGCAGGGCAAACAGGGTGGCCACCTCCAACGCCTGAAACGCCCGTTCCCGGTCTGGGCTGGAGATCGAAACCTGCCAGATCATTCCCAGACTTGGTGCCACCACTTCAACTGGCAGCTTTCTGGATCCTTTGAGATATAAAGCTTGCAGCTTGGCAAGGTACTCGATGGCAGGATGCTCGCCGGTGGCCTGCCAGGGCAGCTTTGCAATGGCGACGAGCAACGACCGCACGGGGCGAATTCCATCAATCAATCCCTCGCGGACCAGGGAGGCCCTGCTCGGTGGTTTGCGTTTCTGGGTTTCGGTGATCAAGGCTTCAAGACGGGCACGCAACTCAGCATCTGGCACCGCACCTTGCGCGCTCAAGGCAACAAGTTCGCCGAGCAGCGTTTTGTACATTGCGGCCCAATTGACGGTAGCGGGGACATCGGCGGCAGCCTGACGCCACAGATCGGCGATCCGGCGCTGCACCATAAGGATCAACTGGTCTGTGGTGGTGAACAGGCAATACCGAAGAAAGCATGCGACCTCCACGGTGCGCGCTGGCTCTTTGATCTTGGCTCCGGCTGAGGGCGGCCTGGAGACAAGTCGGCGCGCGTAGCGGCGCAAGATGAGATCGGGGATGTCTGCCAGGTGCTTATGAACGTCCAGCGTGTAAAGCAGGTCGATGCGCTCCAGTACCTCGCTGATTTGGCGGGTTGAGTGTTTCGCCGGTGCAGCCCATAGCCAACTCTGCTGGGTTTGTCCATCTGGGCGCAGCTCTGAAACTGAGGCTCGCCAGCGATCAAGTGTTGCTGGATCAACGCTGGCGGCGATGGCGGTGCCTGTTTCAACTTCAAGCTGGGCAAGTGCCGCCGCAATCAGTGTCCGAATTGCCCGCTCGTGCACGATCACCAGCTTGTTCTTGTACAGCCATTGACGCGCCCGCACGAGTAGCTGATCGCGGTCGGCGCAGCGCGCCACTTCGTCGCGCAGTTCACGTACCAGTGAGCGGCGCTGGTGCTCGCTCATCCACTGGAATCCAAGGACCGTGCAGGCTACTTGTTGGTGATCGAATAGCGTGCGCCCGCGTTCATACATGGCTCTCAGCGAGGCGACTTCTGGTGCTGCAATGCCAAGCTCGTTGCCAAGGTGGCGCCACAAGGCTACTGGAATTACCCGAAAGGCACCGAGCAAACGCCCACTCATGCGCAGGAAACCAATATGGAGCGCCAGACCAAGCTTGTGGGAATCACCTCGGCGTGCATTGATTGCGTCGCGCTCGGCACCATCGAAGGTGAAAAATGCCTTCATCTCGAAGTCGCTGATATCGCGGGGGAGCCCACGCATCCCCAAAAACGTTGTGTGCCAACCCTGCATCGTGAACCTCAAAAGTGGGAGGCCACCATACCCGTTTACAAAGCGAACAGGAAAGTCAATGAAATCAACGGTCTACCCAGACCACCCCCGCGCCAGTGCTAGCTTTGCGTACCGTCACTTATTGCACTGAAAACGAGGAGACCCCGACATACCGGCCGTCGCCACGCCGTAGCGCTCGGCATGCACTGACGCTGCGATATCGCAGTCAGGAGAGAGCGCAACACCGGCGCTGCGCCGTCTGGTGCGGTGACTCTCCGAAGCGTTGCCGGTAGTAGGCGGCGAATCGGCCGAGGTGGCCGAATCCGTAGAACAGGGCTGTCTCGGTGATGTTGGCACTCGGGTGCTCGGATAGCCACGCATGGACAGCATCCAGGCGCATGTCTCGTAGCAACTCCATGGGGCTCATCTGCCGGTGACGTTGACAGGTCTGCTGCAGGACCCGGGCGCTGACGCCGGCCGCACCTGATAGGTCTGCCAGTCCGATAGGCGCCCCAAGGCGCTCACGCATATAGTCTTCCATGGCCTGAAGCCGGGCGATGGGGTCGCGCGCAACGAAGTTCCGATCGCTCGACTCGCGCGGCAAACTACAGGAACTGGCCGCGCGCAGCAGCGAAGCCAAGCCCTGCTCGATATGCTCCACCCACGCGGCGGGCTCTCCCGCGCAGGTCGGTGCGGACGACGCGCCCAGCAACACCTGGACCAGCAGCAGCCACTGCGTATCCAGCCCTACTGGCAAAGTCGCAAGTGGTGCCATCGGTGCGATACCACCCGCCTCGATCATGTCGCGCGGAATTTTCAGGATGAGTTGCTCACACCCCGCCTCCCAGCGCATGCGCCAATTTCGCCGTGGGGCCATCCAGCCGGTGCGCCCTTGGGGCAATACCATATGCTGGCCGTCAACGCTCAATTCTGCGGCGCCTCTGATCGAATGATGCACCACGATGAACTCCTCGCTCGGTCTTGGTGCAATTTCGACCTCTGCACCATAGCGAAAGGAGAACAGGGTTAGGCGCCGCGCGCGTGCCTTGTACAAAGCCGCATCGACGTTGCCCGAACGCCATGTCAGGCTATGGTCGGCCAACTCTCGCGCTGCCGCGTCATGCATGCGCACGGCCTGATGGGACTGGAATACACGTTGTCGGTAAAGGGCGTCGAAATTCCTCGGAGGAGAGTAGGACAGATGCGCCATCGCAACCTCGTGGTGGTGGTGGTGTTGTTGTGTTCACTCCGCCCGGCTGTGCGGCTGGAGTGGCCAACGCCTGGGGCGTCAACTTGTATCAAAAGAAAATTCCATGCCAACCTCCTCAAGCGGAAGGCGGGCGTCCGTGGTACGCATCGCGCAGCAATGCAAGCAATGCGTCTCGATCCAGTTCCCGCGGATTGGGATAGCGGTCCTGCAATGCCAGGTCGCCAACATGCTCAATATCCTCCTCGCGCATTCCGAGATCGCGCAAGGCCACGGGTGCGCCATTGTCGCGAGCCAATTCGTACAAGGCCGTGGGTGGATCGTCATGCCCCAGGGCAATGCGCAGCACACGCATTGCGTCTGGCACCGCGCGCGCGTTATAGGCCAGCGCGTGGGGCAGCACGACCGTATGGGTCTGGGCATGAGGGAGATCGAGCGTTCCTCCCAGCGTGTGGCACAGCTTGTGGTGCAATGCCATACTGACGTTGCCAAGCACGCTCGCGCAGAGCCAAGCGCCATAAAGCGCGTCGCCGCGAGCCTGAAGATCTCTTGGTGATTGATACATTCTGGAAATCGCGCGTACCGTCGCTGCGATTCCTTCCTGGGCCATGATGGTAAGCAGCGGCGTGGCATCTGGCGCATACAGGCCTTCAACTGCATGGGCTATTGCATTGATCGCGCTGGTCACGCTGATGCTAAGGGGTAGCTCTAGGGTCAGCCGGGGCTCGTAGATAACTGCACGGGGCATGACACGCGCGTCGCGGCCGGTTTTCTTGACGCCACCCTCTGTGATACCGAAGATGGACGTCATCTCGCTACCTGCATATGTCGTGGGCACAGCGACGATGGGCAACTCTGTACGGAGCGCCACGATCTTAGCGAGTCCGATAGTAGATCCCCCACCAATCGCAATGACGCCATTAGCCTCACTCGTGCGCGCAATCTTGCAGGCCTCCTCAGCCACCAAAGCGGGTACATGCATGGTCGCACCATCGTAGAAGGCTGCCACGTGGCCGATGACCGGCTCGGCTACTTGCCGTCCCAGGGGCGCCTGCTCAGGCGTGGTCAACACGAGCGCCCGGTCAATGCCGAGACGTTCCAGTTCCTGCGGCAATCGGGCGAGGCTGTCGGGTCCAAAAATCACCCGCGGGGAACGATAGTCGTGAATGAAATTCATGGCTTCTTGCTCTGCAAGGGCGCCAGGAAATCCAGTGTACGTTCGTTGGCCAACGCCGCGGCACTCGCCACATAGCCCGAACTGCTCGTCCTGGCGAACGAGTGTCCGGCCTCTTCGTACCAGTGCACTTGCAGCAATGGATTGGCACCGAAGCCTTCAGTAATCAGCTGGCGGCTTGGCGCGGGCACGAAGTGGTCTTGGCCGCCCATGTGAAACAACGCCGGATGCTTGACTTCCGGGACCTTGTTGAGCTGCTTCTCCAGTCCAACACCGTAGTAGCCTACGGCGCGATCCACGTATCCTTTGGCGGCCACTAGAAAGGCAAGCGCACCGCCCAGGCAATACCCCACCAATCCCACCTTGCCGTTGCTGTAGGGTTGGTGTCGCGCATAGCGGATAGCAGCCTCCAGATCGCCCACGCCGGCCTCCATGTCGAAGGCCTGCCAGAGCTTGTAGGCTTGCTCTCTCTGCGCCTCATCCTGCGGATCGAGTGCTGTACCTGGCGCCTGGCGCGCGTACAGATCAGGGCAAACTGCCGCATACCCCTGGTCGACCAGCCATGACACCGTTTCTCGCATGAACGCGTTCACACCAAATATTTCTTGAGCGATCACAATCACGGGAGCGGGCGCTTTGGCCGGCGAGCCCACGAGCGCGCCGAATGTATGCCCGTCATACGATTGAATCGATATCCCTTCAGTCAACATCTTCATCTCTCCGATTACAGTTCATTGGGTGTTGAGTCGATGGTGGACGATCAACTGGCCCCATCGGTCGATCTCGTTGTCCCATAAGACGCCCAGAGCTTGCGATGTTCCCCCCTGCGCTGAAGCGCCGATATCCGCCAGCGCCTTTTGTACCTCCGGGGTCTTCAGTGCTTCATTCATTGCTGTGTTGAGCACCTTGACGATGTCCGGCGAGGTACGTGACGGCACAAATAAGCCATACCATGACAGGACCTCGAACTTCGGTTGGTCGGCTGCTTGCGCCAGGGGAGGAATCCCAGGCAATGAGGGCGCGGGTTGCAAGCTGGTGACACCCAGCGCACGCACCCGTCCAGATTTGATAAACTTCTGCTGTGCGGCGATCGAATCGACCATCATGGAGACTCGCCCCGCGATCAGGTCGGCGGCAGCTGGCGTGCCCCCTTTGTAGGGCACGTGGAGCAGGTCAACCCCGGCCTGAGCGGCCAGCAGAGCGGCCGCCAGATGGATCGACGTCCCCATGCCTGCAGAGGCGAATGACACCTTACCGGGGTTGGCCTTTGCGTACGCTAGTAGGCTCCTGGCATCCTTGTATGGGGAATCAGCCGGCACCACTAGAACGCTGGGGATAGTTGCCAACAGCGCCACGGGGGCAAATGCTTTCCGAGCATCGTAGGCGACGTTCGGATAAAATCACTTGTCCACTGCCAGCCCTGTCGAGTTCACCAGCAGCGTATAACCGTCAGCCGGGGAGCGCGCGACCTCCGCGCTGCCGATGATCCCGCCCGAGCCCGGACGATTCTCCACTGTCACCGGCTGCCCCAGCGTTTGCGACACGCGCTGGGCCAAGACACGAGAAACCATGTCGATTGCACCGCCCGGCGGGAATGGAACGATCCATCGAATGGGCTTGCTCGGGTAGTCTGCAGCACTCGCCGTTACTGCCAGCAAGCTCAAGCCTACGCAGCCTAGCCAGACGACCAAACGAATTGATAAACGAGACAACATGGTGATTTTCCCCTAACTGACTTCAATCAACCCGCGCGGGTGAAGTGGCGCAGCTTGTCCGGATCGATATCAACACCCAACCCAGGACCCGAGGGCAACCGAATCTCGAAGTCCTTGATCTCGAGTTGGGTCTGCGTAAGCGTGTCGGCTAACACCCAGGGCCCTAGCAGTTCACATCCGAAGGGCATCGTCGGCAATGTGGCATACACATGGAGAGCAGCAGCGGTGCCGATTGATGAATCCAACATGGTGCCCCCATAGGACGCAATGCCCGAGGCTTCCGCGATCGCAGCGACCTTGAGGGTATTTGCCACCCCGCCCATGTTGCACAGCTTCAGCGAGAAGGCGTCGACGCAATGATGGCGCGCCAGTTCGAAGGCGGACGCCAGCGAGCTCAGGCTTTCATCGGCCAGGATGGCCACCCCGTTGTCGGCCGACAGGCGCCGAAGCGCATCGAAGTTGCTGCGTGCCACCGGCTGTTCGACCAGTTCGACACCGGCCGCCTCCAGGCGCGGAATCCACACCGATGCCGTGTTCTCATCCCAGGCCTGGTTGATATCGACCCGCACCGCAGCACGGTCACCGACGCGCTCGATAATCTTCTCGATATGGCGCAAATCATCTGCCGGGGAGCGCACGCCAAGCTTGATCTTGAACCGGTTGTGCCGGCGCCGCTCGATCATTTCCTCGGCGATTGCGATGTCCCGCTGCGTGTCGCCGCTCGCCAGGGTCCAGGCAATGGGGATGCCCTGCTGGATCGCGCCGCCGATCAAATCGCTCAGCGGCAGGTTCAGAGAGCGTGCCTTCAGATCATGCAGCGCAACGTCGATGGCCGCCTTGGCCGAATAGTTTCCGGTTACGGCGCGCTCCATTAAGTGCTGGAGCTCTCGCAGATTTGTCGCGTCCTTGCCGATCAGGAGCGGCGCCAAGTACGTTTCGATGATGACCTTGATGGTTTCAGCGCATTCGGAACTCCAAGTCGGCCCACCTACGCTGCTGCCCTCGCCGATGCCGACAAGCCCGCCCGCACGGATCTGCACGATCGCATAGCTCTGCTTCTGCACCGTGGTAAACGACATCTGGATGGGACGCGAAGCTGGGACGTCCACCAGCGTCACATCGATCGCTTCGATCTTCATGCCACTGTCTCCGTAGCCGACTTGCGTTGCTCGGCCTGCTCACGCTCGATTACGAAGTCCAGGGTCATGACCCGCACCCCGTCCTCGATCGTCTCGGGCGTAATCAGGTCGGGGGTGACGCCGTGACAGCAGTCATCGTCCACCCATTTGCCCCCTTCGAAGTAGTATTGCGTGGTCAACGGTTCGAAACCGTCCTTGCGCACCTTGAAGTGCACGTGCGCCGGACGCCAGGTATGGCTGCCCAGGTGGCCCAGCAGACGCCCAGTCGGCCCCTCGTAGGGGATCTGGTATGGCACTGGCATCGTGGTGCGCACGCGAAAGTTGCCCTGGGAATCCGTCACGAGTTTTCCGCGGTAGTAGTCCATGGGGATGTTGTCGTGGATCCCGCTGTACAAGCCATCAGGCGTCGAGTGCCACACGTCGATGACAGCGCCAGCGAGCAACTCGCCCGTGTCCGAGCGCACCGTACCGCGAATGATCAGCGGTTTGTGGTCGTCGGTATCGTAGGTCTTGAGGACGCCTTCAACTACAGGAGCACCTTCCAGGAAGTACGGCCCCTGCATCCCAGGCGCAGAGGTCCGCGAGCGCTGCGCCTTGCCTTCGATGATGGTGCTGTTCAGGAAAGCGTCCAGAAGCACCGCGGTTTCCCGCGTCTGTGCGACCTCGGTGAGATAGTCGACACCCGCGCGGTATTCGGCTTCCGTGACGCGCTTGTCCAGCAAAATTTTGCGTACTGCCTCGACGATCGCGCCTGCGACCTCGGCAACTCGTTTATCCATGACTCGTCTCCTTTCAAGATCTGATGGTTGAAACACCGATGAGTTGGTGCTTCAAACATGAATGCTAAGATTCGCGTGTCATGCGGTCCAATACCTTTTTTTAGCCTTTGCAATACGGGATCGGTATGGCTTAGCGGTGTCCACCCCTAGGGAAAACCAGAGGTCTTAAATGGAATTTCGGCAGCTTCGCTATTTCATCGCGGTCGCAGAAGAGGGAAATATCGGTGCTGCGGCAAGACGCCTGCATATTTCCCAGCCGCCCATTACCCGCCAAATACAGGCCCTGGAACAGGATCTCGGCGTGGTGCTGTTTGAACGCACGCACCGCGGCGTCGAATTGACGGCAGCGGGTACAACATTTTTAGAGGATGCCAGGCGCCTACTGCACGTTACCGAGATCTCAAGGGTGAGATCACGTGCAGCATCGCGCGGTGAAATCGGGGAATTGCGCGTCGCCTATTTCGGAACCGTCGTTTTGCATACGCTACCGCTACTGCTGCGGCAACTCTTGTCGGTTGCTCCCTCGGCAACTGTGTCCTTGACGCAGATGAGCAAGAACCGCCAGATTGAAGCGCTGGACGCTGGCACCATCGATATCGGGTTCGGGCGTTTCTACCCCTATCAGGAGGGTGTAGTTGTCCGAAACGTAACCAATGAGAGGCTATTTCTGGGTGCGCAAAAGTCGCGCGCTCGCTCGTTTGGTGAGCAAGTTCATTGCAGCGCGCTTCGTAACGAGCCCTTGATCCTGTTCCCGCGAGAAGGACGCCCCAGTTTCGCAGACGAAGTCATCGGCGTATTCAAAAACGCGCGAGTGGAGCCAAAGGTTGTCGCCATAGTTGAAGACGTCAATGCAGCCATGGCTCTGGCGTTGGCCGGCGTCGGCGTGACAATTGTTCCCGAGACAGTAGCCATGATTTCGTGGCCTGACTTCGGCTTCACTGAACTCGTGGGCTCCAAGGCCACTGTACCGGTCAGTTGTATCTACCGTCACGATCACATTGCGCCGATTCTGAAAACATTCTTGAACTTGCTACCTATTCGAGAATCGCAATAGATGCCAATCGTTAGGTTGTCGAGCCCGCAATTCGGCATAACACTGGCCGTAAAGCGGGCATCAATCGCTGTACTCCAACTCTTACTGCGACATGGCTCACGCTAAAAGGAAGGCACGCGCAGCGAGGGCAATGCCCGACGCAATCAGCGCCGGGCCACCGCTATCAGTACTCCGAAGCCGACCAGCCGCCCGCCGAAGGCACGGTCGATCCAATGGCGGAAAGCCAGCAGACGATCGCGCACGGCACCGGCAGAGAAGCATAAGGCCACCAGGCTAAACCAGCCCATGTGCGCCGCAGCGATGAAAGCGCCATAGCCAATCTGCACTGCCAGCGGAGTGTCGGGCCGCACCACCTGCATAAACAGGCTGACGATGAATACCGTGGCTTTGGGGTTCAGCGTATTGGTCAGGAAACCGGTACGCAGCGCAGCGCCATCCGAGAGCGGCGCCATACGCTTTTCGGTCAGTGCGCCGCCAGCTTTCGTGCACAGCATTTTTATGCCGAGATAAATTAGATAGGCAGCACCGACCAGTTGATGGTGTTAAACAACCAAAGCGATTGCTGGATTAGCAGGCCCACGCCGATCAACGTATAGGTGATATGTACCAGTATGCCTAAGCCTATGCCCAATGCGGTCAGCACGCCCGCGCGGCGCGACAGCATCAAGCTATTGCGCGTAACCGTTGCAAAGTCCGGCCCAGGGCTGATGACGGCCAGCAAGGTGATTGTGACGACAGCTATTAATTCGGTCATTGGCGTATCCGGTCGGAAACAATGAAATTAAGGCAGATGATATTCAAAATCAACGTGAAGGAATATCGATCTTTCCGGCCAATAATGGAGAACTGAATTCGACATCTTCCGGTACGCGTCAGCCTTCCTAGCGGGTGCTACGCTGTTTCGAGGCTGCCGCCCACTTGGAGAATTCAGCCGTGCGATGGTCGAGTCGCATCTAACCCACGGCGCAGTCAACCGCGTGGCACGTTCACTCGAAAACGCATCGCGGTAGCGTGAGCAGCGTAGCCGGCGCGTATTCCTGACCAATCCAGTCCTCAAGAGCGCGTCCACTATGCAGCACTCGCCCTTGCGACCTGCAACGCTCTTCGCTCGAATCGCTCCACAACGGAACTGGTTGGCTCCTGGGGCCGCTGCAGGTGTGTCACGATCTCGTAGGGGCCATCGATGAGCGGCCGCATCGTGATCCCCCATCTGTGAGCGTGCTCGATGCGCGATTGCGCGGACACCCCGACGCCGTAGCCGGCCGCGACCCACGTGGCCAACAGGCCAAACGAAGTGACGTACCGGATGTTCTGTCGACCTGTCGGCAGGGGCGTGGAAAGCCGCTCATCCAACTTGGAACAGATTTCCGCCTGCCAGCGATACAGGGCGAAGTCCAGCAGATCGGCGATCGTGAGTGTCGCCTGATCAAGCAATGGAAATCGTAGCGGCATGGCGACGGCCATGCACTCGGCCCACAACGGCTGCGCTTTAAGCGCCGCGTCGCTCGATACCTGAATTGAAACCCCCGCGTCGTAACGGCCGTCATGTAGTCCCGCATGCAGATCGCGACCTGAAACCTCAAAGAAGGCGAGAGCGACATCGGGCTCTTCCGCGCGTTGCAGCGCCAGCAGTGCCGACAACTGTGGCGACGGCGCGCCTGGCGCTATGGCGAGCCTGAGACGGGGGGACTGGCCGGTAGCGTTGTGCATAAGGGCACCGCAGAGGCGGCTAATCAGGTCAAGGAGGAGCCCATATGATAAGCAAGAGTGAACTTTAACGTCTATAAATTTAACGTGGTTAATTTCAGAGGTTTGTCCGACGCTTCTGCAAATGCAGAAGCCCACTATTCAGCCAGGCCGCCCCGCTGGCACATCGACGTATGAATCCGAACCAGCGTTGGCCTTCGGACAGGCCGTGCGCGTTGCGCGCGTCGCTCAAGGTATTGCTCAAGACGAATTTGCATCCCGGGCAGGCATCTCGCGCTCGCACATGGGCAAGATCGAGCGCGGGGAGCACGTGCCCACGCTTCCTGTCATATTGAAAATTGCCATGGCGCTCAGAATAAGCGCCGCTGACCTGATGGCTGCAACGGAGCACTACCTTGGCATCGGCGCCCGGACCGATTCTTGAAGCTGAACGTCCGTGGTTGGCTCTGTCAGCCACCTAGATTCTCACGTAGGCGGACGAGATCACGCAGACGAACGATGAAGGTATCTGTCCGCTCTTCCCCGTTCTTGCTGAACTCGTAGCCACCAGGCATCGTCGAGCCTTCCATCCAACAGGAGAACGACGATGCAGCAAGATCTTCCGGCAGCTGGTGACTCGCCCCGCGGCGACGCTGTCGAATCCGGCCAGGTTCGCGACGGCGCCGAGCGCGACGACGCCTTCTGGCTCGCACACGAGGATCGCCGTCTCAGTCAAGGCATGAGCGTGCGGCAGTATTGCCACGACAACGCCCTGGCTCTGTCCACCTACCGCTATCGCCTGGCCAAGCATCGCCGCTCCATCGGCACCATGCCGGCCGCGGCCGAGGCCGCGAAGGGCTCCGCCTCCTTCATCGCGATCGGCTCGCAAAGCGTGCCGTCGATTGCAAGCGACGTGGAGATCGCTCTGTGCGGGGGCATCACGCTGCGTCTGGCGGGTGCGAGCGCCGAGCGTGTGCTTGCCCGGGTGCTGGAGCGACTGGCGTGATCCTGTCCTCGGCGATCCGCGCCTACGTCTACGCCGAAGCCGTGGACATGCGCAAGTCGATCGATGCGCTCGGCCAGATCGTCGCGATGAGCATGGGCTTGAACCCGTTGTCGGGACACGTGTTCGTGTTCATCGCGCGCCGGCGCGACAAGGCCAAGCTGCTGGTGTGGGACCGTCACGGATTCTGGGTTCTGTACAAGCGCCTGGAGCGCGGCCGCTTCGCCGATCCGGCGCGCTTGGCGGGCAACGGCATCGCCATGAGCGAGCTGGTGGCCTGGCTCGACGGCATCGACCTCAGTCGCGTGAAGCGCCTGCCGGCGGTCACAGCATCGATGGTTGCATAGTAGATCGAGCGCGATGGTGTCTAGCAATTCTCGATTCTCCGAATGGCCATGCCGCGAAGTGCATGGGAAGATCATTGCCCATGTCCACCGCCTACCTCGATCGCGCCCAGTTGCCCGACGCGGTGGAGCCTTTGAAGGACCTGGTGGTGCAGCTCGCGCAGCAGCTGCAGGCGGTGCGCGAGCAGGCCGATGCCCAGATGGCCAATCTCGCCCAGCAGCTCGCTGCCTTGCGCCACCGGATGTTCGGCCGCAGCAGCGAGGTGCTGCATGTGGGCCAGACCGAACTGTGGGTCGACACGGTCGAACTGCCCGTGCCGCCCGAGACGCGCGAGCGCGTGGGCGAGCACCATCGCCGCCGCCGTGGACGCCCCGCGATCGATCCGAGCCTGCCGCGGGTGCGCGTCGAGCACGATCTGAGCGAGCAGGAGAAGGCCCAGTTCACCCGGGTCCAGCGCATCGGCGAGGAGGTCAGCGAGACGATCGAATACACGCCAGCCAAGCTGCTGGTGCTGCAGCACGCGCGGCTGAAGTACCGCTGCGAGGACGACCAGGGCAGCAGCACCGTGCGCACCGCCAGCGCCATCACCTCGCCGCTGCCCCGCAGCAATGCCGGGCCGGGCCTGCTGGCACACGTGCTGGTGGCCAAGTACCTCGATCACAACCCGCTGGCGCGCCAGGAGCGTGGCTTTGCGCGCCTGGGCTTTGCCGCCCCGCGGCAGACGCTGTGCGACTGGACGCTGGACGGCTGCGAATTGCTGGCCCGCCTGATGCCGCCGCTAAAGGCACACGTGCTGGCCAGCCCGGTGATCCTCACGGACGACACCACCCTGGCGATGCAGGCCGCACGCGGCAGCGGCGCCGGCAAGACCATCACGGCGCGGCTGTGGTGCTACCTGGCCGGCGGGCACAAACGCGATGCAGCAGGCCAGTGGCAGCCGGTGGCGCCAGCGGCGCTGTACGACTTCACCACCGACCGCTCCGGCGCGCACCCTCGGCGCATGCTCGCCGGCTGGAAGGGGTGGCTGCAGGCCGACGACTACGCCGGGTATCACAGCCTCTTCAAAGGTGGCGACGTCATCCACTCGGCATGCTGGGCCCATGCCCGCAGACGGTACATGGAGGTGGTCAAGACCGCACCGCCCGGCGCGCCGCCTGGCGTGGCCCATGAGGCCCTGCGCTTCATCGGGGAGATGTATCACATCGAGCGGGAGATCGCCGAATCCGACCCTGATCAGAAGCGGTTGCAGCGTCAGCGTCGCAGTCGCCCGCTGCTGGCCGACTTCCACCAGTGGCTGCTGGGGCACGTCGCAGCATTGCTGCCGCAATCGGCGCTTGGCAAGGCGGTGGCCTACACCCTGAGCAACTGGCCCGCGCTGACGGCGTTCCTCGATGAGGGGATGCTGGCGGTGGACAACAATGCCAGCGAGCGGGCGATGCGGCCGATCGCCCTGTCGCGAAAGAACTGGCTCTTCGCGGGCAGCGAACGCGGCGGCCACGCCGCGGCGGTGGCCCTCAGCCTGATCGAGACGGCCAAACTCAATGGCGTGGAGCCGTACGCGTACCTGAAGGACGTGTTCAGCCGCATCAACGACTGCCGCCTCAGCCAGCTGGAACAACTGCTGCCGATGCACTGGAAGCCGGCATGATGATCGAGGACCAGGAGCGTCGGCTGCTCGATGCTCTCGGGCAGGCCAGCAGCCTGCAGCTGTACCGCCTGCAGGCCATCCTGCAGCGGATGATCACCGATCCGAAACGGGTGATCGAGATCCGCCGACAACTTCACCTGGGGCAGACGGTGCGCTACTTCGAGCTGGAGAGCGGGCAGATGCGGCCGGCGCGGGTGGTCGAGATGAAGGACAAGGAGATCCTGGTGCAAGACCAGGCCACGCTGCGGCATTGGCGACTGGCCTATGCGGCGGTGGAACCGCCCGCCTGCGCAGAGACCGACATCACGCAAGGCGCCACGGCGACCATGCCGCCGCCGGCCGCGCCCAAGCCAAGTCGCGACGACTTCCAGCGCGGGCAGAAGGTGTCCTTTGAAGATAAGCACCTGCGCGCTCAAGTCGGGGTCATCACCCGGATCAACCAGCGCACCGCCAGCATCGACACGGGCGACGGTGGGCTGTGGAAAGTTTCCTTCGCGCTGCTGCGTCACGTCGTGGACGTGTGACCACGGGCGCCGGAGCGGCGGCCGGTGCCAAGGTAGCCCTGTCTGCATCGAAAAACCCCCTGTCCATTCAGGAGGTGACGATGCCTGGCCGCGAGCCGGTCAGCAAGTACGGGGTTGGGCGGACACTTACAGAGCAATCACATGCGTTGAAGCAAAGAACGTCTCAAAGTACAAACCTGCTTGTTTGGCCTCTTTGGACAAGTTCATGCCTTCAAGAATAGGCTGTAGGCGAGGGTTGCCAGCAAGCGCTTCACGCTGCGCCACAACAAGAAAGTTCAACGCTCGGCGTAATGAGACCTGCCCCTGCAGGAACCGTATGTATGGTGGAACAACGATCGCCAAAGGGGTGCCGCGAAAGATGTTGGCCCAATACTTCGGATCAGATTGAAGATCCTTATCTGACGAGGCGCCTTTTGGGTCTTCAGAGGTATGCATAGCGGGGATGTTTGATGGCATAACACTTTGCTAGCTGACAAAGTATGCACAAGTCTGGAGGGTACCAGCGCAGACCATCAAAATCGCGAGCCACCAACTTCACGCGCAACTCTCCCGAGACAATTGTCAAACTGCCAACCTGCCGGCCGTTACCCAGCGGCTCCTTTGAGGAAAGGCGCCTACCGTCGGCTTCGGGTCGCAAGCTCCTGTTCACACTACCTGACAGCAGACATCCAGTGACCTATCTGCCTGCACTTGATGGTCGCTGTCCGCTGCACACCTGAAACCCGTCATTGGGCTGTCCCCCGCGTCAATGCTCGGATGGCCGGTATGGGACGGTGACCGTTAGGCAGCGTTGCGGCTACGAGCAGCGGCAATCGCTGCAGAGCCGACCTCGAGCATGGGAGCTCCCCCACTCTTAGGCCCTTGCCACCGGAACATCCTCCCACCGCGTCGTGTACTGCGGCGTGCGCCTCTCCTGCTTCATCCCCCAGTCCTTGCCCCTGTTGGTGCCGCCCGTGGCACCTGAATGCACAGTGCCCTTGCCGTAGCGCTGGTTGAGCGCATCCAAAGCCACCATCAGCTGGGTGCGATCCCGGCGGTCTTCATCCTCCAGATCCAGCTCACCCTGCAGCACGTTGCCCGGCACTAGGTCCAGCAGCATCACCCCGGCCTTGGCCATCTTGTAGCCAGGCTCGTACATCCGGCGCATGCCCGCTGTGGCCGCCCACACCAGCTTGCCGGTGTCGGCCGTAGGCCGGCGCAGGGGCACCACCACCGACTTGTTGAAGCGCGGGCCGGGGCGGAACGGCGAGGTGTGGCAGAACACCAGCAACTGGCTGGCCAGACTGCCTTGCTTGCGTAGCTTCTCGGCCGCGCGGCTGGCGAACTCGCTCACGGCCTCCACCAGCGGCGGCAGCTCGGTCACCGCCTGACCGAATGACCGGGTGCAGGCGATCTCTCTCTTGGGCTCTGGTGCGTCATCCAGCTCAATACACTGCATCCCCTGCAGCTCCCGCACGGTGCGCTCCAGCACCACGCTCCAGCGCCTGCGCACCATGGCTGGGTCCAGCCGGGCCAGGTCCAGGACCGTATGCACTCCGCACTGATGCAGCTGCGCGCCGATCTTGCGGCCCACGCCCCAGACTTCCTCTACCAGCGTGCTGGCCAACACATCGTCCAGGTCCTGGGCCGGCAAGGTGGTCAGGTTGCACACCTGGGCCAGCTCGGCCGGGTAGCTCCCCGGTTTGCGCTCGGCCGTCTTGGCGATGTGGTTGGCCAGCTTTGCCAGTGTCTTCGTATGACCGATCCCGATGCCACAGGGGATGCCCACCCACTGGTGGATGCGCGCACGGATGGCGTGGCTGCGTGTGATCAGATCGCCCCGCAGCCCCTGCAGGCTGATGAACGACTCATCGATGCTGTAGATCTCCTGCGAGGGGCCCAGGCCCGCCGCCAGGCTCATCATCCGGTTGCTCATGTCACCGTACAGGGTGAAGTTGGCGCTCAAGGCCACCAGGCCGTGGGTCTCTTCCATGTGCCGGATCTGGAACCACGGCGCCCCCATCTTGATGCCCAGGGCCTTGGCCTCATTGCTGCGGGCAATCGCGCAGCCATCGTTGTTGCTCAACACCACCACCGGGCGGCCGTTCAGGCTGGGGCGGAACACCCGCTCGCAGCTCACGTAAAAGTTGTTGCCATCCACCAGCGCATACATGCTGGCCTCCGTCCATCAGATCAGGTGAGAAACAGCTTCACGCACCCACTCACCACGCCCCAGACCTCAATGGTCAGGCTGTCGCGGGGGATGATGTCGGGATAGGTGGGATTGGCCGCGCGCAGCTTGATCCGGCCGGCACGCTGGTGCAGATACTTCACGGTGCATTCGCCGTCCACAATGGCCACGACGATGCTGTTGTGCTTGGGCTTGATCGCCCGGTCCACCGCGATGATGCTGCCGTCCTCAATGCCAGCGTCCCTCATCGAGTCGCCCCGCACGCGCCAGAAGTAGGTGGCCTGGGGGTGCTTCACCAGCAGCTTCATGATGTCCAGTCGCTCCACCACGAAGTCGTCAGCTGGCGATGGAAACCCCGCGCACACGCTCACCCCACACAGGGGCAAGGCCAGCGACTGCGCCGCTGTGTCGTACGGCACCGGTAGCGGGGAGTTCCAAAAACTGTACATATTTAAGGGGTATCCATTTAGCTCCAGCAATGTCAGAATAACTGGATGGAAACCCAGATAATAGCGCCCACTCCCGGCCAGGACTACCCCCGCACCTGGAACGAATTTCTTGACTGGTTTGCCACCGAAGAAGCCTGCCTGACCTTCCTGGAGAAGCTGCGCTGGCCCCATGGCTTCATCTGTCCGCGCTGTGGCAATGTGGGGGATGTGTACCGAGCCAGCCGCACCCGCTTGATGTGTCGGGCTTGCCAGTACCAGGGAACAGTGACCTCCGGGACCATCTTTGACAAGACCCGAACGCCACTGCGGGTGTGGTTGGCAGCTGCCTGGTATCTGACCAATCAGAAGCAAGGCGTGAGCGCTTTGGGGCTGCAGCGCGTTCTGGGCTTGGGCAGTTACCAGACAGCCTGGACCATGCTGCACCGGTTTCGACGCGCCATGGTTCGACCAGGCAGGGACAAGCTCAAGGGGCTTGTCGAGGTGGATGAAACCTACCTGTCCATCACGGACCGCAAAAAACCCATCACCCCTGTAGGGCGCAAGAGCAGCACCACCAAAGTGTTGGTGGCCATGGCAGTGGAGGTCGTGGAGCCCAAGGGGTTTGGACGCATCCGGCTGCGTCGCATAGCCCGAGACTCCGCCTCCTACGTCGTTCCCTTTGTTCAGGAGGTGGTCGAGCCCGGGGCCCATGTACGCACGGACGGCTCAGCAGCCTACCGCGCGCTGGAAGAGCTGGGATACACCCACCAGCGCACCGTCATGCTGGGTTCAGGTGTGCCAGCCCATGTGTCGATGGCGGGAGTGCATCGGGTGGCCTCGTTGGTGCAGCGCTGGGTGCTGGGGACGCATCACGGGTCCGTGCAGCCCGAGCACCTGGACGCCTATCTCGATGAATTCGTGTTCCGCTTTAACCGGCGAACCTCGAACTCGCGGGGGATGCTGTTTTATCGCTTGCTGCAGCAAGCGGTGGTCACGCCGCCGGTGACTTATGCGGATGTGGTGAGCAAGAAGACAGACGAGCGGGAGTCAGATACCATTGCTGGATAAAAACACAGCATCAGGGGTGACGCTGGAGCTAAGTGGATACCCCTTACATATTTACAGTATAGCTCCCTGCTGCCAGAATGTTGCCATGTGTACCTACTACGAGGTCCCGGGCCGTGAGCAGCTGGTGCTGCACTTCGATGACGTGCCCGAGGAAGAGTGGCGCGACAAGATGAGCCCGCTGTACCGGGGGCCGTTCCTGCGGGCCAAGGGCGAACCCGGGCGCGAGCTGGTGGTGGGCCAGTGGGGCATGATCGCCGCCGCACTCCAAGACACACATCCCTACAGGCAAGGATGGCAAACGCCTGAGCACCGTCAACGCCCGGCGCGAAGGCATGGCTAAGTCATGGACCTACGGCGGCCCCTGGCGCAAGGGGCAGCGCTGCATCATCCCGGCGCAGTTGTACGTCGAACCCTACTGGGGCACTGGCAAGCACATACCCTGGCAGTTCGAGCGCGCCGACGGCCAGGGTTTGGCGAAATTCGAAGACGTTCACGGCAGTTCCATGCAAAATTGGCTCGATAGCGCAACCAAATGTTGCATTTATCGTAGCTTGGAACTATCCCACAAAAATACGCGCGCGCAGTCACCGTGAACTCATGGTGCCCTCGTCAGAAAAACGCCGGTGTTTGGGCTCTACAAGGGCTACGAAGCCTCAATAGAGATCAGCCCCCCTGTGCTTCCAGCCCTTGCGCACGTGGGGCAGGAGCATCGTTTGCACGCAACATAGCCGTGGACACCATGCTCAAAGCCCCTCAGACACCGCGCTATGCGCAGCGGCGTACCCACCGCACCTACCCCGCAATACAAGGCCGAGTGGTGGCTGTCACCATAACCCACTGCATGGTAAAGCGGCTGATGCTCAGCATGGGGCTGCCCTCTTTGCGAGCCCAGCGTCGTGAGCAGTTGCTGCCGAGGGTGCCGGAACGTGGTGCACGCGAACGTCGTGTTGACCCGGATGTATTCGCCATGAGATTTTTGAATATCCCATGTCTCGTTTCTGGGGCCGGTCGTTCATGGGGGCCCCCTGAAGTTCGTGGTCGAAGAGCGGGCACTCAAGGCGCCTCGTCGTACCAGGCGTCCCGCAGTGGGCCGACCTTGATCTCGGCGAGATCCGGCCATCGCCCGAGCCAGCTCTCGAAGGCGGCGCGATCAGCGTCCGTGACGCTCCCGCGACGCGCGGCCACGAAGCCGCAATTGACCCCTCCGCCTAGACTCAGCGCTCGGGGCGCGACGAGGTTCTCGAGTAACTGATCGATGAACTGATCCTGCACATCGATCGACGGTGCCACCCGCCAAGTCAGCTCGTAGTCGAATCCCAGCACTTGGAACTCGCCGATGTGCAGCTTCTTGCGAAGGCGCCGGGAGCGAGATCGTTTAGGTGGTGGCAGCACGAGTAGGTCAGTCACGGGTATTTCATGTGGGGGGTGGGATAGGCCGTACGTTGTGGCGGGATGTCGCACGACAGGTATAGCCCGGGCTCAATCATCCGAAAGGAAATCGGACACTTCTCCTTGGCGATTTCAGACGGTATCGGGTTGGTCGGATTGCAGGGTGCCATCACCCACTGTCCACTGCAGCTCATCCACCGCCCTGCGCATGATCCACACACACTGCGCATCGGTGCACCATCGCTTGGCCACCAAGCCTTTCAACGTAGCCTTGACAGTCGCGTCTTGATTACCTTCGTAGGTCGCCAGCTTTCTCTGGCAGTACGGGACCATCTGCGACACCAGGTCGTCACACATCTGGAAGGCCGCCAGAACCTCGCCCGGCGACGTGCCCGGTGCATAGAACCTGCCACCTTCCTCGACCAGGTTCATCTTGGGCTGGGCGCCAGAAACAGCTGACACGGTTGCTATCACAGGGAAGTCTTCTGGCACCCCTGGATAGTTGGTTCGGCCCATCGTCATATCGGCTCCATATTGACTGTTGCACCCTCTAAGATCCCAATGCCCACGTCGAGCTGCTGCAGGGCATACTCTCTTCAGGGGACTGTTGGCCCTTTGGGGCGGCGCCAGCCGATTGGTTTGTGCCCCCTGGCCAATGGCGCAAAGCCGTTGCGCCGCACTCGCCCCGAGAACAGCCGCCCCTTCCACACGGGCCCCGGCGTCTTGCTGACGACGACCCCTTTTGGCTTGCCTCGGGCGGCGACACTCTTGATGAGGGAGAAGTACACCCGGGTTCCGACCTTCCTATGACGGTCGTTCCACTGGGACCACAACGGCGTTTGACAGCTTTTTGATTCAGAGGCATATCTGTCCTTGTGCGATTTTTCCGAATGGTTCGTCAGCACGATGGAGCGGAAAGCATGGGTAGTCTCATGTGGAGATTACCCAGGGGTGGTTGGGGTTGAATGGCTGCGCAGCAGCTGTTCTTTGAGCTCCCGCTGGATACTGGGATCGGACAGACCCTTCGTGCCGTCGCAGGCGATCAGGTGGTGCCGATACGCCGCTGGCCAGCCTTCGAGGTCGTCATCGAGCGCGATCCAGTGGCGCGGCTTTCTGCGCTGGGCATCCTGCTGGATTTGTACCCCCCGGGGTGTCCCACGAAACATGGCTTGATTCCAGGGATCTACGCCATGCACCCGCTTGTGGTACGTCCCGCCTATGAAGCGCGAGCGCAAGGATGTCGGTAGGCGTTTGAGTGTGGCGCTGTACCCGGGGCGGATACACCAAGTGCTGCTGAGCACCAGGGCCACCGCCGGGTAGGGTTCCAGGGCCTGTTCCAGGATGGGAAGCCATTCGAACAAGGTGCGCCCTGCGGCTTCGTAAGGGCTCATGTAGATGCCCTTGCGGGGATGCCAGAGCACTTTCTCGTGGTGGACCACGCCATCGAGGTCCAGGTAGAGGATCACGTCGGCACTGCGGGGCGTAGATGCCGGAACGTAGATTGGGTGGTGCTCGGAGGGCATGACTGGTTCGCCGAATGAAAAAGTGCCAGCGCTTACGAGAATGTGCCGGACTGAGCCTGCAAGAGCAGGCCGCGCGGCAAGTCCAGGTCGACGCCCAGCCTCACTTTCACTAGCGGCGACGGAACGGCTCTCCTGGTGATGAGTTGTGACGCTCATCGGCGATCTCAAATAGGCACTGCATATAAGGCTGCACTTCCGCCCAGAGCGCTCTGTCATCATAGAGTTGGGACAGCATCCGCGTGGCTTCTACGGCATCGGGCCATTTCTCAGCAACGCTCACGTGGGTCATCGCTTCGCGGCTATCTTGGTCGTCATGCAGGTGACCGTCCTGAGCTCCGTAGGTGTGAAATTCCACGATGCGCCGGGGCCGAGGCCACGCGGCGTCTTGGCAAGTACCGCCGGGTGGCGAGGCCTCGCGGGTAGCATGGGCTGCCGCGAAGGAGTCTTGGACGGTATGCAAGACCGAGCCAAAAGCAACATGGTGCAGGTAAGGCAGCAGCTTGTCCTGTCGTCCAAGGATGTAGAGATCTGAGACACGCCACTGTGTGCAGCCAAAGTGCTCCTGGAGCGTTGGGTTGTCCAGATCGCGCAGGAAGGTATCGGGTTTAATTTCTCTCGACGCAACCTTCCATGCGAACTCCAACCAATCCAATACCTTGGCACGGGTGGCACCGGGATGTACGCCCTCCTCGCTGGCCATGGCATGCAAAAACTGCAGATCACCAAAATGCGAGCGGGTCATCAAGTTACCGCGCTGGGTGCCAGCAACTTTTCTGCAGCCCACGATGGGCTTGGTCTGGGCTTTCTTTTCTGCATCCTTGAAGAGACAGTACCAGCACAGGGGTTGTGTCGAGAAGCGGATGGTTTCTGACACCTTGCAGGACTTGCCGAGATAGGTGCAATTGCCTTCCTCAGGGGCCAGCTTGAAGGGCGGCAAGTCGTTCCATCGGACCCCGTAGATAACATAGGGTGTTGCGAATGGAAGATCACGAGCGCTACAGACAGGGTCTTGAGCGAGGCCAGCCGGCTCCACCGGGCAACCCATGGCAATCTGGGTGATCTCCTCGTGCACACGCCCTTTGATCAGGACTCCCAAACGACCTGCGACCGTAGCTAGCGAGTCTTCAGTCTCGTTGGTGAGTTTGGATTCAAATGCTGAGCCCATGGGGGCGATTTGAAAAGCGGCGGCTGCACTGCAGAGGGTCAAGATACCTGCGCCCAAAGCCAATGCGCGAACGCCATTGAATGCCAGCTGCAGTGAAGACTGGCGATGGCGAATTTTGGTGTGGTCTGTGCCTTGCATGTCTCTCCTCCCGAACCATAACTTTAGGCAGATCTAGGATTTGGGCAAGAAATATAGGAACAGGAGGAAAGCACCCCACGTGCAACACTGTTGTGGGCAATGTGCGGAGCATGGCACTCATGTCGGGTCTCGGCTTTAGGCTGGGTGCCGTCATCCAGAATTCGCGACCGAACGTCCGCAACTGGCGGCACCGGTCATCGCACGGTTCGCGGGCTGAGCGACTGCTGGACCACCAGGACCGGCCATTCGCCGACGCGAGCTCTTGGGTCGACCATACCCGGCGCACTGGGCGGGTATGCGCTGCACCGAATCGGGTGATCTGTCCGTCATGACGCGCATAGGCTCGAATGCCCCGCACCAATCGCATGGAGATTGACCGGAGCCATCAGAGTCGTCGTCTACATGCTCCCTCCATCAGGTAACAGATGAGAGAAGCCTCAAGTATTTGACGGAATTAGGCCACCACGCTTTTTAGTTTCCATTGTTTGACCAGGCCGTAGATCGCCGGAATCACCGCCAGCGTGAGCACGGTCGAAGAAATCATCCCGCCCACCATCGGGGCAGCGATACGACTCATCACTTCCGAGCCGGTGCCGGTCCCCCACAGGATGGGCAGCAGGCCCGCCATGATGGCGACCACGGTCATCATCTTGGGGCGCACCCGCTCGACCGCGCCTTCCATGATGGCTTCGTAGAGATCGGCCACGCCAGGCTCCTTGTTTTCCGATCGGCGCCGGGCCTGAATCTCTTCCCAGGCATGGTCGAGGTAGATCAGCATGATGACGCCCGTCTCTGCTGCCACCCCGGCCAGTGCGATGAAGCCCACCGCGACAGCCACCGACATGTTGTAGCCCAGCCACCACATAAGCCAGATGCCCCCCACAAGGGCAAACGGCACCGACAGCATGACGATCAAGGTTTCGGTCAGGCGCTTGAAGTTCAGGTACAGCAGCAGGAAGATGATGAGCAAGGTGACCGGGATGACGACCTTCATCTTCTGCACCGCGCGCTCCATGGATTCGAACTGGCCGCTCCAGGTGGCGTAGTAGCCGGGCGGGAACTGAACTTGCTCGTTCACGGCCTTGCGCGCGTCGGCCACATAACCGCCGATGTCGCGGTCCCGGATGTCGACAAAGATATAGGCCGACAGCAGCGCGTTTTCGGTACGGATGCCGGGTGCCCCCTTGGCGACTTCCACGCGCGCCACCTGTCCCAGCGGGACCATGGCGCCGTCCATGGTGGGCACCAGCACTTCACGGGCGATCTGCTGCGGGTCGGCGCGCAGCTCGCGCGGGTAGCGCACCGTCACGCCAAAGCGCTCGCGGCCTTCCACCGTGGTGGTCACCATTTCGCCGCCCAAGGCCGTGCCAATGACGTCCTGCAGCTCTCCTACCCCCAGGCCGTAGCGTGCCAGCTGCGCCCGGTCGGGTTCAATATTGAGGTAAAAGCCCCCTGTGATGCGTTCCGCGAACGCCGAGGTCGTTCCGGGCACCTGCTTGACCACGGTCTCGATCTCGCGCGCCAGGCGCTCCATCTCGCCCAGGTCCTTGCCGAAGACCTTGATCCCGATGGGCGTGCGGATGCCGGTGGAAAGCATGTCGATGCGGGCCTTGATGGGCATGGTCCAG
This sequence comes from Diaphorobacter sp. JS3051, assembly GCF_015832135.1. NCBI lineage: Bacteria > Pseudomonadati > Pseudomonadota > Betaproteobacteria > Burkholderiales > Comamonadaceae > Diaphorobacter > Diaphorobacter sp. JS3051. The sequence continues at coordinate 1,748,687 of NZ_CP065406.1, forward strand.
GCGTTGGACACGCCAGGAAACTGCAGTGCCTGGTCCAACTCCGCGATCAGCTTGTCGATCGTCATGCCCGTGCGCCACTCGGACTCCGGCTTGAGGTTGATGACGGTTTCGAACATCTCGGTCGGTGCCGGGTCCGTGGCCGTGTTGGCGCGCCCGGCTTTGCCGTACACCGACGCCACCTCGGGGAAGCTCTTGATGATCTTGTTCTGCGTCTGCATCAGCTCGGCCGCCTTGGTGATGGACATCCCGGGCAGCGACGCGGGCATGTACAGCAGCGTGCCTTCGTTGAGCGTGGGCATGAACTCCGAGCCGAGCTGGCTGGCGGGGTAGAACGACACGCCCAGCACGATGATCGACGTGGCAATCGTCAGTTTCTTCCACCGCATCACGGCGGCGATGATGGGACGGTAGATCCAGATGAGGAACCGGTTCACCGGGTTGCGTGCCTCCGGCATGATGCGCCCACGGATGAACAGCATCATCAGCACGGGCACCAGCGTCACCGACAGTAGCGCGGCACCGGCCATGGCAAAGGTTTTGGTATAGGCCAGTGGCGAGAACAGGCGGCCTTCCTGCGACTCCAGCGTGAACACCGGCAGGAAGGACACGGTGATGATGAGCAGCGAGAAGAACAAAGCCGGGCCCACCTCCTTGCAGGCGGCAATCATGGCTTCCACGCGATCGGTGTTGGTGTGCTCCTCGGACAGGCGCTCCAGGTGCTTGTGGGCGTTCTCGATCATGACGATGGCCGCGTCCACCATGGCACCGATGGCAATGGCGATGCCCCCCAGGCTCATCAGGTTGGAGTTCATGCCCAACAGGCGCATGGAAATGAAGGCGATCAGCACCCCCACCGGGAGCATCAGGATCGCCACCAAGGCTGAGCGCACATGCATCAGGAAGACCACGCAGACCAGCGCGACGATCAGGCTTTCTTCGATCAGTGTGCGCTTGAGCGTTTCAATCGCGCGGTGAATCAGGTCGGAGCGGTCGTACACCGCCTCGATGGTGACGCCCTGCGGCAGGCCGGTCGACACCTCGGCGATCTTCTCCTTCAGGTTGTGAATCACTTCCAGCGCGTTCTGGCCGTAGCGCGCCATGGCAATGCCCGAGACCACCTCGCCCTCGCCATTGAGTTCCGTCAGACCCCGGCGCTCGTCGGGCGCCAACTCCACGCGGGCGATGTCACGGATGAGAACCGGCGTGCCCTTGTCGGCCTTGACCACCAGGTTCTCGATGTCGCCAACGCCCCGCAGGTAGCCCTTGCCGCGCACCATGTACTCGGTCTCGGCCATCTCCACCACGCGGCCACCCACGTCGCGGTTGGAGTCGCGCACCACCTGCGACACCTTGGCCAAGGGAATACCGTAGGCGCGCAGCTTCACCGGATCGACGGTGATCTGGTAGGTCTGCACGAAGCCGCCGATGGATGCCACCTCGGCCACGCCATGGGCCTTGGTGAGCTGGTAGCGCAGGTACCAATCCTGCAGCGTGCGCAGCTCGGCCAGGGTCTTGTCCTTGGCCAGCAGCGCATACTGGTAGACCCAGCCCACGCCGGTGGCGTCTGGCCCGATCTGCGGCGTCACGCCCTTGGGCATGCGCCCGGCGGCGAAGTTGAGGTATTCGAGCACACGCGAGCGGGCCCAGTAGATGTCGGTGCCGTCCTCGAAGATGATGTAGACGAACGAGGCGCCGAAGAAGGAGAAGCCGCGCACCACCTTGGACTTGGGGACCGACAGCATGGAGGTGGTCAGCGGGTACGTGACCTGGTCCTCGACCACCTGCGGGGCCTGGCCCGGGTATTCGGTGTAGACAATAACCTGTACGTCCGACAGGTCCGGCAGAGCGTCCAGCGGCGTCTTGAGCACGGCATAGACCCCACCCACGACGACGAACAGGGTCGCCAGCAGCACCAGGAAACGGTTTCTCCCAGACCAGTCAATGATCTTCGCAAGCATGGTGTCTCCCAAGGATCAGTTGTGGCCGGCGTGCGGATTGGCCGTGGTTTTGCCCCGGGGCTTGGCGGCGGTGATCACCCACTCGCCCTGGCCGCGTTCGACGAATTCGAACGCCACCGCCGCGCCCGGTTGGAGATCCTTCAGCAAGGCACTGTTCGCCACCTTGAACTCCATGGACATGGCCGGCCATTTGAGGCTGGCCACCGGGCCATGCGCCAGGGTGACCGTGGAGGTTTTGGTGTCAACCTCCTCCACCGTGCCTTCGGCTTGGTGGCCCACGCCGGTGACGGCCTTGGTATTGGTGGAACCCTCCGTGGGGATTTGCGCACCGTGTCCTGCATGTCCCAGGCTCCCGACGGCAGCCTTGAGATTGCTTTCCGCATCAATGAGGAAGTTGGCGGCCACCACCACCATCTCGCCATCCCGCACGCCCTCGATGATTTCGATGCGGTCCTCGCTGCGGGCACCGACCTTCACGTCACGGGGCTCGAAACGGCCCTCCTGGAGTTGCACCAGCACGATCTGGCGCGTGCCGCTGTCGATGACGGCCGACGTCGGCACCGTCAGGACGGCCCCCTTCGAGGTGGCGGGCAGTTCCACCTGGGCAAACATGCCCGGCTTCAGCAGTCCGCCTGGATTGGCCAATTCAACCCGCACGGGCACGGTGCGGGTTTCCGCCGTGAGCGTGGGATAGACGTAGGTGATGGAGCCGGTGAACACCTTGTCGGGGTAGGCATTGATGCGAACCGATGCCTTCGTGCCGGGCTTGACCAGGCCGATGTCCTGTTCGAACACATCGGCGATCACCCACACGGACGATAGATTGGTGACCTGGTAGAGCGCGTCGCCCGGCATGAAGCGCATGCCTTGCACGGCCTTCTTTTCGGTCACGATACCCGCCACCGGCGAGCGGAACGTGAGCGTGCGGCGCGCCGCGCTCGACTGGGCCAGCGCCTTCACCTGTTCGTCCGAAATATCCCAGTTGCGCAGGCGCGCCAGGCTGGATTCGGCGAGCTGGCGCATGCCGTTCTGCGTTTCCTCGCTGGCGCCTTTCAAGGCATCGACCCCCTGGGCGGCGATGACGTATTCGCGCTGCGCCGACACCAGCTCCGGGCTGTAGACCTCGAACAAGGGCTGACCCTTGCCCACGGCCTGTCCGGTGGCATTGACATGCAGGCGTTCGACGTAGCCTTCGAACTTGGGCGTGATGGCGTAGGTCAGGCGCTCGTCGGGCTCCACGCGGCCTGCGGCGCGCAGCATCTTGTCCAGGGAGCGCAAACTGGCGGCCTCGACACGAACCCCGAGCTTCTGGACCTTGTCGGTGCTGATCTTGATCTGATTGGTGCTCCCAGCATCCGGCTCTTGCTCGCCTTCGTAGACCGCGATGTAGTCCATCCCCATCGGGTCCTTCTTGGGCGTGGGTGAGGTATCGGGCAACCCCATCGGATTGCGGTAATACAGAACCTTGCGCTCCTTTTTGTCGCTTGCCGAACCCACTGTCGAAACCGCTTGCGCCGACCCTTGCGCGGCGGATTGCCGCTGACCGTACCAGTAGCCACCGCCCGCAGCCAGTGCCGTGGCCGCCAGCACGAGCGCGCCTACCTTGAGATTTGTTGTCATAGTTCTTCTCCAACGATGCGCTCGATGTCTGCCAGCCGCGTTTGCGCGGCCACACCTGCCTTGACCTGGTTGAGCTTGGCCTGGCGGATTTGCCTCTGGGCATCCAGCAGCGTGGCGAAGTCCACCTTGCCGGATTCATAGCCTGCCAACGCGGACCGGTAGGTCAGTTCCGACTGGGGCAGCAGGCTCTCCGTGGTCAATGCCAGCGTGCGGCGCGCTGCCTCCAGGCCAGCGACGTTTTCATATAGATCGGCGAGCACCTGGTTGGTGGCGATTTCGCGGCGCGAGCGCGCGGCCTCCAGCATGGCCTGCGCCTCCCGCTCCTGCGCGCGCCGGGTATCCTGCTGCAGCGGAATGGTGACCTCGACCATCAATTCCCATTCCCGGACCGACTTGCCGTACTGAATGGGCGACACCCCCACCGCGAAGTCCGGATAGCGGTTCTTGTAGGTGAGTTCGCGGTTTTTTTCCGCCGCCCGGATCTGTGATTCCTCGGTTCTCAACAGCGGATTGCTGGCCCGCGCGCGCTGCTCCAGGACATCAAAGCGCATGCTCTCGGATGCAGGAAGCGTGCGAATGCGCTCCGGCGTGGCCAACGCCTCGCTGGCGGGACGCCCCACGAGCGCTTTCAACCGCGCCTGCAGCTGGCTACGTTCCGCTTCGAGGGCAATCAATTCATTGCGCATGCTGGTCTGCTCCAACTGCGCGCGGATCACGTCCTGCTGCGCCGCCAGTCCGCTGGCATAGCGCACCTGGGCCACCTTCTCCAGGCGTGCCATCAGATCCAGGATCTCCCGGGTGAGCCGTTCATTCTGGTCAAGGTAGTAAAGCTGAGCGTAGGCCGTCTTGATCTTGGCGGCCAATTCGCTCCAGGTACCCGCCACCCGTCCCCGCGCTGCCTCTGCCTGCAGTTCAGCGGCTTCACGCTTGAGACCCCGTTTCCCAAACCATGGCAGCTCCTGCGTGAAGATGTAGCGTGTGCTGCCGACCCGCCCTGGCAGCAGCGTCGGATTGCGCTCGCCCATCCGGGTGATGTCGCGCAGCTCCATGCTGAACTTTGGGTCGGGCAAGGCCCCGGCGGGCAGCACCCGCTCTGCGGCGGCATCGGCTTCGAACTGCATGCTGGCGAATTCTGGATTGCCCTCCCGCGCCGCAACCAACAGCCCTTCCAGATGGGCGCCAAGTCGCCCCTCCTGACTGAAACTGGTCTGGCTGAAAACGAGTGCCAGCACAGCGGCGCCGACGGATAGTCTCAAGCGGATCGCGGGCATCACTTACCTTCCGATCCACGCAAGGCAGTGTTCAATTGGTCAACGACCTCCGCCCAATCCGCATCCAGCAATATTTCATCCCGCAGCAGGGACGATTGCGCTTCGCTCCAGAAAGGGGCGTTTTCCAGCCGGATGGATGGGTGGAGTGGGCTGTGGCGCGCCAGGAATTCCTGGATGCTCCGGGTGTCAGAGGCCAGCCCCAGTTGTTGAAATAGCTCGGTGAACCGATGGTAGGTCGAATCCATGGTGTTGATTCCCTCAGTGTTCTTGCCGGCGCGTCGGATCAGGAGCGCCATCCCATGCGGCCATTCTCGACAGGCGGGCCTGATAGAAGGATGAGCCTCAGATTACTTTTCTGTTATCTGCGGCTGGCGGCTAACTGCAGCAACTGCGCTGCAGCTGTACCGGCGGGCAAGGCATGGATCCGAACGAGCAAAACACGCAGCAATCCCCCGGGCGAGGTCGCAGAAGTGCCTTGCACTGGCGGCATTCGTAGAAATACTGGCAGGCATTCGTGGGCATCGATTCCTGCCGTGCGAAGCCGCAGTGCGGGCAGGTCAGCACGGATTCGAGAAGAGCGGCATTCATGGTTTTTGCGGGGAGGTGCCTACACCATCAATGGCCACGGCGCAGTCGCAGAGCATTGAAAATCACCGACGCCGAACTGAGGCTCATCGCCAATGCCGCGATCAGAGGGGACAGAAGCCACCCGGTGAACGGATACAGCACGCCAGCGGCAATCGGCACGCCGATGCCGTTGTAGACAAAAGCGAAGAGCAGGTTCTGGCGCATGTTCCGGACGGTGTCGACGGAAATGTCCCGTGCTGCCGTGATACCGCGCAAGTCGCCCTTGACCAGCGTGATCTGGCCGCTGTTCATGGCCACGTCGGTGCCGGTGCCCATGGCCACGCCGACGTCGGCCTTGGCCAACGCGGGGGCATCGTTGATGCCATCGCCGGCCATGGCGACGATATGGCCGCCTCTCTGAAGCTTGTCCACAAGCGCCAGCTTGTCGACTGGCTTGACCTCTCCATGCACTTCGTCGATGCCGAGCCTCGCGCCCACGGCCTTGGCCGTGGTCAGGCCGTCGCCGGTCGCCATCACGATGCGCAGGCCGCTGGCATGGAGCGTCCGGATCGCATCCGGTGTGGTGGACTTGATGGGGTCGGTCACGGCCAGAATGCCGGCCAGCTGTGTCTGGCCTGAATTGGGAGGTGGCGGACTTTCAGGAACTGGCGAAGATTGTGGCCGTTATAGCAGTCGGTCAGGTCGTACATGCCGCGCGGATCCTGGATCAGCTTGAGAAAAATGCACCAGCGATTTCGATTCCGCAATTAAACGAGGCTGCGTGTGAACAACTAACCATCAAGTCGGGCCTGAATCCAGAGCAAGAAAAAGCGGCGCGCGCCCACCGTGACGGTTTTCTCTTCGAGTGCATTTCTTGGATCGCAACACGCCAAGGAGCAAACGACCGAATCTTCCAGAAAGATCCCCTCATAAGTGCTACTTCGCAAGGTCTCGACGGATTGGTAGTTGAGCTTGAACCGATGAAGGCACAAATCAAGACGGTGACGATCTGCGAAGACAAGTGCACGGACTACCCACGGAATAAATTTCGGGACGAGGTGATGCCTACATTCACGGAGCACCACGGAAACCAGGTGCGTGGACGCGAGTTGCTCGCGACGGCGGTGGACATCATCAAGTCCAAGTTCACCAACGACACGGAGGCATTGATTGCAGCCCAAAGAGTAATGGAGCTAGGCCGCCGCCGCTACCGTGCAGCCTTGACAGTGGACGCCACCATCGTTACCCCGGCAAAGCGGGCCAAGCTGTTTAAGGACTACAACGGACTGGCAGGTATCGAGCAGTCTCAGCGAATAGGTGCCACCTTCGTAATGAGCGGGGACCGACGAAACCCTCAAGAAGATTGCCCATGAGCTGACCGAGAACCTGCGCCAGAACCTGACGGTGGATTGGTCAGAACGTGAGAGCGTCAGGGCCAAGCTGCGACTGATGGTCAAGCGGGTCTTGCGCAAGTACAAGTACCCGCCAGTCTTGCAGGAAGAGGCGGTGGACTTGGTGCTGCGGCAGGCGCAGGTGTTTGGGGAGAGCTGGGGCGGCGGTTAGCCTGACTCCGGGGCGATGGGATTCAGCCTGGTGCCGTGGAAGCCGGTGATTGAGCAGCGGCTGGGACAGCAGATCGCCGCGACGGTGCGCGGCGGTGGGGTGTCATGGGAAATTGGACGGCGGCCTGGGCTGTCCCGAGGTTAGTCAGGCCGACGCCAGCGATCCCACAGAATGGATTCAACGTGCTCTGCTGGAGCACCAACTGGGGGCTATCAACCCCGGGAGTAGAGACGCAGACGCGCGGAGCGTTCGGCAGGTGACTCGCTCAGCAGTTCGTTGATTACTTGCTCACGCGTCTTGCCAGAACTTACATCAGGTGTGCGGATGGGGTAGTTGCTCTCACCATAAGAAAGGCGGCCTTGCCGCATCGCAGCCTCGGTCTCCGCCTTGACTTGGGCGCGGGTTTTCTCGCTCTTGAAGTGTTCCGGGTGAACGATTACGCCCTTTTCATTGTTGGCAGGATGCTCGTAGGCTGCCGAAGCCATCCCTGGAAGGCCCAGAGCAACCACTGCGGTTGCGGCTGCGATCATGGAAGAAAGGGAGAGGCGTTGTTGGGTCATGGTTGAAGCTCCTAAGGAAGGTGGATGAAACTTGCATCTCTCATGCCTTGGTCGGGCGTTGAGGAGATGTGTTCATCGTAGGGAGCGCACCCCAACAGAATCCGGACAGCCAGATGAGATTGTTGTCAGCTTGATGGCTGTGAGCCACGGTGAGGAAACATCAAGGTGAAGCAGGTTCGCCCGTCGCCCGACGTCGCCGTGACGCTACCGCCGTGGGCCTCAGCGATGGCACGTGTGATGGCCAGGCCCAGCCCGGAGCCATCGGAGTCCGGATGGGCCCTGGAAGCATCGGCTCGGTAGAAGCGGTCGAACAGCCGGGGCAGGATCTTGGCATCGATGTCGGTTCCAGTGTTCTCCACGGCCACTGTCGTCGTTTGTGCCGTGCTGGTGATACGGATGGTGATGTCGCCGGCCTCGGGCGTGTAACGCAGGGCATTGGACAGCAGGTTGCTCACCGCACGGCGGAACATCAGGCGATCGCCTTCGACCTCGCCGTCTCCTTTCAACTGGAGCCGGATGCGTTTTTCCTCGGCCACGGCCTCGTAGAACTCCAGCAGCGCCAGCGCGTCCTGGCGGGCGGAAAACCGCTCCTTGTGCGGCAGATCCACGCCGCGCTCGGTCTTGGCTAGGAACAGCATGTCGGACACCATGCGTGCCAAACGCTGAAATTCCTCGGCATTGGAGGCCAGGATGTCGCGGTACGTCGCGGCATCGCGCTTGGTCGTCAGCGCCACCTGCGTCTGCGTCAGCAGGTTGCTGATGGGGGTGCGCAGCTCGTGCGCGAGGTCCGACGCGAAATCGGTAAGGCGCTGGAAGTCCTCCTGCAGGCGGTCCAGCATGCGGTTCAGCTCTTGCGCCAGATCGGCCATTTCCACCGGCACGGCCTCAACTGGCATGCGCTCGGACAATTTCTGACCTGTGACCACGGCTGCGCGTGACTTCATTTCACGCAGAGGCGCCAGTCCTTGACGCGCCGCGAGCCACGACAGTAGCCCACACACGATGATGGCCGCGATCACGTAGAACGCCAGACTGCTGCGCAGCTCAGTGAGGAATTGGGTGTGGTGTTTTGTATCCGCTGCGATCAACACCTGCAACGCTGATGCGGAGTAAGCCGGGGCAGTTCCAAAGCTCAATGTGTGGAACTCGGTATCGTGGTGACGCCAAACCCCGAAAACACTCGTCTCCTCGGTACTCAGGGCATCGCCGCTTTGCACATTGAGGTTGGATGTTGACGATTGAAAAATGCGCTCTCCCTGGGGGTTCTGCACCAGGACATAGAGATCATGGTGATAGTTCAAAGCTTCGCTCAAGCGCAAGCTTGCGTCGTCCACTGAATTGGCATTGCCAAGAATTTCCTCGATCAAATGCCGCTTTTCCTGCAGAGCCATCCGGTCCAGTTCGACGAAATGCTGCTCAATTTCCACCAGAAAAAGACCTCCCAACCCAAGCACCACAGCAGCTGCCACCACGGTGAAGAACAGGGTGAGGCGACGGGTCAGCGAAAGCTTGCCCAAACGCAGTTTCGACTCCACCTATTCTTCCTCTGGCACGTCCAGCACATAGCCCATACCGCGCACGGTCTGGATGAGCTTGAGGGGTTGGCCTTCATCGATCTTCATGCGCAGGCGGCGCATCGCCACTTCGATGACGTTGGTGTCGCTGTCAAAGTTCATGTCCCACACCTGCGAGGCGATCAGGGACCGTGGCAGCACTTCACCGTGTCGGCGCATCAGTAGCTCCAGCAGGCCGAATTCCTTGGCCGTCAGATCGATACGCTTGCCGTTGCGGGATACCCTGCGGCGCAGCAAATCCAGTTCCAGGTCTGCCACTCGCAGCGTGGTGCTCTCGTTGCCTGCATGGCCGCGCCGCAGGATGATGCGTACCCGGGCCAGTAACTCGGCAAACGAGAACGGCTTGACAAGGTAGTCGTCGGCCCCGAGTTCCAGTCCTTTGACACGATCTTCCACTTGATCGCGGGCAGTCAGGAACAGGACGGGCATTCCGATCCCCCGGTCACGCAGGGCTTGCAGCACTTGCCAGCCATTCAGGCCAGGCAGCATGACATCCAGGATCAGCAGGTCATATTCGCCCTGCAGGGCCATATGCAGGCCATCCGCGCCGTTGGGCACGAGGTCGGAAATGTATCCAGCTTCTGTCAAACCCTGACGCAGGTACTCACCCGTTTTGGGCTCGTCTTCGACGATCAATATTTTCACGTGTGCGCTTCCGTTCAATGCTTTGGCGAGAGTTTGCCAAGTTTGAGGCGTTCTGACAGGTAGATAACAACAATGTAATTTTCAGGACATCTGAATGAAAGGGTGGTCTCTCCAGAATCTCCACATCATGAGATCAAAGATTCTTTTAGAGGAGACCATGCTCACTTCCAGTTACCTGCCGCCCTTCAGGGCTCTGTTGCCTTCGACACTGGTGTTGTTTGCGGGGGCAGCTTTCGCACAAGCTCCAGCAGATACCGAGACTCCCAAGCCTGCACCGCTGGCAACGTTGCAATACGCTTCCCCTATCGGGGCTTATCAGGGCTATGCGGATCAACCGGTGCAATCCTGGCGCGAAGCCAATGATCGTGTGGGCCAGATTGGCGGCTGGCGCGCCTATGCTAAGGAAATCAAGTCGGGCGAGCCCGCGTCCGCCAAGGATGCTGCTCCTGCTAGCGATCCCCACACGGGCCATCACGGGGGAGGAAAACCATGATGCCTTTGCGTGCCACTCATGCCAAATTGGCTCTGTCCGCACTCGGATTGGCAGTGCTGACGGGATGTGCCAGCGTCAGCCTGGATCAGAACATCAATCGCGTCAACGACGAAGCTGGCAGTTTTACCGGGGGCAAGCTCGCGTTGGCTCGTACCCTGGATGAACGCGACCAGCGTGCGCAGGCCGCTCAAGCCTTGCTGGCGCAGCCTTTGGAGCAGAAAGATGCTGTCCAGTTGGCCTTGGTGAACAGCCCATCCCTGCAGACCCTTCTGGCGCAGGGTTGGGCAGAGTCTGCGGATGCCGCGCAGGCCGGGCGGATTGCCAACCCCATTTTCAGTTTTGAGCGCATGGTCGCAGGCGATGAGCTGGAGTTTGGGCGCGCTTTGTCCTTCGGCTTGCTGGATCTTTTGACGCTTCCCGCACGGCACGGCGGCGCTACCCGGCGCATTGAGCAAGCGCAATTGCGTCTGACCAGTGATGTGGTGGATCAGATCACCCGTGTGCGCCAGTCCTGGGTGCGGGCCGTGGCCGCGCAACAAACGCTCAAATATGCCAAGCAGGTCTATGACAGCGCGGAAGCAGGAGCGGAACTGGCCAAGCGCATGCAGGCGGCGGGCAACTTCAACCGGATTACCCGTGCACGGGAGCAAGCTTTCTACGCCGATGCCGCCACCCGGCTGAGCGCAGCGCAGCACCAGGCTACGGCCAGCCGCGAAGAACTGGTGCGACTGCTGGGGCTAGATGAGGCGCAGGAACAAACGCTTAAGCTGCCGGAGCGATTGCCGGAGCTACCTAAACAGCCAATGGAGCCGCAGACGGTCGCCTTGCAAGCAACCCAGGCGCGTCTGGATATCCGCTTGGCCCAATCCGCGCTCAATGAGGCCGTCAAGGCCCAGGGTCTGAACATGGTGACCAGCTTCACCGATATCGAACTCACCGGGCGTCGCAACACGACCTTTGACAACGCTGAGGGCACTCGTTCTACTGCGCGCGGCTGGGAAATCGCCGTACGCCTTCCGATCTTCGATTGGGGCGGGATACAGCGTGATGCGATGAACGCACGGACCTTGGCCGCAGCCAACCAGCTCGAAGCCACCGTGCGCGCAGCAGGCTCCAGCCTGCGGGAAAGCTACTCGGCCTACCGCACGGCCTACGACGTGGCCCGTCACCACCGCGATGAAGTCGTGCCGCTGCGCAAGGTGATCTCGGAGGAAAACCAGCTTCGCTACAACGGCATGCTGATCAGCGTTTTCGAGCTGCTGGCCGATGCGCGCGATCAGGTCAGCGCCGTCTCCGCTGCCATCGACGCACAGCAGCAGTTCTGGCTGGCCGACGCCGCCATGCAGGCGTCCGTGATCGGACGCCCCACGAGCACCAGCCTGTCCGTCGCATCCAGTGCACCCGGCGGCGGCGACGCCGGCCATTGAAGCAAAGAACATCATCATGACATCCAGACGAGATTTTTTTAAGTTTGCCGGCATCGCAGGTGGCGCTGTTGCGGCGAGCTCGGTCAGCCGTGTGGCCATGGCGGCATTGCCCGAGCCGGTGATCCAGACCAGCCCGAACACCATGGCGCCGCTGGTGCCCAACTCGGGGCGGCCCTACAACCCGGTGGTCACACTTAACGGCTGGACACTGCCGTGGCGGATGAATCAGGGCGTCAAGGAGTTTCACCTGGTCGCCGAGCCTGTGGTGCGCGAGATGGCGCCTGGCTTCAAGGCCCATTTGTGGGGCTACAACGGCCAGAGTCCCGGGCCCACCATCGAAGTGGTGGAAGGCGATCGCGTTCGCATTTTTGTGACCAACAAGCTGCCCGAGCACACCAGCATCCACTGGCATGGACAGCGTTTGCCCAATGGCATGGACGGTGTGGCGGGATTGAACCAGCCCGCAATCCAGTCGGGCAAGACCTTCGTCTACGAGTTCGTCGCACGCCGGCCAGGCACGTTCATGTACCACCCGCATGCGGACGAGATGGTGCAGATGGCCATGGGCATGATGGGCTTCTGGGTCACGCACCCGAAGGACAAGCATCCCTTGATCGACGTGGTGCAGAGAGACTTCTGCTTCCTGCTGAGCGCCTACGACATCGAGCCTGGCGCTGCGACCCCCAAGGTTGCAGAGATGACGAACTTCAATCTGTGGACATGGAACAGCCGTGTCTTTCCTGGCATCGACTCCTTGAACGTCCGGCTCAACGACAAGGTGCGTATTCGCATCGGCAACCTCACCATGACCAACCACCCGATGCACTTGCACGGTCACGAGTTTTTGGTCACCGGCACGGATGGTGGTCCTACACCCAAGAGCACCCGTCTCTATGAAGTGACCACCGACGTGGCCGTGGGCCAGATGCGCCAGATCGAGTTCCTCGCGGACGAAGAAGGTGACTGGGCATTCCACTGCCACAAAAGCCACCACACCATGAACGCAATGGGTCACGACATTCCCACCATGATTGGCGTAGACCACCGGGGCGTGGCCAAGAAGATCAACAACCTGATTCCCGACTACATGGTCATGGGCGAACGGGGCATGGCGGACATGACCGAGATGGAGATGCCCATTCCGGACAACACCGTCCCCATGATGACCGGGGAAGGCCCCTTCGGCTCGGTGGAGATGGGTGGCATGTTCAGTGTCCTGAAGGTGCGCCGCGACCAGAAGCCAGGCGACTACAAGAACCCGGGTTGGTACAAAAACCCGGAGGGCACGGTGGCGTATGAGTACACCGGTCCGATGGCGGAGCCCGCGCGATTCAGCGCAGAGGGCGGCCAGTCCATGCCGCGCGTTCGCAAGCCTGCAACGCCGACCGAAGTCAAGGTGCGCAAGCCTACATCGCATGGCGCGCATTGATTTTTTCCTTCAATTTTCAACCTGAGACCATCCATGAAATTCACGCGCTCCACTATTTCTCAACTCTTCGCCATGGCTGCACTGGCCGCATCGGGGGCAGCCTTCGCTGCCGGCAACCATGCAGGTGGCCACGGTGACGAGGGTGAGACAGCCATTGGCAAACCCGGCGTCGCCGCCAAGGCCCGTCGCACCATCACCATCGAAATGAGCGACAACATGCGCTACACGCCGTCGAACATTCAGGTCAAACAGGGCGAAACCGTGCGCTTCGTTGTCAAGAACGTCGGACAGGTCAAGCACGAACTCAGCCTGGGCACCGAGAAGGAGCTACTGGAGCACCTGGAACAGATGAAGAAGTTCCCGGACATGGAGCACGACGAACCCGGCAAGGTGACGCTGCAGCCTGGCAAGCAAGGCGAAATCGTCTGGCAGTTCACCAAGGCCGGAGTCGTGAACTTTGCCTGTCTGATGCCTGGCCACTACGAGGCCGGCATGAAGGGCACTGTCCAGGTTGGCAAGAAGTAATACGCCACCGTAGAGCCTGGAACAAGAAGTCCGCGTCATGTTCAAGAAAAAGCCCCGAGCGCTGGGACTGGCAGTGCCCGCCATGCCGATGGGCTTACCGGGCACGAATGGGCCGGCTTACAGCGGTCGGCGCACCCCCTTCAAGCGCTGCTGATTCAGAAAGATGGATTAGCAGAAATTTTCAACATGTATTCGTAAGGTCATCATGAACACCATCAAACAAATTCTTGCCATTTCCGCCGTGGCCGTGGGTATAGCGCTGCCCATGAGCAGCTTTGCCCAGGCAAGCATGGAGCCTGGCAAGACAGAAGCGGCACAGTCGGCGTCCCTGACCGATGGCGAGATCAAGAAAGTTGATCTGGACAACGGCAAGGTCACCATCAAGCACGGTGAAATCAAGCACATGGACATGCCCGGTATGACCATGGTATTCACCGCGAAGGACAAGAGCCTGTTGTCCAACGTGAAGCCTGGCGACAAGGTCAAGTTCATGGTCGTCAACGAGGGCGGGAAGATGGTTGTCACAGACATTCAGCCCGCTCAGTGAGAACAAGCTGCTTTAGCGTGCTGTGTCGTCGCGGATGGATTTATTGATTGCTGACTGCGACGGTTTTGTAATCTGGAGAAGGAGAGCACTATGTCAAAAATTCACCATACCCTGATCGGGGTCTGTGTCGCTGCGGCCTCACTGAGCGTGATGGCGCAAGCCGCCGATGAGCACAAGGCCCATCACCCTGCAGGTAGCACGCAGCCCGCGTCCACCCAAATGAAGACTTCCGCAAAGCCAATGGGTACGGGGCCGATGGCTGGAATGGCCAAGATGGACGAGCATATGAAGTCCATGCAAGCGATGCACGAAAAGATGATGGCGGCCAAAACGCCGGAGGAGCGGCAGGCACTCATGGACGAGCACATGAAGCTCATGCAGGACGGCATGGGGATGATGCAGCAGATGGGCGCAGGCATGCAGGGCATGGGTGGCATGCAAGGTGGAAAGGGCATGTCCTCCAACATGGCCGAGCGTCATCAGATGATGGAAAAGCGCATGGAAATGATGCAGTCCATGATGCAAATGATGATGGACCGCCTGCCTGCCACGCCGACCAAGTAACGCACCCACCTGATTGCGAGTCACCATGAGCCATCAACACGACGGACACGAGTCGCCCCCCAGTTTCTGGAGTTCTCGATACGCCATCGGCTACGTGGCGATTGGTGCCGTGGCGGCGTATTTTTTGTTGACAGAACACCTCGCGCATGTCGTCGGGGCGCTACCTTTTCTCCTGCTCCTCGCCTGCCCGCTGATGCATGTTTTCATGCACGGCAGCCACGGTGGGCATGGTCACCATGGCCAGAGCAAGCCTGATGTGTCGAAGACTGCCGAATCGCGCAAAGAAGGAGATCCCCAGTGAACCACACCGAATCTGCTTATGGCCTGTGGTCGTTGGTCATCATCAATTCAGCGATCTTCATCATGTTTGCGTTCAGCTTTTTCAAGCCTGCAACGGCCCGTGACTGGAGGACGTTTGGCGCATTCGCAGCCTTCATAGTTGCCTTGTTCGTAGAGATGTATGGCTTCCCGCTGACGATTTATCTGATATCGGGCTGGCTTCAAACCAAGTTCCCTAATCTGGATCTGCTCTCCCACACCTCGGGTCACTTGTGGTCCACCCTGTTGGGCGAAAAGGGCGACCCGCATTTCGGCGTACTGCACATCGCCAGCTACGTTTTTCTGGGCTTTGGTTTCTACCTGTTGTCCACAGCGTGGAATGTGCTCTACCACGCTCAGCGTGGCCAATCGCTTGCAACAACAGGCCCCTACGCGCGCATTCGCCATCCGCAGTACGTGGCTTTTGTGATGATTCTGCTGGGCTTCCTGCTGCAGTGGCCCACCTTGCTGACCTTGGCCATGTTCCCTGTCTTGCTCCTGATGTACGGACGTCTGGCAATCACCGAAGAGAACGAAATGCACAAACAGTTCGGTGCAACTTACGACACATACGCCCAGCGCACACCCCGGTTTATCCCTCGCATGGGCAAGGCCCAGTCGACGACTGACTCGGTGTCAAAAAGATGATCTGGAATATTTCCCCGGCGGTATACGTTTCAATTTTTAGGAGTTTGATATATGAAAACGATTGATCTGCAAGTCGAGGGCATGAGCTGCGGCTCATGCGTCAAGCACGTCACGCACGCATTGCAACCGCTGCCGGGTGTCAGTGGGGTGGAGGTCGATCTCCAGTCTGGGCATGTCCGGGTGAGCGGGGAACTGGCGCAGGGCAGCGCCCCATTGTTGATGGCATTGACGGATGCGGGTTACCCCGCAAAGCTGGCCACAGACGCGCCCATTCCCGCTGCGACCTCGCAGCCTAACAGGCCGTTGAAAAATCCCCCGCCGACGCCCGCGTTGGCCGCTACGATCTGAAGCCATCGGTGAACGACCCAGACGAGGACGATGAGAGGCAGTCAAGATTTCCAGGGGGCGATGTTCAGCTACATCAGCCTTGAAGAGCGCGTGCCGCAGGCACACCCGCTGCGCAAGTTGCGCGCGGTGGTTGATGCGCTGCTGGCAACCATGAACCGCGAGTTCGAAGCGGTGTACGCCCGCCGTGGCCGCCCATCGGTGCCACCGGAGATGCTGCTCAAGGCCTTGCTGCTGCAGATCCTGTTCTCCATCCGCAGCGAGCGCCAGTTGGTCGAAGCGATCAACTACAACCTGCTGTACCGCTGGTTCGTGGGCCTGAACATCGAAGACAAGGTCTGGGACCACTCCACTTTCAGCGCCAACCGCGAACGTCTGTTCAACGAAGACCTCGCCCGCGCCTTCTTCGAGCGCGTCAAGCTCAGTGCCCAGTGGGGCAAGCTCGCCAGCGACGAGCACTTCAGCGTGGACGGCACGCTCATTGACGCCTGGGCCTCGCACAAGAGCTTCAAGCGCAAAGACGACGACAGCGGCACGCCGCCTGGGCGCAACCCCGAGGTGGACTTCAAGGGGCAGGAGCGCTGCAACGACACCCACGAGAGCACCACGGACGCCGATGCCCGGCTGTTCAAGAAGAGCCAGGGCGACAAATCCCGCCTGTGCCACATGGGGCACATCCTCATGGAGAACCGCAACGGGCTGATCGTGGATGTCGAGATCACCCACGCCAGCGGCACGGCCGAGCGCGAGGCGGCGCTGGCCATGTTGGAGCGTCGGGGCAACAGGAACAAACGGGCCACGGTCGGTGCCGACAAGGGCTACGACAGCAAGGCCTTCATCAAAGGCTGCAGAAAGCTCAAAGTCACGCCCCACGTGGCGGCCAAGGACAAACACTCGGCGGTGGATGCGCGAGTGACACGGCACGAGGGCTACAAGACCAGCCTGAAGGTGCGCAAGCGCATCGAAGAGGCCTTTGGCTGGATCAAGACCGTCGGTGGTCTGGCAAAGACCAAGCTGATCGGTCAGGCCAAGCTCACGGGCCAGGCGCTGCTGTGCTTTGCCACCTACAACCTTGTGCGAATGGGCAGCATCGGCGGCTGGTGGGACGCGCATCATGCGTGAGCCCAGGGATACGTGCGCCCGAAATGGGCGGGAGGGCCTGCAAACCGGCCAGATGGGCCGTTGCAATCGCTGCGCAGACGCGTCTGGGCAGCTCGTGTCTTCGCACTCAGCGTCCCTGATGCGTTCGAAAAGCACTTTTTCAACGGCCTGCTAAAGCCTCGGGCTGCCACAGCGGCGGTGCGGGGGGCTGTGGTTGCCGATGACGGCCACGGTATTTGATTCAGGGTCGACCGGCTGGGCGCGTCCGCGCCCGCACCTTTTGCTGGCAACTTTGAAGGAGCAACGCCATGGATCAGCCTGACAACGACTCCCATGCGCCATCGTTCTGGCGCCGCCCAGCCGGCATGGCGCTGGCAACGGCTGCCGTGATCGCTGGTTTTTATCTGCTGCGAGAGCACTGGGGCCATGTTCTGGGTTATTGGCCCTACCTGCTGCTGCTCGCCTGTCCGCTAATGCACCTGATGCACGGCCACGGCGGCCATGGTGGGCACGGCAACCATGCGCAGACGCCCCGGCGCACCAACAACGACAAGGAATAAGCAATGGACATGCATGCACACCACCATCACGGCAGTCACCCCCCTGCCGAGCCAGCCTCGCCAAAGGATCTAAAGGATCCGGTGTGCGGCATGACCGTTACGGAGCAGTCTGAACACAAATTGACGCACGAAGGGCGGCCCTACTATTTCTGTAGCGCCAAGTGCCAAGGCAAGTTCGCAGCGAACCCACTGCAATACCTTGTATCTACTGCACCCGAGGACACCGCGCCAGAGCCGGCCGGCACCATCTACACCTGCCCTATGCACCCCGAGGTGCGGCAGGATCATCCTGGAGTCTGTCCCAAGTGCGGCATGACATTGGAGCCCATCATTCCACTGGACGAGGAAGACAACCATGAGTTGAAGGATTTTCAGCATCGCTTCTGGTGGACGCTGCCATTCACAGTCATTGTCACCGTTCTTGCAATGTTCGGCCATCGTCTTGGATGGTTTGACATGAAGGTGCAAACCTGGGTTGAGCTGGTGCTTTCCTTACCCGTCGTGTTGTGGACGGGGTGGCCCTTCTTCGTACGCGGCTGGCAGTCTCTCGTCCTCCGCAGCCCCAACATGTGGACCTTGATCGGTTTGGGTACGGGCGCGGCCTTTCTCTACAGCCTCGTGGCTACCGTGGCGCCGGGCGTGTTCCCGGATTCATTCATTTCCATGGGGCGCGTGGCGGTCTACTACGAGGCGGCAGTGGTCATCATCTCGCTGACCATGCTGGGCCAGATCATCGAGTTGAAGGCCCGTTCGCAAACTTCTGCGGCCATCAAGGCGCTGCTCGGTTTGGCACCCAAGACGGCACGTCGGATCAATGCGGATGGCAACGAAGAAGACGTACCGCTGAACCATGTTCACGTCGGTGACCTGTTGCGCATCCGCCCCGGCGAGAAAGTGCCGGTCGACGGCGTTGTGACTGAAGGCAGCAGTGCGGTCGATGAATCCATGCTGACCGGTGAGCCTGTGCCGGTGACCAAACGCCTTGGTGACAAGGTGATTGGCGCCACGATGAACACCAGTGGCGCCCTGGTAATGCGCGCCGAGAAGGTCGGTGCGGCCACCATGCTGTCGCAGATTGTTCAGATGGTGGCCAATGCCCAGCGCTCGAAGGCGCCCATGCAGCGCATGGCGGACGTGGTCGCAGGCCAATTCGTGGTCGTGGTGGTGCTCATCGCCATTGCCACCTTCTTTGTCTGGGGTTGGTTCGGTCCGGAACCTAGCTGGGTGTTTGGCTTGATTAACGCAGTGGCCGTCCTGATCATCGCTTGCCCCTGTGCGCTGGGGCTGGCCACGCCGATGTCGGTGATGGTGGCCACAGGGCGTGCCGCGACACAGGGGGTGCTGTTCCGTGATGCTGGCGCCATCGAAAAAATGCGCGAGGTCGACACGCTGATTGTGGACAAGACAGGAACACTGACCGAAGGTAAACCCGCTTTCGACACCGCAGTTGCCGCACCTGGCTATACAGCGGACGAAGTTCTGCGCCTTGCTGCCAGTTTAGACCAAGGCAGCGAGCATCCTTTGGCAGAGGCCATCGTCAGTGCAGCACGCGCCAAGGGCCTGGAACTGATCAAACCGCTAGATTTCGAATCTGGCAGCGGTATTGGCGTGCGCGGCATGGTCGATGGGAAGCATCTGGTGCTGGGCAACACCGCATTGATGCAGCAGGAGGGCGTGGCCACTGATGCGCTCAAGATCGATGGCGAGCGTCTGCGCAGTGAAGGCGCCAGCGTGATGCATCTGGCCGTGGACAGACAACTGGCTGGCATCCTGGCTGTGACCGATCCCATCAAGGCCACCACGCTGGAAGCCATTAGGACTTTGCACGCCAGCGGCTTGCGCATCGTGATGGCAACTGGCGATGGTCTGACCACCGCCAAGGCAGTGGGTGCAAAACTTGGCATCGACGAGGTGCATGGCGAAGTCAAGCCCGCAGACAAGCTGGCGCTCGTGGAACGGCTCCAGAAAGAGGGCCACATTGTCGCGATGGCCGGCGATGGTATCAACGATGCGCCTGCGTTGGCCAAGGCCGATGTCGGCGTGGCCATGGGCACGGGAACCGATGTGGCTATGAACAGTGGGCAGGTCACGCTAGTCAAAGGCGACTTGCGCGGAATCACTGCGGCGCGTGATATCTCCACTGACACTGTCCGAAACATGCGCCAGAACCTCCTGTTCGCATTCGTTTACAACGGCATTGGGGTGCCGATTGCGGCAGGCGTGCTGTACCCGTTCACTGGGTGGTTGTTGTCCCCGCTGATCGCGGCACTGGCCATGAGCCTGAGCTCGGCCTCGGTGATATTCAATGCGCTGCGTTTGCGGCGCGGAAAAAGATGACCCCGTAGTTCGGAGGAATGATGAAAACCCCCACGTCACCACAAAAACCTCGGACCTCTCAACGCACCACGGCGGGGGGTAAGGAAGCAGCGGTGCAAGGGACGCACCGCCAGGCAGAGGATCTACCACCGACCGTCTTGGATCATTCCGAGGAGTTGTTGAAGCCTGCGCCACAGGATGCGTCTAGTGGCATGAAAAGAGCAGCTGAAGCACCTTCGGCGCAGGACTATTTCGATTACCAGCGCGACTTCTTCGAACGCACCATTCTGTTCTGGGACACGCTTCGCCAGCGCGCGAACAACATGCTGGAGCACGAGCGAGCCGGATTGCCGCCGCTTCTGGACTTCAAGTATGAAACGCTGTTGGACGCGCGCAGCTTCGAACGGTCCGTCAACTATGCACTGCTGCGCATCACGGAAATCGACGGGCATTGCTGGGACGACTGCGTCGATCCTGACAAACCTCCGGTCATTGTTGTCGATCCACGCGCCGGCCATGGCCCTGGGATCGGCGGCTTCAAGCGCGACTCTGAAGTCGGAATGGCGATGCGCGAGGGCCATCCGGTTTATTTCGTGATCTTCTTTCCCGAGCCGACTCTGGGGCAGACCCTGGCAGACGTGTTGCATGTGCTGCGGCGTTTCGCCGAAGAAGTTGCGCAACGCCATCCTGGCAATCCTCCTGTGCTTTATGGCAACTGCCAGGCCGGGTGGGCGCTGACGCTGCTGTCCGCAGACTGCGCCGGTCTGATCGGACCGGTGGTGCTCAATGGCTCACCCTTGTCATATTGGGCTGGCGAGTCCGGTGTCAATCCGATGCGTCTTTCCGGAGGGCTCCTTGGCGGCAGCTGGTTGGCGCATCTGACGGCCGACCTGGGCAATGGCCGCTTCGATGGAGCCTGGCTGGCGCAGAATTTCGAGAACCTCAAGCCCGAAAAGGCTGTTTGGGAGAAGTACGCCCAACTCTTCACCAACGTCGACAGTGAGCAGGCGCGTTTTCTGGAGTTCGAGCGTTGGTGGAACGGTTTTTATTTCCTGAGTCGGGAAGAGATCCTTGCGATTGTTGAAAACCTGTTCATCGGCAACCAGCTTGAACAGGGTCTTTTCCAGATTTGCCAGGGTTGCACTGCTGACCTCAGGCGGATCAGGAATCCAATCGTCATCTTTGCGTCCTACGGCGACAACATTACGCCACCACACCAGGCGCTCGGATGGATTCCGGCAGTCTACAAAGACACCGAGGATCTCAAGCAGGCCGGACAGCGCATCGTCTACCTCACGAACCCGCACGTCGGCCATCTCGGCATTTTTGTCTCCGCCGGGGTGGCGCGTCTGGAGCACCGGGCGATCCTGGAGAGCCTGGCTGAGATTGAGGCGCTGGCCCCGGGCCTCTATGAAATGAAGATCGACAACCCGTCGGGTGACCCGGACTGCCATAAGCCCACCTACAGCATCCGCTTTGAACCCCGTCAGGTTGAAGACCTGAAAACGGATTACCCGCAGGAAGCTTTTGAGCGGGTGAAACAGGTCTCGACATTCAACGAGGCGCTTTACCGGGCATTCGTCAGTCCTTGGGCGCAAGCGCTGTCCACACCCTGGACAGCCCAAATGCTCAAGTGGCTCCATCCGATGCGCACCAGTCGGTATTTGCTCTCGGAAACGTTCAGTCCGTGGATGCGCGGCGTTGCCTTGCTGGCCGAGCCGCTTGGCAAGAACCGCCAGCCGCTTGCGCCGCATCACCCGTTGATCGAGCGTGAGCGTGAAGCTGCAGGGGAAGTGACCCATGCGCTGGGAAGGCTGCGCGAAGGCCGAGACGCTGCGAGCGAGCAGGCGTTTCGCCTGATGTTTCAAAACCCTGTCTTGTTCGCAGGCGTCCTGGGGATGGTGGGTAAAGAGGGTGGCAACGGTAATTCAGTGCGCCCCAACGCCGACTGAGCCCTGATAGAAGTTTTATTTTCCAACCAAGAGAGATCATGATGACAAGAAAAAACAACTGGCTTTTGACAGCGGTGCAGATGGGCCTATTGGCCTGGTCCGGCGCCACCTTGGCCGCCGACAAGGTGTATGTGGCCAACGAGGGGGCTGACACGGTGAGCGTGCTCGATGCTGCGTCGTTCAAGACACTGGCAAGCGTGCGCGTCGGCAAGGCACCGCACAACGTGCAGGTATCGCCCGACGGCAAGGTCGTATGGGTGACCA
The DNA here is from genome assembly GCF_015832135.1 of Diaphorobacter sp. JS3051. Lineage (NCBI taxonomy): Bacteria > Pseudomonadati > Pseudomonadota > Betaproteobacteria > Burkholderiales > Comamonadaceae > Diaphorobacter > Diaphorobacter sp. JS3051. The sequence goes on from NZ_CP065406.1 coordinate 1,770,934, forward strand.
ATAACGGGGAGCCTGCTCAAACGGCCGACGCGTCGGAGCACAAGGAGATGGCCCAAGGCAGCCACGATGCGATGGGAAAGCCCGGCGCGGTTTGGGCCATCGATACCGCGACTAACGCAGTCGTCGCCAAGGTGCCGGTTGGCATGCACCCGGCCCATGTGGTGGTGTCGCCCGACGGCCGCTTCGCCTACATCACCAACGGCGGCGACAACACGGTCAGTGTGATCGACACAGCGGCGCGGAGCCTCGTGGCGACGATTCCGGTCGGCAAGTTTCCCCACGGTCTTCGCATCAGTCCGGACGGCAAGCAGGCCTACGTCGCCAACCTCAAGGGCGGAACGGTGTCGGTCATCGATACCGCCAGCCAGAAGGAGATCGCGCAAGTTCCTGCAGGCAAGGGGCCGGCTCAAGTGGGCTTCACGCCGGACGGGAGTCTTGTCTTGGTGTCGCTGTCGGAGGAAAACGCGGTCGCCGTGATCGACCCGGCTACGCGCAAGGTGATTCGCAAGGTTGCCGTCGGAACAGTCCCCATCCAGCTGTATGTCACGCCGGATTCGCGCACGCTGCTGGTGGCCAATCAGGGCACGCCCAAGAAGCCTGGCAAAACCGTCAGCCTGATTGAGCTGGAGAGTTTCAAGGTTGCCAAGACCGTCGTGACCGGCGCCGGTGCTCATGGCGTGGTTGTCGACCGTGAAGGCCGGTACGCCTACGTTACCAACATGTACGCCAATTCGGTTTCCGTGCTTGATGTGAAGGATCGCAAGGTTGTGAAGACCGTTCCGGTAGGCAAGACTCCCAACGGCATCAGCATTACGCCTTGACGGTTTGTCCGTCGCTTGCAGCTGTCCGGCAAGGTGCAAAAAAAGTAAAACAAGACAACCTGGGCGTTTACAGAAATGACGGTCATCGATATTCGCATTCAACGAATCACGCAGCTTTACGATTCATTGGACCCTTCGCCGCTCCATGAGAAAACACTGAGCCGTGCTGTGGAAAACTATATCGTTGACTGTGCGGGCGAGTATGGTTTAGATGAATCGCTTCGTCTCATTGTTCATGTCCCGACGTCGATCAGAGAGTACGAGGTGGAAATTGCAGGAGCGATCCATGCGCACTTTCAAGCGCAATATGCGCAGTGCAGGCGCCGGTATCGACGAAGGATGCGACAGGGCACTTCCTGTTAAGGATGCCCTGAATAACTCGAATGCGTAAGTGCTACAAGGTCACCGGTTTCAGATAGTGCGATGGATGGCGTTTAGCCTGGGTCTTCGCACCACTTTCCACGCCCTTGCGGGCCATCTGCACCGCCTTTGCGGCCATTTGCCTGATTTCAGGGGCACTCATCCCTGCGCCTCCAGCAATTGATGGCGCACCATCCAAAGATTGGACAGCGCAAACAGCGTCTTGAGCTGCAACGTGTTCTTCTTCAATCCCCGGTAGCGCACCTTGGTGTATCCAAACTGTCGTTTGATCACCCTGAAGGGATGCTCCACCTTGGCACGGATGCTCGCCTTGATCTTCTCCACTTGGTCTATCAGCGCGTCAACGGGGTTGTTCTCTTTGTCCAGCGCTCTGCGTTTGCCTGGGCGCATCGCGATGTGCCACCGCACTGCCTCCTTGGCATCCGGGCGCTTGTCGATACCTTGGTAGCCCGCATCACCAAACCCGTCTGTCTCCTGCCCGTGCAGCAAGCTGTTGCCCTCTACAACGTCGGCCACGTTACCCGAGGTGCCTATGACGGTATGCACGAGTCCCGAGTCCGCATCCACGCCGATATGGGCCTTCATGCCAAAGTGCCATTCGTTGCCCTTTTGGCTCGAATGCATCTCTGGATCGCGCTTTCTGTCCTTGTTCTTGGTAGAGCTAGGCGCTGCGATCAGTGTGGCATCGACCGCAGTGCCTGCCTTGAGCAGCAAGCCCTGGGCTGCCAGAAGCTCGTTGACAGTGGCCAGAATCTGCTCGGCCAGCTTGTGTTTCTCCAGCCGATGACGAAACCTCAGGATGGTGCTCTCGTCAGGCACCCTCCCATGGGCATCAAGACTTGCAAACTCCCGGTAGATCGGGGTGTCAAAGAAGGCCTCTTCCATCGCCAGATCTGACAGGGTGAACCACTGCTGCATGCAGTGGATGCGCAGCATGGTCTCCAGGGCAAAGGGTGGGCGGCCGTTCTTGCCTTCGGGGTAATAGGGCGCAATGAGTTCGACCAGAGCAGCCCAGGGAACCACCAAATCCATCTGGATCAGCAGTTCTTGCTTGCGGGTCTTTTTGGTGCTCAGTTTCAGGTCAAGGCTGCTTTGCTTCATGGGCGGGGAGGATGCCATGACTTCCTGGCTTCTAGCAGACTGCGTTCGGGGTTTTGCAGGATTTCCTTAACGGGACTCGCCGTTCTGGGTACGACGCTGCTTGTACGGGCCTTATTGGGTAATGCTGGCAACAGCCAGGTGCTTACGGCCATCAGCAAAGGGCTGTTGATTGTTGGCTGGGTGGCGATGTGGCGCCCGATCGAAGTACTCTTGTTTGAATGTGTGGAAAATCACCAAAACATGGCGCTTTTTGATCGTCTTTCCCACATCGAAGTGGGGTTCGCCCTAGAGGAGACCGAGTTTGACCATGATGCAAAAAGTGGGCAGATAGGGGATCTGCGGGCACTCAGCGATTCGCCTGCGCGGAGCCCGAATGCGCGCGACGAATCTTTTTTTACGATAGCGCGTGCGCCATTCTATCGGTCGATGACCGCAGGCGTGGCGTCGGAGAATTTGAAATGAAATTGAGACCACTTGTCCTTGGCGTGGGAGGGGGATTGGTCTTGCTCGTGGTGGCTGGAATCCTCTATTTCTTCTTGAGTGCCGGTGGCAGGCGGGAGGCAGCGTTGACGCATACCTTGCGTCCTGATGATCCTCAGGTCTTGCAAGTAGGCGCTCGCATATACGCTCAGAACTGGGCGTGTCCGAATTTTTGTGTAAACGGTTCGGACTTCAGTTGACGGAGATGCGGTCTCCGAACTGAATGGTAAAGCGGGTCAGCGCAGCCTTCCAATCCCGGATGGGCATGGTCCACTTCTGGCTGATGTTGCGCAGGGCCAGGTAGAACAGCTTGCTCAGCGCCTCATCGCTGGGGAATGAGCCCCGGTTCTTGGTCAGCTTCCTCAGGCCCATGTTCACCGACTCGATGGCATTGGTGGTGTAGATGACCTTGCGGATTTCCGGCGGGTAGTCAAAGAACGGGGTCAAGCGGCTCCAGTTCCTGCGCCAGGACTGGCCGATGGGCAGGTACTCGGCATCCCATCGGGCCTCGAACTCTGCGAGCATCAGTTCGGCCTCCTCGGCGGTGGCGGCCGTGTAGATACGGCGCAGGTCGGCCGCCACTTCCTTGCGGCGCTTCCATGAGACGTAGTTCAGGCTGTGACGCACCATGTGAACGATGCACAGTTGCACCACCGCCTTGGGGAAGACTGCCTCGATGGCGTCAGGGAAGCCCTTGAGCCCATCGACGCAGGCGATGAAGATGTCCTGCACGCCCCGGTTGCGCAACTCGGTGACCACCTGCAGCCAGAACTTGGCGCCCTCGGTCTGGGCCAGCCACAGGCCCAGCACCTCCTTGTCGCCCGTCATGGTGATGCCGATGGCCAGGTACACCGCCTTGACCCGCACCGCGCCCTCGCGCACCTTCACATGGATGCAGTCCAGATAGACGATGGGATAAATCGGCTCCAGCGGTCGGGCCTGCCAGGCCTTGACCTCGTCGGCCACGGCATCTGTCACCGAGGAAATCAGGCTGGGTGAGACCTCGGTGCCGTACATCTCTTCGAGGTGGGCCTGTATCTCGCGCACCGTCATGCCACGGGCGTACAGCGAGATGATTTTGTCGTCGAAGCCGGCCCAGCGGGTCTGGTGCTTGGGGATGAGCTGAGGCTCGAAGCTGCCATGGCGGTCGCGTGGCACTTCGATGGGCAATTCGCCGAACTCGCCCTTGAGGGTCTTCTTGCTCTTGCCGTTGCGGGTGTTGCCAGCGGGGTTGGCCACTGAACCGCCCCGGCTTTCGAGGAGGCCGATTGGTTTAAGTTGACACTTCTGTCGAGGTGTCGCTGGCGGCGAGTTGCCTCCAGTAGTTTGCCTCAGCTTCTGCCGGAGGGATGCCCCCAATCGGCGTGAGCAGTCGGACGTGGTTGAACCAGTGCACCCATTGCAGGGTGGCCAGTTCCACGGATTCCCTGGTCTTCCAAGGTCCCCGGCGGTGAATCAACTCGGCCTTGTACAGACCGTTGATGGTCTCGGCCAGCGCGTTGTCATAGCTGTCTCCCCTGCTGCCCACCGAAGGTTGTATGCCCGCCTGGTCCAAGCGTTCGGTGTAGCGGATGCTGACGTACTGACTGCCCCTGTCGGAATGGTGCGTCAAGACATGGGCCGCTGGCTGGCGTTCGTACAGAGCCTGCTCCAGGGCATCGAGCACGAAGTCCGTCTGCATGCTGCGACTGACGCGCCAGCCCACGATGCGCCGAGCGTACACATCCACCACAAAGGCCACATACAACCAGCCTTGCCAGGTGGAGACATAGGTGAAGTCCGACACCCATAGCTCGTTGGGACGGCTGGCATGGAAGTGCCGGTTGACGTGGTCCAGCGGGCACGGGGCCGAGGTATCCGGCGTGGTGGTGCGCACCGCCCTGCCACGGCGTGCCCCTTGCAAGCCCATGGCACGCATCAGACGCTCGACCGTGCAGCGCGCCACCACGATGCCCTCGCGGTTCATCTGCAGCCAGACCTTGTCGGCTCCGTAGACCTGCCAGTTGGCGTGCCACACGCGCTGAATGTCGGCCTTCAAACCCTCGTCACGCTGGGCGCGTGCACTGCGCAGTTGCGCGTTGCGTTGCCGGGCTGCGTGGCGCCAGTAACACGACGGGGCCATCTGCAGCGCCCGGCAGATGGGCTCGACCCCGTAGTCATCACGGTGGCGGTCGATGTAGGCCTTCACGACTTGAGTCGGCGGTCGAGCTCCGCCTGCGCGAAAAACGCGCTGGCCGTCTTCAGGATGTCGTTGGCCCGGCGCAATTCTTTGACCTCACGCTCCAGTTCCTTGATGCGCTGCGCATCCGAGGTGGTGGTGCCGGGGCGCTGGCCGCTGTCGACCTCGGCCTTCTTGACCCAGTCGTTCAAGGTCTGTGGCACGCAGCCAATCTTGGGGGCAATCGATTCAATCGCTGCCCACAGCGACGGGTAGTCGGCTCGGTGCTCCTGCACCATGCGCACGGCGCGCTCGCGCACTTCCGGGGAGAACTTCGGTGACTTGTTCATAGCTCCATCTTCTCAAGTGTTGGAGCCTCCTCAAAACCCGGGGCGGTTCAGCAGCGGGCGCACCGAACAAGCCGCTCTTGCGCAAGTGGTCGAAATGCGTGGCCGGGTTCGGCACGTAGGTGAGCCCCCACAGGTCCATGACCCAGCGGTATCGGTTCATCACGAACCATGGCTGCCCCGCTTTCTCCTGCACCGCGATATAGGAGCCGAAGGTCTCGTCCTGACCTGCAATGGGCGGTTCGCACTGATGACCACGCAGCGGGCATGTTGCCCAGCCCGGAAAAGCCGGAGGGCTGTCGCTGGTGTAGAAATGCTTGGGACTCGACTTGAAGAAGCTGGGTGACTTGATGCCCAGCTGACCGAGCTTGCGATGTTGCCTGCGGTAACGAGGCATGCGCCGCAACAGTTCCCAGGCCAGTCGCAGGTAGTCGTCGCGCGTGTAGCTGTCCAGCGGCTTGAGCGCCGGATACTGGTCCTGCTTGCGCCAGTTGGCGCCGGGTGCAAACAGCTCGTGCGACTCTTCATCACCCGCCTCGAAGCGCAGCCACTTGGGGCGGTCTGCGGGGCTTGAAGGCGTGCGGGGCATGGGTCCAATTGTCTTATGAATGGTAGGCCGTGTTGGACTTGAACCAACGACCAAAGGATTCAGGTTTGCATGAGTTTCCTCATTCCCTGGACTATCTCACCACCCTCGCCGCGAACTGCTTCGCGCGTTAGGGTGCCGGGCGCTCTTGGGGTGCTTATCGGATTGGCTCCTCACACCCTAGTCTCTGCACCTTCTCGCCTACCGGTCCTTCGACCTGCCTTCGGCGAGCTTGGCTCAGGATTGCCGGGCCATTGACTGGCTGACGGTTTCCCTGAGTTCACCCGGTTTTTCCATTGCCGCTTTCACGGCAAGGTCACCATTTCGATGAGTCCTCTGCTCTAACCAACTGAGCTAACGGCCCATTCATAAAACAACTTCAACTCTCCGCGTTTTCAGCGACCCCAAAGGCCGCCGAAAAACGCCATTTCTCCCTCAGTAGCAAGAACGTAGCAAGCGCCTACCCGCCAACTTCCTCGGTAGCAATCCGGCGAAATCGCCAGACCGCTGTAAGTGCTTGATTTCAAAGTGTTGGAATCAAGCAACCAGTCCGAAAAAAATGACGGTTAATCGCTCTGGCCTCTTGATTATGAGTCCTCTGCTCTAACCAACTGAGCTAACGTCCCAGGGTGCACTGCCCTGCCTCGTAGGCGGCGCAGCGGCGCGTATTGTAGGGGCTACTTCCGGTGACTCAGGGCGTTGGAGACCAGCTTGGAGGTGATGTCCACGATCTGGATCATGCGGTCATAGGACATGCGCGTGGGGCCGATCACGCCCAGGGTGCCCACCACCTGACCGTCGACCTCATAGGGTGCACTCACCACGGACAGCTCTTCAAATGGCACCACCTGGCTCTCTCCACCAATGAAGATGCGCACCCCTTCTGCCCGGCTGGAAATGTCCAGCAGGCGCAGAATCTGGGTCTTTTGCTCGAACAGGTCGAACGCACGGCGCAAGTGGCTCATGTCGCTGGAAAAATCGCTCACGGACAGCAGGTTGCGCTCGCCCGAGAACACCACCTCGTCCTGCGACCCGGACATGGCCTCCGAGCCCACGCTCACCGCGGCCTGCATCAGCGCCGCGATTTCTCCGCGCAGCTTGTCCACCTCCAGCTTCAGGCGCTCGCGCACCTGCTCCATGGTGAGGCCCGCGTAGTTGGCGTTGAGGAAGTTGGCGGCCTCCACCAGTTGCGACTGGGAGTAATCGACCTCGGTAAAGGTCACGCGGTTCTGCACATCACCGTCGGGCGAGACGATGATCACCAAAAAACGCTTCTCGGACAGCCGCAGGAATTCAATGTGGCGAAACACCGAGGCGCGCCGCGGCGCCATCACCACACCCACGAACTGCGACAGGCTCGACAACAGGTGGGCGGCGTTGGCGATCACCTTCTGCGGCTGCTCGGGCATGAGCTGGACTGTCGGCAACTGCTCCTGCTGCACGGTGAGCATGGTGTCGACGAACAGGCGATAGCCCTTGGCGGTGGGCACACGGCCCGCGGAGGTGTGGGGGCTGGCAATAAGCCCCAGGTCCTCCAGGTCTGCCATCACATTGCGTATGGTGGCGGGCGACAATTCAAGCCCTGATGCCCGCGACAAGGTTCTGGAGCCGACTGGCTGCCCCTCGGCTATGTAGCGTTCCACCAAGGCCTTGAGTAACAACTTGGAGCGGTCATCAAGCATTGAATCATTTTAATGATGTAATTTCTGCATGAAGCCCATCTTCCGCCGCGTTGCAGTCATAGGCAAATACCCGGGGCCTGGCGCCGTTTCAGCGTCCGACAGCGCACGGCAGATCATCGAGAGCATTGCCCAGTTCGTCACCCAGCAGGACTGCGAGTTGACGCTGGAGGCCGAAACCGCCGCCCACACGGGCCTCACGCAATACCACACGCTGGATGTGGAGGGGATCGGCCGGCAATGCGACCTGTGCCTGGTCGTAGGCGGCGACGGCACCATGCTGGGCGTGGGCAGGCGGCTGGCCGGCTACGGCACGCCGCTGGTGGGCATCAACCAGGGGCGGCTGGGCTTCATTACCGACATTCCGCTGGAGGGCTACCAGGACGCGCTCACGCCCATCCTGCACGGAGACTACGAAGAAGACGTGCGCCCGTTGATGCAGGCCTGCGTGATGCGCGGTGGCGAGTGCGTGTTCGAGGCGCTGGCCCTCAACGACGTGGTGGTCAACCGCGGCTCCACCTCCGGCATGGTGGAGCTGCGCGTGGAGGTGGACGGCGTATTCGTTTCCAACCAGCGCGCCGACGGCCTGATCGTCGCGTCGCCCACCGGCTCCACGGCGTATGCCCTGTCTGCAGGCGGCCCGATGCTGCACCCATCGATCCCCGGCTGGGTGCTGGTGCCGATCGCGCCGCACACCCTGTCCAACCGGCCGATCGTGCTTTCCGACGCGACCGAGGTGGCCATTGAGGTGGCCGGCGGGCGCGACATCAGCGCCAACTTCGACATGCAGTCGCTCGCATCGCTGCAACATGGCGACCGCATACTGGTGCGCCGTTCCGCGCACCGGGTGTGCTTTCTGCACCCGCGCGGCTGGAGTTACTTTGCCACCCTGCGCAAGAAGCTGGGCTGGTACGAGGGAGGTTCCTGACCATGGCCCTGAGGCGGATCGCCCTGAGCGATTTCGTGATCGTGCGATCGCTCGAGCTGGACCTGCATGCCGGCTTCACCGTGCTCACCGGTGAAACCGGTGCCGGCAAGTCCATCCTGATCGACGCGTTGCAACTGGTGCTGGGCGCGCGTGCCGACTCCGGTGTGATCCGCGAAGGCGCGCAGCGCACCGACGTCTGCGCCGAATTCGACGGTGGCACCGTCGCGCTGGCAGCCTGGCTGGACGAGGCGGGTTTTCCGCGCGACGACACGCTGCTGCTGCGCCGCACCGTCGATGTGCAAGGCAAGAGCCGCGCCTGGATCAACGGCATCCCCGCCACGGCAGCGCAGATGCGTGCCGTGGGCGAGCATCTGCTGGACATTCATGGGCAGCACGCCTGGCAGCGCCTGACGCGGCCCGACGCCGTGCGCGGCCTGCTGGACGCCTATGCCGGCGTGCAGGTGCAACCCTTGGCCGCGCTGTGGACGAGTTGGCGCGACGCGCAGCAGGCGCTGACCCACGCCCGCGCTGCCCAAGACACGCTGCAACAGGAACGCGAGCGCCTGCAGTGGCAGATCGGCGAAGTGGACAAGCTGGCGCCGCGCGATGGCGAATGGGAGGAGCTCAATGCCGAGCATGCGCGACTGTCCAACGCCCAGTCGCTGCTGGACAACGCCCAGGCCGCCCTGACTGTGCTGGAGGACGAAGACGCAGGCGGCGCGCTGCGGGCCCTGGCGCAGGCACAGCACCTGCTGCAGGACTACGAGCATGTGGACCCGTCGTTTCGCACCATGAATGAGGTGCTGACCTCCTGCATCGCCCAGGCGGGCGATGTGGCGCACTCTCTGCAAAGCTACCTGCGCCACGCGGAGCCCGACCCGGATCGGCTGCAGCAGCTGGACGCCCGCGTATCGCAGTGGATGCAGCTCGCGCGCCGCTACAAGCGCACCCCACCCGAACTACCCGCGCTGCTGCAAGACTGGAAGGACACGCTGCACCGTTTGGACAGCGCCACTGACCTGGCCGCATTGCAGGCTGCCGAGCAAGCCCATGGCGCCGCTTACCAGAAGGCCGCACGCGCCCTGTCGCAAAAGCGCGCCAAGGCTGCGCCGCTACTGGCGCAGGCCATCACCCGCGCCATGCAGGGCCTGGGCATGGCGGGCGGGCGCTTCGAGGTGCAACTGGACAAGGCCGAGCCTGGGCCGCACGGCATCGACCAAGTGGCTTTCCTGGTCAGCAGCCACCCGGGCATGACGCCGCGGCCCATCGGCAAGGTGGCGTCGGGGGGCGAGCTGTCGCGCATGGCGCTGGCGATCTCGGTCACCACCAGCGAGCTGGGCGAGGCGCCCACGCTGATCTTTGACGAGGTGGACTCGGGCGTGGGCGGCGCCGTGGCGCAGACCGTGGGCCGTCTGATGCAGCAGCTCGGGACGGCCCGGCAGGTACTGGCCGTCACCCACCTGCCCCAGGTGGCCGCGTGCGCGGACCATCACCTTGTGGTGGCCAAACACAAGCACGCCGAGGGCACCACCAGCAGCGTGGCCGCCGCCAACGAGGAGGCGCGCGTGGCCGAGATTGCGCGCATGCTGGGCGGCGAGCGTCTGTCCCCTACCACCCTGGCGCATGCACGCGAGATGCTGCAGGGCGCCGCCAAACCCACACCCTGAGCCATGGATCTGGAAGTCGTCGTCATCACCGGTATGTCCGGCTCGGGCAAGTCCGTCGCGCTGCATGCGCTCGAAGACGCGGGCTACTACTGCGTGGACAACCTGCCGCCGGAACTTTTGACCTCCTTCGTGGAGCTGGAGCACGCACACCACGGCCACCGCGTTGCCGTGGCCATGGACGTGCGCAGCGCCACCGCCCTGCCCCTGGTGCCGCAGCAGTTGGCCGGCCTGCGCGAGCAGGGCGTGCAGGTGCGCCAACTGTTCCTGGACGCCACCGACGACGTGCTGGTGCGGCGTTTTTCAGAAACCCGGCGCCGCCACCCTCTGTCCCAGGCCGAGATGCGCGAAGGTCCGCGCCCGCTTTTGCACACCATGCGGTTGGAGCGCGAGCTACTGGCCCCGCTGCGCGAGCAGGCACACGTCATCGACACCAGCACCCTGCGGTCCGCGCAATTGCTGAGCTATGTGAAGGACCTGCTGTCGGTGCCGCCGAGTCGGCTGACCCTGGTGTTCCAGTCGTTTGCGTTCAAGCGCGGCATCTCCATGGATGCCGACTATGTGTTCGACGTGCGCATGCTGCCCAATCCCCACTACGAGCCGCTCTTGCGCGCCCTCACGGGCAAGGACGCGCCGGTCATCGACTACCTGCGTCAGCAGCCCGAAGTAGCGCTGATGCTGGCGCACATTGGCGACTTCCTGGACCACTGGCTGGACGCGCTGGCCCACAACCACCGCAGCTACGTGACCGTGGCCATCGGTTGCACGGGAGGACAGCACCGCTCCGTCTACCTGGTGGAGCAGCTGGCGGCGCGCTTCGAGGGCCGCTGGAATACGCTGCGCCGCCACCGCGAGCTCGACGGCATCTAGCATGCACCGCTAGGTGACAGCTATTGTTTTAGTAGCTGCTAGCGCTTGCTATTGAACGACTTGCAATAGTTTTCTACCGGAAGTCGCCTATCTACGGTCGCTGCCAGCTCTCATTTTTGACAGCCGTCCCCAAGGGAGGCGAGCAGCTTGCGCACGGGCGCGGGCAGCCCCAGCGCCGGCCATTGCGCCGGAGCGAACCACCCCGACTGCTGCTCAGCGCAATGCGCGTTCGGCTGCGGCGTTGCATCTCGCGCCAGCACCGGATGCAGGTGCAGGTCGCGGTGCGTCAGCACGTGGGTGAAGGCCGGCAGATCCTGCGCATCGCAGCTGGCGTGCAGCTGCAGCGCCTCGTCCAGCGCCGCGCGGCTGTCATAGACCGGCGGACAGTACAGCCCCGCCCAGATGCCGGTGGGCGGACGCCGCTCCAGCCACAGCCGGCCCGCACCATCCTGGCGCAGCAGCAGCCACCAGGCCTGCGCGCTGCGCTTGAGCTTGCGCGTGCGCACCGGGTAGTCCTGCGGGTTGCCGTCGCGGCGCGCCACGCAGGCCTCTTGCAAGGGGCACAGCAGGCAGTTGGGGTTGCGGGGCAGGCAGATGCCGGCACCCAGGTCCATCAGGCCCTGCGTGTAGCGCGGCATGGCATGGGACAGGTCCTGCCGTGGCAGCAGCGCCTCGGCCTGCTGCCATAGCGCGCGCTCGTTCTTCGCCTCGGCCAGGTCGGCGCCGAACCCCAGCACCCGCGTGAGCACGCGTCGCACGTTGGCATCCAGGATCGGCGCCCGTACGCCGAAGCAGAAAGCGGCTATCGCCCCTGCCGTGGAGCGGCCGATGCCCGGCAGGGCCGCCAGCTCATCCACCGTGCGGGGGAATTCCCCGCCGTGCTGGTGCACGACGATCTGGGCGCAGCGGTGCAGGTTGCGCGCGCGGCTGTAGTAACCCAGGCCGCTCCACAACGCCAGTACCTCGTCCTGTGGCGCAGCAGCCAGTTCGCGCACGTCGGGAAAGCGCGCCAGAAAGCGCGTGTAGTACTCCAGCACCGTGGCCACCTGGGTCTGCTGCAGCATGATCTCCGACAGCCACACGCGGTATGCATCGCGCGTGTTCTGCCAAGGCAGGTGGTTGCGCCCATGCGCTTCCTGCCAGCGCACCACCTGGGCCGCCAGCTCTGCGGACGGACCGCTCATGACGCCGCGAGCGGCTGGGGTTCGGTAAGGGGTATGTCGATGTCCACGCCCTCAGGCGCTTGCGGCTGCCGCACGAGGTCGGAGGTCAGCTCCGTCAGCCGCTGCTCCAGTTCGGCGAGGTGCTGCTCGGCCTCTTCGATCTCGGCGATGCGGTCCACCAGCCCGTTGGCGGCCTGCTGGATGCGGTTCACCGCCTCGATACGCCGCGAGAAGCTGCGTTTGCGCTCACGCAGTTGCGCGTCCAACTGCGCCGTGGCCGTCTTGCTCCACAGCTCCAGCTCGTTGGCCGCGGACTCGAACACGGTGCGCAGGCGCAGGCCCATGGCCCGTAACAAGCGCTGCGCGAACTCTGGCTGCGCCAGGCGCAGCGTGTTGCCCATGCCCACGTATTGCAGGTGCCGCTGCTCGATGGCCACGATCTCCTGCACATAGTTACCCAATTGGGGCGCCGCAGGTACTTGCAACGAGAAGCCGAACTCCGTGTTGAGCTGACGGAAGGTGCCGCCCAGCATGGCCTGGATCTCGATGCCCGTGGACTGCGCGGCCTCCATGATGGTGCGCACCTTGGCGAAGGTGTCGCCGTATACCTTGCGCACGCCCAGCTTGAGCCCTTTGGGCTGCAGCGCCTCGGTGAGCTCCACCAGTTGCGCCTTGAGCGAACGCGGCCCAAGCTGGTGGAACACCTCGCGCAGCATCTTCAGATGCACTGCTCGCACGGCCTGGATCTTGGCCGTGCTGGCTTCAAACTCTTGCTGCTCCTGCTCGATGCGCCCGCGCATGGCGTCGATCACCGAGGCATTCTTGCCGCGCAGGCTGCGCAACTCCAGCATCTGATCATCCAGATCGCGCCGGCGGATGTTGATCACCCGCCGCGTCTCGGACTGCAGGCTTGCCACGCCGCTGGCCACCGTGGCCCGCAGGATGGCCTGGCGCCGGCCCATGATGCCCTCGGCCAGCGCTTCCTCCAGCAGCGGCAGCCCACTGGACTCCAGCAGGATGTCGTCACAGTTGATCTTGGCCACCAGGCCCTTCTGGGCCGACACGGGCACGACATGGCTGAGCGGCACGCCCAGCAATTCGGCCGATGTCTGGCGCTGGCGCTCCAGCTGTGCTTGCACTTGCGACGGGGAACTGAGCGTGTCCCACAGCGTGTCGATCTTGTTGAGCACCACCAGCCGCGCATCGGTCGCGTCTTCAGCCGTGCCCAGGTGGTCGCGCCAGATGGTCAGGTCCGAGCGCGTCACGCCCGTGTCCGCGCCCAGGATGAACACCACGGCGTGGGCCTGCGGGATGAGGTTGATGGTGAGCTCGGGCTCCGCGCCCACGGCGTTCAGGCCCGGCGTATCCAGTATCACGAGCCCCTGCTTGAGCAGCGGATGCGGAATGTTGATGACCGCGTGCCGCCACATTGGCACCTCGACCATGCCCGCAGCGTCCAGCACGGGGTTCTCGTCGGCGGCCTCATCGCTCCAGAAACCCAGCGCACGCGCCTCATCCACGGACACGCGGCGCACTTCCGATACTTTTTCAAGCGCCTGGGCGAGTTGGGCCGGGTCGTCCATGTCCAGCGGCACCTTCACCCAGCGGTCTGCCTTCAGGCGCCACTCGGCCAGCCCCAGGGACTGCATGCGCGTGTCGATAGGCAGCAGGCGCAGGCTGGGGGCGGTGCCGTTTTCATAGCCCAGCTCGGTCGGACACATGGTGGTGCGCCCCGCACTGGCCGGCATGATGCGCCGGCCATAGCCGGCGAAGAAGATCGCATTGATGAGCTCGGACTTGCCGCGCGAAAACTCCGCCACAAAAGCGACAGTCACCTTGTCGCTGCGCACCTGCTCTTCCAGCCGCTGCAGACGCTCCTCCACAGCCGCGTCCATGAGGTCGTGCGAACCCATCCATTGCCCCAGGCGCTTGAGTTGCTGGGCGAAAGCACGCCTCCATGCGCCGTGCTGGTCAAACTGTTCGTTGAATGAAGGTCCCACTTTGCTCCCGGATATCAATGCAAGCGCCCGCGTGGGCGGGAGATGGCGCAATATAGCATCGCCATTGCGCCGGTCCGCCGCCACGCAGCCCGGTCAGGCGCGCTGGCAGTGCGGACAGAAATAGGTGCTGCGCTGCCCCTGGCGCAACAGACGCACGGGCGTGCCGCACTGGCGACACGGCAGGCCCGCGCGGCCATAGACATTGGCCTCCAATTGGAAATGCCCGGCGCTGCCGTCGGCGCTGGAGAAATCACGCAGCGTGCTGCCGCCCCGCTCCACCGCGCGCGCCAGCACCTCGCGGATTGCGCCGTGCAGGCGCCGGGCTCGCTGGGGTCCGATCGCGCAAGCGCGGGTGGTTGGCCGGATGCCTGCGAGAAACAGCACTTCGCAGGCATAGATATTGCCCACGCCCACGACCACCGTGCCCGCGAGCAGCAGTTGCTTGATGGGCGAGCGTTTGGCGCGCAGCCCCGCGTGGAAGGACTCGAAGGCGAAGTCCTCGCCCAGCGGCTCCAATCCCCACCCATCGAGCAGCTTGCGTGCACGGGGATCGGACTCACCCGCCGCCCAGACCACGGCGCCGAAGCGCCGCGGGTCGTGCAGCCGCAGCGTGCCCTGGTCCGTTATCAGTTCGAAATGGTCGTGGGCGCCGCGCGCGGGCAGATCGCGTGCAAAGCGCAAGCTGCCCGACATGCCCAGGTGAATGAGCAGCAGCCCTTCATCCAGATCCAGCAACAGGTATTTGCCGCGCCGGCGCACACCGCACACCCGCCGTCCGACCAATACTGCGGGCTCCGTGCCCAGCGGCCAGCGCAAGGGCTTGCCCACCGCAATGCCGCGGACAGTTGCGCCCTCGATCGCGCCCGCGAAGCTGCGCCTCGTGACTTCCACCTCCGGCAGCTCAGGCATCGCAATACTCGTCAAGAAGTTCAAGAGCCATGGATTATTATGGGCCGATGGTGCAATCTCTTCGTTTCAGGGCCGTCGCACTGGCATGTTGGGCTGCGGCGAGCATGCTGCCGGCCATGGCCCAGACGCCTGCCCAGTCCACCGTCCCCGCCCCCCCAGCCGAGCTGGAAGATACCGATGCGGCTGCCAGCGACGATGCAGCCGCCTTGAATGCCGAGCTGTTCTACGAATTGCTGCTGGGCGAGATGACCACCAGCCGGGGCGACCCCGGCACCGGTTATGCCCTGATGCTGGACGCTGCACGTCGCAGCGGCGACCCACAGTTGTACCGCCGCGCCACCGAGATCGCCCTGCAGTCGCGCTCGGGCGAATACGCCTTGATGGCCGCGCGAGCGTGGAAGGAGGCCCTGCCGCAGTCGCGCGATGCCAATCGCTACATGTTGCGCATCCTGGTCGCCCTCAATCGCATCGGCGATAGCGCCGACCCCTTGAAGCAGGAACTGAGCACCGCGCCGACGCGCGACAAGATATCCACCATCCGCGCGCTGCCTCAGCTCTACGGCCGTGCCAGCGACAAGGCACTGGCCGCGCAGGTGGTGCGCCAGGCCCTGCAGGCAGAACTGAACCACCCGGCCATCGGTCCCATTGCATGGACCACCGTGGGGCGCATGGACCTGGCAGCCAGCGACAAGGCGGGCGCCCTGGAGGCGGCGAGCCAGGCCCATGCACAAGACCCCGCCGACGATGGCGCCGCCATGCTGGCGCTCGAGTTGCTCGCAGAGGGCGTCACGCAGGCGGAGCCGCTGCTCGCGGGTTACCTGGCCGGCAAGCCCCTGCCCGAAGTCCGCATGGCCTACGCACGCCTGCTGCTGGAGTCTCAGCGCCTGGCCGACGCACAGTTCCAGCTGGATGCAGTCAATCGCGAACAGGCCGACATGCCCGAAGCCTGGTTGTTGCAGGCGTCGCTACACCTGCAAGGCGGACGGCTGGAGCAGGCGGAGGAAGCACTGCGGCGTTTTACCGGCTTGCTCGAAGACCTGCCCGCCACGCCCCAACGCAAGCGCGCGCTCACCCAGGCATATCTGATGCACGCGCAAGTAGCGGAGAAGCGTGGCGACTACGCCGGGGCCGAGGGTTGGCTTTCGCGCATTGAAGATGCCGCCGAACTGCTCACGGCTCAAAGCCGCCGCGCTGCACTGCTCGCACGCCAGGGCAAATTGGAAGAGGCGCGTGCATTGATCCGCGCCGTGCCCGCAAGCACCCCGGATCAGGAACGCCTCAAGTTGCAGGCCGAAGCCCAGTTGCTGCGCGAAGCAAAACAATATGCACAGGCCTACACGGTCCTCGGCAAGGCCGTAGCGCTGGCGCCCGCGGACAACGACCTCGCCTACGACCAAGCCATGCTGGCGGAAAAGGCGGGCCGCCTCGACGACATGGAACGCCTCTTGCGCGCCATCATCGCCCGCCAACCCGACTACCACCACGCACTCAATGCCCTGGGTTTTTCCCTCGCAGAGCGGGGCGTACGTCTGGAAGAAGCCAAGGCGCTCATCGTCAAAGCGCTGGAGTTTGCACCGAACGATCCGTTCATCACCGACAGTCTGGGCTGGGTGGAATTCCGCCTGGGCAACCGCCAGGAAGCGCTGACCATCCTGAAACGCGCTTACGAAACACAACCGGACGCAGAGATAGCGGCCCACATCGGGGAAGTTCTGTGGTCTCTGGGAGAACATGATCGCGCGCGTGACATTTGGCGCGAGGGCCTGCGTATCAACAAAGACAACGACACACTCAAGGGCACGCTCGACCGGCTGGGAGTGCGTCTGTGAGCCAACCGCAACTGGCGGCTGACCCCCGCCCTCTGCGCGGCCGGCTGGTGCTCGGGATCGTCGCAGCTGCAACCCTGGTCGCCTGCGCGCAGCCGCCACGCCCTGCGGATGCCAGCCCGGACCACTGGTCGGGCCGGCTGGCCGTTCAGGTGGAAGACGATGCAGGCCAATCCTTCAGTGCCGGTTTTGAATTGAAGGGCCACCCCTCTGCGGGAGAGCTCACTCTCATCAACCCGCTGGGCAACATCATCGCGCGTGTGGAATGGACTCCGCATCGCGCCGTGCTGGTCCAGGGGCAGGAGCGCAGGGAGGCTGCCTCGCTGCAGACCCTGGTACATGACCTGACCGGCAGCGACCTACCCATTTACGCGCTTTTCAGCTGGCTGAAGGGCGAAGCCCTCCAGGTCGCCGGCTGGCGCACCAACCTCGATGCCCTGCAGCAGGGGCGCTTGTCGGCCACGCGCGAGCAGCCGCTGCCTCGCACTACGCTGCGCATTGTCTTGAGCCTCTGACCGCTTTCCATGCAAGCCCTGTACGACGTGCCGGCGCCGGCCAAACTGAACCTGTTTCTGCATGTCACGGGTCGCAGGCCCGATGGCTATCACCTGCTGCAGTCGGTCTTCATGTTGATCGATTGGTGCGATGTTTTGCATTTCGAGGTGCGCGGCACTGGGACCGTCACACGTGAAGACCTTACCAGCGCCCTGCCTGCGGACGATCTGGTCGTGCGCGCCGCACGTGCGCTGCAAAAGGCCACCGGTTGCCCGCAAGGGGTACATATCGGCGTCTCTAAACACATCCCCGCACAAGCCGGCTTGGGTGGCGGATCTTCGGACGCGGCCAGCACACTGCTGGCGCTCAACCGCTTGTGGAAGTTGAAACTGTCTCGGCAGCAGTTGCACTCGATCGCCCTGACGCTGGGCGCCGATGTTCCGTTTTTTTTGTGCGGCGCAAGCGCCTGGGTCGAGGGAATTGGTGACATAATTCGCCCTCTTGAGTTGGAGCACCAACTTCCGCCTGCGGCTTTCGCGGTGGTCAAGCCCGAAGCGGGGCTGGATACGAGAATGATTTTTTCGCATCCCTCCCTTAAACGTGATTCGAGTTGTGCTACAATTTCAGGCTTTGCTGCAACACACTACCAATTTGGAAGTAATGACCTGCAGCCAGTCGCACAAGCCTTGTGCCCCGAGATCACGCAAGCCATCAATTGGCTTGAATCAAAAGGGTTGCGAGGACGCATGACAGGCTCTGGAAGTGCGGTGTTTGCACAAATCACACACGCTGTCGATCTGCACGATGCACCCGCTGCTTGGCATGTCAAAGTGTGTGAAAATCTAAAGTCTCATCCGCTAGCGGATTGGGTTTTTGGATGAAAAAATACTGGGTGAGCTGACGCAAGACAGCTGACCTGCGTAGGGGAGTCGCCAAGTTGGTTAAGGCACCGGATTTTGATTCCGGCATGCGAGGGTTCGAGTCCTTCCTCCCCTGCCAAAGATTATTTCCCACACGGGATTTAAATTCAGACGGCTGAGTCGCTCATGCAAACCAATCCCCCCGACTTCGTGGTTTTCACGGGCAATGCCAACCCTGGATTGGCTGCCGAGATCGCTCAAAATCTTGGCACCACTCTCGGCGCCATTGATGTGGGCCGGTTCTCCGACGGCGAAGTCACCGTCGAAATCAAGCAAAACGTCCGCGCCCGCGATGTATTCGTGGTGCAGTCGACCTGCGCGCCGACCAACGAGAACCTGATGGAACTGCTGATCATGGTCGACGCGCTCAAGCGCGCCTCGGCCGAACGCATCAGCGCCGTGATTCCCTACTTTGGTTACGCTCGCCAGGACCGCCGTCCGCGTTCCACACGCGTTCCGATCTCCGCCAAGGTGGTGGCTAACATGCTGCAGGCAGTGGGCGTCGCCCGCGTGCTGACCATGGACCTGCATGCCGATCAGATCCAAGGTTTCTTCGACATTCCGGTGGACAACATCTACGCGTCGCCGGTGCTGCTGGGTGACCTGAACCAGAAGAAGTACGAGAACCTGATCGTGGTGAGCCCGGACGTGGGCGGCGTGGTGCGTGCACGCGCCCTGGCCAAGCAGCTCGGCACCGATCTGGCCATCATCGACAAGCGCCGCCCCAAGGCGAACGTGTCGGAAGTCATGCACGTGATCGGCGACATCGAAGGCCGCAACTGCGTGATCATGGACGACATGATCGACACCGCCGGCACGCTGGTGAAGGCCGCCGAAGTGCTCAAGGAACGCGGCGCCAAGAACGTTTACGCCTATTGCACGCATCCCATTTTCTCGGGCCCGGCCATCGAGCGCATCGCGCAAGGCACGGCCCTCGATGAAGTGGTGGTGACCAACACGATCCCCCTGAGCGATGCCGCCAAGGGGTGTTCCAAGATTCGCCAGCTCTCCGTGGCGCCGCTGATCGCCGAAACGATCCAGCGCATTGCCAAGGGTGAGTCGGTGATGAGCCTGTTCTCCGACCAGGCTTGATGATCGCTCCGCCGCTGGCGGAGGTGTCACAGCCCCAAGCCTCCTTCGGGAGGCTTGCTTGTTCGGAGACAGCGCGGGCCCATGCCATGGTGGCGTGCGGTCTTTATCAACAGGGCCAGGCTGGTCGCGGCCGGCCCCTTCAGGAGTTCAAACATGCAATTCGTCGCTTTTGAGCGCGCCAAGCAAGGTACGGGTGCGAGCCGCCGTCTGCGCATTTCGGGCAAGGCCCCCGGCATCGTCTATGGCGGCTCCGCCGAGCCCCAGCTGATCGAGATCGATCACAACGCCCTGTGGCACGCCCTCAAGAAGGAAGCGTTCCACTCCAGCATCCTGGACATGGAGCTGAACGGCCAAGTCACCAAGGTGCTGCTGCGTGACGTGCAGTACCACCCCTTCAAGCAGCAAGTGCTGCACGTGGACTTCCAACGCGTGGACGAGAAGACCCGCGTGCACCTGAAGGTGCCGCTGCACTTCGAAGGCGTCGAAGGCTCGCAGGCCGTAAAGGTGGAAGGTTGCACGGTGACCCCGCTGATCCATGAACTGGACGTGATGTGCATGCCCGCGCAACTGCCCGAGTTCATCAAGGTGGACCTGAGCGGCCTGACCTCCAAGTCCACCATGGGCCTGCAGTCCGTGAAGCTGCCCCATGGCGTGAAGGCCGTGGTGCGTGGTTCCAACAAGAACCCCGCCCTGGTGTCGATCAAGCTGCCCGAAGTGGTGGCCGACGCGACCGCAGCCGCAGCACCCGCAGCCGCACCCGCCAAGAAGGGCAAGAAGTAAGCACTTCTGCCGGGCCGTCGCCCTCAGGGGCGGCCTCTTGCGTCTCAACGGCCCACCTCGCGTGGGCCGTTGGCGTTTTGTGGCCCCCTGCAAGCGCACGTCGCGCCGCTTCAGGCGCGCCGGATAATCGCAACATGATCAAACTGTTTGTGGGCCTGGGCAACCCCGGCCCGGAGTACGAGGCCACACGCCACAACGCGGGGTTCTGGTGGATCGACGCGCTGGCGCGCGAACTCAAGGTCACCCTGCTCCCCGAGCGCAGCTACCACGGCCTGGTCGCGCGCGCCAGCGTTGCCGGCCATAGCGTCTGGCTGCTGCAGCCGCAGACCTTCATGAACCTCTCAGGCAAGTCGGTGGCGGCCCTTGCGCGCTTCTTCAAGATTCCGCCGGAGGAAATCCTCGTCGCACACGACGAATTGGACATTCCGCCCGGACAGGCCAAGCTCAAGCGCGGCGGCAGCCACGCAGGCCACAACGGGCTGCGTGACATCCACGCGCAACTGGGCACCAGCGACTACTGGCGGCTGCGCATCGGCATCGGCCACCCCGGCGTAAAGGCGGAGGTGGTGAACTGGGTGCTCAAGAAGCCCGCGCCCGACCAGCGCACGCTGATCGAGGACAGCATCCTGCATTCGCTCAAGGCCTACCCCGCCCTGCTGGCCGGTGACATGGACAAGGCCACGCTTCTCGTGCACACCACCAAGCCGCCCCGCCCAAAGCCCACACGCCCCGCCCAGGCGCAGGCCGCACCACAAGCGGGTCCAGATTAACTATTATTTTGATAGCTGGTAGCGCTTACCAGATAAGCACTAGCGGCCCAAAAGCCTCCACATTCAAGCCACTTTCGGTGGCTTCAGGCGCTGGAACTTCTGCCACAGCGTCTCGCGGCTTTCCTGGTGGGCCGGGTGGACCGGAATGCAGGCCACGGGACAGATGGCCACGCACTGGGGCTCATCGAAATGGCCCACGCATTCGGTGCACTTGGAGGGTTCGATCTCGTAATGCTCCTGGCCCAGGAAGATGGCCTCGTTGGGGCATTCGGGCTCGCACACGTCGCAGTTGATGCACTCGTCCGTGATCATCAACGCCATGGCGCAACTCCCTTGCTGCACATGGCGCAATGCGGTGACAGGCGGGCGGTGAACAGCATCCTGCAATTATCCGCCCACCCCTGTGCCCCCGTGGGGATGGCCGCCATGCGCCCGCGGTTTTTGTCCTATGCTCGGTCCACCACCGCCCCGGCCGCGCGCCGCGGCCTTCACTCCCATGGCCCTGTTCTTCCTCCAACGCCTCGCCACTTTGATCGCCACGCTGCTGGGCGCGTCGGCCGTGGTGTTCGTGGTGCTGGAGGTCCTGCCGGGCAACGCGGCCGAAGTGCTGCTGGGGCCTGACGCCGCACCCGAGGCCGTGGCCGAGCTCGCCGCCCGGCTGGGCCTGGACCAACCCGCGCTCGTGCGTTATGGGCAGTGGCTGGGTGGACTGCTCACGGGCCAGTTAGGGGACAGCCATGCCTACAGCGCGCCCGTGGCCGACCTGATCGGCGAGCGCCTGGCGCTGACCATTCCGCTGGCCCTGCTGGCCATGCTGCTGACCACCGCGCTGGCGCTGGCCGCTGGCGTGTATGCGGCATCGCGCCACAACCGCCTGGGCGACTGGGGAGTGATGGGGCTGGCGCAACTGGGCATTGCCATTCCCAACTTCTGGTTTGCCATCCTGCTGATCCTGCTGTTTTCGGTACAGCTGCAATGGTTCTCGGCCGGGGGCTTTCCCGGCTGGAGCGCCGAAGCCGGCGGCGGCGTGCTGCCCGCGCTGCAGGCCCTGCTGCTGCCCGCCGTGGCCCTGGCCGTGGTGCAGGCCGCCATCCTGGCGCGCATCACGCGCTCCGCCGTGCTGGACGTGCTGCGCGAAGACTTCGTGCGCACGGCGCGCGCCAAGGGGCTTTCGCAACGCGCGGCGCTGTGGGGCCATGTGCTGCGCAACGCCATGATCCCCGTGGTGACGGTGATGGGCCTGCAGTTCGCCAACCTGCTGGCCGGCACCATCGTGGTGGAGAACGTGTTCTACCTGCCCGGGCTGGGCCGGCTGATCTTCCAGTCCATCGCCAACCGCGACCTGGTGGTGGTGCGCAACTGCGTGATGCTGCTGGCGGCCATGGTGGTGGTGGTGAACTTCGTGGTGGACCTGCTGTACGCGGCCATCGACCCGCGCGTAAAGGCCCGCGGCCTATGAGCGCGCTGCCGACCTTCCCCGCGCCCAGCCCCCACACGCCGGCGTTCTGGCGCCGCGCGCTGCGCCACCCCAGCTGCGCGATCGGTGCCGTACTCACGCTGGCGCTGGTGCTCTCCGCCCTGCTCTCCTTCGTCTGGACGCCATGGCCGCCTTATGAGATGGCGATGGATGCCGCCCTGCAGCCCCCCGGCGCGCAGCACTGGCTGGGCACCGACGCCTACGGGCGCGACGTGGCCTCGCAACTGCTCGTGGGCGCGCGCGCGTCCATCGCGGTGGGCGTGATCGCCGTGGGCATCGGCCTGGCGCTGGGCGCCGCGCTCGGGCTGCTGGCAGCGGCGCGCGGCGGCTGGGTGGAGGAAGCCGTCATGCGCCTGGCGGACTTCACCTTCGCGTTCCCCGCGCTGCTGCTGGCCATCATGCTCACGGCCGTGTTCGGCCCCGGCATGGTGAACGCCATCATCGCCATCGGCATCTTCTACATACCGACCTTTGCCCGTGTCACGCGCGCATCGGCCAAGGCGGTGTGGGCGCGTGAATACATCCTGGCAGCGCGCGCCTGCGGCAAGGGCCCATGGCGCATCACCTTCGAGCATGTGTTGCCCAACATCGCTTCCGTGCTCATCGTGCAGGCCACGATCCAGTTCGCGCTGGCGATCCTCGCCGAGGCCGCGCTTTCGTACCTGGGCCTGGGCACGCAGCCCCCGCAACCGTCGTGGGGACGCATGCTGGCCGAGGCCCAGACCCTCATGTTCCAGGCGCCGCTGCTGGCCGTGTGGCCGGGCGTGGCGATTGCGCTGGCGGTGCTGGGCCTGAACCTGCTGGGCGACGGGCTGCGCGACCTGCTGGACCCCCGACTGTCCCGCCAGCGATGACACCAGCGCATGCACCTCCCTCCCCTGCGCCATTGCTGGACGTGCAGCAACTGGCCATCACGCTGCGCACGCCGCGCGGCCCGGTGCGCGCCGTGCATGACGTGGACTTCGCCCTGCAGCCCGGCGCCACGCTGGGGCTGATCGGCGAATCGGGCTGCGGCAAGTCCCTTACCGCGCTCGCGCTCATGGGCCTGCTGCCTGAAGGCGCGCGCGTGCAGGGCCGCATCCGCCTGGACGGGCAGGAACTGCTGCCGATGACCGAGCCCCAGTGGTGCCGGCTGCGCGGCGACCGCATCGGCATGGTGTTCCAGGAACCCATGACCGCGCTCAACCCCGTGCACACCATCGGGCGGCAGGTGGCCGAGCCGCTGCGCCTGCACCGCGGCCTGTCCGCCCGGCAGGCGCGCGCCGAGGCCGTTGCGTTGCTGGAACGTGTGGGCATCGCACAGGCCGCGCAGCGGCTGGACGCCTACCCGCACCAGTTCTCGGGCGGGCAGCGCCAGCGCATCACCATCGCCATGGCGCTGGCCTGCGGGCCGCAGCTCCTGATTGCCGACGAGCCCACCACGGCGCTGGACGTGACGCTGCAACGCCAGATCCTGGAGTTGATCCAGGGTCTGGTGGCCGAGCGCGGCATGGCGCTGATCCTCATCTCGCACGACCTGGGCGTGATCGCGCAGAACGTGCAGCGCACGCTGGTGATGTATGGCGGCACGGTGGTCGAGGCCGGCCCCACGCGCGAAGTCTTCCGCACGCAGGCCCATCCCTACACCCGCGGCCTGTTCGCCGCACGCCCGCAGTGGGGCTCCGCACGCGTGCCCGGTGCACGCCTGCCCACGATCGCTGGCACCGTGCCCGACCTGGCCGATCTGCCGCCGGGTTGCCCCTTCGCCGGACGCTGCCCGCTCACCGTGCCCGACTGCCACGCCGCCCTGCCGCCCACCACGGCGCTGGGCCCGGACCACATGGCGCGCTGCATACGGCTGGGGGAGAGCGCGTGAACACTATCAATTCAATAGCTGCTAGCGCTTTCCCTACAAGCGCTACAGGCCATTTCGACCCAAATGCACCCCTTTTGCGCGTACGCGGCCTGCAGCGGGACTATCCGCTGCCCCGCACACGGCCGTGGGGGCCGCGCGCGCAGGTGCAGGCGCTGCGGGGTGTGGACCTGGACATCACCACCGGCCGCAGCCTGGGCGTGGTGGGCGAATCGGGCTCGGGCAAGTCCACGCTGGCGCGCCTGGTGATGGCGCTGGACACGCCCAGCGCCGGCAGCGTGCACCTGCTGGGGCGCGACCTGCACCGGTTGCCCGCGCACGCGCTGCGCGCCGCACGGCGCGACTTCCAGATGGTGTTCCAGGACCCCTACGGCTCGCTGGACCCGCGCCAGACGGTGGAGCGCATCGTCACCGAGCCGCTGCAGGCCCTGGGAAGCGCCACACGCGCCGAACTGCGCGAGCAGGCCGCCGCCGTGCTGCAGCAGGTGGGCCTGCGCGCGGGCGATGCCCACAAGTACCCGCACGAATTCTCGGGCGGCCAGCGCCAGCGCATCGCCATCGCGCGCGCGCTCATCACGCGGCCGCGCCTCATCGTGGCCGACGAGCCCGTGAGCGCGCTGGACGTGTCCGTGCAGGCCCAGGTGCTGAACCTGCTGCAGGACCTGCAGGAGCGCCTGGGCGTCACCTACCTGCTCATCAGCCACGACCTGGCCGTGGTGCAGCACCTGTGCGACGAGGTGCTGGTGCTGTACGAGGGGCGCGTGGTGGAGCGCGGTGCGCCGCACACGCTGTTCAGCACGCCGCAACACCCCTACACGCAGGCGCTGGTGGCCGCGGTGCCGCGCATCGCGCTCTAGCCGCACGGCGCCCGCGCGCCACGCCCGGCCGCGCCCTGTAGTAAAAAGCAGAGCACAGCCCGCCGCACGCATTCCACCCGTCCAAGGAGATCCCGCCCATGTTCACCCGCCGCACCGCCCTCGCCTCCGGCGCCCTGGCCACCGCCGCGCTGGCCACGCCGCTGCACGCGCTGGCGCAGGGCAAGAAGGACGCCGTGACCCTGGCCCTCGCCCTGGAGCCGCCGGGGCTGGACCCCACGGCCGGCGCGGCGTCCTCGATTGCCGAGGTCACGCTCTACAACATTTACGAGACGCTCACCAAGATCAACCCGGACGGCAGCGTCTCGCCGCTGCTGGCCGAGAGCTGGGAGGTCTCGCCCGACCTCAAGACCTACACCTTCCGCCTGCGCAAGGGCGTCACGTTTCACAACGGCGAGCCGCTCAATGCCGCGGCCGTGAAGTTCTCCTTCGACCGCGCGGGCGGCGACAAGAGCACCAACAAGGACAAGCGCAGCTTTGCCAACCTGAGCACGCAGGCGGTGGACGAGTACACCGTGGTGGTGCTCAACAAGGACATCGACCCCGACCTGCTGTTCGTGCTGGGCCAGGCCACGGCCATCATCGTGGAACCCAAGAGCGCCGCCACCAACGCCACCAAGCCTGTGGGCACGGGGCCCTACAAGCTCGCCGGCTGGAGCCGCGGCGCCTCCATCACGCTGGCCGCATGGCCGGGGTGGCGCCAGCCGTCCAGCATCCGCATCCGCCGCGCCACGTTCCGCTTCATTCCCGATGCGGCGGCGCAGGTGGCCGCGCTGCTGGCGGGCGACGTGGACGCCTTCCCGCGCGTCACGCCGCGCAGCATGGCGCAGTTCAAGAACAACCCGCGCTTTCAGGTCATCGTGAGCGGCTCGCGCGCCAAGACCATCCTCGCGATCAACAACGCGCGCAAGCCCTTGAACGACGTGCGCGTGCGCCGCGCCATCGCCGCAGCGATCGACCGCAAGGCCATCATCCAGGGCGCGGCCGACGGCCTGGGTGTGCCCATCGGCAGCCACTACGTGCCCGGCGCCTTCGGCTACGTGGACACCACGGGCATCAACCCGCATGACGTGGAGAAGGCCAAGCGCCTGCTGGCCGAGGCCGGCGTGAAGACACCCCTCACCCTCACCATGACGCTGCCGCCGGCGCCCTACGCACGCCAGGGCGGCGAGCTGATTGCCTCACAGCTCGCCAAGGTGGGCATCGTTGCCAAGCTGCAGAACGTAGAGTGGGCCCAATGGCTCAGCGGCACCTACGGCAACAAGAACTACGACCTGACGCTGATCTCACACGTGGAGCCGTTCGACCTGGGCAATTTCGCCAAGCCGGACTACTACTGGGGCTACCACTCGGAAAAATTCGACCAGCTGTACGAGCAGATCAAGACCGCCACCCGCCCGGCCGACCGCGCCCGCCTTCTGGGCGACGCGCAGCGCCTGCTGGCCGAGGACGCGGTGCACGCCTTCCTGTACCAGCCGCAATGGGTCACCGTGGCCCACAAGCAATTGCGCGGTCTGTGGAAGGACATGCCGGTGTTCGTCAACGACCTGTCGGCATTGCACTGGGCATAAGGAGCTGGCGCGTGGTAGCGCCAGCCCCTCGGCACGGCCACTTCCGCCCGGGTGGAACAGCCGTTCTCTCCACACCGCCTCCGCGATGACACAAGGATCGCCATGACGCAATTGCACGAGCTGTCCGCCAGCGAACTGCTCGCCGGCTACCGCAGCCGCCAGATCTCTCCGGTGGACGCGTTGCTCGACGTGCTCAGCCATGTCGCGCGGTGGGAGCCCCACCTGCAGGCCACCTACCTGCTGCGCCCCGAGGCTGCGCTGGCCCAGGCCCGCCAGAGCGAGGCCCGCTGGCTGCGCGGCGCCCCCTGCGGCCCGCTGGACGGCGTGCCGGTCACCCTCAAGGACAACATCGCCACGCAGGGCGATCCCACACCGCTGGGCACCGCGGCGCTGCCGCTGGTGCCCGCCGCGGCCGACGCACCGCCTGCGGCCCGTCTGCGCGAGGCGGGCGCCGTACTGCTGGCCAAGACCACCATGCCCGACTACGGCATGCTGTCCTCGGGGCTGTCGAGCTTCCATGCGCTGGCGCGCAACCCCTGGGACCTGTCCAAGGGCCCGGGCGGCTCCAGCGCCGGTGCGGGCGCGGCGGCGGCGGCGGGCTACGGGCCGCTGCACGTGGGCACGGACATCGGCGGCTCGCTGCGCCTGCCGGCCAGCTGGTGCGGCATCTTCACGCTCAAGCCCAGCCTGGGCCGCATTCCCATCGATCCGCCCTACACCGGCCGCGCGGCCGGCCCCATGACGCGCGGCGTGGAGGACGCCGCGCTGATGATGCAGGTGCTGTCGCAGCCCGACGCGCGCGACAGCATGAGCCTGCCAGCACAGCCCATCGACTGGCTGCGGCTCGCGCCCGGCACGCAGCGCCTGCGCGGCCTGCGCCTGGGGCTGCTGCTGGACGCGGGCTGCGGCCTGGCTACCGATCCCGAGGTGCGCGCCGCCGTGCAGGCCGCCGCGCAGCGCCTGGCCGACGCGGGCGCCATCGTCGAGCCCATGGAGCCGTTCCTCACGCGCGCCATGCTGGACGGCATGGACCACTTCTGGCGCATGCGCTCGCACATGGACATGCGCACGCTCACCGTCGAGCAGCGGGGCAAGGTGCTGCCCTACATCCGCGCCTGGGCGGATAGCGCCGCCACGCTCAGCGCGGCCCAGGTGTACGAGGCCAGCCAGCAGTTCCATGCCACGCGCGTAGCCACGGTGCGCGCCTGCGCGGGGTACGACTACGTGCTTTCGCCCGTGGCGCCCATCACCGCCTTCGCGGCCGAGCTTCCCTCGCCCACCGACGACCCGCTGCGGCCGCTGGAGCACATTGCCTTCACCGTGCCGTTCAACATGTCGGAGCAGCCGGCCGCGTCGGTCAACTGCGGCTACAGCGCCAGCGGCCTGCCCATCGGGCTGCAGATTGCCGGACAGCGCTTTGACGACCTGGGCGTACTGCAACTGGCCCACGCCTTCGAGCAGTTGCGCGGCGCGCAGCGGCCCTGGCCCGCGCCGCCCGCGCCTTGAAGGCACAAGCCAAAATGGCCTCCAGCGCTTGATAGACAAGCGCTAGCAGCTATAAAAAGTGGAGTATCAGCGCTCGGCTGTGGCCAGCCGCACGGCCAGGCCCAGGAACACCAGGCCCGCCACGCGGTTGAGCATGCGCTGCGCGCGCGCCGAGCGCTGCAGCAGCGCGCCGAACGCCCCGCTGAAGCATGCGATGACCCCGAACACCAGGAACGTGGCCAGCATGAACACCACCCCCAGCACCAGGATCTGCCGCGCCATGCCGCCGCGCGCGGGGTCGGCAAACTGCGGCAGGAAGGCCAGGAAGAAGATCAGCACCTTGGGGTTGGTCAGGTTCATCACCACACCGCGCCCCACCATGCGCAGTGCACCACCGGGCACGCGGGCGCCCGGCGCCATCGCCGCGCCCGTGGCGGGCGCCTCCTCGGGCACGCTGGCCGGCGCCCGCAACGCCCCCCAGGCCAGATAGGCCAAATAGGCGGCGCCGCAGAACTTGAGCACCGTGAACGCCACGGCCGACGCGGCAAACACGGCCGCCAGTCCCAGCGCCACGGCCGTGGTGTGCCCCACCAGCCCCAGGCACAGCCCCAGCACCACGCACATGCCCGCGCGCCAGCCGCGCTGAGCCGACTGCAGCAGCACGAAGAGGTTGTCGGGCCCTGGCGTAAGCGCCAGCAGCACGGAAACACCAAAGAACGCGACAAGGGTTTCGATCGAGGGCATGGGACGGTCTGAGGGTGGGACAGAGAACCGCCGGAGCGGCGGCGCACCATTCTGCACCGCGCACACGGCCGCCGCGTCCGCAGGCACGACAATCGACGGTTTCGCCCGCTTTTCACGGACTTGTCTGCCATGGACCTTTTATTCGTGGTGGCCCTCGCGGCCACCGGCGCCTACATGCTCAACACCCAGCAGCAGCGCCGGCGCATCGTGCTGCTGGCGCAGCATCTGCAGCCCTACCAGATCGAACGGCTCATGGAGACACTGACCCAGGGCTACCTGCGCGCCATGGGCGAGCAGGACCCCGAGCGCCGCCAGCAGGTGCTGAACCTGCTGGCCAGCAGTGAGGCACAGTTGAGCGAACAGTTTGAACGCTTTGCCGCCGACTTCCGCCGCGTGCCCGCACCGCTGGCGCGCGCGAGCCGCCTGGCGCTGGGCCTGCCGTTTGCCACGCAGTTGCTGCCCGCCGCCACCTTCGACATGCGCGAGGCCATTGACGTGCACGCGCGCGGCATCGCCCGCGTGGCGCGCAACGACGCCGGCCTGTCGCCGCGCGACAAGGCCTTCACCATGACGGCCGAGCTGCTGCTGATGCAGCACACCTGCCACTGGTTCTGCAAGTCCAAGACCGTGGCATCGGCCCGCACGCTGGCGCGCCACCAGACGCCGCACGCCCAGTTGGTGGCTGCGGTTTCGCCGGAAACGCGCGCCGCCTACCTCGCCCTGACCGGCCCAGTGCGCTGAAGCGCGGCGGCGCGGCAACTCGCGCCCCCGTCCTACCCTGCCGGCGCCGGCGCCCGGTTCCAATCAGCCAGCCCATGAATACCCTCCCCACCGACAACGATCCCGTCCAGGCCTGGATGGCGCTGGGCGTGCAAAGCGCCATCCTTGCGCGCACCATGCCCGCCGTGCGGCACGACCTGGCGGGGCCGCTGTCGGCCATGCGCATGGCGGCCACCGTGCTCAAACGCCGGCTCGGCACGGGCGAGTTACCGGCCGCACAGGCAGTGGAGCGGGTGGAGCAGTTCGAAGGCCACCTGACCCGCCTGGCCGACAGTGCCAAGCGCCTGCGCCATTGGGACCTGCCCGCGCAGGACAGCGCTCAGCCCCTGGCGGCCGTGGCCGCCCAGGCGGTTCAGCTGGCCCGGCCAATGCTGGCCATGCGCGGCTCCGACCTGCAAGCGCCCGGCCCGTTGCCCGAAACGCCCGTCGCAGCACACACCACCCTGTGCCTGCTGCTGGGCGCCCTCTATCACCTGGCGGAAACGGGCTCCCCGCCTCCCGCACGCATCACGCTGCAGGCCGTGCAAGGCCGCAGCGGCCTGCGGGTGCAGGCGGACGGACAGGCGGACGCCGGCCTGGCGGCATTCGCGTCCCAGCCAGTCCCGCCCCTGGATGCCGCTGCGCTGCTCTGCCTGGCACGGCATGGCGGCGCGCATGTGCAATGCGGCGCAGGCTGGGTGGAGCTGGACGCGGCACCTGCACGACCAGACGTTACGCCGTGACGATCCAGCCCTCCAGCGGGTCCATGTCGGGCGGCAGGCCGTAGCGCAGGTCGCCCTGCTGCCGGCAGCGCCATGCCCATGCGGCCTGCAGCAGGCACAGCACCGCATCCAGGCGGTCGCCGCTGCCGTCGTCCAGCAGTGCCGCGCGCTGCGCGGCATCCACTGTCAGGCGCAGGCCCAGGCGGGTGTCGCCGCACTCCAGGCGGCGCAGCAGCTCCGTGCGCGCCGCGTGCCGGTCGGCCGTCTGGCGCGCACGCGCGTCGCTCTTGTAGCTGCGCCGCCCGATCAGCTCGCGCGCCAGCAGGCCGGGGTAGGCCTCCAGCGCCACGCGCCGCGGGTCCCCGGCATGCAGGCCAGGCAGGTGCACGCCGGCCTCCAGCAGCAGCGGCACGCCCGCGTGCAGCATGTAGGCCACGGGTGGGTTCACCCATTTCATCGACGGGCTGGAGCCCGCGGGACGGTCCGTGGCGCGGTGGGCCAGCTTGGCGCCGGCAGGGCGCGCGGCGCAGAACGCGGCAAAGGTTTCACGCACTTGCGCGCGCGTGAGGCCGCGGTAGTGCGCGATGCTGCTCGCCCATTCGAGCGGCCAGCCGAGTCCGGTGAGGAGTTCGCGGGGCAGGCCGAAGGGCAGATCGAAGCCGCCCACCCACGCGCGCGGCGCGGCCAGCCATCGGCCGAAGGCGGCGAGCGTATCCAGCGGCTGCAGGTCTTGCAGCACCACGCTGCCGCCCTGCAGCGCGCCCAGCGCCAGCACGATGGGCTTGCGCCGGCTGGGACTGCTGGAAAAATCGCACCCTACCAGCAGCATTGCAGCCAGAGCCTGTTCACACTGTTTTTGCCAGTGCGAAGGGCGTGAAAACCGCGCCAATCTAGGCGCGTGACGACGCCAAGGCCGGGGCCTTGGCTAGGAGGGCAAGGACGCGTGGCGCGGTTCTCACTCCGGTCCCTTCGGGTTGCGATCAAAACGGGACATTCGCGGCGTTGCCAAGCCGCGCTGGGGTCACACCCCAGCTTCGTTTGGCGCCTTGCGCCTGGCCCCTTTTGATCGCAACGCATCTGGCAAAAACAGTGTGAACAGTCCCTAGCCCAGCGCCAGCGCCACCACGCCGGCGGCAATCAGCAGCGCCCCCGCCAGGCGCGCGGCGCGGTCGCCCTCGTCCAGCAGGTGCCCGCCGATGAGCGCCGCGAACAGCATGGAGACCTCGCGCGCCGGCGCCACGTGGGCCATGGGCGCCTCCTGCATGGCAAACAGCACCAGCACGTAGGCGATCGGGCTCACCACGGCCACCAGCAGCGCAAAGCGCCACTGCCCGGCCCACAGGCGCGCCGTCTCGGCGCGGTTGCGCAGGGCCACGGGGGCGAGCACTGCCACGCGCACGAAGTTGCCCATGTAGGGCCTGTTCACACTATTTTTGCCAGTGCGAATGGCGTGAAAACCGCGCCAATCTAGGCGCGTGACGACGCCAAGGCCGGGGCCTTGGCTAGGAGGGCAACGACGAATGGCGCGGTTTTCACTCCGTTCCCTCCGGGTTGCGATCAAAAAGGGCCATTCGCGGCGTTGCCAAGCCTCGCTGGGGTAGCACCCCAGCTTCGTTTGGCGCCTTGCGCCTGGCCCTTTTTGATCGCAACGCATCTGGCAAAAATAGTGTGAACAGGCCCTAGTCCACCAGCACGGGCGACAGCAGCATGGCCTTGACGGCGTAGCCGTCCACCACGGTATAGCTGGCGATGAAGATGCCGGTCAGCACGCCGTAGCGCAGGCCCGCGCGCACACGCAGGCGCGCCTGGGGGTCGTGCGCCGCGCGCAACAGCCCGGGGCCGCCCGCAATCAGAAAAACGCCGCCCACCACCGCCACGATGCCCAGCACGCCCCAGGCGGACAGCCGCTCGCCCAGCAGCGTGACGGCCACCAGCGCGGTCAGCAGCGGCCCCGTGCCCCGCGCCAGGGGGTAGACCACGGTGAGGTCGGCCTTGCGGTAGCCGCGCAGCAGGATCACGTAGTACAGCACGTGCAGCACGCCGCTCAGGGCCACGATGGCCCACTCGCGCGCGCCCCACAGCGGCACGGCGTCGCGCCCAAGCCACCAGCCCAGCGGTGCCCACACCAGCATCATGAGCACCGAGGTGAAGAAGGCGAAACGCGCATCGCCGCCGGCCTTCTTGGCGGCGATGTTCCAGCCGGCGTGGATCAGGCCGGCGAGGAGGATGAGTGCGAAGGCGTTGAGCGACATGAAGGGCCCGCCGCCGCAGCGCCTCGCGGCCGGCTGCGGCGTTCAGGAGGTGGTCGGCGGCATCAGTGCGCCACGGCGGCACCGGCATGCGCCAGACGGGAGCCGCCCAGCAAGTGCCTGGACCGGCCCCACCGCCCCGCCATACTGACGGCGCCCCCGTCCCGCACGTCGCGCGGGAGTCGGGGACAGCGGCGCAAGCCGCTCAGGGGGCGGCCCACCCTCAGGCCCGGCCGATGATGCTGGCCGTGGCCATGAGTTCTTCGAGCAGCGCGAACGACACCTTGCCCGAGGCTGCATAGGGGTCGAACTCGGGCCGCTCGGAATACTTGAGCACGATGGAGTGGTTGAGCTTGGTCAGGTTGACCTGGCCATGGTCCAGCCGCCAAAGCGGCGCTCGGTGATTTCCTCGAAGGCCAGCAATTCCACGTCCTTGTGGCGCGGGTCGCGCTGGATGTGGCCGTACAGGTCGCTGACGGCCGAGCGGCCGCCTTCGATGGCCTGCAGGAAGATGCCGCCGCCGTAGCACAGCACGCCCGTGATGCCACTGGCGGGGTTGTGCTGGCGCGACTGGGTGAGGATGGCCTCGATGGCCTCGGGCGAGGTATCGACGGCACGGCTGACGTAGAGAAGACGGACCAGCATGGGTCAGCTCCTTCGGGGAATGAGGGCCAGGAATTCGCGGCGCAGCGTGGGGTTGGTGAGGAACACCCCGCGCATCACCGAGTTGATCATCTTGCTGTCCATCTCGCGCACACCGCGCCAGGACATGCAGAAGTGGCTGGCCTCCATGACGATGGCCAGCCCGTCGGGCTGGGTCTTTTCCATGATGAGGTCGGCCAGCTGCACCACGGCCTCCTCCTGGATCTGGGGACGCCCCATGACCCAGTCCACGAGGCGCGCGTACTTGGACAGACCGATCACGTTGGTGTGCTCGTTGGGCAGCACGCCGATCCAGATCTTGCCGATCACCGGGCAGAAGTGGTGGCTGCAGGCGCTGCGCACGGTGACGGGGCCGACGATCATCAGCTCGTTCAGGTGCTCGGCGTTGGGAAACTCGGTGATCGCCGGCGGCTGCACGTAGCGGCCCTTGAAGACCTCGTTGAGGTACATCTTGGCCACCCGGCGCGCCGTGGCCTGCGTGTTGTGGTCGCCCGCTGTGTCGATCACCATGCTGTCGAGGACGCCCTGCATCTTGGCCTCGACCTCGTCCAGCAGGCGCTCCAGCTCGCCGGGCTGGATGAACTCCGCGATGTTGTCGTTGGCATGGAAGCGCCGGCGCGCCGCGTTCAGCCGTTCGCGAATCTTGACGGAGACGGGCGTGCCCTCGTCGGGCGCGGCGCCGCTCAGGGGTGCTGGGGGTTCTGAAGACATGGCGGCATGGTACCAGCGAATGCCGATCCAGGCTTTATAAGCCTTTTATGCCTCTAGCGCTTATGGGGCAAGCGCGAGCAGCTATCCAAACAATAGCAATATTTTCCCACCGGCAGGGGCGCGGCATTCAGTAGCGGTTGCCCGTCACCCACAGGGCCGCGCGCATGATGCCGAAGGCGATGCGGTCCAGCGCGCGCTCGCGCCAGGGGCGTTCGGCGTAGCGCTGCGGGTCAAGCCGGCGGCCCTCGTGGGCCATGGCGTGGCGCAGCCGCTCGCGCAGGTCCTGGGCAAAGGGGGCGTCGCGCACGATCACATTGGCCTCGCGCGCCAGCAGCAGCGACAGCGGGTCCAGGTTGGACGAGCCCACCGTGGCCCAGGCGCGGCGGCTGTCCGCGTCGATCACCGCCACCTTGGCGTGCAGGAAGCTGGGCGCGTATTCATGAATCTCCACGCCCGCCGCCAGCAGCGTGCCGTACACCGGCCGCGCTGCGTGGTATTGCATGAAGTATTCGTACCGCCCCTGCAGCAGCAGCTGTACGCGCACGCCGCGCCGCGCCGCCAGCACCAGCGCGCGGCGCAGCTTGCCACCGGGCACGAAGTAGGCGTTGGCGATGATGACCTCATGCCGCGCGCGGGCAATGGCGCGCAGGTAGGCGCGCTCGATGCGTGCACGGTTGCGCACGTTGTCGCGCAGCACCAGCTCGGCGCGCATGCCCCGCGCACGGCTCTCGGCGCGCCGCGCCGCCAGGCGTGCGGCGCTGGCGGCGCGCAGGTCGGCCAGCGCCAGCGACAGGCGGCGCTGGCGTACGTCGCGCACCGCGCGCATGCGCCACCACAGTTGCTCCATGGTCTCGCTGGCCTGCTGCACCAGGCTGCCCTCGGCGCGCACGGCAAAGTCAAAGCGCGGCGCGGTGAGCGCGCCGTGGTTGGGGTCGTGGAAGTCGTCCAGCACGTTGATGCCGCCGCAGAACAGCACGCAGCCATCCACCACGCACAGCTTGCGGTGCAGCCGGCGCCAGCGCATCGGCAGCAGCAGGCCCAGCGGGCCGAGCGGCGAATACACCTGCACGTGCACGCCGGCCTGCACCATGCGGGTGCGCCAGGGCTCGGGCAGCCGCCCCGTGCCCACGCCGTCCAGCGCCAGGTGCACGCGCACGCCGCGCCGGGCTGCGCGCATCAGCGCCTCGGCCACGTCGGCGCCCGCGCCGGTGCAGTCAAAGATGTAGGTCTCGAACTGGATATCGGACAGCGCCGCATCCATCTCGGCGATCAGCGCCGGGAACAACTCCTGCGTGCCCTGCAGCAGCTGGATCTGGTGGTCTCGGCCGGTAGCGTGCGCGCGCGTGGGGGCGACCATGGAGTCAGAGCTTGAACTCTGCGATCAGCGGCAAATGGTCCGACATGCGCCACCAGATCCGCCCACGTGGCACCTGCAGCCCCAGCGGGGTGAGGCCCCGCACGTACACATGGTCCAGCTGCACCATGGGCAGGCGGGCGGGGTAGGTGAAGGCCTGGGGCGCATCGTCGTACTCGAAGAGCCCGAAGCCCGCAAGCATGCGCTTGATCTGCAGCCCCCAGTCGTTGAAGTCGCCCGCAACGACCAGCGGGGCATCCTCGGGCACCTCGCGCGCGATGAAGCGCTGCAGCTGCGCCACCTGGCGGATGCGGCTGCCGGGCACCAGGCCCAGGTGCACCACGATGGCATGCACCCGGCGGCCCTGTATCTCCACCTCCACATGCAGCAGGCCGCGCTGCTCGAAGCGATGGTCGGAGATGTCCTCGTGCTGGTGGCCGATCACCGGCCAGCGCGTGAGCAGCGCGTTGCCGTGCTCTCCGTGGCGCGTGAAGGCATTGGTGCGGTAGATGGCTTCGTAACCTTCGGGGGCCAGGTACTCGGCCTGCGGCACATGGGGCCAACGCTCGAAGTAGCTGGCCTCCTTGCGGTTCATCCTGCGCACCTCCTGCAGGCAGACGATGTCTGCATCGAGCTGCTCGACCGCCAGGCCCAGATTGTGGATCTCCAGCCGGCGCGCGGGGCCCAGCCCCTGCACACCCTTGTGGATGTTGTAGGTCGCTACGCGCAGGATGCCGGAATGCTCGGCAGGCAGTTCGATCGGTGTTGCGGTCATCGTCCAGCGAATCGTGGCAGCCAGAGTATGGCCTCGGCATTGGAAGGCGAGTAGCAGCGGTCCGCGGCTTCGCGCCAGCCCATCCAAGCATATGCCGTGTGTTCACGCGGATTCAAGGCCACTGACGTTTGCGCCGGCACGCACAGGCCGAAGACACGCTCGGTATTCAGGCAAACACCCGGCGCGTAGCGGTGCCGCCACTGCGGGTAGATGGTGTAGATGTTCTCCATGCCCCAGTCGCGCAGCGCGCAGCCCGCAGCGGCCGCCTGGATGCCGGTTTCCTCCGCCACCTCGCGCGCGGCGGTGACGGCCCAGTCCTCGCCCGCAAAATCCTTGCTGCCGGTGACCGATTGCCAGAAATCTTCGGCCGAGTCGGCACGGCGCAGCAGCAGCACGTCCAGCGCAAGCGTGTGCACCACCACCAGCACGGATTCGGGAATTTTGTACATGGCGCCGTCCCTGTGCACGCGCGCTGCGCTAGCGGCTCGGCACCGGCGGCGGCAGGGGCTTGGCTTGCAGCGCCCGCACCTGCTCCACCAGGGCGTTGTGCGTATCCAGGAAGGCGGCGGCAACCACCTTGGCTTCGTTGGTGTTGCTCCAACCTGCCCCGGATGCACCCCCCAGCCGCCCGATCATGATGCCGCCGATGCCCAGATCGGTGGTGCGGGCCGCGCCCGTGGCGGCAGCCACCTGTTCGGTGGTTTCGTTATCCGACAGCAGTAGCGCCGTCTGCGCCTCCTTGAACTTCACCTGCTCGGCCAGGCCGATCAGGCCGGCCAGGTCGCGCAGCACCGGAATCATGCCCATGATGCCCGCCAGGCCGCGCCCGGCATCGCTTTCGCTGAAGGTCAGGCTGGGAGTGAGCGTGTACTGCGCCTCATAGCCGCGCCCCTTGGCCACGGTCGAGTTGGGGCGCAGCACGCCCGATTCACGCAATTCGCTCTCCTGTACCGTACCACGCAGCCCCGCGCCACGATCCATCACGCGAAAGCAGCCGCTTTGTTGCACCATGAGCTTGATCAGGGGCACGGGCGAGGTGGGCAGGTTGTAACCACCCGTGGCATAGCCGTGGGGACTCTCGGCCAGCGCCACGGTGGCCACGGGGCTGTCGCAGCGCAGCAGCTCGCGCGCGGCGTTGCGCGGGCCCTGGGGCCCGGCCGAGCCAGCGACCACCGAACCGCCTTCGCCCAGCTCGGTTTTCTTCTCGCCGCAAGCCGATACCCCCAGCGCCACGCACAGCAGCAAACCGGTATGGGACAGCCGTCGAAACAGCATGCGCATGGTCTCCCTCCAAGAGCCTGTGGACACGTTATGGCAAACAAAAACGGCAGGCACGTGAACGCGCCTGCCGCTTAGGTGTCGGAGCCCGCGCGCTCCTCAGTGGGCTGCAGGCAGCGGGTTGCGCAGGCGGATGTGCAGTTCGCGCAGCTGCTTTTCGTCCACAGGCGAAGGGGCCTGGGTCAGCAGATCCTGGGCGCGCTGGGTCTTGGGGAAGGCGATCACGTCGCGGATGGACTCGGCTCCCGTCATCAGCGTGATCAGGCGGTCCAGGCCGAAGGCCAGGCCGCCGTGCGGAGGCGCGCCGTACTGCAACGCGTCCAGCAGGTAGCCGAACTTGGCGCGCTGGTCTTCCGGGCCGATATTGAGCGCCGCAAACACCTTGGCCTGCACATCAGCGCGGTGGATACGCACCGAGCCGCCGCCCAGCTCCCAGCCGTTCAGCACCATGTCGTAGGCCTTCGCAATGCACTTGCCGGGGTCGGTGTCCATGAGGTTCTCATGGCCGTCCTTCGGCGACGTGAAGGGGTGGTGCACGGCCACCCAGCGGTCTTCTTCCTCGTCATGCTCGAACATGGGAAAGTCCACCACCCACAGCGGCGCCCAGCGGTTCTCGAACAGACCATTCTTCTTGCCGAATTCGCTGTGGCCGACCTTCAGGCGCAGTGCGCCGATGGCGTCGTTGACGATCTTTTCCTTGTCGGCGCCAAAGAACAGCAGGTCGCCGTCCTGCGCGCCCGTGCGCTGGAGCACTTCGGCCAGTGCGGCGTCATGGATGTTCTTGACGATGGGCGACTGCAGGCCGTCACGGCCCTTGGCCTTGTCGTTGACCTTGATGTAAGCCAGACCCTTGGCGCCGTAGATCTTCACGAACTCGGTATAGCCGTCGATCTCGCCGCGCGACAGGCCGCCCTCTTCACGGGCGCCACCGGGCACGCGCAGGGCCACCACACGGCCGCCCTTCATGTTGGCGGCGCCGGAGAAGACCTTGAAGTCCACGTCCTTCATGACATCGGTCAGCTCGGTGAATTCGAGCTTCACGCGCAGGTCAGGCTTGTCGGAGCCGAAACGGTGCGCTGCTTCCTGGTAGGTCATGGTGGGGAATTCGCCCAGGTCCACGCCCAATTGCTGCTGGAACACTTCCTTGATCATGCGCTGGAAGATGGCGCGGATCTCTTCCTCATTCAGGAACGAGGTCTCGCAGTCGATCTGCGTGAACTCGGGCTGGCGGTCGGCGCGCAGATCCTCGTCGCGGAAGCACTTGGTGATCTGGTAGTAGCGGTCGTAGCCGGCCACCATCAGCATCTGCTTGTAGAGCTGGGGCGACTGCGGCAGCGCGAAGAACTGACCGTCGTGCACGCGGCTGGGCACGAGGTAGTCGCGCGCTCCCTCGGGCGTGCTCTTGCCCAGCATGGGTGTTTCGATGTCGATGAAGCCTTCCTTGTCCAGGAAGTTACGCACCTGGATGGCCGTCTTGTAGCGCAGCATCATGTTGCGCTGCATGTACGGGCGGCGCAGGTCCATCACGCGGTGCGTGAGGCGCGTGGTTTCCGACAGGTTGTCGTCGTCCATCTGGAAGGGCGGCGTCACGGACGGGTTCAGGACGTTGAGCTCCTGGCACAACACCTCGATCTTGCCGCTCTTGAGGCTGTCGTTGGTCGTGCCTTCGGGACGCGCGCGCACCAACCCCTTGACCTGCACGCAGAACTCGTTGCGGACGTCCTCGGCCACCTTGAACATCTCGGGACGATCAGGGTCGCAGACCACCTGCACATAGCCTTCGCGGTCGCGCAGGTCGATGAAGATCACGCCGCCATGGTCGCGGCGACGGTTCACCCAGCCCGACAGGGTGACGGTTTGGCCCAGGAGGGCTTCGGTCACAAGACCGCAGTAGTGGGAGCGCATGGCCATGGATCAGTCTTCCTGCGTCCTCGTGGGACGCGACGATGGTTGTTCTTTCCACCCACTCGGCGCACAGGCACGGGCGGGCGACGACGGTTTTCTTATGGAGCGGGTTCCGTGGCAACGGGGTCGGGTGGCGACACCACCCCCATCGACACAATGTACTTGAGGGCCGCATCGATGCTCATGTCCAGCTCGATGCAGTCGCTCCTGCGCATGAGCACGAAGTACCCGCCCGTGGGATTGGGCGTGGTGGGCACGTAAACGCTCACATACTCGTCACGCAGGTAAGCCGCCACCTCGCCGCTGGGCGCGCCGGTGATGAAGGCCACCGTCCACACCCCCTCGCGCGGCCACTGCACCAGCACGGCGGTGCGAAAGGCGTTGCCGCTTTCAGAGAACAGCGTGTCGGAAACCTGCTTGACACTGGAGTAGATCGAACGCACCACGGGAATGCGGCTGACCAGACGGTCGCCCCACTCCACCAGCTTGCGCCCCGCAAAGTTGCTCGCCAAGGCCCCCACTACCAGCAGGATGCTGAGCGTGAGCAACACCCCGAAGCCCGGGATGTGAAAGCCCAGCAGTTTGTCCGGCTGCCAGGAGCCCGGCAGGATGGCGAGGGTCTGATCCAGGGTGCTCACGATCCAGCTCAACACCCATGCGGTGATGACGCCGGGCACGATGACCAGCAGACCCGTGAACAGCCACTTGCGCAAGGCAGCCATGCGAGTTATCCGAGGTTAAAAGTCAGAAGTGGCCGCAGCGCTTGCTGGAGCAGCGCTGGCAGCTTCTGTTTTAGGAGCGTCCGATGCCGCAGCAGGCGCACTGGCACGGCCGCTGAAATCGGTGGCATACCAGCCCGTGCCCTTGAGTTGAAAGCCCGCGGCCGTCAGCTGCTTGGAAAAAGCCGGCGCACCGCAGGACGGGCAGACGGTGAGCGGCGCGTCGGAGATTTTTTGCAGCACGTCCTTGGCCTGGCCGCAGGAACCGCATCGATAGGCGTAAATAGGCATTACGAAGAAGTGCGAAGAATGTGCAAAACCTTCAATTATAGGCATGCACCCCAGGCCGCACCGCGCGCCCGTGCGTCACTCCACCCCCACCACCCGGTGGTGCGGCGCATGCGAATTGCGCACCACCTGCGGTGCAAGCGAACCGGCCACCATGCCGACCATGGCGGCCAGCAGGCCGGCGAGTTGCTGGGGGAACGCCTCATGCAGCGCGGGGGTGACCATGAACACCAGCCACACGCCAATGCCCAGCGCCACCGCGCACAGCGCGCCTTGCGTGTTGGCACGCTTCCAATACAGGCCGAATACCAGCGGCACGAACGCCCCCACCAGCGGCACTTGGTAGGCGCTGGACACCAGCTCGTAAATGGGCGTGCCTTCCATCTTGATGGAATAGGCCAGCACACCCACCGCGAACACCAGCACACTGATGCGCATGGCCAGCAGGTTCTCGCGGTCGCTGATCTTTTCAGGGCGGAACTGCCGCCAGATGTTCTCGGTGAACGTGACGCTGGGCGCCAGCAGTGTGGCCGAGGCGCAGGACTTGATGGCCGACAAGAGCGCGCCAAAGAACAGCACCTGCATGACCATGGGCATCTTGTCCATCACCAGCGTGGGCAGCACCTTCTGGGGATCGTCCTTGAGCAGCTCCGCGGTCTCCTGCGGCATGATGAGCAGCGCGCTCGCCACTAGGAACATGGGAACGAAGGCAAAGAGGATATAGGCCGTTCCGCCAATCACCGTGCCATGCGTGGCTGCACGCTCGGAATTGGCGGACATCACACGCTGGAAAACGTCCTGCTGCGGGATGGAGCCCAGCATCATGGTGATGGCCGCACCGAAGAAGAAAATGATTTCGTGCCAGGTCGGTTCCGGCCAGAACTGGAACAGATCGCGGCTCGTCGCCAGTTCGATCACCTTGCCCGCGCCCCCCGCCATGTCGCTGGCAAACCAGGCCAGCACCACCAGGCCGACCACCAGAATGATCATCTGGATGAAATCGGTCACCGCCACCGACCACATGCCACCCCACAGCGTGTAGACCAGGATGGACAGCACGCCGATGGCCATGCCCATGGGGATGCTCACCGCACCGCCGGACAGCAGGTTGAACACCAGCCCCAGCGCCGTGACCTGCGCCGACACCCAGCCCAGGTAGCTGAGCATGATGATGAGCGAGCAGATCACCTCCACTGCGCGGCCGTAGCGCTCGCGGTAGTAGTCGCTGATGGTCAGCAGTGTCATGCGGTAGAGCTTGGCCGCGAAGAACAACCCCACCAGAATCAAGCACATGCCGGCGCCAAACGGGTCTTCCACCACGGCCTTGAGCCCCCCTTCGATGAACTTGGCGGGCACGCCCAGCACGATCTCGGAGCCGAACCACGTGGCGAACGTGGTGGTGATGATCATGTACATGGGCAGGTGGCGCCCGGCAATCGCGAAATCAGCCGTGTTCTTCACCCGTTGGGCAGCCCACAAGCCAATGCCGATGGTGACAAACAGGTAGGCAATCACCATGAAGAGCAACACGCTGGTACTCCTGAGGAATGAGAGAGGGAAGGAAGTTAGAAGATGCGCACGCGCACGAAGAGCTGCATGACCAGCAGCCCCAGCACGAAGCCCAGGCCGCCATAGATGATGCTTTGCAGCAGCCGGTTGGTGCGCTTCTGGGTGGCCAGCAGTTCCTGCAGATCGCCCCGGTTGTCATGGGGCCGCTGGCGCAGGAAGTCGTGGAGCAGGCGTGGCAGGTCGGGCAGGATCTTGGCGTAGTGCGGCGCCTCGGCACGCAGCTCGCGCCACAGGCGTTGGGGACCCAGCTGATCGAGCATCCACTTCTCCAGGAAGGGCTTGGCCGTGCTCCACAGGTCCAGGTCGGGGTCCAACTGCCGGCCCAACCCTTCGATGTTGAGCAAGGTTTTTTGCAGCAGCACCAGCTGCGGCTGGATCTCCACCTGGAAGCGCCGCGAGGTCTGGAACAGCCGCAGCAGCACCATGCCCAAAGAGATTTCCTTGAGCGGCCGGTCGAAATACGGCTCGCACACGGTGCGGATAGCGGCTTCCAGTTCGTTCACGCGGGTATGGGCGGGAACCCAACCGCTTTCGATGTGCAGTTCGGCCACGCGCTTGTAGTCGCGCCTGAAAAAAGCCGTGAAGTTCTGCGCAAGGTATTCCTTGTCGAACTCGGTCAGCGTCCCGACGATGCCAAAGTCCAGCGAGATGTAGCGGCCGAAGGTCTCGGGCGCCAGGCTCACCTGGATGTTGCCGGGATGCATGTCGGCATGAAAGAACCCGTCGCGGAACACCTGGGTGAAGAAGATGGTCACGCCGTCGCGGGCCAGCTTGGGAATGTCCACACCCGCGCTGCGCAGGCGCTCCACCTGGTTGATGGGCACGCCCTTCATGCGCTCCATCACCAACACTTCGGCATGGCAGAAATCCCAGAACACCTCCGGGATGAGCACCAGATCCAGCCCCTGCATGTTGCGGCGCAGCTGCGCCGCGTTGGCCGCCTCGCGCACCAGGTCGAGTTCGTCGTGCAGGTAGTTGTCGAACTCGGCCACGACCTCGCGGGGCTTGAGGCGCTTGCCGT
This sequence comes from Diaphorobacter sp. JS3051, assembly GCF_015832135.1. Lineage (NCBI taxonomy): Bacteria > Pseudomonadati > Pseudomonadota > Betaproteobacteria > Burkholderiales > Comamonadaceae > Diaphorobacter > Diaphorobacter sp. JS3051. Next base: position 1,813,921 of record NZ_CP065406.1, read on the forward strand.
CGGCGGACAGGCTTTCCACCCACCCGGCCATCATGCGCATGAGCGCCAAATCCTTGTCGATCACCGGCAGCATCCCGGGGCGCAGCACCTTCACGGCGACTTCACGCGCGTGCCCTTGGCGGTCACGGATCACCGCGAAGTGCACCTGCGCGATGGACGCGCTGGCCACGGGCTGCCGGTCGAACGAGACGAACACCTCGCCGATCGGGCGGCGAAATGCGCGCTCGATGGTGGCGATCGCCACATCAGGGTCGAACGGCGGCACACGATCCTGCAGCAGCGCCAGCTCGTCCGCAATGTCCGGCGGCATGAGGTCGCGGCGCGTGGACAGGACCTGCCCGAACTTCACGAAAATCGGACCCAGGCTCTCCAAGGCCTCGCGCAGCCGCTGGCCGCGCGGCGCGTCCAGCTTGCGGCCGAAGGTGATGACCCGCGTGACGGCGCGCAGCCACGGCTGCCGGAAGGTCGACAGCACCAGTTCGTCGAGTCCATAGCGCAGCACCACCCAGACGATGGTGATGCCGCGGGCAAAGCGGCTCATGGCGGGGAGCGATCCGGCAACTCGCCCGCTGCGGGCGCGGGCGCCTGGCCGCCGGGCACGCGTGCGCCCACGAAGCTGCGCAACGCCTGCACGGCGCGTCCCACGACGGATGCCACAGCGCGGGCCGGGGCATCGCCGATCACGCGCGCCATGTCTTCCTCGACATCCCAGCGCACATGGTCCACCAGCCAATTGATCTCGGCCGCGAACTGCACGTCGCCTTCGATGCGGATGGTGGGCTTGTCGCCGCGCAGCGCACTGCCGGCCAGCGACAGCGGGGAGGTCTCGGACACTTCCAGCCGGAGGTCGGCCACGGCCTCTGCAGGCGCGAGATCGAACAGCCCGGCGGGCGTCACCTGCAGCGCCATCGAGAAGATGCGCCACTGCACGCGCGCGACGCGGCCGCGCTGGCGTGCCAGACGGTCCATGGCTTCCCGCTCCTGCATCAGCACATGGTTGAGGAACAGCACCGTGCGGTGCTGCACCTCATGCACCAGCCACGCGGGCGGCAGGGGGCCAGACATGACGCGTTCGAAGAGCCCGTCCAGGAAAGAAAAAGGGGACCGTGTTGCCATAGTCCCCGATTATTCCCCGAACTGGGCGCAGCGCAGCAGGCTTTTTCGCCGTGCGCCGCCCGGTTCCAGCGGCGCCATGCTTACTGCAGCGCCTGCACGCCCGCAACCAGCCAGCCGCTGGCGCCGTTCTTGGGCTTGGTCATGTTCCAGACCTCGCGGAACGGGCTCGGGCCGGCGGAAGGCTCCTCGCGGATCATGCCGGAGAACTCCACGCTGGCCATGTAGCCGTCGCCCAGGTCCTCGATGCCCAGCAGTTGCGCCTCGAGCATGATCACATCGGTCTGGTTGGGCTGCTGGTCGCCGCGGTGCGATTCGCGCTCGTTGAGCTGCGTGCGGACCTCGTCAACCATGCTGTCGGTCATCATGGAGCGCAGCGTGGCGACGTCCGAGCGGTCCCAGGCGGCCTGCAGCGTGGTGAAGTTGCGCTTGGCGGCCGACAGGAAGCCTTCGGTGTCGAAGCCGGCCGGCACGCCCCAGTTCTGCGAACCCGACAGCGCCGAGCCGATGATCCCGCCGGTAGCGGCAGCGGCCGGCGCCTGGAAGGCCATGCCGCCGCGCTCCCACGGGCGGGCGGACGCGTCGTTACCCACCTTGTCCGGGCTGTACTGGCGCGGCATGCGCGCATCTGCAGCGGGCGCGGAACCCGCGCCCTGGAAGGCGAAGGGCGAGGCGTTCACCGGTGCGCCCGCGGATTTGCGCGCACGCATGACCATGCCGACCACCACCATGACCACCAGTGCCAGCAGGGCGATCAGCAGGAACTGGCCGAACTCTGCGCCCAGGCCCAGCGAACTGGCCAGCCAGGCCAGGCCCAGGCCCGCGGCCAGGCCGCCCAGCATGGCGCCCCAGGGCTTCCTGGGGGCAGCTGCGGCGGTATTGGGCGCCGCGGCGGGCTTGGCCGCAGCGGTACTCGTCGTCGCATTCTGCGTGGGTGCAGCAGGAGCGGCGGGGGGCGTCGCAGCGTCGCGCTGGGTCACGTTGCTGGACTGCTTGCCGATGGATTTGCCGCCCCCGAGACGGCGCGCATCCGCATCCAGATGCACGACCGCCAACATGGCGACCAAGACCACTGACCACAGTTTCATCATGGCTTCTCCGAAATATCGATAGTTTTCAATGAACTCTTTCAGCACTTGATTCCAACATGCAAGGCGACGATGCCGCCAGTCATGTTGTGATAGTCCACATGCCCAAAGCCACTTTGCTGCATGAGGGATTTGAGCTCTTCCTGGCCCGGGTGCATGCGGATGGACTCGGCCAGGTAGCGGTAGCTCGAATCGTCGCCCGCCACCAGCTTGCCCAGCCGCGGCAACACCTGGAACGAATACCAGTCATAGGCCTTTTCCAGCGGCTTGGCCACGCGGGAAAACTCCAGCACCAGCAGCCGGCCGCGCGGCTTGAGCACGCGGCACATCTCGCGCAGCGCAGCGTCCTTGTGCGTCATGTTGCGCAGGCCGAAGGCCACGCTCACCAGGTCGAAGTGGTTGTCAGGAAACGGCAGGTGCTCGGCATCGCACACCGTCGTGGGCAGCACCACGCCTTCGTTGATCAACCGGTCGCGTCCCACGCGCAGCATGGCCTCATTGATGTCGGTATGCACGACGCGGCCCGTGGCGCCCACTTTCTTGGAAAAGGCCAGCGACAGATCGCCCGTGCCGCCCGCGATGTCCAGCACCTGGTCGCCCTCGCGCAGGTTGGCCACCATGACGGTGTAGGCCTTCCAGGCGCGGTGCAACCCGGCCGACATCAGGTCGTTCATCAGGTCGTACTTGGGCGCGACAGAATCGAACACGCCGCGCACGTGGCGCGCCTTGTCCTCTTCCTGAACCGACTGGAATCCGAAATGCGTGGTACTCATACCACGATGCTAAGCGCCCACTGACCATGCGTACAGCGGCAACCCCGCATGCGCCTAGGTCATCTGTCGCTATTTAGGCTAAAGCGTGGCGCGGCGCGGCCGCGCGGGCGGGCCGTGCTGCGCCTCAATGCCCGCCGCAGCCGTGGCCGCCGGCCTTGGGCGCCATGGGTGCATCACGGTCCACGCCGGCGGCGGCCAGCCGCTCGGCATAGTCTGCCCACAGCGCCTGCTCGTCGCGGCCCAGTTCGTACAGGTAATCCCACGAGAAGATGCCGCTGTCGTGCCCGTCGGAGAAGGTGGGCTGCACGGCGTAGTTGCCTACCGGCTCCAGCCGCGTCAACGTGACGTCGCGTTTGCCGGTCTGCAGCACCTGCTGGTCCGGCCCATGGCCCTGCACTTCGGCCGAGGGGGAATACACGCGCATCAGCTCGAACGGGATGCGAAAGTGTGCGCCGTCGGAAAACGTCACCTCCAGCACGCGCGACTGCTCGTGCACCGTGATGGATTGGGGCATGGGCGCGCCCGCCGTCAGACCTGCCATGGATTTCACCTGCGCAATGAAAAGGAATGAACACCGGCGGCGGAGACCGCGCACCGCCGCCCTGCCGCTATTGTCCGCCGCCGGAGCCAAGGCGGCGCGATGCGAGCCAAATCAGCCTCCAGCGCCCAAGGGTAAAGCGCTGGCAGCTATCAATTAATGAGCATTACTCTGCAGCCCGATCGGCCCAGCGCTCCAGGCGCTCGCGCATCAGCGCGTGCAGTGCGGGCAAGCGCTCGGCCACCAGCGTCTCGCGCGCGGTGTCGCACTCGCGCTGGGGGTGCGCCCAGACGGGTGCAGGGAAGTGGCTGTCCCACTCGTAGCGCGCGATCACGTGCCAGTGCAGGTGCGGCACCACGTTGCCCAGGCTGGCCAGGTTGATCTTGGCCGGCGCCAGTTGCTCGCGCAGCGCCTGCTCCACCAGCGTCACGGCCTCCATGCAGTGCTGGCGGTCGGCGGGGGAGAGGTCGGAGAACTCCGCCACATGGTCCGCCCAGATCACGCGGTAGAAGGCCGGAAAGCCGGCCTCCTGCGCATGGATCACGCGCAGCTTGGCGCCGCGCCAGACCAACGCACCCGCGTCGGAGTCACACAGGGGGCACGCGCCAGCACCACCCGTGGAAGGCGCGGACATGCCGGGCATGGCGGCCTGGCTCATACCAGCACCCGCTCGATGCCGCCGGCGTTGGCGCGTTGCACGTACTCGGGCAGCCAGTTCTCGCCCAGGATCTGCTTGGCCATCTCGATGACGATGTAATCGGCTTCCAGCAGGCCGGTGGACAGGTCGTCCTGGTAGCGCGAGATGCCCTGCAGGCAGCTGGGGCAGCTGGTCAGGATCTTGATGTTGTCCTGCGCGCCCACCGCGCCGCTGGAACGCAAGGCCGCCTCGCCCTTGCGGATTTCCTCGGTCTTGCGAAAGCGCACCTGGGTGGAAACATCGGGGCGCGTCACGCCCAGCGTGCCCGACTCGCCGCAGCAGCGGTCGCTCTTGAGCACCTTGTCGCCTACCAGGGCGCGCACGGTCTTCATCGAGTCGCCCTGCTTCATGGGGTTGTGGCAGGGCTCGTGGTACAGGTAGCCGCCCTGCCCCGCGGGCAGGGTTATGCCCTTTTCCAGCAGGTATTCGTGGATGTCGATGATGCGGCTGCCGGGGAAGATCTTGTCGAACTGGTAGCCCTGCAGCTGGTCGTAGCAGGTGCCGCACGAGACCACCACCGTCTTGATGTCCAGGTAGTTCAGCGTGGTGGCCACGCGGTGGAACAGCACCCGGTTGTCGGTGATCATCTTCTCGGCCTTGTCGAACTGGCCGCTGCCGCGCTGCGGATAGCCGCAGCACAGGTAGCCCGGCGGCAGCACGGTCTGCACGCCGGCGTGCCAGAGCATGGCCTGCGTGGCCAGCCCCACCTGGCTGAACAGACGTTCCGACCCGCAGCCGGGGAAGTAGAACACCGCCTCCGTGTCGGCCGACGTGGCGGCCGGGTTACGGATGATGGGCACGTAGTCCTTGTCCTCGATGTCCAGCAGCGCGCGCGCCGTCTTGGTGGGCAGGCCACCGGGCAGCTTCTTGTTCACGAAGTGGATCACCTGCTCCTTGACCGGCGCCGTGCCCACGGTGGCGGGCGGGTGCGCGGTCTGCTTGCGGCTCACGCTGCGCAGCACGTCCACGGCCATGCGCTGGGCCTTGAAGCCTACGTTGACCATGCCCGCGCGCAGCAGCTTGATGGTGTCGGGGTTGGTGGCGTTGAGCATCGCCATGGCCATCTTGTTGCCGGGGCGGAAGCTTTTCTTGCCCATCTTGCGCAGCAGGTTGCGCATGTTCATGGTCACGTCGCCAAAGTCGATCTTGACCGGGCACGGCGAGTAGCACTTGTGGCACACGGTGCAGTGGTCGGCCACGTCCTCGAATTCCTGCCAGTGGCGGATGGACACGCCGCGGCGCGTCTGCTCTTCGTACAGGAACGCCTCTGCCAGCAGCGAGGTGGCCAGGATCTTGTTGCGCGGGCTGTACAGCAGGTTGGCACGCGGCACGTGCGTGGAGCACACGGGCTTGCACTTGCCGCAGCGCAGGCAGTCCTTCACGCTGGCAACGATGTCGCCGATGTCGCTCTGCTGCATGATCAGCGACTCGTGCCCCATCAGCCCGAAGCTGGGCGTGTAGGCGTTGGTCAGGTCCGCGAACATCAGCGAGGTGCGCGAGCCTTTATGCGCCAGATGGGCCTGCAGTGCTTGCCCGTCCTGCGCGAGCAGCTCCTGATTGCGTAGCAGCTTGCCGCGGTTGAAGCGGCCTTGCGGGTCCACCTTGCGCTTGTACTCGGCGAACGGCGCCAGTTCCTCGTCGGTCAAAAACTCCAGCTTGGTGATGCCAATGCCGTGCTCGCCCGAGATCACGCCACCCAGGCTGCGCGCCAGCACCATGATGCGCGCCACCGCCTCGTGTGCGGTCTGCAGCATGGCGTAGTTGTCGCTGTGCACGGGGATGTTGGTGTGCACGTTGCCGTCGCCGGCGTGCATGTGCAGCGCCACCCACACCCGGCCCTTGAGCACGCGCTTTTGCACATCGCCCAGCGCCTGCATCAGCGGCTCGAAGTCGCTGCCGGTGAAGATGTTGCGCAGCGGATCGCGGATCTGCGCCTTCCAGCTGGCGCGCAGGCGGTGGTCCTGCAGCTGGGGGAACAGTTCTTCCACGCGCTGCAGCCAGTCCTGCCAGAGCGCGCGCGTCTCGCGCACCAGGGCCAGGGCCAGGGCCAGCTTTTCCTCCAGCAGCTCGGGCGAAGGCGGCTCGCCGCCCGCCTCGGGCTTGCCCAGCGGCAGGTTGCCGCGCGCGAGGAACTCCTCCAGCGCGTCGGCCAGCTCGATCTTGTTGCGCAGGCTGAGTTCGATGTTGATGCGCTCGATGCCGTCGGTGTACTCGGCCATGCGCGGCAGCGGGATCACCACGTCTTCGTTGATCTTGAAGGCGTTGGTGTGGCGGCTGATGGCGGCCGTCTTCTTGCGGTCGGCCCAGAACTTCTTGCGGGCCTCGGCGCTCACCGCCGTGAAGCCCTCGCCGCTGCGGCTGTTGGCGATGCGCACCACCTCGGCGGTGGCGCGGGCCACGGCATCAGGGTCGTCGCCCACGATGTCGCCCACCAGCAGCATCTTGGGCAGGCCGCCGCGCTTGGACTTGGTGGTGTAGCCCACGGCGCGCAGGTAGCGGTCGTCCAGGTGCTCCAGGCCCGCCAGCAGCACGCCGCTGCGCTTTTGCTCGGCGAACATGAAGTCCTTGATCTCCACGATGCTGGGCACGGCGTCCTTGGCGTTGCCAAAGAACTCCAGGCACACGGTGCGCGTGTGCTCGGGCATACGGTGCACGATCCAGCGCGCGCTGGTGATCAGGCCGTCGGTGCCTTCCTTTTGCACACCGGGCAGGCCGCTGAGGAACTTGTCCGTCACGTCCTTGCCCAGGCCCTCCTTGCGGAAGGTCTTGCCCGGGATGTCCAGGCGCTCGGTGCGGATCGGCGTCTTGCCGTCGGCCTGGAAGTACTGCAGCTCGAAGCTGGCCACGTCGGCGTCGTGGATCTTGCCCAGGTTGTGCCCCACGCGGGTGACCTCCAGCCACTGCCCTTCAGGCGTCACCATGCGCCAGCTGGCCAGGTTGTCCAGCGCCGTGCCCCACAGCACGGCCTTCTTGCCGCCCGCGTTCATGGCGATGTTGCCGCCGACGCACGAAGCCTCGGCGCTGGTCGGGTCCACGGCGAACACGAAACCGGCGGCCTCGGCCGCGTCGGCCACGCGCTGGGTGACCACGCCGGCCTCGGTCCAGATGGTGGCCACCTCGGCGTCCAGGCCCGGCAGGCGGCGCATCTGCACCTCGGTCATGGCCTCGAGCTTTTCGGTGTTGATGACGGCGCTGCGCCAGGTAAGCGGGATCGCGCCCCCCGTGTAGCCGGTGCCGCCCCCACGCGGGATGATGGTCAGCTCCAGCTCGATGCAGGCCTTGACCAGCGCGGCCATCTCGGCCTCGGTGTCGGGCGTGAGCACCACGAACGGGTATTCCACGCGCCAGTCGGTCGCATCGGTCACGTGCGACACGCGCGACAGGCCGTCGAACTTGATGTTGTCCTTGGCGGTGTGGCGTCCCAGGCGGCGCGCCACCTTCTTGCGCAGGTCGCTGGCCTCGACCAGCGTGGCGTCGAACTCGTCGATGGCGCGGCGCGCTGCGTCCACCAACACGCCCACGCGGCGGTCGCGCTCGGCGTCTTCCTGCGGCAGGCGGCGCTTTTCGATCTCGGCCATGCGGTGCTGCAGCGCATCCACCAGCAGCTTGCGCCGGGCGGGGTTGTGCAGCAGGTCGTCTTGCAGGTAGGGGTTGCGCTGCACGGCCCAGATGTCGCCCAGCACTTCGTACAGCATGCGGGCGGATCGGCCCGTGCGGCGCTCGCGGCGCAACTGGTCCAGCACATCCCAGGCGGAGGCGCCCAGCAGGCGGATCACGATTTCCCGGTCGGAAAACGAGGTGTAGTTGTACGGAATTTCGCGCAAACGGGCAGGCTCGGCGCCTTGCGTCTGCAGGGCGGCCAGCGCAATCGGAACATTCATGGGATCAACCTGGGTTGGGCGTGCAGGGCGCCCTCGTGCCTCGGGGTCGGGATTTTAAGCCAGTGCCCGTTACCGCACTGTCCTGCCCGCAGAGCCCCGCCGCTGGCGCGGGGCGGCCAAGGACGGGCAATAGCCAAATCAGGCTCCAGCGCCCGTCCATTCAGCGCAAGCAGCTATTAAAACAATAGCTATTTAATACAGCACGCGGCTGCGGATGGTGCCGGGCACCTGGGCCAGCTTCTCCAGCGCCAGGTCGGACGAGCGCGCGTCGAGGTCGATCACCACATAGCCAATCTTCTCGTTGGTCTGCAGGTACTGCGCCGCGATGTTGATGTGGTTGTCCGACAGGATGCTGTTGATCTGCGAGAGCACGCCCGGCACGTTGTGGTGCACGTGCAGCAGGCGGTGCTTGCCCGCATGCTCGGGCAGCGCCACCTCGGGGAAGTTGACCGACGAAGTGCTGGTGCCGTTGTCGCTGTACCTGACGAGCTTTTCCGCCACCTCCAGGCCGATGTTGGCCTGCGCCTCCATGGTGGAGCCGCCGATGTGGGGCGTGAGGAGGGCGTTGTCCAGCCCGCGCAGCGGCGAGACGAACTCGTCCTTGTTGCTCTTGGGCTCCACCGGGAACACGTCCACGGCCGCGCCCAGCAAGTTGCCGCCCTTCAGCGCCTGGGCCAGGGGGTCGATCTCCACCACCGTGCCGCGCGAGGCGTTGATGAGGATGCCGCCCGGCTTCATGGCCGCGATCTCGGCGGCGCCAATCATCCACTGGGTGGAAGGCAGCTCAGGCACGTGCAGGGTCACGATGTCGGCCTGGCCCAGCAGCTCGTGCAGCGAACCCACCTGGCGCGCATTGCCCAGCGGCAGCTTGTGCACCACGTCGTGGAAGATCACGTGCATGCCCAGCGCCTCGGCCAGCACCGACAGCTGGGTGCCGATGGAGCCGTAGCCCACGATGCCCAGCGTCTTGCCGCGGATCTCGTAGGCGTTCGTGGCGCTCTTGAGCCAGCCGCCGCGGTGGGCCGCAGCGTTCTTCTCGGGCACGCCGCGCAGCAGCAGGATGGCCTCGGCCAGCACCAGCTCGGCCACGGAGCGGGTGTTGGAATACGGCGCATTGAACACGGCGATGCCGCGCTCGCGCGCAGCGTTCAGGTCTACCTGGTTGGTGCCGATGCAAAAGCACCCCACGGCCACGAGCTTGTGCGCATGCGCGAACACGTCCGCCGTGAGCTGCGTGCGCGAGCGGATGCCAATGAAGTGCACGTCGGCGATCTTGCGGCGCAGTTCCTCGCCCTCCAGCGCCCCGGCCAGCACCTCGACCTGCGTATACCCCGCGGACCGCAACACTTCCACCGCAGAGGGATGGATGCCCTCCAGCAACAGGAACTTGATCTTGCTTTTATCCAGGGAAGTCTTGGCCATGGCGTGCAAATTGAGAGGAGATGAAAACACCCAGGCGGCGCGCGCCGCTGGACAGGAGAGGGGATCATTGTGCAATGCACAAATCCCTGTCGGCTTCCATGCGATTGCCCGCGGCGGCCCATGCATGCCCCCAGCGCGGCCGGATGTTTGTCACAACACCGTCATGCCAGTGACACAATTCGTCACCCAAGCGCCGCGGGGTTTACCCCGTTGCTGCGCTTTTTGCAGTGTGCGAGAACGACACATTCCTGTCACGGAACGCGACCACCATCGCCGCTTTCCTGCCTATCGTCTATCAACGAGGAGTATTCATGCAGATCAAACACTTGGCGCTGGCCGCCGCAGTGGCCGCCACCAGCCTGGCCGCACAAGCTCAAACAGAGATCCAGTGGTGGCACTCCATGACGGCTGTCAACAACGAGTGGGTCAATGACCTGGCCAAGCAGTTCAACGAGAGCCAGAAGGAGTACAAGGTCATCCCTACCTTCAAGGGGACGTATGACGAAAGCATGACGGCCGCGATCGCCGCGTTCCGCTCGGGCAATGCACCGCACGTCCTGCAGGTGTTCGAGGTGGGTACGGCCACGATGATGGCCAGCAAGGGCGCCACGGTACCCGTGGGCAAGGTGATGAAGGACGCGGGCGCTGCCTTCGACCCCAGCGCCTACATCCCCGCCGTGGCTGCGTACTACACCGACCCAACGGCCAGATGCTGAGCTTCCCGTTCAACAGCTCCACCACCATCTTCTATTACAACAAGGACGCCTTCAAGAAGGCCGGCCTGAACCCCGACAAGGCTCCCGCCACCTGGCCCGAAGTGTTCGAGGCTGCCAAGAAGCTCAAGGCCAGCGGCCACAGCTGCCCCATGACGCTGGCCTGGATGGGCTGGACGCAGCTCGAATCGTTCTCCGCCTGGCACAACGTGGAGTTCGCCACCGAGAAGAACGGCCTGTCGCCCAACGGCTACAAGGCCCGCATGAAGATCAATTCGCCGCTGCACGTGCGCCACATCGACAACCTGTCGCAGGCCGCCAAGGCGGGCGAGTTCGTCTACAAGGGCCGCGGCTCGGCGGCCCAGGCGTCGTTCACCTCGGGTGAGTGCGCCATGATCCAGACGTCGTCGGGCTTCTACGGCGATGTGGCCAAGAACGCCAAGTTCGCCTACGGCCTGGCGCCCCTGCCCTACTACCCCGACGTGAAGGGTGCACCGCAGAACACCGTGATCGGCGGCGCATCGCTGTGGGTCATGGCCGGCAAGAAGCCCGCCGAATACAAGGGCGTGGCCAAGTTCTTCGAGTTCCTGTCCGACACCAAGGTGCAGGCCGCCAGCCACCAGCGCACGGGCTACCTGCCCATCACCATGGGCGCGTATGAGCTGACCGAAAAGTCCGGTTTCTACGCCAAGCACCCCGGCACCGACACGGCCGTGAACCAGATGGTGCGCAAGGTGACCGACAACTCGCGCGGCATCCGCCTGGGCAACTACGTGCAGATCCGCACCATCGAGGACGAAGAACTCGAACAGGTGTGGGCCGGCAAGAAGACGGCCAAGGAAGCCCTGGACTCCATCGTGAGCCGCGGCAACGAACTGCTGGCGCGCTTCGAGCGCTCGTACAAGAAGTAAGCCCTGTCATCCGTGACGGGCGAGGCGTTCCCATGAACGCCCCTTCGGTCAGCGGCCCCTGCCTGGGGGCCGCTTTTCCTTTTCCCGCTGGTGCAGCCTTGCGCCAGCGGTTTTCTCGTTTGTGAACGTCATGGAAAAACGCGTACTTTTCCGCTCGGCGTGGCTGCCCTGGGTGTTGATCGCCCCGCAGTTGCTCATCATCGGCATCTTCTTCTTCCTGCCCGCGGGCCAGGCCATCCTGCAGTCCTTCCAGATGGAAGACGCGTTTGGCATGAGCACCGAGTGGGTGGGGCTGGACAATTTCAAGCAGCTTTTCGACGATCCGTCCTATCTGGAATCCTTCCAGCGCACGGCGTTGTTCTCGGTGCTGGTGGCGGGCATCGGCATCGTGGTGTCGCTGGCGCTGGCCATCTTCGCGGACCGCATCGTGCGCTTTGCCATGGTCTACAAGACCCTGCTCATCGTGCCCTATGCCGTGGCCCCGGTGATCGCGGGCGTGCTGTGGGTGTTCCTGTTCTCGCCCTCCATCGGCGTGGTGACCTACTACCTGGGTGAGCTGGGCTACGGCTGGAACCACATGATGAACGACAACCAGGCCATGACGCTGATCGTCATCGCCTCGGTGTGGAAGCAGATCTCCTACAACTTCCTGTTCTTCCTGGCGGGCCTGCAGTCGATTCCGAAGGCGCTGATCGAGGCGGCCTCCATCGACGGCGCGGGTGCATGGCGGCGCTTCTGGAACATCCAGCTGCCGCTCTTGTCGCCCACCACGTTCTTCCTGCTGGTGATCAACATCGTGTACGCCTTCTTTGACACCTTCGGCATCATCGACGCGGCCACGCAGGGCGGGCCGGGGCAGTCCACGTCCATCCTCGTCTACAAGGTGTACCAGGACGGCTTCAAGGCGCTGGACCTCGGCGGCTCGGCGGCGCAGTCCGTGATCCTGATGCTGATCGTCATCGCGCTCACCGTGGTGCAGTTCCGCTACGTCGAGAAGAAAGTGCAGTACTGACCATGATCGACCGTAACCCCTGGCTCAATTTCATTTCGCACGCCGTGCTGGTCCTCGGCGTGGCCATCGTGGCCTTCCCGCTGTACCTGGCGCTGGTGGCCTCCACCCACACGGCGGATGCCATCGTGCAGTCGCCCATGCCGCTGCTGCCGGGCAGCCATCTGTGGGAGAACTACCAGGCCGCGCTGTTCGGCTCGGGCAAGCTGGGCTCCAACACCAACGTGGTGCACATGATGTGGGTGAGCTTCGTGGTGGCCATGGTCATCACCGTGGGCAAGATCGCCATCTCGCTGCTGTCGGCGTTCGCCATCGTGTACTTCCGCTTCCCGTTCAAGATGCTGTGCTTCTGGGCCATCTTCGTGACGCTGATGCTGCCGGTGGAAGTGCGCATCCTGCCCACCTACAAGGTGGTGGCAGACCTGGGCCTGCTCAACAGCTACGCCGGCCTCACGCTGCCGCTGATCGCCTCGGCCACCGCCACGTTCCTGTTCCGCCAGTTCTTCCTGACGGTGCCCGACGAACTGGTGGAGGCCGCGCGCATCGACGGCGCCGGGCCCATGCGCTTTTTCAAGGACGTGCTGGTGCCGCTGTCACGCACCTCGATCGCTGCGCTGTTCGTGATCCAGTTCATCTACGGCTGGAACCAGTACCTGTGGCCGCTGCTGATGACCACGTCCGAAGACATGTACCCGGTGGTGATCGGCATCAAGCGCATGCTGGCCGGCGGCGAGGCCGCCGTGGACTGGAACATCGTGATGGCCACCGCCATCGTCGCCATGCTGCCGCCCACGGCCGTGGTGATCCTGATGCAGAAGTGGTTCGTCAAGGGCCTGGTCGACACCGAGAAATAAACATCAAAACCGGCTGTAGCGCCCACCCATCAAGCGCAAACAGCTATTGATTAAATAGCACATATGGCATCCCTTACCCTCACCAACGTCGTCAAGCACTACGGCAGCGGCAAGCAGATCGTGCCCGTGATCCACGGCGTCAACGCCGAGATCCGGGACGGCGAGTTCATCGTCATCGTCGGCCCCTCGGGCTGCGGCAAATCCACCCTGCTGCGCATGGTGGCCGGCCTGGAGGAAATCACCGGCGGCACCATCGCCATCGGCGAGCGCGTGGTCAACAACCTGGAGCCCGCCAGGCGCGACATCGCCATGGTGTTCCAGAACTACGCCCTGTACCCGCACATGAGCGTGTTCGACAACATGGCCTACGGCCTGAAGATCGCCAAGGTGGCCAAGGACGAGATCAAGGCGCGCGTGGACAAGGCCGCCAATATCCTGGAACTGGGTCATCTGCTGGAGCGCAAGCCGCGCCAGCTCTCGGGCGGCCAGCGCCAGCGCGTGGCCATGGGCCGCGCCATCGTGCGCCAGCCGCAGGTATTTTTGTTCGACGAGCCACTGTCCAACCTGGACGCCAAGCTGCGCGCGCAAACCCGTATCGAAATCCAGAAGCTGCACCGCGAACTGGGCATCACCAGCCTGTTCGTGACCCATGACCAGGTGGAGGCCATGACGCTCGCGCAGCGCATGATCGTCATGAACGCCGGCAACATGGAGCAGTTCGGCACGCCCGAGGAGGTCTACCACACACCGGCCTCCACCTTCGTGGCCAGCTTCATCGGCTCGCCGCCGATGAACCTGCTCAACCACGCGCCGGGCGCCCAGCCCGGCACCACGTTGGGCATCCGCCCCGAGCACCTGGACATCACCGCCGACGGCGGCTGGGCCGTGCAGGTAGAGACGGTGGAGCTGCTGGGCGCCGAGCGCCTGGTGTATGGCCGCGTGGGCGACGAGCAGCTCATCGTGCGCATCGAGGAAGGCGCCCCCGCGCCACAGCCGGGCGACACCATCCACGTCACGCCGCGCGCCCACCGCCTGCACACCTTCGATGCCGGCACCGGCAAGCGCCTGTAGCACCCGACCGCCTGGAGCACCGCGCATGACGACACCTTCCGCCTGGCCCTACCCCCGCTGGATCGCCCACCGCGGCGCCGGCAAGCTGGCGCCCGAGAACACGCTGGCCGCCTTCCGCCTGGGCGCGCAGCACGGCTACCGCATGTTCGAATGCGACGCCAAGCTGAGCAGCGACGGCGTGGCCTTCCTGCTGCACGACGCCACGCTGGAGCGCACCACCAACGGCCACGGCACCGCTGGCGATCAGCCCTGGGGCACGCTGGCCCAGCTGGACGCCGGCGCTTGGCATTCGCGCACGTACGCGGGCGAGCCGCTGCCCACGCTGGAGCACCTGGCGCGCTGGTGCATCGCCAACGGCCATTTCCTCAACATCGAGATCAAGCCCACGCCCGACACCGAAGCCGAAACCGGCCGCGCCGTGGCCGTGCTGGCGGCACGCCTGTGGCACGGCCAGAGCGTGCCACCGCTGCTCACCTCGTTCAAACCGCAGGCGCTGGCCGGCGCGCGCGAGACCGCGCCGCATCTGCCCCGCGGCCTGCTGCTGGACCAACTGCATGACGGCTGGCTGGACACCGCGCGCCAGTGGGGCTGCGTGGCCGTGGTCTGCAACCATGCGCTGTGGAGCGCCGCCACCGTGGCCGAGGTACACCTGGCCGGCATGCGCGCCCTGAGCTACACCGTGAACGACGACTGGGCCGCCCAGCGGCTGCTGGCGCTGCACACCGACGGCATCATCACCGACCGCGTGGACCTGTTCAGCCCCGCCGGGGCCTGACGCGGCGCCACCCGTCCACGCCGGCGGGGCGTGCCGGGCACGCCGCTCGCGCTGCCGTCTGGCAAGGCCAGGGCCGCTCGACAGCGGACAATGCGCGCATGCATCGCCTTTCCCGCACCGGCGCGCGCCCGCTGCGCCGCCGTCTCCCCCCGCAGAGCGCACGCCACCTTTGGCAGTGGTTGGTACTGGCCTGCTGCCTGTGGCTGGGCGGCACGCCCGCCCTTGCCCAGACCCGGCCCGCTGCGGCCCCCGCCTCCGCCGCGGCCAGCGCGGTGGACACGCTAGGTGAGGACAACGCCCCCCTGCCCTCGGTGGATGAACTGCGCAAGCAGCTCGACGCCATTCCCGCAAAGCTCGGCGAGGAGGACGACGGCCGCAAGCTGCTGACCGAGCTGGCCGCCATCGGCACCGCGGCCGAGCGCGTGGTCGCCCAGCGCACCAGAGACCTGGCGGACCTGGACCGCCGCCTGGAAGGCCTGGGCCCCACGCCCGAAAAGGGCGCACCCGCGGATGCGCCCGACGTGGCCGAGCAGCGCACCGCGCTGAACAAGCAGCGCGGCGTGATCGATGCGGAACTCAAGCTCGCCCGCCTGGTGGCCGTGGATGCCGAGCAGCGCAGCGCGGAGATCGGGCGCCAGCGGCGAGCGCTATTCCAGGCGGCCCTCACAACGCGCGTCGATTCGCCACTGGCCCCCGCCTTCTGGCGCAGCCTGCGCTACGCCGCGCCCGGCGACAGTGCGCGGCTGCAGGCGCTGGGCGCCAACCTGCGCCGCGCCGTGCAGGCCACGCTGGACTCGCCGCGCCGCGGCACCTTCCTGGGTTACCTGGCCCTGGCCGTCGCCCTGGCCGTGGGGGGCACCTGGCTGGCGGAGCGTGTGCTGGTGCGCGCGCTGCCCGCGCGGCTGCCGGCCACCCGGCTGCGGCGCACGCTGCTGGCGGCGGCGGCGGTGGTGGCGAACGTGCTGATCGTCAGCGCTGCGCTGCAACTCGCGTGGAGCGGGGTCAAGCTCGGCGGCGTGCTGGACGAGGACGTGCGCGCCGTGCAGCAGGCCAGCCTGCGTGCCGCGGCCTACGCCACCTTCGTTATCACGCTGGGGCACGCACTGCTGTCGCGCCGGCGCAGTTCCTGGCGGCTGCTGCCCATCTCCGACGCGCTCGCCCGCCGGCTCAGCCCCTTCCCGTGGTGGATCGCGGCACTGTCGGCGCTGGGCGGACTGGTCACGCAGGTCAACGCCATCGTGGGCGCCAGCCTGGCGGCCGAAGTGCTGGTGCACGCCGTGTCCGCGGTGTTGCTGTCGGTGACGGTGGCCGTCGCGCTGGGCCGGCTGCGGGCAACGCCCCAGGCAGCGGACGCGGCCGATAGCGCCACCGACGCGGCGCCCGCGGAGAAGGCGGGCCGCCCCCTCTGGGTGGGGCTGATCCTGGCCAGCGCGGGCCTTGCCGCGGCCGCGGCCGCGCTGGCCGTGGTGCTGGGCTTCGTGGCGCTGGGCGGCACGCTGGCGCGGCAGATGGTGTGGTCGGGCGTGGTGTTTGCCACCACCTATCTGCTGATGCAGTTGGTGGACGACCTGTGCGACGCGTTGCTCTCCTCCCACGGCGGCCTGGGCGCGCGCATCCACGCCGCGTTGGCCATCGACGCCCAGTTGCTGGACCAGGCCGCGGTGCTGCTGGCCGGCGTGCTGCGTGTGGCGCTGTTCTTCTACATGGCGATCGCGCTGATGGCGCCGCTGGGCACCAACCCGGACGAGCTGTTCCGCCGCGGCAGCAAGCTGGACCACAGCCTGCAGATCGGCGACTTCACGCTGGCGCCCCAGGCACTGCTCACGGCGCTGGCGGTGATCTGCGCGGGCTTCCTGGCGATACGCATCGTCAAGCGCTGGCTCAGCGACCGCTACTTCCCCCACACATCGCTGGAGCCGGGCATGCGCAGCTCCATCGTCACGCTGCTGGGCTACGTGGGCGGCGTGGTGGTGATCGCCGTGGCGCTGGCGGGCTTAGCAGGCCGTTGAAAAATCCCCCGCCGACGCCCGCGTTGGCCGCTACGATCTGAAGCCATCGGTGAACGACCCAGACGAGGACGATGAGAGGCAGTCAAGATTTCCAGGGGGCGATGTTCAGCTACATCAGCCTTGAAGAGCGCGTGCCGCAGGCACACCCGCTGCGCAAGTTGCGCGCGGTGGTTGATGCGCTGCTGGCAACCATGAACCGCGAGTTCGAAGCGGTGTACGCCCGCCGTGGCCGCCCATCGGTGCCACCGGAGATGCTGCTCAAGGCCTTGCTGCTGCAGATCCTGTTCTCCATCCGCAGCGAGCGCCAGTTGGTCGAAGCGATCAACTACAACCTGCTGTACCGCTGGTTCGTGGGCCTGAACATCGAAGACAAGGTCTGGGACCACTCCACTTTCAGCGCCAACCGCGAACGTCTGTTCAACGAAGACCTCGCCCGCGCCTTCTTCGAGCGCGTCAAGCTCAGTGCCCAGTGGGGCAAGCTCGCCAGCGACGAGCACTTCAGCGTGGACGGCACGCTCATTGACGCCTGGGCCTCGCACAAGAGCTTCAAGCGCAAAGACGACGACAGCGGCACGCCGCCTGGGCGCAACCCCGAGGTGGACTTCAAGGGGCAGGAGCGCTGCAACGACACCCACGAGAGCACCACGGACGCCGATGCCCGGCTGTTCAAGAAGAGCCAGGGCGACAAATCCCGCCTGTGCCACATGGGGCACATCCTCATGGAGAACCGCAACGGGCTGATCGTGGATGTCGAGATCACCCACGCCAGCGGCACGGCCGAGCGCGAGGCGGCGCTGGCCATGTTGGAGCGTCGGGGCAACAGGAACAAACGGGCCACGGTCGGTGCCGACAAGGGCTACGACAGCAAGGCCTTCATCAAAGGCTGCAGAAAGCTCAAAGTCACGCCCCACGTGGCGGCCAAGGACAAACACTCGGCGGTGGATGCGCGAGTGACACGGCACGAGGGCTACAAGACCAGCCTGAAGGTGCGCAAGCGCATCGAAGAGGCCTTTGGCTGGATCAAGACCGTCGGTGGTCTGGCAAAGACCAAGCTGATCGGTCAGGCCAAGCTCACGGGCCAGGCGCTGCTGTGCTTTGCCACCTACAACCTTGTGCGAATGGGCAGCATCGGCGGCTGGTGGGACGCGCATCATGCGTGAGCCCAGGGATACGTGCGCCCGAAATGGGCGGGAGGGCCTGCAAACCGGCCAGATGGGCCGTTGCAATCGCTGCGCAGACGCGTCTGGGCAGCTCGTGTCTTCGCACTCAGCGTCCCTGATGCGTTCGAAAAGCACTTTTTCAACGGCCTGTTAGGGATAAGCGTGGAGCGCATCGCCTGGGTGGCGAGCGCGCTGTCGGTGGGGATCGGCTTCGGCCTGCAGGCCATCGTGCAGAACTTCATCTCGGGCCTGATCCTGCTGGCCGAACGGCCGGTGAAGGTGGGCGACTGGGTGGTGCTGGGCGACACCGAGGGCGACGTGCGCCGCGTGAACGTGCGCGCCACCGAGATCCAGCTGGGCGACCGCTCCACGGTGATCGTGCCCAACTCGGAATTCATCACCAAGACCGTGCGCAACATGACGCTGGGCAGCGCCCAGGGCCGGGTGCTGCTGCGCCTGCCCGCACCGCTGGACACCGACGCGCGGCGCATGCGCGAGCTGATCCTGCAGGCCTTTCATGCGCACGAGGACATCCTGGAGAGCCCCGCGCCATCGGTGACGCTGGAAGGCATCCAGAGCGGCACGCTCACCTTCCTGGCGATCGGCTACGTGAGCAGCCCGCGCAACGCGGGAGGCGTGCGCAGCGACGTGCTGTTCGCCATCCTGGAGGCGCTGCGCGATGCGGGCCTGTCGCTGTCGCCTCCAGCCACCACCTCGGTGGCGCAGGCGCCGCGCGACGCCGCCCAGGAAGCGCCGCCGCTGTCGGAGCGCGTCTGAACGGAGCCCGATTCGCTCCTGTTTCAATAGCTGCTAGCGCTTATCAGACAAGCGCTACAGGCCAATTTTGCTTCAAACCGACAGCTGCGACCGCACATAGCCCGCCACCACTCCCAGCAACTGGTCCAGGTGCTGCTGCAGCGGTGCAAAGCCGGCGTTGGGCGCACGCGTGTCCTCGTCCATGTACACCGGGCGGCGGATCTCGATCTGCAGGCTGTGGCGCCCCAGGTGCGGCTGGCCGATGCGGCCGATCAGCTCCACGCCCTTGTAGGGCTCGTTCAGCGCCACGCTGTAGCCGAAGCCGCGCAGCTGCTCGGCGATCAGGTGCACAAAGTCGCTTGCGCAGGTGGTGCCATCGCGGTCGCCCAGCACAAAGTCAGCCAGCGGCGGCGCGTCTGTGCGGGCCAGGCGCCGGTACACGTCATTGGGCATCGAATGCAAATTCAGGTGCCACACGCGGCCAAAGCGCTGCACGCTCGCGTCGATCGCCTGCTGCAGCTGCGCATGGTAGGGGCGCCAGTAGCCCTCGATGCGCCGCTGCACCTCGGCCACCGTGCGCGCACGCGCATACAGCGGCGTGGCCACGCCGTCCTTGCTGATCTGCTGCCAGACCAGGCCCAGGCCCTGGCGCGTCTTGGGGCCGGGGGCGAGCGGCACGGGCCACGCGCCGTCGATCTGCGCGGGGTCCAGGTCCGTGTCGGCCCGGTTCACGTCGATGTAGGTGCGCGGGAAGGTCGCGGCGATCAGCGTGGCACCGTGCGCGGGCGCGGTATGCCAGAGGCGGTGCACGTGCGTGTCCTCGCCGCGGCGCAGCAGCGCCAGCGGCACGGCGTGGCCGAAATCGTCGGGGTAGGCCGTGCCGCTGTGGGGCGAGTCGCACACCAGCGGCAGCGGCTGCCCCGTGGGGTGCCAGACCTCGACCGGGCGGTCCGGCCGAGGGCTCAGGTCGTCATGCAACGCTGTCAAAGGCGCACCATCAATCGAGCTTGATGTTGGCGCGCTTGGCCACGGCGGTGTAGCGCGCAATGGCAGCGTCGATCTGCTTGGCAAACTGCTCGGGCGTGTTGGCCATGGATTCGCCGGAGATGCTCTTTTGCTTCTCCAGGTAGTCGGGCTGGGCCATGGCCTTGTGCGCGGCGGCGTTCAGCTTGGCGATGATCTCCTTGGGCGTGCCCGCGGGCGCCACCAGGCCGAACCATCCGCCGTCACCCATGCCGGCGTAGCCCAGCTCGGTGTAGGTGGGCACGTCGGGCAGCACGGGGCTGCGCTTCAGGGCCAGCACGGCCAGCGGGCGCAGCTTGCCCGACTGGATGTTGGCCAGCGTGGAGGGTAGGTTGTCCGTCATCGCGTTGACCTGGCCGGCCAGTGCATCGGTCGCGGCCTGGCCCGCGCCCTTGTAGGGGATGTGCAGCAGGTCGATGCCCGCCAGGTTCATGAAGTTCTCGATGTTGGCATGCCCCAGCGAGCCCGTGCCTGGCGAGGCGAAGGTGTACTTGCCGGGGTTGGCCTTGGCCAGCGCCACGAACTCCTGCATGGTCTTGGCGGGCACGCTGGGGTGCACCACGAAGACGCTGGGCACGCTCATCACGTTGGTGATGGGGGCGAAGTCCTTCACCGCGTCATACGGCAGCTTGGCGTAGATGGCGGGGTTGGCGCCGTGGGTGCTCACCGTGGCCATGCCGATGGTGTAGCCGTCCGGTGCCGCCTTGGCGATGGCGTCTGCGCCGATGGAGCCGCCGGCTCCGCCCTTGTTGTCCACCACCACGGCCTTGCCCAGGATGGGGCCCATTTTGTCGGCCAGCAGGCGGGCCACCATGTCGGTGGAGCCGCCGGGCGCGAACGGCACGATCAGCTTGATGGGGCGGTTGGGGTAGTCGCCCGCCTGGGCGTGCGCCAGGGGTGCGAAGGCCGCAGCGGCGGCGCAGGCGGCCAGGGTGGACAGCAGGGTACGGCGCAGTGCCATGGGGATCTCCTCGGTATTTGAATGAATGGGGGCAGGCCCATTCTTGAGCGCCCCCGCGTTGACGAAAAGCGACAAAATGGCGGCAATCCATTACCAACACTCATCCATCAGCCATCCATGCGCATCCACTCGCCGTCGCTGCCCGAACTGCACGCCTTTGCCGTCGCGGCGCGGCTGGGCAGCTTCTCGCAGGCGGCCGATGAACTCAGCGTGACCCAGGGCGCCATCAGCCGCGCCATCGCCCGGCTGGAGGAGCACCTGGGCGTGGCGCTGTTCGCGCGCGAGGGCCGGCGCAGCGTGCTCACGCGCGCGGGGGCCGACTACCTGCAGGCCGTGGGCCCGTCGATCGCCACCATCGAATCCGCCACGCTGGCCGTGCGCACGCGGCGCAACCCGCGCCAGTTGCGCCTGTCGGTGGCGCCCACGCTGTTCAGCCACTGGCTGATCCCGCGTCTGCCCGATTTCCACGCGCGCCACCCCGGCATCGCACTGTCGTTCGCACCCTACCGGCGCGACGACCCTCTGAGCGCACCTGAGATCGATGCCTGGATCCGTGTGGGCCGCGCCGACTGGCCTGCGGGCATCGCGGCCGACTACCTGGTGGGGCGCGAGCTGGTACCCATCTGCCGCCCGGCCGATCTGCAGGGGCCCCAGGCCATCCGCGCACCGGCCGACCTGCTCGCGCGGCCGCTGCTGTTCCACACGAACTACCCGGACAACTGGGCGCACTGGTTCGCCGGTGTGGGCTGTGTCCACGGGCCGCTCACGCCGGCGGCGGACTTCGAGTTGGTGTCGCTGCTGGTGCAGGCGGTGATCGCCGGCCTGGGCGTGGCGGTGGTGCAGCGCGCGCTGGTGGAGCCGGAGCTGGCCGCCGGGCGCATCGCCATCGCCATCGACCACCCCGTGCTGCTGGACCGCGGCTACCACCTGTGCATTCCGACGGGGCGCGCGCCCAATCCGGCCCTGGACGACCTGCGCGGCTGGCTGCTGGCGCAGGCGTGCGGACAGGGCGGGAGTTGAATCAGCCGCGCCAGGCGCGCAGCAGCAACCACTGACTGGTGGCGCAGGCCGCCGCCAAGCCGGCGTAGGTGGCCATGCGGCCGTCGCGCCCCAGCAGCACCAACCCCGCCACGAGGACGCAACACCCCACTACAAAGTTGATAGCTATTGGCGCAATCCAGCCGTGCGCTCTGGCCAGTTTTCGCATAAAGACGTGGCTGCATGCCACCAGCAGCACGGCGACCGCCAGCGCGGGTGCGGTGAAGTTCAGCAGATGGTTGAGGGCGAGCAGCAGGTCCATGGAGTCATGATGCAGATCAAGCCATTGGCGCGGTGGCCTGCCTGAGTGCGCGGCGGATTTTATAATCCCACCCCATGGCAGTCTGGGCCCTCGGCATCAACCACCACACCGCTCCGCTCGATCTGCGGGGCCGGTTCGCGTTCGCCCTGGACCAGATCGCGCCCACGCTGCACGGGCTGCGCGATTCGCTGTCCAGCGCCTCGGGCCGCCACCCGGGCGTGGAGACAGCCATCATCTCCACCTGCAATCGCACCGAGATCTACTGCGCAGCCGAGGCCCCGGCGCTGGACCACACGCTGGACTGGCTGGCCCACAGCGGCGGCGTGAGCCCCGCACTGCTGCGTTCGCACTCCTACAGCCTGGAAAACAGCCTCGTCGCCCGCCACGCCTTCCGCGTGGCCAGCGGGCTTGATTCCATGGTGCTGGGCGAGGCTCAGATCCTCGGCCAGATGAAGGACGCCGTGCGCGCCGCTGAAGGCGCAGGAGCGCTCGGCACCACGCTCAACCAGCTCTTTCAGCGCAGCTTTGCCGTGGCCAAGGAGGTGCGTACCAGCACCGACATCGGCGCACACAGCATCAGCATGGCCGCCGCGGCCGTGCGGCTGGCCGGCCAGTTGTTCGAAGACCTGACGAAGATCCGCGTGCTGTTCGTGGGCGCGGGCGAGATGATCGAGCTGTGCACCACGCACTTCGCGGCCAAGACGCCCCAGCAGATCACGATCGCCAACCGCACGCTGGAGCGCGGAGAAAAGCTCGCCACGCGCTTTGGCGGCGAGGTCATGCGCCTGGCCGACCTGCCCGACCACCTGCACGAGTTCGACGCGGTCATCAGCTGCACCGCGAGCACGCTGCCCATCATTGGCCTGGGCGCCGTGGAGCGCGCGCTGAAAAAGCGCCGCCACCGCCCCATCTTCATGGTGGACCTGGCCGTGCCGCGCGACATCGAGCCCGAGGTCAAGCAGCTCGAAGACGTGTACCTGTACACCGTGGACGACCTGGCCAGCGTGGTACAGACGGCACAGGCGCATCGCCAGGCCGCCGTGGCGCAGGCCGAGGCCATCATCGACGCGGGCGTGCAGAGCTTCGTGCACTGGATGGAGCTGCGCAGCCCCGCCACGCAGAACGGCGGCGTGGTGCCGCTGATCCAGCAACTCAACTCCCAGGCCGACGAATGGCGCGCCCTGGAGATCGCCCGCGCCAAGAAGCGCCTGGCCAAGGGCGAGGACATCGAGACCGTGCTTGAGGCGCTGTCGCGCGGCCTCACGCAAAAGATGCTGCACGGCACCATGGCCGAGCTGCGCGCGGGCGATGCCGAAGCGCGCGCCCAGACCGCACAGGCCGTCTCGCGCCTGTTCCTGCGCTCGCACAGCAAAAACGGGCTGTAGCGGCGCTCGCCGCGCACCCCTGATTTCATAAGCCCCATCGGCCTACCGCGCTTACCAGACAAGCGCAAGCAGCTACCAGACTGGTAGCAAAACCCTTCTTTCACACCCCTTGATGAAACCCTTTCTCCGCAGCCAGCTGGAACGCTACGCGCAACGCCTGCAGGAACTCGACTTCCTGCTCTCGCGCGAAGACATCATGGCGGACATGCAGCAGTACCGCAGCATCTCGCGCGAGCACGCCGAGGTCACCCAGGTCGCGGGCCGCTACGCCCGCTACCAGCAGCGCGAGGCCGACCTGGCCGGCGCGCGCGAGATGCTCGAAGACCCCGACATGGCCGAGATGGCGCAGGAGGAAATCCACGCCGCAGAGACCGAACTCGTGCAGTTGGAGGACGAGCTGCAGCGCCTGCTGCTGCCCAAAGACCCCGACGACGAGCGCAACGCCTTCATCGAAATCCGCGCCGGCACGGGCGGCGACGAATCCGCCCTGTTCGCGGGCGACCTGGCGCGCATGTACACGCGCTACGCCGCCACCGTGGGCTGGAAGGTCGAGGTCATGAGCGCCAACGAGAGCGAGATCGGCGGCTACAAGGAAGTGGTGCTGCGCATCGAGGGCCAGCCCGGGACGGGCCCCTCCGGTAGCGGTGTGTACGGCGCGCTCAAGTTCGAATCCGGAGGCCACCGCGTGCAGCGCGTGCCCGCCACCGAGACGCAGGGCCGCATCCACACCAGCGCCTGCACCGTGGCGGTGATGCCCGAGCCCGACGAGCAGCAGGCCATCACGCTGAACCCGGCGGACCTGCGCATCGACACCTTCCGCGCCAGCGGCGCGGGCGGCCAGCACATCAACAAGACCGACTCGGCCGTGCGCGTGGTGCACTTGCCCACCGGCATCGTGGCCGAGTGCCAGGACGGGCGCAGCCAGCACAGCAACAAGGCCAAGGCGCTGCAGGTGCTGCAGGCGCGCATCCAGGAAAAGGAACGCAGCGAGCGCGCCGCCAAGGAGGCCGCGCTGCGCAAGGGGCTGATCGGCAGCGGCGACCGCAGCGACCGCATCCGTACCTACAACTTTCCGCAGGGGCGCCTCACCGACCACCGCATCAACCTCACGCTGTACAAGCTGCTGGCCATCATGGAAGGTGACCTGGGCGAGGTGCTGCAGGCCCTGCAGCATGCGCGCGAGGCCGAGCTGCTGGCCGAACTGGGTTTGGAGTGATTTTGGCCTCTAGCGCCCACGCAGCAAGCGCCAACAGCTATCCATAGAGAAGCACCCATGCCTTCACCCACGCTGGCCCAGGCGTTGACCCAGGCCCAAGCCGAAGGGCTGGGGCGCATCGACGCGCAGATGCTGCTGCTGCATGTGCTGGGGCGCGCGCCGGCCGACCGCGCCTGGCTGCTGGCGCACGACGGCGACACGCTGCCCGCGGCGGCCATGGAACAGTACGCCGCGCTGTGCGCGCGCCGGGCCAAGGGAGAACCCGTGGCCTACCTCCTTGGGCGCAAAGAGTTCTGGGGCCTGCCGCTGTCCGTGGACGCGCGCGTGCTGGACCCGCGCCCGGACACCGAGACACTGGTGGCCTGGGCGCTGGACGTGCTGGCCACGCGCGCCGCGCCGCGCGTGGCCGATCTGGGCACGGGCAGCGGGGCCATCGCCCTGGCCCTGCAGCATGAGCGCCCCGATGCCCAGGTGCTGGCCGTGGACGCCAGCGCCGGCGCGCTGGCCGTCGCCCGCGCCAATGCCGGGCAGTTGGGCCTGCCCGTGCGCTTCATCCAAGGCAACTGGCTGCACGGGGTGGACGGTCCGTTCGACGCCATCGTCAGCAACCCGCCCTACATCCCCGCGCAGGACCCGCACCTGGCCGCGCTCACCCATGAGCCGCTGTCCGCGCTGGCCAGCGGCGCCGACGGCCTGGAGGACATCCGCACCATCGTGGCGCAGGCGCCCGCGCGGCTGGCACCTGGCGGCTGGCTGCTGCTGGAGCATGGCTGGGACCAGGCCGAGGCCGTGCAAGCACTGCTGCGCGACGCAGGCTTTGACCAGGTGCAAAGCCGCAACGATCTGGCCGGCATAGCCCGATGCTCCGGCGGGTCAATGCCCGGCGGCGCCCCGCAGTGAAATAATCCCCCCATCGCCGCCCTGCCCCAGGGCGCCCCCCTTCAGGAGAACCCCATGAGCGACGTCCAGCAACGCATCGACCAACTGGTCAAGACCAACGACATCCTGCTGTTCATGAAAGGCAACGCCAGCTTTCCGATGTGCGGCTTCTCGGGCCGCGCCGTGCAGATCCTCAAGGCCTGCGGCGTGGACCCCAAGAACATCGCCACCGTGAACGTGCTGGACGACCAGGAGATCCGCCAGGGCATCAAGGACTACAGCCACTGGCCCACCATCCCCCAGCTCTACGTGAAGGGCGAGTTCATCGGTGGCTCGGACATCATGATGGAGATGTACGAGTCCGGCGAACTGCAGCAGGTGCTGGGCACCGGCGACGCCGCCTGAAGCGCCGCGTCCTGCCGCCAATGGACCAACCGCCCTCTTCGGGCGGTTTTTTGTCCGCCGGCGCGCAGCGCCCCGCCACGCGGGCCCGCTACACTTGGCGGCACCTGTGGCCCCGTGTCTGCGTGCTTGGCACACCCCGCTGCACGACAGGCGCGCGGCATTGCATCCTCGCTCCATGCCTTTGTCCGAAAGCCTGATCGTCATCACCGCCCTCATCGGGGCCAGTGCCTTCTTCTCGCTGGCCGAGATTTCCCTTGCGGCATCGCGCCGCCTGCGGCTGCGCCAGCTGGCCGACGAGGGGGACCACCGCGCCGACCGCGTGCTGCGGCTGCAGGAAAACCCGGGCGACTATTTCACCGCCGTGCAGATCGGTCAGAACGCCGTGGCCGTGCTGGGCGGCATCGTGGGCGAAGGCACCTTGAGCCCGCACTTCTCCGGCTTCTTCGGTATGTGGCTGGGCGCATCGCATGCGCAGACGGCGGGTTTCCTGCTGTCATTCACCGTCATCACGTCGCTGTTCATCCTGTTTGCCGACCTGTTCCCCAAGCGCATGGGCATGGCGGAGCCCGAGCGCCTGGCGCTGCGCGTGGTGGCGCCCATGCAGGCCACCATGGCGCTGTTGCGGCCCGTGGTATGGCTGTACAGCCGCTGCGCGGACCTGCTGTTCCGCGTGCTGGGCATGAACGCGCTGCGCGACGACCGCGTCACCTCCGATGACATCCTGGCCATGATGGAAGCTGGCGCACGCGCCGGTGTGCTGGCCGCGCGCGAGCAGCAGGTGATCGAGAATGTGTTCGAGCTGGACACGCGCAGTGTGGCGAGCAGCATGTCGCCGCGCGACCGCGTGGCTTATTTCCTGCGCGACGATCCCGACACGGTGATCCGCGCGCGCATTGCGGCCGAGCCGTTTTCCACCTACCCCGTGTGCGAAGGCGACATCGACCACGTGGTCGGCTACGTGGACGCCAAGGACCTGTTCCAGCGCGTGCTGAACAACCAGCCCATCTCGCTGGCCGACGAAGGCCTGGTACGCAAGGTGCTCATCGTGCCGGACCGGCTGTCGCTGGCCGAAGTGCTGGAGCAGTTCCGCCAGGTGCATGAGGACTTCGCCGTCATCGTCAACGAATACAGCCTGGTCGTGGGCGTGGTCACACTCAACGATGTGATGAGCACGGTGATGGGTGACCTGGTGGGCCCGGCAGACGAGGAGCAGATCGTGCGCCGCGACGAGAATTCCTGGCTCATCGACGGCACCACGCCCGTGTCCGACGTGCTGCACGCCCTGGGCCTGGACGAGCTGCCGCACGCCGATGAGTACGAGACCCTGGCGGGCTTTCTGATGGTGATGCTGCGCCGGGTGCCGCGCCGCACCGACAGCGTGACCTTCGGGGGCTACAAGTTCGAAGTGCTGGACGTGGACAGCTATCGCATCGACCAGGTGATGGTGTCAAGGCTGGAAGGCGCGTCCAAACCAGTGCTGCCCGTTGAATAAGGGGCGGCGCTGCTGACAAGGGCAGCACCTGCCGGCGTGTGTGGCCATCCGCAAGACGCGGTATGGCCCCGCTGGTCGACGGTAGATCAGGCGTCCGAAGTACGCTCCTGGAAGAACCAGTTGCGCTGCGCTGCGAACACGGCGCTCGGATACGGCGCCTTGCCCCGGCTGCCGTTGTAGCGGCCCAGCGCCATGTACAGGTCGCCCCGCTCGCGGTCGAGGTAGTGGCGCAGGATCACGCAGCCAAAGCGCAGGTTGGTCTGCATGTGGAACAGCTTGCCCGGGTCGCCATCACCGATCACGCGGGTCCAGAATGGCATCACCTGCATATAGCCGCGCGCACCCACCGGAGAGACGGCGAACTTGCGGAACGCGCTCTCCACCTGGATCAGGCCCATGACCAGCGACACATCCAGCCCCGAGCGCTTGGACTCGTACCACACCGTCTGCAGGAAGTCGCGGCGCACTTCCCATTCGGGCTTGCGCCGGCGCAGGCGGTCGCTCATGGTGCCAAGCCAGCGCAGATACAGCAGGCGTGCCTCGGTGGAGGCAAACAGCGGCTCGGGCGGTGCCAGGTCTGCCACGGCGGAGCTGAGCGCGGTGCGCACGGAATCGATCAACGGCTCCTCCAGCTGGCTCCCCGCATGCGCAGGTGCAGCCACGCCCAGCCATGCAGCCGGCCCCGCCGCCAGCGAAGCCAGGCAGGCGCGGCGCGACAGCCGGCCCTGCCGTTCGTCGGTCATTGGACCACCTCCCGCCGCGTTCATGCTGCCAGCCGTTCCTTCACATGCGCCAGGATGTCCGCCACGCCCACTTTGGTGGCAGATGCATCGCGGCGGTGCTGGTATTCGACCTGCCCTTCCTTGAGGCTCTTGTCGCCAATGGTCACGCGATGGGGCACGCCGATCAGTTCCCAATCGGCAAACATGGCGCCCGGGCGCTCGCCACGGTCGTCCAGGATCACGTCAACCCCGGCGGCTAGCAGGTCGGCGTACAGCGACTCGGCCTGTGCCTTGACGGCTTCGCTGCGGTCCATGCCCACGGGGCAGATGACCACGGTGAACGGGGCGATGGCGTCGGGCCAGATGATGCCGCGCTCGTCATGGTTCTGCTCAATGGCTGCTGCCGGCAGGCGCGTGACGCCAATGCCGTAGCAGCCCATCTCGAAGAAGGCGGGCTTGCCGTCTTCGCCGAGGAAGGTGGCATTCATGGCTTTGGAATACTTGGTGCCGAGGTAGAACACGTGGCCGACTTCGATGCCGCGCTCGATGGCAAGTTCCCCCTGGCCGTCCGGCGACAGGTCGCCAGCCACCACATTGCGCAGGTCGGCCACCATGTCGGGCTCCGGCAGGTCGCGGCCCCAGTTCACGCCGGTGAGGTGGTGACCTTCCTGGTTGGCTCCGCAGATCCAGTCGGCCATCACGGCCACGTCGCGGTCCACCACCAGCTTCACCGGCTTCTGCAGGTTCAGCGGGCCCAGGTAGCCCGGCTTGCAGCCAAAGTGGTCCACGATCTCGGCCACGGTGGCAAAGCGGAAACCCGCGTCCAGGCCCGGCACCTTGGCCACCTTGATCTCGTTCATGTCGTGGTCGCCGCGCAGCAGCAGCAGCCAGACCTGGCTGCGGATGATCTCGCCCGCCGCGTCGGTTTCGTCCGTGGCCAGCACCAGCGACTTCACCGTGGTGCTCAGCGGCACGCTCAGCAGTTCGGCCACGTCCGCGCAGGTGCTCTTGCCGGGCGTGGGTGTCACCGTCAGCGGCTGCTTGGCCGCGGGACGCGCGCCCGCGGGGGCCAGCGCTTCGGCTTTTTCCATGTTGGCCGCGTAATCGCTGGCGGGGCAGTAGACGATCGCGTCCTCACCCGTGGCGGCGATCACCTGGAACTCTTCGCTCAAGTCGCCGCCGATGGCGCCCGAATCCGCCGCCACGGCGCGGTAGCGCAGGCCGAAGCGGTCGAAGATGCGGCGATAGGCCTGGGCCATCACCTGGTAGCTCGCCTTGGCGCCGGCCTGGTCCCGGTCGAAGCTGTAGGCGTCCTTCATGATGAATTCGCGCCCGCGCATCAGTCCGAAGCGCGGGCGGCGTTCATCGCGGAACTTGGTCTGGATCTGGTAGAGGTTCTTGGGCAGCTGCTTGTAGCTGCGCAGCTCCTGGCGTGCGATGTCAGTGACCACTTCCTCGCTGGTGGGCTGGATCACGAAGTCACGCCCATGGCGGTCGTGAATACGCAGCAACTCGGGGCCCATCTTGTCGAAGCGCCCAGTCTCCTGCCACAGCTCGGCGGGCTGCACCACGGGCATGGTGCATTCCACGGCACCTGCGCGGTTCATCTCCTCGCGCACGATGGCTTCCACCTTGCGGATCACGCGCAGGCCCATGGGCATGTAGTTGTAAATCCCGGCACCCAACTTCTTGATGAGGCCTGCGCGCATCATGAGTTGGTGACTGACAACCTCGGCGTCGGCAGGCGCCTCTTTCAAGGTGGAAATGAAAAATTGGGAAGCTTTCATCGAACGGGCTTGACAACTGGGGCGGGTGCGCTTGCCGCACGCGAGGTAGCGTGCATAATGACCGCAGTTTTAAAAATTTGGGGTTAGATTATGCTCGACCGGGACGGATTCCGCCCAAATGTCGGCATCATCCTGCTCAACCAGAGAAACCAGGTATTCTGGGGCAAGCGCATACGCACCCATAGCTGGCAGTTCCCTCAAGGCGGCATCGACCGCGGAGAAACCCCCGAGCAGGCCATGTTCCGGGAACTGCACGAAGAGGTAGGACTGCTGCCGCCCCAGGTGCGTGTGATTGCCCGTACGCGGGACTGGTTGCGCTACGAGGTGCCAGACCGGTTCATCCGCCGCGATGCACGCGGACACTACAAGGGTCAGAAACAGATCTGGTACCTGCTGCAATTGCTGGGGCACGATTGGGACCTGAACCTGCGCGCCACCAACCATCCAGAGTTCGATGCCTGGCGCTGGAACGACTACTGGGTTCCGCTGGACGTGGTGGTCGAGTTCAAGCGAGGCGTATATGAGATGGCGCTGACTGAACTGGCGCGTTTTCTGCCGCGCCATGAACAGCGCAACCGCTATTTGCGCAGCGGCATGCGTACGCGCGAGCACGAGAGCAGCGGCCAAGCCTCGCTGCCCCGTACCAGTTCACTGTTGGTCAAGCCCGGTATGGAACTGCCTCCGGGCGCCAGCTTCGACCCTGACCCGCAAAACAGCGTGCCAGCGCCGTTGGAGGCGCTGCCTACCCTGCCCGTCCCCAAGAAACCACTGGACGCCTAGCGTGTGTAAGAAGGCACGCGTCCGCAAGACGCACCCTTCTTAAGCGTCATCGCGCGCCGAGCACCACCATGTTGTCGCGGTGAACCATCTCCGGTTCGGCCGCGTACCCCAGCAGGCGCTCAAACTCTGCGGAAGGCTTGCGGCACAGCAGGCGCGCCTCGGCGCTCGCATAGTTGGCGAGACCGCGGGCAATCTCTGTGCCGCCGGCGTCGCGCACCGCGATCACATCGCCGCGCACGAAGTCGCCCTCCACCGCCACCATGCCGATCGGCAGCAGGCTCTTGCCGTCTTCGCGCAGCTTGGCCGCCGCGCCGGCATCCACCGTCACGGAGCCGCGCAGTTGCAGGTGGTCCACCATCCACTGCTTGCGCGCCTGGTTCTTCTGCGTCTGCGCCACGAGCAACGTGCCGATCGATTCGCCCCGGGCCAGCCGCAGCAGCACGTCCGGCTCCCGCCCCCATGCGATGACGGTGGAAGCACCCGAGCCCGCCGCACGTTTGGCCGCGAGAATCTTGGTGATCATCCCGCCCTTGCCGATGCTGGAGCCCGCGCCGCCGGCCATCGCCTCCAGCGCCGCATCGCCAGCCTGTGCCTCGTGGACGAACTGCGCCTGCGGGTCGCGCCGCGGATCGGCGGTGTACAGCCCCTTCTGGTCGGTCAGGATCACCAGCGCGTCGGCTTCGACGAGGTTGGCGACGAGAGCCCCCAGAGTATCGTTGTCACCAAACTTGATCTCATCGGTGACTACGGTGTCGTTCTCATTGATCACCGGCACCACGCCCAGGCGCAGCAGCGTCAGCAGGGTGGAGCGGGCATTCAGGTAGCGCTCGCGGTCCGCCAAGTCGGCATGGGTCAGCAGCACCTGCGCACTGCCCATGGATTGCTCGCGCAGCTTGGTCTCGTACATCTGCGCCAGCCCCATCTGTCCCACGGCGGCAGCGGCCTGCAGTTCGTGGATCTCGCCGGGGCGGCTGCTCCAGCCCAGGCGCTTCATGCCTTCGGCGATCGCTCCGCTGGAGACCATGATGACCTCGCGCGGCTCGCCCCCCTGCCCCCGCACCAGCGCTGCCAGTTGGCGGCACCACTCCCCAATGGCCACCTCGTCCAGCCCCCGTCCCTCATTCGTGACGAGACTGGACCCTACCTTGACCACGATGCGACGCGCGTCGCGCAATACACTGGACACCATTTTTATAAGAAATTAGGCCCTAGCGCTTGTCAGGCAAGCGCCAACAGCTATAAATTAAATAGCAATCCTCGCATCACCCACGCGGTGGCTCACCTGCGAAGCGCGGGTCCACCTCAGCCGGCGCATTCTGCGCCAGCTGCTGGGCGTGCACGTGCTGGAAGATGGACTGCACCAGGGGCTCGCAGCCTTCGCGCGTCAGCGCGGAGATTTCGAACACGGGGCCCTTCCATTTGAAGCGCTTCACGAAGTCCTTCACCCGCGCAGCGCGCTCTTCGGATGGCACCATGTCCAGCTTGTTGAGGACCAGCCAGCGGGGCTTCTCGTACAGCTGGGTGTCGTATTTCTTGAGCTCGGCCACGATGGCCTTGGCCTGCGCCACGGGATCGACGGATTCGTCGAACGGCGCCATGTCCACCACGTGCAGCAGCAGCCGCGTGCGCTGCAGGTGGCGCAGGAACTGGTGGCCCAGGCCCGCGCCCTCGGATGCGCCCTCGATCAGGCCGGGGATGTCGGCCACCACGAAGCTCTGCTCCGGCCCCACGCGCACCACGCCCAGGTTGGGGTGCAGCGTGGTGAACGGATAGTCGGCGATTTTCGGGCGCGCGTTGGAGACCGCGGCGATGAAGGTGGATTTGCCGGCATTGGGCATGCCCAGCAGCCCCACGTCCGCCAGCACCTTGAGCTCCAGCTTCAGGCTCTTGCGCTCCCCGGGCCAGCCCGGCGTCTTCTGGCGCGGCGCGCGGTTGATGGCGCTCTTGAAGCGCAGGTTGCCGAAGCCGCCGTCCCCGCCCTTGGCGATCGTGACCACCTCGCCCGGCGTGAGCAGCTCGTACAGCAGCTCGCCGGTATCCGCGTCGCTGATGATGGTGCCCACGGGCATCTTGAGCGTGATGTCGGCGCCTGCCGCGCCGAACATGTCGGAGCCCATGCCGTGCTCGCCACGCTTGGCCTCGTGCCGGCGTGAATAGCGGAAGTCGACCAGGGTGTTGAGATTGGGGTCGGCCACGGCGAACACGTGGCCGCCACGCCCGCCGTCGCCGCCGTTGGGCCCCCCGAACTCCTTGTACTTCTCGTGCCTGAACGAGACACAGCCGTTGCCGCCGTCACCTGCGGCAACGTCGATAAAGGCTTCGTCGACGAACTTCATGGGTATCCAGTTTACAAAAAGCGCACCTGGGCGCTGGAGGGTGCGCAAAAGGGTGCCATCACGCATGCGCGCGGCTGCGCCAGGCGCTGAAAACAACAAAGCCCCGACGGGTCGGGGCTTTGTTGTCGCTTCAGCGGCGAAGGGCCTTAAGCAGGCGTCACGCTGACCGTATGCTTGGACAACGCGCCCTTCGTGCCGAAGGAAACATGGCCATCCACCAGGGCGAACAGCGTGTGGTCCTTGCCCACGCCGACGTTCACGCCGGGGTGGATGCGCGTGCCGCGCTGGCGCACGATGATGGAGCCGGCGCTGATCAGCTCACCACCGTAAGCCTTCACGCCCAGCATCTTGGGCTTGGAATCGCGCCCGTTTCGCGTAGAGCCGCCGCCTTTTTTCTGTGCCATGAGATCAGCTCCCTGATTTAAGCGGCGATCGCCTGGATCTGCAGCTCGGTGAACTGCTGGCGATGGCCTTGACGTTTCTGATAGTGCTTGCGACGGCGCAGCTTGAAGATGCGCACCTTGTCGTGCTTGCCGTGGGCCACGACCGTAGCCTTCACCGTTGCGCCGGACACCAGGGGCGTGCCGACCTTGAGTTCAGCGCCGTTGCCGACTGCCAGAACCTGGTCGATCACGATCTCCTGGCCTACTTCCGCAGCAATCTGTTCTACCTTGATTTTTTCGCCAGCGGCAACGCGATACTGCTTGCCGCCGGTTTTTATGACCGCGTACATGTAAACCTCGAATCTGAAATTGGAGTTCTGCGGACGGATTTCCACAGAACCGAAGATTCTATCACAAGCACCCGAAACCGATCCAGGCAACGCGACACAGCGCCCCAGGGGTCCCCAGGCCCCCTGGGGCGCTTCCTATAATTGCCGCTTCACTTCACCACCACCGATCACCTTGGCCGCCAACTCCCCCAGCACCGCCGCCACCCTCGCCCTGATTGCCGACGACATGCGGGAGGTGGACAAGGTCATTGCAGCGCGGCTGCAATCGTCCGTCCCGCTTGTGGGCAGCGTGGCCCAGTACATCATCTCGGCGGGCGGCAAGCGCCTGCGCCCGGCGCTGCTGCTGCTGACCTGCGGCGCGCTCGAATACAAGGGGGAGCAGCGATTCAACCTCGCGGCGGTAGTGGAATTCATCCACACGGCCACCCTGCTGCACGACGACGTGGTGGACGAATCCACCCTGCGCCGCGGCCGGCCCACCGCCAACGAGACCTTCGGCAACCCGGCGAGCGTGCTGGTGGGCGACTTCCTGCACACACGCTCCTTCCAGATGATGGTGGAGGCAGGCAGCATGCGCATCCTGCAAGTGCTGGCCGACGCGACCAACGTGATCGCCGAGGGGGAAGTCCAACAGCTCATGAACACCCATGACGCGTCCCTGGACGAGGCCGGATACCTCCACGTCATCCGCTCCAAGACCGCCAAGCTGTTCGAGGCCAGCGCCCGGCTCGCCGCCATCCTGGCCGGCAGCACGCCCGACATCGAACAGGCCTGCGCCGACTACGGCCAGGCGCTGGGCACGGCCTTCCAGGTCATCGACGACGTGCTGGACTACGACGGCGACGCGCAGGAGATGGGCAAGAACCTCGGCGACGATCTGCGCGAGGGCAAGGTCACGCTCCCCCTCATCATCGCCATGCAGCGCGGCAGCCAGGCGCAGCGCGAGTTGCTGCGCAACGTCATCGAAACAGGCAGCGCCGACGAACTCCAGCCCGTCATCGCCATCATCCGCGAGACAGGCGCCCTGACCGCCACCCGCGACGCGGCCGCCGCTCAGGCCCGGCTGGCGATGGATGCCGCCGCCAAGCTTCCCGCCAATCCATACACCAAAGGTTTGCTACAATTAGCGGCTCAGCTACTTGAACGCCGGACTTGAATTCCGGGCGGTTCGGGGACGCGATCGGGGTGTAGCTTAGCCTGGTAGAGCGCTACGTTCGGGACGTAGAGGCCGGAGGTTCGAATCCTCTCACCCCGACCAGGAAACCACAGAAAAAGCCCATGTGAATCAATCACTTGGGCTTTTTGCTTTGAATCGTCATTCATGCCGATTGAGAGTAAATTTGTCCCATCGTTGTCCCAAATTTGTCCCAATGCTCTCCATGCTTGCGACACCGACGGGCGTTCTCGACGTGAAAGATACTTGACGACCACGCGGGTGTGCCCTTACCGTACTGTCATTCATAGTCATTGACAGCAGCATCTACGTGAAGCTCTACCGCAAGCAGCCTCCCGCGATCGAGATCGCCGCATTTTGGGTGATTGCGGTGTCCTGTGCGGTTGGTCTGCTGGGCCATTGCGCTGTTTTTTCGGCCGAGCATATTCAAGCGCTATCTTGGCTCGGCCCAATCGCTGGCAAGTTGATGATGCTTGCATTGGTCTGCGCGCTGCTAATCTTGGCAGGGGCGCCTTTCTATGCGTTTCCTTGGCTCACGCTACGAATTGTCTTGCAGGGTGAGCGGCATCTCCCGTCGCCGCCTTCGCACAATCTGATCGATTTCAAGCCGAGCACCGACACGCCTCCTCCTCGGCCTCACCTTCACTGACCCCAGGTGCCGCGCGCATAGCGCGTGGCGTTCGGCGGCCACGCCGCTGACGACCAGTGAAGAGTGATAAATGTTCGAAGCATCTCATGCAGCTGCAGAAGGCCAGCTGCCCAAAATACTTTTCGTCGAGCAGCTGTCAGCGCTGCTCGGAAAGACAACAAACACGATCCGTACATGCGCGACCAATCGCAAGTACGCTCATTTGATCCCAAGGCCATTCAAGTTGCCGCACAGCCGACGGCTCTGCTGGTACGAGCATGAAGTTTTGGAATGGATTGAGTCCAATCGTCCAGCACTCCCCCCTCCAACCAAAAGGTCACGAGGGCGGCCAACCAAGATTGAGCAACTTTCGCGAGCGCGCTGGGAGCAGCGAAACGCACCGATCCGAAATCGTGCAGGGGGTCAAAAGTGAAGGCCCACACATCGCACGACAAACTGCTTGCGAGCAGCGAACTGATCCGTGCCACCCCACCCGTTGGCGATGACCTAGCCTTCCACTATTCGCTGTTGTGCTCGCTTGGATTTCCTCGACGCCACGTCCCAAGTCGCGAATTTCTGCGACAAGCCGGGGAAGGATGGCTGCACGTGCAGGCAGGAGTCCTTGACGTAGGCGATGGCCCGGTTCTACAGCCTGTACCTTACGGAAGCATGCCGCGTCTTGCGCTCATCTGGATTTCTACTATCGCTAGACGCTCCAACTCCCGCGAAATATTCCTCGGCCGTAGCGCAGCTGAATTTTTGGGAATGCTCGGCTTCGACCAGCAAGGGCGCCGGTACTGCACACTGCGACAGCAGCTGCACGCGCTGGCTGCTTGCAGGATACAGCTGGGCTTTCGTGGACGCACAATCAACGAATCGGTGATCAAACGCATCGATGCTTGGCTCCCGTCTGCCCACAACCAACGCGCGACATGGCCGGGCACTCTCGTGCTCGAAACCGAGTTCTTTGACGAGCTTGTGCAGCATTCAGTCCCCTTGGATGCGCGCGCATTGCACGTCCTGCGCGGATCAGCGTTGGCGATTGATGTGTATGCCTGGTTGGCACATCGTCTTTACCGGCTCAACCATCGGCCACTGTGGCTGCCGTGGCATACGCTCAAAGACCAGTTCGGTCACGAATACGTCGGTAAGCATGGCCTCGGGGACTTCTGCACCAGCTTCAAGACTGCCCTGGACAAGGTGTTGATGGTTTATCCCACTGCAAGGGCCTGCATTCAACGCGGTGGCATCGAACTGCGCCAGTCACCACCACCCGTCCCCACCAGGACCTGGCTGCCGATGAAAGCTACTTCACCAATCACAAAGGAAGCGGCATGAACGATCTGCTCAAAAAACTGCAGGAATTGGAAAAACGCTGCCGAGCGATCCTGGATGCCATGTTCTCACGAGATGCGCGGGAGCCCCGAAGTGCCTCGCCCAAAACCGAGATGGAGTATGAGCGACAAGCTCAGCAGCTCCTTCGGCGTGCCCGACACGTCGAAGGCGGCCTGTTCTATGTGGTTCAGTCAACAACTAGTGTTGCGACATTTCGAAAGCGCCTGGCGGCTCTACAGCATTTCCTTTGCACGCAGCAGCAACAGCTGACGCAGCAGTTGAATGCGCCGGTGGTAAAAGCGGCAGAAATCTTGCACATAAGGCTGCTTTTGCAACTGAAGAACCTGCAAACGCTGCAACGCTTGCGACAGGAAGGCATGACAGGCCAACGCGCCAAACGTCGCAGCAAACGCCAGGCCCTGGCTGGACTGCCGACCAACTGGCGCACCACCCTGTGCAAGCAAGCAGCAGGCGGTCGGTATCTGTTTCCCCTCATCCTGCTGAGCTTGACGGGATGCCGTCCGAGTGAGCTGGTGAATGGCATTCACGTTTGGCGTACCAAGGAGGCAGCCAGTGGCAGATCGCTGATCCATTTCAGCATTGCGGGAGCAAAAGTCAAAGCCTCGCAGGGCCAGCCGGTTCGGACAATCACCTACGACGCGAAAGACCCTCACCCCTTCATCGTTGTCGTCAACGGACTGCTGGATGCTCAGCCAGAGCCACAGGTTTTCGCTCAGATCAGCAGCGCTGTCAATTTGACTGTGGAGATACGCCGTCTGGCCCGTAGTCTGTGGCCCAAACACAAGCAGCCGATTACGGCCTACTGCTTCCGCCACCAATTTGCCGCAGACATGAAGGCCAATGGTGACGACGAGGCTACAAGCCGCAGCTTGGGACACATCAGCGCCGAAACCCGGCGTGCGTACGGCACTGCTGGTCAAGCCAGCAAAGGAGAGCGCGTTCGTCCTGCGCGCATTGACTCACAGCGCCCAGTGAAACCACGTCGTCGAGGGCCATGCACAAAGCGGCGTGGCGACCTGGCACCGTAAGACCTGACTACCCGCCTGGGCGGCGCGTCGCGCCGCAGACGAAGGATCGTCGCTTATCGGGGTAATTTCCACGAAAATTCCCTCGATTTTCGGTACTATTACCTCAATTCATCGTATCCAAATGCTTCTGCATGCACTCGCTCTCGCCCGAATACATCGCCAAGCTGCGCTTCAATGCACGGCAACTGGCGATGCTGCGCACCCTGGGTGAGCAGCGAGGCAGGCAACCGCTCCATATAGCTCAGTTGCCCGAGGTCTTGAATGACGTGCGTCGCGTGGCCATCGCCGACTCCATCGAATCGTCCACCCGACTCAATGGTGTCACTGTGGCCGGGCACCGACTCAAGTCCCTCGCACTGGAAAAGGTGACGCCGCAGAATCGTGCAGAGCAAGAAATAGCGGGCTATCGCGATGCCCTGAAATTGATATGTGACGGCGGTGATCGGATGCCTCTTTCAGAGAGTATCGTCCTCCAACTCCATGCCACTTTGCACCGCTACATGCGACAGCCAGGCGGGCAGTGGAGGACTGCCGACAGCGACATCATCGAGGGCCTCTCCGGCTACAGTTTTCACCCGGTCGCTGCACACCTCACGCCCGTGACAATGGAAAGCTTGGTAGCACGCTACCGTACGGCGCTCGATCAGCAACTGGCCGACCCGTTGGTACTGGTCCCACTGGTCATCTTCGACTTCCTCTGTATCCATCCATTCCCGGACAACAACTGCCGCATGGCCAGGCTACTGAGCTTGCAGTTGCTTTGCCACTTCGACTATGCCGTGGGCCGCTTCATCAGCCTGGAACGCATTTTCGAGAACTCTAAAGAGGACTACTGCACAGCGGTAGGTGCCAGTTTGCAAGGCTGGCATGAGGGTATCCACAACATTACCCCCTGGTTCGATTACTTCTGGGGAACATTAGTGTGGTGTCTCAAAAATAGATAGAACTATTTTGACCGGTGTTGGTCGAATCAGCTTCCTTATAGGAGACTACGCTGATGGCCCACCCTGGACGCCCCGCCACGAAGCTGCAGATCACCGATGCCGAGCGCGCAGAGCTGCATGCGCGACTGCGCGTACGCAAAGCGCCCGAGGACGAGAAGCTGCGCATGCGAATCGTGCTGGGCTGCGCAGATGGGGAGTCGGGCACCATGATTGCCCAACGCTTGGGCACGACGGTGCAAACTGTCTCCAAGTGGCGGCGGCGCTACCGGGCGTATCGTCTGGCGGGTTTGACCGATGCCCCGCGCGCTGGCCGCCCGCGCAGTGTGGGCGA
The DNA here is from genome assembly GCF_015832135.1 of Diaphorobacter sp. JS3051. Classification (NCBI taxonomy): domain Bacteria; kingdom Pseudomonadati; phylum Pseudomonadota; class Betaproteobacteria; order Burkholderiales; family Comamonadaceae; genus Diaphorobacter; species Diaphorobacter sp. JS3051. The sequence goes on from NZ_CP065406.1 coordinate 1,853,171, forward strand.
CGAGCAGGTTCAGCTCATTGTGGACAAGGTTCGCCAGAGCAAGCCTGACAACGCCACGCACTGGAGCGTGCGCCAGATGAGTCGGCACGCTGGCGTATCGCCCGCGACGGTGCAGCGCATCTGGCATGCCTTTGGGCTGAAGCCGCACCTGCAAGAAACCTTCAAGCTATCGACGGATCCCCATTTCGTGGACAAGGTACGGGATGTGGTGGGGCTGTATATGGCACCACCCGATCGCGCCTTGGTGCTGTGCGTGGACGAGAAGAGCCAGATCCAGGCTCTGGATCGCACCCAACCAGGGTTACCACTGACGTTTGGCAAACCCAGCACGCGCACGCACGATTACAAGCGCCATGGCACAACGTCGCTGTTTGCAGCGCTGGATGTGGCCACTGGCAAAGTCATAGGACAGCTCAAGCGCCGTCACCGCAGTGTGGAATTCCTGCAGTTCCTCAAAGCCATCGATGCAGCGGTGCCTGGCGAACAAGACATCCACCTGATCATGGACAACTACGGCACGCACAAGACGCAGGCAGTGCGGGCCTGGCTAGCAGCCCATCCTCGCTACCACGTTCACTTCACGCCCACCTCAGCGTCCTGGCTCAATCTGGTCGAGCGTTTCTTTAGCCAGATCAGCGAGCAGTGGATCAAGCGCAGCGCCCACACCAGCGTTGCTCAGCTGGAGCAATCCATACGGGAATACATTGATCGTCACAACGAGGATCCCAAGCCGTTCGTGTGGCATAAAAGTGCGGACACCATCTTGGCATCTGTGGCGCGGGCAGCGAGTACCATTATTTGATGATTACTTTTGAGACACCACATTAGCGCGCGCCTACGAGGAATTCGAGGATCGGATAGGCACTATCGAACGAGGGCGCGGCGCCAAAGGCGACCGAGTGCGCACAGAGATCCTGAAACACCGATTGCCTTTTTCCATCTCGGAGATCGAGAAGGCTTGTCCCGGCGTAAGCCGCGACATGGTGCGTTTGACTTTGCGCACCATGAAAGCCGAGGGACTGATAGAGCCGACAGGCAAAGGCAGAAATGCCAAGTGGCAGCACACGCAGAACAGGTAAGAAAGGGTTGCACCGTGGATGACGTTTTTCAGTTTCGCAATCAATTAGTCGAGCGCTACAGCAACTTCTCACGCAGCTTTGTCCGCATTGCCGCTCCCGACATTCAACGAGAAGTCGAGAGCCAGTACCAAGATGGCCGCTACTGGCCAGAGCCTCTCGTACAGATCAACCCCAACTACCAACGCAAAGGCACGGTGCAAACGCTGGCAACCGAGGGCGTGCTTCATCCCGTTTGCGCCGACGTATTCCAGGCTGGCAAGCCGGAGGGAAACCCGCAACCCCTGCACCTCTATGCCCATCAGTTGCAGGCACTCGCCAAAGGCCAGTCAGGGCAAAGCTATGTCGTGACCACCGGGACCGGCTCCGGCAAATCGCTGTCATTCTTCATTCCGATCATCGACCGAATCATCAAGGCCAAGGCAGAAGGCGGTAAACAACGCACCCGAGCCATCGTCATCTACCCGATGAACGCCTTGGCCAACAGCCAGCTGGAAGAGCTGGACAAATTCCTGCACGGCTATGCCCCCGATCAGCGGCCCTTCACCGTCGCCCGCTACACCGGGCAAGAAAGCAACCCTGAGCGCGATGCCATAGCCGACAACCCGCCGGACATTCTGCTCACCAACTTCATGATGCTGGAGTACATACTCACCCGCTTTGACGATGTGGATCGCAAGGTGGTGGACCATTGCGAAGGGCTGGAGTTTCTGGTGCTCGACGAGCTCCACACCTACCGAGGCCGCCAGGGGGCGGATGTGGCCTTGCTCGTACGCCGCCTGCGTGAGCGGCTCAAGGCCGACAAGCTGGTGTGCATTGGCACCTCAGCCACCATGTCCAGCGCAGGCACCGAGGCGGATCGCAATCGCACCGTCGCAGAAGTTGCCTCCAAACTCTTTGGCGCATGCATCAGCGAGCATGACGTGATTGGGGAGACCCTTGAGCGCGTCACCGACCCGCTCAAGGACGTTTCAGCCATCGCAGCCGAACTGCCTGCCGCCATCGCACGAGAAACCCACCAATGGCCTGACTTCCAAACCTTCCAGCGCGACCCTCTGGCCATCTGGGTGGAACTCAACCTGGGCATCGAGCTACCCGACGACGAACCACCGCGCCGCGCCAAGCCAAAAACCATCCAGACCGCCAGCGAAGATTTGGCACGAGATGCCCAATGCTCTGTCTCTCAGGCCCGCATGGCCCTGCAGCGTTTTCTGGTGGCCGCGCATGACGTTCGCACACCCCAAGGTCGTCCGCCTTTCGCCTTCAAGCTACACCAGTTCATCAGCGGCCCCGGCAAGGTGCTCACCACGCTGGAGCCGACGGGCCAGCGCCACATCACCCTGGATGCGCAGCGCTTTGCCCCAGGGCGTCAGGCCGAGGGCGTGCACCTCTACCCCGCCCACTTTTGCCGAGACTGTGGGCAGGAGTACCTGCCAATTTGGCAGTCTGGGCAGCATCCCACCATCTACTTGCCGCGAGAAATCGACGACGTCAGTGCCGACGACAGTGAGGATGCCAGCTACGGTTTTCTGTGCCCAGTCAACCCAAAGCAGCCATACACCGGGCAGCTTGAAGACCTGCCTGAGACTTGGCTGGATCTGAGTCGCAATGAGCCCAAGATCAAACCCGCTTACAAAAAGGCGATCCCTTACCATGTGGCCGTTGATCCCCAGGGGCACGAAGGTGCCGGAGAAGCCTTCTGGTTTATCCCCGGCAAATTCCGCTTTTGCTTGAGTTGCGGCACGGTGCATGAGGCACACGGCAAAGACGCCAACCGTCTGTCCAGCCTCTCTGGAGAGGGTCGATCATCGGCCACAACGATGATCGCGCTCAGTGCCCTGCAGCAGCTCTTTGCACTACCCAATCCCGCACATGGCCAACCCGATCCCCGCAAGTTGCTGGGTTTCACGGATAACAGACAGGATGCCGCCCTGCAAGCCGGTCACTTCAACGACTTCATTTTTCTACTCACTCTGCGTGCGGGCCTCATCGGCGCATTGCAGGACAACTCTGGCGTACTCGATGAAGAACAATTGGCCGAAGCCGTTTTCAAGGCGCTAGGCTTTGGCCAAGTCGATCAGGGCACGCTGGTCGAATACCTCCGATCACCCAAGCTCATGGGACCGGCACGACAGCAGGCGCAGCGCACACTACGCTTCATCATCGCCTATCGATTGCTGCGCGACCTGCGCCGTGGCTGGCGCTACAACAACCCGAATCTTGACCAGTTGGGGCTGTTGTCCATTCGCTATCGTGGCCTGGACGAATTCTGCGCAGACACTGGTGCATTCGCAAAAAACAAAGTGCTTGCCAAGCTCAAACCGGCTGACCGTGCCCGCTTGTGCAACCTGCTTTTTGACCACCTGCGCAGCCACCTGTGCCTCGAAACCCGTTATCTCGATCCCGTCGAGCACGACAAAGCCCGTACCAGCGGCCACACCTACCTCACCGAACGCTGGGCATTTGCTCCTGATGAAAAACTGGAAACGGGCCGCTATCTCATCCTTGGCAAGCGCCCTGAATACAAAGGTAAACCGCGTGCTGACTTGGTCACCGGAGGCCCTCGCTCACGCCTTCTGCGCCTCGTCAAAACATCCAGCCTTTGGCAAGACTCGGTCTTCGCCACCGAAACCAAACACTGGAAAGATACCGAGTGGGTAGAACTGGTCCAAGACTTGCTGCACGCTGCGAGTAACTGCTATGTGCAAAAGTACGCCATCGATACGGACCTCGCCGGCTGGCGCCTCAACGCCGCCGCATTGGATTGGTGCCTGACGGCAGAACAGCCCCAGGACGAAAACAGCCGGATCAACACGTTCTTCCGTGAGCTCTACCTCAGCATCGCTGACCTGCTGCGCTTGCCATCGCACCCCCTGTTCGAGTTCGAAGCACAGGAACATACCGCGCAAGTGGATGCGCCGCGCAGACAACTACTGGAACAGCGCTTTCGCTACACCGACAAAGACCGCAACGACTGGGCACAAAACCCAGCACACGAAGCACCGCTGGAGCGCCTGCCCGTAATGTTCTGCTCGCCCACCATGGAACTGGGCGTGGACATTTCCGCGCTCAACACCGTGTACCTGCGCAACATGCCGCCCACCCCCGCCAACTACGCGCAGCGCAGCGGGCGTGCCGGGCGCTCAGGCCAGCAAGCCCTGGTGGTGACCTATTGCGCGGCACTCAGCCCGCACGACCAATGGTTCTTCCACCACGCCAACGACATGGTGCATGGCGTGGTGCGTGCGCCGACCCTGGACTTGGCCAATCGCGACCTCGTGGAAAGCCACCTGCAGGCGGTCTGGCTGGCCAGCACCCAGATGAAGTTGGACCCCAGCATTGCCCCCATGCTCGATCTCGATCAGGAAGGCAAACCACTGAAGCCGGCGTACCTGGACGCCTTCACGACTCCCGACGTGCGGGCCCGTGCACTGTCCAGCGCCCACGGCGTGATTGAACAACTACAGGCAGAACTCAACGACAGCCACTGGTATACACCCGAGTACGTGCAACAGGTCATTGACCGCGCTCCCCAGCAATTCTCGGGAGCCCTGGAGCGCTGGCGCGTGCTATTTGACGCGACCCGCCAACAAATGGACATGGCCGACCACATCGTCAAAAGCCATACCGCCTCGCACGCCGAGCGCCAAAACGCCCAACGCCGCTATGGCGATGCTGCGCGCCAATATGCGGTGCTGCTTAAGTCAGGCAATGGCCAGAACACCGACTTCTACACCTACCGCTACCTCGCCAGCCAGGGTTTTCTGCCCGGCTACAACTTCCCCCGCCTGCCCCTCATGGCCTGGATTCCCGCGCGCGGCGGGCAAACCACCAGTGGCAAGGACGACGAAGGCAGCATGGTCAGCCGCCCGCGCTTTTTGGCACTCTCCGAATTCGGCCCACGCAGCCTCATCTACCACCAGGGTCGAATGTACCGCGTGGTGCGCGCCAAGCTCAACGTCGGCAATGCCGACCACATCTCCGGCAACAGCCAGCTATCCACCATCACATCCCTGGTGTGCAGCCAATGCGGCTACGGCCACCTGGGAGAGCAGGGTGGCAGCCAACCCTTGGTCAACCGCTGTGAAAACTGCGACGCCCTGCTGACCGAAACCGACTGGGTGCGCGATCTCTATCGCATCGAAACCGTGGAAACCGTGCCGGTCGAGCGCATCTCCATCAACGACGAAGAGCGCCAGCGCCAAGGCTTCGAGCTGCAAACCACCTACCGCTTCCTGCCCGGGCCCGATGGACAGATTCAAAAACAGAAAGCCGATGTGCTGCAGGCAGAGCAGATCCTCGCCGAACTCACCTACGCGCCCGCCGCACGCATCTGGCGCATCAACCGGGGTTGGCGCCGCCGCAAAGACAAGGAACAACTGGGCTTCTACATCAACCCCATCACCGGCACCTGGAGCAAGCAGGACGCCCCCGATGCGAGCGACGACACAAGCAACGACGACGCACTCTTGGACAAAGTGCCCAACCAGCGCATCGTGCCCTTCGTGGAAGACCATCGCAATTTGTTGATCCTTGCCCCGGTGCATGCACTCCCGCTGGAGGCCATGGCCACGCTACAAGCCGCCCTCAAGCGCGGCATCGAGATGTCCTTCCAGATCGAAGAGTCCGAGCTGGTGGCCGAGCCCTTGCCCAAGCAGGCGGAGCGCCGCGCATTGCTGTTCTACGAAGCCGCCGAAGGCGGTGCGGGCGTACTCACCCGCCTGGCCAATGACCCCGCCAGCCTTGCTCAAGTGGCCAGCAACGCCCTGCAACTCATCCATTACCGCCCCCCTGCCGACGGCACCTGGCGACTGGAAGACTTGCCCTCCCAAGAAGCCACCGACGCCCTGGGCAACCACATTTGCGAAGCAGGCTGCTACCAATGCCTGCTGTCGTATTTCAACCAGCCAGACCACGAACACATCAACCGCCGCAACCCCGAGGCGCTCGCTCTGTTGGTGGCACTGGCCAACGCCCAGGTGAAGCCCCGCCTCCTTGAAGATGGTGAGCAGGCGGCCGCCAATGGCACCCAGGCAGCCATAGCTGGCGACTCACTGGAATCACGCTGGTTAGCAGCCCTGAACCAGGCGGGCCTCGCCCCACCCGATGCACTGAATCTTCCCGTCAACCAGGGCACAGCCACCGCCGCAGCCCAGTACAAGGCAGCCCGCGCACTGGTTTTTCTCACTCCGGTCGATGCAGGTATCACAGCAACCTTGCAGGACAAAGGCTGGCAGGTGCTGGACTTTTCCGAGCCCGAGCATTGGGCCGCGCGCTTTGCTGAACACCATGCCGTGTTTGGCGCCACCTGCTGACGTACCTCCATCACGCATTCCATGACCACACTTGCCCACGACTTCCTGCCTGGCAACCTGGTTCGCGCCCGAGGCCGCGAATGGGTTGTGCAGACCGAATCGCGCCGCGACTGGCTGCGCCTGCGGCCCCTCGGAGGTGTGGAGGACGAGACCATCGCCCTCATACCAGAACTCGAACTGCTGCCCGTAGAGCACGCTACCTTCGAAGCACCCGATCCCGCACGCGCCGGCAACCATGCCGCCGCCCTCCTGCTGCGCGATGCCCTGCGCCTGACCCTGCGCGCCGGTGCGGGCCCCTTCCGTTCATTCGGCAACATCGCCGTAGAGCCGCGCGGCTACCAGTTGGTGCCTCTGCTAATGGCGCTGCGCCTGTCCACCGTGCGCCTTCTGATCGCCGACGACGTGGGCATTGGCAAAACCATCGAGGCCGGCCTCATTGCCCGTGAATTGATGGACCGAGGCGAAGTCACCCGCCTGGCCGTGCTTTGCCCGCCGCACCTGGTGGAGCAATGGCAATCCGAGTTGGAAGAACGCTTCAACCTGCACGCCGTGGCCCTCACCGCCGCCTCGGCCGCGCGGGTGGAGCGCGAACTGCCCCACGGCGTACCCCTGTTCGACCACCACCCCGTCGTGGTGGTGAGCCTGGACTACATCAAGAGCGAGCGTCACCGCGAGCAATTCATCGCCACCGCGCCCGAATGCATCATCGTGGACGAAGCCCACACCTGCGCCAGCAGCGGCGCGGGCAAGCAACTGCGCTTCGAGCTGTTGCAACGCTTGGCCAGCAACGCGCACCGCCACCTCATCCTGCTCACCGCCACGCCCCACTCGGGCGATGAAGCAGCGTTCTACAACCTGCTGTCCCTGCTGGACACACGCTTTGCGGCCCTGCAAGGCCGCATGTCCGCCAGCGACTCGCTACGCCAGGAACTGGCCCGCCACTTCGTACAGCGCCGCCGCAAGGACATTGCCGAATGGCAGGCCGAAACAGAAGACGGTCGCGGCTTCGCCCGGCGCATGAAAACCGAGCTGACCTACCAACTCAGCGGCGACTGGGGCAACTTCTTCGACGCCGTGCAGGACTACTGCCGCGAACTCGCAGAAACCGCCGAACGCCAAGGCACCGCAGGCGGCACCAGCCTGATGTGGTACGCCACCCTGGCCCTGCTGCGCTGCGTGGCCTCGTCCCCGGCGGCGGCCGTCAAGGCACTCACCACCCGACTGGAAGGCAGCGAGACCGCAGAAGACCTGTTGACCGACGAACGCCTGCACGATGGTGAAGCCGACGACCTCTCCAGCAGCGACCTGGAACCCCCCGCACAGGTACAAGACGCATCCCGCCTGCAAGCGCTGATTGCCTCGGCCCAACGCCTCTCGGGCCAGAAGGGCGACCCCAAGCTCACCGCACTCATCCAGCACGTAGACCAGTTGCTCAAGGACGGATACCACCCCGTCGTGTTCTGCCGCTACATCGCCACGGCGCACTACGTGGCCGAACACCTCAAAACCGCATTTCCTCAGGCCACCATCGACGCCATCACCGGCGAGCTCACACCCGAAGAGCGCCGCGAGCGAGTCGAAGACATGGCCGAAGCCGACAGCCGCATCCTGGTGGCCACCGATTGCCTTTCTGAAGGCATCAACCTCCAGCACCTTTTCACCGCCGTCGTCCACTACGACCTGGCCTGGAACCCCACGCGCCACGAACAGCGCGAAGGCCGGGTGGATCGCTTCGGCCAGCAGGCCCCCGAGGTGCGCTGCACCATGCTCTACGGCCAGGACAACCCCATCGACGGCTTCGTGCTCAAAGTCATCCTGCGCAAGGGCGAGGCTATCCAGAAAGAGCTGGGCGTGATGGTGCCCCTGCCCGAAGACGACGCCCGCATCAACCAGGCCCTGGTCAAGGCCGCATTGATGCGCCGCGAACACCGGGCTCAAGCCCCCATGCGGCAAGAATCCTTCGACTTTGGCGAACCCGAGCGCCTGCTCGCCCCCCTGCAGGCTCAATGGCAAGACGCCCTCGAAAAAGCCAAAGCCAACCGCACCGTCTTCGCGCAGCGCCGCATCCGCCCCAACGAAGTACTGCCCGAATGGCACAAACAGCAGCAGGCCCTGGGCACCCTGGCAGACGTGCAGCGCTTTCTGCAAAGCGCCTGCGTGCGCCTGGGCGCGCCGCTGGAGGGCACACGCCGCCCCCACCAGATGCGCCTGCTGCCCCAGCACATGCCCGAAGCCTTGCGCCTGCGCCTGTCCGACGAAGGGCTGGCCGCGCCTCAACTGATTGACTGGAGCGAACTGCACCGCAGCCACCCCCTCGTCGGCCTCTTCGCTCAGCACCTGCTGGAAGACGCCCTGGGCGCGGCGCACCCCCTGGCTGCCCGCTGCGCCGCCACACTCACCAACGACGTGGACGTGGCCACCACGCTGTACCTACTGCGTCTGCGCCACCAGCTCAGCTACGTGCGCCGGCGCGAGCCCTTCCAGATGATGGCCGAGGAAACCGTGGCCCTGGCCGTGCGCGGCCGCACCCAGCCCGAATGGCTGGTGAATGACCAGGCCACCCGCCTGCTCGAATGCACGCCCAGCGGCAACCTGCCCCCGGACGCCGTGCAGCGCGAAGTACGCCAGGCCATCGCCTTCCTGGCCGCGCACCCCGAGCAATTGCAGGCACTGGCCCAACGGCGCGCCGACAACTTGCTGGCCGACCACCATCGCGTGCGCGAGGCCGCGCGCGACGTGGGCCAATACAGCGTCAGCCCCTGCCTGCCTGTGGACGTGATGGGCGTGTACGTGCTGCTGCCGGATGCGTTGTGATGAACGCCCCCAGCGCCATGGAAACCGAAACCAGGGAGTTCAAAAAATCCCTGGCGGAACTCAAACAGGGCCTGGTCTCGCTGGCCGCCATGCTCAACAAGCACGGCCAGGCCGAGCTGTGGTTCGGCATCGCGCCCAATGGCAAGGCCGTGGGCCTGGACGTGAACGAGAAAACCCTGCGCGACGTCTCTCAAGCCATTGCCGCGCACATCGAACCGGCCATCTACCCGCACATCAGCCGCCAGGTGGTGGACGGCAAGCCCTGCCTGAAAGTCGAGACCGAAGGCTGGCAGTCACCGTATTTCGCTTACGGACGCGCTTACATCCGCGTGGCCGATGAAGACAAGAAACTCAGCGCCAGCGAACTCCAAAGCCTCATCCTGGAACGCAACCGCGACGCGCTGCGCTGGGAAAACGAACCCAGCGGCCTGACGCTGGAACAACTGGCACCCGAAAAAATCAGCCACTTCCTCACCTTGGCCAACCTGCCAGAAAGCGCCCCAGCCAGCGCCCTGGAAAAACTCGATCTGTTACGCCAAGGCACACCCGTCAACGCAGCCAAGCTGTTCTTTGCCCGCGCCCCCGTCCAATTGCGCTGCGCCGTATTTGCCACCCACACCAGCTCCACCATCATCGATCGTCATGATTTCGACGGCGACATCCTCGAACTGATCGAGGAGGCCGAGAAGTACATCCTGAAAAACATCCACATCGGCATGAGGCTGGAAGGCTTGCGCCGCGTGGACGTACCCGAAATCTCCCTCAAGGCCATCCGCGAATCGCTGGTCAATGCCTTCTGCCACCGCGACTGGCGCGACCCGGATTTCGTGCAGGTCGCCGTGTTCAAGGATCGGCTGGAAATCCGCAGCCCTGGCAGCCTCTACGGCAACCTGACCTTTGACGAAATACGCCAGGGCAACGTCTCCCGCCGCCGCAACCCGAAAATCGCCGAACTGCTGCGCCGCATTCATCTGGTGGAAGCCTGGGGCCGGGGGGTGCCGCTGATTCTGGAAAACGCACCGGATGCCAGCTTCATCGAAATCGGCGGCCTGTTCATCACCCGCTTCAAGCGACCATCGGCGCTGGAGGCCGTGGCGCAAGCCGACGCAAAGAAGACTCACCCAAACACTGGGACAGAAACACCGGCCACCACCCCAAAGACTGGCCTAAAGACTGGACCAAAAACCAGCCCAAAGACTGGCCTGGAACACTCGGACAACGCCAAAGAAACACCAAGAAAACACCAGCAAACCCTGCTTCAACTCCTGCGGCAGCGCCCTACGGCCAGCGTGCCTGAGCTGATGCAGACCACTGGTCTGAGCACCAACGGCGTCAAGTACCACCTGAACCAGCTCAAGCGCACCGGCAAGCTGCGCCGCCATGGCCCCACCAAGGGCGGCCATTGGGAAGTCATCGACGAGGCCACCGAATAAGCATGAAACGCATCCGCCACCACCGGCAGCAAGCCACGCTCAACCTGCCTACCCTGCAGCTTGAAGGCAGCCTCTTCCTGCCCGACCAGCTCGAAAAAGCCGCCCAGGGCCGCGCGCAAGACCAAGCAGACACCGACTACGGCATCCCCAAAGGCGTCAAGCTCAAGGACGAATACAGCCGCGCCTTCCAGATCGCCTGCGCCCAGTGGCAGCACTTTGCCGCCCAAAGCGAGCGCGCCGACGTGGACGACCACGCGCTCACCCAAAGCTATGTGGCCGAACTGCTGCGCGATGCCCTGGGCTACGCCGCCGCGCAGTCCACGGCCACGGTGCAGGCCGGGGCCTTCGCCTACCCCGTCAGCTTCATGGCCGGGCCAGCCACCGCCAGCGTGCCCGTGCTGGTGGCCCCCCACTCCCTCGCGCTGGACGAAGCCGACCCGCGCTTTGCCGTGGCTGGCAGCGGCAGCCGTAAAAAGTCGGCCTTCCAGGCCATGCAGGAGCTGCTCAACGCCAGCCCTGACCACACCTGGGGCATTGTCAGCAACGGCCGCCAACTGCGCCTGCTGCGCGACGCCGCAAGCCTCACCCGCCCCGCCTACCTCGAATGCGACCTGGCCGACCTGCTGGGCGGCCAGCGTTATGCCGAGTTCGCCAACATCTGGCGCCTGTTGCACGCCAGCCGCGCGCCGCACACCGGCGGCGCGTGCATTTGGGAGCGCTGGCGCGAAGCTGGCAAGGCCGAGGGCACCCGCGTGCGCGACGGCCTGCGCCACGGCGTGGAACAGGCCCTGCTCACCTTCGGCGAAGGCTTCTTGCAGCACCCCGCCAACGACGCGCTGCGCGCCGCACTGCACGAAGGGCAGCTCAGCCAGGACGCCTACTTCCAGCAACTGCTGCGCCTCATCTACCGCCTCATCTTCGTCTTCACCGTCGAAGAACGCGGTGTGCTGCACCCGCAGGACGACAGTGCCGATGCCCTGGCCGCCCGCAAAGCCTACGCCGAAGGCTATGCCCTGGCCCGCCTGCGCCAGCTCTGCCTCAAGCGCCGCGCCCGCAACCGCTTCGACGACCACTGGCAGGCCATTCGCATCGTCTGGCGCGGCCTGGCCCAGGGCGAGCCCCGCCTGGCCCTGCCCGCGCTGGGCGGCCTGTTCGTGCCCAGCCAGTGCCCGCACCTGGACGCGGCCAGCCTGCACAACACCCACCTGCTGGCCGCCTTGCAGCACCTGCGCTGGGCCGTCACCACCCAGGGCAAAGCCAGCAGCCTCACCCCCATCGACTACCGCAACATGGGGCCGGAAGAGCTGGGCAGCGTGTACGAAAGCCTGCTCGAACTCGTGCCCACCATCGACCTGCCCGCGCGCCGCTTCGGCTTCGTCGGCCTGACTGAAGAAGGCAGCACCGCCGGCAACGCGCGCAAGCTCACCGGCAGCTACTACACCCCCGACAGCCTGGTGCAGCAGCTCATCCACAGCGCGCTCGACCCAGTGATCGCGCAGCGCCTGGCCGCCAACCCCGCCCAGCCGGTGGAAGCGCTGCTCTCCATCCGCGTCATCGACCCCGCCTGCGGCAGCGGCCACTTTCTGCTGGCCGCCGCGCGCCGCCTGGCTGAAAAGCTGGCCCAACTGCGCGCGCCCGAGGGCGCCGTGACGCCCCAGGCCTACCGCCACGCCCTGCGCGAAGTGGTGGGCCGCTGCATCTTTGGTGTGGACCGCAACCCCATGGCCATCGAACTGGCCCGCATGGCGCTGTGGCTGGAAGGCTTTGAAGAAGGTCGCCCCCTGGGCTTTCTGGACCACCACCTGCAATGCGGCGACGCCCTGCTGGGCCTGACCAACCTGGAGGCCCTCAAACAAGGCATTGCCAAGGACGCCTTCAAACCCCTGAGCGGCGACGACAAAGAGGTGTGCAAACAGCTTGCCAAACGCAACAGCGCAGGCCTCAAGCAACTGGCCAAAGACGTGCAGAGCGGCCAGCACCTGCTGGCCTTTGCCGCCGATACCGGCCTGCAGGCCCTGCAGGCGCTCGAAGCCCTGGGCGCCGACACTGCTGAAGACGTGGCCGCGCAAGAACGTGCGTACTATCAAATTTGTGAGCAGCTAGCACACAGCCCGCTTGCGCTGGCGGCCGATTTGGCTATCAGTGCCTACCTGCTACCCAAAACGCCAGACACCGCTGCACAGGTGCCCACCAGCGAAACCCTGCACACCGCCCTCACGGCCCCGCAGCTTCTGGCCGACCCTGGCTCAGACCAGGCCGCCACCGTAGCCGCCGCCCGGGCTGCTTGCCAGCAGGCCCGTGTGTTGCACTGGCCGCTGGCCTTTCCGCAGGTCTATGCCGCGGGCGGGTTTGACTGTGTGCTGGGCAACCCGCCGTGGGAGCGCATCAAGCTGCAAGAAGAAGAATTCTTTGCCACACGCCACCCCGCCGTGGCCGCCGCGCAAAACAAGGCCGAGCGCACCCGCTACATCAACGCACTCAGCCAAGGCCAGTTGGCGCATCTGCTGGCCAGCGCAGGCACCGGCACGCCCCTGCCCGAAGGCGGTAGCGCCGCTGAAAAGCGCCTGTACGCCGAATTCATCGCCGCCCGCCGCGTGGCCGAAGCCACCAGCGTCTTCATGCACGTGGATGGCAGCGATGGCGGGCGCTACCCGCTGACCGGCGTGGGCGATGTGAACACCTACGCCCTGTTCGCCGAAACCATCCTGCAAATCACCGCACCCACGGGCCGGGCAGGGTTCATCGTCCCCACGGGCATTGCTACCGACGACAGCACCAAAGCCTACTTTGGTCACATCAGCCAAACGGGGCGGCTGGTCAGCTTGCTTGACATTGAGAATCGCTCCAAGCTTTTCGCTGCGGTGGACAGCCGCATGAAGTTCTGCCTCATCACACTGGGCCAAGCCGAGGCTGCAGAGTTTGTGTGCTTTGCGGAGCAAGTCGAGCAACTGGCCGACCCGCGCCGCCGCTTCACCCTCACGCCCGACGAATTCCGCCTCATCAACCCCAACACGCTCACCTGCCCGGTGTTCCGCAGCAGCGCCGACGCCGCGCTTACCAAAAAGATCTACCGCGCCGCCCCCGTGCTCATCCGCGAAGCCGTGTGGGCCGGTGAAGGCAAGCAGGCCAAGCTGGTGGAACCCGAGGCCAACCCTTGGGGGATTTCGTTCTCGACCATGTTCCACATGTCGAACGACAGCGGCCTTTTCCTGAACGCCCCCGCCGAGGGCCGCCTGCCCCTGTACGAAGCCAAGCTCATCCACCAGTTCGACCACCGCTGGGCCACCTACACCCCCGATGGCGACAGCCGCGACCTGCTGCTTGCCGAAAAGCAAGACCCAGCCACCACCGTCACCCCACGCTACTGGGTGCAGGCGCGCGAAGTCTGGCTGCGCGTGGCCCGCCTGCCCCAGGACCTGCACAAGGCCCTGAAAGACGGCAACCCAGACGCCACTGTGCTGTGCGCCACCCAACTGCTGTTCGGCTGGTGGCTGCAGGAGGCCCGCCGCCGCGACCCCGCCGTGGGCACCTACACCACTTGGCAGGCCTTTGTGAGCCAGCACCCCTACGCCCGCGAAGTGGCACCCGTCAGCCTGGGCCTGTGCGGCAACAACCCGGCCAGCATCCAGCCCTTGAACGACAACTACCTGCCTGCCGAGGGCACGGTGGAGGTCTTCATGTCCAACGAGCGCCACGGCACTGCCTGGTACGCCGTGGATGCGCAGGCCGAGCAAACCGTGCTCGACTTCACTGCCGACCACCGCCACCTTCCCGCACCCAGCGGCCCCTTGCACGACCGCGACGCCGTGCTGGCCCTGGCCGAGCGCTGGTTGCAAGCGGCTTGCCCGCAGTGGTTGATGGGGTGGCGAGACATTTGCCGAGCGACTGACGAGCGCACGGTGATTGCGTCGGTAGTGCCGCTGGCTGGGGTGGGGCACACCATGCCGCTGTTTTTCACGTCGCAGACGGCCGCACACAACGCCGCCTTGCTGGGCAATCTGGGGGCTTTGGTGCTGGACTTCTGCGCACGGGTCAAAGTGGGCGGCACCCACTTGACCTATGGGTATCTCAAGCAGTTTCCCGTGCTACCTCCTGACCGCTACACCGAAGCCGATCTGGCCTATATCGTCCCGCGCGTACTTGAACTGACCTACACCGCACACGACCTGGCTGGCTGGGCCAAAGACCTGGGCTACAACGGACCACCTTTTGCCTTCAATCCTGAGCGCCGTGCCGCCCTGCGCGCTGAACTCGACACCTACTACGCCCGCCTTTACGGCCTTACCAACGACGAGCAGCGCTACATCCTCGACCCTGCTGCTGTCATGGGTGAGGACTATCCCAGCGAAACCTTCCGTGTGCTCAAGAACAAGGAGCTGCGCGAGTTTGGCGAGTACCGCACACAAAGGCTGGTGTTAGCGGCGTGGGATGCGCTGCAGGCACAACCCGCTGTCGCCATTCCTGCACCCCAACCAGCACGGCGCACCGCGCCGCTTCCCATCTATGCGCAAGGCGGCACACCGGCTTCCGCAGCCGAGGATTGGCTGGCGGGCCTGGTGTGCGATGTACTCCTGCAGGTCGGCCCGTGCGACGACAACCGCCTGCGGCGCATCCTCTTGGCCCCGTTACCTGAAAGCACTCCTTCCATCGAGGCGCTGCCTTCTTGGCTGGCACCCGTGAACACGGAGCGCTGGGCGCATATCCGTGGCTGGCTGCACGGCCTGCTGGGCGTTCCCGTGACGGCACCACTGTCCATCCGCAATCCGGAGGCGCTGGCCGACGTGATCGGAGATCACCGCACCCAATCACTGGCTGCCGCATTGATCCAGGCCCACGATCAACAGGAGGCGGCGCTGAAAGAAGTACTGGCCGGTGCTGCATCGGTCGTGCAGTCCAACGAATTACGCAAACAAGGGTAATCCGATGAGCGACGTCAGCATCTCCGCACCCAACCCCGTCCTCCAGCCCCGTTTGTGGGTGGAAACGCTGTGGCTGCTGGATTCGCTCACGGCCACCCAACCCCTGCGCGAAATCCCCTTGCAACGCGGGCTAAACCTGATCGTGTCGCCGCCGGGTACGGGCAGCTCTGGGCACGGCGTGGGCAAAACCGCGTTCTGTCAGTTGCTGCGCTTTGCGCTGGATGATCCGCTCTGGTCCGATGGCTCCACCTTGCGCGACGAACTGCTGCACAGCCGTGAGTTGAAAGAGGGCGCCGTCGCCGCGCGCGTGCACGTGGGTGGTGAAACCTGGACAGTGCTGAAGCCCTGGCTGCACCAGAAGCAATACCGTGCATCGCGCACGGCGGACTGGAAGCAACTGGCAGCCAACGAGGCTGAGAATGAATTCGCCGCCTACCAGGCCGCGCTGCGGCGGCATCTGGTGGAGATACTGCCCGTGCAAAAGCTGCCGGGGTCCGAGCAGTCCATCGAATGGCATCAGATTCTGGCCTGGTGCTCGCGCGACCAGAATGCCCGATACCACAACTACTACCAGTGGCGTGCGGACGGCTCAGGCTTCAGTTGGCCCGCCAAATCACCTGCCGCGCTGATGCAGATCGTGCTGGGCCTGCTGCCCGATGGCACCACCTTGCGCGAGCTGGACGGCACGGCCAAAGCGCTGGAGAAGCACAAAGCGGATTTGCAAGCGCTGCGCGAGGAGCCCGCCCGCTTGCTGAAACACGTGCGCCGCCAACTGGCCCGCCACCTGAACGTCTCCACCAAAACACCGTTCCGGCAAGATGGCTTGCTTGAACACCCCAACCTGATCGGTTTTGCCAAGCAACGGCATGAGGCCTATCAACAGGAACTGGTGGCCATCAATGCCGAACGGCAAGAGCTGGCAGCACAGCGCCAAGCATGGATGGAAAAGCGTGCGCCGCTGAAAGCGGGCATCGATCTTCTGACCAACCGAATCCAGCAAAACGAAGCACTTGCCGCTGGTGATATGCAGGCGGTCAAGCGGCTGCAAAACGAAGCCTCGTCGTTGCAGCAGTTGCTGCCCACGCGCTGCGATGCAGGAAGCCGCTTGCTCAAGGAATGCGATCACGTGATGGAACGAATCGAGCAGACGCAGATTGACCGAAGGCAGCGCATTACACAGCACCAGCGCTCCAAAGAAACGCTTGAAAACGAACTGCTGCCCCTGCGCCGCCGACTGGCCGAGCTGGAGGCCGAAACGGCTCCCATGAATGAGCAACTGACAGCCATTGATCAGCAGGATGCCGCGCTGACGACAAGGCATGCACAGTCCCTGTCCGCCGACCAGCTTCTCAGCGATGCCATAGAGGACTATGAACTGTATGAAGACATTGCCACAGGCAAGTCAACCTCACCGGAGATCGGGAAGCTGGAGCGTCAACTGGAATCGACCCAGCGCCGCCATGGTCAGCTTCAAATCCAGCTCGTCAAAGAGCGCGATGCAGTGGCGGGGCGCCGCCAGGTCATCAGTGCCACGATGCAGTCTGTCGCCAAGTCACTACCCTCATTTCACTGGGGCGTGCTCAGCGATGACGACAAGTACCGCAACCGCCCGTTCCAGATGGGGCCCAGGCACTCGACGACCTTCAAGGTGCTCGAAATTCTGGCCGGAGACATTGCTTGCCTGATGGACAGCACCTCTCCTGAAAGCTTTCATCCAGGCTTTCTTCTGCATGACTCGCCCCGAGAGGCGGAGATGAGCGAATCCATGCTGTGGGCACTGCTGGGCCACGTGGCGTCGAGCGAAAGCGATGCATTTCAGTACATCGTCACCACCTCAACAGAGCCAGCAGAAGCGTTCAAGCGCTTTGAGCGTCTCAAACTTTCTTCGGACAGTGAAGATGGCCTTCTGCTACGTCGCCGCGTGGGTGCGGAGCAGAGGCCATTAGCGTGAAGAATGAGGGCATGGACAGATTCACACAGATATTGATGACGTGCGATAAATAGAAATCCGGAGAATTGCCTCAATGCTTACCCACCTGCACATCAAAAATTTCAAGGCTTGGAAAGATACCGGGCCTATTCGCTTGGCTCCGCTCACCGTGCTCTTTGGCGCCAATAGCGCGGGTAAGAGCAGCCTAGGCCACCTGCTGCTGGCATTGCAGCAAACTGCACGCTCCACCGATCGCAAGCGCGCGCTGCATCTGGGTGACACCTCATCGCTGATCGATCTGGGCACGTTCACCGATTGCCTCCATGGGCACGATTTGACGCAATCACTTTCCTTTGAACTGGGTTGGACTCTGCCCAAAGCAATGGATGTGCGTGACCCGCTGCAAACCGAAGCCCGCTATCAGGGCAATCACATGCGACTGGATGTGGCACTCGCCGCCAACAAGGCACAGCAACCGGAAGTTCAGACGTTGCGATATGGCTTATTTACAGGTGAGAAAGAGGTGCTTGATGTTGTGCTTGAGCGCGACGAGAAGCGCAAGCTCCATCTGACATCTGAGCTCTACGGCTTCAAGATGGCCGATGGACGCAAGTGGCCGTTGGAAGAGCCCGAGAAGTTTTACCGTCTCTCGGACACCAGCATGGCTCGATACAAGAACGCAGGCTTTCTGGCGGACTTCGCCCTGGCCACCGAAAGCATGCTGGAGCGTATCTCCTACCTGGGGCCCCTGCGCAGTCATCCTCAGCGTATTTACCAATGGTCGGGCGATACACCTGCCAGCGTCGGGCAGATGGGCGAGTACACCATCGCTGCCATTCTGGCGGCGCAAGGCGAAGGCCGACGGCTCAATCGGCAGGTCGGGCACCACACCAAGGGTTTTGCCGAGTTCATTGCTGCGTGGCTCAAAGACTTGGGTGTCATTCACGACTTTGCGGTGCGCCCCGTGGCCGCAGGGCGTAAGGAATACGAAGTGCTGGTGAAAACACACGCCAAGGCACCAGAAGTCAAGATTACCGATGTTGGCTTCGGAATTTCTCAGGTGCTGCCGGCGTTGGTGCAAGCGTTTTACTGCCCACCGCATTCCACCATATGGATGGAACAACCCGAGATTCATCTGCACCCGCAAGTTCAGGCCGAGTTGGCCGATGTCTTCATTTCCGCGACTCAGGCCCGCGAGGGCGGGAGGCCTCGTGACGTGCAGTTGATTGTGGAGAGCCACTCCGAGCATTTCTTGAACCGCTTGCAGCGCCGGGTTGCAGAGGGCGTTGTCAAGCCTGAAGACGTGGCGGTGTACTTTTGCCGTCGCGCGGATTCAGCCACGGAGTTGGAGCCATTGAAGCTCAACATGTTTGGTGAAATCGAGAACTGGCCACCGAATTTTTTCGGTGACGAGATGGCCGACATTGCGGGGCGTACCTTAGCGGCCATGAGGCGGAAAAAGGAGATCAACCAACAAGGTGGTGCGCTGTGAAGGCAGTGATTGATACCAATGTGCTACTGGTCGCTAACGGTCAGCATGCGGATGTTTCGGAGGATTGTGTGATCGCATGTGTGACTCGCCTGCAGTCAATCCAACAATCAGGCGTTGTGGTCATTGATGATGGCTACCGGCTTGTGGGTGAGTACCACCACAAAACCAGCCTGACACCTCCAAAGGGTGTCGGAGACAAGTTCCTGAAATGGATCCTGCAACACACCGGAACGTCAAGGGTAGAGCAAGTCAATCTAAACGAAACCGTTCCAGACTGTTTCATCGAATTCCCCGATCCAGCGCTCGAACCACTATTCGACGCGCCAGATCGCAAATTTGCTGCTGTGGCCCATGCCCACCCGGACAAACCCAAGATCTTGCAAGCGGCAGATTGCAAATGGCTGGACTGGTGGCCAGCGCTCCGCGCCAAAGGTGTCGAAGTCGATTTCCTATGCCCAGCTGATGCCTGCTCGTTCTACAACAAGAAATTTCCGAAATACCCCGCCCCCCAGCTGCCGGATTGAACGCCATGGGTAAGGATTTCTTCCGTTTCCCCACCACTTCGCACCTCGCCTGGCTGGCCAAGGACGGCATGCCACGTGACGACAAGGTGTTGTCGCCCGCCGAAGCGCAGGCGCTGCTGTCTGGCAACGTAGTGGTGGAAGAAAAGCTTGACGGTGCGAACCTGGGTCTTTCTCTGTCGCCAGATAGCGCACTACGCGCCCAAAATCGTGGCCAGTATCTGAGCGATCCCCATACGGGGCAGTTCGCGCGCCTGCCCGCTTGGCTGACGCAACATGAACCCGGCTTGCGTACCGTACTCCGCCCGGAGTTAATGCTGTTTGGCGAATGGTGTGCCGCTCGCCATTCACTGGGCTACGACGCGCTGCCCGACTGGTTCTTGCTGTTCGATGTATATGACCGCAGCATTGGACGTTTCTGGAGCACTTCCCGGCGCAACGCGCTGGCCGCAGAGGCCGGGCTGTCCACGGTGCCGCTGGTATCGAGTGGCCTCACCACCCTGGCAGCGCTGAAGCAGTTGCTAGTGGATACGCCTAGCCGCTATCGCGCCGGGCTGCCGCTGGAAGGCGTGGTGGTGCGGCGCGAATCGGGCGAGTGGTGCGAAGCACGTGCCAAGCTGGTGCGACCCGATTTCACCCAGGCCATCGACACCCATTGGCGCAAGCGCACCATCGACTGGAACCGGGTGGATTGGACTCGCGTAGAGACGCATTGACATGGTGTTGTCCATTTCTAAGTGCGATTTCCCCACCGTTGATGTCAGCAGCGACCAACCCTCTCCTGAACTGGCCGGGGCGTCGTTTCGAGGCGTATCGGATCAAATCGGATGAATTCGGATGTCCCATCCAATATCACAGCGTCGCCCATGAACCCGCTGCAACGCGCGCTCGTTGAAAAAACCGGCCACGACCATGGTTTTGAGCATGTGCTGACCAGTGACCTGGAAGGCGTGACGCTGGCCTCGGCACTGCATGCGGCACGCGCGTCGGTCTCGGTGCTACCCGAGGGCGGCTACCTGCTGCGACTGCAAGCAACCACCCCAGCGTTGTTGCCCGAGATGCTGCGCTCGTTTGCCCAGGTGCTGCGTGCTGACGGTTTTGCGGCCAGCAGTGAAGCTGCGCTGGCAGCGCTTCTGGGCCGCAGCGCCAGTTTGGCACGGGCCTTGCCCAGCCAAGCGGCACAGGACTTTGAGGCTGCCGTGTCCAGCCAGTTGGCCCAGTTGCCTGCTGGGCTGGGCGGCACCGAGGTGGAGCGCTTGGTACGTCAGCGGGTCGGCCAGCAAAAGTTCCGCGAGGCTATGCTGGACTACTGGGGCGGCACCTGCACTGTAACCGGCGTGACCCTGTCCGAAGTTTTGCGAGCGAGCCACGCCAAGCCCTGGGCAGAGTGTGCAAACGATGCCGAGCGGTTGGACGTGTTCAACGGTTTCTTGCTGGTCGCCAATCTGGACGCGCTGTTCGACCGTTTTTTAATTAGCTTTGACAACACGGGGCGGTTGTTGGTGTCTTCCGCCCTGCACGTTGATGATCAGCATCGCTTGGGGTTGCAACCGGGCATGAAACTGCGCTGGCTCGGTGAAGCCCATCGGGGCTATCTGGCTTGGCATCGAAAGCAGTGGGAAGAAGGGACCGGGTACTGGCGATAGGCAAAGACCGGGCAATCAACCATCGCAGCCCCATTGCAGCCCTTGGCAGCATGCATCCGGCACCGTAGCAGCACACATCCGACGCTTGGCAGCACGAAGTTGGCTCGCTGATGGCGCGCCCATGGCACACACGGGGGTCAAGTAACAATCTTCGCCAGTTGCCTTCTTGGCACCATGGCGGCATGCAATGAGCACCCGCATGGCTCCATGACAACACGTATGACCGCATCTGCGGCACCAATCGCATAGGCGGCACCTCCATGGAGCCAATGCGGTACGCTGGCTACACGCTGGCGGCTCCATCGTGACGTCTTCGCAGCACGCTCATTGGACGCAGCTAACCCAAAGAGCCCCTGTCCCCAGTGCAAAAAACCCATTCTTTGTGCTATGGCATGCAGCACAAAGAATGGGGCCGCTGGGTCAGATTTTGGAAGAAATCAGACACGGCGGCATCCTGGGGACAAAGCCACCCACTCCTGCGTCCAAACCAACGCCTCCATTTGCGGCCATTTGCCGCGTTGCCGCCACTCGCGGTCTTGGTGCCTAAAGCGACGGTGTTTCCTTGGTGCCGGCCATCCGCCTCAGCAGTTTCGACCTTGTAGGCGCAGGGCAAGTCATGCGCTCCTTTACCGCCGGCGCCCTGCACGTGCGTGGTCAAACGTCCCCGGCCGAATGCAGCTGCCGTTCATATCGGTCACCCCGCAAAACCCCACGCCAAAGGCCGCAAACCCCAGCCGCGCCCGATCACGGCTGTAGTCCAGACAGTCATGGTGGTGGCCGTGGAACGCCTTGCCCACCCGCAGGCTGCGCGCCAATTCGTCAATGGCCTCAAAGCCATGCGGATGGGCGCTGGGTGCCTCGTGTGTCACCAGAATGTCGGCGTGCTGTGAAACCAGGCAAAAGTAATCCTCCGGAAAGATGGAACTGCGGTGCTTGCGCGGCAGCCCATCGCGCCAGCGATTACCCCTGCCGCAGCGCGCAGTGAACTCCTTGGAGCTCTCGTACAGCCAATCCACCGGCGGCGTCCATACCTGCCCACGAAACACACCGCCCAGCCCTGCAATGCGCACTCCATCGACCAGGGCAACGCGCCCATGCAAGTTCCTGTCTGCCAAGGCCGAGCCAAACAGGTGGTCGTAGTCGGCATCGGAATCCGTGTCATGGTTGCCATGGATGAACCAGACTTCGGTCATTCCCAGGATGGATTCCAACTCGGCATCCAACGGGCGCTGTGCCTGCAAGTCGCCCAGGAAGACGATGGCTGCCGGGCGATCTCTGGAGACGATCTCCAGCACATGCCGGAAGTGGCCGTGGGTGTCGCCAAAGAAGTAAATCATTGCGCACCCCTTGGCGGGGCAACGTCTAAGTTGACCAGCACTTCTTGCCAGGTCAATGCCCGAGGCAGAGCCTGGCCCGCGTGCAGCAGCAGAGCGGCGATTTCCCCCGATGGCCAGTCCAAATTCCCCCACCTGTGGCCACCCCAAATTCCCCAGGCAAGACCGGTTGGATTATGACGACTCAGTGCCGATGGCGATGCGTGCGGCGGCCTCTTTGAGCCGGTAGCTCTTGCCCTCGAATTCCAGCATCGTGCAGCGGTGCATGAGGCGGTCCAGGATGGTGGTCGCCATTGTGGCGTCGCCCAGATAGCGACCCCAGTCCTGCACCACGCGGTTGGAGGTCACCACGATGGCGCGGCGCAGCTTGTAGCGCTGATGCACGATGGCCTGCAGGACCTCGGCGGCGTGCTCGCTGATACGCCTGGCCAGGAACAGATCGTCCAAGATGATCAGGTCAGGCTCCACCCACTCCTTGAGCAGGCCGATGCGCTCGGTGGCACTTGCCAGCGCGTAGCGGGCGAATTCGGCGTCGGCCTCGAGGTAACGCACATCGTGGCCGCCCAGCGTGGCCTGGTAGGCGATGGCCTTGGCAATGTGAGACTTGCCGGTGCCGGGTTTACCGACGATGAGCGCGTTGGAACCCTCGGCGATGAACTTCAGGGTGTGCAGCTCAAAGCAGGCCGCGCGGGGCAGCTTGGGGTTGAAACGCCAGTCGAAGTCGGCCAGGCTGACCTTCTCGTCCAGACCCGAGCGCTTGTAGCGGCGCTCTGTCAGGCGCGATCGGCGCCGGTCGAGCTCATCCTGAAGCATGGCGGCGAAGGTCTGCAGAAATGGCTCCTGGGCGACCTGGGCCTGCATCACGCGGGTCGACAGGGTCTCGGCAATACCCGACAGGCGCAGCTGGCGCAGCGCGCGCTCGATCTCGACCATGTTCATGGCTGGCTCCCAACTGCGGCGGTGGCCGCAGCGTGGGCAAACAGGTCACCGTATTCATCGGCATCGCGGATCAGCTCGTGCTGCTGGGTCAGGGTCGCCGTGGTGGGCGTTACATGCTCGCCACCGGCCTGGGTCTCGATGGCTTCAAGCGCATCGGCAAAGAGCGCCTCTGTCAATGCCTGGACGCGCTTGAAGCTGTAGATGCCCTGCTCCAGAGCCTGGGCGCAAGCGGCGTTGACACAATGCGCCGGATATCGGCGCACCAGGCCGACGATGCCCCAGAGCTTGCGCTGGCCCACCCGGCCCTCGATGGCAAAGAGCAACTGGCACAGCCGGGCGGCGTGTTCGCCAATCTGGCCGGCCTGGCGCAGGATCAGGCGGGTCTCACGCGAGGGGTTGAACACCCGCTCATCCTGGGGCAGCACCACGGTGCCGGGGCGTTCAGCCTTGGGGTGACTGCGCAGCAAGGTGCCGGTTTGCAGATCAAAGATCTGGATGCGCTGGGCGAAGATGCGCACCCGCACCTTCGATCCGATGACCGCCGGGCGCGCGGCGTAGCTGCTGTGCTCCACCCGCACACAGCTGTCGTCGCACACCGTGCGCTGGACCTCTTCGAAATACTGCATGCCCAGCAGTGGCAAAGCTTTGAGGTGGGGGCGTTCTTCCGCGAACATGGCCTGCACCTGGCGCCGCTCGGTGCCGTGGATGCGCTTGGCTGCCCAATTCTTCTCCCATTGCGCCAGGAAGGTGTTCTGCTCTTCGATGGACTCAAAGCGCCGGCCCTTCAAGGCCGTGGCCTGGGTGTGGCCGATGGCGTGCTCTACCGTACCCTTGCGGTTGGGGTCACGCACCCGGGCCGGGTCGGCCACCACGCCGTAGTGCGCCAGGGTGGCGGCATAGACCGGGTTGAGTTCGGGCTCATACAGGTCGGGTTTGATGACGCCCTCTTTGAGGTTGTCCAGCACCACGTACTGCGGGCAGCCACCGAAGTGGCGAAACGCGCGCTCGTGCAGCTCGGCCCAGACCTGCTGGCTGGACTTCCAGACCACGTGCCGAAAGCTGGCCCGCGAGTAGCGCAGCGTGGCCACGAACAGGCGCGGTTTGCGGTACCGGTTGCTGCCCGGCACCCGGGTGGGTGCACCCTCACCGTAGTCCACCTGCATCTCCTCTGCGGGCAGGAAGGACAGGCGGTCGAATTGTTCGGGCTCCTTGTGACGCAGCCGGGCCACGAAGCGTTTGACCGAGTTGTACTGGCCGGCAAAGCCGTGGACATCGACCAGGTCCTGGTAGATGGCCGTGGCGTTGCGCTTGAGACGCAGTTGGGCCTCGATGAAGTCGCGGTACGGCTCGCATAGGGAGGCGGCCACTGACGTGGGAGCCGGTGGCCAGGGTGGGGGAATTTGCGCGGCCACGTGAGCGGCCATGGCATCAGGGCCGGTGGCCACCCCGGGGGAATTTGACTGCTCGGCCTGCCGGCGACGTTGGTAACTCCTGACGGTCTTGCGGTCGATTCCGGTGATGCGCGCGATCTCGCGCTGGGTGCTGCCACGCTCGAGCAGCGTGTAGACGGTGGCCCGTTGGTTGGGTTTCAAGACATTCACTCCTTGGCCTCCCCTCGGGGAAGACCAGAACTACTGTCCTGCCAACAGGTGCCAGCGGCGCCGGCGTTTACCCCCTGTCCCCGATCAACTCAGGTGGGGGAGTTTGAGGTGGCCATCAGTGGGGGAGTTTGGGTGGCCGCCGGGGGCGATTTCATCCTGGCGCGCCATCTTCTGTGCGGGCGACCATTGGCTGGCATAGCCCATCTTGAGCAGCAGCGCCCACTCCTCACACAGGGCGTCTGCCTGCCTTTGGCTCATCGGCTGGGCATCGTTGGCTGTCATGTTGATCTCCGGCCAGGGATTGTTGTCACAAGCACGAGCTTGCATGGAGCGGCAATTTCATGGATAGTTAGTTTAACTAGTGTTGTTAATTAAACAAGCATGGCACGTCCACGAACCGGCAGGCGGTCGTCCGCCGAATACCAACGTCGCTACCGCGAGCGCAAGAAGGCCCAGGGTGCCATGGCGCAAACCAACTGGATGCTGGACGTGCGCCTGACGGATGCGATCCGGCACGAGGCCAAAGCTCGGGGCCTGCGCGAATCTGAACTCGCCACGGAAATCCTGGGCGAGTGGTACGAGGCCCGGTTTGGCGGCCGATTACCACCGGCGCAGGCCGTTCCGCCCCAAGACACCGCTGCGCCTCCCCCACCACCGACGCCCATCAACGCCACGGTCGAACTGTTGCTGGGCAAGCTGGAGGAGCTGGGTTTCGTCATTCCGCTGCAGGGCATGGCTACGCAGTGCCTGCATGGGGACGAACGCAATGGCCTGTGGGCCACGGTCTCCCTCAACGGGCTGGATGCCATCGAGTTCGGCCTGGTCGAGCGCACCGACAGCGTGGCGCAGAACATCCTGCATTGCGTAGTGGACACGGTGACACGCCATGCCTGGCTGACTAGTGACGTCTATGGCGAGCTGAACCAGGACAGGGACATCGGCACCAAGATCAACACAAAAGGCCTACAGGCGCTCGACGATGCATTTATGCAACTACGCGAGTTCATCATGGCCAAGCGCAAGCCACTGCACTATGAAGAAACGCTGGCCGCTCTGCCGGGCTATCTGGACCAGGAGCCGTCACGCTCGCTGCTGGCTCTGGCATTTCAGCGGGTGGGTCTGGAGCTGGTGCATGTGCCCTCTACCGATCTGGTGATTTCTGCGGCAGAGCCGCCGCAGAACATTGCGCTGCATGACCTGGAAGCACTGGCGCAGTACGTGCGGCAGGAGTTTTTGTGCATGGGGCGAACGATCTACACCGTCCCCCTCTGGGATGGCGGAGAACTCATCGCCTACGCACCCGAGGCCCGCGCCACCGTGTATGCAGGACTACGGATGCTCCCCTGATGCAGAGAAAGGACAGCCATGAACACCACCGAGGCCGCTGATCTGGCTGCCGAGCTGCGCAAAGCAGCGCAAGACCTGCTGCTGTGTGTCAACGCCATCGTGGGGCAGGAGCAATCCCTGGCCACTGATTTGCTGAGGCATTTTCCGGGACGATTGGAGTTGTTGGCCTTGCGTATCGCGCCACGCCCACAGGCCGATATGCCACCTGATTGGCCACAGTGGAATGCATCCGGTGAAGACCATTTTCAGGCCCTGCTGGAGCGCCAGCGGTGGCGGTTGCAATGTCGTTCGGAAAGGCGCGCTCTGTGAATCGGAATCTTCGCACCCTGCGCCACTGGATTGCTTGCGGCCTGGCCTTGTCTGGCGTTGGCCTCGCGTGTGCACAAATGCCCGTGCCGCTGCTCGATACCGCTGCCGCACCAGCCACAGTGCAGCAGCTCGAAGCCTTGCTTCAATGCAAGGCCGGAACGGTGTTGACGACCGATGAAGTGGAATCCAAGCTCCGCGCCATCGGCCTCATCAAAGGGGCGGATGGCTTCTTGATGCCTTCACAGAAAGGCCCTCTGCCATCGCTGTTCGGAGACGAGGTGGTGGCAGCGCTGGTCACAGCCGCTGACGGTGAAAACAGGGCAACCGTCTATCTGAAACGCCTGGCAGGCAAGCAGCTGGCCAAGCGGCTGGGCGTCAGCCAGATCGACGAACAGGCGGACACTAACGAGCCGTCGTACTTCAAGCAAACCAGCAAAAAGACGACCTTGCTGGTCGGCGCGGCATCTGAGGTTTTTGTGGGCATCGACGGCGTCGGGTACCAATCGGCGGTGGCTTGTCAGCAGGTCCGATGAACATCAACACGCACATATTGGATGCATAGACACTTCGGATTCCTCGCTCATTGGCTTAGTTTGCTAAAACGCAGATCAGGATCGACAGCCAGGGTCTTTCTGGATACCGAATTCACCGGGCTCGACTGGCGCTATCCACGTCGCCTGATTTCGATCGGACTGGTGGCCAGCGAGGAGAGTCTGGGCGAATGGTATGCAGAGGTCGATGGCTGGTCAGTGGAGGATGGCCCTGCCCGAAGTCTTGCGCGCGAGCCACGCCAAACCCTGGGCAGAGTGCGCCAACGATGCCGAGCGGCTGGACGTGTTCAACGGCTTCTTGCTGGTCGCCAATCTGGATGCGCTGTTCGACCGTTTTTTGATCAACTTTGACGACACGGGTCGGTTGGACGGCTTTCAAGAAGCCACCGTGAAACTGGCGCTGCAGCTCCGGCAAATGGGCAGATCTTTCCGCGAATACCTCAAGGGCCTGGTGTTGTAACACTGCGGCACCCTGCCGCGACACAGTCTGTCGCGGCTCACCAGACAATCCCCTCATTCAGCCCAAACAGGCTCTTGCGCGTGCCCCAAAAAGCGCAAGCAGCTATCAAGAGAGGAGTATTCATGCCCACAGGCGCGTTGCCCGACCCGCTATACCACCTGGCACGCCAGCACTTGCTATTCTCGGGAGACACCCGCATCTCGTCTTTACAGCGGTGGCTGCGCATAGGATACGAACACGCCCGTGCCCTACGTGAGGCTCTGCGAGGCGACGCATTGGACTACCACGCAGACACCGACACCTGGCATATCCATCCCAACGCCGACCGACAGACCGACTATCTGTTGGCCGACAAACTCCAACGCGCCGCACACTTGCTGCAAGGCTCCAGCGCGCTGATGATCGCTACCGGCGAGGGCATGGCTGCCGACAGCGGCCTGCCAGACTTGCGCGACGCAGCCACCTTTTCGCACACCTGGCCAGCGCTTGCCAGACAGGGGCTCGGCTTTGAAAAAATGACCTCGCCTCAAGCCTTCGATGAACACCCCGCCACGGCGTGGGGCATGTATGGCCAGCGGCTGAACCTGTGTCGCACCACAGAGCCCCACGCCGGATACACCCTGCTGCGCCAGTGGGGTCAGCGCATGCCGCACGGCTGCTTCGTGTTCACCAGCAACGCCGACGGGCACTTTCACAAAGCCGGTTTCCCGGCCGCCCGCATCTACGAATGCCTCGGCTCTATCCACCGGCTGCAATGCACAACGGCCTGCGGTGCCCACCCATGGCAGACCGGCCGCCTGCACCCACAGGTGGACAGCGCCACCTTGGAGTGGCAAGGCGATTTGCCTCACTGCCCCCGCTGCGGCGCTCTGGCACGGCCCAACCTGTTGATGATCGATGACGGGCAATGGAACCCCATCCGCAGCACCCAGCAACGGATGCTGCTGGACATGTGGCTCGACAGCACCCCCTCCCCGCTGGTGTTGGAGATAGGTGCCAGCCGTGCCGTTGCCACCGTACGCAACTTCACCCGGCGCATGCAGCGGCGCGGCAGCCCTCTGATTCGCATCAACCTGCACGAGGCGAACATCCACAACCCCGGCGACATCGAGCTGGCGCTGGAGGCCAAGGAGGCACTGGAAGCGATTGCGACGCACCTTCCTCAGGGCGGCTGAGCATGCCCCCAGACATTTTTCTGCAAAGCGTTCGGGCATTCACTCGGGCAGAACCGCCACCGATTCCTGCACCGGCCGTCACCACGATTCGATACGCTGCTGGATCAGCATCACATCCGTCCAAATTTTTCCAATGCCCAAGAGCGCGCCCCAGTCGTAGCCCAGAACATGATCGCAAAGGTCATGGAAAAGCCAGCAGTGGTATTCACCCTGCAAGGGGAGGCCATCCCATTGCGGGTATTCGTTCCAGTTGCGCCGGGGGTTGCCTTCGTCCAGGCAAGTCACCCACGAAAAGCGACACATTTTGTCGCAGCCACGCCGGATGATGCAGCCATACAAGGAGTTGAACCATGCCCCAACTGTTCCACACCATCGACCACATCGCCCGCACCTAACAGCGTAGCGTGCTGATGCTCTCGTTCCACGACCGCGCACTCAAGGAGCGCCATCCGCCAGCTAATCATCAGCTGGCTGAACGCCAAGGGCATTGCCTGGCAGCCCTGCGCGCCTTTCATGTCAAGCGGGGTGATGATGTGCGGCTACATGGGGGATATTTACCTTGACATTCCTTACGACAAGGATTTACCGCTATACCAAGAGTTGGAAGCATATTTGCAATACTCGGACGACCGCATGCGCTTCGACAATGTGATGTTCCGCTACATACCTCTGGAACTGGCAATGGAAAACGCCGAGCAGGATGAACCAGGCTTCCTTGACAATATGTGAAAGAAAGAAAAATGAGAAACCCCGAACGAATTCCTGCAATCCTTCATACGCTCCGAGAATTTTGGGAGAAACATCCTGACTGGCGGCTTGGCCAACTACTGGTCAACATCGCAAAACCCTCTGAGCCATGCCCTCAGATTTTCTACCTTGAGGATGACGTCTTCTTGGAGCGGCTCCAAGAAATGTCAAAATCTGATGACAGCAAATCCAAACTTTGAGACATGGGCCACATCCTATTCGGGCTGCGACGGCGGGGACATTGGCAATCCTGAACGGCGCGCCATATGGCTATGCGGCATCGAGTGGGGCGGTGCCTGCACCGCCGAGCAACTCCAGAACGAAATGCGGCGCGGCGAGCCCTGTCCGCCCAGAGGCTATGGCGATGCCTCGGAAAACCTGACTTACATTTTCAACCGGCAAGCCATGAAGATACTCGCTGCCATTCATGGCCGCCCCGTGTCTGAATACCGCGATTTTTGCCAACAGGCCAAACCATTTACCCAAGGTTCATCGGGTTACTTCAAGATTAATCTCTACCCCATCGCCTTTAAGGACACGAACCAGGCCCGGTGGCATTCCAATTTTGCAGAAGCGACCGGCTTGGAGAACAAATCCGACTATCTCGATTGGTGCAGAAAGCACCGTTTCCCACGCATGCGCCAGTGGGCTGCAACGGCACGGCCCAAGCTTATCCTGTGCCTTGGCAAGAGCTACCGAGATGACTTTCAAAAGGCGTTCCATGACAAAAACTCAACTTTCACTCACGAACCACCCATCGACGGTCGCGACCTGTGGTGGGGCGTCAATGCCGAGAGCACCCTGGTCGCTGTCATTCCTTTCATGGTCAACCGCTATGGGCTGACCCGCAACGACAGCATCCAAAAATTCGGCTACCGGATTGCACAACTGATGCAGCAGCATGGCTGCCGACAGGCGCAAATACCTGAACTCAATACATCAACGATCCTATGACCCCAGCACTTGACGCGCTTCTGTGCCAGCGGTACCCGCAGCTATTCCAGCACCGTCACGCCGAGCCGCAGACCTGCGCCATGAGCTGGGGCCTGCAATGCGGTGATGGCTGGTTCGACCTGATCGACATCCTGTGTGAAAGCCTGCAACAGGAAACCGAGCACGGCGACGCACCACAAGCGGTCGCCATGCAGGTCAAGCAAAAATGGGGACGGCTGCGCTTTTCCGTGGAATCCGCCTCCGAACGCCAGCAAGCCATGATCGACCTGGCCGAAGCGCTGTCCGCACGCCTGTGCGAGCAGTGCGGCAAGCCCGGCAAGATGCAATCCATCAAAGGTTTCCGCACTGTGCGCTGCGAAGAACATGCGTCGACTCAACCATGACGGGCGGGAGCTCACCCACTCGAGGGACCAATTGCAATCGTTCCCATGTATGAGCGTGATGGCCGACTGCTCCACGTTAGTCTTGAGGACGTTCCCCAGCCGGAGCTGTATCAGTTTTGGACGGCGCTGCGCGATCGCAGCGCAGTAGATGATGAGCCCATCACCACACCAGCCACACAATCTGCCATGCGCGTGCTGTCCAAATCCAAGCTATTGGCTTTTCGCCAATGCCCCAAGCGCCTGTGGCTCGAAATCCACCAGCCTGAGCGGCGCAAGGACTCCGGCGCCGCCTGGCCAGCTACGCCACGGGCCACCAGGTGGGGGACATTGCACGGCGGCTGTACAACCCGTTCGAGCAGGGTCAGTTAATCGACCCGCAGGCCGAAGGCTTCGATGCAGCTTTTGCCCGCACTCAGGTACTGCTGCGGTTCGCACAGCCCATCTTCGAGGCAGGTTTTCGTGCCGAAGGCGCACTGGCCTTTGCCGATGTGCTGCTGCCCACCGCCAAGGGCTGGCGCATGGTGGAGGTCAAGTCCAGCGCGAGCGTGAAGGACTACCACCGCGACGATGCCGCCGCGCAGTCCTTCCTGGCCCGTGCCAGTGGAGTGCCGCTCCAATCCATCGCTGTCGCACATATCGACAGCGGCTGGAGCTACCCTGGCGGCGGCGACTACCGGGGCCTGCTGATGGAGGTGGATGTGACTGCAGATGCGTTGGGCCGCGACCATGAAGTGCGCAGCTGGATCGCCAGCGCACAGGCCTTAATGGCTCTCGAGCAAGCCCCACCCATCGCCACCGGCGGCCAGTGCCATGCGCCCTATGAATGCGGTTTCATCACTCACTGCCAAAGCCAGGAGCCATTGGCAGAACACCCCATCCACTGGCTGCCGCGCCCCAGCAACACGCTCAAGACATACGTCGCGGAGCACGGCATCCGCGAACTGCGCGATGTGCCCGACGGCCTGCTCAACCCCACGCAGCAACGCGTGAAGGCTGCTTCCTTGTCGGGCCAGGCGTATTTCGATCGGGGCGCTGCCGCGCAGGCACTGGCGACACACAGACTGCCGGGTTATTTCATCGACTTCGAGACCATCCAGTTCTCTGTGCCGATCTGGGAAGGCACCAGGCCCTACCAGCAAATCCCCTTTCAGTTCAGCGTCCATCGCCTGGGGCGCACGGGACGGGCCACGCACCATGCGTTCCTCGACCTCTCTGGCGGCAACCCCGGACGTGCTTTTTCCCAAGCCCTCATCACCGCCTGCGGCGAATGCGGCCCTGTGTTCGTCTACAACGCCGCGTTCGAAACCACCCGCATCCGCGAACTGGCCGACCGCTACCCAAGCCTGGCCCCTGCCCTGCACGCCATCAACGACCGCGTGGTCGATCTGCTGCCCGTGGCACGCCAGCACTACTACCATCCCAGCCAGCAGGGCAGCTGGAGCATCAAGGCCGTTCTGCCCGCCCTATGCCCTGATCTGGGTTACGACCAACTCGATGGCGTGCAGGACGGCGGCATGGCCCAGCAGGCCTACCTAGAGGCTATCGCTCCGGCCACCAGCGCGGGGCGCAAGGCCGAGCTGGAGCGCCAGTTGCTCGCCTACTGCTGCCTCGACACATGGGCCATGGTGCGCCTGTGGGCAGCCTTCACCAACATCCACTTGAAAGGCTGACACCCTCCATGGCCAAGCGACCCGACACCCTGGACACCGCACTGCTCATGGTGGAGCTACTGCGCCGCATACCGCGCGGGCGCAAGATCACCACGGGAGAGCTGCACCAGCAGTTGCAGAGCGCAGGTTTTGAGCGCGACCTGCGCACCATCCAGCGCCAGGTCGAAACCCTGAGCGAGCATTTTGACATCGAGCGCGACGACCGCAGCAAACCCTACGGTTACCGCTGGCGCGAGCGCGCCCAGGGCCTGGCCGTGCCCCAACTGACTCCCCAGGAATCGCTGCTGCTGCAACTGGCCGAAGAACACCTCAAACATCTGCTGCCAGCGCGGCTGATGCAGTCCATGGACGGCTTTTTCAGCCAGGCCCGGCGCAACCTGGGTGACAGCCACAACCAGCGCAGCGACACAGCGGCTCTGGAGCGTGAATGGCCACGCAAGGTGCGGGTTGTGGCCACAAGCCAGCCGCTGCTGCCGCCGGCCATCGCCCCTGGCGTGCTGGAAGCCGTGAGCGATGCGCTGTACGCCAACCGCTGGCTGCATATCGACTATCAAAACGCTGCAGGCAAGCACCGCCAGGCAAAGGTCATGCCCCTGGGCCTGGCCCAACAAGGCCCGCGCCTGTATTTGGTGTGCCGCTACGAGGGTTTTGCCAACGAGCGCAGCCTTGCACTTCACCGCATTAACCAGGCCGAGGCATCCACTCTGGCTTTCGAGCGCCCTGCGGAATTTGATCTACAGAAGTACGACGAGGATGGGCGATTCGGCTTTGGCGAGGGGCAGAGGGTGCGGCTCACGTTCTGCATTGATAACGACGCCGGTTTCCATCTGCGGGAAACACCGCTGTCAAAAGACCAGCAGGTGCATGACCAGGAGGATGGCTGGATGAAAATTACCGCGACGGTGGTGGACAGTGCGATGCTGGACTGGTGGCTGCGCGGGTTTGGGCAAGCATTACGCGACGTGCAGAAAACGCCATTGACGACCAAGGAACAATGACCCGATGAGCTACAAACTCGAATACCGAACCATCTGCTTTGGTGTTGATTCAGCAAGCCGCCTGCCCACCCAGGGCATAGAGGGAACCTTCTTCATCCCCTCCTACCAACGCGGCTATCGCTGGACTGCGGACGAAGTCACCAAGCTGCTGGACGACATCTGGGAGAGCGCAGGCCAGCGCTACAGCCTGCAGCCCATCGTCGTGAAAAGCCTGGGCACCGGCGCATGGGAGCTGATCGACGGCCAGCAGCGCCTGACGACCCTGTGGCTGCTGCTGCGCTTCATGAACAAGGGCGAGCCCCGCTATCACCTGGAATACCAGACCAGGGCGGGCAGCCAGGCGTACCTGAGAGAACTTGATGCCGCGCAAGCTGAAGAGAACATCGACTACCACCACATGCACCAGGCCTATGCAACGATTGCTGGCTGGTTCGCAAACAAGATGGGGCTGCAGTACCAGCAATTTTTGATCGATGAGATGTTCCGTTTTCTCTCGACCTCGGTGCGCGTCATCTGGTACGAAGTCCCCGCAAGCGAAGAGCCTATCCCTTTGTTCACCCGCTTGAACCAGGGCCGCATTCCGTTGACCGATGCGGAGCTGCTCAAGGCGGTCCTGCTGTCGAAAGTGCAGGAAAAGCACCCTGGCCGCGAGACCGAGATCGCCGCGCAGTGGGACGGGATTGAGCGTGATTTGCAACGGCCGGATGTCTGGGCCTTCGTCACAGGCCAGGCAGCTGCACAGGGCCGCGTCACCCTGCAGCACGGCACGCGCATCGACCTGTTGTTCGATACCCTGGCAAAGAAGCCCGCCACGGGCGCGCCGGCGTATCACACCTTTGACCAATTGCGCCCTCAGGCCGAGGGCGATTCACTGGCCTTCTGGGCGAAAGTGGAAGCACTGCACGCGCAAATCCTGGGTTGGTTCGAAGAGCCGCTCTGGCACAACAAAATCGGTTTCCTGGTGACCTGTGGATTGTCCCTGCAGGCCATTTTCGACCTGGCCCAGGGGCAAGGCAAGAAGGCCTTCGACAATGCCCTTACCTCACGCATCAAGGCCACACTGAATACCCGCGCCGACGATCTCGACGGCACCCTGCACTACGAGAACAGCAGCCATAAAGTCACATTGCAGCGTCTGCTGCTATTGTTCAACATCGAGGTCCGCCGTGACCGCTTTCCATTCAAGGAGCACGTCGGCGCCACATGGTCCCTGGAGCATATCCATGCGCAGAACGCCCAGGACTTGATCCGCGCAGAGCAATGGGAGACGTGGCTTGCAGAGCATCGCCAGGCCTTGAGCGACATCCGGGCAACAGGCAACATGGCCGCTATTGACCCGTTGCTGGCCGACATCAACGCAGCTACTCCGCACCTGCATACCAAGCAGTTTGGTCTGGAAGAATTCAAGGCGCTGGCAGGGAGGGTTCTCGTGGAACTCAATGACGGCGTGGAAGAAGAGGCGGACCACAGCATTGCCAACCTGGCATTGCTATCCCTCGGCGCCAACGCCGCGCTGAGCAATGCAGTTTTTGAAGTCAAACGCAGCAAAGTGCTGGCGATGGACAGGCGCGGCGACTACATCCCGGCCGCCACGCGCAACGTGTTCCTGAAGTACTACGCGCCTGCAGACCGGCTGCAACCTCATTTCTGGGGAGACGCCGACAAAGACGCCTATCTCCGAGAAATCAAGAAAAAACTGGCCGCATACCTGCAATGACCGATACCCCCATGACCACACCGCCAGCACAAGGCGACGGCACCCTTACCAGTCTGGCACAACTGTTTTCCCGGCCCATCAATGGCACGCAAGTGCAAGCCATCGAGATCCCACTGTTCCAGCGCGACTACGCCCAAGGCCGCAAGAACGAGCAGGCACGCCAAGTGCGCGAACGCTTCATTGCCGACCTGTGTGCCGCGCTGGACAGCGATGGCAAGAGCCTTCACCTCGACTTCGTCTTTGGCGACGTAGTGAACAAGGAGGTCGGCGGCAAGCAAATACCTACGCTGTACCCGCTGGACGGCCAGCAGCGCCTGACGACCCTCTTTCTGCTGCACTGCTATCTGGCCTGGCACCAGCCACAGAGCAGCGCAAGCGCGCAGCCGTGGCACGCATTCCAATACGCCACGCGCCCCGGCGCGCGGGCGTTCTGCCAGTTCCTGACCCAATGCAGGCCCCGCATGGATGCTCAGCCGGTTTCAGCATGGCTGTGCGACCAGGCCAACTACCTGCCCACCTGGAAGCACGACCCCACCATCCAGGGCATGCTGGTGGTGCTGGATGCTCTGCACCGGCACTACCAAGATCAACCCAGCGAACTCCTGCATGCCGCCTGGCTACGGCTGACCGACCCTGTAAACCCGGCGATCCGCTTCCTGCTGCTGCCCGTGGCCGCGCAAAAGCTCGACAACACGTTGTACGTGAAGATGAATTCACGCGGCAGGCCCTTGACCGGGTTCGAGAACTTCAAGGCCGACCTGGAAGCCCTGCTGCACAAGAACCCGGCACTGCTGGAAGCGGACGGCGCAGCCGTGAAGGCGTTCTCGCACAAGATCGACACAGACTGGGCCGACCTGTTCTGGCCCTACCGGGGCGACAACCACCTGATCGACGAAGAATGCGTGCGCTACCTGCGCTTTCTCTTCGAGGTGCGGGCGTGGAAACAAGGCCTGTCCGTGCAGACGAGCCTGGGCGACCTCAGCGCCCTTTCAGTTCTTTCGAAAGCTCTGCTGGGCAACCAGGCGTCAGCAGCCCACGACAACCTCGATTGGATTGCACGCGCACTCGATGTCTGGCTCACCGTGCAATCCGCTGGGTTGTCTGGCCCCCAAGCCATTGCCCCGCTGTTTACCAGCCTTTTTACCCGAGATACCGAGAGCATCGCTTCAACGCCCCTGCGCATCTTCAACTTCCGCGACTTCGGGGACGCCCCGGTGGGCGTGAACATGTTCCATGCCTGCTGCCGCCTGTATGGCACGCGCCCCTGGTCGCTGGCGCACACCGTGCTGCTGTATGGCGTGCTGCACGGCCTGATGCAGGGCAC
The DNA here is from genome assembly GCF_015832135.1 of Diaphorobacter sp. JS3051. Classification (NCBI taxonomy): domain Bacteria; kingdom Pseudomonadati; phylum Pseudomonadota; class Betaproteobacteria; order Burkholderiales; family Comamonadaceae; genus Diaphorobacter; species Diaphorobacter sp. JS3051. The sequence continues at coordinate 1,889,826 of NZ_CP065406.1, forward strand.
GCCGCTGGCAGACATGCACCACCGGTTGCGCATTCTGCGTAACCTGATCGAAGCCTCGCGCAGCGAAATCCGCGCCGACTCCACCCGCAACAATATGCCCGCTTTGCTCGCGGAGGTGGAAACCATCATGGCGGGCGGGCCGCTACATGCCGTGGAAACCTTCAATCAGGTTCAGGTTCGCAACGAGCAGGCCAAGCAAGCCCTGGTAGGGGCCCACCCCACGCTGCACGAATCCGTGTGCCAGCTCGAAGACCATGAACTGCTGCGCGGGGGATTGACAGTGTTCGACCTCAGCCCCGCACAGGATCCTCGCGCCTTTGCCAGCCGCGCAAGGCAGTTTTTCACGTTGTTCAAGCACCCTTACCACCAGGTCAGCGCCGCCCTTCTGGCCAAGGGCCATACAGGCAGAAGCCGCCAGCGCAGCTCGGGCCATCGCCTGACCTATATCGGAGCCCCGCGGCAGCGGCAGGCAGGGCTGTGGGAAAACCACTGGCGTATTCGCTACAACGAAGCCATCCACCCCAGCGCCGCTGCCCTGCAAGGCCTGCTGGACGACCTGGCCTTCGGACAAACACCGCAAGCCGTCATCGACACGTTCGTGCAAGCCCCTTCCACGCCAAAAGACTGGCGCTACTACATCGCCAAATACGAGGTAATGCGCGGTGCGAGCCTGGATTTCGCTGGCAACTACGTTCTGGGGCCCGGCCCAGGCTACGCCATCTGTATGCCCTTGAGCGACTCCTGCGACAACCGCAGCAACCACCATGACGCCTATTTGCTGGCTCTGGCCAACGAAGCGGGACTGCCCACATCAGACATTGGCAACCACGGTTGGCCGCGTTGCTTTCCAGGCCACGAAACCAATGAACGCCATCTAATACTACGACGCAGCGGGCTCAAGATCCGCTGTGTGGAAAACGGCTGGGCACTGAGCGATATCCCCAGCGAACCGGCACTGCGCAACGCCTTCGATACCGTGGCAAGCAAGTACGCCATTCAGGATGGCTTATTTGCCGTGCCGCAAACCCAGGGCATAGACATTGAAGACCGCATCATCCTAGGCGCGCAGTTACTGCATGAGTTGATCGAAGCCGGACTTTGAGACTTGGCTTGCGCCCGAGAATACCCACCGACATGGCAAGCGCTACCAGCAAAAATTAAAGGAATGCTATAGGAACACCCTATGTATGCGCGCGGCGAACCCATCTTGCGCATGACCGGTGTTGATGGTCAGCACGCCAGCGCAGGGTTTGCGCTGCCATAGACTCTCGGTGAGCCGCCCCTGTCAGGCGGTCAAGATTTGTACCGACGATGAGTTCCAAGCAGACCATTCTGGATCGCGAGTTGTTCACGCAGGCACTTCGCCACATGGGTGAGGAAGACCTGCTCTACCTCAACCGGATGGTGGTCGAGCGTTTGAACCTGCTGGCCCAGGCCAGGAGCACGGTGGAGCTGGCACAGTTCGCCGAGGGTGACCTGGTCCACTTCACGGCCACCGATGGCAGCGTCAAGCACGGCGTTGTGCTGCGCCTGAACAAGAAGACCGCCAGCGTGCGCACCGACGAAGGCCAGAACTGGAAGGTCTCCCCGGGCCTGCTGCGCAAGACGGCCACCCGATGAACAAGCGCCAAGCGCGCAGTGTCTGGGTCAGACAGCCGGCTGCCAGCGGTGCGGCAAGAGCTCCTCGATGCGGCTGGCCTTGTGCGTGGGCAGCCGGATGAGCACGTCCTTGAGGTAGGCATACGGGTCGTGCCCGTTCATGCGCGCTGACTGGATCAGGCTCATGACGGCCGCCGCTCGCTGACCCGCGCGCAGGCTGCCGGCGAACAACCAGTTCGAGCGCCCCAGGGCAATGGGCCTGATTCGATTCTCGATCCAGTTGTTGTCAGGCGGCAATTGCGGGTCATCGACGAAGCGCGTGAGCGCGGTCCATCTCTTGAGACTGTAGTCCAGGGCCTTGGCCGTGGCCGAGTTGCCCGCCACCTGCTGGCGTTGCAGCACCATCCACTGGTGCAAGGCGTCCAGTATCGGGCGGCTGTGCTGCTGGCGCACCTGCAGCCGTTGCGGTGCCGTCAGGGCTTGGACTTCCCGTTCGATCTCATAGACCCGGGCGAACTGTGCCAGGGCGAACTCGGCGATCTGGCTCTTGTTGGCCGCGTGCAGGTCGAAGAACTTGCGCCGGGCGTGTGCCAGGCAGCCGGCTTCTGTCACGCCCTGGCTGAAGCTGGCTTTGTACCCGGCGTAGTCGTCGCAAATCAGACTGCCGCGCCAGTCGCCCAGGAAGGCGCGGGCGTGCTCGCCGGCGCGGGACTCGCAGAAGTCGTACACCACGGCGCGCGTGGCTTCAAATGCCCCTGGGGCATAAGCCCACAGATAGGCCCGGTGCGTCTTGCCGTTGCCCGGCTTGAGCATGGCCACCGGCGTCTCATCACCGTGCAACACCCGGTGCCTGAGGATCTCGGTCTTGAGGGCATCGACCAGCGGCTGCAAACGCGCGCCGCAGGTACCCACCCATTGCGCCAGGGTCGAGCGAGGGATCGCCAGACCGGCGCGACCAAAGATGTTCTCCTGGCGGTACAAGGGCTGGTGATCGGCGTACTTGGCCACCAGCACCTGTGCCAGCAGGCCCGCTGTCGGGATGCCTTTGTCGATGACGTGGGCGGCCACCGGTGCTTGTGTGAGGGTCTGGCACTTCGCGCAGGCCCACTTGCCCCGGATGTGGCGCTCCACTGTGAAGACGCCGGGCACGTAGTCCAGCTTCTCGGCCACATCCTCGCCAATGCGCTTGAGTTGGCAACCGCACTGGCATGTCGTGGACGTGGGTTCGTGGCGGATCTCGTGTCGTGGCAGATTGGCCGGCAGCGGCGTGCGCTTGGGCTGCTGCTTGTCGGTGACCGGTTGCGTCGGGCGCAGTTGCTCAATCTCGTGCTCAACGGCCGCCAGATCGCTGTCGAGTTCTTCTTCCAGCAGGTTGCGCTGCTCGGCGCTGTGGCGCTCGGATTTGGCCGCGAACTTCAGCCGCTTGAGCAGTGCGCATTCATAGGCGAGCTTCTCGTTCAGAGCCCGCTGGTGACGCAGTTCGGCCAGCAGGCGCTGGCTGACCTGGCGCAGTTGCTCTGCATCCAGTTCGCTCAGGGCTTGCTCGTCGATCACCATGGACAGCAGTGTGCCCGCGCGTGCCGTGCAAGGCCATTGGCACATCTCCCAATTGCAGCGACGACTCCCTCACAGGGAAGATTCAGATCACGGTGATGGCGCCTTGCGAGCCCATGCGCTGCCAGGGCAGACCCAGCACCAGCGCGTTGAGCTGGGTGTGTTCCAACGCCACGTTCGGACTGCCCGGCGGCGCCCAGACGAACTTACCCTGGTGCAACCGGCGCGCAGCCAGCCACAGACCCACGCCGTCGTGCACCAGGATCTTCAGACGGTTGGCGCGCTGGTTGGCAAAGACGTAGGCATGGTGCGGGTGGGCAGCGCCAAAGGTGGCGATCACCCGGGCCAGGGCGGTGTCGGTACCCGCGCGCATGTCCAGCGGAGCGGTGGCCAGCCAGGCCGCATCGATACGGATCACCGCAACAGCTCGCGCAGCATCTGGGCGCACTGCGCCGCGGCCGACACTGGCCATTGCATCGTGACGGTCGCTCCAGCGCGCTGGATCTCCACCCGGATGAGGTCCTGGCTGGGGCTGGCCTGCGTGGGCGCGGGTGTGACCGGGGATGCGACCGGCCCCGGTGCCACGGTAGGCGCCAATGGCAACGCCACGAAGGCTGGTGTTCTCAGCGAATCCTGTTCACGACTCAGGCTCTGCTCCCGCAGCCAGCGATGCACCATGTTCGGATGCAGGCCATGGCTCAAGGCCACGCCAGCCACTGAGGCCCCTGGCTCACGGGTTCGTGCCAGAACCGACGCCTTGAAAGCGGCGCTGTACTCGCGCCGCAGCCGGCGCTCTCCATCGATCAATCGTTCCATCGTCTCCACGATCTCCTTCGTGGGGACGATCCTCGATTACTGCCCTCGATTCAAGATGGGTTCTCCGGACGCATACCACCCTATAGGTATAGAGAAGGGGTAATCTAACGAACCGACAAGGGGCGATCTAACGAACCCCGCCCCAGCACGCAATCAGGGGCGATGTATCGAACCATCAAGGGGCGATGTAACGAGGACAACCCGAGCAGAACACAGCCTTGTCCACAGCCCAAGCAGCCGATCTACCCCAGCTTTTTCGCCAGGTCTTCGGCACGGGGATGGTAGTAACGCTTGAGCATGCGCAAATCCTTGTGACCTGTCACGGCAGACAACTCCAAGACGTTGCTCAGCTTTTCCGACAAACGAGACGCGGCTTCGTGGCGAGTGTCATGGAAATGGACATCCTCCAGAAAGCCGCGAACAGGCCGCTTTCCGGCTGCTCGGCAATCTTCCTTGTACTGCTGCTGGGCGCGTTCCAAAGCACGCTTGAATCCTTTGCGCAAAGCCATGGCCGTCGTGGGAAACACCGGCCCTTCAAGAACATCGCCTACACCAGCCAAAGTTTGCAGCTCCTGCAGGATAGCCACCGCCTTGCGTGACAAAGGCACCATGCGCGAATCGCCATTCTTGGTGTCTGGCAAAAAAGCTGTCTGCCGAGCCAGATTCACACACTCCCAGCGCAAGGCCAACAGCTCCCCCCGGCGCATCGCCGTCTCCACGGCTAATTCGACCAGGGGTTGCAACCATGGGTTGCGCGCCCCCTTGCTGAACGTGCCATCGGCCAGGCGCTCACCGCCCGTCAAGGCTGCGAGCAAATACACCATCTCCTCATCCGTAAAGCGCCTGTCCCTGGCTTTGGCCTTCTCCGGGCGGCGCACCAGGGGTACGGGGTTCTCGATATGGATGCCCCACTCACGCCGCGCGTGGTTGATTGCCGCCGACAGAACGTCGATTTCGCGGTTGACCGTCGCCCCACTGACCTGCTTGAGGCGACGGTCACGCCAAGCAGCGACAATCGAGCTGTTCAAAGCCGAAATCTTGATCTGGGTTAGAGCGGCATCCTTGAGCAAGACCTTGATCTTGGTGGACTCGATCACGGCTGACTTTTTCTGCGGCGTGACTTCCTGCTGGTACCGCAAGAGGATGTCGGCCAATGTGTTGCGTTCGGCCTCCCGACGGTCGATGAAGCCGGTTGTCTCCAGCTCTCGCTCCATCGCGCGAACCCAGCGTTCGGCATCCTCCTTGTAGGAGAAGGTTCTTGACTGAGCAGGGAAGCCACGGCGCCTGACCTTGGCTTGCCACTGCAGTTCTCCGCGTTTTGTGATCGTACCCACCGGCCCGTGTCCCCGAAGTGTCCCAAATAATGGATTTCATCATACAACCCATTGATTTCATTGGCAACGCAAAGGCGTTCGGGACGTAGAGGCCGGAGGTTCGAATCCTCTCACCCCGACCAGTTATTTTCATGCCCAAGCCCTGCATCGCGGGGCTTTTTTGCATCTGGACGCCGTCCGGGTGCCAAGGAACCGCAAATCTTTAATGCGGTTGCCCTCGCACAGCCCATGCTGCCCTTGAGCCGCCGGCTGGGGCAAATGTCACTCACACAACGCTTGCGCCATTAAGCCTGTACACACCTTGGGCGATCGGCGATGATTGAAGAGTTTCCCTTCCTTCCATAAGAATCCGCTAGTTACATGGCTGCTATCGACACACAGAAAGAAGCTCAACCCATTGCCTTACCCGGACTGGCGCGCGCGTTGATGTCTGTGGGCAAATTGGATCAAAAAGCGGCGGAAGAGATTTACAAAAAGTCACAAAATAGCCGCAGTAGCTTTATTGCAGAGCTCACGGAATCGAAAATCATCACGCCAAGTGATCTAGCCCATACGGTATCCACCGTATTTGGTGCCCCCTTGCTAGATGTCGATGCGATCGACCGGCAGCGCATCCCCAAAGATCTGTTGGACGTCAAACTGTGCCAGTCCTACAAAGTCATCGCTCTCAGTAAGCGCAATAACCGGCTCATAGTCGCCACCGCGGATCCGACATTTCAAGAGGCCGCAGAAAAGATCAAGTTCACCACACAAATGGGGGTGGACTGGATCATCGCGGAATATGACAAACTGCTCCGCTTGATTGAGGCGAGCACAAAGAGCGGTACAGAAACGCTCGACGGCATTAACAGTAGTAATGATTTTGAGTTCGGCGACATTCCCGTTGATGAAGCTCCGGACGAGGATGCCGACAATCCCGCGGAAGTCGAGGATGCTCCCGTTGTCAAATTTCTGCACAAGATGCTGCTGGATGCCTTCAATATGCGTGCATCCGATCTGCATTTTGAGCCCTACGAGCACCATTACCGTGTCCGCTTCCGCATAGATGGCGAATTGCGCGAAATCGCATCGCCGCCAATTGCCATCAAGGAGAAGCTGGCCTCGCGCATCAAGGTGATCTCCCGCCTGGATATTTCGGAAAAACGCGTGCCCCAGGATGGCCGCATGAAGCTCAAGGTTGGGCCGGACCGGGTTATCGATTTCCGCGTCAGCACCCTGCCTACGCTCTTTGGCGAGAAGATCGTGATCCGTATTCTCGATCCGAGCAGCGCCAAGCTGGGTATTGACGCACTGGGATATGAGCCCGAGGAAAAGGAGCGTTTGCTGCAGGCCATCAACCGCCCTTATGGAATGATCCTGGTGACCGGACCCACGGGCTCCGGGAAGACCGTGTCGCTCTACACATGTCTCAATTTGTTGAACAAGCCCGGCGTCAATATTGCGACCGCTGAGGATCCCTCGGAAATCAACCTCCCGGGTGTGAACCAAGTCAACGTCAACGAAAAAGCCGGCCTCACGTTTGCCGTCGCGCTCAAGTCATTCCTTCGCCAAGATCCGGACATCATCATGGTGGGTGAAATCCGGGATCTGGAAACGGCAGACATTTCGATCAAAGCCGCGCAGACGGGTCACTTGGTGCTGTCCACCCTGCACACCAATGACGCCCCCACGACATTGACGCGCATGCGCAATATGGGTATCGCGCCCTTCAATATCGCATCCAGCGTGATTCTTATTACGGCGCAGCGACTGGCGCGTCGCTTGTGCCCCAATTGCAAGGCGCCCGTGGACATTCCACATGAGACGCTGCTGGAGGCCGGCTACCGGGACGAGGAGATCGACGGCTCATGGGTCACCTACCGACCGGTGGGCTGCTCCGCCTGCAATAACGGATACAAGGGGCGCGTGGGCATTTACCAGGTCATGCCGGTGTCCGAAGAAATCCAGCGCATCATCCTGCGCGATGGAAGCGCACTGGAAATCGCCGAACAGGCACGCCTGGAAGGCGTCCGTTCTCTGCGTGAATCCGGGCTTCACAAGGCAAAAATGGGATTGACCTCCTTGGAAGAGGTCTTGGCTGTCACCAACGAATAAACAATCGAGAGAGAAAACAATGGCGACCGTTGCATCGAGGGGCATCAAGGACTTTGTCTTCGAGTGGGAGGGCAAGGATCGTAGCGGCAAGATCGTACGCGGCGAAGTACGCGCCGCGGGAGAGAATCAGGTCAAGGCGACGCTGCGGCGGCAGGGCGTTCTGCCAACGAAGATCAAGAAGCGCCGGATGAGCGCGGGCAAAAAGATCAAGCCCAAAGACATCGCGCTGTTCACGCGCCAGATGGCCACGATGATGAAGGCCGGCGTTCCACTGCTTCAGGCATTTGATATCGTGGGCCGGGGTAATACCAATCCCAGTGTGACCAAGCTGCTCAACGATATCCGCGGCGATGTGGAGACAGGAACGTCCCTGAATGCCGCGTTCCGTAAATATCCGATGTACTTCGACAGCCTCTACTGCAACCTCGTAGAGGCCGGCGAAGCCGCCGGTATTCTGGAAGCGTTGCTCGACCGGCTGGCCCTGTACATGGAGAAGACCGAGGCCATCAAATCCAAGATCCGGTCGGCGCTGATGTATCCGATCTCAGTGATCATCGTTGCGTTTGTCGTGGTGACGATCATCATGATTTTCGTGATTCCCGCGTTCAAAGAGGTTTTCACCTCGTTCGGAGCCGACCTGCCCGCCCCTACCCTGTTCGTGATGGCCATCAGCGAATTCTTCGTGGCTTACTGGTGGCTGATATTCGGCGTCATCGGCGGGGGGTTCTACTTCTTCATGCAGGCCTGGAAGCGCAGCGAAAAAATGCAGCGTTTCATGGACCGTTTCCTGCTGAAAATGCCCATCTTCGGTGCATTGATCGACAAGTCCTGTGTTGCCCGTTGGACCCGCACCCTGTCGACCATGTTCGCTGCCGGTGTGCCATTGGTGGAGGCACTGGACTCGGTGGGCGGTGCATCGGGCAACTCGGTCTACGCCATCGCGACGGAGAAGATTCAGCAGGAAGTCTCCACAGGTACCAGCCTGACGGCCGCCATGGGGAATGCCAACGTATTCCCCTCCATGGTGCTGCAGATGTGTGCGATCGGCGAGGAATCCGGCTCCATCGACCACATGCTGGGCAAAGCCGCCGATTTTTACGAAGCCGAAGTGGATGAAATGGTGGCCGGCCTGTCCAGCCTGATGGAGCCCATCATCATCGTGTTCCTGGGCACGCTGATCGGTGGCATCGTGGTGTCGATGTACCTTCCGATCTTCAAGCTCGGGCAAGTGGTTTGATGACAGGCTCGCTAGCAGTGGACGCCGTGCTGGTGGGCGTCCTGGGGATGCTGATCGGAAGCTTTCTCAACGTCGTGATCCATCGCCTTCCGCGCATGATGGAACGGCAATGGGCCGCAGAATGCCGGCAGTACGGGCAGGATGTAGGGCTGCTTTCCTCGGCAGCGCCTCCTGAGACCGACAACGAGCCCCTCAGCCTGTCCAAGCCGCGTTCACGCTGCCCCTCCTGCGGCCACGCGATCCGCTGGTACGAGAACATTCCGGTCCTGAGCTATTTAGCCCTGCGAGGCCGGTGCGCGGGTTGCGGCACGCGCATCAGCCCCCGGTATCCGCTGGTAGAGCTGGCGACGGGTGCCTTGTTCTATGCATGCGCGCTCCGCTGGGGCTGGAGCCTCACGACCGCCGCGTGGTGCGGTTTCTCGGCCGCGCTGGTCACGCTGGCATGCATCGACTGGGACACCACGCTTCTACCCGACGACATCACGTTGCCGTTGCTGTGGGCGGGCCTGCTTGCGGCCGTCTTGCGCTGGATTGAAGTGCAGCCCGTGGATGCCGTCATCGGCGCCGCGGCGGGCTACCTGTCCCTCTGGTCCGTGTACTGGGGGTTCAAGCTGGCCACAGGCAAGGAAGGCATGGGCTATGGCGACTTCAAACTGTTTGCCGCGCTGGGCGCCTGGTTTGGCTGGCAGGCGCTCGTGCCGATCATTCTGCTGGCCTCGGTCATCGGCGCCATCGTCGGTATCGCCATGAAGCTGGCCAGCACCCTGCGCGAAGGCAAGTACGTCCCCTTCGGCCCGTTCCTGGTGGGAGGAGGCATGGCCGCCATGCTGTGGGGCCCCGGGCGCATCATGCAGGCCGTCTTTTCCGTGCTGGGGCTCTAAGGTGGGCTCTCGGCAGGCCGGTCCCCGCTCGGTGAAACTGGGCGTGACGGGCGGCATCGGCAGCGGCAAAAGCACGGTGGCCGGCATGCTGCGACAGAACGGCGCGGCACTGATCGACGCCGATGCCATCGCCCGCTCGGTGACCGAGGCGGAAGGCGCCGCCATCGCGGCCCTGCGCGAAGAGTTCGGGCCCGACTACATCACCGACGGCGCGCTGGACCGGGCACGCATGCGCACCCTCGTTTTCAGCGATCCCACGGCGAAGCAGCGCCTGGAAGCCATCGTTCACCCCTTCGTGGGACGCGAGATCGCACACGCTGCAGCACAGGCGCACCGCGCGGGCCACGCACTCATCGTGTTCGACATTCCGCTGCTGACGGAGTCGCCCCGTTGGGCCCGGCAGCTGGACACCGTCCTGGTCGTGGACTGCCGGGAGGAGACGCAGATCCAGCGTGTGCAGATGCGCAGCGGTCTGACCGCCGATGCCGTGCGCGCCATCATGGCCACACAGAGCCCACGCGCCACGCGCCGCGCGGCCGCCGACCTGGTGATCTACAACGACGGGTTGGCGCTGTCAGATTTGCAAACAAAGGCACGCGAGATCGCCGTATTCTTCGGGCTATGATGTGTTCGCACCGGCGTGGTGTGCAATGGTCTGCCGCAGCGCAGCGCTCGCACCCCGCCCCACACCGTGCGCACTCAGGAACCCCGTAGCGTGATCCTTTACGAATACCCTTTCAACGAACGCCTGAGAACCTATCTGCGGCTTGAGCAGCTGTTTCGCCGGCTGGGCGAGCTCATCGCGCGCCCGCATCCCCTGGACCATCACTATGCCCTCGTGACCATGTTCGAGGTCATGGACGTGGCGGCCCGGGCCGACCTCAAAGCCGACGTGCTCAAGGATCTGGAAAAGCACAAGCACCAGCTGGATGCCTATCGCGGCAACCCCTCCATCTCCGAGGAAGCCCTGGACGGCGTGATCGCCCAGCTCGACCAGTGCTTTGCCGCACTCAACGCGCAAAACGGCAAGGCCGGCCAGGCGTTGACCGAGAACGATTGGCTCATGAGCATTCGCAGCCGCGTGGGCATCCCCGGGGGCACCTGCGGCTTTGATCTGCCCGCCTACTACGCGTGGCAGCACCGTCCGCCCCAGGACCGCCAGCACGACCTGCACCACTGGGCCGCCACGCTGGGGCCGTTGGCAGAGTCCGTCTACGTGCTGCTGCGCCTGCTGCGTGATTCGGGGCTGCCGCAGAAAGTGGCGGCCGAGCGCGGGCAGTTCCAGCAGAACCTGCCCCAGGGCCGCACCTTCCAGCTGCTGCGCTTGGCAATCGACCCTGCACTGCAACTCATCCCGGAGATCAGCGGCAACCGCCTCATCGTTTCGGTGCGGCTGATGCGCCAGGAAGAAGGCGGCCGCCTGGTTCCCAGCACCGAGGACGCGGCATTTGAACTGACCCTGTGCGCCTGACACGACATGACCGGCACACCCTCCCGCTCCGACACACCTGCGCCCCAAGGCAAGCGAGTGCCTTGCCCGACCTGCGGCGGCCCGAGCCTGTACAGCCCGGCCAACCGCTTCCGCCCGTTTTGCAGCGAACGCTGCAAGCAGATCGATCTGGGGGCCTGGGCAGCCGAAGATTTCCGCATGCCGGCCGAGGCGCCGCCGGAGGATGCGGAGTTCGGCGATCCCAAGCGCCAGCCGTGATATTTGAAGAAAAGGCTGCTAACGCTTATCCAGCAAGCGCAAGCAGCTATGTATTTTGAAGCAACATCTCACGCCAGCAGCGAAGCGTCGAACACCTCGCCACGCTCCTCGGCCAGCCACTGCAGCACGGGGTAGGCGCCCGGCAGCACCGGCTTGACCTGCAGCGGCCAGTGCTGCCAGGCCATGGTCTGGCCCTCGCGCATTTCGAACGCACCGCTCCATTCGCGCACCTTGCACCAGTGCAGGCGCACGAGGGCATGCGGGTAGTCATGCTCGGTCACCTTCCAGGCCTCCACCGGGCCGATGGTCACGCCCAGTTCCTCGATGAGTTCGCGGCGCAGCGCCTGCTCCACGGTTTCCCCGGCTTCGATCTTGCCGCCCGGGAACTCCCAGTAGCCCGCATAGGGCTTGCCCGGGGGGCGAGTGGACAGCAGCATCGCCCCGTCCTCCCGCAGCAGAATGCCCACGGCGACCTCGGTGTGCTTGCGCTGTGGCGTGCTGGTCGATTCGCTCATGCGCCCTCGCCCTCCCGCCCTGCGAAATCCCGGGCAAATTGATAGGCCACGCGGCCGCTGCGCGAGCCGCGCTCGAGCGCCCACACCAGCGCCTGCGGGCGCGCGGCCTCGATGGCTTGGGCGGGTACGCCCAGCGCAGCCAGCCACTGCGCCACGATGGCCAGGTACTCGTCCTGGCTGAACGGGTAGAAGCTCACCCACAGGCCGAAGCGCTCGGACAGGGAGATTTTTTCCTCCACCGCCTCGCCCGGATGGACCTCGCCATCGTCGGTGTGGGTGTAGCCCAGGTTCTCCTTCATGTATTCCGGGAGCAGGTGGCGCCGGTTGCTGGTGGCATACACCAGTACATTGGGCGTGGCCGCGGCGACCGAGCCGTCCAGGATCGACTTGAGGGCCTTGTACCCGGCCTCTCCATCCTCAAAGCTCAAGTCATCGCAGTAAACGATGAACTTCTCGGGCCGGCCGGAGACCACGTCCACAATGTCGGGCAGATCCGTCAGGTCCGCCTTGTCCACCTCGATCAGACGCAGGCCCTGGGGTGCATAGCTGTTCAGGCACGCCTTGATGAGCGAGGACTTGCCCGTGCCGCGCGCACCGGTCAGCAGCACGTTGTTGGCGGGCTTGCCTTCGACGAACTGCTGGGTGTTGCGCTGGATCTTTTCTTTCTGCGCATCGATCTCCTTGAGATCGGACAGCTGCATGGCGGCCACATGGCGCACCGGCTCCAGCACACCATGGCCGCCGCTGCGTTTGCGGTAACGCCAGGCGATGGAGGCCGCCCAGTCCGGCGCCGACAATGGCTGCGGCAAGACCGCCTCGATACGGGAGATGAGCTGCTCCGCACGCGCGATCAGCTGGTCAAATTTATCAGTCATTTTCGGCTCTAGCGCTTATCTAGCAAGCGCTGACAGCTATCAAAAGGAAAGCATTCAAGAGCGGTAATCCGCGTTGATGGTCACGTAGTCGTGGCTCAGGTCGCAGGTCCACACCGTGTCCACCGCCGCACCGCGGCCCAGCACCACGCGCACGGTGATCTCGCTTTGCTTCATCACGCGCTGGCCGTCTTCCTCGCGGTAGGCCGGATTGCGCCCGCCCTGCACGGCCACATGCACGTCGTCCAGAAACAGGTCGATCTTGGTCTGGTCCAGGTCCGCAATGCCTGCGTAGCCCACGGCTGCCAGGATGCGGCCCAGGTTCGGGTCGCTGGCAAAGAAGGCCGTCTTGACCAGCGGCGAATGCGCGATGGCATAGGCCACCTGCCGGCACTCTTCGCCCGTCTGGCCGCCCTCCACGCGCACCGTGATGAACTTGGTCGCGCCCTCTCCATCGCGCACGATGGCCTGTGCCAGCTTTTGCGCCACTTCCAGCAACGCGGCCTTGAGCACACGGCCCTCGGCGCTGTCGAGCGAGGTGATGGGTGCGTGCCGCGCCTTGTGCGTGGCCATCAGCACGAACGAGTCGTTGGTGCTGGTGTCGCCGTCAATGGTCACGCGGTTGAAGGACTGGTCCGCCAGCTCGCGCACGAGCGGGCGCAGCAACTCGGGCGCGATGCAGGCATCCGTGGCCAGGAAGCCCAACATGGTCGCCATGTTGGGGCGGATCATGCCCGCGCCCTTGGAGATGCCGGTAATGGTCACTGTTGCACCGCCCAACTGCACCTGCGTGCTGAACGCCTTGGGCAGCGTGTCGGTGGTCATGATGCCTTCGGCCGCGCGCGCCCAGTGGCCGGGCTGTGCATCGGCCAGCGCGGCGGGCAGCGCGGCTGCAATGCGCTCGTGCGGCAGCGGCTCCATGATGACGCCGGTGGAAAACGGCAGCACCTGGCTGGCCGCCAGACCCAGGTGGCCGGCCAGTGCCTCGCAGGTGGCGCGCGCACGCGCGAGGCCGTCCGCGCCCGTACCGGCGTTGGCGTTGCCCGTGTTCACCACCATGGCGCGAATCGCCTGGCCGCCGTCCAGGTGCTCACGGCACACCTGTACCGGCGCGGCGCAGAAACGGTTCTGCGTGAACACGCCCGCGACGGTGGTGCCTTCGTCCAGCAGGAACACGGTCAGGTCTTTGCGCTGCGCCTTGCGCACACCGGCTTCGGTCACGCCGATGCGCACACCGGCCACGGGGTGCAAATCCGATGCAAGAGGAGCGGAGAGATTCACGGGCATGCGTCGTATTCCTTCAGAAAGAGACGTCGGGGAAACAGGAGAAAAGGCACTGCCAAAGTGCGAACACGGGCCGCAGCCCGTGTTCTTCATTGTGCCGGCATCACGCCAGCTTGCCGTGGCACTGCTTGTACTTTTTGCCGCTGCCGCAGGGGCAGGGGTCGTTGCGGCCCACGCGCACGCCGGCGGCGGCAGGCTGCGCGGCGGTGGCGGCATCGGCCACCGTCTCCACTTCGCCGGTCTCGGTGGGCGAGCTGTAGGTAACGTTGCTGATGCCCTCACCCCGGTCTTCCATGGCCTGCGTGGCCTCGTCCAGCTGGGCGCTGGATTGCACCTGCACGGTCATCATGAGGCGCGTGACTTCGTTCTTGACCTGGTCGATCAGCTGGCGGAAGAGCTCGAACGCCTCGCGCTTGTATTCCTGCTTGGGCTGCTTCTGCGCATAGCCGCGCAGGTGGATGCCCTGGCGCAAATAATCCAGCGCGGAGAGGTGATCGCGCCAGTTGGTGTCGAAGCTCTGCAGCAGCACCATGCGCTCGAACTGCGTGAAGTTCTCCGCACCCACCTGCCCCACCTTGGCCTGGAAGGCCTCGCGGGCGGCCTGCTGCACCTTCTCCAGAATCTCTTCGTCGGTGATGGCGTCCGAGCCTTCCACCTCTTTCTGCAGCGCCAACGACACTTGCCAGTCGCTGGCCAGCGCCTTTTCCAGGCCTGCGAGGTCCCACTGTTCTTCCACGGACTCGGCAGGCACGTACTGGCGCACCACGTCGGCCATGCAATCGTCGCGCATGGCGTCGATCAACACGCCCAGGTCGGGGGCGTCCAGGATCTCGTTGCGCTGCTGGTAGATCACCTTGCGCTGGTCGTTGGCGACGTCGTCGTACTCCAGCAGCTGTTTGCGGATGTCGAAGTTGCGCGCCTCAACCTTGCGCTGCGCCGACTCGATGCTGCGCGTGACGATACCCGCCTCGATCGCTTCGCCGTCGGGCATCTTCAACCGGTCCATGATGGCCTTGACGCGGTCGCCCGCGAAGATGCGCATCAATTGGTCATCCAGACTCAGATAGAAGCGCGAAGAGCCCGGATCGCCCTGACGGCCCGAGCGGCCGCGCAGCTGGTTGTCGATACGGCGGGATTCATGGCGCTCGGTCGCGATGATGCGCAGGCCGCCGAGTGCCGTCACCTTCTCGTGGTCGAGCTTCCACTGCGCG
Organism: Diaphorobacter sp. JS3051; assembly: GCF_015832135.1. Taxonomy (NCBI): domain Bacteria; kingdom Pseudomonadati; phylum Pseudomonadota; class Betaproteobacteria; order Burkholderiales; family Comamonadaceae; genus Diaphorobacter; species Diaphorobacter sp. JS3051. The sequence goes on from NZ_CP065406.1 coordinate 1,904,931, forward strand.
CGCAGTTCCTGCACACGCGCGGCTCGCTCGGCTTCTGACAGCGACTCATCGGCCTCCAGCGCGGCGATCGCCTTTTCCACGTTGCCGCCCAGAACGATGTCGGTACCGCGGCCCGCCATATTGGTGGCGATGGTGATCATGCCGGGGCGTCCCGCCTGGGCCACGATATCGGCCTCGCGCGCGTGCTGCTTGGCGTTGAGTACCTGGTGCGGCAGGCCTGCCTTGTTCAGCAACTCGGCGATGATTTCCGAGTTCTCGATGGAAGTGGTACCCACCAGCACCGGCTGGCCACGCTCGTGGCATTCGCGGATGTCGGCAATCGCGGCCTCGTACTTCTCGCGCGTCGTCTTGTACACGCGGTCGAGCTGGTCGTCGCGCTTGCTGGGCCGGTTGGGCGGGATCACCACGGTTTCCAGGCCGTAGATTTCCTGGAACTCATAGGCCTCGGTATCGGCCGTACCGGTCATGCCCGAGAGCTTGTTATAGAGGCGGAAGTAGTTCTGGAAGGTGATGGAGGCCAGCGTCTGGTTCTCGGCCTGGATGTTCACGCCTTCCTTGGCTTCGACGGCCTGGTGCAGGCCTTCGCTCCAGCGGCGGCCGGCCATCAGGCGGCCCGTGAACTCGTCCACGATCACGATCTCGCCGTTCTGCACGACGTAGTGCTGGTCGCGGTGGTAGAGATGGTTGGCGCGCAGCGCCGCGTACAAATGATGCACCAGCGTGATGTTGGCCGGATCGTAGAGCGACGCCCCTTCCGGAATCAGACCCTGGCTGGCCAGGATGCGCTCTGCATTCTCGTGGCCCTGCTCCGTCAGGAACACCTGGTGCGTCTTTTCGTCGAGGGTGAAATCCCCCGGTTTGGTCACGCCCTCGCCCGTACGCGGGTCGGCCTCACCCTCCTGGCGCACCAGCAGGGGCACCACCTTGTTCATGGCCACATACAGCGCCGTGTGGTCCTCTGCCTGGCCGCTGATGATCAGGGGGGTACGCGCCTCATCGATCAGGATGGAGTCCACCTCATCGACGATGGCGTAGTTGAGGCCGCGCTGCACGCGCTCGCGCGCGTCGTACACCATGTTGTCGCGCAGGTAGTCGAACCCGTACTCGTTGTTCGTTCCGTAGGTGATGTCCGCCTGGTAGGCGGCCTGCTTTTCTTCGCGGGGCATTTGAGGCAGGTTGATACCCACCGTGAGGCCCAGGAAGTTGTACAGCCGCCCCATCCATTGCGCGTCACGGCCCGCAAGATAGTCGTTCACTGTCACCACGTGCACGCCCTGGCCCGACAAGGCATTCAGGTAAACGGGCAGCGTCGCCGTCAGCGTCTTGCCCTCGCCCGTGCGCATCTCGGCGATCTTGCCGTAATGCAGCGCCATGCCACCCACCAGCTGCACGTCGAAGTGGCGCATTTTCATGATGCGCTTGGAACCCTCGCGCACCACGGCAAAGGCTTCGGGTAGCAGAGCGTCCAACGATTCGCCCTGTGCAATGCGATCCTTGAATTCCTGCGTCTTGCCCCGCAGCGCCTCGTCACTCAGCTTCTCATAGTCGGGCTCCATCGCATTGATGCGAGCAACCGTCTTGCGATACTGCTTGAGCAGGCGGTCATTGCGACTGCCGAATATTTTGGTGAGGAAGTTGGTGGCCATGCGAACACGACCGCACTACACGCCAACGAGCGGCAGAGCGACCGGAATCCCTGTGATGATGTGAATCCAGATGGAGACCCCCGTCCACCATTGCAAGTGCCTGCAATCCGAGGTGGCGGGCCTGATCGAAAGATTCTACCTGTGCGCCAGGTGCCCCATGGCAGCGCGCCCCGTGGGGGCGTGTGGCATCGGTGCGGGCTCTCCCGCGAAGAGGAATTTCTGCGGATCCTGCGGCACGCCTTGCACCCACACTTCGAAATGCAAATGCGGCCCCGTGGAGCGGCCCGTACTCCCCACTTCCGCGATTTTCTGTCCCCGGCGCACGATGTCTCCCGCCTTCACCAGGGTTTTGAAGGCGTGGGCGTAGCGGGTGACGAGTTGGCTTCCGTGGTCTATCTCCACCATGTTGCCATAGGCGGGGTGGCACTCCTGGGCGATCACCACGCCGCCGGCCGCGGCCACGATGGGCGTGCCGGTTCCGGCCGAGAAGTCCAGCCCGGTATGCAACGCGGACTGGCCGGTAAAAGGATCAATGCGCCAGCCGAACGGCGAACCAACAGCCGTGTCGCGCACGGGAACCTGGGTCGGGACCAAGTGCTTGCGGATGTGCTGGTCAAAGAGGCGTGACTCTGCCACCGTCATCAAATCCGTCCGCCGGCCGGTGATGGCGACCAGGTCGTCCAAGGCCGCATTCAGTTCGTCGAGCCCCAGCGAGCGCCCAGCCACCAGCATGCCTCCACGGCCCGGCAGGCTCTGCACCTCGGAAGCAGGCAGCCCGGCCAGGCCTCGCACACGCTCACCCAGCGATTCCAGTTGGAGTACACGGGCTTGCATGTCTCCCAGCTTGCGCGCCATCGCATCGATGTTGGCGCGCATGAACCGCTCGCGCTGGGCTTGCTCATCCTGCACAGCCAGTCGTGCCATGGAGCCCACTACGGGCCAGCCCTCGCGCACGCCATGCATCAGCACCCAGTGGTACGCCATCACGGTCATGAACAGCAGTGCCAAGAAAATCCCAGCTAGAGCGCAGATCAGTTGCACACCACTGAGGTGTATGGCGCGGCTTCGCGCGAGCCACGCATCCGTAATAATCACCTGCACGTTTTTCCCTCGTCGCTGGTTGGACCAGTCTCTGTATGAATCGTCGTCACCACGCCATCTCACTCCAGCAAGCCACGCAGGAGTCGCCGACGTTGGCGAAGCTGACCGCGCTCACCCAGGAGTCCAGTGCCCGGCTGAAAGCCATCGAGGGCTTGATACCCCCGATGCTGCGCCCCGCCATTCAGGCAGGGCCGATTGAAGGCGCTTGTTGGTGCCTGCTGGTCCGCAGCAATGCCGCCGCCGCAAAAGTCCGGCAATTGCTGCCCGCATTCGAGGCACATCTGCGCAGTCGGGGATGGGAGGTTAACTCCATACGCCTGAAAGTTCAAACCTGAGCACTCAGGCGAAAGACGCCAGCTATGCCGCAGGCATGGCGTCGTAAAGAAAAGGCCGCACGCAAAAGAAAAGCCGCATGTCCCTGCGAACATGCGGCCTGTGCAATGGTGCCGATTGTCGGATTCGAACTGACGACCTACCGCTTACAAGGCGGGTGCTCTACCAACTGAGCTAAATCGGCGAACTCCAGATTCTAGCGTTCAAAACGCACGGCTCAAATTGATGCACCTTGAAAGATGCCTCATTTGATGCGCTTGAGCGAAGGACGCCCTGCGCCTCCTGTGGGCGGAGGCGGTCGCGGCGCCTCCTCGTGCGCATCGCTCAAAGAGCCGTCAACCGATTGCAACTGAACAGGTCCACGCTCGGAAACCGCGGAGCCAGGGACACCCGGTCCAGCGTCCAAGTCCTCGGATGACACTACAGCAGCGGCCGGCGGCACGGACACTTCTTCTTCCAACGGGAAGGCCATACCCTGTCCGTTTTCACGGGCGTAGATGGCGACGACCCGGCGCACCGGGACCATGATGTCGTGCGGCCTGCCGCCGAAGCGTGCCTTGAACTCGATGAAATCGTTGCCCAGTTGCAGCCCGCTCGTCGCGTCGTAGCTTGCGTTCAGGACAATCTCGCCGTTGTTGACGTACTCACGCGGTACCTGAACGGATTCGTTCACACGCACCACCAGATAGGGCGTGAAGCCGTTGTCCGTGCACCACTCATACAGAGCACGAATGAGATAGGGGCGCGTGGAGGGAAATTCCTGGGGCTTCATCGTACGCAAGCAAAAGAAAAAGGCGCAGCAGCTTATTTGCGCATGACTTTCTCGGAAGGCGTCAGCGCCTCGATATATGCCGGGCGGGAGAAAATGCGCTCGGCATATTTGAGCAATGGTGCAGCGTTCTTGCTCAACTCGATGCCGTAATAGTCCAGGCGCCACAACAAGGGTGCAATGGCCACATCAAGCATGGAAAAACCCTCGCCCAACATGTATTTGTTCTTCAAGAACACCGGAGCGAGCTGCGTCAGCCGGTCGCGGATGTGCGTGCGCGCCTTCTCCAATGCCTTTTCATTCCCCTTCGTGGCGCGCGACTCCAGCGCGTTCACGTGAACGAACAATTCCTTCTCGAAGTTCAGCAGGAACAGGCGCACGCGTGCGCGGTCCACCGGATCACCCGGCATCAGTTGCGGGTGGGGGAAGCGCTCATCAATGTACTCGTTGATGATGTTGGACTCGTACAGGATCAAGTCGCGCTCGACCAGGATGGGAACCTGACCATAGGGATTCATCACGCTGATGTCTTCGGGCTTGTTGTACAGGTCCACATCGCGGATCTCGAAATCCATGCCTTTTTCGAAGAGGACGAAACGGCAGCGATGGGAAAAGGGGCAGGTCGTACCCGAATAAAGCACCATCATGGTGAGCAGCTCCTAAAAATCAAAAGAGTGGGTGCCAGGGCACCCACTCTGTACATGCTCGGCAGCGCAGAAATGCGCGGCAAAGAACCTAGCGTTTACTTAACGTCTTTCCAGAAGGCGGCGTTGAGCCTCCATGCGATGAACGTGAACACGCCGAGGAAGATCAACACCCATACGCCAATGCGAACACGTGTATTTTGCGCTGGCTCGCCCATCCACTGCAGATAATTCACGAGATCACCTACAGCTTGGTCGTATTGCAACGGCGTCATGCTGCCTGCAGTAACCTGCTCCCAGCCCTTGAGCACATGCTCGGTCTTGCCGTGGCTTTCACGCTCTTCGAAGATCGGGCGGCGCTCGCCTTGCAGTTGCCACAAGGCATGGGGCATGCCCACATTGGGGAACGCGAGATTATTCCAGCCCGTGGCCTTGGTGTCGTCCCGATAGAAGGTGCGCAGGAAGGTGTAGAGATAGTCGGCGCCCGTTCCGCCAGCGCCTGCACGCGAACGTGCAATCACCGTGAGATCAGGCGGGTTGGCGCCGAACCACACCTTGGCCTGCTTGGGATCGATGGCGGACTTCATGGTCTCGCCCACCTTATCGGTCGTGAACAGCAGGTTGTCCTTGATCTGCTGGTCCGTGAGACCGATGTCCTTCAAGCGATTGAAACGCATGAAGGCAGCCGAGTGGCAGTTGAGGCAATAGTTGACGAAGAGCTTCGCACCGTTCTGCAAGGACGCCGTGTCGCTGGTATTGACAGGCGCCTTGTCCCAGGCCATGCCACCACCGGCGGCATGCGCCCCAGCCACCAGACCCAGAGCTGCAACCAACGTGAGGATGAGTTTTTTCATTGTTGTCGTCTCCAGCTCAGTGCGCAGCAAAAGTCACGCGGTCCGGCACAGGCTTGGGTGTACCCAAGCGGCTCCACCAGGGCATGAGCAGGAAGAAACCAAAGTAGAACAGCGTACCCACTTGCGAAACCCGCTCGCCGATGGGCGATGGCGGTTGCACGCCCAGGTAGGCCAGGATGACGAACACAACCACGAATACTGCGTACAGGTACTTGTGCCAGGTCGGGCGATAGCGGATCGAGCGTGCAGGGCTCTGGTCCAGCCAGGGCAGGAAGAACAGAATGATCACGGCACCACCCATCACCACCACGCCCCAAAACTTGGCATCAATAGCCAGCATGAGGGCGATGGCGACGGCGGCTGCCAGCGCTACGCCACCCTTGATGAGCGCAGGCAAACGGGCCTTGAATACACCGAAGCCCGCACCCAGCACCACACATGCGATCAACACGTACATCATCTCGGTGGTGATGGCGCGCAGCATGGAATAGAAGGGCGTGAAGTACCACACCGGGGCGATGTGGGCAGGCGTCTGCAGCGGATCGGCCGGGATGAAGTTGTTGTACTCCAGGAAGTAGCCACCCAGTTCCGGAGCAAAGAACACCACCGCCGAGAAGATGAACAGGAACACGCCCACGCCCAGGATGTCGTGCACCGTGTAGTAAGGGTGGAAAGGTACGCCGTCCAGCGGGTGGCCATGCTCATCCACCGGCTTGCCGGGGCCCTTGATTTCGATGCCATCAGGGTTGTTGGAGCCCACGTCATGCAGCGCCAGCAAGTGCGCAACCACCAGGCCCAGCAGCACCAGCGGCACAGCGATCACGTGGAAGCTGAAGAAGCGGTTCAGCGTCGCATCGCTCACCACATAGTCGCCACGGATCAGCAGCGCCAGATCGGGGCCGATGAAGGGAATGGCGGAGAACAGGTTCACGATCACCTGTGCGCCCCAGTAGGACATCTGGCCCCAGGGCAGCAGATAGCCCATGAACGCCTCGGCCATCAGCGCCAGGAAGATCGCGCATCCGAAGATCCACACCAGTTCGCGTGGCTTGCGGTAGGAGCCGTACAGCAGGCCGCGGAACATGTGCAGGTACACGACCACGAAGAAAGCCGACGCACCGGTCGAGTGCATGTAGCGGATCAGCCAGCCCCACGGCACATCGCGCATGATGTACTCGACAGACTCGAACGCCTTGGCAGCGTCGGGCTTGTAGTGCATCACGAGGAAGATGCCGGTGACGATCTGGATCACCAGTACCAGCAGCGCCAGCGAGCCGAAGATGTACCAGAAGTTGAAGTTCTTCGGAGCGTAGTACTCCGACATGTGCACCTTGTAGGCATCGAAAGCCGTGGGGAAACGGTTTTCCAGCCAGTTGGTGACCTTCACGCGCGCGGACGCGTTGGGCGAGACTTCCTTGAATTCGCGATAAGCAGCCATTTGTCAGTGCCTCCCTCAGGCCTTCTTGTCTTCACCGATCAGGAGCTTGGTCTCCGACAGGTACATGTGCGGCGGCACTTCGAGATTGTCAGGCGCAGGCTTGTTCTTGAACACACGGCCCGCCATGTCGAATGTGGAGCCATGGCAAGGGCACAGGAAACCGCCCTTCCAGTCGTCAGGCAGGGAAGGCTGCGGACCCGGCGCGAACTTCTCCGTGGGAGAGCAGCCAAGGTGGGAGCAGATACCCACGGCCACGAACACCTCGGGTTTGATGGAGCGCCATTCGTTGCGCGCATATTCCGGCGTGAGCTCCGCAGGGTTGCGCGCCGATTTGGGATCGGCAAGCTGCGCATCCAGCTTGGGCAGCTCGGCAAGCTGCTCGGGCGTGCGCTTGACAATCCAAACAGGCTTTCCACGCCATTCCACGGTGATTTTTTCGCCGGGCTTGAGACCCGAGATATCCACCTCGACGGCAGCACCTGCTGCCTTGGCCTTTTCAGACGGTTGGAAAGTGCTCACAAAAGGAACGGCAGTCGCCACGCCGCCCACCGCACCAGCGCAGCCGGACGCAATCAGCCACGTCCGCTTGCTGGAGTCGATCGGAGTTTCACTCATGGGGATCCTCGGTATGCTTCGCTAAGGGGTCAACCGCAAATTGTAGCGGAGTGAAAATGGTTATTCCAACGCTGCTGTTGGACTTAAGCTAGGCAATAGTTCAGTGTTTTCATCTATATCAAAGGATCAAAGGAGAAACGAAATGGGCATTGCCAAAGAGTTTCGGGAGTTTGCCGTTAAGGGCAACGTCATTGACCTCGCGGTCGGCGTGATCATCGGTGGTGCCTTCGGCAAGATCGTCGACTCCGTCGTCAGCGACCTCATCATGCCGGTCGTGGGCTTGGTGTTCGGCAAGCTGGACTTCTCCAACCTGTTCATCGTGCTGGGCAGCGTGCCGGAGGGCACGCCCTATACGCTGGAGGCGATTCGCAAAGCGGGCGTGCCGGTACTGGCTTACGGCAATTTCATCACCGTCGCGGTCAATTTCGTGATCCTCGCGTTCATCATCTTCGTGATGGTCAAACAGATCAACCGGCTCAAGCGTGAGACACCCGTCGAGCCGCCAGCCCCGCCCGCCACTCCCGAGGACATCCAGCTGCTGCGCGAGATCCGCGACAGCCTCAAGCGCTGACAGCACGCAGAGGGCGCGTAAAAAGGCCCACCGCCCTTCCCGGGGCGGCGGGCCTTTGCATTTCAGGGAGACGTTCAGGGCCGCGCCAACTGCCGCGCCATGCGCACGGCTTCGATCAGGCTCTCCGCATCCGCCGTCCCCTGCCCCGCGATGTCGAAGGCCGTGCCGTGGTCGGGGCTGGTGCGCACGAGCGGCAACCCGAGCGTGACGTTCACCCCCTTGTCCACGCCCAAGTACTTCACCGGGATCAGGCCCTGGTCGTGGTACATGGCCAGCACCACGTCAAACTCGCCGGCGCGCTGCGGCGTGGAGCGGGCGCGCATAAAAATGGTGTCGGGTGCAAACGGGCCGTGGGCATCGATCCCCTCACTGCGCGCCTGCGTCACGGCCGGCGCGATGATTTCGAGCTCCTCGCGGCCGAACAAGCCCCCCTCGCCCGCATGCGGATTGAGCCCCGCCACGCCAATGCGCGGAGCGCGCCCCAGGCTGCGCGAGAGCGCAGCATGGGTGATCCGCAGCGTCTGCAGCACGCTGTCCTGCGTCACCGCGGTAATGGCATCGCGCAGCGCGACGTGGATGCTGACGAGCACGGTGCGCAGCTCGTCATTCGCGAGCATCATGCGCACGGGCATCTGCTGCAAGGACACGCCCGCATGGAGCGCTGCCTCGGCTTGCAGCAGTTCCGTGTGACCGGGATGGTGCACGCCCGCGGCCGCGAGCGCCTCCTTGTGCAAAGGCGCCGTCACCAGCGCCGCAACCTCGCCACGCAATGCAGCACGCGCAGCCCACACCACGCACGCCGCCGCGGCACGCCCGGCTTCGGCGCTCACCCGCCCCCAGGGCGCAGGGGCCACGCCCTCCAATTCCGGCAGTTGCCATACGGGCAGGCAGCGCGGCGGAATGTCGGCCAGGTCGACCGGCGCACGGTGCGCATCCAGCCGCGCCACGGGCAAACTGGGCTGGCCCGGCCGCATGATGCAGGACGCCGCGCGGCGCATGGTCGGCAGGTCTCCCACCACGAAGCAGCCGCGCAGCACCTGTGGCGCATCGCGAAACGCCTTGGCCACGATTTCCGGACCGATGCCTGCGGGATCCCCCTGGGTGATGGCAAGCGCGGGAAGTGCATTCATGAATAAGCCTATAGATCAAATAGGGCTCTAGCGCTCTACCATAAAGCGCAAGCAGCTATATTTTTAATAGCAAAAACTCAAGCAGGATTGTCGATATCGATGAAACGGTGCTCCAACCCCAACCGCTGCGCGACATGGGCCGCGAGCGCCGGCGCACCGTAGCGTTCGGTGGCATGGTGGCCGGCTGCGATGAAGGCCACGCCCGTCTCGCGCGCGAGGTGGGTCTGCTGTTCGGAGATCTCGCCGGTGATGAAGGCATCCGCCCCCGCGGCGATGGCGGACTCGAAGAACCCTTGCGCGCCGCCCGTGCACCACGCCACGCGGCGGATGTGGCGTACCTGCTCCGGCACCACCACCGTGGCCGCACGGCCCAGCGCCGCTTGCACGTGCGCGGCCAGCGCACCCACATCTGCGAAGTCCGCCGGCGCGGCAAAGCCCAGGTCCTGCTCGCCAAAACGCTGGTCGGGCTGCCAGCCCAGCACGCGCCCCAGTTGTGCGTTGTTACCCCACTGCGCATGCGCGTCCAGTGGCAAGTGGTAGGCAAACAGATTGATGTCGTGTGCCAGCAGGCGCTGCAGGCGCTGCTTCATCCAGCCGGTCACGCGGCCGTCCATGCCCCGCCAGAACAAGCCGTGGTGCACGAAGATGGCGTCGGCCCGCGCGGCAATGGCGGCATCGATCAGCGCGCGGCTGGCCGTGACTCCGCTGACGATGCGCGCGATCTCGCGCCTGCCTTCCACCTGCAGCCCATTGGGCCCGTAATCCTTGAAGCGTTCGGGCTGCAGTTCGGCATCAAAGGCCGCCAGCAGCGCGTCCCGGTCGGTATGCGAAGGATGAGACATGCGGCAATTGTCCGCGATGTGCCCCTGCGCTGACCCACATCAAACGTGTTTACCCATGCTTCACACTGCTTAAAAAATCCCGCGCAAACGCGCTCCTAGACTGCCTGGCAAACCACCATGACAACCAACAGGGAACTGGGATGAAACGCATCACGTGGGCCTTCTGGGCCTTCTTGCTCGGCCTCACCGCGCTGTGGCTGATGGCCGACACGCTATGGCCCGCGCAGCCGGGCTACTTCGCGCTGCGCACCGTCTGGGTGCAATACAGCGGCGTGCTGGTGATGGGCGCGATGTCGCTCGCCATGCTGCTGGCCGTGCGCCCCGTGTGGCTGGAGCGGCATTTGGACGGGCTGGACAAGATGTACCGTCTGCACAAGTGGCTGGGCATCGCCGCGCTGGCGATCGGCACTGTGCACTGGCTCTGGGCCAAGGGCACCAAATGGGCCGTGGGATGGGGTTGGCTCACCCGGCCGCCGCGCGGGCCGCGCCCGCCTGCCGAGAGCCTGGGCCTTGCAGAGGCCACGCTGCGCGATTGGCGCGGCCTCGCCGAAGGCGTGGGCGAGTGGGCGTTCTACGCAGCGGTACTGCTCATCGTGCTGGCGCTGGTCAAGCGCTTTCCGTACCGGCTGTTCGCCAAGACGCACCAGTTGCTGGCCGTGGCTTACCTGGCGCTGGTCTTCCACACCGTGGTGCTGGTGCAGTGGAGCTACTGGTCGCAGCCGATCGGCTGGCTGCTGGCCCTGCTGGTGGCCGCCGGCACGGTATCAGCCGTGCTGGTACTGACCCGCCGCGTGGGCGGGCGCCGCACCGTTCAGGGTCGCATCGTTTCATTGCAGCCGTATCCCGCGCTGCGCGTGCTGGAAACGCGCATCCGTCTCGACGGCCTCTGGCCGGGGCACCGCGCGGGGCAATTCGCCTTCGTCACCTCCGACCCCAAGGAAGGCGCGCACCCCTACACCATCGCATCGGCGTGGATGCCACAAGACCCGTGCGTCACTTTCATCACCAAGGCCCTCGGCGACCACACCAGCCGCCTGCCCGACCGCCTGCGCGTGGGCGACCACGTGACGGTGGAGGGGCCGTACGGCTGCTTCACATTCGACGACGCGCGTCCACGCCAGATCTGGATCGGCGCCGGCATCGGCATTACGCCGTTCGTCGCACGCATGAAACAACTCGCGCACGGGGGCTCCCACTCCGCCCGGCCCATCGACCTGTTCCACACCACCGCCGACCACGACCCGGTGGCGCTGGACAAGCTGCGTGTCGATGCGCAGGCCGCCGGCGTGCGCCTGCACCTGTTCGTGGATGCACAGGACGGGCGCCTGGACGGCGAGCGTCTGCGAGCGCTGGTGCCCGAATGGCGAAACGCCAGCGTCTGGTTCTGCGGCCCGATACCGTTCGCCTCTGCCCTGCGGGCAGACCTGGCCGCGCACGGCCTGCCCACGCAGGCCTTCCACCAGGAACTGTTCCAGATGCGCTGATGCGACGCGAGGCAGGCCCCTCGCAACGCCAGGCCCGCCACTGCGTCTGCGGGGACTCGCCCCGCGCCGTCCCACGCCCCAAAACCGGGGCACACGCCTACAATTTGCGCTCGCCTTCCAACCGCATCACGCCCCATGAAACGCCTCTGGCTCCTGCTCTCCCAATCCGTCACCGTGCTGCTGGCTGCGTACTTCGTGGTGGCCACCCTGCAGCCCGACTGGCTGCAGCGCGGCGCCACACGCAGCGGCGCTGGCATATCGCTCATCCAGGCGCCCTCCTCCACGTCCGCCCAGCCCGCGGCGGGCAGCTTCAGTGGGGCGGCGCGCAAGGCGGCGCCAGCGGTGGTCAGCATCAACACCAGCAAGGCCGTGCGCCACCCGCGCAGCAACGACCCGTGGTTCCAGTTCTTCTTTGGAGACCAGGGCACCCAGGCGCAAACCGGCCTGGGCAGCGGCGTGATCATCAGCCCCGACGGCTACATCCTCACCAATAACCACGTGGTCGAGAGCGCTGACGAGATCGAGGTCACGCTCACGGACAGCCGGCGCGCACGCGCCACCGTGATCGGCACCGACCCTGAAACCGACCTGGCCGTGCTGAAGGTGGATCTCGACAAGCTGCCCGTCATCGTGCTGGGCGATTCCGACCAGCTCGCCGTGGGCGATCAGGTGCTGGCCATCGGCAACCCCTTTGGCGTGGGCCAGACGGTCACCAGCGGCATCGTGTCGGCCCTGGGTCGCAGCCAACTGGGCATCAACACTTTCGAGAACTTCATTCAGACCGACGCGGCCATCAACCCCGGCAACTCCGGCGGCGCGCTGGTGGACGTGAATGGCAACCTGATGGGCATCAACAACGCCATCTACTCCCGCTCAGGCGGCAGCATGGGCATCGGCTTTGCCATTCCCGTGTCGACGGCCAAGCTGGTGCTGGACGGTATCGTGCGCGACGGGCAGGTCACGCGCGGCTGGATCGGCGTGGAGCCCAACGAACTGTCCCCGGAACTGGCGCAGACCTTTGGCGTGAAGGCCACGGAGGGCGTGATCATCACCGGCGTGCTGCAGGGCGGTCCCGCGGCAGTGGCGGGGGTGCGGCCGGGCGACGTGATCCTGAGCGTGGAGGACAAAGCCACCAACAATGTGTCGCAACTGCTCACGGCGGTGGCGTCCCTCAAGCCCGGCTCCGCGGCCAGCTTTGCGCTGCAGCGCGGCGACGCGCGGCTGGAGGTATCGGTCGTGCCGGGCACGCGGCCCCGCGTGCAGCAGCGCCGCTGAACGGTATTACTATCAAAAAAATAGCTTCCCGCGGTTGTCTACAAAGCGCGGGAAGCTATTTTTGTTTCCACTCCTGAACGGTGCACCACCGGGCGCCGGCGGCCCCCCGCAGCGCGGCGGTGGCTCAGTGCACGCTCACGGCGCGGATTCCTGCGGATCTTCGGGTGCCTTGGTATGGCGGATGAACAGCTGCGCCGCCCAGATGCCCAACTCGTAGAGCAGGCACATGGGAATCGCCAGCGCCAGTTGCGACACCACGTCCGGCGGCGTAACGATGGCGGCGATCACGAACGCGACCACGATGAAGTAGCCGCGGAAGCTCTTGAGCTTTTCCACGCTCACGACGTTCAGGCGCGCCAGCACCACCACGGCGATCGGCACCTCGAAGGCCAGGCCGAAGGCGAGGAACATGGTCATCACGAAGCCCAGGTAGGCCTCGATGTCCGGCGCGGCGGTGATGCTCTTGGGGGCAAAACCCTGGATGAAGCTGAACACCTGCCCAAACACGAAGAAGTAGCAGAACGCCACGCCGATGAAGAACAGCACCGTGCTGGAAACCACCAGCGGCAGCACCAGGCGCTTCTCGTGCGAATACAGCCCCGGTGCCACGAAGGCCCACACCTGCCACAGCACGAAAGGCAGCGCCACAAGGAACGCCGACATCAGCAGGATCTTGAGCGGCACCATGAAGGGCGAGATCACCGAGGTGGCAATCATGGTCGCCCCCTGCGGCAAGTGGGCCACCAAGGGCGCGGCCAGGAAGTCGTACAGCTGGCCGGGACCGGGGTAGAAGAACAGGGCGGCCGCGACGACCCCCACCGCGATCATGGCCTTCACGAGGCGGTCGCGCAGCTCCATCAGGTGCTGCACGAAAGGCTGCTCGGTACCGGCGAGCTCGTCTTCTTGGTTCGGTGTTTCGGACATGGTGGGGGTGGGGGCGGGATCATGGCCCGCGCGGGCTGCGCAGGGCGCAGCCCATCAGGGGATCAATGGAATTTCTGGGGGCGGAACCGTGCCACGCGCGCCGCGCCTGACTGCACCCGCGTGCGCACGCCCGCGCGCGCCTTGTACCACTGGGGCATGGCACCGCGCTTGAGGCGCCAGTTCTTGGCTGGGTGCTTGTACGCCGGGACCACGGTGGACAGGCCTTGGTCCACCCCGTAGGTGCTGCCGGAAGCAGAGGCGTCGCCCAGGCTGTGCTCCATGTCCTTCTGGAAATCGCTGGCGCTGGTGTGGATGGTCTGCTCCACGTCGCGCGCCGCGTTCTCCACGGTGTCTTTCATCTTGCGCAGCTCGTCCAGCTCCATGGAGCGGTTAACCTCCGCCTTGACGTCGGCCACGTAACGCTGCGCCTTGCCCAGCAAGGTGCCCACCGTGCGCGCGACGCGCGGCAGCTTCTCGGGGCCGATGACGATGAGGGCCACGGCGCCAATCAGCGCCATCTTGGACAGGCCAATGTCGATCATGAGGAACGCTCAGGCAGGAAAGGCGTGGGCGTTCAGCTCTTGTGCTTGGCTTCGACGTCGATGGTGGTCTTGTCGGCAGCCGTGCTGTTGTTGGTCACCTGGCCCGCGGGCGCGCTGGTGGTGGCCGAGTCATCGGTGCTGGCGCCATCCTTCATGCCGTCCTTAAAACCCTTGACCGCGCCGCCCAGGTCGGAGCCGATGTTCTTGAGCTTCTTGGTGCCGAACACCATCACGACGATCAGCAGCACGATGAGCCAGTGCCAAATGGAAAACGAACCCATGAAAATCTCCTAACGAATACGGCCCATTCTAGACGGCGGATATGTCGGGCCCCTCATATCCCTAGCAACTTCACGGCGGCTGCAGGCGTGCCGACTTACCCCTTGAGCCAGGGACGGGGACCGCCGATCACGTGCATGTGCAGGTGGTGGATCTCCTGGCCGCCCTCGGAACCGGTATTTACCACGATGCGGAATCCTCCGTCCGGATAAGGGTTGCAGCCCTGCTCCTGCGCCAGCTTGGGCGCCAGCGTCATCATGTGCCCCAGCAGGTCCGCGTGCTCGGGCGTGACCGCCGCCATGGAGTGCAGATGGACCTTGGGCACCACGAGAAAATGCACCGGCGCCCAGGGGTGGATGTCATGGAAGGCAAACACCCGCTCGTCCTCGTACACCTTCTTCGAGGGGATCTGGCCGGCGATGATCTTGCAGAAGAGGCAGTTCGGGTCGTGCTGCATGGCGGAGGGCGAAAAGGCGGTCAACAGGCAGTGGAAAGGTCACGCATTGTCGGCGATGTTGACCGTGGTGCGCACGCCCACGTCCGCCCGGTGGGCCTGCAGCCAATCCTGGCCGGCCGCCCTGCCCAGGTCGAACAAGCGGCGCACGAAGGCCAGGTCCGCCCGCAGCTTGCTGGCAGCTCCGAACGGCTCGAGCACCGCGCCACCATCGATGCGGTGCATGCGCACGCTCTTGTAGCGGCGCGCGTCCAGCTTGCCTTCGGCCAGCAGCCGCCGCACGAACTCGATGGCGCGCAGCTCGGACAGCAGGGCGGCGTTGAACGTGATCTCGTTCATGCGCTCCATGATCTCGCTGGCACTGTCGGGCACGCCCTGGTGCTCGATGGGGTTGATCTGCACCAGCAGCACATCGGCACAGTCGGTCTTGTAGATCAGCGGGTGCAGCGCGGGGTTGCCGGAATAGCCACCGTCCCAGTAATGCTCGCCGTCAATCTCCACCGCCTTGAACAGCAGCGGCAGGCAGGCCGAAGCCATGACGGCATCGGCGCTGAGCCGCTTGGCGGTGAAAATCTCCCCGCGCCCGGTGCGCACATTGGTCGCGCACACGAACACCTGCGGCACAGTGGTGGACTGCGGCACACGCGCAGAAGCCAGGGCCTCGAAGTCCACCTCGCGCTCCAGCACCCTCCGCAGGGGGTTGATGTCCAGCGGATTGGTCTGGTAGGGCGACAGCCAGTGGGACATCATGCCCAGCAGCGGCCCGGCCCCGGGCAAGGGGATGCCCCAGGTCAGGCTGCCGAGTGTGCCCACGCCTTCCCACAGCCGCGCCAGCGTGGCGCGCGCCAGTTCGCAGCCGGCGCGGTGCGCCTCCAGCGGGTCTTTGTGTTCCCGCGCGGCCTGGGCGAATCCGTGGGCCAGCGCAACGGCATTCATGGCACCGGCGCTGGTGCCGCTCACGCCGTCGATGAGGAACTGGCCGTCTTCGAGCAACGCATCCAGCACGCCCCAGGTCAGCGCGCCATGCGAGCCGCCGCCCTGCAGCGCGAGGTTGAGCCGCCGCGGCGCGCCCTGCTCAGGCATCGATGGCCTGCCCCTTGTTCATGGCCACCATGCCGCGCACGATGCGGTAGAGGAACCAGATGGAGATCAGGCCCCAGGCGACCCAACCCGGGAAAAAGAAAACCAGCCACAGCGGCGCAGTGACCGCGTACAGCACGCCGGCCCAGATCACGGTGCGCACGCGCCAGGAGAAATGGCTGGCCTGCCAGGTACCCGCGGCATCGCTTTTCTTCACCAGGTCGATCACCAGCGCGACGATGAGGAGTGCGGCGCTAGGCTGCGCGCCCGGCAGCACCGCCGCCACGGCCACGATCAGGTGCAGGATGTAGCTGACCCATCCGACCGTCTTGAGGGATTCGGCCCGCTCGCTGGGCTCCACGTCGACGATATCGTTGTTCATCACGCACCTCCTTCTTCGCTGCTGCGGGCTGCGGCCTTGCGCAGGGCCTTTTCCTCGATGCCGCTGATGCCCTCGCGGCGCTCCAGCTCGGCAATCACGTCGGCGGGGGCAAGCCCGTAATGCGCCAGCGCGATCATCGAGTGGAACCACAGGTCGGCCACCTCGTACACCAGCTTGGCCTTGTCGGCGCCATGGTCCAAGTCCTTGGCCGCCATGACCACCTCGGTCGCCTCCTCGCCCACCTTCTTGAGGAAGGCGTCAGGCCCCTTGTGCAGCAGCCGCGCGACGTAGCTCTTGTCAGGGTCGCCGCCGTTGGCGGGCTTGCGGCTTTCGATGACGCCGGCCAGCCGCGCAAGCGCGTCCTGCGACAGAGGGGCATGGGTATCGGTGCGGGTCATGGCTTCTTATTTGTAGATGGATTCGGGGTCTTTCAAGACCGGATCGACAGCCTGCCACGCGCCATTCTGGAGGGCGTTGAAGAAGCAGCTGTGACGACCCGTGTGGCAGGCAATGCCGGGCTCGTGGCCCAGCTGCGTCACCTTCAGCAGCACCACGTCGCTGTCGCAGTCCAGGCGAATGTCGTGCACCTGCTGCACATGGCCCGACTCCTCGCCCTTGAACCACAGCTTGCCGCGCGAGCGGCTGTAGTACACGGCGCGGCCCAGCTCGGCGGTCTTGGCCAGCGCCTCGCGGTTCATCCAGGCAAACATCAGCACGTCGCCCGTGGCGGCCTCCTGCGCAATCACGGGCACCAGGCCCTGCGCATCCCATTTCACTTGATCAAGCCAGTTCATGGTGTCCATTGTCGGTCATCGGCAGCTACAACGCCGATGTATGCTGCTTTTTTTATAGCTTATAGCGCTTGCTGGAAGCGCGCTACAGGCCTTATCGGCATCCATTCGCGGCATCAGAGCCGCACGGGGATGCCGCGCTCGCGCATGCGCTCCTTGGCCTGGCGCACGGTGAACTCGCCGTAGTGGAAGATGCTGGCCGCCAGCACCGCATCCGCGCCGCCCTGCTGCACGCCATCGGCCAGATGGTCCAGGTTGCCCACGCCGCCCGAGGCGATCACGGGCACGCCCACGGCGTCGCTCACCGCACGGGTGAGTTGCAGATCAAACCCGCTCTTGGTGCCGTCGCGGTCCATGCTGGTCAGCAGGATCTCGCCCGCACCGCGGCGCGCCATCTCCACGGCCCACTGCACGGCGTCCAGGCCGGTGTTCTTGCGCCCGCCATGGCTGTAGACATCCCAGCCCTCGC
This sequence comes from Diaphorobacter sp. JS3051, assembly GCF_015832135.1. Taxonomy (NCBI): domain Bacteria; kingdom Pseudomonadati; phylum Pseudomonadota; class Betaproteobacteria; order Burkholderiales; family Comamonadaceae; genus Diaphorobacter; species Diaphorobacter sp. JS3051. The sequence continues at coordinate 1,922,554 of NZ_CP065406.1, forward strand.
CACGCTCGGCCACTTCCGCGCCCTGGCGGCGCTTGGCATCGATGGCCACGACGATGCACTGCGCGCCGTACTTGGCCGAGGCCTGGCTGATGACGTCGGGGTTGGCGATCGCGGCGGAGTTGAAGCTGGTCTTGTCCGCGCCCGCATTGAGCAGGCGGCGCACGTCTTCCACGGTGCGCACGCCGCCGCCTACGGTCAGGGGGATGAAAACCTGGCTGGCCACGGCCTCGATGATGGGCAGGATCAGGTCGCGCTCGTCGCTGGTGGCGGTGATGTCCAGGAAGGTGAGCTCGTCGGCGCCCTGCGCGTTGTAGCGCGCGGCGATCTCCACCGGATCGCCCGCGTCGCGCAGCTCGACAAAGTTGACACCCTTGACGACACGGCCACCGGTCACGTCAAGGCAGGGAATGATGCGTTTGGCAAGCATGCGCCAGCACTCCGGCTTTTGAAGAAGAAGGGCCGCAAGATACCATGGGCGGCGCCGTGCTCAGCTATTGAATCAATAGCTTTTCGCGCCCGTCGGATTTGGTTTCCAAACCATTTCCCCCATCAATTCGTTGACTGACAAGCGCGACCAGCTATCAATCAAGGAGCATCACCCAGTCGGCGCGCCTCACCGTCCTGCCAGCGCCAGGCATCCCGGCACATGGCCTGCAGGTCGCGCCGCGCGCGCCAGCCCAGCAGGCGCTCGGCCAGGGCTGGGTCGGCCCAGCAGGCGGCCACATCGCCGGGGCGGCGCGCCACCACCTGGTAGGGCACGGCACGGCCGCTGGCCTGCTCGAAGCCGCGCACCATCTCCAGCACCGACACCGGCCGTCCCGTGCCGAGGTTCACCGTGAGCAGCCCCGGATGCGCGCGCAGGTAGCGCAGCGCGGCCACGTGGCCCTCGGCCAGATCGCACACGTGGATGTAGTCGCGCACGCCCGTGCCGTCGGGCGTGGGGTAGTCGCCGCCGTACACGCTCAGCACCTCGCGCTGGCCGCAGGCCACCTGCGCCACGTAGGGCATGAGGTTGTTGGGCACGCCCTGCGGGTCCTCGCCGATCAGGCCGCTCTCGTGCGCGCCCACGGGGTTGAAGTAGCGCAGCCGCGCGATGCGCCACTGGCCGGGCTCGGCGTGGTCCACGTCGGCCAGCACCTGCTCCATCATCAGCTTGCTCCAGCCGTAAGGGTTGGTGGCCGACAGCGGAAAGTCCTCGCGGATGGGCAGGCTCGCCGGATCGCCATACACCGTGGCCGAGGAGGAAAACACCAGCGTGCGCACGCCGGCCGCCTGCATGGCGCGCAGCAGGCTCACCGTCCCCGCCACGTTGTTTTCGTAGTAGCGCAGCGGCTCGCGCACCGATTCGCCCACGGCCTTGAGCGCGGCGAAGTGGATCACGCCCTCGATGGGGTGGGACGCAAACAGTTGCCGCAGCAACTGCGCGTCGCGCACGTCGCCCTCGACGCACGCCACCGGCTTGCCGGTGATGCGCGCCAGGCGGTCCAGCACGCTGCGGCGGCTGTTGCTGAAGTTGTCGAGCAGCAAGGTGGGAATGCCTGCATCGGCAAGGGCCGCGCAGGTGTGGGTGCCGATGAAACCCGCGCCCCCGGTTACAAGAATCATGTCCTCTCGCCCTCGAAAATACGCAAAGGCATGAATGTACCGCCGGGCTTCATTCAACCGCGCGAGGCCGGGGCGCGTTGTAATCGGGTAAACTTGGCTTGCGCCCCACATGGCCGCCGGCGCTCTTCCCGCAGGGCGGGCGCGCGCGGATGGGCGTGGGTTATTGGCCGCTATCCACCCTCTTTTTGCTGATCAACCGCCTGTGCCGACGGCGCGCGGTGCGTTCCGTTCCGAATGACTGTATCGCCCTCTTCCGCCACGCCCCCCGCCGAATCCATGGTCGTGCTGCGGCCCTCGGGACAACCGGTTCCGGCACAGCCCCAGGCCCAGGTCTTCGATTCCTGGGACGCCTTCACGCGGTCGTCCGTGCAGCCCCTCGGCTTTTACCTGGAGGAGTGGGATGCTCCCGCCGCGGACGATCTGATTCTCCAGTTGCGCCGCAGCCCCTGGTGGGACCGCCTGGCCGTGGTGGCCCCCGGCGAGGGCAAGGCCTCCGTGCTGGCCGACACCGCCGCACCCTATGCCGACGCGGTGGCCCGCGCGGAGCGCAGCCTGGCCGTACGCCGCAGCCTGCGCCTGGCCCTGACGGACATGCGCCTGGAAGAGCGCGTGCTGTACTTCCTGTACGTGCGCGACGCGATGGAGCTGGCGCCGCAGTGCACGCTCACGCACCCCATGCTCTACCACTATCCCGTGGTGGACGCCCTGGCGCAGCGGGGCGAGGATCCCGGTGCCTGCCTCGCGACCCTGGTGCGCCGCAAGCTCTTGGAGCCCGCCCAGCTGGTGGACCGCACGCGCCACTGCCGCACCTGCGGCAGCGCTCACATCCACTACATCGATGTCTGCCCGCACTGCTCCAGCCTGCAGATCCGCAAGGAAGCCTCGCTGCACTGCTTCTCCTGCGGGCATGTGGCGCCCGAGAGCGACTTCCACCACGACGGCGGTCTCTCCTGCCCCCAGTGCAGCGCGGCGCTGCGCCACATTGGTGTGGACTATGACCGCCCGCTGACGCAGTACGCCTGCGGCAGCTGCCATCACGTGTTCGTGGAGACCACGACGCAGGCACGCTGCCTGGCCTGCCGCACCAGCTGCGCGCCCAGTGCCCTGGATGTACGCGAAGTCGCCAGCCTGCGCCTGGGCGCACACGGCCGCACCGCGCTGCGCGCAGGGCAGATCCAGGAGTCGTTTGCGGCGCTCGACACCGCCAACTACGTTGAGGCGCCCCATTTCCGGCGCATGCTCGACTGGGCACTGGCCGTGACCACGCGCCATCCGGAGATGCGGTTCGGGCTCATGCTGATCGAGTTCACCAACGCCACGGAACTCATCGAGGAGCTGGGGGCCGCGCGCGTCTTCCTGCTGCTGGACGAGTTCGCGCGCCGCCTGCACGAATTGCTGCGCACGTCAGACATCACCACCCGCACGCAGGAGGACAAGCTCTGGCTGTTCCTGCCGTTCTCCGACCCCGCAGGCCTGTCCGCGCGACTGCAGCGCGCGCTGTCCGACCAGACGGTGGCGGCTGCCCCATCGGCGCTGCAGGCGCGCATCCGCCATCTTCAGATGCCGCAGGACCTGCGTGCCGGAGACAGCGCAGCGGCGCTGATGGAACGGCTGCTCGACCAGGCCTGACGCCGCATGTGGGACACCGCCGTCTTTGCCTTCGCGACGCTGTTCGCCAGCTCCAGCCAGCAGAACTGGGTGGAGCTGGCGCTCAAGTTCTTTCCGTTCGTCGTGTTCCTGGAGGCGCCCTTCTTCCTGCTGGTCACCGCAGGCATGGTGAAGTACGGATTGCGTGAGCACCGCCCGCTGCGCCAGCGCGAAGCCTATCCGCGCGTGTCGTGCGTCATCACCTGCTATTCCGAGGGGGAGGACGTGGGCAAGACCATCGGGTCGCTGGCGCAACAGCTGTACCCCGGCTTCATCGAGATCATCGCCGTGATCGACGGCGCGCTGCAAAACGGCCCCACGCTGCGCGCCGCGCGGCGCGCGCAGTCGCTGCTGGCAGGCACCCAGCGCCGCAGCCTGGTGGTGCTGCCCAAGTGGCAGCGCGGGGGACGCGTGTCGTCGCTGAACGCGGGCCTGTCCATTGCCACGGGCGAGGTGGTGATGGCACTGGACGGCGACACCTCTTTCGATAACGACATGGTGCGCAACGCCACGCGCCACTTCGATGACCCAGGCGTCGTGGGCGTGGCGGGTAACCTGCGCGTGCGCAACGCCAAGCGCTCGCTGGTCACGCGGCTGCAGGCACTGGAATACATGCTCTCCATCGGAGCGGGCAAGACCGGACTGTCGGAGTTCAACATCGTCAACAACATCTCCGGCGCGTTCGGCGTCTTCCGCACCCGGTTCCTGCGCAACCTGGGCGGGTGGGACGCCGGCACCGCCGAAGACCTGGACATGACGATGCGCATCAAGCAGTACTTCGGCCGGCACCCGGACCTGCGCATCGTGTTCGACCCGCACGCCGTCGGGCACACGGACGCCCCGGACACCTGGCGTGTCTTCTTTCGCCAGCGCCTGCGCTGGGATGGAGACATGTTCTACATCTTCATCCGCAAGTTCCGCTTCAACCTGCGCCCGCGCCTGCTGGGCTGGCGCAACTTCCTGTTCGTCATCGTGAACGGCCTGCTGATGCAACTCGTGCTGCCGTTCCTGATCGTGGCGTACACCGGCACCATGCTCTTCACCATGCCCTTGGGGGTGGTGATGGGCGTGCTGGCCTTCATCTACCTCGCCTACCTGGCCGCGCTGCTGTTTTACTTCCTGCTGTACGTCGTGGCCGTGTCCGAACGACCGCGGGACGACGTGTGGTACCTGGGCTTCCTGCCGCTGTTTCCCCTCTTTGCCTTCGTCAACCGCATCCACTGCTCGTTCTCCATCATGGCCGAGATGTTCATGAAGTCCCACCTGGACTCGTCCATGGCGCCCTGGTGGGTGCTGCGCAAGACCAAGTTCTGACATGTTCCAGCGCAGCCCCCGTCACACCCTGATCGCTCTGCTGGCCTGCATCTGCGCGGGCCCGCAGGGCGCCGCGGCCCACGCCAGCCCGCCGGTCTCCCTCACGCAGCTGGAGGACCGCGCCCGCGCCTTCGCCCCATCGGCCCGGCTGGCGCAGGCGGACGTTACCGTGGCCGAGCAGCGCAGCGCCGCCCTGCAGGCGGGCAGTGGTGCCCAGCTGTTTGGCGGCGCGGGCGTGGACAACGCGCGCGAGGCGGTGACCGATACCCTCAGCCGCGACTACCAGCGCACCCAGATGCACCTGGGGGTGCGCTGGCCCCTGCTGGGCACGCGCGCGGCGCAGCAACGCACGGTGGACGATGCCCAGCATGCCGTGGAGCAAAGCCGACTGCGCCGCCTGCAGATGGAAAACGAGGCCGTGCTTGCCGTGCGCCGCGCCTATGTGCGCCACCTGCGCAGTGTGGAGCGCATCCGCCTGGCGGACGCCTTCCTGCGGGTGCGCGCCGAGGCGCAGGAGCAATTGGCGAGCCGCCACGCCGCTGGCGTGCTGCTGGAGGCCGACCGGCTGGACCTCGGCGGCCTGTTCAACATCGTGCAGGCGACGCATGACAGCCAGAGTGCCGCGCGGGATCTGGCCCGCGCCGAGATCGAGCGCCTGACGGGACAGCCCGCCGCAGCGGTGCAGACGCAGGAACCCGCCTGGCCCCAGACCTGCCTGGCCCCCAGCGCAGCGGCACAGGACCGATCCCCTGCCGTCACGCTGGCACAACAGGAAGTGGACGCAGCCCTGCAGCGCCAGCAGCATGCGCGCCTGGAAGGGGTGCAAGCCAGTGTCTCGCTGGCGCAGTCGTTCAGCCGTGACATCGGCGGCCCCACGGGCCACAGCACGCGCGTGGGCGTGGACTTCTCTCTGCCGCTGCAGTGGCGCAGCCAGCGCGACGCGGCCCTGGCCCAGGCGCAGGGCGAGATCGACCGCGCCCAGGCGCTGCTGGCCTTGCGCCGCAGCGAACTGGAGGCCGCGGCCCAGCAGGCCCTGGCCGCCTATCGGCTGCGCGACAAGGAAATGGCAGGCCACCGGCACCGCCAGCAGGCCGCGGCCGAGGCGCTTCGGATCGCGCAGTTGCGCCTGAACGCCTTCGACGGCGACGGCTATTCCAAGCTGCTCACCACGCGCTATGCGCTGTACCAGGCCGCCGTGCAGGTGGTGGACGGCGCCGAGCGGCGCGACCTGGCCGCCCTGGACGTGCTGGCCCTGGGCGATGGATGCACGCTGGCCTGGCACGACGCCCCCGCGGCACCCGATCCCTGGGCAGCGACGGTCGCCGCGCTGGCCGGGGGCACGGCACCGGCCTCCGCCAAGGCGGCGCCCGGCGAGACCGGCCTGGGCTGGTATGTGTGGCAGGGGCAAGCCCTGCTGGACCAGCCCGCGCAACTGGACGAACTGCCCCCTCGCAGCCGCCGCCTGCTGCTGTCGTTCACGGCGGCGCAGTTGCAGGCCCTGGCACGGCCCGACGGCCGGGCGCAGTGGATGGCCCTGCGCGCGCAGGCGCAGGCACGACAGTTGACGCTCGAACTGCTGCTGGGTGAGCCCACCTGGGTGTTGCCCCACGAGCGCGCGCGACTGCTGGCCCTGGTGGAGTCCTTGCGCGACCTGCCCGCCGACGCGCTGCACCTGGACCTGGAGCGCAGCCAGCTCCCCGCCGCCCAGCAGCGCGACTGGAGCCGCCACCTCATCGACACGCTGCAGGCGGTGCGCGCCGCGGCTCCCTGGCCCCTGGCCCTGACGACACACTACCGTGAACTGCAGCAACCCGGTTTTGCCGCACGCGTACACGCAGCCGGGGTCAGCGAAGTGGTGGCGATGCTCTACGTGAACAACCCCGAGCGCACCGCCACCCTCGCCCGGCCGTTGTTGTCAGCAGCGCCAGCGGGGTTGCGCATCGCGGTCGCGCAAAGCATCGAATCCGCGCTGCCGGCGCAAGAGAGCAGCTTCGCGTTGGGCAAGGCCCGGTCCCTGCAGCGCTGGGATGCGCTGGCACACCAATTGGCCGGCCTGCCGGGCTTTGGGGGCGTCGTGGTGCAGTCGTGGGAAGACTATAGGGAGGCTCGGCCTTGAAGATCAATTTTGACGCGCCGCCCACCTCGGCGCAGGAAACCAACGGCCTGGAAGTGCGCTATGCAGCCGCCAAGCGCCGCGTGCCGCGCTGGCACTGGTATTTGCTGCTCGCCATGGTGCTGGTGGCCCCCGCCTACCTGCTGGTCCGCTTCGGCATCGCCTACTGGTGGGAGAGTACGCCGGCCCAGGTCGTGCTGGAGCAGGCCACCCTGCGCGCACCGGCCGCCGGCCGCGTGGCATTCGTGGCGGCGCCCGGCGCACCGCTGGAACCCGGCCAGCCCGTGATGGCGCTGGAGCGCACGCCGACGGACACCCCCGCACCGCCTGCCGCCACGCCAAGCCCCACGCCGCATGCGCAGGAACCCGCCCAGGCGCAGGCCCACACCGCCAGGCTGGCGCTGCTGACCGAGGCCGAGCGCCTGGCCAGCCGCCGGCTGGCGATCCAGCAGGAGAGGCTGCAGACCATGCAGGGCTTGCGCGAGCAGGGGGCCGCCACACGCCAGGAAGTGGACAACCTGCGCTTTCAGGTCCTGCAGGCCGAGGCGGACCTCAGCCGCGCCCGCGCCGATGTGCGCGAGCAGCGCATGCTGGTGGCGCGCGCGCCAACTATCGTGCCGGCCCCGGCGGCGCCTGCAACGCCATCGGCCCCCGCGGAAGAAGCTGCGCCCGCGCAGCCCGGCACCGCCCTTGCGCCCTTTGCCGCCACCGCGGTGCAGGCCCTGGTGCGCCCGGGGGACTGGGTAGCCCAGGGCACGGAGGTCGCCGTACTGCAGCGGCGCGGGGAACCGCTGGTGCATGCCTACCTGCCGCCCGACAAGGCGCGCTACGCGCAAGTCGGCCGCATGGCCACGCTGCATTTCATGGACGGGGGCAAGGTGCGCGCGAAAGTGGTGGGGCTCATGATGGAGGCGCAAAGCCCGCCGGCCGACCGCGTGTCGCCGCTGACCCCGCGCACGCCGTCCATCGTGGTGAAACTCCAGGCGCTGGAGCCGTTGCCCGCGCCCTACCACATCCACCAATTGCCGCTGGATGTGCGTTTCGACTGGGTGGCCAGCCGCTGGTTCTGACCCGGCCGCATACGCCGCCGGGTGAAAGCACCGGGGCCGCCCGGTCTCAGGCCAGGCTCAGCTCGTCGGCGCGATGCTGCGCGGCTGTGAAATCCAGGTCGCCGGAATAGATCGCGCGCCCGCAGATGACGCCTTCCACGCCTTCGCTTTCGACTTCGCAGAGCTTCTCGATGTCCGCGATGCCGGCCAGGCCGCCCGAGGCGATCACGGGGATGGTGAGGGCCTGGGCCAGCTTCACCGTAGCCTCGATATTGATGCCCGAGAGCATGCCGTCGCGGCCGATGTCGGTGTAGATGATGGATTCCACGCCCCAGTCCTGGAACTTGCGCGCCAGATCGACCACCTCGTGGCCGGTGAGCTTGCTCCAGCCGTCGGTGGCCACCTTGCCGTCCTTGGCGTCCAGGCCCACGATGATGTGGCCGCCGAACGCGCTGCACGCATCCTTGAGAAAGCCGGGGTTCTTCACCGCGGCCGTGCCGATGATGACGTACCGCAGCCCGGCGTCGATGTAGCGCTCGATGGTGTCCAGGTCGCGGATGCCGCCGCCCAGCTGCACCGGAATGTCGGCGCCCACCTCGGCCAGGATGGCCTTGATGGCCGCCTTGTTCTTGGGCTGGCCGGCAAACGCGCCGTTCAGGTCCACCAGGTGCAGGCGGCGCGCGCCCGCATCCGCCCACTTGCGGGCCATGGCGGCGGGATCTTCGCCAAAGGTGGTCGATTGGTCCATGTCACCTTGCTTGAGGCGTACGCAGTGGCCGTCCTTGAGGTCGATGGCGGGGATGAGCAGCATGATGGTGAGCGGGGAATGGGGCGAGCCGCACAAGGCCCGGCCCTGCCGGGTTGAAGAATCAGGGCTTCCAGTGCAAGAAGTTGCGGTACAGCGCCAGGCCGTGCTCGGCGCTTTTCTCCGGGTGGAACTGGGTAGCAAAAATATTATCGCGTGCGATGGCCGCAGCAAAGGGGCCGCCGTAGTCAGCCTCGCCGGCGCAGTGCAGCGGGTTGGCCGGGCGCGCGTAGAAGCTGTGCACAAAGTAGAAGTAGCTGTCGTCGGGCACGCCCGCCCATACCGGGTGCGCCACGCCGCCGTGGCGTGCCTGGCGCACGCGGTTCCAGCCCATCTGGGGGACCTTGTAGCGGCTGCCGTCGGGCTGGGTGCGCCCGGTCAGGTCGAACTTGAGCACCTCGCCCGGGATCAGGCCCAGCCCGGGGGTGTCGCCCTCGGCGCTGTGGTCCAGCAGCATCTGCATGCCCACACATACGCCAAACAGCGGCTTGGACGCGGCAGCCTCCAGCACGGATTCGAGCAGACCCGACTCCCGCAACTCGCGCATGCAGTCCGGCATGGCGCCCTGGCCGGGCAACACCACACGGTCGGCCGCGCGCACCTCATCGGGGTGCGCGGTGACCATTACCCGGAAACCGCTGCCCTGCGCCGCGACCTGCACGGCCTGCGAGACGGAGCGCAGGTTGCCCATGCCGTAGTCCACGACCGCGACGGTTTTTGCTTCACTATTCATAGCTGCTTGCGCTTGATGGATAAGCGTTACAGGCCAATTTGGCTTGAATTTTACAGGGAACCCTTGGTGGACGGGATCACGCCTGCGGCGCGCGGGTCGCGCTCCAGCGCGGCGCGCAGCGCGCGCGCGAAGGCCTTGAACACCGTCTCGCACTGGTGGTGGGCGTTGATGCCCTTCAGGTTGTCGATGTGCAGCGTCACGCCCGCATGGTTCACGAAGCCCTGGAAGAATTCGTAGGTGAGCTGCGTGTCGAAACCGCCAATGCTCCCGGCGGTGAACGGAATGTGCAGGTGCAGCCCCGGGCGGCCCGAGAAATCCACCACCACCCGTGACAGGGCTTCATCGAGCGGCACGTAGGCATGGCCGTAGCGGCGGATGCCCTTCTTGTCGCCCACGGCCCGCGCGAAAGCCTGGCCCAGCGTGATGCCCACATCTTCCACCGTGTGGTGGCCGTCGATGTGCAGGTCGCCGTCGCAGTCGATCTGCAGGTCGATCAGCCCATGGCGCGCGATCTGGTCGAGCATGTGGTCGAAGAAGCCGATGCCGGTGTGCAGGCTGGCCGCGCCGGTGCCGTCGAGATTCACGCGCACGGTGATGCGCGTCTCGGCCGTCGTGCGGCTGACCTCGGCCGTGCGGTCGGGGCAGAGTTCTGCGGAAGAAGGAACGAGTGCGGAGGAAGTCATAGGGATGCCTGGAGCGCTGTGAGCATCTGGGCGTTGTCGGCACTGCTGCCCACCGTCAGACGCAGGCAGCCTGCCAGCAATGGATGCATTGTAGAAACGTTCTTGACGAGCACCTTGCGGGCCTTCATGCCCTCATAGGCGCGGGCGGCATCGGGCACACGCACCAGCACCATGTTGGCCTGGCTGTCCCACACGCGCTCAATGCCGGGCATGGCGCGCAGCGCGGCCAGCAGCTCGGTGCGCGCGGCACGCAGCTCGTCGGCCTGGGCGGCGAACACGTCGGCATGTTCCAGCGCGAACAGGGCGGCCTCGGTGTTCAGCACACTCACGTTGTAGGGCGGGCGCACCTTGTCGACCTCGGCCACCAGCGCGGCGGGGCCGATCATGTAGCCCAGGCGCACGCCGGCCAGGCCGAACTTGGAGAGCGTGCGCATCAGCAGCACATGGCCGTTGCGCTCTGGCTGCGCGCGCATGCGCTCGATCCAGCTGCGGCTGGCAAAGGGCTGGTAGGCCTCGTCCATGACCACGATGCCGCCCTGCGCACCGGCGGCGTCGATGATGTGCTGCACCACGGCCTCGTCCCACAGCGTGGCCGTGGGGTTGTTGGGATAGGCCAGGAAGGTGATGGCCGGCCGGTGCTGGGCGATCGCGGCCAGCATCGCGGCCTCGTCCAGCTCGAAGTCCGCCGTCAACGGCACGCCCACGAAGCCCAAGCCCTGCAGCTGCGCGCTCATCGCATACATCACGAAGCCCGGCACGGGCGCCAGCACGGTCGCCTGCGCACGCGCGCAGGCCAGCGCCACGAGGGAAATGAGCTCGTCGGAACCATTGCCCAGCAGCACGGCCGAGCCTGCCGGCGCCCCGGCGTAGGCTGCCAGCGCAGCCTTCAGGTCGTTCTGGCGCGTACCGGGGTAGCGGTTGAGCGCGAGTTGCCCCAGGCGCTGCCCCAGCGCGGCCTGCAGCGCGGGCGGCAGGCCGAAGGGGTTCTCCATCGCGTCCATCTTCAGGTAGCCGGTCGCATCGGCCACGACGTAGGCCTGCATGGCGCGCACGTCGTCGCGGATGCGCGCCAGCGCGGGCAGTTCGGCAGAGGGGGTTGTCATGCGTTCTTCACTCCATTCGATCGGGCGGCGCCGCCACATCAAGGGACAGCCAACGCGCAATGCAGCGGGTGCAGCACCTCCACACCGCCATACTGCGCGCCCTGCGGCAGACTCAGCGACAACAGACTCGCGCAGCCGCTGTGCTGCGCGGCGGCCAGCGCCAGGCAGTCGCCCCAGGCCAGTTGGTGCCGCGCCTCCAGCGCCCAGGCGGTCTCCAGCGTGGCAGCATCGATCTGCCAGGGCGTCCAGCTGTGGTAGCGGCGGATGGCCGCGCGTGCATCGCCGTGCGGCATGGGCGCGCTGGCGGCGCGCGTCACGGTGTCGTAGAACTCGGCCAGCACCTGGCTGCTGACACGCCCCAGGCGCTCGCGCCACAGCAAGTCCAGACAGGCCAGCACCGGGGCTTGCAGGGCGGCATCGGCGCCGTCCTCGGCGGCGACCAGCACGGCCGTGTCCACAAACACGGGTTGCGCCAGGCTGCGCTGCAGCGGCTGCGGCGCCTCACCCACGTGGGCAGGACTGCGCTCGAAGCCGTGGATACGCCGCGCCGCGGCGCCCGCGCGCCAGGTGCGCTCGTCCGTGCGCCAGGCGAGGTAGGCACGCTCGTAGGCATCCTCGCGGCGCTGCATTTCGCCTAGAAAGTCCCCCACCATGCGCGACACGCTGGTGCCGCGCCGCGCCGCCTCGATCCGGGCCCATTCGAGCACCGGATCGTCCACGGTGATGGTGACGTTCTTCATGCGTTCATCGTACACGAATTTCGTGTCACACGAAATTCGTGTACATCCAGTTTTATGTGTTTTTCGCTTCTAAGGCTTGTTCATTCAGCGCCAAGCGCTCTCATTTTTGAAAAGACAAAGCCACCTCGCAAGGTGGCTTGGTAGGCGTACAGGCTGTCGGAGTGGTCAGGACTTGAGCCGCATCTCCGCCGCCCGTGCATGCCCCTGCAGCCCCTCGCCATGCGCCAGCACGCTGGCGATGCGGCCCAGGCTCTGCGCGCCCTGCTCGCTCACCTCGATGATGCTGCTGCGCTTTTGAAAGTCGTACACGCCCAGCGGCGACGAAAAGCGTGCCGTGCCGCTGGTGGGCAGCACGTGGTTGGGCCCGGCGCAATAGTCGCCCAGCGATTCGCTGGTGTAGGCGCCCAGGAAGATCGCGCCCGCGTGGCGCAGCAGCGGCTCCCAGCGGTGCGGCTCGCGGCTGCTCACCTCCAGGTGCTCGGGAGCGATACGGTTGCTGATCTCACACGCCTCTTCCATGCTGCGCGTGTGGATGAGCGCGCCGCGCCCGGTGAGGCTCTTGGCGATGATCTCGGCGCGCGGCATCTGGGGCAGCAGGCGGTCGATGGCGGACTGGACCTGGTCGATGTAGGCCGCATCGGGGCACAGCAGGATGGACTGCGCCAGCTCGTCGTGCTCGGCCTGCGAGAAGAGATCCATCGCCACCCATTCCGCCGGCGTGCTGCCGTCGGCCAGCACCAGAATCTCGCTGGGGCCGGCGATCATGTCGATGCCCACGGCGCCGAACACATGCTTCTTGGCGCTGGCCACGTAGGCGTTGCCGGGGCCGGTGATCTTGTCCACCTTGGGAATAGTCTGCGTGCCATAGGCCAGCGCCGCCACGGCCTGCGCGCCGCCGATGGTGAAGGCGCGCGTGACGCCCGCCACATGCGCCGCGGCCAGCACCAGCGGGTTTTTGGTGCCCTGGGGCGTGGGCACGACCATGATGATGTCCTGCACGCCCGCCACGTGCGCGGGAATGGCGTTCATGAGCACGCTGCTCGGGTACGCGGCCTTGCCGCCCGGCACGTAGATGCCCACGCGGTCCAGCGGCGTGACTTTCTGGCCCAGCAGGGTGCCGTCGTCGTCGCGGTAGCTCCAGCTTTCGCCATTGGCCTTTTTCTGCGCCTCGTGGTAGCGGCGCACGCGGGCAGCGGCGGCCGTCAGCGCGTCGCGCTGCGCCGCGGGCAGGCCGTCGAAGGCGGCTTGCAGTTCGCTGGCCTTGAGCTCCAGCGACGGCAAGCCCTGCGCATGCAGGCCATCGAAGCGCTGCGTGTACTCCAGCACTGCGGCGTCGCCGCGCTCGCGCACGTCGGCCAGGATGCCCGCCACGCGCTGCTCGATGGCCGCATCCGTGTCCGCCGACCAGTGCAGGCGTGCGGAAAACTCCACCTCGAAAGTGTCGTCAGCGGTGGACAGGCGGACGGGAGCAGCTACGAATTGCATAGTGGACCTACTCAGAATGTACGAAAGGAATCGGCGCGCCGTTGCGGTAGCCGAGGGGTGCCCGGCCACGATGTTCTCACCATAACGCGGGCTACGGCGCGCGGTTGCAACGCCGGGCGATGGACGCGGAACCAAAGCGGCGCAGACGCAGCCCTGCGCACCCCTCAGCCCTGCGGCACGGCGGAGGCGAATGCGTCGATGATGCGGCGCAGCGGCGCCTGCTTCAGCTTCAGCGCGGCCTGGTTCACCACCAGGTGCGAACTGATGTCCATGATCTGCTCGACCTCCACCAGGTTGTTGGCCTTGAGCGTGTTGCCAGTGGAGACCAAGTCCACGATGGCATCGGCCAGGCCGGTGAGCGGCGCCAGTTCCATGCTGCCGTAGAGCTTGATGAGGTCCACGTGCACGCCCTTGCTGGCGAAGAAATCGCGCGCGATGCTGGTGTATTTGGTGGCCACCTTCAGGCGCGAGCCCTGGGTGACGGCCTCGCGGTAGTCGAAATCGGCGCGCACGGCCACGCTCACGCGGCACTTGGCAATCTTCAGATCCAGCGGGCGGAACAGCCCCTGGCCGCCGTGCTCGATGAGCGAGTCCTTGCCGGCCACACCCAGATCGGCGCCGCCGTATTGCACGTAGGTCGGCACGTCGGTGGCACGCACCAGCACCACGCGCACCTCGGGGCGGCTGGTGGGCAGGATGAGCTTGCGCGACTTCTCCGGGTCTTCCAGCACCTCGATGCCGGCAGCGGCCAGCAGAGGCAGGGTTTCTTCGAAGATGCGGCCCTTGGACAGGGCGAGTGTGATCTGCTGCGTCATTGAATTCTCTCGATGTCGGCCCCCAGGCCGCGCAGTTTGGCTTCCATGCAGTCGTAGCCGCGGTCCAGATGGTAGATGCGGTCCACCAGCGTTTCCCCGTCGGCCACCAGCCCTGCGATCACCAGGCTGGCCGAGGCGCGCAGGTCGGTGGCCATGACGGTGGCGCCCGATAGCCGCGCGCCCGCAGGCGCCGCGCCGCCCAGCCCCTCGATCACCGCTACGCGGCCATCCGTGGTCTGGATTTTCGCGCCAAGGCGCAGCAGTTCGTTGACGTGCATGAAACGGTTCTCGAAGATCGTCTCGGCCACCGTGGCGGTGCCCTGGGCCACCACGTTCAGCGCCATGAACTGCGCCTGCATGTCGGTGGGAAAGCCCGGGTACTCAGTGGTGCGAAAGCCCTGCGCCTTGAGCTGCGCCGCGCCAGGGCTGCGCACGCGGATGCCACCCTCTTCCGGTGCCACCTGCACGCCCGCGTCGCGCAGTTTGTCGATCACGGCGTCCAGGTGGTCGGCACGCCCGTGGCGCAGCAGCGCATCGCCGCCCGTGGCGGCCACGGCGCACAGGAAGGTGCCGGCCTCGATGCGGTCGGCCACGACGGCGTGCTCGCAGCCGTGCAGCCGCTCGACACCCTGGATGCGAATGCGGCTGGTGCCATGGCCCTGGATACGCGCGCCCATCTTGATGAGCATCTCGGCCAGGTCCGCCACCTCGGGTTCCTGCGCGGCGTTCTCCAGCACGGTCTCCCCCTCAGCCAGCGTGGCGGCCATGAGCAGATTCTCGGTGCCGGTCACCGTGACCATGTCGGTGGTGATGCGCGCCCCCTTGAGTCGCGTGCACCCCTGCGGCAGCCTGGCGATCATGTAGCCGTGCTCGACCACGATCTGCGCGCCCATGGCCTGCAGCCCCTTGATGTGCTGGTCCACCGGACGCGATCCGATGGCGCAGCCGCCCGGCAGCGACACCGTGGCCTCGCCGAAACGCGCCATCAGCGGCCCCAGCGCCAGTACCGAGGCGCGCATGGTCTTGACCAGATCGTAGGGCGCCTCGGGCGTGGACAGGCCGCCCGCGTCCAGGCGCACT
The DNA here is from genome assembly GCF_015832135.1 of Diaphorobacter sp. JS3051. Classification (NCBI taxonomy): domain Bacteria; kingdom Pseudomonadati; phylum Pseudomonadota; class Betaproteobacteria; order Burkholderiales; family Comamonadaceae; genus Diaphorobacter; species Diaphorobacter sp. JS3051. Next base: position 1,937,726 of record NZ_CP065406.1, read on the forward strand.
ATGCCGGCCGCATCGGCCACGGAGCAGTCGGGGTTGGCGATGCGGTCCACCTGCACGCCCATGTTCCGGATGAGCCGCAGCATGGTGGCTACGTCCTGCAGGCGCGGCACATTGTGCAGGGTGACCGGGTCGGCCGTGAGCAGCGCGGCGCACAGCTCGGGCAGCGCGGCGTTCTTGGCGCCGGAAATCGGCACCTCGCCCACCAGGGGGCGGCCACCGCGAATCAGGAGTTTGTCCATGGGTTTGCCGGTTGCTGCATTCAGTGCCAAAAATGGCTCCAGCGCTTATCCATCAAGCGGTAGCAGCTATTAAAAGAATAGTGCGCGACTTCTTTGGGGGAACGCCGCGCGACGGTGTATGCGCCCATCCACCGCCAAGGACCGGGGCATGACGCCCATGCCGCCCCCGCGCCGGGGCACGGTCCCGGCCGCACGGCCATCTTGCGAAGGACGGGGCCGTATCAGTCGCCCGCCTGGGCCTGCGCCCACTCGGCGGGGGTGAAGGTCTTCATGGACAACGCATGCACCTCGTCCGACTGCATGCGTGCGCCCAGTGTGGCGTAGACACGCTGGTGGCGCTGGATGGAGCGCTTGCCCTCGAACTCGGACGACACGATGGTGGCGTACCAGTGGCGGCCGTCGCCCTCCAGCGTGATGTGGTCGCAGGCCATGCCCGCGCTGATGATGTCCTTGAGTTGGTCTGCAGTCATGTCAGTTCCTGATTTTGTAGCCCGTGCGCAGCAGGTGCAGCGCCAACAAGCTGACCAGCGCCCATGCCAGGCCGACGACGCCCAGGCTGAGCCAGGGGGAGACGTCGCTCACGCCGAAGAAGCCGTAGCGGAAGCCGTCGATCATGTAGAAGAACGGGTTCAGGTGGCTTGCGCCCTGCCAGAACGGCGGCAGCGATTGCACCGAATAGAACACGCCCGACAGGAAGGTCATGGGCACGATGATGAAGTTCTGGAATGCCGCCATCTGGTCGAACTTGTCGGCCCACAGTCCCGCGATGACCCCCAGCGTGGCCAGCAGCGCCGCGCCCAGCAGTGCGAACGCAAGAATCCACAGCGGCGCGGCGAACTGCGGCGTGGCGAACGCCAGCGTGACGATGAACACACCCAGGCCCACCACCAGGCCGCGCACCATGGACGAGCCCACGTAGGCCGCGAACCAGGCACGGTGCGACAGCGGCGTGAGCAGCACGAACACCAGACTGCCCATGATCTTGCTCTGGATCAGGCTGGACGAGCTGTTGGCAAAGGCGTTCTGCAGCACGCTCATCATCACCAGGCCGGGCACCAGGAAGGCGGTGTAGCTCAGCCGGTCATAGACCTTGACATGGTCTTCGAGCACATGGCCGAAGATCAGCAGGTACAGCACCGCCGTGAGCACCGGCGCCGCCACGGTCTGGAAGCCCACCTTCCAAAAGCGCAGCACTTCCTTGTAGAACAGGGTCTGCCAGCCGATCATGCGTGCTCCTCCTGCTCGGCCGCCATGACGTTGAGGAACACATCCTCCAGGTCGGCCTTGCGGATCTCCACATCCTCCACGCGCACGCCGGCGGCGCGCAGCCGGGCCAGCAACTGCTCGATCTCCTGCGCGTCCTGCGCGGGCAACTGGGCCACGCGGCCGGTCACGCGCGCCAGCGCTGCCAGGTCGGCCGGCAGCGTATCGTCGGTCTTGAACCGCAGGACGTTGGTGGAGGCCGCCTGCAGCAGCTCGGACGTGCGCGCCAAGGCCACGACGCGCCCGCGCTTGAGCATGGCCAGCCGCGTGCACAGCGCCTCGGCCTCTTCAAGGTAATGGGTGGTCAGCAGCACCGTGTGGCCCTGCTTGTTGAGGCGCGCCACAAACTGCCACAGCGTCTGGCGCAGTTCCACGTCCACACCGGCCGTAGGCTCGTCCAGCACGATGATGGGCGGTTTGTGCACCAGCGCCTGGGCCACGAGCACGCGGCGCTTCATGCCGCCCGAGAGCTGGCGCATGTTGGCCGTGGCCTTGTCGGCCAGCCCCAGGTTTTCCAGCAGCTCATCGATCCAGGCGTCGTTGTTCTTCACACCGAAGTAGCCGGACTGGATGCGCAACGTCTCGCGCACGTTGAAGAACGGGTCGAACACCAGTTCCTGCGGCACCACGCCCAGCAGCCTGCGCGCGTCGGCAAACTGGGTTTGCACGTCATGGCCCAGCACGTTGACGCGGCCGCTGGTGGCGCGCGCCAGCCCGGCGAGGATGCTGATCAGCGTGGTCTTGCCGGCGCCGTTGGGGCCCAGCAGGCCGAAGAACTCGCCCTCCTCGATGTCCAGACTGACATCCTGCAGCGCCTGGAAAGGCCCTCGGGGAGTGGAAAAGCTCTTGAAAATGGATTGGAAGGAGACGGCGGGCATGGAAGAGCGGCATTCTAAAGGGGGGCTCTTGCGCGCGTGTCCGCAGGGGTTTGGCCGGCAGGCAACCCGCAGGTGTGGGCAGCCCCCAGGCCGCCGCTACAGGGCGGGCAGCAGTTCCTGCACCCCGTACAGCCCCGCCAGGCTGGACAGCGCCGGCGGCAGGGCCTTGACCACGAAACCCCGGTTCTCGAACACCGCTGCGCGGCGGCACTCCAGCAGCACCGCGAGTGCGGAGGAGTCGAAGGCCGTCAGCGCACCGGCATCCACCACCACCAGCGATTCGTCCTGGGCCTTGAGCCCTTGCAGCAGCATGCGCAGGGTGGCGCCAGCGTGGCGGTGGGTGAGTTCAGCGGGCAGCACCAGCATGCACAGGCCTTTCGGTTCTTTCTGTTCTGGTTACTTGGCGCTGGAGGCGGCGTTGGCCTTGTTGCGCGCCACCAGCGCGTCGATCAGGCCATCCACGCCCTTGGCGTTGATCTCCTGCGCGAACTGGCTGCGGTAGGTTTCCACCAGCCACACACCCATAACGTTGAGGTTGTAGATTTTCCAGCCCGCACCCTCGCCCGGCGTCTTCTCCAGGCGGTAGTCCAGTTGTATCGGGTCGCCCCGGCCGCGGATTTCGGTGCGCACGAGCACGTCCTTGTCTTCGGCGGCTGCGCGCAGCGGCTTCACAACGATGCTCTGGTCCGTGACCTGGCTGAGCGCGCCCGCGTAAGTGCGCACCAGCAGTGTCTTGAACTCGTCCTGCAGGCGCGCCTGCTGCTCCGGCGTAGCCTTGCGCCAGCCCGGCCCGACGGACGCTGCCGTCATGCGGCGGAAGTTCACGTGGGGCAGGATGGTCTTGTCCACCAGTGCCATGATGCGGTCCACGTCGCCGGCCTTGATGGATTTGTCTTTGCGCAGCGTCTCCAGCACATCGACCGAGAGGCGCTTGACGAGGGCATCCGGCGCCTCGTCGGCCGCCAGCGCGGCCTGGGGCACGGCCACCCACGTGGCCACCGCCATCGCGGCGGCGGCATGGATCAGGGTACGGCGGTTCATCATGGTGAGGCTCCTTGCGTGCAGCGCCACGCCGTGCGCTGCCATGTCTGGTTTCGTTGGGTAGATTGTGGAGGGCGCCCCGCGCTGCACATGCGTCGCCCCCGTGCAGGGATGCAAGCAACTGCAACCGCGCCTGTCAGCCAGGGGCCCGAGTGCTTGTCAGGCCGGCCTTTGCGGGTTTTCAGTACTCGTCGTCAGGCAGCTTGCCCCCGTTTTCCTCATAGGCGCCCTCGTCGCGTGCGCCTGACACGCCACTACGCACCTTGAGGTACACGTCGCGCGTGAAGCTGTAGGGGTCCAGGGCCGCCGTATCCAGCACCGAGCCCGCGCGCAGCAAGCTAGCGCGCTTATCGACAAGGCGCAGGCCGTACAGGGAATTGCGGACCTCCACCGGGTCGAGCTGGCCCAGCGGGTTGCCCCAACTGTCTACCGGCAAAGCGGCCGTGTCGCGCACGGTGGACGGCCCCAGCAGCGGCAGCACGAGATACGGCCCCGTGGGCACGCCCCAGCGGCCCAGCGTCAGGCCAAAGTCCTGCTTGTGCCGCTCGATGCCTGCCTCGCTGGCAATGTCCAGTACGCCGCCCAGCCCGAAGAAGGTGTTGGTGGTGAAGCGCACGAGGCTCTCGTAAGCCTCCAGCCCGCGGAACTGCAGCAGGTTGTTGACGAACGACCAGGCATCGCCCAGGTTGCCAAAGAAGTTGCTCACGCCCGTACGCACCGGCTGCGGCGTCACGTCGCGGTAAACGGTGGCGACGGGTTTGAGCACCGCCTTGTCCACACTGTCGTTGAACGAATGCACGCCGCGGTTGAAGGGTTCGAACGGATCTGCGGGGTTGGCGTTGGGGCCCGTGGCGCAGCCGCTCATGAGGGCCGCGCCGAGCAACAGCGCCGCCCAGCGGGCAGTCCAGCCCGTGAAGCGAGGTTGATTTGTCATTTCTTGGTACCTCCATTGGACGAAGCACCTTCTTCGGCCTTGCCATACAGGAACTGGCCGATCAGGTTTTCCAGCACTACCGCGGATTGGGTGGCGGTCACCATGTCGCCCTCGGCCAGGTTGTTCTCGTCGGCACCCGGCTCGATGCCGATGTACTGGTCGCCCAACAGGCCGCTGGTCAGGATCTTGAGCGAACTGTCCTTGGGGAACACATAGCGCTTTTCCAGCTCCAGTGTCACGCGCGCCTGGTAGGTCGTGACGTCGAAGCCAATGGACTGCACGCGCCCCACCACCACGCCGGCGCTGCGCACCGCGGCCTTGGGCTTGAGCCCGCCGATGTTGTCGAAACGCGCCGTCACGGTATAGCCCGAGCGGAAGTTCAGGTTCAACAGGTTGGCCGACTGCAGGGCCAGGAAGACCAGCGCCGCGCCGCCCAGCAGGACGAACAGCCCCACCCAGAAATCGTTTTTGGAATGCTGCATGGTGAATTTCCTCAAGACAGACGCATGGTCGCCGTCAGATACTGAACATCAAGGCGGTGAGGACGAAGTCCAGCCCCAGCACGGACAGCGACGCCATCACCACCGTGCGCGTGGTGGCGCGCGAGACGCCTTCCGGCGTCGGCTTGGCCACGAAGCCCTGCAGCACCGCGATGAAGGTGACGGCCACGCCGAACGCGAGGCTCTTGACGATGCCGTTGCCCACGTCCTTCCAGACGTCGACACCGCTTTGCATCTGGCCCCAGAACGCCCCGCCGTCCACGCCGATGAGCACCACGCCGACCAGCCAGCCACCGATCACACCCACCGCGTTGAACACCAGTGCCAGCAGCGGCATGGCGATCACGCCGCCCCAAAAGCGCGGCGCCAGGATGCGGCGCACCGGGTCCACGGCCATCATTTCCATGGCCGACAGCTGTTCGCCGGCGCGCATCAAACCGATCTCGGCCGTGAGCGACGTGCCCGCGCGTCCGGCAAACAGCAACGCCGTGACCACCGGCCCCAGCTCGCGCACCAGGCCCAACGTGACCACCAGGCCCAGTGAGTTGGCCGAGCCATAGAGCTGCAGCACGTTGTAGCCCTGCAGCGCAAGCACGAAGCCCACAAACAGGCCCGACATGGCGATGATGGACAGCGAATAGTTGCCCAGGAAGTGCACCTGGTCACGCACCAGGCCAGGGCGGCGCATCACATCGCCGAACAGCCCCAGCAGCCGCGCGAACAGGCGCGCGCCCATGCCCACATCGGCCAGCTTCGTGCGCACGGCGTAGCCTACGTGCGTGGGACGCCACCAGCTCATGGGGTACCTCCGCTGGCGTGGGCGTCCACGCTGGGCGAGCGCAAGGGGCCGAAATCGTCGGCCACGCTGGGGCCGGGGTAGTGGAACGGCACCGGCCCGGTAGGCAGCGCGTGCACGAACTGGTGCACCAGCGGATCCGTGCTGGCGCGCACCTCTTCGGGCGTGCCCTGGGCGGCCACCGTGCCGGGCCCCAGGATGATGACGTGGTCCGCCAGGCGGAAGGTCTCTTCCAGATCGTGCGAGACGACGATGGTGGTCAGCCCCATGGCATCGTTGAGTTGGCGAATGAGTTGCGCAGCAGTACCCAGCGAGATCGGGTCAAGCCCGGCGAACGGCTCGTCGTACATGATGAGCTCGGGGTCCAGGGCAATGGCCCGTGCCAGGGCAACCCGCCGCGCCATGCCGCCGGAGATCTGGCTGGGCATCAAGTCCCGCGCGCCACGCAAGCCCACGGCATGCAGCTTCATGAGCACGATGTCGCGGATCAGGTCCTCGGGCAGATCGGTGTGCTCGCGCAGCGGAAAGGCCACGTTCTCGTACACGCTCATGTCGGTGAACAATGCGCCGAATTGGAACAGCATGCCCATGCGTCGGCGCGCGGCATACAACTGTGCGGTATCCATGCGCCCTACGTCCTGGCCGCCCACCAGCACCTCGCCCTGCTGGGCGCGCTGCTGGCCGCCAATGAGGCGCAGCACCGTCGTCTTGCCCCCGCCCGAAGCACCCATCAGCGCCGTGACCTTGCCACGCGGCACGGCCAGCGACAGGTCGCGCAGGATCATCCGCTCGCCGTACCCGAAGGTGACGTTGCGCAGTTCCACGAGGGCGTCGCCCGGCGATGAAAGTGGGGAGGACATGGTGTATGCAGATACGCCCAGCTCTACGACAGAGCGCGAGGCGAACCCGACATTATAGGGGAAACCCCTCTGCTCGGCTGCGCCTCTCATTAAAACCTGTGGTTTGCATATGACGTTTGGCTATACTTGCCGGTTCTTAAGAAATGTCCCGCCCGACCCTCCGGGCGGATTGCTTGTCAGCGTTGCTGCATGGGCGTCATCGACGCACAACGGAACGAAGGCGCGGCAATGTGCCTGCGACATTCCCTTTTCTTCCGTTGCGCGTCTGCCTCCCGGCAGCGTGCTGGTCGGTACCCGGCGGACGGCGTCCGACCGCGGCGCCGTTTCCTGCCACCCCCGCAGAAAGAGAAAAGGCTCCAGATAATGAAGAATCTCCAGTCCGTCGTTCCCATCCCGGCTCCTGTCCCCCAGCGCCAGGCCACGGGCCTGCACCTGATCGGCGACCTGTATGGCTGTCTCTGCGACAGCCGCCTGATGTTGGACGCCGCGCACCTGGAATCGTTCTGCAGGGAGCGCGTGGCCGCCGCCGGGCTGACCACCGTGGGCAGCCTGTTCCACAGCTTTGGCGAAGGCGGCGGCGTCACCGGCGTGGTGGTGTTGGCCGAGTCGCACCTGTCCATCCACACCTGGCCCGAGGCGGGCTACGTCACGCTGGACGTGTACGTGTGCAACTACACCGAGAACAACCGCCCCAAGGCGCAGAAGCTCTTCGACGACCTGCAGGCCGCCTTCAACCCGGCCGATCCGCACCTGCACCGCGTCGACCGCGCCTGATGAGCGGCGCCCCCACCGCGCAGGCCACGCGCTACGTGGCCGAGCGCCTGAACGCCGACTTCGGCTTTTACCTCAGCGACCGCCGCCTACTGGCCGAACGCCAGTCGGCCTGGCAGCACATCGAGGTCTTCGACAACCCGCAGTTCGGCCGCGTGATGCGCATCGACGGCTGCTTCATGACCAGCGAGCGCGACGAATTCTTCTACCACGAGCCGATGGTGCACCTGCCGGCCATCGCCCACCCCGGCGTGCGCCGTGCGCTGGTCGTGGGCGGGGGGGACGGCGGCGCCGCCGAGGAGTTGCTGAAGCTGCCCGGCATCGAGCAGGTGGTGCTGGCCGAGCTGGATGGCGAGGTGATTGCCATGGCCCGCGATTGGCTGGGCCAGATCCACCGTGGCGCCTTTGACGACCCGCGCCTGGAGGTGCGCCTGGGCGACGCGCGCGCCTTCATCGGCCAGACCGAGGAGCGCTTCGACCAGATCGTCCTGGACCTGACCGACCCCTTCGGCCCCGCCGTGGAGCTGTACACCGTGGAGTTCTACGCCGCCTGCCGCCGCGCGCTGAACCCGGGCGGCGTGCTTTCGCTGCACCTGGGCTCGCCCGTGCACCTGCCCGAGAGCCTGGGGCGCATCGCCGCCTCGGTGCGCGCGGTGTTTCCCATCTTCCGCCCCTATCTGCAGTACGTGCCGCTGTACGGCACGTTGTGGTGCATGGGCATGGCATCGGACAGCACCGACCCCGCCCGGCTCAGCGCCGACGAGGTGGACGCACGCATCGCCGCGCGCGGCCTGGGCGATCTGCAGCTGTACAACGGGGCCGTGCACCATGCGCTACTGGCACAGCCGAACTTCGTGCGTGCGCTACTGGATCGGCCTGCGCTGCCGCTGCACAGCGGGGATGTGCTGGAAGAAGTGCGGGACCCAGCAGAGTTGCCGGAGGTGGTGGTGTCCGCTGCCGCGTAATGTCTAGCACAATCGCCGCCTAGCGCTTGCTGGGCGAGCGCTGGCAGCTATCTTTTTTAAGCCCCTGCGCAGGGTTGGATGTCGCTGGCCGAGGCCGTCCCCGCCAGTGACACAGAACCCCATTAGCTACCAAAAGCATAGCTCCCAGCGCTTATCCCATAACCGCTAGAGCCCAATTCGGCGCTAGACCTTCAAAGCATGTGCTGCAGGAACGCCCGCGCCCGCTCATGCCCGGGATCGGCAAAGAACTCCCCGGCCGGACGCGCCGCGATGAGTTCACCCTGGTCCATGAAGGCCACGGTATTCGCCACCTCGCGCGCAAAACCCATCTCGTGCGTGACGACCAGCATGGTCATGCGCTCCTCGGCCAGCTCGCGCATGGTGCGCAGCACCTCGCCCGTGAGTTCGGGGTCCAGCGCCGAGGTGGGCTCGTCGAACAGCATGATGTCGGGCTCCATGCACAGCGCACGCGCGATCGCCACGCGTTGCTTCTGGCCGCCCGACAGGCGCGAGGGATAGTTGTCCCGCTTCTGCGCCAAGCCCACCTTGTCCAGCAGGGCCTCGGCGCGGGCGATGGCCGCGTCGCGCGCCAGGCCCTGCACCACCATGGGCGCCTCGATCAGGTTCTCCAGCACCGTGAGGTGCGGGAACAGGTTGAAATGCTGGAACACCATGCCGGTCTTGGCGCCGATGCGGCGCACCTCGGCATCGGACACGTAGGCGCAGCGCCCCTGCGCGTCGGTCGTGGCCAGGGTTTCGCCTTCGATGGCGATGTGGCCGCTGTCGATGGTTTCCAGGTGGTTCAGGCAGCGCAGAAAGGTGCTCTTGCCGGAGCCCGAGGGACCGATCACCGCCACCACCTCGCCACGGTGCACCGACAGCGACACGCCGCGCAACACCTGCACATGGCCGAAGGCCTTGCGCACGTCGCGCGCCTCAATCATCTGCGTGGCGTCACTGGTCAAACTTGGCATAGCGTTTCTCCAGGCGCTGGAAGCCCCAGGTGAGCACCAGGGTCATGACGAGATAGAAGGCGGCGGCGACGATGAAGGGCGTGGTCGTGAAGTCGCGCTGCACGATGCCGCGCGCGGCGCGCAGCAGGTCGTTCAGGGCCAGCACGTAGATGAGGGACGTGTCCTTGACCAGGGTGATGGTCTCATTGCTCATGGGCGGCAGGATGCTGCGCACCATCTGCGGCAGCACGATGCGGCGCATGGTCTGGCCATAGCTCATGCCCAGCACCTTGGCGGCCTCGTACTGGCCACGGTCCACCGACTGGATGCCGGCGCGGAAGATCTCGGCGAAATAGGCCGCGTAGTTCAGCGCGAAGGCTGCCACGGCCGCGGGGAAGTCCGGCAGGCGCACGCCGATCACCGGCACGAAGGGCAGCGCGAAGTAGATGAACAGCATCTGCAGCATGAGCGGCGTGCCGCGCATGAGCCAGATGTAGCCGTTCACCGCGCCCGACAGGGCCTTCCAGCGCGACAGCCGCATGAGCGCCAGCGCCAGGCCCAGCGGCACGGCCAGCACCAGCGTGATGAAGAACAGCTTCAGGGTGACGGTGGCGCCCTGCGCCAGCGGCCCCAGGAGGGAGAGTAGGTAGTCCATGGGGTCACGAGAATTCAGTGCCTTGCACAGCACGCAACCGTCGAAACTGGCGCGCCCCAGGCCAGCGGACGCCGCGCAAGGGCCGCCCCGCCGCGCTGGCGTCGTCCCCCTTCCCGAATTGCGCAGCAATTCGAGAGAAGGGGGAAGGAGCGAAGCGACACAGGGGGTTGTTCGCTATTACTTGATGATGTTCTTGCCGAACCACTGCTCGGCAATCTTGGCGGCGCTGCCGTCCTGCTTCATGTCGGCCAGCGCCTTGTCCAGCTTGCCGTGCAGTTCGGTGTCGTCCTTGCGCACGCCCACGCCGTACTCTTCGGTGCCGAAGTTGTCGTCCAGCACGGCGTACTGGTCAGGCTTCTTGGCCACGTAGTAGCGGCCCACCACTTCGTCCACCACCACGGCTTCCAGGCGGCCGGTGGTGAGATCCATCAGGGCGGTCACGTTGTCGCCGAAGGTCTTGAGTTCCTTGAACGACTTGAAGACAGCCTCTTCCTTCTTGATGGCGTCCACGGCGCTGGAGCCTTCCTGCGCACCGACGACCTTGCCGGCCAGATCGGCCTTGGCCTTGATGGCGGAGCCTGCGGGCACCACGATGATCTGGTGGTTCTCCATGTAGGGCGCGGTGAACAGGATGTTCTGCTTGCGCTCCTCGGTGATGGTCAGGCCGTTCCACAGCGCATCCACGCGCTTGCCGGACAGCTCGGCTTCCTTGGCGCTCCAGTCGATGGGCTTGAACTCCACCTCCACGCCCAGGCGCTTGGCGGCTTCCTTGGCCATGTCGATGTCAAAGCCCACCAGCTCGTTCTTCTCGTCGCGGAAGCCCATGGGCGGGAAGTTGTCGTCCAGGCCCACGACGATCTTCGTGACGGCGGCCGGGGCGGGTGCAGGCGCGGCTGCGGGGGCGGCGGGTTCCTGCTTGGAGCAACCCACCAGCACGGCGCCCAGGGTCAGCAGGGCAACGGCGGCAAACTTCTTCATGGTGTAGCGATTCTTGAAAAGAACAGTCGGAACGAACAAACGGCCCGGGCACGCCGCTCGACCAGGAAGGTCGCGCAGCAAGCCCATGACCGGGCAAACCCTGAATTGTCCCACCGATGCGGAGACTGCGCCCACTCGCAGCGCTGGAACGGGGGATTTGATGCCAACAACTGCCGCAGCGCCCGTCCAGCAAGCGCGAGCAGCTATCAAAAAATAAGCACAACGGCGCCCAGGGCGCCGTTGTGCGGGTAGACGGGTAAGCAGACTGCGGCTGCGACCGCCTTCTGTAATTGGCCGATACCGAGGGATTCCCGCCTCAGCGCGGCAGACTGCTTTCCCCCATCAGGAATTCATCCACCGCACGCGCGGCCTGGCGGCCTTCGCGGATGGCCCAGACCACCAGCGACTGGCCGCGGCGCATGTCGCCGGCGGCGAACACCTTGGGCGCGCTGGTCGCATAGCCGCCGGTGAAGTCCGTCGTGGCCTGGGCATTGCCCCGCGCATCCTTGTCCACTCCGAAGGCGTCCAGCACGGCAGCCACCGGGCTCACGAAACCCATGGCCAGCAGCACCAGGTCGGCCTGGTATTCCTTCTCGGTGCCGGGGACCTCGATGAACTTGCCATCCTTGAACTCCACCTGCACGGTTTTGAGGCCCGTGACCTTCTTGCCGTCGCCGATGAACTCCTTGGTGGCGATGGCGAACGCGCGCTCGCAGCCCTCCTCGTGGCTGGAGCTGGTACGCAGCTTGTACGGCCAATAGGGCCACACCAGGGGCTTGTTCTCTTGGCTTGGCGGCATGGGCATCAGCTCGAACTGCGTGACGCTGGCCGCGCCATGGCGGTTGCTGGTGCCCACACAGTCGCTGCCCGTGTCGCCGCCGCCGATGACGATGACGTGCTTGCCGTCCGCGCGGATCTGGCCCTTGAGCTTGTCGCCCGCGTTGACCTTGTTCTGCTGCGGCAGGAACTCCATCGCGAAGTGAATGCCGTCCAGTTCGCGCCCCGGCACGGGCAGGTCGCGCGACTGCTCGGCGCCACCCGTCAGCAGCACGGCGTCGAAGTCCTTGCGCAGCTGCTCGGGCGTGATGGTTTCCTTGGACCAGTTGGTGACCTTGCTGCCTTTGCCCAGACCGTCCTTGGCCGCGCCGATGAAGACGCCGGTACGGATCGTCACGCCCTCGGCCACCAGTTGCTCCACGCGGCGGTCGATGTGCCACTTCTCCAGCTTGAAGTCGGGAATGCCGTAGCGCAGCAGGCCGCCCACGCGGTCGTTCTTCTCGAACAGGGTCACGTCATGGCCCGCGCGGGCGAGCTGCTGCGACGCGGCCAGACCGGCGGGGCCGGAGCCCACCACGGCGACCTTCTTGCCGGTCTTGTGCTTGGCCGGCAGAGGCTGCACCCAGCCGTGCTCCCAGGCGCGATCGATGATCGCGTGCTCGATGCTCTTGATGCCCACCGCGTCGTCGTTGATGTTCAGCGTGCAGGCGGCCTCGCAGGGTGCGGGGCAGATGCGGCCGGTGAACTCGGGGAAGTTGTTGGTGCTGTGCAGCACCGCGATCGCGCTCTTCCAGTCCTGGTGGTAAACGAGGTCGTTGAAGTCCGGGATGATGTTGTTCACCGGGCAGCCGTTGTTGCAGAACGGCGTGCCGCAATCCATGCATCGGGCGCCCTGCAGCTTGGCCTGGGCGTCATCAAGGCCGATGACGAATTCCTTGTAGTGCTTGAGGCGCTCGCCAACGGGCTTGTAGCCCTCCTCGATGCGCTCGTATTCCATGAAACCTGTGGTCTTGCCCATGATCGTGGTGTCCTGTCTTTGTGCATGCTGCCGCAGCGGGGCCCCAGGCCCCGCCCGCGCGGGTTACTTGGCGGCTACCGCTTCCGTTTTAGGAGCTGCTACCGCAGGTGTAGCCTGCTCTTCCAGCACTTTTCTTTCATAGATTTCCGACAGGGCACGCTTGTACTCGGTCGGGAAGACCTTGACGAACTTGCTGCGCGACGCGGCCCAGTTGTCCAGGATCTCCCGCGCACGCTGGCTGCCGGTCCAACGGCTGTGGTCCTCCAGCAGCTTCTTGAGCTGGGCCTCATCGGTCTGGCCGTTGTGCCAAGTCGCTGGACTGACCGTGGCCGCCTGCTCGCCCGAGGGCAGGATGCGCTCGAGCGTCACCATCGACAGGTTGCAACGCGAGTCGAAGCGTCCGTCCTCGTCATACACGTAGGCCACGCCGCCGCTCATGCCAGCGGCGAAATTGCGGCCCGTCTTGCCGAGCACGACCACCGTGCCGCCCGTCATGTACTCGCAGCCGTGGTCGCCCACGCCCTCGACCACCGCAGTGGCGCCCGACAGGCGCACCGCGAAGCGCTCGCCAGCCACGCCGGCGAAGAACGCCTCGCCGCTTGTGGCGCCGAACATCACCGTGTTGCCGACGATGGTGTTGGATGCGGACTCGCCGCGGAACTCGTGGCTCGGGCGCACGATCACGCGGCCGCCCGACAGGCCCTTGCCCGTGTAGTCGTTGGCCTCGCCGGTCAGGTTCAGCGTGATGCCCTTGCACAGGAACGCGCCGAACGACTGCCCACCCGTGCCCTCGAAGTGGATGCGGATCGTGTCATCCGGCAGCCCTTCGGGATGCACCTTGGTCACGGCACCCGAGAGCATGGCGCCCACGGAGCGGTTGACGTTCTTGGCCACTTCCATGATGCGCACGCTCTCGCCGCGCTCGATGGCGGGGCGGCAGCGCTCGATGAGCTTCACATCCAGCGCCTTGTCCAGCTTGTGGTCCTGCGTTTCCACGTGGTAGCGCGGCACATCGGCAGGCACTTGCGGCTGGGCGAACAGGCGCGAGAAGTCGAGACCCTGAGCCTTCCAGTGCGCGATGCCCTTACGGGTGTCGAGCAGGTCCGTGCGGCCGATCAGCTCGTCGAACTTGCGGATGCCCAGCTGGGCCATGATCTGGCGCACTTCCTCGGCGACGAAGAAGAAGTAGTTCACCACGTGCTCGGGCTTGCCGGTGAACTTCTTGCGCAGCTCCGGGTCCTGCGTGGCCACGCCCACGGGGCAGGTGTTGAGGTGGCACTTGCGCATCATCACGCAGCCTTCCACCACCAGCGGTGCGGTGGCGAAGCCGAATTCGTCGGCGCCCAGCAGCGCACCGATGACCACGTCGCGGCCGGTCTTCATCTGGCCGTCGGCCTGCACGCGGATGCGGCCGCGCAGGCGGTTGAGCACCAGGGTCTGCTGGGTCTCGGCCAGGCCGATTTCCCAGGGCGAGCCGGCATGCTTGATGGACGACCAGGGCGAGGCGCCCGTGCCGCCGTCGTGCCCGGCGATCACCACGTGGTCGCTCTTGCACTTGGCCACGCCGGCCGCGATGGTGCCCACGCCGACTTCGGACACCAGCTTGACCGAGATGTCGGCATGCGGCGCCACGTTCTTCAGGTCGTGGATGAGCTGCGCCAGGTCTTCGATGGAGTAGATGTCGTGGTGCGGCGGCGGGCTGATGAGGCCCACGCCGGGCACGCTGTGGCGCAGCGCGCCGATGTAGTCGGACACCTTGCCGCCCGGCAGCTGGCCACCCTCGCCGGGCTTGGCGCCCTGGGCCATCTTGATCTGGATCTGGTCGGACGAGGCCAGGTACTCCGCCGTCACGCCGAAGCGGCCCGATGCCACCTGCTTGATCTTGGAGCGCAGCGAGTCGCCATTGAGCAGAGGGATGTCGGCCTGCACCTTGTCGCTGCCGATGATGGACGACAGCGTCTCGCCCTGCTGGATCGGAATGCCCTTGAGCTCGTTGCGGTAGCGCTTGGGGTCCTCGCCGCCCTCGCCAGTGTTGCTCTTGCCGCCAATGCGGTTCATGGCAACGGCCAGCGTGGCATGCGCCTCGGTGGAGATGGAGCCCAGCGACATGGCACCGGTGGCGAAGCGCTTGACGATGTCCTTGGCGGGTTCGACCTCTTCCACCGGGATCGCCTTGGCCGGATCGAACTTGAACTCGAACAGGCCGCGCAGCGTCATGTGGCGCTTGGCCTGGTCATTGATGATCTGCGCGTATTCCTTGTACGTGCTGAAGTTGTTCGCACGCGTGGAGTGCTGCAGCTTGGCGATGGCGTCGGGCGTCCACATGTGCTCCTCGCCGCGCGCACGCCAGGCATATTCGCCGCCGGCGTCCAGCATGGTCTCCAGCACCGGGTCGTCGCTGAACGCGGCCAGGTGGGTGCGGATGGCTTCCTCGGCGATCTCGAACACGCCGATGCCTTCCACGCGGCTGGCCGTGCCCGTGAAGTACTTCTGCACCGTGTCGCTGTTCAGGCCCACGGCTTCGAACAGCTGCGCGCCGCAGTAGCTCATGTAGGTGGACACGCCCATCTTGGACATGATCTTGGACAGACCTTTGCCCACCGCCTTGACGTAGTTGTAGATGGCCTTGTCGGCAGACAGATCGCCGCTGAGTTCCTGGTGCATGTCCACCAGCGTCTCCAGCGCCAGGTAGGGGTGCACGGCCTCGGCGCCATAGCCCGCGAGCACGGCGAAGTGGTGCACTTCGCGCGCCGTGCCGGTCTCCACCACCAGGCCGGCCGTGGTGCGCAGGCCCTCGCGCACCAGGTGCTGGTGGATGGCCGACAGCGCCAGCAGCGCAGGGATCGCCACCTGCGTAGCGCTCAGGTTGCGGTCGCTGATGATGAGGATGTTGGCGCCGCCCTTGATCTCATCGACGGCCTGCGCGCACAGCGAGGCCAGCTTGGCCTCCACGCCCTGCTTGCCCCAGGCCAGCGGGTAGGTGATGTCGATGGTGGCGCTCTTGAACTTGCCGTGCGTGTGCTGCTCGATCTGGCGCAGCTTGGCCATGCCCTCGAAGTCGAGGATGGGCTGGTGCAGCTCCAGGCGCATCGGCGGGTTCACCTGGTTGATGTCCAGCAGGTTGGGCTTGGGGCCTACGAAGGACACCAGGCTCATCACGATGGCCTCGCGGATCGGATCGATCGGCGGGTTGGTCACCTGCGCGAACATCTGGCGGAAGTAGTTGTACAGCGGCTTGTTCTTGTCCGAGAGCACGGCCAGCGGGCTGTCGTTGCCCATGGAGCCCACGCCCTCCTCGCCGTTCTTGGCCATGGGCGCCAGCAGGAACTTGATGTCCTCCTGCGTGAAACCAAACGCCTGCTGGCGGTCCAGCAGCGGCAGCGCGGACGCGGCCGGATGCACGGCCGATTCGCCCACCTTCACGTCATCGAGCTTGATGCGCAGGTTCTCGATCCACTGCTTGTAGGGCTTGGTGTTGACGATGTTGGCCTTGAGCTCGTCGTCCTCGATCAGGCGGCCCTGCTCCAGGTCGATCAGCAACATCTTGCCGGGCTGGAGGCGCCACTTGCGCACGATCTTGCCGTCCGGCACGGGCAGCACGCCGGCTTCGGAGGCCAGGATCACCAGATCGTCGTCGGTCACCACGTAGCGCGAGGGGCGCAGGCCGTTGCGGTCCAGCGTGGCGCCGATCTGGCGGCCGTCGGTGAACACGATGGAGGCCGGGCCGTCCCAGGGCTCCATCATCGCGGCGTGGTACTCGTAGAAGGCGCGGCGGCGCTCGTCCATGGACTCGTGCTGCTCCCAGGGCTCGGGAATCATCATCATCACGGCCTGGCTGATGGGATAGCCGGCCATGGTCAGCAGTTCCAGGCAGTTGTCGAAGGTGGCGGTGTCGGACTGGCCGGCGAAGCTGATGGGGTACAGCTTCTTCAGGTCTTCGCCCAGCACGGGCGAGGCCATCACGCCTTCGCGCGCCAGCATCCAGTTGTAGTTGCCGCGCACGGTGTTGATCTCGCCGTTGTGCGCCACATAGCGATAGGGGTGGGCCAGCGGCCACTCGGGGAAGGTGTTGGTGGAAAAGCGCTGGTGCACCAGGCCGATGGCCGAGACGCAGCGCTCGTCGGCCAGGTCCTTGTAGTACACGCCCACCTGATCGGCCAGCAGCAGGCCCTTGTAGACCACGGTGCGGCTGCTCATGCTAGGCACGTAATATTCTTTGCTGTGCTTGAGCTTCAGGCCCTGGATGGCGGCGCTGGCCGTCTTGCGGATCACGTAGAGCTTGCGCTCCAGCGCGTCCTGCACGATCACGTCGGAGCCGCGGCCGATGAATACCTGGCGCAGGATGGGCTCCTTCTCGCGCACGGTGGGCGACATCGGCATGTCCAGATTCACCGGAACATCGCGCCAGCCCAGCAGCACCTGGCCCTCGGCCTTGATGGCGCGCTCCATCTCCTGCTCGCAGGCCAGGCGGCTGGCGTGCTCCTTGGGCAGGAAGATCATGCCCACGCCGTATTCACCGGCGGGGGGCAACTCCACGCCCTGACGCGCCATTTCCTCGCGGTAGAGCTGGTCGGGAATCTGGATCAGGATGCCCGCGCCGTCGCCCATGAGCTTGTCGGCCCCCACGGCGCCGCGGTGGTCCAGGTTCTCCAGAATCTTGAGCGCGCCGGTCACGATGTCGTGCCGCTTCACGCCCTTGATATGGGCCACGAAGCCCAGGCCACAGGCGTCGTGTTCATTGCTGGATGCATACAGGCCGTGCTGTTGCAGATGCTGGATTTCGGCAGCCTTGGTCATGGCGCGCTTCCTCAAAGATTCGCAGGGAACGCAAGCGTAGTGCAACGCAACATGGCCACGCAAGCATTTTAATTGGGGTCAGATACCAAAAAGTTGACGCACTTTATTGGTGCATTTTTATTAGGGACATATCAAGTTCAGGAGCAGAAAACCCAGTCATTACAAAGGAAGTGCAGGCCAATTACGGTTTGGGTGGAACCACGGAAGCGGGACGCCCCGCGCGTGCTCGGGTGAGCCGACGGGGGGTCAGCTGTTGCAGAGCCTGCACAAACCCGTCATCCCCCAGGGCCCAACCGTTCAGGCCCGACTGCGTCAGTGCCGCCTGTTCGCTGGCGGAAATCCCCGCCTGCACGAGTGCGGCATAGGCCGCTTCGCGGGCAAAGGGGGTGTTGCCCAAGGCCCAGTAGAGGGCATGCGGCGTGATGAGACGATCACTGCGCAGGCCGATGTAGTGGCCGTGGCTGGACCACCGGAAGTCCGCCGCCGCTACGCACAGGCCCGCGCGCACGGGGTTGAGATCCAGATATGCCATGCAGGGCAGCAGATAGCGCTCGGCCTGCAATACGGCGCTGCGGTAGCGCCCTTCCCATAGCGTGCCCGAACGCCCATGGCGCTGGTTGAAGCGCCGCACATAGCTGCGCCCCACGGCTTGCATCATCAGAGGCAGCGATTTGCCCTCCTGCGGCGTGGCCAGCAGGTGGAAATGGTTGTCCATGAGCACATAGGCGTGCACCGCCACCTGCTGCTGCCGCGCATGCTCGACCAGCAACGACCACATGAGCTCCCGGTCCGCGGCATCCAGGAAAATCGGCTGGCGGTTGTTGCCGCGCTGGATGATGTGGTGCGGGTAGCCAGCGAGGGCGAGGCGGGGAAGGCGGGCCATGAAACCGTCTTGGGACCGTTCAATTGCTCTTAAATCTATAGCTTCTAGCGCTTTATTGGCGGGCGCTAGAGGCTTAAATTGCTCATACCGCCACCGACCCGGCGTCATCCAGACCGAAGCGCGACCCCAGGGCTTGCGCCAACCCGAACTCTTCGAGTATGGCCGCCAGCCGCTCACGCGCGCTGCGCTTCTTTTGGCCGGTGTAGCGCGCCAGGATCAGCTCGTTCTTCATGCTGTGCTCCCAGCCCACCAACTCCGTCACCGTGACCTGGTAGCCGCTGGCTTCCAGATGCAGGCACCGCAACACATTGGTGATCTGGCTGCCCATCTCGCGCGTGTGGATCGGGTGGCGCCACAACTCGGCCAGCGGCGTGCGCGACAGGCTCAGCGCCTTGGTGCCGCGCAGGCAGGCCGCCACCTCGGCTTGGCAACAAGGCACCAGCACCATGGCACGCGCCTGCTTGCGCAGGCCGAAGGCAATCGCATCATCAGTCGCCGTGTCGCAGGCATGCAGCGCAGTCACGATGTCAAAGCGCTCGGGCAGCTCTGCCGCGCCCGCAGCATCCGCCACCGCCATGTCCAGGAAGTGCATGCGTGCGAACCCCAAGCGCTGCGCCAATTCACGTGAACGCTGCACCAATTCCGCGCGCCACTCGATACCGTAAATCTCGCCACGGCCGAGCTGCTTGAAGAACAGGTCGTAGAGAATGAAACCCAGGTAGGACTTGCCCGCGCCATGGTCGGCCAGCAGTGGCGCGTGGCCGTCGGCGGACAGCTCGGCGAGCAGTGGCTCGATGAACTGGTAGAGGTGATAGACCTGCTTGAGCTTGCGGCGCGAGTCCTGGTTGAGCCGTCCCTCGCGCGTGAGGATGTGCAGTTCCTTGAGCAACTCCACGGATTGGCCTGGCCGCAGTTCGGCCAGCACCGCAGCGTCGGCGGCGCCCGTCTGCTGCGTGCCCGACTTGGCACGCGCACTGCGGTGCGGTTGCCCGGTGGTGGTGGAGCGGCTCATACTTGCGGAGCACCCTTCGCAGCCGCGCCCTCTGGCCAGTGGGGCCCCACGTCCAGATCGGCCCATCCGGCCGCGCCCAGGCGCTCCAGCAATTCAATGTTGCGCTCGAAGATCTCTTGCGCCTCGGGAAACACTTCCACCGCGCGGTCGATGCTTTCCTCGCGCAGCAAATGCAGCGTGGGATAAGGCGCGCGGTTGGTGCAGTTGGTCACATCGTCAGCGAGGGTGCCCTCGAACTGGAAGTGCGGGTGGAACGACGCAACCTGCAGGATGCCCGCCAGGTCCATGGATTCGACGAGCTCGTCGGCCAACTCCAGGAAGTCGTTGAAATCCAGAAAGTCCGGCATGGCCAGCGGCGCGATAAGCAGCGTGGTGTCCCGCTTTTCGGGAGAGGCTTCGGCCAGCGCCTCCAACTCGGCAGCCAGGTCTTGCAACAGTTCACGCGCATCCGTGGCATGGCTCACCACGTAGTGGATCTGGTCCTTCACATGCACGCTTTTGGCGAACGGGCACAGGTTGAGTCCGATGACGGCACGCTCGAGCCAGCGCACCATGTCCGCCACCACCACGTTGTCATCGCAGGCGGCTGCATCCTCGCGGGGCTGGTCGGGCATAGGGCTAGTGGTCATGGCAGGCGTGGTCTGAAGAGGGCTCGCATTGTATGTCTCTGCCCTGGCGCACAGGCGGACCGGGGCTGGCGCGTCAGGCCAGCAAGCGCTGACCGGTCAAGCGTTCGTGCTCTCGGGCGGCGAACCGGTCGGTCATGCCTGCGATGAAATCCGCCACCGTGCGCGCACGGCGTGCATCGTCGCCATCCAACGCCCAGCCGGCCTGCGCCGGTGGCATTTGCCGCGGGTCCGCCTGGTAGATGGCGAACAGGTCGCGCACCACCTGGCGGGCACGGTCCGTGGTCTGCATGACCTGGTGATGGCGGTACAGCGACTGGAACAGGAACCGTTTGAGCACCTGCGACTGCGCGCGCATGGCCTGCGAGAAGCCGACCAGGGCCGGCTGCCGGCGCACCGCTTCCACGTCAGAGGGCGCATGCTCTGCCAGCGCTGCGCGCGTGGCATCGATCACGTCGTACACCTGCTCGCTGAGCATGCGGCGGATGGCCTCGCTCAGCAATCGGCGCCGCCCTTCGGACTGCGCGAGATGCGGGTAGTCGTTCTGCGCTTGCGCGCGGTAGCGGTCGAACAGCGGTACGTCGCGCAACTGCTCCAGCGTAATCAGGCCCGAGCGCACACCATCGTCGATGTCGTGGGCGTTGTAGGCAATCTCATCGGCCAGGTTGCACAGCTGCGCCTCCAGACTCGGCTGCTGGCCGAGGAGGAAACGCCGCCCCACACCGCCGGGTTCGCGCGCCTCCAATTGCTCGGCGTTGCGCCGCGAGCAGTGCTTGAGGATGCCCTCGCGCGTCTCGTAGGTCAGGTTGATGCCATCGTAGGCGGGGTAGCGGTCTTCCAGCGTGTCCACCACACGCAGGCTCTGCAGGTTGTGCTCGAAGCCTCCATGGTCCGCCATGCACTCGTTGAGCGCATCCTGCCCTGCATGGCCGAAGGGCGTATGTCCCAGGTCATGCGCCAGGCAAATGGCCTCGACAAGGTCTTCGTTCAGCCTCAGCGACCGCGCGATGGAGCGCCCCAACTGCGCAACCTCCAGCGAATGCGTGAGCCGCGTACGGAACAGATCGCCCTCATGGTTGAGGAATACCTGGGTCTTGTAGACCAGCCGCCGGAACGCGGTGGAATGCACGATGCGGTCGCGGTCCCGCTGGTATTCCGTACGCGTAGGCGCCGGCGCCTCGGGATGGCGCCTGCCCTGGGTGCGCGCCGAGTGACAGGCATACGACGCCAAATGCGTCTCAAGCACCAAACAGCCCCATAACGCCCACCAGACAAGCGCAATAAGCTATTATTTTTACAGCAAACATTAGGACGCACAGCACTGGTCGACGACTTCGCGCACCAGCACATCCGGCGCGGCGCGCATGACGGCTTTGCCGGGTCCGTCGATCAGCACGAAGCGGATCTCACCGCCTTCTGCCTTCTTGTCCACGCGCATGAGTTCCAGATAGCGCCCCGCATTGTCCTGCGCGTCAAGCACCGGCCCCCGTGTGGGCAGACCGGCGCGCTCGATCAGGCGCGTCAGGCGTTCAACGAAAGAGCCGTCCACCAAACCCAGCCGCTGCGATAGATGCGCGGCCATCACCATGCCTGCGGCAACCCCTTCGCCATGCAGCCACACGCCGTAGCCCATGCCCGCCTCGATGGCATGGCCAAAGGTATGGCCGAAATTCAAAATGGCACGCAGCCCGGCTTCGCGTTCATCCGCGCCTACCACCGCCGCCTTGATCTCGCAGCTGCGCTTGACCACATGGGCCAGCGCGCCGCGCTCCCGCGCGACGAGCGCGTCCATGTGGGCCTCGAGCCAGGCAAACAACTCCATGTCTGCGATTGGCCCGTACTTGATCACCTCGGCCAGGCCCGCCGCCAACTCGCGCGCCGGCAAAGTGTCCAACGTGTCCAGATCACATACCACCAACTGAGGCTGATAGAACGCGCCGATCATGTTCTTACCCAGCGGATGGTTGATGGCAGTCTTGCCGCCCACCGACGAATCCACTTGCGCCAGCAATGTGGTGGGCACTTGCACGAAGGGCACGCCGCGCATATAGCACGCCGCAGCGAAACCGGTCATGTCACCGATGACGCCGCCGCCCAGCGCGAATAAAACCGTCCTACGGTCGCAGCCGTGCTTCAGCAGACCGTCAAAGATCAGATTCAGCGTATGCCAATCCTTGTGTGATTCGCCATCTGGCAAGACAACTTCGTGCAGCTGCGCATATTGCATCCGCAGGGCATTCCGCAATCTCTGCGCATACAACGGTGCAACCGAGGTATTGCTGACAATGAGCGCGGCGTACGCTGCGGGCAAGCCCTTGTAGGTGCCTGCATTCTCCAGCAGACCGTTGCCGATATAGATGGCGTAGCCCCGATCCCCTAGTTCGATCTGTACCGTAGCCATCTTTGCCATACATGCCACTCCATCTACCCAATAAAAACAGGGGGTGAACCACCCCCTGTCGAACCAACTGAACACGTGCCTCAGCGTACCGGCCCGCGATCTGTGATGACCTTCGGAGTAATAAACACCAGCATCTCCCGCTTGGTGGACTCCTTCGTTCTATTTTTGAATAGATTCCCGACCACGGGAACGTCACCCAAGACAGGTATTTTGTTCTCTTGGTTGGTCTCTTCCATCTCAAAAATACCCCCGATCACGACGGTGCCGCCGTTCTCGATCAACACTTGGGTCTTGACGTGCTTAGTATCGATGGCCACCCCCTGCGTGGTGGTCTCTCCTCGACTGTCCTTGTTGACGTCCAGATCAAGAATGATGTTGCCCTCAGGGGTGATCTGAGGCGTCACTTCCAGTTTCAATACGGCTTTCTTGAAGGCGATGGTTGTCGCACCGTTCGGAGCGGTAACCGAATAAGGATATTCCGTCCCCTGTTCGATAAGCGCCTTGGTCTGATCAGCCGTAATTAAACGCGGACTGGAAACGATCTTGCCCTGTCCATCCGCTTCCATCGCAGATAACTCCAGAGAGAGGAAGCGACTGGCGTTGGAATTGAAGATCGACAATGCGAATGATCCAACAGTGGAGACCCCTGATAAAGATGCAGGCAGGCTAACGAACGGTGACATGCCACTCCCCCCGGTGGGGCCGGCCACATTATCGTAGGTACCGCCAACTGCACTTCCGCCCGTGCGCGACCCTCCTCCCAGTCGCACCCCCAAGGAACGACCAAACGTATCCCGCGCTTCCACGATACGCGCCTCGATCATCACCTGCCGCACCGGTACATCAAGCGTCGCCAACAACTGGCGAACTTCTTCAAGTTTGGCCGAAGTATCCGTAACAAATAGCTGATTGGTGCGCGGCTCCGAGATTGCACTCCCGCGATCCGACAGGAATCGATTGGAGTAACCGCTCGTGGACGATCCACCCTGACTGCTCATGGTCAGTTGGGTGACCATGTCGGCGGCTTTTGCATAATTCAATTGGAAAGCCTGGGTTCGCAAAGGCTCCAGTTTCTGAATCGCTAAAGCGGCTTCGTAATCCTTCTTCGTGCGCTCGTCTATTTCGTCTTTGGGCGCGATCCACAGTACCGTGCCAGACTTGCGCATACCAAGCCCCTTTGCGTCCATGATGATCTGGAGAGCCTGATCCCAGGGAACATCCTTCAGCCGCAAGGTCAAAGCACCAGTAACAGTGTCCGATGTGACAATATTGAAATTAGTAAAATCCGCAATCACTTGCAGCAACGAACGAACTTCAATATTTTGAAAATTCAGAGAGAGTTTCTCTCCAGAATATGCAGGACCTTGTGTCAATTTAGTCAAATCAACCTTCTTCGGCCGCACCTCGACTACAAACTGATTATCACTTTGATAAGCGCTATGCTCCCATTCACCAACAGGGTCAATTGTCAGACGCACACGCTCACCCTGTTGTGATGCAGTAATGGTTTGCACGGGTGTACCGAAGTCAGAAACGTCCAATTTGCGGCGCAGGCCTTCGGGCAATGATGAACGCAGGAAATCAACAATCAGCCCCTTACCCTGCTGCTGCAAATCGACGCCCACCTGATTGTTAGGCAACCCAACAACAATACGACCGGCCCCATCTGCTCCACGTCGAAAATCAAGATCCTTCAGCGGCAAATTGTCAATATTTTGACTTTCTGCGAATGTCGTCACCTGAGGAGGAGGCATCTTTACAGCCGAGGACGCAGCATCCAACAGCACCAGGACTGTCTTGCCTTGCAACTCTGCGCGGTAAGAAGTGGGCTGCTTGAGATTCAAAACTACACGTGCCCGCGCTCCTGCTTGCACAATGTTGGCAGACTTGATATTCCCCTGATTGATATCTATTGATGAGCGCCCGGTCCCATTGCTCACTCCAGGAAAGTCCAGTGCAATGCGCGCAGGGTTTTGGATAGAAAACCCAGTGGGCAATTCTGCTTGCGGCTCAGAAAATTCAATCCGCAGAACTTCGGCACCACCTTGCAAAAAAACAGAGATGGAATCAATAGATCCGCGAGCTTGCGCCACAGACACCGTCAGCGCAGCCACAACTGCGGCTCCCAACATCCGCCAGTACGCGTGTAAACGAAGCTTCTCTTGAATCATTTCTTCACCTCATTCCCCTCTTGCAGATCCAGTGTTGTCATACGCTCTACCCAATCGCCCGTCGGATCTTGGACAATCTCTCGCAGGCGCATATTGGTCTCGGTAATACCGACGATTTTCCCGTAGTTTTGTCCTAGATAGTTACCCGCCCGGACTTGATACAGCAACTTATCGACACTGATCAATGCGGTAGGTATACCTGCCTTATTCATGCTCCCCACCATCCGGATTGCATCGAGCGGATATGCCTCCAACGGCTCCTTCCGCCTTGCCATCTCCGGGGCAATCAGGGAAGCATTAGCCGCTGATTCCGCCGAGTCCCGCCGCAAAGCCAATGTCAGTTTCATTGAATTGAACGGATCAATACCACTATCCGAAACATAATCTTGAGGAAAGAATTGCTTAGGCTCTTTCAGCGGGGTAATACGCGGCTTGGTTGTTGCGCGCAATTCCGACATCCACTGACGAAGCTCTTCTTCCCCGCTGGGTCCGCATCCCGCCAGCGCAAAGACAGCACTCAAGGCAATCAGGGCAGTAATCCGCTTCATTTCTTACCCCCCTTAGCCGCCTTCTGCGCCTGTATTTCCTCAGGATCCAGATAACGGAACGTTCTTGCTGTCGCCTCAAGCGTCAAATTGCCGGCTGCATCCTTTGAAATAGGAGTAATTGCCAAATTGTTCAAAGTAACAATGCGGGATAAGTTGGCCACATCTGAGGCAAAAGCACCCATGTCGTGGTACTTCCCTGCCACGCGAATAGCAATAGGCAGCTCAGCGTAATAGTCCTTGACCACTATTTGCCCGGGCCTAAACAATTCAAATTGCAGACTCCGCCCAAGCCCCGCCTGGTTGATATCAGAGAGCAGAGCAGACATTTCCGCCTTGCTAGGCAGTTGCTTTTCCAATTGAATCACATACTGCTGAATCTGTTCTCGTTGTTTTTTTAACGCTTCCAGACTGACCGCCTTAACCAGTTTTTTCTGGTAATCCTCCCGAAGCGTCTGCTCAGTATTCCGCTCGGCCGTCAGTTCTTGCTCATACTCAGTCAACTTAAAGAACCAAAGAAAGGTGGCGACGCCCGCAGCGATGAGTGCACAAAGCAATGCACGGGGCAACACTGGCCATAAAGAAGGATCTTTAGGATCTAAGTTGTGAAACTGCCGTTGCAGATCACCCTGCAGCTTTGCGAAATCAAGTTTTGGCTTATTCTTTTTTGCCATGTTACTTCCTCGCAGCCACGGCACTGGCGGCCTCCATCGCCTTCTGCGCTTCGGCGCTTCGCACCAGCCGGAAACGCAGATTAAAAGAGGCAACCCGACGCTGGTCCTTTGGAGTTAAGGCAACATTTGCTGCGACGATTTCCACCAATTCAGGCTTCGAAAACCATGGGGTATTGTTGGCAAGATTGCGCAGCATTTCAGAGACGCGCTCATTAGACTGAGCCATACCCTGCATAGTTACAGTTTGATCTATTTGCTTCAAACTGGTGATATAGACACCATCAGGTAATTGCGCCACCAATTCATTGAGGAGGTGCACAGGCAAATTTCGATCAGATTGCAAGTCCTCTACTGCTTTCTGCCGCGCTTGTAGAGCTGCAATTTCTTCTTCAATAGTCGCGATTTCCTTGATTTGTCCCTCAAGGACTCCGATTTCGCTTCGAAGAAAATTATTACGATCCTGCTGATCGGTAATCATCGCTTGAAACCACCAATAAATAGCCGCAGCAATGGCAAGCCCCACCAATGCAGAAGCGAGCATGACGGCTTGAAACGCCTCCCGCCTGCGTTTACGAGCAGCCTCCCGATGCGGGAGTAGGTTGATAAGAATCACTGCAGGAACCTCCGCATTGCCAGCCCACAGGAGGTCAAGTAAGACGGGGCCTCGCGCACCATCTTTTTGAGGCGGACACCCCTACCTACTTCCATGCCATCAAAGGGGTTGATGACGCTGCACGCAAACCCCGTGTTCTGAATGACAGACTCCGTCAAGCCGGGCAGAGGGGCAGATCCGCCTGCGAGCATGATGTGATCCACGCGGTTGTATGGTGTACTCGTAAAGAAGAACTGCAGCGCGCGGCTGATTTCCTGAGCGAGACTGTCCACGAAGGGGCGCAGGACAGCAGATTGATAGTCTTCAGGCAAGTCGCCATTGCGCTTCTTGCCCTCTGCTTCTTCTTGTGAAAACCCATATTGGCGCACGATCAACTGGGTCAACTGCGCACCACCAAAAGCTTGGTCGCGTTCATACAAGACATCGTCATTCCGAATGACCTGCATGCTCGTCGTCATTGCCCCCACCTCAAAGAGGGCAACGACCGCATCGACGCCCCGATTGGGCAACCCTTCAATCAGCCGCCCTGCTGCCAAGCGTGCCGCATGCGACTCAATGTCGACGACCACGGGCTTCAGTCCAGCCGCCTCCGCGAGGCCTTGACGATCTTGCACCTTCTCTTTGCGCGAGGCCGCAATCAGCACGTCGACATCGCCTGGCGCGCTCTTGCTGGGGCCCACCACGCAGAAGTCGAGGCTCACCTCGTCCAGCGAAAAAGGAATGTACTGGTTGGCTTCGGATTCCACCTGCACTTCCAGTTCCTGCTCGGACATCCCGCCGGGCAGCGTGATGCGCTTGGTGATCACAGCAGAGGATGGCAATGCAAGGGCGACATTCTTGGTTTTGGTCCCGCTCTTCTTCACAACGCGACGCAACGCCTCGGCGACTTCATCGAACTTTTCGATGTTGCCATCCGTGATCCACCCACGCTCCAGTTGCTCGATTGCACAGCACTCGAGAACCAGCGCCCCTCCCTTATCTCGTCCCAACTCCACCAGCTTGACGCTGGAAGAGCTGATGTCCACACCCAGCAATGGGGCAGACTGACGACTGAACAACGACCCCATTGAGATCAAGGTGCCCCTCCGCTACTTATATCTATATGACGCAACAAAACTTAACACTTCACATGAATGCTATCAGTAAGGTTCTTCACCAGCCAAGAGTTTTACCTTTCTCACACAAAAGCGGCGTTGTCAAAAGCAGACGATTTTCAGGTGCTATCGCTGAATCGTCGGTCCTATTTTTCGCGCGGTGACCAAGGCAAGGCGTCCCAGCCAAGCCGAAACGCCAAGATTTTTATAATGACGGGTTGCCTCGTATCGAGACCCTATGCCACAGCCTCCCGACAGAACATCTTCCCCGCCCACATCCTCAATGCCACGCGCCGTGCGCTGGCTTCTGCTGGGGTTCACGTGGATCCTTGGCCTGGGCGTCGCCGCAACGTTGACCGGTGCTCTCGCCATCGGACTGGGCCTTGCGGTGGCATATCCCAATCTGCCTGATGTGTCCGATCTGGCGGACTACCGCCCTAAGCTACCCCTGCGGGTGTACTCCGCAGAAGGCGCATTGCTGGGAGAGTTCGGTGAGGAGCGGCGCAACTTGACGCCCATCCAGGACATCCCCCCTGTGATGACCAATGCAGTGTTGGCGATCGAAGACGCACGCTTCTTCCAGCACGGTGGCGTGGACTACAAAGGGGTGTTGCGCGCTGCGCTGGCCAATCTAGGACGCGTAAAAAGCCAGGGTGCTTCCACTATTACCATGCAAGTGGCGCGAAATGTTTATCTTTCCTCCGAAAAAACATTTACCAGAAAAATTTACGAAATATTACTCACATTTAAGCTCGAGCATCTGTTAACAAAAAACCAGATTCTCGAGATCTACATGAACCAAATTTATTTGGGGAATCGCGCCTATGGATTTGCAGCAGCCGCAGAAACCTATTTTGGCAAGCCGCTGAAGTCCATATCCATTGCCGAAGCAGCCATGCTTGCTGGCCTTCCGAAGGCCCCGTCCGCTTACAACCCCATCTCCAACCCCAAGCGCGCAAGGATCCGGCAGCTGTACATCATTGATCGCATGCTGGAAAACGGCTTCATCACTGCCGAGGAAGCCACTGCTGCAAAGCAAGAAGATCTCAAGCTGCGCTCGTCGACGGACTCGACCCGCATCCATGCGGAGTACGTGGCCGAGATGGCGCGTCAACTCATCTACGCGCAGTACGGCCCCGAGGCATACACGCGCGGATTGAATGTGTACACCACGCTGAATGCCGGCGAGCAGGAGACAGCCTACACCGCGTTGCGCAAGGGCATCATGGACTACGAGCGCCGACAGCATTACCGCGGGCCTGAGCGGTTTGTCAGCCTACCCTCCGCGTCTGAGGAGACCGAAGACGCCATCGACGACGCTCTGGCCAACCACCCGGATAACGGCAATGTGCTCGCCGCGGTCGTGCTGGAGGTCAACGCCAAGAGGATTCTGGCGGCCCGCGCCGATGGCGAACAGATCGAGATCACGGGCGAAGGCCTCAAGCCCGCGCAGTCCGGACTCAGCGAGAAAGCCCCGCCCAACATCAAACTGCGCCGGGGCGCGGTCATCAGGGTCGTACAAACACCCAAGAAGACTTGGGAAATCACCCAGCTTCCTGAGGTGGAAGGTGCTTTCGTGGCCATCGATCCGCGTTCCGGTGCCATCCGTGCCCTGGTGGGCGGCTTTGACTTCGACAAGAACAAGTTCAACCATGTCACCCAGGCCTGGCGCCAGCCAGGTTCGGCGTTCAAGCCGTTCATCTACTCCGCCGCTCTGGAAAAGGGCTTCACACCTGCCACGGTGATCAACGACGCTCCCCTGTTCTTCAGTGCGGGCGTGACAGGCGGGCAACCCTGGGAGCCCAAGAACTACGATGGCAAGTACGACGGTCCCATGACCATGCGCGCAGGGCTTGCCCGCTCCAAGAACGTCGTTTCCATTCGCATCCTGCAGGCTGTCGGCCCCAAGAACGGGCAGGACTGGGTGACCCGTTTCGGATTCGAAGCCGACAAGCATCCCCCCTATCTGACGATGGCGCTGGGCGCAGGCTCTGTCACCCCGATGCAGCTTGCTTCGGCCTACGCGGTGTTTGCCAACGGCGGCTACCGCATCAACCCCTATCTCATCACCCGTGTCACGGACCACAAGGGACGCATCCTGTCGGATTTCCAACCTCCCGCCGTCACAGACAACCCCCGCGCCATTGAGCCACGCAACGCGTTCATCATGAACAGCATGCTTCAGGAAGTCGCGCGCTCCGGCACGGCGGCACGTGCACAGGCCACGCTCAAACGCCCCGATATCTATGGCAAGACAGGAACGACCAATGACGCAGTCGATGCGTGGTTTGCGGGCTTCCAGCCCACGCTGGCGGCTGTGACGTGGATCGGTTACGACACGCCGCGCAACCTCGGAAGCCGTGAGACCGGTGGCGGACTCAGTCTGCCGGTCTGGATCAGCTTCATGGAAAAAGCGCTTAAGGGCGTCCCTGTGGCAGAGCCCACCGTGCCCGCTGGCGTCGTGAACGTGAGTGGCGAATGGTTCTACGAAGAATATGCACGCAACGCGGGCGTCGCCAGTGTGGGTATGGAGAGCGCCACT
The DNA here is from genome assembly GCF_015832135.1 of Diaphorobacter sp. JS3051. NCBI lineage: Bacteria > Pseudomonadati > Pseudomonadota > Betaproteobacteria > Burkholderiales > Comamonadaceae > Diaphorobacter > Diaphorobacter sp. JS3051. The sequence continues at coordinate 1,967,712 of NZ_CP065406.1, forward strand.
CCCACCGACGGTGCGCCGGCTCCGGGAACACCGCCTCCACCCGAAGAGCGCAACCGCATCCTCGACCTATTCCGTAATTAATGAAGAGGCGGGCCTGTGCGCCCGCGCAATCATTTGCGCAGCCCTTCGCTTGTGGATCGAGCCGCGCTGTCGCCGCTAATCGGTGAACTGGAGCGCTTCCCCCGATTGCAAAGTGGCGTTGTGGCTGAGCGCTGCAAAGAACTCACCGGCACCCTTGGTATCCATCCACGACGTCCCGTCATGGCGGAAGTGATATCCGCCGGATTGCGCCGCCATCCATATCTCGTGCAGCGGCTTTTGAAGGTTGATCACGATCTGGCTGCGGTTGCGGAAAGTGATGGTCACCATGCCCCCCGTACGCTGGCCATCCAGATCAGCGTCGGTGGTGTCGTTGATACGGTCGCAGCTTTGTTCCACCGCCAGCAGCAGCTTTTCTGCACGGTCCATGAATTCGAGGTCGGTCATTACAATTTGCGTATGTTCAGAGCTCGTCAAATTCTAGTCAGGACGATTGTCCTTGCTGTGAGCACGGCAGCCTTCGCGGCCTGTGGCCAACGGGGTCCGCTTTACCTGCCCACGGACCCGGCTGCCGCGCAGCGCGCCACACTGCCTGAAACCCTCAACCCCGCCGCCTCGCGGGCTCCCGCCTCGTCGCCAGTCGATTCCGCTTCCACCACCCGTCCATGACCCATCCCGTTCTGCCCGGCCACCCCCACTTGCACTACCACGACCAAGCGCTTCAGTTGGAGGGCCTTCGCCTTGCCGACCTGGCCCGGGAGTTCGGCACGCCCCTCTACGTCTATTCCCAGGCAGCCATGCTGGACGCCCTGGGGGCCTACCAGCGCGGGTTCGCTGGGCGCAAGGTGCAGATCTGCTATGCCATGAAAGCGAACTCGTCGCTCGCTGTCCTGCAGCTTTTCGCACGCCATGGCTGCGGCTTCGACATCGTTTCTGCCGGCGAACTGCAACGCGTGATTGCAGCCGGCGGCGACCCGGCGAAGGTGATCTTTTCCGGCGTAGGCAAGACGCGCGCAGAAATGCGCCAGGCGCTGGAGGTCGGCATTGGCTGCTTCAACGTGGAGAGCGAGGCAGAACTCGACGTGCTGAGCGAAGTGGCCCAATCCATGGGATTGCGCGCGCCGATCAGCATTCGTGTCAATCCCAACGTGGACGCCAAGACGCACCCCTACATTTCCACGGGCCTCAAGGGCAACAAGTTCGGTATCGCCCATGAACGCACGGTCGCCACCTACCAGCGCGCAGCCGCCCTGCCCGGCTTGCGCGTGGTGGGCATCGATTGCCACATCGGCTCCCAGATCACGGAAGAGAGCCCGTATCTGGACGCCATGGATCGCATGCTGGACCTCGTGCAAGCCATCGAGGCCGCAGGCATCGCGATCCACCACATCGATTTTGGCGGTGGTCTGGGCATCGATTACAACGGCGACACGCCACCACGGGCCGACGCGCTGTGGGCCAAGCTGTTGGCCAAGCTGGACGCGCGCGGCTACGGCGACCGCCAATTGATGATCGAGCCCGGTCGCTCCTTGGTGGGCAACGCCGGTGTTTGCCTGACGGAGGTGCTCTACCTCAAGCCCGGCGAGCAAAAGAACTTCTGCGTCGTCGATGCGGCCATGAACGATTTGCCGCGGCCGGCGATGTACCAGGCCTACCACGCCATCGTGCCCCTGCAGGCGGCCACCCCGACGGCCGTGTCGCACGTGTATGACGTCGTCGGACCGATCTGCGAAAGCGGGGACTGGATCGGCCGTGACCGCAACCTGGCGGTGGCAGCGGGCGATATGCTGGCGGTGCTGTCCGCCGGGGCGTACTGCAGTTCCATGGGGAGCACCTACAACACCCGCCCCCGCCCCGCCGAGGTGCTGGTGGACGGAGCGCAAGCCCACCTCATCCGCACGCGCGAAAGCGTGAACGACATCTTCCGCAGCGAAAAGCTGGTACCGCAGGGCAAACCTTGATAACTATCAAGGAATAACCATTTCGCTCTGAGTACTATTGCACTTTCATTGCGGAGTCACGTGCATGCCTCAGGAACCTCTTGAACTCTACCGGGACAAGAACCACACTTGTCTGATGTTCTCGGACCTTGTCGAGGAGGATGGGCAGGCGGTTCAGGCCAACCAGTTCCTGATCGTGGACGACGACACGGGCGCCATCATCGACCCGGGCGGCAATCTGGCGTTCAACGAGTTGTTCATGGGCATGTCCAAGCACTTTCCGCCCCACAAGCTGTCCTATCTGATTGCGTCGCACGCCGACCCCGACATCATCGCCTCGCTGGACCGCTGGTTGAGCAGCACCAAGGCGACGCTGGTCATCTCACGCATCTGGGAGCGCTTCGCGCCGCACTTCACCAAGCTCGGCAAAACCGAGAACCGCATCATCGGGGTGCCCGACAGCGGCGGCCGCCTGCCGCTGGGCCGGCACGAACTGGTGCTGCTGCCGGCGCATTTCATGCATTCCGAAGGCAACTTCCACTTCTACGACCCGGTCAGCCGCATCCTGTTCACGGGCGACCTGGGCGTGTCCATGACCTCGGGCGCCGACGCACGCGTGCCGGTGACCCATCTGGCACCGCACATTCCACGCATGGAAGGCTTTCACCGCCGCTACATGGTCTCCAACAAGATCCTGCGCCTGTGGACGCGCATGGCGCGGCAACTCGACATCGCCATGGTGGTTCCGCAGCACGGCGCGCCCATCATGGGCAAGCCGGCCATCGACGACTTCTTCCAATGGCTCGACAGCCTGATGTGTGGCATCGACCTGTTTGATGACCGCGCCTACCAGATCCCCACGGGTCACATCGATCCCGTCACCCGCCAGGTGCGCCCTGCGCTGCAGGCCGTGCGCGCCTGAAGGTTTGATAGAAAATCGGCTCTAGCGCTTACCCAGAAAGCGCTAGCAGCTATCTAAATAATAGCAATCAGTCCGCACGGCGGCGCCGGCGCAACCAAGGCCGAGCGAGCAGCAACGCCGCCAGGATGGCGGCATAGACCGCCACCTCGACAAAGTCGTTCTTGCCCGACCGCATCCAGAAAAAGTGCAGGATCGCCAGCCCCGCGGCCAGGTACACGCCGCGGTGCAGTTGCTGCCAGCGCCGCCCGCCCATCCAGCGCATGGCCCGGTTGAACGACGTGGCCGCCAGCGCCAGGAGCACCGCAAAGCAGCCCATGCCCACCAGGATGAAGGGGCGCTGGAGCACGTCACGAAGGATTTCCGGCACATCCAGCCCCATGTCGAACCAGCCGTAGCACAGCAAGTGGAGTGCCGCGTAGGCGAAGGTGTACAGCCCCAGCATGCGCCGAAAGCGTGCCAGCGGCGGCTGGGCCAGCGCCAGCCTCAGGGGTGTGACTGCCAGGGTGAGGCACAGCATGCGCAGCGTCCAGTCGCCCGTGGAGCGGATCAGGGCTTCGGCAGGGTTGGCGCCCAGGCGATCCGCGGCCGCCCCATGCACCAGCCAGGCCAGTGGTAGCAGGCACAGCACAAACAGCACCGGCTTGGCTGCCGGGTGCAACAACACGCGCGCGCGCCAGCCGCGACCCGCCAGCGCGGGAGTACTGCCCGAAAGGCGTGCATGCACCATCAGTAGAACTTGCGCAGATCCATGCCCGCGTAGAGCTGCCCCACCTGGGCCTCGTAGCCATTGAAAAGCAGGGTCTTGCGCTTCTTGGCGAACAGTCCGCCCTCGCCGATACGCCGTTCGGTGGCCTGGCTCCAGCGCGGGTGGTCCACATCTGGATTCACATTGGAATAGAAGCCGTACTCCCGCCGTGCAGCCTTGTTCCACGCGGTACCAGGCTCCTTCTCGACGAAGCGGATCTTGACAATGCTCTTGGCGCTCTTGAAGCCATACTTCCACGGCACGACGATGCGCACCGGTGCGCCATTCTGATTGGGCAGCACCTCGCCATACATGCCGAAGGCGAGCAGCGTGAGCGGATGCATGGCCTCGTCCAAGCGCAGGCCTTCGGTGTAAGGCCAGTCCAGCACACGCGAGCCCACATAAGGCATGGTGGCTTTGTCCGCCAGCGTGACGAACTCGACGTACCTGGCACTGCCCTGCGGCTCCACCCGCTTGATCAACTCTGCCAACGAGTACCCCACCCAGGGGATCACCATGGACCAGCCCTCGACGCAGCGCAGGCGGTAGATGCGCTCCTCCTGCGCGCTGAGCTTGAGCAGCTCGTCGATATCGAAGCGCCGTGGCTTGTTGACCAAGCCTTCCACTTCCACGGTCCAGGGGTGGGTTTTCAGGGTATGGGCATTGCGCGCGGGGTCGCTCTTGTCCGTGCCGAATTCGTAGAAATTGTTGTACGTGGTGGCATCTTGGTACTCGGTGACCTTCTCCATGGTCACCGCGCCCGGCACGGCGGACGGCGCACCCGGCAGGGGTGCGAGCCGCCCCGGGCGGCGGACTTGGTCAGCGAGGGCGACACGCCCTGCCCAGCCGGCCATCGCCGCGCCACCCGCACCCGCTGCCAGCAGGCGGAGCATGGCGCGTCGCTGCTCATAGACGGCGCGCGGCGTGATCTCGCCGGCGCAAGGGGGGATATAACCGTTGTCTCGGGTAGGAATCAACATGGGGGTCCTTCTGGCAGCCGCATCTGCCACAGTCTGCATGGGACACAGACTGCCCGCAGGGCCCGCAGGTTCCCCCCTTGGACGCCGAGGGTTACAAGGTTCCGTAGCTGTGCAGCCCGCTCAGGAACATGTTCACGCCCAGAAAGGCGAAGGTGGTCACCGCCAGGCCCACCAGCGCCCACCACGCCGACATGGTGCCGCGCAAACCCTTCATCAGCCGCATGTGCAGCCATGCCGCGTAGTTGAGCCACACGATCAGCGCCCAGGTTTCCTTGGGGTCCCAGCTCCAGTAACCGCCCCAGGCCTCCGCGGCCCACAGCGCTCCCAGGACCGTGGCGATGGTAAAGAACGCAAAGCCCACGGCGATGGACTTGTACATCACATCGTCCAGGATCTCGAAGGACGGCAACCGCTCGGCAATGCGCCGGCGCGCCAGCAAGATGCCCGCCACGATCAGCGCAGAAACGCCGAAATACACCATCCAGTAGCCACCGCCGTTGTCGGCCGCGCCCTGGCGAAAGACGATGGGCTCAAAGCACAGCACCACGCCCAACAGCCACAGCGGTGCCAGTTTCCACCAGCGCGTTTCGCTCGCCTGCTGTTTGATCAGGTAAGCAAAGGCCACCATGGCTGACAGCGCGAAGGTGCCGTAGCCGATGAAGTTGGCCGGCACATGCAGCTTCATCCACCAGCTCTTGAGCGCGGGCACCAGCGGCTGGATCTCATGCGCCTCGCGCACGACCGTGTACCACAGCAGAAAGCCCACGGCGGCGCTCACCACCAGCATCACGAAGCCGCCCAGCGCGCGGGTTTCGTACTGCTCCTCGTAGTACAGGTAGAACACGGCCGTCATCCAGCAGAACATGACGAACACCTCGTAGAGGTTGCTCACCGGGATGTGGCCGATATCCGGGCCGATCTGGTAGCTTTCGTACCAGCGCACCATGGTGCCGATCAATGCCAGCGCCACGGCCACCCACGCAATGCGCGAGCCGATGCGCATCATCGTCTGCCCTTGACCGCGCGAGAGCATGCCCACCCAATAGAACGCGGTGCTCATGAAGAACAGCATGCTCATCCACAGGATGGCCGACTGGCTCGACAGAAAGTACTTGAGTCCGAAGACCGTGTCCGCGCGCGCCAGGTCGCCCGCGCCATTGTTCTGGTACAGCCCGATGGCCAGCAGCGAGCACGCGGCCACCATCAGCATCAGTGTGCTCAGCGGGCGCCAGAACCAGCCCAGCCAGATCACGCTGGGAATGGAGCCCAGCAAAATGGCCTTCTCATACACATCCATGTACGCCGCATAGCGCTGCAGCGCGAACACGCCCCCCGCGACCACCAACAACGCAAACAGCCAGTCCCACCAGCTGCGGCGTGCGAAATACCCTTCGCTCAACGTGAGCGTGGTCGTGGCTGTATTCATGAGGCACCTCCGTGCGGGGATGTTCCGATCAATTGGGTGGTGAGCTGCGCGAATTCACGATCCGCATCCAGCGTCTTGCGGTTGGTGGACAGCGCCATCGTCGCGCGAGCGCCAGTCTCATGGGGTGCCAGCCATACCCATACGCGGCGTTCACGCACGTAGAGCATGGCAAACACGCCGATGATCAGCAGCGCGCAGCCCAGGTACACCACGTTCTTGCCCGGCGCGCGCGCCACCTGGAACACGCTGGCCTGCACCTGCTTGAAGTCACGCAGCTCGAACGCCAGGGGCACCGGATAGGCCTGTGCATCGCTCAGGCTCAACACCGCCTGCGTCATGAACGCCTGCGTTGCGCCATTCTGTGGCAAGGGGGCAAGGCCTGCACGTTCGCGGGTGATCTGTGCCAGTTCGAACAAGGCGCCGTTGAGGATGCGCACCAACACCTCGCTGGCGCGGTTGCGCTCGTCTTCGGGCACATTGGCCTCCATGAAGTCCGAGATCGCCTGCAGCCCGCCACGCGGCCGGCCGGCCGCCGCCGCAGGCTCGTCGATCGCACCGGCGAACAGCGCGAGCGCGCGCCCCGCCGACTGCGCGAGTTGCTCGGCCAGCTCGGGGCGCGCCCCATCCACGGCCGCTGCCGCGTAGCGACGCACCGCCAGCTCGCGCATCTGCGGATCGGCCAGTGCCAGGCGCATGCGCAAGAAGCCGTCCATGCCACCCTCGGCATCCACCGGCACGCGCAGATAGCGGAAGGGCTCCGCGGGGGTCTCACGCACACCCAGCAAATACATGGGCTGACCGTCGCCCGTGTCCACGGGCAGCATGAAATTGTGGAACTCCCGCGCCTGGCCCGCTGCATCGCGCAGCTTGTAGGTGATGCTGGGGCCTACGTTGCGCAGTTCGCGCTTGCTCACGGTTTTGTTGCCGGCACCCAGGCGCGATTCGATCGATTCGCGCAGATCCACCTTGCGCACGTCAGCGCCCGAACCGCTGGCGCCGGTATCGCCGAAGTTCTCCACATTGAGCACCCGCAGCCCCGTGAACTCCAGCGTCATGCCTTCGCCCGAGCCCGAGTGCGTGAGGCGCGTGGAGCCGCCGATCACGCCTTGCACATCGAAGGGCTCCGCGCCCGGCGCCATGGGACGCGCACGCAGGTGCACTTCGGAGCCGCCATCGTCAAAGCTGGATTGGTAGATTTCGATGCCCCGGTAGCTCACGGGATGGTTGACCTCCACGCGCGCCGGCGTGGCCTCGCCCGTGGCGCGGTCGTGGATCACGATCTCGCTGGCGAACAGCTTGGGCATACCGGTGGAGTAATGCTCCACGATGAACTTCTTGAGCTCGACGGCAAACGGCAGCTCCTGCAGCAGTACGCCGTCGGACTGGCTCAGGATGGCGGTGCCGGACTGCGTGCCCTCGGCCACCACAAGATTGCCGCGGAACGTGGGATTGCGCTCGGACAGCCGGTGTTCGGGCTTGACCTCGGAGATCAGGCCAGAGCCCGCATAGGGCGTCTTGCCACCAAACCACATCTGTGCCCGCACGACGAGATCGCCGTCGAGCAGGCCGCCCAGGCACACCAGCACGATGGCGCTGTGCGCGGCGATATAGCCCAGCTTGTTGGCGGCACCGGCCTTGGCGGCCACCATCCAGCCGTCACCTGCCGGGGTCTGGCGCTGCTGCAGGCGCACCTTCCAGCCTTTGGCAACCAGTTGCTGGCCCACGCGGCGCGCGGCCGCCTCGGGCGTTTCGGCCGCCAGCTCCGCGCTGGCCTTGTGGTGGAACGCCTGCAGGCTCTTCTCGCGGATGTCTTCCTTGTAGGTACGCAGATCCGCCAGATACTTGGGCGCATGCCGGGCAATGCACAGCGAGGTGCTGACCACCAGAAAGCCCAGGATCACGAGGAACCACCAGGCGCTGTAGACCGCGTTCAGCTTGAGCGCCAGGAACACCTCCGCCCAGAACGGGCCGAACTGGTTCACATAGTTGACGGCCGGCTCGTGCTGCTTGAGCACCGTGCCGATCACCGAGGCAATGCAGATCACGGTCAGCAACGCGATCGCGAAGCGCATGGACGCCAGCAGCTCGGTCATCGACCGCATGGCGTGCGTCCGGGGGGCGCTGCTAGGACCGAAAGTGGTGTCAGACATGAAAGACGCGAAGGCCGGGAGGAATCCACCTACGCCAGTCAACCCTGCGTGCGTAGGCCCATGAGAAAGGGCGGGCCATCCGTTCAGATGAGCCCGCCCGTCTTGGGTGCGATTATCGGCGGTAGGTTCCAAAGGCGCATCGGAGCACCCCTGGAAATTTGACGTGAATCAACGCAAACCGGCAATGTAGTCAGCCACGGCCTTGATCTCGCGGTCGTTGAGCTTGGCGGCCACGTCGCGCATCTGCACGTTGTTGCCACGCTTGCCGTCGCGGAAGTCCACCAGCTGCTTGACCGTGTAGTCGGCATGCTGGCCCGACAGGCGCGGGTACTGGGCAGGAATGCCGGAACCGTTGGGGCTGTGGCAGCCGGCGCAGGCGGCAATGTTGCGGTCCTGGATGCCGCCGCGGTAGATGCGTTCGCCCATGACGACCAGATCCTTGTCCTTGGCAAAGCCTTCCTTGGCTTGCTTGGAGGCCAGCCACCACGACACGTTGCGCATGTCGTCCTCGGAGAGGATGGCGGCCATGCCTTGCATGATGGGGTCAGCGCGCTTGCCGGCCTTGAACTCCTGCAGCTGCTTGACCAGGTATTCCGGGTGCTGCTGCGCCAGCTTGGGGTTGGCTGCGATGGTGGAATTGCCGTCGGCGGCGTGGCAGGCGGCGCACACGGCGGCGTAGCTGGCCTCGCCCTTCACGAGATCAGGCTTCGCTGCCTTTTGCGGCGCCGGGGTTTCGCCTGCGGCAAGGGCCGAGGCAGCGGGGACTGCCAGTGCGGCAGCCATCAGCAGGGAGGCGAGCAACTTCATATCGGGGGATCTTGTGTTATGAGCGCAAAACCCCGCGATTCTACAATGCCCCCTGTTTCGCCCTATCCCTTGGAAAACCCATATATGCCGACCACATCACATGCGCCAGTTGCTGGCTCCCTCCCGCCAGCGCCGGACGCCAAGGTCGCCATGGGGTGGATGCACACCGCGCGCTTCCTGACGACGGCCGCGCAGTTGCACCATTTGCCCGCCATCGAGGTGCCCGAGATCGCCTTCGTGGGCCGCTCCAACGCAGGCAAATCCACCTGCATCAACACCCTCACCCAGCAGGGCCAACTGGCGTTTGCATCCAAGAAGCCCGGGCGCACCCAGCACATCAACCTGTTCGCGCTGGGCAAGCAGGGCGCAACGGACGCGGTGCTGGCCGACCTGCCGGGCTACGGCTACGCGGCCGTGTCGCGCTCGGACAAGCTGCGCTGGCAGCAAGTGATGCTGAGCTACCTGGTGAGCCGCGAAAGTCTCACCGCCATCGTGCTGCTGTGCGACCCGCGCCTGGGCCTGACCGAGCTGGACGAGGCGCTGCTGAACGCCGTGCGGCCGCGCGTGGAGGCAGGGCTCAAGTTCCTGGTGCTGCTCACCAAGGCCGACAAGCTCACGCGCGCCGAGCAGGCCAAGGCACTGTCCATCACGCGACTGCAGGCCGGCGGCGGTGAGGTCAGGATGTTCTCCGCGCTCAAGAAGCAGGGCGTGGACGAAGTGGCGCAACTGCTGTGGCAGTGGGCCCACCCCGTCCAAAAAGAGGATGCGGCCGTGGAAGCCCTGCCGCCATCTGAAGACCAAAACTGACGCCAGCGCCCGTCCATCAAGCGCTGGCAGCTATGAAAGGCGTAGCGTATGGCGGAGACGATCACCCACACACTGCCGCACGGCATCACGCTGCACTGCCGCGTGGCCGGCATGCCGGGGCGCCCGGTGCTGCTGTTCCTGCACGGCTTTCCCGAAGGCGCGTTCATCTGGGATGCGCTGCTGGGCCATTTCGCCGATCCGGCACACGGCGGCTACCGCTGCGTGGCGCCCTGGCTGCGCGGCTATGCACCTTCCAGCGCGCCGGCTGCAATAGAGGCCTACCGCCCCAAACATCTGGTGCAGGACATCGCCGCGCTGATCGCCCAGGAAGCCGGTGCCGGCACGCCGCTGGCGGCGCTGGTGGCACACGACTGGGGCGGGGCCGTGGCCTGGAACCTGGCCAACCAGCATCCTGGACTGCTCAAGCGCCTGATGGTTATCAACGCGCCTCACCCTGGCGCCTTCTTGCGCGAACTGCAGAGTAGTGCCGCGCAGCAGGAGGCCAGTGCGTACATGCACTTCCTGTGCCGCCCGGACGCCGAGTCGCTGCTGGCCGAGAACGATTTCGCGCGCCTGTTCGGCTTCTTTCGCCGCGCCGATGGCAGCGCGCCCGGCTGGCTCACCCCTGCACTGCGCGCGCACTACCGCGCGCAGTGGGCTGCGGGGCTTGCCGGGCCTTGCAACTACTACCGTGCCAGTCCGCTGCGGCCGCCGCTGCCCTCGTCTTCCCAGGACGACGGAACGCCGGACATCCGCTCCCTCACGCTGCCCGCCGACATGCTGGAGGTGCCCGTACCCACGCAAGTGCTGTGGGGCATGGACGACCCCGCGTTGCTGCCCGGTCTGCTGCAGGGGCTCCAAGCCTGGGTGCCACGCCTGCAGGTGCAGCAGGTGCCGGGCGCCACGCACTGGGTGGTGCACGAGCAGCCGGGGCTGGTGCGCGACAACCTGGCGGATCTTCTTCGCCAGGCACTATGATTTTCGTAGCTGCTAGCGCCTACCAGATAAGCGCCAGAGCCATTTTTACTGATACACCGAATCCTGCCCCTCCGGGCGGGTCTTGAAGCGCTTGTGCACCCAGTAGTACTGCGCGGGCATGGTGCGGATGGCGGCTTCCAGCTCGCGGTTCATGCGCGCCGTGTCGGCCACATGGTCCTCGGTGGGAAAGTGGTCCCAGGCGGGGGTCAGCTCGGCCACGTAGCCCTCGGGCGTCATGCGGCTGTACAGCGCCACCACCTTGGCGCGCCCCAGGCGCGCAAAGCGCGACAGTGACGGGATGGTGGCCGCGTCCGGCATGGCGAAGAAGGGCACGAACACCGAGTCGTTCCTGCCGTAGTCCATGTCGGGCAGCAGGTACAGCAGCCCGCCCTTGCGCAGGCACGAGATGATGGGTTTCACGCCGTCGGCGCGGTTGAGCATGCGCACATTGCCAAAGCGCTGGCGGCCCGCCATGAACCATGCGTCCAGCACCGGGTCGGGGTTGGTGGCGAAGATCGAGGTGAACTCGCGCCGTGTGTTCAGCGGCAAGGCGAGGCCGCCTGCGTCCATGCTGTAGAAGTGCGGCGCGAAGACGATGGTTGGCGTGTCGCCTTCCAGCTCGTGCAGCGCGCCCACCAGCTTCACGCGACTGCGCACCAGCGCCTCGGAGCCCGACCACAACCAGCCGCGGTCCAGGAAGGTCTGGCAGAACACCACGAAGGACTCGCGCGCCCACGCGCGGCGCTGCGACTCGGGCACCTCCGGGAAGCACAGGGCCAGGTTGCGCAGCGCCACCCTGCGCCGCGGCACGGCCAGCACGAACAGCACCCGGCCGATGAACCGCCCCAGCGCACGCAGCGCCGGCAGCGGCAGGCGACCCAGCAAATTCAGCAGCGCGATGCCCGCGCGCGCCATCATGCGCGGCCCTCCGGCGGTGCATCGGCCCCGGCAGAGGTATGCATCTCCGCGCGGGGCTGCTTGTAGCGGGCGTAGCCCCACAGGTATTGGTCGGGGCTTTGGCGGATGAGGTATTCCATGGCTTGGTTGAGCTGCAGCACGGCCGCGTCGAGTGTAGGCGCCAGCGGCTGGGACAAATCCTCCAGGTGCAGCACATAGCCGCGCCCGCGTGGCAGGCGCTCGCACCGCGCCAGGATCACCGCCGCACCGGTCTGCTGCACCAGGCGCGCAGCCAGCGTCATGGTGTAGGCCGGGCGGCCGAAGAACGGCGACCACACCCCCAGCCCCTGCGGCGGCACCTGGTCAGGCAGCAGGCCCACCGCCTCGCCGCGCCGCAGCGCCTTGATCATCTGGCGCACGCCCTGCAACGTGGTGGGCACGGCCTGGATGCCGGGGCGGTTGCGCGCGGTCTGCATCACCTCGGCCAGCCAGCGCTGGCGCGCGGGCCGGTACAGGATGGTGATGGGGCCGTGCTCCGGCGACCAGCGCCGCGCCGCCGCCTGCACCGACAACTCGAAACAGCCAATGTGCGGCGTGAGGAACACGATGCCGCGGCCTTGGCCCCAGGCCCGTTGCACGCATTCGGCCCCGCGTATCTCGCAGGCCGGCGGCTCGGGTCGCAGCCACAGACGCGGCGCCTCAGCCACCATGCGCCCTGCGTGCGCTATGGCCGCACGCACGTCACGCAAGGCATAACCCGCGCGCGCGGCGTTGTCGATGAAGCGGCGGCGGTAGGTGGGCGATGCGCAAAACGCCACCCAGCCAAGCGCCGCGCCAATGACATGCAGCAACCACAAGGGCAGCGCGGAAACGAGCCGAAAGAGGGATGACATTACAATGACGGTCGTCGCCGAGTTAAATGAGCAACTTGCAGGGCGACGTTAAACACAACTGCTAAGGAAATCCTGCAAAACCCCGAACGCAGTCTGCTAGAAGCCAGGAAGTCATGGCATCCTCCCCGCCCATGAAGCAAAGCAGCCTTGACCTGAAACTGAGCACCAAAAAGACCCGCAAGCAAGAACTGCTGATCCAGATGGATTTGGTGGTTCCCTGGGCTGCTCTGGTCGAACTCATTGCGCCCTATTACCCCGAAGGCAAGAACGGCCGCCCACCCTTTGCCCTGGAGACCATGCTGCGCATCCACTGCATGCAGCAGTGGTTCACCCTGTCAGATCTGGCGATGGAAGAGGCCTTCTTTGACACCCCGATCTACCGGGAGTTTGCAGGTCTTGATGTCCATGGGAGGGTGCCTGACGAGAGCACCATCCTGAGGTTTCGTCATCGGCTGGAGAAACACAAGCTGGCCGAGCAGATTCTGGCCACTGTCAACGAGCTTCTGGCAGCCCAGGGCTTGCTGCTCAAGGCAGGCACTGCGGTCGATGCCACACTGATCGCAGCGCCTAGCTCTACCAAGAACAAGGACAGAAAGCGCGATCCAGAGATGCATTCGAGCCAAAAGGGCAACGAATGGCACTTTGGCATGAAGGCCCATATCGGCGTGGATGCGGACTCGGGACTCGTGCATACCGTCATAGGCACCTCGGGTAACGTGGCCGACGTTGTAGAGGGCAACAGCTTGCTGCACGGGCAGGAGACAGACGGGTTTGGTGATGCGGGCTACCAAGGTATCGACAAGCGCCCGGATGCCAAGGAGGCAGTGCGGTGGCACATCGCGATGCGCCCAGGCAAACGCAGAGCGCTGGACAAAGAGAACAACCCCGTTGACGCGCTGATAGACCAAGTGGAGAAGATCAAGGCGAGCATCCGTGCCAAGGTGGAGCATCCCTTCAGGGTGATCAAACGACAGTTTGGATACACCAAGGTGCGCTACCGGGGATTGAAGAAGAACACGTTGCAGCTCAAGACGCTGTTTGCGCTGTCCAATCTTTGGATGGTGCGCCATCAATTGCTGGAGGCGCAGGGATGAGTGCCCCTGAAATCAGGCAAATGGCCGCAAAGGCGGTGCAGATGGCCCGCAAGGGCGTGGAAAGTGGTGCGAAGACCCAGGCTAAACGCCATCCATCGCACTATCTGAAACCGGTGACCTTGTAGCACTTACGCATTCGAGTTATTCAGGGCATCCCTAAAGCGTTCGCCGAGGCTCCATGAGGCTCTGGGCAACGCCCAGATGCTGACAACACGGAGTTTATTCAAATGGCGAACGATTTCCTCTTCACGTCCGAATCGGTCTCTGAGGGCCACCCCGACAAGGTGGCGGACCAGATCTCCGACGCCATCCTGGACGCGATCTTCACGCAAGACCCCCGCAGCCGCGTGGCAGCCGAGACGCTGACCAACACCGGCCTGGTGGTACTGGCCGGCGAGATCACCACCAACGCACACGTGGACTACATCCAGGTGGCGCGCGACACCATCCAGCGCATCGGCTACGACAACACCGAGTACGGCATCGACTACAAGGGCTGCGCAGTGCTCGTGGCCTACGACAAGCAGTCCAACGACATCGCCCAGGGCGTGGACCACGCCAGCGACGACCACCTGAATACCGGCGCGGGCGACCAGGGCTTGATGTTCGGCTACGCCTGTGACGAAACGCCCGAGCTGATGCCCGCGCCCATCTACTACGCGCACCGCCTGGTCGAGCGCCAGGCCCAGTTGCGCAAGGACGGCCGCCTGCCCTTCCTGCGCCCGGACGCCAAGAGCCAGGTGACCATGCGCTACGTGGACGGCAAGCCCCACAGCATCGACACCGTGGTGCTCTCCACCCAGCACAGCCCCGACCAGAGCGAGACGGCTACCAAGATGAAGGCCAGCTTCACTGAGGCCATCATCGAGGAGATCATCAAGCCGGTGCTGCCCAAGGAATGGCTGCAGGACACCAAGTACCTCATCAACCCCACGGGCCGCTTCGTCATCGGCGGGCCGCAGGGCGACTGCGGCCTGACGGGCCGCAAGATCATCGTGGACACCTACGGCGGCGCCTGCCCGCACGGCGGCGGTGCGTTCAGCGGCAAGGATCCGACGAAGGTGGACCGCAGCGCCGCCTACGCTGCGCGCTACGTGGCCAAGAACATCGTGGCCGCCGGCCTGGCGCGCCAGTGCCAGATCCAGGTGGCTTATGCCATCGGCGTGGCGCGCCCGATGAACATCACCGTGTACACCGAGGGCACCGGCGTGATCCCCGACGACCAGGTCGCCCAGCTGGTGCAGGAGCACTTCGACCTGCGCCCCAAGGGCATCATCCAGATGCTGGACTTGCTGCGCCCCATCTACGCGAAGACCGCCGCCTACGGCCACTTTGGCCGCGAGGAACCCGAGTTCACCTGGGAGAGGACGGACAAGGCTGCCGCGCTGCGTGCATCGGCCGGGCTGTAAGGCACGGCGACCCCCACCAGCGGGTGCGGCAGCCTTGCGGCACAAAGCCCAGGCGCTGCGCGCAGCGGCGGGGCTATGAACCCCACGTCTGCGTCCAGGCAATCACTGAGCTTGGGGGCAGAGTTCATATCGCGCCGCGTTGCGAACGCAGACCAGTACGCCGCCGCGTGGCGCTAAGCGGCCGGCTTGTAATCCTGTGCAGGCGCGCGTGTCAACGCCGCGCGCGCTGCTGGCCGCTGGAGGCGCGCCGGCCACGGTGGCGCAGGAACTGGGCTTTTAGGACCAGCGCCACTTCCACAACGCGTTGCGCGAAGGCGTGGCTACTGCGCCGGGAGATTCTCGGCGCTAAGGGCGGCGGCCTGCTGCAGGGCCGCAGCGATGCCCTGCTGGGCAAGGCCGCGCATGTATGCCCTTGCAGACGCCATTTTTTCCAATACACCCCCGGCCCCCGCGTCCAGGCTGCCTGAGAATGCGCTGTTCACGCCCACCTGTTCCTGCTGCTGGCGGGCACACCGCGTGTGCTGCAGCGGCTGTACAGCGCCTGGACGGTTGCCGTCATGCTGGGATGGGTTCTGCGGATGGCCGCCACAGAACGCACGTGCGCCGTGCTGCTGCCGATCGCCGGCGGCGTGGCGCTGCATGCGCTGCGATAACCGGCAGCACTGTCAACACCCTCCTACACGCTGCGGTTTCGCCAGATGACGGAGCGCCTGCGCCAGCGCCTCTACTCTGGTGCCCAGCCGCCGCACCCGCCGGCGGCCCATCCCAAGGAGGCCTATCCCCATGCTCAAGTACGCGATCATCTTCGCCATCATTTCGCTCATTGCCGGCGCGCTCGGGTTCACCGGCGTGGCCGCTGGCTCGGCCGCCATCGCCAAGGTGCTGTTCGTGGTGTTCCTGGTATTGGCCGTGCTGTTCGTGGTGCTCGCGCTGCTGGGTATCGGGGCCGCGCGCAAAGCCATCAAATAGCGGTGCCGGCCGGATGCGGCCCCGCAGTTGCCTACACTGCAGGCCCTGCACGCTCGCATCCGCGCCATGACCCGCACCGTCCACCTGCTCGCCATTGATCCTCAGAACGACTTCTGCGATCTGCCCGCCGCGTGGCACTCGCGCGATCCCCATAGCGGCGCGGTAACCGCCCCGGCGCTGCCCGTTCCCGGCGCGCATGCGGACATGCAGCGCCTGGCAGCGTTCATCCGCGCGCAGGGGGCAGGTATCGACCACATCACTGTCACCCTCGACTCGCACCAGCGGTACGACGTGGCGCACCCTGCCTACTGGCAGCGCAGCGACGGGGGCGCGGTGGCGCCCTTCACCGCCATCACCGCTGCGCAGGTCCGCGCGGGTGCGTTTGCGCCGCGTGACCCTGCCGCGCTGGCGCGCACACTGGACTACCTGGACACGTTGGAAACCCAGGGCCGTTACACCCTCATGGTCTGGCCCGTGCATTGCGAAATCGGCAGCTGGGGCCATGGCGTGCATACCGACGTGCTGGCCGCGTGCAGCGACTGGCAGGCGCATCGCGTGCGCGCCGTGCAGTCCGTCTTCAAGGGCATGAGCCCCTGGACCGAGCACTACAGCGCCGTGCAGGCCGAAGTACCCGACGCGGCCGACCCGCACACCACCCTGAACACCCAGCTGCTGGACCAATTGGCCAGCGCAGACCTGCTGCTCATCGCAGGCGAGGCCAGCAGCCACTGCGTGCGCGCCACCACCGAGCACATCATCCAGCACCTGGCCCGCCTGCACCCCGGGTGGAGCCCGCGGCGCCTGGTGCTGCTTACCGATTGCATGAGCCCCGTGGCCGGCTTCGAGGCGCAGCATGAGGCCTTCCTGGAGGCGATGCACGCCCAGGGTGCACGGCTGGCGACTTCAAGCGAAATTTGCCTCTAGCGCTTATCCATCAAGCGCGAGCAGCTCACTTTTTTGAGAACACACGAATCGCCGCATGTACGACACCGCCATCCTCATCGGCCGCTTCGAGCCCGTCCACACCGGCCATCTCGCCCTGCTGCGCGAAGCGCTGGTGCAGGCGCGGCAGGTCATCGTCATCGTCGGCTCGGCCTTCCAGGCGCGCACACCCAAGAACCCGTTCACCTGGCACGAACGCGAAGCCATGCTGCGCGGTGCTCTGCCCGAGGGCGACCGCACGCGCCTCACCGTGCTGCCGGTGCGCGACTACTACAACGAGGCGGTGTGGGTGGAAGCCGTGCGCAACGCGGTGGCGCGCCACAGCCCGCCGCAGGCGCGCGTGGGGCTGGTCGGCCATTTCAAGGACGCCACGAGCAGCTACCTCAGCGCCTTTCCGGGCTGGGAATTGATACGCATGGAGCGCCAGGGCCGCATCGACGCGACCGCCATCCGCGACGCCTACTTCGGCGCCACACCCGCCACCGTGGCCCACGCGCTGCAGCCGCTGGCGCCCATGCTGCCGCCCGCCACGCAAGCGCTGTTGGAGCAATTCGCCCACACGCCGCACTTCGCCACACTGCAGCAGGAATGGCAGATGCTGCGCGGTTACCGCGCCGCCTGGGCAACGGCGCCCTACCCGCCCGTGTTCGTGACCGTGGACGCAGTACTGCGCTGCCAGGACCACGTGCTGCTCATCCGCCGCGCCCACGCACCAGGGCGTGGCCTGCTGGCGGTGCCCGGCGGCTTCATCGAACAACGCGAGACGCTGTGGCAGTCCTGCCTGCGTGAACTGGCAGAGGAAACGAATTGCGCCCTGCCCGAGGCCACGCTGCGCGCGGCGCTGCGCAGCGTGACGGTGTTCGACCACCCCGACCGCAGCCAACGCGGCCGCACCATCACCCACGCGCACTACTTCGACCTGCAGGACGCGCCGCTGCCCCCGGTGCAGGCGGCTGACGACGCGGCGCATGCCGAGTGGGTGGCCATCGACCGGCTCGCGGGCATGGAAGAAGCGTTCTTTGAAGACCACTTTCACATGCTGGACCACTTCTTGCGCCTCACAGTCCACTGAGGCGGACGGAGAAGTGCGGCTGCCCTCCGCACTTCCGCACCTTGATCGCAGGCCCTGCCGACACTGCGGCCTTGAAACTGTCACGAATGCCTCTATCATTAGCACTCGAAACAGACGAGTGCTAACAACACCGCTGTGTCAGTTCCCTGCGTCCGCGTTGCGGGCGCGTTGTTTGATGTCGCAATCCTTTTTGTTATCAGGAGAGATGCAATGAATCTTCGCCCCCTGCACGATCGCGTGATCGTCAAACGTATCGAAAGCGAAACCACGACCGCCTCGGGCATCGTGATCCCCGACAACGCTGCGGAAAAGCCCGATCAAGGCGAAGTGCTGGCCGTTGGCCCTGGCAAGAAGAACGACAAGGGCGAGCTGATCGCCCTGAACGTGAAGGTCGGCGACCGCGTGCTGTTCGGCAAATACAGCGGCCAGACCGTGAAGGTCAATGGCGACGAGCTGCTGGTGATGAAGGAAGACGACCTGTTCGCGGTCGTCGAGAAGTAATCCCTTCTGGTCAACTCATTTTTCATAGCTGCCTGCGCTTGATAGACCAGCGTTGGCAGCCCATTTGATTCAAATTTGTAGGAGCCAAAAATGGCAGCAAAAGACGTAGTGTTCGGCGGCGAAGCCCGCGCCCGCATGGTTGAAGGCGTGAACATCCTGGCCAACGCGGTCAAGGTGACCCTGGGCCCCAAGGGCCGCAACGTGGTACTGGAGCGCTCGTTCGGCGCCCCCACGGTGACCAAGGACGGCGTGTCCGTGGCCAAGGAAATCGAACTGAAAGACAAGTTGCAGAACATGGGCGCGCAGCTCGTGAAGGAAGTGGCTTCCAAGACCAACGACATCGCTGGTGACGGCACCACCACCGCCACCGTGCTGGCCCAGGCCATCGTGCGCGAAGGCTCCAAGTACGTGGCCGCCGGCCTGAACCCCATGGACCTCAAGCGCGGCATCGACAAGGCCGTGGTGGCCCTGGTGGAAGAGTTGAAGAAGGCCTCCAAGGCCACGACCACCTCCAAGGAAATCGCCCAGGTGGGTTCGATCTCCGCCAACTCCGACGAGTCCGTGGGCAAGATCATTGCTGACGCCATGGACAAGGTGGGCAAGGAAGGCGTGATCACCGTGGAAGACGGCAAGAGCCTGGAAAACGAGCTGGAAGTCGTGGAAGGCATGCAGTTCGACCGCGGCTACCTGTCGCCCTACTTCATCAACAACCCCGAGAAGCAGTCCGCGATCCTGGACAACCCCTTCGTGCTGCTGTTCGACAAGAAGATCAGCAACATCCGTGACCTGCTGCCCACGCTGGAGCAAGTGGCCAAGGCTGGCCGTCCTCTGCTGATCATTGCTGAAGATGTCGAAGGCGAAGCCCTGGCAACTTTGGTGGTGAACACCATCCGCGGCATCCTGAAGGTCGTGGCCGTGAAGGCGCCCGGCTTCGGCGACCGCCGCAAGGCCATGCTGGAAGACATCGCCATCCTGACGGGCGGCAAGGTGATCGCCGAGGAAGTGGGCCTGACGCTGGAGAAGGTGACGCTGGCCGACCTGGGCCAGGCCAAGCGCATCGAAGTGGGCAAGGAAAACACCACCATCATCGACGGTGCTGGTGCCGCTGCCGACATCGAAGCCCGCGTGAAGCAGATCCGCATCCAGATCGAGGAAGCCACCAGCGACTACGACCGTGAGAAGCTGCAAGAGCGCGTGGCCAAGCTGGCCGGCGGCGTGGCCGTGATCAAGGTGGGCGCTGCCACCGAAGTCGAGATGAAGGAAAAGAAGGCCCGCGTGGAAGACGCCCTGCACGCCACCCGCGCTGCCGTGGAAGAAGGCATCGTGGCCGGCGGCGGCGTGGCACTGCTGCGCGCCAAGCAGGCCGTGGGCAACCTGTCCACCGGCAACCCTGAGCAGGACGCCGGCATCAAGCTGGTGCTGAAGGCTGTCGAAGCCCCCCTGCGCGAGATCGTGGCCAACGCCGGTGGCGAACCGTCGGTGGTCGTGAACGAAGTGCTGAACGGCAAGGGCAACTACGGCTTCAACGCAGCCAACGACACCTACGGCGACATGCTGGAAATGGGCATCCTCGACCCCACCAAGGTGACCCGCACGGCCCTGCAGAACGCCGCTTCCGTGGCCTCGCTGCTGCTGACGACCGAAGCCATGGTGGCCGAGGCGCCGAAGGACGAGTCCGCAGCCCCCGCCATGCCCGGCGGCATGGGTGACATGGGCATGTAATTGCCTGGGCCCCGCCTGCGCCCTGATGGCGCAGGCAGCACCCAACCCGCAAGCAGTGCTTGCGGGTTTTTTTTCGCCTGCGTGTGTGGCGGGTGACCTTCCGCGGCGCACCGCGCGCGGATCTGGCCTGCCGTCCCCCAATACCCCTACGCAAAAGCAAGCTTTGCGCTCCTCGCATAATTGTATTTATATGTAAATATTAGTAATTCATTGCTAGCGGTTCACTCTGGCCGTACCGCCATCGCACGGCCCTTCGCAGGAGCCTCCGCCATGCACACGACCCCTCGCCGTCTCTTTCCCCGCCTCCTCTCCCGCGACCCCTACCGGCGTGTGCGCGTCGGCATGGCGCTGCTCGCGCTGCTGCTGATGAGCTCCAGCGCCCTGGTGATGCTGTTGCTGCACCACCCCAGCGCAAACCACCACCTGGACGCTGTGCGGTGGTGGGCGGCGCTTTCGGTGGGGGGGCTCGCAGTCATCACGCTGCTGATCCGCACCGGCTGGTCCGAGCGGCTGCGCGATCCGTCCCTGACCCTGGTGCAAATGGCGTGGACCATCACCAGCGGCGCCGTGGCTTACGTGCTGGCAGGGGAAGGCCGCGGCGTGGTGCCCTCCGTGCTGGCCATGATCCTGTTCTTCGGTGCGCTCTGGGCCTGTCGCCGCGCCAGGTCGTGGGCATTGGGCTCTACGCGATGGCGGCGTTCTCGGTGGCGGTGGTCGTCTCGCCGCGTTTCTACGCAACAACATTCGACGTCATGGATGGCGCCTACGCAGCCATGATCCTGATCGTGCTGGCCGGGTGCATGGTGGTGAACCTGCGCGTGCAGCAGATGCGCCAGCGCCTGGACCGGCAACGTGAGGCGCTGGCCGAAGCCCTCGCGGAAAACCGGGCGCTGGCCATGCGCGACGAGCTCACGGGCCTGTACAACCGCCGCGCCATGGTCGAGCTGATCCAGCTGGAGTGCCGGCGCCGCCGCCGGGGGCAGGGCGCGTTGTTGTTCGCCATGATCGATGTGGACCATTTCAAGCGCGTCAACGACCACCACGGCCACGCCATGGGCGACCATGTGCTGCGGGTGTTCGCCGACGCCCTGCGCGCCAATGTGCGCGAAACCGATGTGCTGGCGCGCTGGGGCGGCGACGAGTTCCTGCTGCTGCTCAGCGACATCGAACCACGCAGCGCCCAGACCCTGCTGGAGCGCACGCGCGAAGCCATCGCTGCCCTGCCCGTGCCCAACGCACCGCCGGGCCTGCGCCTGAGCATGTCCGCCGGCCTGGCGCTGCACCTGCCCCATTCGTCACCCCAGGAAACGCTGGAGCGTGCCGACCAGGCGCTCTACGCCGCCAAGGACCAGGGCCGCAACCGGGTGGCCCTGGCTCCAGAACTCCAGCCGGCGCCTGTAGATGATGCGCCGGCCATGCCCCAGGCAGCGCGCGCCTGAGCCCCGTCAGAGCAGGAAGCGCACCCCGTTTCAGGCCGCCAGACGGCGCAACAGCCCCGCGCTGGACGGGTCCAGCCCCTGCACATCCCCCGTGGCCAGACGCGGCTCCAGATCCTTGGCGATGCCTTTGCCCAGTTCCACACCCCACTGATCGAAGCTGTTGATGCCCCAAAGCGCCCCGCTGGTGAACACGCGGTGCTCGTACAGCGCGATCAGCGCGCCCAGCGACGCCGGGTCCAGACGCTCCAGCACCAGAAATGTGCTCGGCCGGTTGCCGCTGAAGCGCCGGTGGCCGTCGGCCTCTTCGGGCCGTCCCATCATCAGCGCCCGTGCCTGGGCCAAAGCGTTGGCCACCAGACGCGGGTGCTGGTCCGGCAAATCACGCCCCGGCTCGCGCAGCGCGATGAACTCCACGGGCACGGTGTCGGGCCCCTGGTGGATCATCTGAAAGAACGCATGCTGCCCATTGGTGCCCGGCTCGCCCCAAACCACGGCAGAAGTGGCATAGGGCAGCGACTGGCCGTGCGCATCCACCCCCTTGCCGTTGCTCTCCATCTCCAATTGCTGCAGGTACGCCGGCAGGCGGCGCAGGCCATGGCTATAAGGTGCCATGCTGCGGCTGGAGAAGCCGTGGAAATTGCGGTACCACAGGTCCAGCAGCGCCAGCCGCACGGGCAGGTTGGATTCCAACGGCGCGGTGCGGAAATGCTCGTCCATCGCATATGCACCCGCCAGCAGTGCGCGAAACTGCGGCGCACCCACGGCAATGGCAATCGGCAGCCCGATGGCGGACCACAGCGAATAGCGTCCGCCCACCCAGTCCCAGAAGCCCAGCGTGGTGGTGATGCCGAACTGCGCCGCCGCTTCCAGGTTGGTCGTCAGTGCATAGAAATGGCGCGCCAGCGGCAGCCGCGCCCGCGCGTCCTCGCTGCCGCCCTGGTCCAGGAACCATGCACGCGCCGCCTGTGCGTTGGACATGGTCTCGGCGGTGGTGAAGGTCTTCGACGCAATGAGGAACAGCGTGCTTTCGGGCCGCAGCTGGCGCAACAGGCTGCCCAGCTCCATGCCGTCCACGTTGGAGATGAAGTGCAGGCGCTTGCCCGGGTGGCGCAGGTCGTCCAGTGCCTTGACCACCATCGCCGGCCCCAGGTCCGAGCCGCCGATGCCGATGTTCACGATGTCGGTGATGCCATCGTCAGCGCGCACGCGCTCGGCGAGGGCCAGCATGTCCTCCAGCGTGGCGTGCACGTCGTGCAAGGCAGAGGCGATTTCAGGCGCTACTGTATCGATAGCTACTCGCGCTTGACCTGTATGCCCTGGAGCCGGTTTTCGCAACAACCAATGCATCACCGCGCGCTGCTCGGTGTTGTTGATCGGCAGGCCCTCGAACATCGCATCGCGGTAGGCCACCACGCCGCATTCACGCGCCAGCTGCAGCAGCAGCGCTTCGGTGGGCGCGTCGATCAGGTTCTTGGACAGGTCCGCAAACACATGCGGAGCGTCCTGGCTGAAGCGCTCGAAACGCTGCGCATCCTGCGCAAATGCGGCGCGCAGGTCGAAGCTGCGGCCGGCGCTTTCGTAATGGGCACGCAGGCGCTGCCACGCATTCGTGTGGTCGCAGCGGGTGCGGGGATCGTCAAAATTCATGCAGCGGCTTGCATCAGTTGTTCCAGCTTGGCCGCGTCCGCCGCAAATGCGCGGATGCCTTCGGCCAGCTTCTCGGTGGCCATGGCGTCGGCATTGAGCGCATAGCGAAAGCCCGCCTCGTCGTACTGCACGGGTTGCAGCGCAACGCGGCGTGCCGCCTCGGGGTCGAGCACGCGTGCCACCGGCGCATCGCTGGCGGCCAGCTGGGCCAGCAGCTCAGGGGCAATGGTCAGCAGGTCGCAGCCCGCCAGCGCGACGATCTGCCCGGTGTTGCGAAAACTGGCACCCATGACCTCGGTGCCGATGCCGAAGTGCTTGTAATGGTTGTAGATGGCGCGCAAGGACTGCACGCCCGGGTCATTGGCGCCGGCCATGGCGGCCTCGTCCCAGTTTGCGCCGGCCTGCTTCTTGTACCAGTCGTAAATGCGTCCGACGAAAGGCGAAATGAGCTGCACCTTCGCCTGACCACAGGCCACCGCCTGTGCAAACGAAAACAGCAGCGTAAGGTTGGTGTGGATGCCGCGCTGCTCCAGTTGGCGCGCGGCCTGGATGCCCTCCCACGTGGCGGCGATCTTGATGAGCACGCGGTCGATGTGCAGCCCTTCGGCCTGGTACAGCTCCACGATGCGCTCCGCACGCGCCACGGTCGCCGCGGTATCGAACGACAGGCGTGCATCCACCTCGGTGGACACGCGCCCAGGGATGATCGACAGGATCTCGCAACCGAAACGCACGATCAGGCGGTCCATCAGCTCGTCGATGGCGCGGCCATGCCAGCGCGTCACGCAGTCCTTGAGCAGCGGCGCGTACTCGGGCTTTTGCACGGCCTTGAGGATCAGCGAAGGGTTGGTGGTGGCGTCTTGCGGCTGGAACTGGGCCAGCTGCTTGAAATCGCCGGTGTCGGCCACCACGGTGGTGTACTGCTTGAGCGCGTCGAGTTGGTTCATGGCGTGTTGTCCAGGGAGAAAGGCGCGGGGAGCCCAGCCCCGGCGCGTAACCGGCAAGTGTATGCGCGGCCACGGCCCGTCCCGTATCGGTCAATGCCGACCATGAAACTCGATAACATCGTGCACTGGATACGGACCACATGCGGGCACCGTTTTCCCATCGATCAACCCTCTACACATCACCGCAGCTGGCTCATGAGCTTTGATCTGGTCCTCTTCGGCGGCACGGGCGACCTCGCCTGGCGCAAGCTGCTGCCTGCCTTGTTCCAGGCTTTTCGCCACGGGTCGCTGCCGCCGCAGGGGCGCATCATCGGCGTGGCGCGCGACGCGCTGAGCGACGGCGACTACCGCGCGCTGATTGCCCGGCGCTTTGCCGATGTGGAGGGAGAAAAACGCCCCAGCGACGAAGAATTCGAACGCTTTGCCGCGCTGTTGCAGTACCAGCGCATGGATCTGTCCCAGCCAGAGGATTACGCCCTGCTGGCGCAGCGCCTGCGCGAGCGCCATGCCGACACGGTGGTGATGTACCTGGCCACCGCGCCCGCGCTGTTCACCACCGTCTGCGAGCAGCTCGGCGCTGCCGGCCTGGCGACGCCCGCCACCCGCGTGGTGCTGGAAAAGCCCCTGGGGCACGATTTGGCTTCCAACCGTGCCATCAACGCCGCGGTGCGCAGCGTGTTCGACGAACGGCAGATCTTCCGCATCGACCACTACCTGGGCAAGCCCTCGGTGCAGAACCTGCTGGCGCTGCGCTTTGGCAACGCGCTGTTCGAACCCCTGTGGCGGCGCGAGACCGTGGCCAGCATCGAGATCACCATGGCCGAGCAGCTGGGCGTGGAGCAGCGTGGCGCCTTCTACGACCAGACTGGCGCGTTGCGCGACATGGTGCAGAACCACGCGCTGCAGCTGCTGTGCGCGATCGCCATGGAGCCGCCCATCAACGCCCATGCCGATGCCATCCGCGATGAGAAGCTCAAGGTGCTGCGTTCGCTGAGTACGTGGACACCCGCCACGCTGCTGCGGGACGTGGTGCGCGGCCAGTATTCCACCGGCACCACGGCCTGCGAGGGCGTGCGCGCCTATGCCGACGAGGACGGCGTGGCGCCCGGCAGCACCACCGAAACCTTCGTCGCCCTGCGCACCGAGATCGCCAATTGGCGCTGGGCGGGCGTGCCGTTCTACATCCGCACCGGCAAGCGCCTGGCCGCGCGCGAGGCACACATCGCCATCAACTTCCGCCCCACACCCCACGCCATCTACCGCACGCCGCTGGGCGCGGCCAACCGGCTGGTGATCCACCTGCAGCCGCGCGACGGCTTGGCGCTGCACCTGTTTGCCGCGGGGCAGGAAAAGCGCGGCATGCGCATTTCCGAAGCCCAGGCGCTGGCGCCCGTGCAGCTGGACCTGGACTTCGACCAGCGCTTTGGCAGCCAGCGCGTGGGAGCGTACGAGCGGCTGCTGCTGGACGTGATCGCCGGGCGCCTGAATCTGTTCGTGCGCGCCGACGAACAGGAAGCCGCCTGGCATTGGGTGGAACCCATCATGCAGGCCTGGGCCGAGCAGGACGCCCGTGGCGAAGGCCCGCGCCCGTATGCCGCTGGCAGCTGGGGCCCCAGCGCCGCCAGCGCGCTGGTGGCCCGCGAAGGACACACCTGGATGGAAGAATGCTAGACCGCATCACCGCTTCCCTGCCCTCGCTCGCCCCCGCCGAGCAGCGCGTGGCCCAACTCGTGCTGGACGACCCGCGCGCCTTTGCCCACCTGCCGGTGCGCGAGCTGGCCGCGCGCGCGCGCGTCAGCAAGCCGACAGTGGTGCGCTTTTGCCGCAGCATGGGCTATGACGGCCTGGCGGACTTCAAGCTCAAGCTGGCCGGCAGTGTGAGCGAGGGCGTGCCCTTCATCCACCGCAGCGTGGACGCCGACGACAAGACCAACGACGTGCTGGTGAAGGTGGTGGACAACGCCGTGGCCGCCTTCCTGCAGTACCGCAGCGCCGCCAGTACCAATGCGCTGGAGCGTGCGGCCGAGGCCATCGCCAGCACCTGGCAGACGGGGCGGCGCATCGAGTTCTACGGCGCGGGCAACTCCGGCATCGTGGCGCAGGACGCGCAGCACAAGTTCTTTCGCCTAGGCATCACCAGCATCTCCACCAGCGACGGCCACATGCAGGTGATGAGCGCCACGCTGCTGGGCCCGGGCGACTGCGCGGTGATCATCAGCAACTCGGGCCGCACGCGCGACCTGATGGACGCAGCCGACATCGCGCGCAAGAACGGCGCAACCACCATCGCCATCACCGCCAGCGGCTCGCCGCTGGCACACACCTGCCGCATCCACCTGGCGGCCGACCACCCCGAGGGCTACGACCGCTACAGCCCCATGGTCTCGCGCCTGCTGCACCTGCTCATCATCGACGTGGTCGCCACCTGCGTGGCGCTGCGCATCGGCGAGCCGCTGCAGCCGGTGCTGCAGCAGATGAAGAACAACCTGCGGGCCAAGCGGTATACCTGAGGGCACCCCCCTGAGCGGCTGCGCCGCTTCCCCCTCTCTCTACGCGCTGCGCTACGGGAGGGGGGACACCGCCAGCGCCCGGGCCAAGCCCGCTGCGCGGCGGTTGCTGGGTTGGGGCGCGCCAGTTCCATGCCGGGCGCGCTATGGCGAAGTACAAAAACAATAGCTGCTACCGCCTGCCCCGCTTGGACTTCAGAAACAAAAGCATCTGAAATCAAGCAATAACAAGCGGTAGCAGCTCTCTTTTTCAGAGCGCCGCTTCAGCGCCCGTAGGTGGCGGTGAAGCTCGCCTTGGCCAGGGTGTGGGCGTTCACCATGAAGCCGGCGAGCGCGGCGGGGGCGTCGTCGGGCACATCGATACGCTCCACCGACAGCGCATGCACCGTGAAGATGTAGCGGTGCGGCTTGTCGCCCGGTGGCGGGCACATGCCGCCCCAGGCGTACTGCCCGTAGTCGTTGCGGATCTGGCGCGCGCCAGCCGGCAGGTGGGCGCCGCCCTTGGCGCCGGCGTTGGCGGGCAGCTCACTCACCGAAGCCGGCAGATCGATCACATACCAGTGCCAGAAGCCCGAGCCCGTGGGCGCGTCGGGGTCGTACACGTTCACGGCAAAGCCCTTCGTGCCCTCGGGCGCACCGCTCCAGCGCAGCACGGGCGACTGGTTCCGACCGCTGCAGCCAAAGCCGTCGAACTCGAAGCTCTGTGCAATGGTGCTGCCGTCGGCGATGTCGGGACTGGTGAGGGTGAAGGCGGTCATGCGCGGTACTCCTGGGGTTCGTTGACGGGAAACCGTCAGTATGCCCGCGCATTCCCGCCGTTCACTTCACGGGTCCCGTCACTGCCCCGCGAAGCTCTTGGTGCTGTAGAGCTCGTGCGGCAGCCGGTTCAGCACGGGCAGGCCGGTGGCGGCGTCGCGCGGCTGCTTGTCGATGTAGCTGAAGAAGACATCGGCATCCAGCACGCCGATGTCCAGGCGCCGCGCCGCGGGCACGGCCGCCAACGTCTTGTAGCCGTCGCCGCCCGTGGCGTTGAAGCTCAACACGAAGAGCCTGTAGGTCTTGGCCGGATCGATCGGCCCCCAGGTGCCGGTGGCGGCGTTGCGCACTTCGAGACCGGAGGCGCGCTGGCCGAAGGCGGCCGAGGCGTTCACATCGAAGCGCAGGCCGCCGGTATAGGGATAGGGCCCGGTCGATCCGCCCGCCTTGAACACGGCCTCCAGGCCGTCTTCGAGCATGGATTTGACCTCTGCACCGGTCACGTCCAGACGAAACAGCATGTTGCCGAAGGGCAGCACCTGGATCACCTGCGCTGCTGTCACCGTGCCGTCCAGCGCAATGCGCACACCGCCGCCGCTTTGCAGCGAGATGTCGGCGCCGCCGTACTTGGCATTGCCCTCGTCCACGTAGGCCTGCGCCACCAGCTGCTGGATGTCGCCGCCGCGCAGATGCACGCTGCCCTCGGAGTTGCATGTGGGGCTGGAGCCGCCCGAGCCGGGATTGCCCGGCACGCGGCGGAAGCACAACTCCTTCGGCACCACCGCCACGTTGGTCTTGTTGAAGACGGCCACGCGGTCCTTGAACGGCTGCAGCGCCGTGGTGGCGGCGGCGGCTGGTTGCGTCACGCGCAGAAAGCCCTTGGCTGCCACGTCCGCATCGATGGCCTTCTTCTCGGCATCGGTCGGGGGCAATTTGTTGATGGTGAAGTCGCCACCGATCAGCACATGCGGCGTGCCACTGCACTGCGTGACCTCGCCCTTGCCGTCAAAACGCACCTTCAACTCGCCCACCACCTGCGCGTATTCCCAGGCCTGCACCACGCAGACGTTCTTGCCGTCCTTGTCGGTCACGCGCGTGGGATAGGCGCCACTGGGCGTGCCCACGCCCGTGGTCTTGAGCGCGTCGGGGCCCAGCAGCGTGTGCGAATCGCCGCCCACGATCACGTCCACGCCGCTGAGCTTGGCGGCGATTTCCTTGTCGTAGCCATAGCCCACGTGGCTCATGACGATGATCTTGTTGATGCTCTGGGCACGCAGCTTGTCGATCTCACGCTGCGCCGCCGTGACTTCGTCCTCGAAGGTGGTGTCCGCGTCGGGGCTGGACGAGGCCTTGGTCTTGCCCGCAATCGTCAGGCCGACGATGCCGATCTTCTGGCCGCTGCGCTCCACCACGGTGGAAGGCTGCACGTAACCGGGTGCCTTGGTGGCGTTGAGCGCCGAGCCGGCACCGAACTTCACGTTGGCGCTGAGCACCGCCGTCTTGCAGGACCCTTTCTTGAGCAGGTCCAGGAATCCCTTGAGGCCCGCGTCACCCTTGTCGAACTCGTGGTTGCCCAGCGTGAAGGCGTCGAAGCACACGGTGTTCATCAGCGCGGCATCGGCCTCGCCGTCCGCGCCTGCGCGGTTGAAGTACAGCGTGCCGGTGAGCGCGTCGCCCGCATGCAGCTTGAGCACGTTGGCGCCCGCGGCCTTGGCCAGGCTGTCGAAGGCCGCGGTGACGCGCGCAAAGCCACCGGCTTCGACGGCCACGTCCACAGGCGCGGCGCCGCCCGTGGACAGCTTCAGCGTCTTGGACTTGGCGTCCAGCGTGGAGTGGTGGTCGTTGATGTGCAGGACGGTCAGTTCCAGCGGCTGGGCCTCGTCGTCATCGTTGCCACCGCATGCCGCCAGCACGCCACACGCCGCCAGCGCCACCGCGCCCATCCGCACCCGCCGCCCGTAGGGCTTGTTGGCCCATTGCATCCACGAACCCATGTTCTCGCTCCCTGTTGAATCGTTACAGAGTGGAGATGGTGGGAAGCAAGGATGACAGCGCCGTGAAAGCCCCACACGCGCGCCCGTGAAACAGGGGCCGCGCGGCCCCTTTTTGCTCACATAAAAAGAGCATTTACCGCTTGCTGCACAAGCGTTAGGGCCGTTTTTCTATCGAACCCTCATACCGCCAACTCCACCAACGGGATGCGTTTTTCCTGCACGCCGTGGCAGGCCACGCGCGTGCCGCCGTCGTCGATGAGCTGGGGGCGCTCGGTGCGGCAGCGGTCGTTGGCGTAGGGGCAGCGTGGGTTGAACGCGCAGCCCGGCGGCGGGTTGAGCGGGTTGGGCACCTCCCCTTGCACGGGCGTGCGCGCGCGGCCGGTGTCGTGCATCTTGGGGATGGCCTCCAGCAACATGCGCGTGTAAGGGTGGCGCGGGTTCTCGAACAGCACCTTCTTGTCGGCCAGCTCCACCAGCCGGCCCAGGTACATCACGCCCACCTGGTCGCTCACGTGGCGCACCACGGCCAGGTTGTGGCTGATGAACAGGTAGGTGAGCTGCCGCTGGCGCTGCAGGTCCTTCATGATGTTGAGCACCTGCGCCTGCACGGACACGTCCAGCGCGCTGGTGGGTTCGTCGCACACCAGGAACTCGGGCTCGGTGGCCAGGGCACGCGCAATCGAGATGCGCTGGCGCTGCCCGCCCGAGAACTGGTGCGGGTACTTGGCCATGTCCAGCGGCGACAGGCCCACGGACTGCAGCAGTTCGCCCACGCGCTTCTTGAGCTGTGCAGCGTCGGTGATGAGACCATGCTCGCGCAGGGGCTCGCCGATGATGTCCTCCACCAGCCAGCGCGGGTTCAGGCTGGCATAGGGGTCCTGGAAGATCATCTGGATGCGCCGGCGCATGGCGCGCGCATCCTTGCCCTTGAAAGCGGCGTGCGCGTCCTGCCCGTCGAAGGTGAGGCCGCCGCGCGTGGGCTCGTACAGCCCCACCAGCAGGCGCGCCACGGTGCTCTTGCCGCAGCCGGACTCGCCCACCAGGGCCAGCGTCTTGCCGCGCTCGATCGTGAATCCCACGCCGTCCACCGCATGCAGCAGCGCGCGCGGCTTGCGCTCGATGACGCGGTTGAGCCAGGGCGCGGAGACGTCGAACGTCTTGGCGAGGTCATGCGCCTGCACCAGCGGTGCGGTGGTGGTCGTCGTGGAGCTCATGCGGCCACCTCGCTCGTCACGTCGTGCAGCCAGCATGCGGCCTGCGTAGCGCCGGCGGGCATGAGGTCGGGGCGCGCCTGGCGGCAGCGGTCGAAGGCGCGCGGGCAGCGCGGATTGAAGGCGCAGCCCTCGGGAATGGCGTTCAGGCGGGGCATGGCTCCGTCGATCTGGTTGAGGCGCTCGCGGTCCTGCTCCATGTCGGGAATGGACGCCATGAGGCCGGCGGTGTAGGGGTGGGCGGGCTGGTTGATGACCTCGTGCACGGGGCCGATTTCGGCCACGCGGCCGGCGTACATCACGGCCACGCGGTCGCAGGTCTCGGCGATCACGCCCATGTCGTGGGTGATCAGCATCACGGCCGCGCCGCGCGTCTTGCAGATGCTCTTGAGCAACTGGATGATCTGCGCCTGGATGGACACGTCCAGCGCCGTGGTGGGCTCGTCCGCCACGATGAGCTGCGGCTCGGCCGCCAGCGCCAGGGCAATCACCACGCGCTGGCGCATGCCGCCCGAGAACTGGTGCGGGTAGTGGTCGATACGCTGCTCGGCCGCGGGAATGCCGGTGTCCTTGAGCAGGTCGATGGCCCGCTGGCGCGCCTGCGCGGCGCTCATGGGCAGGTGGGTGAGGATGGTCTCCACCAGTTGCTGGCCCACGGTGTACAGCGGGTTGAGCGAAGTCAGCGGGTCCTGGAAGATCGCGCCGATCTTGCGCCCGCGGATGTGGCGCATCTGCTCGTGCGGCAGGTTGTCGATGCGCTGGCCCTGCAGCACGATCTGGCCCGAGGCCACGCGCCCCGGCGGCTCCAGCAGACCGATGATGGACGCGCCCGTGAGCGACTTGCCCGCGCCGGACTCGCCCACCACACCCAGGATCTCGCCCGGTGCGATGGAGAACGACACGTTGTCCAGCGCGCGCAGCGTGCCGCGGCGGCCAGGGAATTCGACGACGAGGTTGTGGACTTCGAGAAGTGACATATCAGTTATCCAGTGCGGTGCGCGCCGCCCGCATCGCATGAAACGGGCGCCCCCATAACGAGGGCAGCCGAGCAAGGGTCCGGGCCGGCCGCGCCGCAGCGAGGGCTGCGCCCCCCTGCCCGCATGGCGCAGCCATGCGAGAGCGGGGAGAAGGCGCAAAGCGACTCAGGAGGTGTTCCATTTCAGCGCAGGCGCGGGTTGAGTGCATCGCGCAGCCAGTCGCCCAGCAGGTTCACGGACAGCGCGATCAGCACCAGCATCACGCCGGGGAAGACAGTGATCCACCACTCGCCGGAGAACAGGTAGTCGTTGCCGATGCGGATCAGCGTGCCCAGCGAGGGCGACGTGGGCGGCGCGCCCACTCCCAGGAAGGACAGCGTGGCTTCGGTAATGATGGCAGTGGCCACCTGGATGGTGGCCAGCACCATGACCGGCCCCAGCACATTGGGCAGCACATGCTTGCGCATGATGCGCAGCGGCGAAACGCCGGTGACGCGCGCGGCCTGCACGTATTCCTTGTTGCGCTCCACCAGCGTGGAGCCGCGCACGGTGCGCGCGTACTGCACCCAGCCCGTGAGCGAGATCGACAGGATCAGCACGCCGAAGGCCAGCGAATCGGGCGCGTTGGGGAACACCGCACGCCCCACGCCGGCAATCAGCAGCGCGATCAGGATGGCGGGAAACGACAGCATCACGTCGCACAGGCGCATGAGCACGCCGTCCACCCATCCGCCGCGAAAGCCCGCCACCAACCCCAGCGCCACGCCCACGACGACCGACAGCGCCACGGAGGCCAGGCCCACCACCAGCGAAATGCGCGCGCCGTAGATCAGCGCCGAAAGGATGTCGCGGCCCTGGTCATCGGTGCCCAGGGCGTACTTCCAGGTGCCTTCGGCCTGCCACACGGGCGGCAAGCGCGCGTCCGACAGCTCCAGCGTGCTCAAGTCGAACGGGTTGTGTGGCGCCACCCAGCCGGCAAAGATGGAGCAGAACACGCACACGGCGGCAATCAGCGCCGCGATGATGGCCACGGGCGAGGTGCGAAAGCTGTGGGCCACGTCGCTGTCGTACCAGCGCAAGAGCGTTTGTTTCATGGGCGAAGGGTCAGGGCAAAAAAGGGGGAAGGCGGCAAGGTCGTACGGTCAGGGGCCCACGCCCATCCACTTGAAAGGCATGGTGTTGTCGGTCATCTGCACCAGGCGGATCTTCTTGGACACGCCCCAGGCCAAGGCCTGCTGGTGCAGCGGGATGTAGGCAATGTCGGCGGCCTGCAGCAGCAAAGCCTCGCGCAGCAGCGCATCGCGCCGGGTCTTGTCGGTCTGCGTCTGGACCTGCAGCAGCAGCGCATCCAGCCGCGGGTTGCAATAGCCCCCCAGGTTGAAGTGGCCCGCGCCCTCGCCGCGCGGGCAGGCTGCCAGCGCGTTCAGCGCTCCGTGTGCGTCGTAGGTGGAGGGCGTCCAGCCCATCAGGTAGAAGCCCGCGTCGCGTCGCAGGATGCGCGGGTAGTACTGCGCCTTGGGCTCCGCGCGCACGGTCACGCGCACCTGCAGGGTCGCCAGCTGTGCAGCGATGGCGGTGCACAGCGCCGCGTCGTTCACATAGCGGTCGCTGGGGCAGTCCAGCGTGAGCGCGAAGCCCTCGCCATAGCCGGCCTGCGCCATGAGCGCGCGCGCGGCCGCCACGTCGTGCGGCAGCCGCTTGACGTCGGGCTGAAAGCCATTGACGCCCGGTCCCACGATGAGCGCGGCGGGCGTGGCGGCGCCGCGCATCACGTTCTTGATGAGCGCATCAATGTCGATGGCCTGGTAGAAAGCCTGGCGCACGCGCCGGTCCTTGAAGGGGTTGGCGCCGCGCACGCTGGCGTACGGCAGCTCGTCGCTGTGCTGGTCCATGCCCAGGAACAGCGTGCGCAACTCGGGCCCCGTGACCACGCGCACCAGTCCGGCGGCGCTCACGCGTTCGATGTCCTGCACAGGCACGGGCTCCATCACGTCCACGCGGCCGGCCAGCAGCGCGGCCACGCGCGCCTCGTTGTCCGGAATGGGCAGGAAGACGATCTGGCGTGCGTTGCTCTCGATGGTGCCCCAGTAGCGCATGTTGCGCTCGAACACGGTGCGCTGCTGCGGGCGACGCTCGGCCAGGCGGAACGGCCCCGTGCCGTTGGCGCGCAGCGCGGCGGCCTGCCCCGCGGCTCCGCGCGCGTCGCCTACCTGCGCGATGCCCTGCGCCTCGCTCCAGCGCTGGCTCATCATGTAGACGTGCGACAGCAGGGCCGGCAGCAGCGGCGTGGGCTCGCGGGTTTCGATCTCGATGGTGTGCGCGTCCAGCTTGCGCACCTCGCGCACGCCGCTCAGGTAACTGCGCATGTCCGAGCCGTCGGACTGCGCGCGCCGCAGCGAAAACACCGCATCGTCGGCCGTGAAAAGCGCACCGTCGTGGAAGGACACGCCGCGGCGCAACTCGAAGCGCCATACGGTGGGGGTGGTCGCACGCCAGGCCAGCGCCAACGCAGGCACCAGGCTCAGATCCTTGTTGCGTCCCACCAGAGGCTCGTACACATTGCCGGTCAGGCTGAGCTGCAGCGATTCATTGAGCGCATGTGGGTCCATCGACAGCGCATCGCCCTGGTTGGCCACACGGATGGTTTGCGCATTAGCTACCAAAAATATAGCCGCCAGCGCTTGCAGTACAAGCGCCAGGGCCATATTTCGCATCCAGATCGTGCTCCGCATCATGCTGCTGTACCGTGCGGTCTCACTGCGCTTGCCCCAGGGGCATGGCCTGCTCGACCAGGCCGGCATGCAGGGCCGCGCCCAGGGGCAGCACGTCGTCATTGAAGTCGTAGCGGCTGTTGTGCAAGGTGCTGTTGCCAGCGCCCATGCCCTGCCCCAGGCGCAGGTAGGCGCCGGGGCGGGCCTGCAGCATGAAGGAGAAGTCCTCCGCGCCCATGCTCGGCTCCAGGTCGCGGTCCACGTTTTCTTCGCCCACCAACGACGCAGCCACGTCGCCTGCGAAGCGCGCATCGCTCTCGGTGTTGATGGTGGCAGGGTAGATGCGCTCGTAGCGAACGGTGGCGGTAGCGCCAAAGCCCAGTGCGATGGCGTTGCACAGCTCCTTGATGCGGCGCTCCACCATCTCCTGCACGGCAGGGTCGAACGTGCGCACCGTACCCACCAGCGTGGCCGTGCCCGGCAGCACGCTGAACGCGCCCAGGTCGCCCGCCTGCACCGCGCACAGGCTGATGACTGCGCTCTCCAGCGGCCGCACGTTGCGCGAGACGATCCCCTGCACGGCGGTGACGATGTGCGCGGCTACCAGCACCACGTCCACCGTCTGGTACGCATGCGCACCGTGGCCGCCGCGCCCGGTCACTTCGATCGTGACGCGGTCGGCCGCCGCCATCATGGCGCCGCTGTTGATACCCACGGTGCCGGGCCGCATGGCCGGCCAGTTGTGCATGGCGTACACCGACTGCACGGGAAAGCGCTCGAAGAGCCCGTCCTCGATCATCACGCGCGCACCGCCCAGGCCTTCCTCGCCGGGCTGGAAGATCAGCACCGCCGTGCCGTCGAAATGGCGCGTGGCCGCCAGGTAGCGCGCTGCACCCACGAGCATGGCCGTGTGCCCATCATGGCCGCAGCCATGCATCAGGCCGCTCTTGCAGGACTTCCAGGCGAAATCGTTGTGCTCGGCCATGGGCAGCGCGTCCATGTCGGCCCGCAGACCGATCATGCTGCCGCTGCTGCGGCCCTGGCCGTGGATGATGCCCACCACGCCGGTACGGCCGATGCCTTCGTGCACCTCGTCCACGCCTGCGTGCCGCAGCGCCTCGCGCACACGGGCGCTGGTGTAGACCTCTTCAAAGCCCAGCTCGGGGTGGGCATGCAGGTCGCGGCGGAATGCGGTGAGCTCCGGGTGGTACTGCGCGATGTGCGCGAAAGCGCGTCCGCCTGCCTTCAAGCGCTGCTGTACGGCCTGCATGTCAGTGCCCTCCCGCCTTGCCGCCCACGCGCAGGCGCGGGTCCACGGCGAAGTACAGCAGGTCCACCACCAGGTTGATGACCACGAAGATCAGCGCGATCAGGCAGAGGTAAGCGGCCATCACGGGAATGTCGGCAAAGGTCACGGCCTGGATGAACAGCAGGCCCATGCCGGGCCACTGGAACACCGTCTCGGTGATGATGGCAAACGCAATCAGGCCGCCCAGTTGCAGGCCGGTGATGGTCATCACCGGCACCAGCGTGTTCTTGAGCGCATGGCCAAAGTGGATGGCGCGGTCGGTCAGGCCACGCGCACGGGCGAACTTGATGTAGTCGGTGCGCAGCACTTCCAGCATCTCGGCGCGCACCAGGCGCATGATCAGCGTGAGCTGGAAGATGGCGAGCGTGATGGCCGGCAGCGTGATGTGGTGCCAACCCTTGGCCGTGAGCAAACCCGTGCTCCACCAGCCCAGCTGCGTGACATCACCGCGCCCGAAACTGGGGAACCATCCCAGCGTGACCGAGAACACCAGGATCAGCAAAATGCCGATCAGGAACGTAGGCAGCGACACACCCAGCAACGACAGCGTCATGAACACCTGGCTGGTGAAGGTGCCGCGCTTGAGCGCCGCATACACCCCCATGGGCATGCCCACCGCGAGGGCGATGAAGGCGGCCACCAGCGCCAGCTCCAGCGTGGCCGGGAAGCGCTCGGCGATCAGCCGCGAGACCTTGGCCCCCTGGCGCAGGGACAGCCCGAATTCGCCCTGCGCCGCATTCACCAGAAAGTGCCAGAACTGCACGATGAATGGCTGGTCCAACCCCAGGGCAGCACGCATCTCGGTGATCTGCTCGGGCGTGGCGTCCTGCCCCAGCAGGAAGACCACGGGGTCGCCCACGAACTGGAACAGCATGAACGAGATGAAGGCCACGGCGACCATGACGATCACGGCCTGGATAAGTCGGCGCAGGATGAAGGCAAGCATTCTCGGGCTATTGCAAGATGTCGGGCCATGCTAGCAGGCATCGGGGCGCAGCCAAGGCTCGTCCCCGCAGCGGCCGGGTGCTTAGCCTGGCCGTGGTTCGCCTGCGCGGGGGCTTTCCGCACGCAGGCGATACTTTATGGCACGGCCGCTCACTGGACCTTGACGGTGCGCATGTCGATGCGGTTGTCGGCGCGATGCACCAGCTCCACATTCTTCTTCATGGCCCATGGGATGACCTGGTCGTACAGCGGCAGATGCGAGACCGTGTCGTTGGAGAGCTGCAGCGCCTCGGTCAGCATGCGCGCGCGCACCGGAGCGTCCGTCTCGGCCTTGATGCGGTCCACCAGGTAGTCCATGCGCTCATTGCGGTAGCGGCCCACGTTGTAGTTGCCATCGCCACCAGTGCCCACGCTGCGCACCAGCGATTGCAGGCTGTACAGCGCGTCAAAGGTCGGCACGCCCCAACCCAGCATGTAGATGCTCGCTTCGCTGCGCTGGATCATGGGAAAGTAGGTCACCAGCGGCAGCGTACGCAGCTTGGCTTTCACACCGATGCGCGCCCACATGGCGGTGACCGCCTGGCAGATGGCCTCGTCGTTGATGTAGCGGTTGTTGGGGCAGGCGAAGTCCACCTCGAAACCGTCGGCATAGCCGGCCTCGGCCAGCAGCTTCTTCGCGGCCTCGACGTCGTAGGGCATGCGCTTGCCCACGGCCTCCGACCAGCCTGCGACCTGCGGCGCCACCAGGGTACCCGTCGGCTTGCCCAGGCCGCGCAGGATGTTGCGCGTGAGGGCATTGGCGTCGATGGACTGGTACAGCGCCTTGCGCACGCGCAGGTCCTTCAAGGGGTTCTTGCCCTTGATGTTGGAGCCCACGAGTTCATCCCGGAACTGGTCCATGCCCAGGAAGATGGTACGGTTCTCCAGCCCGTCCACCACCTTGATGGTGCCCGACGAGCGCAGGCGGGGCAGATCCTGCGGTGATGGGTCCAGCACCAGGTCCACCTCACCCGACAGCAGGGCGGCAATGCGCGTGGCGGCCGACTTGATGGGGGTGTAGACGATCTCGGTCACGTTGCCTTCCATCTGGCCCCACCAGTTCGGATTGCGCTTGAAGACCATCTTCACGTCGGGTTGCCATGTCTCCAGCGTATAGGGACCCGTGCCCATGGCGTTGCGATGGGCGAAGTTCTCATCGGTGCCCTTGATGTCCTTCGGCTCCACCGATCGGTTCTTCTCGGCCCAGGCCTTGCTCATCATGCGCAGCTCGGTCATCTGGCGCAGCAGCACGGGGTTGGGCGACTTGAGGAAGATGTCGATGGTCTGCGCATCCACCTTCACCACCTTGTCGATGCCTTGCACATACGGCGTGTAGTTCGAGGTCTTGGACATGGCGCGCTGCAGCGAGTACACGGCGTCATCGGCGGTGAAGGCGGAACCATCGTGGAACTTCACGCCCTGGCGCAGCGTGAAACGCACTTGTGTGGGGCTGACCTCTCGCCACGCCGTCGCCAGCATGGGCTCGACCTCGAAGGTACGGCTGTTGTAGTAGACCAGGCTTTCGTACACATACGAATGGATGGCGTTTTGCAGCGCGTTGTTTTGGGAGTGGATATCCCAGGTGGCGATTTCGCCCTGGCTGGCCCACTTGAAGGTCTTGGCATGCGCCGCTGGAACCACAGCCGCCGCGCAGACCGCCGCAAGAGAAAGGATCAAGGCATTGATTCGCATGGGAACCCTCTTTTATAGAAAGGAGCGACTATGGCAGCGTGGCCGTGGCCACTGGCAAAGGGAAATCCCTGAAATGGTGCATCGTAGATGCGCCGCCATTCATCCGCAGTGCTGATGCAAAACCAATGCCCGGACTGCGTATCTACGCTCGGCGGGGCAAAAACCGTACTTCGGGAAAAAAACAACCTCCCGAAGGAGGTTGTTTGAAATCGGGGCGGGCCCACAAGGACCCTTCCCCTCCCCACTCAATGCGCGTTAGAAGCGATGGCGGACACCCACGGTGATGCCGGTACGGCTGCGTGCGCCGCTCGCCGCATCCAGCACGACCGCGCTGCCGCCGCTGATGCTGGTGTGGTCCACGCCGAAATAGGCATCGGTGCGCTTGCTGAAGGCATAGTCCGCCACGGCCACGTAGAAGTTGGCGTTGCCGTTGGAAGCACCCGTGGCCGAGCCCGACTGCTTACCGCGGAAGTAGTGCGCGCCCAGGTTGAGCTGAGGCGTCAACTGATAGCCCACGCCCACCTTGAACAGCTGCCGCTTGTTGGCGTCGCCCGGCTGGAAGCCGCCATTGGTCTGGCCGGCCCAGAATTGCCCCAGGATCGCTCCGTCTACGAGGTTACGGAAACCCTGGATCGGGTTGGTCACCGTAGCGTATTTCGCCTTGTTCAGGCCATAGCCTGCACTGAAGTACCACGGACCCGTGCGGTACGAACCGCCCAGAGTCCAGGCGTCTACGTCGGTGCCGCCTGGCAGCGTCGTGCGCATGTAGCCGCCGCCGACGGCAAACCCGCTCGCGGAGTAGCGCAGGTAGCCGCCAGCCGTCTTCCAGGCGCCACCACCCAGGGTGCCTGCAACGTAGGCAGGCACTTGCGCCGCCGAGGCAGGCAGGCCAGCTTCCAATGCCTTGGTGTCGTTGTTCTCGTCAAATGAATATTGCAGCGAGCCTACGAAGCTGCGGTCCGGCGTTGCGAAGGTGTACTTCAGCATGTTGCTGGTACGCGCGCCCATGGCCATTCCCAACTCAGGCTTGTAGGCTTCCATGTAGGGGGAGTACGGGAACGAAGCGTAGGTGCTGGTCACCACGTCGAACAGGACATTCCACTGACGTCCGGCAGTCAGGCGGCCATAAGGGCCTTGCAGACCCAGATAG
The DNA here is from genome assembly GCF_015832135.1 of Diaphorobacter sp. JS3051. NCBI lineage: Bacteria > Pseudomonadati > Pseudomonadota > Betaproteobacteria > Burkholderiales > Comamonadaceae > Diaphorobacter > Diaphorobacter sp. JS3051. The sequence continues at coordinate 2,007,329 of NZ_CP065406.1, forward strand.
GACCGTTGGAAGAAGGGGGTGGAAACACTGCCGTCATCGGCATTGAGACGGTTTTCCAGCACCACCAGGGCCTTGGACCCGCCACCCAGGTCCTCCTCCACATTGATACCCCAGCGGCTTTGCGACATGCCGCCACCGATCATCTTCGTCAGGCCATCCTTGCCGGCACCTTCGTTGTTGGTGTGGCGCACGGCGGCATCCACGATACCCCACAGCTCACCTTGCTGGTACCGGCGGACTGGGCCATTGCCACGCCCGCGCCGCACAGCGCCAGGGCAGCCACAATTTTCTTTTGCATACAACAGACTCCTCTTGGATTGATAACCGGCTCACGATTCGCAGCCACGCCTTGATGAACTCGCTCACTGGACGTGCGCCACTCCCTTCACAACACTCGACTTCTCCTCCACCAGGGGCCCTGCGGCCAAATCGTGTTCTTGGCAGGAAGCGAGGAGGCTTCATTGTTGAAAACCCGCCGAGCAGGGGCAAGGGCCCATCGCTTTACAGCCACAGGGGTTAACCCGAAAAATCGTCGCACAAGAGACACCAAACCGCAGACGAAAAAAAACCGCTGCCCGAAGGCAGCGGTTTTGTCTTCTTTATCCAAGCTGGCCTCACGCCAGCCCGAGATTAGAAGGAGTGGCGGATACCCACTTGCACGCCAGTCTGGTTGTCGCCAACGGCGATGCCGGTGTTGCCCAGACCCTTGGCAACCAGACCCAGGCTGGAAGCGTCCTTGTTATTGATGTATGCCACGGTGCCGTACAGCGAGGTGCGCTTGGACAGGTTGTGGATATAGCCCAGGCTGATCTGGTGAGCCTTGGAGTCGATGACCTTCTGGTCGTACAGAGCGTACTGCAGCTTGACTTCGCCAGCGCCCACGGGAGCGGATGCGCCCAGCATGTAGGCGTTGTTCTTGCCCTTGGACAGGCCAGGACGGTCATCCTTGGTCTGCTGTGCAATACCGACCAGCTTCACAACGTTCAGGTTGTAGGAAGCGCCCAGCGTCAGGACATTACGATCCACGCCCTTCAGGCCATTCACGGTCAGGGCGCTCTTCTCGTCATAGGCCAGGGTCACGCTCAGAGGGCCATTGTCATAGGCCACGAAGCCGCCAACGTAACGGCCCTTCTTGTCGTTGTCCGCGTCAGACTTCTCGTCAAAGCCATAGCCCAGGCCGGCGGTGAAGCCGCTGAAGTTAGGCGTGTAGTAGCTGACCATGTTGCTCGAACGCGCGCCGTTGGCGTCGTTGTTGCCGTTGGCGGCCGTCTGGTTGCTGCCGCCCCAGGCGCTCCAGCCCATGAACTGGCCAATGCCGGCCTGGTTGAACAGGTCGTACGAGCTAGCCTTGGAGTAGGTGGGAACCTCGTCACGGCCCAGGCGCACTTCACCGAAGCTGCCGGCCAGTTGCACCGTGCTGCGACGCTTGAAGTTGAAGCCGGACGCATTGCCGTCGTCGCCGAAGATTTCGCCTTCCAGCCAGAAGCCGGCCTTCAGACCGCCACCCAGGTCTTCCACGCCGCGGAAGCCCAGACGGCTCGTAGAAGCGCCGCTGGTGCCCAGGCCATACTTGTTGGTGTCGCCGCCGCCAGCGGTGGCGACGTTGTTCACGTAACCGACGTTCGTGTCGATGATACCGAACAGCGTCACGGAGGATTGGGCCATTGCGGCGCCGGAAGCAGCCAGCACTGCCAGGGCAATCAGGGATTTTTTCATTGCGAGTTACTCCAAGGTTAAACAGAGGGCCCCGGATCGTAGAGGACTTGGATGTGCGGCTCACGCACAGCCCCGCCGGTTCCCCGGGCCAACCTCCTGGTGGGGAAGTTGGCCCTATTGCAACAGAGCCCGCCAGGTTTCGCAAAGGAAATCCCTCAGAATCGGGCCAAAAGCGGGTTTTCGTTGCTGTACCGCAACATGGCCAAAACGGCAGCAAAACCGTCTTATTGTTGCTCCGAGTAAGCACTTACCGTACGGTTTTTGCGTTACCTGCGCCATTACGTGCGCGTAAACAACGTTTTTGTTACCCATGGACACACTCCTCATCGCCGCAGATAGTGCCCTGCGAACCTTGTTCGCTCGTCCAAGAGCGGGAGAACCCTCACCGGCACGCTCCCTGCCTGCGGTGGACCTGTCCGTCGAGCAAAGGCGTCTCTCCAGCGCGTTGATGCGCGTCAACCATGTCGGGGAGGTGTGTGCCCAGGGCTTGTACATGGCCCAGTCGTGCGTGACCCGCGCCCCCCAGCTGCGCAGCGATCTCCTGGCCGCGGCGCGCGAGGAGACCGACCACCTGGCCTGGACCCGCGAGCGGCTCGACGCCCTGGGGAGCCGGCCCAGTCTCCTCAACCCCTTGTGGTTCGCTGGCGCCTTCGCCATCGGTCTGGTGGCGGCCCGGGTCAGCGACCAGGCCAGTCTGGGTTTTGTGGTGGAGACGGAGCGGCAGGTATCCGCCCATCTGCAAGGGCACCTGCGCCGCCTGCCGGAGGCGGACCTGCCCTCGCGCGCCATCGTCGACCGCATGCAGCGGGATGAGGAACGCCACGCGGCCCAGGCGCAGGCGGCGGGCGCACTTCCTCTACCGCCCCCGGCGCGTTGGCTGATGAAAGCCGCCGCCAAGATCATGACGACGACTGCACATCACATCTAGTACGTCCCGCCGCGCCTCAGGCCTCGACGATCTCAAAGCCCGTCGTGATCTGCGCGGTCTTGCCCAGCATGATGCTGGCCGAGCAGTATTTCTCATGGCTCATGGCGATGGCACGCTCCACGGCCGCCGGCGGAATGCCGCGCCCGGTCACCGTGAACTGCATGTGAATCTTGGTGAACACCTTGGGATCGACCTGCGCCCGCTCGGAGGTGAGCTTCACGCTACAGCCGCGCACATCGTGCCGCCCGCGCTTGAGGATCAGCACCACGTCGTAGGCCGTGCAGCCGCCCGTGCCGGCCAGCACGGTCTCCATGGGACGCGGGGCCAGGTTCTGGCCGCCGTTCTCGGGACGGTCGGCGTCGGGCGCCCCGTCCATGGCCAGCACATGGCCGCTGCCGGTCTCCGCAACAAAGCCCATGCCGGAGCGCGTGCCGGCGTTGCCGGTCCAGCTGACGGTGCATTCCATGTTGTTTTTCTCCAAAAATCAGGGTGAATCTGTAGCAAATGATGAACGCAGGTGCGATTTTGCTGCAACGCAACAACCGCAGCGCTACAATTCGCCCATGCGTTACCCGCTTCGCACTGTTCGCACAGCGGGGTTCGCACCGATTGTCTCCTCCATCTCCTCAAAGGATGGATTCAGCCCCAGGCTTTACCGCTTGGGGCTTTTTTTTGCCCTGCGGTGAGCCGTCCCTAACCCTGCGGGCGCGCCGTCCTATGATGTGCGCCCGGCTGAGCGCGCCCTGGACGCCCCGTCCGCACGGCAGCGCCGCCCGCCGGTTTGCACCATGACCCAGCCTCTCACCCCGTTCGATTACCTCACAAAGATCCTCACCGCGCGTGTCTATGACGTGGCGGTGGAGTCCGACCTGCAGCCCGCCCGCGCCCTGTCGCGGCGGCTGCACAACAAGGTGCTGCTCAAGCGCGAGGACCAGCAGCCCGTCTTCAGCTTCAAGCTGCGCGGCGCCTACAACAAGATGGCGCAGCTCTCGCCCGAGCAGCTGGCGCGCGGCGTGATCTGCGCCTCGGCCGGCAACCACGCGCAGGGCGTGGCGATGAGCGCCAGCAAGCTGGGCACGCGCGCCGTGATCGTGATGCCCACCACCACGCCGCAGCTCAAGATCGATGCGGTGAAGACGCTGGGCGGCGAAGTGGTGCTGAGCGGCGAGAGCTATTCCGACGCCTACGAACGCGCCGCGCAGCTGCAAAAGGAAGAAGGCCTGACCTTCGTGCACCCCTTCGACGACCCGGACGTGATCGCCGGCCAGGGCACGATCGCCATGGAGATCCTGCGGCAGGTGCAGCAGCTGGGCGGCAAGCTGGATGCCGTGTTCGTCGCCATCGGCGGGGGGGGGCTGATCGCTGGCGTGTCCAACTACATCAAGGCCGTGTGCCCTGGCATCAAGGTCATCGGCGTGCAGATGAACGACTCGGACGCCATGGCGCAATCGGTCAAGGCGCATCAGCGCGTCACGCTGCCGGACGTGGGCCTGTTCTCCGACGGCACGGCCGTGAAACTGGTGGGCGAGGAAACCTTCCGCGTCGCGCAGAACCTGGTGGACGACTACGTGATCGTCGACACCGATGCCGTCTGCGCCGCGATCAAGGACATCTTCGTGGACACGCGCAGCATCGTGGAGCCCGCGGGCGCCCTGGCCGTGGCCGCCATCAAGCAGTACGTGGCCAAGCACAAGACCAAGGGCGAAACCTACGCCGCCATCCTGTGCGGCGCCAACATGAACTTCGACCGGCTGCGCTTCGTGGCCGAGCGCGCCGAGGTGGGCGAGGAACGCGAAGCCCTGTTCGCCGTCACCATCCCCGAGGAGCGCGGCAGCTTCAAGCGCTTTTGCGAGGTGGTGGGGGCCCTGCCCGGCGGACCGCGCAACGTGACCGAGTTCAACTACCGCATCAGCCACGAGCGGCGCGCCCATGTGTTCGTGGGCCTGTCCACCACGGGCCGCGGCGAGTCCGAGAAGATCGCGCGCAACTTCCACAAGCATGGCTTCGACGCGCTGGACCTCACGCACGACGAACTGGCCAAGGAGCACCTGCGCCACCTCGTCGGCGGCCATTCGGCGCTGGCGCGCGACGAGCGGCTGATGCGCTTCACCTTCCCCGAGCGCCCCGGCGCGCTGTTCAAGTTCCTGAGCCTGATGCAGCCCACCTGGAACATCTCGCTGTTCCACTACCGCAACCAGGGCGCGGACTATGGGCGCATCCTCGTGGGCATGCAGGTGCCGGCCGACGACGCAGCGCAGTTCGATGCCTTCCTGCAGACGCTGGGCTACCCCTATGTCGAGGAAACGCAGAACCCGGCCTACCGCCTGTTCCTGCAGGCCAACGGCGCCTGATGCAAGCCATTTTGGCCTCCAGCGCCCGCGCATCAAGCGCTAGCAGCTATTGATTCGATAGTATTCATGCAGACCCTGCGCCACTATCTGCTGGCCGTGCAGTTCTTCACGCGCATCCCCGTCACGGGCCGGCTGGCCACGTGGGTGGGCTACAGCCCTGCGATGCTGCGCGCCAGCAGCGCACATTTCCCCGGTGTGGGCTGGCTGGTGGCCGCCGTGGCGGTGGGCAGCTATGCGGCACTGTGGCTGGGGCTGGGCGGCGCGGGCTTTGCACCGCTGGCGGCGGCGGTGGGCTGCACCATCGCCACGGTGCTGGTGACCGGGGGCTTCCACGAGGACGGCCTGGCCGACGTAGCCGACGGACTGGGCGGCGCCTACCAGCCCGAGCGCGCGCTGGAGATCATGAAGGACTCGCGCATCGGCGCCTTCGGGGCCATGGCGCTGGTGCTGGCGCTGCTGGCCAAGGTGGCCCTGCTGGCGCAGCTCGGCCACCTCGGCTTGTCCAGTGCGCTGGCGGCATTGGCGGGGGGGCATGTGCTGTCGCGCCTGTGGCCGCTCGTCATCGTGCGCGCGCTGCCGCATGTGGGCGATACGGCCACGTCCAAGAGCAAGCCGCTGGCGGACCAGATCTCCGTACGTGCGCTGGCGGCCGCGGCCTTGTGGTGTTTTCCGGCGCTAGCGCTTGTATATCAAGCGCTGGGCGCTTCGGTATTGATAGCAAGCCTGCTGACCAGCGCCGCCGGTGCGGCCTGGATGCTGTGGCGCTTTGCGCGTCGACTGCAGGGCTTTACCGGCGACTGCCTAGGCGCCACGCAGCAGGTGGGCGAGATCGGCTTCTATCTGGGCGCGGCCATCGCGCTGGCGCAACGGGCGGCATGAGCGCGCCGCGCCTGTGGCTGGTGCGCCATGCGCGCCCCAAGGTAGCGCCCGGCCTGTGCTACGGCCGCCTGGACGTTGCCGCCGACGTGCGCCATAGCCGCGAGAGCGCACGCCTGCTGGCACAGGCGCTGCCACCCCGTCTGGCCGCCCTGCACCACTCTCCGCTACAAAGATGTGAGCTGCTTGCGCAGGACCTGCTTGCCCTGCGGGCCGATTTGGCTTCAAAGGCTGAGCCCCGCATCACCGAGATGGACTTCGGCCAGTGGGAGGGCCGCGCGTGGACCGACATCGCCCGTGCGGACATCGACGCCTGGACCACGCGCTTCGGCCACCATGCGCCCGGCGGCGGCGAGCCCCTGGCGGCCATGCTCACGCGCGTGTCCGCCGCGCTGGACGAGGCCGCGGCCCAGGCGCACGCCGGCGGTGGCGATGTGGTCTGGATCACGCATGCCGGGGTGGCCCGCTGCGTGCACTGGCTGCTGACGCACGGCGCCGCACGCATGCCGCTGTCCCATGAATGGCCGCAATCGGCTCCGGGCTACGGCGCCTGGACCACGGTACTTCTGCCACTGAAGGGCCAACCGCAGGCAGCACCGGCGCGCGGTTAGGTTATGGGCGCTCCCGTCGGATATGCAGTCCCCCGCCGGCGCGGGATCCCCGCCAGGTCAGGGCCGCTTGCGCGGCATCTCCAGCGCCAGCGTCGTGGCGCCGTCCATCGACGCCCCCAGCCGCGCAGCGCCCTTGCCCAGGGACTGCAGCACCAGCCCCGGCTCCACATTCGCGCCCACGCGGTAGGGCTTGGCCGGCTTGCCGTCCACCGCGATCAGCGCGGCGCCGCCGCCGCTGGCCGTGCCGGCCAGCACGCCCATGAGCACGAAGCGGCTGGCTGCGGAGGGTGCCGCCTCGGCGGCCGCCAGCACCGGGCTGGCCCCGAGCAGGCGCGCGAGCGCCTGCGTGTCGGTCACCACCGGCTCGGGCGCCGCGGCCGCCGGCGCCGTGCCGGCCGGGCTTGCGGACAGCTTCAACCCCCAATAGACAGCAGTCGCGCCCGCCAGCGCCCAGAGCAGCAGCGTGGCCAGGCGCGGGGCCCAGCGGCCGTATGTGTTTGTCACCATTGCACGATTATGATTGACCGGATATGTCCATTCCGAGTCGCCGCTTCGAGATGCAGCCCAGCCCCTCCTCCCTCGCGCACCGCGCCCGCCGTCGCCTGTCCGCGGGCTTCACCCTGATCGAGCTCATGGTGGTGCTGGTCATCATCGGCGTGCTGGCCGCGCTGATCGTGCCCAACGTGCTGGACCGCGCCGACGACGCCCGCAGCACGGCCGCGCGCACCGACGTCACCAACATCATGCAGGCGCTCAAGCTCTATCGCCTGGACAACCAGCGCTATCCCACAGCCGAACAGGGCCTGCAGGCGCTGATCGCCAAACCGGGCGCCGGCCCGGTGCCGAACAACTGGCGCCCCTACCTGGAGAAGCTGCCCAACGACCCCTGGGGCCGCCCTTACCAGTACCTGAGCCCCGGCATCAAGGGCGAGGTGGACGTGATGTCCTTCGGCGCCGATGGCCAGTCCGGCGGCGAGGGCAAGGATGCCGACATCGGCAGCTGGCAGTAAGCCGCAGGGCCCGGCGCCGGCGCCATCCTACGCATGACACGGGTACACCCCAGCCCAGCGGACGCCGCGCAGGGGCCTCGGCCGGCCGCGCCACTACGCCGCGCCGGCTTCTCCCCCCGTCCCTTGCGCAGCAGGCGAGACAGGCAAAGCCGCGCAGCCGTCGCCCAGCGGGGTTTTACGATCCTTGAATTGCTGGTGGTCATTTCCATCATCGCCCTGGCGACCGCCGGCGTGGGCCTGGCACTGCGCGACAGCGGCGCCACCCAACTGCAGCGCGAAGGCGAGCGGCTGGCAGCGCTGCTGGAGTCGGCGCGCGCGCAATCGCGCGCCTCCGGCGCGGCGGTGCGCTGGCGTGCCGATGCCCAGGGCTTTCGCTTCGAGGGCGTGCCGCCCGACACATTGCCCAACCGCTGGCTGGACAGCGCCACCGGCGTGCAGGGCCCTGCGGAACTGTGGCTGGGGCCGGAACCCCTCATCGGCCCGCAACAAGTGGTGATCGTGAGCGGCGCGCACCCCGACCGCGCGGTGCGCGTGGCCACCGACGGGCTGCGCCCGTTTGCCGTGCAGGCGCTGCCATGAGCCACCGCGCGCGAACGGGCACGGGGGCGCGGCGCCGGCGCGGCGCGGCGCGCGGCTTCACGCTGGTGGAGGTGCTGGTGGCACTGGGCATCGTCGCCATCGCCCTCATGGCAGGGCTGCAGGCCACCTCCGCCCTCACGCGCAACGCCGCGCGCCAGACCGACGTGGTGCTGGCCCACCTGTGCGCCGAGAACGAACTGAGCCGGGTACGCCTGTCGTCGCAGATGCCGTCCATCGGCGACACGCGCGTGGCCTGCGAGCAGGCGGGTCGGCGCTACGACGTGGCGGTGACGGTTTCGCCCACGCCCAATCCACAGTTCCGTCGCGTGGACGCGCAGGTCTTCGAGGCCGCGCTGCCCGTGCTGCGGCTGTCCACCATCGTGGGGCGGTATTGATATGCAACAACCCCCTGAGCGGCCACGCCGCTTCCCCCTTCTCTCGCGCTACGCGCGGGAAGTGGGACGCAGCCGGTGGCCGGGCCAAGCCCGCTCCACGGCTGCTGCTGAGCTGGGTAGCGCCCGTTGCGTAGCATGCGCCCTATGCGACAGACAGCACACGGCTAAGGTGCGCCACCGTACGCTGCGCGGCTTCACGCTGGTGGAGCTGCTCGTGGCCATCGCGGTAATGGCGCTGCTCGCCATCGCCAGCTGGCGCGGGCTGGATGGCATGGCGCGCTCGCAACAGCTCACGCGCGAGCGCACCGACGAGCTGCTGGTGCTGCAGACCGTGCTGGCCCAGTGGGCGGCCGACCTGGATGCCCTGCAGGCCATCGACCATACCGAACCCATCGCCTGGGACGGCCAGGTGCTGCGCCTCACGCGGCGCGGCACGCGCCAGCCCGACGAGGGTGCGCTGGTCGTCGCCTGGGCGCGGCGCAGCGTGGACGGCACCGCCCGCTGGCTGCGCTGGCAGTCCCCCCCGGTGCGCACCCGCGCGGAATGGAATGCCGCCTGGCAGCGCGCAGCCCAGTGGGCGCGCACACCCGGCGAGGCCGAGCGCCGGCAGGAAACCGTGCTGATGCCGCTGGCCAATTGGCAGCTGTACTACTACCGCAGCGGCGCCTGGGCCAATGCGCTGTCCACCGATACCAGCGCCAGCGCACCGCGCACGGTCGGCGGGCTGAGCAGCGCCGCCGCCAGCATCCCCGAGGGGGTGCGCCTGCAGCTCACGCTGCCGCCGGGTGGCGCACTCTCGGGCGTGGTCACGCGGGACTGGGCCAATCCGCTGCTGGGTGGAGGCAAGTCGTGACCGATTCCTGCCCGCTATCCGCCGCCCTGCCCGCCGCCTCCGACACACGCGACTGGCGCGCACCGGGCGAGGGCCGCCGTGTCAGGGTCGTCCCGACGCACTGGTGCCGCCGCCCCGCCCGCGTAACGGGAGCGGTGGGTGGACGCAAAGCCCCTCGGGGTGTTTTTCATCAAGCCGGCGCCGCGCTGCTGGCCGCCATGCTCACCGTGACGCTGGTCGCCACGTTCGCGGCCGCGGCCATGTGGCAGCAGTGGCGCGCCATCGCAGTCGAAACCGCCGAGCGCGCACGTATCCAGTCGGCGTGGATCCTGATCGGTGCGCTGGACTGGTCCCGCCTGATCCTGCGCGAAGACTCCATTGCCCGCAGCGGCGACGGCACCGACAACCTCTCCGAACCCTGGTCGGTGCCGCTGGAAGAAGCGCGCCTGTCCACGTTCCTCGCGGCCGACCGCAACGTGGCCCAGGTGGAAGACGCGAGCACCGACACCACCAACGCCTTCCTGTCGGGCCAGATCACCGACCTGCAGGCCCTGCTGAACCTGCGCAACCTGGCCAACGAGGGGCAGGTGGACGCCACGGCGCTGCGGCAATTCCAGCGGCTCTTCGAATACCTCGGGCTGCCGCGCGCACAGCTGGACATGCTGGCGCGGCAGATGCTGCGCGCCGAGGCCAAGGACAGTGACACCGCGAGCGCCGCGCCGCTGCTGCCGCAAAGCGTGGCGCAACTGGGGTGGTGGGGCCTGCCGCAGCGCAGCGTGGATGCGCTCGCGCCCTACGTCACGCTGCTGCCCGTGCGCACCAAGGTCAACCTCAACACCGCCAGCGCCGTGGTGCTGTGGGCCAGCGCCGACGGGCTGGACATGGCCGAGGCGCAGCGCCTGGTGCAGGCACGCGACTCCAACCACTTCCGCAGCGAGGCCGACGCCGCCAAGCTGCTGGGCAACTCCAGCCGCATCTCGGCCACGGTGCATACGGTGTCGTCCAGCTACTTCGAAGTGCGCGGGCGACTGCGCCTGGACATGGCCGTGGTCGAAGAGCGCTCGCTGGTCTACAAACAGCGCGGGGACGTGCGCACGCTGTGGCGCGAACGCGGCGGCCTCGTGCGCACGACGGCTCCCGGCACTGCGGCCGCTGGTGCGCGCTGACCGGCCGCCTTGGCACGAAGCGTCACATCACGCCCCTAAAATGGTCTGTTAACCCATTCATGAGCACCCTTGTCCTAACCCTGCCCCTGGGAACGCCGGGGCCCGCCGCCGAATACAGCTACACGCTCACGGCCGACGGCCACACCGCCACCCGCCACGCCAGCACCACCGCCGCCTTGCTGCCCGACCCGGGCCGCGCCGGCGAGATCGTGGCCGTGGTGCCTGCGCGCGCGCTGTCATGGCAGCAGGTAACGCTGCCGCAGGGCGCAACGGCCCAGGCCGGCCGGCTGCGCGCGGTCCTGGAAGGACTGCTCGAAGAACACCTGCTCGACGACCCCGCGCAACTGCACTTCGCGCTGCAGCCCGGCGCCCAGCCGGGCAGCCCTGCCTGGGTGGCCGTGTGCGACCGCGCCTGGCTGCGCGGCGCCCTGCAGGCGCTGGAAGCCGCGGGGCGGCCGGTGGACCGCGTGGTGCCCGAGTTCGCTCCCGGCCCCACCGCCAGCGGGCAAGAGGAATGCGACGTGCTCGGCACTCCCGAGGACGCCCAGCTGGTGCTGACCGGCCACGGGCCGCAACAGGCCGTGGCCGTGCTGCCGCTGGCCGCGGCCGCCGCGCTGGCGGCGCGCCCCGCCGATGATGCGCCGCCCGCCGTGCGCGCCGAACCCGCCGTGGCCGCCCTGGCCGAGCGGCTGCTGAACCGCCCGGTGCAGCTGCACACCGCCAGCCAGCGCGCGCTGGTGGCCGCGCGTGGCGACTGGGACCTGGCGCAGTTCGACCTGGCCAGCACCGGCCACACGCGCGCGCTGCGCAAGCTGGGCAGCGGCGCCAGCGCCTTTGCGCGCGCACCCCAATGGCGGGCCGCGCGCTGGGCACTGGCCGTGGCCGTGGTGGTGCAGGTCGTGGGGCTCAATCTCTGGGCGTGGCAGGACCGCCAGGCGCTGGCGGCCAAACAGGCCGGCGTGCGCAACGCGCTGACCCAGACCTTCCCGCACGTCAAGGTCGTCGTGGATGCACCGGTGCAGATGGAGCGCGAACTGGCGCAGCTGCGCCAGGCCGCCGGCAGCGTGTCGCGGCGCGACCTGGAGCCGCTCATGGCCGCCGCAGGTGCCGCGCTGCCCCCGCCGCGCGTGCCCACGCAGATCGAATATGCCAATGGCGAGCTGCGCCTGCGCGGCCTGGAGCTGGCACCCGAGGAACTCACCGCCATGAACCAGCGCCTGGCCGCGGAAAGCCTGAGCGCGCAGCCGCGCGATGGCGCCCTGCTGGTGCGCGCCGAGGACCGCCCATGAACACCCGCCCCGCTTCGACCTCGCCCGCGCCGGTTCCCCCTGCGCTGGCCGCGCTGCGCGCCCACTGGGGCCGCATGGCGCCGCGCGAACAGTCCCTGGTGCTGGCCGCCGCGGCCGTGGTGGGGCTGGCCCTGCTGTGGTGGGTGCTGCTGGCGCCCGCACTGCAGCAGTTGCGCGGTTCGGGCGCGCGCCACGCAGCCGTGGACGCGCAACTGCAGCGCATGCAGGCCTTGCAGGCCGAAGCGCTGCAGCTCAAGGACGCGCCCCGCCCACCCGGCGGCGAGGCCCTGCGCACGCTGCAGACCACGCTGGCGCAGCAATTGGGCGCAGCCGCGCAGATGAACGTCGCGGGCGACCGCGCCACCGTCACCTTCAAGGGCGCCCCCGCCGAGGCCCTTGCCCAGTGGCTGAACCAGGCGCGCAGCACCGCGCGCGCCGTGCCGCTGGAAGCCCGCCTGGTGCAAAGCGCCGCGCCCGCCAACGCCGCCGCGGCCGCCGTCCGCTGGGACGGCACGCTGGTGCTGGCGCTGCCCCCGCAATAGTCCACGCCCCCTGCCCGTGCCACGCTCCCCGCGCCCGACCCCTTCGCTGACACTGCCGCGCGCGCCCTGGCGCTGGGCCGTGGCCGGCGTGTGCCTGGGCGCGCTGCCCGCGCTGGTGCTGTGGGCCCCGGCGCGCTGGCTGGCCACAGGCGTGCAGCAGGCCAGCGGCGGGCAACTGCAGCTGCAGCAGGCACGCGGCACCGTCTGGAACGGCTCGGCCCGCCTGGTACTGACCGGTGGCGCCGACAGCCAGGACCAGGCCGCCCTGCCCGGCCGGCTGCAGTGGCAGCTGCGCCCCGCGTGGAACGGGCTCAGCGCCCGCCTGACGGCCGACTGCTGCATTCCCGCCACCGCGCCGCTGCAGGTGCAGGTGGCGCTGGGCCTGGGTGCCGTGCGCGCCCAGGTGGCCGATGGCCAGAGCCAGTGGCCGGCTGCGGCGCTCGCGGGCCTGGGCACCCCCTGGAACACCGTGCAGCCGCAGGGCCGCCTGCAGCTGCGCACCCAGGCGTTCGCGCTGCAATGGGCCGCAGGGCGCCTGCAGATGCAGGGCCAGGTGCAGCTGGATGCGCTGGGCCTGTCCTCGCGCCTGTCCACGCTGCGGCCCATGGGCAGCTACCGGCTGCAGGTGCAGGGCGGCGGCGCGCCCACGCTGCAGCTGTCCACCCTGGAGGGCGCGCTGCTGCTGTCGGGCAGCGGCCAGTGGGTGGGCAAACGCCTGCGCTTCACGGGCGAGGCCAGCGCCGCGCCCGGGCGGGAGGCGGCCCTGGCGAATCTACTGAATATCATCGGGCGGCGCAGTGGCGCGCGCTCCATCATCACCGTGGGTTGACCCTATGACCAACTTGCCCCGCCACCCCCTGCGGTTCACTCTTCATTTGATAGCTGCCAGCGCTTTATTGACGGGCGTTAGCAGCCAAATTCATGCACAAACCTCCGGGCAGCGCGCCGGCAGCGTGCGGCCCAGCGAGCCGGTGACGCTGAACTTTGCCAACGCCGACATCGAGGCCGTGGCGCGCACCATGGCCACCATCACCGGCAAGAACGTGGTGGTGGACCCGCGCGTGAAGGGCCAGATCACGCTGGTGACCGAGAACGCGGTGCAGCCCAACGCGGCCTTCCAGCAGTTCCTGGCCGCGCTGCGGCTGCAGGGCTTCACGGTGGTCGAGTCGGCGGGCCTGTACAAGGTCGTGCCCGAGGCCGATGCCAAGCTGCAGACCGGCAACGTGAGCGTGTCCCAGGGCGGCGCGGGCGGCACGCCCGCGGGCGGGCAGATCGTCACGCAGATCTTCAAGCTCAACTTCGAGAACGCGGCCAACCTGGTGCCGGTGCTGCGCCCGCTGATCAGCCCCAACAACACCATCAACGTGAACCCCGGCAACAACGCGCTGGTGATCACCGACTACGCCGACAACCTGCAGCGCCTGGCGCGCATCGTGGCGGCCATGGACGTCTCCAACGCCAGCGACGTGGAGGTGATCCCGCTGCAGCACGCCATCGCCACCGACCTGGCGCCGCTGGTGTCGCGCCTGATCGAGGGCGGCAGCGCCACTGCCACAGGCACTGCGCAGGGCGTGGCCCAGGGGCAGACCGACAATTCGTTCAAGACCACGCTGCTGGCCGAGCCGCGCAGCAATGCGCTGATCGTGCGCGCGGCCAACCCGGCGCGCGTGGCGCTGGTGCGCTCACTGGTGGCCAAGCTGGACCAACCGGCCGCGCCGGGCAGCTCCGCTGCCAGCGGCAACATCCACGTGGTGTACCTGAAGAACGCCGACGCCGTGAAGCTGGCCACCACCCTGCGCGCAGCGCTGGGCAGCGCGGGGGGCAGCGGTACCAGCAGCGGCGGCGGCACGGGAACCGGCAACCTGTCGGGCGGCCTCACGCGGACCGGCGCATCGGGCCTGGGCCAGACCAGCGGCCTGGGCAACAGCACCAATGCCAGCGGCAATGCCGGGGGCCTGGGCAGTTCGGGCCTGGGAACGGGCCAGGGCAGCAGCGGCAGCAGCGACGCCAACCAGCCGTCCACCGGCGGCATCATCCAGGCCGACCCGACGACCAACTCGCTCATCATCAGCGCGCCCGAGCCGCTGTACCGCCAGATCCGCGCCGTGATCGACAAGCTGGACGGCCGCCGCGCGCAGGTGCTGATCGAGAGCCTGATCGTGGAGGTGAGCGCCAACAAGGTGGCCGAGTTCGGCATCCAGTGGCAGGGCGTGCTGGGCAATTACGGCAGCACGCTGGGCGTGCTGGGCAACAACTCCAGCGTGGCCGGGCGCAACATCCTGGATCTGGCGCTGGCGGCGGCCACCGGCAACGTGACCTCCATCGCCAATGCCAAGCCGGCCGCCGGCATGAACCTGGCCGTCGCGCCGCGCATCAACGGCAAGTACTACCTGGGGGCGCTGGCCAACTTCCTGGAAAACACGGGCGACGCCAACGTGCTGTCCACCCCCAACCTGCTCACGCTGGACAACGAGGAGGCGCAGATCATCATCGGCAACAACGTGCCGTTCGTGACGGGCTCCTACGCCAACACCGGCGGCAGCGGCGGCGCGGTCAACCCGTTCACCACCGTGGAGCGCAAGGACGTGGGCCTGATGCTGCGCGTGCGCCCACAGATCAACGAGAACGGCACCGTCAAGCTCACGATGTACCAGGAGGTCTCCAAGGTTGCGGAGAGCACGCTGTCCAATGCCAACGGCCCCTCCACGAGCAAGCGCTCCATCGAGTCCACGGTGCTGGTGGATGACGGCAGCGTGATCGTGATCGGCGGCCTGCTGGAAGACAGCTATGCGCTGGGCCAGGACAAGGTGCCCGTGATGGGCGACCTGCCCGTGGTGGGCGGGCTGTTCCGCAATGAAAAGCGCACGCGCCAGAAGACCAACCTGATGGTCTTCCTGCGCCCCATGGTGATCCGCGACAGCGCCACCAGCGACGCGCTGATGGTGGACCGCTACGAGGCCATTCGCGCGCTGCAGCAAAGCACGCAGCCCGCGCCCAGCACGATGATGAGCGGTGTGTCCGAGGCGCCGGTGCTGCCGCCCCTGCCCACCCCCGCCTCGTCCGCCGCGCCCGTGCAGCCCGCGGCCGCACCTGCGCCGCTGGCGCCGCTCGCACCCCAGCCGCCCGCGCGCACCGCCACGCCGCCCAGCATGGGCCAGTCGCCCTACAGCCCGCAGTAAGGGGCCCGCCGCATGCGCCACCCCCTGCCCTACGCATTTGCGCGCAGCAGCCAGCTGCTGCTGGAAGATGACGGCCAGCAGCTCGTGCTGTGGCACGGCCCGCAGCCGGACGCTGGCGCGCTGTCCGAAGTGCTGCGCAAGCATGCCGTGCACCAGTTCATGCCGCTGGACGCCCCCACGCTGGCGCAGCGCATCAGCGCGGCGTATTCGCAAAGCGAGTCCAGCGCGGCCACGGTGGTGAGCGAGGTGGAGGAAGGCGCCGACCTCTCGCGCATGATGCAGGAGCTGCCCGCCGTGGAAGACCTGCTGGAGTCCGCGGGCGACGCGCCCATCATCCGCATGCTCAACGCCCTGCTCACGCAGGCCGTGCGCGACGGCGCGAGCGACATCCACATCGAGCCCTACGAGCGCCACTCCAGCGTGCGCTTTCGCGTGGACGGCACGCTGCGCGAGGTGGTGCAGCCCAACCGCGCGCTGCACGCCGCGCTGATCAGCCGCCTGAAGATCATGGCGGACCTGGACATCTCCGAAAAGCGCCTGCCGCAGGACGGGCGCATCAGCCTGCGCCTGGGCACCCGCGCCGTCGACGTGCGCGTATCCACGCTGCCCAACGCCCATGGCGAGCGCGCCGTGCTGCGCCTCTTGGACAAGAGCGAGAGCAAGCTGAACCTGGAGGCCGTGGGCATGCAGGGCGAGGTGCTGGCGCGGCTCGCGCACCTGATCCAGCAGCCGCACGGCATCATCCTCGTGACCGGCCCCACGGGCTCGGGCAAGACCACCACGCTGTACGCGGCGCTGGCGCGGCTGGACGCCGCGCGCAGCAACATCATGACGGTGGAAGACCCCATCGAGTACGAGCTGCCCGGGGTGGGCCAGACGCAGGTCAACGCCAAGATCGACCTGACGTTTGCCAAGGCCCTGCGCGCCATCCTGCGCCAGGACCCCGATGTGATCATGATCGGCGAGATCCGCGACTTCGAGACCGCGCAGATCGCCATCCAGGCCTCGCTCACCGGCCACTTGGTGCTGGCCACGCTGCACACCAACGACGCGGCCAGCGCCATCACGCGCCTGACCGACATGGGAGTGGAGCCGTTCCTGCTGTCCTCGTCGCTGCTGGGGGTGCTGGCGCAGCGCCTGGTGCGCAAATATTGCGGCGAGTGCCACGGCGCAGGCTGCGACCACTGCGGCCATACCGGCTACGCGGGGCGCACCGGCGTGTTCGAGCTGCTGGTGGTGGACGACGCCATCCGCGCGCAGATCCACAACCAGGCCCCGGAGGCCGAGGTGCGTACCCAGGCCCTGGCCGGCGGCATGACGCTGATGCGCGACGATGGCGAGCGGCTGATCCACGCCGGCATCACCAGCCGCGAAGAAGTGCTGCGTGTAACGCGCGACTGAGCGGACAGGCCGCAGCGGCGCCTTTCAAAAACAGGAGCGCGGCGCGCTTGCCAAGTCTGGGTTTTCAATACGAATTGCATTGAAAACCATTACAGACAAGCGCCAATAGCTCCTATATCAATAGCGCATTTCAGCGTTCACCTGCGGCCATCGGCTGGGGAGGACGCTTCCCGTGGTCCAGCCCGCGCTGCAGCTCCTTGAGCAGCAGCACCACCTGGCGCGACGCATGCTGGCAGCTCTTGAACGCCTGATCGGCCCGCAATTGATCGCCCTGCGCCAGATGCGTCAGCAGCACAGCCGCCTGGTGGTGAAAGTACTGGTGGCGGCGCATCAGCATGTCGAAAGCAGGAAAGTGCCCCAGCGCCACGCGCCCGCTGCCGTGCAGCCAGCGGCCCAGCTCGGAACAGGTGTCGTCCACCACCGTTTCGGGACGCAGCTGTTCGTCGCGCGCGCCCGCCAGCGCTTGGGCCAGCCAGGGCAGCCAGCGCTCGTGCATGACGATGGCAGCCTCGATGTCGAACGCCGCCAGGAGCCGCGAAGCCTCTTCGTCGTACAGCACCAGCGCGCTGGCCTCGCTCGCAGGCAGCGAAGTCCAGTCCTCAGGCGCGGCCAGGCCGTCGGCACGCGGCTGAAACAAACGGCTGAAGAACCCCATAGACACCCCCCGCACGCCCCGTGCATCACTTCCTGGCAGCGTCGCACAGGACGCCAAAAGTGACAATATGTTTCGTGTGTTGATTTAAAACAAATTCAGTATATCAATAGCAAAACGCTATGCACCATGCGGGAACCTCTGCCCACCATACCCACGGCGCAGCACGGATTTCACCCGCCGCCCACAATCGGTGCCATGACCACACATTCCCTGCCTTTACTTTCCATGCTTGATCTCGTGGCCGTGCGCGAGGGCGGCACCGTGGCCCAGGCACTGCAGATCGCCGTGCAGACGGCGCAGCATGTGGAGGCGCTGGGCTTCAAGCGCTACTGGCTGGCCGAGCACCACAACATGCCGGGCATCGCCAGCTCTGCCACGGCCGTGCTGGTCGGCCACGTGGCCGGGGCCACGCGGTCCATCCGCGTGGGCTCGGGCGGCATCATGCTGCCCAACCATGCGCCGCTGGTGGTGGCCGAGGCCTTCGGCACGCTGGCCGAGCTCTACCCCGGCCGTATCGACCTGGGGCTGGGCCGCGCACCCGGCACCGACGGCGCCACCATGCGCGCCCTGCGCCGCGACCGCGTGGAGACCGAGGCCGACTTCCCCCGCGACGTGGCCGAGCTGCAGCAGCTCTTGGCGCCCGCGCAGCCGGGCCAGCGCATCACCGCCGTGCCGGGCGCCGGCACGCAGGTGCCCCTCTGGCTGCTGGGCTCCAGCCTGTTCTCGGCGCAGCTGGCGGCGCAGATGGGCCTGCCCTATGCCTTCGCCTCGCACTTCGCGCCGCGCATGCTGCACGCGGCCATCGACATCTACCGCCGGCTGTTCCGCCCCTCGCCAGCCTGTGCCAAGCCCTACGTGGTGATCGGCGTGCCCGTGATCGCCGCACCCACCGATGACGAGGCGCAGTACCTGGCCAGCAGCACCTACCAGCGCGTGCTGGGCATTCTCACCGGCCAGCGCGGACTGCTGCAGCCGCCCGTAGAGGGTTATCTGCAGAGCCTCGCGCCGCAGGAGCGCGCCGCCGTGGCCGACTTCCTCGCGGTCGGCGTGGTCGGTGGCCCGCAGACCGTGCGCGCGGGCCTGCAGGCGCTGGTGGCCGCCACGCAGGCCGACGAATTCATGCTGGTGAGCGACGTGTACGACCCGGCGCTGCGCCTGCGCTCGCTGGACATCACCGCCCAGGCGCACGCGGCACTGTCACCCGCAGCGGCTACCATGGCGGGCTGAACGGGTCGACTGCGGCCCGCCCAGTTTGCCCCTGCTCGCCCACCGCCGCTGACTTTCCCGCATGCCCGCCTATTCCTTCGAAGCCCTGGACGCCCAAGGCCATGTGCGCCGCGGCACCCTGGAGGCCGACAGCCCCAAGGCCGCCCGCAGCCTGCTGCGCGCCCAGGCCCTGGTGCCCCTGGATGTGGAGGCGCTGGCCGCTGGCACCGCCCCCGGAACACCCCCCACGCTGGCGCAGCGGCTGTTCACGCGGCCGGTGTTCAACGCCACGGGGCTGGGCGTGTGGACGCGCCAGCTCGCCGGGCTGGTGGGCTCGGGCCTGCCGCTGGAGCGTGCGCTGACCGCGCTCGCCGAAGAGGCGGACGACGAGCGCCAGCGCCACCTGCTGGCCGCGCTGCGCGCCGAGGTCAACGCCGGCTCCACCTTCGCGCGCGCGCTGGCGCAGCACCCGCGCGAGTTCTCCGACATCTACTGCGCCGTGATCGGCGCGGGCGAGTCCAGCGGCGGCCTGGCCGAAGTGCTGGACAGCCTGGCGGACGATCTGGAGCAGCGCCAGGCCTTGCGCGCCAAGCTCATCGGCGCCGCGCTGTACCCGGCCATCGTCACCGTGATCGCGATCGTCATCGTGCTGTTCCTGGTGGGTTATGTGGTGCCGCAGGTGGCCAGCGTATTCGCGGGCACCAAGCGCGCCCTGCCCTTCCTCACGGTGGCCATGCTGGCCTTGAGCGACGTGGTGCGCAACTACGGCTGGGCGTTGCTGGGCGGGCTGGTCCTGCTGGCGTTCGGCGCCCGCGCCGCGCTGGCCCAGCCGCGGCTGCGCGAGAAGTTCGACGCCGCCTGGTTGCGCCTGCCGCTCGTCGGCAAGCTGGCGCGCGGCTACAACGCGGCGCGTTTCGCCGGCACATTGGCCATGCTGGCAGGCGCGGGCGTGCCCATTCTCAAGGCGCTGCAGGCCGCGGCCGAGACGCTGAACAACCGCGCCCTGCGCGCGGACGCACTCGACGCGCTGGTGCTGGTGCGCGAGGGCGCGCCGCTGGCCTCGGCCCTGGCGCAGAAAAAGCGGTTCCCCGGCCTGGTGGCCATGTTCGCGCGGCTGGGCGAACAGACGGGCCAGTTGCCCACCATGCTGCAGCGCGCCGCCACGCAATTGGGCACCGAGGTGCAGCGCCGCGCCATGCAACTGGCCACGGTGCTGGAGCCGCTGCTCATCGTGGCCATGGGCGGCATCGTGATGCTGATCGTGCTGGCGGTGCTCATGCCGATCATCCAGCTCAACCAGTTCGTCAAATGAGCGCCACTCTGCAGGACAAGCTCGTCGTCGCGATCTCCTCGCGCGCGCTGTTCGACTTCGAGGAAGAAAATCGCCTGTTCGAGGCCGGCGACGAGCAAGCCTACATGCGCCGCCAGCTGGAGCTGGTGCATGAGCCCGCGCGCCCCGGCATTGCCTTCCCTCTGGTGAGAAAGCTGCTGGCGTTCAACACGCCCGATGCCGCGCGCGTCGAGGTGGTCATGTTGTCGCGCAACGACCCTGCCAGCGGCATGCGCGTGTTCGCCTCGGCCAAGGCGGCGGGCATGCGCATCGAGCGCGGCGTGTTCACGCGCGGGCGCAACCCGTTTTCCTATCTGCGGCCATTGGGCGCGCACCTCTTCCTTTCAGCCAACGAGACGGATGTGCGCGAGGCGCTGTCCATCGGCTTTCCCGCCGCGCGGGTGATGATCGACTCCACGCCCGCCGGGGACCGCTATCCGCGCGAAGTGCGCATCGCCTTCGACGGCGACGCGGTGCTGTTCTCCGACGAGGCCGAGCGCGTGTACCAGCAGGGCGGCCTGCCGGCCTTCCTGCAGCACGAGGTGTCCCATGCCGCCACGCCGCTGGCCGAAGGGCCGTTCAAGCCGCTGCTGGCCGCGCTGCACCGGCTGCAGCAGCAGGCGGACGCCTCGCAGATGCGCATCCGCACCGCGCTGGTCACCGCGCGCAGCGCACCGGCGCACGAGCGCGCGATCCGCACGCTGCTCGACTGGGGCATCACCGTGGACGAGGCCATGTTCCTCGGCGGGCTGGAAAAAGGCCCCTTCCTGCGCGAGTTCGAGCCCGACTTCTTCTTCGATGACCAGACGGGCCACGTGGCGTCCGCCGCACGCCATGTTCCGGCGGGGCATGTCAGCAGCGGCATCGCCAACACAGCGGCCGCGCTACAGGGTGATACAGCCCGCCCCCCGCGGCGTTGAACCAGTGGCGGCGCGCCGGCTCTACTCCTGAATGTTGCCTTCACGCTCCTTCCGCCCCTTTACACGCCTGCTGACGGCCCCGACAGCCTGCGCGTGGCTCATGGCCTGCGCGCTGGCGGCTCCGCTGGCCGCTCAGGCGCAGGGCGTGGCCCATGCCACCGCGCCCCGGCACAGCGCCAGTGCGCCCCTGACCAAGGGCGAGATCAAGGCGATCCGCCAGTTCGAGATGCTGGATTTCAACGGCGACGGCAAGCTCAGCCGTGCTGAAGTGGCCATCGTGCCCAAGGTGGCTGCGGCGTTCGATGATGCGGACACCAACCGCGACAACTACGTGACGCTGGACGAGGTGCGCGCCTTCGCCATCAAGTACCGCGCCGAGCGGGACGGCGCCCGCGCGGCGGCGCGCTGAGAGCGCCGGCGGACCCAAAAATACCAGTCCAATTGGCCTCCAGCGCTTTACCAATAAGCGCTAACAGCTACTTATCTGATAGCAACCGTCGTGACACCACTCACAAGCCACCCGTGCGCTTGACCTTGGGATCGGAGTACGTGAGCGACTGACGGTCCTGCACCTGCTGGGCCAGTCGCTCCTGGAGGGTGTTCTTGTTGATGTCTTGCGCCAGCTCCACCGCACTGCCGCTGGCACGCCACATCGACTGGATGAATTCCAGCAGTTGCTTGTAGATGGGCTCCTTGGGCGGCTCCTCGGGCTCCTTCGGGGCTTCCTTCTTGGCCTCGGCCAGGGTCCAGTCGCGGTTGTTTTCGTCGGGCGCCGAGGGCTTGGTGGGCTCGCGCAGGCTGGCCCCCTCGCCCAGGCGGTCCGTGGACTCGACAGGATTGGCAGCGTTCACGGGCCGCACCGCCACGGCCCCCGAAGCGCCCGTGGAATACAAGTCCGCGCCCGTGGTACGCCACTGGGCGGGCGATCGGTCTACAGGTGGCAGTTGCATGGCATGGGTCCCCTCGTGAATGCGGCCGGCGGCAGTCGCAACTACCACCTCGTCGTACATTCATTACGGCAAACAAAAGGGGAAATTGAGGCCTTATTAGCCTTTTGTCACAAATTCATGCGGCAACCATGTCTGATTGACGTGGGCTATGACAGGGACAAACGGGCACAGGCCGCGCCAGGCAAGCGCCAGACGCTATAAAAAACGCTCCAGCAACTTGCGCGATGCACGGTCCAGCGCCGTGACATCCGGCACATGGAACTGCAACCCGTCGCTGGCCGCGATGAGCAGCTTGGTGCGCCCCTCCAGCCGGCGGATGTCTTCCTCGCCCTTGAGCACCAACTGCGTGGCGCCGCGGTCGGTGTCCACCTCCCAGGTACTGGGGGTGGAAAAGCTCGACACGGAGCGGATGCGCGTGATGGTGGGCACAAACTCACGCGCAGCCAGTTCCTCCTCGACCAGCGCACGCACGGCGGGCGCCAGCTGTTCCAGGCGGGGCACCCAGGCCAGTTCATGGCCGTCCGGCCCGACCAGCGACAGGCCTTCGCCGGGAGCGGCAATGGGAAAGGCGCGCACGGGCGTCACGCCCACATGCGCGGTGCCGTCGGCCGCGCGCAGCACCAGCCGGCCATGGGGATTACGGTGCAGGTCCCAGCCTGCCGCGAGTGCCGAAGCGGTAGAGGGGAATGTGTGAAGGGTCATCGCGTGTCTTTCTCGCTCAGGTGTTGCCCGCGGGGTGAGCGGAGTGCTCGCGCACTTCGATGCGCACGCCCGCGGCCTGGGCGTCTTCCTCGGCACGGCGCGCCTGCGCCTCGTACAGGCGCCAGTAGGCACCCTGCTTCTCCATCAGTTCGTCGTGCGGCCCCACTTCGACGACCTCGCCCCGGTCCATGACCACCAGGCGGTCGGCCTTGCGCAGCGTAGACAGGCGGTGGGCGATGGCGATGGTCGTGCGGCCCTGCACCAGGTTGTCCAGCGCCTTCTGGATTTCCTTTTCGGTTTCGGTGTCCACGGCGGAGGTCGCCTCGTCGAGGATCAGGATGCGCGGGTCGATGAGCAGCGCGCGCGCAATGGAGATGCGCTGGCGCTCGCCGCCCGACAGGCCCTGGCCGCGCTCGCCCACCAGGCTGTCGTAGCCATGCGGCAGGCGCAGGATGAACTCGTGCGCATGCGCGGCGCGCGCGGCGGCGACGATCTCCTCGCGCGTGGCGTCGGGCTTGCCGTAAGCAATGTTCTCGGCAATGGTGCCGAAGAACAGGAAAGGCTCCTGCAGCACCAGGCCGATGTGGCGGCGAAAATCCGCCACCGCCATGCGGCGGATGTCCACGTCGTCCACGAGGATGGCGCCGTCGCTCACGTCGTAGAAGCGGCTGATGAGGTTGACCAAGGTGCTCTTGCCGGAGCCGCTGTGGCCCACCAGGCCGATCATCTCGCCGGGGCGGATGGTGAGCGACAGGTTCTTGATGACCGTGCGGCTGCCGTAGCGAAAGCCCACATCGCGCATCTCGATGGCGCCCTGCACGCGGTCCACCTTCACCGGGTTGACGGGGTCGGGCACGTTGCTCACATGGTCCAGGATGTCGAAGATGCGCTTGGCGCCGGCTGCCGCCTTTTGCGTGACGGAAACGATGCGGCTCATCGAATCCAGCCGTATGTAGAAGCGCCCGATGTAGGCGATGAAGGCCGCCAGCACGCCCACGGTGATCTGGTTGCGCGCCACCAGCCAGATGCCGAAGCCCCAGACCACCAGCAGCCCCACCTCCGTCATCAGCGAGACGGTGGGCGAGAACAGGCTCCAGGTCTTGTTGAGCTTGTCGTTCACCTCCAGGTTGTGCTGGTTGGCGGCACGGAAGCGGTCCGCCTCGCGCTTTTCCTGGGCGAAGGCCTTCACCACGCGGATGCCGGGGATGGTGTCGGCCAGCACGTTGGTCACTTCGGACCACACGCGGTCGATCTTCTCGAAGCCGGTGCGCAGCTTGTCGCGCACGGTGTGGATCAGCCAGGCGATGAAGGGCAGCGGCACCAGCGTGACCAGCGCCAGCCACGGGTTGATGGAGAACAGGATCGCCGCCGTCATCACGATCATCAGCACGTCGGTGGCGAAATCCAGCGCGTTGAGCGACAGAAAGACGTTGATGCGGTCGGTTTCGGAGCCGATGCGCGCCATCAGGTCTCCCGTGCGCTTGCTGCCGAAATAGTCCAGCGACAGGCGCATCAGGTGCTCGTAGGTGGTGGTGCGCAGGTCGGCGCCGATACGCTCGGACACCAGGGCCAGGATGTAAGTGCGCGCCCATCCCAGCGCCCAGGCCAGCAGCGCTGCCAACAGCAACCCCCCCAGGTAGAGCAGCACCATGCCGGTGGGGATCTGCTGGCCGCTCTGGTAGGGAATGAGGATATCGTCCATGAGCGGGATGGTCATGTACGGCGGCACCAGCGAGGCGGCGGTGGAGGCCAGCGTGAGCGCGAAGCCCGCGGCCAGCTGCTTTTTGTAAGGCCGTGCGAAACGCCACAGGCGCAACAGCACCCAGGTGGAGGTCTGCGGCGCCTGCTGGCGCGCGCAGGCCGTGCACTCGTCGCTGTCGGGCGGCAGCGGCGTGCCGCACACGGCGCAGCGCGGCACGTCTTGCGCTTCGGGCGCGATGGCGCCTTGCAGGCTGTCCAGGCGCTGCACCTGGGCGTCCAGCCGCTGCTGCAGGTGCAGCGCCTGGGGATGGCGCCCCAACGTGAAGCGCCACAGCGCCAGGCGCCGGTCGGCATCGTGCAGCTCCACCGTGCCCACGCCGCCATGGTCCAGCAGCCGCAGCGCCATGCCGGGCGCCAGCGGCCATTCCTGCGCCGGCGCGTCACCGGCGCGCGCCAGTAGGCGCCGCTCGGTCAGCACCAGCAGGCCGGGGGCAAAGCGCAGGTCGGGCGTCAGGTCAACCTCGAAGGCGGCCTGCACGTTTTCGTCAGGAGCGAGCACTGCCCGCATCTCGGCCCCCCAGGGGCCAGACAAGACACCCGAGGCGTCCACAGAATGGTGATGTTGCATTTGGTTTTGTATGTCCACCCCCGCACGGACGGGGCGTTGGCGGGCCAGTCCGCGCCCATGGGGGGCATTGTCGGCCACCGGGCCCCAGGCCCTTGCGCCGCCGCGGTATCCCCTCGTAACGCACATCATCAGCCCGCGGCTGACACCCGCCAGTGCTGAGCTGCGCCAGTATCGGCGCACAATCTCTGCCCATGGGCATCGCCACATCCGCCGCAACCCGGCAGATATCCGAATCTTCCACGCTGCACTTCATGGCCAAATTCAACGATATCCAACTCCTGCGCACCACCTATCTGCGCGGCCCCAGTGTCTGGACCTACCGCCCGGTCCTCGAAGTCTGGCTGGACCTGGGGGAGCTGGAAGACTACCCCTCTAACAAGATTCCCGGCCTCAACGAGCGCCTGACCACCTGGCTGCCGGATCTGGTGGAGCACCACTGTGGCGTGGGTGAGCGCGGCGGCTTCCTGCTGCGCCTGAAGGAAGGCACCTGGATGGGGCACGTGCTGGAGCACGTGGTCATCGAGCTGCTCAACCTCTCGGGCATGCCGGCCGAGTTCGGCCAGACGCGCGAGATCTCCCGGCGCGGCGTGTACCGCATGGTGTTCCGCTGCCCCGAAGAGGCCGTGGCCCGCGTGGCGCTGGAGCATGGCCACCGTCTGCTGATGGCCGCCATCAATGACGAGGCATTCGACCTCAAGGCCGCCATCCACGCCATCAAGACCGCCATCAACGACCGCTACCTGGGCCCCAGCACCGGCTGCATCGTGGACGCCGCCAGCGCCCGGCGCATTCCGCACATCCGCCTGAACGACGGCAACCTGGTGCAACTGGGCTACGGCGCCGCGCAGCGCCGCATCTGGACCGCCGAGAGCGACCAGACCAGCGCCATCGCCGAGGGCATCGCCCAGGACAAGGATTTCACCAAGCGGCTGCTCGCCTCCTGCGGCGTGCCCGTGCCCGAGGGCCAGATCGTCCGTAACGCCGATGAGGCCTGGGAAGTGGCGCAGGAGATCGGCCTCCCCGTTACGGTGAAGCCCTCGGACGGCAACCACGCGCGCGGCGTGACGCTGGAGCTCTCGCGCGAGGCCGATATCAAGGCCGCCTTCGCGCTGGCCGAGCCCGAGGGCTCGGATGTCATCGTCGAGAAGTTCATCGACGGCGTGGAGCACCGCCTGCTGGTGGTGGGCGGCAAGGTGGTCGCCGCCACCAAGGGCGAGACGGTCAGCGTGCACGGCAATGGCCAGTCCACGCTGCGCGAGCTGGTGGCCGTGCTCAACGAAGACCCGCGCCGCGGCCCCGAGCAGGAGTACCCGCTGGACTGGATCGACGTGGAAAAAGGCGCCGTGCAGCTGGAGCTCAAGCGCCAGGGCGTGACGCCCGACACCGTGGTGCCGTCGGGCCAGGCCATCTTGCTGCAGCGCAACGGCAACATGGCCATCGACTGCACCGACGACGTGCACCCCGACGTGGCCTACTACGCCCAGTTGGCCGCGAAAATCGTGGGCCTGGACATCGCCGGCATGGACATGATCCTGCAGGATGTCTCCAAGCCCATGAAGGAACAGGGCGGCGCCATCCTCGAGGTGAACGCCGGCCCCGGCCTGCTGATGCACCTCAAGCCCACCAGCGGTGCGCCCCGCCCCGTGGGCCAGGCCATCGTGGAACACCTGTTCCCGGTCACCGACGAAGGCGCCGGCAGGGGCACGGGCGCGGGCCGCATTCCCATCGTGGGCATTGCGGGCACGCGCCACAACGCGTTCACCGCGCGCTTCGTGGGCTGGCTGCTGCAGCTGTCGGGCAAGCTCACGGGCGTGGCCAGCAGCGAAGGCATGTTCCTCAACAACCGCCGCACACAAAAGAGCGCCACCGCCCACTGGGCCGGCGCGCATCGCCTGCTGACCAACCGACTGGCACAGGCCGCCGTGATCCAGACCACCGCCCGCTCCATCCTGGAGGAAGGCCTTGCCTATGACCGCTGCCTGGTCGGCGTGGTGACCGACATGGACGGTTTCGAGACCCTGGCCGACCATGACGTGCTGGAGCAGGCCCAGATGACGCGCGTGCTGCGCACCCAGATCGATGTGGTGCTGGACGAGGGCGCAGGCGTGCTCAATGCCGACATCGAGCAGGTGGCCGACCTGGCGCGCCTGTGTGATGGCGAGGTCCTTCTGTATTCCCTGTCGCCAGACAACCCCTTCGTCGCCGCGCATCGGGCCGAGGGCGAAGGCCGCGCCGTGTTCGTGCGCGGCGAGCAGGTGGTGCTGGCCACGGGCGCCAGCGAACGCGTGCTGGGCACGCTGGACGCCCTGAGCCTGCCCGGCGGCCACCGCCCCGACACGGCCGCGATGCTGGCCGCGATTGCCGCGGCCTGGTCCATGGACATCGGGCCGGACCTGATCGCCGCGGGCATCAAGACCTTCGACTATGCCGCGTGACGCCGCCGTTGCTTTCAAAAGCATAGCTGCCACCGCTTATCCCACAAGCGCTACAGGCCAATTTGACTGAAAAATCGGGCTGAAAGAAAACACCATGCAGATCACCCGCATCCGCGCCCTGCGCGGCCCCAACCTCTGGAGCCGCAACACCGCCATCGAAGCCGTTGTGCACTGCGAGCCACAAGAGTGCGGCTACGCAGACATCGCGGGTTTTGAAGACCGCCTGCGCGCGCGCTTTCCCAAGATCGGCGCCCTGCAGCCCCATGGCGCCGAGCAGCGCTTGTCGCTGGCCCACGTGCTCGAAGTGGCCGCCCTGTCGCTGCAGGCCCAGGCCGGGTGCCCCGTGACCTTCAGCCGCACCCACGCCACGCTGGAAGAAGGCACCTACCAGGTGGTGGTGGAGTACACCGAGGAGGCCGTGGGTCGACTGGCCATGGAGCACGCCGGCGCCCTGCTGCAGTCCGCGCTGGCCGATACCCCCTTCGACGCCGACGCCGTGGTCGCCGAGCTGCGCGAGCTGGACGAGGACGAGCGCATCGGCCCGTCCACCGGCTCCATCGTCGACGCCGCCGTGGCGCGCGGCATCCCGTTCCGGCGCCTGACCAGCGGCTCGCTGGTACAGCTGGGCTGGGGCTCCAAGGCGCGCCGCATCCAGGCCGCCGAACTGGACACCACCAGCGCCGTGGCCGAATCCATCGCCCAGGACAAGGACCTGACCAAGCGCCTGCTGCACGCCGCCGGCGTGCCCGTGCCGCTGGGGCGCCCGGTGGTCGACGTGGAGGACGCCTGGGTGGTGGCCCAGGAAGTGGGCCTGCCCGTGGTCGTGAAGCCCCAGGACGGCAACCAGGGCAAGGGCGTGGTGGTCAACATCACCACCCGCGAAGGGCTGGAGGCCGCCTACAAGACCGCCCGCGAATTCGGCGACGAGATCATGGTCGAACGCTTCCTGCCCGGCCACGACTTCCGCCTGCTGGTGGTGGGCCACCAGCTCGTGGCCGCCGCGCGCCGCGAGCCGCCCCAGGTGCTGGGCGACGGCCAGCACACCATTCGCGAGCTGGTGGACATCGTCAACCAGGACCCGCGCCGCGGCTCGGGCCACGGCACGGCGCTGACCAAGGTGCGCCTGGACGACATCGCCATCGCGCGCATCGCCTCCGAGGGCCTCACGCCCGACTCCGTGCCCGTGCAGGGCCAGCGCGTGGTGCTGCGCAACAACGCCAACCTGTCCACCGGCGGCAGTGCCACCGATGTGACCGACGACGTGCACCCCGAGATCGCCGCGCGCGCCATCGAGGCCGCGCAGACCATCGGCCTGCACATCTGCGGCGTGGACGTGGTCTGCGAAACCATGCTCAAGCCCCTGGAAGAGCAGAACGGCGGCATCGTCGAGGTGAACGCCGCGCCGGGCCTGCGCATGCACCTGGCCCCGTCGTTCGGCAAGCCGCGCAACGTGGGCGTGCCGATGGTGGACGAGCTGTTCGCGCCCGGCCAGGACGGGCGCATCCCGCTGGTGGCCGTCACTGGGACCAATGGCAAGACCACCACCACGCGCCTGATCGGCCAGCTGTTCGCAGCGCACGGCCTGCGCGTGGGCATGACCAACACCGACGGCGTGTACGTGAACGGCCGCCAGATCGACAGCGGCGACTGCTCGGGCCCCAAGAGCGCGCGCAACGTGCTGTTCCACCCCGAGGTGGACGCGGCCGTGCTCGAATGCGCGCGCGGCGGCATCCTGCGCGAAGGCCTGGGCTTTGACCGCTGCCAGGTGGCCGTGGTCACCAACGTCGGCGCGGGCGACCACCTGGGGCTGAACTTCATCACCACCGTGGAAGACGTGGCCGTGCTCAAGCGCGTGATCGTGCAGAACGTGGCCGCCGATGGCTACGGCGTGCTCAACGCCGCCGACCCGCACGTGGCCGCCATGGCCAGCGTATGCCCGGGCAAGGTGATCTTCTTCGCCGCCGACCGCCACCACCCCGTCATGGCCACGCACCGCGCCCAGGGCAACCGAGTGGTCTACGTGGATGGGGACTCCATCGTGGCGGCCGAGGGCTCGTGGCGCGAGACCATCTCCTTGCGCGAGATCCCGATCACGCGCGGCGGCACCATCGGCTTCCAGGTCGAGAACGTCATGGCCGCGATCGGCGCGGCCTGGGGCGTGGGCCTGCCCTGGCAGACCATCCGCCGCGGCCTGGCCGGCTTCATGAACGACAGCGACAACGCGCCCGGCCGCTTCAACGTGATGGACTACCGCGGCGCCACCGTGATCGCCGACTATGGCCACAACCCTGACGCCATGCGCGCGCTGGTGCAGGCCGTGCAGGCCATGCCGGCCCAGCAGCGCAGCGTGGTGATCAGCGGTGCGGGCGACCGGCGCGACCAGGACATCGTCGAGCAGACCCAGATCCTGGGCCAGTCCTTTGACGACGTGGTGCTGTACCAGGACGCCTGCCAGCGCGGCCGTGCCGACGGCGAGGTGCTGGCGCTGCTGCGCCAGGGCCTGCAGGGCGCGCCGCGCACGCGCTACGTGACCGAGATCCACGGCGAGTTCCTCGCCATCGACCATGCGCTGGAGCGCCTGCAACCGGGCGACCTGTGCCTGGTGCTGGTGGACCAGGTGGAGGAAGCCCTGGCCCACCTGGCGCAGCGCTGCAGCGAAGCCTCGGCGGTTGCGCCATGAATGCGCGCGGCGGCCTGCGCGCGGGCATGGCAAGCCTGGCCCTGCTGGCATGCGCCCTGGGCTTGGCTGCCGGGCCGGCCGCGGCCCAGGCCGAGAAGATCGGCACCGTGGACACCGCCTTCCAGTGGATCGGCCGCGACCACGACATCATCGTGGAGGCCTATGACGACCCCGCCGTGCAGGGCGTGACCTGCTATGTGTCGCGTGCGCGCACCGGCGGCATCAAAGGCACGCTGGGCCTGGCCGAGGACCGCGCCGAGGCCTCCATCGCCTGCCGCCAGGTCGGGCCCATCACCTTCGTGCAGCCGCTCAAGGCGCAGCAGGAAGTGTTCAGCGAACGCATGTCCATCCTGTTCAAGCGCCTGCGCGTGGTGCGCATGGTGGACGCCAAGCGCAACACGCTGGTGTACCTGACCTACTCCGAGAAGCTCATCGACGGCTCGCCGCAAAACAGCGTGACGGCCGTGCCCGTGGACCGGGGCACGCCGATCCCGCTGCGCTGACAGGTTTCAAGCCAAAACAGGCTGCAGCGCTTGATGGGCAAGCGCTACCAGCTATCAATAAAAGAGCATCAAGCCTGCTGTGCGATCTGCCGCAGCGCCTGCTCGAACACCTCGACCGGCTGGCCGCCCTGGATCAAATGGCGGTCGTTGATGATCACCGCCGGCACCGAATGGATGCCGTGACCCTGGTAGAAGGCCTCGCGCTCGCGCACCGCCTCGGCATATTCCTGGGACGCCAGCACGGCGCGGGCGCGCGCCTCGTCCAGCCCCAGCTGCGCCACCAGCCGCAACAGCACGCCGTGGTCGCCAGGGTTCTCGCCCTGCGTGAAATACGCGGTGAACAGCGCATGCTTGAGCGCGCCCTGCTGCTCCGGCGTGCCCTCTTCCTCCAGCCAGTGCAGCAGGCGGTGCGCGTCGAAAGTGTTGTAGATGCGGCCGCGCCGGTCCATGTTGAAGGTAAAGCCCAACTGCGCGCCGCGCGCGGCGATGGCCTCGCGGTTTTGCTGTGATTGCTCCGGCGTGGCGCCGTACTTTTGCTGCAGGTGTTCGCCGATGTCCTGGCCCTCGGGGCCCATCTGCGGGTTCAGCTCGAAGGGCTGAAAGTGCAGATCCAGCGCCACCTCGCCGTCGAGCCGCTTCGCGGCCTGCTCCAGCGCGTGCAGGCCGATGGCGCACCAGGGGCAGGACACGTCGGAGACGAAGTCGATCTTGAGGGAGACGGGTTGGTTCATGGCAAGGGCTCCAGCCGGGGCAAAGCGCCCATGGTAGGGGCGGCGCAATGTCCGCGCCGGCCCCGGGTTTGTTACGCCCCGCGCCCCGCCCCTTCGGCCTGCAGCCATGCGCGCAATTCGGTCTTGAGTACCTTGCCATAGCTGTTCTTGGGCAGGGCCGGCACCCAGCGGTAGGCCTTGGGGCGCTTGAAGCGCGCGATGTGGTCCAGGCACAAAGCGTCAAGTTCCGCGTCAAGTTCCGCGTCGAGCTTCGCATGCAGCGCGGCATCGTCCACGGCGCCGCCCTCGCCCGCCACCAGGAAGGCCACCACCACCTCGCCCCAGTCGGCGTCGTGCTGGCCCACCACGGCCACCTCGCTCACGCGCGGGTGCAGCAGCAGCACCTCCTCCACCTCGCGCGGGTAGATGTTGGAGCCGCCCGAGATGATCACGTCCTTGCTGCGGTCGCGCAGGGTCAGGAACCCGTGCGCGTCCAGGCTGCCGACATCGCCCGTGTGCAACCAGCCGCCGCGCAGCGTCTGCGCCGTCGCCTCGGGATTGCGCCAGTAGCCGGCCATCACGGTGTCGCCGCGCACCACCACTTCGCCCAGTTCGCCCGTGGGCACGGGTCGGTCCTCGTCATCCACCACCCGCACCTGTACGCACGCATGCGCCACGCCGACCGAGGCGATGCGCTCGGCCCAGCGCGGGTGCGCCGTGTCGGCCAGGTGCTCGCGCGCCAGCGCGGTGATAGTCATGGGGCTTTCGCCCTGGCCATAGATCTGCACGAACTTCTGGCCCATGGTGTCGATGGCGCGGCGCAGGTCGTCCACATACATGGGACCGCCGCCGTAAACGATGGTCTTGAAGCCGTCCACATTGGCGCCCGTGCGGCGCACGTGCTCCACCAGCCGGTGCACCATGGTTGGCGCGGCAAACAGCGACAGGCGGCCCACGTCCGCGGCTAATTGCACCAGCTCGGCCGGGTCGAACCCACCGGACGCGGGCACCACGTGGCGCGCGCCGCGCAGCATGTGGGCGTAGTTGTACAAGCCCGCGCCATGCGACATGGGCGCGGCATAGACCATGGCGTCGCCGGGCTGCACGTCGTCCACGTCGGTGAAGTAGGCCATGGTCATGGCCAGCAGGTTGCGGTGCGTCTGCATCACCCCCTTGGGCCGCCCGGTGGTGCCCGAGGTGTAGAACAGCGAGGCCACGTCGTCGGGAGCGCGCTCCTGCAGCGCCAGCGGCGCGCCCTGCGCCGCCTGCTCCCAGGCGGATGCCCCCAACACCTGCACCGCCGCGGCGTCGGCGCCCGCAGCCAGCGCCGCATCGTGCAGCGCCGCAGACACGCACACCACGCGCGCGCCGCTGTCGGCAAGCACGTAAGCCAGCTCGCGCGCATGCAGCTTGTAGTTGACGGGCACCGAGATGGCGCCGCACCAGTGGATGGCGTGCAGCGCCTCCAGGTACTGCGGACCATTGGCCGAGAAGATGGCCACGCATTCGCCCGGCTGCACGCCGCAATGCGCGCGCAGGTGTGCGGCCAGCGCGGCCACGCGCGCGGCAAGGGTACGGTAGTCGTGCAGCAGGCATGTGCCGGCCAGCAGCGCGGGCCGCTCGCCATGCACCAGCGCGCTGCGCTGCAACAGGTGGGCAATGTTCATGGGGTTGTCGCGTTGTCTCCTGGTGCGACTATAGGCAAGCGCCGGCAGCGCGCACAGTCGCAGAAATACACAAGGGAAATCCCTGGCGGGGGATGAGCACCGACCAAACGATTGCTCCTTTATCAGTAGCACATTGCGCTGGATGGTTAAGCGCTGGGGGACCTTTTGGCTCACACTACGGGCATGCCATCTGCGCCCTCCGACGACCTGTTTGCCGACGACCCCGCGGAGCCATCCACGCTGGCGCTGGGCATGCAGGCCGTGCTGCTGCGCGGCTTCGCGCTGGCACAGGCACCCCAGTTGCTGGAAGAAGTGCGACAGGTGGTGCGCCAAGCGCCGTGGCGCCACATGCAGACCCCTGGAGGCAAGGCGATGTCGGTAGCCACCACAGGCTGCGGGCCGTTGTCGTGGGTGAGTGACCGGCGCGGTTACCGCTACGCTGCGCTGGACCCGCTGACCGGCAAGCCCTGGCCCGCCCTGCCCGCGGACTTCGCGCAGCTGGCACATGCCGCAGCGCAGGAGGCCGGCTTTGCCGCTTTCGTGCCCGACGCCTGCCTGATCAACCGCTACGCCCCCGGCACGCGCCTGTCGCTGCACCAGGACCGCGACGAGCAGGACCTGGCAGCGCCCATCGTGTCCATCTCGCTGGGTCTGCCCGCCACCTTCTTGTGGGGTGGCGCCACACGTGGCGAGCGCGCCTTGCGCGTGCCGCTGCGCCATGGCGACACGGTGGTCTGGGGCGGGGTGGACCGACTGCGCTTTCACGGCGTGCTGCCGGTGGCGCCGGGCCAGCACCCGGCAACGGGCGAATGCCGCATCAACCTCACGCTGCGCAAGGCCACCTGATGCTACATGTTTGATAGCTGCTTGCGCTTACTGGGCGGATCTTGTAGCCATTTTTAACGATAATTTCGCAGAACGGCACATTGTCTTACACCGGCGTAAGACGTTCCCCGCACAATGCCCCTTTGCCCTGCGGCAGAGCCCGCATCCCAAGGACCTCACTTGCGCATCCTCTACGTCGAAGACAACTGCGAACTGCGAGACACCATCGGCCTGCTGATGGAGGGAGAAGGCCGCACCGTCGTCACCTGCGCCACGGCCGAGGAGGCCTTGCAGCGCGATGCGGCCCAGCCGCACGACGTGGTGGTTTCCGACGTGAGCCTGCCCGGCATGAGCGGGCTGGATCTGTGCCGCCACCTGCTGGCAAGCAACCCCCAGCGCTGGGTGGTGCTGTGCTCGGGCTATCCGCTGGAGCACGGGGTGGGCACGCTGGGCCCGCATGTGCGGTCGCTGCTCAAGCCGTTCGAGCTGGAAGAGCTGGAGGAGTTGCTGGACGTGATCGCCAGCCACCTGCAAAGCGCCAGCCCCGCTTGAGGCGGCACGCGCCGGGCCGCTGAAGGCCCGGCATCCCCCCGCCCCCGTCCTGTCAAGCCGCCACCGCGCGCCGCGGCAGCGTCACCGTGAAGCAGGTGCGCCCCGCCTGCGAGGCGGCGTCGATCGTCCCGCCATGGGCCTGCACGATCTGGTGCACGATAAACAACCCCAGCCCCAACCCCTGGTGTTGACCGGCCCGGTTGCGCCGGCCGGTGAATGGCGCGAAAAGCCGGGGCAGCAGTTCGGCGTCAATCCCGCCGCCATTGCTCACGCGCAGCACCACGGTATCGGCGGCGGCGCCGTCCAGTGACAACTCCACCGGCTGGTCGGGAGTGCCGTGGTGCATGGCGTTGCCCAGCAGGTTCGCCAGCATCTGGCCCAGGCGCTCTTCGTCCCACTCGCCGCGCAGATCCCCTTGCTGCTCAAGCCGCAGGTGGCGCTCGGGGTGGCCGGCACGGACTTCCTGCACCACGCGCTGCGCCTGCGGCCCCAGGTCCATGGGTGCAGGCTCGATGGCCAGCCCGCCATGCTGGCGGGCGCGCGTCACATCCAACAGGTCCTCGATCATGCGGCCCATGCGCCGCCCGGCCTGCTGCACGTTGCACGCCAGAGCCTGCACCTTGGCGGGCTCGGGAGCGCGCTGCAGCGCACTGGCCACGGCCATGATGGCGCTGAGCGGGCTGCGCAGATCGTGGCTGAGCACGGCCATGAACATCTCGTTGATGTACAACGCCTCGGTGCGCTCCTGCAGCTCGCGTGCCAGCGCATGCCGCTGGCGCTGCAGGTCGAAGAACACCCGGGCCTTGTTGACCAGCATGTGGGGGTCGACGGGTTTGTAGAGGAAGTCCACCGCACCTTTTTCGTAGCCGCGGAACTGCCAGCCCTGGTCCCGCGAGCCGGCGGTGATGAAGATGAGCGGAATGTGCCGCGTGCGCTCGCTGCCGCGGATCAACTCCGCCAGTTCGAAACCGTTCATCTCGGGCATTTGCACGTCCAGCAGCGCCAGCGCCACGTCGTTGTGGGCCAGCAGCAGTTCCAGTGCCTGGGCGCCGGAGCCGGCCATGAGGATCTCGACGTCCTCATCCTTCAAGAGCGCCTGCAATGCGACGAGGTTTTCAGGAACGTCATCCACGATGAGGCATTTCACGCACGCGCCGGTTCGATGACTCGCGGCCTGTGCAGCCGGTGGGGCAAAAATCACGAAAGTCCCTCCTTATGCAAGGTGGTCAACAGCGCGGCGATGCGTGCCGGGGGAAGCACCTGATCGGGTTGGATCAGGGCCAGCGCCGCCTGCGGCATGGCCATGGACGAAGCGCTGTCGGGCGACTGCACCACCGTGGCGCCGCCAGCGGCCTGCACTGCGCGCAAGCCACGCGCTCCGTCACTGTTCGCGCCCGACAGGAGCACGGCCATGAGCCGCGGCCCGTATTCATCAGCGGCGGATTCGAACAACACGTCGATCGACGGGCGCGAGAAATTCAGCGGTGCATCCACGGACAGGGACAGCCTCGGCCCCGAGTCCACCAGCAAATGATAGTCAGGCGGCGCGAAATACACCGTGCCCGGCTCCACGGGCTCCTTGTCCTGGGCCTCGCGCACCGGCAGGGCGCAGCGCTGGCGGAAGATGTTGCACAGCAGGCTGGGCCGCTCGCGCGGCAGGTGCAGCACGACCAGCAGGGCCGCATGGAAACCCGCAGGCAGCGCGGGAAGCACCACACCCAGCGCTTCGATGCTGCCGGCCGACCCGCCAATGGCGATGGCGTCCAGGCGCGCGCGTGGCAAAGCCGCCTGCCTCATGCGTCACCTCTCTTCTGAAAGATGCGCTCGGGCGCCACGAAGTCTTCGAATGCCGGCGCGTGCGAGGAAAAGCGCAGGGATTCCTTGGCCCCCAGGCCCAGGAATCCACGCCGGCACAGCGCCTCGCGGAACAGGCCCAGGGCGCGGTCCTGCAGCGTACGGTCGAAGTAGATCAGCACGTTGCGGCAGGAGATGAGGTGCACCTCGGCAAATACACTGTCGGTCGCCAGACTGTGGTCGGAGAAAACGATATGCCGGCGCAGGCTCTTGTCGAACACCACGCGGCCGTAGGCGGCGCTGTAGTGGTCGGACAGCGAGGAACGCCCGCCCGAGCGCGCA
Source organism: Diaphorobacter sp. JS3051 (assembly GCF_015832135.1). Lineage (NCBI taxonomy): Bacteria > Pseudomonadati > Pseudomonadota > Betaproteobacteria > Burkholderiales > Comamonadaceae > Diaphorobacter > Diaphorobacter sp. JS3051. Next base: position 2,043,804 of record NZ_CP065406.1, read on the forward strand.
TGGTTTTCGGTGAAGCCGGGCACGCGCTCAATGTCGTACACGCCCGCCTCGGCACGCTGCAGTGCCGTGCTGTTGATGTCGGTGGCGTAAATCAACGAGCGTTCCAGCAACCCCTCCTCACGCAGCAGGATGGCGAGCGAATACGCCTCCTCTCCCGTGCTGCAGCCTGCGACCCAGATCTTGAGCGAGGGGTAGGTGCGCAACAGCGGCACCACCTTTTCGCGCAGCGCGCGAAAGTACTCCGGGTCGCGAAACACATCGCTGACCTGCACGGTGAGGTAGTCCAGCAGCGCAGGAAACACCCCGCGCTCGTGCAGCAGCCGATGCTGCAGTTGGGACAGCGTCTCGCAATCGAACCGCGTGAGCGCGGCCTGGAGCCGGCGCTTGAGCGACGACTGCGCATACCCGCGGAAGTCGTAGTGGTAGCGCAGGTAAATGGCCTCGATCAGCAGCTGCTGCTCGATCTCTGCGGTCTTGCGTTGGTGCGGCAAGTGTTGGCTCCGATATCGTGGGTCCTCGCGCTGGCGCACGCTCACTTGGGCATCCACACCCTCACCAGCGACAGGAGTTTCTCCACGTCCAGCGGCTTGGCGATGTAATCGTTGGCGCCGGCGGCCAGGCATTTCTCCTGATCGTCCTTCATGGCCTTGGCGGTCAGGGCGATGATCGGCAGACGACGCCACTCGGGGCGCCGGCGGATTTCCGCCATGGCGGCGAAGCCGTCCATCTCGGGCATCATGATGTCCATCAGCACCAGGTCCACAGTGCTCTCGCCGGCGGCGTTGGAGCGCTCCAGCACCTCCAGGGCCTCGCGTCCGTTGCGCGCGATCTCCACGCGCGCCCCCGTGGGCTCCAGCACGCTGGACAGCGCGAACACGTTGCGCACGTCGTCCTCCACCACCAAAATGGTGCGCCCCTCGAAAGTGGACTCACGGTCGCGCGCCAGCTGCAGCATGCGGCGCCGGTCGTCCGGCAAGGTGGACTCCACCTGGTGCAGGAACAGCGTGACCTCGTCCAGCAGGCGCTCGGGCGAGCGCGCGTCCTTGATGATGATGGACTTGGAGAAGCGTCGCAGTTGCTGTTCCTCGTCGCGCGACAAGTTGTGCCCGGTATAGACGATGACGGGCGGAAAGGACACCTCTTCCTGCTCGGCCATCTGCTGCAGCAGCTCGTACCCGTTCAGGTCGGGCAGGTGCAGGTCCATCACCACGCAGTCGAACGTGCTGCCCTTGAGCAGGTCCAATGCCTGCCGCGCGGTGGCGGCGCCCACGATCTCCACGCCGTCGGTTGCCAGCAGATGGTGCACGCTCTCACGCTGGCGCGCGTCGTCCTCCACCACCAGCACGCGACGCATGCTCTGGGTGAACTTGGCCTGCATGTGGCGCAGCGCCTGCTCCAGTTCCTCGCGCTTGACGGGCTTGAGCGCATAGCCGATGGCGCCGCGCTCCATGGCCTCCTGCATGTAGTCGGCCACCGAGACCACGTGCACGGGAATATGGCGCGTGGCCGGGTTGCGCTTGAGCTGGTCCAACACGCCCAGGCCGGAGAAATCCGGCAGGTTCATGTCCAGCACCACCGCGCTGGGGCCGTATTCCTGCGCAGCCGCCAGGCCGTCGCTGCCCGTCGAGGCGATGACGCACTGAAAACCCATCTCATGCGCGAGGTCGCAAAGGATGCGCGCAAACCGCGGGTCGTCCTCGATGACCAGGATGGTGTAACGCCCCTGTTCCAACTGCTCCCGGTCATCCGGCACGACGTGCACGGGGGCGCATGGTTTTGCCGCCGGGGCCTCTGGCTGGCTCGCATGCGGTGGTTCGGCAGCGCGTGTGGCAAGCGCCGGCGCCACTGGCAGCTTTGCAGGACGCTCGCCCGGATCGCCGACAAGGGGCGCCGTGACGGGCAGGGTCAGCGTGAAGACGCTGCCTTCGCCCGGCGCACTCTGCACCGCGATGCTGCCGCCGAGCAACTGCGCCAGATCCCGGGAGATCGACAGGCCCAAGCCCGTGCCGCCGTATTTGCGATGGGTACTGCCATCGGCCTGGTGGAAGGCATCGAAGATGCGCTCTTGCTGGTCGGGTGCGATGCCGATGCCCGTATCCCGCACGGCAAAGCACAGCGTGTCGTTGTCTCCTGCGAAGACACGCATGGTCACTTCGCCGCGCGCGGTGAACTTGAGCGCATTGGAAAGCAGGTTTTTGAGAATCTGCGCCAGGCGCTGCGCGTCGGAGGTTATGAATGCCGGCACGCCCGGCTCCACCACCGCGTTGAATTGCAGGCCTTTGTCCTGCGCCTGGGCCCGCAGCGGCTCCATCACGCCCGCCACCACTTTGGCCACCGTCACCGGGCCAATCTCGACAGAGGTCTGCCCCGCCTCGATCTTTGACAGATCGAGGATGTCGTTGATGAGGTTCAGCAGATCGGTGCCAGCGTTGTGGATGGTCTGCGCATAGCGGACCTGTTCCGCCGTCAGGTTCTGCTGCTTGTTGTCGGCCAGCAGCTTGGCCAGGATCAGGCTGGAATTCAGCGGTGTGCGCAATTCATGGCTCATGTTGGCCAGAAACTCACTCTTGTACTGACTGGCCTGCGCCAAATCGCGCGCCTTGGCCTCCAGGGCGTCCTGTGCAGTCAGCAGGCGCTGCTTTTGGTACTGCAGCTGCTCGGTCTGCGCTTCCAGCTGGGCGTTGCTGTGCTCCAACTCCGCCTGCTGCGCCTGCATCAGGTTTTGGGACTCCTGCAGCATGCGGCTTTGCTGCTCCAGTTCCTCATTGTTGACGCGCAGCTCTTCCTGCTGCGCCTGCAACTCCTCCGCCTGGCGCTGCGTCTCGTCCAGCAGACTCTCCAGGCGCGAGCGATCCAATGCGCCCCGAACAGCCTGGGCCAACTGCTCCCCGGCGCGCACAAGGAAGTCAACTTCGTGCGGAGCAACCGCGCGGAACCACCCCATTTCGACGACCGCGAGCGCTACGCCATTGAGCACGATGGGCATCATCACCAATTCGGCGGGCGTGGCCTGGCCCGTGCCGGAGGTCACGGGCAGATACCCGCTGGGCACGTGGCGCACATGCTGAAGAGTGCGGCTCTGCAACGCCTGGCCCAGCAGGCCCTCTCCCGCCCGCACGGCCCCAGGGCCGGTGTCGGGCGCCAGCGCATAGCCGCCCATGCGCTCGAAGATGCCGTGGCCTTGCGTCACGTAGATGGCCCCTACCCTGGCATCCAACTCCGTCGCCAGATAGCCGATGACAGCACCCGCCATGTCATGGATGCGCTGCTCACCTTGCAGCCGCGTGCCCAGCCCTACAAGGTTGCCTTTGATCCAGTTCTCGACCTCGCGGCTACGGTACTCGGCCATGGTCATCACCGCAGACGCACAGGTCAGCAGCAACAGCACGGCGGCACTGCCCCACGTCAGGTAGGCCGAGATGGCAAACGCTCCTTCCCACACCTCCCGCTGGGCCTGCAGTTGCTGCTGTTCGGTGTTGAGCATCTCGCGCACCAGCGTGCGGGTGGTTTCCATGGTGGCTTGACCGTCGCCGCGCATGGCCTCCAGGGCCTCTTCGCGCCGGCCCTCGCGCTGTAGCGCAACGATGTGCGCAAGTTCGGTCATGCGCTTCGTGGCCAACCCCTGCAATTGGTCGAAGCGCTGCTGCTCCAAGAGACTCCCGCGCGTCATCCCGCGCAGCTTTTCCAGGGCCACCGGCACGGCGGCCTGGGCTACGGTGAACAAGCCCAGCGTCTGCTCCTGCCCTGACAGCAGGTAGCCCCGTTTGGCGGATTCAGCGTCCTTCAAATGCGACCAGACCATCTGGATCTGCGTGATCCGTTCGACCGTCGCGTTGAGATTGTCCACGGCTTTCGCGCGCTCGTCGTTGGACCGGTAGGTGACCACGGCGATCAACAGGGCGGCAAATGCCGCCAAAGCAAATCCCACCATCAGGCGGACGGGCATGCCCCCTCGGATGGCCGCACGGGGCCGAGCATCGGAACTGGAGACAGTCATGTGTGACGTGGAGTAAACATTGCCGCGCGATGACAGGAGCAACGGGTCCCTTGCTCCTGTAGGGCAACGTCTTCACCGCAGCGTATCCCTCTGGCGATCTTATGTCGCACCTGCCAGCAGGGCCAATCCACCACTGGTCAGCAAGGTTTATGTAATTGTCCTAAACTCCCATCCTTTCCCGCGTTACGCGCGCCCGGGGGAGCAGATCCCCGCAGCGGCAAGCGCCGGCTTCCCACCCCTTCCCTCGGTGATCCGCCGCACTGTGCGTTCTACAGCGCGCTTACGGCCCTTCATTTCACTGCCGCAGGTGGCAACGCGCCAGCGCAGCAAAAGACGGGCAATACCTCGTCTATCGCGCCGGACGGCCGGCGCGTTCCGCAGCCTGTGCTCTCACAGGCCCCCAGGCAAGGGCATGCCCATGCTGGCTCTTGCCGTTGATCTCAAAGGAGTTCCGTGTCCAATAAAGAGCAGTTGATTGAAATGCAAGGCAAGGTAGACGAAGTGCTGCCGGATTCCCGTTTTCGCGTGGTCCTCGAGAACGGACACACCCTCATCGCCTATTCGGGCGGAAAGATGCGCAAGCACCGCATTCGAGTGCTTGCGGGCGACACCGTGTCTCTGGAGATGTCCCCCTACGACCTCACCAAGGGCCGTATCACCTTCCGCCACCTGGAGCCGCGTGCCGGCGGCGCACCGCGCCGCCCCTCGCCCCATCGCCGCTAGGCCCCGGCTGATTCGGCCAGCGTGGCAATATCGATGACGAAGCGGTATTGCACGTCGCCCTTCAACATGCGTTCATAGGCGGTATTGATCTCATCGGCGCGGATCAACTCGATATCCGCCACGATGCCATGCTCCGCGCAGAAATCGAGCATCTCCTGGGTCTCGGGAATGCCGCCGATCAAGGAGCCAGCCAGCGTGCGCCGCTTCATGATGAGGTTGAACACGTTGGGCGACGGATGGGGCGACGCTGGCGCACCCACCAGCGTCATCGCACCGTCGCGCCGCAGCAGGCGCAGGAAGGCATCCAGGTCGTGCGGCGCCGCCACCGTGTTGAGGATGAAGTCGAGACTGTTGGCATGCGCGGCCATCTCCTGCGGATGACGGGAAACCACCACCTCGTGCGCACCTAACGAGAGCGCCGCAGCGCGCTTGGATTCAGAGGTGGTGAATGCCACCACATGCGCCCCCATTGCGTGCGCCAGCTTGATGCCCAGGTGGCCCAGCCCGCCGATGCCGACCACACCCACGCGATGCCCCGGACCCACCTTCCAATGGCGCAATGGCGAGTAGGTGGTAATGCCCGCGCACAGCAGCGGAGCAACCGCGGCCAACTGCCCTTGCGGATGGCGCACCCGCAGCACATAGCGCTCATGTACGACGATCTGTTGCGAGTATCCGCCCAGCGTGTGGCCGGGCGCGTCCTCGGTCGGGCCGTTGTAGGTGCCGACCATGTGGCCGCAATAGTTCTCCAGCCCTTCGTCGCAATCCTGGCAATGCCGGCAGCTGTCGACAATGCAGCCCACGCCGACCAGGTCGCCCGCCTGGAACGCCGACACCTGCGCGCCCACGGCCACTACGCGCCCGACGATTTCATGCCCCGGCACGCACGGATACAGCGTGCCCGCCCATTCCGAACGCACCTGGTGCAGGTCGGAATGGCACACACCGCAATAGGCAATGCCAATCTGCACGTCGTGCGCGCCCGGCGCGCGCCGTGCGATCTCCAGGGGCTGCAATGGACGGTCGCTCGCGTGGGCGCCGTAGGCTTTGACGGTCATGGGGTTCTCCTGTGAATGGCTCACGCCCCTGTTGTACAGGTTCGGTCCGATGCGTTTCGGAACAGAATCCTATCGGTACTTCCGGCCTGAGGCAGGGCCTGCCTTCCTTCGGGCGTCGCTGGAAGGCAGGGCGTTGCTGGAGTAGAACCGCGTCAACGGCCCCTCAGCCTGGCCATGCCCCCAGACCAAGGAGTTGACATGAAGGACACGATGACACCCCCACACCGTGCGGTGGTGAAACGGCTGCTTGCCCACCTCCGCACCGGCCCGGTGGCGTGAAACCGTGACGTCTATGCCAGCCTACTCGGGGTCGGCATCCCACAGCGCTCGCGTCCATATAGGTCGCCGCTGGACATGCCATGCGTCGTCGTTTGGGCCCGCTGACGATGCAACAAGCCACCACCCAGGCGCTGAAGGCGCCGTTGCCAGGAGCAGACATGAAAACAGCACAACGTGATGTCCTTGGCCAGACGCTGAAAAAGCGGTTCGAGAGCCACATGCACCGGCACCCCACCGTCGCCTGGGCCGATGTCCATGCACGCTTGAATGCCAACAAACTGGAGGCGCTGCAGGACATGGAGGCAACGGGCGGCGAGCCCGACATCGTCGGCAGTGCCACCGCGGACGGAACCTACCTTTTCTGCGATTGCACGGCGGAGAGCCCGAGCGGGCGCAGGAGCCTGTGCTACGACGCACAGGCCCTGCATGCCCGCAAGCTGCACAAGCCGCAGAACAGCGCCATCGAAGCGGCCGCGGCCATGGGCGTCACCCTGCTGACAGAGGCGCAGTACCGCGCACTACAGGAGGTAGAGGATTTCGACCAGAAGACTTCGAGTTGGATTTGGACCCCTGCATCAAGCCCTCCGGAGCATTTCGCCCTTCAAAAGCTCGACGAAGGCGCGCGCCGCAGGTGCAATGGCTGTGCCGGGCGGATACACGGCATAGACGCCTCCTTTGCGCAATGTCCATTCCGGGAGCAGCCGAACCAGCGTTCCACTGCGGATGTCACTCTCCAAGTGAAGCAAACTGCCAACCGAAACGCCTGCGCCATTGAGCAGCAAGGCGCGCAAGGCGACAGCGGAATCGGTGCGCAGCTTGGGCGCCATGCGCACCGTGATGTCCTTTGTCCCGTTGGTGAATGACCATGTGAGGGGCGCCGGCAGCAAGGTCAGCGCGATCCACCGGTGATGCGCCAGGTCCTCGGGAGCCTCCGGACGCGGACAGCGGGCCAGATACTCGGGTGACGCCAGGGCCGCCTGCCCAAATTCCCCCAGTTTCGCAACCCGCGCGCTTGAATTGCGCAACCACCCCACACGGATGCTCACGTCGATGCCCTCGCCAACGAGGTCTTGCACCTTGTCACTGACCACAAGTTCCAAACTGACCTCGGGATGGCGGACAGCGAACTCCGCCACCACCGGCGACATGACCTGAACGGCATATTCAACAGGCGCACTGACACGCAAGCGGCCACGCAGACCCGATCCACGCGATCCGGCGTGTTGCAGCACTTGCTCAAGCCCCTGCATGAGAGGCGCGCTTTCTTCGAACAACCGTTGCCCGGCATCGGTGAGCGTAACCGTGCGCGTCGTACGGTGGAACAGGGCCGCGCCAAGCACGTTCTCCAGACGGCGAATCTGAAGACTCACCTGCGGACGCGCAATGTGCAGACGTTCGGCGGCGGCCGTGAAGCTGCGCGCATCGGCGACGGCCAGGAAAGCGCGCAACAGGTTGAGATCGCCCACGGGGGATGGCATGATTGGTTCGAATTAGATACCAGTATTGTTCTTTTTGTCCTCTTTTTCTGACGATGCGGCAAGAGGATCATTGACCCCGCACCCCGAATCCGCGGGTCAAAGAAAGGAGCATTCCATGCGTATCGCACTGATCGGCGCCACTGGCTTTATCGGCTCCGCCATCCGCCAAGAGGCGCTCTCGCGCGGTCATCACGTGACCGCCATCGTGTCCAACCCCGCAAGACTCCCCGCCGCGCAGGGCCTTGAGGTTCAGGGCGCAGATGCCCTGGACTCTCAGCAATTGCGAGCGGTTCTCCGTGGGCACGACGTGGTGATCAGCGCATTCAGTGGCCATGCCAACTCCGACGTATATGGCTATTACCTCAAAGGAATGCACTCCATCATCGATGCAGCGCGTGCCACGGGCGTCCGCCTGCTGGTCGTCGGCGGGGAGGGCAGTCTGGAGGTCGAGCCCGGCGTGCAATTGCTCGACACACCGTCGTTCCCTGAACAATGGAAAGCGACGGCCGAGGGTGCCCGAGCAGCCCTGAAACTGCTGCGCGAAACACCCGATGTGGATTGGACGGTGCTGAGCCCCCCGCCCATGATCCACCCGGGAACCCGCACCGGACAGTACCGGACCGCGAACGATGCCGTGATCATGGGCGATAGCGGGCCCAGCGACATCTCGCTGGAGGACTATGCGGTCGCCATGGTGGATGAAGCAGAGTCCGCGAAACACCGCGGCCGGCGCTTCACTGTGGCGCACTGAGAACGAACCGAAAGCCCCGTGCCGGTTCGCGCCCGACCCGGGGCGATCCCCTGCCCCGACTTTCGCTGTACCAATGAATCACCGATGCCGGCGATAGGCATCGTTGGAATACCGCAACCGGGCGGCGGCAACCACCATGCCGCCGGTGTGCTTGGCCTTACTCCACCGTGACGCTCTTGGCCAGGTTACGGGGCTTGTCTACATCCGTTCCGCGCGCGCAGGCCGTGTGGTAGGCCAGCAGTTGCAGCGGCACCACGTGCAGCAGCGGCGACAGGGCGCCGTAGTGCTCTGGCATGCGGATGACGTGCAGACCTTCGCTGCTGTCGATATGGGTATCGGCATCAGCCAACACGTAGAGCACGCCGCCACGGGCGCGCACTTCTTCCATGTTGCTCTTGAGCTTCTCCAGCAGCGCATCGTTGGGCGCCACGGTCACCACCGGCATGCTGCTGGTGACGAGAGCCAGCGGGCCGTGCTTGAGTTCACCCGCGGGGTACGCCTCGGCGTGGATGTAGCTGATCTCCTTGAGCTTGAGGGCACCCTCCAGTGCAATGGGGTAGTGCAGTCCGCGGCCCAGGAACAGGGCGTTCTCCTTCTTCGCGAAGTCCTCGGACCAGCTGATGATCTGCGGCTCCAGCGCCAGCACGGCCTGCAGTGCGGCGGGCAGGTGGCGCATGGCTTTCAGGTAGTTGCCCTCGGCCTCCTCGGTCAGGCGCCCGCGCGACTGCGCCAGCGCCAGGGTCAACAGGAACAGTCCCGCCAGCTGCGCGGTGAAGGCTTTGGTCGACGCCACGCCAATCTCCACGCCGGCGCGGGTGACGTAGGCCAGCTCGCACTCGCGCACCATGGCGCTGGTGGCCACGTTGCAGATGGTGAGCGTGTGGCGCATGCCCAGGCTCTGCGCATGGCGCAGTGCGGCCAGGGTGTCGGCGGTTTCGCCGGATTGGCTGATGGTCACCACCAGCGTGCGCGGGTTGGGCACGCTGGTGCGGTAGCGGTATTCGCTGGCCACTTCCACCTGGGTGGGAATGCCCGCGATGCCCTCCAGCCAGTACTTGGCGGTGCAGCCGCTGTAGTAGCTGGTCCCGCAGGCGAGGATGAGCACGGAGTCGATCTCCTTGAACACACGCCAGGCTGCCGCGCCCTGCTGTCCGGGCTGGCCCACGCCGTCGAACAGCTCGGGCACGATGCCCTGCAGGCCGTGCAACGTGTCGGCAATGGCGCGCGGCTGTTCAAAGATTTCCTTTTGCATGTAGTGGCGATAGGGCCCCAGCTCCACCGCACCACTGTGTGCGTGCACGGTGCGCACGGGGCGGCTGCCGGCGTCCAGCGGCTGGCCATCGGCCGTGGTGATCCAGTAACGGCCCAATTGCAGGTCCACCAGGTCGCCCTCTTCCAGGTACACGATCTGGTCGGTCACACCGGCCAGGGCCATGGCATCGCTGGCCAGGAAGTGCTCACCCTCACCGACACCCAGCACCAGGGGCGAGCCCGCGCGCGCACCCACCACGCGGTGCGGCTCGTCCTTGTGGATCACGGCAATGGCGAACGCGCCGTGCAGCCGCGCAGTCGCGGCGCGCACGGCCTGGAACAGGTCGCCGTCGTACAGGCTGTCCACCAGATGCGCGATGACCTCGGTATCGGTCTGGCTGGAGAACACGTAGCCGCGCGCCTGCAACTCGGCGCGCAACTCCTCGTGGTTCTCGATGATGCCGTTGTGCACCAAGGCCACGCGGCCGGGGCGCTCTGCCTGCGCCGGCGCGGCACCGGGTCCGTGGCTGAAGTGGGGATGGGCGTTGTGCACGACGGGGGCGCCGTGCGTGGCCCAGCGGGTGTGGGCGATGCCCGTGGCGCCTTGGAGGTGTTCATGGTTCACCTGCGCCAGCAGTTCGGCCACGCGGGCAGTGCTGCGCGCACGGTGCAGGCCACCCGCGGGCATTTCGCCCAGGCTCGCCTCGTGCACGGCGACGCCGCAGGAGTCATAGCCGCGGTACTCCAGCCGCTGCAGGCCTTGCACCAGGATGGGAACGATATTGCGGGTGGATACCGCGCCGACGATGCCGCACATAAATACTGCTCCGATGAAAGAATGGGCGAGATGCTAGGCGGCCTCTCAAGAAATTTTTGATCTGATTTTCATTACATATGAACAAAAATTTCTTCCGCCATAATCTAAGAAATATTTCTTCATAAAACACACTTTAATGGAATCTGATTCCTCGCTGGATGCCGTGGATTTGCAATTGCTGGACCTGCTGCAGCGCGACGCCTCCCTCAGCAACCAAGCTATGGCAGAACAAGTGCATGTCTCCCCACCCACCTGCCTGCGCCGCGTGCGGCGGCTGCACACCCTGGGCCTGATCGAGCGGCAGGTGGCGCTGTTGCAGCCCGACCGCCTGGCCGCGCTGCAGGGCCACGGGCTGGCTGCGATCGTCGAGGTTGCACTGGACCGCCAGGGTGCCGAGCACCTGGACGCGTTCGAGGCCCGCGCCGTCGCCGAAGACGAGGTCCAGCAATGCTGGCGCGTCTCGCCGGGGCCGGACTTCGTGCTCATCGTGCACACGCGCGACATGCCGGGCTACCTGGCCCTGTCGCAGCGGCTGTTCACGCAGGACGCCAATGTGCGCAACGTGAAGGCGTTCTTCTCGGTCCACCGTGCAAAGTTTGAAACAAAAGTACCTCTAGCGCTTATATAGCAAGCGTCAACAGCTATTTAATTTATAGCAATCCTGCACGACCTCTTGACCTTCCGGGACATCGACTCCACTCTGTGAACCTCAAGGCCGCGCCCACTGCGGGCCGGCCATGCATGGAGGGACGCATGGAGTTCAAGGACTACTACCAGATCCTCGGCGTGGCACGCGACGCCACTGCCGCCGACATCAAGAAGGCCTACCGCAAGCTCGCGCGCCGGTACCACCCCGACGTGAGCAAGGAGGCCGATGCCGCGGCCCGCATGGCCGAGGTGAATGAGGCCAATACCGTGTTATCGGACCCGGAGAAGCGCGCCGCCTACGACGCGCTGGGCCGCGAGGCACCGCACCGCGCGGGGCAGGACTTCCGCCCGCCGCCGAACTGGGACGCAGGGTTCGAGTTCACCGGCACGCCCGGCGCCGAGGGCATGGACGCGGCGCAGTTCAGCGACTTTTTCGAGCAGCTCTTCGGCCGCGCCGCCCGCGCCCAGCGCAGCCGGCACGCGGGCCCGTCGGCCCATGATGGAAGCGGCAGAACCTCACCACAGCGCGGGCGCGACCACCACGCCAGCATCGAGCTGGACCTGCGCGATGCCTACCTGGGCGCCGAGCGCACGCTGACGCTGCGCGGCGCGCGGGTGGACGACAGCGGCCACCTGGTCAATGAAGAACGCCAGTTGCAGGTGAACATCCCCAAGGGGGTGCGGGAGGGCCAACTCATCCGCCTGGGCGGCCAGGGCGGCCCGGGCCTGGGCGGCGCGCCCGCGGGCGACCTGTTCCTGGAGGTGCATTTCAAGCCCGACGCACGCTGGCGCGCCGAAGACCGCGACGTGTACCAGTCCGTCACCCTCGCGCCCTGGGAGGCCGAACTGGGCGGCCCCGTCGAGGTGCAGACACCCGGCGGCGCCACCGTGGAAGTGACCGTGCCGCCGCGCTGGAAACCCGGCCGCAAGCTGCGCCTGAAGGAGCGCGGCATTCCCGCCGCCACGCCCGGCGACCTGTACCTGGAACTGCACGTGGCCCTGCCCCCCGCCACCAACGAGGCCCAGCAGCAGGCCTACCGCGCGTTCGCGCAGGCCTTCCCGCAATTCCAGCCCCGCAAGCCCTCTACGCAAGGAGCCTGAGCATGCCCACGCCCCCATTTGTTGATCATGCCCTGGCCGAGCTGCTCGACGAACAGGCCCGCCTCACGCTGGACGACCTTGCGCGCTCGTGCTGCATGGCGCCCGGCTGGGTGATCGAACGGCTGGAGGCCGGCCTGCTGCACGGCGAACAGGCGGGCGGCCACTGGCAATTCACCAGCGCCACCGTGGTACGCGCGCGCCGCCTGGCGCGGCTGGAATCGACCTTCGACGCCGACCCCGAGCTGGCCGCGCTCACGGCCGACCTGATCGAAGAGGTGACGGCGCTGCGCCAGCGCCTGCGGCAATTGGAAGGGCGGCTGTAGCCCCTTCAAACAGCACCGGGTGGCATGAATGCCCCGGTGCTGCAGACAGGAGGATTGCTGGCAATGCGGTAGCCCACCCTATGAGGCATTCAGCGCACTGAACACCAGCCGGAAAAGCTCGGTACCTTGATTGGTGGAACCGAAGGCACCCTTCTCCTTTGCCATTTGTTCGTTTTTAGGCAGGTTTCCGCCTGCTGAATAAAAGATGAGCGGCAACTTGATGCTCGCATTGCGCATCTGCTCCAGCAGTTCATACCCCGCCCGCGGTTCGTCGTGGCGCCCCATATCGCTAATGACCAAGTCGAATCTTTCATGCGTCAGACGCTCTATGGCTTGTTCGGTGGTTTCAGCCAGACGGATCGTCATACCCAGGGCCTGCAAGGACTGTTGCAACTGCTGGTTGTTCTTCGGGCGATCGTCCACCCACAGGATCTTGGTCTTGCTGGCGCGCTTGACTGCCCGGGTGGTAAGCATCTCGGTGACAACCTCCACGGCCTCCTGTGCCGCCTTGCTCGGCGGCAAATGCCCCTGCGCATCGGGTGCAGCAGCATTGGCCGCGAGTCCTGCTGCAGTCTGAAGTTGCGCTCTGTTGAACGATGCCTCCATGCCCGCGCCTTTGAGGGTGAGCCCCCCAATATCTTTGATAAACGTCTTTATAGATTCGCCAAAGTACCATACCACCCATAGCAATACCAGCGGCCATGCGATAGCGCCCAACAAATCGGCGACTGAATGAATAGTCTTTGAAATTTCTTCCAACGGCATGTGTCAGAGCATCATTGGAATCAATTAGAGCCAAACAACAACGGGGGCATAAATTCCCCCGCGTTACTAGAAATTCAAGATGAAAATCAAAGATCAGTCAGACACGTCTTGGGACGAATTGTTGCAGCAATATCCGTCTTGCAGGTCCATTCAGACTTGTTTGTGTCATAGACCAGTGTCCATTCAAACTTTTTACCAGACAATTTCGCATTTACACCCGAAGTTGCGAACGTCGAAGTAACAGTGCAACCGCCAGTATCAGCAGCAGTACCTGCCGTAGTAACAGAAGCGACATATTTACCCTTAATCGTGTCAGCCTTCCCAATACTTCCTACGGCAGCCGAGGCATTGGCTGGGCATACTTTATCTTGAGGAAAGCTGAGTTCAATATCCTTTTTCACTCCATCAGCAAGAGTAACGGCCTCAGAAGCCTGGGCTTTAGCCGTGTAATCTTGATAGGCAGGCAACGCCACAGCCGCCAAAATACCAATGATCGCCACGACGATCATCAGTTCGATCAGGGTAAAACCGGCCTGGGCGCGGCGCATGGCAGTGGATTTCATGAAATTCCTCCAGTTGGGTAATGGGCCGGCAATTACCGGTCGCATTACACTCAGCAACAGTCATGCCAACTGGTTTCCATTGGTTTCCACGTGTTTCAGGCCGGTTTGATACCCGAACCATCATCCCAATGGTTTTTGACACGGCTTTTGCCGTGTCATGGCATGCCGCCACGCATGCCAAATCAGGTTTGCCGGTGCGAAATAGAATGACCGGCCATAGGAGAAGAAAGACATGGACACCATCAGCCTGGACGCGTCGGTCGCGATTACCGGCATCAGCCGCAGCACGCTATGGCGCCGCGTGACGGACGGCACGATCGGCCGGGGCGGCAAGGACGGGCGCAGTCGCGCCATGCTGGCGCTGGGCGACGTGCTAGGCCTGGTGAGCGTGCCCCTGGGTGCCGATGACATTGCCGTGCTGCTGCGCGCCGACGCGGGCGATGCCGATGCGCAGGCCGACATGGGCGCGCTGTTCTACGTGGCGGGCGCGCACAAGGCGGCGCTGTACTGGCTGGGCGAAGCCGCCGCGCAAGGCAATGCCGAGGCCATGCAGTGGCTGGGGACGGCCTACGCCGCGCGGGGGGGCAACATTATACACAAAGATGCCAACCTTGCAATCATGTGGCTTGCCAAGGCTGCCGCGCTGGGGCATCCCATCGCGCAGTACCAGATGGAGCGGCTGCGCGATGGGCGCGAATGAGGCCCAGCGGCTGCAATGACAAAAACAGCCTCTTTCCCTTTACAGTAAAGCGCTGGAAGCTATCAAATAGAGAGCTTTCGCCCGGCTTTTCCGAAGCCGGCGCCGCTTTCAGGCGCCCGGCCAGTCGAGCCGGATGCTGCAGCCCGCGCCGGGCGCGGCCGCCGCGGTGATCGTGGCGCCATGGCGCTGCGCTATCGCCGCGCACAGCGCCAGGCCGGCGCCCACGCCCTCGAAGTCGGCCTCGCGGTGCATGCGCTGGAACACGCCGAACAGCTGCTGCGCGCGCGCGCCGTCGAAGCCCGCGCCGTTGTCCTGCACGGTGATGCGCACACCGCCCTGCGCCGCAGGCTCAGCCTGCACCTGCACGCGGGGCTGCGCCACGCCGCGCGAGAACTTCACCGCATTGCCCAGCAGTTGCACCAGCAACTGGGCCAGCAGCTCGGCATCGGCCTGCACGACGGGCAGATCCGGCGCAATGTTCCATGCCGCGCCTTCGGCCGCCGCACCCAAAGCCTGCCGAGCCTCCTGCACAGCCGCGGTCAGCGCAACGGCCCGGGGCCGCAGCGCAGCGCTGCGTGCGCGGGCGATGGCCTGCAGCCCGTCGATCATCTGCGCCATGCGGCGCGCGGACTGCTCCATCGTGGCCAGGAAACCCAGCGCCTCGTCCACCTGCGGCGGCTGCTCCTGCAGTACCTCGCGCACCAGCGCGCCATAGGAGGTGACGTGGCGCAGCGGCGCGCGCAGGTCGTGCGACACACCCCGTAGAAAGTCCTCCTGCGCCGCCGCCATATCGCTGATCTGCTGGCGCGCCTGGGCCAGTTCGCTGCGCAGCTGCGCCAGCGTGTCCGCCGGTGGAATGCCCTCGCCGGTCATGGCCTCAACCCTTGGCCTGTTTGGCGGGGCGCTTCCAGTTCGCGATGCTCACCTGCCGGCCACGCGCCACGCTCAACACACCCGGTGGCGTGTCCTTGGTGATGGTGGAGCCGCCACCCACCGTGCCACCCGCCCCAATGGTGACGGGCGCCACCAGCACGCAGTTGCTGCCGATGTGCACGTCGGCCTCGATCACCGTGCGGTGCTTGTTGGCACCGTCGTAATTGGCGGTGATGCTGCCGGCGCCGTAGTTCACGCGCTCGCCCACGCTGGCGTCGCCCAGGTAGGCCAGGTGGTTGGCCTTGGCGCCGTCGGCCAGCGTGCTGTTCTTCACCTCCACGAAGTTGCCAATGTGCACCTCGCGCCCCAGTTGCGCGCCGGGGCGCAGGCGCGCGAAGGGACCAATCAGTGCGCCTTCGCCCACATGGGCGCCGGCCTTCTCGCCATCGATGTGGGTAAAGGGGTGGACCACAGCGCCCGCGGCGATGGTGGCGTTGCTGATGTGGCAGTAGGCGCCGATGCGCGCGCCCTCGCCCAGTTCCACGCGGCCGGTGAAGATGCAGCCCACGTCGATCTCCACATCCTGCGCACAGAGGATTTCGCCGCGCGCGCCGCTGCGCGCATCGTCGCGCAGGTCAAAGCGCGCGGGGTCGGCCAGGCGAACGCCCTGCTCCATGAGTGCCGCGGCCTGGGCGCGCTGGTGCGCGCGCTCCAGCTCGGCCAGTTGCGCGGGGCTGTTCACGCCCGCCACCTGCAGCGCATCGCCAATGCAGTGGGCCGCCACGGGCACGCCGTCCGCCACGGCCATGGACACGATGTCGGTCAGGTAGTACTCGCCCTGCGCGTTGTCGTTGGTCAGACGCGCCAGCCAGCCCGCCAGGCGCTGCGCGGGCACGGCCATGATGCCGCTGTAGACCTCGTCGATGGCGCGCTCGGCATCGTTCGCGTCCTTGTGCTCCACGATGCGCTGCACCGTTCCGCCCTCGCCGCGCACGATGCGGCCGTACCCTGTGGGATCGGGCAGGCGCACGGTGAGCAGCGCTAGGCGCTCGCCCGCCCCGGCCTCGACCAGCGCGCGCAGCGTCGCGGCCTGGGTCAACGGCACGTCGCCCGACAGCACCACCACCGTGCCATCGCCCGCCAGCGCGGGCGTGGCCTGCTGCACCGCGTGGCCCGTGCCCAACTGCGGCTCCTGGCGCACGAATTTCAAGTCAAAAGTGCCTCCAGCGCCCGCCAATCCTGCGCAAGCAGCTTCTACTTCTGTAGCGCCATGGCCCGTTACCACCACCACGCGGCGCGCCTGCAGGCTGGCGGCCTGGCCCAGCACATGGTGCAGCAGGGGCCGGCCGGCCAGGCGCTGCAAGACCTTGGGAATGCGGCTTTTCATGCGCGTGCCCTTGCCCGCGGCCATGATGATGATGTCCAGTGCTGTCATGAAGGTGTGGAGAGTGGAAGGTCGTCGTGTCCTGCCAGCCCAGGCCGGCAGCCCGCCGCCATTATCCCGCCGCCCATGCGCTGCCCCTCTGCGGCGCGGCTGCACCACCGCCCCTGATTGCTCCTAAAAAAATAGCTGCTAGCGCCCGTCATTCGGGCGCTAGCAGCCAGTTTGATGCGATAGCCGGACGGTCAGGCGCGGCAGACATCGCCCCGGGGGGAGGCGTACTGCGTTGACGGTGCGCGCACCGCGGCGGCGCTGCGCCACTGGAACTGCAGCGGCTCGCGGCCCATCGGCTCGACCACGGCGTGCTGGCCGGAGGCCACGCACACGCTCTGGCCCGCGTGCAGCATGAGGTCCCCCGAATCCTCGCGCCAGCCATGGGGGCCGTCGCTCAAGGTCACCCAGGCCAGGCCGCTGACCACGCGCAGTTGCATCGGCGCGCGGGGGTGCAGGCTGCGCGCCGCGCCCTGGGGAATGGTGCACAGTTCCGGTCCGGCAACGCCGGCGGGAACGCTGGAGGCTTGCGAATGCAGAACTTGCGAGGTGGTCACGGTCATCTCCTGGTAAACCCTTTGAAGTGACGCCAGTGTGCGACTGCGACCCGGGCACCGTCCAATGAAAACGGAAGGCCTCATCGATTACGGAACGGCATCAATCACTGTATCACCCCATGCCCCGGGGGACGGCAACCGCCAGCGGTGCACCTGCTGCCTGAGCAGCCTGCTGCGCGATCGATGAAAAAGCGCTAGCATTTTGATTCCCAATGGTCATCAATCTGCCATGAACTCCCCTCTCTTGCCCGCCAGCGCTCCTCCCATCGCGCATCTGCGCACCCGGCCCGTGGCCGTAGGTCATTGGCGCGCATTTCTGGCCGTGGCGCGGCATTTGAACTTCCGCGCCGCGGCCGAGGAACTGGCCCTGACCCAGTCGGCGGTGAGCCGCCAGATCCAGGCGCTGGAGGACGAAGTGGGCGTACCCCTGTTTCTGCGCCACACACGCGCCGTGGAGCTCACCAGCGCCGGCGGCCAGCTGCAGCGCGCCGTGGCGCCCGCGCTGGAGCGCATGGACGCGGCCGTGCGCCTGGTGCGCCAGACGGCGGGGCGCAAGAGCGTGGCCATCACCACCTGGGCCAGCTTTGCGTCCATGTGGCTGATCCCGCGCATGGAGGAATTCCAGCGCGACAACCCCGACATCGACATCCGCATCGACGCAACCGACACCATCGTGGACCTGGAGACGGCCGACGTGGACCTGGCCCTGCGCTCCAGCGTGCCCGGCACGCAGGCCGCGGGCGCGCAGCGGCTGTTTGGCGAGCAACTGGCGGTGGTGGCCAGCCCCTGGCTCCTCAACAGCATGCCGCCCATCCGCACGCCGGCCGACGTGGCGCAGTTCACGCTCATCGAGGCAGGCGACGCGCACCGCATGCCCTATTTCGAGTGGATCACCTGGCGGCGCTGGTTCGAACTGCACGGCCTGGGGCGGCTGCAGCCCAAGCGCTGGCTGTACTTCAACTACGCGCAGCAGATCGTGCAGGCCGCGCTGGCCGGCCAGGGCCTGGCGCTGGCGCGCATGCCGCTGATCGCGGAAAGCCTCGCCTCGGGCGACCTGCAGGAGGTGCTGCCGGGCCACCGGCTGGACTCTCCGCTGGTGTACTGGCTGGTCGTCGGCCCGCGCAGCGGCCAGCGCCCCGAAATCCAGGCGTTCAGCGCCTGGCTGCTGCTGCAGGCCGAAGCCACGCGCCAAGCCGTCGGCGAAGTGCCGGACACGGACCTGAACGACGACATCTCCTGAGCGCGGCACGATCGCTCCTCTATTTATAGCGCCTAGCGCGCGATGGGCGGGCGCGTTTGGCTTTTTGCACAGGAATGCGTGGCAAACCGCTCACGCAGCCGGGCGCTTCGTCTGACGAAGATCAAGGCCCATGCAAATCCATGCGAATGACATGGTCTTCCCCTATGGGTTGTCACGCAAAGGTCTGCGACCGTCGGCAGGCTATGCCCCGCCCCCGACAACACCAATGGACAGAAGAGAAGACCCTGTATGCCTTTCATGCCCTGGACCGCGGAACTGGAACTTGGCCTGCCCGAAATCGACGACCAGCACCGTCAACTGGTCGCGCTGACCAACGCCCTGCACGATGAACTGAGCGCGGCGAGCCCGCGCCGCAGCGCCGTGGGCGAAATTTTGGAAGGCTTGGTGGACTACACGCACAACCACTTCATCGTGGAGGAGGTGCTGTTTCAGCAGCACGACTACGCCGAGACTCCCGCCCGTAAGGCCGAGCATGACGGCTTCACGCGCAAGGCCATGGATCTGCTGACGCGCTTCGACGGTGGGCAGGAGGTCTCGCTGGAGGCGCTGGAATTCCTCAAGCGATGGCTGGTGCACCACATCTGCAAGGTGGACCGCGCCTACCTGCCGTTCATGCGCGAGGCGCTGCAGGCGCAACGCACCGCCGCCCTGGCCTGAACGGGCATGAAAAAAGCCACTGCGCGCAGTGGCTTGGCAAAGCGGGAGCGCGGTCGCGCCCCGCCGGGCATCAGGCCAGGGTGACGCGCGCGAACTTGCGCTTGCCGACCTGCACCACGTAGCTGCCCGCTTCCAGCTTCAGGCCCTTGTCGCTGACCACGCCGCCGTCCACGCGCACGCCGCCGCCGTCGATGAGGCGGTTGGCCTCGCTGGTCGAGGGCGCAAGGTTGGCCTGCTTGAGCAGCGCACCGATGCCCAGGGGCGCGCCCGCCAGGCGGACTTCGGGAATGTCGTCGGGGATGCCGCCCTTGCTGCGGTTGACGAAATCCTGCTCGGCCGCGTCGGCCAGTGCGGCGCTGTGAAAGCGCGCGGTGATCTCCTTGGCCAGCATCACCTTGGCATCCTTGGGATTGCGGCCTGCCGCCACCTCGGCCTTGAGCGCGGCGATTTCGTCCAGGCTCCTGAACGACAGCAGCGTGTACCAGTCCCACATCAGGGTGTCCGAGATGGAGAGCACCTTGGCGAACATGGAGTTGGCGTCCTCCGTGATGCCGATGTAGTTGTTCTTGGACTTGGACATCTTGTCCACGCCATCCAGCCCCACCAGCAGCGGCATGGTGAGCACACACTGCGGCTCCTGCCCCCATTCTTGCTGCAGATGGCGTCCCATGAGCAGGTTGAACTTCTGGTCGGTGCCGCCCAGCTCCAGGTCGCTCCTGAGCGCTACCGAGTCATAGCCCTGCAGTAGCGGGTAGAGGAACTCGTGCAGGCTGATGGAGCTGCCGTCGGTGAAGCGCTGGTGGAAATCGTTGCGCTCCATCATGCGTGCCACGGTGTACTTGGCCGACAGCTGAATCATGCCGCGCGCACCCAACTGGTCGCACCACTCGCTGTTGTAGCGGATCTCGGTACGCGCTGGGTCCAGCACCTTGGCCGCCTGGGTGTAGTAGGTTTTGGCGTTGACCTTGATCTGCTCGGCCGTCAGGGGCGGGCGCGTGCTGTTGCGGCCCGACGGGTCGCCGATCAGCGTGGTGAAGTCGCCGATCAGGAAGATGACCTGGTGGCCCAGGTCCTGCAATTGGCGCATCTTGTTGAGCACCACCGTATGGCCCAGGTGGATGTCCGGCGCCGTGGGGTCCAGCCCGAGCTTGATGCGCAGCGGCTGGCCCGTGGCCTCCGAACGCGCCAGTTTCTGGGTCCATTCTTCTTGGGGCAGAAGCTCGTCGACCCCGCGCAGGGAGACTTCAAGCGCCCGTCCTACACCATCGGTCACCGAGAATGTTGTAACAGCAGATTGATTCATAAGGGTTTTTTGGGGTGCCGCCAGGGCCCCAACGACTATACTTCCGGGCACTTTCCAGCCGTGGATTCTAGTGGGCCACCCGTACGCCCGGCGTTCGCTCCCTTCCACAGCACTACGACATTGACAGTGCCTCCCGCCCTTTAAGACCCTGGCCCGGGGCCTGGAAGCACACAGACGCCTGGGGTAAGACTCTTGAACAACGGCTTGACGACCGCCTGCCTGGTATTGCTCAACCAACTGAAGCAGTCCGTTCAGAAACATCCAAAACGCATCACTGCCGCCGTGGCCACCCTGCTGCTCACCGGCGGCGGCGGTGCCTTCGCAGTGGCTTCCTTCGCTCCCGACCCGGCCGACCTGCCCGTGCGCACCGTCACGCAGGCCGTGCAGTCGCTGGCGGCAGACGAACCGCTATCGTCGCTGGTGGACATCCCGCAGTACGCGCTGTACCGCTCCGACGTCACCCGCAGCGCCGATACCGCCGAGAGCATCCTGCAGCGCCTGGGCGTGGCAGACCCCGCCGCTTCGGCCTTCCTGCGCAGTGACGCCAACGTGCGGCAGAACCTGCTGGGACGCACCGGCCGCTCGATGTCCGCCGAGACGACCGACGACCACCGCCTCACCCGCCTGACGGCGCGCTGGGCCCCCGACGACAGCGAGAGCTTCAAGCGCCTGGTGGTCGAGCGCCAGCAGGACGGCAGCTTCGCCTCGCGCATCGAGACGGCGCCGCTGACGGTGGGCAGCCGCCTGGCGGGCGGCATCATCCGCAGCTCGCTGTTTGCAGCAACGGATGCCGCCAACATTCCCGACGCCGTCGCCGTGCAGCTGGCAGAGGTGTTCTCCGGTGACATCGACTTCCGGCGCGCCCTGCGCAAGGAAGACCGCTTCTCGGTGGTGTATGAAACCCTGGAGGCAGATGGCGAGCCCCTGCGCAGCGGCCGCGTGCTGAGCGCCGAGTTCCACAATGGCGACAAGACCCACAGCGCCGTCTGGTTCCAGGAGCCGGGAGCCACCAAGGGCTCGTACTACACGCTGGACGGCGAGAGCATGCGCCGCGCCTACCTGTCGTCGCCGGTCGAGTTCTCCCGCGTCTCCAGCGGCTTTGCGATGCGGTTCCACCCCATTCACAAGACCTGGCGCGCGCACCTGGGTACCGATTTCGCGGCGCCGACCGGTACTTCCGTACGCACGGTAGGCGACGGCGTGGTGGATTTCGCCGGCGTGCAGAACGGCTACGGCAACGTGGTGTACATCAAGCACCGCAACCAGCACGTCACCGTCTACGCGCACCTGAGCCGCATCGACGTGCGCAAGGGCGAAAGCGTGGAGCAGGGCCAGAAGATTGGCGCCGTGGGCTCCACCGGCTGGGCCACGGGCCCGCACCTGCACTTCGAATTCCGCGTCGCGGGCGAGCACAAGGACCCGATGGTTATTGCGCGCCAGAGCGAGGCAGCCCAGCCGGTCTCGGCCGCCGCACGTCCGGCATTCGACCGCCTGGCCGGCAACATGCGCGTGCAGCTGTCCTCCGCCGCACAGATCCTGCAAGCCAGCGCCGAGTAACGCCCTTCGCCCATGGATACGCCGCCACGGTGGTTCATCGGGCTGATGTCGGGCACGTCGCTGGACGGCGTGGATGGTGTGCTCGCGCATTTTTCAGGCCAAAAATGCGCTGTAGCCCAGCATGCATCAGCGCCACTAGCTCCTGATTTAAGAGCAGAATTCCTCGCTCTCAACAGTACCGGCCACGACGAACTGCACCGCGCGGCGCTCGCCGCGAATGCGCTGGCGCGTACCTATGCGAAGGTAGTCCACCGTCTGCTGGACCAAGCGGGCCTCACGGCGGCCGCGGTGCAGGCCCTGGGCGCGCATGGGCAGACGGTGCGCCACCGGCCGCAGGCGTTCGATGGCACGGGCTACACGCTGCAACTCAACCAGCCCGCCTTGCTGGCCGAAATCACCGGCATCACCGTCGTGGCCGACTTCCGCAGCCGGGACGTGGCGGCGGGCGGCCAGGGCGCGCCGCTGGTGCCCGCCTTCCACCGCGGCGTGTTCGGCCAAGCCGGACGCACCGTGGCGGTGCTGAACCTGGGGGGCATTTCCAACCTGAGCATCCTGCGGGCCGACGGGACCACCGTGGGGTTTGACTGCGGCCCGGCCAACGCCCTTATGGATCACTGGTGCGAGCGGCATACGGGGCAGCCCTACGACCACGAAGGCGCCTGGGCACGCAGCGGCCATGTCCTGCCCGCCCTGCTGGAGGCGATGCTGGACGAGCCATTCCTCGCCCTTGCGCCCCCCAAGAGCACGGGGCGTGACCTGTTCCATCCGCAATGGCTGGCCACACGCCTTGCGGCCAGCGCCGTGGGCGCCGCGCCCCAGGATGTCCAGGCCACCCTTGCCGAGTACACGGCCCTTACGTGCGTCCAGGAGTTGTCACGGCACGCACGCGACTGCCGGCTGTTGATCGTCTGCGGCGGCGGGGCACTGAACCGCTATCTGATGGAGCGCCTGCAGCAATTGGCACCGACGGTTCGTGTCGAAAGCTCGGATCACCACGGGCTGCCTCCCCTGCAGGTCGAAGCGGCTGCCTTCGCGTGGCTGGCGCATCAATGCGTCAGCGGCCAGACAGCCAGCTTGCCCGCGGTCACGGGCGCCCGCGGGGAGCGCATCCTCGGCGCCATCTACCCCGCCTGAGCAATCTGCCACGCAGCCATAAAAAAGCCGCCCGTAGGCGGCGGATTCTCATGGGCTGTGCGTCAGTGGTCTTCCACGGAGAAGCTGGAGCCGCAGCCGCATGTCGAAGCGGCATTCGGGTTCTTGATGACGAACTGCGCACCCTGCAGGTCTTCCTTGTAGTCGATCTCTGCACCCACCAAGTATTGGTAGCTCATGGCATCGATGAGCAGTGACACACCGTTCTTGGTCATGGTGGTGTCGTCTTCGTTCGTGATTTCATCAAATGTGAAACCATACTGGAAGCCCGAGCATCCCCCGCCCTGCACGAAGACCCGCAGCTTGAGGTCAGGATTGCCTTCTTCGGCAATCAACTCGGCCACCTTGGCGGCGGCGCTGTCGGTGAAAAGGATGGGGGCGGGCATCTCGGTCGTGGTGTTCTCGGCAACGGCGCTCATGAAGGGCTCCTTGGGTCAGTCTTTGTTTCGATGGTAAGGCATAGCCCCCCAGCGCTCCGTTCACTGTGCGTTTGACGCCAGTTTCAGTGTGGGCTTTTCTTCCAGCAGCAGCGGCGCGGCCGGGCAGAGCTGCCCGGCAATCACCGCGCCCTGGTGCATTTCAAGGGCCTTGTAATGCACGTTACCGGTGATCCGCGCCTTGGGCTGAACCTCCAGCAGCTCCGTGGCATGTACGGGCCCCTCCACCGTTCCGTTGACGATGACATGGGCGGCATGCACCGCACCTTCCACCTTTGCTGATTCGGACACCACCACAATGCTGGGTTCAGCCGAAGACCGCAGGTCGCCGATCACTTCGCCATCCACCCGCAATCCGTCCGCGAACAGTACATCGCCCTGCACGCGCGTTCCTTGCGCAATCAGGCTCTTGATCGGGGGTGGCTTCTTGCGCGAAAACATGTGGTATTCCCTCGGGGTGTAGTAGTCGTTGCCATGCGGGTCCGCAGCCGGGCCCTATGGCTCCAGTGAAAAAGTCTGGGCCGCGCGCAACGAGGTTCCATCCATCAGGCGCGCGGTCACGGTTTTTACCATGGCGCCCGGCGGCAGGGCCGCCACGCCCTGAACCCGCCGGTACTGCCGGAACTGAAGCGGCTGGATGACCGCTGGAGACGTGGAGGACCACTCCGCCCCGTTCAGCGTGCCCGCCAGCAGCAGTTCCAGCCGGCCCTTGAATTCCGGCGCATTGCGCATGGGCTGCATGGCCAGCACCTGCCAGCGCAACTGCCCACCTCCCTCCAAGGTCTCGGCATGCAGCCCGCGGATGGTCAGGTTGCCAGGCTTGCCGGTGGGGGTCAGCTTCTCGAAGAAGCCCAGGTCCTCCCGCAGGCTACGGTTGTCGGCTTCGAGTTGCCGCAGTTGCTCCAGCAGACGATCCATGGCCGCCTGCTCGGCTATGCGCAGGCTGCCCGCGGCTTCCTGCTTTTCGTGCTGGAGACGGTTGTGCTCGCGCAACTGCGACACCTCTGCACGAAGGCGCTGCAATTCCTCCCGGCTGCCCGCGTCCAGCCCGGCGATCCGTTTGCCCAGGTCGAAGGCCCACAGCGTCATGGCCGCGCACAGGCCCAGGACGATGGCCACGGCCGCCCAGCGCAGCGGCCACGGAAGCGCGCTGCGCACGGTGACGCGCGGAGCGGAGATCGTGAGGCGGCGGCGCAGCAGTCGGTAACGCATGGGCAGTGCACGTTTCTTTCAGTGGGATGGTCGCCGCCCGCGGCAACGCCCAAAAACAAAAAAACCGCCCCGAAGGGCGGTTTCTGCAGTCTGCAGCACGCCGAGGGGCGCTGCAGCATAACGCAAGGCAGTGGCCGAGGCTTAGCGCTTCGAGAACTGCTTGGCGCGGCGTGCGGAGTGCAGACCGACCTTCTTACGTTCGACTTCACGGGCATCACGCGTCACGAAGCCGGCTTGGCTCAGTGCGGGCTTCAGCGTCGCGTCGTAGTCGATCAGAGCGCGGGTGATGCCGTGGCGGGCAGCGCCAGCCTGGCCGGATTCACCACCGCCGTGCACGTTGATCTGGATGTCGAAGGTTTCGACATGGTTGGTCAACGCCAGGGGTTGCTTGGCAATCATGATCGAGGTTTCGCGGCCGAAGTACTGCTGAATGTCTTTGCCATTCACAGTGATCTTGCCGGAACCCTTCTTCAGAAACACGCGGGCGACGCTGGACTTGCGACGGCCGGTGCCATTGTTCCATTCACCAATCATTCAAGGCTCCTTAGATTTCCAGCGCTTTAGGCTGCTGAGCGGTGTGCGGATGTTCCGCGCCGCCGTACACCTTGAGCTTCTTGATCATGGCGTAGCCGAGCGGGCCCTTGGGCAGCATGCCCTTGACGGCCTTTTCCAGCGCGCGGCCGGGGTGCTTGGCTTGCAGATCGCGGAAGTTCGTGGCCGTGATACCGCCGGGATAACCCGAGTGGCGGTAGTACACCTTGTCCAGGGACTTGGTGCCGGTGACCTTGAGCTTGGAGGCGTTGATGATGACGATGTAGTCGCCGGTATCAACGTGAGGCGTGTAAATGGCTTTGTGTTTGCCGCGCAGACGGAGGGCAACTTCGCTGGCTACCCGGCCGAGCACCTTGTCGGTGGCGTCAATCACAAACCACTCGTGCACGACCTCAGCGGGCTTTGCGCTGAATGTGGACATGAGTTTCTCTTTTCTAGAGGTGGTTTGGCGGTCCTTTTCCACGGTCGGTGCTTTTCTGATGAAAGCCTCTTAGGTGGGATGTCGCGCTTCGCCGCGGGACCTAAAAATCGCTGCGAAGCCGGCCATTATACAAAATCGACCGCTGCGCAGTGCCCTACTGCGAGTAAAGCTGTCGCCTGCGCTCCTCGGCTTCCTGCCGGCGGCGGTTTTCCACGCAAATGGGATGGTTGGCCAGCCCCGGCTTCTGGCATTGCTCGTGAATGCACAACGGGCGAGCAAAGAAACTGGATGCCTCGCAGGCCTCGTCAGGCCCGGGCACCCTTGCGGGCACCGCAGGGCGTGACGGCGCAGGGGGAGGTGGCGCCGGCTCGGGAGCCGGAACCACAGGGGCGGGCGCTGGGGCAGGCGCGGTCGCCTCGGCAGCCTTGCGCGCAAGCCGGGGTTTGGAGACGGCCGCAGGCCGGGCCTCAGCCACCGACGCAGCCTCTGGCTGCATTGCCATTGCCGCCGACGCGGGGTCCGCCGCCTCATGCGACACCATCACCACCTCTGCCGGCTCCGGTGCTGGCGCTGGTGACGCAAGTTCCGTGATGATCTCGTTTTCGGGGGTATACCGCGGCGCGCTCTCCCGGCCTCCCCACCACGGACTGCTGGCGATGACCAGCAGCGCCAGGGAGGCAGCCATACCCCACACCAGCCGTGCCCGTCCGCCATGACCTGCTCTGGCAACACGGGGGGCTGATGCATGGCGTGCAGCCTTCTGGGGGCGGGGTGTGCGCGCGTGCGTCTGTTGGCGTGTACCGGTCGGCGCGTCATGTTGCGGCATCTCGCGCGTATCTGCGAAGGCCTGCGTGTCGCCCGCATCGGCAACGGTTTCCGCAAACACGGTCGCAGGCTCCACGGGTGACGCCATGAGGTCTGCCGGCGCGCTAGCCGACGCCGCCACAACGGTGGCGGCCTGCGGCCGGGAATTCTGCGGCTGCGACATCGCCGTGAGGTCGATCATCGGGACTGCCACGCCCTGCGCATCCTTGCTCGAGGGCTCCACCCAGATGGAGCCCAGTTCGGCACGGAAGTCGAACCCGTCCAGTCCCGCGGGCGCAGCCGTCATGCCCATCGTCTGCAGGAACGCGTCGATGGATTGTGGACGGTCCTGCGGCTGCAGCGCCAGGCACTGCGACACCGCATCGACGAACGGACGCGAGTATTCCACGCCGAACTGCTTGCGCACCGTGCGTGCTACGCGGGAGAACGACACCATGCGGTCGCGTATGGCGCGCAAGGTGGCGGGCAACGGCGTGTCGTTGCACAGACAGCCATGCACGACGGCGCCCAGCGAATACAGGTCGCTCCACGGCCCTTGGTGCAGGTGCGATGCCGCGTCCGTGTACTGCTCTATGGGCGCGTAGTTGACTTTGAGCACGGCCGTGTGCTTCTGGTCCCGGTCGCTGATCGCATGCCGCGCGGCGCCGAGGTCCAGCAGCACTGGTGGGCCATGGTCCTGCAGGAAGATGTTGTCCGGCGAGATGTCGCGGTGCAGCGTCTGTCCTTCGTGCAGCACCCGCAACGCGCTGGTGACCGACCACAACACCTTGCGCAGCCATTCCTCGGGGGGCGGCGTGCGCATGTGCGCGCGCGCCTGCTTGAGGGTCAAGCCGCTGTACAGGGGCATGACCATGTAGGCCGTGTGATTGGCTTCCCAGAACCGGAAGACCTTCACCAGCGAGGGATGGTCGAACTGCGCCAGCAGGCGCGCCTCGTCCACGAACGAGGCCAGGCCCGCCTGGAAAGACTGCTCGTCCGACGAGGAACGCACCCAGAGCGAATGCCCGTCCGCGCGGCCCGCCAAGGCGGCAGGCATGTACTCCTTGATCGCGACGAAACGCAGCAGGGAATGGTCGAACGCCTGGTACACCATGCCGAAGCCACCCACGCCCAGCAGCGCCACGATCTCGAACTCTCCCAACCGGGTGCCCGCCGGGAGGGCGTCGACGTGGTGCGCGACGCTGGCGGGCGTGAAGCGGGGGGGGAGCGAAGACATGGAGGGCGTTGCGGACAAGGGATGCGGATCAGCGAGTGCAGCGAAGTCTAACGAGGAAGCGGAGGAAGCACCGCGGCACGCCGCAGCGGACGCCATGATGCGCCAGGCAGCCAGGCCGACGCGCAACAAAGCGCATCCTGTCTGCCAAAAACATCACTTCCCGTACCAGGCGGACCCGCATTGTGCCCGCGATGGCGCTGGTTACCATTGGGTGCATGTTCAGTTACCGCCACGCCTTCCACGCAGGCAACCACGCCGATGTGCTCAAGCACACGGTGCTCCTTGCCACCTTGCAACACCTTCTACAGAAAGACGCGGCCCTGACCGTTCTGGACACCCACGCCGGCGCGGGCCTGTACCGGCTCGACGGAGACTATGCCTCCACCAGCGCCGAATCCGCGGACGGCATTTTGCGCCTCGTGCCGCCAGCGGCTCTTCCCGCCCTGGCACCCGCGCTGCAGGACTACGTGGACATGGTGCGCGCCTTCAACCAGGGCGATGCCACGCGCGTCTACCCCGGCTCGCCCTTCATCACGCAGCGCCTCTTGCGCGCCCAGGACAAGCTCAAACTGTTCGAGCTGCACCCCACCGACGCCCGCTCCCTCGCAGGCAACATAGCCCAGCTTGAAGCAGGCAGGCAGGTGGCCGTGCTGCAGGAGGACGGTTTTGAGGGCGTCAAGAAGTTCATCCCCCCACCGGCCCGCCGCGCGCTTGTACTGTGCGATCCCAGCTATGAAATCAAGAGCGACTACCTGCGCGTGCAGGCGCTGTTGCAGGATGCGCTGAAGCGCTTTGCGACCGGCGTGTATGCCGTCTGGTACCCCATCATTCCGCGGGCGGAGGCGCACGATCTGCCGCGCCGGCTCAAGACGCTGGCCCAGAAGGCGGGCAAGCCCTGGCTGCATGCGACGCTGACCGTGAAATCCAGCAAACTGGCCTCCCCTGCGGCCGGCGAAGGCGCGCGCCGGCCCGGCCTGCCGGCCAGCGGCATGTTCGTGGTCAACCCTCCCTTCACGCTGCAGGGCGTGCTGCGCGAGGCGTTGCCGCAGATGGCGCAATTGCTGGCCCAGGACCGCAACGCGTCCCACACGCTGGAGGTGGGTTAAGCCCCGGGGCAGCGGCGCCCGCACGATCCCTGGGATGCCGTGGTTTAGCGCCGCCGGGCCCGGCTCTTGCGGGGAGTAGTGCGCGCAGCGCCCTGATTTGTGCGCGCTTGCGCGGCGCCCGCTGGAGCAGCGGCCGGCGAGGCTGCGGGCGTGGACGACGGGTCCAGCTCCGGCAGATCTTCGGGGCAGCTGTCGTCGTCCGGCCCCATGTGCCAGATCTCCACGGGCTTGATGCCCAGGCCCACCATGCCCAGTTCCTGCGCCGCGGCCTGGCTCAGGTCGATGACCCGGCCTGGCGCGAACGGTCCGCGATCATTGACGCGCACCACCACCACCTTGCCGTTGACCAGGCTGCGCACGCACACCCGCGCCCCGAAAGGCAACGTGCGGTGCGCGGCGGTGAGTTCCCCATGGTCAAAACGCTCGCCGCTGGCCGTGCGCCGGCCATGCAGGCTGCCGCCGTACCAGGAGGCCAGCCCGCGCCCGAGCAGCACGCCGCTTTCTTCCTCGTCTTCGCGGCCGCGCTCGATGGCGGTATCGGCTTCACGCGGAGAAGACGGTGCCGAGCGCACCCTGCCCTCCTTGCGAGCCCGCGGCGGGGCCGATACACCGGAGTCCGGTGGGCTGTCCGCCTGCGCGCCCGCCGGTCCCGGCAGTGCCTGCGACGGGCCATGTGCTATTACAGGGGGCGCATCGGCGGGTGGCGCCGCGCAACCCGCCAGCACGGCCGCCAACAGCACGCCGGCCAACCACCGTCCCATGCGGCCGGGATGCAAAGGGTCAGAAGTCGCCGCAGCGGGTGATGACGTTGGTCTCAAAACGGCGCAGATCATTGCGTTCACCCGGTGTCAGGTCGGTGCGCGCTCTCTTGGCGGCCAGGATGCGCTTGGACTCCGCGCATTGCAGCGCCTTGCGGCTTTCCTGCTCCTCCTGCGCCAGTTGGGCTTGTTCCTCGCGCTCGCGCTCTGTGCGGCGCTGGCTGCGTGCCTCGCGGCGCTCGCGGTAGTAGCGCGAGGCGGCATCGCTCTCCTCGTCGCTGCAGTCGCGCCGGTATTCGCGCTGCATGCCTGCGATGACGTCGTAGCTGGAGCCGTTGGCCGATGCCCCGCGGATGCTGTTTTGCAGCGTGCGGCAGCGCCCGCTCATGTAGCTCTCGTATTCCGGCACCTCGCGCATCGCACTGCTGCGCCGGGACGGGGTGGGCGCGTAGCTGCGGGGCTCGACGCGTGGCTCCACCGGCCCCGCCGAGACGGCGGTGGTCACCATGCCCTTGGGGCAGGGGCGCGCCAGGGTGTAGACGGCGCCCTGCTCGTCGCGGCAGGAATAGCGCGTCTGCGCCGACGCGGGCGATGCCATCGCAAGCGACAGCGTGGTGAACAGCAGGAAGGCAATGACGGGACTCATACCGCAAACGCGCAGGGGATAGGAGGAAGAGGACGGGAAAAAGCTGCCGATATTACCCATCCCCGCCGCTTCAGAGCCCCAGGCGGTCGCAGATTTCCAACGTGGCCGCGCTCTGGTTCATGGTGTAGAAGTGCAGGCCCGGCACGCCCTCGCGGCGCAGTTGCTCGCACAGGTGCGTGACGACATCCAGGCCGAAGGCGCGAATGCTCGCCACATCGTCACCATAGCCCTGCAGGCGCAGGCGGATCCAGCGCGGGATCTCGGCGCCGCAGGCGTCCGAAAAGCGCAGCAGCTGCGACGCGCCCATGATCGGCATGATGCCCGGCACCACGGGCACGTCCAGCCCCAGGCGGCGCACGTCCTGCACGAAGCGCAGGTAGGCGTCGGCATTGAAGAAGTACTGTGTGATGGCCGAGTCGGCGCCCGCGCGCACCTTGGTGGCAAAGGCCTGCAGGTCGGCATCCGACGAACGGGCCTGGGGATGGACCTCGGGGTAGGCCGCCACCTCGATGTGGAAGTCGCGCCCCGTCTCGGCGCGGATGAACGCCACCAGATCGCTCGCGTAATGGAACTCGCCCCCGATGCCGTAGCCGCTGGGCAGGTCGCCGCGCAGCGCAACCAGGCGCTTCACGCCCATGGCTTTCAGCTCGGCGAGCTGCGCGCGCACGCTGTCCTTGGTGGCGCCGATGCACGAGAAGTGCGAGGCCGCGCTCACGCCCTCGGCGAGGATCTCGCGCACCGTGCCGAAGGTGCCCGCCTGCGTGGAGCCCCCCGCGCCGTAGGTGACGGAGCAGAACTCGGGCCGGCGCGCATACAGCTGCTGGCGCACGGCGCGCAGTTTGTCGGCGCCCTCGGGCGTCTTGGGCGGGAAGAATTCAAAGCTGACCGGAAAGGCCGTGGAAAGGCTCATGCCTTCCTCCTTGCATGGATGAAGAACTCGCGGTTGCCGTCGCCCCCCTCGATGGGGCTATCGATCCAGGCCACCACGTGCAGCCCCAGCTCCGTGCAGCAGTCACGGATGCGCTGCTCCACCTGCGGATACAGCTGTGCATCGCGCACGATGCCGCCCTTGCCCACTTGGCCGGGTTGCAACTCAAACTGCGGCTTGACCAGCATCAGCAGCTGGCCCTGCTCTTTCAACAGCGGCACCAGCGCAGGCAGCACCAGCGTGAGCGAGATGAAGGACAGGTCGCCGGTGACGAGATCGAACGCCGGCGTGATGTCCACGTCCTCGCACCCGGGACGGCGGCGGCGCTGCACGGGCAATGAGCCATCGGCGCGTGCCTTGGCCTTGGCGGCGCGCTCAGCCTTGAAGCTCTCGATCTCATGCTCCTTGGCGTCGTCGCTGTCGTCGTACTCATCGTCCACCATGCCGCCGTTGCGCATCCAGGCGTAGGGGGCCTGGGGCTGGGTGTCGTTGTCTTCCGCGTCCTCGATGACTTCGGACAGCGCCACGTCGCAGGCGTCCTGCAACGCCTCGGGCGTGAGGGCCCGGGCATTCACGCCTTCCACGCAGACCACCCGCGGGTCGGCGCGCAGCCGCTCGTGCAACTGGCCGTGGCCCACGTCCACGCCAATCACCTGGGCAGCGCCATGTGCCAGCAGGCAGTCGGTGAAACCGCCGGTGCTCTGCCCCACGTCCAGGCAGCGCAGGCCAGCCACTTGCATGCCCGTGGCCGCCAGCGCGCCTTCAAGCTTGAGGCCGCCGCGCGAGAGGTACTTGGCCTCCGCAGCGTCCAGCAGCTGCACCTCAACCCCCGCAGGAATGTCGTCGCCGTTCTTGGCCACCTTCTGCCACGGCAGCGTGGGCGCCAGGCGCCACTGCACGCCGGCGGCAATCAACCGCTGGGCCTGCGACCGGGTGGCCGCGTAGCCGCCTTCCACCAGAAATACGTCCGCGCGCATCGCGCTATCCTCTCATATCGATAGCTGGCAGCGCTTGCAGCGAGCCACTTTCAGCAATTTTTCATGCTGAAAACAGCCACTGGCAAGCGCAAGCAGCTATGCTTTTTAACAATCAATAGCGGTAGGTGTCGGGCTTGTAGGGGCCCTGCTTCGGCACGCCGATGTAGGCGGCCTGCTCGTCGCTCAGCTCGGTCAGCATGGCGCCCACCTTCTTCAGGTGCAGGCGCGCCACCTTCTCGTCGAGGTGCTTGGGCAGCACGTAGACCTTGCCCACGTCGTAGCCCTCGGGGTGGGTGAACAACTCGATCTGCGCGATGGTCTGGTTGGCGAACGAGTTGGACATCACGAAGCTGGGGTGGCCCGTGCCGCAGCCCAGGTTCACCAGGCGGCCCTTGGCCAGCAGGATGATGCGCTTGCCGTCCGGGAAGATCACATGGTCGACCTGGGGCTTTATTTCTTCCCACTGGCAGTGCTCTTCGAGCTTGGCGACCTGGATCTCGTTATCGAAGTGGCCGATGTTGCAGACGATGGCCTGGTCCTTCATCGCCTTCATGTGCTCGAAGGTAATGACGTCGCGGTTGCCCGTGGTGGTGACGAAGATGTCGGCCTTGTCGGCGGCCCACTCCATGGTCACGACCTTGAAGCCTTCCATGGCAGCCTGCAGGGCATTGATGGGGTCGATCTCGGTCACCCACACCTGGGCGCTCAGGGCGCGCAGCGCCTGGGCCGAGCCCTTGCCCACGTCGCCATAGCCCGCCACCACGGCCACCTTGCCGGCAATCATCACGTCGGTGGCGCGCTTGATGCCGTCCACCAGCGACTCGCGGCAGCCGTACAGGTTGTCGAATTTGGACTTGGTCACCGAATCGTTCACGTTGATCGCACGGAACAGCAGCGTGCCCTTGGCCGACATTTCCTTGAGGCGGTGCACGCCGGTGGTGGTCTCTTCGGTCACGCCGATGATCTGGGCGCTCTTGCGGCTGTACCAGGTGCTGTCCTCGGCCAGCTTGGCCTTGATGGCGGCGTACAGGATGCGCTCTTCCTCGCTGCCGGGGTTGGCCAGCACGGAGGCGTCCTTTTCAGCGCGCTTGCCCAGGTGCATCAGCAGCGTGGCGTCACCGCCGTCGTCCAGGATCATGTTTGGGCCTTCGCCCTCGCTGCCCTTGGGGCCGAAGTCGAAGATGCGGTGGGTGTAGTCCCAGTAGTCCACCAGGGTTTCGCCCTTGATGGCGAACACCGGCGTGCCGGTGGCGGCAATCGCGGCGGCGGCGTGGTCCTGGGTAGAGAAGATGTTGCACGAGGCCCAGCGCACGTCGGCGCCCAGGGCCTTGAGCGTCTCGATCAGCACGGCCGTCTGGATGGTCATGTGCAGCGAGCCCGTGATGCGCGCGCCCTTCAGGGGCTGCTTGGCCGCGAATTCCTCGCGGATGGCCATCAGGCCGGGCATCTCGGTTTCGGCGATGCGGATCTCCTTGCGGCCCCAGTCGGCCAGGGAGATATCGGCAATCGCGGAGTCGGCTGGGGACTTGAGAACAGCGCTCATGGTGGTTTCCTTGATGGGTATCTGAAAAAACCGCGCCTGGGGGATGGGGCTCACCGCACCGCAAGGCGTGGGTGAGCGTCGTTGCTGGGTATGACTTCCGAGCCTCGCGCCCCGCCGTGCTGGGGACGCTGCAACGCTCCTCGGAAAGTGCAAGATTATACCGGCGCCCCCGCACCACGCGCCGCGCCGTAGAATCCCCGCCCAATGCCAGGGCGCTCCCGCAGGGTGCGCCCGCCTCTTCTCGCACCGGCCGCAGCGCACCGCGCGGCCCTCACCCAGAATCACTGTGTCGTACGCCCCAGAAACCCGGCGCCGCCGGACTTTTGCCATCATCTCCCACCCCGACGCCGGCAAGACCACGCTGACGGAAAAGCTGCTGCTGTTCTCCGGCGCCATCCAGATCGCCGGCGCCGTGAAGGGCCGCAAGGCCAGCCGCCACGCCACGTCCGACTGGATGGAGATCGAGAAGCAGCGCGGCATCTCGGTGGCGTCGAGCGTGATGCAGATGAGCTACCGCGACCATGTCATCAACCTGCTGGACACGCCGGGCCACAAGGACTTCTCGGAAGACACCTACCGCGTGCTCACGGCCGTCGATTCGGCCCTGATGGTGATCGACGCGGCCAACGGCGTGGAGGCGCAGACGCGCCGCCTGATCGAGGTCTGCCGCCAGCGCGACACGCCCATCATCACCTTCGTCAACAAGATGGACCGCGAAGTGCGCGACCCGCTGGACATCCTGGACGAGGTGGAGCGCGAGCTGGGCATGCCCTGCTGCCCCATCACCTGGCCGGTGGGCCAGGGCAAGTCGTTCGGCGGCATCATCAACCTGCGCACGCAGACCATGACGGTGTTCGCCCCCGGCAGCGAAAAGCGCCCGCAGGACTTCGAGGTCATTCCGCTGGCCGATGCCGACAAGCTGCGCGCGCGCTTCGGTCAGGCCTTTGACGACGCACTGGAAAGCATGGAGCTGGCGCAAGGTGCCTCGGCGCCCTGGGACCATGAAGCCTTCCTGGCTGGCAAGCTCACACCGGTGTTCTTCGGCTCGGGCGTGAACAACTTCGGTGTGATGGAAGTGCTGGATGCGGTGGTGGACATGTCGCCCCCGCCCGGCCCGCGCAAGAGCTCGCTCGTCGTCAACAAGCAGACCGTCGAGAAGACCATCCTGCCCGAAGACAAAGGCTTTTCGGGCGTGGTGTTCAAGGTGCAGGCCAACATGGACGCCAACCACCGCGACCGCATCGCCTTCGTGCGCGTGGCCAGCGGCAAGTACACGCCCGGCATGAAGCTCAAGGTCCAGCGCACCGCCAAGGAACTGCGCCCCACCAGCGTGGTCACCTTCATGAGCCAGCGCCGCGAGGCGGTGGAAGAGGCCTACGCCGGCGACATCATCGGCTTCACCACGCACGGCGGCGTGCAGCTGGGCGACACCATCACCGACGGTGCCAACCTGCAGTTCACCGGCCTGCCGTTCTTCGCCCCCGAAATGTTCATGACCGTGGTGCTGAAGAACCCGCTGCGCACCAAGCAACTGCAGCAGGGCCTGATGCAACTGGGCGAGGAAGGCGCCATCCAGGTCTTCAAGCCCGAGGCCGGCGGCAACATGCTGCTGGGTGCCGTGGGCCAGCTGCAGTTCGAAGTGGTGCAGCACCGTCTGAACACCGAATACGACTGCGACATCCGTCTGGAAGCCTGCCAGTACACGGGAGCCCGCTGGATCACCGCCGACACGCCGGCCGAACTGCGCGAGTTCGAGAACGCCTACCCCATGCGCATGGCGCGCGATGCGGCGGACACGCTGGCCTATCTGTGCACGAGCCCATATGACGTACGGCTGGCGCAGGAGCGGTTCCCGAAGATTCACTTCCATCCGCTGCGGGAGCATGCGGGGTTGGCGTTGCAGAACAGTTGACGCGACCCCCATCCGCCATGCACCCTCTTGCCTCATGGGACGAGTTGGCGCGCACGTGCATCACCGGCGTGCTCACCGACATCGACGACACCCTGACCACCGATGGCGCCATCACCGCCGATGCCCTGCAGGCGCTGGCCGACCTGAAAGCCTCAGGGCTGCACGTCATTCCGATCACGGGCCGGCCGGTGGGCTGGAGCGAGCCTTTTGCCGCTGCCTGGCCGGTGGACAGCATCGTTGCTGAGAACGGTGCGGTGGCGCTGCTGCGGGCGTCCCGAAATTTTGCCCCAAATGGCCTACAGTCCCCGTGCGATAAGCGCGAGCAGCTATTAAAGTTGTATCAACAGGACGCCGCCACGCGCGCCTCCAACTTCGCGCGCATGCAACAGGTGCTGGCCGAGATTGAAGCCGCCGTGCCCGGCGCCCGGCGCGCCACCGACTCGCCGGGGCGCGAGACGGACATCGCCATCGACCACAGTGAATTCACGCACCTGCCCCAGGCGGCCATCGACCAGGCTGTCGCCCTGATGCATGCCGCGGGCATGAACGCCACCGTGAGCAGCATCCACATCAACGGCTGGTTTGGCGCGCACAACAAGCTGGAGGGTGCGCGATGGATCGTGCGCGAGCTGTTCGGGCGCGATCTGGACGCCGAGCTGGAGCGCTGGGTCTACATCGGTGACTCCACCAATGACCAGCTCATGTTTGCGCACTTCCCGCACAGCGTGGGTGTGGCCAATATTGCGCGTTTCGTGCCCCAACTGCAGCATCTGCCGCGCTATGTGACGCAGGGCGAGCGCGGGGCAGGGTTTGCAGAACTTGCGCAATCCTTGCTTGCCATCAACGATCGCTGACATCGACCGTCCAGGTGCGCGTTGCACTACCAAAACGCCACCGGGGCTTCACAACTCGCCTTCTAAAATGACCCTTTTCACAAAAAGGGTTACACCATGGCAAGGCGCATTCCCGCAATGCTGGCGCTGGCGTTGTTCGCCGGGCTGGCGTGGCAACCCGCGGCGATGGCCCAGGCCGGCCGCAGCAAGGTGGACATCGACACGCGCTTGCAGCAAGCCATGGCGGACCCCAAGCTGGCCGACGAGCTCTACAAGGTGGGCCGCAAGGTCTCGGCGGTGTGCGCCAACTGCCATGGCGACGGAGGCAACAGCACCAAACCCTCGGTACCCAACCTCGCGGGCCAGAACCCGGCCTATCTGTTGGAGCAGGTGCGGCAGTTCGCAGACGGGCGCCGCCGCTACGAGTTCATGGAAGGCATGATCCGCGCGATGAACAGCGACGAGAAGATCGGCATGGTGCTCTTCTACGCCGCGCAGCCCGTCACTCCCAAACCCGTGGCGGACGCAGCGCTGCTGGCCAAGGGGCAGGAGATCTTCGGCAAGAACTGTTTTCGCTGCCATGGCGACATGGGCCGGGGCAACGACCAGATCGCACGCATTGCCGGCCAGCAGACCGACTACCTGCGCAGCACTCTCAAGCGTTACCGCGACGGCCCAAACACGCGCGCCCATTCGATCATGACGCCCAACACCAAGCTCCTCACGGACGCCGACATCGAGTCGCTGGTGGCGTACGTCTCGTCGATGCAGTGAAGCACCGCCCGCTCGGGCGGGTCGATCACAGCTTGTACGTGGACAGCAGGATGCTGGTTTCGGTGCGCGCGATGCCCGGCGTGAGCCGAATGCGCGTGAGCGCCAGGTCGAATTCCTCCAGGCTCTGCGCGTGCAGTTCGGCCACGATGTCCCAGCGGCCGTTGGTACTGTGCAGCGCGCCGACCAGCGGCTCTCCACGCAGGGCGCGAATCACGTCAGGCGCCGCGTTCCCTTCCACTGCAATACTCATCCAGGCGCGGATCCGGTGGGGCTCCGACTCGGGGCGCAGCCGCACGGTGTAGCCGACGATGACGCCCTCTTCCTCCAGCCGGCGCAGGCGGTTCTGAACGGTGCCGCGGGCCACGCGCAGACGTGCGGCGAGCGCCGCCACCGGCATGCGGGCATCCGCACGCAGCAGGGCAATGATCTCGCGGTCGACGTCGTCCATGTTGCGCATAGTGCCACGGGTTGCTGGCGAAACGCCAGTTTTTTGCGCTTATTGAGCAGTTTGCAGGCTGGCACCAAGCGCAGGGCCTGTCCACAATGGGGAAACACGTTGGACCGACACCATGACACGCCTCATTGACTTGTCGACCCTTGCTGCCTTTGTGCATGAACGGGGCGCCGCACGCTGCATGACCGAGCTGGCGGCCGAGCTTCGCTCCGACTTCCTGCGCTGGGAGTCTTTTGACAAGTCCGCCCGCACGGCCAGCCATAGCCCGCGCGGCGTGATTGAGCTGATGCCCGTGGCTGACGATGCGCTCTACAGCTTCAAGTATGTGAACGGCCATCCCGGCAACCCTGCCAGCGGACTGCCCACAGTGATGGCCTTCGGCGTGCTGGCGGAGGTCCGTACCGGCTATCCGCTGCTGCTGTCGGAGCTGACGCTGACCACGGCGCTGCGCACCGCTGCCACGTCGGCGCTGGCGGCGCAGGCGCTTGCACGACCCGGCAGCCGCCGCATGGCGCTGATCGGCAACGGGGCGCAGGCGGAGTTCCAGGCCCTGGCCTTCCACGCGTTGCTGGGCATCCGCGAACTGCGGGTGTACGACACCGACCCCGCCGCCACCGACAAGCTGGTGCGCAACCTGGCGCACGTCGATGGCCTCACCGTGGAGCGCGCCGCCAGCACGGCCGAGGCCGTGCGCGGCGCGGACATCGTGACCACGGTCACCGCCGACAAGAGCCGCGCCACCATCCTCACTCCCGCGATGGTGGAACCCGGCATGCACCTGAATGCCGTGGGCGGCGACTGCCCCGGCAAAACGGAACTGCACCCCGATGTGCTGCGCGGGGCGCGCGTGGTCGTGGAATACGAGCCGCAAAGTCGCGTGGAGGGCGAGATCCAGCAATTGCCCGCGGACCATCCCGTTACCGAGCTTTGGCGGGTACTGCGCGGCGACGCGCCGGGGCGCACGCGGGCCGACGAAGTCACGGTGTTTGATTCCGTGGGCTTTGCGCTGGAGGACTACTCCGCACTGCGCTACCTGTACCAGCAGGCCCAGGCGCGCGGCCTGGGCGTGGATGTGGAGCTGGTGCCCACAGACGACCCCAAGGACCTGTTCGGCCGCACGCGCGGTGCGAGCGTCCAAGGCCGCACGCGGCTGCGGCGCGTGGCTTGACCGCCTCAAGCCAAATCAGGCTCTAACGCCCATCCATCAAGCGCTAGCAGCTATCAAAATAAAAGCAAAAGGCGCCAATGGCGCCTTTTGCCCTTTTGCCCTTTTGCCCTTTTGCCCTTTTGCTTTTGTACGCCACCCGGGCAAGCCTGGGCCACGGCCCATCCCACTGGCGCGCCCCGGACCATGGCAGCCGTGGGCCGGGCTCTGCCCTGCCGCCGGCTGCGCCCCCTCCTGCAGCGCAGCGCTGCGAGTGTGGGGGAAGGCGCGAAGCGCCTCAGGGGGTGTGCGGAATCAATGCTGCAGGATCTTGTTGAGGAAGTCCTTGGTGCGCGGCTGGCGCGCCTCGGGGTTGCCGAAGAATTCCTCCTTCGAGCAGTCCTCCAGGATCTTGCCGCCCACGTCCATGAAGATCACGCGGTTGCTCACCTTGCGCGCGAAGCCCATCTCGTGGGTCACGCACATCATGGTCATGCCCTCCTGGGCCAGGCCCACCATGACATCCAACACCTCGCCCACCATTTCGGGGTCCAGCGCCGAGGTCGGCTCGTCGAACAGCATCACGATGGGGTCCATCGACAGTGCGCGTGCGATCGCCACGCGCTGCTGCTGACCGCCCGACAGCTGGCCGGGGAACTTGTCCTTGTGCGCCGTCAAGCCCACGCGCTCCAGCATCTTCAGGCCGCGCGCCTTGGCGTCGGTGGGGTTGCGGCCCAGCACCTTGATCTGCGCGATGGTCAGGTTCTCGGTCACCGACAGGTGGGGGAACAGCTCGAAGTGCTGGAACACCATGCCCACGCGGCTGCGCAGCTTGGGCAGGTCGGTCTTGGGGTCGTGCACGGCCACGCCGTCCACGAAGATCTCGCCCTTCTGGAAGGGCTCCAGCGCGTTGATGGTCTTGATGAGGGTGGACTTGCCGGAGCCGGAGGGCCCGCAGACCACCACCACCTCACCCTTCTGGATGTTCGTGGAGCAGTCCGTGAGCACCTGGAAGCTGCCGTACCACTTGGAAACGTTCTTCAGTTCAATCATTGCAATTCCTTGGAACGCCGCTTCAGCGAATGATGGCGATCTTCTTGTGCAGGCGCTTGACCAGCCAGGACAGCGCGTAGCAGAGGATGAAATAGACCACGGCCGCGGCCAGGTAGGCCTCGATCGGGCGGCCATAGTTCTTGCCCGCGATCTCGAAACCCTTGAGCATGTCGTAGGCACCGATGGCGTACACCAGCGACGTGTCCTGGAACAGGATGATGGTCTGCGTGAGCAGCACCGGCAGCATGTTGCGGAAGGCCTGCGGCAGCACCACCAGGCGCATGTTCTGCCCGTAGGTCATGCCCAGCGCCTGCCCCGCGAACACCTGGCCGCGCGGGATGGACTGGATGCCTGCGCGCATGATCTCGCTGAAGTAGGCGGCTTCGAAGGCGATAAAGGTCACCACGGCCGACACCTCGGCGCCGATGGGGCGACCGATGATCATGGGCACCAGCAGGAAGAACCACAGGATCACCATCACCAGCGGAATCGAGCGCATGCCGTTGACATAGATGGTGGCCGGCACGTCCAGCCACTTCTTGCCCGACAGGCGCATGAGCGCCAGCACCGTGCCCAGCAGGATGCCGCCCACGGTGGCGATCACCGTCAGCACCAGGCTGAAGTACAGCCCCTTGATCACGAAGTTGCTGAACAGCTCCCAGGTGAAGAAGGACCAATCGATATTCAGGTTCATATCAGTGGCCTCCCCCGCCTGCGGCAATCAGGCCCGGCACCCGCGTGCGCTTTTCGATGAACGCCATGATGCGGTTGATGGCAAAGGCCGAGATGATGTACAGCGCCGTGACGGCCAGGTACACCTCGATGCCGCGTGAAGTCTCTTCCTGCGCCTGCATGGCGAACATGGTCAGCTCGGCCACCGAAACGGCAAACGCCACCGACGAGTTCTTGAACACGTTCATGGTCTCGCTGGTGAGCGGCGGGATGATGATGCGAAACGCCATCGGCAGCAGCACGTAGCGGTAGTACTGGAACGTGGTGAAGCCCAGCGCCATGCCCGCATAGCGCTGGCCGCGCGGCAACGCCTGGATGCCCGAGCGCACCTGCTCGGCGATACGCGCCGAGGTGAAGAAGCCCAGCGCAAACACCACCAGCACGAAGCCCGGCAGCGATTTCATGGCCGGGAAGATCGACGGCACCACGTGGTACCACACAAAGATGTGCACCAGCAGCGGAATGTTGCGAAACAGCTCGACCCAGGCGTTGCCCAGGCGCACCGTCCATGGACGGCCTTCCAGCGTGCGCAGCGTGCCGACCAGCGAACCGACCACCAGCGCAACGGCCAGCGACAGCAAGGAAACGGATACCGTCCAGCCCCAGGCTGACAGCATCCAGTCGAGGTAGGTGATGTCGCCGTTCTTGCCGAAGCAGCTTTGACCGACCTCTTGGGTAATGGTGTCCTGGCAGAACACCTGCCAATCCCAATTCATAGGAGCACCCCTTCTATTCTTCGATCCGTGTTGCCGCGGCGGCACATGGCGGCGCTGGCGCAACAACAAAAAACGCCCCTTCGGGCCCAGAGGCCGAAGGGGCGATGCAATGCAAGCCGATTACTTGACTTCGTACGACTCCATGGGCTTGTCGTTCGGATTCGCCCAGGCTTCCTTGGTGGCTTCAGACAGCGGCAGGCCGATCTTCACGTTGGCCGGCGGGATGGGCTGCATGAACCACTTGTCGTACAGCTTGGCCAGAGAGCCATCGGCAATCTGGCGCTTGATGGAGTCGTCCACGGCCTTCTTGAAGGCGGGATCGTCCTTGCGGATCATGCAGGCGATGGGCTCCACCGACAGCACTTCGCCCACGATCTTAAAGTCAGAGGGGTTCTTGGACTTGGAAATGTT
Source organism: Diaphorobacter sp. JS3051 (assembly GCF_015832135.1). NCBI lineage: Bacteria > Pseudomonadati > Pseudomonadota > Betaproteobacteria > Burkholderiales > Comamonadaceae > Diaphorobacter > Diaphorobacter sp. JS3051. The sequence continues at coordinate 2,085,700 of NZ_CP065406.1, forward strand.
GGCCGCCAGGATGGAGCCGTCCATGATGAAAGCGTCGGCACGGCCCGTTTCCAGCATCAGGAAGCTGTCGGCGTGGTCCTTGCCCATGACTTCCTTGAAGTTCAGGCCATCGGCGCGCTTGTGCTTGCGCAGCGTCTGCACCGACGTCGTGCCCGTGGTGGTCACGATGGTCTTGCCGTTCAGGTCCTTGATGCCGGTAATGCCCGACTTGGCGTTCACGGCGATGCGCACTTCTTCCACGTAGGTGGTCACGGCAAAGGCCACGTCCTTCTGGCGCGCGGTGTTGTTGGTGGTGGAGCCACACTCGATGTCCACCGTGCCGTTGGTCACCAGCGGAATGCGGTTCTGCGAAGTCACCGGCTGGTACTTGATCTCCATGTTGGCCAGGCCCAGCTGCTTCTGGATGTCGGCCAGGATGCGCTCACCCATCTCGGTGTGGAAGCCCACGTACTTGCCGTTGCCCAGGGTGTAGCCCAGGCCCGAGGACTCGCGCACGCCCAGCGTCACGGCACCCGTAGATTTGATCTTGGCCAGGGTGTCGTTGGCCTGTGCGAACGCGCTACCAGCGGCCAGGACGGTAATGGCTGCGGCCAGCAAATGCTTCTTCATGAATATCTCCTTGTGGGTGAAGCGAAAAGCGAAGTGTATTGAAATCGAACGACCGTTCTGAGGAACCGATGGCGGTCAAGCCACACCCTGCGGCACGTTCAAGACAGGGGCGTATTGTGGGTTCAGAAGGGGACCTGATCGGTAGGGTATTTCCAGAAGTCCCGCAGCAGGTAGCTCACGGGCAGGTTCAGCGCACGGTGGGTAGGCGCAATGGGCTGCATGAACCACTTGTCGTAGATGGCGTTGATCTCATTGCTCACGATCAGGCGGCGCATCTCCTCGTCCACCAACTTCTTAAACTCGGGATCGTTCTTGGGAAGCATGATCGCCAGCGGCTCAGTGGTGACGAAGCGGCCCACCACCTTCAGCGCCTTGGGGTCGGGGCGGTTGGCCGCCAAGCCATACAACAGCACATCGTCCATCACGAAGGCGTCGGCCTGGCCCTTCTCCACCATGACCACCGCGGCCTCATGGTCGGGCGCCTCCACCAGCTGGATGCGCATCAGCCGTTCGCGGTTGGCCTGCTCGGCCGCTTTGTAGGGCGTCGTGCCTTTGGTGGACACGAGCTTCTTGCCTTCCAGATCCTCCATGCGCGTCACCGTGCTGGCCGCGGGCACCAGCAGGCGCGCACCCGTGATGAAGTGCGGAATGGTGAAGGCCACATCCTTGCGGCGCTCGGCGTTGTTGGTGGTGGAGCCGCATTCCATATCGGCCTTGCCGGTCTTCACCATCTCAATGCGATTGGCGGGTGTCACCTGCACCAACTGCACCGGCATGTTCTTCATGCCGGTCTTCTTGCGCACCACTTCGGCGATATGCAGGCACAGGTCCAGGGCGTAGCCCATGGGCTTGCCCTCGTGCACGTACGAAAACGGCACCGATGATTCACGGTGTGCCAGCACCAGCGGTCCGCCGCCGCGCACACGCTCCAGCACCCCTTGGGCTTGCGCGCCCACGGCGCAGCACAGCGCCACCGCGGCGCCCAGCGCCTTCCATCCTTGCTTGCAATTCATTCAGAGGATCTCCCTTGTGCATGGCTTAGCAATCTCCGCACCAGGTGCGCGCCATGTTTCGGTGCGACCGTGCGTTGCCACATTTAGTTTCAAAGACTGTAATGTCGCGCGACCGCGCAATCCAATGCCAGGGATGTGGGTTTGCATGCAAGACTTGCATGCCAAGTGTGGTGCACCCGCGTCAGATGGGGTTCTGTCCGGCGCGCGTCTGCAGGTACGTCCACAGGGACTGGGCCAGGCCCTTGGCCGGCTCCTTGCGCGAGGGCTTTTCGCGGTAGGCGCGCACTTCCATCACCATCTGCAGGTCCTGCGCGTCCGGCGGCGCCGCACTCAGGAGCTTGCGCGAACGCAGTTCCTTCTTCACCGCGCTGTAGGGCAGGAAGGCGACGCCGTGCCCTTCCAGCGCCATGGCCTTCAGGCCTTCGGCCATATCCGTTTCGTACACGCGGTCCAAGTGGATGGCCGTCCCCGCCTGCTTGAGGATCAGCTCCGTCACGCGCCCCAAGTAGGCCCCCGGCGCATACCCCAGGTAGGGCAGCGGCTCGCCAGGCCGGCCCGGCAGGCAAAACAGCGGCTGACCATCCGCGCCCGCCTTGGCGTAGGGGGCCAGGACCTCCTGCCCCAGCGTCACCATCTCGTAGCGGTCCGGGTCCAGTTGCAGGGGCTGCGATGGGTGGTGGTAGGAGATGAGCAGATCGCAGCCGCCCTCCACGAGGCGCATCACCGCGTCGTGCACGTTCAGGGCGATCAGCCGGCTTTTGAGCGGGCCGAAGTCCGCCCGCAGCGCCGACACCCAGGCCGGGAAAAAAGTGAACGCCAGCGTATGCGGCACGGCGAACTCGATCATGTCGGTGCCCGCGCTGGTGTGCGCACGCAGCATGGCGCGCGTGTTCTGCAGCGCCTGCAGCACCTCCAGCGCCTGGTCGTACAGCGTGTTGCCCGCGGCCGTCAGCCGCGTGGGGTAGGAACTGCGGTCCACCAGATCGGTGCCGGCCCAGGCCTCCAGCGCCTGGATGCGCCGCGAAAAGGCGGGCTGTGTCACATGGCGCAATTGCGCCGAGCGGCTGAAGCTGCGCGTTTCTGCCAGGCTGACGAAGTCTTCGAGCCATTTGGTTTCCATGGCCCGCATTATCGATGCGCCCAGGCAGGCCTTCTCCCCCTGTTGAGCGCGACTGGCCCGCCCCAGCGCCCTCCTGGGGAACATCCTGCGGCGGAGCACCGTACGTTTGATTGCAAAATAGGCCCTCTCGCGCCCACAGCGCAATCCTTCGACCAGGCCCCTGGTGCACAACACCGGAGGGCAGAGCGGCCAGCCTTTCATGTTCGACTTTTCTGTTCTCTGCCCCCATGTCCTCCCTACCTACCCCCGGGCCGGCCGACGATGCCGCCCCGGATGGCGCGCGCGTCTCTAGCACCCCCGCCTCCAGCGAACCCCGTTCCCTGCGCATCGAGGACTGGCTCACCGTCATCGTCATGGCGCTGCTGGCGCTGATCACGTTTGCCAACGTGCTCGTGCGCTATTTCACCAATTCGTCCTTTGCCTGGACCGAGGAGCTCTCGGTCTTCCTGATGATCGTGCTGGCCCTGGTGGCTGGCTCTGCCGCCGTGGCGCGCGACCGCCACATCCGCATCGAATTCTTCTGCGACAGCGGCTCCGCAGCCCGCCGCCGCCGGTTGGCGCAACTTGGCGCACTGCTGGTGGCCGTGCTGTTCGCGGTGATCGCCGTGCTCAGCGTGCGCGTGGTCTGGGACGACTACCGCTTCGAAGAAACCTCGCCCGGCATTGGCGTGCCGCAGTGGTGGTACTCGGTCTGGCTGCCCATCCTCTCGCTGCTCGTCACCTGGCGCGCCATTGGCCTGCTGATCCGCCGCACGCGCCAGCCGGACGTGGAGTTTCTCGGCAATGACGCAGACGACAACGGAGAGCGCCAGCCATGATCGCCACGCTGCTCTTCGTCGCCTTCCTGGCGCTGATGTTTGTGGGTGTGCCCATCGGCGCCGCCCTGGGGTTGGCCGGCGCCGCCGCCATTGCGCTGGCCAATGCCGAGACGCAATGGTTTGGCCTGCTCGCCGTACCGCAGAACTTCTACGCAGGGCTGGGCAAGTACCCGCTGCTGGCAATTCCCATGTTCGTGCTGGTGGGCTCGATCTTCGACCGCTCGGGCGTGGCGCTACGCCTGGTGAACTTTGCCGTGGCGATCGTCGGGCGCGGACCGGGCATGCTGCCGCTGGTGGCGATTGCCGTGGCCATGTTCCTGGGCGGCATCTCCGGCTCGGGACCGGCCAACGCGGCCGCCGTGGGCGGGGTGATGATCGCGGCCATGAGCCGCGCGGGCTACCCCGGCAGCTTCTCGGCGAGTGTGGTGGGGGCGGCCGCAGCCACGGACATCCTCATCCCGCCTTCGGTGGCGTTCATCATCTATTCGGTGCTGGTGCCCGGGGCCTCGGTGCCGGCCTTGTTCGCGGCGGGCATGGTGCCGGGCGTGCTGGCGGGCATTGCACTCATCGTGCCGGCCGTGTGGATGGCGCGCCGCCACCGCATGGGCCACCTGGAAGCCGACATGCCCCGCCCGCCGTTCTGGCGCAGCCTGCGCGAAGCCTCCTGGGGCCTGGCCGCGCCGGTGCTGATCCTGGGCGGCATGCGCGCGGGCTGGTTCACACCCACCGAGGCCGCCGTGGTGGCCGTGTTCTACGGCCTGTTCGTGGGCATGGTGATCCACCGCACCATTCGGGTGCGCGACCTGTTCACCATCCTGCGCGAAGCGGGCGAGCTCTCAGCCGTGATCCTGATCGTGGTGTCGCTGGCGGGCATCTTCGCGTTCTCGCTGTCCACACTGGGCGTGATCGACCCGGTGGCCAACGCCATCGTGAACTCGGGCCTGGGCGAATACGGCGTGCTGGCGCTTTTGATCCTGCTGCTCATCACCGTGGGCATGTTCCTGGACGGCATCTCGATCTTCCTGATCTTCGTGCCGCTCTTGCTGCCCATCATGCAGCACTACCAGTGGGACCCGGTGTGGTTCGGCGTGATCCTCACCCTGAAGGTCGCACTGGGCCAGTTCACGCCGCCGCTGGCCGTGAACCTGATGGTCAGCTGCCGCATCGCAGGCGTGCGCATGGAGTCCACCGTGCGCTGGGTCGGCCCCATGCTGCTGGCCATGTTCCTCGTGATGGTGGCCGTGATCGCCTTCCCGCAGCTGGCCCTGTGGCTGCCTGCCCAGCTGGGCTACTGATTCGTTCGCATTTTTTCCAAGGAGACCTGTCCCATGAAACTTCGCACTTTCCTCACTTCCGCCGTCGCCGCTGCTGCGGCCCTTGCCTTCGGCACACCCGCGCTGGCGCAGAACTACAAGAGCGAATACCGCATGTCGCTGGTACTGGGCACCGCCTTCCCGTGGGGCAAGGGCGGCGAGATCTGGGCACAGAAGGTCAAGGAGAAAACCCAGGGCCGCATCAACATCAAGCGCTATCCGGGCGTGTCGCTGATCCAGGGCGACCAGACGCGTGAGTTTTCCGCGCTGCGCCAGGGCGTGATCGACATGGCCGTGGGCTCCACCATCAACTGGTCGCCCCAGGTGAAGGCGCTGAACCTGTTCTCGCTGCCCTTCCTGTTCCCCGACTACGCGGCTGTCGATGCGGTCACACAGGGCGAAGTCGGCAAGAGCATCTTCCAGACGCTGGAAAAGGCCGGCGTGGTGCCCTTGGCCTGGGGCGAGAACGGCTACCGCGAGATCAGCAACAGCAAGCACGCCATCAAGAGCCCCGCCGATCTCAAGGGCCTGAAGATCCGCGTGGTGGGCTCGCCGCTGTTCCTGGACACCTTCACTGCCCTGGGCGCCAACCCCACGCAGATGAGCTGGGCCGACGCGCAGCCCGCCATGGCCAGCGGCGCCGTGGACGGCCAGGAGAACCCCATCGCCGTGTACCAGGCCGCCAAGCTGCACACCGTGGCACAGAAGCACGTGACCATGTGGGGCTACATGAACGACCCGCTGATCTTCGTGGTGAACAAGGACGTGTGGAACAGCTGGACGCCCGCCGACCGCGAAGCCGTCAAGCAGGCCGCCATCGAAGCCGGCAAGGAAGAAATTGCCATCGCGCGCAAAGGCATGGTCGAGGCCGACAAGCCCCTGCTCAAGGACATCGCCGCCAATGGCGTGACCGTGACGCAGCTGAGCCCCGCCGAGCGCGACGCCTTCGTGAAGGCCACGCGCCCCGTGTTCGAGAAGTGGAAGGGCCAGATCGGCGCCGACTTGGTGAGCGCAGCCGAGAAGGCGATTGCGGCGCGCAAACAGTAATGGGGCAGTAATGGGGCGCCTTGCCCCATAGCGCAGGCTCTGCCAGCGCTATCAAATCAAAAGCGGCTAGCGCCCTAACCACGGGCGCTAGCCGCTTTTTTACGCCTCACGCATCAGGGAACGGGATGCTTGACGGCGTTCTTGGCCAGCTTGCGCCGCACGGCAACTTCCAGGTCCACGCCCGCGTGGTCCGCCAGCTGCAGCAGGTACAGCAGCACATCGGCCATCTCGTCGCCCACCCGCTCGTGGGCGGTGGCGTCCTGGGTGAAGGTGCGCGACTGCTCCGGCGTGAGCCACTGGAACAGCTCCTGCAGCTCGGCCGCCTCCACCATCAGCGCCATGGCCAGGTTCTTGGGCGTGTGAAAGGGCTGCCAGTCACGCGCGGCGGCGAAGGCGCGCAGTTCACGCTGCAGGGCGGCGATATCCATGCTCAACGCTCCGTGCTTTCATTTTGATAGCTGCTTGCGCTTGCCACATAAGCGCTACAGCCCATTTTGACCATCATTCTTCTGCAACGCCCACATGCGCGCGTAGTGCCCGCCGTGGGCCAGCAGCTGCGCGTGCGTGCCACGCTCGACGATACGGCCGGCCTCCATGACCAGGATTTCGTGCGCGTCCACCACGGTGGACAGGCGGTGGGCGATCACCAGGGTCGTCTTGTTCTGCGCGGCGCTGGCCAGCTCGGCCTGGATGGCACGCTCGTTGGCAGAGTCCAGGGCGCTGGTGGCCTCGTCGAAGATCAGGATGGGTGGGTTCTTGAGCAGCGTGCGCGCAATGGCCACGCGCTGCTTCTCGCCACCGCTGAGCTTCAGCCCGCGCTCGCCCACCATGGTGTCGTAGCCCTTGGGCTGGGCTGCGATGAAGGCATGGATGTGCGCAGCGCGCGCTGCCTGCTCGACCTCGGCCTGGCTGGCGCCGGTGCGGCCGTAGGCGATGTTGTAGGCCACGGTGTCGTTGAACAGCACCGTGTCCTGCGGCACGATGCCGATGGCGCGGCGCAGGCTGTCCTGCGTGACCGCCCGGATGTCCTGCCCCGCGATGGTGATGCGCCCGCCCTGCAGGTCATAGAAACGGTACAGCAGGCGGCTCAGGGTGCTCTTGCCTGCGCCCGAGGGGCCGACCACGGCAACCGTCTTGCCGGCGGGAATCGTGAAGCTCACCCCCTGCAATACGGGCCGTGCGGGGTCGTAGGCGAAGTGCACATCCTCGAAACGCACGGTGGGCGTGTGCAGGTCCGTCAGCGGCTGGGCGCCGGGCGCATCGGCCACCTCCTGCTCCCTGTCCATCAGCGTGAACATCTTGTCCAGGTCGGTCAGGTTCTGCCGGATCTCGCGGTAGATCACGCCCAGGAAGTTCAGCGGGATGTAGATCTGGATCATGAAGGCGTTGACCATGACCAGGTCGCCCAGCGTCATGCGCCCCGCGGCCACGCCCTCGGTGGCGCGCCACAGCATGGCCACCAGCCCCACGGCGATGATGAGCTGCTGCCCGCTGTTGAGCAGCCCCAGGGTGCTGCGGCTCTTGAGCTGGGCCTGCCGCAATTGCTCCAGGCTTTCGTCGTAGCGGCGCGCCTCGAACTGCTCGTTGTTGAAGTACTTGACGGTCTCGTAGTTCAGCAGCGAATCGATGGCCTTGCTGTGCGCGGCCGAGTCGAACTGGTTCGCCTGGCGCCGGAACTGGATGCGCCACTGCGTCACGCCCACGGTGAAGGCGACGTACAGCACCAGCGCGGTGAGCGTGATGACGGCAAACCAGACGTCGAACTGGCGCGCCAGGATGAACAGCACCAGCAGTACCTCGACCAGCGTGGCGGCCAGGTTGAACAGCGCGAACGACACCAGCGACTCGATGCCGCGCACGCCGCGCTCGATGTCGCGCGTCATGCCGCCGGTCTGGCGCTCCAGGTGAAAGCGCAGGGACAGCGCATGCAGGTGCTCGAAGGTCTTGAGCGCGATGGCGCGCGCCGCGCCATGCGTGGCCTTGGCGAACACCAGCTCGCGCAACTCGTTGAACACCGCGTTGGCCAGGCGCAGCGCCCCGTAGGCCAGCAGCAGCCCCACGGGCACCACCAGCAGCGCCGTGGTGCTGCCGGCGGGCAGCGTCATGGCATCGACGAGCCTCTTGAGCAGCAGCGGCACCCCCACGTTGGCCAGCTTGGCGCCGACCATGAAGGCCATGGCCGCGACCACGCGCCATTTGTACTGCCACAGATAGGGCAGCAGGCGCTGCAGGGTGGCCCGGTCGGAACGAACGCGTGGGCTGTCGGAGGCGATGGCTTCGCCGTAGCGGCGCATGATGGACAATCCGTGGAGTCAAGCAAACCAAAGATTGTGCCCATGTCCCAGGATCGCCCCGCCTCCCACACCCAGCTGCCCGCCGACAAGGAACTGGTACTTAAGGTGATACCCATGCCCGCCGACACCAACGGCAATGGCGACATCTTCGGCGGCTGGGTCATGGCGCAGGTGGATCTGGCCGGCTCCGTGCTGCCCGCGCGGTACATCCGCGGCCGCATGGCCACGGTGGCGGTGAACGAATTCATCTTCAAGCAGCCCGTGCGCGTGGGCGACCTGCTGTCGTTCTTTGCCGAAGTCACGCGCATCGGCAACACCTCCATGACCGTGCAGGTGGAGGTCTATGCCGAGCACATCCGCACCCAGGGCAGCTACGTGAAGGTGACCGAGGCGTCGCTGACCTATGTGGCCATCGACGAAAACGGCCGCCCGCGCCCCATTCGGAAGCCGGGCGACGAAAGCGTCGCGCCGTAAAAAAACGGGAGCGCCTCACGGCCTCCCGCTGGCGGCGATGGGTATGCCGGCGTCAGGCCGCGGCCAGCGCGGCCGCGGATGCGGCAGACGACGAACCCGAGGCCGCGCTCATGCGCGCGCCACCACCCAGGCCCACCTCGATCTCGCCGGAGAGCTGGCCACCCTCTTCGATCACCACCTTGCCGTAGCGGATCTTGCCGCTCACCTTGCCTGTGCTGAAGATCACCAGCTTCTGGCGCACGGTGAGCGTGCCGTCGAACTCGCCGTGGATCTCGGCAATGTCGATCTCGGCGGAGCCGCGGAACGCGCCCTGCTCGGTGATCTGGATCACGCGCGAATCCATGGTGGCCTCCACCGTGCCTTCCACGACGAGGGTGTCGCAATCGGTGATCTCCACACCCTTGAGCTTGATGTTGGGGCCCACGGTCAGCTTGCTGCCGCTGCCCTCGGCAGTGGCGCTGGAGGCGGTGGACACAGCGGTTCTGGTTGCGGGAGCGGTGGTTGGGGTGCTTGCGGTGGTGGTGGTGCCGCCCAGCGCTGACGAAGGCTGGCGGGATTGGAAAGTGTCGGGTTCGCGTTTGCCAAAGAAGGGGTTTTGCACGGCCATCGGATCGGATCTCCTAGAAAAGACCCGCAGATGCTAGGAGTTGCCACAGATCAAAACCGCCCCTGTTACGCAAGAACGGTAACCAAACCGTTCGATGGTTGCATGCACTTGCAGGGCTTGCAGCAGCACACAGCGCGTATCCCCCAAACGGCGCGTGCCCGGCGCGGCCCGTCTTCGCACGGATCGCGCTAAGAGACGATGTACGCCGCGGCTCCCGCGGACATCAGCTCGCCCTGCGGGCCGAGGAACTCCATGCGCGTGGTGGCCACGCGCGAGCCCAGGCGCAGCACCTCGGCCCGCAGCTCGAAGTGGCTGCCGATGCCGGGGCGCAGATAGTCGATGCGCAGGTCGATGGTGCCCAGCTTGGCAAAGCGGTGCAGCCGATCCATGGGCGCCTCGTCCATGTGCTTGGCGCCGATGGCGGCCATCACGGCCAGACCGCCCATGGCATCCAGCCCCGCGCTGATGACGCCGCCGTGCAGCCGGTTGTAGGCAAAGTGCCCCACCAGATCGGGACGCATGTCGATGCGCGCCGCGACGGCCGCGGGCTCCAGGCGCGTGATCTTCAGGCCCAGCAAGTGGTTGAAGGGAATCTTCTCTTCAAAGATCTGGCGCAGGCCGGCGATGAACTCGGGCTCGAAGCCCACTGGCAGGCTGGCAGGTTTGCTCATGGAATTTTTGCTCTCTTATCAGGAGCTGTTAGCGCTTATTGGACAAGCGCTAGAGCCATTTTTCATTCAAATGCACGGCCACCCTGTCCAGCAGACACGGTGATCACCGGCGCGTAGGGCGAACACGGCATGGATGCCGGCGTCGCCCTGCCCCGCCCTGTTCGGTGGCGGGGCGGATGTCAGCAGGCGCTGAAATCCGGGCGGCGTTTGTCCATGAACGCGGTGAAGGCCTCGCGGGCGGCGGGCTCGCGCAGCATGCGGCCAAAGCTCTGGCCCTCCTCGGCCATGCGCTCCAGCACGGCGGCGGTCTGGCTCTTCTTGAGCAGGCGCTTGGTCTCGATCAGGGCCGACAGCGGCTTGGCCGCGAGCTTGCGCGCCTGGGCCTGGGCCACCATGTTGCATTCGGTCGGCGGCACCACGCGGTTGACGAAGCCGACTTCCAGCGCCGCTTCGGCCATGAAGGGCTCGCCCAGCAGCAGCGCTTCGGCCGCGCGGTGGTAGCCCAGCATCTGCGGCGCGAACAGGCTGGAGGCTGCCTCGGGGCACAGGCCCAGGTTCACGAAGGGCATCGAGAACGCCGCGTTGTCCCCCGCATACACCAGATCGCAGTGGAACAGCAAGGTCGTGCCGATGCCCACCGCCGGGCCGCACACCGCAGCCAGCACGGGCTTGGGAAAGGTGGCGATGGCGCGCAGAAAGCGGAACACGGGCGCGTCCTGCGTGGCGGGCGGCTGCTGCAAAAAGTCGCCGATGTCGTTGCCCGCACTGAAGATGGCCACGTCGCCCTGCAGCACGACCACGCGCACCGACGCGTCCTGCGCCGCGGCCTCGAACGCATCGGCCAGCTGCGCGTACATGGCCGTGGTGATGGAATTTTTCTTCTCCACGCGGTTGAAGGTGATGGTGGTCACGCCCTCTTCGGCGTGGACCAGGATGTCTGCTTTCGTTGTACTCATGGGTGTTGCTCCGGGGTCATTCCTTGTAATAAACGATCTGGTGGCTGGTGGCCAGCATGGCGCCGGCCTCATTCCACAGCTGCACGGTCTGGTCGAAAAAGCCGTTGCGAAACTCCTGCGCGCGCGCCTGGCCCAGCAGGTAGCCCGTGCCGGTCTGCGCCAGCAGGTCCGCGCCCGCATGGAAGTACACGGTGATGGACACGGTGCCCGCGGGCACCTGGCGCGCGCGGCGCAGCCACACGCGAGGGAAGAACACATCGGCCAGCGCCGCCAGCGCGCAAAAGTCCAGCGCCCGCGCGGGTGCGTCGCGCATCCACAGCTGCGACAGGCTGGTGTCGCCGCTGTCGTCCCACTGTTCGGGCAGCGCGCCGGTCACCGGGCGCATCTCGTAGCGCTGCAGCCATTCCGAGCGGAACGCCGGTTGCACGGGTTTGCACTGCGCCGGCGCGGGGACCTGCGGCATGGGCGTGTCGGCAGCACCCCAGGTCTCGCGCCGCGCAGCCGTGACCACGGTGGCCGTGGTGGTGACCACGGGCGCTCCGTCCGCCCCCGCCTGCAGGATGGACAGCGTCCAGTGCTGGGTGGAGCGGTTGGTGCGCACCGGCGTGGCCTGCAGCGTGAACGGCCCCTCGGCCAGCGCGCCCGCGTAGTTCACCGTGAGCGACAGGGGCTCGCCCAGGCGGTCGGGGTGTTGCATCACGGCCTGCAGCAGCGTGGCCGCGGTGATGCCGCCAAACGGCCCGACCATGTTCCAGTAAGCCGGCGAGGTGTGGCCGGTGTACTGCCCGGCCCCTTCGGAATGGCTGGACGAGAGCGCCAGCGCCGCGTCCAGGGGATGAATGCTGTGGTGCGTAGTCATGGGTGCGAGTGTGCCGTGATTCGGCTCAGCCTGCGGTGGCGGTGGCACCTGCGGTGCCCTGCGGCTGCGCCTGGGCCAACGCCTCCAGCTGCTGCAAGGCGCGGGGCCACAGCGTGTCGCGGAACTGTTCGCGGAAAAATCCAAAGTGCCCGATGCGCCGCGCCTGCGCCTCGTGCGGCGCGATGCGCTCCACGCTGCACGGCGCGTTCGCATACAGCGCCAACAGGCTTTGCGTGCCGCGCCAGGTCATGAGCTCATCGTCCTGCATGGACCAGGCGTGTACCGGAAAGCGCACCGCCGCGTAGCTGCGCTGGGCGGATTCTCCCTCCGCCCCCACGCTGTAGCGCGGGTGCAGGCACCAGCGGCGCCACTGCAGCATCACCCCCGCGGGCAGGTCGCCCACGGCGCGCAGGCGCCGCCCAGGGAAGTAGCCGCACAGCCGCACCGACAACGGCACCAGCACATGCCAGAACGCGGGCATGGCGCGGCGGATGCGGGGTGCGTTGTCGCGCCAGTAGCCGCTGCCCGCGGCGACGCTCAGCAGGCCGCTCACGCGCGCATGCTCGCGCAGCAGCCCGGGCAGCTGCGCGCCCAGGCTGTGCCCCAGCAGCAGCAGCGGCTGGCCAGGCAGCGCCTGGGCTGCATGGGCGATCACCGCGTCGTAGTCGCGCGCCCAGTCGAACAGGTTGGCCCGCACCTCGCGCATGCCACCGTTCAGCGACTCGCCCTGCCCCCGGTAGTCGAAGGTGGTGACCCGCAGGCCCTGCTGCGCCAGCCAGGCGGCGAACGGCCCATAGAAGGCCTGGCGCACGCCCATGGCGCCGCCAATGACGACGCTGGCGCGCGCGGGGCCGGTCCGTGGCACGTACACGCGCAGCGCCAGCGGCACTGCGCCATCGACCATCAGGGTTTCACTCTGCATGGCTTGTCTCCATGAAGGCGGCCGGTCTGCGCCGGCTCGGCTGCAATCCCCGCGCGCTGCCGCGCGGCAGTGGCGCTTACTTACACGCGCTCGAAGATACCCGCCGCGCCCTGGCCCATGCCCACGCACATGGTGACCATGCCGTACTTGAGCTGCTTGCGGCGCAGCGCATGCACCACGGTGGCCGAGCGGATGGCGCCCGTCGCGCCCAACGGGTGGCCCAGCGCGATGGCGCCGCCCATGGGGTTGACCTTGGCCGTGTCCAGCCCCAGCGTGTTGATGACGGCCAGCGACTGGGCGGCGAAGGCTTCGTTGAGCTCGTACCAGCCGATGTCGTCCTGCTTCAGACCGGCATAGCGCAGCGCGGCGGGAATGGCCTCGATCGGGCCGATGCCCATGATGGACGGCGGCACGCCCTTGCTGGCGAAGCTGACAAAGCGCGCCAGCGGCGTGAGGCCGAAGCGCTTGACGGCGGATTCGCTCGCCAGGATCAGCGCGCCGGCGCCGTCGCTGGTCTGCGAGCTGTTGCCAGCCGTGACCGTGCCGCGCGCGGCGAACACGGTGCGCAGCTTGGCCAGGCCTTCCAGGCTGGTGTCGGGGCGGGCGCCCTCGTCCAGGCTCACGGTGCGGGTGCTGGCAATGACTTCGCCCGTCTCCAGGTGGGCCGTGCGGTCGGTCACCTCGATGGGCGTGATCTCGTCGGCAAACTCGCCGGCCTGCTGCGCGGCGATGGCGCGGCGGTGCGACTCCAGCGCGAAGGCGTCCTGCGCCTCGCGGCTCACCTTCCACTGCTGGGCCACCTTCTCGGCGGTGAGGCCCATGCCGTAGGCGATGCCCACGTCGCCGTCACGCTCGAAGATGCTGGGCGACAGGCTGGGCGCGTTGCCCATCATGGGCACCATGCTCATGCTCTCCACGCCGGCGGCGATCATCACCTCGGCCTCGCCCACGCGGATGCGGTCGGCCGCCATGGCCACGGCCGACAGGCCCGAAGCGCAGAAGCGGTTCACCGTGATGCCGCCCACGCTGGTGGGCAGGCCCGCCAGCACGGCGCCGATGCGCGCCACGTTCAGGCCCTGCTGCGCCTCGGGGATGGCGCAGCCGCAGATGATGTCCTCGATCGAGGCGGGGTCCAGCCCCGGCACCTGGGCCAGCGCGCTCTTGAGCGTGGTGGCCAGCAGGTCGTCCGGGCGGTAGTTGCGGAAAAAGCCCTTGTGCGAACGGCCGATGGGCGTGCGCGTGGCGGCAACGATGTAGGCGTCTTGGATCTGTTTCATGGTTTCTCTCCTCGGGCGGCCTCAGTTACGCACCGGCTTGCCAGTGTTGAGCATGCCCAGGATGCGCTCCTGGGTCTTGGGGTGCTCGATCAGGGCGCAGAACGCCTTGCGCTCCAGCGCCATCAGGTATTCCTCGCTCACCAGCGTGCCGGCGTCCACGTCGCCGCCGCACACCACTTCGGCGATCAGCGTGGCGATGTGCTGGTCATGCTCGCTGATGAAGCCGCCGTCGCGCATGTTCACCAGCGAGCCGCGGATGGTGGCGATGCCGCTGCGCCCCGCCACGGGGAACAGGCGCTTGTGCGGCGCGCGCCAGCCGCCGGCGGCCATGGCCTTGGCTTCGTTGATGGCGACGAACAGCACCTCGTCCTTGTGCGGCACGATGAGGTCGCTGTCGAGCAGGTAGCCGAGCTTCTTCGACTCAAGGGCGCTGGTGCCCACCTTGGCCATGGCCGCGGCGGTGAAGCCTTCGGTCAGGAAGGGCAAAAGGTCCTTGCCGGTGCTGGCGGCGGCGTTCTCGGCCGCGCGGCGGGCGATGTAGGTCAGGCCGCCGGCGCCGGGCACCAGGCCCACGCCCACTTCCACCAGGCCGATGTAGCTTTCCATGTGGGCCACGCGGCGTGCGCTGTGCACGGCCAGCTCGCAGCCGCCGCCCAGCGCCATGCCATGGATGGCCGATACCACCGGCACCTGGGCGTAGCGCAGGCGCAGCATCAGGTTCTGCAGCTCATGCTCCACGCCCTCGATGGCGGCAATGCCGGCCACCACGTAGGCAGGCATGGTGGCCTGCAGGTCGGCGCCCACGCTGAACGGTGCGTCGCCCGACCAGATGACCATGCCGTCGTACTCGCGCTCGGCCAGGTCCACGGCCTCCATCAGGCCTTCCATCACGTCGGGGCTGATCGCGTGCATCTTGCTCTGGATGGAGGCGATCAATACCTTGCCATCGAGCGTCCAGGTGCGCAGCGCATCGGTCTCGCTGATGGTGGTGCCGGCCTTGCGCCAGTCGGGCAGGTTGTCCTCGCCCAGCAGTTTCTCGGGGAAGTACTGGCGCTCGTACACCGGCAACTGGCGGCGCGGCACGAACTTGCCTTGGCGCGCGCTCCACGAACCCTGCGCCGTGTGCACGCCGCCGGCATCCGCCACCGGGCCCTTGAACACCCACTCGGGCAGCGGCGCCTTGGACAGTGCCTTGCCCGCGTCAATGTCCTCCTGGACCATCCTGGCCACCTCCAGCCAGCCCGCCTCCTGCCACAGCTCGAACGGCCCCTGGCTCATGCCGAAGCCCCAGCGCATGGCCTGGTCCACGTCGCGCGCGGTGTCGGCAATCGTGGCCAGATGCACCGCAGCGTAGTGGAAGCTGTTGCGCAGGATGGCCCACAGGAACCGGCCCTGCGCGCCCTCGGCGTTGCGCAGCAGCTTCAGGCGCTCGGCGGCGGGCTTCTTGAGCATGCGGCCGTACACCTCGTCGGCCTTGGCGCCAGCGGGCACATATTCCTCGCTCTCCAGCTCGAAGCGCAGGATGTCGCGGCCCACCTTCTTGTAGAAGCCCGCCTTGGCCTTCTGGCCCAGGTGGCCCAGCTCGATCAGCTTTTGCAGCACGGCGGGCGTGCCGAAGCTGCCGTAGAACGGGTCGGTCTGCTCGTTCAGGTTGTCCTGCAGCGTCTTGATGACGTGGGCCATGGTGTCCAGGCCCACCACGTCGGCGGTGCGGAAGGTGCCGCTGGAGGCGCGGCCGAGCTTCTTGCCCGTCAGGTCATCGACCACGTCGAAGGTCAGGCCGAAGTTCTCCACCTCCTTCATGGTCGAGAGCATGCCGGCGATGCCCACGCGGTTGGCGATGAAGTTGGGCGTGTCGTGCGCGCGCACCACGCCCTTGCCCAGCCCGGTGGTCACGAAGGCTTCGAGCTGGTCGAGCACCTCGGGGCGGGTGGTGGGGGTGTTGATCAGCTCCACCAGCACCATGTAGCGCGGCGGGTTGAAGAAGTGGATGCCGCAAAAGCGCGGCTTGATGGCGTCGGGTAGCGCTTCGGACAGCTGGGTGATCGACAGGCCCGAGGTGTTGGACGCCACGATGGCGTGCGGTGCGACGTGCGGCGCGATCTTCTTGTACAGATCGAGCTTCCAGTCCATGCGCTCGGCGATGGCCTCGATGATGAGGTCGCACTCGCCCAGCAGCGCCATGTTCTCCTCGTAGTTCGCCTGCTGGATCAGCGCGGCGTCGTCCGCCACGCCCAGGGGCGAGGGCTTGAGCTTCTTGAGGTTCTCCACCGCGCGGGTGACGATGCCGTTCTTCGGACCTTCCTTGGCGGGGAGATCGAACAGCACCACCGGCACCTTCACATTGACGAGGTGGGCCGCGATCTGCGCGCCCATCACGCCCGCGCCGAGCACGGCGACTTTCTTCACTTGGAATCGGGACATTTGCTTGTTCCTTGGATGGTGGGATGCGCACGGGGCCGCGCGCCAGGCCCCGCGCCATGCGGGCGGGCCGGCTGCGGCGCCGTGGCGCTCACTGCTTTGCTTACTGCACGCGCTGCCAGGTCTGGGTGCGCCAGAACGGGCCCAGGAAGCCGCGCACCTCCAGCCGCTTGCCGCCCTCGATGGGGGTCAGGCTGGCGCGGTATTCCTTGCCGTTTTCGGGGTCGAGGATCTTGCCGCCCTCCCAGACCTCGCGGTCATCGGCCTTCTTGACGCCGCGGATGATCTCCAGCCCCGCGATCGCCTTGCCCTTGCGGTCGTCCTTGCACTCGGTGCACGTGGCGGCAGGGTCGGCGTCCTTCTTGAGGGACTTCTCGATGCGGCCGTTCAGCACGCCACCGGCTTCGGCAATACGGATCTCGGCCTTGGCCTCGCCCGTCTTGTCGTCCACGCTGCGCCACAGGCCCACGGGGGACATCTGGGCCCATGCAGGGGCCGCGATTGCTGCAAAAATAATAGCTGCTAGCGCTTGTCTCATAAGGCCTCCAGTGCAATAACGTTCAAAATTGGCAATGCGTGCAATTGCTGGCTCAGGCCAGGGCGGCGTCGGTGTCCATGAGCACCTTGCTGCCGGCGCGGGCGGTGCGCATCAGCGTGTGGACTTCAGGGAACAGCTTGGCGAAGTAAAAACGCGCCGTCTGCAGCTTGGCCTGGTAGAACGGGTCGGTGTTGCCGGCGGCAATCTCGCGCAGCGCCACCTGGGCCATGCGGGCAAACATGTAGCCGAACACCAGGTGGCCGGCCACGCGCAGGTAGTCCACGGCGGCGGCGCCCACCTCATCGGGGTTCTGGAAGCCGCGGAAGCCGATCTCGGTGGTGAACTTGGTCATCTGGTCGCCCAGGTAGGCGATGGGGTTGATGAACTCGGCCATCTTCTCGTTGACGCCTTCTTCGGCCACCAGCTGCCCGACCAACTTGCCGAACTTCTTCAGCGTGGCGCCGTTGTTGCCCAGCACCTTGCGGCCCAGCAGATCCAGCGACTGCACGGTGTTCGTGCCTTCGTAGATCATGTTGATGCGGTTGTCGCGCACGAACTGCTCCATGCCCCATTCCTTGATGAAGCCGTGGCCGCCAAAGACCTGCATGCAGGCGTTGGTGGCAATGTGCCCGTTGTCGGTGATGAAGGCCTTGACGATGGGAGTCAGCAGCGCCACCAGCTCGTCGCTGTCCTTGCGCACCTTCTCGTCGGGGTGGCTGTGCGCCTTGTCCAGCAGCAGCGTGCAGAACACCTGCAGCGCGCGCGCGCCCTCGGCGTACGCCTTGGCGGTGAGCAGCATCTTGCGCACGTCGGGGTGCACGATGATGGGATCGGCTTCCTTGTCCTTGGCCTTGGTGCCCGACAGGCTGCGCATCTGGATGCGGTCCTTGGCGTAGGCCAGCGCGTTCTGGAAGGCCACTTCGGTCAGGCCCAGCGACTGGTTGCCCACGCCCAGGCGGGCGGCATTCATCATCACGAACATCGCGGCCAGGCCCTTGTTGGGCTCGCCCACCAGGGTGCCGATGGCGCCGTCGATGGCAATCTGCGCCGTGGCGTTGCCGTGGATGCCCATCTTGTGCTCCAGGCCCGTGCAGTAGATGGGGTTGCGCTCGCCGATGCTGCCGTCGGCGTTCACCTTGAACTTGGGTACCACGAACAGGCTGATGCCCTTGCTGCCCTTGGGCGCGTCGGGCAGGCGGGCCAGCACCAGATGCACGATGTTCTCGGTGAAGTCGTGCTCGCCGGCGCTGATGAAGATCTTGTTGCCGGTGATCTTGTAGGTGCCATCGGCCTGGGGCTCGGCCTTGGTGCGCAGCAGGCCCAGGTCGGTGCCGCAGTGCGGTTCGGTCAGGCACATGGTGCCGGTCCACTCGCCGCTGACCAGCTTGGGCAGGTAGGTCTTCTTCTGCTCGTCGGTGCCGTGCGCCAGCAGCGCCTCGTAGGCGCCGTGCGACAGGCCGGGGTACATGGTCCAGGCCTGGTTGGCGCTGTTGAGCATCTCGTACAGGCACTGGTTCACCGTGTGCGGCAGGCCCTGGCCGCCGTACTCGGGGTCGCACGACAGCGCCGGCCAGCCGCCCTCGACGTACTGGCGGTATGCCTCCTTGAAGCCCTTCGGCGGCGTGACCTCGTGCGTCTGCGGGTCCAGCTTGCAGCCCTCGGTGTCGCCGCTGATGTTCAGCGGGAAGGCGACGCCGGCGGCGAACTTGCCGGCCTCCTCCAGCACGGCGTTGATGGTGTCCGCGTCCACCTCGGCGTGCGCCGGCATGGCCTTGAATTCGTCGGTGACCTTGAAGACTTCATGCAGGACGAATTGCATGTCGCGCAGCGGAGGCGTGTAAGTAGGCATGTGGAGACTCCTGGGAAGAAGGAAGGTTGGAAAAGAAGAAAAACCGAAATACGGACGGTGGCAGGACTCAACCGCGGTGGCCAGGCAGCGCGCTGTAGCGCGCCAGGATGTTGTCAAAGCCCGTGTTGGCCCGGTCGATGGAGCCAGGGGTGTGCAGGAAGCGCGCTTCGTAGTGCAGCGCCAGGATCAGGCCGTGGATCTCGAACAGCATCTGGTCTTCGCTGACGTCGTCGCGGATCTCGCCGCACTCCTTGCACTGCTGGATGGCGCGCTTCATCGCGGCCTGCCAGGTCATCACCGAGTTGGCCAGCGCATCGCGCACGGGGCCCGTGCGGTCGTCGAACTCCACCGCGCCGCTGATGTAGATGCAGCCGGAATCGATCTCGATGGAGGTGCGCTTCATCCAATTGGCAAACAGGGCGCGCAGGCGCGGCACGCCGCGAGGGGCCTGCATCGCGGGGTAGAACACTTCCTGCTCGAATCGCGTGTGGTACTCGCGGATCACCGAGATCTGCAGTTCCTCACGCGAGCCGAAGTGCGCGAACACGCCTGACTTGCTCATGCCCGTCACTTCGGCCAGCGCACCGATGGACAGCCCCTCCAGGCCGATGTGCGTGGCCAGGCCCAGGGCGGCATCGATGATGACGGCCTTGGTGTGTTGCCCCTTGTGCAGCGCCCGGCCCTCGCGGCGTGGCGCGCGAACCGTCTTGGTGGGGGAAGGAGAAAGAGACATGAAGCAAAATAAAACGAACGATCGTTCTATTTTGCATAAAACAGGCAGGTAACGCCAGTATTTCCAGGCGCGCAGAACGCGCTTCGGGGTAAACCCCTAAGTGGATGATTTATCGAGCCCCACCATCGCGGGGGACCGTGTCAAGGGCGAAATGCTTACCGCGCCTTTCGCGGGTGGTCATGCCATCACGCTTGCCTGCGCCGGCGTTACAGCCACAGTGCCAGAGTGGCGTCCAGGTGTTCCGTCGGCATGCGGCGAAAGCCCGTGCGTGCGTAGCGCTGCAGGCGTCCGCGGATCAGGTCGGACAGTGCGGCCGCCCGCACCTGTGTCTGCACCGTGGGTGTCGCCGAGCCGTCCGCGTCGGCCACGGGCCGTAGGCACTGGCGCAGCGTGGCCTCCACCTTGTCGAAGAACAGGTTCATGCGCTGCTGCAGGCGCTCGTTTTCGAAAACCAGCGCATCCCCCACCATCACGCGCACCATGCCGGGGTTGCGCTCGCCGAACTGCAGCACCATGGCCGTGATGCGCGCGGCGCGCTGCGCGCCCTCCGACTCGCCACCGCGCTCCATGATCTGGTGCACGAGGGTAAAGACGCTCCGCTCGATGAAATCGATGAGCCCCTCGAACATCTGTGCCTTGCTGGCAAAGTGGCGGTACAGCGCCGCCTCGCTCACCTGCAGGCGCGCCGCAAGCGCTGCCGTGGTAATGCGCTCGGCCCCGGGCTGCTCCAGCATGGCCGCCAGGGTCTGCAGGATCTGCTCACGCCGCTCGCCCGGCCGCGGCCGGCGGCGCGCGGCGGGCGCGTCGTCGGTGGAGGCTGGCGCGTCAGTAGCAGGCGTGAATTCAGTCATGGGGCATGGATTGGGGAGGGAGAGCAACAAGTGTGTGCAATTGATTCTCGCACACCACGACTCCAGCGTCGTGACGGCTGCTCGCTGTGCCGCGACCCTTGGATCCGCTTCCAAAAAAATAGCTGCTAGCGCTTGCTGAACAAGCGCTGCAGCCATTTTTGACTCCAATACACCCGGGCCATGCCCGAAAGAGCCTAGTGACTCCGGATCATGGTGCCGTAGGCCTGGTCGGTCAGAATTTCCAACAACATCGAATGCGGTACGCGGCCATCAATGATGTGCACGGCATTCACGCCAGCCTTTGCCGCATCCAACGCCCCGCTGATCTTGGGCAGCATGCCACCGGAGATGGTGCCATCAGCGAACAATGCATCAATTTCGCGCGCCGTCAGGTCGGTAAGCAATTTGCCTTCCTTGTCCAGCACACCGGGGGTGTTGGTGAGCAGCACCAGTTTCTCTGCCTGCAGCACCGTAGCTAATTTACTCGCCACCACGTCGGCGTTGATGTTGTAGCTTTCGTTTTCCTCGCCAAACCCGATCGGGCTGATGACGGGAATGAAGGCATCGTCCTGCAGCGCCTTGACTACGCTCGGGTCGATCGCCACGATGTCACCGACCTGCCCCACGTCATGCTCGACGCTCGGGTCCTTGTTGTCCACCATCTTGAGCTTCTTGGCGCGGATCATGCCGCCATCGCGCCCCGTGAGGCCCACAGCCTTGCCGCCCGCCTGGTGAATCAGGCCCACGATGTCCTGCTGCACCTCGCCGGCCAGCACCCATTCCACGACTTCCATGGTTTCGGCATCGGTCACGCGCATGCCCTGGATGAACTCGCCCTTCTTGCCCAGACGGTTCAGGGCTTGCTCGATCTGCGGGCCACCGCCGTGCACCACCACCGGGTTGATGCCGACGAGCTTGAGCAGCACCACATCCTCGGCAAAGTCCTGCTGCAGCTCCGGGTCGGTCATGGCGTTACCGCCGTACTTGATGACCATGGTCTTGCCATGGAACTTGCGGATGTAGGGCAGCGCCTGGGCCAGGATTTCGGCCTTGTCGCGGGGGGCGATGGAAAGAAGGTCGGTCATAGGGGCTAAGCCATGAAGTTGTGTACGTCGGTACAGAGGATAAAAAAACCGGGGTGAGACCGGGCAGACGCTGAACACGATAGCTCAGAAAGCGGGGTGGGCGGACTATCTCGCAGACGGGCAGCACGCACCGCCCGCATCATGCCAAAGTGCTTGGCCGACTCTGCGGTGACTGCCCCGGTCAGTCCTCGGCTTTGGATCCCTTGACCCACCCAGGCACCTTGAACCGGATGATGGCCAGGTAGGCCACCACATACATCACCACGAAAAGCACGCAAAAGCAGATCAACACGATGGTGTTCTTCCAGAACAGCACGGCCGGCACCACCGTCAAAAGGGTGAAGCCCCACAGATAGGGCGACGTGCGGTTGTTGCGCATCAGCATGCGGCGGGATTCGTCGTCGTGGAAAACACCCCAGACTATGCGTCGGTAAATCAGCTGATGCAGGTGCAGTGCATCCGCCATACCTGGCGACACGCCACGCACCCACTTGCGGTACATGGAGAACACCGTCTCCCACACCGGATAGATCAACAGCAACATGGGGAACCAGGGGGAAACCAGGTCGTGGCGCTGCACCAGCGTAATGCTGCCGAACGCAATCACCACGCCCCACAGATAGGCGCCACCGTCACCCGCGAACAGCATGCCGCGTGGGTAATTCCAGAACAGGAAACCTGCCGTCGCAGCCGCGGTAGTAACCAGCAAAGCCGCCAGAGCCCTGTCCCCAACCTGCAGCGCCACATGGGCCAGTGCCAGGCAGACAATCAAAGCCACCATGCCGGCCAAACCGTTGCAGCCGTCAATGATGTTGAACGCGTGAGGCAGCCCGGTCACCGCCAACAGGGCTACGCCCATCCCAAGCCAGGGGTTGATGGCCATCCAGCCGTCCACCCAAGGCAGTCCAAGACGCGGCACAGCCAGCCCCAGCAGAGCCATCGCCAAGGCTCCAGAGAGCATAGTCAAGGCCAGGCGGTACCGTACCGCCAGTCGCTGGGTCAAGTCTTCGCCCACACCTCCCAAGACGGCCGGCAGCAGTGCAGCTGCCCACCATAAAGTCCAACCGTTCAAACCCAAGAAAGATGGATCGCCTAGCATCTGGCTGCTGACCACGCCTGCACCCCAGCTCAGCAGCAAGCCCAACAACAAGGCTATGCCACCCAATCGCGGCACCTCACCCACATGGATGCGTTGCGGCATTTGCGCGCCATACGCAACACCGTAACCGCGTGACCAGCGAATCACAGCCGCCCCAATCACCAAAGTCACCAGAAATGCCACCACTGAGAGCCAGATCATGAAACGTTGCCCACCCCTATTCGCGGCGCATTTAATTTGAAATTTTTGACAAGCTGCGTGCTTGGCAATATGCGTCTGAGCACCACAAACGAAGCAAGCTGCGTATATGCCACAACAAGTGACGCCATTGCTTGCGACTAGCGCGCTGCCCCACATGCAAAACTTGTGCATGCGCCTTTTGCAGCTTAAGCCCCGCCAGACGCAACCGCAAACACAGGTCAACGTCTTCGCAATACATATGGTAGGCCTCATCGAAGCCCCCCACCAACCGCCAGGCCGACCTTGGCATCACGATGCAAGCTGCATTCACCCAATCCACGGCGCGTTGCGGCCGACGCCAAACCCGTCGGCGCCACAAAGCCGGCAAAGACGGCAGCTCGCGTTCGTAGTCCTGCTCCTGCCCGTCTGCATCCAACTGCCGCGGATAAGCACAACCCACACCTGTGATCATCGCAGCCCGCAGCAGCGCCTCGAAAGGCTCCTGCGAAGGCAGCAGCTCCACATCAGGGTTGAGCACACAGACAAAAGGTTCATTCGCACCACGTAGAGCGTGATTATGGTTGGCACCAAAACCGCGTGACGCAGCATTACAGACTATGTCCAATTGGAACGGCCAACCATTGGCAGGCGTATGCAGCGCTGGCTCTGGGATGTTGTGGGTCACTACCACGCGAGAGATGCTGCTAGCACTCAGCTGCGCCAGCTGATAAAGGAGCCGCTGCACCAGTGCTCCATGCCCATGACTCACGATAGAGACCACAAGCCGCGGCGTGTGCCCGCTAAATGCTTCGGCCTGCACGCCGTCTGAACCCATGCTCAAAAAAAGAGAGGGTCAACGAACCAGCCACGCGTTTGCCTGGTCGATGCTGCCCCAGCGGTCTTGCCCGGCCAGAGACTGCAATCGAATGCGCGACAGCAGATACAAATAACGTGCCTGGGCCAGATCGCGCAGAGTAACTGTCTGCTGCTGCTCGGCATTGAGCACATCCACCGTCGTGCGCACACCCGCCGCAAAAGACATGCGGCTGGACTGCACCGCCTGCTGGGCTGAGCGTGCGGCCTGCTCCAACGCAGCAATGCGCAGCACCCCCTCGGTCATGGCGCGGTACTGCTCATGCACCCTGGTGCCCAGCTCCAGCCGCGCTGCCTCCAGCGCCTCGCGTGCGCGCTCGCCGTCGGCCACTGCCTGGCGAACGGTAGAGTTGACATAGCCGCCGGCATACAGAGGCACGCTCAACTGCAGGCCGATGAACTTCTGGTTATAGACATTGTTGACGCTGGTGACGGAGTCGCTGTCCTGGCGCGACCAACCCGCCACGGCATCCAGCGTGGGCTTGTGACCGGCCTGGGCCTTCTCGATCTCCATACGGGCCGCTTCAAGCTGCGCACGCAAAGCACGCAGCTGCGGACTGGCATCCTCGGCCTGGGCGATCCAGTCTTCCACGCGCTCAGGCACCGGCAACGTGGGCTTAAACCTGTCCACATCCAGATCCGCGATCACATCGACCGGCTTGCCCACCAACACCGCCAGGCGCCGACGCGTGAAATCCACGTTCTGCTCTGCTTCCAGCTCCTGAGCGCGGGACATGTCCACGCGCGCCTGCGCTTCATCCACATCGGTGCGCACGCCGCTTCCGGCCTTGAACCCCTTTTCGGCAGCAGCGAGCTGGGTTGCATAGGCCGCCTTCTGCGCGGCAATCAGGTCCAGCTGCGCACGCGCCAGCAAGGCATCGAAATACGCTTCCGACACCCGAACAACCAAGCTCTGCTCATCAAGCTCCAGCGTGGCATTGGCATCTTCGACCAAAGCCTTGGCTTGATCGACCAACGCGCTCACATAAGGGCGGTAGATCGGCTGACGAAGCTGCAGCACCTGGTTGTTGCTGCTGTAGTGATTGGTGTAGGAGACTGGCCCGGACAAACCCGTGGTACTGGTGCGCAGGTTATTGCGATTGAAGCCCGCGTTGAACGCCACATTGGGCAGGCGCTGCGCCTGTGCCTGGGGCAGCTTTTCACGCCTTGCGTCGGCAGCCGCGCGCGAGGCGCGGATGCTGGCGTCGTTTTGCTCGGCAGCTTCATAGGCCTGGCGCAGATCCAACGCCCAAGCCGGCGCAAACAACAGCCCCGCTCCTGTCGCCAAGACCGCGCAAACACGGGCCCACATCAGGCGGCGATTTCTGCCCCCCAAGCCGACACCACGACCCACATCATGGCTGTCCCGCAAATAGTTGATTTGCAAACGGTGCATGCTCACTCCTCCGTCATCGAAGCCGCCAAACGCTTGGTCAGCGGGTGCAGCAAATAGGTCAGCATGGTGCGCTCTCCGCCCTTGAAGATCACCTCCACCGGCATGCCGGGATGCAACTGGCGCCCGCCCAACTCCCTGAGCCCCTCTCCCGTCACCTGTACCCGTGCAAGGTAATAAGTGGCATTCGTTTGCGGCTCGGTCAGCAGGTCACCAGACACCGAGTCCACCTCGCCCTGCACCACCAGCTGGGGCGCATTGGCGAATGAAGAGAAACGTACGTCAACCGGCATTCCGGCCTTCACCCGATCGATCATGTGCGGCGCCACATGGGCTTCCAGCATCAGCGGCGCGCCCTTGGGCACTACATCCATCAGCTTCTGGCCGGGCTGCACCACACCACCAACTGTCTGAATCGCCAGCCCCACGACTTGGCCAGACGCTGGCGAACGGATCTCCGTACGCTCCAGGTCGTTGCGCACGGCTCGGTACTTTTCGCCGTCGGCCAATACCTGGCGACTCACTTCGGCCAGCTGCGTCTCCACCTCTTTGCGGTACTCCTGCTTGCGCGAGATAGCCCGTTGCCGCAGCTCAGATATCGCGCTGCGCGCCCGTAGCGTATTGCCCTGCAGGTCCGCAATCGACGCGCTGGTGTCCGCCACCATGCGCTCCAGCTCCAGCTGACGATTGCGTGGGGCATAACCCTCCTTGACCAAGCCGCGCAAATGCCCCAGCTCGTCATTCAACAGCCCCAGCTGACTCTGGCGATTGCCCAGCATGCTGGCGTAAGACTGCAAAAGCCCTTCCTGCCCCTGGATGTTCTCTTCGATCGACTGCAAGTCTGAGCGCAGCAACAGCCGGCGGGTATTGAACAGCTGCTCCTGGTTCAGTATCTGCTGCTGTATCAGCGGGTCTGACGACGCTTCCTTCAAGTCAGGATGCCAGCTTATGCTGGACTTACTCAGCTGCTCTGCCTGCAGGCGCCCCTGCATGGCCAGCAAACCCAGATAGCTTTGACGCGCTGACTCGTAATTGGCACGCGCCACAGCCGCGTCCAGCTTGATCAGGATCTGGTTTTCCTGCACCTCGTCGCCCTCGCGCACCAAGACCTCTTGCACGATACCGCCGCTCAGGTGCTGCACTGCCTTGCGCTTGGTGTCCAGGGCCACCGTGCCTTGCCCCGGCACACCCTCATCCAACGGCGCCAGAGAAGCCCACAGCAAGAAGCCGCCAAAACCAATGCCCAGAGCCCACAGCCCCCAGCGGCCCGCGCGACCCAGGTCGGATTCATCCATATCACCGGGCGATGCGATCTCATTCACGTCGGATGCCTGCGGGGATTTTTTACTTGCAAGATTTGAAGATTCAGCCATGTCACAACTCAACCAAAAAGAGAGTAGGCAGCCAGAAGCACTGGATAAACCAGGTTCAAGCCACCGCTGAAGCCGCCGTGGCAGCCGGGGCCGCCTGGGCATTGCGCAGCGCTGCCAGTACCGCGTCACGCGGCCCGTCTGCCTGAACCGTGCCGTTTTTGAGAATGACCAGACGATCGGCAACCGCCAAAATGCCAGGCCGATGCGTGACCAGCACCACGGTGCTGCCGCGCGCCTTGAGCGCCTGCACCGCACGCACCAGGGCCGCTTCGCCCACATCGTCCAAGTTGGCATTGGGCTCATCGAGCACCACCAACGCAGGGTTGCCGTAGATGGCACGCGCCAGGCCGATACGCTGGCGCTGCCCACCAGAAAGCAGCCCGCCCGCCTCGCCAATCGACGTGTCATACCCCTTCGGGAAGCGCAAGATCATGTCGTGCAGCCCCGCATTGGTGGCCGCCTCAATGACTTTTTGCGCATCAATCTCACCAAACCGCGCGATGTTCTCGGCAATCGAGCCCTCAAACAGCTCGATGTCCTGCGGCAGGTAACCGATATGCGGGCCCAGCTCGTAGCGGTTCCAGCCCGCGATTGGGCGCTCATCCAGCAGCACCTCGCCCACCATGTGCGGCCAGATGCCCACCATGCAGCGCGCCAGCGTGGACTTGCCGGACCCCGAAGGCCCCAGCACCACCGTCACGGTTCCTGGCTGCGCCTGCACATTGACGCCTTTCAAGATCGGCTCGGCGCGCCCCGGTGCCACCGCCACCACGTCGCGCAGCAACAAGGCGCCCTGCGGAGGCACGCGGGTCAAGGCGGGATCACGCTCGGGGTTGTCGCCCAGCAAACTTTCCAGCCGCTCGAATGCTGAGCGCGCATTGATGAAACCTCGCCACGTATTGACCAGCAGGTCGATGGGCGCCAGCGTGCGCGTCATCAGCACGTTGGCGGCAATCATTGCACCCGGCGTCAACTGGCCGTCAATCACCAGCAAGGCACCTGCACCCAGCGCCAGAGACTGCTGCGAATAGCGAATGAACTTGCTCCATGCAGTGATGCGGTGCGTCACCGCCTGGGCCTGCCCCTGCAGCCGCTGGGCCTGTGCATGCCGTGCCTGCCAGCGTGCGCGCACGTTCTGCACGATGCCCATGGGCGCCAGCACCTCCACATTGCGCAGCTTGGCCTGCAAAAACAAAGCCTCCTCAGAGCCTGCAGCCTGCGCCTGCCCCGCCGGAGCCACCGTCTGGCGATGGCCAAACCACACCAACGCAGCCTGAACCAGCGCGAAAAAGATCGCCAGATAGCCCAGCATGGGGTGCAAAAAGAACACCACGGCCAGGTAAATGGGTGACCAGGGAGCATCGAACAGCGCAAAAATGCCATTGCCCGTCAAAAACTGCCGCAACTGCACCAAATCGCCAAACGCCTTGGCCGTGCTGCTCTCGGACTGCTTGAGGTTGCTCTCAAAACTGGCATTGAACACGCGGGTGCTGAGCATGTTGTCCAGCCGCATGCCGGCACGCACCAGCACGCGCGAGCGCATCCACTCCGAAAAAGCGCCCACCAAGAACAAAAACAGCGTAATCAACGACAGCATCAGCAGCGTCAGCTCGCTGTGGCTGAGCAGCACACGGTCAAACACCTGCAGCATGTACAGCGTGGGCGTCAGCATCAGCACATTGGCCACCATGCTGAACACACCCACCACCAAAAACTCGCGGCGAAAAGCCCACAGCGCGCGCGTCAGCTCACTGCGGTCAAAGAAACCAGGGTTCGTCATCGTTGGACTCATGTCGTCTTTTTTCTACGGTGGCCGGTCAAGCAGGCGCCTGCGCGTTCTGCAAAGATGCCCTGGGCGCCGCACCACCGGCCGGCGTTGCCTGCGCCGCCTGCCGGGCCGCCTGATTCAGCGCCGCCAGCACTTCGTCGCGCGGGCCAAAAGCCTGCTGCTGACCATCGCGCAGCACCAGCAGCAAATTGGCCACACCCAGCACGCTGGTGCGGTGGGTGATCACCACCACGGTGGCGCCGCGGGCGCTAGCCTGCTTCAGCGCGGCCGCCAGGGCGGCGTCGCCCTCTTCGTCCAGGCTGGAGTTGGGCTCGTCAAGCACCACATACACTGGGTCACCGTACAGCGCACGCGCCAGCCCCACACGCTGGCGCTGGCCGCCAGACAGCCGCGCACCGCCCGGCCCCACCAGCGTGTCATAGCCCTGCGGCAGCTCGCTGATCAACTCATGCAGGCCCACGGCCCGCGCCGCCGCCTCTACCTTGGGCCTGTCCACCTCACCAAAGCGCGCAATGTTCTCGGCCACCGTGCCCTCAAACAACTCCACGCCCTGGGGCAGATAGCCTACGTGGGGCCCCAGCTCGTCTTTGTTCCAGGCGTGCACATCCACCCCGTCCAAACGTACCTTGCCTACGCTGGCAGGCCACAAGCCCACCAGGGCGCGCGCCAGTGTTGTCTTGCCCGATGCCGAAGGCCCCACCACGGCCAGCACATCGCCCGGCTTGAGCGCAAACCCAATGCCGCGCAGGATGGGCGTATTGCTGCCGGGCGCCCCGGCCACCAGTTGCTCCACCTGCACGCTGCCACGCGGGGGCGGCAAAGGCATGGCGGGCGGCTTGACCGGCACGGCGGCCAGCAGCGCGTCCAGCCGGTTCCAGGCATCGCGCGCGTTGACCACTGTTTGCCACTGCGTGACGATCTGCACCAGCGGGGCCAGCATGCGCCCGCCCAGGATGGAGCTGACGATCATCATGCCGCCGCCACCGCGCAGCTCGTTGTATAGCATCAGCCAGCAGGCCAAGCCCAGCAACATCGAGCTAAGCACGTTTTGCAGCAACTTGCTCAGCGCCTGAAAACCGCCTGCGCTCTCTGACGCCTGGGCCTGCAGCTGCAAAAACTCCTGCTGCTTGGCAATCCAGCGGCGGTGCGTATTGCGCAGCATGCCCATGGCCTCGATCACCTCGGCATTGCGCAGCGTGCCATCTGCATACTGCTGTGCGGCGATCGCCGTGCGGTTGGCCTCCATCAGCGGCGGCTTGGTGCGCCGCTCGTTGAGCCAGGTCACTCCCACCTGCAACACGCCGAACACCACGGCCGACCAGCCCAGCACCGGGCTGATCAGGAACAGCAGCACCATCATCACCAGCGCGATGGGCGCCTCCATGATGGCCAGCAGCGCCGGCGAATGCAGGAATTCGCAGATCTTCCTGAAGTCCTGCATCGGCTGCACCGTGCCGCCGGGCACGCGGCGCACATTGGCCTCGAAGATCGCATCGAACACGCGCACGCGCAGCTTGCGGTCCAGGGCCTCGCCGGCCGCGCGCATCACCTCGCCGCGCGCCCATTCCAGCACCTCCATGAGCACGAAGGCCCCGAGCACCGCCACCGTCAGCCACCACAGCGTGAGATGGTTGCGGCTGTTGACCACGCGCTCGTACACCTCGAGCATGTAGCCCGAGGGCGCCAGCACCAGCAGGCTCGCGAACAGGCTGAACCAGGCGGCGCGCACGTAGTAGGGGCGCAGGGCCACGACGGCCTGGCGCAATTCGGAAGGGGCTTGGGTTGGGTTCATACGGCCTCGTCGACCATCACATATTCGGGAATCTCGCCCGGCTCCGGCGGCGCCAGCGCGCCCTCGGCCGCGGCGGCCGGCTGCGCCTGGTCCACCAGCAGGAAAGACAGTTCGTAAATGCCGTCGGCACGGCGCGACAGCACGATCTCGCGCAGCTTCTGCGCATGAAAGCGCGCCTCGACCTCGGCATCCAGCGACAGCTGGAAGCGCATGCGCCCGTCGAGCGTGAACATCGACAGCTGCCCCGCCTTGAGGCTCAGCGTGTGGCGGTCGAAATACACCGGGCAGCTGTCGGCAAAGCGCAGCAGCGGCAGGGGCCGCTCGCCCAGCTTGTCCAGGTGCAGCGGGCTGTCGGGGTGCTGGAACACCATGCGGCAGGTGCGCGACACCGAGTAGATCGCGTTGCACACCATCTGCGAGCCCATGTCCGGAAACTGCTCGCGCAGCTGGCGGTAGGCCAGGTGGTGCAGGGCCACCCGGTTCCACACCCGCGTGGACTGCACCAGCGGCGCCAACGCATTGCACAGCTGCGCAAAGCCCTGCTGCAAGGCCTGCAGGCGCTGGGCCTGCTCGGGCGAGGTGTTCAGGGGAATGCGGAGAATGGCGTCCATGGCAGGCTGCGCAGTCTAACAAGAACTCCTATATGAATTTCATATAAGAGACCGCGACGGCGAAAAAACAACGCGTGCGGCAACGCATGGATCCGGCCTGCATCACCCGCCCTCCCCTCACCACCACAGGCTTGTGTACGCACACATCTTTTTCAGTAGCAATGCCATCAGACTGGGCGCGGCTGTTACCCCTTCCCCCACTGGGGGAAGGTGGGGATGGGGGCCCGCTGACGCGTACGCAACGCATGAAAAAACAGGCCGTGGCGGCCCCACCCCAACCCTCCCCCAGCGGGGGAGGGAGCAAAACCGCGCCCCGCTTTGGACTACGTGCCATTCGCAAAGAGGTGTGCATACGCTATGCCAAGTAAAGCAAAACCGCGCTGCGCGCCATGCGCACAATACCCGGCACGGCCCCCGCGGCGTTATGCTGCGCCGCACCTTCCCGCACCCACCCAACATGACCGACACCCCCTCCAACCCGACCGCCAACCCCTTGACGCCGCTCTCGCGCCAGCAGCACGGCCAGCTGCGCTGGCGCGGCCCGGCCGACTACGGCTTTGCCCGCCACGACCAGCTCTGCCCCCTGGTGCTGCAGGAGCTGCCCAAGGCCGCCCTGGCCCTGCCCATCGGCTTCGTCGCGCAGCAAGAGCAGTTCCTGCCCGTCGCCATCCAGGGCCTGCAGGCCGGCCGCAACCTCTACGTGGCGCCCGACGGCCGCTGGCTTGCCGGCTACATCCCCGCGCCCTACCGCAGCTACCCCTTCCGCCTGGCCCGCACCGAGGACGGCCAGCAGGTGCTGTGCATCCACGCCGATAGCGGGCTCGTGGGCCCCGGCGACGGCCAGCCCTTCTTCGACGAGCAGGGCCAGCTCTCCCCGGCCACCGCCCAGGTGCTGCAGTTCTTCCAGCAGCTCGAGGCCAACCGCCAGCACACCACCGCCGCCTGCGCCCTGCTGCAGCAGCACGGGCTGATCCAGCCCTGGCCGCTGCGCCTGCAGACCGATGCCGGCACGCAGGAACTGGGCGGCCTGCTGCGCATCGACGAGGCCGCGCTGAACCGGCTCTCCGGGCCGGCACTCGAAGCGCTGCAGCGCGGCGGCGCCCTGCAGCTGGCCTATTGCCAGCTGCTGTCCATGCAGCACCTCGCCAGCCTGGGCCGGCTTGCGACCCTGCATGCCCAGGCGCGGCAGGCGCCGCCCCCGGCGCCCGCGCCGGCGCGCGACCTCGACCTGGAATTCCTGAACCAGGGCGGCACGCTGCGGCTCGGCGCGCTGTGAGCGCCATGCCCGAGGCTGTACCGCCGGCCCCGGTGCTGCAGCGCATCACCACGGCCTACGACCCCGCGCAGGACCGCATGCGCCTGGCCGGCGAACGCGCCGACGGCAGCACGCTCACGCTGTGGCTCACCCAGCGCCTGCTCAAGCGCCTGCTGCCGGCCCTGTGGCAATGGCTGGAGCGCCACGACGCCCCGGCCGGGGCGGCGCACTCCGCCCGCCTGCCCGGCTACCACAGCGATGCCGTGCACGGCTTTGCCCAGCAGGCCGCGCGCGCCCAGCTGCCGCCGCAGCCCCCGGTCACCCCGCACGAGCGCAGCCCGCAATGGCTGGTGCACAGCATCCAGCTCTCGGCCGGCGCGTCGGGCGTGGAGCTGCGCTTCAGCGGCGAACCAGGCACCGATGCCCCGGTCGGTCTGACGCTCGCCGCCCAGCCCCTGCGCCAATGGCTGTCGATACTGCAGCAGCAGTACCACGAGGCCGAATGGCCTACGCAGGACTGGCCCGCATGGCTCGCGGCAGCGGCCGGCCCGGCCGCCCCCGCGGGCCGGGCCATGCTGCATTAGGGAACGCTCTCAAATAAAGAGCTGCCAGCGCTTGCCTGACGGGCGCCACCAGCCGATTTGGCTTCAAACCAGCGGCGGCGCGGCCTCCATCGCCTCCGCCTCCGCCTCCAGCAACTGGCGCACACCCGCCAGCGCCTGCACCGCCTCCTGCAGCAGCGCATCGGCGGCCTGGCGACCGGCCTCGGCGCTGTCGCGGGCGCGGCCCGCCTGCTCCAGTTGGGCCTGGGCCAGCGCCGCGGCCTGCTGCGCCTGGTCGCGCGCCTGCTCGGCCCGGGCCAGTTCGGCGCGCAGGGCCTGGGCCGCGTCCGGCGTGGGCGCCGGGGCCGGCGCCGCGGCGCCGTCGGCCAGCGCCTGCAGCCATTGCAGCTGGCGCGGCAGGCAGACGCCGTGCAGGTCGTACCGCGCCTGCACGCATTGCCGCGCCTGCGCGCCCAGGCGCTGCCGTTCGGCCGGCGCCTGCAGCAGGCGCGCCACCTCGTCCGCCAGGGCCTCGGCGTCGAAGAACTCCAGCAGCCGGCCGGTCTCGCCATCGGCGAGCACCTCGCGCACCGGCGCGGTGTCGCCGGCCACCACGGCGCAGCCGGTGCTCATGGCCTCCAGCAGGCTGCGCGACAGCGCGAGCGGGTAGGCCCAGTGCACATGCACCGCCGCCAGCTGCAGCACGGCCACCACATGGGCGTGGGGCAGCGGCCCCAGGAAATGCACGCGCTGCCAGTCGGCCTCGGGCATCTGCGGGAGCACCTCGTCGATGAGGTGCTGCTTCCAGCTGCGCCCGTCCGCAGGCAGCGGGCCCTGGCCCGGGCCCTCCGCGCCCACGATGAGCACCCGCGCCGCGGGGCGCTGGGCCAGCAGCCGCGGCAGGGCGCGCATCACCACCTGCAGGCCGCGCCGCGGCTCCAGGCTGCGGGCCACGAAGCTCACGACCTCGTCGCCGGGCGCCAGCGCCACGTCGCCGGGCAGCGTCGCGCGCACCTGCGCGTTCGGCGCCAGCGCTTCGGTGTCGATGCCGTCGTGCGCCACCCACAGCCGCTCGCGCCACGGCGCGGGAAACCGCGCCGCCTGCCAGTCGGTGGGCACCAGCAGCCCGTCCGCCTCGCGCAGGTGCAGGTCCAGTTGGGCATTGCGCATGCGCAGCTGCGCCTGCACCAGCGCCTCGGCGCGTGCGCGCGCCGCCGCGTCCAGGGCCTGTAGCGGGCTCAGGCCCGGGTCATGGTCCGCATGCCGCGCACTCGCCGCGTCGTGGTAGTGAGCGCCCCACAGGCCCAGGCGGGCGCCGGGCCACACCGCCTTCAGGAACAGGCTGTCGCCCAGGCCCGCATGGGCCAGCATCACGTGGGGCGCGAACCCCTGCTCGTCGCGCAGCGCCAGCGCGGCCTGCAGCGCCGCCTCGCCGCGGATCGCCCGCAGCTCCAGCTCGGCCACCCAGCCCTGCGCCCCCGGCGTGCCGCCGCGCGGCAGGCCATAGGCATGCACCTGCACGCCGGGCACGTCGAATTCGGGGGCGGCGCCCTCGGGGGGCTTCTGGCACAGCGCCCGCACCGCATGCCCCTGCTGAACCAACGCCTGCGCCACATGGCGGAACTGTGCCGGGAACCCCGGGTGCACGAAAAGAATACGCATGGACCTCATTCACTCAAAAAAGCCGTGGGCTGCCCATGCAGCCCAAGTGCGAGTGAATTTATCGCGTCCCGGAGGGGATTCCCGCTGTTTTCTTGTATCAATTCTCGCCCGGCTCAGGCCAGCTGCAGCGCCTTCAGGATCGGCAGGCGCTTCTCGGCCAACTCGGCGGCCTGGGCGGTGAGCTCGGCCAGGTTCTGCTCGGGCGTGTCCAGCGCCCTGCCCTGCTTGACCAGGCGCTGCCCCTGCACGGCCAGCAGGTTCCACACGAAGCCGGCCCAGTCCTGCGGGGCCTTGTGGCCGTGCTGGCGCGCGAGCAGGAACAGCTGCTGAAAGCGTGGCACGCTGACACCACCGCCGGTGACCGGGCTGGCCAGGTAGTTCAGCTCGCTGCTGCTGCGCGCCTTGGTCATCAGGTGGGTGTTGAGGCGCTCGGTGCGTTTCTTCGCCTTAGGGACTCTCTGCACGAATCCCTGTACGATGTGGCTGAGCAAGCCTGAAGCTCAGACAATAAGCGCATGAAGCAAAGCAGCCTGGGCCTGAGCAACACCACCAAACGCACCCGCAAGCGCGAATTTCTCGATGCCATGGAGCTGGTGGTGCCTTGGGCTGAGCTGGTCTCGCTGATAGAGCCCTACGCACCCGAGAGTGGGCGCCGGGGCCAGCAGCCATTTGCAGTGAGCACGCTGCTGCGCATCCACTTCATGCAGCAGTGGTTCAAACTCAGTGACCCCGCCATGGAAGAAGCCTTGCACGACGTGCCAGCCTTTCGGGACTTTGCAGGCCTGTCCCACTGGGACGCACAGATCCCCAGTGAATCGAGCATCCTGCGCTTTCGTCACATGCTGGAGCGCCACAAGCTGGCCGATCAGATCCTGGCCACCGTGAATGCGCTACTGCAAGCCAAGGGGTTGCAACTCAAGGCAGGCACCGTAGTGGATGCCACGCTGATTGCTGCGCCCAGTTCAACCAAAAACCAAAGTCACGAGCGTGACCCCGAGATGCATCAAAGCAAGAAGGGCAATCAGTGGTACTTCGGTATGAAGGCCCACATTGGGGTGGATGCAGACTCAGGCCTGGTGCATACGGTGCGAGGCACCAGCGGCAATGTCGGTGATGTGGTCGAGGCCAACAGCCTATTGCACGGGCAGGAGACAGACGCCTTTGGTGATGCAGGCTACCAAGGTGTAGACAAGCGGCCCGATGCCAACAAGAACGTACGTTGGCATGTGGCCATGCGCCCAGGGCTGCGCCGGGCTTTGGACAAAGACAGGCCTGTGGAGGCTCTGATTGACCAGTTGGAGCGCACCAAGGCCAGCATCCGGGCTAAGGTCGAGCATCCTTTCAGGGTGCTCAAGCAGCAGTTTGGGTATGTGAAGGTGCGCTACCGAGGGCTCAAGAAGAACACGGCGCAGATCATCACGCTGTTTGCGCTCTCAAACCTGTGGATGGCGAGGCACAAGTTGCTGACTTGCATGGGGCAGGTGCGCGTGCAGGGAGCGTAGTGCTTTCAATATCGGGGCAATAGCCCTCGCGCAGCGCCTGCGGCAAGCGCTGCACCAGTCCAATTGCTCAAAGTGAGTGCTGTTTTAGTTCAGGCATCGCCGTGACACAGGCAGAACTGATTCGTGAAGAGCTTCCCTAGTCTTACTGTGTCATAAAAGTAGTTTTTCACTCATGCTGATGCGGCCGCAGCAAGGGCACTGTCCCAGACGGTCTATGAGTGCGTAACTCAGCAGATGACGCAAGCTTGTGATCGAGTTGTCCACGTGCCGCTGTGCGCGCAGGCCTGCCTCTGGGGATGTAATCTTGGGGAACGGCAGGCACTTGGCGTTCGATGAAGTTTTTTTTACCCCCGGCAGGCTTGTCGGCGATAAGTCGCTCGCTCATCAAGAAGGCGTAGGCTGCGATGCTCAAGCTCGCATGGTGGTGGAACCCTCGCCAGCCGCGCCCCTCGTAGTGCCCCAAGCCGAAGTCCTGCTTGAGGTCTTGGTAGTCGCGCTCGATACGCCAACGCTGGTAGGCGCAGCTGACCAAATCGTTCAAGGCAGTGCTCTCGGGCAGCGTTGACAGGATGTATTTGACTGGCTCGGCCTGCTCCACTGGCCACTCGATGAGCAACCACTCTTGCGGGCGCAGACTCGCCTTGCCAGCATTGCCACCAGCGTGACGCACCCGCACCGCTGCGAACCGTCCCGTGAGTGGCGCGTTGGTGCCCTCGCGCCAACTGATTGTCTGGAACGCCTGCGCCGGTAACGACAAAGCCAGGGCCTTGACGCTCATCGGTTGCAACTGAGCGGTGCGCCTTGGCGTCACTGGGGGCCTGCCTTTGCCGCTGTAGGTCTCAGGTGGCAGTGGCTCGACGCCAGGGGGCCAGACTACGACCGCTGAGGTCACCCCCACCGCATAGTGCAACCCCATGTCGCTGAGCGCCTGCCGGAACGCGGTGTCCACGCCGTAGCCTGCATCAGCCAACACGCAGTGTCGGGGTGCACCCTCGCTCAGCAGGGTGCGCAACTGATGCAAGGCAATCTGTGTCTTGGTCGCAAAGCGAACCGACTCTGGTACGCCTGTGCGCTTGCGTCGCTCAGCGTCTTGCGCCCAGTCCTGGGGCAAATAGAGCTGCCATGCCACAGGAATGCTGCCTTGATCGCAAGCCAGCGAGACGCTCACCGCCACCTGGCAGTTGTCCTG
The DNA here is from genome assembly GCF_015832135.1 of Diaphorobacter sp. JS3051. Lineage (NCBI taxonomy): Bacteria > Pseudomonadati > Pseudomonadota > Betaproteobacteria > Burkholderiales > Comamonadaceae > Diaphorobacter > Diaphorobacter sp. JS3051. Next base: position 2,122,417 of record NZ_CP065406.1, read on the forward strand.
TTTTCCAGGCATGCCGCAGTATTGACGGGCTACGCCCACCGAGTGCACGCCCTTTTTGGGAAAGCCCGTGTCGTCGATGATCCACCAGCCTCCTCGGCTGAAATCCATGTGTGGCACAACCCACTGGCAGACCCGGCGCAGAACTTCGACATCGGACCATTGGGCCTTAGCCACAAAGTGATGAAGTGCTTGGTGCCTTGCACTGGCATGAAGCGGATCCACCCGCGCGGCCATGGGCTCCACACTCTTTCGCGATAGTGGCAGCATCAAACCTGTGCAATAACCCTTGAGACCTGCGTAGCGATCTGCGTGTCCCAGCGCCCGCGACAAATGCGCCATGTACTGGTCAAACCGTTCACTCGCACTCATCGTCCCTCACAAAAAGAATTGGGAGGATTCATGATGCCACATTTATGACACAGTAGGACTAGAGGACATTGAGGCCTACCACCATGCTGACCTGGCCCGCGGTGCGGCGCGAGGCTCCGCCAACCGGCGCATCATCTTGCTGCGCTACATGTTCAATCTTGCACTCAAATGGGAAGTGCCCGGAGTGCTCAAGAATCCGGCCAAGCATGTGCAACTGGCCGATCCGCAGAATGCGAGGGAGCGGTTTCTTTCACCCGAGGAGATGGTTCGACTGCAGCAGGCTGTGCAGGACAGTCCCAACAAGATGCTGCGCTTTATCGTGCCAGCCTTGTTGCTGACCGGCATGCGCAAACGCGAGGTATTGGATGCCAAGTGGGCAGACATTGACCTACAGGCCAAGACCTGGTTCCTGCCCGATACGAAGTCAGGCAAGCCACGGGTGGTGCAGCTCTCAGATGCCCTGGTGGGCATGCTCCAGGCCATGCCCCGGCGCGGTGAGACGCCCTGGGTGTTTGCCAACCCGGCCACCGGCAAGCCTTTCGTTTCCATCTTCTACGCCTGGAACTCGGCACGCAAGAGGGCCGGCTTGGCAGATATCCGTGTGCATGATTTGCGCCACACGTTTGCCAGCTTGCTCATCAACAGCTCGTTTGAGCTGTACGACGTGATGCATGCGCTGGGGCACACGCAGATGCGAACGACGATGCGCTACGCGCATCTCTCGCGTGCCAGGAAGTCGGCTGCGGCCGATGCAGCAGCGCTGCAATCGGGCCTGCAGAGCTGGTTGCCGGTGGCTGCAGCCAACGAAGGGGCGTTCTTGAAGTCTGCCTGAGGCCGTGTTGTGCCGAGCGGCCGCTCAGTGCGGGCCTACGGCGCCGTCATAGAACAGTGTTTTGCTGTAATGCACCTGAAATCGAGCCTTCACAGCAAAGAGCTCGATTTCACGTATCCGTCCGGCCACCCCATATTGACCGTCGCCGGCGGTCATGACTGAGACTCAGATCGTGGCGCTCTGCCACCGATGCGGCAACAGTTCCCCGATGCGGCTGTCCTTGTGTGTGGGCAGTCGGGTCATCACATCCTTGAGGTAAGCGTGTGGGTCGTGGCCATTGAGCTTGGCCGACTGGATCAGGCTCATCACGGCAGCCGCACGCTGTCCCGCCCGCAGCGACCCGGCAAATAACCAGTTCTTACGACCGAGCGCGACCGGTCGCATCTGGTTCTCGATCCAGTTGTTGTCGATCGGCAGTTGGCCGTTGTCCAGCAAGCGCGTGAGCGGCTGCCAGCGCCGCAGGCTGTAGTCGATGGCCCGTGCCGTGGCTGAACCCTCGGGTACCTTACTGCGGTGCTCGCTCAGCCAGGCGTGCAATTTGTCCACGATCGGGCGGCTGTGCTGCTGGCGCATTCGCAGCCGCTCGGTGCCATCGACATTGCTCGCCTGCCTCTCCACCTCGTAGAGCTGCCCGATCTGCACCAGCGCCTGCTCGGCGATCTGGCTCTTGTTGGCTGCGTGCAGCTCAAAGAACTTGCGCCGGGCGTGCGCCCAGCAAGCCGCTTCGGTGATGTGCTCGCCCATGAGCTGCTTGTAGCCCGCAAAGTCATCGACCAGCAGCGTGCCGCGCCAGCCGTTGAGAAATTCACCGGCGTGCTTGCCCGCGCGGCTTTCGCAGAAGTCGTAGACCACGGCCTTGAGGTCTTCGTGCCGCCCCGGGGTGTAGGCCCACAGGTAGGCGCGGTGCGTCTTGCCATCGCGCTCGCTGCCGCGCTTGAGCATCTGCACCGGGGTCTCATCGGCGTGCACGATGCTGTGTGCGAGCACCTCCTGACGCAGCGCATCGACCAGCGGCTGCAGTTGCACGCCGCAGCTGCCCACCCACTGCGCCAGGGTCGAGCGTGCCAGCGGCACCCCAGCACGGGCATAGATGCTCTCCTGGCGGTACAGGGGCAGGTGGTCCGCGTACTTGGCCACCAGCACCTGGGCCAGCAAGCCGGTGGTGGCCAGGCCCTTGTCGATGATGTGCGCCTCGACCGGCTGCTGCTTGAGCGTCTGGCAGCACGCGCACACCCATTTGCCGCGCACATGGCGGTGCACCATGAACACGCCGGGCGTGTAGTCGAGCTTCTCGGCCACGTCCTCGCCCATGCGGCGCATGGCCTGGCCGCAGCACTCAGTCACCTCGGGCTCGTGTGTGAATTCCTGGCGCAGCAGTTGTGCCGGCAATGGCAGGCGCTTGGGTTGCTGGCGTGGGCTGCGCTCTTCAGCCGAGCGCAGCTGCTCGATCTCCTCATCCACCGCCTGCAGGTCTTCTTCGAGCGCGTCTTCCAGCAGACTGCGCTGATCGGCGTTCAATGCCTCGGTCTTGGCGGCGAACTTCAGCCGCTTGAGGATGGCCATCTCGTAGCTGAGCTTGTCCAGCAGCGTCTGCTTGTGTTTGAGCTCGCTCATGAGGTGCTGCAGCATCTGGCGCATTTGCGCCTCGTCCATGCTCTGCAGATCCACCGGTTCGTTCATGGCCGTCATCATCCCCGATGGGTGGGCAGCCGCCTACTGGCATATCCACGAATTGAACGCCGCCCCAGGGGCGACCAACATCACAGCACCGTGATCACAGCGTCTTCTCCCAGGCGCTGCCAGGGCAAGCCCGTGACCAGGGCTTGCAGTTGTTCGACGCTGAGTGTGAGCCGAGGACCCAGGCGCTCATCGCCCCAGGCAAACTTGCCCTGGTTCAGGCGCCTTGCGGCCAGCCAGACGCCAAAGCCATCGTGCACCAGTACCTTCAGGCGGTTGGCCCGTGCGTTGGCAAAGAGATAAGCGTGGTGCGGGCGGGCCGCGCCAAAGACTTGCACCACTCTGGCCAGGGCCGTCTCGGGGCCGGCGCGCATGTCCAGCGGTTGCGTGGACATCCAGACCGCATCGACCCGGATCACCGCAACACCTCGCGCAAGAGCGCCCCGCACTGGCCCAGTGGGCACTGCAGGCTGACCACCAGTTCGCCGCGTTGCAGGCGCACATGGACTGGCGCAGACGGCAGCGGTAAAGGCGCGGATGGCGGTAATGCAGCCAGCGCCTGCTCCTCATGGGTGCTGTCCGCCATTGCCGTCAGCGGCAGCGAGATGAAGCCGGGCTCAGCATCCGAACAAACGCCCGGTTGAGCGCGCACAGGGCCCGCCTCCCGAATCCATCGGTGCACCATGTTCGCGTGCAGCCCGTGCGACAAGGCCACACCACCGACACTGGCACCGGGCTGCGCGCACGCAGCCACCAACTGTGCCTTGAACGCTTTGCTGTATTCACGCCGGCGCGGCCGGCCTTCGCTTGAAACCTGTTCCATCGTCTCCACGATCCTCCAATCGTGGGCACGATGCCCGCTTCTCACGGCGCGTTCAATATGGGGTCACCGGACGGATACGATTTCACGAGCATTTTTGCGATTGGAACGGTCGCCCGACAGTATGCACATGAACGCGGTATTACGTACCCCACAAGGTGGACAGCCGCCGCGCCAACGACAAGGCCTCGACCAACTCACTCACCTCCAGGACGAGAAGTTCAGATCGAGGCCAGTGGGTGTAGAGAGCGAGTTCCACCACGAGGGCGGGCAGCTCGCCCGGATTCACTGCAAAAACCCGCCCAGCACCTTCTGCAGTTGGGCGTAGTCCTTCATGTCGAGCCGGTGGATCACCGCTGGCGGCAGTTCGGCCAGATTGGCAATCAGCCGGATTTTGCGTTCGGCATCGGTGCCGGCGGCTTTCTGCGCGGTGAGATGGTCGCCCACCGTGGGGCGGCGTAGCGCAATCTCCTTGATTGGCAGGCCATCGTGTTCGATGGGGAAAGTGAGGGTGATGTGTTCAGTGGTGTTTACCGTGATTCCTTTGAAAGCGTGTGTAATGAATACGAGTGGGACAGGCGCCCTGGACATTAACGCCAATTTTGACTAAACTTCATGCCAAATGGCTTTACCCCATAGGAGAACATCATGACCACTGCCAGCGTGCATTCCTCGGTTGCTTCGGCGTTGAACCTTCTCGGTGGCGAGGCGGTGCTGCATGCCCGCCCCCGGGTAGTCATGGACTGGATTCCCCTGGTGCGTCGGGGGCTGCCATCAGCCTCAGTCGATGCCCTGGTGCGTCTCACGCGCATCACGCAGACCGAGCTGGCGCACGCACTGGCCATTCCGGAGCGCACACTGGCCAGGCGCAAGCGTGAGGGTGCGTTGTCGGCCGAGGAATCCGCCAAGTTCGTTCGCTTTGCCCGCGTGGTCGAGCGCGCCGAAACCGTCTTTGAAGACACCGACAGTGCGCTGAGTTGGCTGCAAAGCCCGAATGCATCGCTCGGTGGCGTGACCCCTCTGTCGCTGCTGGACACGGATATTGGTGCCGACAGCGTACTGGACACCTTGGGGCGGATCGAGCACGGGGTGTTTGCCTGATGCGCACCGTCTGGCGCATCACTACTGCGCGCTTTGCTCAGACAGCCTTCAGCGGTGAAGGCGCGAGGCTTTACGGCGGGCGCTGGAATCCAAAGGGCTGGGAGGTGGTCTATACCGCCGAATCCCAGTCTTTGGGCTTGCTTGAACTGATGGTGCAGGACGATCCCTTGCGGGCGCACTACGTGCTGATTCCCGCACAGCTGCCTGACGATCTGCCCGAGACACGCATCAACATCGAACAACTACCCGACGATTGGCGCACCATCGGTGCGAGAGATGTCCTTCAGTCCATGGGGCAAGCGTGGCTGCAAGGTGCCCAGACGGCGCTATTGAGCGTTCCCAGCGCCGTGGTGCCGGCGGAGCGCAACATTCTCATCAACCCACGCCATCCGGATTTCGCCCGCATTGTGTTGGGGGCCCCCCAGTCCTTGCATACTGATACTCGCCTGCTGCGCAATCTTGGCAAACCCATCTGACAGCAGGTCGCCGTGCCAGACAAACTGCCTGCAGTGGTTTCGCATGCAGTCTCCCTACCTTTCAGGTCTGTGCCTGCCACAGCGCCCGGCCAATGGCCGTCACCAGCCCCGTCACCAACGCATTGCCCATCAAAAACCCTCGCTTTGCGGGCGTGATGCCGGCAATGTCCGTGAAGCCCCGGGCAAACCCGTTGAGCACTTCCAGCTCCTCGGGCACCAGGCGCCGAAGCCGCCCATCCGCATGCCGCACCACGTGCGTCGTGCGCGACGCACCAGCGCCACCTTCGCTCGTGATGACGGTGCGTGCCGGCGCGTCCAACCGGTCCGGAAACGCCATCGCGCCCTCGCTGAAATGGTAAGCATGGCCATGCGCACTGACACGCGCAATCGACTTGGCTGCCTTGAGCCGCTGCCACTTGGGCAACGCGGCATCCGCCAAAAAACATGCCGGCGCCACCGCCTCGCCCGTCTCGCGCACGACATCGCCCAGTGTCAGGGCCTGTGCCAAGCCGGTGAACTCCGTGAAATCCGTCAGTTTCTGGGCCACCAGGGGTGCTGTGCACACCCAACCTGCCGCACACACCCCGCCCGAGGCAAAGCCGCTGCCGCGCTTGAGCGGCACATACGACATCGCCGCAAAATCTCCAACAGGCAAAGAAAACACCTGCAGCTTGCCCCCGTCTTTGACACTTGCGGGCAAAGCCTTGGACAGCACCCCCGCGCTGAGCAACCACGGCAAGCTGCCCTGCTGGGCCTCTCCCGCACATGCCGCCATCCGGGTATACAGCGGCGTGCTCTCATGCGCGGCCACCATGAACAACCTGCGGCGCTTTTGTGCAAACCCGTAGTCCGCTGCATTGACCACCCGCCACTCGACCGCATAGCCTTCTTGCTGCAGGGAGACCAGAATCCGGGCAAAGTCTTGCCCTGGACACGTGGCCGGCGAAGAGAGCAACCGGTCCACGTTCTCCAGCACCAGGTACTTCAGCGGTGCGCCCGCTGCGCGGCGCGCTTGCAGCATCCGGCTGACCGCCCACCACATCACCCCCTTGTCCCCTTGAAGCCCCTGCGAATGGCTCAGCGGCTTCGCCACGGAGTAGTCTTGGCATGGAAAGCCCCCGACCAACACATCCGGGCACAGTGCATCAAGGCTCGCCATCAGCGCCGGCTCCTGCAGCACTTCGAAGATGTCCTCGTTGACCAAGTCCTGCACTCCCCAGCGCGCGCGGTAGACCTCGGCCGCCCACTGTTTTTTGCTCGCGGGCTCATACTGATTGGCCCACACCACTTTAAAAGCGGCCTGCTGCGCTGGTGTGCGCACTTGCTCAAGCCCTTGGCGAAACCCGCCCACCCCCGCAAACAGCTCCATCACGCGCAGGGTTCCCGTACCCTGGTTTTTTATACCCAACATCTGTCATCTCCGGTAAAAACCCGGCGACGACGGCGTTGAGCGGCATGCAACCCTTGCACGCACCAGACAACTCAGCGGCCATATCGGCCGGACTGAGAGGTCTAGGGGGTGGGGTTTAGCCTTTTTGCGGGGGGCGAAAAAAAACCGCAGGTCGTACAACCCGCGGTCTCAATCAGTGGCAATCCCTCAAAAATCAGCCTTGTGTTGGTATGTCCTCAGTCTTGGTGGTGTCCACCTTCTTTCTTGAGCAACCCCTCGAGACCATCGCTGTCCAGCGTGATCCCGGCCAGCAGGCCGGCAAACACGGACACCGATGCAGAGGTCTGCAGCAACTCAGGCGCCCCGAGCTGCAGGGGCACCTGCCAGCGGCAGCGAGGCAGTGGGCGGTGGCTGTTCACCAAAGCGGTGGTGTCTTTGTCAATACGCATGTCATGTCCTTTCTTTCGAAAATGGCCTGAGAACACCCTGTCCTCCTTGCGTATAGCGACTGGCGCACAGCACGCACGCGCAAAAAAACCCTGCTCCCGCAAAAACTTGGAATCTTTCTTGTTCGCGCGCACAGCGCGCTCGCTATACCCAGCAAAGCCCCGGCCCACAAGGCTTTGCCTTGTTGGTGCCGGTGCCCGCCGCCCGCCCGGCACTTCAAAACACAGCCAGAACGATTCAAGGAGACCCGCATGAGCCACACCCCTGGCCACGACCCCCTGGTGCACACGCACCTCTCGAGCTACCTGCAGCGCATTTGCGACCATGTGCGCCTGGGATACCGCCACTGGTGCAGCGGCACGATCCGCGTGGACAAAGCGGCGGCGCTGGTGCGCAAATTCGACCGCCTGTACGCCGTGGGTCGCTCGCGCCACCAGCGCGCATGGGCACGTCACAAGGGTGAGGCCGCTGCCGTGCTGCTGCTATATGCGCCCACGGTGCCAGGTACCGCCGACACCGCCGAAGCCGATGACGACGCCCTGCTGTGGACGCTGCTGCTCACCCCTGGCCAGAGCCTGGCCCAGCAGCTGGAAGTGCTGCACGACGCAGGCACGGCCACCGGGCGCGTGCAGGTGCGGGACTTTGAGCTCGTGCAGTTGCCCCGCGCAGGCCAGGCCCACAGCGCCTGGACCTGGCGCCTGAGCGAAGGGGCTTACCAAGGCTGGCGCGCCCATCTGATTGACACCGCCCGGCGCAGCCCCTGGCTGCTGCCAGGGCAGGTGCAGCGCCTTGCGCGCACCCCCGGTTTTGCTGGCTGCCGTGTGCAGGTCAAGAAACTGCAGCAACTGGCGCGCGCCGAACACCAGCGGCGCATGCCGGGCCAAGCCGTCCTGGCGCTGCCGCGCGTGCTGTACGTGCAGCGCCTGGCCAGCGGCCAGCTGCGACTGTCGCAGCTGCGCCGTCGCTATACAGCGCAGACCTCGTGTGCTGCCAACACAAGGGGTGACAGAACCTGCCACTGAACCGTGCGCGGGGGCTGCCACCCCCGCTGCATCGAGACTTCGAGGCTGGAAAGCCTCACGATTCCGTCGCCAATCGGGATCAGACTGCGATAGCCGCATGCGCGTAGTTGCGCTGGTGCGGCTGTAACGGGGCGCTGCAGGCTGCAATGCCTGCTTCGACCCCATTCGAGACACAGGACAGAACGAGTTTGGGCGACACGGACACGGCCGCCGGGAGCAAATGCCCGGATGTGCCTGTCGATGGGCGTGTGGGTAGCAGGCAGGTGTGTACGGGTGCAGCCAAGGCACTGCTTAAGGTGCTCGACAAAGCCCCCGAGGCAGCCCTCGCAGCCCTGCATTGAAACTGGAGCGGCTTTCTGCTGTGGCAATGAAGGTGAGGGGGCCTTTTGTGAGCCCCTCGGAAGAATGATTTTGATAGCTGCCAGCGCTTGCTGCATAAGCGCTGGAGGCCTATTTGGCTTCAAGCCACGCGTTCTGGTCTGGGGGACAGCATTTGGCGGGCGGTGGCCATGCCGCGCAGGGCGCGTGCCTGGCGCCGGGCAGCCAGTTGAGCCAAACTGGCCGGCGTGCCCACCGCGTTGGCAAAGGAGCGAAAAAAGGTATCGGCGCAGGCAATGAACGCCTCGGTGTCCATGCCCAGGCGCTGCAGCAAGGGCGGCACATGGTGGGCAATGGTGCCACGCTTTGTGGGGTGAACCACGCGGCCCACGGTGTCCACCAAGTCCAGGTATTCCTGCAGCCCGAACGGTACTGCCTGGGCAAACCTGCCGGTAGGGTCGAACGGCATCAGCGGTGCCTCGGGCAGGCAGGCCAGGGCCTGCTCGGGCAGCAAGTGGGGCAGAGGCGCAGCGGCGCCAGGCGCGCTGCTGTGCTGCGCAGCCTGCAGAGGCGCCTGCGGCGCCTGCACCGGCACAAAGGGCTGGCCCCGCAGCTCGGCCAGGCGGGCGGCGATGGCCGTGTGGGCGCTGTCCTCCAGGCTCTCGGCCATGCCGGCGCGCACCGGGTTCAAGTCCACATAGGTCATGGCCGACAGCAGGGCCTGCTCGTCCAGCAGCGCCTGGCTCTTGAAGCGCCCCTCCCAAAAGCGGCCTTTCACGCCGTCTTCGGCATTGGCCTGGCGCGCAATCGACTCGTTGAGCACGCGCATGAACCACGACAGTTCAAACAGACGGGCGCGGTAGGTGTCCGCCAGTGCTTGCACCTGCTCGAGTTGCGCCTGGCCCATCAGGGCGCGCTGCGGCGGCTGCAGGAACTGCTGCACCAGCAAGGGGCCGGTGAAGAGCTGCGTCCAGCGGCGCAGCACCTCTTCATCGCTCCAGCCGCGGGCACGTGCTGCATCCACGCGCAGCACGACGTGGTAGTGGTTGCTCATGACGGCGTAGGCTGCCACGTCGATGGCAAAGACCGAGGCCAATTCACGGATGCGCGTTTCCACCCAGCCACGGCGGTGTTCAAAGTCCTGACCGGAGTGCGCGTCGTGCCCGCACAGGAAGGCGCGGCGCACGCAGCGGTTGACAACGTGGTACCAGGGCGTATCGGCCAGGGAAACGAGGGCGCAGCGGGGGCGGGTCATGGGGTGAGTGTAGGGCGTGCTGATTATTTAGGCAACTAAAGTGGGTGTCCTTTTATTCTCAACGGTGCCTCGGGCAGCGCTGATAGCTCTTCTTCTGATCGCAGGCTGGGCCATTGCGGGCTTGGCGTGGGTGCCGTTTCATCCGCAGTCTGGGGCAAGGCAGGCAGTGCGGTCGCTGCCACAGGTGCCCGCACGGGCACAAAAGCTTGGCCCAGCAGCTCGGCCAGGCGCGCGGCAATGGAGGTGTGGGCACTGTCCTGCAGGCTTTCGGTCATGCCGGCGCGAATGGGGTTGAGGTCCACATAGGCCATGGCGGCCAGCAGGGCCTGCTCGTCCAGCAGCGCCTGGCTTTTGAAGCGCCCTTCCCAAAAGCGCCCGGTACAGCCGTCCTCGGCATTGGCTTGGCGGGCAATGGTTTCGTTGAGCACGCGCATGAACCACGACACATCGGCCAGCCGCTGCCGGTACAGCGCAGCAAACTCGCGCACTTTCAGGCGCTCCGCCTCGCCCAGCGGCACGCCGCCCAAGTGGCGCTGCACCAGCACCGGACCGGTGAACAGCTGCGTCCAGCGGCGCAGCACCTCATCGTCGCCCAGGGCCTCGGCGCGGGCAGCGTCCACCCGCAGCACGGCGTGGTAGTGGTTGCTCATCACCGCATAGGCCGCCACGTCGATGGTGAAGACCGAGGCCAGCTCGCGGATGCGCGTTTCTATCCAGCCCCGGCGGTGGTCAAAGTTGCCGCCCGTGGCGGCATCATGTCCGCACAAAAATGCGCGGCGCACGCAGCGGTTGACGACGTGGTACCAGGGCGTGTCGGCCAGCGAAATCAGGCTAGAACGTGGGCGGGTCATGGCTTCAAGCCCACCTGAGGCGCCCTGGCGCCGCGCAGCAGCCCCTCGGTGCTCAAATCTTCGTCAATATCAGGCCAATGGATGCCATAGCCCCCACCAGCCAGCTCCCAATGGCTGCGTTGCTGGGGCGTGGCGTTGGCCAATCTGGGGTACCAGACCAACGGCACCGCAATCGTGCGCCCGTCCATCAAATCGACCACCAAACGCGCATCTTCTACGACCACATGCATTGCGCGCACGTCTGTTTCAGGTGCCAAAGAATGCATTCCATGCCTCCTTTAAAGAAGATTGGTGAATTTTCACCATCCGTTGAATCTTGCTTAAATCTTGTGCAGAGAAACCCATGCTGCGTGCAACCGCCGCATCATGTAACCACACTTTGGCGGTCGCTGCATCCTTGTCGATATGCACATGGGGCGGCTCGTTCGGCTCGTGGCTATAAAAATAGAACCGAAATCCATCCACTCTCAAAATTGTTGGCATATGTTGTTTGGCCAGCAGGCTTAGCGGGGGCGGGGCATGCGGCCTCAGTGTAGGCAGTGCTACGGATTGAGGCAACTAAAGTGGGTGTCCTTTGTATTGCTGTGCCAACAGGGATGAGATCGACGTTTACCTCATCAATGGCGCAATCGTCATTGACGAAAAAGAAGCTCAGTCGATGGCGAACCAGCAGGATTTATTGGCAGCGGGATGACTACAAGTTGCGATAAAACACCCACCCTGAGTTCCGTCGTCACAAACGATCACTGCTCTTTGTGTTAACGCCTCCGGCACTCTCGGCAGCAGATCGAAAGCCCAACTATCACACCCCATTCTTCGCCGACTTGATGTCGAAAAGGCTGATCTGGTCGATTTTTTCCTTGTGAATGACGATAGTGAGCTTCGCTGGATACTTGAATCGCATTTCACTGATCCTAAATGTCCACAGCATAATCTTTAGCAGATCTTCATCGCTAATGGTTTTGTGCCCCTTGATACGCGTGATCCCTGATCCAAAGATTGTGGTGGTCACGCTTTTCTGGGCGTACACATTGTTTACCTTGTCCCAAAAGTTAATAAGGAATTCAAGGTACTCGGGCATCGTCAAGACCGCCCTGTTACTCTCGTCAAACTTCGCAAAGGCGGTCAGAAGATAGTCGTCGTAAACGAAAATCGTCCCCAGTCGATATTTTTGCTTTTTTCCCTGTGGTCGATGTTCGTTTCTTTCGAGCAGGTCGCCTTCCTCGAAAGGATGATCTTCAATGAGACTATCCAGTTCGGAAGCGGTGATTCCCAGGTGGTTGTTCACAAAAACCCCGTTCAGAGATCGGTCGCTGATAATCTTGTTATCTACCTGTGTGTCGAAATACTCATTGAACGCGATCACTTTGAGCCCAGGCTGCTGAAAAATGTCGCCGACCTTGACTGTGACGTCACTACCTTCGATGTTGATGTCAATGTGGTTCAGCGTGTTCGACCATACCCAGACCAATAAATAAGCCAGGGCAAGCACGGCCACGAAGATCCCGAGTCCGCACAACTTCCACTCGGCTGGAATCTCGACAAACAACAAGACCACCGACAGCGTTCCGCTGAGGATGGAGGTGATCTCAAGGAATTTCTTGAAGACGCGTTTGTCGAGAAAACTGACTTTTGACATAAACCGGACTGCTTATTTGCTTTCGTTGTGGTTACTGGTTGTACCGATAAATGCCAGGCTCTTTTTTGCTCCCCACCATGAAACCATCATTCTGCAGCGCAGATTTAATCAACTCCTTTTTCATCGGTACATGAAGCGTGGGCACCGCTTCCATTGAGTCCCGAAAAATGGGCAGCTTGTCCCAGAGGTTTTTCACTGACTGCTTCAAGGCCCCGTTCGTAAGGAGGCTTTCCTTTGAATCGTATTCGGGGTAGATGACAATAACCGGGAGCCCCTGATCATTGATGCCGTAATCAATCTCTTCTCGGAGTGCCCGAGAATTCGCAGTGACGGAGCTCAGGAAAAGCACGATATTCTTCGAGTTTCGAAGACGTTCCCGCAGTCTGGGTTTCAAGGTCGACTCCCAGTCACTACCATCGCGAACGTTGTATGTTTTGTCATGGGAGTCATTAAATGGAAATGACGAATCAGCCCCCTTCCATGCCCGCAGCAGGTTGTAATATTGAAAATCCTTTGTCGCATTCGCCCCTAGCGCGCTGGGGTCGAACGGCTCAGCCACATAGAAGGCAGCGTAGTTTCCATTTCGATATGCCATCAGTCATTCCTCCCGAATTTCTGGCTCAACCTATTTAATGACATTTTCAAGGTTACACCCTGATCCGTCAAAAGTTCTTGTCTCTCACCTCCGCCGAAACCGATCCGCCACCCACGCCACCACACCGCGCTTGGCCGGCTGCGTTGCCTGCGCCTCCTCCCGCTCGATCAACGCCTGCGCCTCCTTCACGCCCATGGGCACGATGCCGTCGGCGGTGACGAGCCCTCGGCGTTTCATCTCTTCGTGCCGGTACGGATCACGGCGGTTGGGGATCAAGGCGTACTGGGCCTTGAGCAGTTGCGACTGCGCTTCGATCGACAGATTGCCATCGGCCTCGTACCGCCGCTTGAAGGCATCGCGGTACTTGGGCAGGACGCTGCCGAAGTTGTCCAGGCAGTCGGTGACGCCGGGGATGAAGTGCTTGACCAGTGCCCAGTGGCCCATGCGGTAGACGCCGGCCTGGAAGACTACCTCGTCGTGCAGCCGCTCCTGGTTGGGTGACTGCTGCTTGTAGGCGGCGATAAACACCTCCAGCGCATCAGCCAGTTTCGGTGCGCCGTCGTCAAAGGCCAGCAGCGAGCGCCAGTTGGCAGCCAGTTGGATCAGGCGCTGATGCTCTTTGTCGGAGAACGGCGCGTGCAGCACCCTCTCCAGCGTCTTGACCTGGCTCGACAGGCGGCTGTGCTCGCGGTTGATGAGCACGGCGATCAGGGCGGGATCTGGCTTGACGATGGCGAAAACTCCTTCTCGTCTCTTCCGTAAAGACCCTGCATGTCCGCAAGGCCCTTATGGAAAAAACCCTGCCCCACGTGAGAAGAACAGGGTTTTCAGGAAAACCGTGGTCTGTCCCCTATTTTGCGACTGTGCTTGCCGGAAGCAAAAACAGTCCAGAAACCGACTGCCTGGCAAACCAAAACGACACAAAAAGTACCCTATCGGATTTTTTTACCAGCACAGTCAGATGAGGGACTCACCGGAGCCGAAACCGATCGGCCATCCACGCCAGCGCGCCGCGTTAGAGGGCGAGGGGAGGCGCCAACGAAAAGTGGACAACAAAAAGCGGGGGTCCTTTTTTGGCTTTGGGCACCCCCCACTGAACCGGGGCAATTAGCCTTTTTCGCGAGCTTTATTTTTTTCGAGATACTTCCTTACTGCCGCACCTGAAGTACCTACGGTTTTTACAGCCTCCCTAAGCTTTGCCTCAGTGCAACCAAGAGACTTGCACCAGTTTCTGATCTCGGCAGGATCGTTTATGTCTATACGTTTTGCATCAAGGGGGTGAGTGATGTTTTTATTGTCAGGCATGAGAGTCTCCTTGGTTACATTGAGGAAATTAAGTGGGTGTCCCTTAAATTTGGTGTCCAGCGTTGCAAGACCTCATCGTCACTCAAGCCTTGCGCCCGCTCGGCGTCGATTCTCAGCACGATGTGGTAGTGGTTAGACATCACCGCATAGGCGGCAACATCAATGGTGAAGACCGAAGCCAACTGCCGGATGCGCGCTTCAATCCAGCCGCGCCGGTGCTCAAAGCTGCGGCCCGTGTGCGCGTCTTCCCCACACAAAAACGCGCGCCGCACACATCGGCTCACCACGTGATACCACGGCGTGTCAGCTAGCGAGACAAGTTCCGAGCGCGGGCGGGTCATGGAGGACTCCTTTACTAAAAAGCTTAGCCAAGGGCGGCAGCGGCGTCAACGAAAAGTGGGTGTCCTTTCTTGTTTAGGTGAGGGCGCAGCGGGGGCGGGTCATGGGGTGAGTGTAGGGCGTGCTGATTATTTAGGCAACTAAAGTGGGTGTCCTTTTATTCTAGACAACGTGGTACCAGGGCGTATCGGCCAGGGAAACGAGGGCGCAGCGGGGGCGGGTCATGGGGTGAGTGTAGGGCGTGCTGATTATTTAGGCAACTAAAGTGGGTGTCCTTTTATTCATACTGATTATTTAGGCAACTAAAGTGGGTGTCCTTTTATTCACATGCTGATTATTTAGGCAACTAAAGTGGGTGTCCTTTTATTCATTGGGGACTGGAATAACGGGACTACAGACTTCAGCATCCTGTCCTCCAGGTATAAAAAAGGGGCCCAGAGGACCCCTTCTTCTATTCCGACTAGTATAGGAGCATGTCGAAACTGGTACCAACAACATTATCGTTGGTCAGCTCAACACCCGTGACCTGAACAAGCAGATCGCCTTCGTAACCAGCCTCCTCACTCGTATCACCATACACATAGGTTGCACCATCGAACTCGAACTGAGCGAAGTTCGTGATGTTGGAACCCGGTCCTGCGCCACCAGTGATCTCAGCAACAGCAGCAACGGCTTCTTCGAGGGTTTCTGCACCGTTAACTGCATTGTTAATGAGCGTCTGAGCCGTAAAGCCGTAGAAGCCCTGGAGGAACAGTGTGTCGGCTGCGTCGAAATCGGTAATATGGATGCTGTCGCCAACGATTGGGACAACCTCATCTTCAGTGGCAATTACCAGATTACCGCCGCTGATCGCGAACAGATCGGCACCTTCGCCCCCAGCGAGCGTCACGGCAACGGCATCATCTTCCGACGACTCCTGAGCTTGGACCTGAATGACGTCGTCGCCAGCTCCAGCATCGATTGCGACGTCGTTGGTGTAACGTGCTGTACAAGTAAGGATCACGTCATCACCGGAGCCGCCCGTAACGGACGACAGCTCGATTTCATCCTCAGAACCTGCCAGGACTGCGACGAGGCCACCCGTCGAACCGCTGGCATCGATCGTCTCGATGTCATTGAACCCTTCATCAACGCCAAGGATGGTGTTGGTTGAAAGGTTGATGTTAAGAGTTTCGACACCGCTTGCGCCACCCGCACCACCGATGTCGAGGTCGAGGAAGGCGACATCGTCGTAGTCGAGACCGAACACACCACCGAGTTCATCGGCAGCTTCAACAGTGGTGAGGCTTCCAGAGACGGTAACAGTGTCAAGACCTGCGCCCGTTAGGGTAACCGTGTGCTGACCATCGAATTCGGTAGCGTCATCAGCGTCAATGACAGTGCTGCTCTCGAAAGCAATAGCAGCGTTGTCCGCGGACGCCACAAAACCAACCGTAGCAGCGATCGAAGCAATGTTGCGGAAGCCTGCAGTCTGACCTTCGGCCAAGCCCGAAATGCTGTTTGCCCGATTGATCTGCCAAATCTGCTCGGCACCGGCGAAAGCGCCAGCTGCGAGCGTGCCATCAGTTCCATTAGCGAGAAAGCCATTGGTCTGGTCGACGTTGATGATCTCAACGCCCTGAACAGTGCCCTGAAGGGTCGAAACATCGCCGGTAAGGCCCCCGAAGTCCTGAACCACCAGGTTCAGAGTATCGACGCCTTCGCCACCAGTGACTTGGTCGAACGCGTTGAGGGTGCTCGATGTGACCAATGTCGGAAAACCTGCGTCCTCGGCGACGACAGCGTTGAACGTGTCATTTGCCAAAGTACCATTCACGATCTCGCCCGTAGCAGTAGTGAGCGTGAAGGTCTGGCCGTTAGAAACCGACGTGCCCGGAGCCGTGCGGCCTTCTGCAGCGCCGAACTTGACGTAGTGAGCCAAGGCACCATTGGTGGCGCTGCCGCCAAACTGGGCCAGGTTGGCGTTCACGTAGGCGGCCACATCGGGGTAGGCAGTCAGGTAAGCGGCGCCGTTGAACGTGGCCAGAGCGGCGTTGGGCGCGCGGCCCTCGTCCAGGCCGTACTGCATGAAGTGGTACAGCAGGTCGGCCGAGTCGAAGCCCTTGCCCTTCAGGTCGGCGAAGGCATTGGCGTAGTAGGTGGGGTCGAACGTGGCGTTGGGTTTGTAGCCGCGGGCTGCACCGATCTGCACGAAGTGCTCGATGGGCGACAGGGTGCCCTGGTAGTCAGCCATGTATTGCTGACCGTAGAAGAAGGAGTCGAACGCGACAAAGTTGCCCGTCTTGGTGTTGGGCAGTGCGTTCAGGGCTGCTTGCAGCTGAGCGCCGGTGGTGAAGTACGTCATAGGAAAAGCCTCTTTCAAACGTTGAAAAAATCGACCGAAGAGGGGGGCTTCCCCGCCCGTCGACCCGTATGATTCTATCGGTAGTATTTGGCAACACCTGCGCCCCGGAAGGCTTAGCTCCACGACTACACCCCCGGGTTCCGGCCGCCCTTTTTCAGCCGGATTTTTTCCTTGCGAATCAACAACTTAGGAGCATCATCTCCTATATGAAATCGACTGTACTAAGCCCAAAGGATTAGTCCGATTGTGTTGCATATTGACAACGCACTGCGCTGCCTGCAGGACCTCAGCTCAGGTAGCCGCCGCGCAGCGCCAGGAAGGGGCGCTCGATAAGGTGGTAGGTGATGGCCGACAGGGCCAGCACGGCCGGCAGCAGCAGGGCGCCGGTGGCCAGGGCGTCCGCCACCGGGCCGGCGCCGGTGGCCAGGGGCGGCAGCCGGGCGTTGTAGGCCGCGATCACCAGGTTGTGCAGCACATAGGTGGAAAAGCTCACGGCCCCCAGGGCCGCGAGCGCGCGGTCGATGCGCTGGCGCAGCGCCTGCGGGCCCGGCCAGCGCGTGCACAGGTAGACCCCGACGAAGACGGCCCATAGGGCGGCCTCCAGCCCCGGCCAGATGATCCACACGGGGCTGGCCAGTTCGGAAAACCCCACCTTGCGGCTGAAGGCATGCAGCCCCAGCAGCAGCGCCAGGCCCGCCAGCGCCAGCCACAGCGGCGACAGGTGGGGCGCCACCGCCCCGCCCGCCCGGGCGGCGCGCGCCTGCAGCGCCTGCCGCACCTGCCAAAAGCGCGCGAGCAGCATGCCGATGATGAACTGGTCGAGCCGGCCGAAGAGGGTTTCGTAGGCGATGAAGCGCACGCTGCCGCTGGCCGCGTACACCAGGGCGCGCACCAGCACCAGCAGGCCCAGCCAAGCCCAGAGGTAGCGGCTGCCGTGGCGCCGGCTGAAGGCCAGCAGGAAGGGAAAGATCAGGTAGAACTGGAACTCGACCCAGATGGTCCACAGTTGCACGAAGTACGGCGACAGGGGCACGGTTTCCGACCGGAAGGGCATGAGCCAGCCCAGCAACTGTAAAAACCCGTAATTGCGCTGGTCGTTGTAGGTGCTGATGAACAGCTGCAGGAAGACGGCAAACACGAACAGCGGGTAGATGCGCAGCACGCGGTTCTTGATGAAGCCGCCGTAGTGGATGTGCCGTTCGCCGGCGATCACGGTGAAGATGAACCCGCTGATCACCATGAACAGGGCGATGCCGGTGTGGCCCTCGTCCACCAGCGAGACCAACGGGTTGCCCGAACGCAGGTCGCCCACCTGGGTATGGAAGTAGTGGAACAGCACCACCAGCGCCGCGGCGAAGAAGCGCAGGTGGTCGAGGCGGCTGAGGTAGGCGTGCTGGGTGGTTTGCATCTGGTCGTGGGGGGCGGTCAGCCGCCGATGCGGTGGGGGTTGGCGGCGGCGGTGGCGGCGATGTAGCGCCGCCAGGCGGTGGGGTCGCCGCCGGCCGGCGGCGCGGCGGCGGGGCCGGGCGCATCGAGCAGGCCGCCCGCGGGCAAGGCATCGAACCAGGCCTGCAGCGCAAAGCGCTGGTGAAACGGCGTGCCCAGGGCCAGGGCGTGGCAGGCCAGCTGCTCGACCAGGCTGGCGCCCTGGCCGGCGCCCTGGCCGGCGAACTCGGGGAACACCTGCAGCAGTTGCGCCGGGGGCAGGCGCAGGTAGTGGCGCAGGATGTCGGCGCGCTCCCAGGCGTCGCGGCGCACCACCTCGGGCCGGGCGCCGCTGGCGTTTTGCTGGCCGCTGCGGATGCGAAACGCGGTGAGCGGCTCGGGCAGCACGTGGATGTCGTAGCGCATGCACACGCGTATCCATTGGTCCAGGTCGGGCACCTGCGCCAGCCGGGGGTCGTACAGGCCCACGTTCTGGTAGACCTCGCGGCGCAGCAGCGCCGTGGGGTGGCACAGGGCGTTGCCCTGGTCGAAGAAGTGGCGCAGCCATTGGTGGCGGCCGCGGTTGGGCTGGTGGAAGACGGCGTGGTCCTTGTGCGCGGGGTCGTGGAAGGGCTGGCCCTGCTCGTCGATGAAGCTGGGCCAGCCGAAGACGGCGCCGACCTGCGGGTTGTGCTCCAGGAAGTCGATCTGGCGCCGCAGCTTGCCGGGCAGGAACAGGTCGTCGGAATTGAGCACGGCGATGTAGCGGCCCCGCGAGCGGCGCAGGGCGTCGTTCATGGCCAGGCAGGCGCCGCGGTTCTGCGCAAAGGCGTGCAGGTGGATGCGGGGGTCGCCCAGGGCGGCGACGTGCTGGGCGGTGGCGTCGGTGGAGCCGTCGTCGGTGACGAGGATTTCCAGGTCGTCGATGCCCTGGCTCAGCGCGCTGCGCAGGCAGTCTTGCACGAAGGGGGCGTGGTTGTAGCTGGCCACCACCACGCTGACCAGGGGCGCGCGCGCGCGGCGCCGCAGAAGTTGGGCAAACAATGACATCGGACTGGCCCGCAGGATGCCGGGCACGGGGTTGCTTCAGTGGTCCGCGGCAGCGGCCTGCCGAGGCGTGGAGGGAGACGGGCTCAACATGCCGTATTTGGCGATCACCTCGGCGCGGCTGCTCACGCCCAGGGTGCGCAGGATGCCGCGCACATGGATCTTGACGGTGGGCTCCGCCAGGTCGAGTTCGCGGCAGATCTGCTTGTTGGACAGGCCTTGCAGCAGCAGCCGGAACACGTCGGTCTGCCGCGCGGTGAACCCCAGGGACGCAATGGAGACCGGGGCCTGGGGCCCGGCCGCGGCGGGGCGGGCGGCCGGCTTTTGCAGCGCCTCGGGCGGCACGTAGACGCCCCCCGCGGCCACGAGCCGAATGGCCGATACCAGCACCTGGTTCAGCGACGACTTGGGCAGGAACCCACGTGCGCCCTGCTCCAGCGAATGGAGGACGATGCCGGCGTCGTGGTCTGCGGAGAGCATGATCACCGGCAGCTGCGGCAACCGCTGCGTGAGCTCTTCGAGCAGGCTCAGGCCGCTGACATCGGGCAGCTGGATGTCCATCAGCACGAGGTCGATGTCGGCATGCTGCTCCAGCTGCTGCCACAGCGACGCGGCGTCCCACGCCTGCACGCACTCGGCGAGCAGCTCGGAGCGGCTGAGGATGGCTTGCAGGCCCTCCCGGACAAGGCCATGGTCGTCAACGATGAGGATCTTCACGAGGCGCGATATTACAGGCACTCGGCGCCCGTCAATCCCTGGGCGGGGTGGCGGCGCCCCCGGCGCGCCACAGTTGCACCAGCACCTGGCGCAGCTCTGCCGGCTTGACGGGTTTGTAGAGCACGCGCAGGCGCTCGGTGCCCGACTGGCCCAGCGCGGCGTCTTCGGTGTCGCCGGTCAGGATGACCGCCGGCAGCTCGGCCGCCCAGTGGCGGCGCAGCGCGTCGATGAGCTGGCGGCCGTTGAGCGCGCCGCCAAGGCGGTGATCGGTGACGATGAGGTGCGGGCGCCAGCCGTCCTGGCCCAGGGCGGTGAGCACCGCGTCGGCGTTGGCGTGGACGCGGGCCTCGCCCCCCCACAGCTGCAGCAGGCGCGCGTAGCCGTCGCGCACCAGGGCATCGTCTTCCACGAGAAGGATGCGGCAGCCCTCCAGGCCGGGCGATGCCGGCGTGGACGCGCCGTGCGGCGGCGGCACGCCGGGCGCCGCCGGGGGCGCGACTTCGCAGCGGGGCAGCTGGATGTGGAAGGTGGCTCCGTGCCCCAGGCAGGAGCGCACGCCCACGGGGTGGTCGAGCAGCCGGGCCAGGCGCTGGACGATGGCCAGGCCGAGCCCCAGCCCCTGGCTGCGGTCTCTTTGCGGGTTGTGCAGCTGCACGAATTCCTGGAACACGGCCGCCTGTTCGTCGGGCGCGATGCCGGGGCCGTTGTCGCGGACCTGGATCACGCAGTGCGCGCCGCGCAGGCGCACGGCCAGCAGCACGCAACCTCCCGGCGGGGTGTAGCGCAGGGCGTTGGAGAGGAAGTTGCCCAGGATGCGCTCCAGCAGCAGGGGGTCGCTGCGCACGCAGGCCTGCGAGCCGTGGATGACCAGCGCAATGCCCTTGCGCTCGGCCTGGCGCTCGTAGGTGTCGCGCAGGCGCAGCAGCAGGGGCTGCAGCTGCAGCGGGGCGCGCTGCAGGCGCACGGTGCCGGCGTCCAGCCGCGAGATGTCGAGCAGGGCGTCGAGCAGCGCGCTCATGGCCTGGCTGCTGGCCTCGATGCGCTCCAGCAGCCTGGCGCGCTCGTCACTACGGCTTTCCTGCTTCAGGGCCTCCAGCAGCAGGTTCAGGGCGTGCATGGGCTGGCGCAGGTCGTGGCTGGCGGCGGCCAGGAACCGGGTCTTGTCGCGGTTGGCCTGCTCGGCGGCATCGCGCTGCTCGCGCAGGGCCTGGGTGGCCTCGAGGACGCGCTGCTCCAGCCGTTGGCGCGACTGTTCGAGTTGTTCGGCCATGCCGTTGATGTCCTGCGACAGACGTGCGAACGAGGGGATGGCGCTGGCGGGCAGCCGGATGCCGATATGGCCCGCGCCGATTTTTTGCGCCGCCTGCACCACGGCCTGGATGCGCTGGTCGAGGCTGGTGCTGATGCGGCGCGCCATGACCCAGCCGCTGAGCAGCACCCCCGCCAGCAGCACCATGACGCGCAGCCCGAAGTCGAACAACTCGGTGCGGATGCTGCGCGTGCTCACTTGCACGATCACATGGCCTTGCGGGGGGGCGTGGCGCTGGGGATGCGCCGCCTCGGGCAGGTCGTCGACGTCCAGCAAGGGGGTGCGCACCGGCTCCAGGTGGGCCACCCAGTGCGCATTGTGTTCGCTGACCCCGCCCCCGCCGCCACGCCTGGAGGCCTCCAGCATGGCCTGCAGCTGGCCGGGGGGGATGGCCTGGCCCTGGGCGGGCGCATGGCGGGTGGCCAGCACCCGCCCGTCAGCAGCGATGATGGTGGCCGAGATCACCGAGGATTCGCGCAGCACGCCCAGGGCGATGTTGTCCAGCGCCGCCTGGTTGAAGGAGAAGATGCCGTAGTCCGCCGCCACCGCCAGTTGCCGCGCCAGCAGCTGGGCGCGCTGCTGCAGCTGCGCCGCCAGGTCGGCGTCGCGCTGGCGGATCACGTAGCTGCCCCAGACCACCGCAAACACCAGCACCGGGAGCATGGCCAGCCACATCAGGCGCCCGCGCAGGTCCATGCGGTGCCACGCCAGCGGGTGCAGCAGGCGCGCGGCGATGCGCCCAGGCGTCATTCGCTGCTCTCCAGCGCTTGCAGGCGCTGCTGCACCGCGGCCTCGTCGGGCAGGTTGAGCCCCAGGCTCTCGGCCAGCGGCCGGTTGATGGCGATGCTGAAGTTGCGCGGATAGCGGGGCGTGGGCAAGGCCCCGCCGCGCCACAACTGGCGCGCCACCTGGGCCGCCTCCTGCCCGATCTGGCGCGGTGTGCTGTAGGCCGCGGCCAGCGCCCCGGCGCGCACGTAGGCGGCCGAGTAGCCGATGACCGGCACCCGGAACCGGAAGGCGGTGAGCAGCAGGTTTTGCGCGGTGGATACGTTGATGACGTAGGGGTCTGGCAGCGCCAGCAGCACGTCCGAGGACCTCAGGACGGACTGGAGCGCCGGGTACAGCTCGGTGTCGCGCGCGGCCTTCTCCGTGACCAGCGCCAGGCCCTTGGCGGTGGCCAGCGCGCGGATGGCGTCGAGGTCGCGCTGGTGGGTCGGTCCCACCACCAGGCCCACGTTGCGGGCGCCGGGCAGCAGGGCGCGGATCAGCTCCACCTGGCGCTGCGGGGGCTGGTCGATGTAGATGGCGGAGAGCCGCCGCGCATTGCGCGGGGGCGGATTCAATGCCTCGAAGGAGGCCCGGGGCACCATGACGCTCAATAGCGGCCAACGCGCATCGGCCGGTGCCAGGGCCACGGTGCGGCGCGTGGCCTGCAGCCCCACGGCCAGCACCATGAAGGTGTCGCCGGGCAGCGGCAGGGCGCTGGCCTCGGCGTCGAGCCCGACCAGCTGGATTTTCAGCCCCGGTACGGATTTCAGTTCCTGGCGCACGGCCTCGACGAACTCATCGTAGGCCGCGCCCTGCCCGCTGGTGACGATGCCCAGGGTGTTGGCCTGCACACCCAGGCAGAGCAGCAGGCCGGCGGCGCCCAGGATATGCCTGAGCAGGGCGCGGACGATTGCGCGGGCCATGAGCGTGCGCCTCAGTATTCCAGGCTCACGGCAAGCCACAGTTTGCGCCGTTCGCGCTGCAGCTCCCGGAATTCGTCGGATTGCCCGAGCGGCTGGAACCAGCGGACGGCGACATGCACATGCGAGCCGTTGACGCGCAGGGAGCGCGCCACGCGCAGCGAGGCAAATCGCTGCGCGCCGACCTGCGTGGGCTCGCCCAGCCAGCGCATGGAGCTCATGCTGGTGTAGCCCAGCCCCGTGGTCCAGCCCCGGGGCCAGGCATGCGAGACCAGCAGGCCGGTGCTGCGCCGCGCGATGGTCTGCGCGATGACCGCGGGCGAGGCCTGGGGCCGGGCAAAGTACTGGTTCCAGCTTACGATGGTGCCGCCGGCGGGGCGCCAGCTCAGCTGGTACTCCACCCCGCGGTTGATGGCCGAGGCGTTGTTGCGCAGGTCATAGGCCGCCGCATTGGGAGCAAAGGTTGCGCCCATGGGCAACAGGGTCAGCCTGCCGGTGACGATGCGCGAGAGTTTTTCCTGAAACAGCCGTGCATCCAGCGTCAGGCCCTGCTCGCGCCATTGGCCCAGATACACCAGATCCCAGGCGTTCACCCTCTCTGGCAGCAGCCCTCCGCTGGACAGGTAACGGATGTCCAGCGTGTTTCCTTCGTTCTGGATGCGCCAGTCGGCGCGCTGCTCAAAAATGCTGGGGGTGCGAAACGCAGACGAGTAGCCGAGCTTGAAGGTGTGTGCGGCCAGCGGCTTCCAGTTGATCGCCAGCCGCGGCGCCCATTGGGTGGGCGCCAACCGGTCGCGCTCGACCAGGCTGCCGAAGTTCAGCGTCCAGTGCGTGGAGGGTCTCCATTCGGCATTGAGAAAGCCCAGCCATGAGGCGTTGGTTTGGGGGGCGCCGCTGTTGAAGAGCTGGAACGCGGTGACGCTGTCTTGCCGGTAGCCCAGCCCCCACGAGGCTCGCCATTGCGGCGACAGGTCCTTGAAATGCTGGTAATCCAGCGCATAGCGGTTGGCGCGGCGACGGCCGTCGATGTGCAGGGAGCCTTTGTCGAGCAAGGGGATGTCGAAGCTGTCGTCGCCGCTGTCCTGGGTCGAGGACATGGTCACGCTCCACTCCTGCCCGGGGTCGACAGTCTGCCGGTAACGCGCCTGGAGGGAGGCCGATTCCGCGATCTCCGTGCGCGGGGGGTCGCCCACCCGCTTCTCGAAGCCCGAGCCCAGGTGGCTGCGGGTGATGCCGGAGGTGATGGACCACTCCTGGGTACTGGAGGGCTGGAATTCGGCGCGCAGGTCGAGGTAGTTGGTGCGGTAACCGTCGGGACGCCCGGCCAGGCCGTCGTCCGAGCGCTGACCGGCGGCAATCCGCCACTGCGCTGCGGGCTGCGCATGCCCCCAGCGGATGTGCCGGTCGGCCACGCCGGCGCTGCCCTGCACGACCTCGGCCCGCACCCCCACGCTCTGCGCGGCGGCGCGCGTGACGATGTGGATGACCCCCAAAAAGGCGTTGGCGCCATAGGTGACGGAGTTGGAGCCGCGCTGGATTTCGATGCGCTCGATCTCGTCGAGGGGCACGCTCAGGGCGCTCCAGTCGACCCCGCCAAACAGGTAGGGGGCATACACCGAGCGGCCGTCCACATAGACCTGCATGCGCTGCGATATCTGCCCCGACAGCCCGTGGTAGGCCACCACGGGGCGCCCCCCGGCCGAGGTGGCCACCTGGAAGCCGGGCACCCAGCGAAACACTTCCGTCAGCTCGCGCGCGCCCGTCAGGCGGATGAATTCGCGATCGAGCACGGTGAGCGCGCCGGCGGCGTCTTCCAGCTGCTGCGGCAGCCGCGAGGCGGAGTAGATGTGCGGTATCTCGCTCAGGTAGTCCCGCTCCGACAGCTCGTAGCCCAGTTCGTCGGCCTGGGCCGCCAGGGTCACGCCGGTACTCAGAACGATGCAGGCACACCCTGCAGGCAGGCTGCGGCGAGACACTCGGAAATACTTCACGATGGATCCAGGAATCAGGCAGGTATTGACATACGACCTTGCTTACGCGGCGCTGCAGCGATCTTTCCCTTGAAAGCATCTGGACGGTATGGCGTTGCATGGCCAGGCCGGTCAGCCGCGCGGCGGGGTCGATCGCGGACCTGCGGGAATGGGCGTTGGCCGGGTCGGACTGGCCCCGCCCTCACGAAGGTGTCCACCGTGTCAAGGATACCCCATGGCATGGGCACTGTTACCGGAAGTTTCTAGAGCGCCTGTCCCCGCCGGCATGCCGGCACCAAGGGGCTATAACGCAATTTTCATAGCATCAAGCGCTTGCCTGGCAAGCACTACAGGCATGAAACACCTTAATCACTGCTTGCGCCAGCCCATGCATGGCTGCGATGCTCAGGCGCGCAGGCTATGCACGATGGTGTCGCAGATGCGGTGCACGTCGTCGCCGCTGAGAGCGCCGTACAGGGGAAGCGCCAATACCTCGGACGCGACCCGGTAGGCGTTGGGAAGCTGTTGCGGGCTGGCGCTGGGCAACTGCCGATAGCAGCTGTACTCACTGCACAGGGGGTGGAAGTATTTGCGCGTGATGATGTTGTAGCGCTTGAGGCGCTCGTGCAGGGTGTCGCGGCTGCAACCGGCCTGCTCGGCGTTTACACGCAGCACGAGGTATTGCAGGCTGTTGGTCACGCCGGCGGGCATGGCATGCAGGCGCAGGCCCTCGATGCCCGCGAGGCGCTGCTCGTACACCTGGCGCACGGCGGCGCGGCGCTGGCGCTCCTGGCCGACATGGCGCAGCACCACACGGCCCAGCGCGGCCTGCAGCTCGCTCATCTTGCCGTTGATGCCGGGCATGACGACCTCTTCCTCGTTCTTGATGCCGAAATTCTTCAGCAGGTCGATGCGCTGCTTGAGTTCGGGGTCGTTGACCGCCAGCGCGCCGCCCTCGGCGGTGTGGAACAGCTTGGTGGCGTGGAAGCTGAGCATGGTGGCATCGCCAAAGCTGGCGATGGTCTGCCCGTCGATCTGGGTGCCGAAGGCATGGGCACCGTCGTAGACCACGCGCAGGCCGTGGCTGCGGGCGATGCCATCCAGGGCGTGCACATCGCAAGGTACGCCGTAGACATGCACACCGAGGATGCCTGTGGTGCTAGGCGTCACACGGGACTCCACGCCGGCCGGATCGATGCACAGGGTTTCCGGGTCGATGTCGGCGAACACCGGGGTGATGTTGTTCCAGCGGAGCACATGCGGCGTGGCCGGGAAGGTGAAGGGGGTGGTGATGACTTCACCGGCAAGGCGCAGCGCCTGGCAGGCCACGACCAGGGCGATGGTGCCGTTGTTGAAGAGGCTGAGGTGGGGCACCCGCAGCCACTGCACAAGCTCGGCCTCGAGGGCACGGTGCTGCTCGCCACCATTGGCCAGCCAGCCGCTGTCCCATACCTCCTGCAGCAAAGCGGTGTATTCACTCAGCGGCGGCAGCATCGGCCGGGTGACGTAGATGGGCTGGGCGAAGGGAACAGGCGTCGAGGCGTGGGGAGTCAGCATGGGCGGCAGTCTAGCGAGCGGGCTCTGGAGCGCACCAAGCGCGCACCCCAGCGTCGGCTCGGGTTTTCAATCAGGTAATGTAGCAATGCCGCCAAGGCCAGGGTGAGGACGATGTTGGACAGCAGCGCCTGCCAGCCACGCCCCCCCCAACGCGTCAATGGCAAAGATCATTCCCACATGGATGAGGTAGATGGGGTAGGAGATGTCACCCCGCCAGTGCAGGCAACCGGTGACGTTGTTATGGTGCGCCCCGCTCACCATTCGGGGACGATCCCTGCACGCCTAGCGCGCGAACACGAAGCGGCTGGAGGTGTAATAGTTGACCGCCATCCCCGCCAGGGAGCCGAAGGCCACGCCGAGCCAGGGCTGGCGCATGGCCAGTGGCAGCCACAACAAAAGCGCGGCGTATGCGCCATAGTTGACCAACCCGCCCAGCACCATCGTGGTGACGTAGCGCATCCACTCCCCTGCGCTGGCCTGGCTGCCCACGCGAAACGTGAAGCAGCGGTTGAGCCACCAGGTGGCCGTGGCGGCGGCCATGAAGGAGCCCAGGCGCGCCAGGAAGGGGTTGACCCCGCCCCACTGCACCATGGTTTGCAGCAGCCCGGCATCCACCACGAAGCCGGCCGTGCCGACCAGTCCGAAGCGCAGCAGCCGACCCGTCAATCCTGGCTCCCGACTGACGCGCCTACCGTGCCGGGCAGGCCGCTGCACGGAATGCCGAGATAAATCAGCCGGCGTACTTCCTGCCGGGTGTGGGTGACGTTCTCAAGGATGAGGCCGCAGGTCAGGGACAGGCTGGACAGGAGCCCCAGGCCGGTGGCCAGCACGGCGGTGGGCAGCCGTGGCACCAAGCCAGTTTCGACATAGGTCACGGCCAGCGGCACGGCCAACGCCACGGCCAGCAGGGCGAGCAATGCGCTGATCAGGCTGAAAAACAGCAGGGGGCGTTCGAGCCGGAACAAGCGCACGATGGTGTTCAGAATGCGCAAGCCATCGCGGATGGTGTTGAGCTTGCTGAAGGAGCCTTCTGGCCGCGCCTTGTACGGGGTATCGACTTCCGCCACCGGCATGCGCAGCTCGAGTGCATGCACCGTCAGCTCGGTCTCGGTCTCGAAACCCCGCGCCAGGGCGGGGAAGGATTTCACGTAGCGGCGGGAAAACACCCGGTAGCCCGACAGCATGTCGGTGAAGCGCCGCCCGAACAGACGGGCTACGAAGCCCGTCAGCATGCGATTGCCCAAGCGGTGTCCCAGGCGGTAGCTGTACTCTTCGATGCTTTCGCGGCGCCCGACGACCATGTCCAGGCCCTCGGCCAGCAGCAGGTCAATCATTTGCGGGCTGCTTTCGGCGTGGTACGTGGCATCGCCATCGACCAGGACGTAGATGTCGGCCTCGACGTCGGCAAACATGCGTCGCATGACGTTTCCCTTGCCTTGCAGGGGTACATGGCGCACCACGGCGCCCAGACTGCGCGCGATGGCCACGGTGTTGTCACGCGAATTGTTGTCGAACACGTAGATCGTCGCCTGCGGCAGAACCCGCTGGAAATCACGCACGACCGTCCCAATCGCCACTTCTTCGTTGAAGCAGGGTATCAATACCGCAAGACGCAATTTGTTATTCATAAAAGAACCTAGCTGGCCCAATAAAAGCGGAACTCCCCCATCCCCTGCAACAAGGATACCGTCTGTAACACAAGACCCAAAATCAACAAGGGCGCACGCCACCGCTGAAACACCTTTCCGAACGGCGCCGCACAAACCAGCGCCCAGCCGATCAGCAAAAAGACGAGCTGGAAGTAGCGGCCTTGCACGCCCTGGATGACGGCAGCGTTCGACGGCGAAAAGCTGAGCCAGAAGGCCAGGAAGATGACGCCTGTGAACAGCGCGGCGAGTGCCACCATGAACGCGGAGGCACGCAGATCTCGGGGCTGATGGCCGTCGGATGCGGCAATCGCAAGCATCGTTGCCAAGCCGGCCCAGGACAGCGCCCTGGGCGCATTGGTCATAAAGGGCGGCGGATACCCCCCCATCCGGCCCCAACCGTCCAGCCACATCACGGGCAGTTGATGGAGCAGGCTGTGAACAAAGTATTCCAGGCCGGCAAGCGGGGCATGCACGATGCTCAGCAGTACAGCCTTCGGGGCCGCATCAGTCCCCCAATAACGCCCCGGCATGAAGGGGTAGACGGCATTCCAGGCCAGCGTAAGCACCAACCCTGCACCAATGGCCGCCAGCAAGAAAAAACCTCGCCCACGACGACCGCCGAAATGCCGCGCCGGCACGAGCAGCGCCATGCCGGCCAGCAACAGATAAATCGGTTTCAGCAGGGACAACGACACCAGCATCAGCCCGAGGCCCAAACGCCCGCGGCGTGACAGGCGGGCCGAATCATCGAAGCGCAGCCGGAGGCACCAGGCGAAGAGCAAGGCCGGCAGGGCAAAATTGAGCGGGTCTGCGCTCACCGATGCCGCCAGATACAGCGCGGGGGCCGTGAGCGCCAGCATCACCACCAGGCGCCGCCCGCAGGGTGCCACCCAAGCCGCTGCTGCCATCAGCGCCACATACGCCAGCAGGTTGGCCATACGGCCAGCGATCATCTGCTCGAAGACTCCGCCTCCCAGATGACGCGCCACTGCGATCCCGGAGGCCTGTGGCAGGTACGCCAACGGTGAAAATGAGGCGCTGCTTGGAAACGAGGCCCGTGCCATGCCCTCGTTGTCTGCAAGCGCTGCCGAGACTTGCCTGGCCTGGCTGAGGCTGAACGCGGAGGAGCGTTCGAAGTGGGAATTCGCCCAGCGGGCGAATTCAAGTGCGGCTACGTCTATTTCTCCGCCATAGTCCTGCCCCTCACGCCGGTCAGCAAGAAACTGACCATGCGAGACCTGCACCGCCCGTTGCCAGTGATAGACCTCGTCTGGTGCATTCAGTGCCGGCGACAGGAAGCACATGGCCATGCCGACGCAAACTGCCAGAACCGCCATCGCTCCCAGCAAGCGGCGGGAGTATCGAAATGCGTGTCCGCCGTTGGCGAATGGTTGTCCTGGCTCCGGGTGGACAGACCCATTGGCGTGAAATGCCATGCCCCAAATGCCTCCTCTCACCCATTAGGGATCTTTTCATTAAGGTCTGGTCGGGCGTGCAGGCGCCCCCACCGCCACGCAATTGCCAGGCAAATCATGCACCACGGCGGCGCCGGCGCCGATGACCGCGTTGGCCCCCACGCTGACGCGGGGCCGAAAGCAGGCCCCGGTGCCGACATCGACCGCCTCGCCCAGCGTCACCCCCCCCGGCAGATGCACGCCGGGGCCGAGGCTGACGTATTCGCCCAGCACGCAGTCGTGACTGATGGTGCAGGCCAGGTTGATGCTGGCATGGCGTCCAATGGTGACATCGACATTGATGCAGGCGCCGGCAAACACCACACTGCCGGGCCCCAGGTGAACCCCTTCCGCCAGCCAGGCCCGCGGGTGGACCAAGGTGGCAAAGCGCAGCCCGGGGTGCTGCTGCCGCAATTGGGCTGCGATCCTGCGGCGAGCCCGGGAATCGCCTACGGCGACGATGCAGTGGGCGCCCGGGTGGGCGGCCAGCGCCTGCTGGCTGTCCCCCAGCCAGGGGGCAGGCAGGGGCATGGGATTCCCGGGGGCGGCGCCGGGGTCGGCCATGAAACCGAGCAGCTGCCAGCTGCCGGGCTGGGCCTGGTTGATGTCGCGCACCAGCTGCGCCACTTCGCGCGCGTGGCCTCCGGCACCGAAGAGGATGAGGGGCGTCATGGCAGCGGATTCTCTTCCATCGGCACCGGCAGCCCGAGCCGCTGGGCCACGCTGCGCAGGATGCGCTGGCGTTCGCCGATCTGCCGCTCGGGGGCGTACAGCTCGCGCGTGAACACCTGCCCGGCCTGGCCGATGCGGGTCAGCACCGCGGGGTCCGCGAGTATCTGGCGGATGCGGATTTCGATTTGCTGCGCCAGAGAAACCTCGGAGGCGGCGTCGAGCATCAGCATGGATTCGCCATCGACGTAGCCGGGATTTTGCTGCAGGGCATCGGTGGCCATGACGGCAACGCCGCACAGGGCGGCCTCTACGCAGCAACCGGTGGGGAAACCGTCGAAATTGCCGGGATGCAGGAGGTAGGGCTGGTTGGGCGAGACGATCAGGTCCATGCGGGCATAGAACTGACGCAAGTCCTGCGTGGTCAGCCGGCCGTGGAACTGGATGCGGTCGCCCAGCGCGCTGACGTCGATTTCTTCGGGTGTGAAGCCACCGCCCACGATGTGCCAGCGCAACCGGGCGCAGTCCGCCAACGCCAGGGCCGCCGCGATGAATGCGGGGTAGCCCTTGTTCGCGCCCTGGGGCATGTAACGCTCGGCCACGAAGCAGATGTCCAGCACCGCCTTGTCGGCCATGGCGTCGCGCGCGGGCGCCTCGACCTCGAGATAGAGCGGATTGACCACCACGCCGTCGATGCGGTGCAGGGGGGGCAAGGCCAGGCCACGCCCCGCGGCAAACCGCTGCACATAGTCCTGCGTGACGCCTTGGGTGACGATGAGGGCCTGCAACAGCGGGCAGGCCAGCACCGCGGCCAGCTTGGCGTCGCTCTCCGGCTCATCGAGGCCGAAGCCACCGCCGGGGTACAGGGTCAGCACGAAAGGCACCCGGTACTGCTGCAGCGCCGGCAAGAACTGGTGCGCGTTGTTCAGGAAGTTCAGGAACGCCAGCCCTGCTCCTGCCAGCCAGGCCGGTGCAAACGGCCGCACCCGATGGGCGAGCGCCGGGTAATGCTCGGCATAGCGCGCATGCTGCGAGGCAAAGTCGCCCAGGCTGGAGAGCACCGACAGCTGCGGAAAGGCCGCGAGGTGGGCGTTGTATTCGGCCACCCGAAAACCCGTGAGCAGGTTGGGGAAAAAATCGTCCAGCACGAGCCATGGGGCATGCGGGATGACGCTCAGGTCCTGCGGGGGTTCGATCAGGTCGCTGAGCGGAAAATGCGCACGCGGCATGACGTGCAATGTGGCGACGTCATCGGCCCACAGGTGGAACACGGCGTCGGTGTAATGCGCCACATCGGCCATGCTCGCCGCCAGCACGGTCAGGGCATAGTCGCCCTGGTGCAGGTGCACGGGAATGTCGAAGGCCAGTTCAAGCACCTCGCCCGACTGCCAGGCGCGGCCATGCACCTCGGGGCGGTCGCTGCTGTGGCCGCCCAGGATATGCTGGTTTTGCCGATTCTTGATGTGATACGACACGACCAGGTGCCGGCAGGGCTGGCGCAGCTGCAGGCGCAGGCGCAGGTGCAGGGTGTCGCCGTGCTGGGCTCGGGCTTCGGTGCCGAACATGCCCGCCACGCCCCAGCCGACCGCGAGCAGTGCGACCGCGCCCGTGCCTACGCCGGACGGCAACAGCGCCTCAGCGTCGGACGCGGCAGCGGCGGCCGGCGCATCCGTGGGCAGGTCGTGGGCTGCGTTGGCCTGGCGGATCCAGTCGTGGTCGTAATCGCGCGTGACTTCCGGAGTGGCTCCGAGGGCGCGCACTCGTCCGTGATCAAGCCAGAGCGCGCGCTGGCACAAGGCCTTGACGGCCGCGATGTCGTGGCTGATGAACAGCAGGGTGAGGCCGTCGTCCAGCATCCGGCGCATGCGGGTCATGCACTTGGCCTGGAACAGGGCATCGCCCACGGCCAGGGCTTCGTCCACGATGAGGATGTCGGGGTTGACGTGCACCACCACGGCGAACGCCAGCCGCACATACATGCCGCTGGAATAAGTCTTGACGGGCTGGTCGATGAAGGGGCCGATATCGGCGAAGGCGATGATGTCATCGAGCCGTTCGGCAATCTCACGCTGGCTCAAGCCAAGGATGGCGGCATTGATGACGATGTTTTCGCGTCCGGTGAATTCGGGATTGAAGCCGGTGCCCAGCTCCAGCAGGGCGGCAATGCGTCCGTTCACCTGCACTTGCCCGGCCGAGGGCGTCAGGGTTCCGCAGATGATCTGCAGCAGCGTGGACTTGCCCGCGCCGTTGCGCCCGATGATGCCCAGGGTCTGTCCCCGCGCCAGCTCGAACGAGACGTCGCTCAAGGCCGCGAACTCTCGGAAGTAGTTCTTGCGCCCACGCCACAGCGATTGCAGCAGGCGATGGTGCGGTTTGTCGTACAAGCGGTAGGTCTTGCCCAGGCCCTGCGCGCGGATCGCCCAGCCGCCGGATGGTATTTCAGATGACATCGGCAAACCCCTTGCGCGCGCGCTGAAAAATCCACCAGCCGGCCCAGAGCGTGGCCAGACACCCCGCTGCATGGGCACTCCAGTGAGCCCAATTCAAGCCCTGTCCATGGACCAGCAGGCTGCGGGTTGCCTCGATGGGCACCGTGAGCGGATTGAGCAGCAGCCAATGCTGCCAGTTGGGCGGCAGGCTCTCCAACGGGTAGAAGACCGGGGAGAGAAACAACAGCAATGTCGCGACGAATCCGGTGAGTTGGGCCAGGTCGCGCAAATACACCGTGAGGGCCGCAAGCATGAGGGCAATACCCGCCACCAGCGCCACCAGCGGCAGCCATGCCAGCGGCCATAACCAGGCGGTCGCCGGCAAGCCCTGGGTGAGCACCAGGGCCAGCAGCAGCACGGCCGAGCCAATGAGGAACTGCACGACCGCCGTACCCACCACGGCCAGCGGCAGCAGTTCCATTGGGAACACGACCTTCTTGACATAGCTGGGCTGGGCCAGCACGGCCGCAGGCGCACGCGACAGGCATTCGCCCAGCATGCCGTGCAACAGCATCCCGGCAAACAGGGACAGCGCAAACGCGGGGCTCAGCGCCCCGTCACCCACCTTGCGCACCGGCGTGAAAACATAGCCGAAAACGAATACATAGACCGCCAACATCACGCAGGGCAGCAGCAAGGACCAGAGCAGGCCCATCAGGGAGCCTCGGTACCGGCTGGCGACATCTCGCCGCACCAGTTGGCGGAGCAAAAAACGGTGATGCCAGAGGCTGCGCAGTAACTGCAGCGGGCTGCTCGACGGTCGCAGCCCAATGCTGCTGGAATGAGTGTTCACGATAGGAAGCGGTTCACACGGTGGCGGGGATGGCAGGGGCGTCACCCAGAAGCTTGGCCGCGACATCGGCGGCCCAAGCAAAGCCCGGGCCGCAAGAGTCCAGGAACCCACCCTGCCAGACCATCTCGGAAGCGTTGGCGGGCATGCAGGAGGTTTCGCCATGGTCGAAGGCTTGCGTCAGTGTGCGCAATGCGGCGGAGAACCCTTCCGGGTTGGGCGGCGAAGCCGACACCAATAGCGGCGAAACGCCGGAGAGATCCTTGTTCGCAAAGCGGTTCACGACCACCCGGGCGCCGAAGGCGGCCATCTCCAATGGCGGATAGCTGGGGTGTGGCGAGACCATCAGCGAGAAACCCACCGCCGTGCGGCACAACAGGTCGGCATAGGCTTCGATGCTCAGTTTACCAACGCTGTGCAGCGTGCAGCCGCTGCCGAGATCGATCGGAGCGAACGCTTCGCCTGCGGACAAAATGCGCCATTGGCGGGCCTGAGGGTAGTGCCTGGCCCAGAGTCGCAACGACGCCACGATCAGGCTGAAGGCGTTGCGCTCGGTGCCAGGACGGCCATAGACCAGCAGAATCCGCTCCTTGGCAAAGGTTTCGCAACGCGCGCGGGCGGCCGCAAGGGCGGGATGCAAGCGTGGCTGCAGGACCTCCTTGACGGGAAACGCATAGCCTTGTGCAGCCAGGTAGTCGGCAAGCCAATGCGAGTTCATCAGCGCGATGGTTCTGCCAGGCTGCTCATAGGTCGCCTGGGCCAGCAGGTAGCGCGACGACCATGGGTAGAAGCCTGGCTCGTAGTCCTGGATCAGGTACAGGAGGCGCCGGGCAGACGCCTCGGGCACCTGTGCTCGCTGCCAATTCAACAGTGCAAAGGCGTTGTGGGCCGTCCACCATGCCGTGGCCATGAAATGGTCCTGGGCATGAACAGCCAGCGTCTGTCCCCAGCGGGAGCCTGCGGCAACGATGTGATCGCACGGCGGTGACTCACTGGCCATGGGCACGATGGGCCAGGCACCGTAGTAGGCATCGCTGCGGGGCTCCGGCGTCGCCTCGTCCGTCACGATGATGCGCGCTTGGTCAAAGTACGGCCGCAGGGCATCGAAGACTTGCAGGGCGGTTTCGATGCCGCCAAATACGTGCCGTTGCGAGACCGCGGGCACCATCAGGTTGAGGCGGGTACCGCCCTGCGCCACGGCCGGCCGTGGATCGATCGGCAGGACCTCTGCAATGTCATGGTTTGGCGAGGCCGTGGACATAGCCTGCTGCTGACGGTACGCCACGGCCAGTTTCTGCAGGCCGCTGCGCACGGGCTGGTAGCGCGCCAGTCGCGCCAACACGCGGGCCGTGGTTTGGGTGAATGAGTAAGCCATGCCTTGAACTGCTGCGCCCGCTTACTGCGCCCCGGGCACATGCCCACCGGGGACCCTTGGCCGCGGAGTGCTGGCCGACAGGTCCAGGTTGGGGTTGTAGAAAGGATCGCCCTCCAGGCGGTATGGCGCGTATTTGAGCGCGGACTGCTGGAAATCGACTTCCGGCACATGGGGGCTGCGGGTTTTGCTCTCGAGATGCAGGAGCCTTGCCGCCGGCAGGTAGACGTTGAGCAGGCCTTGCTTGTGCGCGCGGATGCCCAATTCGACATCGCTGCCGCAGATTTCAAAGGCTTCATCGAACCCGCCCAGGGCATCGAAACGCGCGGTCGCCACGGCCACACAGGCGCCGGTATTGGCCAGGACATTGCGCGGCACGACACTGGACACGAAGGGCGTCGGGTAATGCTGAACCGGTTCGCCCTTGAAGACATGGTCGGCCCAGCCCCCCATGCCCACCACCACGCCAGCATGCTGAATGGTGCGATCGGGGTACAGGAGCAGGGCACCGACGGTGGCCACGTCGGGCAAGAGCGCATATTCGACCAGGCGCACCAGCCAATCGGGGGTGATGATTTCGGTGTCGTTGTTCAGGAAGACCAGCACTTGCCCGCGCGCGTGGCTGCGGCCAATGTTGTTGAGTCGGGACCAGTTGAAGGGAATGTCGGCGGCAATGACGCGTACGCGTGCGTCCTGGGTCAGGCGCTGGAAACAGGCCTGGGTTTCTGGTTCGGTGGAGCCATTGTCGAGCACCAGGATCTCGTATGCGATCCCGGTGGTGTGGCGATGGATACTTTGGATACAGGCGTCCAGCAGATCGGCCTTGTCACGCGTGGGGATGATGATGCTGGCCACGGTGCCCGCCGGCACGCGGAACCTCGGTTGGTACACAAAGGCGTGGTCGCCGTCATCGACCCGGTCAAACTGCTCCCCATATCGGCTGGCTAAGTGGCGTGCCACGGCTTGCCTGCCCGCCAGATGTGCGTAAGGCTTGGACTGCGGACTGGCGGAGGTGGAGGCGGCATGGATGCGCCAGTGGTAGAGCACTTCGGGAATGTGCTCGATCTTGGCGCCCTGCGCGGCCAACCGCAAGACGAGGTCGTGGTCTTGGCTGCCCTGGCTTCCCTCCAGAAGCCCTCCCAGTCGCTCCAGCCACGCCCGGCGCACGCACATGATGTGCCCCACATAGTTTTGCGCCCATTGCAACGTGGGGGACCACTGGGGTTTGAAAAGCGGCAGGCAGCGCCTGCCCTGCTCATCGAGCTTGTCCTCGTCGGAGTAAATGAAGTCTGGAGCCGACGGCGCATTGATGGCCTGCGCCAGCCGCAGCAGGGCCTGCGGCGCGAGGACGTCATCGTGATCGAGGAACACGACAAACTCGCCCTGGGCCAGCGCGAGGGCATCGTTCGTGGCGTGGACGATGTGGCCCGCCGTCTCGCGGCGCGTCACTTTGATTTTGTCGCTTTGATCTTGCAGCGTTTGCAGCCGCTGCCGCGTGTCCGCCCGGCTGGAGGCGTCGTCGCAGATGCAAAGCTCCCAATGCCCGTACCACTGGCCTTGCACGGAATCGACGGCCGCCTGCAAAAAATGAGGGGGGGTGTCATGCACCGGCATGACGATGGAAATCAGCGGCCGGCGCGGCAGCTCGTTGATCAGCATGCCGGCCCGCGCATGCAGCCCCTGCAGCTGCGAGGCTTCCGCCTTCAGCCATTGCCCATAGGCCGTCTTGACGCCGCCAGACTGGGCGCGGCGCCACCGAGCCGCCAGTTTCCGGACCACTGCGCGGGGCCCGGTCCTGCAGGCACGCAGAACCTGGGCCAGCTTGCGCAGGGGCACCGTCAGCCTCCATGAGCGCGAGGCTTGCATGCCTTGCGCCGTGGCTTGCCATTGCGCCGCTGCGGTACGGGCCGAATCCAACTCCAGCCGCAGCGCATCGACTTGCTCCAGCCAGCCCAGCTTTTGGCGCTCCAACTGCTGGCGCGCATGCTCGTGGCGAATGACTTGCTCCAGCCAGCCCAGCTTTTGGCGCTCCAACTGCTGGCGCGCATGCTCGTGGCGAATGAAGCGCGCCAGGTAATGCAGTCGATCAAGCGCATGTTCCGGTAGCGCCTGCCCCGCCGCGGCCCATTTTTTCTGGTAGGTGCGCAGCACGTGGTAAGCCTCTGCGTGGTTGCGCAGCGCACCGCCCAGGATGGTGTTGCGCCCATGCAGGCGATATTCCAGCAGGGCCTGGTCATGCAGGAATTGGAACGCCCGTGGCTGCTCCATGGCGACCCGCAGCGCGTAGTCCCAGTCCGGCACGTAACGCAGACGCTTGAAAGGCCCCAGCCGCTGCCAAAGCGTGCGGGACATGAAAAAATTGGACGTGGAAACCGTGAAGTTGCCCCACAGCAGCGTCTGAAGCGCGGGATTCACGCCACTGGACTGCGCGGCCCGCCAGCGCTGCAAGATGTCACCGTACATGGCATTCCACCAGTACGACTCGGGGAAAAAGTTGCCGTCGCCATCGATCAGGCGCAAGCCTGTGACGATGAAAACCTCATCGGCAGCCGCCTGCGCGGTATCCACCAAACGCTGCAGGCGCTCGGGCGCGTAGCGATCATCCGAATTCAGGATCGCGAGATAAGGGGTCCGGGCCATTGCCAGGCCCCGGTTCAGGGTGGCGTGCGAGCCGGCATTGGCCTGGGTCAACAGGCGAATGCGGGGATCACCGTGTTGTGCCGCGTAGGCCTGCAAGACAGCCCAGGTATCGTCGGTGGAACCATCGTCGATCACGATGAGTTCCCAGCGGGTGAAGGTTTGGGCGCGGACACTGTCCATCGCTTCAACCACATACTTGGCGTGGTTGTAGGCAGGCAGGATCACCGTCACCAGGGCAACTGAATCCGCATCTTCGGGACTGATGGCTGTCATTAACTTAGATAATTTTCAATGGAATGATTCGAAACACCCTCAGCCTCAGCGCTCCGCAATACCGCCGGCACGCCCCATGAGGCCATGCAGCAGGCCACGGGTTATTTTCTCCAGGTGCCGCAGCCTGGGTGCGGTGACCAGCACATGAAAACCCATCTTGAGCAGCAACCGCCAGGCAGACACCAATTTCCAATTCAATGGCACCCATGGCTCGCGATAAAGCAGCATGGCGTTTCGCGCATGGAAGTAATGCCGCAGGGGTGAGTGGCTGAGGTACTCACGCCCCAAAAAACGCACGGGCTTGTCGCCCAGCTGATGTTCCAGATGCGCCGCGCAGACACCGTACATGCGGTAACCGGCATGGCGTGCACGCAAGCACCATTCGACATCGACAAAGTCGATGAAAAAATCCTCACGCATGGCGCCCACATGGTCCAACACGCCCATGGGAATGAGACAACCCGAAGCGATGAGATGATCGACCTCCACCGCCTCGCCACCATCGAAGCAGTTCAGCCAGATCCTTCTCAGGCCGACGGTACGGACGAACGGGCTTTTGTTTTTGCCTCTGCGCGCATCGGTGTAATGGGGACCTACGGCACCCGCATGCGGCCATGCCTCGAGCGCGCGGAGCAACTGGGCAACCATATTCTGCGCTGGAATACTGTCATGATCCATGAGCAGCACGTGGCTGCCTCCCATGGACCTTGCCCATTCGATACCGCGATTCTGTGCATGGGCAATGCCCATGTTCTGTCCCAGGGCGATGCAATGCACCTGGCACGCAGGCCACTTTCCAGCCCAATCCAGAACCTCCGCTCCGGGACTGTTGTCCACCACTACGATGGAATGCACTTGTGGCAACAACGCGGCAAACTGCTCATGCAGTTTTTCCAGGTTGGGGCGATAGGCCACCACAACCGCTATGATTTTCGACATGCAGGCCATTGGCGTTCTTATCGTCGAGAGAACCTGACGTAAAGACCTTCGTCAACCCTGCCACCGGCCGAACCGCCGGCGATACAGACCGCCGCCCGATTCACGCGGGCAACTCTGCCTGCTGCAGCAGTTTGCCCGCACCGTCCTTTGCGGACAATGTGGGACGCATTCCCAGATCAGGCCAAGCGATGGCCAATGTTGGATCGTTCCACGCGATGCAGCGCTCGTACTGGGGCGCATAGTAATCGGTGGTTTTGTACAAGAAGTCGGCCGTATCACTGAGCACCACGAAACCGTGGGCAAAACCGGGCGGCACCCAGAGCTGGCGGTGGTTCTCGGCACTCAACTCGACACCGACCCATTGGCCGAATGTCGCAGAAGATTTTCGAATGTCCACGGCAACGTCGAACACCGCCCCCTGCACCACGCGCACCAGCTTGCCTTGGGGTTGTTGAATTTGATAATGCAGGCCACGCAGCACCCCTTTCGTGCTGCGGCTGTGATTGTCTTGCACAAAATGATGGTTGGTACCCGTGACCTCGTTGAAGGCGCGCTGGTTGAAGCTCTCGAAAAAAAATCCGCGTGCGTCGCCGAACACTTTAGGCTCGATCAGCACGACATCAGGAATGGCGAGGCGGGTAGCTTGCATAGGGAGCTCAATAGATTTTTTCGTTCAAAATGCGCATCAGATACTTCCCATAACCATTCTTGGTCAATGGCTGTGCCAAGCGCTCCAGTTGCGCGGCATCGACCCACCGATGGCGCCACGCGATTTCCTCGGGGCAGGCGATTTTCAATCCTTGCCGATTCTCAAGCGTGGCGATGAACTGACCCGCCTCGAGCAGGCTTTCATGCGTGCCGGTGTCCAGCCAGGCATAGCCGCGGCCCATGATTTCCACCTGCAACAGGCCTTGTTCGAGGTACAGCCGGTTCAGGTCGGTGATCTCCAGCTCGCCGCGCGGCGAGGGCTGGAGGCCCTTGGCCAGCTCCACCACCTGCGCGTCGTAGAAGTACAGGCCGGTGACGGCGTAGTTGGACTTGGGGGCCTGCGGCTTTTCTTCGAGCGACAGCACCCTGCCCTGGGCGTCGAACTCGGCCACGCCGTAGCGCTCGGGGTCGTGCACGTGGTAGGCAAAGACGCTGGCGCCCTCGGTGCGGGCGTTGGCATTGGCCAGCAGCTCATGGAAGTCGTGGCCGTAAAAAATGTTGTCGCCCAGCACCAGGGCGCTGGGCGCGCCATTCAGGAACCGCTCGCCGATCAGGAAGGCCTGGGCCAGGCCGTCGGGGCTGGGCTGCACGGCATATTGCAGGTTGAGGCCCCATTGGCTGCCGTCACCCAGCAGTTGCTCGAACCGCGGGGTGTCCTGCGGCGTGCTGATGATGAGGATGTCGCGGATGCCCGCCAGCATCAGCGTGCTGAGCGGGTAGTAGATCATGGGCTTGTCGTACACCGGCAGCAGTTGCTTGCTGATGGCCAGCGTGGCCGGGTGCAGACGGGTGCCGGAGCCGCCGGCGAGGATGATGCCTTTGCGTGTCGTCATGGGGCGTTTCACAAGATTTCGGTCAGCATGCGCGCCACGCCCTGCTGCCAGGACGGCAGGGTGAGGCCGAAGGTGTCGCGCAGCCGGGCGGTGTCCAGGCGCGAATTGTGGGGGCGCGCGGCCGGCGTGGGGAAGGCGCTGGTGGGCACGGGCGCGATCTCTTTCGCTTTGATTTCGATAGCTGCCTGGACTTGCGCGGCGTGCTCCAGCACGTATTTGGCATACGCATGCCAGGTGGTCTCGCCCGCCGCCACGCAGTGGTACAGGCCACCGTCCTCGGGGCGGCGTTGCAGCTGGCGGATGGCGTGGGCGGTCACGTCGGCCAGCAGGTCGGCGCCGGTGGGGGCGCCCCATTGGTCGTCGATGACGGTCAGGCGTTCACGCTCCTGCGCGAGGCGCAGCATGGTTTTGGCGAAGTTGCCGCCGCGCGCGGCATAGACCCAGCTGGTGCGCAGGATGAGATGCCGGCAGCCCGATTGCTGGATGAGCCGCTCGCCCTCGAGCTTGGTGGCGCCATAGACGGACAGCGGCGCGGGCGCGTCGGTTTCCACCCAGGGCGTGTCGCCGCTGCCGTCGAACACGTAGTCGGTGCTGTAGTGGACGAGCAAGGCGCCCAGGCGCGCGGCCTCCTCGGCCAGCACGCCGGGGGTGGCGGCGTTGAGCAGGCGCGCGCGCTCGGGTTCGCTCTCGGCCTTGTCCACGGCGGTGTGGGCGGCGGCGTTGACGATCACGTCGGGGCGCAGGGCGCGCACGGTCTGTGCCACGGCCTGGGGCTGGGTGAAGTCGGCCTCGTCATGGCCCAGCGCGGTGACGCGGCCCAGCACCGACAGGCTGCGCTGCAGCTCCCAGCCGACCTGGCCGCTCTTTCCCAGGAGCAGGATGTTCATGCGGCAGCGTACTGTTTTTGTACCCATTCGCGATAGGCACCGGACTGCACCTGCGCCACCCATTCCGGGTGATCCAGATACCACTGCACGGTCTTGCGGATGCCGGTCTCGAAGGTCTCGGCCGGGCGCCACGCGAGTTCGCGTTCGATCTTGCGTGCGTCGATGGCGTAGCGCCGGTCGTGGCCAGGGCGGTCGGTCACGTAGGTGATCTGCGTCGTGTAGCTCTGGCCGTCGCTGCGCGGGCGCAACTCGTCCAGCAGGGCGCACACGGTGTTGACGATGTCGATGTTGGGCTTTTCGTTCCAGCCGCCTACGTTGTAGGTCTCGCCCAGCCGGCCCGCCTGCAGCACGCGCCGGATGGCGCTGCAATGGTCCTTGACGTACAGCCAGTCCCGGATCTGCATGCCGTCGCCATACACGGGCAGGCTCTTGCCTGCCAGGGCGTTGACGATCATCAGCGGGATGAGTTTTTCCGGAAAGTGCAGCGGGCCGTAGTTGTTGCTGCAATTGGTGGTGAGCACCGGCAGGCCGTAGGTGTGGTGCCAGGCGCGCACCAGGTGGTCGCTGGCCGCCTTGCTGGCGGAGTACGGGCTGTTGGGCTCGTAGTTGTGCTCTTCGGTGAAGGCCGCAGCAGCCGGCGCCAGACTGCCATAGACCTCGTCGGTGCTCACGTGCAGGAAGCGGAATGCTTCTTTTTGTGTAGCTGGCAGCGCTTGCCAGTAGTGCCTGACGGCCTCCAAAAGCCTGAAGGTGCCGACGACGTTGGTCTGGATGAAGTCCTCGGGGCCGTGGATGGAGCGGTCTACGTGGGATTCGGCGGCGAAGTTGATCACGGCGCGTGGCTGGTGCTCGGCCAGCAGACGGTCCAGCAGCGCGCGGTCACCGATGTCGCCCTGCACGAACACGTGACGGCCATCGCCCTGCAGGCTGTCCAGGTTGTGCAGGTTGCCCGCGTAGGTGAGCTTGTCCAGGTTCACCACCGGCTCGTCACCGACAGCCAGCCAGTCGAGCACAAAGTTGGCGCCAATGAAGCCTGCGCCGCCTGTTACCAGAATCATGGGTGGAAATCCTTCGCCAGAACCGTCTGCAGACCGGACTGCCTGCGGGGACAAAGCCTTGGATTATCCCATCGGCATGCACATGCCTGTAACAAACTCCCGTGACGGGATTTAGGGCGCTGCACCTACATGCGCACGCTGGAGGGCGCCCACAATCACCACTCAGGCCAATGCACAAGGAGTCTCCTATGCCCCACGTTCCTCCCGATGACGACACCGACCCCGCGCGCGAATTCCCACGCATGGCCCGGGAGTCCGCACAGCAAATCTGGCTGGCTGGCCTGGGCGCATTTGCCAAGGCCCAGGCCGAGGGCGGCAAGGTCTTTGAGGCCCTGGTGCGCGAGGGCATGGCACTACAGCGCAAAACCCAGGACACCGCCCAGGAGCATTGGGGCGAGGCCGCGCAGCGCATGGGGCAGATGGCCTCGGGACTGGGCGAGCGCGCCGCCGGCCAGTGGGACCGGCTGGAGGGCATCTTCGAGGAGCGCGTGTCCAAAGCCCTGCAGCGCCTCGGCGTACCCACCGCGCAGGAAGTGCAGGCCCTGCACGAGCGCATCGACGCCCTCACGCAGGAATTGCAAGCGTTGCAGGAGCGCCAAGCCGACCGCGACGGCGTGACAACCGCGCCGCCGCCGTCGCGCCCATCCACCCACGAGGGTTGAACGTCCCTCCGCATCAACCCGGCTGTGCACCCGCGGGCGACTGGAGTAGATTTCCGGAGCACGACAACGCCCCCGATGGGAGGAGACAGCCCATGGCGAAGAAAGCTCCCCGCCGCACCGCCGAGCGCATCCTGGAGTCCAGCCTGGCGCTGTTCAACCGCTTTGGCGAGCCCAACGTCTCCACCACGGCCATCGCCGCGGACCTGCACATCAGCGCTGGCAACCTCTATTACCACTACCCTGCCAAGGACGAGATCGTCAACGCGCTCTTCGCGCGCTACGACGAGGCGCTGAGGGGCCTGCTGCACGCGGGTGCGGACGTGCAGGACGTGGAGGACGCGTGGTTCTTCATGCACACGCTGTTCGAGTTGATCTGGCAGTACCGCTTCTTCTACCGCGACCTGAACAACCTGCTGTCGTGCAACCGCCGGCTGGAAGAGCAGTTCCCCGTGCTGCTACAAGCCAAGACCGCCGCCATGCACGATCTCCTGCAGGCATTGCGGCGCCGTGGCGCCTTGCAGATGGAACCGGCGGACGCCATGCAGCCTACCGCAACCAGCATGGTGGTGGTGCTGACCTACTGGCTCAGCTTCGAGTATGTGCGCGCTCCGCGCCAGGCGCTGGAACCCGAGAGCGCGCAGGTTGCGCTGCTGCACGGCGCGCGGCATGTGCTGGGGCTGCTCATGCCCTACCTGGAGCCCACCCAGCGTGCGCACCTGGCGCGGCTGGTCGGGGCCTACGACCAGGCCGCTTAACACCCGCGCT
The DNA here is from genome assembly GCF_015832135.1 of Diaphorobacter sp. JS3051. Classification (NCBI taxonomy): domain Bacteria; kingdom Pseudomonadati; phylum Pseudomonadota; class Betaproteobacteria; order Burkholderiales; family Comamonadaceae; genus Diaphorobacter; species Diaphorobacter sp. JS3051. The sequence goes on from NZ_CP065406.1 coordinate 2,166,098, forward strand.
GGCGGGCCGTGTCAGGCCGGCAGCTCGGCAAACCGGCGCGCCGCGATCTCCAGCAGGCCGTCAAAGATCAGGTTTTCCACCAACTCGAACGGGCGCGTCATGCTTGGCGCCATCTTCCAGCCCGCACCGCCGGTCATCATGCAGGCGGGTTCCTGCCCGCAGTGCTGCCGCAGGTGCTGGTACATGCGCTCCACCGCGCCGGCAATGGCATAGGTGCCGCCGCTGGTCAGCGCATCGCTGGTGTTGGATGGGAACAGGCGCACCTCGCCCGTGGGCACGTGCAGCCCCGCGGTGCCGGACTCCAGCGCGCGCAGCATGATGCCGTGGCCGGGCAGGATCAGGCCGCCCAGGAAGCGCCCCTCCGCGTCCAGGGCCTCCACCGTCACGGCGGTGCCCACCATCACCACGATCAGCGGCCGCGCGGGCCCCTGGGCCAGCAGGCGGTGGCGCGCACCGATCATGGCCACCCAGCGGTCCGCGCCCAGGCGGGTGGGATGGTCGTAGCCGTTGATGACGCCGGCTTCCTGCGCCGACGGCACCACCCAGCGCGCGGGCACATCCCACAGCTCCATCTGCTCGGCCACGCGGCGCTTGACCGCGTCGCCCGCCACCACGCAGCCCAGCATATGCCGGGGCGCGGGCAGGTGGGACCACGGGCCCTCGGCCAGGCGTTCGATATGGTCCAGGAATTCAGCGCCATGGGCCAGCAGGCCGGCACCGGGCTGCGCTGCGTCGAACAACGCCCACTTGAGACGGGTGTTGCCCACGTCGATGGCCAGGAAAGTCATGGCGCGGATTATCCGTTTTTTGCCTTTGCCTCCCGCAGAGCGCCGCAAATGCACGCGCTGCCGCCGGCGCGGGCGTTTTTCCGACATGGTGGTGCCGGACAGTACGGCTATAGTGGTCCCGACCGTTTCTGCAACCCCCAAGAAGGAGAGAAAGCCATGGGTCTTTTCAGTTTCATCAAGGAAGCCGGCGAGAAGCTGTTTGGCGACAAGGACGCGCAGGCTTCCACAGCCGCCGCGCCCACGCAGGCCGAGCTCAACGACAAGGCCGGCAAGGCGATCGAGGCCTACATCGCGTCGCAGAACCTGGGCGTGAGCGACGTGCAGGTCCACTTCGAAGGCCCCGAGGGCAAGGTGACGGTGAAGGGCACCGCACCTACGCAGGCGGCCAAGGAAAAAGTCACCCTGTGCTGCGGCAACGTGGCCAGCGTGACCAGCGTGGACAACCAGATGAGCGTGACCAACCCCGAGCCCGAAGCGCAGTACCACGATGTGGTGCGCGGCGACACGCTGAGCGCCATCGCCAAGAAGTTCTATGGCGACGCCAACAAGTACCCGGTGATCTTCGAGGCCAACAAGCCCATGCTGACCCACCCCGACAAGATCTACCCCGGCCAGAAGCTGCGCATTCCACCGCTGGCCAAGTAAGCCCCGGCAATCTCAAGCCAAAACGGCTGCCAGCGCTTGCACATCAAGCGCTGGCAGCTATTTTTTTGAGAGCAAAAAACTCCAGCAACCCGCTCAGCCCTGCCGCCACGGCAGGCCGCGAAAGCGCCAGCCGCTGCGCCGGTTGCGCTGGCCGTTCTCGTCCGGCTCGCCCTCGAAGCCTTCCAGGATGTTGTAGGCCGTGATGCCCAGCTCGGTCGCGCGCCGCGCCGCGGCCACCGAGCGCACGCCGCTGCGGCACAACAGCACCGCCGTGCCGCCGGGCGGCACTGCCGCGCGCAACTGCGCGTCAAAATCGGCATTGGGCTGCATGCCGGGCCATTGCTTCCAGGCCGCGGCCACGGCGCCGGGCACGAAGCCCACCCAGTCGCGCTCGGCATCGGTGCGCACGTCCACCAGCACCGCCTGGCCGGCGCGCACCCATTGCCACGCCAGCGGCGGGCTCACGTCGCCGGCGTAGCCCTCGGCGGGCAGGGGTTGCTCAGAAGCGTGGAGGTCGGGCGTGGGCGTGTTCATGGCGGCCATTCTGGCAGACCATGGCCGCCGCGCGCCCATCAGTCCCAGGGCGGCGCGGGCTGCTCGCGCAGGCTGCGGCGCAGCGCGGCGTAGTCGGGCACCACGGTGGCCACGGTGTCCCAGAAGCGCGGGCTGTGGTCCATCACGCGCAGGTGCGACAGCTCGTGCGCGACCACGTAGTCGATGATGGCCGGGCGGTAGTGCATGAGCCGCCAGTTCAGCCGGATGGAGCCGTCGGCCCGCGCGCTGCCCCAGCGGGTGTTGGCGCTGGACAGGCGCAGCCGCGTCCAGCGCACATCCAGCAGCGGCGCGAAGTGGTGCAGCCGCTCGGTGAAGCAGCGGCGCGCATCGCGCATCAGCCAGGCCTGCACCGCGTCGCGCACCTGGGCGGGCGCGGCGCTGCGCGCCAGGGCGATGCGCAGCGCGCGACCGGTTGCGCCCTGCCCTTCGAGCACTCCGCCGCGTGCTGCGAAGCCGTGCGTAGGGTCCAGCACCACGGTGAGCGGCTCGCCCAGGTAGGGCAGCACGGCGCCGTCGCCCCAGACGATGCGCGCGCGCTCTTCCTGCTGGCGGCGCGCCTGCTGCTCGCCAAGCTTGCGCAGGATCCACGGCGCCTTGTCGCGCAGCGCGGCATCCACGCCCGCCAGCGTGACCCAGGAGGGCGCGCGCACGGACAGGCCGTCGGGCCCCACGGTGAAGCCGATGGAACGCCGGCGCGCACGCTGCAGCGCATAGGCCACCACCGCGTCGCCCAGCAGCACCTCGCGGCTGGCCGCCGGGTGGCGGAACACGGCGGGCGTGAGCAGATCGCCCAGCGGCGGCGCTGGCGCTACTAATAAAGGAGCTTCTGGCGCTTGTTGGACCGGCGCCATCGCCCGTTTCGGCTGTGGCACCTCGGAATCCGGGCTGCTCCCGCCACCCAGGAAGTCCAGCGCCAGCTGCACCAGCCGCTGCATGTCAGCCGGCGGTGGGGGGGTAGGCGTCGGGGTCCAGGCGGCGCATCTCGCCCTCGATCCAGGCCTCGACCTCGCGCATCAGCTCGTCAGGCTTGCGCCCCTCGGTGGGGATGGGCCGGCCGACGGACACGTGCACCACCCCCGGGCGCTTGATGAAGGCCTTGCGCGGCCAGACCGTGGCCGAGGTCACGGCGATCGGCACCACGGGCACGCCGGCGTCGATGGCCAGGCGCGTGCCGCCGCTCTTGTAGTCGCCCTTGGCGCCGCGTTCCGTGCGCGTGCCCTCGGGGAACATGATGACCCAGGTGCCCTTGGCCAACAGGCGGCGGCCTTGCTGCAGCACCTTGGCGAAGGCGCGGGCGCGCTGGCCACGGTCGATGTGGATCATGTCCAAGCTGCCGATGGACCAGCCGAAGAACGGCACGGAAAGCAGTTCCTTCTTGAACACGTAGGCCAGCGGGTGCGGCATGATCGCCGGCATCAGGAAGGTCTCATAGGTGGACTGGTGCTTGACCAGCAGCACCGCGCCCTGCTGCTCGCCCTGGGGCAGGTGCTCCATGCCGGTGATCTGCGTGCGGATGCCCAGCAGCCAGCGCGCCGAGTCGATGCACAGCTTCAGCCAGGCGCGCGCCACGCGGTAGCGCGCCGCCGGGCTGCCGCCCAGCACACGCACCAGCAGGATGCCCAGGGTGTAGGGGACTACGGTGACGACCATCACCAGCAAATGAAGAATGGAGCGGATCAGTGCCATGAAGCAGTTTTCAGTGTTTTTGGCTTCTAGCGCCCATGCAGTAAGCGCCAGCAGCTATCAATTCAATAGTTTTCGCATCACAGGGCCACGGGCAGGCTGGCGCCGTTCTGCGGGGCGATGAAATCCGCCAGCGCGCCCAGGCTGGCATGGGCGCGCGTGCCGGCGGGCCAGCCGGGCGGCAGGCTCTGGCGCGGGTCCAGGTGGGCCGAGCGACCGGTGCAGACCATGTGCAGTTGCGCGCCCAGCTCGCTCGCCGCCTGCAGGTGGGCCGCACTGCTGCCCGCCACCAGAATTTCCTGCCCCTCCGCGCCGTAGCGATCGCGGATCTGCTCCATCAGGCCCGGAGCGGGCTTGCGGCAGTGGCATTGCTCGCTCTCGGTGTGGGGGCAGTAGAACACCGCGTCGATGCGCCCACCCAGCGTGGCCAGCTGCCGGTGCATCTTCGCGTGGATGGCCACCAGGGTCTGCGCATCGAAGAGGCCGCGGCCCAGGCCCGGCTGGTTGGTGGCCACCACCACATGCCAGCCCGCGTGGTTCAGCCGTGCCACCGCCTCCAGCGCGCCAGGCACCGGCACCCATTCGTCGGGCGAAGCGATGAAGCCATCGCCCAGCGCGTTGAGCGTTCCGTCTCGGTCCAGGATGGCGAGTTTCATGGCGCGATTATCAAAGCAACGCTGCCGCGCCGTCCGCGTCCGCCGTCACCGGCGTAACGGTCCAGGCCCCACAGCCGCGCACGGTCACACCGCCAGGCGCGAGAGGTCGGCCACGCGGTTCATCGCCATGTGCAGCTTCTTGAGCAGGCCCTGGCGGTTCAGGCGCAACGCCAGTTCCTCGGCATTGACCATCACGTCGTCGAAGAACGCGTCCACGGGCGCGCGCAGCACGGCCAGGGTTTGCAGGCTGGCGGTGTAGTCGCCGCTGTCGAACTGGGCGTTGGCCTCGGGCACGAAGCGCTGCAGCGCGGCGTACAGGTCCTTCTCGGCGGGCTCCTGCAGCAGTTCCTCATTCACGTGCGGATCCACCTCGCCGGCCTTCTTCAGGATGTTGGTCACGCGCTTGTTGGCAGCGGCCAGCGCGGGCGCTTCTTCCAGTTGGGTGAAAGCACGCACGGCCTCCAACTGGCGGGGCACCAGGGCCAGGCGCTGCGGGCGCAGGGCGATGACGGCGTCCACCTCCTGGGCGCTGTATCCCTGCTCGCGCAGGGAGCCAGCCAGGCGGTCGTAGATGAAGTCGGCCAGCTGAGCGCTGGTGTCCTCGATCTTGTCGCCGAAGGCCGGCACGGCGCTGGCCAGCAGCGCATCCAGATCCAGCGGCAGCTCCTTCTCGACCAGCATGCGGATCACGCCCAGCGCATGGCGGCGCAGCGCAAACGGGTCGCGGTCGCCCGTGGGCAGGTTGCCGATGCCGAACATGCCCACCAGCGTCTCCAGCTTGTCGGCCAGCGCGACGACCACGCCCACGTTCTCGCGCGGCAGCGCGTCGCCGGCAAAGCGGGGCTTGTAATGGTCCTCGATGGCGTGCGCCACCTCGTCGGGCAGGCCGTCGCTCACCGCGTAGTAGCCGCCCATGATGCCCTGCAGCTCGGGGAACTCGCCCACCATGTCGGTGACCAGGTCGGTCTTGGCCAGCAGCGCGGCGTTGTCCACGCAGGTCAGCAGATAGTCCTGGGCGATCTCGCCTTCCTGGGAGTCCAGCGCCGCGTTGCCTTGCGCAAGCGCCGTGAACAGCTGCGTGGCGATGGCCTTGGCGATATGGCGCACCCGCTCCACGCGTTCACCCTGCGTGCCCAGCTTGTTGTGGTAGACCACCTTGGCCAGCTGGTCCACGCGGCTGACCAGGGTCTTCTTGCGGTCCTGGTCGAAGAAGAACTTGGCGTCCGCCAGGCGCGGGCGCACCACGCGCTCGTTGCCCTGGATGACGGCGCTGGCGTCCTGCGGGCTGATGTTGCTCACCACCAGGAACTGGTGGGTGAGCTTGCCCTCGGCATCCAGCAGCGGGAAGTACTTCTGGTTGGCCTTCATGGTGAGGATCAGGCACTCCTGCGGCACGGCGAGGAACTCCTTCTCGAATTCGCAGACCAGCACATTGGGGCGCTCGACCAGCGCCGTTACTTCGTCCAGCAGGGCGGCGTCTTCGATCGGCCGCACGCCACCGCCTACACGGTCGGCGGCCGCCTGCAGCTGGCGCGCGATCTCGGCGCGGCGCTCGGCAAAGCTAGCAATCACCGCGCCTTCGCTGCGCAGTTGCTCGGCGTAGCTGTCGGCGCTCTGGATCACGACCGGGTCCACGGAGGCCTCGAAGCGGTGGCCGTGCGTGGTGTTGCCGGCCGTCAGGCCCAGGGCCTGCACGCCCACCAGCACCTGCGTGCCGTGGAGCGCCACCAGGCCGTGCGCCGGGCGCACGAAGTGCACGCTGGTCCAACCGTCCTGCAGCTGGTAGCGCATCACCTTCGGGATCGGCAGCTTGGCAATGGCCTCGTCCAGCGCCTTCTGCAGGCCATCGGCCAGCAGCGCGCCCTTGGCCATGCTTTCAAAGAACAGCACCTCGGCCTTGCCGTCGTGCACGCGCTTGAGCTGCGGCACGCTGGCGGCGTCGGCGCCCAGCGCAGCCAACTTCTTGAGCAGCGCCGGCGTGGGCTGGCCGCTCGCATCCAGACCCACGGCCACGGGCATGAGCTTTTGCGACACCGCCTTGTCGGCCGCGGCGGGCAGCACTTCGGTGATGTGCGCCGCCAGCCGGCGCGGCGAGGCAAAGGCGGTGAGCTGCGAATGTGCCGAGGTCAGGCCTTGCGCCTGCAATTGCTCCAGCAGCACGCCCGCGAAGGCATCGCCGAGCTTTTGCAACGCCTTCGGGGGCAGTTCTTCGACAAACAGTTCGACAAGAAGATTCTGGTGATTCATGGTGTGTTTCTCGCTGCGCGGCGCGTGCGCTCACGCGGCCTTCTTGTTCTGTTGTTCCGCGGCCTTGGCCAGCTCGGCCAGCACCTCGTCGGCATGCGCCTTGGGCGCCATGGGGAAGCCCAGGCGCGCACGGCTGTCCAGGTAGGCCTTGGCCACGGCGCGCGCCAGGTTGCGGATGCGGCCGATGTAGGCGGCGCGCTCGGTCACGGAGATCGCCCCGCGCGCATCCAGCAGGTTGAACGTGTGCGCCGCCTTGAGCACCTGCTCGTAGGCCGGCAGCGCGAGCTGCTCGCCCATCAGGTGGTTGGCCTGCTTTTCATGGGCGCCGAAGGCGGTGAAGAGGAACTCGGCGTCGGAATGCTCGAAGTTGTAGGTGGACTGCTCCACCTCGTTCTGGTGGTACACGTCGCCATAGGTCAATTTCGCGCCATTCGGGCCCTCGGTCCAGGTCAGGTTGTAGACGTTGTCCACGCCCTGCAGGTACATGGCCAGGCGCTCCAGGCCGTAAGTGATCTCGCCCGTGGCGGGCTTGCAGTCGATGCCGCCGACCTGCTGGAAATAGGTGAACTGCGTCACCTCCATGCCGTTGAGCCACACCTCCCAGCCCAGGCCCCAGGCGCCCAGCGTGGGGTTCTCCCAGTCGTCCTCGACGAAGCGGATGTCGTTCTTCTTGAGGTCAAAGCCCAAGGCTTCGAGCGAGCCCAGGTACAGCTCCAGGATGTTGTCGGGCGCGGGCTTGAGCACCACCTGGTACTGGTAGTAATGCTGCAGGCGGTTGGGGTTCTCGCCATAGCGGCCGTCCTTGGGGCGGCGGCTGGGCTGCACGTAGGCGGCCTTCCAGGGCTCCGGGCCCAGAGCTCTCAAAAACGTAGCTGTATGCGACGTACCGGCGCCCACTTCCATGTCATAGGGCTGCAAGAGTGCGCAACCCTGGTCGGCCCAGTAGGACTGCAGTTTGAGGATGATTTGTTGGAATGTCAGCATGGCTGTGTGTCTGAGAGAGCGGGCGCGCTCGCACGCGCGAACCGGCAATTTTAGGCGTCCAAGCAAAACGGGGGCCGCAGCCCCCGTCGTACCTGGCCCGAGGCCGTCACTGGCCTTGCCAGCGGCGCAGCACCAGGCTGGCGTTGGTGCCGCCAAAGCCAAAGCTGTTGGACAGCACGTGTGTCAACTGCGCGTCGCGCGTCTGGGTCACCAGCGGCATGGAGCCCAGCAGCGGGTCGGGTGTCTCCACGTTGGCCGAACCGGCGATGAAGCCCTTGTTCAGCATGATCAGGCAGTAGATCGCTTCCTGCACGCCGGTGGCGCCCAGCGAATGGCCGGTGAGCGACTTGGTGCTGGAGAACGGCGGCACGGCCTCGCCGAACACCGCCTGCATGGCACGCACTTCCTGCATGTCGCCCACAGGCGTGGAGGTGCCGTGGGTGTTGATGTAGTCGATGGGCGCGCCCAGTCCTTCCATGGCCTGCTGCATGCAGGCGATGGCGCCGTCGCCCGACGGGGCCACCATATCTTCGCCGTCGCTCGTGGCGCCGAAGCCCACGACCTCACCCAGGATGGTGGCGCCGCGTGCCAGTGCATGCTCCAGGCTTTCCAGCACCACGGCACCACCGCCGCCGGCGATCACGAAGCCGTCGCGGTTGGCGTCATAAGCGCGCGAGGCCTTCTCGGGCGTGGCGTTGTACTTGCTGGACATGGCGCCCATGCCGTCGAACAGCAGCGACATGCCCCAGGACAGCTCTTCGCCGCCGCCGGCGAACATCACGTCCTGCAGGCCCCAGGCGATCTGCTGCGCAGCGGCGCCGATGCAGTGCGCCGAGGTGGAGCAGGCCGAGGTAATGGAATAGTTGATGCCCTTGACCTTGAAGTTGGTCGCAAGGCACGCCGAGACGGTGGAGCTCATGCAGCGCGTGACCTGGTAGGGTCCCACGCGGCGGATGCCTTTTTCGCGCAGCGTGTCGGCCGCCTCGATCTGGTTGGCGGGAGAGCCGCCGCCCGAGCCCATGATGAGGCCGGTGCGCGGGTGGCTGACCTGTTCGGGGGTGAGGCCGGCCTGCTGGATGGCGTCTTCCAGGGCAATCTGCGCATAGGCCGCGGCGTCGCCCATGAAGCGCAGCTGCTTGCGGTCGATGCGCGCCTCGACGTCGATCTCAGGCACGCCCGCCACCTGGCTGCGCAGGCCCAGCTCGGTGAACTGGGGCACGGCCTTGATGCCGGAGCGGCTGGCGCGCAGCGCCTCCTCCACGGTCTGCAGATCGTTGCCAATGCACGAGACGATGCCCGCGCCCGTGATCACCACCCGTTTCTTGGTCATGCTGCGCTTCCCTGTGCGTCGCCTTCGCGCAGGAACAGACCCACGCGCAGGTCGTTGGCCACGTAGATTTCCTTGCCGTCGGCCAGCAGGCGTGCATCGCCGATGGCCATGTTGAGTTTGCGCTTGATGACGCGCTTGAGGTCGATTTCGTAGGTCACGAGCTTTACGTCCGGGCCCACCTCGCCGGTGAACTTGACCTCGCCCGCGCCCAGCGCGCGGCCACGGCCCGGCAGGCGCAGCCAGGTGAGATAGAAGCCGATGAGCTGCCACATGGCATCCAGCCCCAGGCAGCCGGGCATGACCGGGTCACCCTGGAAATGGCAGGCGAAGAACCACAGGTCGGGCTTGACGTCGAGTTCGGCCACGATCCTTCCCAGGCCATGCGCGCCGCCGTCGGTGTCGATGTGCGTGATGCGATCGAACATCAGCATGGGGGGCAGGGGCAGGCGCCCGCTGTCCGGACCGAACAACCGGCCCTCGCCCGAGGCGATGAGTTGTTCGTACGAGAAGGAATCAGCCATTGTCAATCGTGCTCCAGACGGCCCGTGCCGCCGCGGTAGGTGGTTGTCGTTGATGCAAAAAAATCAGCGCGCGGCCCGCGGCCACGGGCGGCGAAGGCCCTCTATTATCCAGGCTCGCGCGCGCTCTGGCCTGTAACCGTGCCCCGGGAAAGCCCGCTGGCTACCGCGCCGGGATGATCTGGATCAATTTCCAGCCCGCGCCCGCCCTGTGCGCCCGCGCAGGCACCAGGCCAGCCCCGCCACTGCAAACCCGAGCGCCCACAGGGGCCAAAGCCCCCAGCGCGCCACCCACCGGGCGTACGGCGTGGCGGCGCCACCACGCCCCTGCACCTGGGCGCGCAGCACGCCGCGCTGATAGGCCGGCATGCGGTGCGTGACCTGCCCGCGGTGGTCGATCACCGCCGTGGCGCCGGTGTTGGTGGCACGCACCATGGGACGCTCGAACTCCAGCGCGCGCAGACGGCTGATGGCCAGGTGCTGGTCCACCGCCACGGTGTTGCCGAACCAGCCGATGTTGCTCAGGTTCACGAGGATGGTCGGGCTGCTCGCCGGGTCGAGAAAGCGCACGCCGATTTCCTCGCCGAACAAGTCCTCGTAGCAGATATTGGGCGCTATGCGCTCGCCTGCCCACGCCAGCGACGGCTGACCCACCGCGCCGCGGTTGAAGTCGCCCAGGGGGATGTTCATCATCTCGGTGAACCAGCGGAAGAACGGCGGGATGAACTCGCCGAACGGCACCAGGTGGTGCTTGTCGTAGCGGTAGGGCTGCGGCTGCTCGGGCGCAAAGCCCAGCACCGAGTTGGTATAGCCCTCTTCCAGGCTGCCCAGCGGGATGCCCAGCAGCAGCGCCTGGCCGCCTGCGGCATAGCGCTCGGCCATGCCCTCCAAATAGCCGGGCACCAGCTGCTGCGGCAGCAGGGGGATGGCCGTCTCGGGCGCCACCACCAGGCTGGCCTTGGCCGCGTGGATCTGGTCGTAATACCACTGCAGCGCCATCGGCACGCCACTGCCGGGCTGGAACTTCTCGTCCTGCGGGATGTTGCCCTGCAGCAGCGCCAGCGACAGGGGCGCATGCACGGGCGGCGGGGCACCGCAGCCCTCGACGGCGCAGTGGCGCTGCCAGGCGGCCCCTGCCCCCACGGCCGTGAGCGCGAGGACCAGCGCCCAGGCCCGTGCGTTGCGCAGGTCGGCGCGGCGCGCCTGCGCCAGCATCATGGCCAAGAGCGCCGCCGCGGCACCGATGCCGTACACGCCCACGCTGCGCGCCAGCGCGGCCAGGGGCCCCTGCACATGCGCGTAGCCGCCAGCGCCCCAGGGAAAGCCGGTCCACCATTGGCCGCGTGCCAGTTCCGCCAACAACCACAGCGCAGCAAAAACGATAGCTGCCAGCGCTCTATGGACAGGCGCTAGAGTCCAAAAACATGCAGAAACCGCTGCGTAATAACTGCCGAGGAACGCCGCCAGCCCCAGCACCGCCAGCACGGCCAGCGGCGCGGCCAGTCCCCCATACGTGTGCATGGAGATGAACAGCCACCAGAACGTGCCCGCGAGCCACGCCGTGGCGAACACCCAGCCCAGCAGGCCGGCCCGGCGTGTACCGCCGGCGCCCAGTAGCACATGCGCCCACAAGGCCAGCGACAGGATCTGCAGCCACCACAGCGGCTGTCCGCCCCAGGGCCAGGCCAGCGATGCGGCCTGCGCCAGCCCGGCCACCAGTGCCAGCACCCAGGGCAACGGGCCGCGGCGCGGTGCGTGCGCGGCCAGGGGCGGTGCGACGGCCATCAGCGTTCGGACTCGGGCGTGGCCGCCGCCGGTGCGACCTTGAACCAGCGCACCGACCCGCCCTTGGTGTGCATCACCACAAACTGCAGGCCGCCGAGCACCACGGACTCTCCCTTGCGCGGCATGCGGCCCAGCTCGTGCGCGATCAGGCCGCCGATGGTGTCAAAGCTCTCATCGGGGTCGCTGCCCTGCAGCGCCACGCCGAAGGCCTCGGCCACGCGCTCCACGGGCGTGTCGCCGCTCACGCGGAAGGTGCGGTCGGCCAGGCCGAAGATGTCGCCCTCGTCCTCGGGGATGTCGAATTCGTCCTCGATCTCGCCCACGATCTGCTCGATCACGTCCTCGAACGTCACCAGACCGGCGATGCGGCCGAACTCGTCGATGGCGATGGCCATGTGGTTGCGCGTGTTGCGAAACTCACGCCCCAGGTCATGCAGGCCCTTGCTCTCGGGCACGAACAGCGCCGGGCGCACCAGCGTGCGCACGTTCAGCCCCGGCGAGCGCCAGAGCTTGAGCAGATCCTTGGCCAGCAGGATGCCGATGATGTTGTCGCGCTCGCCCTGGTACACCGGAAAGCGCGAGTGCGCGGTGTGCAGCACCTGGTGCATGAGCTCGTCCACCGGCGCGTCGATGTCCAGCATGTCCATGCGTGGCGCGGGCACCAGCACGTCGCCCGCGGTCATCTCGGCCATGCGCAGCACGCGCTCCAGCATCACCCGCGCATCGGCATTGATGACGTCGTTGTCCTCGGCCTCGGCCAGCGTGGCGATGAGCTCGGCCGTCGAGTCCGGCCCGGGGTTGATGAACTCGACGAGGCGCTGCAGGAACGTGCGCTTGTCCTCCTTGTCGGAGGCGCGCGCAGGGTGGGGGTCGGACACGGGGACGGGTGCAGGTTGTGCAGGGAGTGGATCAGCCCCCAAGGATAGCGGATCGCCCCGCGCACCCGCGGGGCACGCCGGGGGCGCGCCTGCCTACTCGGCGGCCTGGTGGCGGCCGTCGCGCACGCCCTGGCGGATTTCCTGCAGGTCGGCCAGGAAACGCCAGAACTGCCGCGCCTGCTTCTTGAGCTGGTAGTCCACTTCGCCGAAATGCTCGGCCATGATCTCGGACACGCGCGTGTCGAAGCGCGCGGGCGGCAACTGCAAGTACGCCTCGGACTCGGATCCGTCGCGGCGCACCGTGGCGCCGGCATTGCGCGCGATCTTGAGCATGGCCGTGTTCTCGGTGAGCGCGTGGATGAACATCATGCTCACGCCGCGGTTGCGCGCCAGCATCACCGCGCGCTCGAACAGCCGCGCGCCGTAGCCGCGCCCGCGCGCCGTGGCCGAGACCGAGACGCCGAACTCGGCGCAGCTTTCGTACTCACCCGATGGCGCAAACGCCACATGGGCCATGGCGATCAACTCCAGGCGGCGGTTGAAGATGCCGAACACCTCGTCGCGCGAGAAGTCCAGCAACTCGGCGTAGCGGCGCACCTGGTCGTCGTTGGCGGCGTAGCCAAAGCGCAGGTAGCGGTCGCGCGGCTCCAGGCGCAGCAGGTGGGCGGCAATGCGCTCGCGGTGCTGCGGGCCGAGCGAACGGATGGGCACCATCACAGTGTTCATGGCAAAACCTCGGTGGAAGCGTCCCCCGGCGGCGGGGCGCAGCATTTGTCGCCCTGCATTCCAGGAAGCGCGAAGCCAGTCTTTGGTTGAAAGCATGATGCGGCCGATTCTAGGGTTTTCCCTAGGAATCTGGGGCGCATATGCTGCAATGCAACAAAAAAGTGGGGGAAATCGGATCCAAGGGAAAAATGGCCTCTAGCCCTTACCCAGTAAGCGCAAGCAGCTATCAATACAGGACTTCCTCTGTCCGCCACGCGACTGCCGTGCCTTTTTTATCTACACCGGCAGGGCGGTAGTGGCCTTGACCCGGTCCAGCACGAAGCTGGTCTTGCAGTCCTGCACGCTGGGGTGCTTCAGCAGCGTGTCCATGATGAAGCGGCTGTAGTGCGCCATGTCGGCCACCACCACGCGCAGCAGGTAGTCCATCTCGCCGGTGAGCGACGCGCACTCCACCACCTCGGGCCAGGTCTGCACGCTGGCGCGGAACAGGTCCATCGGGTTGCGCTTGTGGCTCTCGGTGTGCTTTTCCAGGCGCACGTTCAGGTAGGCGGTCAGTCCCAGGCCCACGCGCTCGGGGCGTACCAGTGCCACGTAGCGGTCGATCACGCCCTCTTCCTCCAGCCGCTTGGCGCGGCGCAACACGGCGCTGGGCGACAGGCCCACCTGTTCGCCGATCACGTCATAGGTCTCGCGGCCGTTGTCCTGCAGGCGGCGCAGGATGGCACGGTCCAGCTTGTCGAGGGCGGGGGTGCGTTCGCTCATGGCGGCGGATTCTAGGCAAGCGCCGCACGAGACGCACCCGCGTGTTCTTTAACGCGAAATGACTGCACATCGCATTGACGTTGCGCAACATTCCTGCATATCCACACTCAAACCCGTGCGCATTCGCCAGAAACATGAGCCCCGCCCCTCCTACAGTGAAGCGACACACCCTAACAGGCCGTTGAAAAAGTGCTTTTCGAACGCATCAGGGACGCTGAGTGCGAAGACACGAGCTGCCCAGACGCGTCTGCGCAGCGATTGCAACGGCCCATCTGGCCGGTTTGCAGGCCCTCCCGCCCATTTCGGGCGCACGTATCCCTGGGCTCACGCATGATGCGCGTCCCACCAGCCGCCGATGCTGCCCATTCGCACAAGGTTGTAGGTGGCAAAGCACAGCAGCGCCTGGCCCGTGAGCTTGGCCTGACCGATCAGCTTGGTCTTTGCCAGACCACCGACGGTCTTGATCCAGCCAAAGGCCTCTTCGATGCGCTTGCGCACCTTCAGGCTGGTCTTGTAGCCCTCGTGCCGTGTCACTCGCGCATCCACCGCCGAGTGTTTGTCCTTGGCCGCCACGTGGGGCGTGACTTTGAGCTTTCTGCAGCCTTTGATGAAGGCCTTGCTGTCGTAGCCCTTGTCGGCACCGACCGTGGCCCGTTTGTTCCTGTTGCCCCGACGCTCCAACATGGCCAGCGCCGCCTCGCGCTCGGCCGTGCCGCTGGCGTGGGTGATCTCGACATCCACGATCAGCCCGTTGCGGTTCTCCATGAGGATGTGCCCCATGTGGCACAGGCGGGATTTGTCGCCCTGGCTCTTCTTGAACAGCCGGGCATCGGCGTCCGTGGTGCTCTCGTGGGTGTCGTTGCAGCGCTCCTGCCCCTTGAAGTCCACCTCGGGGTTGCGCCCAGGCGGCGTGCCGCTGTCGTCGTCTTTGCGCTTGAAGCTCTTGTGCGAGGCCCAGGCGTCAATGAGCGTGCCGTCCACGCTGAAGTGCTCGTCGCTGGCGAGCTTGCCCCACTGGGCACTGAGCTTGACGCGCTCGAAGAAGGCGCGGGCGAGGTCTTCGTTGAACAGACGTTCGCGGTTGGCGCTGAAAGTGGAGTGGTCCCAGACCTTGTCTTCGATGTTCAGGCCCACGAACCAGCGGTACAGCAGGTTGTAGTTGATCGCTTCGACCAACTGGCGCTCGCTGCGGATGGAGAACAGGATCTGCAGCAGCAAGGCCTTGAGCAGCATCTCCGGTGGCACCGATGGGCGGCCACGGCGGGCGTACACCGCTTCGAACTCGCGGTTCATGGTTGCCAGCAGCGCATCAACCACCGCGCGCAACTTGCGCAGCGGGTGTGCCTGCGGCACGCGCTCTTCAAGGCTGATGTAGCTGAACATCGCCCCCTGGAAATCTTGACTGCCTCTCATCGTCCTCGTCTGGGTCGTTCACCGATGGCTTCAGATCGTAGCGGCCAACGCGGGCGTCGGCGGGGGATTTTTCAACGGCCTGCTAAGGAGACTGCCGATGACTGCCGCCCTGCCCCTTCGCGCCACCCACGACGCCGACGCCTGGGAGAACCCCATGGGCCTGATGGGCTTCGAGTTCGTGGAGTTCACCTCGCCCACCCCGGGGCTGCTGGAAGCGGTGTTCGAGAAGCTGGGATTCACGCTGGTGGCGCGCCACCGGTCCAAGGACGTGCTGCTGTACCGGCAGAACCAGATCAACTTCATCCTGAACCGCGAGCCGGCCAGCCAGGCCGCGTACTTTGGCGCCGAACACGGCCCCTCGGCCTGCGGGCTGGCCTTTCGCGTGAAGGATTCGCACCAGGCCTACCGGCGTGCGCTGGAGCTGGGCGCCCAGCCGATCGAGATCCCCACCGGTCCCATGGAACTGCGCCTGCCGGCCATCAAGGGCATCGGCGGCGCGCCGCTGTACCTGATCGACCGCTTCGAGGACGGCAAGTCCATCTACGACATCGACTTCGACTTCCTGCCCGGCGTGGACCGGCGCCCTGTGGGGCACGGCCTGAACGAGATCGACCACCTCACGCACAACGTGTACCGGGGCCGCATGGGATTCTGGGCCAATTTCTACGAAAAGCTCTTCAACTTCCGCGAGATCCGCTACTTCGACATCCAGGGCGAGTACACGGGCCTGACGTCGAAGGCCATGACCGCGCCGGACGGCAAGATCCGCATCCCGCTGAACGAAGAGGCCAAGCAGGGCGGCGGGCAGATCGAGGAATTCCTGATGCAGTTCAACGGCGAGGGCATCCAGCACATCGCGCTGATCTGCGACTCGCTCGTCGAGGTGGTGGACAAGCTGGGGCTGGCGGGCGTGCCCCTGGCCCCGGCGCCCAACGACATCTATTACGACATGCTGGACACCCGCCTGCCGGGTCACGGCCAGAACGTGGCGGAACTGCAGGCGCGCGGCATCCTGCTGGACGGCACCACGGCCGACGGCACGCCCCGTCTGCTGCTGCAGATCTTCTCCACGCCCATGCTGGGGCCGGTGTTCTTTGAGT
This sequence comes from Diaphorobacter sp. JS3051, assembly GCF_015832135.1. Lineage (NCBI taxonomy): Bacteria > Pseudomonadati > Pseudomonadota > Betaproteobacteria > Burkholderiales > Comamonadaceae > Diaphorobacter > Diaphorobacter sp. JS3051. Next base: position 2,182,168 of record NZ_CP065406.1, read on the forward strand.
TCATCGAACGCCAGGGCAACTACCGCGAGGGTTTCGGCGAAGGCAACTTCAAGGCGCTGTTCGAATCGCTGGAGCGTGACCAGATCCGGCGCGGCGTCCTGCAGACCCAGGCGTGAGCCCTGGGCGCGGCCCGGCCATGGAATGACGCACTGCAACAACGGCTTTCTTTACTGAGCGCCCTTTCAAAGAGACTCGGGAGAAATTCAATGTTGCGTCGCCGTCAATTGGTGGGTTCCCTTGCGCTGTGCATGGCTTGCGCCGTACAGGCACAGAACGCATCCGCCCCCATGACCATCGTGGTGCCCTACGCGGCCGGAGGCCCGCTCGACAAGAGCGCGCGCATCCTGGCCGAAGGGGCACAGGCCCAGCTCGGGCCCATCCAGGTGCAGAACAAGCCGGGCGCCGGCGGCAACCTGGGCGCAGACACGGTGGCCAAGGCGCCCAAGAGCGGCAACCTGCTGGTGATGGGTGCGGTCGCCACCCATGCCGTGAACCCATGGCTGTACAAGAATTTCCCCTACAACCCGGTCAAGGATTTCACGCCCATCGTGCTCGTCGCCCGCACACCGAACGTGCTGGTGATGAGCGCCGAACGGGCCAAGGCGTTGGATATCAGCACCACCACCGACCTCGTGAAGTACATGAAGGCCCACCCGGACCAGCTCAAGTACGGCTCGGGCGGCAACGGCAGCATCGGCCACATCGCCGGGGAGATGTTCAAGTCGCTCACCAACACGCGCATGCCCCATGCGCCCTTCCAGGGCGCGGGTCCGGCGCTCAAGGCGCTGCAGGACGGCGGCGTGGACATCGTGTTCGACAACCTGGCGTCGTCACTGCCGCTGATCCAGGGCGGCAAGCTCAAGGCGCTGGGCGTGACATCGCTGGGCAGCGACGACGCCCTGCCCCACGTGCCCAGCATCAACAGCGAGGTGCCCGGCTTCAACGTGTCCACCTGGTTCGGGCTGTTTGCCCCCGCCACGCTGCCCGCCGCCGATGCACAGAAGTACGCCACGGCGTTCTCGAAAGCCATGCACTCGCCGGCCGGCAAGGCGCAGTTCCAGAAAATGGGCCTGACGCCCGAAGAACTCACGCTGGGCGGCTTCGGCAGCTTCGTGCGCTCGGAACTGGGCAAGTACGAATTCCTCATCAAGGCCGCCAAGATCCACATCGACTGAACGCCGTCCTGCACTCCCGCCCGCCGGCCCACACCAGGCCGGCGGTGCACGACGACGGCGCGGTTCCAACAAGGAGACAAGCACCATGGGACAAGCCCCCGTCGTCTACGGACAATCCAGCCGCCCGCCGCGCGGCGACTATTCGCGTGCGCAGGAGGATTACACCTGCGCGCAGAACTTCGCGGCCTACACCGCCGCCGACCACGACACCTACCACCGCCTGTACCAGCGCCAGTCGGCCCAGCTGCAGGGCCTGGCGAGCAAGGCCTTCATCCAGGCCCTGCCGCTGCTGGGCGCCAAGGAGCGCATCCCGCGCTTCGATGACGTGAACGAACGCCTGTACCGCGCCACGCGCTGGGAGCTGGTGGCCGTGCCGGGGCTGATCCCCGAGGTGCCGTTCTTCTCGCTGCTGGCGAACCGCAAATTCCCGGTCACCGACTGGATCCGCACGCCCCAGGAGTTCGACTACATCGTCGAGCCCGACGTGTTCCACGACCTGTTCGGCCACGTGCCGCTGCTGTTCAACCCGGTGTTTGCCGACTATGTGCAGCGCTATGGTGAGGGCGGTCTGAAGGCGGCCGGGCTGGGCGCGTGCGAGATGCTCTCGCGGCTGTACTGGTACACGATCGAGTTCGGCCTGATCCGCGAGCAAGGCGGGCTGCGCGCCTATGGCGCGGGCATCCTCAGCTCGCGCGGCGAACTGCCCTACGCCGTGCACAGCCCCGAGCCGCAGCGCCTGCCACTGGAGCTGGAACGCACCATGCGCACGCGCTACAAGATCGACACCTACCAGCAGACCTACTTCGTGATCGACAGCTTCGAGCAGCTCTTCGAACTCACGGCGCAGGATTTCGCGCCGATCTACGAACGGCTGCGCGGCCAGCCCGAGTTCGCGGCCGATGCGCGCGAGCCGCTCCCGGCCTGAAGCGCGTCGCCGACACGCTCAGGGCTGCTCGAGCAGCGCCAGGCAGTCCTGCAGCACGCGCGGGTGGAACGCCATCTCGACGTGCGCCACCCCCTCGATGAAGCGGTTGTCCGCGCCCTGCAGCATTGCGGCCGCGGGCGGATAGACCACGTTGTCGCAGTTGGAGTACCAGCACACGAAGACTGCGGCGCGTGCCGGCGGCTCGTCTTGCCCCAACTGGCGCACCCAGGGGCCGTGCAACCGCATCTGCCGGCCATTGGTGCTGCGTGCGCCGCGCGCGGGCCAGGTGCCGTGGTGCGGCGATCCCAGCGTGACGATGCGGTGCACGCGCTGCTCGCTGCCCGGCACGGCGCGCAGCCAGGCGCGTGCGGCCAGACCGCCCATGCTGTGGCCCACGATCAGCGGCGTCCGCCCAGTGGCCTCGGCCACGCGGCGCACGGCATCGTCGATGGTGCGGCAGTAATCGTCGATGGAGCCGAAGGCGGGCTCCAGCGTCACGGCCACGAAGGCATGGCCGCGCGCACGCAGCAGCGCCAGCCAGGGCGTCCAGAACCCTCGGTTGCACAGGAAGCCGTGCACCAGCACCACGCCGCGCGGGCCGGGCACGTCCGACGCGCGCGGTGGCAGCCAGTCCGCCACGGCCTGGTGGCGGAACGGCTGCCACCAACCGAAGACCAGGCTGGCCCAGCGTGACTCGGCCCACCAGGCGCGCAGCAGTTGCCCGGCGCGCGGACGCGGCGTCGCATCCCCCCGGCAAACCCAGGCCATCAAGAAAAATTGCGGCGCCATGCCCAGGCGGAACATCAGCGGGACCGCGGCCACGCCCGCCAGCGCCAGCGCCGGCGAACGGCCCCAGAACCAGGCCATCCAGCCCGCGATCAACAGCAGATGCACGGCCACCGCCCAGCGTTGCCAACGCGCGTTCGTCATGAAGCTCCCTTGTGGTGGTTGTGGTGTGTCGCTTGGGTGACCTCTGCGGCATCCGGACTAGGACAAGCCCGGTATGGCGCGTCGAAGGCCACTTCCACAATCGGTGCGATCTTGCCCCATACCGCAACGAGGACCCTTGCATGGAACGAATCTGGCTCAAGAACTACCCCGCTGGCGTGCCGCACGACGTGGATGCCGATGCCTACCCCTCGGTGGCGCAGATGCTGGAGGAATCCTTCCACCGCCACGCCGACAGCCCGTTCTCGGTGTGCATGGACCGGTGGATGAGCTACCGCGAACTCGACCGCCTGTCAGCCCGGCTCGGCGCGTGGCTGCAGGGCCAGGGTCTCGCACCCGGTGCGCGCGTGGCCATCATGCTGCCCAACGTGCCGCAGTTCGCGGTGACCATGGCCGCCGTGCTGCGCGCGGGCTACACGTGCGTGAACGTGAACCCGCTGTACACCGCGCGCGAGCTGGAGCACCAGCTCAAGGACTCGGGCGCCACGGCCATCGTCATCCTGGAGAACTTCGCGCACACGCTGGCCGAGGTGATCGACCACACGGCCGTGCAGCATGTGGTGATCGCCTCCATGGGCGACCTGCTGGGCGCCTGGTACGGACGCTGGATCACCTTTGCCGTGCGCCACCTGGCCAAGATGGTGCCCGCGTACGAGCTGCCCCTGACGGGCGGGCGCCAAGTGATCAGTTTCAAGCGCGCGCTGGCCCTGGGCGAGCGGCGCACGCTGACCCCGGCGCGCGTCGCGCCCGACACGCCGGCCTTCCTGCAGTACACGGGCGGCACCACGGGCCTGTCCAAAGGCGCAGTGCTCACCCAGCGCAACATCGTCGCCGCGACGCTGCAGGCCGAGGCCTGGTTCACCCCCGCGCTGGGCAAGATCGGCGACCTGAGCCGCGCCAACAGCATTGCCGCGCTGCCGCTGTACCACATCTTCGCGCTCACGCTGTGCCTGCTGGCCATCCGCCAGGGCTCACGCCTGACGCTGATCCCGAACCCGCGGGACATCCCCAAGTTCGTGGAGGTGCTGAAGAAGCGCCCCTTCCACATGCTGCCCGCCGTGAACACGCTGTTCAACGCACTGCTGCAGAACCCGCAGTTCCGCCATCTGGATTTCTCGCAGCTGTGCGTGGCGCAGGCCGGCGGCATGGCCGCGACCGAGGCCACGGCCCAGCAGTGGAAGGCCGTGACGGGCGCCACCATGATCGAAGGCTGGGGCATGAGCGAGACCTGCGCCATCGGCACCAACAACCCGGTGAACAGCACCGCCTTCAGCGGCAGCATCGGCCTGCCGCTGCCGGGCATCGACATCGCCATCAAGGACGACGCAGGCGCGAGCCTGCCCATCGGCTCGGCGGGCGAAATCTGCATCAAGGGCCCCAACGTGATGCCCGGCTACTACAACCAGCCCGAGGAAAATGCCAAGGCCTTCACGCCCGACGGCTTCATGCGCACGGGCGACATCGGCGTGATGGACGAGGAGGGCTATACGCGCATCATCGACCGCAAGAAGGACATGATCCTGGTGAGCGGCTTCAACGTCTTCCCCAACGAACTGGAGCAGGTGGTGGCCCTGTGCCCGGGCGTGCTGGAATGCGCCGCCGTGGGCGTGGCCGACGACAAGCAGGGCGAGGCCATCAAGGTGTTCGTGGTGCGCAGCGACCCCTCGCTGACCGAGGACGACGTGGTCCGCTACTGCCATGAACACCTGACCGGCTACAAGCGGCCAAAATACATCGAATTCCGCGACGAACTGCCCAAGACCAACGTGGGCAAGATCCTGCGACGGGAGCTGCGCGACGGCAAGTGATGCCGCGCTCCGGTTACTCCAATTTTCATAGCTGATGCCGCTTGTTCCACCTGCCCTACCGCCGGAAATCATTGTCATCGAGCGCGGCTGGCTGTCGGCCAACAACGTGCTGCTGTTGGGGCGCGACTGCACGGCGCTGGTGGACAGCGGCTACTGCGCCCACGCGCCGCAAACCGTGGCGCTGGTGGAGTCGGCGCTGGGCGGGCGTGTGCTGGACCAGTTGCTCAATACCCACCTGCACAGCGACCATTGCGGCGGCAATGCCGCGCTGCAGGCGCGCTGGCCGCAGCTTGCCACCCGCATCCCCCCGGGGCAGTGGGCACAGGTGCAGGACTGGGACCCGGTGGCGCTGAGCTACGTGCCCACCGGCCAGGAGTGCCCGCGCTTTCGTGCCGACGGCGTGCTGCCCCCCGCCACCGAGGTGCAGCTGGGCGACCGCGCGTGGCAGGTGCACGCAGCCCCGGGGCATGACACCCATGCCGTGGTGCTGTTCGAGCCGCGCGCGCGCGTGCTGATCTCGGGCGACGCGCTCTGGGAGAACGGCTTCGGCGTGGTGTTCCCCGAACTGGACGGCGAGCAGGCCTTTGCCGAGGTGGGCGCCACGCTGGACCTGATCGAGCGGCTGGATCCGCTCACCGTGATCCCCGGCCACGGCAGCGTGTTTGGCGACGTGCCCGCCGCGCTGGCGCGGGCGCGGCGCCGGCTTGCGGGTTTCGAGGCCGACCCAGTCAAACACGCGCGCCACGCGGCCAAGGTGCTGCTCAAGTACAAGCTGCTGGAATGGCAGCAGGCGCCGCTGGCGCAAGTGCATGCATGGTTGGCGACCACACCGTACTTCGGCCTGCTGCACCAGCGACACTTTGCCGGCCAGACGGCCGTGGCATGGGCGGAGCAGCTGATGCAGGAACTGATGGACGCCGGCGCGGCCCGGCGCGAGGGCGGCGCGCTGCTCAACGCCTGATCGCCCTGCCGCCGTGTGCCATCCGGTAACGGGGCACGCGCCAGCATTGGCCGAATGCTTGCCGCGCTGGGCGGGACTTGGCGGGACTTCGCGCGCCCAACCGTGTGTTTGTTGCCAAACCACCACAAAACACCACTGCTGCTGACGTTTCCGCCACTGTGGGTGAGGCATTTTTGCACTTATTGACGCAAACGAGATTGATTCGCAACAATAATCCCTAGCGAATAATTCCAACCTCTCGTTTCCAGCAATGCCCTCCTCCTCCCCTCTCAAGAAGCCCAAGAGCCTGCGCATGGCCGCAGCCCTGCTGCCGCTGAGCGCCATCGCCCAGGTGCAGCCTACGCCCGCCCCCGTCACCACGCTGCCCACGGTGACGGTGCAGGAGCAGGCCATCGATCCCAACCCCAACGCCGAGGTCGGCGCGCCCTACAAGGCCAAGACCTCCGCCGACACGCGCCACACCCGCCCGCTGGCCGAGACGCCGCAGACCATCCAAGTGGTCACCGGCGAGGCCATCCGCGACTCCGGCGCCACCGACCTCAAGCAGATCCTGGCCGCGCAGCCCGGCATCACCCTGGGAACGGGCGAAAACGGCAACGCCTTTGGCGACCGCTACATCATCCGCGGCCAGGAGGCGCGCTCGGACGTGTTCGTGGACGGCCTGCGCGACCCCGGCATGACCACGCGCGAGAGCTTCGCCATCGAGCAGATCGAAATCACCAAGGGCCCCAACTCCAGCTTCGCGGGCCGCGGCTCGGCAGGCGGCGCGGTGAACGCCGTGACCAAGCAGGCCACGCTGGACTATGACTTCACACGCGTGTCCGCCGGCGTGGGCACCGACAGCCACCACCGCGTGACGCTGGACATGAACAAGGGCTTCACCGACAAGTTCGCCCTGCGCGCCAACGCCCTGACCTCGGGCGAGGACGTGCCGGGCCGCAGCCCCTCGCAGCGCCGCCGCGACGGCCTGGCGCTGTCGGGCCTGTGGGAGCTGAACCAAGACCTGTCCGTCACGCTGGACTACTACGGCCTGCGCGCCAAGGACAAGCATCCCGACCTGGGCGGCTACCTCGTGGGCACGGTGCCCAACCGCCGCCCCGCCACGGGTGTGCCGGTCTATGCGCAGAACAGCGACTTCCTGAATTCCGACGTGGACACGGTCACCGCGCGCATCGCCTACCGCTTTGCGCCCGACCTCAAACTCACCAGCCTGACGCGCTACGGCCAGTCGGACAACCGCTACGCCACCACGGGAGCCTCCAACGGCACGGTGCTGGACGCGGCCAACAACCCGATCGGCACGGCCGGCGTGCTGGACGGCGGCCACACCGGCTGGCAGGACGTGAAATATTTCGCGCACCAGAGCAACCTGCGCTGGGACAAGCAGATCGGCAGCCTCAAGCATGAATTCATCTTCGGCTTCGAATACACCGACCACAAGGTGAAGTCCGGCAACTACGGCGTGACCAACACCGGCGCCACCAACTGCCGCGTTTCGGGCCGCAACGGCCCGCAGGCCGGCTGGTGCATCACTGATCTGAACGGCAACCCCGTGAGCAACCTGGGCGACCTGGCCGGCCGCAGCTACGAACGCCGCAGTTGGACACGCGACTGGCGCGTGAAGACCTTCGCGCTGTCGGCCATGGACACGGTGGACCTGACCGACCAGTGGACCGTGTTCGGCGGCCTGCGCGCCGACCACTACGACCTGTCGCTGGACACCCGCAACAACCAGACGGGCGCGATCACGGGCAACTACGGCTTCAACGACACACTGCTCAACGGCCACCTGGGTGTGAGCTACAAGATCAACCCCATGGGTATGGTCTATGCAAGCTACGGCACGGCGCAGGACATCAACGGCGGCGAACCCGACACCGGCACGAGCAGCGGCTACGGCGGCCTGGTGATCCACAACGGCAGCGCCGCCGGCGCCAAGCCCGAGACCTCGCAGAACATCGAGCTGGGCACCAAGTGGAACCTGCTGGACGACAAGCTGCTGGCCACCGCCGCCGTGTTCCAGACCACCAAGGACGACGTGATGGAGGGCGCCAACTACGACACTGAAGGCACCTTCAACACCGGCAAGAACCGCGTGCGCGGCATCGAACTGGGCCTGGCCGGCAATCTCACCAAGAACTTCCAGCTGCAAGCCGGAGCGGCGATCATGAAATCCAAGGTGCTGCGCTCGGCCGTGGCGTCCAACGTGGGCAACCCACTGTCCAACTTCGCCGACCGCTCCTTCACCGTACAGGGCAAGTACCAGCTCACGCGCGACTTCTCCTTCGGCGCCGTGGCGCGCTACGAGAGCAGCCGCTGCGGCGGCCAGCCCGACACCGGCGCCGGCTACACCAACGGCATGTGCTCGCAGCCGGTGCCCTCGTTCAGCGTGTACGACCTGTTCGCGTCCTACCGCATCAACAAGCACGCCGACCTGCGCCTGAACGTGCTGAACGTGACCGACAAGGACTACTACACCGCCGTGTACCGCTCGGGCGCCTTCCTGTACAAGGGCGACGGCCGCGCAGTGCGCCTGACGTTGAACCTGGACTTGTAATCAAATAGGCTGCCAGCGCTTGATGGACAAGCGCTGGCAGCTATCAAATTTGATGACACCACATATTCCCGCAGGCGTCTGGAACGCCATCGATTACGAACGGCTCGCGCCCCAGCACATGGACGCGGGCCGTCTTGCCTATGTGGCCGGCGGCTGCGGCTGGGACCGCACGGTGGCCGCCAACCGCGCCGCCTTCGCCGCCTGGGCCATCGTGCCGCGCCTGCTGCGCGACGTGCGCGGCGGCCACACGCGGCTCACGCTGGGTGGGCTGGACCTGCCCCACCCGCTGCTGCTGGCCCCGGTGGCGCACCAGCGCCTGGCCCACTCCGAGGCAGAAGTCGCCACCGCCCGCGCCGCCCAGGCCACGGGCACCTGCCTGGTGGCCAGCACGCTGTCGTCGTGCACGCTGGAGACGATCGCGGGTGCCGCCGGCCCCGCGCGCTGGTTCCAGCTGTACCTGCAGCCCGAGCGAGAACACACGCTCGCCCTGCTGCGCCGCGCCGAGGCCGCGGGCTACCGCGCCATCGTGCTCACGCTGGACGCCAGCATCCAGCTGGCCAGCCGCAGCGCGCTGCAGGCGGGTTTTGTGATGCCCGCCGACTGCACGCCCGCCAACCTGGCGGCCTACCCACCGCCCGCGCCGCCCGTACTGGGCGCGGACGACAGCCGCATCTTCCAGGGCGCCATGCGCCATGCCCCTACCTGGGACGACCTGCGCTGGCTGCTGGGCGAGACCCGCCTGCCCGTATGGATCAAGGGCGTCATGCACTCCGACGACGCCCGCGCGCTGCAGGCGGCGGGCGCGGCCGGCCTCATCGTCTCCAACCACGGCGGGCGCAGCCTGGACGGCGCGCCCGCGTCCCTGCATCGCCTGCCCGCCGTGCGCGCCGCCGTGGGCGAGGGCTACCCCGTGCTGCTGGACGGCGGCGTGCGCAGCGGCGCCGACGCCTTCAAGGCCCTGGCACTGGGCGCCGACGCCGTGCTCATCGGCCGCCTGCAGATGTACGCCCTGGCCGTGGCGGGTGCGCTGGGCGTGGCCCACATGCTGCAGCTGCTGACCGAAGAGCTGCACGCCTGCATGGCCCAGGCCGGCTGTGCCCAGCTCTGCGACATCACCCCCAATTGCCTCACACCGCAACCACCATGCTGATCTCCATCGACCAGGTCCTCTCCAAGACGGAGGTGCGCGACTTTCGCGCCCAACTGGACGCCGCCGCCTGGGAGGACGGCGCCGCCACCGCCGGCACGCTGGCCAAGAGCGTCAAGCGCAACCAGCAGATCACCGACGGCAGCGAACTCTGCCAGCGCCTGGGCCAGCACATCCTGCGCCGGCTGAGCAGCACGCCGCTGTTCATCAGCGCCGCGCTGCCGCGCACCATCTACCCGCCGAAGTTCAACCGCTACGCCGACGGCGGCACCTACGGCGCGCACGTGGACAGCGCGCTCATGTTCCTGCCCGGCAGCCACCAGCAGATGCGCACCGACCTGTCGGCCACGCTGTTCCTGGCCGAGCCCGAGGAATACGACGGCGGCGAGCTGGAGGTGGAGGGCCCCTTCGGCGTGCAGGCCGTGAAGCTGGCCGCCGGCGACATGGTGCTGTACCCCTCCAGCAGCCTGCACCGCGTCACGCCCGTCACGCGCGGGGCGCGCGTGGCATCGTTCTTCTGGATCGAGAGCCTGGTGCAGGACGAGGGCGAGCGCACGCTGCTGTTCGACCTGGACCAGTCCATCCAGCAACTCACGCCGCTGGTGGCGCCCGACGACCCGCGCCTGGTACAGCTCACGGGCGTGTACCACAACCTGCTGCGCCGCTGGGCCAGGCCCTGAGCACACCGGCGAACGATCACCGCAACCCATTCCTTCCCGGCAAGAAAGAGAGCCCCGCATGACATCCTGGATCCCGCACATCGCCGCCCTGGCGCTCGCCGTCTCGGCCAGCAGCGCCTTCGCCCACGGCAAGGTCACCTGCCCCGAGCATCCCCCCGCCGAATGGCGACCGCACACCGAGCTGGAGCAGAAGCTCGTGAAGGAAGGCTGGACCGTGCGCCGCATGGAAAAGACCGAAACCTGCTACGAGGTCTACGGCAAAGACCCGCAGGGCAAGCGCGTGGAAGCCTTCTTCGACCCCAAGACGCTTGAGCGCGTTCAAGACTGACGGTGCGCGCGCCGCTGGCGCACCGCTGCGCGTGTGGGACCGGCCCGTGCGCCTGCTGCACTGGGGCCTGGCCGCGTGCGTGGCCATGGCCTGGTGGAGCAGCGACGACACCGGTCCGCTGCACGAGCGCGTGGGCTACGTGGCCCTGGCCCTGCTGGCCGCGCGCGTGGCGTGGGGATTCGGCGGCAGCCGCTATGCGCGCTTCGCCCAGTTCGTGCGCACGCCTGCGGCCACGCTGGCCTATGCGCGCCTGGCGCTGGCGGGCCATGCGCCGCGCTACCTCGGCCACAACCCGCTGGGCGCCTGGATGGTGCTGGCACTGCTGGCGATCATGGCGTTGCTGGGCTTCACGGGCTGGCTCTACACCACCGACCGGTTCTGGGGCTATGGCTGGCTGGCCCACCTGCACCAGTCCCTGGGCTGGGCCCTGCTGGCCTGCGTGGCCCTGCATGTGGGCGGTGTGCTATGGACCTGCCTGCAGCACCGCGAGAACCTGGTGCGCGCCATGCTCACCGGCCGCAAGGCGCCGCCGCGGGGTGACGATGTGGCATGAAAAATGGCTCCAGCGCTTATCCAGCAAGCGCTGAAAGCTCCTTTTTATATAGCGCAGCAGCCCTCAAGGCAGATTCAAGGCAGATCCTTGTTCGGCTCCGGCGCGCGCGCGTCGCGCGGGCCCACGGTGCCCAGCCGGCTCTTGAGCGACTGCGGCTGGCCGGTGAGGATGGCGGCGTAGTTCACCGTATTGGCCAGCACCTTCTTCACATAGTCGCGCGTCTCGCTGAAGGGCACGTTCTCGGCCCAGATGGCCGCGTCCAGCACCGGGCCGTTGCGCCAGTTGCGCGGGCGGCCCGGGCCGGCGTTGTAGGCTGCCGCCGCCAGGGGCATGGAACCGTCGAAGTCGTCCAGCGCCAGCTTGAGATAGGCCGTGCCGATCGTGATGTTGGTGTCGCGGTCGTAGAGCTGCTGCGGGGTGAAGCCCTCCAGGCCGATCTTGCGGGCCGTCCAGCGCGCGGTGGCGGGCATCACCTGCATCAGGCCCGACGCGCCCACGCCCGAGCGGGCATCCATGATGAAGCGGCTTTCCTGGCGGATCAGGCCATAGACATAGGCCGGGTCCAGCCCGATGCCCCGCGCGCGCTCCACCACGGCGGAGCGGAACGGCATCGGAAAGCGCTGCGCCGCATCGATCACGCCCTTGGTGCGCTCGCTGGTGTTGATGCAGCGGTCCCACACCTCGCGCTGGCAGGCGAAGTCGGCCGCGGCCAGCAGCTCGCGCTCGCCCATGCCGCCAGGGGTGTGCAGGTTGGTGGTGTAGTTCCACTCGCGCACGCCTTCGCTGCGCAGGCCCAGCAAGATCGCATACAGCCCGCGGTTCAGGCCGGGGTTGGCGCGCGCGGTGGCTTTTTCTTCCTCGGTCAGCGGTGCGGGCGCCGGGGGCTGCGTGACGCGCTCGCCCAGCTCCTCCAGCGCCAGCTGTTCATAGAAACCCGTGGTGCCGGCGATGCGCGCATACAGCTGGCGCGCGGCCGCGCGATCCTCGTCGCCGGGGCGGTTGGCCATGAGGGCGCGCGCCTTCCAGTACGTCCAGACGCTTTCCTGGCGCGCCGCGGGGCTCATGGCATCGATGCTGCGGCCCACCAGCTTCCATTGCCCGGCCCGCAGCGCGGCGCGCGCGCGCCAGGCCAGCATGTCGTCGGTCAGGTCGGCATCGCGGCCCACGTTGGCGTAGTAGCTGAGCGCATCGGGCGACAGCGCCGTGGCGGCCTGCTTGCCGATCAGGCCCCAGAGCCAGTTGCGCTCCTCGGCCGACAGGTGCGGCCCCCATTTGCTGTCCAGCAGGCTGGCGGCGTTGGCGACATCGCTCATGGCCATGCGGGTCAGCGCCAGCACCACCAGTTCCTGGCGCTCCTTGCCACGCGCCGTGGCGCGGCCCGTGAGGTACTTGGAAGGTGAGTCCAGCGCCTCGCGCAGTTGCGGCAGCGCATCGGGCGCGACGATTTCCACCGCCTTGCGCACCACGCGCAGGCGGTTGGCCTCTGCGCCCAGACGCGCCTTGCGCCACACGTCCAGGGGCTTGATTTTCTTGGCGGCCAGCATCTCGGCGGCGGCACTGGAGCAGCCGTCGTCCAGCTCGCGCAGCGCATACCAGTGGCGCAGCATCTCGGCGCCGGCACTCTCGGCGGCCGTGCCCTTGATCTGCTCGATCGCGAGCGCGTAGCAATGCACCTCGCGGTCATCGCCCATGCGGAACTGCGGGTGAAATTCTGCGAACTGGTCCCAGTCGCGGCGTTGGCCCAGCAGCAGCAGCCAGTCGTTGCGCAGGCGGTCTTCCTGGTAGGTGCCAGCCCAGCGCTGCAGGAAGGCGTTCACCTCAGCGGGTTGGGCCTCCTCCAGCCGCGCACGCAGTTCCCAGTACGCGGCCCAGGGCTCCAGGGCATGGCCGCGCGCGCCCGGCAGCAGCGCGGCAAGCCGCTGCTTGTCGCCCTTGCGGAAGGCCTTTTGCATCTCCAGGACGGTGTCATCGCCGCGGTTTTGCGCCCCGGCCCACGGCGCGGCGGTGGCCAGGGCAGCGCCGGCGATCAGCGGTGTCAGAATCTTCATCCAAAGCATTGGGGGATTATGTGATGGACAAAGCAGCCCTGCGCCGCGCATTGGTAGAACAGCGCCTGAATCTGCCGGACCGCCTGCAGCGCGCCGACCAGTTGCAACGCGTGATGCGCATCTGGCTGGTGGACCGCCCGGACACCATCATCGGCGCCTACTGGCCGATCAAGGGTGAGTTCGATCCGCTGCCCGCGCTGCACCGCTGGAAGGAAGATGGCGAGTTGCTGGACGAGCCCCAGCTGCGCCGCATAGGCCTGCCCGTGGTGGACAAGGTGCACAAGACGCTCACCTTCCACGCCTGGTATCCCGGCTGCCCCATGGAGGAAGACGCCTACGGCATCCCCAAGCCCAAGGACACCGAGCTCATCCACCCCACGCTGCTGTTCGTGCCCTGCGTGGGCTACGGCCCGGGCGGCTACCGCCTGGGCTACGGCGGGGGCTTCTACGACCGCACGCTGGCTGCGCTGCAGCCCCGCCCCGCCACCGTGGGCCTGGGGTTCACCCACGGCTACCTGGACGACTTCGAGCCCGAGGCACACGATCTGCCGCTGGACGCCATACTCAACGACAACGGCGTGGTCTGGCCGGTTTGACGCTTCAAAAACAAGAGCGGTTTGCGCTTGGCATACGGTGCTTTCAAGCAAATAACGAGCTCAAACCCTGTGATTACGGGCGCGAGCAGCTCTTTTTAACGTAGCACCACAGGATCAAGGAACCCCTCCATGCTCCAGCTCTACATTGGCAACAAGAACTACTCCTCCTGGTCCATGCGCCCCTGGGTGCTGCTGCGCCAGGCCGGCATCGCGTTCGAGGAAGTGCCCGTGCGCTTTGACAGCTTCGATGCCAATTCGCAGTTCAAGCGCCAGCTCAAGGCCGTCACCCCCGTGGCCAAGGTGCCCGTGCTGGTGGATGGGGACATTACCGTCTGGGACAGCCTGGCCATCGCCGAATACCTGGCCGAGCAGTACCCCGACAAGCATCTGTGGCCCCAGGACAAGGCCGCGCGCGCCCGCGCCCGCAGCGTGGTGGCCGAGATGCACAGTGGCTTCGGCGCGCTGCGCAGCCACTGCGGCATGAACATCGAGGCCCGCCTGCCCGAAGTGGGCGAGATCGTGTGGCGCGACCAGCCCGCCGTGCGCGCCGACGTGCAGCGCCTGGTCGACATGTGGAGCGAGCTGCTGGACCAGCACGGCGGCCCCATGCTGTTCGGCCAGTTCAGCATTGCCGACGCGTTCTATGCGCCGGTGTGCATGCGCCTGGCCACCTTTGCCCTGCCCGTGCCTGAACACATCACCGCCTATGTGCAGCGCGTGCAGCAGTTGCCGGGCGTGAAGGCCTGGATCGACGGCGCACTGGCCGAGCAGGACTTCGTGCCGTTCGACGAGCCCTACCGCGCGCGGCGCGGCTAGGGCCTGTTCACACTATTTTTGCCAGTGCGAATGGCGTGAAAACCGCGCCAATCTAGGCGCGTGACGACGCCAAGGCCGGGGCCTTGGCTAGGAGGGCAACGACGAATGGCGCGGTTTTCACTCCGTTCCCTCCGGGTTGCGATCAAAAAGGGCCATTCGCGGCGTTGCCAAGCCTCGCTGGGGTAGCACCCCAGCTTCGTTTGGCGCCTTGCGCCTGGCCCTTTTTGATCGCAACGCATCTGGCAAAAATAGTGTGAACAGGCCCTAGCCCGCCGGCGCGGTGCCATGAAACTGCACATCCTGTCCGACCTGCACCTGGGCGTGCAGGGCATGGAGCATCCGCGCACCGACGCGGATGTGGTGATCCTCGCGGGCGATATTGCCCGCCCCGCGGCCGCCGTGGCCTGGGCGCAGGGCTTCGCCAAGCCGGTGCTGTACGTGCCGGGCAACCACGAGTTCTACGGCTCCAGCCTGCAGGACACCGCGCAAGAGCTGCGCCGTCTGTGCGAGGGCAGCCCCGTGCACCTGCTGGACAACCGCAGCCTGGTGCTGCAGGGCGTGCGCTTCATCGGCAGCACGCTGTGGAGCGACTTCCGCGTGGCCGGCGATGGCGCCGCCCGCACCGAGGCCATGGCCCAGGCCCAGCAGTTCATGCGCGACTTCAGCCGCATACGCGCGGGTGGTGAAGACGGCGGGGCGCTCTTCACGCCCCAGCATGCGGCCGAACTGTTCGACGCCAACGCCCGCTGGCTGGCGCGCGAACTCGCCCAGCCCTTTGCCGGCCCCACCGTGGTCGTCACCCACCACGCGCCTTCGCCACACAGCATCCACCCGCGCTTTGCGGGTTCGCCCATCAACGCCGCCTTCGTGTCCGACGCACAGGCCCTGGTCGAGGGCAGCGGCGCGCGGCTGTGGGTGCATGGGCACACGCACGACAGCTTCGACTACCGGCTGCACGGCACACGCGTGCTGTGCAACCCGCGCGGCTATGCCAAGGATGGGCAGGTGGAGAACGCGCGGTTCAACCCCCACCCGGTTGTAGAGGTGGCGTAACCACCAGTCAGGCCAACGCGCCGAAAGGCCTGTACCACGGCCGACGACACCACCCACCTGCGTGCCCCCGTCCCGCTGGCCGAGGGCACATGGCTTTTCACCTGGACAAGCCTGTGGGTTGCGCCTGCAAACCGGCCGTGGTCGCACGCTGCGCGCGGCGGACGACGCCGGCATCGACGAGGACGATCTGCGCAGCGAAGAATGCTTCGGCTACTGCCACCTGCGCCCTGCCTCGTCCAGCGGGGCGGCAGTCCTGGCGATGACGTGCGGACAGCGGCCGATTCCAGGTTGAATACACTGCCCCCATGCAGATTTACATGGTGGGCGGCGCCGTGCGCGACCGGCTGTTGGGCCGCCCCGTCAATGACCACGACTGGGTCGTCGTCGGCGCCACGCCCGACGACATGGTGGCACGCGGCTACCTGCCCGTGGGGCGCGACTTCCCCGTCTTCCTCCACCCCGAGACGCGCGAGGAATACGCGCTGGCGCGCACCGAGCGCAAGAGCGGGCGCGGCTACCGCGGCTTCGTGGTGCAGACGTCGCCCGACGTGACACTGGAAGAAGACCTGTCACGGCGCGACCTTACTATCAATGCAATAGCTGCCAGCGCTGACTGGACGGGCGCTGAAGACCTGTTCGACCCTTATGGCGGCGCGCGCGACCTGCAGGCGCGGGTACTGCGCCATGTGACCGACTCCTTCCGCGAGGACCCGGTGCGCATCCTGCGCGTGGCGCGCTTTGCGGCGCGTTTCACCGACTTCACCGTGGCGCCCGAGACGATGCAGCTCATGCGCGAGATGGTGCACGACGGCGAGGCCGACCACCTGGTGCCCGAGCGCGTGTGGCAGGAATTGGCGCGCGGGCTCATGGAGCCGCAGCCCTCGCGCATGTTCGACGTGCTGCGCGACTGTGGCGCGCTGGCCGTGGTGCTGCCCGAGGTCGAGCGCCTGTGGGGCGTACCCCAGCGCCCCGAGTACCACCCCGAGGTGGACACCGGCGTGCACCTGATGATGGTGCTGGACATGGCAGCCCATTTGCAGGCCCCGCTCACCGTGCGCTTCGCCTGCCTCACGCACGACTTGGGAAAAGGCACCACGCCGCACGACGTGCTGCCACGCCATATCGGCCATGAGCAGCGCAGCGCGCGGCTGCTCAAGGCCGTGTGCGAACGCTTGCGCGTGCCGGTGGAATGCCGCGAACTGGCCGACGTGGTGGCGCGCGAGCACGGCAACATCCACCGCAGCGGCGACCTGGGCGCTGCCGCGCTGGTGCGCCTGCTGGAGCGCTGCGACGCCATCCGCAAACCCGCGCGGCTGGACGAGATCCTGCTGGCCTGCGAATGCGATGCGCGCGGACGCCTGGGTTTTGCCGATCGGCCCTACCCGCAGCGCGCGCGCATCAACGCCGCGCTCGCGGCCGTGCAGTCGGTCACCACCAGCAGCGTGGCTGCGCACGCTGCGCAACTGGGCCTGAGCGGCCCCAAGGTGGGCGAGATGATTCACGCCGCCCGCGTACAGGCCGTGGCCGACTGGCTTCACGCCACCGCGCAGCCTGCCCCAGAGCCTCAGGGCGACGCTGGCTGAGCACCTTTGATGCCTGGCCCTGGTGAGGATTCCCGGTGAGGATTGGCCGAGGGTACGCAGCAACAGCCATTCGTATGGCGAATCGTCAGCGCCGCGGCCCCACAACAGGGGCGCGCGCCACACGAGGGTTGGTTCCGCAGCGCCTTACACCGACTGCACCCAGCGCGCGATATCGGCCGCACCCAGCGCACCAGAGATGCGCGCTGCCTCCTGTCCGCCGCGAAACAGGATCATCGTCGGGATGCTGCGGATGCCGTAGCGCGCCGCGATCGCGGGGTGCGCCTCGGTATCCAGCTTGGCCAGCCGCATGCGCGGCTCCAACTCGCGCGCAGCCTGTGCGAAGGCTGGCGCCATCTGGCGGCAGGGGCCGCACCACGGCGCCCAGAAGTCCACCACCACCGGCAGATGGCTGCGCGCCACATGCCGGTCGAAGCTGGCCGCATCCAGCGCCAGCGGTTCGCCCGTGAACAGTGGCCGATGGCAGCTGCCGCAGTCGGGCGCACTGCCCAGTTGCGCGGCCTGCACGCGGTTGGTGGTGTGGCAGTGGGGGCAGACGACATGCAGTGCTTCGGGGGAGCTCATGGAGGACCTCGCGGGGGTTGGCGAAACCAGGCAATTGCGGGTAAGGGGTCAGGTTTTCAATGCCTACGGCCCTGCGGGTAGCCGGCCTACAGTGGCCGCGCGCGTGCAGGGTTAAGGTTGCGGGCGATGCCCACGCCGCCTCTGCCGACTTCCCGCCACGCCCTGTTCCTCGACTTCGACGGCACGCTGGCCGACATTGCCGCACAGCCGCATGCCGTGCAGCTGCCACCCGGCGTGGTGGACTGCCTGCAAGCACTGCATGTGCGGCTGGAGGGGGCGCTGGCCATCGTCACCGGCCGCACCATGGCCGACATCGACCATTTTTTGGACCCATTGCGCTTGCCCGTGGCCTGCGAGCATGGCGCGCAGTACCGCCTGGGCAACGGGCGCAGCGGCGGCCTGCCGGCGCTGCCACTGCAGCCGCTGCTGGCCGCGCTGCGCCCGCTGATGGCCCAGCACCCCGAGCTGCTGCTGGAGGCCAAGAGCGCCGGCCTGGCGCTGCACTACCGGCAGGCGCCGCAACTGCAGGCGCTGTGCCTGCAGGCGATCACACAGGCGCTGCGCGAGGTGCCGGGGGCCGAGTTGCTGCACGGCAAGTTCGTGTACGAGGTCAAGCCCGTGGGACCGGACAAGGGCCGCGCGATCACGGACTTCATGCGCCTGGCTCCCTTCGCCGGGCGCGCGCCGCTGTTCGTGGGTGACGATGTGACGGACGAAGCCGGCTTTGCCGCCGCACAGTCGCTGGGGGGCCTGGGCATCAAGGTGGGCGAAGGCGCGACGCGCGCCCGCGCGCGGCTGGCCACACCTGCTGCCGTACGCCAGTGGCTGCAGCACGCCGTGGGCGAGGAGATCACATGACGAGCAAAGCACCTCACGTGGGCGCCACCGCCATGGCCGCACCGTCGCTGGCGCTGGGAATGATCGGCAATTGCACCATCAGCGCGCTGGTGGATGCGCGCGCCTGCATTGTCTGGAGCTGCATGCCACGCTTTGACGGCGACCCGGTGTTCAATGCGCTGGTCCAGCCCGGCCCCGATGGCAGCCGCTTCGCCATCGAGCTGGAGGACTTCGCCCGCAGCGAGCAGTGGTACGAGCCCAATACCGCCGTGCTGCGCACGCACCTGACCGACGCGCACGGCAACTGCCTGGAGGTGACCGACTTCTGCCCGCGCTTCTTCGCACGTTCTCGCGCCTTTCGCCCCGTGATGCTGGTGCGCCGCGTGCGACCGGTGCGGGGGGCACCGCGCATCCGCGTGCTGGTACAGCCGCGCTACGACTGGGGCATGGCCCAGCCCGCCCTCACGCGCGGCAGCAACCACATCCGCTACGTGGGGGGCGACTTCACGCTGCGGCTGAATACCGACGCGCCCGTGGCCTACGTGCTCTCGGGCGAGCCCTTTGTAGCGGGGCGCGAATACAACTTCCTGCTCGGCGCAGACGAAACGCTCTCCGGCGGCATTGGCGACACCGCACGCCACTATGAGCAAGAGACCGTGTCGTACTGGAAGCACTGGACCCAGCGCCTGCATCTGCCGCTGCAGTGGCAGGAGGCCGTGATCCGCTCGGCCATCACGCTGAAGATGTCGCTGTTCGAGGACACGGGCGCCATCGTCGCGGCGATGACCACGAGCATCCCCGAATCCGCGCACAGCGGCCGCAACTGGGATTACCGCTACTGCTGGCTGCGCGACGCGTTCTTCGTGGTGCGCGCGCTCAACAGCCTGTCGGAAGTGGGCACCATGGAGGACTACCTGCGCTGGCTCGGCAACATCGTGGCCAAAACCGGCAGCGGCCACATTCAGCCGCTGTACGGCATCGGGCTGGAGCACGAGCTGCCCGAATCCGTCCTGCCCCACTTGGCTGGCTACCGCGGCATGGGCCCGGTGCGCGTGGGCAACCAGGCGGCAGAGCACTTCCAGCACGACGTGTACGGCAACATCGTGCTGGGCGCGGCGCAGTCCTTCCACGACCGGCGGCTGCTGCACCCCGCCGGAGCCGCGGAGTTCGAGCGCCTGGAGCGCGTGGGCGAGCTGGCCGTGCAGGTGTACGGCAAGCCCGACGCGGGCATGTGGGAGCTGCGCACGCGCGCGCGCATCCACACCTCGTCAGCCCTCATGAGCTGGGCGGCCTGCGACCGGCTGGCCAAGATCGCACGCGCACTGCAACTGCCCGAGCGCGCCCATTACTGGCAGCAGCATGCGCAGCGCATGCATGGCGAGATCCTGGAGCGCTCGTGGCACGCCCAGCGCCGGGTGTTTGCTGAGAGCTTTGACGGCAGCGAGCTGGACGCCAGCGTGCTGCTGATGGCCGAGGTGGGCCTGATCCACCCCACCGACCCGCGCTTCGTGAGCACGCTGGACGCCATGGAACACACGCTGTGCGACGGCCCCTTCATGCGCCGCTACGAAGCCGCGGACGATTTCGGCAAGCCCGAGACCGCGTTCAACATCTGCACCTTCTGGCGCATCGATGCGCTGGCGCGCACCGGCCGGCGCGAGCAGGCGCAGGAGATCTTCGAGGCCATGCTGGCCGTGCGCAACCCGCTGGGGCTGCTGTCCGAAGACACCCACGCCGCCACGGGCGAGATGTGGGGCAACTTCCCTCAAACCTATTCCATGGTGGGCATCATCAATGCCGCCATGCGGCTGTCCGCCCCCTGGGACAGCGTGATCTGACCTGGAGCCTTCCTGCATGAGCCGACTCGTCGTCATCTCCAACCGCCTGGCCGACCCGCGCAAGAGCGCTGCCGGCGGCCTGGCCGTGGCCCTGGGCGACGCGCTGGCACGCACGGGCGGCCTGTGGTTCGGTTGGAGCGGCACGGTCACCCGGGACGGCACACCCGGCGAAGGTGCGCTGCAAACACACCAAGCCGGCAACGTGACCCTGGCCACCGTGGACCTGTGCCAGGCGGACCACGCGGCCTATTACCAGGGCTACGCCAACAGCGTGCTGTGGCCGGTGCTGCACTACCGGCTGGACCTGGCAGACTTCAGCGCCAGTTACAGCGAGGGCTACCGCCGCGTGAACCAGATGTTCGCGCGCAAGCTGCTGCCGCTGCTGCGCGAGGACGACGTGATCTGGGTGCACGACTACCACCTGATCCCGCTGGCGGCGGAGCTGCGTGCGCTGGGTTGCCGCCAGCGCATCGGATTTTTCCTGCATGTGCCCGTTCCCCCGCCGCTCATCCTCGCAGCGCTGCCGCAACACGAGTGGCTGATGCGTTCGTTCTTTGCCTACGACCTGGTGGGCCTGCAAAGCGAGGCCGACGTCGTCCACTTCACACGCTACATGGTCAACGAAGCCCATGCGCAAGAGCTGGACGGGCAGCGCCTGCGCGCCTTCAACGCCACCGTGCGCGTGGCGGCCTTCCCCATCGGCATCGATGTGCAGGAGTTCCAGCGCCTGGGCCGCGCACCAGACGCCGTGCATACCTGCGAAGCCCTGCGCGCGGAGTATTCACGCCGCCAGCTGCTGCTGGGCATTGACCGGCTGGACTACTCCAAGGGCATCCCGCACCGCGTGCGCGCCTTCCGCCAGCTGCTGGAACGCTACCCCGAGAACGAACACAGCGCCACACTGGTGATGATCGCCTCGCCCTCGCGCGACGACGTGCACGCCTATGCCGACCTGCGCCAGGAGCTGGAGGGCCTGTGCGGCGCCATCAACGGCGACTATGGCGATCTGGACTGGATGCCGCTGCGCTACATCCACCGCACCGTCGCCCGCAAGCGCGTGCCCGGCCTGTGCCGCGCGGCACGCGTGGGGCTGGTCACGCCGCTGCGCGACGGCATGAACCTGGTGGCCAAGGAATACGTGGTGGCGCAAGAGCCCGAGGACCCGGGCGTGCTGGTGCTGTCGCGCTTTGCCGGCGCGGCCGAGCAACTCAAGGAGGCCTTGCTGGTCAACCCCTACGACACCCAGGGCATGGCCGACGCGATCCAGACCGCGCTGCGCATGCCGCTGTCCGAGCGCCAGTGGCGCCATGAACGGCTCATGGAACGCATCCAGCGCCAGGACGTGCACTGGTGGCGCAACAGCTTCCTGCAGGCGCTGCGCGACGAGGCTGCACCGCCGGTCACCGCGCCGGCAGGGGCCGTGGCAGCCACTTGAGGGTTGTCTGGGTGCACGCGTCCTGCGCGCAGCGGCCCCGCCACGCCCCAGCCGGTCAAGGCCAACCGCTGAGTTCAACCGGGTTGCTGCAGCAGAGCCAACGCCGCGTAGTCGCCCACATGGGCGCCCAGCCCCGCAGGCACCAGCTCTACCCCGGCGGTGAGCGCGGGGAAGTAGCGCGCCAGCTGCGCACGCAGCAGCGGCAGCAGCAGCGCCTGGTGGTGCAGGAACACGGCACCGCCCAGGCTGATGCGCCGCAGGTCCAGCGTGGCCACCAGGTTGTACAGCAGCCGTCCCATCAGCACGCACAGCGCCTGCACTTCGTCCAGCGCGGCAGCGTCACCCGCGTCCGCCGCCACCATCAGCGCGGGCGCCTCCCGACCCAGTCGGCGCGGCAGCGCACTGCCCGCAACGAGTGACTCCACATCGCCCTGGTTACCGCAGCCGCACAGTGCCACGTCGCTGCCCGCGTCGGGGTCGCCCACGTAGCTGTGGCCGGCATGGCCCGCGTTGCCGTTCTTGCCGCGCAGCACGCAGCCGTCCACGCACAGGCCGACGCCGATGCCGGTGCTCCAGGTCACGTAGGCGCAATCGTCCTCCCCCCGCAGCGCTCCCCACAGCCGCTCGGCCTGCAGCGCGGCCACGGCATCGTTGGCAACATGCACGCGGTCTGCGCCCAGCGCCTGCGCCAAGGGCGCCTGCAGCGGCACCCGGGTCCAGTCGTTGCCCAGGCCGCGCGGCGCACCGGCGAGCCCTCCGCAGATGTTGGGGTTGACCACTTCGACCATGCCCGCATGCCGCACGAATGGCCCGCAGGACGCCACGCCCACACCCGCCAGATCCGAACGCGTGATTCCCTGCCGCGTGCAGGCGGCATCCAGCAGCCGAAGCAACTGCTGGGCCAGCGCATCCGGCGCACCGGCCTTGGCGGTAGGCTCCGCCACGCGCGTGAGCAACACCGGCGGCCCGCTGCCGTTGGCAGGGTCCGCCAGGCACACGGCCACCTTGGTGCCGCCAATGTCCACGCCGGCATGCAGGCCCGGCGACTGGGAGGTAGGAGATTGCTGCGGCATGGGGCCCATCATGGCGCAACCGCGGCCGCCTCGGCTGTAGGGCAAAAACGTTTATCTCAATTGATAGCTACCCGCGCTTGTCCAGCGAGGGCTAGCGCCATAAAACGCTCACAACCATTTGACCGCTAGGCTGAGCAGGAAGCTCAGCAGCACGGTGCTGGCCAGCGGAATGAACCAGTCGCGCCCGAAGAGGCGGAACTGAAAATCCCCCGGCAGCCGGCCCAGCCCCAGGCGGCGCAGCCAGGGGGTGAGCCCGTTGATGAGCACCAGGGCGAGGAAAACGACGAGAAGCCAGCGCAGCATGGGCCGAGTGTAGGCGCCTGCAGCCCGCGCGGCGTGCCGCTAGTGTAGTGTTTGATTCTTAATGAAACTTAATTGAGCAACCACGCTCCAATGCTCTACTACGGTTTGCATTGGAGTGAAAAATTGCGAGTTGCCCCGACGATTGTGTTGACGGATGAAGAGGAAAGCGAGCTGAGCCGGCTGGCGCGCTCCAAGCGCACCAGCGTCAGATTGGCCCAGCGCGCCCAGATCGTGCTGCTGGCCGCGCAGGGGCTGCAAAACAAGGATATTGCCGAGCAGCTTGGCATTGGGCGCGTGCAGGTGGCGCGCTGGCGTGAACGCTACCTGCAATTGGGGCTGCAAGGTATCGAGCGCGACTTGCCGCGCGGCGCACCGCCGGTGAAGGTGGATGTGGCCAAGCTTGTGAAGCTAACCACACAGACCAAGCCCGAGGCGGCCACGCACTGGAGCACGCGCACGATGGCCGCTGAGTTGGGCGTCAGCGCCAGCACCGTGATGCGCCATTGGCAGGCCCACGGTCTCAAGCCTCACATCGTGCGCGGCTTCAAGGTCTCGCGCGATCCGCAGTTCGTGCAAAAGCTCGAAGACATCGTGGGGCTTTACATGTCGCCGCCCGAGCATGCGCTGGTGCTGTGCTGCGACGAAAAGAGCCAGGTGCAGGCGCTGGACCGAACGCAGCCCGGGCTGCCGCTCAAGAAGGGGCGCGCGGCCACCATGACGCACGACTACAAGCGCAACGGCACAACCACCTTGTTCGCTGCGCTCAACGTGCTCAACGGTCAGGTCATCGGCCAGTGCCAGCAGCGCCACACCCACATCGAGTGGCTGAAGTTCCTGCGTCAAATCAATCGGGAGACGCCCAAGGACAAGACGCTGCATCTGATCGCCGACAACTACGCCACGCACAAGCATCCAGCTGTGCAGGAGTGGCTGGCCAAGCACCCCAGATTCAACATGCACTTCACGCCGACCTCGGCATCGTGGCTGAACATGGTCGAGCGCTTCTTTCGCGACATCTCCGAGAACCGGCTACGCCGCGGGGTGTTCACCAGCGTGCCCGAACTCGTCTCGGCCATCGATGAGTACATCGCGCATCACAACACCAACCCCAAGCCGTTCATCTGGACCAAGAACGCTCGCGACATCCTGCAAAAGGTCATCCGCGCCAATAGCCGATTAAGTTCCAAACAGAATGCAACACTACACTAGGGTCTGTGATGGAAGGAGTCGCGAAGCTCATGACAGCCTGCCCATCAAGGCGCGTGACGCAGTGCGTGCGCCCGCACGCACAAGGAACGCAACACCGAGGGTGGCTGTCATGAGCTTCCCTTCGGGTTGCCTCGCAAAGGGGCCGTCTGCGGCGTTGCCCGCGCTTGCAAGGCACGAGCCTTGCGGCGCGCAAGCGCCTTGCATCCACCCCCTTTGCGAGGCAACGCGATCCCCTTCCCTAGTGTTCACAGGCCCTAGCGCTGCACGCCCCAGCGTCGCACCGTCAGGCGCTCCAGCGTGTGAAAGCCCAGGTTCTCCACCGCCAGGCCGATGGCGATCACCATGGCGAGGCCCGCGAAGACCTTGTCTGTGTAGAGCTCATTGCGGTTCTGGAAGATGTACCAGCCCAGGCCGCCCTGCCCCGAAGACGCGCCGAACACCAGTTCCGCCGCGATCAGCGTGCGCCAGGCGAAGGCCCAGCCGATCTTCAACCCCGACAGGATGGACGGCAGCGCCGCGGGCACCAGCAGTTGCAACACGTAGCGCAGGCCCTTCAGGCCGTAGTTGCGCCCCGCCATGCGCAGCGTTTCGGGCACGCCTTGAAAGCCCGCGTAGGTGTTGAGCGCCAGCGGCCACAGAACGGAATGCACCAGCACGAAGACCAGGCTGCCCTGCCCCAGGCCGAACCACAGCAGCGCCAGCGGCAGCAGCGCGATCGCCGGCAGCGGGTTGAACATGGCCGTCAGCGTGGACAGCAGGTCGCGTCCCAACTGCGTGGACACGGCCAGCGTGGTGAGCACGAAGGCACAGGCGATGCCCGCGAGGTAGCCCTTGAGCAGCACGGCCAGCGACAGTGCCGTCTTGTGCAGCAGCTCGCCCGAAGCCACGCCCTGTGCGAAGGCCTGCGCGGTCTGCAGGAAGGTGGGCAGCAGCAGGTCGTTGTCCTGCCAGCGCGCAACGCCTTCCCACAGCAGCGCCAGCACGGCGAGGATCAGCGCCTTGCGCAGCGCGCCCTGCTGCCAGAGGCGGCGGCCCAGCGGCAGCGGCTGCGCGGGCGCCACGCGTCCGAGCGGGGGCAGGGTGTGCAGCACTTCGGGGCGCACGGGCGGGTGCAGCGCGAAGGGCGCCGCGGAGACGGAAGAGGTTGGAAGGCTCATGGGCAGAGGTCAGGCGAAGGTGGGCGGAACAGGCGCGTGCGGGGCATCGGAAGGTGCGGCGCCGTGCACAGGCTCATCGAACAGCAGCGCATGCACCCGCTGCGCGGTGGCCTGGAAATCGGCGCTGCCCGCGCTGTGCAGACCGTACTGGTGGCAGTTGATCTCGGCACGCAGGCGCCCGGGGTGCGGCGAGAGAATGGCGATGCGGCTGCCCACCACCAGCGCTTCCTCGATGGAATGAGTGACGAACACCAGCGTGAAGCGCAACTCGTCCCACAGCGCCAGCAGCTCCTCCTGCATGCGCCGGCGCGTGAGCGCGTCCAGCGCCGCAAAGGGCTCGTCCATCAGCAGCACCTGGGGCTGCATGGCCAGCGCGCGGGCGATGGCCACGCGCTGCTTCATGCCGCCCGACAGCTGGTGCGGGTGCACGTCGGCAAACCGTGCCAGGCCCACCTTGTCCAGGTACAGCGCGGCGCGTTCGGCCGCCTCGGCGCGCGTGGCGCGGCGCGAGGCCAGCAGCGGAAACATCACGTTCTCGCGCACGGTCTTCCAGGGCGGCAGCTGGTCAAACTCCTGGAACACCACCACGCGTTCGGGCCCCGGCGCGGTGACCGCCTGACCCTGCAGGCGCACGACACCCTCGGCGGGCGCAATGAACCCGGCAATGGACTTGAGCAGCGTGGACTTGCCGCAGCCCGACGCGCCCAGCAGCACATAGCGCTCGCCCGCATGCACGTCGAAGGAGACTTGGTGCGTGGCACGCACCACGCGCTCGTGTGTGCGGTAGTCGAGGCTCACGCCCTGCACCTGCAACAGCGGTGCAGGTACTGCTGAGGCCGCACTGACTGGGTGGCTGGCCGGATGGACTGCTGGCTGATGGCCTGGGCTGGCGCCGGGCGGGCCGCCCCAGGCGGTCGCGCCGCTCGCTTCGCCCTGGAATGCGGTGCGCATCAGTTGCCTCCTGCAATGCGCGGATCGTCGAAGAAGTAGTCCTTCAGCGCCACGGGCTGGTGCTTGAGCGCGCCCACGCGGTGCAGAAACTGCCCCAGCCCCAGCGTGTTCTGCGGGCGGATCTGGAACTGCACCTCGGGGTTCTTCAGCACCTGCAGCAGCAGCTGCCGGTCGGTGTTGCCGCCGTGGGTGCGCAGGTAGATGTCGGCCGCCTGCTCGGGCTGCGCGGCAATGAAGCGCGCCGCCTCGTCCAGCGCGTCCAGCAGCGCGCGGTAGGTCTTGGGGCTGTCGTTGCGGAATTTCTCCGTGGCGTAGAGCACCGTGGCCGAGGCCGGCCCGCCCAGCACGTCATAGGACTTGAGCACGATGTGCGCGGCTGGGTTGGCGGCCAGTTCCTGCTCCTGGAAGGGAGGGTTGCCGAAGTGCGCGGTGATCTCGGTGCCGCCCTTGATGATCGCCGCGGCCGCATCGGGGTGCGGCAGGGCCACCTGCAGCTTGTCCAGGCGGTTGAATGCCGGGTCGCCCCAGCGCTGGGCGGAGGCCAGCTGCAGGATGCGCGACTGCACCGACACACCCACGGCCGGCAGCGCAATGCGGTCCTTGTCGGTGAAGTCGGCAATGGTCTTGACCGCTGGGTTTTTGCTCACCAGGTAGTACGGGAAGTTGCCCAGCGACGCCACGCCTTTCACATTCTGGCGGCCGCGCGTGCGGTCCCACAGCGTGAACAGCGGGCCTACGCCAGCGCCGGCGATGTCGATGGAGCCGGCCAGCAGCGCATCGTTGATCACGGCACCGCCCGAGAGCTTGACGAACTCGACCCGGATGTCCACACCCGCAGCCTTGCCGTGCTTTTCGATGAGCTTCTGGTCCTGCGCCACGTTCAGCAGCAGGTAGACGATGCCGAACTGCTGGGCGATGCGCAATTGCCCCTCGGCCGCCTGGGCCACACCGTGCGCGCCCAGCAGCAGGCCGGCGACCGAGCAGAGCACCGCAGCGCGGCGGGAGACGCGACGCAGGAAACGAAGAAAAAAATGGCGCAGGGGCCCGCGCACCGGGCGGTGCGATTGCGGTGTGGGCGTCGCGGAAGGGAGGGTCGTCATAGGTTCTGTCCTGTTTCAGGCAAAAAGTGGCCTTGGCGCTTACCCGACAAGCGCCAACAGCTATCAATTGGTGAGTGTGCGAAGGGGCGGCGGGATCAGCGGGGCGCGTCGCCCTCTACCGTGGTGCGGTAGAGCTTGCGGCGCTCGGTGTCGGGGGTGCCGGCGGCCAGGTGCAGCACCGCGCGGTTGTCCCAGAACACGAGGTCGTGCGGCTGCCACTGGTGGCGGTAGACGAATTTGGGCCGCACGCTGGCAGCGAACAGCTCCTGCAGCAGCGCGCGGCTCTCCTCCTCCGGCAGGTCCAGGATGCGCGTGGTGAAGTGCTCACTCACGAACAGCGCCTTGCGCCCCGTCGCCGGGTGGGTGCGCACCACGGGGTGCACGGCCGGCGCCACCTCGGCGATCTGCGCGGGTGTGAGCCGCGGGCGCCAGGGGTTGCGCTGGCGCAGTTCCTCATAGCGTGCCAGGTAGCTGTGCTCCGCCCGCAGGTGGGCGATGCGCTGCTGGGTGGCCTCGGGCAGCGCGTCGTAGGCGGCGTACTGGTCGGCAAACAGCGTGTCGCCGCCCACATTGGGCAGCTCCTGCGCATGCAGCAGCGAGCCCAGGCTGGGCTTGTCCTTGTACGACAGGTCCGAGTGCCATAGCGAACCCGCGTCGCCCAGCCCGGTGGGTTCGCCGTTCTCGTCGCGGATGTTGGAAACCACCAGCACTTCGGGGTGGCCCTGCAGCGCGAATTTGCGCTGCACATGGATCTGCAGCGGCCCGAAGCGGCGGCTGAAGGCTACCTGCTGCGCGGGCGTGATGCGCTGGTTGCGAAAGACCAGCACCACATGCTCCCAGTGCGCGCGCAGGATGCGGTCGAAGTCCGCATCGCTCAGCGGCTGGGCCAGGTCCAGCCCGAGCACCTCGGCGCCCAACGGGGCCGGCAGGCGGCGGATCTCAAACTCTTGCGATGCCTGTGAGGGCAGGCTCGGATCGTGGGGTAAAGCGGACATCGTGACAGCTCCTGTGCAGCGGTGGGTGAAGACGTGCAGTCACTGTAGGTGTCGCTTTTTATTTCTAAAAATACTGTTTTCTTGGTTGTTTAACACCAAAACATCTATAGAAACCTCAGAGCCGGTGGCTCCGGTCACCCTGCGCAAAGCCCAGGGGCCGCCACGGCGCGCCTGCGCCCACGGCCAGCACCTTGAACAGCTCGCCCATCTCGTGCTCCATCATCAACTTGGCCGCTTGGGCCCGCTGGGCCTGCGTCAGCCGCTCCAGTTCGGGTAGCAGACCGCAGTTGATGAGAAAGTGCGCCTGCGTCGTGTAGCCCAGCACCTGCAACCCCGCGTCCTGCGCGGCCAGGGCCATCGCGGTGAAGTTGACGTGCGCCGTGATGTCCTTGAGGCCTACGTCCGCCAGCGGGTCGGAATCCACCTGGTGCCCGCGGTGGCACACCAGCGTGCCCATGTGCCGCTGGGGGTGGTAGTACTCGTCCTCGCCAAAGCCGTAGTCGATCAGGAAGGCCGCGCCGCGCACGAGGTGCTGGGCCAGCGTGCGCATGAAGGCCTCGCCCTGGGGGTGGATCTCGGTGAGGTAGTCGTGCGGGCCGTCGATCTCCACCGGCGGGCGCAGCGGGGTGGGGCGGTCTTGCCACACAAAGCCGTTGCCCGACTCGTCCAGGGCCACGCCGCGTTCGTGCCACAGGCCCGCGCGGCGCTGCAGCAGTTGAACGGGCATGGCGTCCAGCACCTCATTGCCCACCACCACGCCCTGCATCTGATCGGGCAGGCGGTCGACCCAGTGCACGCGGTCGCCCCAGGCCGCCAGCGTGGCCTGCTGGCGTGCGCGCAGGCTGCCCGACAGGTCCACGATGGTGTAGCGCCGCACGCGGTCGCCCAACGCGCCCAGCAGCTGCGCGGCCAGCGCGCCGCTGCCGGCGCCAAACTCCCAGACCTCGTCGGTGGCGGTGGCGTCCAGTGCCTCGCGCACCTGGCGGGCCAGCACGCGGCCGAAGACGGGGGACAGCTCGGGCGCGGTCACGAAGTCGCTGCCGCTGGCGGGCATGGCGCCGAACTTTGGCAGGTCGCCCGCGTAATAGCCCAGGCCCGGCGTGTACAACGCCAGCGCCATGAACCGGTCGAAGCCGATCCAGCCTCCCGCCTCGGCAATGGCCTTGGCGACATGGGTCTGCAGGGCGCTCGGTAAAATTGTGGGTTTGCTCGTCACGCGCCCGATTGTCCCCCCAATGACCTCCCCTCCCCGCCCCCGCACCGTGCTGGTGACAGGCGCCGCCCGGCGCCTGGGCCGCAGCATTGCGCTGGCGCTGGCGGCCGGGGGCTGGCAGGTGGCCGTGCATTACCGGTCTTCGCAACAGGACGCTCTTGAAACCGTAGCTGCTTGCGGAGAACTGGCGGGTGCTAGCGCGCATTTTGATGCTGATTTTGCCGATGAAGCGGCCGTACGCGCCCTGTTGCCGCGCGTGGTGGCGCACTTCGGTGCGGTGGATGCGGTGGTCAACAGCGCCTCGCTGTTCGAACACGACACGGCCTCCAGCTTCAGCTACGCGCTGCTGGAGCAGCACCTGCGCAGCAACACCGGCGCACCCGTGCTGCTGGCGCAGGCGCTGCATGCCCATCTGGAGCAGCGCGCCGCCGCGGGCGAAGCCGACGTGCAAGGCGCGGTGGTGAACCTGCTGGACCAGAAGCTGTGGAACCAGAACCCGGACTTCCTGAGCTACACGCTCTCCAAGGCCGCGCTGGAAGCGGCCGGCACCATGCTGGCCATGGCGCTCGCGCCGCGCGTGCGCGTGGTGGGCGTGGCGCCGGGGCTCACCCTCACCAGCCATCTGCTGACGGGCGAGCGCTTTGAGCGCATGCATGCACTGAGCCCGCTGGGCCGCTCGTCCACGCCGGAAGACGTGGCCGCCGCCGTGCGTTTCGCGCTGGACAACCGCTCGCTCACCGGCACCACGCTGCTGGTGGACGGCGGCCAGCACCTGATGCGCTTCGAGCGCGACTTCTCCCTGATGTGAACCCCGCACGCCCCGTCATGCACACCGCCGCCGGCACCCAGATCCTCACGCTCACCGGTTTGCGCTTCGACGCGAACCTGGGCATCCTCGCGCACGAAAAAAACGCGCCCCAGCCCATCCAGGTGGACGCCGAGCTGAACCTGGGCACCCAGCCCCTGGCGCCGCGCGACGACGACATCCAGCACGTGCTGGACTACCGCAAGGTGCGCCAGATCATCATCGACGAGTGCACGGCCGAGCATGTGAACCTGCTGGAGAGCCTGATCGGCAAGCTGGCCAACCGGCTGATGCAGCTGCCCGGCGTGCTGGGCGTGCGCGTGAAGATCGCCAAACTGGAAATTTTTGATGACTGCGAAGTCGCCATTCGCGTCGAGACAGGACAGTGGTAAACCCATGAACACCGCCAACAACACCCTTCCCACCGCCGCCGACTGGGCCGGCGAAGAGGCCGCGCCCGATGCGGCCGACACACGCAAGATCGAGCGCGAGTCCCACAAGCTGGAAAAGCGCCTGTGCCGCGAGGTGGGCCGTGCCATCACCGACTTCAACATGATCGAGGAAGGCGACAAGATCATGGTGTGCATGTCCGGCGGCAAGGACAGCTACACGCTGCTGGACATCCTGCGCAAGCTGCAAAAGCGCGCGCCGGTGAAGTTCGACATCGTGGCCGTGAACCTGGACCAGAAGCAGCCCGGCTTCCCCGAGCATGTGCTGCCGGACTATTTCAAGAGCATCGGCGTGCAGTACCACATCGAGAACCAGGACACCTACAGCGTCGTCAAGCGCGTGGTGCCCGAGGGCAAGACCACCTGCAGCCTGTGCTCGCGCCTGCGCCGCGCCATCCTCTACAAGGTGGCGGACGACCTGGGCTGCACCAAGCTGGCGCTGGGCCACCACCGCGACGACATCGTCGCCACGCTGATGCTCAACATGTTCTACGGCGGCCGCATGAAGGGCATGCCGCCGAAGCTGGTCAGCGACGACGGCAAGCATGTGGTGATTCGCCCGCTGTGCTACGTGCCCGAGAAAGACACGGCGCGCTGGGCGCAGTACCAGCAGTTCCCCATCATTCCCTGCAACCTGTGCGGCAGCCAGGACGGCCTTCAGCGCGTGGCCGTCAACGAAATGCTGCGCGAATGGGACAAGAAGTTCCCGGGCCGCATCGAGAGCATGCTGCGCGCCATGGGCCACGTGGTGACCACACACCTGATGGACCCCCACCTGCACGACTTCAAGAACGCCAAGGCCACCGGCATTGCCGACCCGAATGGCGACATGGCGTTCGATCACGAGGAATTTCCGGTCGCACCCGCGCTGCCCGGCCTGCAGGTGGTGCAACTGGGCTGAACGCAGCGCCGCGCAACGCCGTACCATCACAGGCGCGGGGCCTGATGCCCCGGGGAGATACCGCCATGGCCTTCCTGCGCCACATTCCTGCCCTTGCGCTGAGCGCCGCGGCCGCACTGCTGGCCGGCTGCGCCGGTCCGCGCCTGGTGGAGAGCGACGTCAGCAGCTTCTCCACCCTCAGCGCTCTGCCCAGCCCACCCACCTACCGCTTCGAGCGACTGCCCTCGCAGCAGGCACAGGCCGCAGCGTTTGCACCCATCGAGGCCCTGGCCGAACAGGCGCTTGCGCGCGTGGGCCTGCGCCGCGACGACACCCAGCCACGGCTGGTTGCACAGATCGGTGCCGAGGGCGGCTACGCCACACCGCGCTACTGGCCCTATGCACCCGATCCGTTCTACGGCCGCTTCGGCTGGGGCCTGGGCTACGGCGGTGGCTGGGGTTTTGGCGGCATGGGCTGGATGATGGACGGCCCGCCCACCCTCTACCACCGCAAGGTCAGTCTGATGCTGCGCGACGCCGCTTCGCAGCAGGTGGTGTACGAAACCTCGGCCGTGTACGAGGACGTGTGGACGGATGATCCCGCCATCTACGGCGTGCTGTTCGACCAGGCGCTCACCGGCTTCCCGCGCCCCCCAGCGGGGCAGCGCAAGGTCCGCACAGAAATCACGCCACAACGCTGACCACCACACGACCTGAAAGGACCCGCCATGCGAAGCTCCATCCGACACCTTGTTCTGTGCGCCTGCCTGGGCACCGCGAGCCTGGTCGCCCAGGCATCCGGCCTGGGCGACACCCTGCGCGGCGCGACCAGCGGGGGTGCCAGCCCCTCCACGCTCGGCGGCATGTTGGGTGGGGGCGCTGCGCCGTCGGCCCTGTCTGCCATGGGTTTGAGTGGATCGGCCACCCCCAGCAACGCTGCCGGGGTGATCACCTACTGCATGAAGAACAACTATCTGAATGCCGACAAGGCCGCACTGGTCAAACAGCAGCTGCTGGGCAAGATGGGCCTGGGCGCGGCCCAGCCCGAGCCCCGCGACGAGGGCTACCTGAGCGGCCTGTCGGGCATGGTCAGCGGTTCCAACGGCAAGCAGTTCAACCTGAACCGCCTCAAGGGCGACCTGAAGGAAAAGGCCTGCGACTTCGTGCTCGACAACGCCAGTTCCCTGCTCTGACCCCACGCCTGCGCTCTTTTCCATGCACGCCACCCGCATCATCGCCATCCGCCACGGCGAAACCGCCTGGAATGTGGACACCCGCATCCAGGGCCATCTGGACATACCGCTCAACGACACCGGCCTGTGGCAGGCCCGGCAGGTGGGGCAGGCGCTGGCCGACGAAGCGGTGGCCGCCATCTACAGCAGCGACCTGCAGCGCGCCTATGCCACGGCCGAAGCCGTGGCCCGCACCACGGGCGCGCCCCTCACGCCCGTGCCCGGCCTGCGCGAGCGCAGCTTTGGCAGCTTCCAGGGGCGCACCTTCCAGCAGATCGAGACCGAATCCCCCGAGCAGGCCCTGCGCTGGCGCAAGCGCGATCCCCACTTCGTGCCCGACGGCGGCGGCGAGTCGCTGGACATGCTGCGCGAGCGCATTGCTGTCACGGTGGACGGCATTGCCGCGCGCCACGCCGGAGAGCAGATCGTGCTGGTGGCCCATGGCGGGGTGATGGACGTGCTCTACCGCCTGGCCACGCGGCTGGACCTGCAGGCCCCACGCACCTGGCAGCTGACCAACGCCGCCATCAACCGGCTGCTGTGGACCGAGGGCAACGGCCTCACCCTGGTGGGCTGGGCCGACACGCAACACCTGGAGAACGCGAGCCGCGATGAGATCCACTCCTGAGCATCCGCCCGAACACCTGCGCGCCACCGTCGGGCTGCGCGTGGACCTGATCGACACGCCCGCACTCGTCGTCGACCTGGATGCCATGGAGCGCAACATCCAGCGCATGGCCGAATTCGCGCACAAGCACCAGGTGCGCTGGCGACCCCACGCCAAGATGCACAAGAGCGCAGAGATCGCCCTGCAACTGGAAAAGGCCGGCGCGCGCGGCCACTGCGTGCAGAAGGTGTCCGAGGCCGAGGCGCTCGCCGCCGGCGGCGTGGCCGACCTGTACATCAGCAACGAGGTACTGGCGGGAGCCAAGCTGCTGCGCGCGGCACGCCTGGCCGCGCAATTGGCCGCCCGCGGCGGCCGGCTGGCCATCGCGGTGGACAGCGAAGAAGGCATCACCCGCCTGGCCGAGGCCATGCGCGTGGCAGGCAGCGACGCCGGCATCGACGTGTTCGTGGAGATCGACGTCGGCCAGGGCCGCTGCGGCGTGCCGCCCGGCCCGGCGGCGCTCGCCCTGGCCCAGGCCGTGGCGGCCCAGCCGCGCCTGCATTTCGCGGGCCTGCAGGCTTACCACGGCAGCGCACAGCACCTGCGCAGCGCGGCCGAGCGGCGCGCGGCCATCGCCCACGCGGTGCAGGCCGCCGCCGATACCCGCGCGCTGATCGCGGCCGCGGGCCTGCCCGTGCCGCTGGTCACGGGCTCCGGCACCGGCACGCTGGTGCACGAGGCCGCCAGCGGGGTGTATGGAGAACTGCAGGCCGGCTCGTTCCTCTTCATGGACGCGGACTACGCCGCCAATGAACGCGAAGGCGCCCAGCCCGCCTTCGAGCATGCGCTGTTCGTGAAGACGCAGGTGATCTCTGCGCGACCCACGCATGTGGTGTGCGACGCAGGGCACAAGAGCCACGCCGTCGACTCCGGCATGCCGCTGGTCTGGGGACTGCCGCCCGAGCGCGCCCTGCGCTACGCCAACGGCGGCGACGAACACGGCGTCCTGCACGCAGCTGGCCCCAAGGCGCGCCTGCCGGCCCTGGGCCGCATGCTGTGGCTGGTACCCGGCCACTGCGACCCCACGGTGAACCTGCACGACTACCTGATTGGCGTGCGTGGTGGCCTGGCGCACGGCGTGGTGGAGCGCATCATTCGCGTGGATGCCCGCGGCGCGGTGACGTAAGCGCCAAGCTTGAGCACTGCCGAGTGCTCGTCCATGGCGGCTGCGGCGAGTACGTGATCGATGCGGGCACGCAAAGTCTGCACGCTGTCACCTCCATAGCCAAAACCAAGAGCGCTACCGCATCCATGGCAGTGCGGCGACCCACCAAGCCGCACCGCTGGATCGCACACGCGACCGACGTTCCAAGGCGCCTCGGCAGACGGTAAAAAGGGAGAAATAGGCCTTCGGGCCAATCTGGATCCGCGCAAAAAGCTCCTAAAAGATGAGCGCTTGTGCATCAATTTCCTTACTGCCATCTCGCCCTTTCTGCTGGCACAACGCGCAATCTCCCTACCGCACTGGATGGAACCAGCAATTAAATTGTGATCAATTTAATCGCTGGCAATAATAGAGCCCATGCCCTCCCGCAAACCCGCCACGCCACCCAGCCCGCCCGAGCTACTGCTGGACAACCAACTGTGCTTCGCGCTGTATTCCGCGTCGTTGGCCATGACCAAGCTCTACAAGCCGCTGCTTGACGCCCTGGGCCTGACCTATCCGCAGTACCTGGTGATGCTGGCGCTGTGGGAGCGTGACGGGCTCACCGTCTCCGAGCTGGGCGAGCGCCTGTTCCTCGACTCGGGCACGCTCACGCCGCTGCTCAAGCGCCTGGAAGCCGCAGGCCTGCTGGTGCGGCTGCGCGACGTGCAGGACGAGCGCCGCGTGCGCATCACGCTCACCGGCCAGGGGCGTGCGCTGCGTGATGGCGCCCAGCCCATCCCGCACTGCGTGCTGGCCCGCACGCAGTGCACACCCGCCGACATTGGCGCCCTGACCGCGCAGCTCCATGCGCTGCGCGACCGGCTCGTGCAGCCGCAGGCCTGACACCGTTTTCCCTCATGCCCCCGTTGGCGGGGCCTTTGTTCCACTCTGAAAGGATGCACCCATGACCACGCTCGACAAGGTTCTCTACACCGCCCGCGCCCACACCACCGGCGGGCGCGACGGCGCATCGCGCAGCGATGACGGACGGCTGCAGGTCCAGCTGTCCTCGCCCGGCGGCAGCGGCACGGGCACCAACCCCGAGCAGCTTTTCGCCGCCGGCTACTCGGCCTGCTTCATCGGCGCCATCAAGGCCGTCGCCGCGAAGCAAAAGCTGACCCTGCCCCAGGACTTGGCCATCGAC
Organism: Diaphorobacter sp. JS3051; assembly: GCF_015832135.1. Taxonomy (NCBI): domain Bacteria; kingdom Pseudomonadati; phylum Pseudomonadota; class Betaproteobacteria; order Burkholderiales; family Comamonadaceae; genus Diaphorobacter; species Diaphorobacter sp. JS3051. Next base: position 2,218,363 of record NZ_CP065406.1, read on the forward strand.
GCCGAGGTGGACCTGGGCACGATCCCCAATGCCTACGGCATCGCCGCACGCCTGAAGGTGCACCTGCCCGGCATGGACCGCGACCAGGCGCAGCAGTTGGTCAACGACGCGCACCAGGTCTGCCCCTACTCCAACGCCACACGCGGCAACATCGACGTGACGCTGACCCTGGCCTGAGGCACCGTAGCGGGCGGCGCAGTTCTCCGCGTTTTCCCTAGTCTGGCGGGATACCCATTGCAAGCGAGCGCTCAGCTTCCGGGTTCATCATGCGCGGTCTGTCCCCCGCTTCGCCTGCATTGCCCGCGCCATGAAAATCGCCCTGCTGTCCGACATCCACGCCAACCTGCCCGCCTTCGACGCTTGCCTGGAGCATGCGCGAGCACACGGTGCACAGCAGTTCGCGCTGCTGGGCGACCTGGTGGGCTATGGCGCGGACCCCGGCCCGGTGCTCGACCGGGCCATGCAGCTGGCCGCCGCGGGCGCACTGTGCGTGCGCGGCAACCATGACGCAGCCGCCCTCGCCCCGCCCGCCGTCGCCCAAAACCTGGGCGACCAGAGCGCACAGTGGACCCATCCGCACCTGGACGAGCGCCAGCGTGCCTTCCTGGCCGGCCTGCCGCTGACCGAGCGCCTGGGGCCCGACGCGCTGCTGGTGCACGCCAGCGCCGACGGCCCCGAGCGCTGGCACTACATCACCGACAGCAACGCCGCCGAGCGCTGCATGACCGCCGCCACGCGCATCGACCCGGCCATCCGCTACGTCTTCTGCGGCCACGTGCATGAGCAGGCGCTGTACTTCCTCACGCCCACGGCCAAGCTGATGCGCTTTTCGCCCCAGCCGGGCGTTCCCGTGCCCGTGCCGCCGCACCGCCAGTGGCTGGCCATCGCCGGCTCGTGCGGCCAGCCGCGCGATGGCGACACGCGCGCCATGTATGCCCTGTTCGACCCGGACGCCGCCACCATCACCTTCCAGCGCGTGGCCTACAACCATGCCGCCGCCGCGGCCGCCGTGCGCGCCAGCGGTCTGCCCACGTTCTTTGCCGACCGGCTGGAGCGCGGGCGCTGAGCCGTCCTTTCCACCCTCTAGGACCAGACACACCACCGCCCCATGAAGCTGCTCACGCCCGGCACTGAGATCGACGGCTTCGTGGTGCATGAGTGCATCCACGCGGGCGGCATGGCGCACATCTACCGCGTGGGCTATGCCAATGCGTCGCGCGACCCGGGCTTTCCCATGGCCATGAAGATCCCGCGCATGACGGCAGGCGACGGGGCCGAGAACATCGTGGGTTTCGAGGTCGAGCTGACCATCCTGCCCACGCTGTCGGGCCACCACGCGCCGCGCTTCGTGGCGGCGGGTGACCTGATGCGGCTGCCCTACCTGGTCATGGAATACGTGCAGGGCGATACGCTGCAGCATTGGCTGGACGATCGCCCGCCGGGCGACACCGCTGCGCGCAGCGCGGAGACCATCGCCCGCATCGGCGGCGCCATGGCGCTGGCCGCGCACAGCATCCACCAGCAGAACGTCTGCCACCTGGACCTGAAGCCCGCCAACGTGCTGCTGCGCCCCGACGGCAGCGTGGTGCTGCTGGACTTCGGCCTGTCCTGCCACGCGCACTACCCCGACCTGCTGGCCGAGGAAATGCGCCAGGCCGTGGGTTCGCCCGCCTGGATCGCGCCCGAGCAGGTGGTGGGCGTGCGCGGCGACCTGCGCAGCGACATCTTCGCGATCGGCGTCATGCTCTACGAGATGGCCACGGGCGAACTGCCTTTCGGCTCGCCCACCACACAGGGCGGCATGCGCCAGCGCCTGTGGATGACACCTGCGCCGCCGCGCCAGTACCGCCCCGACCTGCCCGAGTGGCTGCAGGAGGTGATCCTGCGCTGTCTGGAACCCGAAGCCGCGCAGCGCTACCCTTCGGCCGCGCACTTGGCCTTCGACCTGGCCAACCCCGACCAGGTGCCCATCACCGAGCGCGGCCGGCGCCTGCGCGGGCCCGGCGTGGGCGCGCACTTCAAGCGTTGGATCAAGGCTGCGGGCATGCACTACCAGCCCAGCCCGCTGCCGGCGCGCCAGATCGCCGAGGTGCCCATCCTCATGGTGGCCGTGCCACACGACGACGTGACGGACGCCACGCTGTACTCCTTGCGCGAAGCGGTTGCCCGTTCGCTGGGCATACGCCCCGGCGCGCGGCTGGCCTGCGTGACGGTGATCTCGCCCTCGGCCAGCAGCACGTCCGACAGCACGCGCAGCGAGACCATGCTGCACCGCACGCACCTGGCGCGGCTCAAGCAGTGGGCGGCGGGGCTGGACCTGTCGCGCCACAGCGCCAGCTACCACGTGCTGGAGGCCAGCGACGTGGCCCAGGCCCTGGTCCGCTATGCCGAGGGCAACCGCGTGAGCATGATGATCCTGGGGGCGGCGACGCACGGGCTGCAGTTGCAGCGCTTCATCGACACCGTGCCCATCCGCGTGGCGCGGGATGCCCCCTGCACCGTCATCCTGGTCAAGCAGCAACTGCCTTTCGACGCGCTGGGCCAGTGACCCCGCGGGGCTGCCGCAAGCGTGACAATCACGCCATGACCGCGCCCCACACCGATGACACGCTCCACCCCTACGCCAGCCTCACGCCCGACCTGGTGCTGGACGCGCTGGCCAGCGTCGGCTTGTATGGCGACGGCCGGCTGATGGCCCTGGGCTCCTACGAGAACCGCGTGTACCAGGCCACGCTGGAAGACGGCAGTCGCGTGGTGGCCAAGTTCTACCGCCCGGGGCGCTGGAGCGAGGCGCAGATCCTGGAGGAACACGCCTTCTCCCAGGAGCTGGCCGATGCCGAGGTGCCCGTGGTCGCGCCCCTGCTGCTGCACGGCCGCAGCCTGCACCGGCATGCGGGCTTCGACTTCGCCGTCAGTCCCTGGCGCGGCGGGCGCACGCCCGAGCTCGACGACTTCGAGGTGCTGGAGTGGCTGGGCCGCTACCTCGCACGCATCCACAACGTGGGCGCAGCCCGGCCCTTCGCGCAGCGCCCGGCGCTGGACCTGCAGACGTTGGGCCAAGAGCCGCGCGACTGGCTGATCGGCACGCAGATCATTCCCCTGGACCAACAGACGGCATGGCGCGATGCCTGCGAACAAGCTCTCGAATTAATAGCTGCTGGCGCTTGTCTATCGGGCGCTACAGGCCAATTTGGCTTAAAAGACGCGAGCAACATCCGCCTGCACGGTGACTGCCACCCCGGCAACGTGCTGTGGACGCCCGTGGACGACGCCGGCCACGGCGGCCCGCATTTCGTGGACCTGGACGACGCGCGCATGGGCCCGGCCGTGCAGGATCTGTGGATGCTGTTGTCGGGCGAGCGCCGCCAGCGCACAGTACAGCTATCGGCACTGCTGGACGGCTACGAGCAGCTGCGCCCCTTCGACCGGCGCGAGCTCGCGCTCATCGAGCCGCTGCGCACACTGCGCCTGATCCACTACAGCGCGTGGCTGGCGCGGCGCTGGAGCGATCCGATCTTTCCGATCAACTTTCCCTGGTTCGGCAGCAGCGACTACTGGCGCGGCCAAGTGGACATGCTGCATGAGCAGATCGAGGCCATGCAGGAGCCACCCCTGGTCGCCTGAGGACGGTCAGCCAGCCGGTCGCTGCGGGGCCGGCGAGGCAGCCAGGGACTGCTTCCACCCCCGCACGATCACATCGGTGAAAAACTGACGGTCCAGCCAGAGCCAGACCAGCACCGGCACCAGCGTGGGCAGTACCAGCACGCCCACCTGGTAGCCGTAGACGATGGCCTCCAGCTGCCACTGGTCCACGCGCAGCACCCGCACATCGAACTGCGCCGCGCCCGCCAGTTGCATGAGCAGGTACATCACCAGGCTGAAGGCCTGCGCCGGCAACAGCAAGACATAGCCCAGCGCCGCGCGGGAGGCCCGCCCCGGCGCACGCGCGGCACCCCAAGCCGCCACCAGCAGGGCGGCAAAGATCGGCAGGCCATAGGCGTAGCGGCCCGGGTCGGCCTCCAGCGTGACTTCGGCCCGGCGCCCGCCGGAGTTGGGTACGGCAATCTCCACCGCGGTGTCCACCTCCATGCGGCCCGGCTGCTGGTGTACGCCGCGCACCCACATGGGTGCCGCCTGTTCCAGCGCCACATGGGAGAGCCATGCCACAGGGTAGGAGAGCCATGGCGAGGCCTTGGTCCACAGCAGCGTCAGCACAATCATGGCGCCAAAGGCATACAGGACAAAGCGCGTGAGCACGGAGGGTCGGCGCGCAGGGGCTCCGGTTTGCACGGGTTTTGTCACGGGGAAATCCTCCTGCGCCTGGGGGCTCAGCGCGGCGACAGGTCGAGCGAGGTGCTCACCTGCCCCTGGCCCTTGTCCAGGCGTGGCATCACCAGCGGCATTGGCGGGGCGGGCGGCTCATCGGGTGGCGGCGTTTCCTGGGGCGGCTGGGCCTTGGCACCGGCACGGACCCAAAGCAGCCAGACGATCAGCACATCCAGCATGATGAGCCCCTGCCACAGGAATTCGTGCGCAAAGTTGAACACCGCCGTGTTCCACTGGCCCAGGTAGAAGAGGCTGATCACCCGCACCACGTTCAGTGCCTGCACCGCAGCAAAGCCTGCGACCAGGCCGAGCAGTTTGTGGCGCAAGGAGGAAGGAAAGGCGATCACGGCCGCGAACAGGACGATGCAGGCCTCGATCCCGTTGCACCCCGGTTCGATGGACACGCCAAAACCCGTGAGGGTGTTCCACAGCACCTTGCCCTGCGCGCCGGCCGTGGTATCAAACCAGGTGACCAGCCCTGCGCAGATGCGGGCCAACAGCGCCGTCCAGGGCAACTGGACACCGCCAGCGCTATCGACCTGACATGCCTGTCATCGGGTGCTGCGGCAGGGGCTCAGCAGGCTCAGCCCTCACGCTGCTGGCCCTCTTTGGACCTGCCTAGCCCACCCTGCAACGAACTGCGCGAGGACCGTGCGCCTCCATCAGTCCTGCTTGGCCCCGGATATTTTCACCAGCTTATCGATGATGGGGTTGGACGCCTCAAAGTCCTTGCGGAACTGTGCAGCCCCGCCTTCCACCCCTTCCAGGCCGAAGACCTGCAGGCGGGCCTTCATCGCGGTGGAGTGGATGATCTGCACCGCCTCCTTCTCCAGGCGGGCCAGGATGGGCTTGGGCGTGCCCGCCGGCGCCAGCATGGTGAACCAGGCGATGGTCTTGAACTCCGGGTCGGGAAAGCCCGCCTCGGCCATCGTGGGCACGTCGGGCAAATCGGCCAGTCGCCGGGGGCCCAGGATCGCCAGCGGGCGCAGGCGCTCGGCCTTGATCTGCGGCTGCGCGGCGGCCAGCGTGCCCATACCCCAGGAGACCACGCCCGCAGACAGATCCTGGATGTGCGGCGCCTCGCTCTTGTAGGCCACGTGCGTCATCTCCAGCTTGCGCGAGTCGCTGAGGTAGGCGCTCATCAGGTGGCCGGGCGAGCCGGTCCCGTACGAGCCGTAGTTGATCTTGCCCTTGTTCTGTTGCGCCCAGGCCATGAATTCCTTCATGTTCTTGACGGGCACGTTGGCGTTGACCATCAGCACCAGGCTGGTCGCAGCGATCTGGGTGATGAACTCGAAGTCCTTGCGGATGTCGTAGGGCACCTTGGAAAACATGTGGTGCGCGTAGAACACGGGCGTGGAGTACGACACCAGCACCGTGTAGCCATCAGGCGCCGCACGCGCGACCGCATTGGCGCCCAGCATGCCCGAAGCCCCGCTCTTGTTGTCCACCACCACCGGCTGGCCCAGGCGCTTGCCCAGTTCGTCGGCCAGCACGCGGCCCACCACGTCGGTGCCGCCCCCGGCTGCGGCCGGGATCACCATGGTGATGGGCCGGCGCGGATAGTCCTGCGGCGCGGCCGCATTCTGGGCCAGGGCCAGCCCCGAACAGCCCCACACCAGGGCAGAAAAAATCAGCGATGTCTTGATTCCCATGTCACAACCCTTTTTGATCGGAACGCAGGTTTCGATATTCACCATCTGAGGTCCAGACAACCATTAGGGATAGCCTTGATGTGGACCGGGACACGCGGAACCGCCGTGGCGCAAAAAAACCCGGCCTGCTCGCGCAGGACCGGGTGTGGTCGGTCTGTAGAGACGGCCCGGCACAGGCCGGGCGCGGGGGTGGCAGGCCAGCCTCAGGCCAGCAGCGCGTTCACGCGCTTTACGTACGCGGCCGGGTCCTCAGGCAGGCCGCCCTCAGCGAGCAGCGCCTGGTCGAACAGGATGTGCGCCAGGTCGTGAAAGTGCACGCTGCCGTCCAGCTTCTTGACCAGCGCATGCTCGGGGTTCACTTCCAGCACGGGCTTGGCGTCAGGCGCGCTCTGGCCGGCCTGCTTGAGCAGGCGCGCGAGCTGTGTGCTCATGCCGCCGTCCTGTACCACCAGGCAAGCGGGCGAGTCGACCAGGCGCGTGGTCACGCGCACGTCCTCGGCCTTGTCCTTGAGCGCTTCCTTGAGCTTGGCGAGCACGGGCTTGAAGGCCTCGGCGGCCTCCTCGGCGGCCTTCTTCTCGGCCTCGTCCTGCAGCTTGCCCAGGTCCACCGCGCCCTTGGCCACGGACTGCAGCGGCGTGCCGTCGAAGTCCTGCAGGTAGTTCAGCGCCCACTCGTCCACGCGGTCGGTCATGAGCAGCACTTCGATGCCCTTCTTCTTGAAGACTTCGAGCTGCGGGCTGTTCTTGGCGGCGGCCAGCGTGTCGGCGGTGATGTAGTAGATGGCCTCCTGGCCCTCCTTCATGCGCGCCTTGTAGTCGGCAAAGGAAACGCTCGGCGTATCCGATGTGGTGGAGGCAAAGCGCAGCAGCTTGGCCAGACGTTCGCGGTTGGCGAAGTCCTCGCCCAGGCCTTCCTTGAGCACGGCGCCGAACTCGGCGTAGAACTGGGTGTACTTGCCTTCCTTGGCCTTGTCCTCGGCGCTGACCACGTCCTGCACGCCATCGGCGCCTTCCGCCGCTGCCTCATGCTTGTCGTGCTTGGCCAGGTCCTCGAGCATGGACAGCACGCGCTTGACCGAGCCGTCACGGATCAGGCGCACGTCGCGGCTTTCCTGCAGCAGCTCGCGGCTCACGTTCAGCGGCAGGTCGGCGGAGTCGATCACGCCCTTGACGAAGCGCAGGTAGCTGGGCATGAGCGACTCGGCGTCGTCCATGATGAACACGCGCTTGACGTACAGCTTCACGCCGGCCTTCTTGTCGCGGTTCCACAGGTCGAACGGCGCCTTGGCAGGGATGTACAGCAGCTGCGTGTACTCGGTGTTGCCCTCGACGCGGTTATGGCTCCAGGTGAGCGGGTTCTCGAAGTCGTGGCTGATGGACTTGTAGAAGTCCTGGTACTGCTCGTCGGTGATGTCCTTCTTGGGCCGCGTCCACAGGGCGCTGGCCTTGTTCACGGTTTCCCACTCGCCGGTCTTCACCATCTGGCCCGGCTCGCCTTCCTTCTCGCTCTCCTTCCACTCCTCCTTCTCCATGAGGATGGGCAGGCTGATGTGGTCGGAATACTTGCCGATCACCTGCTTGATCTTCCAGGCGTTGAGGAACTCCTCGGCATCCTCGCGCAGGTGCAGGATCACGCTGGTGCCGCGCGCCGCACGCTCGATGGCCTCCACCTCGAAGTCGCCCGCGCCGCCGCTGGCCCAGCGCACGCCTTCGCTGGCGGGCAGGCCCGCGCGGCGGCTCTCGACCGTGATGCGGTCGGCCACGATGAAGCCCGAGTAGAAGCCCACGCCAAACTGGCCGATCAGCTGCGCGTCGGCCTTCTGGTCGCCCGACAGGCGGTTCATGAAGTCGCGCGTACCGCTCTTGGCGATCGTGCCCAGGTGGTCAATGGCCTCCTGCTCGCTCATGCCGATGCCGTTGTCGGTGATGGTCAGCGTGCGCGCTTCCTTGTCGAAGGACACGCGCACCTCCAGGTCGGGCGCATCCTCGTACAACGCGGCATTGTTCAGCGCTTCAAAGCGCAGCTTGTCGCAGGCGTCCGAGGCGTTGGAGACCAGCTCGCGCAGGAAGATCTCTTTGTTGGAATACAGCGAATGCGTGACCAGGTGCAGCAGTTGCGCCACTTCGGCCTGGAAGGAATGGGTGTGCTTGCTCATAGGTGTTTTTCAAACAAAGGCAACGGGAAAGAAATCACAGGGGATTCAACCATGTTCTCCGGCGCGGCCGGAACGCATGCGCAGGTGGGGGCGCCGCGGCCGGCTTCAAGGGGCGCGGCGCCGCGATACGCCACCAACCGATGCCACGCTGGCCGCATGCCCCAGCGTCGGCGCGATCCTGAGCGCGGTGATCTACAACGCACCGCTGTCGAGCGGCAGCAGCGACTGAACGCCCACCGCAGCCATCAAAAAAGAGAGCGGCTTGCGCTCTCCTTTTCTGCATTTCAAACGGTTTTGAAGTGCAAACGCCCTTTTGGCGAGCGCTAACAGCTCCTGATTTAATAGCTTAAAAGCGCTCACCCGGCGCCAGGTAGCGCCACTGGCCCGGCGGCAACTTGCCCAGCAGCACCTGGCCGATGCGGATGCGCTTGAGGCCCACCACCTTGAGGCCCACCAGCTCGCACATGCGGCGGATCTGGCGCTTTTTGCCCTCGCGCAGCACGAAGCGCAACTGCTCGGGGTTCTGCCACTCCACCACCGCCGGCTTGAGCTGCTGGCCGTCCAGCGCCAGGCCATGGTTCAGCAGCGCCAGCTTGTCGGCGGGGAAGACGGCGCGCACATCCTGCGCGCGATCGCCGTACTGCACGCGCACCAGGTACTCCTTGTCCACCGTCGAGTCCTCGCCGATGAGCTGGCGCGCCACGCGGCCGTCCTGCGTCAGCACCAGCAGGCCCACGGAGTCGATGTCCAGCCGCCCGCAGGGTGCCAGGCCCTTGAGTTGCGCGGGCGAAAAGCGCGTGCGGCTCTCATCGTCCTTCCAGTGCGTACGTGGGTTGATCAGCGCCACGGCCGGCGTGTGGCCGTCCTCGGCCTGGCCGCTCACATAGCCCATGGGCTTGTGCAGCAGGATGGTCACCTGCTGGCGCTGGTGGCCCTGGGCCGCGCGGTCCACGTCGATGCGGTCGTGCGGCCCCACCTGCAGCCCCATGGCCGCCACCTGCCCGTTGACGCGCACCCAGCCCTGGGCGATCCAGTCGTCGGCCTCGCGGCGCGAACACAGCCCCAGATCGGCCATGCGCTTGTTCAGGCGCATGCGGCCGTCTGCAGGCGCCTGCGCAGCGCCAGCGGGCGCACGGGTGGCAGGAGGGCGCGGCGCGGCCGGCGCGTGCTGGCTCGCCGTACGGGGGGCGCCTGCCGCGCCGCTGGGTGCGGCCGTGCCGGCCGTGCGGCCTGCGGACCGGCCCGGCGCCTTGCCGGTAGCCACAGGTGCTGCGGGCGTGGTCGGCTTGCGCAGCACCAGCCGCGGGCGCAGCGGAGTGGGGGAAGCAGAAGCGGACGGTGCGGGGACGGACCGTGCGGGGGGGCGTTCGGGCGTTTCGGGCATGGCGCTATTGTCTCGCGCCGTGGAGCGCGCCGCGCCCCGCCCCCTCTACCGCGCCTTCAGATCATGGCGGCGGGCTCGTTCTCGTCGGCCGGCGCCCTGCGCGGTGAAGCGCGGCGCCGGGGCCCGGGGCGGCCCGCGTCCGCCGGCTCCATCCGCCTGAACAGGCTGGTGCGCAGCGCCTGCAAGTCCAGCACGCGCAGGCCGCCGTACTCCACGCGGATCGCCCCCTGCGCTTCCAGGGTCGCCAGGGCCTCGTTCACACGTTGGCGCGACAGGCCGACCAGGTAGGCCAGCTCCTGCTGGGTGATGCGCAGCACTTCCCCGACGCCCGGGTAGAGCACGGGGTTGAACAGCGCCGCCAGGCTGCGCGCCACGCGCAGGTCGGGGTTGGTGAGGCGGTCGATTTCCCGCGCGGCGATGAACTGCGCCAGGCGCTCGTTGAGCTGGTTCATCACGAAGCGGTTGAAGCCGATGGAATGGTCCAGCAGCCAATGGAAGGTGTCGATGGGCAGGCCCGCCACCACGCTCCTGCGCAGGGCCTGGATGTTGTAGCGGTAGGGCTCGCGCTTGACCGCCGTGCCTTCGCCGAACCAGCCGCCGGGGGGCACGCCGGTGAAGGTCATCGTCAGCCCGTCGGCGTTGTCCGCGCTCATCTTGAGCAGGCCCTCGACCACCCCAAACCAGTACGTCACCGGCCGGCCCACACGGCACACGTAGTCGCCCGGCTGGGCATCGCCGACGGCCAGCGCGGCCACCGCCCGTTCGCGCTCGGCGGGCTGCAGCAACGCCATCCAGGGAATGCCGCTGAGTTCTTGGGCCGTGGGCGGGCGGCGCCGCTGGTGCAGGGAGGCGTCTTGGCTCATGCGCGCAAGCATGCGGTCAAAGCGCGCAGCGGGGCAGCGGGAATACCACGAACCAACGCCTGGCCGGTCCGAGGTATCGACACATCCTGGTGCTATTGATTTAATAGCTATTGGCGCCTACTGATTCTGGGTTCAAGCCCTGTTTGACTACAACCCCATCACTGCGTCGGCAAGGCATAGCGGTAGCCGCGGAACGCCCACACGGTGCGCGCCGGCTCGATGCGCTCCAGCACCAGGCCGGGGGCGGCGGTATCCCCCTCGTGCAGCACCTGGCCGTTGACGATCACCATGCGGTACACGGGGTTGGACGAGTAGGTCACGCCCGCGAGCTGCAGGGTGGGCAGTTGCTCACGCACGCTCGCCGGCAGATCGGCCTGGGCAAAGACGGTTCCCGTCGATTCCTGCGGCGCGGGTGCCGGCGACGCAGCGCGCGGGGCCGGTGCGCGGGCAGGCGCCGCGGGCGCGGGCGCGCTGCGCTCGGGCCGGGGGGCAGGCGCTTCGGCGCGGGCGGAGCGCTCGGGCGTGGGTTTGGATGCTGGTGCCGGTGCTCGCGCTGGCGTTGGCGTTGGCGTTGGCGTTGGCGTTGGCGTTGGCGTTGGCGTTGGCGTTGGCGTTGGCGTTGGTGTTGGTGTTGGTGTTGGTGTTGGTGTTGGTGTTGGTGTTGGTGTTGGTGTGGTTGCGGGCGCAGTTTCGGGCGCCGGCGCTGCCCCATGGGCCGGCACGGCCATCGGCGCGGCGGCGGCTGGAGCGGCTGGTGCCGGTATTGCGGGTGCAGGCGCAGGCACCACCGCGGCCACCGTCGCACTGGGCGCACGCACCAGCCACCAGGCGCCGGCTGCCGCCCCTACGCCCGCCAGCGCTGCAAGCACCATCCAGGGCAGCCCCCGCGCCGGTGCGGCGCGCTGCACGGTAGGCACCGCCACGGGCGACGCGGGGGTATGCAGGCCGGGCACGCTGCCACGGCCGCGCTCGGCCTGGGCGCGCCGCAGCGCATCAAGAATGTAGGACATGGGTTCAGGCTCCGCTGAGCAAACGCGGCTCCGGCACGCCTGCGGCGCGGTTGAGCAACATCAGGGTCAAGGGACCAGCGCGGCCATCGGGCGTGAGGCCCTGGCCCAGCTGAAATTGGTGGATGCGCGCGCGGCGCGCGGCGGGCGTTGCGGTACGGGCTGCGGCGGTGCCCGCGCCGGCGGCCGCCAGTTGCTGGTCCAGCCAGGCGGCGCCCGCGACAGTGGCTGTGACGTCGCCCGAATCGGCCAGCTCGGCAGGGGCCTTCCACAGCGTGGCAACCTCGCCGCGCCACAGCGGCGCAAGCTCCGTCACGCGCACCTGCAGCGTCTGGCCCTGCACGCCTTCCAGCGTGGCGGTGCCGTCATCGAGACGGCGCAGCAAGACCGCCACCTCAGGCGCCAGGGCCTCGCCCTGCGCATCGCCCTCGGCGGGCCGCAGCATCAGCAGCACGGGCCGATCAAGCTGGCGCAGCAGGTTCAGGCTGGCGCGGCGGCTGCGGTAGCAGCGCAGGCCCTCGGACGCCAGCGCGGTGCAGGGGTCCGCGGCGCCGTCGGGCACGCTCGCCTGCCACTGCCGGGCCAGCGCCTGCCAGGCCGCCGGCGCCTGCGCCACGGGCTGGATGGCCAGGAACTGCGCCAATGTCGGCGGGAGGGCCGGCGCGTCGGGCGCAGAAGCGGCCGAGGCGGGGGATGACGCGGGCACGGCCGCAGCCGACGCGGCCATGGCCGGCCTCTGTGTCTGTGCCTGCGCCTGTGTGGAGCCGGCGCCACCGTCTGCGAGCGGCCACCAGCCCAGCGCCCAGGCCAGCCCGCCCAGCGCCGCCGCGCCCACCAGCCCACCGGTTCCAGCGGCGAGCCAGCGCCCTGCCGCGCCGGGGCGCACCGTGGCGGGCGCGTCGAACACCTCGCGCGCGGCGCGGCGCACCATGGCATCGGTCACCTCGCGCACACCCGCGCCGTAGGCACCCAGCAGGGCACGGTCGCACAGCAGGTTGATGCGCCGCGGCACGCCACCCGTGAGCGCGTGCACGCGCGCCAGCGCCCGCTGCTGAAAAGGCAGCGGCCCTTGCAACCCGGCCACGGCCAGGCGGTGGGCGATGTACTGGCGTGTTTCGTCGGCGCTCAAGGCGTCCAGGTGGTAGCGCGCGATCACGCGCTGCGCGAGCTGCTCCAGCTCCGGCGCCGCCACCATCGCACGCAGCTCGGGCTGGCCGATGAGGATGATCTGCAGCAGCTTGCGCTCGCTGGTTTCGAGGTTGGTGAGCAGGCGCAGTTGTTCCAGCACATCGGGCGCGAGGTTCTGCGCCTCGTCGATGATGAGCACGTTGTTGCGCCCCGCCGCGTGCTGCTGCAGCAAGAAGTCGTTGAGCGGGTCCAGGCAGTCCTTCACGGTCTCCGCCCCCGGTATGGCGGGGCGGTGCGCCACGCCGAATTCGTCGCAGATGGAGCGCAGCAGCTCAGGCACCGTGAGCTTCGGGTTGAAGATGTAAGCAACGTTGCACTGCGGCGGAATCTGTTCCAGGAAGCAGCGGCACACCGTGGTCTTGCCGGTGCCGATCTCGCCCGTGAGCAGCACGAAGCCGCCGCCCGCATCCAGGCCGTACAGCAGGTGGGCCAGGGCTTCGCGATGGCGCTCGCTCATGAAGAGGTAGCGCGGGTCGGGCGCGATGGAAAAAGGCGGGTGTTCGAGTCCGAAGAACGGGGCGTACATGGCGGCGAGCATAGCGCCCTCGCCTGTCGCGCCCATGAACCCCTCAGCTCCCCGCGATCACCACCTGTCGAGGGCGGTCAGGGTTAGACCCCTGAGGACTAACCCTTGAATTGTCATCGCAAAGACAAGATAACGTCAAAGTCGTTCCTACCATTGGTTGCAAACCGGCAGCGGACTTCGTGTTTCCCGTGCGCTGCCCTCCACAGACCCTGATAGGAACCGGAATGAAGACCACATTCCCCCATCTACTGCTGCAGCACGCCGCCCAGCGCCCCGACGCTGCAGCACTGCGCGAGAAAGAATATGGCATCTGGCAGACCTGGAGCTGGAAGGACGCCGCGGCCGAGGTGCGCCACATGGCCTGCGGCCTGCTGTCGCTGGGTTTCGCCAAGGGCCAGAACCTGGCGCTGATCAGCGACAACCGGCCGCACGTGTACATGGGCTTCATCGCCGTGCAGAGCATAGGCGGGGTGCCGATCCCGCTGTACCAGGACGCGGTGGCCAGCGAGATGCGCTTCGTCATGGAGGACGCAGAGATCCATTTCGCGTTCGCCGAGAACCAGGAGCAGGTGGACAAGCTGCTGGAGGTGCGCGAGTCCGTGTCCGGCATCACCCACATCATCTACGACGACCCGCGCGGCCTGCGCAACTACGACCAGCCGGGCCTGATCAGCACCGCCGACCTGATGGCCAGGGGCAGCGAGTGGGACCGGGCCCACCCGGGGGTGTGGGAGTCCATGGTCGGGCAGGTCAGCTCGCAGGACGTGTCGGTCATCCTCTACACCTCGGGCACCACGGGCAAGCCCAAGGGCGTGTGCCAGACGCACGCGAGCTTCATCGGCGCGGCCAGCGGCGCGGCCGAGGTGGACAGGCTGGGCCCGCAGGACAGCATCATTTCCTACCTGCCGCCGGCCTGGGTGGGCGACCACCTGTTCTCGCTGGCGCAATGGCTGGTGGCCGGCTACACCATCAACTGCCCGGAGTCGGCCGGCACCGTCAGCATCGACATGCGCGAGATCGGCCCGACCTACTACTTCGCGCCGCCGCGCGTGTTCGAGGGCATGCTCACCTCGATCTCCATCCGCATGGAGGACGCGGCCCCCTTCAAGCGCCGCATGTACGAGAAGGCCATGGAGCTGGCGCGCCGCGTGGGCTCGGACATCCTGGACGGCAAGCCGGTGGGCGCCCTGGACCGGCTCAAGTACCGCCTGGCCGACTTCGCCGTCTACGGGCCGCTGCGCAACGTCATGGGGCTGTCGCGCATCCGCGTGGCCTACACGGCCGGCGCGGCCATTGGGCCGGAGCTGTTCAAGTTCTTCCGCTCCATCGGCATCAACCTCAAGCAGTTCTACGGCCAGACCGAGACCTGCGCCTACGTCTGCCTGCAGCGCGACGGCCAGGTGGACCTCAACAGCGTGGGCCAGGCGGCGCCGGGCATCGAGCTGAAGCTGGCGGACAACGGCGAGGTGCTGGTCAAGGGCGTCGCGGTGCTCAAGGAGTACTACAAGCGCCCCGACGCCACGGCCGAGGTGATCGACGCCAACGGCTACTTCCACACGGGCGACGCGGGCGTGATAGACGCCAACGGCCAGCTGCGCATCATCGACCGCGCCAAGGACGTGGGCAAGATGAAGAGCGGGGCCATGTTCGCGCCCAACTACATCGAGAACAAGCTCAAGTTCTTCTCGCACATCAAGGAGGCCGTGTGCTTCGGCCACGACCGCGACCAGGTCTGCGCCTTCATCAACATCGACTTCGAGGCCGTGGGCAACTGGGCCGAGCGGCAGAACCTGCCCTACGCCGGCTACGTGGACCTGGCCTCCAAGGCCAAGGTGCTGGAGCTGGTCGCCGACTGCGTGGCCCAGGTCAATGCCGACCTGGCGCGCGAGAGCGGCATGGCCGACACCCAGGTGGCGCGCTTCCTGGTGCTGCACAAGGAGCTGGACCCGGACGACGACGAGCTCACGCGCACGCGCAAGGTGCGGCGCAACTTCATCGCCGAAAAGTACGGCGTGCTGATCGACGCCCTGTACGCGGGCAAGGGCGAGCAGTTCATCGAGACCCAGGTGAAGTTCGAGGACGGGCGCACGGGGACGGTGAGCGCCACGCTCAAGATCATCGACGCCAAGACCTACCCGGCCAGCGCCGCCGCCTGACACGAGAGGCCACCACCCATGACCAGCAAGAAGATCGGCGACGTCATCCTGGACGTCAAGAACATCAGCCTCAGGTTCGGCGGCGTCAAGGCGCTGACCGACATCTCGTTCGACGTGCGCGAGCACGAGATCCGCTCCATCATTGGCCCCAACGGCGCGGGCAAGAGCTCCATGCTCAACTGCATCAACGGGGTCTACACGCCGCAGGAGGGCTCGATCACCTTCCGCGGCCAGACCTTCAGCCACATGAACAGCCGCCAGGTGGCCGAGATGGGCGTGGCGCGCACCTTCCAGAACCTGGCGCTGTTCAAGGGCATGAGCGTGATCGACAACATCATGACCGGGCGCAACCTCAAGATCAAAAGCAACCTGCTCATGCAGGCGCTGCGCATAGGCCCGGCCGAGCGCGAGGAGATCCGCCACCGCGAGTTCGTCGAGCACATCATCGACTTCCTGGAGATCCAGGCCTGGCGCAAGACCCCCGTGGGCCAGCTGCCCTACGGCCTGCAAAAGCGCGTGGACCTGGGGCGCGCCCTGGCCATGGAGCCGCAGGTGCTGCTGCTCGACGAGCCCATGGCCGGCATGAACGTGGAGGAGAAGCAGGACATGTGCCGCTTCATCCTCGACGTGAACGACGAGTTCGGCACCACCATCGTGCTCATCGAGCACGACATGGGCGTGGTGATGGACATCAGCGACCGCGTGGTGGTGCTGGACTACGGCAAGAAGATCGGCGACGGCGCCCCTGACGAGGTGCGCGACAACGAAGACGTGATCCGCGCCTACCTGGGCACGGCCCACTGAGACAAGCAGGAGCACAGAACATGGGATTTTTCCTCGAAACCCTGATCGGCGGCCTGATGGTGGGCACGCTGTACGCGCTGATCGCCATCGGCTTCGTGCTGATCTTCAAAGCCTCGGGCGTGTTCAACTTCGCGCAAGGGGCGATGGTGCTGTTCTCGGCCCTGGCCATGGCGCGCTTCGCCGAGTGGATTCCCGGCTGGCTGGGCATGGCGCCCGGGCTGGTGGGCAACCTGCTGGCCATCGTGGTCACGCTGGCGCTGATGGTGGTGGTGGCCTGGGTGATCGAGCGCTTCGCCCTGCGCCACCTGGTGAACCAGGAGCCCATCGCGCTGCTGATGGCGACCCTGGGCATCGCCTACCTGCTCGACGGCCTGGGGCCCATGGTGTTCGGCAGCGCGGTCTACAGCATCAACGTGGGCATGCCCAAGGACCCGGTGTTCGTCATGGACGGCCTGATCGAGGGCGGCGTCATGGTCAGCCTGGAGGACCTGTACGCCGCCTGCATCGCCGCGCTGCTGGTGGTGTGCCTGAGCCTGTTCTTCCAGAAGACCAAGACCGGGCGCGCCCTGCGCGCCGTGGCCGACGACCACCAGGCGGCCCAGTCGATCGGCATCCCGCTGTCGCGCATCTGGGTCATCGTGTGGTCGGTGGCCGGCGGCGTGGCCCTGGTGGTGGGCATCATCTGGGGCTCCAAGCTCGGCGTGCAGTACTCGCTGTCGCTGGTGGCCCTCAAGGCCCTGCCGGTGGTGATCCTGGGCGGGCTCACGTCGCTGCCGGGCGCCATCATCGGCGGCCTGATCATCGGCGTGGGCGAGAAGCTCTCCGAGGTCTACATCGGCCCCATGGTGGGCGGCGGCATAGAGACCTGGTTTGCCTACGGCCTGGCGCTGTGCTTCCTGCTGGTGCGGCCCCAGGGGCTGTTCGGCGACAAAATCATTGACCGTGTTTGAGGCCGGAGGGGAAATCCATGTTCTATCGTGAAAACGGCCAGTTCAAGACCAGCTACTCGGCCGACCAGCAGATCTTCGCCGTCACCCAGGACCGCATCGCCATCGGGCTGATCCTGGCCGTGGCCTTCGTGGTCGTGCCCATGGTGGCCAGCGACTATTTCTTCCAGGCCATCCTGATCCCGCTGCTGATCATGTCGCTGGGCGCGCTGGGACTGAACATCCTGGTGGGCTACTGCGGCCAGATCTCGCTGGGCACGGCGGCCTTCATGGCCGTGGGCGCCTATGCGGCCTACAACCTGCAGGCGCGCTTCGACGGCATGCCGCTGCTGCTGGCGCTGATCGGCGGCGGCCTGATCGCCATGGTGTTCGGCGTGGTGTTCGGCCTGCCGTCCCTGCGCATCCGGGGCCTGTACCTGGCCGTGGCCACACTGGCGGCGCAGTTCTTCGTGGACTGGATCACCACCCGCGCCGACTGGGTGACGAACAACTCCTCCTCGGGCTCGGTCAGCGCCAAGGCCCTGGCCATCGCCGGCTGGCAGATCGACACGCCGATGGAGAAGTACCTGCTGTGCCTGGGCATCCTGTGCGTGCTGGGGCTGGCCGCCAAGAACCTGGTGCGCAGCTCGGTGGGGCGCGAATGGATGGCCATGCGCGACATGGACGTGGCCGCCGCCGTGATCGGCATCCGCCCGGTGTACGCCAAGCTGTCGGCCTTCGCCGTGAGCAGCTTCATCGTCGGCATCGCCGGCGCGCTGTGGGGCTTCGTGCACCTGGGCGCCTGGGAGCCCGCGGCCTTCAGCCTGGACAGGTCGCTGCAGCTGCTGTTCATGGTCATCATCGGCGGCCTGGGCTCCATCATGGGCAGCATCTTCGGCGCGGCGTTCTTCATCCTGCTGCCGCTGCTCCTGAACCAGGTGCCGCACTGGCTGGGGCTGCCGATCTCCACGGCCACCGCCACCTACCTGGAGCACATGATCTTCGGCGCGCTGATCGTGTTCTTCCTCATCGTCGAGCCCCACGGCCTGGCCAAGCTGTGGTCCACGGCGCGCCAGAAGCTGCGCGTGTGGCCGTTCCCGCATTGATTTCCCCCCCTGCAGCCCCGCCAGGACTGCCTTTCACAACCCCGAAGGAGACTGAGACCATGATGTTCAAGAAAGCCGCAATCGCTGCCGCCACGGTGGCCGCAGGCATGGGCGCCCTGCTGGGCTCGCCCGCCGCACAGGCGCAGGAGCAGTTCCAGCCGCTGCTGGTGTACCGCACGGGCCAGTTCGCCCCGCTGGGCATTCCATGGGCCGACGGCAAGCAGGACTACCTCAAGCTGGTCAACGCCAGGGGCGGCATCAACGGCGTGAAGATCGCGTTCGAGGAGTGCGAGACCGCCTACGACACGGCCAAGGGCGTGGAGTGCTACGAGCGCCTCAAGAGCCGCCCGGGCGGCACCGCCAGCTTCGACACCCAGTCCACGGGCATCACCTACGCCGTGAGCGACAAGGCGCCCGGCGACAAGGCCACCATCGTCACCGCAGGCTACGGGCTGTCGCAGTCGGCCGACGGCCGGGTGTTCGAGTGGAACTTCCCGCTGCTGGGCACGTACTGGACGGCGGCCGATTCCATCATCCAGGACATCCTGAAGAAGGAGAAGGGCAACCTCAAGGGCAAGAAGATCGCCCTGGTCTACCACGACTCGCCCTACGGCAAGGAGCCCATCCCGCTGCTGGAGAAGCGCGCCGCCAAGGAAGGCTTCGAGCTGCTCAAGCTGCCGGTGACGGCGCCCGGCGTGGAGCAGAAGTCCACCTGGCTGCAGGTGCGCCAGCAGCGCCCCGACTACGTGCTGCTGTGGTCGGCCGGCGTGATGACGCCCACCGCCGTGCGCGAGGCACAGGCCACGGGCTACGCCCGCGACAAGATCTACGGCATCTGGTGGGCCGGCTCGGACCATGACGTCAAGGACATCGGCGCCGGCGCCAAGGGCTACAACACCGTCACCATCCACAACACCGCCGAGCACGACAAGGTGCACGACGAGGTCAAGGCCCAGCTCTACGACAAGGGCCAGGGCACGGCCAAGGATGCCAAGGAGCTCGGCGCCATGGCCCATACGCGCGGCATGGTGATCTCCATGCTGCAGGTCGAGGCCATCCGCACGGCGCAGGAGAAGTTCGGCAAGGGCAAGGTCATGACCTCCGAGCAGGTGCGCTGGGGCCTGGAGAACCTCAACCTGACGCAGGAGCGCCTGAACGAGCTGGGCTTCGGCAAGATCCTCAAGCCGATCAAGACCAGCTGCGAGAACCACATGGGCACCGACTGGTCGCGCATCGCGCAGTGGGATGGCGCCAAGTGGGTGGCGGTCTCCGACTGGTACCAGGCCGACAAGTCCCTGATCGACCCCCTGGTCAAGGAATACGGCGAGAAGTACGCCAAGGAGAAGAACCTCAAGGTGCGCAGCTGCAACTGATCCGATGCGCCCGCCCCTGGTGGGTGCGCACGCGCGCATCCACCAGGCCCGCGCGGCCGCACGATCACAGCAAAATCTGCATCAAACGCTTGCCTGGCAAGCGCCTACAGCTATCAAACCATGAGCATCAGGTGACCCCATGAGCGCTGCCCCCCAACCCACCGCCGCCCCCGCCGCCAGCGCCACGCCGCTGGTGGAGGTCAACGGCATCGAAGTCATCTACAACCACGTGATCCTGGTGCTCAAGGGCGTCTCCCTGAAGGTGCCGCACCACAGCATCGTGGCCCTGCTGGGCGGCAACGGCGCCGGCAAGACCACCACGCTGCGCGCCATCTCCAACCTGCTCAAGGGTGAGCGCGGCGAGGTCACCAAGGGCAGCATCACGCTGGAGGGCGAGCGCATCGAGAACCTCTCGCCCGCCGACCTGGTCAAGCGCGGCGTGGTGCAGGTCATGGAGGGCCGGCACTGCTTCGCCCACCTGACGATCGAGGAGAACCTGCTCACCGGCGCCTACACGCGCAGCGACCGGGGCGAGATCGCCGCCAACCTGGAGAAGGTCTACAGCTACTTCCCGCGCCTGAAGACGCGCCGCACCAGCCAGGCGGCCTACACCTCGGGCGGCGAGCAGCAGATGTGCGCCATCGGCCGCGCCATCATGAGCAACCCGCGCATGGTGCTGCTCGACGAGCCCTCCATGGGCCTGGCGCCGCAGATCGTGGAAGAGGTGTTCAACATCGTGAAGGATCTCAACGCCAAGGAAGGCACGACCTTCCTGCTGGCCGAGCAGAACACCAACATGGCGCTGAAGTACGCGGACTACGGCTACATCATGGAAAGCGGCCGCATCGTCATGGACGGCGCCGCGCAGGACCTGGCCAGCAACGAAGACGTGAAGGAGTTCTACCTGGGCGTCGGCGGTGGCGAGCGCAAGAGCTTCAAGGACGTCAAGAGCTACAAGCGCCGCAAGCGCTGGCTGGCCTAATTACTCTCAAATTAATAGCTGCTAGCGCTTGACAGGCAAGCGCTGGAGGCCGATTTTGCCCTAAACCTCTCCCAACGACAGGAGACCCAGGCATGAGCATGTTCTACGACGCCCTGGAAACCCGCGCCCCCGCCGAGCGTGAAGCCGCCCTCATGGCGGCCCTGCCCCGGCAGATCGCCCACGCCCAGCAGGCCAGCCCCGCCTTCGCCGGCATCCTGGCGGGCGTGGACGCCACCACCATCACCGACCGCGCCGCGCTGGCCCGCCTGCCCGTCACGCGCAAGTACGAACTGCTGGAGCGCCAGCAGGCGCAGCGCGGCCAGAATGCGTTCGGCGGCTTCAGCGCCCTGGCATTCGGGCGTCACATGCCCCGCGTGTTCGCCAGCCCCGGCACCATCTATGAACCCGAGGGCGCGCGGCCGGACTACTGGCGCATGGCACGCGCCATGTATGCCGCGGGGTTTCGCCCCGGCGAGCTGATCCACAACAGCTTCAGCTACCACTTCGTGCCTGCCGGCTCGATGATGGAAACCGGCGCCCACGCACTGGGCTGCACGGTCTTTCCGGGCGGCACGGGGCAGACCGAGCAGCAGGTGCAGGCCATGGCCGAGCTGCGCCCGGCCGGCTACATCGGCACGCCCAGCTTCCTGAAGATCATCCTCGACAAGGCCCACGAACACGGCGTGGCGCTGCCCAGCGTGACCAAGGCGCTGGTCTCGGGCGAGGCCTTCCCGCCCTCGCTGCGCGACTGGCTGGCCGCGCGCGGCGTGACGGGCTACCAGTGCTACGCCACGGCAGACCTGGGCCTGATCGCCTATGAGACCAGCGCGCGCGAAGGCCTGGTGCTGGACGAGGGCGTGATCGTCGAGATCGTGCGCCCGGGCACCGGCGACCCGGTGCCCGAGGGCGAAGTGGGCGAGCTGGTCATCACCACGCTGAACCCCGACTACCCGCTGATCCGCTTCGGCACCGGCGACCTGTCGGCCGTACTGCCGGGCCAGTGCCCCACGGGCCGCACCAACACCCGCATCAAGGGCTGGATGGGCCGCGCGGACCAGACCACCAAAGTGCGCGGCATGTTCGTGCACCCCGGCCAGATTGCCAGCGTGGTCAAGCGCTTCCCCCAGGTGCAGCGCGCGCGGCTGGTGGTCAGCGGCGAGATGGCCAACGACCAGATGGTGCTGCAGGTGGAGACCACGGAAACCGCCGCAGGCATGGCCCAGCAACTGGCCGAAGCGCTGCGCGAAGTGACCAAGCTGCGCGGCGACGTGCAGATGGTGCCTCCCGGCAGCCTGCCCAACGACGGCAAGGTCATCGAAGACGCGCGCAGCTACCGCTGATGCCCCGCGGGGCGGCCGGCCGGCGCCGTGCGTCGCCACGGCGTCGTGCGCGGCACACAAGCCGCCCGCAGCCGCGTCAACCCCCTGGGGTCAAACGTCGCCCATTTGTCAGGCGGTGCGGCCTCGGGGGTTTCCTTGATGTCCGGCACGCCGTTTCTCTCTATGATTGCGCCTCTTTTCCAAGGAGCATCATGAGAACGACATTCAAGATCGCCGTGGGAGCGGCCGCCATCCTGGCTGCATTCGGCGCATCCGCCCAGGCCTATCCGGTCAAGGACAAGAACATCACCATCGTCGTGCCCTTCTCGGCCGGCGGCCCCACCGACCGCGTGGCCCGTGACCTGGCAGAGGCCCTGCGCAAGCCCCTGGGCGGTGCCACGGTCGTCGTCGAAAACGCCGCCGGTGCAGGCAGCACCATTGGCGCAGCCAAGGTGGCCCGTGCACAGCCGGACGGCTACACCCTGCTGCTGAACCACATCGGCATGGCCACCATCCCCACGCTGTACCGCAAGCTGTCGTTCAACGTGTTGAACGACTTCGAGTTCCTGGGCATCGTCAACGACGTGCCCATGACCATCATCTCGCGCCCGACGCTGGAGGCCAAGAACTACAAGGAATTGGCCACCTGGATTGCGCAGAACAAGGAAAAGGTGAACCTGGGCCACTCCGGCCTGGGCTCGGCCGGCCATCTGTGCGGCCTGATGTTCCAGCACGCGCTGCAGTCGCACATGACGCCCGTGGCCTACAAGGGCGCGGCGCCCGCCATCACCGACCTGATTGGCGGCCAGATCGACCTGATGTGCGACCAGACCACCAACACCACGACGCAGATCGAGGGCAAGAAGGTCAAGGCCTTTGCCGTGACCACCAACCAGCGCCTGACGATGCCGTCGCTCAAGGACTTGCCGACGCTGCAGGAAAGCGGCCTGAAAGACTTCAACGTCTCCGTCTGGCATGGCCTGTATGCCCCCAAGGGCACGCCCGCCGCCGTGCTGACGCGCATCAACGAAGCGCTGCAAGTGGCCGTGAAGGATCCTGACTTCATCAAGAAGCAGGAAGGCCTGGGCGCCGTGGTGGTGGCCGACAAGCGCGTGCTGCCGGCCGAACACAAGAAGTTCGTGCAGTCTGAAATCGAAAAGTGGGGCATGGTGATCAAGGCAGCCGGCACTTACGCCGACTGATCTGCGCCAGCGCGGCGGGCGCGTCCGTCTGCCCGCCTTTCCTGCCAACGCCCGGTGCCCGCGCACCGGGCGTTTTTTCATGGGAACTGCGGGTAATCCTGCTGCCCCTGCGCGGCTGCGGCGCCTACAACCGAAGCCTTCTTTCACGCTTTTTGGAAAGACCGCATGCCGCACACATCCACCCCACGCCGCACCCCACCGCGCCGCCAGGCCCTGCACGCCATCGCGGCGCTTCTTGCATTGGGCCTGGGCGCCACGGGCGCCGCGTATGCCCAAGCCAGCCCATGGCCGGCCAAGCCGGTCCGCATCGTGGTGCCGTTCGCCGCCGGGGGTACCACCGACATCCTGGCGCGCGCCATTGCGCCCGAGCTGGGCAAGGCCTTTGGCCAGCAGTTCATCGTGGACAACCGCGGCGGCGCGGGAGGCAACATCGGTGCCGAACTGGTGGCCAGGTCCGCCCCTGACGGATACACGCTGCTGATGGGCACCGTGGGCACGCATGGCATCAACCGCGCGCTGTACAAGCAGTTGCCCTACGACCCGATCAAGGACTTCGCGCCCGTCACGCTTGTCGCGTCGGTGCCCAACGTGATGGTCATGAACACCGAGAAGGCGCGCAGCCTGGGCATCAACAACGTGCAGGACTTCATCCGCTATGCCCAAGCCAACCCGGGCAAGCTCAACATGGCGTCCAGCGGCAACGGCACCTCGATCCACCTGGCCGGCGAGCTGTTCAAGAGCATGACCGGCACCTACATGCTGCACATGCCCTACCGCGGGTCTGCGCCCGCGCTGCTGGACATGGTGGGCGGCAACATGGACGTGATGTTCGACAACTTGCCCTCCTCCATGGCCCATATCAAGGGCGGCAAGCTCAAGGCGCTGGCGGTCACCAGCGCGAAACGCTCCACCGCCCTGCCCGACGTCCCCACGGTGGAAGAGGCCGGCGGCCCCGCGCTCAAGGGCTTCGAAGCCAGTTCATGGTTCGGACTGCTGGCGCCCGCGGGCACGCCGGCCGACATCGTCCAGCGCGTCCAGCAGGAGGTGGCCAAGGCGCTGGCCACCCCTGCCGTCAAGGAGCGACTGCTGTCCCAGGGAGCGATTCCCGGCGGCAATACCAGCGCCGAATTTGCCAGCCTGATCGACCGCGAGCACCGCAAGTGGGCGCAGGTGGTGAAGGCGTCGGGTGCGAAGGTGGATTGAAGAGCGGATGCGCGCGCCCGCCAGGGCGCGCTGCGCGTCACCAGACCACGTCGCAATCCTCGGCGGCGCTGCGGCGCAGCATGTCGATGAAGGGCGCCGCGCGCTGGCGCAGGCGCACGCCGTCGCCGCGAGGGGCCTCTTCCTCGGTCTGATCGTCCTCGTCCGGGGCGGTGGCCGCTGCAGCGGCCTCTTCAACCGCTACCGCCTCTTCCAGCGCGCGGATGGCGGCAGGAATCTGCGCGGCGGTGATGATGCCGTGCGGCTCATTCGGCGACTTGCCGATGATCTCCAGCAGCTGTTTGCCATTGGGCTCCAGCATGATGACGTCGGCGGTGGCGCGGGATTTGAATTTGAAAAGCATCGAAGTTCCAGGACAAAGGATCAGTGGGTGGCCGCAGGGCCTTCGTACATGTAGGCGCGGCTGAAAGGATAGTCGGACTGCGCACCCTTGAGCACGCCATCTTCCACGTGGCCCGTGGGCCGCACGGCCAGCATCTGGTGCAGCGCGGTCCAGCCGCGCTCGAAGGCCAGGGCGCAGCCCGCCAGGTACAGCCGGTAGGCGCGCAGGGCCTTCTCGCCGCGTTCCTTGCCGTGCTGCGCGACCAGCACGCTGCGCGCCTCGTCCTGACGGGCCTCCAGCGCATCCGACCAGGCCCACAGCGTGCGGGCGTAGTGGGGGCGCAGGTTCTCGGTGTCCACCATCTCCAGCCCGGCCCGGGCCATGTCGTGCAGCACCGCGCTCACATGCAGTAGTTCGCCGCCGGGGAAGATGTAGCGCTCGATGAAATCGCCCAAGCCGGCGCCCAGCCGGGGGTTGTCCAGCCCGCCCGACGTGATGCCGTGGTTGAGCAGCAGGCCGCCCGGGCGCAGCAGACGGTGCACGGTGGCGAAGTACCGCTCCATCTGCGAACGGCCCACATGTTCGAACATGCCGACCGAGGCAATCTTGTCGAACGGCTGCTCCACCTGCAGTTCGCGGTAGTCCAGCAACTGCATGCGCACACGACCCTGCAGGCCGCGCTCCGCGATGAGCCGCTGCACATGCGCATGCTGGTTGCGCGACAGCGTGATGCCCGTGGCGTCCACACCATACTCCTGCGCGGCCCACAGCAGCAGCCCGCCCCAGCCGGCGCCAATGTCCAGAAAGCGGTCGCCGGGACGCAGCAGGAGCTTGCGGCAGATGTGGTCCAGCTTGGCCTCCTGTGCCTGGGCCAAGCTCATGTCAGGCGTGCGGTAATAGGCGCAGGAATAGACGCGCCGCGGGTCCAGCCACAGGGCGTAGAAGTCGTCGGACAGGTCGTAGTGGAACTGGATATTGCGTGCGTCATGGGACAGGGTGTGCGCCGCCATCGAGCGCGCACGCAGCAACACGCGCTGCCACCCAGTCGCCGGTCCCTCGTGCGTGGGGTTCTGCTTGAGCAGCGCCGCGGCCGCCGTCATCAACTGGCGCATGCTGCCTTCCAACGCTACGCGGCCTTCGACGATGGCCGCGCCCACGTTGCCAATCTCACCCATGGCCAGGGCCACCACGGCCATGCGGTCGCGAAAACGCAACCGCAGGTCGGCATTGGCGTCACCCAGGCGCGCGCCGTCGGGCAGTTCGACAGCTACCCCTACAGGGGAAAGCGCCAGGCTGGCCTCCAGGGAGTGGAGCAGATGCTTCATGACATGTCCCTCGGTCTCCATGACAACTGCCATTCTTGAAGGGCGCGGGCAGGCCCGTCAATAGGCGCTGGCCGACATGCCGGCAAGGTGCTGTCTGACAGATGCCGCGCGCACTGGCACCGGCAATGCCGCGGCAAAATTGCCGTGGATCTCCCGCCAGACAAGCGCCACCAGCTCATTTATTAATAGCAGATTTGGTGTCACGCCTGGCACACCCCTCGGCCTTGGAAGGGCGCTCGCGGCTATGGCCTAATAGGGAGTTTTCACCGTTTTCATTTCAGGAGCCATCATGGGCAACAAAATCGTCACCGAAGCCGACCGCAAGCGCACTCCCCGTCCCACCCCCATGCCCGGCATGGCAGTGACCACCCACGGCCGCGGCCAGCGCGTGAGCCTGGAGCGCGGCGTGGCCACGCGCAGCAAGAAAAACCCTGGCAAGCGCAGCAACAAGGGCGGCTGATCGCCCCTTTTTGCCCGGCTTAGCCTGCAAGCCCTCTTCGGAGGGCTTTTTCATGGGCGGCACTGCACGCCGCCCGTGCCGCACAATCGCCGCATTCCCGCTACCGGAAGGCCCCATGCCCCAGACGCCCGCGCCACTGTCTCCCGAAGATGCCGCCGCGCTGTACCAGGCCCTGCGCGCCGAGGGCATGGCCGACGCCCTCACCACGCTGCACATCGGTGGCGCGCACACGCGGCTGCTGAGCGGCGCCGCAGACGCGCCCGCGCTGCTGCGCACGCTGGACATCGGCGCGCGCGTGACGGCCACCACCTGCTTTGCCCACCAGCCGCCCACGGAGGCCGAGATGGAGCACGCGATCATGCTGGTGGAAGATGCGGTGATGCCGGTGCGCGACCTGCTGGCGCCCGGCTCCACGCTCTACACAGCCGACGGCGGCATACGCCAGATCGCGCTGGCTGCGGGCCTGCCGGCGCAGCCGGAGTTGCACCTGTCGCTGGAAGCGGTGGAGGACACCTTCAACCGCCTGGCCGCCCTCAGCCTGGGGCGCCCCGCCACGCAAGACACCCTTGCGCAGGACAACGCCTTCGCGGCCACGCTGCTCATCCTGCGCGAGTGCCTGCACCATCTGGGGTTTGACCACATCGTGGTCCGGTCCGACGCGGTGGTTTAGGGCCTGTTCACACTATTTTTGCCAGTGCGAATAGCGTGAGCAGGCCTTAAGCCGGCTTTGGGGCGCGCATCAGCCCGCAGCGGGGGGTGTGAACGCGGCGCGCGCGGCCTCTGCCGCAGCGCGTGCGCCGCAGCCCTCCAGGTGGTCGTTGACCAGCCCCATGGCCTGCATGAAGGCATACATGGTGGTCGGACCCACGAAGCTGAACCCACGCTTCTTCAAATCCTTGGACAGCGCCACCGACGCCGCCGAGGTGGTCATCGCACGCACCGCAGGCAGCGTCATGCGCTCGGGCCGCTGCTGCGCGGCCAGGGGCGCATAACGCCACACATAGTGCGCCAGCGACCCGAACTCGCGGCGCAGCTCCAGCACGCGGCGCGCATTGTTGATGGCCGACTCGATCTTGCCGCGGTGGCGCACGATACCGGCGTTGCCCATCAGCTGGTCCACCTCGGCAGCGCCGAAGTCCGCCAGCGGCTCGGCCTCGAACTGCGCCAGCGCCGCGCGGAAGGCCTCGCGCTTGTTCAGGATGGTGAGCCACGACAAGCCGGCCTGGAACCCCTCCAGGCAGAGCTTCTCGAACAGGCGGCGCTCGTCCGTCACCGGGAAGCCCCATTCGTGGTCGTGGTAGTGCCGGTACAGCGGGCTGGCGCGGCACCAGAAGCAGCGCGCATGGCCGCCCTCGTCGGTGAACAGGCCACTGGCCTCGCCTGAGGAGGAGGGTTCGATGGTTTCGAGCATGGGGGCATTGTGGGGGTTGGGTCGCATGGCGCAAGAACGTCTTGCTATGCTTGGCCGCACCCGCCTCCGCCACCATGAGCACATCCACCCCATCGCCCCGGCGCCCGTGGCCGCTGCTGGCAGCCGCGCTGCTGCTAGGCGGCTGCGCCCAGTCGGGCGGCACGTTGGGCTACTACTGGCAGTCCCTGCGCGGGCACCTGGAGATCATGAACGCCGCACGCCCGGTGCAGGAGTGGATCACCCACCCTGACACCTCCGCGCCGCTGCGCGAGCGGCTGCAGCTGGCCCAGCGCGCCCGGGCGTTCGCGGTGGACGAGCTGGCCCTGCCCGACAACGCCAGCTACCGCCGCTATGCGCGCCTGGACCGCACGGCTGCCGTGTGGAACGTGGTGGCGGCGGGCCCTTATTCGCTCACGCTGCACCGCTGGTGCTTTCCGATCACCGGCTGCATCGGCTACCGCGGCTACTTCGACGAGCCCGGCGCACGGGCCGAGGCCGCGCGCCTGGCGGCCACCGGACTGGAGGTCAGCGTGTACGGCGTACCCGCGTATTCCACGCTGGGCTACAGCAACTGGATGGGGGGCGACCCGCTGCTGTCCACCTTCATCGGCTGGCCGGAGGGCGACTTCGTGCGGCTGTTGCTGCACGAATTGGCGCACCAGGTGGCGTATGCCGAGGGCGATACCGCGTTCAACGAATCCTACGCCACGGCAGTGGAGCGGCTGGGCGTGCAGCGCTGGCTGCAGCAGCACGCCACCCCGGCCACCCGCGCCCAGTTCGCGGCCAGCGAGGAGCGCCGCGCGCAATGGCGCGCGCTGACCCAGGCAACGCGCCAGCGGCTGGCCGAGATTTATGCATCAAATGGGGCTGTAGCGCCCGACCATCAAGCGCTATCAGCTATGAAAAAAGAAGCAATGCAGGACTTCCGCGCGGCCTATGCCACGCTGCGCGCGCGCTGGCTGGCCGCACACGTCCCCGAGGCACAGCTGGCGACGCTGGACCGTTGGGTGCGCGATGCCAACAACGCCAGCTTCGCCGCGCAGGCGGCTTATGACGAAGGGGTGCCCGCGTTCATGGCGCTGTTCGAGCGCGAGGGGCGCGACTGGCGGCGCTTTCATGCAGCCGTGCGGGCGCTGGCCCAGGCGCCGCAGGCCGAGCGCACCGCCGCGCTGCAGGCGCTGGCGCCACAGCCGCCCCGGGTGGCCCACGGCGGAGGCTGACGCCGCGTTGCCCGCCCCCGCGTGCCTGCTGCGGCTTCGCGGCCTGGGGGACGGTTGGCCCGCACGCTGGCGGGCCCACAGCGCTCAGCCGTGCAGGGATTCGATCAAGTCGATGTACTGCTGCTTGGCCGCGTCGCCGGACGTTCCCTTGAGCTTTTCCCAGGCGTCCCACTTGGCGCGGCCCACGATGTCAGAGAAGCTCGGCTTCTTCTCGGCGTTGTCGCCGGCGGTGGCCTGCTTGTACAACGCATAGATCTTCAGCAGCGTCGGGTTGTCGGGGCGCTCGCTGAGGTTCTTGGAATTGGCCACGGCGGCCTCGAAGGTGGCGTTCAGATCGGACATGGAGTGTCTCCGGTTCAGGGTTGGTATCGCCGCACAGTGTAGTCAAAACACGAACGACCGTTCTTTTTTAAAGCCTCCCCAGGGTCACGCCATGCACAGCCCATCCACGGCCTGGAACAGCACCTGCCGCGCCTGGCTGATCACCTGGCCCTTCCAGGCGTTGGTGTCGGTGTAGAAGGCCTCGCGCATCTGGGCATGGACCCGCGCGGCCAGGGCGGGCGATGCCTCGGGATGCCGGTGCAGCCAATGGTCCGCCCGCAGCGCCTGCAGCACGGCGGGCGCGGGCTGCGTGCCGAACTCCAGCGTGAGGGCCGTGACCTCCGCCTGCGGGCACTCGTCATAGGCGCTGTGGCACATCAGCCCCGTGAGCGGCGCAGAGGTGGAGGAGCCGTCTTCGGTGGACGTGACCGGCGTGGCGCCGCCCCCGTCCCACCAGCGGCGCGCACGCGCCAGGGCCTGCGCCTCGTCGCGCCCCGCATGGATGCGCTCGCCATGGCCGCTCGGCCCCAGGCCCGTGTGCAGGTCCACCCAGGCGATGCGTTCGGCGCGCGCGCCCTCGCGGCGCAGCACGGCGCGCAACGTGCGGTTGCTCCAGGTGGGCGCCGTGCCGCCGAAGTACAGGCCGTCGGGGTGCTGGTACTGCCCGCGGGTGATCGCCGCCTGCAGCGCCTGCAAGCCGTGCGCATTCAGCAGATCGAGCAAGGCCTGCGTATTGGCCTCGCCGGGCGGCCATTCGGGCGGCAACAAAACGGGGTGCAGCGCACTGTAGGCGGGGTTGGCCGGCAACGGCTGGCTGAAGTCCACGAAGTTGCGATTCAGGTCCACGTTTTCGTGCGTCACGCGGCGCAGGTGGGCGAAGCCGTACGGGTTGAGCGCATGCAGGTAGAGCACGGCCACACGCTGCGCCCGTGCCTTGGCGCGCCACTCGCCATCCTGCAGCGCGAACACCTGCACGCCGCTGCCGCACAAGCCCTCCACGCCGTGGCAGCCGCTGCTCACGATGAGCAGACGGGGCGCGTCAAGCGGCCCATCCCGCACCACGTCCAGCGCCAGCGTTTCGCCATTGGGGCCGCACAGCGGATGCACCTGCGGCTGCAGCGCCAGGCCGGCCACCGCCGCGGCGCCAACAAATTGGGCCCGCGCCTGTGCGTAACTTGCGGCGAACGCCTGCGGGATACCGATCATCGAAACCCCCTTTGGACATGTAAAAAAGGCCCCACCGCGCAACGGTGGAGCCTGGGCATGTCAGCCGTGTGAATGCCGCCTCACGGGGACCCGGAACCTCTCAGGCCGTGGGCTGTGCCAGCCATTGGCGCGCCAGTTCCACCCAATAGGTGCCGCCCAGCGGAATCAGCGCATCGTTGAAGTCGTAGCTGGGGTTGTGCAGCGTGCAGGGACCGCCGCCGTGGCCCATGGCGCGGTGGTCGCCGTCGCCGTTGGCGATGAACACATAGGCGCCCGGCTTGGCCTGCAGCATGAAGGAGAAATCCTCCGCGCCCCCGGTGGGCTCCTGCGCCAGCACCTTGTCTTCACCCACGATGCCCACCATCACCTGGCGCGCGAACTCGGCCTCGGCCGGCGAGTTGATGGTGGGGGGGTAATTGCGCACGAACTCGAATTCGCAGCGCGCCTCGAACGCGGCGCAGGTGTGCTCGGCCACCTGCCGCATGCGGCGCTCGATCATGTCCAGCAGCTCGGTGGAGAAGGTGCGCACCGTGCCCTGCAGCTCGCAGCTGTCGGGCACTACGTTGGTGGCCTCGCCGGCGTGGATCATCGTCACCGAGATCACGCCCGCCTCGATGGGCTTCTTGTTGCGGCTGATGATGTTCTGGAACGCCTGCACCATCTGGCAGGCCACGGGCACGGGGTCGATGCCCATGTGCGGCATGGCGCCGTGGCTGCCCTTGCCGCGGATGGTGATCTTGAACTCATTGCTTGACGCCATCACCGGGCCGGGGCTCACGGCAAAGCTGCCGGCCGGCATACCCGGCCAGTTGTGCATGCCGAACACCGCCTGCATGGGGAACTGCTCAAACAGGCCGTCCTTGATCATCTCGCGTGCGCCGCCGCCGCCCTCTTCCGCCGGCTGGAAGATCAAATACACGGTGCCGTCGAAGTCGCGGTGCTTGGAGAAATACTGCGCCGCCGCCAACAGCATGGCCGTGTGGCCGTCGTGGCCGCAGGCGTGCATCCGGCCCTGGTGCTTGCTCGCATGCGCGAAGGTGTTGAACTCCTGCATGGGCAGGGCGTCGATGTCTGCGCGCAGGCCCACGGCGCGGCCGCAGGCACCGCCGTCACGGCCGTGCACGATGCCCACCACACCGGTGGTGCCCAGGCCGCGGTGGATGGGGATGCCCCATTCGGTGAGCTTGGCCGCGATCACGTCGGCCGTGCGCACCTCCTGAAAGCACAGTTCGGGATGGGCATGGATGTCGCGCCGCACCTCGGCGATGGCGGCCGCTTCGCGGGCGATGGAGTCGATGATGTTCATGGGGATCGGGCCTGTCGTCCTGGGAATGCCACAGTCTAGCCGTGCTCCCCGATCCGCGCCGAAGCGGGCCCGAAGCCCCTGCGACCCGCCGATGGCGCCGGCGGGCGAGGAGCGCTCAGGTGCGCACGCGGCCGTCGCCGGTGAGCATGGACATCTCCACGAAGCGCGAGCCCTCATGGTCGGACGGGCTGAAGTTGACCGTAAAGCCGCCCACCGAACCGCGCATGGATTCCAGCCCCGCCACCAGGCTCTCGCGCGTGAGCTTGCCGCTGGCGTGCGCCTGCGCGTTGCGCAGCCCCTCGATGAAGACGCGCGCGGCCAGGTAGCCCTCCATGCTGGAGTAGTTGGCCTGCACGTTGCCGCCCTTCTTGATGGCCTCTTGGAATTCACGCGTGATCTGGCGCGACTGTTGGTAGGGCGAAGGCACCACCTGCGACACCACCACGCCCGCGCCGTTGGCGCCCAGCGCATCCGCCAGCGCCTGCGTGCCCACGAAGGACACGTTGTAGAACTTGCCGCCGTATCCCGCCTTGCGCGCGGCCAGCACGAACGCCGCACTGGCGGCATAGGCACCGATCTGCACGATGGCCACGGGCTGCGCCGCCACCAGCGGCGCCACGGCAGCCGTCACGTTGGCGGAGTTGCGCGCCACCGTGCCGGTCGCCACGGGCGCCAGCTTGCGCGTGGCCAGTGCACGGGTCACGGCGTCCAGGCCAGCCTTGCCATAGGCGTCGTCCTGGTAGAAGACGCCGATACGGTCCAGCCCCAGGTTGGTGAGCTGGCGCACGATGAGCTCGGCCTCGTCCGCGTAGGAGGCGCGCACGTGGAAGGCCAGGCGGTTGAACGGCTGGCGCAGGGATTCCGCGCCCGTGACGGGCGCGAAGAATGGCACCTTGGCCTGCGTGAACAGTGGTTGCGCGGCCAGGCTGGTGGGCGTGCCCACGTAGCCAAAGAGGGCCAGCACGTCCTCATTGATCAGGCGGCGCGTGTTCTCGGCGCAGCGGTCGGGCTCGTAGCCGTCGTCCAGCGAACGCAGCTCGATGGTGCGCCGCCCGATGCCACCCTGGGCGTTGACCTGGTCGAACGCCAGCTTGGCACCCGCCTGGAACTGCAGGCCCAATTGGCTGGCAGCCCCGGTCAGGGCCGCGGATTGGCCCAGCACAATGCGCGTCTCGCTCTGCGCGCGCGCCAGGGATGCGCCGGTCAGCAGGGCCGCGCCCATCCCTGCCGAGAATTGCCGGCGGCTCAACCGCGTTGAATGCATAGAAAACCCTCAGAGTAAACCATTATTGAAATAAATAAGGCACTGCGTTAAACGGAGTGCCCGGCGCGAAGTTTACCGAAGCCCGTTTCCCCCGGTTCATCCCTCACCAAAGTCCCCACACATGCTCCCGACTCCCGTCCCCGACGCTTCGGCCACCCACCAGGTGCGCGGCGCCTGCCCCCACGACTGTCCCGACACCTGCGCCCTGCTCACCGCCGTGGAGAACGGCCGCGCCGTGCGTGTGCAAGGCAACCCGGCGCATGCGCAGACCGGTGGCGTGCTGTGCGCCAAGGTGTCGAAGTACGCCGAGCGCACCCACCATGCCGAGCGCATCCTCACGCCCCTCAGGCGCTCGGGCCCCAAGGGCAGCGGGCAGTTCACGCCGGTGAGCTGGGACGAAGCGCTGGGGGACATCGCGGCGCGCCTTGCGCACATCGCCGCGCGCGCCCCCCCAGGCCATCCAGCCTTACAGCTACGCGGGCACCATGGGGCTGGTGCAGGGCGAGAGCATGGACCGGCGCTTCTTCCACCGCCTGGGCGCGTCGCTGCTGGCGCGCACCATCTGCGCCACGGCCGGCGGCGAAGGCCTGGTGCACACGCTGGGTGCCAAGGTGGGAATGAAGGTGGAGTTCTTCGCCGGGGCCCAGCTCATCCTGATCTGGGGCAGCAACTCCATCGGCAGCAACCTGCATTTCTGGCGCATCGCGCAGCAGGCCAAGCGCGACGGCGCGCGCCTGGTCTGCATCGACCCGCGCAAGAGCGAGACGGCCGAGAAATGCCATGAGCACCTGCAGCTGCGCCCGGGGACCGACGCCGCGCTGGCCCTGTCGCTGATGCACGAACTGATCGTGCACGACTGGCTGGACCACGACTATCTCGCCCGGCACACGCTGGGCTGGGAGCCACTGCGCGAGCGCGCCCTGCAGTGGCCGCCCGAGCGCGCGGCCGAGGTCTGCGGCCTGCCCGTGGAGCAGATCCGCCGGCTGGCGCACGACTACGGCACCACGCGGCCCGCCGCCATCCGCCTGAACTACGGCGTGCAGCGCGCGCACGGCGGCGCCAACGCGGTGCGCGCCATCGCCAGCCTGCCAGCACTCACGGGCGCCTGGCGCCACCGCGCGGGCGGCGTGCTGCTGTCCAGCTCCGGCAGCTTCCCCGTGGACCGGGCCGCGCTGCAGCGCCCCGACCTGCTGGCGGGCCGCAGCCCGCGCACCATCAACATGGTGACCATCGGCGACGACCTGCTGCGCGACGCATCGCCCAGCTTCGGGCCGAAGATCGAGGCGCTGGTGGTCTACAACAGCAACCCCGTGGCCGTGGCGCCCGACTCCCGCCAAGTGGTGCGCGGCTTTGCGCGCGAGGACCTGTTCACCGTGGTGCTGGAGCACTTCCAGACCGACACGGCCGACTACGCCGACTACATCCTGCCCGCGACCACGCAGTTGGAGCACTGGGACGTGCACCTGGCCTACGGCCACACCGACGTGCTGCTCAACCGGCCCGCGATTGCGCCCCAGGGCCAGGCGCGCAGCAATGCGCAGATCTTCCGCGACCTGGCAGCGCGCATGGGCTTCACCGAACCCTGCTTTGCCGACAGCGACGAGGCGCTGTGCCGCCAGGCCTATGGCGACAGGGTGGACTTCGATCTGCTGCTGGAACAAGGCTTCGCGCCCCTGCCAGTGCCCGATGCGCCATTCGCCGACGGCGGCTTTCCCACGCCCTCGGGCAAGTGCGAGTTCTACAGCCAGCGGCTGGCCGACCAGGGGCTGGATCCGCTGCCGGGCTACGTGCCCAACCACGAGGGCGCGGGCACCTCGGCCGACTACCCGCTGGCCATGATCTCGCCGCCGGCGCGCAACTTCCTCAACTCCACCTTCGTCAATGTGAAGAGCCTGCGCGACATCGAAGGTCGACCGCTGCTGGAGATGCACCCCGAGGACGCCGCCGCGCGCGGCATTGCCGACGGCGCCCTGGTGCGCGTGTTCAACGAGCGCGGCAGCTACGAATGCCACGCCGCGCTCAACGGCCGCGCCCGCCCCGGCGTGGTCAACGGCCTGGGCGTGTGGTGGCGCAAGCTGGGCCACAACGGCACGAACGTCAACGAGCTCACCAGCCAGGCGCTGACGGACATGGGCGCGGGGCCGACGTTCTACGACTGCCGGGTGCAGGTGGAGCCGCTGGCCTCTTAACTATCAAAAAGTGAGCTGATAGCGCTTGACTGTCAAGCGCTACAGCCACTTTTGGCACCAAACTTCAATCCAGCTTCACGCCCGTGGCGGCAATGATCGGCCCCCAGCGCCGCGCCTCGGCGCGGGCCAGCGCGTGGAACTGCTCGGGCGTGCCGGCCAGCGGTTCCATGCCAAAGGCCCGCATGCGCTCCACCACCTCGGGCGCGGCCAACGCCTGGTTCAGCGCGGCATTCAGCCGTGCGGTGATGGCCGTCGGCAGCCCGGCCGGGCCCAGCAGGCCCTGAAACGCATAGACCTCGGCATCGGCCACGCCCACCTCTGCCAGCGTGGGCACGTGCGGCAGCGCGGCCGCACGCCGGGCGGCGCCGATGGCCAGCGCCCGCACCTTGCCCGACTGGATCACCGGCAGGCCGGCCGCAAGGTCCAGGAACATGCAGGGCACCTGGCCACCCATCACGTCCTGCACCGCCGGGGCCGCGCCGCGATAGGGGATGTGCGTGAGGAAGGTCTGTGTGCGGTGCTTGAACAACTCCATCGCCAGGTGGTGCGGCGAGCCGTTGCCGGGCGAGGCGTAGTTCACCTGGCCGGGGTGGGCCTTCACATAGGCCAGGAAGTCCTGGAAGGTCTGCGCCGCGAACGCCGGATTCACCACCAGCACCAGAGGAAAGCGCGACAGCCCGCCGATGTACGTGAAGTCCTTGTCCGGGTGGAAGGGCAGCCAGCGGTACAGGTGCTCGTTGTAGGCCAGCAGCGCGTTGTCCGCCGACATGACGGTGTAGCCGTCCGGCTTGGCGGTGGCGACGATCTGGCTGCCGATGTTGGTGGACGCGCCAGGCCGGTTGTCCACCACGATCTGCTGGCCCAGCCCGCCGCGCATGGCCTCGGCCACGGTGCGCGCCAGCACGTCGGTGCCGCCGCCCGCCGGGTAGGGCACCACCCAGCGGATGGGTTGGCTGGGATAGCCCGTGTCGGCGCGTGTCCACGGCGCCGCCGCCGTGGCGGCACAGGCCGCCAGGAAGGTTCTGCGTTCCATCGGTTGTCTCCTTGCTCTTTTATTCATAGCTGCTCGCGCTTGATGGACGAGCGCTACGGCCCAAAATGACCTCAAACTACTGCGGCGCGGCAATGGTCTGGTCAATGGCGCCGAACAGGCTCTGGCCGGCCTTGT
This sequence comes from Diaphorobacter sp. JS3051, assembly GCF_015832135.1. Classification (NCBI taxonomy): domain Bacteria; kingdom Pseudomonadati; phylum Pseudomonadota; class Betaproteobacteria; order Burkholderiales; family Comamonadaceae; genus Diaphorobacter; species Diaphorobacter sp. JS3051. Next base: position 2,254,749 of record NZ_CP065406.1, read on the forward strand.
TCTTCATCTCGATGCGGATGGTGTCGCCATAGCGCATGAACTCGGTGCTGGGCTGGCCGTCCTGGATGGTCTCGATGCAGCGCTTTTCGGCAATGCAGCTGTAGCCCTTGGCCCAGTCCTTGTTGCTCACCGTGCCGCTGCCCACGATGGAGCCGGCGCGCACGTTGCGTGTCTTGGCGATGTGCGCGATGAGCTGGCCGAAGTGGAAGGTCATCTCCGGCCCCGCGTCGCACATGCCCACCTTGCGGCCGTTCCAGGTGGACTGCAGCGTGAGGTGCACGCGCCCGCCCTGCCAGGCGTCGCCCAGCTCGTCCAGCGTCACCGCCACGGGGCTGAAGGCCGTCGCCGGCTTGGACTGGAAGAAGCCGAAGCCCTTGGCCAGCTCGGCCGGGATCAGGTTGCGCAGGCTGACATCGTTGGCCAGCATCACCAGGCGAATGCCTTCCAGCGCCTGCTCGGGCGCCGCGCCCATCTTCACGTCGCCGGTGATCACGGCGATCTCGGCCTCGAAGTCGATGCCCATGGCCTCGCTGGGCACCACCACGTCGTCGCAGGGGCCCAGGAAGTCGTCGCTGCCGCCCTGATACATGAGCGGGTCGGCGTAGAAGCTCGCCGGAACCTCGGCGCCGCGCGCCTTGCGCACCAATTCCACATGGTTGATGTAGGCCGAGCCGTCCGCCCACTGGTAGGCGCGTGGCAGCGGCGCCATGCACTGGCGCGGGTCGAACGGGAACGGATGGCGCGCGCGGCCGGCGTTGAGCTGGTCATACAGGTCCTGCAGCTGGGGCGCCATGAAGTTCCAGTCGTCCAGTACCTGCTGCAGGCGGCTGGCGATGCCGGTCGCATAATGGGCCGTGCCCAGATCGCGCGACACCACGACAAGCTGGCCGTCGCGCGATCCGTCTTTGTAGGTAGCAAGTTTCATGGGCCTGGGTCTCCGGGTGAATGCATCGCCTGCGCCGCGCGAGCCCTCTCGCCTGGCACAAATTACGATCCAGTAAATTGATTTAACTAAACAAAACTCCAAAATTCTAGTGCAGATGGACAAGGAACGCGTCGGCATTCAGTCGGTGGAGGTCGGGTTCGCGCTGCTGGACGCGCTGTCGCGCGCCCGCGGGCCGCTGATGCTCAAGGACCTGGCGCAGGAGGCCGGCATGAGCGCGGCCAAGGCCCACCGCTACCTGGTGAGCTTTCAGCGCCTGGGCCTGGTGGTGCAGGACGCCCGCAACGCCCGTTACGACCTCGGCCCTGCGGCACTCAAGTTAGGGCTTGCTTCGCTGGCACGCCTCGATGCCATGCGGCTGGCGCGCGAGCGCATGGCGCCACTCATGGATGCGCTGGGCCACACACTGGCGCTGGCCGTCTGGGGCAACCATGGACCGACCATCGTGCACTGGGAGGAGGCACCACGCGCGCTCACGGCCAACCTGCGCCTGGGCGACGTGATGCCGCTGCTCAGCTCCGCCACGGGCCGCTGCTTTGCCGCTTACCTGCCACGCGAGAAGACCGCCGCGCTGCTGGCCGAGGAACTCGCGCTCGCCACCCGCCAGGGCCGCGCCGACCTGCCGCAAGACGAGGCCGGCGTGCAGGCACTGCTGCACGAGGTGCGCGAGCGCCGCTGCGCGCGGGTGCTGGACACGCTGCTGCCGGGCATCCACGCTTTCTGCGCACCCGTGTTCGACGCCGGCGGCCACCTGGCCCTGGCCATCACCACCCTGGGCCCCGCCGCCACATTCGACGCCGCCTGGGGCGGCGCGATAGAGGCCCCGCTGCGCGCCGCGGCCGAGCAGCTCTCGCGCGACCTGGGTCACGCCGCCACACCCGGCTGAACGCATGCCGCGCCGCGCCCTGCTGCTGCTGACCGCCGTGGTACTGGCCCTGCACTGGCTGGTGCTGGTCGGGTTGCCGCGGGGCGGCACGGACCAGGGCGCGCCGCAGCGGCTGGCCTTCCATACGCGGATGGTGGAGCCCCCGCCTCCGCCGCCTCCGCCGCCGCCTCCCCCGGAACCCCAGGCCGCACCAGTGCCGCCGCCGGCCTCCAAGCCGCGCCCCCGTCCCGTGCGCAAGCCACCGCCGCCGCCCGTGGAGGCACCGCCTCCCACGCAGCACCCTGAGCCCGCACCAGCCACGGAGGCGCCCGCGCAAGCCGCACCCTTTCCCGCGGAGCCCCCTGCCGAGGTGCCGGCCGATTCCTCCGCCCCAACCCCCGAAGTGCCGGCGGACGCCGCGGCGCCCCAGGCACCCTCCGCCCCCCTCTCCCCAGCCAGCGATCCGGCCATGCCCGCAATGGCCGAAGCCGCCAGCGCGTCCGCGCCAGCCGCCGCATCGCAGCCGGCGCAGCCGGCGCAGGAGGCGTCCGCGTTGACCGCAGGCGTGGAGATCCTGCCCCCCGGCGCCGCGGGTGCCGTGGCCGGCACCGAGCCGCCCCCGGTGCGCCTGCCGCCCTCGGCGCGGCTGGCGTTCGACGTGACGGGCGAGGTGAAGAAGTTCCACTACAACGCCAGCGCCGAACTGCTGTGGCGCCAGGACGGCACGCAGTACGAGGCGCGCCAGCAGATCAAGGCCTTCTTGCTGGGAGCGCGCTCGCAAAGCAGCGTGGGCCAAATCACGCCGCAAGGGCTGCGCCCCACGCGCTTCGGCGACAAGTCGCGCAGCGAGCGCGCAGCGCATTTCGACTTCGAGCGCGGCGAGGTGATCTTCAGCGCCAACGCCCCGCGCGCGGCCATCGGCAGCGGCGCCCAGGACCGGCTGAGCGTGTTCATCCAGCTGGGCGCCCTGCTGGCCGCCGCTCCCGAACGCTACCCCCCTGGCACCCGGATCACGCTGACCACCGTGGGTGCGCGCAGCGCCGAGCGCTGGACCTTCACCGTGGAAGGGCCGCAAACGCTGGAGCTGCCCGCCGGCCGCACGCCCGCGCTCAAGCTGCAGCGCCTGCCCCGCCCCGACCAGCGTTACGACCAGAAGGCCGAACTCTGGCTGGGCACGGACATGGGCTATCTGCCGGTGCGCATCCGCCTCACGCAAGCCAACGGCGACTTCGCCGACCTGTCCCTGAGCCATCACGACACGCCCTGATGCCGGCATTTGCCGCGGGCGGCGGGCGCGTCCCGGCGTGGGACAAGGCCGCGACCGCGCACGAAGGCCGCCACGGCCACTTTTCCGTGGAATACTGGTCACAGCGGCGGGGCGCGGGGGCTTGAACTCTGCCGATCCGCTGCAATCTGACAGGCATACCGATAGGGGGACACGCCATGAATATGCTCTACGACTCTGACTCCTTTGTGGTGGTCCACATGCTGGCAGACGCAACCCCCGACAGCGCCAGCGACGCCGCCACACCCGCCGTTCCACAACTGGTGCGCCATGGCTTCGAGATCGTGGACAAGCGCTCCGGCAAGGAGGTGTACCTGGATGGCTCCTGGGCCGAGATGTTCCAGCAGCAGATCCTGGCCTGGCAGCGCAACACGCCCACCCAGGAAGAAGTGGAGGACACGCTGGATGGCTATGTCGGGCTCGCGCAGAACCCGGTGATCGTGCACTGACGCGGCACCAGAGTTTCGGGGGCCAGGCCCCCGTTGCGGTCCGCTCCGGGCGGGTCGCCCCCGGCGGGTCGCCGCCCCGTGAGGGGCACAGCGCGCCGTGGCCTTGGCCACGGCGCCTTTTTTTTGGGGGCCGCCCGCTGACGAACAGCGGCGCGCAGCCGCCCGTCCGATTGAGAAGAAAAATGGCTCTAGCGCTTATCCATCAAGCGGTAGCAGCTCATATTTCAATAGCAATCAACGCACGCCGCGGCGACGCGCCATCTCCTGCCCCATGGACTGCTGTGCGGGGTCGTCCAGCAGCGCGCGCGCGGCGGGATAGATGCGGTCGTCTTCATGGCGCAGGTGATCGTCGTAGCACTGCGCAAACCGGTCCAAGGCCGTCTCGTGCTGCGGCGTGAACGCCTGCACGGCCCCGTCGGCCAGCGCCTGCAACCCCACGCGCGCGGCAGCCCAGCGTTCGGCCATCAGCACATGGTCCCGCTGCAGCTGGCGCACCAGGTCCTTCAGCGCGGCGTCGCCACCGGCCAGCAGGGGCGGGAAGACGTGGAGTTCCTCGTCCTCGTGGTGCAGCGGGGCGGCGATGTCGAAATAGCGCAGCACGTCGCGCGCCGCCTGGCGGGCGGAGTCGTCGCAGGCGTGCGTCTTGAGGTAGTCGCGCAGGCGCTGCAGCAGGTCCAGCGAGCGGCGTACGCGGTCATGGCAGGCGCCCAGCATCTCGAACGGCTCGTCAAAGCCCGCGCCTGGCGTGTGCAGACCGGGCAGGGACACACGGCTGGCCATGGCGTCAGCCCAGCCGCACGGGCTGGCCGTCGCGGTTGAAGGGCAGATAGGCGCTGAAAGCGCCCGTTTTCACGGCCTCCACCATGCGGCGCAGCACCTTGTCGGCGTCGTCGTCGGACGGCGCCTGCGCCGCCGTGCCCGACAGCGCCGCGGTGAACACCAGGCGCCAGGGCTGGCCCGGCTGCTCGAACTGCTGCGACTCGCGCACCAGCGCGTCGAACGACTCCAGCTCCTCGGGCAGCTTGTCCACGCACATCAGCGGCACCAGCACCCCGCCCTCGCCCTGCGCGAAGCGCTCGCGCTGCTCCGGCGTGGCCTCGTCGGGCAGCTCTGTACCGGCAAACACGAACAGCAGGCGCTGGCGCTCGCGGTGGCTGCGCGCGGCGCGCAGCAGGTCGTCAAAACTGTTGATCTCGGTTTTCACTTGCATTCATTCCCCTTGTTGCGGCCAAGGCTGCACGCCCCGGCCGGGCACCAGCGTGCCCACATACTGCGCCGGCACGGGCCGCGCGCGCACGGGCTTGCGCGACACGACCGTTCCCACGCTCACGAAACACAGCGCGCGCTCGCCTTCGCCCAGCGCGAACAGCCCGCGCAGCGCCTGCGACTGCAGCGCCTTGCCGCTGGTGAGCGCGGAGCCAAAACCCAGCGCGGTCGCCATGAGCAGCAGGTTCTGCACCGCGCAACCCGCGGACACCAGCCGCTCACTGGGTGCGATCTCGGGATCGCCCCCGCATTCGTCCACCACCACCAGCAGCAGCACGGGCGCGCGCAGGGCCTTCTCGCGCGCCTGCTCCTGCTGCTCGGGCGTGGCCTGCGCGTCGCGCTCGCGCAGCGCATCGGCAAACGCCTGGCCCAGCGCCGCGCGGGCCGCGTCGGGCACCAAGACAAAACGCCAGGGCAGCAGACAGCCATGGTCCGGCGCATGCGCGGCCGCGGCCAAAATGGCCTGCAGCTGCGCGGCGTCCGGCCCCGGCGCGCCCAGCCGCTTGGGCAGGATGGTCTGGCGCGCCTGCAGCAGCGCGGCGGCCAGTTCCGCCGTGGCGGCTGCATTGTTCAAGGCCTGTGGAGGCACCGGTCTCTCCTGTTCCATGGCATTCACCCCGGCCGGCCATCGGCGCGCAGCCGGCCATACCAGCCCATGAGGCGCAGGCCCCACACCGCCATGATGCCAGCCCACAGCAGGGCCGCGACGGCCAACAGCACGGGCGACCAGGGCCATGGCGCGCTCGCCGCCAGCCGCACCACGGTCGCCAGTTGCAGCACCCAGAACAGCGTCCAGACCAGGCGATCCGCCACCAGCGCGCGGCCGCCATGGCCGCAGGACACGCGCGTGACCATGGCGAGCATGAGCGAGCCCAGGCACCCCATGGTGAGCGCATGCAGCGCGCCCAATTCCCCGGCAGCGCTGCCGTAGAGACCCTGCGCCCCGTGCGCTAGGCCGTGGCCCACGAAGGCCAGCCCCAGCCAGATGAAGCCGATGTGCAGCATGGCCAGCAAGCGCTGCGCCAAGCTCTGCAGCAGGCCCCAGCGGTAGGCCAGCCACAGCAGCACGGCCCCCACCGACAACTCCAGCGCGCCACGCACCAGCAGCCCGGCCGTGTCGAGCGCGGGCGCCCAGCCAAGCCACGGCAGCCAGACGGCGAGCGCCTCGGCCACCACCGCGGCAAGCATCAGCCACAGAACCCAGAAAGGGCGCCATGCCTGCGCCATAGGCAGCACGGCCGAGGTGAAGAAAGGAATCATGCGGTGCGCCACCACCACGAAGACCGCGGCCACGAACCCCCACAGCCCGGTCAGCACCCAGGCACGCGCCAGGTCGCCACGGCCGCCGGCCAGGCTCAGCCCCAGCGCCGCGATGCACACGCAGCCCACCAGGCAGGCCGCGGCAATGGCGCGCGCATGCAAACGGTCCTGCAGCGTGCTGCGCTGGACCAGGCGGATGAAAAGCACCGTCATCCATGCCAATCCCAGGAACGCGGCAGCGCAGCCGGCGAGCGCCGCCAACAGCCCCCAGGAACCGCCGGCGAGCCACACCAGCCAGCCGCCGGCCTGCAGCAGCAGGGGCGGCATGACGCGGGAGACCGGCCAGGGCTCGACATGCAGCCACTTCGGTCCCGCGGTGAAAAGAAAGCCGGCGAAAAACAGCGGCATGAAGCCAAACGTCATCACCGCCGCGTGCACCAGCGACGGCGCCACACCGTATGGCAATGCCAGCGCCCCGCTCACGCGGTCGATCTGCACCAGAGCCCACCACAGGCCCGAGGCCATGAGCAGCAGCATCGCCAGGAAGAACCCCAGTCGGTGCGGCGCCAGCATGAGGTAGCGCGGCCGCCAGCGCCGGTCCAGCCGCGCCAGCGCCTCGGCCGAGGGCCGGCCCGGCGCGGCGGGCTCGCTGCGCAGGGGCACGGTGCGGCGCCGCGCTTCAGTCATGGGCGTGGGCCTCGCCCAGTGTGGCCAGCGCGCACCTCAGTCCACCAGCACTTGCCCATCATGTTCCACATACGGCGCATACGGGCCCGTGCCGCTGCTCTTGGCCTTGGACGCCGCCACGAAGCCGCCGGTGGCCACGTCGAACACGTGGACCTCGCCCTCCTCGATCACGTAGTGCCAGCCATGCAGCGCAATGCTGCCGTCCTCAACGCGGCGGCGCACCATGGGGTACTCCATGAGGCGTTCCAGTTGCAGCACCACGGCGCGCTGCTCGGTGCGGCGCAGGGCTTCGGGGCCGGGCTGCACGGGCAGCGCGGCCTCGCGGCCCAGGTCCAGCCAGCGCTGCAGGTTGCGCGCCTCGGGCGAGACCTCGCCATACAGCGCCTTGATGGCGCCGCAGTGGCTGTGGCCGCACACGACGATGCGGCTCACATGCAGTTCGAGCACCGCGAACTCGATGGCGGCGGCCGTGCCGTGGTGGCCGTAGGAGCCGTCGTAGGGCGGTACGAAGGCCCCCACGTTGCGCACCAGGAACAGCTCGCCCGGTCCTGCCCCCGTCAGCAGGTAGGGCAGCAGACGGGAATCCGAGCACCCGATGAACAGGGTCGTCGGGTGTTGCCCCTCGTCCACGAGCGTCTGGAATTGCTCGCGGTATTGGGGGAAGGCATCCAGATGGAAGCGGCGCAGCCGTTGCAGCAGCTCGTCGTCAGGCATGGGTGTCTCCCCTGCCTGGCGCTACTGCACCAGCGGCGTATCGGCCGCATCGAGGTGCACGCCCTCGACCTCGGCCTCGCCCGCCAGCAGCTGCAGGTACTGGCGCAGCGCGTTGACCCACGCCTGCTGGCGCAGCATGAGCGCCACGCTGGCGCGCACCTGCTCGAAGGGCAGCTCCTGGCCCGGCTGGCGCTCGCACACCTCGACCACGTGCAGGCCGAAGCGGCTGTGCACCAGGCGCGAGAGCACGCCCACTTCCTGCGTGCCGAACACCTCGCGCGCGAACTCGGGCGCGCAGTCCTCGGCCGACAGCCAGCCCAGATCGCCGCCCTCCTGCCCGCTGGGGCAGTTGGACCACTGGCCCGCCGCGGCGGCAAAGCGCGCGCCGTCATCGTCAGCGCAACGCAGATCCAGCAACACGCCTTCGGCGCGCTGGCGCAGCAGCTTCACATCCACCCCCGGGGTGACCGCGAACAGCACGTGGCGCATCCGCACGCGCTCGCCCTGCCCGCCCAGCGTCGGGTGGGCGGCGTGGTAGCGGCGGCAGGCCTCCTCGGAGGGCTCGGGCACTTGCAGGGCCTGGTCGAGCAGGCGCTCGATGGCCTGCGATGCCTCGGCGCTGGTGGCGCCGTCCAGGCCCGGCGCGTCGTCTTGCGACAACAGCCCCTCGCGCTGCGCCTGCTGGCGCAGCAGCTCGGTGCAGGCGCGCTGGCGCAGTGCATCGGGCGGCAGGATCTCGCCGTCGGCGTGCAAAGGCACGCCATTGATGCGGGCCACCGGGGCGGCGTCTTCCTGTGGGAGGTTGTCGGTGCTGCCGGCGCAGCCGCAGCCGCCCGATCCGCAGGTGGTGTTGCTCATGGGGTTCTCCTGGAGGCTGGGAGGCCGAAAGCCGATTTAAGAGAAATTGGCCTCCAGCCCGCTACCAGCAAGCGCTGGCAGCTATTTACTTCATAGCGCGTTGCGATTGCCCGGCTGGTTGTGGCCTGCGGGCAGGTTCATGCGGCGGGCGCGCACCAGTTGGTACGGGCGCGTGATGTAGGCCAGTGTGCCAAACCCGCTCCACACGTGCACCAGGCGGGTGAACGGGAAGATCAGGAACACGGTCATGCCCAGGAACATGTGCGCCTTGAACACCCAGCCGGCATTGGCCAACAGTTCCACGGCGCCGCCGCGGAAGGTGACGATGCGTTGCGCCCATTCGGCCAGCAGCATCATCATGGAGCCGTCCAGGTGCTGCGCCGACAGCGGAATGGTCGCCAGGCCCAGGGCCAACTGCACCCACAGCACCCACAGCAGCAGGATGTCGCTGGTCTTGGAGGTGGCGCGGATACGCGCGTCCGTCAGGCGGCGGTGCAGCAGCAGCGTCACGCCGATGAAGCCCAGGATGCCGGCCACGCCGCCCACGACCATGGCCATGATCTGCTTGGCGCCTGCGCTCATGAAGGGCTCGTACAGCGCGTGCGGCGTGAGCATGCCCACGAAGTGGCCGAAGAACAGGACCAGCACGCCCACGTGGAACAGGTTGCTGCCCCAGCGCAGGCTGCCGCGGCGCAGCAGCTGCGAGGAGTCGCTCTTCCATGAGTACTGGTCGCGGTCGAAGCGCGCCCAGCTGCCGATGAAGAAAACGGCCAGACAGATGTAGGGGTACAGGCCGAACAAGAGGTTGTCGATCCAGGCGGTCATACCGAGGCTCCTTGGGACGAGTTGGCGCGTGCGTTGCGCACGAAATGCAGGGGTTGGGGCTGGTCCGGGCGGTTCTGGCCGCGGGTGGCGCAGCCGTCGAATGCCTCGGGCTCGGCCCAGGCGTCGTCCAGGCCCGGCTCGGGCGCGATGGCGACGGCCTGCACGCGCTGGCCGGCGACTTCGAGCACCGCCGCGATCACGCAGGCGTAGGGGTTGCCCTTGCTGGTCAGCGCGGTGAACAGCGCATTGAGGATGTGCGCCATCTCGCCAAGGAATTCGCGCGCCACCGCCGGCGGCTGGGTGGAGGCGAATTCCAGCACCACCGCCAGATGGTCGGGCAGTTCCTGCGCGTCGAACTGCAGGCCGGCCTTCTCGTAGGTTTGCATCAGGTCGATGAGCGCGGGGCCGCGCTCGCGCGAGTCGCCGTGCACGTGCTCGAACAGGTGCAGCGAGGTCTGGCGGCCGCGGTCGAAGGTGTCGACGTAGCGCGCCTCGGCCTCGTAGGGCTCCATGGCACACAGTTGGCGGCACAGGGCTTCGATCTCCTGCATGCGCGCCTCGGGCAGGGCGCGCTCCAGCCGCAACGCGTCCAGCAGCGCCGGCGCATTCGCACGCAGCGCGGCATCGGGATAGCCCAGCAGGTGCGCCAGCGCACGCAGCGTCAGGCGCAGGGATTCAGGCGTTTTCTGGAACATGGCAATTCTTCCTTTCGCCTCAGACCGTGGCCTTGATGGGGATGGTGCGTCGCTTCTTGCCACCGAACATGCTCACGTCCGTGGAGCCGTCGGAGCAGCCGTTGCCGAACGAGAAGCCGCAGCCGCCGCGCAGGTCGAATGCGTTCTCGGCGTACTCGCGGTGCGCCGAGGGGATGACGAAGCGGTCTTCGTAGTTGGCGATCGCCATGACCTGGTACATGTCTTCCACTTCATGCACCGTGAGCCCCACCTGTTGCAGCACGGCCAGGTTCTGCTGACGGTCCACATGCATGCCGCGCTGGTAGGCGCGCATGGCCAGCATGCGCTCCAGCGCCAGCACCACAGGGCCGGTGTCGCCGGCGGTGAGCAGGTTGGCCAGGTACTGCACGGGGATGCGCAGCTGCGACACGTCGGGAATCTCGCCATTCACGCCCAGGTGGCCGGCGTTGGCCGCCGAGGTGATGGGCGACAGCGGCGGCACGTACCACACCATGGGCAGTGTGCGGTACTCGGGGTGCAGCGGCAGTGCGATCTTCCAGTCCACGGCCATCTTGTAGACGGGGCTGTTCTTGGCGGCTTCCAGCCAGGCGTCGGAGATGCCGTCGGCTTTGGCCTGGCGGATCACGTCCGGGTCGTTGGGGTCCAGGAAGATGTCCAGCTGCGCCTCGTACAGGTCGCGGTCGCGCTCCACGCTGGCGGCTTCCTGGATGCGGTCGGCGTCATACAGCAGCACGCCCAGGTAGCGGATGCGGCCCACGCAGGTCTCGGAGCACACCGTGGGCTGGCCCGCCTCGATGCGCGGGTAGCAGAAGATGCACTTCTCGGCCTTGCCGGTCTGCCAGTTGTAGTAGATCTTCTTGTAGGGGCAGCCCGAGACGCACATGCGCCAGCCGCGGCACTTGTCCTGGTCGATCAGCACGATGCCGTCTTCCTCGCGCTTGTAGATCGAGCCCGAGGGGCACGATGCCACGCACGCCGGGTTCAGGCAGTGCTCGCACAGGCGCGGCAGGTACATCATGAAGGTGTTCTCGAACTGGCCGTACATGTCCTTCTGGACCTGCTCGAAGTTCACGTCGGCGCTGCGCTTGGAGAACTCGCCGCCCAGGATTTCTTCCCAGTTCGGGCCCCACTCGATCTTCTCCATGCGCTGGCCCGTGATCAGGCTGCGCGGGCGCGCCGTGGGCGCGGCCTTCATCTCGGGGGCCGACTGCAGGTGGTCGTAGTCGAAGGTGAAGGGCTCGTAGTAGTCGTCGATCTGCGGCAGGTTGGGGTTGGCGAAGATGCGCATCAGCAGCTTCCACTTGCCGCCCTGGCGGGGGGCGATGGAGCCGTCCGGGTTGCGCACCCAGCCACCGTTCCACTTGTCCTGGTTTTCCCATTCCTTGGGGTAACCGATGCCGGGTTTGGTCTCGACGTTGTTGAACCACGCGTATTCCATGCCAGGGCGGCTGGTCCACACGTTCTTGCAAGTGACCGAGCAGGTATGGCAGCCGATGCACTTGTCCAGGTTCAGCACCATGCCGATTTGTGCGCGAATTTTCATCGTGTCTCTCCTTGTCGCTCAGGCGTGGGCGGCGCTGGTGGATGCCTCGTCGTCCATCCAGTCGACGCGGCGCATCTTGCGCACCAGCACGAACTCGTCGCGGTTGGTGCCGATGGTCCCGTAATAGTTGAAGCCGTAGCTGTACTGCGCGTACCCGCCGATCATGTGCGTGGGCTTCAGCACCACGCGCGTGACGGAGTTGTGGATGCCGCCGCGCGTGCCCGTGATCTCCGAGCCCGGGGTGTTGATGATCTTTTCCTGCGCGTGGTACATGAGCACCATGCCCGGGTTCACGCGCTGGCTGACCACCGCACGTGCCGCAATGGCGCCGTTGGCGTTGAACAGCTCCACCCAGTCGTTGTCCACGATGCCGCCGCGCTTGGCGTCGTCCTCGCTGAGCCAGATCACCGGGCCGCCGCGGTTGAGCGTCAGCATGTGCAGGTTGTCGCTGTACGTGCTGTGGATGCCCCACTTCTGGTGCGGCGTGATGAAGTTCAGCGCGATCTCGGGATTGCCGTTGGGCATCTTGCCCTCGACCTCGTGCAGTGCCTTCAGGTGCACCGGCGGACGGTAGCTCACGAAGCCCTCGCCGAAGTCGCGCATCCAGGGGTGGTCCTGGTAGAACTGCTGGCGACCGGTGAGGGTGCGCCATGGGATCAGCTCATGCACGTTGGTGTAGCCGGCGTTGTAGCTGACCTTCTCGCTCTCCAGCCCGCTCCATGTGGGCGAGCTGATGATCTTGCGCGGCTGCGCCTGGATGTCGCGGAAACGGATCTTCTCGTCCTCGCGGTGCAGCGCCAGGTGCACGTGTTCGCGTCCGGTCTGCTTGCCCAGGGCCTCCCAGGCCTTGCAGGCCACGTGGCCGTTGGTCTCGGGGGCGAGCATCATCACCACTTCGGTGGCGTCAATATCGCTCACGATGCGCGGACGGCCCTGCGTGACGCCTTCCTCGCGCACGCGGCCGTTGAGGTCGCCCAACTGCGCCACTTCGGTCTCGGTGTTCCAGGCAATGCCCTTGCCGCCGTTGCCCACCTTGTCCATCAGGGGACCTAAGGCCGTGAAGCGCTTGTAGGTGTTGGGGTAGTCGCGCTCGACCACTGTCACCTGCGGCGCGGTGACGCCGGGGATCAGGTCGCACTCGCCGCGCTTCCAGTCTTTTACGCCGTAGGGCTGGGCCAGCTCGGCCGGGGTGTCGTGCATGATGGGTGTCAGCACCACTTCTTTTTCCACGCCCAGGTGGCCCACGCAGACTTCGCTGAAGGCCTTGGCGAAGCCCTTGTAGATCTCCCAGTCGCTGCGCGACTGCCATGCCGGATCGACAGCAGCCGACAACGGGTGGATGAAGGGATGCATGTCACTGGTGTTGAGGTCGTTCTTCTCGTACCAGGTGGCCGTGGGCAGCACGATGTCGCTGTACAGGCAGGTGGTGCTCATGCGGAAGTCCAGCGTGACCAGCAAGTCCAGCTTGCCCTCGGGCGCATTGGCGTGCCACTTGACCTCCTGCGGCTTAGCCTCGTCCTTGCCGAGGTCCTTGCCCTGCACGCCGTGGGTGGTGCCCAGCAGGTGCTTGAGGAAGTACTCATGCCCCTTGCCCGAGCTGCCCAGGATGTTGGAGCGCCACACGAACATGTTGCGCGGCCAGTTCATGGGGTTGTCGGGGTCTTCGCAGCTCATGGTGAGCGAGCCGTTCTTGAGCGACTGCACCACATAGTCCTTGGGATCCACGCCCTTGGCCTGTGCGTCACGTACCACCTGCAGCGGGTTGGTCTGCAGCTGCGGCGCGCTGGGCAACCAGCCCATGCGCTCGGAGCGCACGTTGAAGTCGATCATCGAGCCCTGGTAGTCCTTGGGGTCTGCCAAAGGCGAGAGCACTTCTTCGACGCCCAGCTTTTCGTAGCGCCACTGGTCGGTGTGGGCATAGAAGAAGCTGGTGGAGTTTTGCTGGCGCGGCGGGCGAATCCAGTCCAGCGCAAAGGCCAGCGCCGTCCAGCCGGTCTGCGGGCGCAGCTTTTCCTGGCCCACGTAGTGCGACCAGCCGCCGCCGCTTTGGCCGATACAGCCGCACATCATCAGCATGTTGATGATGCCGCGGTAGTTCATGTCGCAGTGGTACCAGTGGTTCATGGCCGCGCCGATGATCACCATGGACTTGCCATGGGTCTTGTCGGCGTTGTCGGCAAACTGGCGCGCAATGGCGATCACCTGGTCGCGCGGCACGCCGGTGATGCGCTCTTGCCAGGCCGGGGTGTAGGGCGCGTTGGCGTTATATCCACCCTCCTCGCCGCCGTCTTTTTCTTCGCCCGGCAGGCCGCGCAGAACGCCGTAGTTGGCTGCCTGCAGGTCAAACACCGTGGCCACGGCCACGCGGCCGGATACGCCCTCGCCCTGCAGGTCCAGGTGGGTGATGGGCACGCGGCGCACGATGACGTCGCCGCCCTGGTCGTTGGACTGGAAGTTGGGCGTGTCGATACCGCCAAAGTACGGAAAGGCAACGTCCGTCACGTCATGCGCCTGCGCGCCGTCCTCCAGCACCGACAGCTTGAGCTTGACGTCGTTGCCGGTGCGCGCCTCTTTGGACTCCAGGTTCCACAGGCCCTTGTCGTCGCGCCCGTCCTTGCCCCAGCGAAAGCCGATGGAGCCGTTGGGCAGCGCCACCCGGCCGTCCACATCGTAGGCCACGGTCTTCCAGTCGGGGTGGTTGCTCTGGCCCAGCTTGTCGGCAAAGTCGCTGGCGCGCACGTAGCGGCCCGGCACCATCACCGTGCGGCCGTCGGGCAGCTGCTTTTCTTGCAGCACCACCAGCAGCGGCAAGTCGGTGTAGCGGCGCGCGTAGTCATCAAAGTACGCGGAGCGCTTGTCAAAGTAGAACTCTTTCAGGATCACATGCCCCATGGCCATGGCCACGGCGGCGTCGGTACCCTGCTTGGGGTGCAGCCACAGGTCGGCCAGCTTGGCCACCTCGGAGTAGTCGGGCGTCACGGCCACGACCTTGGCGCCCTTGTAGCGCACCTCGGTAAAAAAGTGCGCATCCGGCGTGCGCGTCTGGGGCACGTTGGAGCCCCAGGCAATGATGTAGTTGGAGTTGTACCAGTCGGCCGACTCGGGCACGTCTGTCTGCTCGCCCCACACCTGCGGGCTGGACGGCGGCAGGTCACAGTACCAGTCGTAAAAGCTCATCGGCACGCCGCCGATCAGGTTCAGGTAACGGCTGCCCGCGGCGTACGAGATCATCGACATGGCCGGAATCGGCGAAAAACCAATGATGCGGTCCGGCCCGTGCTTCTTGATGGTGTAGACGTTGGCCGCAGCAATCATCTGGTTAACCTCGTCCCAGGTGCTGCGCACAAAGCCGCCCAGGCCGCGCTGCTTCTGCCATTCGCGGCGCGCGCTGTCGTTCTCGACGATGGCGGCCCAAGCGTCCACAGGGCTCTTGGCGATGGCCAGTGCGGCGCGCCAGTGCTTGAGCAGGCGGCCACGCACCATGGGGTATTTCACGCGATTGGCGCTGTACAGGTACCAGCTGTAGCTGGCGCCGCGTGCGCAGCCGCGCGGCTCATGGTTGGGCAGATCGGGACGCGTGCGCGGGTAGTCGGTCTGCTGTGTTTCCCACGTGACGATGCCGCCCTTGACGTAGATCTTCCACGAGCAACTGCCCGTGCAGTTCACACCGTGGGTGGATCGCACGATCTTGTCATGCGCCCAGCGGTCGCGATAGGCGTCTTCCCATGTACGGTCTTCGCCGTTGGTCTGGCCGTGGCCCTGCGAGAAGGTTTCGCGCGGCTGCGCAAAGTACGAGAGGCGGTCTAGGAAATGGCTCATCGTGGGACTCCTTGGAAATCGTTGTAGTGGCGTGGCTCAGCAGGGCATCTCTGCATGCTTGCGAGAGTAGTACCACCAAGTGATGATGATGCAGAGAACATAGAAAACGGCAAACATCCACAGCGCGAATTCGGGACCGCCCGTCGCGGCGATGGAGCTGCCATAGCTCTTGGGAATGAAAAAGCCCCCGTAGGCGCCCAGCGCTCCGGCGAAGCCCACCGCGGCCGCGCCTTCGGTGTTGCCATCCTTGATGGCTTGGGCGCGCGATGCTTCGTCATCGGTGCGCAACTCGCGCAGCTTCTGGGTCAGAAATATCACGGGGATCATGCGGAAGGTGGAGCCGTTGCCGATGCCGGTGGTGAAGAAGAGCACCAGGAACATCAGGAAAAAGCCCGTGAAGCTGCCTTCAGCCGGGCCAAAGGGCAGCGCAAAACCGCCCGAGCCCTTGGGCAGGAAAAACAGAACACCCACCACGGCCAGCGCCATGACGAGGAAGTTCCAGACCGTGACCCGGGCACCGCCCACCTTGTCGGCCAACCAGCCACCGAGCGGACGCACCACGGCGCCCACCAGCGGACCCAGCCAGGCGTAGGCCAGGGGGTTGACTTCAGGGAAGAGCGCCTTGATCAGCAGCGGAAAGCCTGCGGCAAATCCGATGAACGAACCGAAGGTGCCCAGGTACAGCACGCACATGATCCAGTTGTGCTTGCGCTTGAAGATGGCCGCCTGCGCGGCGAAGCTGGCACGCGCATCGGCAATGTCGTTCATGCCGAACCACGCCGCCACCGCGGCCAGTGCGATCCAGGGCACCCAGATGAAGGCGGCGTTCTGCGCCCACACCATCTGCTCCTGGCCATTCTTCACGATGGTCTGGGGCTCCCCGCCAAAGATACCGAAGATGCCTGCCGTAATGACCAGCGGGCTCAGGAACTGCACCACCGACACCCCCAGGTTGCCCAGGCCGGCGTTCACACCCAGCGCGGAACCCTTGCGCTCCTTCGGGAAGAAGAAGCTGATGTTGGCCATGCTGGAGCTGAAGTTGCCGCCGCCCAGGCCGCACAGCAGCGCCAACAAAAGCATGGTGGGGTAGCTGGTGGTGTTGTCCTGCACCGCATAGCCGATGCCGATGGCGGGGATCAGCAGCGACGCGGTGGACAGCGCAGTCCAGCGGCGGCCGCCGAAGATGGGCACCATGAAGGAATAGAAGATACGCAGCGTGGCGCCGGACAACGCCGGGGCGGCAGCCAGCCAGAACAGCTGGTTGGTCGAATACTTGAAACCCAGCGCCGGCAAGTTCACGGCGACCACACTCCAGACCTGCCAGATGGCGAAGGCCAGGAACAGTGCGGGCACCGAGATCCAGAGATTGATCTTGGCGACAGCCTCGCCCTCTCGCGCCCAGAAGGACTTGTCCTCGGGGGTCCAGAGCGTGAGCACCCGGCCTTTGCGGCCGCTGCCTTGCGAAACGGTGTTGGTGGACATGTGGGATTTCCGGTGGGGATCAGTGGGCAGCCGGGGCGGCGTTGTGAGACTTCATCACGTCGGTGCGGCGCACCTCGGTGAAATACATCCAGATCAACGAAACCCATACCACGCCGTACATCAGCATGAAGGCACTGGAGCGGATGCCCGTCCAGTCCATGAGCATGCCGAACAGGATGGGCAGGATGAAGCCGCCCATGCCGCCCGCCAGGCCCACGATGCCGCTGATGGCGCCGATGTTCTTGGGGTAGTCGTCGCTGATGTACTTGAACACGCTGGCCTTGCCGAAAGCCCAAGCGATGCCCAGGACGAACAACAGCGCGGTGAACATGTATACGTTCAAGCCGACGTGCAGGGTGATGGGTCCGTTGACGGTCTGGATGGTGAAGTCGGTCTGCGGGTAGGACAGCAGGAACAGGCAGATCCAGCTCACCCACATCACCCACCAGGTCACGGAGTGCGCCCCGAACTTGTCGGACAGCACGCCGCCGATGGCGCGCAGCACGCCGCCCGGCAGCGAGAAGCAGGCTGCCAGCAGCGCCGCCACACGGATGTCAAGGCCGTACTCACCGACGTAGTACTGCACCATCCACAGGGAAAGCGCCACATAGCCACCGAACACGATGCTGTAGTACTGGCAGTACTTGAGCACCTTGGGGTCCTTCAGTGCCTTGAGCTGCTCGCCAAAGGACACGTTGCTGGGTACCAGGTGTGCCGGGTCGCTGTGGCTGAACAGCCAGAACAGCACCAGCGTACCGAGCATGATGGCGGCATACACATGCGGCACGGCCGCCCACCCGAAGGCCACCAGGATCACGGGCGCCACGAACTTGTTCACGGCCGCGCCCGAGTTGCCCGCGCCATACACGCCCATGGCCATGCCCTGGCGGTGCTTGGGGAACCACCGGGCCACATAGGGCGTACCGACCGAGAACGAGCCGCCGGCCAAACCGACGAACAGGCCGATCACGAGGAAATGCCAGTATTCGGTGGCGTAGCCCATCATCCAGATGGCGGGAACGGTGGCGGCCATGAGCAACGCCATCACGATGCGGCCGCCGTAGCGGTCGGTCCAGATACCCAGCGGCACGCGCACCAGCGAGCCCGTGAGCACGGGCATGGCCGTGAGCAGACCGAACTGGGTGGAGCTCAGGTTCAGCATCTTCTTGATCGGGATCCCGATGACGCCGAACATCATCCAGACCATGAAGCAGACGGTGAAGGCGAGCGTGCTCACGATGAGCACTGACCAGGCTTTGCGGGTATGGCGTGGATCTTCGCCGATGGTTGAGGCGCTCGGCGCGGCGCGCTGGGGCAGTTGAGCCATTGCAGATGTCCTCTCTTGGGTACGGTGCAATGGTCCCGCAACTGGCCGTGCCTGCACATCCTTCGCTGGGACACCGCGGGCGGTGCAAAAGGACGAGCGCGGCCTATGCCGCCCTACTCCCTAAGAACTATGCCGGGCTCTGGGGGTTATTCCGTGAGGCGGTGGCGGTCCGAGGCGTAGACCGCCGCCTGCACGCGCGAGGACAGTCCCAGCTTGCGCAGAATGTGCTGCACATGGATCTTCACGGTGGTCTCGGCAATGTCGAGCGCACGTGCGATTTCCTTGTTGCTGAGACCGCGCGCAATCTCGCGCAACACGTCTTCTTCGCGCGGCGACAACACCGACGCGGGCTCTTCCTCTTCGGGCAGGGGCTCGGGCGTGGGCGCCCCCTGGGACTGGAACGCCGCCACCAGCTTGCCCATCATTTCGGGGCTGACCACCGGCTCGCCGCGTGCAGCCCGCCGTATCGCCTGCGCAAGCAGGTCACCGTCAATGGTCTTGAGCAGATACCCCTGCGCGCCGTTGCGCAAGGCGGCCGCCAGGTCCTGCCCATCCTCGCTCACCGTGAGCATCAACACGCGGCTGCCCTGCGACGCCTCGCGCAGGTCGGCGATGGCGTCCACGCCGCGCACACCGGGCAGGTGGTTGTCCAGCAGGATCACGTCGGGGCGCAGCGCAGGCAGCAGACGCAGGGCCTCCGCGGCGTCCCCGGCCTCGCCCACCACGCGCAGGTCCGGCTGCTGGGACAGCAGCGCCACCAGTCCGCGGCGCAGCAAGGTGTGGTCATCGATCAGGAAAAGCGTGGTGGGAACATTCATGCGGCGGCGGAAGAAACAAGGGAGAGGGGCAACGCAGGCTCCTCGCGGGTGGTTGGTGGCAGCTCCAGGACTACGCAGGTGCCACCGCCGCCGGGGCGCGAAACCAGCTCCAGATGCGCACCGATGCGCTGCGCGCGTTCACGCATGATGCCCAGGCCCACATGCAGCGAATCGGGTGGCACGCTGTCCGGGTCGAACCCGCAGCCATCGTCCTGCACCTCGAAGCGCCAGCGGGGGTGGCGCTGCACCCGCAGCTCCACGCGGCGTGCATCGGCGTGCTTGCGCACGTTGGACAAGGCCTCCTGCAGGATGTGCAGCACCTGGATCTGCACGTCCTGCGCCAGCGGCAGGCCGTGCCCCGCCATGCTCAGCGCCGTGGCCGCGCCGGTCTGGTGTTCGAACTTCGAGAGCGTGGCGCGCAGCGCCGCTTCGATGTCCTCGTCCTGCGTGCGCGTGCGAAAGTGCACCAGCAGCTCACGCACGTCGGCATAGCATTCGCGCACACCGGTATCCAGCTCCGCCATGCTGCGGTCACGCGCTTCGGTGTTGCCCTTCGCCACCGCGTCGCGCAGCAGCTGGGTCTGGATCTTGAGAAAGGCCAGCGACTGCGCGATGGAGTCGTGCAATTCGCGCGCAATGAGGCTGCGCTCCTGCGCCACCGCTGCCTCGCGCTCCAGCGCCGAGGCGCGCAGGCTTTCCATGGAAGTGGCCAAGTGATGCGCCATGGTGGACAGCAGCTCGCGCATCTCCGCCGACAGCTCCAGCGGACTGCGATACAGCAGCGTGACCTCACCCAACAGGCGCTGGTGCATCTGCACCGGGATACTCACCACCGTCTCGAAGCCGGCCTCGCGGCAATGCGGCAACTGCAGGCCCCCGACAGGCATGATCGGAATCACACGCATGCGCGCCTGGCCCTGCGCCTGTCCGCATTCGCAGGCGCCGGTGACCACGCAGTGCTCGTGTTCCACCAGCGACTGGGGCAGCCCGTCGGAGGCCAGCAGCACGTAGCGCTCGTTGGCTTCGTCCGACCAGCGCACGGCCGCCGCGTCGCACCCCGCCACGCGGCGGATCTGCTGCACGAAACCCTGGGTCAACTCCTCCAGGCTTCCCGCCTCCGCCGCAAGGGCGCTCACCGCATACAACGCCGCCAGGCGCTGGTTGCGCACTTCGATGGTGGCGGTCTTCTCGCGTACCTTGCGCTCCAGGTCCTCATGCGAGGTCTGCAGCGCATGGGCCATGAGGTTGAAACCCGCCGTCAGCTGGCCGAACTCGTCGTCTGCTTCCACCTCCAGGCGCGTGCCCAGGTCGCCCTTGCGCAGCCGCGCCAGGGCCTGTTGCAGCCGCGTGACGGGGTTGAGTACGAGCAGGTAGCTCAGCGCCATGAAGGCCACAGCCGAGCCGATGGCCAACGCCACCATGAACAGGTGGAACAGATGCAGCACCGCCGTGAGGCGCACGATCTGGATCTCGATGGCCTCGACGAAGCTGTCCAGGTCCAGCACGAAGGCATCGGCGCGCGCCACGGCCGAGGCGGTGCTTTCATAGTGCGCGGCAGCTTTCCAGTCGTTTTCGATGAGCAGCCACTGCCGCCGGATGTGTTCGTAGCGCTCGCGCGTGTCATCGCTCCAGGGCACGAACAGCGGCCGGGCGGGGTCACCCGTGCGCAGCAACTCCAGCCCTTCGTTGAAGCGCGTTTCCAGCCGCGCGAATTCCTGGGGCGACTCGTTCTGCTGGGCCAGCACCATGCGCAGCATGTTCATGCGCAGGCGGCCCGCCTCGTTCACCGCAGCGGCGCCCCCCTCCAACTTCCAGGTCACCCACAGCGTGAAGCCGATGGATGCCAGCGCCACCAGCAGGAACACCGTGCCCATGGCCAGCAGCTTGGTGGACAGCGTGGACTTGTTGCGCATGGCGGCAGTGTAGGCACGCGCTTTTGAAATGTCTTGATGGAAGTCAAGTTTGCTCAAGCCTACGGCCGCGGCATACAAGCGAAAACATGCTTCCGCGCGCTCCCATCAAGCGCAAACAGCTATCATATTGATAGTGAACGCCCTGATGTTGCCAGGGCGTTCCGGTCTGCTCAGCCGCAGCTGCCCAGGGCGCCGCACTGGGTGCAGTAGTCGCAGCCGTCCTTGCGGATCACGGCGTGGGCACCGCACTCATTGCACTTCTTGCCGGCCATGGCCGGAGGCATGCCGGTCGCGGGCGCTGCGGCGGGCTCGTCCAGCGGCAGCACCTGCTGCTGCGGCATGGCACGCTGGGCCAGGATGTTCTGCACGGCATACGCGATGGCGGCCACCTCGGAGTCGTGCCACAGCGGCACGTGGGTGCCGTCGGCCTTCTGGTGCGTGCCCAGGCGCACGGGGCCACGGTCCCAGGCGACCTTGCGCATGTCGGACAACGCGCGCTCCAGGAAGCCGCCGCGCGCGGCCAGCGACAGCAGGCGCATGCTGGAGGTGATCCACTGCAGCGATTCGCCGCTCTGCCCCACGGGCATGAAGAACTCGATGGCGCGGTCCACCGTGCCGCCGCGCCCGTCAGGCACGGGCAGGAAGGAGACGATCAGGTACAGCGTCTTGTGGCCTTCCTGCGTCCAGTACTCCAGCTTCTCCGCCACGGCCGACAGGCCGCCTGTGGGACGGCTCTCGATCATGGTGCGCATGGGGTCCACCACCACGGGGGCGGGCGCGGCCTCGGGTGCGGCGGCGGGGGCTGGCGCTGCGGCGGGCGTGACTTCCAGCACGGCGCCCAGGATGCTGTTGGGCCGGTAGGTGGCCAGGCCCTTCAGGCCCGAGTGCCAGGCCTGCATGTACAGGCCCTTGAAATCGGCGTAGGGGTAGTCCTCGGGCACGTTCACGGTCTTGGAGATCGCCGTGTCCACGAAGGGCTGCACGGCCTCCATCATGGCCACGTGGTCGGCGGCCGCCATGTCCATGGCGCTCACGAAGTACGCTGGCAGATGGTTCACGTCGCCGCCCAGCGTCTTGTACAGACGCCAGGCGTAGTCCTCCACCACGTACTCGCTCTTGCTGCCGTCGGCCTCGCGCTTGCGGCGCGTGTAGCTCCAGGAGAACGGCGGCTCGATGCCGTTGGAGGCGTTGTCGGCAAAGGCCAGGCTCACCGTGCCCGTGGGCGCGATGGACAGCAGGTGGCTGTTGCGGATGCCGTGCTTGCGGATGGCCTTCTGGATGTCCGCGGGCAGGCGGCTGGCGAAGGTGCCCTTGGCCAGGTAGCCATCGGCGTCGAACTTGGGGAATGCGCCCTTTTCCTTGGCCAGTTCCACCGACGCGCGGTAGGCCGCGTTGCGCATGCGCTCGGCGATCTGTACCGCCATGTCGCGCCCTTCCTGGCGGTCGTAGCGCTTGCACAGCATGGCCAGCGTGTTACCCATGCCCGTGAAGCCCACGCCGATGCGGCGCTTGGCCGCCGACTCGGCCTGCTGCTGCGGCAGGGGCCAGAAGGTCACGTCCAGCACGTTGTCCAGCGCGCGCACCTGGGTGGCCACGGCCTGCTCGAAGGCATCGAAGTCGAACGACGCCTCGCCATGCAGCCCGAACGGGTTGCGCACGAAGCGTGTGAGGATGATCGGGCCCAGGTCGCAGCAGCCGTAGGGCGGCAGCGGCTGCTCGCCACACGGGTTGGTCGCCTGGATGGTCTCCGTGTAGTGCAGGTTGTTGTCGGTGTTGATCTGGTCCAGGAACAGGATGCCGGGCTCAGCGAAGTCGTAAGCCGACTTCATGATCGTGTCCCACAATT
The DNA here is from genome assembly GCF_015832135.1 of Diaphorobacter sp. JS3051. NCBI lineage: Bacteria > Pseudomonadati > Pseudomonadota > Betaproteobacteria > Burkholderiales > Comamonadaceae > Diaphorobacter > Diaphorobacter sp. JS3051. The sequence continues at coordinate 2,277,344 of NZ_CP065406.1, forward strand.
CGCGCGCGCGCACCGTGCGGTACACCCACTGGCCGTCGGCGCGCTGGTGTGCGCCCTGGGCCTGCAGCTCCGCACCGGGCGCGGCGCCATGCACCAGCTCCCAATCACGGTCCTGCTCCACCGCTTCCATGAAGGCGTCGGGCACGCCCACGGACACATTGAAATTGTTCCAGCGGCCCGGCGTACGCTTGGCGGTGATGAAGTCCAGCACGTCCGGGTGGTCGATGCGCAGCACGCCCATCTGCGCGCCGCGGCGCGCGCCCGCACTCTCCACCGTGGAGCAGGACTGGTCGAAGACGTTGATGTAACTGCAGGGGCCCGAGGCCATGGAGGCCGTGCCCTTCACCAGCGCGCCGCGCGGGCGGATGCGCGAGAAGTCGTAGCCCACGCCGCCGCCGCGGCGCATGGTCTCGGCGGCCTCGCGCAGGGCCTCGTAGATGCCGGGGTAGCCCGCATCGTCCACGCCCTGGATGCAGTCGCCCACGGGCTGCACGAAGCAGTTGATGAGGGTGGCCTGGATGTCGGTGCCGGCGGCGCTCATGATGCGCCCCGCCCCGATGGCGCCGGCACGCAGGTTGTCCAGGAAGCGCGCCTCCAGGGCCTGGCGCATGTCCTCGCGCTCGACCGAGGCCAACGCCCGCGCCACGCGGCGGAATAGATCCTCGACATCGCTCTCGCCGTCTTTGAAGTATTTCTCCTTCAGCACATCCATGCTGATGGGTTGTGTAGACAGGGCGGGGGCAAGGTCGGTGATTTCACGCTGCATGGAAGGGGCTCCGAAAGGATCTAACTGACGTGCACGCCGCGACCCAAGCGCGGCGGCAATTCTCGATTTTCACACCGCGCGGGACGCTTCGCCGCGAACCTTACATGAAGACCCTGCGAAGTCGTTGTCGCCTCGGCGGTCACGCGGCCGTGCAGCCTAGTTGCGCTCTCCGTTTCCTGTAGCACGCCAGCCGCCCGTGGCGCGGCCTGCCGCAAATTACGGCCCAAAGCGCTCCTCATGCAAGTCACATTTACGCCCGGTTGCAATGCCGCCACGTCCTACCATTGGGCATGCCAACCCTACCGCTGTACCGCTTTCTGCTCGCCACGCTGGCTCTGGCATTCGCCGCCGGCTGTACCACACTTCTGGAGCAGTCGGCACCAACCACCGCGGGCAACGCCGCCTGGGACGCCCAACTGGAGCGCTGGCCGCCCGTGGACGCCCTGCTGCTGGGCGAGCAGCATGACGCCGCCGCCCACCAGCAGTGGCAGCGGCACACGGTCCAGTGGCTCGCCGCGCGCCAGCGCCTTGCGGCCCTGGTGTTGGAGATGGCGCCCGAAGGCGCGGGCACCGATGGCCTGCCGCCGGACGCGGACGCTGCCCAGGTGCGCGCCGCGCTGCAATGGGATGAGCAGGCCTGGCCCTGGGACCGCTATGCGCCGGTGGTGATGGCTGCCGTGGCCGCGGGCGTGCCGGTGCGCGGCGGTAACCTGCCGCGCAGCCAGATGCCGCAAGCCATGCGCGACACCGCGCTGGACACGCACCTGCGTCCCGCAGCGCTGGCGCGCCAGCGCACCGCGATCGAGGAGGGCCACTGCGGCCTGGTGCCGGCGCAGCGGCTGATGCCCATGGTGCGCATCCAGTTGGCGCGGGACGCCCGCATGGCGCGCGCCGTGCAGGCCGCCCACCGCCCCGGCCGCACGGTATTGCTGGTGGCGGGCTTCGGCCATGTGCAGCGCAGCCTGGGCGTGCCCACGTGGCTGCCGAGTAATTTCACGTCAAAAGTGGCAATAGCCCAAGCGGGACAGGCGCGAGCAGCTATTGAAAGTGAAGCGGATCACATCCACCGCACGCCGGCGCTGACGCCCCACGACCCGTGCGCGGAGCTGCGCGAGCGCTGGCCCGGCCCGCCGCCCGCGCCGTAGCGGACGCTGGCCCCAGCCCGCGCTCGCTCAGCCCGCCATGCCGTTGTGCGCCTGCAGCAGCCGGGCGAACTCCTCCGCCGGCAGGGGGCGGCTGCACAGGTAGCCCTGGTAGGCGTCGCAGCCGCGCTCGCGCAGGAACGCCAGCTGCTGCGGCGTCTCCACCCCCTCGGCCAGCACCGACAGCCCCAGGCTGTGCCCCATGGCAACGATGGCGGCGCTGATGGCCATGTCGTCGGCGCTGCGGGGAATGTCGCGGATGAAGCCCTGGTCGATCTTGAGCACGTCGATGGGAAAGCGCTTGAGGTGCGCCAGGGACGAATAGCCGGTGCCGAAGTCGTCCACCGCCATGCGCACGCCCAGCTGCTGCAGGCGTTGCAGCACGGCGCGGATCTCGTCGGGCCGCTCGGCCAGCACCGACTCGGTCAGTTCCAGCTCCAGGCAGCGGGCCGGGAAGCCGCTGGACTTGAGCGCCTCGGCGGCGCAGGCGGCCACGTCGGTCAACTGGAACTGGCGCGGCGAGAGGTTGATGGCCAGGCGGATCTCCGGCAGGCCGTCGGCGCGCCAGCGTTGGCCCTGCTCGCAGGCGGCGCGCATCACCCACTGGCCCAGCGGGCCGATCACGCCCGAGGTCTCGGCCACGGGGATGAAGCGCGCGGGCGAGATCATGCCCTCCTGCGGGTCCAGCCAGCGCACCAGCGCCTCGGCCCCCATGATCCGGCCGGTGGCGATGCATACCTGCGGTTGGTAGTACAGCCGCAGGTGCCCCTGCGCCAGGGCCACGCGCAGCCGCGCCTCGATCTCCAGGCGCTCGCGCGCGGCCTGAATGAGCGATTCGTCAAAGAAGCAATACGCGCCGCGCCCGCGGGCCTTGGCGCCGTACACCGAGGAATGCGCGCCCTGCAGCAGCGCCTCGGTGGTCCGCGCATGCCCGGGGAACATGCAGATGCCCACGCTCACGCCCACCACCACCTCAATGCCATCGGGCGTGCACCAGGGCGTGCTGGCCGCGGCGATCAGGTGCCGCGCCACGGCTGCCGCGCCGTCCGCATGGCGCAGGTGGCGGGCCAGCACGGCGATCTCGTCGCCGGCCAGCCGCCCCAGCAGATCGCCCGGGCGCAGGCTCTGCTCCACCTGGCGGGTGATGTGCCTGAGCACCTCGTCGCCCACGGCGTGGCCGTAGCTGTCGTTCACGTCCTTGAAGCGGTCCAGGTTCAGGAGCAGCAGGGCCATCAGCTCGCCGCTGTCCTGTGCCTGGCGCACGGCGCTGTCGAGCTGCTCGCCAAACCAGGCGCGGTTGGGCAGGCCGGTCAGCGGGTCGCAGTGCGCCAGGAACTCCAGGCGCTGGTGCTGGGCCTTTTCCTCGGAGATGTCGGTGAACATGCACACGTAGTGCGTCACCGCGCCGTCCGCGCCGCGCACGGCCGAGAGCGACATGCGCTCCGGGAACACCTCGCCGTTCTTGCGCCGGTTCCAGATCTCTCCCTGCCAGTGGCCCGTCTGGCGCATGGTGTCCCACATGGCCTCGTAGAACACCGGTCCGTGCCGCCCCGACTTGAACACGCGCGGGTTCTGGCCCAGCAACTCTTCCTCGGTATAGCCCATGAGCCGCGTGACGGCCGGGTTGACCGAGAGGATGCGGCCGTCCGCATCGGTGACCACCACGCCTTCGATGGTGTTGTCCACCACCGTGGCCGCCAGGCGCCAGCGCTGTTCGCTGAGCGCCTGCGCGTCGCGCGCGGCATGCACTTCACGCAGGGACTGCAGCACGCACACCAGGTGGTCGGGCTCGCTCTCCAGGGCCAGCACATGGCTCACGGTGCACAGCACGGGCAGCTGCGATCCATCGCGCTGGTTGCGGCACCAGCGCTCGCCCTGGTAATGGTCGATCTCGCCGGCGCGCAGCCGCTGCAGTTGCCGCTGCGCCCAATCGCTGTCGTGCGGACGCACCAGCGTGCGAAAGTCGACCTGCGGCAGCGGCTCGTGCGGCGCCACGCCCAGCCATTCACGCAGGCGTTCATTGGCCCACACCAGGTGGCCGTCCATGCTCAACCGCGCCATGCCGGCGGGCGCGTGGCGCAGCACCTGCTCCACCCGGCGCGCCAGGGTGCGCCGGCTCCCGCCCCGGCGCCAGCGCAGCAGGAGCCAGCCCAGCAGTGCGCCCGCCAGCACGGCGTCCAGCCCGCTCTTGTACTGCAGCAGGGTCTGCAGCGCCTGCGGCTCCAGGGGCAGGTACTGCAAGGCGGCCGCACCCGCCCAGGCCCAGGCCGCACCCATGGCAACAACGGCCAGCGCCAACATCCAGCGGCCCTGCAGGGGCCTCCACGAGGGCCTGCGGCCCGCGCCTTTACTCAGCAATCCACACTCCTGAAGGGGCCTCGCGTGCTGCGACAATCGCAGCATATGACCCATTCCTACATCCTGACACTGTCCTGCCCCGACCGGCTCGGGCTGGTGCACGCCGTCTCCGGCTTCCTGCTGGACCACGGCGGCAACATCGAGGAAGCCGCTCAGTACAACGACCAGGGCACCGGCCTTTTCTTCATGCGCGTGCAATTCGCATGCGAGTCCACCGACGAAGCCACCCTCAAGGCCGAACTGGCCACCTTTGCCGAAGAGCACAGCATGCGCTGGAGCCTGCATGCCACCAGCGCGGCCATGAAGACCGTGCTGATGGTCAGCAAGGAAGGCCACTGCCTCAACGACCTGCTGTTTCGCTACAAGAGCGGTCTGCTGCCCATCGACATCCGCGCCATCATCAGCAACCACCGCGACTTCTACCAGCTCGCGGCCAGCTACAACATCCCTTTCCACCACATCCCCGTCACCGCCGCCACCAAGGCGCAAGCCGAGGCCAAGCAGTACGAGATCATCCAGGCCGAGGGGGCCGAACTGGTGGTGCTGGCGCGCTACATGCAAGTGCTGTCCAACGACCTGTGCACCAAGCTGTCGGGCCGCGCGATCAACATCCACCACAGCTTCCTGCCCAGCTTCAAGGGCGCCAAGCCCTATTACCAGGCGCATGACCGCGGGGTGAAGCTGATTGGCGCTACCGCCCACTACGTGACGGCCGACCTCGACGAGGGGCCGATTATCGAACAAGATGTTACAAGAGCAGATCACACGGATACCGTGGAAGATCTCACCGCCCGCGGGCGGGACACCGAAAGCCAGGTGTTGGCGCGCGCCGTGAAGTGGCACAGCGAGCACCGCGTGCTGCTCAACGGCCACAAGACCGTCGTCTTCCGCTGAACCCGCCCTGCCCCACACGCCGCCATGGCCACGCAATCCCTTTCCATCGCGGCCAAGGCGGCCCTGGACGCCGCCAGCCTGCGGCGCATCCCGCCCATCCAGTGCCTGCTGACCTTCGAGGCGCTGGCGCGCCTGCGCAGCGTGACGCAGACGGCCGATGAGCTGTGCGTCACCCCCAGCGCCGTAAGCCACCGCGTCAAGCAGCTGGAGCAGATCCTGGGCACGCGGCTGTTCGGGCGGGCCGACTTTTCCCTGACCACCGACGGCAGCGCCTATCTGGCCCATGTGCGCGAGGGGCTCACCGCGCTGCAGCGCTTCCCAGGCACGGCAGTGGCGCCGGGCAAGCGCCGGCTGAAGATCGCGGTCACCCCCACCTTCGCGCGCGCCTTGCTCATCCCGCGGCTGCGCCAGTTCACCGAGACCTACCCCGAGATCGACCTGGCCCTGCAGGTCTCCATCCCGCTGCTGGACGTGGTGGCGGAGGACGCGGACCTCGTCGTGCGCTACGGCCCCGGCCACTACGCCGACATGGAGCATGTGGAGATCGCACGCGACGTGCTCACGCCCCTGGCCTCGCCCGGCTTCGTGCGCGAGCACGGCCCCTTCGAGCGCCCCGAGGACCTGGAAGGCCTGCCCCTGCTGCGCAGCCCGCTGGAGCCCTGGCGCAGCTGGTTCGCAGCCGTGGGCCTGGCCTGGGCCGAACCCAACGAAGGCTCGCAATTCAACGACGTGGGCCTGATGTGCGACGCCGCCGCGGCGGGCATGGGCGTGGCCCCGGTACGGCTCAAGCTCGCCGCGCCCTGGCTGGACCAGGGCACACTGGTACGCCTGTTCGACACCGACGCCCCCAGCCCCTACGCGCACTACCTGTGCTGGCGCACCGGCACCATGGACCGCTGGGAATGCGCGGCCTTCGCCGACTGGCTGCGCCGCACGCTGGGGTAACCCCGCAAGCGGCGCGGCCGTGCGCAAGCCAATTTCCATAAGCCAAATCAGGCTCTAGCGCTTATCCATCAATCGCCAGTAGCTATTAATAACGCAGCAATTGGCGCAACACGGCTCACGCCCGCCTGCAAGAAAACTCACGCCGCGCGCGCACACCATGGCCTACAGTCACGCCATGCCCAGCCCCACATCCACCGAACGCGCCCAGCGCCAGGCCGAGGTCGTGCAGGCCCTTTCGGCCTGCGTGCCGCAGCATGCACTGCTCTGGCAGCCCGAGGACACCACGCCTTACGAATGCGACGGCCTCACGGCCTACCGCCAGCGCCCGCTGGTCGTGTGCCTGCCCGAGACGGAAGGCGAAGTGCAGGCCGTGCTGAAGACCTGCCACCGCCTGGGCGTGCCCGTGGTGGCGCGCGGCGCAGGCACGGGCCTGTCGGGCGGCGCCATGCCGCATGCTATGGGCGTGACGCTGTCGCTGGCCAAGTTCAACCGCATCCTGGACCTGGACCCGGTCGCCCGCACGGCGCGCGTGCAGTGCGGCGTGCGCAACCTGGCCATCAGCGAGGCCGCCGCGCCCTACAACCTGTATTACGCCCCTGACCCCAGCAGCCAGATCGCCTGCACCATCGGCGGCAACGTGGCCGAGAACTCCGGCGGCGTGCATTGCCTGAAGTACGGCCTGACGGTGCACAACGTGCTGCGCGTGCGCGGCTACACCATGGAGGGCGAGCCCATCACCTTCGGCAGCGAGGCGCTGGACGCACCCGGCTACGACCTGCTGGCCGCCGTGATCGGCAGCGAGGGCATGCTGGCCGTGGCGCTGGAGGTCACCGTCAAGCTGGTGCCCAAGCCGCAGCTGGCGCGCTGCATCATGGCCAGCTTTGACGACGTGCGCAAAGCCGGCGACGCCGTGGCCGCGGTGATCGCCGCCGGCATCATCCCCGCCGGGCTGGAGATGATGGACAAGCCCATGACCGCCGCCGTGGAGGACTTCGTCAAGGCCGGCTACGACCTGACGGCCGAGGCCATCCTGCTGTGCGAGTCCGACGGCACACCCGAGGAGGTGGAGGAAGAGATCGCGCGCATGAGCGAGGTGCTGCGCGGCTCGGGCGCCACGGCCATCTCGGTCAGCACCAGCGAGGAAGAGCGCATGCGCTTTTGGAGCGGGCGCAAGAACGCCTTCCCCGCCAGCGGCCGCATCAGTCCCGACTACATGTGCATGGACTCCACCATCCCGAGGAAGCGCCTGGCGGACATCCTGCTCGCCATCCAGGAGATGGAAAAGAAGTACCAGCTGCGCTGCTGCAACGTGTTCCACGCGGGCGACGGCAACCTGCACCCGCTGATCCTGTTCGATGCCAACGACCCCGACCAGCTGCACCGCTGCGAGCTGTTCGGCGCCGACATTCTGGAAACCAGCGTGGCCATGGGCGGCACCGTGACGGGTGAGCACGGCGTGGGGGTGGAAAAGCTCAACTCCATGTGCGCGCAGTTCACCGTGGAGGAGAACGCGCAGATGTTCGCGCTCAAGGAGGCGTTCGACCCGCAGGGCCTGCTCAACCCCGGCAAGGTGATCCCGACGCTGAACCGCTGCGCCGAGTACGGCAAGATGCTGGTGCGCAACGGCAAGATGAGCCACGCCAACCTGCCGCGCTTCTGACGGCCACCACGCGCGCTCGCGCCCTGGGCTGACAGCGCGGCGCGCAACCAGGTGCCAGCATGGCGCTTTTACCCCTGACAAGGAGGTGCGCCATGCCCGTGTTGTCCCCGTTCCCGTTTCGACTTCCGCGCCGTCTGGCGCCGCTGGGTCTGTGTGCCCTGCTGACCAGCGGCGCCAGCGCCGTGCAGGCGCAGGCCGACAGCGCGCCCCGCCCGGCCGTGCTGCCGCCCGTGCAGACGGCCGGCGCGCTGCACTACCAGTGCGGCGGCATCGGCACGGACGAATCCACCGCCATGCGCGCAGCCATGAAGGACTACCCCCTGTCGCTGCTGTTCGCGCGAGCGGATGGCGCCTACGAGGCCAACGTCGACGTGCGCATCACCCCGCAAGGCGGGGGCGACGCGATGCAACTGCGCGCCGGCGGTCCCGTGTGCCTGCTGCAACTGCCTGCGGGCAGCTACCGTGTGGAGGTACAGGGCACCGGCCAGAACCACAGCCGCACCGTGCAGGTAGGCCGGGCGCCGCAAACGCTGGATTTTCGGTTCTAAGCAAAATCGGGGCTTAGCGCTTATCCAGCAAGCGCTAGCAGCTACCAATTAGATAGCGATCACGACCCGACCACCGCCGCCCACAACGCGCCCGCGTGCGAGACGGCGAACAGCAGCAGCCCGATGCAGCCCCCCACCACGGTGCCGTTGATGCGGATGTACTGCAGGTCGCTGCCGATGTGCAGTTCCACCAGCCGCGCCATCTCCTGCGCGTCCCAGCGCTGCACCGTAGCGCGGATGTGTTCGGCCACCGACTGCGCCACATCGGGCGCAAAGGTGGCGGCCCACAGTTCCAGGCGCACGTTCAGGCGCACCCGCAGCGCCGCATCACCCGCGAGCGACAGCCCCAGCCACTGCCCCATGTCGGCCACGCGCGCGGACAATGCCGAGTCTTCGTTCATCAGATCGTCGCGCAGCTTCTGGCGCAGGTCGCTCCACAGATCGCGCACATAGCGGCCCAGCACCTCGTCGTTCTGCAGGTAGCCGCGCACCTCGTCGCCGCGGCGCGCCCAATCGGGGTCGGTCTGCAGGCGGGCGATGAGGCGCTGCACGGCGCCGTCCAGCGCCTCGCGCAGCTCGTGCTGCGGGTCCTCGGCCACCGCCTTGAGCAGGGTGTCCACGGCGTGCGTGATGGCCGAGGCGCCCTTGCCCGAGAGCCAGTCGGTGGGCAGCACCTTCTGCTTGAGCGGATGCTCACGCTTGATCCACTGCAGCAGCGTGTCGGCCACGAAGGCGCGCGTGTCCTCCGATCGCACCATGCCGCCCAGGCGCTCCAGCAGGTCGTCCAGCAGCGCCTGGTGCCGGCCCTGGTAGGTGAGCGCGCCCAGCGCCGACGCCATGGAGCGCGACAGGTCGATCTTGCCCACCAGCGTGCGCGCGGCCTGGCTCAGGAAGGCCTGGATCTTCGCGTCCTCCACCGTGTCCAGCGCGGTCAGCGCCAGCCTGGCCACCTGCCTGCCCAGCAGGCGCGCGTTGGCCGGTGCCGTGAGCCACTGCGCCAGCATGTTGGCCGGATCGTGGCGGCGGATCATGGTCACGAGCGAAGGCGCGTCCAGGAATTTGTCGCGTACGAACACCGCCAGGTTGCCGCCGATGCGGTCCTTGTTGCGCGCAATGATGTCGGTGTGGCGCTGCACCAGCGGCAGCGGGATGCGCCGAAACAGCGCCGACACCGCAAACCAGTCGGCCAGGGCGCCCACCATGGCGGCCTCCGCCACGGCGCGCACGCAGGCCACGCCCAGACTGGGTGGAAAGAAATAGGTCAGCGCAAAGACGACGACCACTGCCAGCAGCAGGCCGGTGGCCTGGCGCTTGGCCCGGGACAGCTGGGAGGCACGGCCCGCGAGCGCGGCCGGCTCGGCCGAAGCCGCGGCCTGCGCACCAGGCTCCAGGGGGGACGCATGCATGCGGGAAAGCATAGCCGCGCACCGCGGCCCACGCCACCCCGCGGTTGTAGGAGATGGACGCTTTTGCGCCGCCGGCCAGTCAGCGCGCCGGCGCGACCTGGTCCAGCGCCGCGGCCAGGTGGCCCACCGTGCGGTCCACGTTGTGCCACTTCTCCAGGCCGAACAGGCCCAGGCGGAAGGTCTGGAAGTCCGCACCCTCGCCGCATTGCAGCGGCACGCCCGAGGCGGTCTGCAGCCCCGCCTCGGCGAACTTCTTGCCGCTCTGGATGCCGGGGTCGGTGGTGTAGCTCACCACCACGCCCGGTGCCTCGTAGCCCGCAGCCGCCACGCTGGGAAAGCCCCGCGCCTGCAGCAGCGCGCGCACCTTGGCGCCGAGTGCGATCTGCTCGTCGCGCACCTTGGCAAAGCCGTAGTCGCGCGTTTCCAGCATCACGTCGCGCAGGCGCACCAGCGCATCGGTGGGCATGGTGGTGTGGTAGGCGTGCTGGCCCTTTTCGTAGCCCTCAGCGATCTGCATCCACTTCTTGAGGTCGCACGAGAAGCTGGAGCTCTGCGTCTGCTCGATCGCCTCGCGCGCGCGGGCCGACAGCATCACCATGGCGCAGCAGGGCGAGCCGCTCCAGCCCTTTTGCGGCGCGGAGATCAGCACGTCCACACCGGTCTTTTCCATGTCCACCCACATGGCACCGGAGGCCACGCAGTCCAGCACGAACAGCGCGCCCACCTCGTGCGCGGCGTCGCTCACGGTGCGCAGGTAATCGTCGGGCAGCAGGATGCCACTGGCCGTCTCCACATGCGGGGCGAACACCACCTTCGGCCGCTCGGCGCGGATGGCGGCGGCCACCTCGCTCGCCGGGCAGGGAGCCCAGGGCGCCTGTGGACCGTCGCCCTGGCGGCGCGCCTGGCAGACCACGGCACCACCGCCCAGCCCGCCGGCGTCGAAGATCTGGCTCCAGCGGTAGCTGAACCAACCGTTGCGCACGATGAGCACCTTCTCGCGGTTGGCGAACTGGCGTGCCACGGCCTCCATGCCGAAGGTGCCGCTGCCGGGCACGAGCACCGCGGTGTGCGCGCGGTAGACCTCCTTGAGCGTCGCCAGGATGTCCTGCATCACGCCCACGAAGCGGCGCGACATGTGGTTGAGCGCACGGTCGGTATAGACCACCGAGAATTCGAGCAGGCCATCGGGATCGACATCGGGCAGCAAACCGGGCATGAGGGAATCTCCGTCAAAACTAGAGGACGGCCAGCTTATCAGGCCGGGTAGTGGCGCGCACCGAAGATGCCGCTGCCCACGCGCACCATGGTGCTGCCGGCGCGCACCGCGGCCTCCAGGTCGCCGGTCATGCCCAGCGACAGGGTATCGACCGCCTCGAACCCCGGGCCGCCCTGCGCGCGCAGGGTGTCGAACACCTGGCGCACGCGCAGCAGCACGGCCAGTTGCGCGGCCTCGTCGGGCGCCGGGTCGGGGATGCTCATGACGCCGCGCAGCGTGAGCCGCGGCAGCGCTGCCACCGCCTGGGCCAGCGCCAATGCCTCCTCGGCCGGCACACCGGCCTTGGTGGCGCCACCATCCACGTTCACCTGGATACAGACCTGCAGCGCGGGCAGGTTGTCGGGACGTTGGTCGGACAGACGCTGCGCCGTCTTGGGGCGGTCCACCGTGTGCACCCAGTCGAAGTGCTGGGCCACCAGGCGGGTCTTGTTGCTCTGCACCGGGCCGATGCAGTGCCACTCCAGCGGCTGCGGCAGCCCGAGCGCCGCCACCAGAGCCATCTTTTCCACGGCTTCCTGAATGTAGTTTTCGCCAAACCGCCGCTGGCCCGCCAATGCCGCGTCACGCACGGCCTCGGGGCCGAAGGTCTTGGAAACCGCCAGCAGCGCCACGGCATCGGGTGGCCTGCCGGCAGCCGCGCAGGCGCGCGCGATGCGCTCCCGCACATTCTGGAGGTTGCTGGCAATCGTCGTCATAATGTTCGCCCAAGCGTATCAAACGATAAGAGGGAATCCGTGGACATCACCCAATTGCTCGCCTTCAGCGTGAAGAACAAGGCGTCCGACCTGCACCTTTCCGCCGGCCTGCCGCCCATGATCCGGGTCCACGGGGACGTACGCCGCATCAACGTCGATGCACTGGACCACAAGACCGTCCACGCCATGGTGTACGACATCATGAGCGACGCCCAGCGCAAGACCTACGAAGAGTTCCTGGAAGTGGACTTTTCCTTCGAGATCGACGGCCTGGCGCGCTTTCGCGTCAACGCGTTCAACCAGAACCGCGGCGCGGCCGCGGTGTTCCGTACCATTCCGAGCAAGATCCTGACGCTGGAGCAGCTCAACGCGCCCAAGATTTTTGCCGACCTGGCGCTCAAGCCGCGCGGCCTGGTGCTGGTGACGGGCCCCACAGGCTCGGGCAAGTCCACCACTCTGGCGGCCATGGTCAACTACCTCAACGAAAGCGAGTACGGCCACATCCTCACGGTGGAAGACCCGATCGAGTTCGTGCACGAGTCCAAGAAGTGCCTGATCAACCAGCGTGAAGTCGGCCCGATGACGCTGTCGTTCGCGGCCGCGCTGAAGTCCGCCCTGCGCGAAGACCCGGACGCCATTCTGGTGGGCGAAATGCGCGACCTGGAGACCATCCGCCTGGCCATGACCGCCGCGGAAACGGGCCACTTGGTGTTCGGCACGCTGCACACGTCCAGCGCCGCCAAGACCATCGACCGGATCATCGACGTCTTCCCCGCCGAGGAAAAGGAAATGGTGCGCGCGATGTTGTCGGAGTCGCTGCAGGCGGTGATCTCGCAGACGCTGTGCAAGACCAAGGACGGTTCTGGCCGCGTGGCGGCGCACGAGATCATGCTGGGCACGAGCGCCATCCGCAACCTGATCCGCGAGGCCAAGGTGGCGCAGATGTACTCCACCATCCAGACCAGCAACAGCGTGGGCATGCAGACGCTGGACCAGAACCTCTCTGACCTGGTGCGCCGCAACATCATCAGCCCGGCCGAGGCGCGCAGCAAGGCCAAGATTCCCGAGAACTTCCCCGGCTGACCCCCCTCCAAGGCGGGCCCGCACACTTTTTCACTACCAGGCTCGTTGGTACACGAGCCCGCATCGGAGCCCCATCATGAAAGGCATTCTCGGCCTGCTCAAGTCCAAAAACCGCAAGTCCGGCGAGGAGAGCACCGACTCGGTGTTCTTCACCACCGCATTTGCCGGCCAGGGCGTGGAGCAATCACAACTGGTCCCCTGGGAGGCGCGCGCCGTCGAAGTCGATGCCAAGCGCCTGCCCCAAAGCCGTGGCGGTAGGCTGCTGCAGTCGCTGTGGAGCAAGGACAAGTACATGGCGCACCTGGACCACGACGCCGTGGAACGCATGGAGCGCTTCTTCGAGTTCGCCTCCGTTGCGCCCAACCGCGACCTGATCCGCCAGGACGAATACGGCAACTTCATGGTCGTGCTGCTCACGGGCACCATCGCCGTGGACCGTGTCCAGCCCTGGGGAGAGCAACTGCGCCTGGCCGAGACGCGGCCCGGCGATATCCTGGGCGAGATGTCGCTGCTGGACAGCGGCATCCGTTTTTCGGCGTGCACCACGCTCACGGAATGCGAGATCGCGGTGCTCAGCGCCGAGGCGCTGGATGAGATGATGGCCCACGACCCGCAACTGGCCGCCAGCCTGGTGGCCCTGCTGGCGCGCAAGCTGTCGCAGCGCCTGCGCGTGGTGAGCGCGCGTCTGAGTGAAAATCAACGCTGAACAGCCCGGCACAACAACACAAGGCTGACGACCAAGGGGGTATGGGATGGAACGGGATCAGGCGAGTAAATTCATCAACGATCTGCTCAAGCTGATGGTCAGCCGCGGGGGGAGCGACCTTTTCATCACGGCGGAGTTTCCGCCGGCGATCAAGGTCGACGGCAAGGTCACCAAGGTCTCTCCCCAGCCTCTGACGCCCAACCACACGCTCACGCTGGCGCGCGCCATCATGAGCGACAAGCAGGTGGCCGACTTCGAGCGCACCAAGGAGTGCAACTTTGCCATCTCGCCTGCGGGCGTGGGCCGGTTCCGCGTGAACGCCTTCGTGCAGCAGGGCCGCGTGGGCATGGTGCTGCGGACGATTCCGCTCACGCTGCCCACCATCGACGGCCTGGGCGTTCCGCAGGTGCTCAAGGAAGTCACCATGACCAAGCGCGGACTGTGCATCCTGGTCGGCGCGACGGGCTCGGGCAAGTCCACCACGCTGGCCGCCATGCTGGACTGGCGCAACGAGAACTCCTTCGGCCACATCATCACGGTGGAAGACCCGGTGGAATTCGTGCATCCGCACAAGAACTGCGTAATCACGCAGCGCGAGGTGGGCCTGGACACCGACAGCTGGGAGGCGGCCCTCAAAAACACCCTGCGTCAGGCGCCGGACGTGATCCTGATGGGCGAAATCCGCGACCGCGAGACCATGGAGCACGCCGTGGCGTTTGCCGAAACCGGCCACCTGTGCCTGGCCACGCTGCACGCCAACAGCGCCAACCAGGCGCTGGACCGGATCATCAACTTCTTCCCCGAGGAGCGGCGCGCCCAGCTGCTGATGGACCTGTCGCTGAACCTCAAGGCACTGATCTCGCAGCGCCTGATTCCCAAGCAGGACGGCAAGGGGCGCGCGGCCGCCGTCGAGGTGATGCTGAACACGCCGCTGATCGCCGACCTCATCTTCAAGGGCGAGGTGGCCGAGATCAAGGAAATCATGAAGAAGAGCCGCAACCTGGGCATGCAGACCTTCGACCAGGCACTGTTCGACCTGTTCGAGGCCAACGTGATCAGCTATGAGGATGCCCTGCGCAACGCCGACTCGGTGAACGACCTGCGCTTGCAGATCAAGCTCAGCAGCCAGCGTGCCAAGACGACGGACCTGGCCTCGGGCACCGAGCATTTCGCCATCGTCTGATACCCACACACTCGCCCCACCCGGCCCGCCCCTGCGGGCCTCTCTTTTTGACGGAGCCCAACCCATGAGCAGCAGCATCAATCCCCGCACCTACGATCCGGTCCCCGCACGCCGCGTGGCCTTCCTGGGCTTGGGCGTCATGGGCTACCCGATGGCGGGGCACTTGGCATCGGCGGGCCATACCGTGACGGTGTACAACCGTACCGCTACAAAATCAGAAGCATGGTGCGCTGAATTCAAGGGCGTTGCAACCGTAAAACATGCCAAGACGCCGCGCGAGGCCGCACAAGGCGCGGACATCGTGTTTTGCTGCGTGGGCAATGACGACGACCTGCGCTCCGTGGTGCTCGGGGCCGACGGCGCGTTCGCCGGCATGCAGCAGGGTGCGGTCTTCGTGGACCACACCACGGCATCCGCGGCGGTGGCGCGCGAACTCTATGGCGCCGCCCGCACGCTGGGCCTGCAGTTCATCGACGCGCCGGTCTCCGGCGGGCAGGCCGGCGCGCAAAACGGGCAACTGACCGTGATGTGCGGCGGCGACGCTGCGGCCTTCGATGCCGTACGCCCCACGGCGATGGCCTTCTCGCGCGCGTTCACCCGCATTGGCGACAGCGGCGCTGGCCAACTGGCCAAGATGGTCAACCAGATCTGCATTGCCGGACTGGTGCAGGGTCTGTCCGAGGCGATCGCCTTCGGCCAGCACGCGGGCCTGGACATGCCGCTGGTGCTCGACGTGATCGGCAAGGGCGCTGCCCAGAGCTGGCAGATGGACAACCGCGGCAAGACCATGGTGGAGGGCCGTTTTGACTTCGGCTTTGCCGTGGACTGGATGCGCAAGGACCTGGGGCTGGTGCTCGACGAAGCCAAGCGCAACGGTGCGCGTCTGCCGGTCACGGCGCTGGTGGACCAGTTCTATGCCGACGTGCAGCTTGCCGGCGGCAACCGCTGGGACACGTCCAGCCTGATCACCCGCCTGGCGCCCAAAAAAGACTGAGGCCCCAAGCGCACTGCCCGCGCAGGGCGAGCAGTGGTTCAATCGCCTGTCACAAGGCGCGGATGGTGCCGACCTGTTCGGCGCGAGCAGCCCGTGCTCAGGGCTTGACTGGCTGCGCCGCCGCGGCGGGGTCCTGCGAGACGGGCGCGGGCTGCTGCGCCGCGCCACCGCGGATCAGTTCCTCTTCGGAGATCACCTCGAACACGCGCACGACCTTGCGTACGCCATCCACGCCGCGCGCGATCTCCGCGGAGCGCTTGGCTTCGCGCTGCGTGACACGGCCCATCAGGTACACCACGTCGCGCTCGGTGACGACCTTGAACGCATTGGCAGACAGGTCCTTGGCGTCCACGAGGCTCGCGCGCACCTTGGTCGAGATGAAGGCGTCGCGCGAGCGCTGCGTCAGCGAGGACGCGGGCATCACGCCCAGGTCGTTGACCACCGAGCGCACGTTGTCCACGCCTTGCGCGATCTGCTCCACCTTCTGGCCGTCGGCGGCCGTGGGCACTTCGCCCGTCAGCAGCACCTGGCGGTTGTAGCTGGTCACGTTCACGTGCACGCGGTCGCCCAGGGTCTCACGGATGCGGCTGGCGGTGCGCATCTCGATGCCTTCGTCCTCCACCTGGGTGCCGGTGGTGCGCCGGTCGGTCGCCATCAGGGTGCCGACCACGGCACCGCCGCCGATGACCAGCGGCGCGCAGCCGGCGAGGCTGCCGGCCAGGGCCGCGGCAGCGAGCGCGGCGCTAGAAATTCGCAGCAGGGGAAATGTCATAGAGGAATCTCCTGTTCTCCAAGTAACTGGGCGTCCACGCCGTCGCACAGGCAGTGCAGCACCAGCGCATGCACCTCGCGTACACGGGCGGCTCGGTCGTGCGGCACGCAGATCTGGACATCGGTCTCGTGCAGCAGCGCGCCCAACGCCCCGCCGTCGCGGCCACACAGGGCGACCACGGTCATGTCCCGCTCATGGGCGGCCTGCACGGCCTGCAGCAGGGCTGGCTCGTTGCCGCCGATGGTGATGACCAGCAGCAGATCTCCTGCCTGCCCCAGGGCGCGCACCTGGCGCGCCAGCACGGCGCTGTCCGCTACGGCGCTGGTGCCGGTGGCCAGGGCATCGGGCAGCAGGGCCAGCGCCGCCAGTTCGGGCCGGTCGCGCTCGAAACCGGCCACGCAAAAGGCTGCGAACTGCAGGGCCTGCGCGGACGAAGGGCCGCTACCGCAGGCCAACACCTTGGCGCCGTTGGTCACACAAGCCCAGATGGCCTGCACGGCTGCGCTGATGGGATGGCTGAGCGCCTGGGCCGACTGGTATTTCAGGTCGGCGCTGTCGATGAAATGCTGTTGGATGCGTTGCTCAAGCATGGGCCGTGAATGATACCTGCGGGTATCGCGGCGCCTGCAGCAAACGGTAGGCCGCGCGCTACGCGGCGTCGAATGCGCCGCGCAGCCACTGCAGCCGGTCGCCCTCGATGAGCACCGCATCGAAGCGGCATGGCGGCGGTGCGGGCCAGCGCAGCAGGTAGTGCTGCGCGGCAAAGACGATGCGCCGCTGCTTGGCCACGCCGATGCTGCCGCCCGCGCCGCCGTAGGCGCTGGCGCCGCGGCTGCGCACCTCCACGAACACCAGCGTGCCGTCGCGCTCGCGCAGGATCAGGTCGATCTCTCCGCCGCCGCGCCCCGGCGTCCGATAATTGCGCTCCACCAGCGCCAGGCCCGCCGCCGTGAGATGGGCCAGCGCGCGGTCTTCCCCCGCCTGCCCCGCGGCGCGCGTGGTGCGCGCGGGCGCACTGCCATTCACCTTCTTGCCGAGGAATCCCATTGAGCGCCTCTTTTGCCTCTGCCTTGAGCGCCGCGCGCGATGCGGCGGCCGCGCAGCATTATCCGCACGGCGCCCTGTACGTGGTCGCCACGCCCATCGGCAACCTGGCCGACATCACACTGCGTGCGCTGCACGTGCTGCAACTGGCCGACACGCTGGCGTGCGAGGACACGCGCCACACCCAGTCGCTGCTGCGCGCCTACGGCATCGACAAGCCCTCCGACCGCCTGCTGGCGCTGCACCAGCACAACGAGGCGCAGGCCGCGCAGATGGTGGTGCAGCAACTGCAGGCCGGCCAGCGCGTGGCATACGTGAGCGACGCCGGCACGCCCGGGGTGAGTGATCCCGGCGCGCGCCTGGTGGCGGCCGTGCAGGCCGCGGGGCTGCGCTGCATTCCCTTGCCGGGGGCCAGCAGCGTGACGAGCGCGCTGAGCGTCGCGGGCGCGGTGGCCCCCACCGCCGACAGCGGCGGCTTCCTGTTCGCGGGCTTTTTGCCGCCCAAGGGTGCCGAGCGCACGGCCGCGGTGCAGCGCCTGGCGGCCGAGCCGCGCTGCGTGGTACTGCTGGAGGCGCCGCACCGCATCGCCGCGCTGGCCGACACGCTGGCGGACCTGGGCGAGCGGCCGGTGACGCTCGCGCGCGAACTCACCAAACAGTTCGAGGAAGTCTCCACGCATCCCGCGCGGGAGCTGGCCGCCTGGCTGGCCGGCGCTCCCCAGCGGGTCAAGGGCGAGTTCGTGGTGCTGCTGCACCCGCTGGCGGCCACGCAGGGCGACGGCGCGGAGGTCGAGCGCGTGCTGCGCCTGCTGCTGGACGAGCTGCCGACCAAGACCGCGGTGAAACTGGCGGCCGACATCGCGCACGCCTCGCGCAACACGCTGTACGAGCGCGCGCTGCAGATCAAGCGGGACGCAGAGCCCGCGGGCGAACACGGCTGAATCGCGCCGGCGCCCCGGTGCCGGCAGCGCCAGCGCCCCATCCGACCGGCATGCACGGGCACGGCGCCGCTGCATGGTCGGCGCGGGCACGCCCCTCATTTCAAGCCGAATTGACCTCCAGCGCTCATCCATCAAGCGCAAGGTGCTATCAATTTGATAAAAATACACCAATGATGGCCAGGCCATCGCGGGCCAGCGCCCGGGCCTACCGCCCCGCGCTGCGCGGCAGGCCGAACGCCAGCGCCCCCAGCGCGCCCTGCGCCAGGCCGTAGACGCCATAGACCACGCCCACGCCCACGGCGGCGGACGCGGCCACGCCGAAGGGGGCCAGCGCGGCCACGGCGGCCGCCTCGCGCGTGCCCCAGCCGCCCACGCTCACCGGCAGCGCCGCCATCAGGAACACAGGCGCGATCGCCCAGGCCCACACGCTGGCCGGCAGCGCCACGCCCAGTGCCAGCCCGCCCCCCGCCAGCGCCGCGGCCGACAGCAGCTGCACCGCCGCCGATGCCCCGGCCTGCCAGACCAGTTGACGCGGGAAGTCGGGGCGCGTTGCGGCTTCACGCAGCGGCGCGAGCCAGCCGCCCGCAAACCGGCGGCTGCGCAGCAGCGCAGGCAGGCACCACGGCAGCGCCAGCCACAGCAGCGTGCCCCCAAGCATCAGCGCGATGAAAAGTCCCCTTGGCAACCGCAGCCAGGGCGCCAGCACGTCGGCACAGGCGGCAGCGCCCAGGCCGCCGATGGCGCACAGCATCCACAGGCCGCTCAGCCGGTCCAGCACCACCGACCAACTGGAGGCCGCCGTGTCCTGACCGCTACCACGCAGTACCACGGCGCGGTACACGTCGCCCCCCACCACGGCCCCCGGCAGCAACGCATTCAGGCCGATGGCCTGGAAGTACCAGCGGCAGGCATCGCGCGCGCTCGCGTTGGCGCCCAGCCACCGCGCCAATGCCCGCCAGCGCAGCGCCGAGACGAGGTTGGAAGCGATGCCCGCCAGCAGGCCCGCCAGCAGCCACACTGGCTGGGCCTGGCGCAGTTGGCCCCACACGCGGGACGGATCGGCCAGCGCCACCACCGCGCCCAGCAGGGCCAGGCCCACCAGGCCGCGCAGCAGGGCCTTGAACGGACGTTTCACGCTATCTTATTAGTAGCTGCTTGCGCTTGCTGGTCGCGCGCCGCAGGCATATTTACTCTTGAATCCGGCACATATTCCTGCGCATGGAACTGCGGTGCCCCGCCGGCCTTGTGGTAGATGCGCATCAGCAGCTCGCCGATCAGGCCCGCCACCACCATCTGCACGCCCATCAGCACCAGCATGACGCCGGCAAGCAGCAGCGGCCGGCCGCCGATGTCCTCGCCCAGCACTTTCTGCAGCAGCAGCCAGGCCAGGATCAGCACGCCCGGCGCAGCCAGCCACAGCCCCAGCCCGCCAAAGGCATGCAGCGGGCGCTGGCGGTAGCGCATGAAGAAGACGATGAGGATCAGGTCCAGGATGACGCGGAAGGTGCGGTCGATGCCGTACTTGGACACGCCGCGCGTGCGCGCATGGTGGCGCACCGGCACTTCAGTGATGCGCGCGCCCGCCTCCTTGGCCAGCGACGGGATGAAGCGGTGCAGCTCGCCGTAGAGGCGGATACGGTCGATGATGGGCCGGCGGTAGGCCTTGAGCGCGCAGCCGTAGTCGTGCAGGTGCACCCCCGTGGCGCTGGAGATCAGCCGGTTGGCGATGCGCGAGGGCAGCTTGCGCGACAGCTCCGCGTCCTGCCGGTCCTTGCGCCAGCCGCTGACCATGTCCACGCTGGAGTCGGTTTCCAGGCGCTCCAGCAGCAGCGGAATGTCGCCGGGTTCGTTCTGCAGGTCGGCATCCAGCGTCACCACATAGCGGCCGCGCACGCGATCGAAACCCGCCTGCAGGGCGCTCGACTGGCCGTAGTTGCGTGCCAGGAACACCGGGCGCAACCAGGGGCGCGTGGCCGCCAGTTCACGCAGCGTGTCGGCGCTGCCGTCGCGCGAGCCGTCGTCCACCGCCAGCAATTCGAAGCTGAGCGGCTGCGCGGACATCGCCTGCGCGATGCGCTCCACGAGGTCGGGCAGGTTCTCGACCTCGTTGTAGATCGGCACCACGATGGAGACGTCGGGCGCTGGAGTAGGGGCGGTGTTCATCAAGGAAACAGTTGTAGCGGGATAATGGCTGCGATTGTGCCTCGCGCGCCCCGCGCGTTCGCGCCCGCCGGACGCACACAGTGCGCTACTTTCCCCTTGCCCCATGACCGCCTCCACCGCGCCCCGCGCGCTTTCGTCCCGCCTTCCCTGGACCCACCCGCTGTTCTGGTTCGCGGCCATCTCGCTGGCGCACGTGGCCATGCGCCTGCTCGCTTCGCCCGCGCTGAAGTGGGATGAGGCCGAGCAGATTCTGTGGACCCAGGAGCTGGCACTGGGCTACGGCCCGCAGCCGCCGCTGTACACCTGGCTGCAATGGGCGATGAACCAGGTGTTCGGCCCCAGCGTGCTGGCACTGTCGCTGCTCAAGCATGGGCTGCTGGCACTGACGTATTCGCTCATGTACCTGGCCGGGCGGGAACTGCTGGACGAGCGGGGGGCCTTCTGGGCGTCGGCGAGCATGGTGCTGATGCCCGCGCTGGGCTGGTATTCGGTCCGCGACCAGACCCATACCATCCTCGTCACGGCGATGGCCTGTGGCGCGTGGTGGCTGCTGCTGCGCATCGTGCGGCGCCCGCGGCCGCTGGACTTTGCCTTGCTGGGGCTGGTGTGCGGCTTCGGCATGCTGGCCAAGTACAGCTTCGCGCTGGTGGCGGGCGCCATGCTGCTGGCGGCACTGTCGGTACCCGAGGCGCGCCGCGCGCTGCTGTCGCGCGGCTGGTGGTGGGCGCCCCTGGTGGGCCTGCTGGTCGTGCTGCCGCATGTGGCATGGCTGCTGTCACACCTCACCGAGGCGACGTCCGGCACCATCAGCAAGATGAACATCCAGCCTGAAAACGGGCTGGTCAAGGGCCTGCTGAGGCTGCTGGAGGGTGTGGTCCCCAGCACGCTGCTGCTGTGGGCGCTGTTCGCGTTGTGGGCTTTCCGTTCGGCCTGGTGGCAGCGGCCGCTGGCGCCGGTGTCGCCGCCGATGCACCGCGTGTTCGTGCGCTACCTGGGCCTGGTGTTGCTGGCGCTGGCCGGCATGGTGGTGTTTGCAGGCGTGAGCAACTTCAAGGGCCGCTGGATACTTCCACTGCTGTGTATGGCACCCCTGGCCGCCTTCTCTGCGCGGCCCGAATTGCAACACCATCCCCGTGCACGGCGCTACACGATCGCCGTGGCCACGATGGCCGTCATCCTGCTGGTGGCTGCCGGCATACGCCCCTGGTTCAGCGGGCTGCGCGGCGAGGTGGATGAGCTGAACCACCCGGCCATCGAACTGGCGGACGCCCTGCGCGCCGCGGGCTATGACGGTACCAGCCCCATCGTCGCGTCCGACCATATGCTGGCCGGCATGCTGCGGGTGCGCTTTCCCGACGCGTTGGTGGACGCCTGTGCGCCGGGCGAAGACGAGATCCCGACCTGCGTCGCGGACCATTTGCGCCGCAGCGTGCAGCGGGGGCAAGGCCTGCTCTTGATTTCACGCACCGACTACGTTCCGTCGAGCTGGTGGGATCAGGCCCAGGCCCGCATCGCGCCGCGTGCGCTGCAGTCCATCCACCTGCCCTTCCACATGGTGCGCGCGGGCACACCCCTGGCCCATTACGAATACATCTGGAGCCCACGCGGCACACAACCATGAGCGTCACCCTGGTCACCGGCTGCGCCGGCTTCATCGGCATGCATTGCGTGCAGCGGCTGCTGGAGCGCGGCGAACGGGTGGTGGGCATCGATAACCTCAATGCCTACTATGACGTCGGCCTGAAGCACGCGCGCCTGGACCGCTTGCACTGTCAGAGCGACTTCACTTTCGAGCAGATCGATGTCGCCGACCGCGACGCCATGCATGCGCTGTTTGCGCGGGTGCGTCCCCATCGGGTGTTGCATCTGGCGGCACAGGCCGGCGTGCGCTACTCCATCGACCAACCCGACGATTACACCGACTCCAATCTCCTGGGCTTCGGCAACATCCTGCAGGGCTGCCGCGCACAGCAGGTGGAGCACCTGGTGTTTGCCAGCAGCTCCAGCGTGTACGGAGGCAACGCGAAGTTGCCGTTCTCCGAGCGCGACGCGGTGGACCATCCCGTCAGCTACTACGCGGCGACCAAGAAGGCCAATGAGGTGATGGCGCATGCCTACGCGCACCTGTACGGCATTCCGACCACGGGCCTGCGGTTTTTCACGGTGTATGGGCCATGGGGGCGGCCCGACATGGCGCTCTTCAAGTTCACCCGCGCCATGCTCGCGGGCGAGACGATCGACGTCTACGGCGAAGGTCAGTTGGTGCGTGACTTCACCTACATCGACGACATCGTCGAGGGCGTATTACGCGTACTCGACAAGCCCGCCACACCCGACGCCGCATTCGTTCCACTGTCGCCGTCGCCCGGCTCGGGCCTTGCGCCCTACCGTATCTTCAATATTGGCAACAGCGCTCCTACGCTGCTCATGGACTACATCCAAGCGCTGGAGGAGGCGTTGGGGATGGTCGCCCTCAAGCGCATGCTTCCACTACAGCCCGGCGACATGCACAGCACGGCGGCCGACATGTCGGCGCTAGCTTCCTGGGTCGGCTTTGCCCCCCATACGCCCGTGCGGGACGGCGTGGCGCGCTTCGTCCACTGGTACAAGGACTTCTACCCATCATGAAAGTTACGGTTTTTGGCACCGGCTATGTCGGCCTGGTGCAGGGTGCAGTGCTGGCCGACGTCGGCCACGATGTGATCTGCGTGGACGTCGATGCCGCCAAGGTGGCCGCGCTGCAGGCGGGCCACATTCCCATCCACGAGCCGGGGCTGGAGCCCCTGGTGCAGGCCAACCAGGCGGCAGGCCGGCTGCGCTTCACTACTGACGCCGCTCAGGGCGTGGCCCATGGGGAGCTGATCTTTCTCGCCGTCGGCACCCCGCCCGATGAGGACGGCAGCGCTGATCTGCAGCATGTGTTGGCCGTCGCGCGCACCATCGCGACCCACATGACCGCGCCGAAGACCATCGTCAATAAATCCACCGTCCCCGTGGGCACGGCCGACAAGGTCGCCGATACCGTACGCAAGGTGCTGGAGACGCGGGGCGTGGCCTTGGCATTCGAGGTGGTGTCCAACCCCGAATTCCTCAAGGAAGGCGCTGCCGTCGCCGATTGCAAGCGGCCCGACCGCATCGTCATCGGTACACGCGCACCCCAGGCCGAGCGCCAATTGCGGGAGCTGTATGCGCCTTTCAATCGGAACCACGACCGCATCGTGATGATGGATGTACGCAGCGCCGAACTGACGAAGTACGCCGCCAACGCCATGCTGGCCACCAAGATCAGCTTCATCAATGAAATGGCCAACCTGGCCGAGCAACTGGGTGCGGACATCGAAGACGTGCGCCGCGGGCTCGGAAGTGACCCGCGCATTGGCTACCACTTCATCTATCCCGGCGTGGGTTACGGCGGGAGCTGCTTTCCCAAGGACGTCAAGGCCCTCATCCACACGGCCCAGTCCATTGGCTTCACCCCCGATCTGCTGCTGGCGGTCGAAAGCCGCAATGACGCGCAGCGGCAGTTGCTGGCGCGGCGCATCATTGCGCACTACGGCGGCAGCCTGCGCGGCAAGACCATCGCGGTCTGGGGGCTGGCCTTCAAGCCGGAAACCGATGACATGCGCGAAGCGCCCAGCCGTTACCTCCTGCAGAGCCTGTGGGCGGCAGGCGCCCAGGTGCGCGCCCACGACCCGGCCGCCATGGACGAGGCCCGGCGCATTTTCGGAGAGCGTGACGACCTGGTGCTGTGCGGCAGTCCCACCGAGGCATTGGAAGGAGCGGACGCGTTGGCCATCGTGACGGAATGGAAAATCTTCCGCGTGCCCGACTTTGCGCAGATGGCCCATGCGCTCCACGACCGTATGGTCTTTGACGGACGCAACCTCTATGACCCCGAGACCATTACGCGCTTCGGCCTGGGGTACGTATCAATAGGACGCGCGCCAGTCGTCGGCATGTCCTGAAACCCAACCACGTGGGGGACCTAAGACAACAGAGGGCCGTTTCCGTCCGCCCTCGGGTCCCGCGCGCCGCAGATTCAAGAAGCGGAGCAGCCTGAACAAAAACAAAAAGGCCCACCGAAGTGGGCCTTTTTTTGACTGTCAGTATTTGGTTGCGCGAGAAGGATTTGAACCTCCGACCTTTGGGTTATGAGCCCAACGAGCTACCAGACTGCTCCATCGCGCGGTAGACAGAAATTATAACCTATATTTAAGCTTCCGTGGAAGAAACTTCAGGCGTCTCAGAACGATCCACCAGTTCGACGTACGCCATGGGCGCGTTGTCGCCCACCCGGAAGCCCATCTTCAGAATGCGGGTGTAGCCGCCGGGACGCGTCTTGAAACGCGGACCCAGGTCGTTGAACAGCTTCGTCACGCTGTCACGATCACGCAGGCGATTGAAAGCCAGGCGGCGATTCGCAACGGAATCTTCCTTGGCCAGGGTGATCATGGGTTCGATCACGCGGCGCAGTTCCTTGGCCTTGGGCAATGTGGTCTTGATGGCCTCGTGCTCGATGAGCGAGTTCATCATGTTCTGCAGCATCGCGAGGCGGTGCGAGCTGGTGCGATTGAGTTTACGGAGACCGTGTCCGTGGCGCATGGTGCTTTCCTTAGATGTAATTAAATCGGGCAGCCGTATCAGGTACTGCCCGAGGCACTGGCTCTTTTCAGAGAACCTTAAATTATAACTTAACGCTTGTCGAGCCCTGCCGGAGGCCAGTTCTCGAGCTTCATACCGAGGGTCAGGCCGCGCGAAGCGAGCACTTCCTTGATCTCGTTGAGCGACTTGCGACCCAGGTTCGGCGTCTTCAGCAGTTCATTCTCGGTTCGCTGAATCAGATCACCGATGTAATAGATGTTCTCTGCCTTGAGGCAGTTGGCAGAGCGAACGGTGAGTTCCAGTTCGTCCACAGGACGCAGCAGGATCGGATCGAAGGTCGCAGCGCCGCGAGAGCTTGCCGGCGCATCGAAAGCTGCCAACTCACCGCCTTCCAGCTGCGCGAATACTGCCAGTTGTTCCACCAGAATCTTGGCGGAAGCGCGGACCGCGTCCTCGGCAGTAATAGCGCCGTTGGTTTCGATCTCGACGACGAGCTTGTCCAGGTCCGTGCGCTGTTCCACACGCGCGCTCTCGACGGTATAGCTCACGCGTTTCACCGGCGAGAAGGAAGCATCCAGCACGATACGGCCAATGGACTTCGTCGCCTCGTCCGCGTAGCGGCGCAGGTTGCCGGGCACGTAGCCGCGGCCCTTCTCCACCTTGATCTGCATGTCCAGCTTGCCGCCCGCAGACAGCGTGGCAATGACGTGCTCGGGGTTCACGATTTCAACGTCGTGCGGCGTCTGGATGTCGCGCGCTGTGACGACGCCTTCGCCATCCTTGCGGAGGCTCAGCGTGACTTCGTCACGGTTGTGCAGCTTGAACACCACCCCCTTGAGGTTCAGCAGGATGTTGACCACATCCTCCTGAACGCCGTCAATGGACGAGTATTCGTGCAAGACACCGGCAATCGTCACCTCCGTTGCTGCGTAACCCACCATGGAAGAGAGCAGTACACGGCGAATGGCATTGCCCAGCGTGTGCCCGTAACCGCGCTCAAAAGGCTCCAACGCCACCTTGGCACGGTTGGGGCCAAGTTGCTCGACATTGATTGCCTTGGGTTTCAGCAAATTGGTTTGCATGCAGACTTCCTCTCAATACCCCCAGCTCGTTACACCGGTAAGGCTGGTGAAGCGCCTAAACCGCGATGCCTCGCGGTTCAGGGACGATTTCGGCTAACTTAAGGCTATGGTTTAACGCGAGTACAACTCAACGATCAGGGATTCGTTGATGTCTGCACCGAACTCATCGCGATCCGGGACCTTCTTGAAGGTACCTTCTACCTTGTCGGCATTCACTTCGACCCAAACGGGCATGCCCACCTGCTGCGCCAATTGCAAAGCTTCAACAATACGTGCCTGCTTCTTGGATTTGTCGCGTACCGCAACCACGTCGCCGGCCTTGACCAGATAGGATGCGATGTTGACGCTTTGACCATTCACCGTGATGGCCTTGTGGGACACGAGCTGGCGCGCTTCGGCACGGGTCGAGCCGAAGCCCATGCGGTACACCACGTTATCCAGGCGGCACTCGAGCAGGCCGAGCAAATTAGCGCCTGTATTGCCCTTGAGGCGTTCAGCGGCCTCGAAATAGCGGCGGAATTGCTTTTCCAGCACGCCATACATGCGCTTGACTTTCTGCTTTTCGCGCAGTTGCAGACCATAGTCTGACGTGCGTGCGCCAGAAGTACGGCCATGCTGGCCTGGCTTCGAATCAAACTTGGCCTTGTCCGCGATAGAGCGGCGTGCGCTCTTCAGGAACAGGTCGGTGCCTTCGCGGCGGGAGAGTTTGGCCTTGGGGCCGAGATAACGTGCCACTTTTTATATCCTTGAATCGACTGCCGCAGCGGACTGCGGGAGCCACCATCGCGCCAGGCGATCGGTGGCGGTGGGCTTATGAAACCAATTAAATACGGCGGCGTTTCTGGGGGCGGCAACCGTTGTGGGGCACAGGCGTCACATCCGAGATGGAGGTGATGCGGATGCCGAGAGCGCCCAGCGCGCGCACCGAGGATTCGCGGCCAGGACCGGGACCCTTGATTTCGACATCGAGGTTCTTGATGCCTTGCTCAATGGCTGCGCGACCGGCCACTTCCGATGCCACCTGAGCAGCAAAAGGAGTTGACTTGCGCGAACCCTTGAAGCCCTGGCCACCAGAAGACGCCCAGGACAGAGCATTGCCTTGGCGATCGGTGATCGTAATGATCGTGTTGTTGAAGGAGGCGTGCACGTGGGCGATGCCGTCCGAAATGTTCTTGCGAACCTTCTTGCGCACACGTTGCGCGGCATTATTGGCAGGAGATTTAGCCATAGTGATCTTTCAGAATCTTACTTCTTCAGTGCCGCTGCACCCTTGCGCGGGCCCTTGCGGGTGCGTGCGTTGGTGCGCGTGCGCTGACCACGCATCGGCAGACCGCGACGATGACGGAAACCGCGATAGCAACCAATGTCCATCAGTCGCTTGATGTTCATCGTGGTCTCACGGCGCAGGTCACCTTCGATGGTGAACTGAGCGATCTGGTCGCGAATCTTCTCCAGATCGGCATCGGTCAATTCCTTGACCTTCTTGGAATAAGCAATTCCGCATGCCTCGCAAATCTTGCGAGCACGGGTACGCCCGATCCCGTAGATGGCCGTCAGGCCAATCTCGGTGTGCTGATGGGGCGGGATATTGATACCAGCAATACGTGCCATGTTCGTCCTCTAATACTTCCCAATCAACCTTGGCGCTGCTTGTGGCGCTGATCCGTGCAGATCACGCGCACAACGCCCTTGCGGCGGATGATTTTGCAGTTACGGCAAATTTTCTTGACCGAAGCCGAAACCCTCATTGCATTCTCCTAAACTTGTCCAATCGTTCCGGCCCAGTGCGCGGAACACAAAATAAGTGCCCGCGATGGATCGAAGGGCATCAATAAGCCGTTGCTTCTTGACGAACCCGCGACTATAGCGCATTCGCCAAAGGCACACGGACATCAGGTACCTAATGTCGTCTTGAAGTTAGCCTTCTTCAGCAGCGACTCGTACTGCTGCGACATCATGTAGTTCTGTACCTGAGCCATGAAGTCCATCGTCACGACAACGATGATCAGCAACGACGTACCACCAAAATAGAACGGCACGTTGTACTTCAGGATCAGGAACTCGGGCAGCAAACACACGAATGTGATGTAAACAGCCCCGGCCAGCGTCAGCCGCACCAGGATCTTGTCGATGTAGCGCGCGGTATGTTCACCCGGGCGGATGCCTGGAATGAATGCTCCGCTCTTCTTCAGGTTGTCTGCCGTTTCGCGGCTGTTGAAAACCAGAGCCGTGTAGAAGAAACAGAAGAAGATGATCGCCGCGGCGTAGAACATCACATAGACCGGCTGGCCGGGCGTCAGTGCCGCAGAAATATCACGCAACCACCGCATCGACTCTCCCGCACTGAACCAATTCACAATGGTTGCAGGCAGCAGGATGATGGACGACGCAAAGATTGGAGGAATCACACCCGCCATGTTGAGCTTCAAAGGCAGATGGGAGGATTGCCCACCATAGACCTTGTTGCCCACCTGGCGCCGCGCATAGTTCACCAGTATCTTGCGCTGACCACGTTCGACGAAGACGACGAAGTACGTCACCAGTCCCACGACGATCACGATGAAGATGGCTGCCAGGATGCTCATCGCCCCCGTGCGCACCAGCTCCAACAGACCACCGATAGAACTGGGCAGACCCGCGGCGATACCGGCAAAGATCAGGATCGAAATACCGTTGCCCAGGCCGCGCTCAGTGATCTGTTCACCCAGCCACATCAGGAACATCGTGCCGGCGGTCAGGCTGACCACTGCCGTGAGCCGGAAGCCGAAGCCCGGACTCAACACGAGACCTGCGGAGCTCTCCAGAGCCACCGCAATACCCAGCGATTGGAAAATCGCCAAGCCCAACGTTCCATAACGGGTGTACTGCGTGATCTTGCGGCGCCCGGCCTCCCCTTCCTTCTTCAACTGCTCGAATGTGGGCACCACATAGGTCATCAGCTGCATGATGATCGATGCCGAGATGTACGGCATGATCCCCAGCGCGAAGACCGTGAAGCGCGAGAGCGCTCCACCCGAAAACATATTGAAAAGGTTGAGAATGCCGCCCTGCTGGCCACTGAACAACTGCTGCAGCTGCGCCGGGTCAATCCCAGGAACGGGAATGTGCGCGCCGATGCGGTACACAACCAACGCGAGCAGCAGAAAGACCAGACGCCGGCGGAGATCGCCAAACTTACCGGTTTTTGCCAGTTGAGCTGCGTTAGTAGCCACAGATGCCTTTCGTCAGAACCAGATCAGGCCAGGCTACCGCCGGCCGCTTCGATGGCAGCCTTGGCGCCAGCAGTTGCGGTGATTCCCGACAGCTTCACAGCCTTGGAAATCTCGCCACTCTTGATCACCTTGACCACCTTGGCCAGCTCGCCCACCAGTCCTGCGTTCTTCAACGCCAGCACATCCACCTCAGCCAACCCCAGGTTTTCCAGGGCGGTCAAGGAGATTTCCGCATTGAACTTCAGCAGGTGCGACTTGAAGCCGCGCTTGGGCAGACGGCGCTGCAAAGGCATTTGACCGCCTTCGAAGCCCACCTTGTGGTACCCCCCGGAGCGGGACTTTTGTCCCTTGTGGCCACGGCCAGCGGTCTTGCCCAGGCCGGAACCAATGCCGCGACCAACGCGGCGCGCGGCGTGCTTGGCACCATCTGCGGGCTTGATGCTATTGAGTTCCATCATCAACCTCTCAGAGGACTTTGACCAGATAGCTGATCTTGTTAATCATGCCGCGCACTTCAGGCGTGTCCTTGAGTTCGCTGATGCTGTTGAGCTTGCGAAGACCCAGGCCACGAACGGTAGCGCGGTGCGATTCTTTGGTGCCAATCGGGCTGCGCACCAGTTGAATCTTGATGGTTTGTTGCGTTGTCATTGCACGCCTCCCTATCAGGCAGCGAAGAGGTCTTCGACCGTCTTACCGCGCTTAGCGGCCACTTCGGCCGGCGTAGTGGAATTGGTCAGGGCGTCAAACGTGGCGCGAACCATGTTGTAAGGGTTGGACGAACCATGGCTCTTGGCCACGATATCGGTAATGCCCATCACCTCGAACACGGCGCGCATCGGGCCGCCAGCGATGATGCCGGTACCCTTGGGGGCCGGGGCCATCATCACCACGGCTGCGCCGTGGTGGCCCGTCACGTTGTGGTGAATGGTGCCGTTCTTCAGCGACACCTTCACCATGTTGCGACGTGCCTCTTCCATGGCCTTTTGCACGGCGGCGGGCACTTCCTTGGACTTGCCCTTGCCCATGCCCACGCGGCCGTCACCATCGCCAACCACCGTCAGCGCAGCGAAGCCCAGAATGCGGCCACCCTTCACGACTTTGGTCACGCGGTTGACCGCGATCATTTTTTCGCGCAGACCGTCGTCCTGACCTTCGCTCTGTACCTTGGGTTGAAATTTAGCCATTTTGTATTCCGCTCCGCTTAGAACTGCAGGCCGGCTTCACGGGCTGCATCGGCCAGGGCCTTCACGCGGCCGTGGTATGCAAAACCTGCACGATCAAATGCAACCTTCTCGACACCGGCCGCCTTCGCCTTCTCGGCGATGCGCTTGCCGATGATCTGGGCTGCAGCGGCGTTGCCACCCTTGCCCGAGCCACCGAGCGACTTGCGCACATCGGCTTCGGCCGTGGATGCGCTGGCCAGCACCTTGCTGCCATCGCCGGAGATCACACTGGCGTAGATATGGAGATTCGTACGATTGACCGTCAGACGCGCGACACCTTGCTGGGCAATGCGGATGCGGGTCTGGCGGGCACGACGAAGACGCTGCTCTTTTTTGGTCAACATGCTGCAGCTCCTTACTTCTTCTTGGTCTCTTTGATCGTGACTTTTTCGTCCGCGTAGCGGATACCCTTGCCCTTATAGGGCTCGGGCGGACGAACGGCACGGATCTCGGCGGCCAGCTGGCCCACCACTTGGCGGTCAGCACCCTTGATCACGATTTCGGTGGGCGTCGGCGTGGCAACGGTGATGCCGGTAGGCATCTCGAAGTTCACGGGATGCGAAAAACCGATGGCCAGGTTCAGCTTGTTGCCGGAGGCTGCTGCCTTGAAGCCCACGCCAATCAGCGTCAACTTCTTCTCAAAGCCCTTGCTCACACCGACCACCATGTTGTTCACCAACTGGCGCACGGTGCCGCTCATGGCATTGGCTTCACGCGAGTCGTTGACCGGCTCAAAGCTCAGCTTGCCTTCGTTGTTAGACACCTTCACCAGCGCGTTCTGCGCCAGCGACAGCACGCCACCAGCACCCTTGACACTGATCTGGTCGTCCTTGATGGACACATCCACGCCTGCGGGGATGCTTACCGGGGATTTACCTACACGGGACATTTCAGTCTTCTCCTCAATGCCACGTTAAGCGACGTAGCAAAGCACCTCGCCACCGACACCGGTAGCGCGCGCCTTGCGGTCGGTCATCACACCCTTGGGCGTCGTGACAATTGCCACACCCAGGCCGTTCATGACTTGCGGAATGGAACCACAGCCCTTGTACACGCGCAGGCCGGGACGGCTCACGCGCTCGATGCGCTCGATCACCGGGCGACCGGCGTAGTACTTCAGGGTGATTTCGAGTTCAGTCTTGCCGCTCTCGGACTTCACTTCGAAGCCGTCGATATAACCCTCGTCCTTCAGCACCTGGGCGATGGCAACCTTCACTTTGGAAGAAGGCACCGACACGGTGGCCTTGGACACCATTTGTGCGTTGCGGATGCGGGTCAGCAAGTCAGCGATGGGATCACTCATGCTCATGTTGTATCTCTCCTGCCTGCTTACCAGCTGGCCTTGGTGACACCGGGGATGTCACCGGCAAATGCCAGTTCACGGATCTTTGCGCGACCCAGACCGAATTGACGGAAAGTGCCACGGGGACGACCGGTGATTTCGCAGCGGTTACGCTGGCGCGTGGGGTTGGCGTTGCGAGGCAGTTTCTGCAGGCCCAGACGGGCCGCTTCGCGCTCTTCGTCGCTGCGCTTGGCATCGCCGGCAATCGCCTTCAGTTCCGCGTACTTGGCGGCGTACTTGGCGGCCAGTTTTTCGCGCTTCAGTTCGCGCTGGATCAAAGCTACTTTAGCCATACGCTGCCTTTAGTTCTTGAACGGGAAACGGAAAGCCGTGAGAAGCGCCTTGGCTTCTTCGTCGGTCTTGGCCGTCGTGGTGATGCTGATGTTGAGGCCGCGCAAGGCATCCACCTTGTCGTACTCGATCTCAGGGAAAATGATCTGCTCTTTGACGCCGATGTTGTAGTTGCCGCGGCCGTCGAATGCGCGACCGGAGATACCACGGAAGTCGCGCACGCGGGGCAGCGCGATCGTCACGAAGCGATCCAGGAATTCGTACATCTGCGCACCGCGCAGCGTCACCATGCAGCCAATGGCCTGGCCTTCGCGGATCTTGAAACCGGCGATAGCCTTCTTGGCCTTGGTCACCACGGGCTTCTGACCAGCGATCTTGGTCAGGTCTGCCACGGCGTTGTCCATGATCTTCTTGTCCGCCACGGCCTCGCTCACGCCCATGTTGAGCGTGATCTTGGTCAGACGGGGAACCTGCATGGGCGAGGTGTAACCGAACTGTTTGACCAGTTCGGGGGCGATCTTGTCGCGGTAGATTTCTTGCAGTCGTGCCATGTGGACTCCTTAGGCAGCCTTGATTTCGGCGCCGCTGGACTTGAACACGCGAACACGCGTGCCGTCGGCCTGCACCTTGATGCCCACGCGGTCAGCCTTGCCGGTAGCGGCATTGAAAATGGCCACGTTGGATTGGTGGATGGGCATGGCCTTTTCCACGATGCCGCCAGTCGTACCCTTCATGGGGTTCGGCTTGACATGCTTCTTGACCAGGTTAATGCCTTCGATGACCAGATGAGAGTCATCCTTGCGCAGCGACACCGTGCCGCGCTTACCCTTGTCGCGCCCGGTGAGCACGATGACTTCGTCGCCCTTGCGGATCTTGTTCATGGCGCGTCCTTCAGAGAACTTCGGGAGCCAGGGACACGATCTTCATGAAGCGCTCGGTACGCAGTTCACGCGTCACGGGGCCGAAGATGCGGGTGCCGATGGGCTCCAGCTTGGAATTGAGCAACACTGCTGCATTGCCGTCGAACTTCACGAGCGAACCGTCGCCGCGGCGGATACCCTTCGCCGTACGCACAACCACTGCGCTGTAGACCTCGCCCTTCTTGACGCGGCCACGCGGAGCAGCTTCCTTCACGCTCACCTTGATGATGTCGCCAACGCTGGCATAGCGACGCTTGGAACCGCCCAGCACCTTGATGCACAGGACGGACTTCGCGCCGGTATTGTCGGCAACGTCTAACCGAGATTCTGTTTGGATCATTTCAATATTCCCAACTTGCACCAGCGGTCGAATGCCCCGAAGCCTTTCAAGGCGGCCGACCTGCCAGTCAGTCTTGGGCCCGTCGTCCACGCCGCAAACCATTTGCGGCGCTTCCCGCTGGGCAGAAACCTCGCGCACTTAACGCGAAGCCCGGTAGTATCGCAAACTTGGAACCGGGCGTCAAGCGCTTTTTATGCCGGCACCGTGGCGTAGTGTGCGGCCAACTCCAGGAACGCGGGCAGCTGCGGGTCCTGGCCGGGGATTTCCTCGCGCAGGATGTCCGCCACGCGCGGCGCCAGCGCGGCCGCCAGGCGCGCATCGAGAAACAGCACGCGCGAGCGCCGTGCGAGCACGTCCTCCACGGTGCGTGCGTACTCATGGCGCGCGGCAAAGCGCACCATGGCCTCGCTGAGCCCTTCGGTCAGTTGCACCTGCGATCCCGGCAGGGCTTGCACCCGCGCGGCCTCGTCCCCGTAGGAATGCAGACCCTGGGGCGCGTTCATTCCCTGGCGCTCCCGGGTGGCACCGGCTCCTACCAGAGGCAGCGCAACGGTGATCCCGCCCGGGCGGCGCGGCAGCAGGTGTTCGTCCATGCACTTGAGCAGTACATCCTCGGCCATGGCGCGGTAGGTGGTCCACTTGCCGCCAGTCACGGTGACCAGCCCGCTGCGGCTGGCCAGCACGGTGTGTTCCCGGCTGATGCTCTTGGTGGCGGCGGCGTCTTCGTCCGAGGGCTTGACCAAGGGACGCAGGCCCACCCAGATGCTGCGCACATCGCTCGCCTGGGGGGCACGCCGCAGGTAGCGCGCCGATTCCCCCAGGATGAAGGCCACTTCCTCCCGCATGGCCTGGGGCTCGCGCGCCAGATCCTGGCGTGGGCTGTCGGTCGTGCCCAAAATCACCTTGCCCAGCCAGGGCACCGCAAACAGCACCCGCCCGTCGGCCGTCTTGGGCACCATCAGCGCATGGTCGGAGGGCAAGAACTCGCGGTCCACCACGATGTGCACCCCCTGGCTGGGCGCCACCATGGGCTTGGCGGGCTGGCCGGTCACATCGCCATCGCGCTGGCGCAGGGCATCCACCCACACGCCGGTGGCGTTGACCACGCAGCGCGCACGCACCTCGTAGCGCTGCCCGGTCTCGGCATCCTGGCAAACCACGCCCGCCACCTTCCCCCCGTCGTACAACAGGTCGTCCACGGGGCAGTAGTTGAGCAGCAGGGCCCCCCGCTGCGCGGCGGTACGCGCCAGGGCCAGGGCCAGTCTGGCGTCGTCGAACTGCCCGTCCCAATACTTCACGCCGCCCTTGAGCCCGTCGGCCATGGCCGTGGGCAGGCAGCGCAGGGTCTCCATGCGCCCAAGGAATTCGGTAGGCCCCAGGCCCGCCTTGCCGGCCAGGGCGTCGTACATCTTCAGGCCCACACCGTAGAACGGTGTTTCCCACACCTTGTAAGAAGGCATGACGAATGCCAACGGCTGCGCCAGATGGGGGGCGTTGCGCAACAGCGTGGTGCGCTCGTGCAGCGCCTCGCGCACCAGGGCGATGTTGCCCTGAGCGAGGTAGCGCACGCCGCCGTGTACCAGCTTGGTGGCACGCGAGGAGGTGCCCTTGGCGAAGTCGTGCGATTCCAGCAGCACGACGGAAAAGCCGCGCGCCGCCGCATCCAGCGCCACCCCCAGGCCCGTCGCCCCACCTCCGACGACCGCCAGGTCGTAGGTCACGGGTTGAGCCAGGCGGGCCAGCAGGTCGGCCCGTACGGTTGCCAAAGGGGTGGAGGTGTCGCTAGTCATAAGGGGAATGGTCCGTAACCCTGGCGGAAAAAATCAGGGTTTACCCTGAATTGTGACCGGATCCGCGGGGATGGGCCCGGCAAAGGGCCCATCCGCTGCGGCATCAACGCACCTTGCCGTCCTTCCAGGCCTGCAGCAGGGTGTTGTAGTTGATGGTTTCGCCCTTGGGCTTCTCATTGGCGAGCTTCTTCCAGGGCGCGTGCTGGTCGCTCAGCCACTTGGCGGGGTCACCCTTGGCGTTCAGCTTGGGCGCGCAGCGCTCCATGCCGGCGCGCTGCAGGCGGGCCATCACCTGGTCCATCTCGTCGGCCAGTGTGTCCATGGCTGCCTGCGGGGTCTTCTCGCCCGTGACGGCCTGGGCCACGTTCTTCCACCACAGCTGCGCCAGCTTGGGGTAGTCGGGCACGTTGGTGCCGGTGGGCGACCAGGCCACGCGCGCAGGGCTGCGGTAGAACTCGACCAGGCCGCCCAGCTTGGGCGCCATGTCGGTCATGGCCTTGGAGCGGATGTCGGACTCGCGGATCGGCGTCAGGCCGACGACGGTCTTCTTCAGCGACGTGCTCTTGGCCGTCACGAACTGGGCATAGAGCCACGCGGCGGCCAGGCGGTCGGGGTTGTGGTCCTTGAAGAAGGTCCAGCTGCCCACGTCCTGGTAGCCGTTTTGCATGCCCTGCTTCCAGTACGGGCCGTTGGGGCCGGGGGCCATGCGCCACTTGGGCGTGCCGTCGGCATTCACCACGGGCAGGCCGGGTTTGGTCATGTCGGCGGTGAAGGCGGTGTACCAGAAGATCTGCTGGGCGATCTGGCCCTGGGCGGGCACGGGGCCGGCCTCGCCGAAGGTCATGCCCATGGCTTCCTTGGGCGCGTACTTCTTCATCCAGTCCACGTACTTGGTGAGCGCGTAGACTGCGGCCGGCGAGTTGGTGGCGCCGCCACGGGCCACGCTGGCGCCCACGGGGGTGCACTTGTCGTCGGCCACGCGAATGCCCCATTCGTCGATGGGCAGGCCGTTGGGCGTGCCGATGTCGGCGCTGCCGGCCATGGACAGCCAGGCGTCGGTGAAGCGCCAGCCCAGCGACGGGTCCTTCTTGCCGTAGTCCATGTGGCCGTAGATCGGCTTGCCGTCGATGTTCTTCACGTCGTTGGTGAAGAACTCGGCGATGTCTTCATAGGCGCTCCAGTTCAGCGGCACGCCCAGGTCGTAGCCGTACTTGGCCTTGAACTTGTCCTTCAGGTCCTTGCGGTCGAACAGGTCGGCGCGGAACCAGTACAGGTTGGCGAACTGCTGGTCGGGCAGCTGGTACAGCTTGCCGTCCGGGGCGGTGGTGAACTTGGTGCCGATGAAGTCCTGCAGGTCCAGGCCGGGGTTGGTGTAGTCCTTGCCCGGGCCGGCCATGTAGTCGGACAGGTTCAGGATCTTGCCGTAGCGGTAGTGGGTGCCGATGAGGTCGGAGTCGCTGATCCAGCCGTCATAGATGGACTTTCCCGACTGCATGGAGGTCTGCAGCTTCTCGACCACGTCGCCTTCCTGGATCAGGTCGTGCTTGACCTGGATGCCCGTGATCTCGCTGAACGCCTTGGCCAGGGTCTTGGATTCGTACTCGTGCGTGGTGATGGTCTCGGAGACCACCGCGATCTCCTTCACGCCCTTGGCCTGCAGCTTCTTGGCCGCGTCGATGAACCACTTCATCTCGGCCATCTGCTGGTCTTTGCTCAGCGTGGAGGGCTGGAACTCGCTGTCGATCCACTTCTTGGCCTCGGCCTCGCCGGCCCAGGCTGCCTGCCCCAGCGCCAGCGCCGCGGCGGCGAACGCGATCGCCTTGAACTGCATCTTCATTGCTGTCTCCTCACAAGAACGCTCCCCGGGGGTTGGATGGGCGCCGGTGCCGGGGGAGAGTCGGCTGGCCCCTTTTATAAAAATGTGAGCTACTGGCGCTCGTTGTTATTGGGTTTTAGATATTTTTCTATCTCAAATCCCCGTAAATCAAGCGCACGCAGCTATCTTTTTTGACTACCCTTTGCGCAGCACCAGCGCCAGCACCAGCATGGACAGCACGAAGCTGATCCACACCGAGGGCTCGGCCTCCAGCGAGAACCACTGCGCCATCTTCTCGCCCAGGCCCACCCAGGCCAGGTTGATGTACGCGGCGGTGAGCAGGCCGATGAACAGCCGGTCGCCGCGCGTGGTGGTCATGGGCAGGAAGCCCTTGCGCTCCACCGTGGGGGATTGGATTTCCCACACCGTCATGCCGATCAGCATGAGCACGATGCAGGTGAAGAACACCGCCACCGGGGTGGTCCAGGCCATCCAGTCAAACATGGGTGCCCCCCTGAGCGCCTGCGGCGCTTCCCCCCAGGGGGACGCAGCCGGTGGCCGGGCAAAACCCGTTCCACGGCTGCCGCTGGTATGGGACGCGTTGCGCGTGCCGCTGCGAATTGCGGTGGTTCATGTGTTGGCTTCCCTTCCCGTCAGACGCGGCCCATCGCGAACCCCTTCGCGATGTAGTGGCGCACGAACCAGATCACGATCGCGCCCGGCACGATGGTCAGCACCCCCGCTGCGGCCAGCGTCGCCCAGTCCATGCCGCTGGCGCTCACGGTGCGCGTCATGGTGGCCACGATGGGCTTGGCATTCACGCTGGTGAGCGTGCGTGCCAAGAGCAATTCCACCCACGAAAACATGAAGCAGAAGAACGCCGCCACGCCCACGCCCGCCTTGATCAGCGGCAGGAAGATGGTGAGGAAGAAGCGCGGGAACGAGTAGCCATCGATGTACGCCGTCTCGTCGATCTCGCGCGGGATGCCGCTCATGAACCCTTCCAGGATCCACACCGCCAGCGGCACGTTGAACAGCAGGTGCGCCAGCGCCACGGCGATGTGCGTGTCCATCAGCCCCACGGTGGTGTAGAGCTGGAAGAATGGCAGCAGGAACACGGCCGGCGGCGTCATGCGGTTGGTCAACAGCCAGAAGAACACGTGCTTGTCGCCCAGGAACTGGTAGCGGCTGAACGCATAGGCCGCGGGCAGCGCCACGGTGAGCGAGATCACCGTGTTGATGGCCACGTAGATCAGGCTGTTGATGTAGCCCGAGTACCAGCTCTCGTCGGTGAAGATGGTCTGGTAGTTGGCCCAGGTGAAGTGCTGGGGCCACAGCGAGAAGCTGGACAGGATCTCCTCGTTGGTCTTGAAGCTCATGTTGACCATCCAGTAGATGGGCAGCACGGCGAACACCAGGTAGGCGATCAGGAACAGCGTGCGTTTCTGGAAGCGGGGCTCATTCATGGCCGGCACCCTCCTTCGGCGTGGTGCCCACGCGCTGCATCCAGTTGTAGAGGATGAAGCACAGCAGCAGGATGATGAGGAAGTAGATCAGCGAGAACGCCGCCGCCGGCCCCAGGTCGAACTGGCCCACGGCCTTTTGCGTGAGGTACTGGCTCAGGAACGTGGTCGCGTTGCCCGGCCCGCCGCCCGTGAGCACGAAGGGCTCGGTGTAGATCATGAAGCTGTCCATGAAGCGCAGCAGCACGGCGATCATGAGCACGCCGCGCATCTTGGGCAGCTGGATGTAGCGGAACACGGCGAACTTGCTCGCGCCGTCGATGCGCGCGGCCTGGTAGTACGCGTCGGGAATGCTGCGCAGCCCCGCGAAGCACAAGAGTGCCACCAGCGGAGTCCAGTGCCACACGTCCATGGCCAGCACGGTGAGCCAGGCGTGGGTGGCGTTGCCGGTGTAGCTGTAGTCGAAGCCGATGGCCTCGAACGCCGCGCCCAGCAGGCCGATGTCCGAGCGGCCAAAGATCTGCCAGATGGTGCCCACCACGTTCCACGGGATCAAGAGCGACAGCGCCACGGTGACCAGCACCGCCGACGACTTCCAGCCCTGCGCGGGCATGCTGAGCGCCAGCAGGATGCCCAGCGGAATTTCCACCAGCAGCACCGCCAGCGAGAACGTGAGCTGGCGCAGGAGCGCGCCGTGCAGTTCCTCGTCGCGCAGCACGGCGGCGAACCATTCCGTGCCCACGAACACGCGGCGCTCGGGGCTGATGATGTCTTGCACCGAGTAGTTCACCACCGTCATC
The DNA here is from genome assembly GCF_015832135.1 of Diaphorobacter sp. JS3051. Taxonomy (NCBI): domain Bacteria; kingdom Pseudomonadati; phylum Pseudomonadota; class Betaproteobacteria; order Burkholderiales; family Comamonadaceae; genus Diaphorobacter; species Diaphorobacter sp. JS3051. Next base: position 2,316,801 of record NZ_CP065406.1, read on the forward strand.
AAGGGCAGGATGGCCGAGAAGGCCACGCACAGGATCACCGGCAGCACCAGGAACCAGGCCTTCTGGTTCACGGGTTTGGTCGTACTACTCATGGCAGTGCTCCAAGGGATAGCCTGCGACGCGCACCACTGGTGCGGCGCAAACGGCGGGGCGCCCAGCAAGGGCCGCTCCGCAGCAAAGGGCGCCGTCCCCCATCCAGGGGGAAGCCGCGCTGCGGCTCAAGGGGTAGCCATTCATGGCAGCAGCTCCTCGTTCTTGTAGAAGCAGGTGTGCTCGCCCAGCACCTGCAGCCAGACCGCCTCGCCCGGCGCGGGCAGCGCCTGCTCGGGCGCGAAACGGGCCTTGAGGGACTGACCTTCCACGGTGGCCGTGAGCATCTGGTGCGTGCCCACGTCCTGCACGCGCGCCACGGTGCAGCGCAACGCACCGGGCGCATGCGCGTCGGCCCGGGCCAGGTATTCGGGGCGCACGCCCAGTTGCACGGCGCCCTCCGGCAGCGCACGCGGCAGAGCCCAGCGCTGCGCGGCCACGGTGATCTCGCCGCCCTGCACCTGCGCGGGCAGGAAGTTCATGCCCGGCGAGCCGATGAAGTGGCCCACGAAGGCGTGCTGCGGGCGCTCGAACAGATCGCCCGGCGTGCCCATCTGCACCACGCGCCCGCGCGTCATCACCACCACCTGGTCGGCGAAGGTGAGTGCCTCCACCTGGTCGTGCGTCACGTAGATCAGCGTGAGCTTGAGCTCGTGGTGGATCTGCTTGAGCTTGCGGCGCAGCTGCCACTTGAGGTGCGGGTCGATCACGGTGAGCGGCTCGTCGAACAGCACGGCCGCGACGTCCTCGCGCACCAGGCCGCGGCCCAGCGAGATCTTCTGCTTGGCGTCGGCCGACAGGCCGGCCGCGCGCATGTCCAGTTGGTGGCTCATCTCCAGCATCTCCGCGATCTGGCCCACGCGCTGGCGGATGCGATCGGCCGGCACCTTGCGGTTCTTGAGCGGGAACGCCAGGTTCTCGGCCACCGTCATGGTGTCGTAGATCACCGGGAACTGGAACACCTGCGCGATGTTGCGCTCCTGCGGGCTGGCGCGGGTGACGTCGCGGCCGTCAAACCGCACCTGCCCCTGCGAGGGCACGAGCAGGCCGGACATGATGTTCAGCATGGTGGTCTTGCCGCAGCCCGAGGGGCCCAGCAGCGCGTAGGCGCCGCCGTCATCGAAGACCATGTCCAGCGGCAGCAGCGCGTAGTCGCTGTCCTGCTGCGGGCGGGGTTTGTAGGAATGCGCCAGGTTGAGCTCGATGCGCGCCATGTCAGTGCCCTCCCTGCGCGCGTTCCGAGGCGCGCACGGGCGCCAGGGCCAGCGCGCCATCGGCGCCGAACACATAGGCCTGCGCCGGATCGAGGTACAGCGTGACGGCGCTGCCCAGTTCCAGATAGTGCACGCCCGTGACCTGCGCCACCAGCGCGCCCCAGGGCGTGGCGGCGTGCACGAAGGTGTCGGATCCGGAGATCTCCGCCAGCTCCACCACGCCCTGCACCGCCACGTCGCCCGCGCGCTGGGCCAGCCGCAGGGCACTGGCGCGCAGGCCCACCGTGAGCGTGCCGCCCGCAGGGGCCTGCAGCGGCTGGCGCAGGGCCAGCACGCTGCCGCCCGCCAGCTGCACGCCGCCGGGCACGGGCTGCGCGGGCAGCAGGTTCATGGGCGGGTCGCTGAAGGCGCGTGCCACGCGCAGCGAGCGCGGCGCGTGGAACACCTCGGCCGTGGGGCCGTACTGCAGCAGCTCGCCCTCGTGCAGCACAGCGGTGTAGCCGCCCAGCAGCAGCGCCTCGCCCGGTTCGGTGGTGGCGTAGACCACGGTGGAGCCACCGGCGGCGAACAGTTGCGACAGTTCCTCGCGCAACTCCTCGCGCAGCTTGTAGTCCAGGTTGACCAGGGGCTCGTCCAGCAGCATCAGCGGGGCGCCCTTGGCCAGTGCGCGCGCCAGCGCCACGCGCTGCTGCTGCCCGCCCGACAGCTCGGACGGCAGCCGATCGAGGAAAGGCGTGATGTGCAGCCGCTCGGCCAGTTCGCGCACGCGCGCGGCCACGTTCTTGTCGCCGCGCAGCTTGAGCGGCGAGGCGATGTTGTCCGCCACCGTGAGCGACGGGTAGTTGATGAACTGCTGGTACACCATGGCCACGTTGCGCTCACGCACGGGCACGCCGGTGACGTCCACGCCGTCCACACGCACGCGGCCCTCGGTGGGCCGGTCCAGCCCGGCCATGATGCGCATCAGGCTGGTCTTGCCCGCCTGCGTGGCCCCCAGCAGCACGGTCACGGCGTCGCTGTGCAGCCGCAGGTCCATGCCATGCAGCCACACCTGCGGGCCGACCCGCTTGGTGATGCCGTCCAAAATCAGCTCCATGCGCGCTCCTCGCCTCCCCTGTGGCAGCGGGGGTGCCAGGCGTCCGCACGCCTGCCACTCCCGGCAAAATCTTCGTATTCATTCATTTTTGTTGTTTTGTGATCGAAACGAATCAAGGTTTACCCTTGCTCAATTCCTTTTTGTTCGTTTTAAAGTGCATCCCGCCCCACTGACATGCCCGCCCCAGCGCCGCCCGTGAACACCAACCCCCGCCAACTCCAGTTGCTCGATGAAGTACGCCTGCGCAAGTCGCTGAGCGTGGAGCAGCTGGCCGACATCCTGGGCGTGACGCTGCAGACCGTGCGCCGCGACGTGCAGCGCCTGGCCGAACTGGGCCTGGTCAGCCGCTTTCATGGCGGGGTGCGCATGCCCAGCTCCACCGTGGAGAACCTGGCCTACACCCAGCGCGAGGCGCTGAACTCCACGGGCAAGGCGCGCATCGCGCGCGCCGTGGCCGCGCAGGTGCCCGATAACTGCTCGCTGATCCTGAACATCGGCACCACCACCGAAGCCATTGCCAAGGCGCTGCTGCACCACAAGGGCCTGCGCGTGCTGACCAACAACCTGAACGTGGCCGCCATCCTGTGCGCCAACCCCGATTGCGAGGTGACAGTGGCCGGCGGCGTGGTGCGCAAGCGCGACCGCGCCATCGTGGGCGAGGCGGCGGTGGACTTCATCCGCCAGTTCCGCGTGGACATCGCGCTCATCGGCATCTCCGGCATCGAGCCCGACGGCTCGCTGCGCGACTACGACATGCGCGAGGTGAAGGTCGCGCAGACCATCATCGAACACGCGCGCGAGGTCTGGCTGGCCGCCGACCACACCAAGTTCAACCGTCCGGCCATGGTGCAGCTGGCGCAGCTCGCGCAGATCGACCGGCTGTTCACCGACGCGCCGCCGCCCGAGCCCTTCCCGGCCCTGCTGCACGAGGCCGGCGTGCAATGCACCGTGGCTGCCGCATGAGAGGCCCTCCCGGCGACTGAACAGCGCCCCAACACGTTACGCTCCGCCCATGACCTACCTGCTCGCACTCGACCAAGGCACCTCCAGCTCCCGCAGCATCGTGTTCGACGAACGTGGCCGCATCGTGGCCCAGGCGCAGCGCGAGCTGCCGCAGATCTATCCCCGCCCCGGCTGGGTGGAACATGACCCGCGCGAGATCTGGCGCACGCAGCTCGCCACCGCGCAGGACGCGCTGCGCGAGGCGCGCATCACCGCGCAGGACGTGCGCGCCCTGGGCATCACCAACCAGCGCGAGACCACCGTGCTGTGGAACCGCCGCACCGGCCAGCCCGTGCACCACGCCATCGTCTGGCAGGACCGGCGCGCCGAGCCCGCCTGCGCGCAACTGCGCGAACAGGGCCATGCCGCCGCCATCCAGGCCAAGACGGGCCTGCTGATCGACGCCTATTTCTCCGGCACCAAGCTGCAGTGGCTGCTGGACCATGTGCCCGGCGCGCGCGACGCGGCCGAGGCCGGCGAGCTGGCCTTCGGCACCGTGGACAGCTGGCTCATCTGGCAGCTCACCGGCGGCAAGCGCCATGTCACCGACGTGAGCAACGCCAGCCGCACCATGCTGTTCAACGTGCACACCAACCAGTGGGACGATGAGCTGCTGCAGCTCCTGCGCATCCCGCGCGCGCTGATGCCCGAGGTGCTGCCATCGGCCAGCGACTTCGGCGCCACCGACGCGGCGCTGCTGGGCGGCCCGATTGCCATTGGCGGCGTGGCAGGCGACCAGCAAAGCGCGCTCTTCGGCCAGGCGTGCTTCACCGCCGGCATGGCCAAGAACACCTACGGCACGGGCTGCTTCATGCTCATGCACACCGGCAGCCGCTTTCAGAAAAGCGAGAACGGCCTGCTCACCACCAGCGCAGCGCAGGCCGGCCAATCGCCCGAGTACGCCATGGAAGGCAGCGTGTTCGTGGGCGGCGCCGTGGTGCAGTGGCTGCGCGACGGGCTGCGCGCCATCTCGGCCAGCTCCGAGGTGCAGGCGCTGGCCGAAAGCGTGCCCGACTCGGGCGGCGTGATGATGGTGCCTGCCTTCACCGGCCTGGGCGCGCCCTACTGGAAGCCCGACGCGCGCGGCACCATCACCGGCCTCACGCGCGGCACCACCATCGCGCACATCGCGCGCGCCGCGCTCGAATCCATTGCCTACCAGAGCGCCGCGCTGCTGGCCGCCATGAGCCGCGACGCCGTGGCCGCAGGCGGCGCCCCGGTGAGCGAGCTGCGCGTGGACGGCGGCGCCTGCGTGAACGACCTGCTGATGCAGTTCCAGGCCGACCTGCTGGGCATTCCCGTGGTGCGCCCCGCCGTGGTGGAGACCACCGCCCTGGGCGCCGCCTACCTGGCGGGCCTGGCGAGCGGCGTGTATGCCAGCACCGACGAGCTGTCTGCCCTGTGGCAGGCCGAGCGGCGCTTCACCCCCACCCTGCCGCGCAGCCAGGCCGAGGCGTTGATGGCGCGTTGGGAGCACGCCGTCGCGCAGGCCGTGCTACCCGGTTGACGTAAAAACCATAGCTGCTGGCGCTTGCTGCAACCCATTTTCAGATACAAAACACTCTGAACCTCCCGCGTAGCAAGCGCGAGCAGCTCCTGTTTTTGAATCACTCTGAATGATGCTGGACGGCGCACAATGCCGCCTGACCCCATCGCTTCCCCGCCCCATCCCATGACAGCCAGCGCATCCCCCCTTCCCCCCATTGCCTTCATCGGCGGCGGCAACATGGCCAGCGCCATCATCGGCGGCCTGCTACAGCGCGGCCTGCCGGCCGGCCAGATCGAGGTGGTCGAACCCTTCGAGCCCGCGCGCGCCGCGCTGCAGGAAAAATTCGGCATCACCGCGCAGCCCGCGGCCGGCGATGCGCTCGCGCGCGCCGCGCTGGTCGTCTGGGCCGTCAAGCCCCAGACCTTCAAGGAAGCCGCCGCCGCCACCCGCGCCCACACCGCCACCGCCCTGCACCTGAGCGTGGCCGCCGGCATTCCCACGGACAGCATCGCGCGCTGGCTGGACACGCAGCACATCGTGCGCGCCATGCCCAACACCCCCGCGCTGGTGGGCAAGGGCATCACCGGCCTGTTCGCCCGCCCGCAAGTGGACCCGCAGGGCAAGGCGCTGGTGGAACGCGTGATCGCCACCACCGGCCAGTTCGTCTGGGTGGAGGCCGAGGAGCAGCTCGACGCGGTCACCGCGCTGTCGGGCTCCGGCCCGGCCTATGTGTTTCTGTTCCTCGAAGCCATGACCCAGGCCGGCGTGGACATGGGCCTGCCCCCCGCGCAGGCCTACCAGCTGGCCGTGGCCACGTTCCAGGGCGCATCGGAGCTGGCCGCGCGCTCGCCCGAGAGCGCCGAGGTGCTGCGCCAGCGCGTGACCAGCAAGGGCGGCACCACGCACGCCGCCATCACGCACCTGCAGGCTGCACAGGTGCCCGCGCACTTCATCGCCGCCATGCGCGCGGCAGAGGCCCGTGCCAAGGAACTGGCGGCCGAGTTCGGCGCCTGATTCATGCGTCAAAAATAGCTCCAGCGCTTGACAGTCAAGCGCTGGCAGCTATCACTAGCGTAGCAAATACCCTAGCGCCACGCCGGCAAAGATCGCCGCGCCGATCCAGTGGCTCTTGCTGAAGGCGGTAAAGCACCCCTCGCGCGTGCGGTCCTTGATCAGCGTGAAGTGCCATGCCACCTGCGCCGCCGCCACGCCCAGCCCCAGCCACAGCGGCCAGCCCAGGCCGTAGGGCGCGAGCACCCACGCCGTGAGCCCCAGGCACAGCACGAAGAAGCCCATGATGGCCGCCACGTCGAAGCGCCCCAGCGTGATGGCCGAGGTCTTCATGCCGATCTTCAGATCGTCGTCGCGGTCCACCATGGCGTACTCGGTGTCGTAGGCCAGCACCAGGAACAGGTTGGCCAGCCACAGCACCCAGGCCGTGGCAGGCACCCGGCCCTGCACGGCCGCAAAGGCGATCACGATGCCGAAGTTGAACGCAATGCCCAGGAACGCCTGCGGCATGGCGAAGAACCGCTTGGTGAACGGGTACAGGATGGTGAACAACACCGCGGGCACCGACCAGGCCACCGCCTCCCAGCGCGTGGTGAGCACCAGCACGAAAGCCACCAGCGTGAGCACCACGCCCACCAGCGCGGCCTCCCTCACGCTGAGTTGGCCGCTCGTGATGGGGCGCTGCGTGGTGCGCTTCACATGGCGGTCGAAGTCGCGGTCGGCAATGTCGTTGATGGTGCAGCCCGCACTGCGCATGAGCACCGTGCCGGCCACGAACACCGCCAGCAGGTGCCAGCCTGGAAAGCCGTCCGCCGCCACCCACAGCGCCGCCAGCGTGGGCCACACCAGCACCAGCCAGCCCGCGGGGCGGTTCCAGCGGATCAGGTCGAGGTACAGGGACAGGCGGGAGCGCGGGGCGACAGCGGACATGGAGGCAAGGGAAAAGACAGGTTGCGCGGGGCGGACACGGACACTGAGGGCACAAAGGACACAAGGCCCGCGGACGACGCAGCACACGGGGACGGGCGCCCGCCAGCGTGCGCCAAAGCCCGCTTTTATACGCCATGGCGGCCGGCGCGCCCGCGTGAGCGCACGGCACTGCCCGTGAGCGGAAGACTGCCGTTCAACGGCGCGCGGCGTCCCGCAGGGGATCCCAGCCGCGCCCCAGCGCGGCGCCGCGCAGGAAGGCAACCACGGCGGCATCGCCCCCGCAGCCAGCCACCAGAGCGGCGGCCTGCGCCCAGTCGCGCTGCGCGCCCAGGCGCTCCTGCCACTGCTCGGCCGCGCCCCGGTGGCGGCCCATGCGACGGGGCAGCAGCGGCGCCAGCGACGTGCTGCCGTAGCGCAACCGCTTGGCGAGAATGCGGGCATGGTGCAGGCCTTCGTCATCGCCCGCCGTTTTGAGCGCCGCGCCCAGGCGCCGCACCAGCCGCTGGACGCGCTTGCGCACCCAGTGCCGCGCCGGCGCGCCGGCCAGGGCATCGCTGGCACAGGCGTCCACGCCGCACTCCCCCTGCGCGGCCAGCGCCCAGCCATGCAACCAGTCCTGCCAGGCCAGCAGCGCGGCGCCCACGGCGGGCCGATGGAGTGCGGCGCGCGTTTGCGCGCGGGCCTGGTCTGCGGCGGCATCCAGCGCGGCCTGCGCTGCCGCCCAGGCGGCGGCCTGCCGCGCGCCGCCCTGCGCGTAGTGCGCGGCCAACGCAGGCAGCGTCTGGGTGCGCGCCACATCCAGGTCGCGTAAATGTCCCAGGGACTGCAGCAGCGGCGCAAGCGCTGCGGCGGCGGGGGCCGGCCGCGCGGCACAGGCCGGGGCGAAGAGGCGCGCCAGGCTGCGCAGCCGGCGCCAGCCCACGCGGGCCTGGTGCACCACCTCGGGCGCGTCGCTGCCCTGCTGCAGCGCAAACAGGTTGGCGCAGAACTGGTGGAAAGGCTCCTGCAGCACGCGTTCGGCGACCTGCGCAACCGTCATGCCGCGCTTCAGCGCGGGCGGCTGGGCCTCCAAGGCCGGGCTGGCCGGCGGGTGTAGCAGCGCGTAGCCGCGTGCGGCCTTGCTCGCGGCCAGCGGCAACACCGGCACGTGCCGCGCGATGCGCCGCGCCAGCGCCAGCAGTGCCTCAGGGGGCCCCTGCAGCAACTCCAGCTCCAGTTCGCACAGCGGCGTGGCATGCGCCGCGCCGTCCACCGTGGCGGTCACGGCGCCCACGTCCAGCGCCACCTCCACCACGGCGCCGCCGCGCACCCGCACACGCCAGCGGGTGCGCACGAAGTCGGTGGTAAAGCACGGTTGCAGCGCGGCGGCCAGCACGCCATCGGGGTCCATGGCGGGCCAGGGCGTGCCCTCCAACCGGTGCAGCTCCAGCGCCGGGCCGGCCACGGGCATTTCCCACTCGCCGCGCTGGCTCAGCGCGGACGTGGTGTCGCCCGCGGTCTTGAGGGTCTGCAGCCAGCGGGCACCCGCGCCCTCAGGCCCCTCGCGGCGCAGGCGCAGGGCGACGCGCTGGCGCAGCAGGTCCTGCGCAGGCGTGTCGTGGTAAAGGCTGACCAGGTGCTCACGCACCGGCGTGGCGCGTGCCAGCGCCGGCACGCGCATGAGGCGCGCCGCCAGCGCCGCCGCATCGCGCGGGGGCAGCGCCAGCTTGAGCTCTGTCTCGGTGGCGGACATGGCCCGGCCCGCGTGCACAGTTGCTCAGTCCTCCAGCAGCGAGCGCAGCATCCAGGCCGTTTGCTCGTGCACCGTGAGGCGCTGGGTCAGCAGGTCGGCCGTGGGCTCGTCGCTGGCCTTGTCGGCCAGGGGAAACAGCTCGCGCGCAGTGCGGGCCACGGCCTCATGGCCTTCCACCAGGATGCGGATCATCTCGGTCGCCTTGGGCGGCTGGGCCGGCACGTCGGGCAGGCTGGTGAGCTGGCCGAACTGCGCGTAGGAGCCCGGCGCCACATGGCCCAGCGAGCGGATGCGCTCGGCCACCGGGTCCACGGCGTTCCACAGCTCTGTGTACTGCGCCATGAACATGGTGTGCAGCGTGTTGAACATCGGGCCCGTCACGTTCCAGTGGAAGTTGTGGGTCGTGAGGTACAGCGTGTAGGTGTCGGCCAGCAGGCGCGACAGGCCCTGCGCGATGGCGGCCCGGTCCTTGTCGCTGATGCCGATGTTGATGCGCGGTGCGCCGCTCTTGGTGCTGACGGATTTGCTGCTGGGCTTGGCCATGGTGCGTCCTTTCTGGGTGGTTGGGATGACTCTGCCATGACTGTACCAACTGCCGCGCCGCGCAGCATCGCCCTGCGTCAAGACAAGCGCGTGACGCCGGGCAACTCGCAGGCGTAGACAGCGTTGCGCAGCGCGGCGATGGCCTCGTAGCGCGTGAAGCTGCGCCGCCAGGCCAGCACCACGCGGCGCATGGGCGGCGGGCTGCCGTCGCTCTCCTTGATGGGCAGGTAGCGGATGTGCGTGTCGTCGCTCTTGCGCCGGCGTGCACCCGTGTGCAGCGCATCCCGCGGCACCGACAGGCGCGGCACCAGCGTCACGCCCATGCCGGCGGAGACCATGTGCTTGATGGTCTCCAGCGACGAGCCTTCGAACGTGCGGCGAATGCCTTCGGCATTGCTCGCGTAGCGCGCGAACTCGGGGCACACCCCCAGCACGTGGTCGCGAAAGCAGTGGCCCGCGCCCAGCAGCAGCATGGTTTCGTTCTTGAGTTCCGACGCCGAGACCGCATCGCGCTCGGCCAGCGGGTGGCTGCTGGGCACGGCCGCCAGGAAGGGTTCGTCATACAGCGGCGCGATGGCCAGGCCGGTGTCGGGGAAGGGCTCGGCCATGATGGCGCAGTCGATCTCCCCGGTGCGCAGCATCTCCAGCAGCTTCACGGTGAAGTTCTCCTGCAGCATCAGCGGCATCTGCGGCGTGCGCGCGATGGCATGGCGCACCAGCTCGGGCAGCAGGTAGGGGCCGATGGTGTAGATCACGCCCAGCGTGAGGGCGCCGGCCAGCGGGTCCTTGCCGCGCTTGGCGATCTCCTTGATGGCGGCGGCCTGCTCCAGCACGCTCTGCGCCTGGCGCACGATTTCCTCGCCCAGCGGCGTGACGGAGACATCGCCCGCGCTGCGCTCGAAGAGCTTGACCTCCAGCTCGTCCTCGAGCTTCTTCACCGCTACCGACAGCGTGGGCTGCGAGACATAGCAGGCTTCGGCGGCGCGGCCGAAGTGTTTTTCACGCGCAACGGCGACGATGTATTTGAGTTCGGTAAGAGTCATGGCGAATCCGGCCGGCAGAATCGGCCATTGTGCAACGCCCGCCGCGCTGTGCGGCCGCGGGCGGCCCATCAGGCTTTGAGATAGTCCGATTTTCCGCCAAGCCAGCGCTGGATGTGGCGCTCGGCCAGCAGCGGGTGGCGGTCCAGCATCTGCGGCGCCGTCTCGCGCGCCCATTCCAGCAGCAGCGTATCGGTGGCCAGGTCGGCAAAGCGCAGCAGTGCGTCGCCCGACTGGCGAGCGCCCAGGAACTCGCCAGGCCCGCGGATCTCCAGGTCGCGCCGCGCGATCTCGAAACCGTCGGTGGTCTCGGCCATGGCCTTCAGGCGGTCGCGCGCGGTCTCGCCCAGGCGGCCCGAATCGCCCGTGGAGTACAGCAGCACGCAGGCCGAAGCCGCCGCGCCGCGCCCCACGCGCCCGCGCAACTGGTGCAGCTGCGACAGGCCGAAGCGCTCGGCATGCTCGATGACCATGAGCGAGGCGTTGGGCACGTCCACGCCCACTTCGATCACGGTGGTGGACACCAGCACGCCCATCTGCCCGCCCTTGAACAGGTCCATCACGGCCTTCTTCTCGGCGGCGGGCATGCGCGAGTGCAGCAGGCCCACCATCACCGGCGCGCGCCCGTGCGCCGCGTCGCCCTGCAACGCCTCGCTCAACTCGGCGTGCGTGGCGGTGGCGTTGGACAGGTCCAGCGCCTCGCTCTCCTCGATCAGCGGGCACACCCAGTACACCTGCCGGCCCGCCGCCACCTGCGCACCGATGCGCTCGACCACCTCATCCTTGCGGCTGTCCGCGATCAGCTTGGTGACGATGGGCGTGCGCCCGGGCGGCAGCTCGTCGATGGTGGACACATCCAGATCGGCGTAGTAACTCATGGCCAGCGTGCGCGGGATGGGCGTGGCACTCATCATCAGCATGTGCGGCTCCATGCCGGCGTGCTGCAGCTTTTTGCGCAGCGCCAGGCGTTGTGCCACGCCGAAGCGGTGCTGCTCGTCGATCACCGCCAGCGCCAGGTTCTTGAAACGCACCTGCTCCTGGATGACGGCGTGCGTGCCCACAACCAGCGCGGCCTCGCCGCTTTCGATGCGCGCGAGCATCTCGGCACGCTCCTTCTTCTTCTGCCCGCCCACCAGCCACGCCACCTGGCGCCCGCGCGCGGCCAGCAGCGGCTGCAGCCAGCCGATGAGCTTGGCGAAGTGCTGCTCGGCCAGGATCTCGGTGGGCGCCATCAGCGCGCACTGCCAGCCCGCGTCCATGCACACCGTGGCGGCCAGCGCGGCCACCACGGTCTTGCCCGAGCCCACATCACCCTGCAGCAAACGGTGCATGGGCACCGGCCGGGCCAGATCGCGCGCGATCTCCTCACCCACGCGGCGCTGCGCGGCCGTCAGGCTGAAGGGCAGCACGCCCAGCAATTGCTCGTGCAGCGGCGTGCCCCCTGCCTGCGTCTGCGGGCGCAGCGCCGGTGCGCGCAGGCGGGCGCGCTCGCGCTTGGCGGTGAGCTGCGACAGCTGCTGCGCCAGCAGTTCTTCGGCCTTCAGGCGCTGCCACGCCGGGTGACTGTGGTCCTGCAGCGTGGCCAGCGCCACATCGGGCGTGGGGTGGTGCAAAAACAGGAGCGCCTCGCGCAGGCTCCATGGGTGCTGGAGGCCGTTTTGGCCATCAATCCGCACCCCCGAGGGAACCGCGGGGGGCTCCAGCCCCGGCGGCAGCGTCTCGGGCAATTCCACGCGCGTGAGGGCGCTCGCCACCGCGCGGCGCAGGTACGCCTGAGGCAGCTGCGCCACCGTGGGATAGACGGGGGTCAGCGCCGCGGGCAAGTCCCCTTCGGCCTTGCGGAACGCCGGGTGCAGCATCTGGCGGCCCCAGAAACCGCCCTTGATTTCGCCGCGCACGCGCAGGCGCGCGCCAACGGCCATGGTCTTCTGGTGCGAAGGGTAGAAGCTGAAGAAGCGCAGCTCGCAGCTGCCGGTGCCGTCCTCCACGGTCACCACCAGTTGCCGGCGCGGGCGCATCTGCACCTCGCTGGCGGTCACCGTGGCCTCGATCTGCACCGTGTCGCCATCGCGTGCGCTGCGGATCGGCGTGATGCGTGTCTCGTCCTCGTAGCGCAGGGGCAGGTGCAGGGCCAGGTCAATGTCGCGCACCAGCCCCAGCTTGACGAGGGCCTGCTGTGCAGGGCTGGGGGCGGGCTTCGCGGAGGACGAGGCGGAGGTGGAGGAACGTGTGGGTCTGGGCACGGCAAAAAGGCTATCATGCCCGCAGTTACCGCACGTTACCGTCTCGTCGTCTCCCGTCATGCTCAAGCGCATCGAAGTCAAACATCTCACCCTGGGCATGTACCTGCATGAGTTCTGCGGCTCCTGGATGGAGCACCCCTTCTGGCGCTCGCGCTTTCTGCTGCAGGACCCGCAAGACCTGGCGCGCATCCGCGCCACGGAGATCCACGAGGTCTGGATCGACACATCCAAGGGCCTGGACATCGCGCCCGGCACGGCCAGCGTGTCCCGCGCCGAAGCCGACGCGCAACTGGACAGCGACTTCCAGCAACTGGAGGACCTGCCTGCCCAGCCCGCGCCGGCCCCGGCCGTGACGCCCCAGCCGGCAGGCATGGACCAGGAGCTGCGCCGCGCGGCGGCCATCTGCTCGCAGGCCAAGCAGGCCGTGGTCACGATGTTCGGCCAGGCACGCCTGGGCCGCGCCATCGATACCGCCGTGGCGCAGGAAATGGTCAACGAGATCACCGACTCGGTCACGCGCAACCCCGGCGCGCTCATCAGCCTGGCGCGGCTCAAGACGGCCGACGAGTACACCTACATGCACTCGGTCGCCGTGTCCGCGCTGATGGTGGCGCTGGCCCGGCAGATCGGCATGGACGATGGCGCCACGCGCATGGCCGGGCTGGCCGGGCTGCTGCACGACATCGGCAAGGCGGCCGTGCCGCTGGAAGTGCTCAACAAGCCCGGCAAGCTGACCGACGACGAGTTCACCGTGGTGCGCAGCCACCCCGTGGCCGGCTACGCCCTGCTGCAGGGCACCGACCTGCCCGAGCCCGTGCTGGACGCGTGCCTGCACCACCACGAGAAGATGGACGGCACGGGGTACCCCCACCGCCTGCCGGGCGAGCAGATCAGCACGCTGGCACGCATGGCCGCCATCTGCGACGTGTACGACGCCGTCACCTCCGACCGGCCCTACAAGCGCGGCTGGGACCCCTCAGAGTCGCTGCGCCGCATGGCGGAATGGACCCGCGACCACTTCGACAGCCGGCTGTTCCAGGCCTTCGTCAAGAGCATCGGCATCTACCCCGTGGGCTCGCTGGTGAGCCTCGCCTCGGGCCGCCTGGGCGTCGTGACAGAGCAGTCGCCGGGCAAGCTGATCGCGCCGCGCGTGAGGGTCTTCTACTCCACCCGATCCGAGTTGCGCATCCCCCCCGAGGTGGTGGACCTGTCCGAGCCCGACTGCCGCGACAAGATCATCGCGCGCGAGGACCCGGCGCGCTGGCAGTTCCCCGACCTCGCGCAACTCTGGTCCGACCTGCCCGATCCTCGCTGGTAGCGCCCGAGGTGCACCAACGCGCTGCACGGCGGCGGCATCTTTGCGAGAATCGCGGGCTTGTCTTTCTGCCTTGGAACGGGCCCGTCCGGCCCTCAAGCCCCGCATGTCCCCTGCCTCCACCGCACCCCGCACCTTCACCCTGAGCGACTTCGACTTCGAGCTGCCCGAGCTGCTCATCGCCCAGCACCCGGCCCCCCAGCGCAGCGGCTCGCGCCTGCTGGACGGGCGCGCCGCCCCGCCCACCGACCGCATCTTCCGCGAACTGCCCGACCTGCTGCAGCCGGGCGACCTGCTGGTGTTCAATGACACACGCGTGGTCAAGGCCCGCGTGTTCGGCGAGAAGGCCAGCGGCGGCAAGCTGGAGCTGCTGATCGAGCGCGTGCTCACCGGCAACGAGGTCGTGGCGCACATGAAGGTCAGCAAAAAGCCGCTGCCCGGCGCCACGCTCCACCTGGCCGGCGGCGCGGCCGCGGGCGGGTTCGACGCCGCGCTGCTCGGCCGCTACCCGGACGCGGACGGCCCGCTGTTTCGCCTGGCCCTGCGCGGCCCCGCGGGCGAGAGCCCCTGGGAGCTCATGGAGCGCCACGGCCACCTGCCGCTGCCGCCCTACATCGAGCGCCAGCAGGCCGGCGGCAACGACCCCCATGCCGGCGAGGACAGCGAGCGCTACCAGACCGTGTTCGCGCGCGCGCCCGGCGCGGTGGCCGCGCCCACCGCCGCGCTGCACTTCGACGATGCCGTGCTGGCCCGGCTGGCCGAGCGCGGCATCGAGCGCGCCAGCGTCACGCTGCACGTGGGCGCGGGCACCTTCCAGCCCGTGAAGACCGAGAACCTGGCCGAGCACCGCATGCACAGCGAGTGGTACGAGGTGCCGCTGGCCACGCTGGCGGCGCTGGAGCGCTGCCGCCAGCGCGGCGGCCGCGTGGTGGCCGTGGGCACGACCACGGTGCGCACGCTGGAATCCTGGGCCGCGAGCGGCCAGGCCGCGGGCGACACCAGCATCTTCATTACGCCGGGCTTTCCATTCCAGGTGGTCGACCTGCTGCTCACCAACTTCCACCTGCCCAAGAGCACGCTGATGATGCTGGTGAGCGCCTTTGCGGGCTACGAGCACATCATGCAGCTGTACCGCCACGCGGTCGCGCAGCGCTACCGCTTCTTCAGCTACGGCGACTGCATGCTGCTGGAGCGGCCCCGCGCATGAGCGCCGGGCCGGCCGGGCACAGCCCCCGCACCGCCCTGGCCGGCATCGCGCTCACGGTGGGCGCCTGCGCCTCGTTCGCGCTGCTGGACACCGCCACCAAGCTGGTGAGCGCCACCACGCCGCTGCTGCTGGCGCTGTGGCTGCGCTATGTGTTCCAGTCGCTGGTCACCAGCGCCTATGTGCTGCCACGCAGCGGCTGGCGCCCGCCGCGCACGGACCACCCGCGCTATCAACTGTTGCGCGCGGTGCTGTTCGCCGCGACCAGCCTGTTCGGCATCTTCAGCATCCGCGCCATGCCGCTGGCGGATTTCACCGCCATCGTGGCCGCCACGCCGCTGTGCGTGACGCTCGTGGCCGCGTTGTGGCTGCGCCAGCCGGTCAGCCCACTGCGCTGGCTGCTGGTGGCCACGGGGCTGGCCAGCGTGCTGCTGATCCTGCGCCCGGGCGGCCAGTCCTTCAGCGGGGTATTGGTGCTGCCGCTGGGCATGCTGGCCTGCGGCACGGGGTACCAGATCTTGAGCAGCCGCATGGCCGGGCAGGAGGCCCCCACGACCACGCAGTTCTACACCAGCTGGATTGCCGCCGGGCTGATGACGCTGGCGGCGCCCTTCGTGTGGACCGCCATCACCAGCGCCTGGGTATGGCTGGGGCTGGTGGTCATGGGACTGTCGAGCGCGCTGGGCCATCTGTTGCTGCTGCGGGCCTACGCCTGCGCAGCGCCCGCCACGATCGCGCCGTTCCTCTACACCCAGATCGCGTTTGCCATGCTGGCCGGCTGGGCGGTGTACGGCCACATGCCGGACCGCTGGTCGCTGCTGGGCATCTGCCTGATCGCCGCCAGCGGCGCCGCGAGCGCGTGGCTGACGGTGCGCGAGCGGCGCTGATCAGTAACCGTACTGCTGGCGGAACGCCCGCGCCTGGCCGAAGTGGCCGTTGCCGATGAACGGCACGGGCGGGCGCAGCGCCGACAACGGCGAGGGATGGTTGGAGGTAAGCACCAGGTGCCCCCGGTCCTGCGGGATGAAGGCGCGCTTGGACTGCGCATGGCTGCCCCAGAGCATGAACACCACGGGGCGCGGCCCTTCGGCCACCTCGCGGATGACGGCATCGGTCAACTGCTCCCAGCCCTTGCCCGCGTGGCTCGCGGCCTGGCCCTCTTCCACCGTGAGGCAGGTGTTGAGCAGCAGCACACCGTTCTGTGCCCACTTCACCAGGCTGCCGCCCGGGTTGGGAAACGGTGGGAAGGGTACGCCCATGTCGCGCTGCATTTCCTTGAAGATGTTCTGCAGCGAGGGCGGCAGGCGCACGCCCGGCGCTACCGAGAACGCCAGCCCCTCGGCCTGGCCACGGCCGTGGTACGGGTCCTGCCCCAGGATGACCACGCGCGTGTCCTCGGGGGCGGTGAGCTGCAGCGCCCGCAGCGGCTGCGGCGGGAAGATGGCGGCGCCGGCCTCCAGCCGCGCCTGCAGGAAGGCCAGCAACTGCCGCCCGCGCGCGCTGGCAAAGAACGTATCGACCAGCGGCTGCCAGCCCGGCGCGACAGGCCAGTCGGCGGGGTCGGCACTTTGCAGTTGCGTGGCGGCGGGAGTATTTAGCATCAAATCATGCTCCAAGGCTTATCCATTCTGCGCTACAAGCTATATTTACGATAGCTAATCCATTCCATCATGCACCCGGTTGCGGCCTGCCGCCTTGGCGCGGTACAGGTTCGCATCCGCGCGCGCCAGCAACTGTTCGGGGGTGTCTTCGGCGCCGGGCACCACACAGGCCACCCCGGCACTCACCGTGACCACGGGCGCAATCGGCGAGCCGCGGTGTTCCATCTGCCGCGCATGCACGGCCCGGCACAGCGCCTGCGCCTTGGCGCGCGCGCCGTCCAGGTCGCACTCGGGCAGCAGGCAGACGAATTCCTCGCCGCCGTAGCGGGCCACGAGGTCGTGCGACCGCCCCAGGCCGCCGCGCAGCGCGGCGGCCACGGCGCGCAGGCAATCATCGCCCTGCTGGTGGCCATACAGGTCGTTGAACTGCTTGAAATGGTCGATGTCCACCATCACCACGGACAGGGGCTGGCCGCTGCGCCGGCAGCGCCGCCATTCGGCCTTGAGGGTGCGGTCCAACTGGCGGCGATTGGCCAGGCCCGTCAGCCCGTCCATGAAGGCCAGCTTGCGCAGCAGTTCATGTTGCGCGCGCTGCTCGGTCACGTCCACGAACGTGGCCATGCAATGGTCTCCAAACGCGAGCCCGCCGATGGTCATCGTATGCAGCCTGCCGTCGCGGTCGGTGACGCGGTATTCCCTGTCCGCGATCTCGCCCCCCTGCGCGCCTGCCTGCGCCAGGTCTGCGTTCCACGCGGCGATGACCTGTTCGCGGTAGTGCGGATCGGGATAGGCGCGCGGCCACCACTGCCCCAGCGTGGGCACCTCGGCTTCGGTGTAGCCGAACAGGTCCTGGAAGCGCCGGTTGCGAAAGTAGATCACGCCCGCGGCATCGATCATGCACAGCCCGATGGGCATCTCCTGCATCAGATGCGTGAGCAGGCGCTCGGTTTCCTGCAGCTGCAGCGCCTGCTGCTTGGCCAGCGTCACGTCGTGGATATAGCCATGCCACAGCACGGCGCCCGAGGCCGTGCGCGCGGGCCGTGCCTGGCCGCTGACCCAGCGCTCGCGCTCCCCGGGCACGAGCACGCGGTACTCGGTGCGCCACAGCTCCAGGGTCTGCGCGGATGCCAGCACGCTCTCGCGCAGCGCCTGCAGGTCGTCGGGGTGGATGCGCGCGAAGACCTGCTCCGCATCCACGCACAGGGCCTGCGGGGGAAGCCCGTAGATGTCCTGCACCCCGGGGCTGGCGTACGGGAAGTGGCTGCGCCCGTCGGGCTCGCGCTGGTATTGGTACAGCGCGCCGGGCACGTTCTCGGCCAGGCGGTCCAGCGTCTCCTGGTGCTGCCGCTGCGCGGTCACGTCCGTGTGGGTGCCGATGAGCCGGGTGGGTCGGCCGCTGGCGTCGCGCGCGGTCACCTGGCCGCGGTCCTGCACCCATTTGTAGCTGCCGTCCTTGCAGCGCATGCGGTGCACGTTCTCATAGACCGCCGTTTCACCCGCCAGGTGGCGCGCCACGTCGGCGTTCACGCGCGCCAGATCGTCGGGATGCACGCGGCTTTCCCATTCCTGCAGGCTGTCGCCGATGTCGCCTTCCGCGTAGCCGAGCATGGTCTTCCATACCGGCGAGAAATACACCGTGCCCGCGGCCACGTCCCAGTCCCACACGCCCTGCTGGGTGGCGTGCAGCACCGCCTGCCAGCGGGCCTGCAGCGCGGCCTCCTGGGCGGCCAGCGCCTGCTCGCGGCGCCACAGCTGGCGGCGCCGGCGCTGCATGAAGCCCAGGCCCAGCCCAATGGCAACCCCCGTCAGCAGCCATGCCACGCCCAGCGTCCAGGCCCGCGCGCGCCAGGCGGCGAACACCTGGCTCCAGTCCCGCGCAACGGCCGCAACCAACGGCTTGTCCATGTGCAGGTGGGCCGGAAAGATGGTGCGCAGCGCCACCAGCCGCTCGGCCGGGTCCGGCTCCATCGCGCCGACGAAGAGGCTTTCCATCCGCCCGCTGTCCAGG
Source organism: Diaphorobacter sp. JS3051 (assembly GCF_015832135.1). Classification (NCBI taxonomy): domain Bacteria; kingdom Pseudomonadati; phylum Pseudomonadota; class Betaproteobacteria; order Burkholderiales; family Comamonadaceae; genus Diaphorobacter; species Diaphorobacter sp. JS3051. The sequence continues at coordinate 2,335,319 of NZ_CP065406.1, forward strand.
TGCGCCTGAAAGAGCGTGCCGGGCTGCGCCAGCGTGGCGCCCAGCAGCCCCGCCCGTTCGGGCACGCGCAGGAAGCGCACGCCGTCGCCGTGCACCAGGGTGCTCTCCACGTCGGGGGCGTAGCGCACGGAATCCAGCAGGGTCTTGAACTCCTCGGGGTCCAGCGTCGCCGCGACCACGCCGCCGGGCAGCCCATCTTCCGCCACCACCGGGCGCGACAACGTGATGGCCCAGATACCCAACACCGTGCGCATGGGCGCGCTGACGATCAGCGAGGGCTGCTCGCGGCTTGCCAGTCGCCGCGCCGACTGGAAGTAATCGCGGTAGGCGAGGTTCTCTCCGAGCAACTCGGCACGGCTGGAGGCGACCACCGTACCCTCGGCATCCAGCACGGTCAGCGTGCGCACGCCGGTCATGGCGTCGCTGAAGGCCCGCAGCCGCTCGTTGAATGGCAAGGCGCCTTCAGGGCGCGCGCGCCACTGCGCCAGGTTCGCAACAATATCCCCCAGCGCCTGGTTCACGGCATGCAGTTGGCGCTCCAGGTTCTCATGGACGATATGCACCTGGTGCGCGACCTGCTGGCGCTCGCGTGCCTCGGTGTCCCGCCGCTCCAGGATCAGCACGACCGCAATCAGCGCCCCCAGCGCCAGCCACAGGCCCGCCAGCAACCACCACTCCCTGCGAAAACGCTCGGCCTGCGTATCCGGTCTCTCGCGCAAGGCAACTCCTCCATGCGGGCACGATAAGAATGGCCGGGTAACCGCCTCAGACAAGGCTCATCGACGCGGCCCGATGACTTTCATGGGCCCAGTATGCCGCCACCGCCCCAACCCCGGGGGACGCCCGGCCTGCGGCCGTCAGGCGAACAGCTGGGCCAGCGCCCGCCCCGGGTCGGGCGCGCGCATGAAGGCCTCGCCCACCAGGAACGCATTCACGCCGGCATCGCGCAGCGTGTGCACATCCACCGGCGCAAGGATGCCGGACTCGGCCACCAGCAGGCGGTCGGCAGGCACTTCCTTCTTCAGGTCCAGCGTGGTCTGCAGGCTGACCTCGAAGGTGCGCAGGTTGCGGTTGTTGATGCCCACGAGCGGCGTCTGCAGGCGCAGCGCGCGCTCCAGCTCGGCGCCGTCGTGCACCTCCACCAGCACGGCCATGTCCAGGCTGCGGGCGATCTGCTCCATCTCGGCCATCAGGCCATCCTCAAGGCAGGCGGCGATCAGCAGCACGCAGTCCGCTCCAAAAGCGCGCGACTCGTAGATCTGGTACGGATCGATCATGAAGTCCTTGCGCAGCACCGGCAGCGGGCAGCTGGCGCGTGCCTGCTTCAGGTAATCGGGCTGGCCCTGGAAGAACTGGCGGTCGGTCAGCACCGACAGGCAGGCCGCGCTGACCTTGCCGTCGCCCTCGGCGTAGCTTTGCGCGATGTCGGCCGGGATGAAATCCTCGCGGATCACGCCCTTGCTGGGGCTGGCCTTCTTGATTTCGGCGATCACGCCGGCCTGGCCCTGGTCGATCTTGGCGCGCAGCGCGCCCACGAAGTCGCGCGTGAGCACGCGGCTCTCGGCGTCGCGGCGCATGTCGGTGAAGGACACGCGCTTTTGCGCGGCGGCCACTTCCTCGACCTTCACGTCGCAGATTTTCTTCAGGATGTCCGACATGCTTGCTTCCTTGCTCCCCGCAGGGAGCGTCAATGGTGACGGCGCGCACTGGCGCCAGCGCCCGTCCCGCTCATTCGCGCGGAGGTACCGGGCCCTTGTGGCCTTGCGTGGGCGGTGCCGGGCCGCGCACCACCTTCATGATGATGCGGTGCATCACGATGCCCACGACGATGAACAGCAGCGACACGCCCAGCACGATCCACGTCGCGGGGTCGTTCCAGATGGGAGCGTCCAGCAGGCTCATCGCCGTGCGCTCAGGCCGCGAGCTTCTGGGTGTAGGCGACCAGCTGCTGCAGCTTGGCCAGGGCCGCGCCGCTGGCCAGGGCCTGCTGGGCGCGGCGCAGGCCGTCTTCCAGCGAGTCGGCCACGTTGGCAGCATACAAGGCGGCACCGGCATTCAGGCAGACGATGTCGCGCGCCGGGCCTTCGTCGCCCTGCAGCACGCCCATCAGCATGGCCTTGGATTCGGTCGGGTTCTCCACGCGCAGCGCCCGCGTGCCTGCCATGCGCAGGCCGAAGTCCTCGGGGTGGATCTCGTACTCGCGCACCGCGCCGTCTTTCAATTCGCCCACCAGCGTGCCCGCGCCCAGGCTGATTTCGTCCAGCCCGTCACGGCCGTAGACCACCAGCGCGTGCTCGGCGCCCAGGCGTTGCAGCGCACGCACCTGGATGCCCACCAGGTCTTCGTGGAACACGCCCATGAGGATGTTGGGCGCACCTGCCGGGTTGGTCAGCGGCCCCAGGATGTTGAAGATGGTCCGCACGCCCAGCTCCTTGCGCACCGGCGCCACGTTCTTCATGGCGGGGTGGTGGTTGGGCGCGAACATGAAGCCGATGCCCACGTCGCCAATGCACTGCGCGATCTGCGCAGGCTGCAGGTTGATGTGCACGCCCAGCGCCTCCATGGCGTCGGCGCTGCCGCTCTTGCTGCTGACGCTGCGCCCGCCATGCTTGCTGACCTTGGCGCCCGCGGCGGCGATCACGAAGGTGGCGCAGGTGGAGATGTTGAAGGTGTTGGCGCCGTCGCCGCCCGTGCCCACGATGTCCACGAGGTGCTTGGTGTCGTGCACCTGCACCTTGTGGGAGAACTCGCGCATCACCTGCGCGGCGGCGGTGATCTCGCCGATGGTTTCCTTCTTCACGCGCAGGCCGGTGGTGATGGCCGCGGTCATGACGGGCGAGAGTTCGCCGCTCATGATCATGCGCATGAGGTGCAGCATCTCGTCGTGGAAGATCTCGCGGTGCTCGATGGTGCGCTGCAGCGCTTCCTGGGGGGTGATGGGGGTCATGGAAGTACCTCTATTTTGATAGCTGCTTGCGCTTGCTGTATATGCATTTCAAGCATTTTTCGCAGTGAATTCGTTGACAGGCAAGCGCTGGCAGCTATTATTTTTGATCCAGGAAGTTCTTGAGCATCGCGTGGCCGTGCTCGGTGAGGATGCTCTCGGGGTGGAATTGCACGCCCTCGATGGCCAGCTCGCGGTGGCGGATTCCCATGATCTCGCCGTCGTCCGTCCAGGCCGTCACCTCCAGCACTTCGGGGCAGCTCGCGCGCTCGATGGACAGGGAGTGGTAGCGGTTCACCGTGAACTGCTTGGGCAGCCCGGCGAACACGCCCGTCTGCGTGGTGGTGATGACGCTGGTCTTGCCATGCATGAGTTGCTGCGCCCGGATGATCTTGCCGCCGAAGGCCGCGCCAATGCTCTGGTGGCCCAGGCACACGCCCAAGATGGGGAGCTTGCCCGCGAAGTGCTGGATCGCCGCCACCGAGATACCCGCCTCGGCCGGCGAGCAGGGCCCGGGCGAGATCACCAGCCGGTCGGGCGCACGCGCGGCAATGCCCTCCAGCGTGATCTCGTCGTTGCGAAACACCTCGACTTCGGCGCCCAGCTCGCCGAAGTACTGCACGATGTTGTAGGTGAAGCTGTCGTAGTTGTCGACCATCAGCACGCGCGTCATGGCGTCACCTCCTGGCCCTTGCGGCCCTCTGCGCACAGGCGCGCGAATTCACGGTGTTCGTAGGCGATGTAGGCCTCCATCATGCTGCGGTAGATGGCCTCGATCACGTCGGGCTCGCCGCCCTCGGCCGCCGCACGCGCACGCACGCGCTGCACGATGGCCTCGATGCGCGCTTCGTCGCGCACCTGGTCTTCGCGCGGCTTGTTGAGGGCAGCCTGGGTCATGTAGCCGCCGCGCTCCACGAGCAGCGGCACCAGGATGTCGTCCAGCGCGTCGATGCGCGCGCGCACCTCGGCCATGCTGGCGCAGGGCTGGGTCTTGTCGATTGCACGGGTGGTCATTCCAGCCCCTCCTCCACCAATTCGGCCGCACGCAGCAGGGCGCGCGCCTTGTGTTCCGTTTCCTTCCATTCGAGCTCGGGCACCGAGTCGGCCACCACGCCGGCCGCCGCCTGCACGTAGAGCGTGCCGTCCTTGACGATGCCGGTGCGGATGGCGATGGCCACATCCATGTCGCCCGCATAGCTCAGGTAGCCGCAGGCGCCTCCGTAAAGGCCCCGCTTGCTGGGCTCCAACTGGTCGATCAGTTCCATGGCGTGCACCTTGGGCGCGCCGGTGAGCGTGCCGGCCGGGAAGGTGGCCTTGAGCACGTCCATGCTGGTCATGCCGTCGTTGAGGATGCCCTCCACGTTGCTCACGATGTGCATCACGTGGCTGTAGCGCTCCACCGCGAAGGCCTCGGTCACCTTCACGGTGCCGGTCTTGGCGATGCGGCCGATGTCGTTGCGCGCCAGGTCGATCAGCATCACGTGCTCGGCGCGTTCCTTGGGGTCGTTCACCAGCTCCACTTCGGTGGCCTTGTCGGCCTCTGGCGTGGCGCCGCGCGGGCGCGTGCCGGCCAGCGGGCGGATGGTGACCTTCTGGCCCTCGGGCGTGCTCTCCTGGCGCACCAGAATCTCGGGGCTGGAGCCCACCACCTGGAAATCGCCGAAATTGTAGTAGTACATGTACGGCGACGGGTTCAGCGAGCGCAGCGCGCGGTACAGCGACAGCGGCGATTCTGTGTAGCGCTTGTGGATGCGCTGGCCCACCTGCACCTGCATGAAGTCGCCCGCGGCGATGAGCTCCTTGGCGCGCTCCACGGCTGCCAAGTAGTCGGCCTTGGCAAAGCTGCGCTGTGCGGTGTGGCTCTCGGTGGGCCGCACCACGGGCGCGCTCACGGAATACTTGAGCTGGTCCTTCAGCTCCCGCAGGCGCTTCTTGCCCTTGGCATAGGCCTCGGGCTGGGCCGGGTCGGCGTAGACGATGAGATACAGCTTGCCCGAGAGGTTGTCGATGACCGCCAGTTCCTCACACTGCAGCAGCAGGATGTCGGGGCAGCCCAGCGTGTCGGGCGGGCAGGTGGCCTCTAGCTTTTTCTCGATATAACGCACCGCGTCGTAGCCGAAGTAGCCCGCCAGCCCGCCACAAAAGCGTGGCAGCCCCGGGCGCAGCGCCACCTTGAAGCGCTCTTGGTAGGCGGCAATGAAGTCCAGCGGGTTGCCCGGGTGCGTCTCCACCACTTGGCCGTCGGTCACCACCTCGGTGCGCGCCGCATCGCCGAAGCCGCTGGACCGCAGCAAGGTGCGCGCAGGCAGGCCGATGAAGCTGTAGCGCCCGAAGCGCTCGCCGCCGACGACCGACTCCAGCAGAAAGCTGTGCTTGCCGTCGCCTTTGCCATGGGCCAGCTTGAGGTACAGGGAGAGAGGGGTTTCCAGGTCCGCAAAGGCTTCCGCCATCAGCGGGATGCGGTTATAGCCTTCGCTTGCCAGGCTTTTGAATTCCAGTTCAGTGATCACAAGAAGATTCCCAGCTCGTGCGGCGCGGTCGCTGGCTGCGCCAGTGCGCCGCAGGATCATTCAGAGGAGTCGGCCCCGTGCAGGACAGCACGTGTGGGGCCACGGGCGCACGCTGGGGAGGCGCCCAGGTGCAGTCAGGGGTTCAACGACGCAGGCTTGCGCCAGGGCCAGGCTCCCCGGTCGCTGCAACCTGTGATGAACGTGTGGTGAATGAACATGGACCCGCAGTGTAGCAAAGCACTTTGTCACCTGCGCGGTGGATGCTGCAGCGCATCCACGCGAAAACCCTATTGCCGACCGCCCCTCGATGGCGCAACATTTAGAAACGAACGAGCGTTCTTTTTTGGAGTTGCGCAATGCCCTTCACCCGTCGTCGCACCCTGCAGTGGGGTGCTCTGGCCCTTCCCCTGTGCCTGGCGCTTCCGGCTCCCGCATCGACGGAGCCGACGACCGCAGCCGGCGTCAAATTCGAGCCCACCCTCGACCTGGGCGGCAGCAAGCTGCAACTCAATGGCGCCGGAGTGCGCTACAAGGCCGTGTTCAAGGTGTATGCCGCAGGCCTGTACCTGGAGAAGAAGGCGTCCACGCCTGCCGAGGTCTACGCGCTGCGCGGCCCCAAGCGCATCAGCGTGACCATGCTGCGCGACATCGACTCCACCGAACTCGGCAAGCTGTTTTCGCGCGGTATGGAAGACAACATGGACAAGGCCGCCTTTTCCAAGCTCATCCCGGGCGTGCTGCGCATGAGCCAGATCTTTTCGGAGCACAAGAAGCTCATGGCGGGCGAACAGTTCGTCGTGGACTGGCTGCCCGGCACGGGCACGCAGGTGACGGTGAAGGGCGTCCCGCAGGGCGAACCGTTCAAGGAGCCCGAATTCTTCAACGCATTGCTGGGTATCTGGCTCGGCAGCCAGCCGGCCGACTGGAAGCTCAAGGACGCCCTGCTGGGCAAGGAATAAAGCCCATCGACCCACGCAGTGACGATGCGCAGAGAAAGCATGCCATTGCCCCTTTGATGGCGTTTTCAGCCATCTCCCCTTGGCGATACACTTTATTGCAATTGCGCAGCAAGGGGCCTCTATGCATCTCAGCAACCTCAAGGTCGGCACGCGCCTGGCCTTGTCCTTCGGCTTGGTTCTGCTCATCACCGTGGTCATCGCGGCGGTAGGCATATGGCGTTTGAGGTGGTCACCGCCATTCGCCGCGTGACCGACATCATGGGGGAGATCAGCGCCGCCAGCAGCGAGCAAAGCGCGGGCGTGGCCCAGGTGGGCGAGGCCATCACCCAGATGGACCAGGCCACGCAGCAGAACGCCGCGCTGGTCGAGGAGATGGCCGCCGCCGCCAGCAGCCTCAGCGGCCAGGCCCGCGAGCTCGTCGAGGCCGTCGCCGTGTTCAAGCTGGCGCAGAAGGCCTCCGCCCTGCCATGCATGGCGCCCGTGCATGCCCCGGCCGTGCCGGCTCCCGTACCCGCCACCTCCGCGACACCCGCCGCCCCTGCCCGGCCCGCCACGCCGCCGGCGTCCGCCCGGGCGCCGACCGCCGCCTTGGCACGTCCGGCGGCAGCGCGTCCTCAACCCGCGCAGGCGGCCCGCACGGCTGCCGACAACGACGAATGGGAGAGCTTCTGAGGACCCGGGCGCCCCGCGCGGCGCCCATGGCGCGCATGCGGCCGGAGGAATTCAGCTAGGGCCTGTTCACACTATTTTTGCCAGATGCGTTGCGATCAAAAAGGGCCAGGCGCAAGGCGCCAAACGAAGCTGGGGTGCTACCCCAGCGAGGCTTGGCAACGCCGCGAATGGCCCTTTTTGATCGCAACCCGGAGGGAACGGAGTGAAAACCGCGCCATTCGTCGTTGCCCTCCTAGCCAAGGCCCCGGCCTTGGCGTCGTCACGCGCCTAGATTGGCGCGGTTTTCACGCCATTCGCACTGGCAAAAATAGTGTGAACAGGCCCTAGCGATCAGCTCGGTGAGCGCATCCACGTAGCCGTCCGCGTCCACGCCGCGCACGGGCTGGCCGTGGTTGTAGCCGTACGTCACCAGCACCACGGGGCAGCCCGCCGCACGCGCGGCCTGGGCATCGTTGCTGGAGTCGCCGATCATCAGCGTGCGCGCGGGCGAGGTTCCCACCGCCTCGCAGGCCTTGAGCAGTGGCAGCGGGTCGGGCTTCTTGCGCGCGAACGCATCGCCGCCGAACACGTGGGTGAAGAAGCCGTCCAGCCCTTTGGCGCGCAGCAGAGGCCGGGCGAAGTCGGTGGGCTTGTTGGTCAGGCACACCAGCGGCCGACCGGTGCGGTGCAGCGCCGCAAGCCCTTCGGCCACGCCGGCGTACAGCGCCGCATACTGGCCGTTGATGGCCAGGTAATGGTGCTGGTAGCGCTCCCACGCCTGGGGATACAAGGCCTCGGCCTTTGCTTCCAATTGCATAGCTGTCAGCGCTTGCTGGTCGGGCGCTAGAACGTGTTTCAACACTGAACGCAGGAGATGCTCCGACCCCTTGCCGACCATGCGCTCGATCGCCCCCGGCGCGATGGCGGGCAGCTGCAGGTCGCGCAGCATGCGATTGAGCGCCTCGGCAAAATCGCCCAACGTATCCACCATGGTGCCGTCGAGGTCCACGATCGCGGCGTCGGTGCGCGCGAGCAGCGCGGCGAGGTCTTGTTGCACCCGTTCCATCCCTTGTCCTTGTCAGTCATGCATTGAGCGCGGGCAGTGTATGCGCTGTCCGACCCGTCCGACACACCACGGCGCCGCATGCGGACAGACGCCTTCCGGGTGGCGCCCTACGCTGGACAGCCATTGTTGGAACCGTCAAAACCATCGCCCTTCAGGAGGTCATCCCATGGCATTGCATCGATTCACCGCCCTGCTTCCCGCCGCATTGCTGCTGTGCGCCGGCGCGGCGCAGGCTGCCAACGAAGTGCGCAGCCAGTACAGCAGCGACCGTGCCGCCTGCGCGTCCGTGCCCGCGGAAAGCCGCGCCGCCTGCGTACGCGAGGCAGGGGCGGCCGCCCAGGCCGCGCGCACGGGCCAGCTGTCCAGCAGCGACACCAGCATCTATGAGCGCAACGCGCTGGCCCGCTGCGAGGCCTTCAAGACTCCACAGGACCGGTCCGATTGCGAGGCGCGCGTGCGCAGCAGCGCCACGGTGTCGGGCTCGGTGGAAGGCGGTGGCGTGCTGCGCGAAGCCACCACGCCGGTGCAATAGGCTTTTTCAGCGGATTGCGATCAAGCCGCGCGGCGGCGCCTCACGCCAGTTCGGCGCGCATGGCGTCGATCACCGCCTTGTAGTCGCTCTTGCCGAAGATGGCGCTGCCTGCAACGAACGTGTCCGCGCCCGCATCCGCCACCCGGCGGATGTTGTCGGCCTTGATGCCACCGTCCACCTCCAGGCGGATGTCCTTGCCCGAGGCCTCGATGCGCCTGCGGGCCGCTTCGATCTTGCGCAGCGTGCTGTCGATGAAGCTCTGTCCGCCAAAGCCGGGGTTCACGCTCATCAACAGGATCAGGTCGATGTCCTCGATCACCCAGTCCAGCACGTCAAGCGGCATGGCGGGGTTGAAGGTCAGGCCCGCCTTGCAGCCCTGCGCGCGGATGTTCTGAATGCTGCGGTGCACGTGCGCCGAGGCATCGGGGTGGAAGCTGATGAGGTCCGCCCCCGCCTTGGCAAACGCCGTGGCCAGTTCGTCCACGGGCTGCACCATCAAGTGCACGTCGATCGGGACGGCGTGCCCTGCGGGCGTCACGGCATGGGGCTTGAGGGCCTGGCACACCATGGGGCCGAAGGTGAGGTTGGGCACATAGTGGTTGTCCATCACGTCAAAGTGGATCCAGTCGGCGCCGGCGGCGATGACGTTGCGCACTTCTTCGCCCAGGCGGGCAAAGTCGGCAGACAGGATGGAGGGGGCGATGCGGTAGGTGCGGCTCATGGCCGCGATTGTCGCAGTTGACGCCGCCGCGGCGCGACGGTCGCATGCCGGGCACAGCCGGGGCGGGGCATTAGCAGGCCTTGTGCGACGCGGGACTCACCATCGCCGCTACCATTGCACGATGCCGAAATACCAGTTCCAGGTGGAGGTGCAACCGCAGTACCTTCCCGACCAGTCCGCGCCCGACGAAGGCGTATACAGCTTTGCCTACACCATCACGATCACCAACACGGGCGACGTGACCGCGCAGCTGATTTCACGCCACTGGATCATCTCCGACGCCAATGGCCACACCGAGCAGGTCAAGGGCCTGGGCGTGGTGGGCCAACAACCGCTGCTCAAGCCCGGCGAGGCATTTCAGTACACCAGCGGCTGCCGCCTGCGCACCGCCAGCGGCAGCATGCACGGCAGCTATTTCTGCGTGGCCGAGGATGGTGAGCCGTTCACCTGTCCGATCGAGCTGTTCGTGCTGGAGGCCTTCTCGCCCGGCCAACCGGGCCAGCCCATGGCGGCAAGGGTGCTGCATTGAGCCGCAGCGGCCCTGACCTGGCGCAGCTGCTCGCCGGGATCGACCCGACCGCACCGCTGGCACAGCGGCACCTGCAACTCATCGCCGTGCTGGATTGGGTGCGCGGCGACGGCCAGTCCACGGAGGGCGCCGCAGGCCGCGTGGCCCTGCTGGTCGAAGCGGCGGAACGCTCGCCCGACATCCAGGTGCGGCTGCAGGCCTGGTGGGCAGCGCTCACGCAGCAGGTGGACATCACCACGCTGCTGGCGGACTTCGGCTTTGCCCAGCGCACCTCCATGGCCAGCGAGCTGGCCGAGCGCGTGCGCTACAAACTGCTGCCCTCCAGCCCCGAAACGCTGGATGCGTCGGAGTTGTTCATGCTGGCGCTGCCTGGCGATTTCGACGCGCGCTGGCTGGCGTCGCTGGACGAAACCCTGCTGGGCCGCCTGCTGGCCGTGCTGGTGCCCGCCAGCGAGCAGGGCGGCGCCAGCCATTGGCAGCGCGCGCTGCTGGACGCCATCACCTACTGCGCCGGGCAGATCCTGTCCACCGGCTTTGCGCCCGAGCTGCGTCTGCGCATGAGCGAAGAGGCGCGCGAGGCCCAGCCCTTTCATGCGCTGATCCGCGATGTGGAGAGCCTGCGCGTGGAGGTGGAGCACCCGCTGCGCACCGGCGACCGCCTACAGGAAGCCGTGCAGCGCCTGCGCGAGCGCCTGGACGCCTGCCGCGCCGCCACCAACACGGTGTATGCGCACTTCGAGGACAACGGCATCTCCGTGGGCCTGGTGTTTCGCCTGCGCCAGCTGCGCGAGCGCATCCTGCGCGTGCGCGAGCTGCTGGAATGCCTGCTGTCGCCCCGCCCCGCCGTGGCGGCGGCCAAGTTCCTTGCGCGCCTGGTGACCGTGGGGCGCGAGCGGCGCAGCCTGCGTGCGCTGGTGGCGTCCAACTCGTCCATGCTGGCGGCCAAGGTCGCCGAGCGCAGCGCCGAGACGGGCGAGCACTACATCACCCGCACGGCGGGCGAATACCTGGCCATGGTGCGCAAGGCGGCGGGTGGCGGGCTGGTGATGGCCTTCACCACGCTGGCCAAGTTCGGGCTGTACGCGCTGGCGCTGTCCGCGTTCTGGGGCGGCTTCATGGCGGGCGTGAACTACGCCGTCAGCTTCGTGCTGATCCAGCTGCTGCACTTCACGGTGGCCACCAAGCAGCCCGCCATGACGGCACCCGCCATGGCCGCCAAGCTCAAGGACCTGGACGAGGCGCAGGGGCTGGAATCCTTCGTGGACGAGGTCGCGCATCTCGTGCGCTCGCAGGTGGCCGCCGTGCTGGGCAACGTGCTGTTGGTGTTCCCCGGGGCGCTGGCCCTGGCGCTGCTCATCGCGCAGATGCTCGGGCAGCCGGCCATCGGCACGGCCCAGGCGGAACACGTGCTGCAGTCGCTGCACCTGCTGGGCCCCTCGCTGCTGTTCGCGGCCTTCACCGGCGTGCTGCTGTTCGCGTCCAGCATTTTCGCGGGCTGGGTGGAGAACTGGTTCGTATTGCGCCGGCTGGACTCGGCCATCCAGTACAACCCGCGCATCACGCACATGCTGGGTGCTGCACGCGCCGCCCGCTGGGCGCGCTTCCTGCGGGGCAACATCTCGGGCTTTGCGGCCAACATTTCGCTCGGCTTCATGCTGGGGCTGACGCCGGCCTTTGCCGCGTTCTTCGGGCTGGGCCTGGATGTGCGCCACGTTACGCTGTCCACCGGGCAGATCGGCGTGGCCAGCGCCACATTGGGCATGGACGTGCTGCACCAGCCGGCTTTCTGGTGGGCCGTGGCCATGGTGCCCTTCAACGGTGCGCTCAACGTCCTCGTCAGCTTCTACCTGGCGTTCCGCCTGGCATTGCGTGCGCACAACGTGGGCAGCGTGGACCGCGCGCGCATCTACCGCGCGCTGCTGGCGCGCTGGCGCAGCGCGCCGCTGGGCTTTTTCCTGCCCCCGCGCCGCACCGTCTGATAAGGTGCGCCCACCGCAGGCTGCGCGCCGTCCTACAGAAGCAACGCGACCGCTGCAGATACATTCAGTTAACAGCCTGGGAACGTAGTCACGTTCCACGCAGCCGCAGCGCGCACCCTTGGCGCAGGCTGCGCCCGGGCATCCAGCGGGCCTGCCCGCACGAGACAGAGGATCTACAACAATGAATGAGCTGATGAGCTTTTGGGCGCAGTGGCTGCGCCCATCGGCGGGGTTGCCCACGGTGCAGTGGTCGCTGCTGCTGGCCGTGGCCTCCATCACGGGCTATCTGGTGCAACGCTACAGCGGCCTGCCCAAGGTCGTGGGTTACACGCTCGTGGGCACCATCGTGGGCCTGCTGGGCTTTGGCGGCGCCGTGTGGCCGCTGCAGGGCATTGGCCTGTTCCTGGTGGAGCTGGGCGTGGCCGTGGTGCTGTTCGAGGCGGGCGGTCGCATTCCGCTGCGCTGGTTCCGCCATAACCCCATGGTGCTGGTGCAGAGCATCGCGGAGTCCGCCTTCACCTATTTCGCGGTGTACTGGACGATGCTGTGGTTCGACGTACCCGAGCGCGCCGCCGGCCCGCTGGCCCTGGTCGCGATGGCGGCATCACCGGCGGTTCTGACGCGCGTGGTGTCCGACACGCGCGCCGCCGGCCCCGTGACCGACCGTGCCGTGGTGCTCGCAACGCTGTCGTCCCTGTATGCGCTGGCGCTGGGCAGCGCGCAGGCCGAGCTCATCAACCGCCCCGGCGTGGGCCTGGTGGGCACGCTGTATCCCGCGCTGGTGGTGCTGGGCGTTTCTGTGGCCGTGGGTGCGCTGCTGTCGCTCATCCTGCGCCTGGCGTTGCGCGTGATGAGCCCGACGAGCGAGAACACCTCCATGCTGCTGATGGCCCTGATCGCCGCCAGCACCGCCGTCACCGCGCACATGGGCGGCTCGGCCCCGCTGGCCGCGCTGCTGGGCGGCATGCTGCTCAAGCAGCTGCACCCGCGCCCCTGGGCCTGGCCGCGGCAGATGGGCACCGCCTCTTCGCTGCTGACGATGCTGATGTTCGTGCTCGTCTCCACCGTCGCCGCGCAGGCCGACTGGAGCGGCCCGGTGGTCGGCGCCGTGCTGGCGCTGATCTTCGTGCGCCTGCTGGCCAAGGCGCTGGGCGTGGGCGTGGGCAACGTGGGCAGTGGCGCCAGCTGGCGCCAGGCCCTGTGGCTGAGCTGCGCCATGGCGCCGATGTCGGCCATCGCATTGCTGGTGGCCTCGCAGTTCGTGGTGGCCTCGGCCTCCACGGGCCACCTGATCGCGCGCATCGCCCTGCCGGCCATCCTGGTGATGGAAGTGCTGGGCGCAGTGATCGCCACCGTGGCCATCTACCGCGCGGGCGAAAGCTCCAAGCCCTGGGCGCCCCTGAGCAGCCGCGGCAGCAACACCGGAGACACCCAACGTGAGTCTTGAAGCCTTCCACCATTCCGAGCCCCTGACGCTGGGCGTCGAGCTGGAACTGCAGCTCGTGAGCACCAACGACTACGACCTCGCGCCCTACGCCGAGGACATGCTGCGCCTCATGAAGAAGGTGCCGCTGCCCGGCAGCGTGGTGCCCGAGATGACCAACAGCATGATCGAGATCTCCACCGGCGTGTGCCACAGCAGCTCCGAGGTGCTGGGCCAGCTCACGCAGATCCGCGACGCGCTGGTCAAAAGCGCCGACAAGCTCAACATCGCCGTGGTGGGCGGCGGCACCCACCCGTTCCAGCAATGGCACGAGCGGCGCATCTACGACAAGCCGCGCTTTCAGGAGCTGTCGCAGCTGTACGGCTACCTGAGCAAGCAGTTCACCATCTTCGGCCAGCACGTGCACATCGGCTGCCCCGACGCCGACTCCGCCCTGCTCATGCTGCACCGCATGAGCCGCTACATCCCGCACTTCATCGCGCTGTCGGCCTCCAGCCCGTACGTGCAGGCGCAGGACACGCAGTTCGACTCCGCGCGCCTCAACTCGGTGTTCGCGTTCCCGCTGTCGGGCCGCGCGCCCTGCGTACTCACCTGGAGCGAGTTCGAGCAGTACTTCAACAAAATGACGCGCACCGGCGTGGTCAAGAGCATGAAGGACTTTTACTGGGACATCCGCCCCAAGCCCGAGTACGGCACCATCGAGATCCGCGTGTTCGACACGCCGCTCACCATCGAGCGCGCCGCGGCGCTGGCCGGCTACGTGCAGTCGCTGGCCGCGTGGTTCCTGGCCGAGCAGCCCTTCACCCCCACCGAAGACGACTACCTCGTCTACACCTACAACCGCTTCCAGGCCTGCCGCTTCGGACTGGACGCGGTGTACGTGGACCCCGCCAGCGGCGACCACATGCCGCTGCGCGACCACATCCTGCAGACGCTGGACCACGTGGCGCGCTACGCCGGCACGCATGGCGCATCGGGCGCGCTGCACATGCTGCGCGGTGAGACCGCGCTGGGCCAGAACGACGCCCGCTGGCTGCGCGAGCGCCAGCGCGAAGAGCAGTTGCTGGCCGAGGTCAGCCGCCAGGCCGCGCTGCGCTTTCGCGGGCACGACATCTGAACGCGGCAGCCGCCCATGGGTGAGTTCGACCTGATTGCGCGCTACTTCACGCGCCCGGTGCGCCGTGCGGCGCTGGGCGTGGGCGACGACTGCGCGCTGCTGTCGGTCACGCCCGGCATGCAACTGGCCGTGTCCAGCGACATGCTGGTCGAGGGCCGCCATTTCTTTGCCGACGTGGACCCCGCGCACCTGGGCCACAAGGCGCTGGCGGTGAACCTGTCGGACCTGGCCGCCTGCGGCGCCAGGCCGCTGGCCTTCACGCTGGCGCTGGCGTTGCCGCGCGTGGATGCGCCCTGGCTGCAGGCGTTTGCGGACGGCCTGCTGCGGCTGGCCGACGCGCACCAGTGCGAGCTGGTCGGTGGCGACACCACGCAGGGGCCGCTGAACCTCTGCGTCACCGTGTTCGGCGAAGTGCCCACGGGCCAGGCCCTGCTGCGCAGCGGTGCGCGGGTGGGCGACGACATCTACGTGAGCGGCACGCCCGGCGAGGCGCGCCTGGCGCTGGATGCGCTGCGCGGCCGCCTGGCGCTGCCGCCCACCGCCCTGCAGCAGCTGCGCCCACGGCTGGAGCAGCCCACACCGCGCGTGGCGCTGGGTCTGGCGCTGCGCGGCGTGGCCAGCAGCGCCATCGACGTGAGCGATGGCCTGCTGGGCGACCTGGGTCACATCCTGAAGGCCTCGGGCGTGGGCGCCTGCGTGGACGCCACCGTCGCTACCAATTTGCTAGCTGCCAGCGCCCAGCAGGCGGGCGCTGCAGCCGATTTTGACGCACAAACGCTGATGCAATGCGCGCTGGCCGGCGGCGACGACTACGAACTGGTCTTCACCGCCCCTCCCGCACAGCAGGCCGCCGTGCAGGCCGCCGCGCAGGCCAGCGGCACGCGCGCCACGCGCATCGGCCGCGTCGAGCCCGCGCCCGGCCTGCGTGTGGTGGACAGCCAGGGGCAGCCCGTGGCGCAGCACTTCGCCTCGTTCGACCACTTCGCCTGACCGCTCCCGCTACCGGGCCGGCGCCGCTGGTAGCATCGGCCGGCCCTTGCATCCTTGCCGCCCATGCCCGATACGCCGCCCCCCACCCCGCTGCCGCCCCACGCCCTGCGCCGCTTTCTGTTCGTGCACCCCGCGCACTGCATCGCGCTGGGCTTTGGCAGCGGACTGTCGCGTGTGGCACCGGGCACGGTGGGCACGCTGTGGGGGTGGCTGGCGTTCCTGGTGCTGCAACTGTGGCTCACGCCGCGCGGCATGGGGCTGCTGATCGCGCTGTCGCTGCTGCTGGGCTGGTGGGCCTGCACCGTCACCGCACGCCACATGCGCGTGGCAGACCCCGGACACATCGTGTGGGATGAGATCGTCGCGATCTGGATCGTGCTGTGGCTGGCCATGCCCATGGGCTTCTGGGGCCAGCTCGCCGCCTTTGCGCTGTTCCGTTATTTCGATGCCGCCAAACCCGGCCCCGTGGCCTGGGCCGACCGGTTGTTCAAGGGCTTCGGCTGGCGCGGCGGCCTGGGGATCATGCTGGACGACCTGGTGGCCGCGTTCTGCACGCTGCTGGTGATCGCGCTGTGGCGCCACTGGTTCGGGTGAATGCCATGGAACTATCAAAAATAGAGCTGCCAGCGCTTGATGGACGAGCGCTGGAGGCCGATTTGATTCATATCTCCACCACGCTGCTCGCACGCGGCTGGATGCTGGCCACGGCCGAGAGCTGCACCGGCGGCCTGATCGCCGCCGCCTGCACCGACCTGTCGGGGTCGAGCCAATGGTTCGAGCGCGGCTTCGTCAGCTATTCCAACGCCGCCAAGACCGCGCTGCTGGGCGTGCCCGCCGATCTCATCACGGCCCACGGCGCCGTGAGCGAGCCCGTGGCCCGCGCCATGGCCGAGGGCGCCGTGCGCCACAGCGCCGCGCAGGTCAGCGTGGCCGTGACGGGCGTGGCCGGCCCCACGGGCGGCAGCCCGGACAAGCCGGTGGGCACGGTGTGGTTCGGCTGGTGCGTGGCGGGCGCCATCCATTCGGAGCTGCGGCGCTTTGCCGGAGACCGCGCCGCCGTGCGCGCCGCCACGGTGCGCCACGCGCTGGGGCGGCTGGCGCAGTTGCTGGCCCAGCTGCCCGCCCCTTCGCGCTCCTGACGGTCCCACTGGGCCTGGCGGCGCCGTAGCACCTGGGCAGGCCCAGAGCGCAATACCGGGCCACCGGCTGCGTGCCGCCCACTCAATGCCGGCGAGTCGAACCGTGCCGCGTCAGGCCGTGCCGCGTCAGGCCGTGCCGCGTCAGGCCGTGCCGCGTCAGGCCGGGCCGCGCCAGGCCAGCTACACCAGGCAAGGCCGCGCCAGGCGAGCCACACCTGGCCACAGCCGCGTCAAGCCGCGCCGCAGCACTTCTTGTACTTCTTGCCGCTGCCGCAGGGGCAGGGGTCGTTGCGGCCGGGCTGCTCGCCCTTGACGATGGTTTCCTGGCGCGGACCCAGGCTGCGCCAGAGCTGGCGCAGGTCGTACACGCCCCAGATGGCCTCGCCAAAGACCTCCAGCCGCTCCTGGCTGGTGCTGGGTGGGCCGTCCTCGGCGTACATGCAGATCTCGGGCTTGCCGGTGTCGTCCTCGGTGAGGGCGACGATGGATTCGAGCGCGCCGTCCAGCCACTGGGCGGCTTCCTTGTCGCGCGGGGTGGCCCAGTCCTCGGGCCAGTTCTCCACGGCGAACATGAAGCCCAGCGCCCAGACCTGGCCGAAGGAAGGAATCTCCTGCCCCGCCATCTCGGCGCGCTCCTCCTCGGGCAGGCTGGCGATGGCGCCGCGCATGTCGATCACCTCGGGCTGGAAGGCGTTGTCGGCGTCCAGCGATTCGGCCTGCTCGTCCAGTTGCGCCTGCACTTCGGCGCGGCGCAGCTCCCACAAGGCAAGAAAGCGCTCCTGCTGCGCCAGGTCCTTGAACGTGGGCACCAGCGGCAGGGGCTCGCCTTCGGCCACGTCCAGCTCCAGGCCGTCGCCCAGCAGCATGGGCAGCCATTCCGCCGCGGGCACGGGGCGGCGCGTGCAGACCAGCGCCGTCAGGAAGCCGTCGCAGAACTCCCACTGCGGCACATCTTCCTCACGCGTGCGCAGGTCGTCCAGCAGGCTGTCGAGTTCGTCCAGTTCATCCGGCCCCAGGGCGGGGACGGCGGCGGATGCGGGGGTATCGGAGGTGGCGTTCATGCGGAATCGGGCGGGGCTTGGACCCGCGGGCTAAGGAGGAGGAGAAACGGGGCCCCAGGAGGCCTGAGGCGCGCAGTGTAACGCCGCAGGCCGCGCATCAGCTATTGTATTAATAGCTGTTCGCGCTTATCACACAATCGCTAGAGCTTGATTTGGCCTAAAAACAGAAACGCCCCATGCCAAGGCAATGGGGCGCAGCGGTCGGTACCAAAGGGCCGTCTGGGCGGCCCACCCAGCCTTATTGGCTGGCGATTTCCAGATGGGCCTCGCGGGCTTCTTGGATGAACTCGAGGATCAGACGGACGGCTTCGCGCATGGTGTGGTTTCCTGACTGAGATGCTCATCCGGTGCGGAACGGCGCGCATCTCATACGCCGACCAACACCGGGTTAACCACTAGGTGTTAACCCTTAGGCGTAAGTATAAACCACAATCCACTTTTGTGCTGCAGCGCAGCGAAGGCTGGGGCGATCAGGGCGCGGCTACTCCTCTGCCGTCCACTCCACCCGGGCCCCCAGGCTGCGCAGGTTCTCCACGAAGTGCGGGTGCGCGCGGCGGATGGGCGTGGCGTTGCGGATCTCCGAGCGCCCCGGGATGCTGGCCGCCACCATGAACAGCGCGATCGCCACGCGGATGATGTAGGGGCTCTCCACCACCGCCGGCGCGAGCGGCCCGCCACCGAAGGTGACGATGCGGTGCGGGTCGGACTGGTACACATGCGCGCCAAACTTGGACAGCTCGCCCGTCCAGCCTAAAGCGCCGTCGTACACCTTGTTCCAGAACATGGCGTTGCCCTGCGCGCGCACGCCCAGCGCGATGAAGATCGGCAGCAGATCCACCGGGAAATAGGGCCAGGGTGCTGCCTCCACCTTGGTCAGCACGTTGGGGGTGAAGGGCGTCTGCACCGTGAGCGGCCCGTCCACGAAGGCGCGCGACCAGCCGTCCCGGTGCTCCACGCGCACGCCAAACTTGGCAAACGTGCGGTCGATCAGCGGGAAGTTCTCCGGTGCGCTGTTCTTCACCACCACGTCGCCGCCGGTGATGGCCCCCAGCGCCAGGAAGGTAGTGATCTCGTGAAAGTCCTCGGCAAAGCGGAATTCACCGCCCCCCAGGTCGCCGCCGCCGTGCACCGTAAGCCGCGAGGTGCCCACGCCCTCGATCTGCGCGCCCAGCATTTGCATGAAGCGGCAGAACTCCTGCACGTGCGGCTCGGACGCCGCGTTGGTCAGCGTGGAGGTGCCCTGCGCGGCCACGGCGCACAGCACGAAGTTCTCGGTGGTGGTCACCGAGGCATAGTCCAGCCAGTGGTGCACCGGCGTGAGCATGCCTACGCGGCGCACCAGCAGCGAGCCCTCGGCCCGCTCCACCTGGCCGCCGAAGCTGCGAAAGACCTCCACATGCGGGTCGATCTCGCGCACGCCCAGGGTGCAGCCCTTCACGTTGTCCTCCAGCCGCGCCACGCCGAAGCGCGCCAGCAGCGGCGGCACCAGCATGATGGACGAGCGCATCTCCTCGGGCAGGCGGTGCGTGGCGGCGTCGAAATGCGTGGCCTGGTGGTGCAGTTCCAGCGTGGCGCTGGCATGGTCCCAGCGCACCTCGCTGCCCAGGGTGCGGAAGATCTCCAGGATCTTGCGCACGTCGGTGATGTCGGGCACGCCCACCAGGCGCAGCGGCGCGCGCGTGAGCAGCGTGGCGCACAGCACGGGCAGCACCGCGTTCTTGTTGGCCGAGGGGGTGACGCGGCCACGCAGCGGCGTGCCGCCATGCACGATCAGGTTGGACATGGTTCGCAAATCTCTTCAAAAACAATAGCTGCCACCGCATGCGTGTCCTGCGTCAACAGCCGTTTGCGCATGCAAAGCACAGCCTTGTCCTTGGACACGATGATGGCGCGGTGCGCGACCGCCAGGTCGATGAACTTCTGGTCGTCCGCGTCCTTGCAGGCCCAGGGCGCGCGCGGCGCCACCTCGACCAGGCGCACGCCCGCGTCGAACGCCGTCAGTACGTCATCCGCGCCCACGCCGTAATACGCCATGCGCGGCTGCAGGTGGGTGTACTGCAGCACGCGCTCCAGCTCGTCCCGCATGTGCTGCGTGGCAATCCAGTCCAGGCGCTGGGCATGCAGCAGCGCACGCACGGTGGCCACGGCCGCGTCGGCGAAGATGAACAGGTCGAGCACGATGTTGGTGTCCAGCACCACGGCACGCACGCTCTCGCCCGCCGGCGCCACGGCGGGCAGGCGCAGCTCAGGACGCATCCGAGGCTCCGCCGGCCGGCGCACCGTTGGCCGCGCCGCCCTCCCCCGTGTGGCCGGCGCGCGGCCGATCCCGCACGGCGCCCGCCACGAGGTCGAAGCGGAACAGGCGGCATTCGATGGGGCCGTTCCACAGCGGCACGCGGCGCGACTCCTTCAGGCGCATCTTCCCGGGCAGCTTGAGGTCGGGCGTGAGCATCCAGGCCTGCCAGCCGGCGTAGTGCTTCTTCCAGTGCGCGGCCAACTGCGCGAAGAAGTCCACGCCGTCCTCGGTCTGCGCCGTCTCGCGGCCCATGCGCTCGACCGTGGACATGCGCTCACGCGCATTGCGCCCCGCCGTGCCGGCCGCGGCGATGCGCTCGCCATACGGCGGATTCAGCAGCATCACCCCGGGTTGTTCACTGGGCGGCATGCGCTGCAACGCGTCGCCGCCGCGCAGCTGCACCGCGTCGGCCACGCCGGCGCGCGCGGCATTGCGCTGGGCAAAGTCCACCATGCGGTGCGACACGTCGCTGCCAAAAATCGGCACCGAAGCCGCGGTAACGGCGCTGGAAGCTTCTTCCTTGATAGCAGACCAGACATGCGCCTGGTGCGGCAACAGCTTCTCGAAGGCAAAGCGCCGCTGCAGCCCCGGCGCGATGCGGCAGGCGATCTGCGCGGCCTCGATGACCACGG
Source organism: Diaphorobacter sp. JS3051 (assembly GCF_015832135.1). Taxonomy (NCBI): domain Bacteria; kingdom Pseudomonadati; phylum Pseudomonadota; class Betaproteobacteria; order Burkholderiales; family Comamonadaceae; genus Diaphorobacter; species Diaphorobacter sp. JS3051. Next base: position 2,355,889 of record NZ_CP065406.1, read on the forward strand.
TGCCGCTGCCGCAGCAGGGGTCGTACAGCGGCAGCGGCTGCTCGCCATGCGGGTCCCAGCCGGTGGCGGCGATCATGGCGGCGGCCAGCGTTTCCTTGAGCGGCGCGTCGCCCTTGTCCTCGCGCCAGCCGCGTTTGAACAGCGGTTCGCCCGAGGTGTCGATGTAGATCTGGGCGCGGTCGCTGGTCAGGTGCAGGTGCACGCGCACGTCGGGCCACTGCGTCTGCACGTCGGGGCGCACGCCGGCCTTGGCGCGGAAGCGGTCGGCCACGGCATCCTTCACGCGCAGCGCGGCGAAGTTCAGGCTCTTGAGCGGGCTGTGCTGCGCCGTCACCTCCACCTTGAAGCTCTGGCGCGGGGTGAACCAGATCTCCCAGGCCACGTCGGCCGCGGCGGCATAGATGTCGTCCTCGTTGCGGTAGGGCCGCTCGGCCAGTTGCACCAGCACGCGCTGCGCCAGGCGGCTGTGCAGGTTCAGGCGCAGCGCATCGCGCCACGAGGCGCGCAGCAGCACGCCCGCGCGGCCCACGAGCAGGTCCTGCCCGGCCAGCCCCGTGAGGCTGTGCACCTCGTCGGCCAGATAGCCCTCCACGCCAGCGGCGCAGGGCAAGAAGAGTTGAAGCTGGTTCATTGCGGCTGTGCTGCGCGCTGCAGCAATGGCTGGAGCACGGATTCAGGAATGGGTGCGGGCTTGCGGGCCGCCCGGTCGATGAAGACGATGCCGGTCTTGCCGCGCGCGATCTCGCGCCCCTGGCTCTTCTCGGTCATCCGGAAGACGAGGTCGAAGCCGTAGAGGTTGAAATCCTGCGGCGTCATCTCCACGCGCAGCGTCTCGCCGTGGAACGCCTCGGACTTGTACTGCGCCACGATGTCGCCCACCACGGTGGACAGGCCCGCCACGTCGGCCTCGGGGTAGCCCAGCGACTTGAAGAAACGCACACGCGCCTCGGACACGAGGCTGAGCAACTGCGCGTTGTCCAGGTGCCCGCCCTGGTTGACATGGCTGATGTAGATCTGCAGCTCGGTACTGAAGCCGAAGTGCGGGGGAAGGTCAAAGACGACGCGTGCCATGGTTCAAAGTGCCTTGCGGAGGTTGGCCGGGGCGATCTTGAGCGCCTCACGGTATTTGGCCACGGTGCGGCGCGCACATTCAATGCCCTGCTCCTTGAGCATCTCGGCGATCTGGCTGTCCGACAGCGGCTTGTGCGGGTTCTCGGCCGCGATGAACTGCTTGATGAGCGCGCGCACGGCCGTGCTGGAGGCGTTGCCGCCGGTTTCGGTGCCCAGCCCCGAGCCGAAGAAATACTTGAGCTCGTAGGTGCCTTGCGGCGTGGCCATGTACTTGGCGGTGGTCACGCGGCTGATGGTGGACTCGTGCAGGCCCAGTTCATCGGCAATGTCGCGCAGCACCAGCGGGCGCATGGCCAGTTCGCCATGCACGAAGAAGTTCTTCTGCCGCTCCACGATGGCGCGCGACACGCGCAGGATGGTGTCAAAACGCTGCTGGATGTTCTTGATGAACCAGCGCGCCTCCTGCAGCCGTGCCTGCAGCGCCTGGTGGCCTTCGCCACGGCCGCCGCGCAACGCACCGGCGTAGATGTCGTGCACGCGCAGACGCGGCATCACGTCCGGGTTGAGCTGCACGCTGAAGTTCTGCTGTCCGCCGCGGCCAGTTTTCTTGACGATCACGTCGGGCACGATGATGTTGCGGTCCACGTCGGCAAAGCGCCTGCCCGGGCGTGGCTCCAGCCGTGCGATCAAGGCCATCGCGGCACGCGTGCGCTCTTCGCTGGTGCCGCAGGCCTGCGCCAGGCGGCGCACGTCGCGCTTGGCCAGCAGGTCCAGCGGCTGGCCGCAAATGGCCAGCGCGGCCTGGATCACGTCGGGGTCGCCCTCTTCGTCCTGGTCCATCGCACGCAGCTGCAGCGTGAGGCATTCGGCCAGGCCGCGCGCGCCCACGCCCGCGGGCTCCAGGCTTTGCAGCAGGCGCAGCGCGACTGTGAAGCGGTGCACCAATTCATCGAGTTGCTCGGGGTCTTCGGTGCCCGCCAGGCTGGCGGCCAGGTCCTGCAGCGACTCGTCCAGGTAGCCGTCGTCGTTCAGCGATTCGATGAGGAAGCGCAGCGCGGCCATGTCCAGCTCGGACAGGCGCAGCGCCAGCGCCTGGCGGTGCAGGAAGGCCGTGAGCGACTCCTGGCTGCGGGCCAGCTCGGTGGCGTCCACCTCGTCGTCGCTCCCCGCGCCGGCACCGTTGCGTGCCGGAGCGTCGCCGCCCCACTCGCTGTCGTCGGGCGCCAGGTCTACCGAGCCGTCGCCTTCCCAGTCCGCGGGTTCGGCCGTGGATTCGGCGGTGGAGGTTTCTGCATCATTTTGGCTTGTAGCGCTTTCCTGTCCTGCGCTGACAGCTCCTGAATAAATAGCATCTTCGGCTTCGCGGTCTTGCTCGCTCACCGGCGCATCGGCCTGGGCCAGGCCGAACTCCTCGCGCGGGGCCTCTTCCAGCGTGCGCTCCAGGAAGGGGTTCTCGTCGAGCATCTGCTCGACCTCCTGGGCCAGCTCCAGCGTGGACAGCTGCAGCAGGCGGATCGACTGCTGCAACTGCGGTGTGAGCGCCAGGTGCTGCGAGACGCGCAGCGACAGGCCGGGCTTCATGGCCTGCAACCCACTGTCTGGTCCTGCATCGCGCCGTGGTCGCCCATCACTCTCACATGCGGAAGTGCTCGCCCAGGTACACCCGGCGCACTTCCGCGTTGTCGACGATGTCCGACGGCGTACCCTGAGCCAGCACCTGGCCGTCGCTGATGATGAAGGCGTGGTCGCAGATGCCCAGCGTCTCACGCACGTTGTGGTCGGTGATCAGCACGCCAATGCCGCGCGCCTTGAGAAAGCCAATGATGCGCTGGATCTCGATCACGGCGATCGGGTCGATGCCGGCAAAGGGCTCATCCAGCAGGATGAAGCGCGGCTGCGTGGCCAGCGCGCGCGCGATCTCCACGCGCCGGCGCTCGCCGCCCGACAGCGCCAGTGCAGGCGACTTGCGCAGGTGGTCCACGCGCAGCTCCTGCAGCAGCGCGGTCAGGCGCCGCTCCACCTCGGCGCGCGGCAGGGTGCGGCCGGCCTCGTCGGTCTGCAGCTCCAGCACCGCGCGCACGTTGTCTTCGACATTGAGCTTGCGAAAGATCGAGGCTTCCTGCGGCAGGTACGACAGGCCCAGCCGCGAGCGCCGGTGGATGGGCATGTCCGTCACGTCCTGCCCGTCGATGCTGATGCGGCCGCCGTCGCTGCGCACCAAGCCGACGATCATGTAGAACGACGTGGTCTTGCCGGCGCCGTTGGGGCCCAATAGGCCCACCACCTCGCCCTTTTGCACGACCACGGACACGTCCTTGACCACCTTGCGGCTGCCGTAGGACTTCTCCAGGTGCAGCGCCTCCAGGCGGCTGACGCCTTCGCTCATGCGCGCATCGTCCAAGGCCGCGCTCACTTTGCGCCGTCCAGGCTGGGGCTGGTACGCAGCGCGGGCGGCTCGGTGCGCACGGGCGGCGTGGCGCTGGTGCCCGAGGCAGGCTCCTTGGGCGCGAGCACCGCCCGCACCCGGCCGCCCGGCGTGCCGGCAGTGGCGCCGGCGGGCGCGGTCTTCTGCCCGTCCACGGTGAACACGTCCGTGAGGTTGTTGTAGACGATGAGGGCGCCGGCCAGCTCGTCGGTCAGTGTGGCCTCGCGGTAGCGGCGCAGCTCGGCGCGGCGGATGAGCTTCACCACGTCGGCGCGGCCGTCGTATTCGATGACCTCGCCCTCGCCCTCGACGAACTCGTCGGGCGCGCCCGGCGCGGTGTCACGTTTTTGCCGGAAAAAAGCGCGCTTGCCCGGCTCGGCCGTCACCACACCGTACTGGAAGCCGTCGGCATCCTGGCGCACCTCCAGCTGCGCGCCGCGCAGCACGATGGTGCCCTTGGTCATGACGACACGGCCGGTGAAAACGCTGGTCTGCTTGAGCTCATCGTGGCGCAGGGCATCGGCCTCGATGTTCATGGGCTTGTTGCGGTCGGCTTTTTCGGCATGCACCAGCGGCGATGCGGCCAGCGCCAGGGCCAGCGCTGCGGCGCGGGACAGGAGGAGGAAGGGCAATCGGGTTCTCATAGAGGGCACGAATCTTGCGGTCATTGTACTGACGCAAGCGCGCCGCCGCCGCAGTGGATCGCATCAACCCGTACAGGCCTGCCACCGGCTGTCATGCCGCCGCGCCAACCGGTGCGCAGGCATGAAAAAAGCGCGCCCGTAGGCGCGCTTGTCGCTGGTGGCGGCGGGGCGCTTCAGCCCTTGCGCGCTACGCCAACCAGGTGCTCCACCACCTGCAGCACGCTTTGCATGTTGCCCGCCATGGTGCCGTCGGTGTAGTAGCGGCCGGCCACTCCCATGGAGGGAACGCCTTCGACCTGGTAGCCATCCTGCAGCTGCGACGCCTTACGCACTTGGTTGGATACGGTGAAGGAGTTGTAGACCTCCTTGAACTTCGCCACGTCCACGCCCTGCTTGCCGATCCAGTCGAAGATCAGCTCGTCCTTGTTCAGCGGCAGGCGTTCCACGTGCACCGCACGGAACACCTTCGCATGCAGCTCGGGCAGCTTGCCCATGCCTTCCAGCGCGTAGTAGAGCTTTTGCTGCGGCACGAAGCTCGCATTGAACGCCACGGGCACGCGGCGGATGTGCAGGTCCTTGGGCGCCGACTTGATCCAGGCCTCCAGCGAAGGCTCGAACGTATTGCAGTGCGGGCAGCTGTACCAGAAGAACTCGATGACCTCGATCTTCCCGGCAGGTGCCTCGGTTGCGACGGGCTTGCCCAGCTTGACGTAGTCCTTGCCTTCCTTGAACTGGCGGCCTTGCGCCAATGCGGGCGCCGCCAGCGGCAGGCTCAGGGCGGTGGCCGCGGAGGCGACGGTCAGAGAAAACTCACGGCGTTTCATAGGTTGGGATCACTCCTGGACAGCATGGAGGGTTGTGAGCGCCAGCGCGGGCAAAAGTTCAGCGCTGCACCCGGACCAGCGCGGACTCCACCCCCGCGCCATCGAGTTTTTCCTTCAGCGACTCGGCGTCGTCACGCTTGCCGAACGGGCCCACGCGCACGCGGAACACCGTGCGGCCGTTCTGCTCACGCTCGCTGACGCGCGCCTCCCAGCCCAGCATGGCCAGCTTGGCGCGCTGCGCATCGGCATCCTGCTGGGTGCGGAACGCGCCCGCCTGCACGAAGTATTCGAAAGGATCGGCACTGGTCGCGGGAGCGGGCGCCGCGTTGGCCTTGGCGCGGGCCAGGTCGCCCAGCGGGTCGGCCGACGTCGGTGCCGCGCCGGGCCGGCTGGCCGCCGCCCGCGGACCCGACGCAGGCAGGGCTGCGGCGGTCGCGGTGTCGGACGCGGGAGCGGCAGCCGGCGCAGCGGGGCGCACAGGGTTCTTGCCGTACAACGGCGCGTTGGGGTCCCAGTTCTTGTTCTTCGTGGCCTCGTCCTGCTCGGACGCACGCGGCGTGCTCTTGTTCAGGAAGGGCACGGGCACCTTGGTCACATACACGGCCACGGCCAGCGCGACTCCCAGGCCCACGATCACCCCGAGGATGAAGCCCACGATGGTGCCGCCGCGTTGCTGTTTCTTCATATCAGTGGTCACTTACATTCTGGCTGGCGCAGACACGCCCAGCACCGCCAATCCATTGTGCAATACCTGCGCCGTGGCCGCGACGAGCGCCAGCCGCGCCTGCTTGACGGTCTCGTCGTCCACCAGAATGCGCTCGGCGTCGTAATAGCTGTGGTAGGCGGCAGCCAGGTCGCGCAGGTAGAACGTCACGTCGTGCGGCGCATTGCCGGCCGCGGCCGCGGTGAGCATCTCGGGATACTTGGCGAGCAGCAGCATCAGCGCCTGGGCCTGCGGGCCTTCCAGCGGCGACAGGTCCACATCGCGCAGCGCGGCCACGTCGTAGTCCTCGCGCCAGCCGCGCAGCACCGAGCAGATGCGCGCATGGGCGTACTGCACGTAATACACGGGGTTGTCGTTGTTCTGCGCCACTGCCAGGTCGACGTCGAAGGTGTATTCGGTGTCGGGCTTGCGCGACAGCAGGAAGAAACGCACCGCGTCCTTGCTGGTCCACTCGATCAGGTCGCGCAGCGTCACGTAACTGCCGGCGCGCTTGCTGATCTTGACCTCCTCGCCATTGCGCACCACGCGCACCATGGTGTGCAGCACGTAGTCGGGGTAGCCCTGGGGGATTCCCACGTCCGCCGCCTGCAGGCCGGCGCGCACGCGCGCGATGGTGCCGTGGTGGTCCGTGCCCTGGATGTTCACCACCTTGGTGAAGCCGCGCTGGAACTTCTGGATGTGGTAGGCCACGTCAGGCACGAAGTAGGTGTACGTGCCGTCCTGCTTGCGCATGACGCGGTCCTTGTCGTCCCCGTAGTCGGTGGACTTGAGCCACAGCGCGCCGTCCTGCTCGTAGGTCTTGCCGTTGGCGACGAGGCGCTGCACGGTAGCGTCCACATGGCCGTTGGCGTAGAGGCTGGACTCCAGGTAGTACTGGTCGAACTGGAGGTTGAAGGCCTGCAGATCCTTGTCCTGCTCATTGCGCAGGTAGGCCACGGCGAACTGGCGGATGTTCTCGTAATCCTCGACATCGCCATTGGCCGTGAACGCACGGTCATCGGCCTGGACGGTGGCCTTGGCGAGGAAGGCGTCGGCGATGTCCTGGATGTAGTCGCCGTTGTAGAAATTCTTGGCCAGCGGGTTGTCCGCGTCGGTGGGCCAGCAGTCATCCCCCGGCTTGAAGCCCTTGGCGCGCAGTTGCGTGCTCTTGGTGAGGGTGTCGATCTGCACGCCCGCGTCGTTGTAATAGAACTCGCGGTGCACGCTCCAGCCCTGGGTGGCGTACAGATGGCTGATGGCGTCGCCGATGGCGGCCTGGCGGCCGTGACCGACGTGCAACGGGCCGGTGGGGTTGGCGGAGACGAACTCCACCAGGACTTTCTCGCCGCGCGCCGGCTGGTAGCCATATTGCGCGCCTTGCGCCAGCACCTCGTGCACCACCTGCTGCTTGGCGGCGGGCTTGAGGCGGATGTTCAGAAAACCGGGGCCGGCGATCTCGATGGCCTGCACCCATTTTTGGAACGCGGGCGTGGCCTCCAGCGCGGCCTGTAGCTGTTCACCCAGTGCGCGGGGATTCTGCTTGAGGGGCTTGGCCAGCTGCATGGCGGCCGTGCACGCGAGGTCGCCATGGGCAGCGACCTTGGGAGATTCGAAGGCCGCGCGGCTGCCTGCGCCGGGCGACACCTTTTCCAGCTCGTCGGCCAGCGCCGCGAGCAATTCCTGTTTGACGGAGAGCATGGGGGCGGATTCTACGGGCCGACCCGTCATCCATTCGTGACCGCCCGGCGTTATGCTGGGTGGCCCGTGGGGCACTGCGTTGCCGACGGGCGCATTCACCTTTTCCTTTTTTGCAGGAGCATTACATGAAGAAACTGCTTCCCCTGTTGGCCGCTGCCGGCTTTGCCCTTTCGTTCGCCGCACACGCTGCGGACGCCCCCGCGACCGGCGCCTCTGCCCCCGCCAAGGCGCCCACGGCGCAGCAGACGCGCATGAAGACCTGCAATGCCGACGCCGGCGCCAAGAACCTCAAGGGCGACGAACGCAAAGCTTTCATGAAGGAGTGCCTGAGCGGCAACAAGGCGTCCACCCAGCAGGACAAGATGAAGAGCTGTAACGCGGACGCCGTTGCGAAGAACCTCAAGGGCGACGCCCGCAAGGCCTTCATGAAAGAGTGCCTGAGCGGCGCGGCCAGCTAAAGGACCGACGCACCGCACGGGCCCGCCCATCGGGCCTGCACGAGAAAACCCCGCGCGCCTGCCGCCCGCGGGGTTTCTTTTTTTGCCCTTCCCTCAGCGCTCAGCGCGTGCCCACGCCGCGTGCCAGGAAGACGGCCAACAGCGGAATCAGCGCCAGCAGATGGGCCTCGATCATCACCAGACGGCGCGTGCTGCGCACCTGGTCATCCGAGGGCAGCGCGCCGCCGGCGCGCACCGCGCGGCGCCAGCGCAGGAAACGCATGGTCGGGACGATGGACATCAGCCCGATCACCACGAACAACGTGACCTTGGCATGCAGCAGCGGCTGCGACCAGTACCACGCCCCGCCCTTCATGCCCCACCAGGTGCGCGCCAGCCCGGTGGCCAGCACCAGCAGCGCCGAGATACCGTACAGCATGTCCACCCGCGCCAGCCGCTCGACTGCGGCCGCGTTCATCCACTCCTTGCGGCACAGCGCGGTCTCGCTGGCAAGGAAGGTGGCGGCCATGAGGAAGGCCATGATGTGGGCATAGGCGAGCAGGGCTTCGGTGGTCACAGGTTTCCTTTCGGCAGAGGTACGCGCGGCGCGCACAGGTCATGGGCGGCGCGCGGAGAACTCCTGCGCCACCCAATCGTCGATCAGCGTCTTTTCGTGGCGCAGCTTGTCGCCAGGATAGCGGTCCCCGCGCATCTGGAATGCCAAGCCCGGCAGCGTGCGACTGCCTTCGGCCAAGGTACGGCCGTCAGGCGAGAGGCGCTTGAACTCCAGCGCGATGCGCGGCGGATGCACGTCGCGCACCACGCGCACCGCCTGGGCGGTGGCCCGCGCCGCGGGCTCGAATGCACCGGCGCGGCGCACGTCGGTGATGTGCACCTCCGCGCGCTCGCCCTCCGGCAAGGCTGCGGCCACGCGCTCGGCCAGGTGTTCGCACAGCGCATCCATCCAGGCACGCCGGGCCACGGCGGGCTCGTGCGGGGTTTGCTCGCGCGCCTCGGCAAAGCTGGCCGGATCGGCGTAGGTGACGCTGACCATGCCGGCCGGCACCCCGTGGGCGCGCGGCGTGGTTTCCGCGTGCCGGGCGGGCAAGGCGCAGCCGGCGACCAGGGCCAGCGCCATAACGGCCAGCATCCAGCGAGCGGCGGGCAACGCGGGGAGAACAGAAAGAACGGGAATGCGCATGAAAGCTCCTGTACGGTGGGCCGTGCGTACGGCCCCGGCATGATGGGGGCCGGGCGGGAGGAATGCCGCGGCATTGTGCCCCGCGTTCATGTCAGACAGAGGCGGGCCGTGCCCAGAATTCGGGCTGCGCGTAATGGTGCTTCAGGTACTCGATCCACAGCCGCACGCGCAGCGGCAGGTGCTTGCGCTGGGGAAAGACGACATAGATGCCGTTGGGCGGCGCGGCGAACTCCTCCAGCACCGCCACCAGGCGGCCGGCCGCGATCTCGGACTCTACCTCCCAGGTGCTGCGCCAGGCGATGCCCCAGCCGCCCAGGCACCAGTCGTGCAGTACCTGGCCGTCGGAGCAATCGAGGGGCCCGCCGGGCTTGAAGTGCACGACCTCAGTGGCACCAGCGCCGCCGGCCACCGGCACGCGAAACGCCCAGCCGCGCGTTTGCGAGGCATCGCTGGAGAGGGTCAGGCAGTCGTGCTGGGCCAACTCGCCCGGGTGGGTGGGTGTGCCGCGCCGCTGCAGGTACTGGGGCGTGGCCACGCACAGGCGACGGTTGTCCGCCATGCGCACGCTGACCAGGGACGAGTCGGGCAGGTCGCCCACGCGCACGGCGCAGTCGTAGCCCTCGCCCGCCAGGTCCACCACGCGGTCGCTCAGGTTCAGCGAGAGGGTCACCTCGGGGTGCAGGTCATGAAAGCGCGGCACCAGGGGCGCCACATGGCGCCGGCCAAAGCCCGCGGGCGCAGTGACGCGCAGATGCCCCGTGGCCTTCACGCCGCCGGCGGATACGCTGGCCTCGGCGTTGGCCACATCGGACAGCAGGCGCTGGCAGTCCTCCAGAAAGGCGCTGCCCTCGTGCGTGAGCGAGATGCGCCGCGTGGTGCGCACCAGCAGCTTCACGCCCAGGTGCTCCTCCAACGCGTCCAGGCGCCGCCCCATGATGGCCGGGGCCACGCCCTCGGCCTTGGCAGCGGCGGTGAGGCTGCCCCGCGTGGCCACCGACACGAATGACTCGAACGCTTTGAGTTTGTCCATGAATACAAGCCAAATCAGGCTCCAAGCCTTATACAGCAAGCGCAAGCAGCTATCAATTTCATGAAAGCATGCACCGCACTCCCCATGCGGAGTGTGCCAACCTTTGCAAAAAAGTCATTGGTTAAGAGATATGTGCGCGATTTATTAATGGAAATATTTCCAATACAGTGGCATGCAAGGCTCCGCCATGGGCCACGGCTTTTCAATTACCGCTAGGGGGTTTCTCATGACCGCACGTACCCACGTCCACGGCCTGCAGGTGGCCAACGAACTGCACGCCTTCATCAACGAGCAGGTGCTGCCGGGCACCGGCGTCGAGCCGGCAGCCTTCTGGAAGGGCTTCGATGCCCTCGTGGCCGACCTGGCGCCCAAGAACGCGGCCCTGCTGGCCGAACGCGACCGCCTGCAAAAGGAACTGGACACCTGGCACAAGGCCAACCCGGGCCCTATCCAGGACATGGCAGGCTACCGCGCCTTCCTGAGCCAGATCGGCTACCTGGTCGAGCCCCCCAAGGGCGCGCAGGCCACCACCACCAACGTGGATGCCGAGCTGGCCATCCAGGCCGGCCCGCAGCTGGTGGTGCCCATCCTGAACGCACGCTACGCCCTGAACGCCGCCAACGCGCGCTGGGGTTCGCTGTATGACGCGCTGTACGGCACCGACGTGATCGGCGAAGAAGGCGGCGCCGAGAAGGGCAAGGGCTACAACCCCGTGCGCGGCGCCAAGGTCATCGCATTCGCACGCGACTTCCTGGACCAGGCGGCCCCGCTGGCCAGCGGCTCGCACAAGGACGCCACGGCCTACAGGCTCGAGGGCGGCACGCTGGCCGTCACGCTCCAGGGCGGTGCCACCACCGGCCTGAAGAACGCGGCCCAGTTCGTGGGCTACCAGGGCAATGCGGCCGAGCCATCGTCCGTGCTGCTGGTGAACAACGGCCTGCACATCGACATCCGCGTGGACCGCAACACCCCCATCGGCAAGGGCGACGCCGCCGGCGTGGCCGACGTGGTGGTGGAAGCCGCGCTGTCCACCATCCTGGACCTGGAAGACTCCGTGGCCGCCGTGGACGCCGAGGACAAGGTGCTGGGCTACAGCAACTGGCTGGGCATCCTCAAGGGCACGCTGACCGACACCTTCGACAAAGGCGGCAAGCAGGTCACGCGCGGCCTGAACCCCGACCGCGAATACACCGGCGCCGACGGCAAGCCCGTGAAGCTGCACGGCCGCTCGCTGATGTTCGTGCGCAACGTGGGCCATCTGATGACCAACCCCGCCATCCTGTGGGGTGCCGAGAGCAAGGAGATCCCCGAGGGCATCCTGGACGCCATGGTCACCACGGCCATCGCCATCCACGACCTCAAGGGTGGCGCGGGTGGCATCCGCAACAGCCGCACGGGCAGCGTCTACATCGTCAAGCCCAAGATGCACGGCCCGGCCGAAGTGGCGTTTGCCAACGAGCTGTTCGCCCGCGTGGAGCAGGTGCTGGGCCTGCCCGCCAACACCGTGAAGCTGGGCATCATGGACGAAGAGCGCCGCACCAGCGTGAACCTGAAGGCCTGCATTGCCGCCGCTACGGCGCGCGTGGCCTTCATCAACACCGGCTTCCTGGACCGCACCGGCGACGAGATACACACCGCCATGCAGGCCGGCCCCATGATCCGCAAGGGCGACATGAAGAGCAGCGCCTGGATCCAGGCCTACGAGCGCAACAACGTGCTGGTGGGCCTGTCCATGGGCCTGTCCGGCCGCGCGCAGATCGGCAAGGGCATGTGGGCCGCGCCCGACCTGATGAAGGCCATGCTGGAGCAGAAAATTGCCCATCCCAAGGCCGGCGCCAACACCGCCTGGGTGCCCAACCCCACGGGCGCCACGCTGCACGCGCTGCACTACCACCAGGTCAACGTGGCCGCCGTGCAGGCCGAGCTGCTCAAGGTGGACGCCGACGCCGAGCGCGACAACCTGCTGACCGGCCTGCTCACCGTACCCGTGAGCAGCAACCCGAACTGGAGCGAGACCGAAAAGCAGCAGGAGCTGGACAACAACATCCAGGGCATCCTGGGCTACGTGGTGCGCTGGATCGACCAGGGCGTGGGCTGCTCCAAGGTGCCGGACATCAACGACATCGGCTTGATGGAAGACCGCGCCACGCTGCGCATCTCCAGCCAGCACGTGGCCAACTGGCTGCTGCACGGCGTGGTGACAGAAGGCCAGGTGCGCGCCACGTTCGAGCGCATGGCCGCCAAGGTGGACCAGCAAAACGGCGGCGACCCGCTGTACCAGCGCATGCACGGCCGCTTTGCCGAGTCCATGGCCTACCAGGCCGCCTGCGACCTGGTGTTCAAGGGCGTAGAGCAGCCCAGCGGCTACACCGAGCCGCTGCTGCACGCCTGGCGCCAGAAGGTGAAGGCCGCGCAGAAGAAGGCTTGATTGCTATTCAAACAATAGCTGCTAGCGCTTGATGGACGGGCGCCAGGGGCCATTTTGACCACAACGGCACCCACGGGTGCCGTTGTGCTTTCGTACACTCTCCCCCATGCCCACCGCCGCTCCCACCACCACGCACTGCCCGCTGTGCGGCCAATCCAACGGTTGTGCCGTGGCCGCCGGGTTGCCGGCGCAGCAATGCTGGTGCATGCACGAGAGCGTTTCGCGCGACGCGCTGGCGCGCCTGCCCGCCGAGGCGCGCGGCCGCGCGTGCATCTGCCCGCTGTGTGCCCGCGAAGAGCCCGCTGCGCCGCAGGCCCCGGCGCCTATCCTTCCCCGTCCCTAAACCCCAACCGGAATCCCAACACCATGCCCACGTACCACATCGAGATGATGGAAGGCCGCACCGTCGAGCAAAAGCGCAAGCTGGTCGAGGAGATCACGCGCGTGTCCGTCGAAATCCTGGGGGGCTCCCCCGAGTCGGTGGACATCCTGATCACGGACGTGAAGCGCGAGAACTGGGCCACGGGCGGCAAGCTCTGACTGGACCGGCAGTAAGCCGCCCTCCAACACACCACAGGCCGATCGCCCATGTGCCAGCTCCTTGGCATGAATGCCAACACGCCGACCGACGTGACCTTCAGCTTCACGGGGTTTGCGCAACGCGCCGGCAACACGGCCGACCACACGGACGGCTGGGGCATCGCCTTCTTCGAGGGGCGCGGGCTGCGCCACTTCGTGGACCATGAGCGTGCCACCGATTCACCCGTGGCGGAGCTGATCCGCCGCTACCCCATCAAGAGCCGCAACGTCATCGCCCACATCCGCAAGGCGACCCAGGGCGTGGTGAGCCTGGAAAACTGCCACCCCTTCGTGCGCGAGCTGTGGGGGCGCTACTGGGTGTTTGCGCACAACGGCGACCTCAAGGACTTCCGTCCGCGCCTGCACGCGCACTTCCACCCGGTCGGCACCACCGACAGCGAGCATGTGTTCTGCTGGCTGATGCAAGAGCTGAGCAAGTCCCACGCGGGCATGCCGAGCATCGAGGAGCTGACCCTCACGCTGCGCGAGCTGGCGGCGCGCATTGCGCCCCACGGCACCTTCAACTTCCTGCTGTCCAACGGGCAGGCGCTGTGGGCGCACGCGTCCACCCACCTGTACTACATCGAACGCCGCCACCCGTTCTCGCAAGCCCAGCTGTGCGATGAAGACCTGCGCGTGGACTTTTCCGCCCACACCACGCCCAACGACAAGGTGGCCGTGGTCGTCACGGCGCCGCTGACCTCCAACGAGCAATGGACTGCCTTCCAGTCGGGGGAGATGCGGGTGTTCGTGGACGGCCAGTGCCAGGCCGCCTGAGCGCCCCGGCCGGCGCAGCCGCCCCGCAGTGGCGGTAGGAGACGGCTGACCCACCCCTCCTGCACGGGCCGACAGCCCCTTCGCAGTGCCGTCCGGATACTGGCCCTTTTTTCTAGGGGGACAGCCATGCCAAAGATCTGCACCGCCAGGCTGGTGACCGCAGCCTGCGGGCTGGTGCTCGCCGCAGCGGCCCATGCCGATGCCAGCACGAAAGACCGCGAATTCCTGACGCAGGCCGCTACCGGCGGGCTCTACGAGGTCCAAGCCGGCAAGCTTGCACAGAACCGCGCTACGGCCAACGAAGTGAAATCGTTTGGCGCGATGCTGGTGAAGGACCACACCGCCGCCAACGACGAACTCCGGGCCTTGGCGGCGCGCAAGGGCGTCGCGCTGCCCACCACCCTCCCCGGCGACAAGCAAAAGCAGCTGGACCAGCTCGCCAAGGCCCAGAAATTCGACCAGGAATTCCTCTCGCAGGTTGGCCTTAACGACCACCGCAACGATATCGCGCTGTTCGAGGCGGCCGGCAAAGACGCAGACGATCCGGAGATCCAGAGCTTCGCCCTCAAGGCGCTGCCGAAACTCAGGGCACACAAGGACCACGCCGAAGACCTGGCGGTTTCCATCAAGCGATGAAGGCCCGGCCCATGGGTGGCCGCATCGCCACCCGCGTGAGGGAGGCGATGACTGACTCCGACGGCCGGTGGCCTGCCCAACCTGGCCCGACCTCACCGTACGCGGGCAGCAGCACGCGCGGGTAGCAGCGCGCTAGGGCGTCAACACCACCTTGCGGCACTCCTCTTCCTTCTTCTCGAAGATTTCATAGCCGCGCGCGGCATCGGCAAGCTTCATGCGGTGGGAAATGATGACCTCCGGCCGCATGCGGCCGTTGGCGATGTGTTCCAGCAACTGGGGCATGTACTTTTGCGCATGCGTCTGCCCCATGCGGAAGGGCAGCCCCTTCTCGAAGGCGTCACCGAAGAGGAAGCCGTGGATGAAGCCGGCATAGACCCCCGGGCACGCTGAGGACTCCGCCGCGGCGCGTCGCGGCGATGCACTGGCGCAGCGCCTTGCCGCTGGAACCCTCCAGCCGCACGGCGGTGAGCGCCGTCTCCAGCGCGCTGCCCTTGGCCTCGAATCCTACGGCGTCGATCGTGGCGTCCACGCCGTGCCCACCCGTGGCCGAGAGAATGGTTTCGGCCGGGTCCTCGTCCTTGTCGAAGTTGATGGGCACCACGCCGTACGTGGCCTGGGCAAACTGCAGCCGGTACTCGTTGTGGTCCACCATGAAGACCTGCTCCGCGCCAAGGAAGCGCGCCGCCAGGGCGCTCATCAGCCCCACCGGTCCCGCGCCGAAGATCGCCACAGAAGAGCCCGGACCGATCTGTGCATTGACCGCCGCCTGGTAGCCGGTGGGAAGGATGTCGGACAGGAAAAGCACCTGCTCGTCACTCAGCACCTGGGGCACCTTCAGCGGCCCGACGTTGCCGTGCGGCACCCGCACGTACTCGGCCTGCCCGCCGGGGTAACCGCCGTAGAGGTGGCTGTAGCCGAACAGCCCTGCACCCGCGGTGGCGTTTTTTTTGTTGAGGATGGCGCCGCGTCCCGGATTGGTGTTCTCGCAGGCCGCGAACAGGGTTTTGTCGCAATAGAAGCAGGACCCGCAGGCGATGACGAACGGCACCACCACGCGATCACCAGTGCGCAGCGCCGTCACTGCAGGGCCCACATCCTCCACGATACCCATGAATTCATGGCCGAGGATGTCGCCATCCTTCATGCCAGGAATCTTTCCGCGGTAGATGTGCAGGTCCGAGCCGCAGATGGCCGTGGCAGTGACGCGCAGCAGCACATCGTCCTGTGCGAGCAGCATGGGGTCGGGCACGTCTTCCACGCGCACGTCCTTGGCGCCTTGGTAGGTGAGAGCTTTCATGCGATCACTCCGTCAATGGCTGGGGTCACCGGGCGCACGGCGCGCCGGGCTGTGCGCCGGGGTTTCAGATTTCCATGCCTTCGGGTTCGCCGGCTTCGATCAATGCGCTGTTCAACAGCGTGACGTCCGTGGCCAACGCGTTGCGGCGACCATCGCCGCCGATGCTGAAATGGGCCATGGGACTGTTGACGAACTGGAGCGCGGAGCCAAAGCAGGGAGAAGGCAGGATCAGCCTTCCCACCGCGGCGTTATCGACCAGTTGGAACGTCGGCAGCATGACGCGGTTGGACTCGGAAAACCCGATCTTCAGAAACGTGCGGAAGGACCCGGCGCGCATCCCCGTCAGCTCGATGAAGCCGGTGGCCATGGGCACGGTGAAGCCCTCCGCGCTGAAGGTGTCGATGCCGGAGAGCAAGGCCGCCCGCACATGCTTGACCTTCGTGACGACGTAACTGTCCCAGTCCGGTTGAAAGGTCTGGGCTTTTTGCAGATTCGTTCCCCAGGGATGGGGAGTTGATGTGGTCATGGGTAGTCCTATGGGAGCGGACCAGATGCTGTATCCACCAGAGTTCGATCACGTTTGAAACGTCTCATCCTGCGGACATGCCCTCGTATGGGATGTAGGAGCACGCTTATATGGCTGACAGCTTGGGGCTCAAGCGCGCGTGCCGACCCGCGCGGGACACCGGCTGGATCGAAGGCCCTGCCTACTGCGGGCCTCCGGTCCCGTGCCAGACGTCAACGGTCGTTCTTGTGGCTCTGGCTGCCGGCGCGCGCCTGCTGCTCGCTGCTGCCGCCCCGGGTATTGCCCGAGCCGGAAGAGGCGTTGTTGCCCCCGCCGCCATGGCTCTTGGCTCCCGCGGCGCGGGCTTCCTGCGATGTGAACTCGTGAGCGTTACCCGAAGCGTGCGCTGCACGGCCCCCCTCTGCGGCGATCTCGCGCTGGCGGTCGGGGTCCATTGAGGCAAATCCGCGCCCCGAGCCCGACTGCCCTTGGTTGTTGTCCCGGCTCCCCTGGCTCTGATTGCGGTTGCCTTGGTTCTGGTTGCCCTGATTGGTGTTTGCCATTTCCATCTCCGGTAAGTTGAACAAGTCACACGGAAACTGCCGTGTGAAGTTCACTGTCGGGGGACTGCAAAGGGCCAACCGTAGGCTAGGGACTACCCGTCCGTAGGCGCGGCTTGACGAATGGACGGTGGGAACAAAAAAGCCCTTGGGAACAAGGGCTGGGGAATGTGGCGCGGCTGGCGGGGGTCGAAATGCCCGTTGGCAGGACGCGAAAGCACTACGTTATTGATAGCTGCTCGCGCTTGTTTCGTAGGGACTGAGGCCACTTTTGACTCACAACCCCCGCAGCGCCTGCAGCAGCACAGGCAGCTCGGCCATATCGGTCATCACCTGCAGGGCGCCGGCGGCGCGCAGGGCATCGGGCGAGCCGTGGCCCACGGGCGACGGGCTGTAGCCCACGACGGTGGCGCCCGCTGCCACCCCGGCCATGACGCCCGTGACCGTGTCTTCCACCACCAGGCAGCGCGCGGGCGGCACGGCGACCGATGCGGCGGCTGCCAGGTACACGTCGGGCGCGGGCTTGGTGGCGGGCATTTCGTGGCCGCTGAAGATGCGGCCGGCAAAGTACGGCGCCAGGCCCACCTGGGTCAGCTGCATCTCGACCTTGAAGCGGTCGGCGCCCGATGCGCAGGCAATGCGCCCCTGCAGCAGCGCATGCACCGCATGCACGGCCTGGGGGGCGTTGGCAATGGCGACCAGTTCGGTCTGCAGGCGGGCGTTGCGGCGGGCGTAGAACTCGGCCATCCAGGCGTCGGTCAGCGGGCGGCCGGTTTCGGCTTCGATGCGGGCGGTTTCGCTGCGCACGGTTTTGCCGATAAACAGGCGCATGCACTCGTCGGGCGACAGTTGCCAGCCGGCTTCTCCCAGCATCTGGCACAGCACGCCGTTGGTGATGGGCTCGCTGTCCACCAGCACGCCGTCGCAGTCAAACAAAATGGCTTCAAAGGTCATGGAGCGGATGATCGCAGACCTGCCGCGCGCCGGGCTGTCGGCCCGTGCAGCGCGGCGCAACCGGCCGGGCGGGCCGGGTGACTATCAGGCGCCGGGCTGCGCATCAGCCACCAGCATGCCGCCGCCCAGGGCCTTGAACAGCTGCACTTCGCTCAACGCCTGCTGCAACCCGGTCTGCACCGCGCCCAGCTCGGCGCTCAGCAGGTTGCGCTGCGCGTCGATCACGGTCAGGTAGCCCTCCACGCCGGCGTCGTAGCGCAGCTGGGCCAGATCCAGGTATTTGCCCGAGGCCTGCACCAGGCTTTGGTTGGCCTGCAGCTGGCGCACAAAGGTGTGGCGTGCCGACAGGCCATCGGCCACTTCGCGGAACGCCGTCTGGATGGCTTTTTCGTATTGCGCCACACGCATGTCTTTTTGCAGCGTGACGTAGTCCAGGTTGGCCGCCAGCCGGCCCGCGTTGAACAGCGGGATGCTGATTTGCGGCGCAAAGCTCCAGGCGCCCGAGCCGCCGTTGAACAGGCCCGACAGGTCGCTGCTGGCCGTGCCCACGCTGGCGGTCAGGGCGATGCGCGGAAAGAAGGCCGCGCGCGCAGCGCCGATGTTGGCGTTGGCGGCCCGCAGTTGCTGCTCGGCCGCCAGGATGTCAGGGCGCTGGGCCAGCACCTGCGACGGCAGGCCCACGGGCAGCTGCGCCAGTTGCCAGTCTGCAATGCCCACCCGGGTCTGCAGTACCGATGGGGGCAGCGGTGCGCCCACCAGGGCCTGCAGCGCGTTCAGGTCTTGCTCCACCGCCCGGGTGAACTGGGCGTGCTGGGCGCGGGCGCTGTCCACCGCGGTTTGCGCCTGGTGGCGCTGCAGGTCGGTGGCAATGCCGTTGTCCACCTGCGCCACGATCAGGTCCAGCGCCCGCTCATTGGCGGCCAGTGTGCGCGTGACCACGTCCAGCAGCTGCTGATCGGCCTGCCAGGTCATCCAGGCGCTGGCGGTGGCGGCCACCAGGCTCAGCTGCGTGGCCTTGCGGGTGCTGTCCATCGCCAGGTAGTTTTGCAGCGCCTGATCATTCAGGCTTTGCACGCGGCCGAACAGGTCCAGCTCGTACGCGGCCATGCCCAGCCCCACGCTGTAGGTGCTGGCGGTGACCGCCTGCGGCGTGCCGGCCACGTCGGCGGGCACGCGCTGGCGCGAGCCGCCAGCCTCGGCGCCTATGGTGGGCAGGCTGTCGGCCTTCTGGATGCGGTACAGCGCCTGGAAGGCCTGCACGTTCAGCGCGGCGGCGCGCAGGTCGCGGTTGTTGTCCAGCGTCAGCTCGATCAGCGTGCGCAGCTGCGCATTGCCAAAGAACTGTTGCCAGTTCACCGGCGCTGCCGCCTGGGTGCTGCCCGCTGCGGGCTGCGGCCATTCGGCAGGCACGGGGGCGGCGGGGGTTTGGTGCTTCGGGACCATGGAGCAGGCGCTCAACAGCCCCGCCAGCGCGATGGCGCCGGTCAGGGTGTGCAGTTTCATGCGGTTTTCTCCTGGATAGGGGTCACGGGCGCCGCAGGCCGGGCCTTGCGAAAGCGCTGGGTGATGCTGGCAATCACATAAAAGAACAGCGGCACGAAGAAGATGGCCAGGAAGGTGCCCGCCAGGGTGCCGCCCACCACGCTGGTGCCAATGGAGTGCTGGCTGCCACTGGACGCGCCCGTGGCAATGGCCAGCGGCACCACGCCCAGCACAAATGCCAGAGACGTCATGACGATGGGGCGCAGGCGCAGGCGGGCGGCCTCCACGACGGCCTGGAACAGCGGTTTGCCTTCGTCTTCATACAGCTCGCGCGCAAACTCCACGATCAGGATGGCGTTCTTGGCCGCCAGGCCCATGGTGGTGATCATGCCGATCTGGAAGAACACGTCGTTGGTCAACCCACGGCCCAGTGTGGCCAGCACCGCGCCCAAAATGCCCAGGGGCACGACCAGCATCACCGAGAACGGGATGGACCAGCTCTCGTACAAGGCGGCCAGGCACAAAAAGACCACCAGCATGGACAAGGCCATGATCCACGCGCTTTGGTCGCCGGCCTTGATTTCTTCGTACGACAGGCCGGTCCACACCAGATCCACACCCGGGGGCAGCTGTTTGGCCATGTCTTGCAGGATGGCCATGGCTTCGCCGGTGCTCACGCCAGGGGCGGTGCTGCCCACGATCTGCAGGGCAGGCACGCCGTTGTAGCGCTCCAGCTTGGCGGGGCCGTACACCCATTTGCCGGTGGCAAAGGCGCTGAAGGGCACCATCTTGCCGAGGTTGTTGCGCACATACCATTTGGCAAAGTCTTCCGGGCCCACGCGGGCGTCGGCCTTGCCTTGCAAAAACACCTTTTTCACCCGGCCGCGGTCGATAAAGTCGTTGATGTAGGCCGAGCCCCAGGCAATCGACATGGTGGCGTTGATGTCCGCCAGATTGAGGTTGAGCGCGCGCGCCTTCTCTTCGTCGATCTCGATCTGGTACTGCGGCTCGTCCGACAGGCCGTTGGGGCGCACCAGGGCCAGCTTGGGCGATTGCGCGGCCATGCCCAGCATCTGGTTGCGCGCCTGCATCAGCACCTCGTGGCCCACGCCGCCGTTGTCCTGCAGGAAGAAGTCGTAG
The DNA here is from genome assembly GCF_015832135.1 of Diaphorobacter sp. JS3051. Classification (NCBI taxonomy): domain Bacteria; kingdom Pseudomonadati; phylum Pseudomonadota; class Betaproteobacteria; order Burkholderiales; family Comamonadaceae; genus Diaphorobacter; species Diaphorobacter sp. JS3051. The sequence goes on from NZ_CP065406.1 coordinate 2,376,280, forward strand.
CCAGTGGCGTTGCCCAGCTCGATGATGGCCGGCGGCATGATCGGGATGATCATGGCGTCGTTGAGCTGGCTGACAAAGCCCCAGGTGCGGCCGTACAGGGCTTTCAGGTGCTGGTGCGCGCCCTTGCGTTCGTCAAAGGGTTTCAGCTCGACAAACAACAGGCCAGAGTTCTGACCGCGACCGGCGAAGTTGAAGCCGTTCACGGCCATCACGCTGTGGACGGTGTCTTTCTCGTTCTCCAGCAGGTGCTGGCTCACGGTCTGCAGCACTTGGTCGGTCCGCGCGGCCGAGGCGTTCGATGGCAACTGGACTTGCACCATCATCGTGCCCTGGTCTTCCTCTGGCAGAAATGCCGTGGGAATGCGGGCAAACAACGCTACCAGGCCCGCCAGCAGCAGCACGTAGATCAGCAAAAACCACTTGTTGCGCTTGAGGATGCCCTCCACGCCCACGGCATAGCCGCTGGCGCTGGCGTTGAACACCCGGTTGAACCAGGCGAAGAACCGGGCGGGCTTTTTGCCCGGCACGGGCGCCTTCAGGATGGTGGCGCACAGCGCAGGCGTGAAGATCAGCGCCACGAGCACCGACAGCGACATGGCCGCCGCAATCGTGATGGCGAACTGGCGGTAGATCACGCCGGCGGAGCCGTCCATGAACGCCATGGGCACGAACACGGCCGAAATCACCACGCCGATACCAACCAGCGCGCCAGAAATCTGGCCCATGGACCTGATCGTGGCCTCCTTGGGCGACAGGTGCTCGTCGTGCATGAGGCGCTCGACGTTCTCGACCACCACGATCGCGTCGTCCACCAGCAAGCCAATCGCCAGCACCATGGCAAACATGGTCAGCAAATTGATGGTGAAGCCCGCCGCCAGCAAGATACCGAAGGTGCCCAGCAGCACCACCGGCACGGCCAGCGTGGGGATGATGGTGGCACGTATGCTTTGCAGGAACAGCAGCATCACCAGGAACACCAGCACGATGGCTTCGAGCAGGGTCTTGATCACCGAGTCGATCGACACCTGCACCACGGGCGAAGTGTCGTACGGATAGACCACCTTCACGCCCTGCGGGAAGTTGGGCTCCAGCTGGGCAATGGTGTCGCGCACGGCGGCGATGGATTCGAGCACGTTGCCGCCGGTGGCCAGGCGCAGCGCCAGGCCCGAGGCGGGCTTGCCGTCGTACTTGCCCGAGATGCTGGAAAACTGCCCGCCCAGCTGCACGTCAGCCACGTCTTTCAGGCGCACTTGCGCGCCGTTGGGCCGCACCTTGAGCATGATTTCGCGGAACTCGTCCGCCGTCTTCATGCGGGTCTTGCCCAGTACCGTGGCCTGCAGCTGCACCTTGTCGTTGATGGTGGGCAAGCCGCCCAGCTGGCCGGCAGAAATCTGCACGTTCTGGCTTTGCACGGCCGCAATCACGTCGGTGGGCGTGAGCTGGTGTGCGTTGAGCTTGGCAGGGTCCAGCCAGATGCGCATGGCGTAGGGCGCGCCGAACAGCGTGAAGTCGCCCACCCCTTTGGTGCGCGAGACCGGATCCTGGATGTTGGAGGCAATGTAGTCCGCCAGGTCTTCGGAGTTCATGCGCCCGTCTTCGGACACCAGGCCCACGACCATCATGAAGTTCATCTGGTACTTGGCCACGCGAATGCCCTGCTGCTGCACTTCCTGCGGCAGCATGGGCGTGGCCAGGTTCAGCTTGTTTTGCACCTGCACCTGGGCAATGTCGGGGTCGGTGCCCTGCTCGAAGGTCACGACGATCTGCATGTAGCTGTCTGACTCGGATGCCGAGGTGATGTAGCGCAGGCCATCCAGGCCGTTGAGCTGCTGCTCGATCACCTGCACCACCGTGTCCTGCACGGTCTGCGCCGATGCGCCGGGGTAGGTCACCGAAATCCTGATCGCAGGCGGCGCCACGTTCGGATACTGGCTGATGGCCAGGCCCTTGATGGCCAGCACCCCCAGCAACATGATCACGATGGCGATCACCCACGCAAAAATGGGGCGGTTGATAAAAAACTTGGACATCGTGCTTCCTTCAGTCGCCCTTGCCCACGGCGTTCACGGCGTACAGGTCGGTCACGATGTCCACGTTCTGGGCAGGCACCGGCTGCACTGGCATCTCGCCACGGAGCTTTTGCAGGCCTTCGGTGATCACGCGCTCGCCGGACTGCAGGCCGCCTTCCACCAGCCAGGTGTTGCCCACCGTGCGCACCGCGTTCACGGGGCGCGGCTTGGCCACGTTGTCATCGCCCACCACCCAGACCATGGACTTGCCCTGGGTGTTGCGCCACACGGCCTGCTGCGGCACCAGCAGCGCCTCTGGCTTGGTGCCCGTCTGCAGCTGGGCGCGCACAAACATGCCCGGGCGCAGCAGGCCGTCGGGGTTGGCAAAAGTGGCGCGCAAGGTCACAGAGCCCGTGCTTTCATCCACATTGACCTCAGAAAACTTGAGCGTGCCCGGCACGGGATAGACGCTGCCGTCCTCCAGAACCAGGCGCACTTTGGCGCTGGCCTGGGCATTGGCGGCCTGCAGGCGCAGGATGTCCGTCATGGACTGCTGCATGTCCACATGCATGGGATCGATCTGCTGCACCGTCGCCATGGGCTGCGCCTGGCCCACACCGACCAGCGCGCCTTCGGTCACCTGCGAGCGGCCAATGCGGCCCGCGATGGGCGACAGCACCTTGGCATAGACGGTGTCGATGCGTGCCAGCTCCACGTCAGCCTGCGCGTTGCGCCAGGCACTCATGGCGTCGTCGTACTGCTGCTGGCTGATGGCGTTTTTCTCGCGCAGCACGGCATAGCGCTTGGCAAGGTTCTCGGTGCTTTGCAGCTGGGCCTGGGCCTTGACCAGGCGCGCATTCATGGTGGCCGGGTCAATCTGGTACAGCGCCTGGCCCTGCTTGACCACGCTGCCCTCTTCAAACAGGCGCTTTTGCACGATGCCGCTGGTCTGGGGGCGCACCTCGGCCACGCGCGAAGCCACGGTGCGCCCGGGCAGCTCGGTGCTCAAAGTCACCGCCTGGGTCTGCACGGCAAAAACGCCCACGGCAGCAGGGCCCTGGGGGCCGCCCTGGCCCTCGGGTTTGCCGCCGCATGCCACCAACATGCCTGCTGCCGCCACAGCCAAAGCCGCACGGGCCGCCGTTGGAAACTTCACGCTCATGAGTTCACGCTCCTCGTAAAAACAGCCCCACTCGGGCGGATCGGGAAGAAAACACAAAAAGGACAGAGTTCCTCCAGAGAACAACTGTCCTTATGTATCGATTAGCGGTGCAGTGTATCACTGGGCGATTAAAATAACGGGTCATCAGGGATCCCCCCCTTGCCTCCAAGGCGATGAGCCTCCCCACTTGCCTTTCAGGCTTTTTTCTGCACCAATTTTTCAATGCCAGCACCACAAGACACCGATGAACGGCAGCACAGCGGCATTCAGGTCATCGCCCGGATGAGCCGCATCATGCGAGCGCTCAGCACACACAGCCAGCTCAGCGGCATGAGCCTTGCGGCCATCGCGGCCGAGGTAGAGCTGCCCCGCTCGACCGTGCAGCGCATCATCAACGCACTGGTGGCCGAAAACATCGTTGAACCTGCGGGCCCCACCGGCTTTCGCATGGGGCCGGCGCTGGGGCAGATGCTCTACACCGCGCAGTCCGACGTGGTGCCGGTGCTCAAGCCCCATGTGCAGCAGCTGTCCGCCAAGCTGCAAGAGACCGTCTGCCTGGCCCGCCTGCAAATGCACAAACTGCACATCGTGGATGCGGTGGTGGGCGAGCAAGTGCTGCGCGTGGTGCCGCACCTGGGCATCATGCCGCCCCTGGAGATCACCGCCGCAGGCAAGGTGCTGCTGGCGCGCCTGGATGAGGCATCGCTGCAAGCCTGGATTCAGCAAGAGCTGGGCGACCGTCCGCAGCAGGCAGCCGCCTTGCGGCAGACCCTCGACACCGTCCGCCAGCAGGGCTACGCCCTGGACGATGGGCAGATCATTCCAGGCGTCTCTGCCATTGCCGTGGCCATCAACACCTACCGCGGCGCCTACGCCATGATGGTGCTGGCACCGTCGGTACGCATGCAGGCGCAGCTGGAACTCTTCAAGCAAGAGCTTTTCAGCCTGCGCACGAACCTGGAGAAACTGCTCAACAGCCCCACTGGGGTGCGCTGAATCATTTTTAAGCCAAATCCGGCTCAAGCCCTTTTATATCAAGCGCTAACAGCTATTAAATCAGGAGCAAATCCAACCACCTTCGGCCCTGCATGGGCCAACGCAGTGGACGGGGGCTTGGTGGGACGGGGGGACGCGCGGAGTACAGGCGGGGACGAATAGGCCCGCTGCTCGGCAACGACAGCATGGCTCCTGGACAGGAGCCCCGGCGTTCGGTGCAAATCGTTGGCGTTGATTTTGGTGCGGCTGGCGGGGATCGAACCCACGACCCTTGGCTTCGGAGGCCAATACTCTATCCACTGAGCTACAGCCGCTTAAAGGATGACCACCCTCATCACGAGGGTGGAGCGGGATTATTGCACGGCCTCACAGGCAAAAGCCCAGACCGCGCAGATATGCGTCGATGGTCTGGCGGCTGGCGGCTTCCAGGTCGAAATTGGCATCGTTGAGCAGCCACGACTGCAGCAAGCCATCAAACAGCGCCTGCACGCCCATGGCCGCAACCGGGGCCGATAGGGGCAGGTCGATGCCTTGCGCCGCGGCGGCCAGGCCCAGCTCCCGGGCAATCTGCGCCTGGAAAGCCGCGCACCCTGCGACATGATGGCGTTTCACGGCCTCAAAGTCTTCGACGTATTCAACCCGGTACAGCGCGATCTCGAAAACACGGCGCATGCGCTCATCGTGCGCGACGGCGCCTTGCACGCCCTGCACCAGGCCGCGCAAACGCGCCAGGTGCGCCATGCCTTGGGTGTCTTCAATGGCCTGCATCAGCGGATGCGTGACGCGATCCAGCATGGCATTGAACAAATCTGCCTTGTCCTTGAAGTGCCAATAAATGGCGCCACGGGTGGTGCCGGCCACGGTGGCAATATCGGCCAAGGACGCGCGAGAAACGCCCTTCTCGTAAAAAACATGCTCAGCCGCATCCAGCAGGCCATTGCGCGTGGCAGCCGCATCTGCCTTGGTACGCCGTGCCATCGTGGGAACCTCCGAAACGCGACGCTGCGCGGGTAGTGACATTTATACATACATGGATGGATGGATGCTGCATTCCTTTTTGCGCCATTGTCATTCGCTGATGCCAACACCCACCGCCAGCGTCACGAAGCCTCGCCGCACACCGCCCTCCCAAAGGACTCCCATGCCCCTCCTGAACCACGCGATGGCGCCGACTATCCGCCAGGCCCAGCGTACCCCGGCAATCGTTTCTTCCCTGGCCCTGGCAGGGGTTCTCACCCTCAGCGCCTGCGGCCAGAAAAATGATGCCGGCGGCGCCCCTGCCCAGCCGCCCACCCCCGAGGTGGGCGTGGTCGCGGTGCAGGCCAGCAGCATCGGCCTGGTCACCGAGCTGCCCGGCCGGCTGGAAGCGTCGCGCGTTGCCGAAGTGCGCGCTCGGGCCGCGGGCATTCTGCAAAAGCGCCTCTTCAGGGAAGGCAGCGATGTGAAGGCCGGCCAGCAACTGTTCCTGATCGACAGCGCGCCCTACCAGGCCAGTGTGGCCCAGGCCGAGGCCAGCGTGGCCCAGGCCGAGGCGAGCCTGGCGCAAAGCCGTGCGCTGGCCGAGCGCTATCGCCCGCTGGTGGCCGTCAACGCCATCAGCAAGCAGGAATACGACAATGCGGTCGCCGCGCAGAAGACCGCCGAAGCCAATGTTGCCGCCGCCAAGGCCGCGCTGACCACGTCGCGCATCAACCTGGGCTATGCGACGGTCACCGCTCCGATTTCCGGCCGCATTGGCCGCGCCCTCGTCACGGAAGGCGCGCTGGTCGGCCAGGGCACGCCGACCGAGCTGGCCGTCATCCAGCAGATCGACCCGCTGTACATCAACTTCACGCAATCGGCCTCTGATGCGCTCAAGCTGCGCGCCGCCATGACCAGCGGCAAATACAAACAGGCCGACGCCAAGGCGGCGGCGGTGCGCGTGGTGCTGGAAGACGGCAGCGTGTATCCGCAGGTGGGCCGGCTGTTGTTCACCGACCTCACGGTGGACGCCACCAGCGGCCAGGTGACCCTGCGTGCCGAAGTCCCCAACCCCGAGCGCGCCCTGCTGCCCGGCCTGTATGTTCGCGTGCGGCTGGAGCAGGCGCAGGTGGACAACGGCATCTTGCTGCCCCAGCAGGCGGTCACCCGCTCGGGCAAGGCCGACACGGTGCTGGTGGTGGGCCCGGACAACCAAGTCACCCCGCGTGTGGTCAAGCTGGGGCCTGCACAGGGCTCCCATTGGGTGGTGCTCGATGGCCTGAAGTCGGGCGAACAGGTCATGGTGGATGGCTTCCAGAAGCTGCCGCGCGGCAAGCCCGGCGATCCGATCGTCGTCAAGCCCGTCGCCTGGCAAGCCGCTGGTGCCGCCCAACAGCCCGCCACAGCGCCCGCATCAGCAGCGCCCGCCACCCCCGCCTCGGCGGCCTCCAGTCAGCCGGCCCCTGCGGCGGCAAAGCAATAAAAGACAGGAGCGCGGCACATGGCCAAGTTCTTCATCGAGCGCCCCATCTTCGCGTGGGTGATCGCAATTTTCATCATGGTGATCGGCGCTGTCTCGATCACCCAGCTGCCCGTGGCGCAGTACCCCACCGTGGCGCCTCCCACCATCCAGGTAACCGTTGCCTACCCGGGCGCGACGGCGCAGACCCTGGAGGACACCGTACTGTCGGTCATCGAGCGTGAGATGAACGGCGCCACCGGTCTGGCCTACATGGAAACCACCAGCCAGGCGAACGGCACGGGCTCGATCGTGCTGAGCTTCGAGCCAGGCACGAACGACGACCTGGCCCAGGTGGATGTGCAAAACCGCCTGTCGCGCGCCACCCCGCGCCTGCCAGCCGCAGTGACGCAGCAGGGCGTGCGCGTGGAAAAGTCGCGCTCCAACTTCCTGCTGTTCTCCATCCTCACGTCTGACAACCCCAACGTGAGCATCGAGGCACTCAACGACTATGCCGCGCGCAACGTGGTGCCTGAACTGCAGCGCCTGCCGGGTGTGGGCGGTGTGACGCAGTTCGGCTCCGAGCGTGCCATGCGCATCTGGATCGACCCGGTCAAGCTCAAAGGCTTCAACCTGTCGCTGGATCAGGTCAATGCCTCCATCCGCGCGCAAAACGTGCAGGTGTCCGCCGGCAACCTGGGCGAGCTGCCCAGCCCAGCGGGCCAGACCATATCGGCCACCATTGTCGTGAAGGGCCAGCTGTCCACACCCGAAGAGTTTGGCAACGTCATCCTGCGCGCCAACACCGACGGCTCCACCGTGCGCCTGAAAGACGTGGCGCGCATCGAGCTGGGCGCGCAGACCTACAACTTCAGCGGCCGGCTCAATGGCTCGCCCTCGGTGGGCATGGGCGTGCAGCTCACCTCCAGCGCCAATGCGCTGGCCACTGCCGACGCCGTCAAGTCCAAGCTGGCCGAGCTTCAAAGGTACTTCCCGCAGGGCGTGGCCTACACCATCCCCTACGACACCTCCACCTTCATCTCGGTGTCCATCGAAAAAGTGGTCTATACCCTGCTTGAAGCGATCGGACTGGTGTTTCTGGTGATGTTCCTGTTCCTGCAGAACTTCCGTTACACCATCATCCCCACCATCGTGGTGCCGGTGGCCTTGCTGGGCACCTTTGGCGCACTGCTGGCCATGGGGTTCTCGATCAACGTGCTGACCATGTTCGGCATGGTGCTGGTGATCGGCATCGTGGTGGACGACGCCATCGTGGTCGTGGAAAACGTCGAGCGCATCATGGCTGAAGAAGGCCTGCCACCGCTGCAAGCCACGCGCAAGGCCATGGGCCAGATCTCCAGCGCCGTGATCGGGATGACCGTGGTGCTGGTGTCCGTGTTCGTGCCGCTGGCCTTCTTTGCAGGCTCGACGGGCAACATTTACCGCCAGTTCGCGGTCACCATGGCCACGTCCATCGCATTTTCGGCCTTCCTGGCGTTGTCGCTCACCCCCGCGCTGTGCGCCACCCTGCTCAAGCCCGTGACCGAGGGACACCACGACAAAACAGGCTTCTTTGGCTGGTTCAACCGGTCCTTCAAGCACGCCACGCACAGCTACGAGTCCTTTCTGGCCAGGCTCGTGCGCCGCAGCGGCCGCATGATGATCATCTACGCCGTGCTGCTGGGCGCGGTGGCGGTGGTGTACATGCGTCTGCCGACCTCGTTCCTGCCCAATGAAGACCAGGGCTTTCTGATCTCCAACGTGCAACTGCCCCCTGGCGCCTCGCAAGAGCGCACCCGTGCAGCATTGACCAAGGTGGAAGAGTTCATGCTCAAACAGCCTGAAGTGCGCGACATCGTCACCGTTTCGGGCTTTTCGTTCTCGGGTCAGGGGCAAAACGCCGGCCTGGCCTTCATCACCCTCAAGGACTGGAGCGAGCGCCCCGGTCCCGACCAGACCGCGCAGGCCGTGGCCGGTCGCGCCATGGGCGCGCTGGGCGGCTTTCGCGATGCGTTCATCTTCACGCTCAGCCCGCCACCCATCCCCGAACTGGGCTCGGCGTCCGGCTTCACCTTCCGCCTGCAAGACCGCGGCAGCAAGGGTCACGATGCGCTACTGGCGGCACGCAATCAGCTGCTGGGCATGGCCTCGCAAAGCAAGGTGCTCGCCGCCGTGCGCCCCGACGGCATGGAGGACGCGCCACAGATGCAGATTGACATCGACCGCGACAAGGCCAACGCCCTGGGCGTGTCGTACGACCGCATCGCCAGCGCGCTGGCGACGGCGCTGGGCTCCACCTACGTGAACGACTTCCCCAACCAGGGCCGCCTGCAACGGGTAGTGGTGCAGGCCGACGGGTTTGCGCGCATGCAACCCGAGTCGGTGCTCGACATCCCCATCCTCAACGACAAGGGCCAGGTGCTGCCGCTGTCCACGTTCGCGTCCACGCGCTGGATCACCGGCGCCATGCAGACCGTGCGCTACAACGGCTATCCGTCGATGAAGATCGCCGGTGACGCCGCCCCGGGCTACAGCACGGGCGACGCCATGGCAGAGATGGAGCGCCTTGCCTCCCAGCTACCAGAAGGCTTTGGCTTTGAGTGGACCGGCCAGTCCCGCGAGGAAAAACTTGCCGGCTCGCAAGCCCTGGTGCTGTATGCGTTCGCGCTGCTGGCGGTGTTTTTGTGCCTGGCGGCGCTGTACGAGAGCTGGTCCATTCCGTTCTCGGTGATGCTGGTCGTACCGCTGGGCGTGCTGGGCGTGGTGCTGGGCGTGCTGCTGCGCGGCATGGCCAACGACGTGTACTTCCAGATCGGTCTGGTGACCATCATTGGTCTGTCGGCCAAGAACGCCATCCTGATCGTCGAATTTGCCAAGGACCTGCAGGCCCAGGGCAAGAACATCATCGAGGCCGCGCTGGAAGCCGCCCACCTGCGCTTTCGCCCCATCGTCATGACCTCGCTGGCGTTCACGCTGGGCGTCGTGCCGCTGTATCTGGCCTCCGGCGCGAGCTCGGCCAGCCAGCGCGCCATCGGCACCGGTGTGGTCGGCGGCATGATCACCGGTACCGTCCTCGCCGTGGTTTTCGTGCCCGTGTTCTTTGTGGTGGTGCGCAGCCTGTTCCGGGGCAGCGAGCGACAGCACGATCACGACGCCAAACTGGCCCAGCAGCACAGCAGCAGCGGCACAGAAGCCTGAAGCCCCCCGCCGGAGCAAGACACCATGCACAAGCACAACCTGCACAGCACGCGCCCGGCGCGTGCCCTGTCCACCCTGACGGCAGCGGTACTGCTGGCCGGATGCAGCTTCATCCCGCACTACGAGCGGCCCGCGGCGCCAGTGCCGCCAACCTACCCGCTGGCAAGTGCCAGCGCTGCAGCCCCCCAGAGCGCCGCCAGCATCGACTGGAAGGACTACTTCACCGACCCGCGCCTGCAGCGGCTGATCGGCATGGCCCTGGGCAACAACCGCGACCTGCGCGTGGCCATGCTCAATGTCGAGCAGGCGCGCGCGCAATTCCAGATCCAGCGCGCCAACCAGTTCCCCACGGTCAACGCCATCGCCAGCGGCACGCGCCAGCCCAGCGCGACCACGGGCAGCTACGCCAATCAGTTCCAGGTGGGTTTGGGCATCTCGGCCTGGGAGATCGACTTCTTCGGGCGCGTGGCGGCCCTCAAGGAGCAGGCCCTGGCCCAGTACCTGGCCACGGACGAGGCGCGCAAGTCGGCGCAGATCAGCCTGGTGGCGGCCGTGGCCTCGGGCTGGCTCACCCTGATGGCCGACGAGGAGCTGCTCGACATCTCGCGTCGCACGCTGGAAACGCGCGATGAGTCGGTCAAGCTCACACGCCTGCGCCTGGAGAACGGCGTGAGCTCCGAGCTCGACAACCGCCAGGCCGAGAGCCTGGCCCAGGCCGCACGCGCCACCTATGCGCAGCAGCAGCGCCAGCGCATGCTCGATGAAAACGCCCTGGCCTTGCTGCTGGGCCAGCCGCTGCCAGACGACATCCGCGCCAGCCTGCCATCGTCGCGCCTGGTCAATGCCGCGCCCATGCAGCCGCTGCCCGCCGGTCTGCCCTCAGATCTGCTGGAGCGCCGCCCCGACATCCGCCAGGCCGAGCAATTGCTAATCGGCGCCAACGCCAACATCGGCGCGGCGCGCGCGGCGTTCTTTCCGCGCATATCGCTCACGGCGCAGTTTGGCACCGTGAGCGATGAGCTGTCGGGGCTGTTCAAGAGCGGCTCCTGGGCGTTCTCGCTGGCGCCGCAACTGGCCCTGCCGATCTTCGATGCCGGCCGCAACCAGGCGGGGTTGGAGTCCGCGCGCGCGGGCCGCGAAATCGCCGTGGCCCAGTACGAGAAGTCCATCCAGACCGCGTTCCGCGAGGTGTCCGACGCCCTGGCCGGCCAGGCCACGCTGCAGGAGCAGGTCGACGCCCAGCGCGCCCAGGCGCAGGCGGATGCCAAACGCTTCGAGCTGTCGGACATGCGCTATCGCAACGGCGTGGCCAGCTACCTGGACCTGCTGGATGCGCAGCGCTCGCTGTTCGCCACCGAGCAGTCGCTGGTGGTGACACGCCTGCAGCAACTGCAGAACCAGGTGACGCTCTACAAGGTGCTGGGCGGCGGCTGGACCGCTCCCGCCGAAGAGACCCCACGCTCCTGACATAGGTCACGACGCGCGCCTGCCCGTTTTTTCCCCAACGGGCGGGCGTGGAGCGCGCTCCTATAATCGAAAAGTCTTTTCCCTTCAGCCCCCAGTACAACAGAATCACCAGAGGATCCCATGAGCGACACCCACGACGAAGCGCATACCGGACCGATCAAGAACCCCAAGCAACTCCTGGTCACCGTCATTTTTGCGTTTGTGCTCCCGGTGTTCGCCATCATCGGCCTGGTGCTGTTCGTCACGGCCGACAAGAAGCCGGCGGCCGGCTCCGCCAACCCCGAACTGGCCGTGGCCCAGCGCATCCAGAAGATCGGCAACGTCGAGGTGCGCGACGCCAACCGCCCGCTGCGCACAGGCGAAGCCGTCTTCCAGGGGCAGTGTGCCGCCTGTCACGCCACCGGCGCCGCGGGCGCGCCCAAGCTGGGCGACGCCGCCGCCTGGGCGCCGCGCATTGCCACGGGCTTCGAAGCCCTGGTGCAATCGGCCCTCAAGGGCAAGGGCGCCATGGCACCGCAGGGTGGCGGCGACTTCGACGACACCGAGATCGCGCGCGGCGTGGCCTACATGGCCAATGCCGCCGGCGCCAAGTTCGAGGAGCCCAACCGTCCCGGCGCCGAAGGCGGCGCGGCCGCTGCGAGCGCACCTGCCTCCAACTAAGGCCCTTTTCGCCTCGTCACAAGCCGGCCGCGTGCCGGCTTGTTGGTTTCTGGCCGGGGGTTTTCTGCAGTGCGCGTTACGCCGGCAGTGGGCCCGCAACCGCCTGCGGGCTCGGCACAAAGCCGTAGGCACCGGGCAGGTCGGCCGCCAGCACCTCGCGTGGCGTCCAGCGGCCCTGATCGATCTGGCGCGCCAACGCCTCCACATCCAGGCTGTGCACCAGGCCCAGGCCGGCGGTGCAGGCCAGGTACACGCGGCCGGCCTCGTCCACCAGGCACTCATTCGCCCGACCGGCCGGCCGGCCGGTGTGCGCCACGGGCTCGCCGTCGGCGCCCAGACGCCAGATCAGCGGTGTGGCCTCCAGTTCCACATAGACGCGCTGCGGTCCGTTCTGGAAGAACCAGCGGCCTTCACCATCCGCCTCATAGTTGCGGTGGATGAATTCGATCAGCTTGGCATGCTCCAGCCGCGTTCCGCGCGCCACGGCGAAGCCGCCCTGTAACTGCACGGCGTCATCGCGCAGGTACCAGTGGCCGCGCGCATCCAGCCCCAGCCAGCCGTAGCAGGCCGGCACGTTGGGCCATTTGGCGATGGCCTGCTTGACGATGTCATCCATGACAGCGATTGTGCGCCCTCGTCCGCGCCCCCGCAGGTATTCACCCCAGCGCCGCGTGGTCGGCCAGCCAGGCAGCCACGGCTTCGGGCAGGGCGCGCACATGGCCGGGCCAGCCGCCCTGCGCAAAGCCGACGTGGCCGCCATGCGCCGGCTGCCAGAGCGTGACCACGGGCGCCACCTCACCGTCGCGCGGCAGGCTGGCGCCGGGCACGAAGGGATCGTTGCGCGCATTGACCAGCAGCGCCGGCACGCGCACCGCAGGCAGCAGCGGCTTGGCCGACGCGCGGCGCCAGTAGTCGTCCGCATCGCGAAAGCCGTGCAGCGGCGCGGTGAAGAGGTCGTCAAAAGCGTGCAGATCGCGCGCGGCCAGCAGGGCCGCGCGGTCGAACAGGCCGGGGTACTGCGCCAGCTTGGCCAGCGCCTTGGGCACCATGGTGCGCAGGAACATGCGCGTGTACACCTGCCGGTTGAAGCCCCGCCCGATGGCGTGGCCGCCGGCCGCCAGGTCCAGCGGAGCGCACACGCTGGCGATGGCGTCCGCGCTGGCGAGCGCGCTGCCGCCCTGCTCGCCGGCCCAGCGCATCAGCGCATTGCCGCCCAGCGACACCCCCACGGCCAGCAGCGGCGCCCGCGCCCCACCGCCGGTCCGCTGCAACCCGGCCAGGCGCCGGAGGATCCAGTCGATCTCTTCATGGTCGCCCGAATGGTAGGCGCGCGGCGCGCGGTTGATCTCGCCGCTGCAGCCGCGAAAATGCGGCACGGCAAAACCCCAGCCGCGCTCGCGGGCCACGCCGGCGAAGGCCTGCGCATAGTGGCTGCGCGACGAGCCTTCCAGTCCATGGAACAGCACCAGCAGCGGCGCGGGGGCCGCGCCCGCCGCGGCACACGGCCACAGGAAGTCCACGTCCACGAAGTCGCCGTCGGGCGCCAGCCAGCGCTCGCGCACATAGGCCGGCGGCGGCCCCAGCGTGCGCCGCGCCCACAGCGCGGGCCAGATGGTCTGTGCATGGCCGCCGGGCAACCACCAAGGCGCTTCATATTTCATAGCTGGCAGCGCTTTCTGGTATTGTGCTGAAGGCCAATTTGCCCCATAAACCAGCCCCTCAAAGGCTTGGCATCAATGCAGCAGGTGCCCGGCGGGCGCAGCGCCCTCGGCCTCGTGCATGCCGGCGGCGCTGGCATGGTGCGCCACCAGGCGCCAGCCTTGCGGGGTCTTGTGGTAGACGTTGGTGGCCTGTACCACGGCCTCGCGCGGACCGTCGGGCAGCATCACACGCACATGTTCCAGCACGCTGTGCACGGCACTCGCCAGGGCCTGCACGCGCATCACCTGCGCGGGATGCACGTTGAGGCCGCCCTGCTGCAGCAAGGTGGCGAACGCCGCGCGGATGGCGGCGGGCCCCACGTGGCGCGCGGCGCCGGGGTGCACACAGACGATGTCGTCCTCGTCGGCCCAGCAGGCCATCACGCGCTCCACGTCGCCGGCTTGCAGGGCGTCGTAGAACGCGGCTTCCAGATCGTCGGGGGAACCGGCCAGGGCGGCCGCGCGCAGCGGGGTTCGGGGCATGGCGAAGTGTCGGTGGTTGCAACCCAGCCGCGTATTGTGCCTTTCGATGGCCCTGTCATGCGCCTGGCCGATGCATGCACAATGATCGGCATGCGCGGCGCCGTGCCGCCCGTCTTTCTTCTGCATTGAAAAGGCCTCTTCACCATGAAACGACTCATCGCCATGCTTTCCGCCGTGCTGGCCCTCTCGGGCTGCGGCTACAACGACTTCCAGCGCCTGGACGAGCAGTCCAAGGCCGCGTGGAGCGAAGTGCTCAACCAGTACCAGCGCCGCGCCGACCTGGTGCCCAACATCGTGGCCACCGTCAAGGGCGAGGCGGCGTTCGAGCAGGAGACGCTGACCAAGGTGATCGAGGCGCGCGCCAAGGCCACCTCGATCCAGGTGACGCCCGAAACCCTCAACAACCCCGAGGCGTTCAACAAGTTCCAGCAGGCGCAGGGCGAGCTGTCCAGCGCGCTGTCGCGCCTGATGGTGGTGGCCGAGCGTTACCCGCAGCTGCAGGCCAACCAGGCCTTCCGCGACCTGCGCGTGACGCTGGAGGGCACCGAGAACCGCATCACCGTGGCACGCAACCGCTACATCCAGACCGTGCAGGAGTACAACGTGCTCGCACGCAGCTTCCCCACCAACCTCACGGCCATGGTGTTCGGCTATGAACCCAAGCCCAGCTTCACGGTGGCGAACGAGGCCGAGATCTCTGCGCCGCCCAAGGTGGATTTCTCCAGCCCCGCACCCGCCTCCAAGCCCTGACATCGGGGTTGTAAGCAAATATGCCGCTAGCGCTTGCCCTTCAAGCGCTGATAGCTATATTTCTTGTAGCTATCGGAGCCCTCCCCGCCACCGCGCAGCCGCTGCGCGCGGTGCCTGCGCTGCAGGCGCGCGTGATCGACCAGACCGGCACGCTGAACGACGCGCAGCGCCAGAGGCTGGAGGCGCGGCTGGCCGCCATCGAGCAGCAGCACGGCTCGCAGGTGGTGGTGCTGATGGTGCCCACCACCGCGCCCGAGGACATCGCCGCCTTCGCCAACCGCGTGAGCAACGCCTGGAAGATCGGCCGCAAGGACGTGGGCGATGGCGTGCTGGTGGTCGTGGCCAAGGACGACCGGCGCATGCGCATCGAGGTGGCCAAGGCGCTGGAAGGCGCCATACCCGACATCGCCGCCGCGCGCATCATCGACGGCGCGATGAAGCCGCGCTTTCGCGAGGGCGACTTTGCCGGCGGGCTGGACGCCGCGGTGCAGCAAATCGGCGCGCGCATCGCGGGCGAAAACCTGCCCGCGCCGCAAAGCAGCCAGCAGGGCGACGGGCAGGGCCGCGGCGCGTCCGCGGGCTTTGACTGGACAGACCTGGCCGTCTTCCTCTTCTTCGGCGTGATGGTGGCAGGCCCCGTGGTGCGCCGGCTGTTCGGCCAGCGCCTGGGCGGCCTGGTGATGGGCGGCGGCGCTGGGTTCCTGGCCTTCATCGTCACCTCCAGCCTGCTGCTGGCGGGTGGCGCGGGGCTGCTGGCGCTGCTCTACACCTGGATCTTTGCGGGCCGGGGCGGCCCCGTGGTGTGGCACGGCGGCGGCGGCTGGGGAGGCGGTCACGGCGGTGGCTGGGGCGGTGGAGGCGGTGGTGGATTCGGCTCGGGCGGCGGCGGAGACTTCGGCGGCGGCGGTGCATCGGGCGACTGGTAGGGCGGCAAGCACAGAGCGAAACACCATGGTCACACCCTCTTCATCCCCACCTTCCGGCGTGCTGGCGCGCCTGACGCGGCTGCTGCGGCACCGTTGGTCCGACGGCGGCCTGCACCAGGCCCTGCCACCCGAGGTGCTGGAGCGCCTGGGCCAGCGCGTGGCCGCCAGCGAGCGCCGCCACACCGGCCAGATCCGCATCTGCGTGGAAGGCGGCCTGCCGCTGTCGTACCTGTGGCGCGGCGCCACGGCGCGCGAGCGCGCGGTCACGCAGTTCGGCAAGCTGCGTGTGTGGGACACCGAACACAACAACGGCGTGCTCATCTACCTGATGCTGGCCGAGCATGCCATCGAGATCGTGGCCGACCGCGCTCTAGCGCGCCGCGTGCCCCCGGCGACATGGCGCAGCATGGTGTCGCACATGGCCGAGGCTTTCCGCCAAGGCCGGTACGAGGACGGTCTGACCCAGGCGCTGAGCGAGGTCTCTGCGCTGCTCGTGGAGCACTTCCCGGCCACCGAGGGCGTGGACCGGCCGAACGAGCTGCCCGACGCTCCCGTCATCCCGGGCACGGTGGACTGAGTACCAGAGCACGCCTTGCGAGGCGGAACTCCCTTTTCGATCACTCCTTCAGGGCAGCGCCCAGACGCGCCCCGCCCCCACCGCGAAGCGCTGGCGCCCCGGCGCGGCGGGCACGGCATGGCCGCCGGTGAACTCGCCAAAGGCCGGCAGCACCAGCAGGCCCGGCTCCGCCACGAAACAGGGCATGCGCAGCGCATCGCGCCCGCCGCCGTACAGCACGGCCGTGGGGTGCAGGTGCCCGGCCAGCACCCACTGCCCCGCGCGGTGCTGTGGATGGTGGCAGCAGGCGAAAGGTCCCAGAGACCAAGGCTCCTCCACGATGCGCGCGCCCAGCCACGCCGGTGGGTCGCCCGCGTGGCGGTCGTGGTTGCCGCGCACCAGCACCAGTTCCAGTGCCGCATGGTCCTCGCGCCAAGCGGCCAACGCGCGCAGCAACGCGGGCGCGTGGGCCTCGGCCGCATGCAGGAAGTCGCCCAGCACCACCAAGCGCTGCACGCCGGGGTGGCGCGCCAGCAACTGCGCCAGCCGATCCAGGTTGCCCCGCGTGGTGCCCGCGGGCACGGGCAGGCCGCGCGCGCGGAAGGTGGCGGCCTTGCCCAGGTGCAGGTCGGCCAGGCACAGCATGGCGCCCTCCGGCCACCACAGCGCGCGCTCGGGCAGCAGCCACACGGTGGTGCCGGCCAGGTCCACGGCCAGGTCGGCGGGCGGATCAGGCGCATGCATGGGTCACAGGCGCGGCAACGGGCGCGAAGGTTTGCGCGCGCGGCGCGGGGAACGGCCCCGCGCCGCGGCCGGCGCGGCGCCCGTGCCCTCGGAGGCATCGGCAAAGTCCAGCGTGCCGCGCAGTGCGTCGGTGACGGCGGACGATGCTTCCTGCCGCGGTGGCGCGGCCGGGGGGGCGGCGCGCCGGCGGCGCGGCGGGTCAGGGGGCACGACGTCCTGCACCGGTGGGGCGGGTACGGGTTTGCGCGCGCTGGCGGCGGCTTCCATGTCGCCCAGCATGCGCGCGATGCGGTCGGCCAGCGCCTCGTTGCTGAGCTGCTCGCGAAAGCGCTCCACCATCAGCGCAAAGGCCAGCGGCCCGGGTCGCACGAGAGGCTGCACCATGAGCTGCTGCGCCTGCATGCGTGTGAGCGCCGCCAGCAGCTGTGCCACGTCCAGCTCCTGGCTCAGCACTTCCTGGTCGGCCTGGCGCAGCAGCAGGTTGCCCGCGTCATAACGCCGAAAGACCTCGAAGAACAACTGTGAAGACGCCTGCAGCTGGCGCGCGCTGCGCTGCTCGCCCGGGTGGCTTTGAAAGATGAGCCCCGCCACGCGCGCAATCTCGCGAAAGCGCCGGCGCGCCATTTCAGTGGCGTTGAGGCTGGCTAGCACCTCGTGCAGCAACGCTGCGCGCGCGTCACGCTCTTGCGGCACCGACTCGGGCGCCGTGGCGTTGGCAGTGTTGCGGATGGCCAGCGCCTCGTCGGGCGCCAGGGCGTGCGCCTGCCGGGCGGCCTGCGGCGCGGCGGCGTCGGTGCGCAGCAGGTCGGGCAGCAAGGCCGGCCAGTCGCGTTCTGTGGCGGACAGCAGCTCCAATCCATAGTCGTTCACGGCGATCGAGAAGGTGCCCGGCACCCCCTGGGCCGCGCGCCAGGCGAACAGGCTGGCCAGCCCGATGTGCGCATGCCGGCCGGCGAACGGGTAGAGGAACAGGTGCCAGCCCTCGCGCGTGCGCAGCGTCTCGGCCAGCAGCGTGCCCGGCGTGGGCAGGGCGGACCAGCGGCGCTGCACCTCCAGCAGCGGGCGCACGGCGCGCAGCTCGGGGCTGGCGTAGCGGCCCCGCCCCGCCTGCGCGAGCTGTTGCACCACGTAGTCGGCCAGCACGGTGGACAGCGGCATGCGCGAGCCGTTCCAGCGCGGCACCGTGGGCTGCCGCCCCGGCGCGCGCCGCACGAAGGCGGTCATCTCGCGCGTGCGCACCAGTTCCAGCACCTGCCCGGCGAACACGAAGCAATCGCCCGGCGACAGCCGCGCGATGAAGCCCTCTTCCACCGCGCCCAGGCGAGCGCCCTGCAGAATCTGCACCTGCATGCTGGCATCGCTCACGATGGTGCCGATGTTGGCGCGGTGGCGGCGTGCCAGGCGCGCATCGGGCAGGCGCCACACACCGTTCTCGTCCGGCACGACACGGCGGTAGTCCGGGTAGGCCGCCAGGGCGCTGCCGCCACGCGCAACGAAATCCAGGCACCACTGCCACACGCCGCGCGGCAGCGTGCGGTACGCGGCCGTGCGGCGCACCTCGGCATACAGCGCCTCGGGCTCGAAGCCCCCGCCCAGCGCCACCGTGGCCAGGTGCTGCACCAGCACGTCGACGGGCTGGTGCGGCGAGACGCGCTTTTCCACCCGCCCGGCATGCACCGCGGCGCGCGCGGCGGCGGCCTCCACCAACTCCAGGCTGTGCGTGGGCACCAGCGTGATGCGCGAGGGCCGCCCTGGTGCGTGGCCCGAGCGGCCGGCGCGCTGCAGCAGGCGCGCCACGCCCTTGGCCGAGCCGATCTGCAGCACGCGCTGCACCGGCAGAAAGTCCACACCCAGATCCAGGCTGCTGGTGCAGACCACGGCGCGCAGGCTGCCGCTCTTGAGCCCCGCCTCCACCCATTCGCGCACACCGCGGTCCAGCGAGCCGTGGTGGATGGCGATCTGCCCCGCCCAGTCCGGCCGCGCGTCCAGCAGCGCCTGGTACCACTGCTCGGCCTGCGAGCGCACGTTGACGAACACCAGCGTGGTGCCGGGCGACTCCTCCAGCGCGCGCACCACCGCCGGCAGCATGGCCAGGCCCAGGTGACCGGCCCAGGTGAAGCGCTCGGGCCGCTCGGGCAGCAGGGTGTCCACCACCAGGCGCTTTTCCACGCGGCCGCGCACCAGCGTGCCGCCCTCCCGGCCCAGCAGCGTCTGCATGGCCTCGGGCAGGTTGCCCAGCGTGGCCGACATGCCCCAGACCAGGAGCCGCGGGTTCCAGCCCGCGAGCCGCGCCAGCGCCAACTGCACCTGCACGCCGCGTTTGTTGCCCAGCAGCTCGTGCCATTCATCCGCCACCACCAGGCGCACGCGGGCCAGTTGCTCGCGCGCGTCCGCGCGCGCCAGCAGCAGCGACAGGCTTTCGGGGGTGGTGACGAGCACCGTGGGCAGACGCCGCGCCTGGGCGCTGCGTTCGGCGCTGCCGGTATCGCCCGTGCGTGCGCCCAGGCTCCAGCGCGCCAGGCCGGCATGCTGTGCGGCCAGGGCCTGCAGCGGCGCCGCCAGCGCACGCAGCGTGTCGGCGGCCAGCGCGCGCATGGGCGTGATCCACAGCACGGTGAGTGGTACGGTCCGCGGTGCTGCTTCGTTATTTATAGCGTGCAGCGCTGAATGGACGGGCGCTACAGGCCGTTTTGACTCCCAGTCCGCAAAGGCCTGCAGCGCCCCGAGCCACACCGCGTAAGTCTTGCCGGCGCCCGTGGTGGCATGCAGCAGGCCCGAGCGTCCCTGCGCGATGGCGCGCCACACCTGGCGCTGGAAGGCGAATGGCGCCCAGCCGCGCGTGGCCAGCCAGCCGGTTGCGAGGGGGAAGCGCGGGGCGGTCACGGCACCCCCCGTTGCACCGCGCGGCCAAGGCATTGCCGCCGCGCGGGCCACTGCATTTCAAGGGGAAATGGCCCGCAGCGCCCGTCCATCCAGCGCCAGCAGCTCTTATATTCATAGCACCAGATCAGGGCGTAGCAGGCAACAGCGCTGCCAGCGTATCCAGCGAATCGGCTTCGTCCACCGGCTTGTCTTCACGCCAGCGCAGCATGCGCGGGAAGCGCACGGCGATGCCGCTCTTGTGCCGCGCGCTGCGCGCTATGCCCTCAAAACCCAGTTCGAACACCAGCGTGGGCCGCACGCTGCGCACCGGGCCGAAGCTCTCCACCGTGGTCTTGCGGATGATGGCGTCCACCCTCGCCATCTCGGCATCGGTCAGGCCCGAATACGCCTTGGCAAACGGCACCAGCGTGCGCCCCTCGGTGCCCTGCGGCGCACTCCACACGGCGAACGTGTAGTCGCTGTACAGGCTGGCGCGGCGCCCATGGCCGCGCTGCGCATAGATGAGCACGGCGTTCACGCTCATCGGGTCGATCTTCCACTTCCACCAGATACCCACGTCCCGCGTGCGGCCCACACCATAGTGCGCCGTGCGCCCTTTGAGCATCATGCCCTCCACGCCCAGGGCACGCGCGCTGTCCCGCAGGCGGGCCAGTTCTGCCCAGCTCTGTCCCTGCAGCACCGGGCTGGGCACCAGCGCCGGGTGGTCGGTGCGCGCCAGCAGCGCGTCCAGCCGCGCGCGCCGCGCCTGCAGCGGCAGGCCGCGCAGGTCCTGGCCGTGCTCCTCCAGCAGGTCGTAGGCCAACAGCACCACGGGCACCTCGCGCAGCAGCTTGGGGCCCAGCGACTTGCGGCCGATGCGCTTTTGCAGGTCGGCAAACGGGCGCGGCTGCGCCGGCGCATCCGCTCGCGCGGGCTGCCAGACGACGATCTCGCCGTCGAGCACCGTGCCGTCGGGCAGGGCTTCGTCGCCCAGCGCCTGCAGTTCGGGGAAGCGATCGGTCACCAACTCCTCCCCGCGCGACCACAGCCAAGTGGCGCCAGCGCGCCGCACGAGCTGGGCGCGGATGCCGTCCCACTTCCATTCCACGATCCAGTCCGCCGGCGGGCCGAGCGCGGCGTCAAACTGCGCCACCGGCAGCTGCAGCGGGTGCGCCAGAAAGAAGGGATAGGGATGGCCCTGGGCCTCCGCAGCCTGCGCGCCCGCACTGTCTCCCTCGGGCGCCACGAGGCGCTGGTAGTCGGCCGCCCCGGGCTGCGCGCCCACGTGGGTGTAGCCCATGAGGCGCTGGGCGATGCGCTTGGCGTCCACGCCGCTCACGGCCGCGAGCGCCTGCGTGACCTGCAAGCGCGACACGCCCACGCGGAAGGCCCCCGTGATGAGCTTGAAGTACACCAGCCGCTCCTCGGGCGCCAGCCGCGCCCATTGCGCACCCAGCCGTTCAGCCTGGGTGTCGGGCGCCAGGCCGCGCAGCGGCAGCAGGTGTTCGCGCATCCATGCGGCCAGCCCCAGGGCGTGCGCCTGCGTGGGCGGGGGCAACAGCAGTGCGATGGTCTCGGCCAGATCGCCCACAGCCTCGTAGCTTTCGTCGAACAGCCATTCCGGCAACCCCGCCGCTTCGCGCGCCACCGCGCGCAGCAGCTTGGTGGGCACGAGTTGGCGTGGTTTGCCACCCGCGAGGAAGTAGACGGCCCAGGCGGCATCCTCGGGTGGCGCACCCCGCAGATAGTCGCGCAGCGCGGCCTGCTTGGCGAGGCTGGACGTGCTGGCATCCAGCGCCTGGTAGAGCGCGGCAAAGGCCTGCATCAGGAGGTGCCTCCGGCCGCGTCGCCTGCGTCGCCTTCCGGTGCAGTGGGCGCTGCAGTTGGCGCGTCGGCCGGCGCTGCCTCGTCCTCGTCGCCGTATTCGGTGGCGAAAGCCTGGGCATCCAGCCCTTGCTCGCGCAGCCAGCGGACCATGACGGCCACGCTGCCGTGGGTGACGAACACGCGCTCGGCCCCCGTGGCGGCAATCGCCTGCTGCAGGCCCGGCCAGTCTGCGTGATCGGAGAGCACAAAACCACGATCCACCCCGCGGCGGCGACGCGTGCCGCGCAGCTGCATCCAGCCGCTGGCAAAGGCATCGGCGTGGCGTGGGAAGCGGCGCATCCACGGACTGCCTTGGGCCGAGGGCGGCGCCAGCACCAGCGCGGTCTCGCGTGTCGCCGCATCCAGTGACGCGTCGGTGGCCCCCTGCGTGGGCGGCAGGCGCACGCCGGCGGCGCGGTAAGCGGCATTGAGGGGCTCCACCGCGCCATGCATGAGCAGCGGACCAATGCTGGCATCTACGCCATGCAGGATGCGCTGCGCCTTGCCGAACGCATAGCAAAACAGCACCGAAGGGCGGCGCATGGCCGCGTTGGAACGCCACCAGTCGTTGATCTGGGCTTGCAGGACGGCCTGGGCGGGCCAACGGTAGATGGGCAGGCCGAAGGTGGATTCGGTGATGAACGTGTCACAGCGCACGGGCTCGAACGGCGCGCAGGTGCCGTCGGCCTCCAGCTTGTAATCACCCGAGGCCACCCACACGCGACCGCCGTGCTCCAGTCGCACCTGGGACGAGCCCAGCACATGGCCCGCAGGGTGCAGTGAGATACGCACGCCGTTGTGGTGCAGGGGTTCGCCGTAGGCCAGCGTCTGCAAAGCGATGTCCGCCCCCAGCCGACCGCGCAGGATACCCGCGCTGTGCTCGTGCGCCAGGTAGTGTCCATGCCCGCGCCGCGCGTGGTCGCCATGGCCATGGGTGATGACGGCCCGGTCCACCGGCCGCCAGGGGTCGATGTAAAAGCCACCCGGTGGACAATACAGCCCTTCGGGGCGCGCTACCACCAGGTCGTCTGCCGCAGACTCTGCCAAAGGGTTGACCATGGCCCATGCTAGCGCCGCGTTGGGCCTGGCTGGCGTCGGACGGCGCCGATGGACGAGCGCCATAGCGGGCCCACCCATAACGACAAAAGCCGCCCGAAGGCGGCTTTTGCGATGAAAGGCGATCAGTCGATCAGCGCTTCTGGCGGAACTTGCGCAGCGCGGCAATCTGCGCTGCCATCACGGCCAGCTCGGACTGGGCGCGGGCCAGATCGATCTCGCTCTTGGCGTTCTTCAGTGCTTCCTCGGCCGCAGCCTTGGCTTCCTGCGCCTTCTGGTCGTCCAGGTCACGGCCACGGATGGCGGTGTCGGACAGCACGGTCACGCAGTCGGGCTGCACTTCCAGAATGCCACCGGCCACGAAAACGAACTCTTCATTGCCGTCAGGCAATTCGATGCGCACCGAACCCGGCTTGATGCGGGTGATGAGTGGCGTGTGGCGCGGATAGATGCCCAATTCGCCCGCTTCGCCGGGCAGCGCGACGAAGCGCGCCTCGCCGGAGAAGATGGACTCTTCGGCACTGACCACATCAACATGGATGGTGTTCATCTTTGCTCCTAGAAAAAGGGAATGGCAAGCCTGTGAGGCTCACGAGGGCCGGACGCGGGGCCGGCCTTCGGACCATCAGGCCACCTTCTTCGCCTTTTCGAAGGCTTCGTCGATGGTGCCCACCATGTAGAAGGCCTGCTCGGGCAGGTGGTCGCATTCGCCAGCCACGATCATCTTGAAGCCGCGGATGGTCTCGGACAGCGGCACGTACTTGCCAGGCGAGCCCGTGAACACCTCGGCCACGTGGAACGGCTGCGACAGGAAACGCTGGATCTTGCGGGCACGGGCCACGACCAGCTTGTCCTCGGGGGCCAGCTCGTCCATACCCAGAATTGCGATGATGTCGCGCAGTTCCTTGTAGCGCTGCAGGGTACCCTGCACTTGGCGGGCCACTTGGTAGTGCTCTTCACCCACGACCTGCGGGTCCAGCTGGCGGCTGGTGGAGTCCAGCGGGTCCACGGCAGGGTAGATACCCAGAGCGGCGATGTCACGCGACAGCACCACGGTGGAGTCCAGGTGGGCGAAGGTGGTGGCAGGCGACGGGTCGGTCAAGTCGTCGGCAGGCACGTACACGGCCTGAATGGACGTGATGGACCCGACCTTGGTCGAGGTAATACGCTCTTGCAGACGGCCCATTTCCTCGGCCAGCGTCGGCTGGTAGCCCACGGCGGAAGGCATCCGGCCCAGCAGGGCGGACACTTCGGTACCGGCCAGCGTGTAACGGTAGATGTTGTCCACGAAGAACAGCACGTCGCGGCCTTCGTCGCGGAAGGACTCGGCGATGGTCAGGCCGGTCAGGGCCACGCGCAGACGGTTGCCCGGGGGCTCGTTCATCTGGCCGTAGACCATGGCCACCTTGGACTCGCCCAGGCTCTCCAGATTCACGACGCCGGAGTCGGCCATCTCGTGGTAGAAGTCGTTGCCCTCGCGGGTACGCTCACCCACGCCAGCGAACACGGACAGACCCGAGTGCGCCTTGGCGATGTTGTTGATGAGCTCCATCATGTTCACGGTCTTGCCCACGCCGGCGCCACCGAACAGGCCCACCTTGCCGCCCTTGGCGAACGGGCACACCAGGTCGATCACCTTGATGCCGGTCTCGAGCAGTTCCTGCGAAGGGCTGAGCTCGTCATAAGCGGGGGCCTTGCGGTGGATGGAAGCCGTCAGGCTCTGGTCCACGGGGCCGCGCTCGTCGATGGGGTTGCCCAGCACGTCCATGATGCGGCCCAGCGTGGCCTTGCCCACGGGCACGGTGATGGGGTTGCCGGTGTTCGTGACCATCAGGCCACGCTTGAGGCCGTCCGAAGAACCGAGCGCAATGGTACGCACCACGCCGTCGCCCAGCTGCTGCTGCACTTCCAGCGTCAGGGGCGAGCCCTCGAGCTTCAGGGCGTCATACACCTTGGGCAGCTGGTCGCGCGGGAACTCCACGTCCACCACGGCGCCGATACATTGAACAATCTTGCCTTGCACTTGAGCCATTTGATTTGCTCCAAAAATTTAAACCGAGACCCGAAGGCGGCGTCAGACTGCCGCGGCACCTGCAACGATCTCCGAAAGTTCTTTCGTGATCGCCGCTTGGCGCGTCTTGTTGTAGACCAGCTTGAGCTCGTTGATGACGTTACCGGCGTTGTCGGTGGCGGCCTTCATGGCCACCATGCGCGCGGACTGCTCCGAGGCCATGTTCTCTGCCACTGCCTGGTAGATCAGCGACTCGACATAGCGCACCAGCAGTTCATCGATCACGCTCTGCGCGTCAGGCTCGTAGATGTAATCCCAACCATGGCCGGTCTTCTGGGCCTGCATTTGCTCGGACGACAGGGGCAGCAACTGCTCCACCACCGATTCCTGCTTCATGGTGTTGATGAACTTGGTGTAGCTGAGGTACACCGCGTTGATCTTGCCTTCCGCGTAAGCATCCAGCAGCACCTTCACCGGTCCGATCAGCTTGTCCAGGTGCGGCGTATCGCCCAGCCCGGTGGCATGCGCCACGACCTTGGCACCCACGCGGTTGAGGAAGCCCAACCCCTTGTTGCCAATAGCGACGGACTGCACATCGACACCCGTAGACTGCAGTTCGCGCAGCTTGGTGGTGACGGCGCGCAGCACGTTGGTGTTCATGCCTCCGCACAGGCCCTTGTCGGTCGTCACGACAATAATGCCAGCCGCCTTCGCATCGTTCGCCTTCATGAAAGGGTGCACGTACTCAGGGTTGGCCTCGCCGAGGTGGGCGGCAATGTTGCGCACCTTCTCGGCATAGGGTCGGGCGGCACGCATGCGGTCTTGCGCCTTGCGCATCTTGGACGCGGCCACCATTTCCATGGCCTTGGTGATCTTCTTGGTGTTTTCCACCGATTTGATCTTGCCGCGTATTTCCTTACCTGCTGCCATGATGGTTCCTCGTCCGATTTAAACGAACGACTTCTTGAACGCCGTGATGGCTTGCGTCAGTTCGGCCTCGTCCTTGCCTTCCTTGTCGAACGCGCGGTTCTGCTGCAGGCGGTCCAGCAGCGCACCGTGGCTCGTCTTCAGGTACTGGTGCAGGCCGGCTTCGAAGGCCAGCACCTTCTTCACGTCCACGTCGTCCAGGAAGCCCTTGTTCACCGTGAAGAGCGTCGCGCCCATCAGGGCCGTGCTCAGCGGGCTGTACTGGGGCTGCTTGAGCAGTTCCGTCACGCGGGCGCCGCGATCCAGCTGCTTGCGCGTGGCTTCGTCCAGGTCGGAGGCGAACTGCGCGAACGCCGCGAGTTCACGGTACTGGGCCAGGTCGGTACGGATACCGCCGGACAGGCCCTTGATCAGCTTGGTCTGGGCGGCACCACCCACGCGCGACACCGAGATACCGGCGTTGATGGCGGGGCGGATACCAGCGTTGAACAGGCTGGTTTCCAGGAAGATCTGACCGTCGGTGATCGAGATCACGTTGGTTGGAACGAAGGCAGACACGTCGCCGGCCTGGGTTTCGATCACGGGCAGTGCGGTCAGCGAACCCGTCTTGCCCTTGACCTCGCCCTTGGTGAAGGCTTCCACATAGTCGGCATTCACACGGGCTGCACGCTCCAGCAGGCGGCTGTGGAGATAGAACACGTCGCCGGGGAAGGCTTCGCGGCCTGGCGGGCGGCGCAGCAGCAGCGAAACCTGGCGGTAGGCCACAGCTTGCTTGGACAGATCGTCGTACACGATCAGCGCGTCTTCGCCACGGTCGCGGAAGTATTCGCCCATCGTGCAGCCGGAGTAGGCCGACACGTACTGCATGGCGGCGGACTCGGAAGCCGAAGCCGCCACGACGATGGTGTATTCCATGGCGCCGGCCTGTTCCAGAGCGCGCACCACGTTCTTGATCGACGATGCCTTCTGGCCGATGGCGACGTAGATACACGTCACGCCCTGACCCTTCTGGTTGATGATGGCGTCGATGGCCACTGCCGTCTTGCCGGTCTGGCGGTCGCCGATGATCAGCTCACGCTGGCCACGGCCGATTGGCACCATGGAGTCGATGGACTTCAGGCCGGTTTGCAGCGGCTGGTCCACGGACTGGCGCGCGATCACGCCGGGAGCGACCTTCTCGATCACGTCCGTCATCTTGGCGTTGATCGGACCCTTGCCGTCGATCGGCTGGCCGAGAGCGTTCACCACGCGGCCGATCAGTTCCGGGCCCACCGGCACTTCCAGAATGCGGCCCGTGCACTTCACGGTATCGCCTTCAGAAATGTGTTCGTACTCGCCCAGAATCACAGCGCCGACGGAGTCGCGCTCGAGGTTCAGGGCCAGGCCAAAGGAGGGCTGACCGTCTGCCGCAGCAGGGAATTCGAGCATTTCGCCCTGCATCACGTCCGACAGGCCGTGGACGCGCACGATACCGTCGGTCACGGACACCACGGTGCCCTGGTTGCGGATGTCGCTGCTGGCTGCCAGACCTTCGATGCGGCTCTTGATCAGTTCAGAAATTTCTGCGGGATTGAGTTGCATGACTCTTTCCTTCTTTCTTGGGGGTATAGCCGAGACCTCACGCCCATCAGGCGGTGAGGGCAGCTTTCATTTGTTCCAGACGGGCTTTGACGGAAGTGTCGAGCACCTCGTCGCCCACCACCACGCGCACGCCGCCGATCAGGGTCTCATCCAACTGCACGGAGAGATTGAGCTTGCGACCGAAGCGCTTTTCAAGCGTGGCACCCACATCGGTCAGAGCCCCCGCATCCAGCGGGAAGGCGCTGTACACCACGGCATCCGAAGTGCCGTGGCTGCGATTGACCAGCGTACGGAACTGGGCCGCGATTTCAGGCAGCGCCTGCACGCGCCCGTTGTCGATCACGGTACGCAGGAAGTTCTTGGCCAGGTCAGGCAATGCCGAGCGGGCCACGCCCACGATGACGTCGAACACCTGCTCGCCCGTCACCTTGGGGTTGTCCGCCAGTTGGCGCAATTGGGGATTGGCGGCAATCGCCGCCAGCTCGTCCACCCAGGCTGTGGCGCCATTCAGGTCCACACCGGCTTGGTCGGTGCAGGCCTTGTACAGCGCCTCGGCGTAAGGGCGGGCAATGGTGGCGAGTTCAGCCATTGAATGCTCCCTTACAGCTCGGTCTTCAGACGGTTCAGCAGATCGGCATGAACGCCGGCATTGACTTCCTTGCGGAGAATCTGCTCAGCCCCCTTGACGGCCAGGGCCGCCACCTGCTCGCGCAGGGCTTCACGTGCCTGGATCGCTTGCTGCTCGGCCTCGGCACGGGCAGCAGCGACGATCTTGTTGCCTTCGTCGTTGGCGCGCGCCTTGGCCTCTTCGATGATGGCCTGTGCGCGGCGCTCAGCGTCGGCCAAGCGTGTCGCGGCTTCGTTGCTGGCGGCAGCCAGTTCCTGCTTCACACGCTGGTCGGCAGCAGCAAGCTCGGTCTTGGCACGATCGGCAGCTGCGAGACCATCGGCGATTTTCTGGGCTCGCTCATCCAGCGCCTTCGCAATCGGGGGCCACACGAACTTCATCGTGAACAGCACCAGGATCAGGAAAACAATGGCCTGAACGAACAGGGTCGCGTTGATACTCACGGCAACACCTTTCTTTCTAGGGCGTTGACGGAGGCTTAGGCCAGAACGAAGGGGTTGGCGAAAGCGAACAGCAGAGCGATGGCCACGCCGATCAGGAAGGCGGCGTCGATCAGACCTGCCAAGATGAACATCTTGGTTTGCAGTTCGTTGATCAGCTCAGGCTGGCGTGCGGAGGATTCCAGGAACTTGCCACCCATCAGGGCAATACCGATCGAAGCGCCGATAGCGCCGAGGCCCACGATCAGACCACAAGCCAGAGCGACGAGACCGAGAATGTTTTCCATGATGACTCCTAGGATGAAAAGAAAGGAAGGTTGAGAAAGGAAACGAAAGGATCAGTGAGCTTCATGCGCCTGGCCGAGATAAATCAGCGTCAGCATCATGAAAATGAAGGCCTGCAGGGTGATGATCAGGATGTGGAAGATCGCCCAGATAGAGCCCGCAATGATGTGCCCCACGGGGAGCAACACACCAGAGAGCGACATAGCCGCTGCGCCACCCATCAGGGCAATCAGCATGAACACCAACTCACCAGCGTACATGTTGCCGAACAGTCGCATGCCATGCGACACGGTCTTGGCAACGTATTCAATGATCTGCATGAGCAGATTGACCACGCCCAGGATCAGGGCGAAAACGGGGTTCTTGCTGGTACCGAAGGGCGCGGTCACCAGTTCATGCGCCCAGCCGCCCATTCCCTTGATCTTGATGCTGTACACGAAGCACAGGATCAGCACGGCGCTGGACAGACCCAGGGTGGTGGACAGATCGGCGGTGGGAACGACGCGCAGGTAGGCATGCGAGTCACCTGTGGCGCCCTGCCAGAGCACGGGCAGCAGGTCCACCGGCAGCAGGTCCATGGCGTTCATCAGGAAAATCCAGACGAACACGGTGAGCGCCAGAGGTGCAATGAACTTACGGCTTTGCGCGTTGTGGATGTTGGCCTTGGCCTGGTTGTCCACCATCTCGACCAGCATCTCGACAGCCGCCTGGAAGCGGCCTGGCACGCCGGAAGTGGCCGTGCGGGCAGCGAGCCACATGACGAACAGACCCAAAACACCCAAGATCACGCTGACGGCAACGGAATCGAGGTTGACAACCGAGAAGTCGATGATGGACTTCTGCTTGATGTTCTGGAGATGCTGCAGGTGGTGAACGATGTATTCACTTGCAGTCGGGGCGTGCGCATCTGCGGCCATCGGACAACTCTTCTCTCAAATATCAATCGGTTCGTCGGACACCAGGCCGCGCCAGCAGCGCGATCCAGTACGTTTTCATCGTTACCACCATGCCGACCAGCAACGCCAGCCAACTGAGCCCCGGCACTACCCGGGGCGCCGCCGCCAACATGGCGACGGTCAATGCAATCTTGACCAACTCCCAACCCAGAAGCCCGACCATCGCAGCACCAGCCGTGGAGCGCGTGCGCGCCATGCCACGGGCAAACAGCGCCGCCGGCACCACGACGGACAAAGCCCCGTACCCGGCGGACCATGCCACCGGCAGCCTGCCCGTCAGCCACCATGCCAGCAGGGCCACTGCCGCCCCCACCGCCGCCTGGCCCCAGACAATGCGCCAGACCGACAGCGCCGGATGGCGTGACCGCCACTCCCGCGCCTCTTGTGCAGTCAGGGGCTTGAAGTCGGAATCCTCAACCTCAGATTCAGTCTCGGAGGCGATTTTTTTATCGTTGGAAGACGCCTGCGCCACAGACCAAAACTTTCACAAAACCCTTGATTATAAGTAAAAACCCCGGCCGATCCACAATCGGTAACGGAGCGCGGGTGGATCACTGCACATAGCCGCACCATTGTGGCAACGCGCCAACGCCCATTGTGGTGCAGCGCGGCCACGGGGCCCGCCTAAAGCCACAGCGAACCGCGGGTATACCATTGCCACCCGCTTGGGGCATCCCCTTCCCTTCGGCCCCTCCGGCCTTGAAAGAGCCTAATGACGACGCCCAACCAGCCCTCTTCCGCCGATCCTCGCAAGGACTCGTTGATCGAATATCCGTCCCGCTTTCCCATCAAGGTCATGGGAGCAAACGTGAACGGGTTCGTGCATGCCGTCACCGAGGTTGCGCGCCGCTTCGACCCCGACTTCGACGCTTCCACCATCGAGTTGCGCGACAGCCGCGCGGGCAACTATCTGGGCGTGACCATCACCGTGACTGCCACCAGCCGGGAGCAGCTCGATGATCTGTACCGGGCTCTGACCTCGCACCCGATGGTCAAGGTCGTGCTCTGAACGTCCGCACCATGGAGTTGCGCATGCTGGGCCGGGTGGACTACCCGGCCACGGTGGCCGCCATGCAGCGCTTCACGGAGGAGCGCACTGACGAGACGCCCGACGAGCTGTGGATTTGTGAGCACCCCGCGGTGTACACACAGGGCCTGGCCGGCAAGAGCGACCACGTCCTCTCGCCCGGCGGCATCCCCGTCGTTGCCACCAACCGCGGCGGGCAGGTGACGCACCATGGCCCCGGCCAGGTCGTGGCCTACCCGCTCATCGATCTGCGCCGTGCGGGCTACTACGTCAAGGAATACGTGTACCGCATTGAGGAAGCCGTGATCCGCACGCTGGGCCACTACGGCGTGACGGGCCACCGCGTGGCCGGCGCGCCCGGCATCTACGTGCGCCTGGACGATCCGCACGGCCACAACATGCTGCCGCAGCGTCCGCAAAAACGTACCCACGCCGATGGCCCACCCCAGCCGGACTTCACCGGCTTGGGCAAGATCGCCGCGCTGGGCATCAAGGTCGCGCGCCACTGCACCTACCACGGTGTGGCGCTGAACGTCGCCATGGACCTGGAACCCTTCTCGCGCATCAACCCTTGCGGTTACGCAGGTTTGCAAACGGTGGACCTTTCTACAATCGGCGTCCACATCCCCTGGGACGATGCCGCGGCCATGCTGGGCCAACAGCTCGCACGCCGCCTCGCGCCCTGACCTCTCCCTCAGCAGCCATGAGCACTCCCGACGTCGTGCGCGAAGCGCAGTCCACCGAAGCCTACAACCCGCTGGCCAAGCAGAAGGCCGCAGCCAAGCTGTCGCGCATCCCGATCAAGGTCGAGCAGGGCGAGGTGCTCAAGAAGCCCGAGTGGATCCGCGTGAAGGCAGGCAGTCCCACCACGCGCTTTTACGAGATCAAGAACATCCTGCGCGAGCACAAGCTGCACACGGTGTGCGAGGAAGCCAGTTGCCCCAACATCGGCGAATGCTTTGGCAGGGGCACGGCCACGTTCATGATCATGGGCGACAAGTGCACGCGCCGCTGCCCGTTCTGCGACGTGGGCCACGGCCGCCCCGACCCGCTGGACAAAGACGAGCCGCTGAACCTCGCCAAGACGATTGCCGCGCTGCGCCTGAAGTACGTGGTCATCACCAGCGTGGACCGCGACGATCTGCGCGACGGCGGCTCGGGCCACTTCGTGGAGTGCATCCAGCGTACCCGCGAACTCTCGCCCAGCACGCAGATCGAGATCCTCACGCCCGACTTCCGCGGCCGCGACGACCGTGCGCTCGAAATCCTCAAGGCCGCGCCCCCGGACGTGATGAACCACAATCTGGAAACCGTGCCGCGCCTGTACAAGGAAGCGCGCCCCGGCTCCGACTACCAGTTCAGCCTCAACCTGCTCAAGAAGTTCAAGCAACTGCACCCCGGCGTGCCCACCAAGAGCGGCCTGATGGTGGGCCTGGGCGAGACGGACGAGGAAATTCTGGAAGTCATGCGCGACATGCGCGCCCATGGCATCGAGATGCTGACCATCGGCCAGTACCTCGCCCCCAGCAACAGCCACCTGCCCGTGCGCCGCTACGTGCACCCCGACACTTTCAAGATGTTCGAGGAAGAAGCCTACAAGATGGGCTTCAGCCACGCCGCAGTGGGTGCCATGGTGCGCTCCAGCTACCACGCCGACCAGCAGGCGCACGCCGCTGGCGTTTGACTCGGAATACAAGTCAAATCGACCTCTAGGCCAATACTGACAAGCGCCAGCAGCTATTATTTAAATAGCGATCAGGGCGCTTGCAACGACGCAGCCGGATCGTCCGCATCCAACAGCTGCTGCGCCCACTCGCCCAGCTTGCGCGCGTCGGCGCGCAGCACCTCCTGCTTGACGGCCAGGATCTGCGCCGGCTGCATCGAGAAGCTGCGCAGGCCCAGGCCCAGCAGCAGCCGGGTCATGGCGACGTCGCCCGCCATCTCGCCGCACACGCTCACGCTCTTGCCCTGGCGCGCGCCCTCCGCGATCACGTCGGCCACCAGCCGCAGCACGGCCGGGTGCAACGGGTCGTACAGGTGGGCCACGGCCTCGTCCGCGCGGTCGATGGCCAGTGCGTACTGGATCAGGTCGTTGGTGCCGATCGAGAGAAAGTCGAAGTAGCGCAGGAACTGGCGCACCATGAGCGCCGCAGCCGGCACCTCGATCATGGCGCCCAGCTGCACCGCACCGTAGGCAGCGCCGCGTGCGTCCAGCTCGGCGCGCGCCAGGTCCACCTGGGCCAGCGTCTGCCGGATCTCGCTCACATGCGCGAGCATGGGGAACAGCAGCCGCACCGGGCCGTGTGCCGCAGCGCGCAACACCGCGCGCAGCTGGGTGCGGAACATGGCCGGATCGGCCAGGCTCCAGCGGATGGCGCGCAGGCCCAGCGCCGGGTTGAGCGAACTGTCCTTGTACCCCTTGTCCAGAGGCTTGTCGGCGCCCACATCGACGGTGCGGATGGTCACGGGCAGGCCCTGCATGCCCTCCACCGCCTCGCGGTAGGCGCGGTACTGCTCCTCCTCGTCCGGCAGGCGGCCGCTGCGGCCCATGAACAAAAATTCGCTGCGAAACAGCCCCACGCCCGCCGCGCCCGCGCGCAACGCGGCACCCGCATCACCGGGCTGCTCGATGTTGGCCAGCAGCTCAATGGCCTGCGCATCCAGCGTGACGGCCGGCGTGTGGCGCAGCCGCATGAGGCGCTCGTGCTCCAGCGTGATCTGGCGCTGGCGAAAGCCGTATTCCGCCAGGATGATCGGCGTGGGGTCGACGATGACCACGCCGGCATCGCCGTCGATGATGACCCAGTCGTCCTGTCGCACCAACTGGCTGGCGCTGCGCGCGCCCACCACAGCGGGGATGTCCATGCTGCGCGCCACGATGGCCGTGTGGCTGGTCTTGCCCCCCACGTCGGTCACGAAGCCGGCGAACACGCTCTGCTTGAACTGCAGCATGTCAGCCGGCGACAGGTCGTGCGCCACCAGCACCAGCGGCGCATCGGCCGCGCCGCCCAGCAGGAACTCTGCCTCCGCACCCGCCTCGGCCTGGCGGCGCGGGGCAGAGGGCGGCGGCGCGACGGGGCTGGCCACGCCGCGCATGTGGCGCAGGATGCGCTCCACCACCTGCTCCAGGTCGGCCTTGCGCTCGCGCAGGTACTCGTCCTCCATTTCGTCAAACTGGCGACTGATGATCTCCAGCTGCGTGGTCAGCGCCCACTCGGCGTTGTAGAGGCGGTCGGTGATCCAGTGCTTGACGCCGTTGACCAGCATCTCGTCCTGCAGCAGCATCAGGTGCACGTCCAGCAGCGCGGCCAGCTCGGGCGGCGCGTCGTGCGGCATGTCGGCCTGCAGGCGCTGCAGCTCCTCGGCCACCGCGTCCCGTCCGCGGCGCGCACGCAGGATCTCGGCCTCGACCTGGCCGGGCTCGATGAAGTAGTGCACCACCTCCATGCGGCTGGATACCGCGAGCACCGCCCGCCCGATGGCGATGCCGCGCGCGACAGCCAGACCGTGGATGGAGAAGGTCATGCGTGCCTCGCCTGCGGTTTATTCGCCCTCGCCGAACTTGCCATCGATGAGCGCGACAAGCGCATCCATGGCTTCCTGCTCCTGCGCGCCATCGGTCTCGATCTCGACCTCGGACCCCATGCCCGCCGCAAGCATCATCACCCCCATGATGCTCTTGGCATTGATGCGGCGTTCTCCCTTGCGCATCCAGACGTCGCAGGGAAAACTGCCCGCCATCTTGGTGAGTTTGGCGGAGGCGCGGGCATGCAGGCCCAGCTTATTGCTGATGGTGATGTTCTTCTTGATCATGAGACGGACGTCGGTTTTGATTCTGCGGCGCAGCCGCGCCCACCTGCATCACGCCCTGCGTGCCACCCACGAGGGCGCGTGCCACCAGCGCATCCAGCGGCTCGCTACGGTAGCTCACGGCGCGCAGCAGCATGGGCAGGTTCACGCCCGCCACCAGGCGGGACTGCAGGCCGTCCACCAGCCGCTGGGCCACGTTGCAGGGCGTGGCGCCGAACAAGTCGCTCAGCACCAGCACCGAGGCCTCGCCCTGCTGCTCCATCAGCGCGCGGGCGGCCAACAGCGTGGCCTCGGGGGCCTCATGGGGCGGCACGTCCAGCGCCAGCACCTCCTGCCAGCAGTCGGGGAACACGTGCAGCGCGCATTCACGCAGCGCATGGGCCAAAGGGGCGTGGGCGATGATGAGAAGGCGCGTATTCATGGGGTGCTGCAGTGCAGTGCATTATCACCGTGCCCGCGCCGCGCCATGAACCATGCATAGGCCCCCGCCGTGCAGGCCAGGTGCAGCGCCATGGCGGCCCGGTAGGCGCGCGCCATGTCCAGCCCGGCGGCCACGAACGCGTCCACCGCCAGGCCAATACCCCATTGCACGGCAAACACCCCCGCAAAGATCACCAGGTTGTACGCCGACAGCGCGCGCCCCGCCAGCGCCTGCGGGAACGCCAATGCCACCGCGGGCTGCGACAGCGCCACGCTGGTGCATGACACGCAATACAGCGCCCAGGCCGCGGCGCCCGCACGTCCGCCCGCCAACACAATGCCCGCCAGCACCAGCAGCGACAGCGGCAAACTCGCGGCCATCACCGGGTCGGCCCCGCCCACGCGACGCAGCAACCACGGGCTGGCCATGCCCCAGGTCCAGAAGGTGAGCAGCATGCTCACATTGATCCAGAACAGCCCGGTGGCGGCCTGCAACGGCGTATAGCCGGCCACGTGCTGCATCCAGGGCGCGGCCCACAGCGTCTGCACCGCGACCATGCCGCCATAGCAGAAGAAGCCCAGCGGCGCCGTGCGCAGGAAGTACGGATGGCGCCACACCTGTGCATAGCCCGTTTCTACGCCTGCTCCCGACTCTGCCGGCGCCTGCGACCAGCGCGGCACGCCCAGCGCCAGCAGCGCCATGGCCAGCACGATGAGCGCCGCCAGCCCCCAGAACAACGGGCGCCACCCTGCCAGTGGCAGCAGCCACTGCACCGGCAGCGTGGACGCCACCATGCCCAGCGAACCGGTCATCAGCATCCAGGAGTTGGCGCGCAACTGCGCACCGGGCTCCAGCCAGCGCCGGAATCCCGTGAGCGGAGCCATCAGGCAGGCGCTGACGCCCGCGCCGCACAGCATGCGCCCCGCAAGCAGCCCCGAGAAGCCCGTGGCCCAGGAGAACACCAGGCACCCGGCCACCGCCACGCCCAGAAAGCCGAGCAGCACCGTGCGCGGGCCGTGACGATCGAGCCACCGGCCCAGCGGCAGTTGCGTGAGCGCGAAACCCAGGAAGTAGCCACCCGCCAACAGCCCCAGGTCGCGCGCGTGCAACTGGAACTCGGCCTCCAGTGTGGGCGCCAGAGTGGCGGTGATCGCGCGCAACAGCGCCGAGATAAAGTAGGTGAACGCAAAGGCCAGGAAGACGACCACGGCCGTGCGCCGCGTGAGCGCGCTCATGGCTGCAGCGCCAGGCTGGCGAAGAAGGTGTCAGCCGCCGTGGCCGTCGTGCGACGCGGCGCATAGACCGCCGCGTGGTACAGACGTGCCTGGCCGCCCTCCAGGCGCGCGAACCACACGGCATCGACGGTGACGGCCGAGCCGCCGGGCGCCTGGCCCTGCGCCTGCCGCCGCACCGACTGCGGCACAGCCAGCGCGCGCGTGGGCACGAAGGCGACGGGTGCAGTCGGCTGCGAAGCGCGCATGCCGGCCTGTACGGCCGCCTGCCAGCGCGCCAGCATCGCCCCGGCCTGCGCCGCTTCGGCCAGCGGCATGTGGGATACGGCGAAGGTGGCGCCATCGGCCTCGCAGCCGACCATGGCGAGCGGCACGGCGCCCGTGCCCAGGTCCACGGGCCGGCTCGCATACTCGGGCTTGCAGGGCAGCGTCAGCGCCAGGCCGGCGTCGGGCAAGGTGACGCTGCGCCAATTCAGCGCAGGGCTGCAGGCGGCCAGCGCCAGCATGCTGGCCGCGAAGGCCAGGGTCAGGAGACGGCGCGCGCCGGCAGGAGCAAGGGTCATGTGCCTGATTATTCCCAGCGCCGCCCTGGCTGGCTGCTGGCGGTTGCCCCTCTAGACGGCGCACGGTATGGACCCCAGGGCTTTGCGCTGGCGCAAACCGCGCGCTCGCGGCCGGCCGTCCGGTGAACTTACCGCCTTGCTGGCAATCCCATGGTGGCGAGTGCTGGAACGCCCCGCGCGGCACAATCCCGTACCTATCGCGTCAAACACACGAACGGCCACCCGAACGGCGGCCCACACGGAGTACCTGGTTATGCAGATCAAGAAATGGCTGGCGGCGGGCGCCCTGGTGGCGGGCGCTGCCATGGGCGCCGTGGTGGTGCTGGGCTCTGGCACGTCCCAGGCACCGCAGTCCACGTTCGTTCTGCTCGACGGTTCGCAGCAGACCACCGCCGACCTCAAGGGCAAGGTGGCGCTGGTGAACTTCTGGGCCACCAGCTGCACCACCTGCGTGGCGGAGATGCCCGAGATCGTCGCGACCTACGACAAATACAAAGGCCAGGGCTTCGAGACGCTGGCCGTGGCCATGAGCTACGACCCGCCGAGCTACGTGGTCAACTTCACCGAGACGCGCAAGCTGCCGTTCAAGGTGGCCATCGACAACACCGGCGCCGTGGCCAAGGCCTGGGGCGACGTGAAGCTCACCCCCACCACGTACATCGTCAACAAGCGCGGAGAGATCGTGAAGAGCTACATCGGCGCACCCGATTTCGAGGAGCTGCACAAGCTCATCGAACGCCTGCTGGCCGAAGCCTGAGGCACCTTTCTTCAGAAAAAAGGCCGATTTCCTGAACGAAATCGGCCTTTCGCGCTTATGCAGCAAGCGCTAGCAGCTACTAGTTCAATAGCGCATCAACGTGCGCGGTAGGCGTCGTGGCACGCCTTGCAGGAATTGGCCGCCGGGCCGAACGCGGCCTTCAGGTTGTCCAGGCTGCCCGTCTTGGCGGCGGCGGCCAGCTTGGCGGCCTCGGCCTGGAACTTGTCGGCATGCTCCTGGAACTTGGCCTGTTCGGTCCACACGCCGGGCTTGGCCTTGGTGGGAGCGCCCTTGTCCGTGCCGGGGCCGAAGCCGGCCCACGGCAAAGCGGCCAGGGCGGCGACGGTATCGGCATTCTCTTGCGCAGCCTTCGCGTCGAACGGCACGCGGCCATTGGCCATTGCGCCGATGCGGCCGAAATGCTGTCCTATCACGAACAGCGCACCCTGGCGGTACTTGATGGCATCTTCTGGCTTGGCGAACTGGGCAGCGGCGGGCAGCGACACCAGCGTGGCGGCTGCTGCGGTGGCGGCAAGAGCGAGGGCTTTGATTGGCATGGAATGCACCTTGTCGTGGGGAAGGGAATGGCTGCGGCGACGGCTGGACGCCCTGCGCCGGCGCGCAGTATGGCGCGGCCGCGTGACGCCATGGCCGCAAGCGCCCGAAGGGCAGTCGGATATAGCCCGACGGGGGCACGCTGGGCACAATAGCCGCGTCCTCCGCTCCCACGCTTCGCCATGCCGCACACCGTACGCATCTGGGATTTGCCGACCCGGCTGTTCCACTGGTCGCTCGCCGTGACCACCGTCGCCCTGGTCGTCACCGCCAAGCTGGGCGGCAACGCCATGCAGTGGCATCTGCGGCTGGGCTACGTGATGCTGGCGCTGCTGGCCTTTCGCCTGGCCTGGGGCCTGGTGGGCGGACGCTGGTCGCGTTTTGCGAGCTTCCTACCCACACCCGCGCGCCTGCGCAGCCACTTCGCCAACCAGGAAGGCAAGGTGACCAGCCCCGGCCATTCGCCGCTGGGCGCACTGTCGGTCTTTGCCCTGCTGGCGGTGCTGCTGGCCCAGGTAGGCACCGGCCTGCTGAGCGACGACGAGATCGCCTTCGCCGGTCCGCTCACGCGTTTCGTTTCTGGCGAGTGGGTATCGCAGGCCACTTGGTATCACAAGGACGTGGGCCAATTCCTGCTGTTGGGGCTCGTCGCGCTGCACCTGGCGGCGATTGTTTTCTACGCCCTGGTGCGCCGTCAGGCCCTGGTGGGCGCCATGGTGCACGGCGATCGTCAACTGCCCGGGGCCACACCCGCGTCGCGCGACGATGCGCTCAGCCGCGCAGGGGCGGCCCTTGTGGCGGCTCTGAGCGCGCTGCTGGCCTGGTGGGTCGCCAGCCTAGGGGCTTTTTGAGTGCCCACAGCGGTGCGGCTACACTGGCCCCTGCCTTTTTCCATGCCGGATTCTTTCTGCACAGTGGACCATTCCCCTGACGTTACGCTGCTGAGCCCCGCCCTGCCCCACGAGATGCACGTGGTGCGCGACATCTTCCAGGAATATGCCGACAGCCTGGACGTGGACCTGTCGTTCCAGAACTTTGCGCAGGAACTTGCCACCCTGCCGGGCGAATACGCGCCGCCGCGCGGCCATATCCTGCTGGCCGAGGTGGAGGGCAGCATTGCCGGGTGCTGCGCCCTGCGACCGCTGGACACCGCCGACTACCCCAACGCCTGCGAGATGAAGCGCCTGTACGTGCGCAAGGCGTTCCGCGGCTTCGGCCTGGGGCGGCAGTTGGCCGAGGCCATGCTGGACCAGGCACGGCAGGCCGGCTATGCCTGCGTGTTGCTGGACACGCTGGACGGCATGGAATCGGCGCGTGCGCTGTATTCCGAACTGGGCTTCGAGGAAATACCGCCGTACTACCACAACCCCCTGCCGGGTTCGCACTACCTGAAAGCGGAAATTTACTAGCCTTCTAGGCCTCTAGCGCTTATCAGAAAAGCGTTAATAGCTATTCAAATAATAGCAAAGCCGCCCACATCTCGCGACGGGGCGGCGTTTCGCCTGCGGCGTGGTGCCAGCACCGGAGGCCTCCGATGCCAGCGTCAGCAGCCTCAGCCCTTGGCCTGGCCGAGCAGCGTAGCGGCGTCGCTCACCTCGAACTTGCCCGGCGCCTCAACGTTCAGTGCAACCACCTTGCCGTCCTTGACCAGCATGGAATAGCGGTTGCTGCGCAGGCCCAGGCCCTTGCCGTTCAAGTCCAGCGTCAAACCGGTGGCCTTGGCGAACGCGGCGTCGCCGTCCGCCAGCATGCGCACCTTGCCATCGGTCTTCTGGTCGCGCGCCCAGGCGCCCATCACGAAGGCATCGTTCACCGACAGGCACCAGATCTCGTCCACGCCGGCAGCCTTCAGGGCGCCCGCCTGCTCCACGTAGCCGGGAACGTGCTTGGCCGAGCAGGTGGGCGTGAAGGCGCCCGGCACCGCGAACAGCGCAATCGTCTTGCCCGCGGCGGCCTTTTGCACATCCACCGGGTTCGGGCCGAGGCTGCAGCCATTGCCCTCGACTTCCGAGTACTCCATCAGTGTGATGGCGGGCAGCGTGTCGCCGACTTGGATCATGAGAATCTCCTTGCTGGGTTGGAGGGCCCTGGCAGGATCTGCGGGCCCCAAAAAGAAAAACGACCCACATTGTGGGTCGTTTCTCGGAGGCGCGCAGACGGCGTCTGCGAAGGCTTAGAGCAGCCCAGCCTTTTGCACCAGGCGTGTGGCCACCCAGTTCTTGGTCTTGGAGAGCGGACGGCTCTCCGTGATCTCGATGGTGTCGCCCATCTTGTACTCGCCATTCTCATCATGGGCGTGGTACTTGCTCGACTTGATCATGATCTTGTCGTAGATGGGGTGCTTCACACGGCGCTCGACCAGCACGGTCACGGTCTTGGCGCGCTTGTCGCTGACCACCTTGCCAACCAAGGTGCGCTTGAGGGATTTTTTAGCTTCCGTCATGTCGGCTCCTTACTTGGCGGCTTGCTTTTCAGCAAGAATGGTCTTGGCGCGGGCGATGTCGCGGCGCGTGGCCTTCAGCGTGGCGGTGTTGCCCAGCTGTTGCGTGGCCTTTTGCATGCGCAGGCCGAAATGGGCCTTTTGCAGCGATTTGATTTCGGCTTCCAGGCCGGCCACGTCTTTTTGGCGGAGTTCAGCAGATTTCGTCATGTTGATTTCTCCTTAGGCGCCAATCTGACGGGCAACGAACGTGGTGCGCAGCGGCAGCTTGGCGGCAGCCAGGCGGAACGCTTCGCGGGCCAGTTCTTCAGGCACGCCAACGATCTCGAACACCACCTTGCCGGGCTGAATCTCAGCCACGTAGTACTCGGGGTTGCCCTTACCGTTACCCATACGCACTTCAGCGGGCTTGGTAGAGATCGGCTTGTCGGGGAACACGCGGATCCAGATACGGCCACCACGCTTGACGTGGCGGGAGATCGCACGGCGTGCGGCCTCGATCTGGCGGGCCGTCAGACGGCCACGGTCCGTGCACTTCAGACCGAAGTCACCGAAAGCCACCGAATTGCCACGCGTGGCAACGCCGGTGTTGCGGCCTTTTTGCTCCTTACGGAACTTGCGGCGAGCAGGTTGCAGCATGTTTATTCTCCTTTACCGTCCGCCGCTGCGGCAGCGGGCGCGCTCTTGACGCGCTTAACGGAATCGCCACCAGCGCCGGCAGGCTTGTCGCTACCGTCGGCAGGGGCTGCATTGGTGCCCATCGGGCGGCGGCCGCCACGGCCAGCACCGGCGCGGTCGCCTGGGCGGCCATCGCGGCGCGGGCCACGGGGACGGCGCTCTTCTTCAGGACGCGGCGTCTCCGCGGCGGGCAGGTCGTTGCGGCCCAGCGTGTCGCCCTTGTAGACCCACACCTTCACGCCGATCACACCATAGGTGGTCTTGGCTTCGGAGGTGCCGTAGTCGATGTCGGCGCGCAGGGTGTGCAGCGGCACACGGCCTTCGCGGTACCACTCGGTACGGGCGATTTCGATGCCGTTCAGACGGCCCGAGGACATGATCTTGATGCCCTGGGCGCCCAGGCGCATCGCGTTCTGCATGGCGCGCTTCATGGCGCGGCGGAACTGGATCCGCTTTTCGAGCTGCTGGGTGATGCTGTCGGCGATCAGCTTGGCATCGATTTCGGGCTTGCGCACTTCTTCGATGTTCACTGCGACCGGCACGCCCAGGCGCGTGGCGAGTTCCTTCTTCAGGTTCTCGATGTCTTCACCCTTCTTGCCGATCACCACACCCGGACGGGCCGAGTAGATGGTGATGCGGGCGTTCTTGGCGGGGCGCTCGATCAGGATGCGCGAGACGGCGGCGTTCTTCAGCTTGGCCTTCAGGAACTCGCGCACCTTGATGTCTTCGGCCAGCATGCCGGCGAAGTCACGGTTGCTCGCGTACCAGCGGCTGGCCCAGTTGCGGCTGACCGAAAGGCGAAAGCCGGTAGGATGGATTTTCTGTCCCATGTTCGTTCCTATTGGCCTTAGTTACCCACGGTCACGTAGATGTGACACGTAGGCTTGCTGATGCGGTTGCCGCGGCCCTTGGCGCGCGCGGTGAAGCGCTTGAGCGTGGTGCCCTGCTCGACGAAGATGGTCTTGACCTTCAGGTCGTCGATGTCGGCGCCGTCGTTGTGCTCGGCGTTGGCAATGGCGGATTCCAGCACTTTCTTGACGATTCCCGCAGCTTTTTTCTGCGTGAAGGCCAGGATGTTCAGGGCTTGATCCACCTTCTTGCCGCGGATCAAATCAGCGACCAGGCGACCCTTGTCCACCGACAGACGGACGCCCCGGAGGACTGCACGTGTTTCAGACATGGTCGTTCCTTATTTCTTCTGGACTTTTTTGTCCGCGGGGTGACCCTTGAAGGTGCGCGTCAGGGCGAATTCGCCCAGCTTGTGGCCCACCATCTGGTCAGTGACATAAACCGGCACGTGCTGCTTGCCGTTGTGCACGGCAATGGTCAGGCCGATGAAATCGGGCAACACCATGGAGCGGCGCGACCAGGTCTTGACTGGCTTCTTGTCCTTGGTGGCGATGGCCTTCTCGACCTTGGCCAGCAGGTGATGGTCAACAAACGGGCCCTTTTTGAGAGAACGAGTCATTTGCTACCCCTTACTTCTTGCGACGCGACACGATCATGGTCTGTGTGCGCTTGTTGTTGCGGGTGCGGTAGCCCTTCGTCAGGTTGCCCCATGGGTCAACTGCGTGACGGCCTTCGCCGGTACGACCTTCACCACCACCGTGCGGGTGGTCGATCGGGTTCATGGCCACACCGCGAACGGTCGGGCGGATGCCCATCCAGCGCTTCACACCGGCCTTGCCCAATTGGCGCAGGCTGTGCTCTTCGTTGGCAACTTCGCCGATGGTGGCGCGGCACTCGATGTGGATCTTGCGCACTTCGCCGGAGCGCATGCGCACCTGGGCATAGACGCCTTCACGGGCCAGCAGCGTGGCCGACGTGCCGGCCGAGCGGGCGATCTGGGCACCGGCACCGGGCTTGAGCTCGATGCAGTGAATGGTCGAGCCCACCGGAATGTTGCGGATCGGCAGCGTATTGCCGACGCGGATCGGGGCCTCGGAGCCGCTCACGATCGTGGCGCCCACTTCCAGGTTGCGCGGGGCGATGATGTAGCGACGCTCGCCGTCGGCATAGCACACCAGGGCGATGTGGGCCGTGCGGTTCGGGTCGTACTCGATGCGCTCCACCTTGGCAGGGATGGCATCCTTGTTGCGACGGAAGTCCACCACGCGGTAGTGGTGCTTGTGGCCACCGCCCTTGTGACGGGTGGTGATGTGACCGTTGTTGTTGCGGCCGGCCTTCTGGAACTGGGGTTCCAGCAGACCTGCAAACGCTTCACCCTTGTACAGGTGGTCACGCGAGATCTTCACCGCGCCGCGCTGGCCCGGGGAAGTGGGTTTGATCTTGATAACGGCCATGGTTTACGCAGCCTCCCCGGACAGGTTCAGCTCTTGACCTTCCTTCAGCAGCACATAGGCCTTGCGCACGTTGTCACGGCGGCCCATGCTCTTGCCAAAGCGCTTGGTCTTGCCTTTGGTGTTCACCACAGAAACGCCCTTGACCTCTACCTTGAACATCAGTTCCACGGCAGCTTTGATCTCGGGCTTGCTTGCGTTCTGCAGCACCTTGAACGTCACAGCGTTGGACTTCTCGGCAACCATGGTGGCCTTCTCGGACACGATGGGAGCAACCAACACTTGCATCAAACGACCTTCGTCAAACTTGAGCGTGCTCATGCGAACATCTCCTTGAGTTTGTCGATCGCGCCCT
The DNA here is from genome assembly GCF_015832135.1 of Diaphorobacter sp. JS3051. Classification (NCBI taxonomy): domain Bacteria; kingdom Pseudomonadati; phylum Pseudomonadota; class Betaproteobacteria; order Burkholderiales; family Comamonadaceae; genus Diaphorobacter; species Diaphorobacter sp. JS3051. Next base: position 2,420,100 of record NZ_CP065406.1, read on the forward strand.
TGGTGACGAGCACTTTCTTGTAGTGCACCAGCGACACGGGATCTGCATAACGCGGCTCGGTCACGAACACGTTCTTCAGATTGCGGGATGCCAGGTACAGGTTTTCGTCCACTTCATCGGCGATCACCATCACCGATTGCAGGTTCATGGCCTTGAACTTGTCGGCCAGGACCTTGGTCTTGGGCGTATCAAGCTTCAGGGAGTCCACCACAGCCAGACGGCCTTCACGGGCCAGCTGCGACAGGATGGAAGCCATGCCAGCGCGGTACATCTTCTTGTTGATCTTCTGCGAGAAGTTTTCTTCAGGCAGGTTCGGGAAGATGCGACCGCCCCCACGCCACAGAGGCGAGGAGGTCATACCGGCACGTGCATTGCCAGTACCCTTTTGCTTGAAAGGCTTCTTGGTCGAGTGCTTGACCTGCTCGCGGTCCTTCTGGGCGCGCGTGCCTTGACGGGCGTTGGCCTGGTAAGCGACGACGATCTGATGGATCAGGTCTTCGTTGTACTGACGGTCGAACACGGTCTCGGGCACATCCACCTTGGACGCTGCCTGGCCCTGTTCATTCAGGAGTTCGAGCTGCATTAGTTCGCTCCTTTGGAAGCTTGCGCCTTGACAGCCGGACGCACCGTGACGAACCCACCCTTGGAGCCCGGAACAGCGCCCTTGATCAAGAGCAGTTGGCGTGCTTCGTCGATGCGAACCACGTCGAGGTTTTGCGTCGTGACGGTGACATCACCGAGGTGACCCGTCATCTTCTTGCCAGGGAACACGCGGCCCGGATCCTGCGCCATACCGATGGAGCCAGGAACGTTGTGCGAACGGCTGTTACCGTGCGAGGCGCGCTGCGAACCGAAGTTGTGGCGCTTGATCGTGCCGGCGAAGCCCTTACCGATCGAGGTGCCCTGCACGTCGACCTTCTGGCCCACGGCGAACACATCAGCCACGGGCACAGCAGCGCCAGCGGCGTACTTGCCTGCGACTTCGGGGGTCACGCGGAATTCACGGATGATTTCACCGGCTTCAACACCCGCCTTGGCGAGGTGGCCAGCTTCAGGCTTGGTCACGCGAGATGCCTTGCGCGAACCGAACGTGACCTGCAGGGACACGTAGCCATCGTTCTCTTGGGTTTTCACCTGGGTCACGCGGTTGTTGGACACATCCACCACCGTGACGGGCACTGCGTCCCCGTCATCGGTGAACAGACGCATCATGCCCACCTTGCGGCCCAGCAACCCGAGGGAGTTGCTCAGACTCATTGGTTGTTCTCCAAAACTTCCGCCGCCCCGACTTCAATTGGCCAGAACGTTTGCACGACGGGCGCTGGCCTCGACGGCTTGCACCTATGTGCGCGAAAGAAGGTTGATAAAACTCCGCATCACGCATCCAAAATTGGACGCAAAAACGCGAAGCCGCAAAGTATAACGCGGACTGCTTTTACAAGCAAGTCCGCGTTGGGGGTGCCCGGCCCACATTGAGGGCCGGGACGAAGCAAGCAACAGGAAGGGATTACTGGAGTTTGATTTCGACGTCCACGCCAGCCGGCAAGTCCAGCTTCATCAGGGCGTCCACTGTCTTGTCCGTGGGATCGACGATGTCCATCAGGCGCTGGTGCGTGCGGATTTCGAACTGGTCGCGGCTGGTCTTGTTGACGTGCGGCGAACGCAGGATGTCGAAGCGCTTCATGCGCGTCGGCAGGGGCACGGGGCCCTTGACGATGGCGCCGGTACGCTTGGCGGTGTCAACGATCTCGGCTGCAGACTGATCGATCAGCTTGTAGTCGAATGCCTTCAGGCGGATGCGGATCTTTTGCTTGGACATTGTGTATTCCTTCAGTGCTTTGCTGGATTACGCAATGATCTTGGCAACGACGCCGGCGCCCACGGTACGGCCGCCTTCGCGGATAGCGAAGCGCAGGCCTTCTTCCATGGCGATGGGGTTGATCAGCTTCACAGTGATCGACACGTTGTCGCCGGGCATCACCATTTCCTTGTCGGCCGGCAGCTCGATGGAGCCGGTCACGTCGGTGGTGCGGAAGTAGAACTGGGGGCGGTAGTTGTTGAAGAAGGGCGTGTGGCGGCCGCCTTCGTCCTTGCTCAGCACGTACACTTCAGCAGTGAAGTGGGTGTGGGGCTTGATCGAGCCGGGCTTGCACAGCACTTGGCCGCGTTCCACGTCTTCGCGCTTGGTGCCGCGCAGCAGCAGACCAACGTTGTCGCCAGCTTGACCTTGGTCCAGCAGCTTGCGGAACATTTCCACGCCGGTGACGGTGGTCTTCTGCGTGTCGCGGATACCCACGATTTCGATTTCTTCGCCGACCTTGATGATGCCGCGCTCGACACGGCCGGTCACCACGGTGCCGCGGCCGGAGATGGAGAACACGTCTTCCACGGGCATCAGGAAGGCACCGTCCACGGCGCGCTCAGGCGTGGGGATGTAGGTGTCCAGAGCTTCGGCCAGGCGCAAGATGGCGGGCTCGCCCTTGTCGGACTGGTCGCCTTCCAGGGCCAGCTTGGCGGAGCCGCGGATGATGGGGGTGTCGTCGCCGGGGAAGTCGTACTTGTCCAGCAGCTCGCGCACTTCCATCTCGACCAGCTCGAGCAGTTCCTCGTCGTCGACCATGTCGCACTTGTTCAGGAACACGATGATGTAGGGCACACCCACCTGGCGAGCCAACAGGATGTGCTCGCGCGTCTGGGGCATCGGGCCGTCAGCGGCCGAGCACACCAGGATGGCGCCGTCCATCTGAGCGGCGCCGGTGATCATGTTCTTGACGTAGTCGGCGTGGCCGGGGCAGTCGACGTGGGCGTAGTGGCGGGTGGCCGTTTCGTATTCCACGTGCGAGGTGTTGATCGTGATGCCGCGCGCCTTTTCTTCAGGGGCGTTGTCGATCTGGTCGTAGCCCTTGGCTTCGCCGCCGAACTTCTTGGCCAGCACCGTGGCGATGGCCGCCGTCAGCGTCGTCTTGCCATGGTCCACGTGACCGATCGTGCCCACGTTCACGTGGGGCTTGGTACGTTCAAACTTACCTTTTGCCATTTTCAAACTCCAAAAGAGCAATGCCTGTGTGAGGGTTTAACGTCTGCATCCGGTTGCTGGCTCGGCCCGCACAGTGCAACAGGACGGCACCGGATCGCAGATTGCAAGAAACTTGCTATAAATACAAGAGCTGCCATCGCCTATCAGATAAGCGCTAACAGCTCTTTTGGCTTACATGCCCAGCTTACTTGGCGCGGGCAGCAACGATGGCCTCGGCCACGTTGCGCGGAGCTTCAGCGTAGTGCTTGAACTCCATTGTGTACGTGGCGCGACCTTGCGTCATGGAGCGCAGCTGCGTGGCGTAGCCGAACATCTCGGACAGCGGGACTTCGGCCTTGATGACCTTGCCGCCGCCGACCATGTCGTCCATGCCCTGCACCATGCCACGACGGCTGGACAGGTCACCCATCACGGTACCGGCGTAATCCTCGGGCGTCTCGACTTCCACGGCCATCATGGGCTCGAGGATGACGGGGTTGGCCTTGCGAGCCGCTTCCTTGAAGCCGAAGATAGCAGCCATCTTGAACGCCTGTTCGGACGAGTCCACATCGTGGTACGAACCGAACGTCAGACGCACGCGAACGTCCACCACAGGGTAGCCCGCCAGCACGCCGGAGGTCAGCGCTTCTTCCACACCCTTCTGCACCGCAGGGATGTATTCGCGAGGAACCACACCGCCCTTGATTTCGTCGACGAACTCGAAGCCCTTACCTGCTTCCAGGGGCTCCAGCGTGAACACCACGTGGCCGTACTGACCCTTACCACCGGATTGGCGCACAAACTTGCCATCCACATCGGTGACGGTCTTGCGCACGGTTTCGCGGTAGGCCACCTGGGGCTTGCCCACGTTGGCTTCCACGTTGAACTCGCGCTTCATGCGGTCCACGATGATTTCCAGGTGCAGCTCGCCCATGCCGGCGATGATGGTCTGGCCCGATTCTTCGTCGGTGCGCACGCGGAACGACGGGTCTTCGGAGGCCAGGCGCGACAGGGCAATACCCATCTTTTCCTGGTCAGCCTTGGACTTTGGCTCCACGGCCTGTGCGATCACGGGCTCGGGGAACACCATACGCTCCAGGATGATGGGGTTGTCCACGTCGGACAGCGTTTCACCCGTGGTTACATCCTTCAGGCCCACGCAGGCAGCGATGTCGCCGGCGCGGATCTCGTCCACTTCGATACGCTCGTTGGCCATCATCTGCACGATACGGCCGATACGTTCCTTCTTGCCCTTGACCGAGTTGAACACGGTGTCGCCCTTGGACAGGACGCCCGAGTACACACGCACGAAGGTCAGCTGACCCACGAACGGGTCGGTCATCAGCTTGAACGCCAGCGCGGAGAACTTCTCGCCGTCGTCGGCCTTGCGGGCCAGCTTCTTCTCTTCGTCGTCGGGGTCGGTGCCTTCGACGTCAGGAATGTCCACGGGCGAGGGCAGGTAGTCGATCACAGCGTCCAGCATGCGCTGCACGCCCTTGTTCTTGAACGCCGTGCCGCACAGCATAGGCTGGATTTCAACGGCCAGGGTACGGGCACGCAGACCTGCCTTGATGTCCTCTTCCGACAAGGTACCTTCGTCCAAGTACTTGTTCATCAGCTCTTCACTGGCTTCCGCCGCAGCTTCCACCATGTTCTCGCGCCACTTCTCGGCCGTCTCCTTGACTTCCGCGGGAATGTCGGTGTACTCGAACTTCATGCCCTGAGAAGCCTCGTCCCAGATGATGGCCTTCATCTTCAGCAGATCGACCACACCCTTGAAGTTGTCTTCGGCACCGATCGGCACCACCACGGGCACGGGGTTGCCCTTCAGGCGGGTCTTGATTTGGTCCACCACCTTGAAGAAGTTGGCGCCGGTACGGTCCATCTTGTTCACGAAGGCCAGGCGGGGCACCTTGTATTTGTTGGCCTGACGCCAAACGGTTTCCGACTGGGGCTGCACGCCGCCCACGGCACAGTACACCATGCAGGCACCATCGAGCACGCGCATGGAGCGCTCCACCTCAATGGTGAAGTCCACGTGGCCGGGGGTGTCGATGATGTTAAAGCGGTGCTCGGGGTAGGACATGTCCATGCCCTTCCAGAAGCAGGTCACGGCCGCCGAGGTGATCGTGATACCGCGCTCTTGCTCCTGCTCCATCCAGTCGGTCGTGGCGGCGCCATCGTGCACCTCGCCCAGCTTGTGGGTCACACCGGTATAGAACAGGATACGTTCGGTCGTGGTGGTCTTGCCCGCGTCGATGTGGGCGGAAATACCGATATTACGATAACGCTCGATGGGGGTTTTGCGAGCCATGATGAATCCTTGGTTGATCGCTTTGGGGATCCGATCGCGCATCGATAACGCGCGACCTTTGATGACAGGGCCTCAATCAACACAGGCCGCCGCGTGCTTCAGCACGTCAGCGGCCTTTATCGTGTACCGAGGTGAACCCTTGATGACTTCCGTTTGATTAGAAACGGAAGTGACTGAAGGCCTTGTTGGCTTCGGCCATGCGGTGCACTTCGTCACGACGCTTCATGGCGCCACCACGGCCTTCGGTGGCTTCCATCAGCTCGTTGGCCAGGCGTTGGGCCATGGACTTCTCGCCGCGCTTGCGGGCGGCTTCCTTGATCCAGCGCATCGACAGGGCCAGACGGCGCACGGGACGTACTTCCACGGGCACCTGGTAGTTGGCACCGCCCACACGGCGGGACTTCACTTCGACCATCGGCTTCACGTTGTTGATGGCCGTGACGAACACTTCCAGAGCATCCTTTTCAGGCTGCTTCTGGGAGATCAAATCCAGGGCGCCATAAATGATGCGCTCTGCAACTGCTTTCTTACCGCCTTCCATGATCACGTTCATGAATTTGGACAGCTCGACATTGCCGAACTTGGGATCCGGCAGGATTTCACGTTTGGGGACTTCGCGACGACGTGGCATTTTTTACCTCTATCTTTGCTTCAGTTGGCACCGTTCCCGGCACCGCGAGAGCCATTCAGGACTCCCACTTACTCGACCCGCGCAGAACACCTGCGTTTAGGGTCACTACGCTGTGTCACCGCGCCACGCGGGAACAGCACCGAAAAATCTCAGACCGAAAGGCCCAGGGCTTACTTGGCCTTGGGCTTCTTCGCGCCGTACTTGGAGCGGGCCTGCTTGCGATCCTTGACGCCTTGCAGGTCCAGCGAACCGCGCACGATGTGGTAACGCACACCGGGCAAGTCCTTCACACGACCGCCGCGCACCAGCACCACGCTGTGCTCTTGCAGGTTGTGGCCTTCACCGCCGATGTAGGAGATCACCTCGAAACCGTTGGTCAGGCGCACCTTGGCGACCTTACGCAGAGCGGAGTTAGGCTTCTTCGGCGTCGTGGTGTACACACGGGTGCACACGCCACGGCGCTGGGGGCAGTTTTCCATAGCAGGGCTTTTGGATTTGACAACTTCGACCGTGCGGCCCTGACGCACGAGTTGGTTAATGGTTGGCATTAATACGTCCCTAAACGTGAATTGCTATAAAAAGCGAAAACGTGAAACCCTTCGGAAATTCCGAAAAGCCTTCTAATGTACCAGTTTGGAAGCGGACAGGCAATCCGGGGACGATGAACCCCCGGCTGAGCCGCCTCCAAAGCGTGGCGATTACTTGATCCAGAGGCGAATAGCGTCCCAGGCACGGCCGAAGATGCCGGCCTGTGCCACATCCTCCAGCGCCACCAGGGGCACCTCGGCCACCTGCTGCTCACCCAACTTCACCTTCAGCGCGCCGATGGCCTGGCCCTTGGTGAAGGGTGCGACCAGCGGGTCCTTGCGCACGATCTCGGTCGTGACCTTGCCCGCGCTGCCCGAAGGCACGGTGATCACGATGGCTTCGGGGCGGCCGATCTTGAGGGTGCTCTGCGTGCCCTTCCACACGGCGGGCGTGGCGGCAGCCTGGCCAGCGTCGAACAGCTTGACCGAATCGAACGCCGTGTAGCCCCAGTTCAGCAGCTTCTGGCTCTCGTTGGCGCGGGCGTTCTCGCTCGCGGCCCCCAGCACGATGGACAGCAGGCGGCGCTGCCCCACATTGGGAAACTCGCGCTTGGACGTGGCGACCAGGCAATAGCCCGCGGCGGCGGTATGGCCGGTCTTCAGGCCGTCCACCGATGGATCGCGGAACAGCAGCATGTTGCGGTTGTTGCTGTTGGAGGCGGGCGTGCCCTCGTAGCGGTACTGCTTGGTCGAGTAGTAGTGCATGTACTCGGGGAAGTCCTGCATCAGCCGGGTGGCCAGGGTGGCCAGGTCGCGCGCGGTGGTGGTGTGGCCGGGCTCGGTCAACCCCTCGGGGTTCTTGTAGGCGGTGTTCGTCATGCCCAGCGCCTTGGCCTGCTCGTTCATCAGGCGCACGAAGTTTTCCACCGTACCGCCCACACCTTCGGCCAGGGCCACGGTGGCGTCGTTACCCGACTGCACGATCATGCCCTTGAGCAGGTCGTCCACCGGAACCTGCATCTTGGGATCGATGAACATGCGCGAACCCGGCATCTTCCAGGCGCGCTCGCTCACCGGCAGGCGCTGCTCCAGCGTGATCTTCTTGGCGCGCAGTGCGTCAAAGACCAGATAGCCCGTCATGAGCTTGGTCAGCGAAGCCTGCTCCACCGGCGCGTCGATGTCCTTGGTCGCCAGCACCTGGCCGGCCGTCACGTCCACCAGCATGTAATTGCGGGCGGCGATCTCCGGCGGTTGGGGCACCTGCGCCCAGAGGATGGCGGGGGCCATCAGGGCGGCGCAGGCAAGGGTTCGCAGGGAGGACAACAGAGACTTCATGGTGGGAACAGGCACTCGGGAAACGGGAGAAGAAACGGCCCGACCGCATGGCCGGGACAAGAGAAATGGTGCCGCGCCGTCAGGGCGCGGATTGCAGGTGGCGCATGACCAGGCCCTTGAGCAGCGGTAATTGTCCGTGAAAGAAATGACCGCCCCCAGGCACAACCGTAACCGGCAGTGTCTGCGGGCGCGCCCAATCCATCACAGCGGACAGGGGCACGGTGTCATCGGCTTCGCCGTGCACGACCAGGGTGCGCAGATGGGCCTCGGCGGGTACGTCGGCCACCTTGAAACGGCTGGCCGCCGTGCCCACGAGCACGGCGCGTTCCACTGGGCGCTCGGGCCACAGCCGCGCCAGCGCGTGGCTGGTGACGAAGGCGCCGAAGGAGAAACCCGCGAGGGCAATCGGCACGGCGCCAGGCCCTTCGGGCGCCACCTGGCGGACGACGGCCAGCAAATCCTCCAGCTCACCGCGCCCTTCGTCATGCACGCCAGCGGTACCGCCGACGCCCCGGAAGTTGAAACGCACGGCCGTCCAGCCGCAGGCCACAAAGGCGCGCGCCAGGGTCTGCACCACCTTGTTGTCCATGGTGCCGCCGAAGAGCGGGTGGGGATGGGCGATCACCGCCACGCCGCGCGGCGGTACGCCGTCGGCCGCGGCATCGCGCGCAGCCTCGATGGCGCCCGCGGCGCCCGTGAGGGTCAGGCGTTCGGTCTGGGCATTCACGTTGCTATCCAATCAAGAGCTGCCCGCGCTGGATGGGAAAGCGCTGGAGCCCAAAACACTACAAAAAGGATAGTGAGCGCAAATCAGCGGCCAAGTTCCGGCGGCGTGAGCAAGCGCTCGACCACCACGCCGTTCTTGAGGTGCGACTCCACGATCTCGTCGATGTCGCTCTCATCCACGTAGGTGTACCAAGTCCCTTCGGGATAGACCACGGCGATGGGGCCGCCGGCGCAGCGGTCCAGGCAGCCCGCCTTGTTCACGCGCACCTTGCCGGGGCCCATCAGGCCTTGCTGCTTGACCAGCATCTTGCAGCGGTCAAACGCCTGCTGTGCGCCATGGTGGGCGCAGCAGTTCTCGCCGTTCGTGCGCTCGTTCAGGCAAAAGAAGATGTGGCGCTGGTAGTACTGGGGGGTGGTGTCGCTCATGGCACGATTCTAGGAGTCGCCATCGCGGCGCGACACCCGCAATACCACATAGACGAGTGCCCCATAGGGCCAGAGCCAGCCCAGCCACTGCCCCAGGCCGTAGAAGCGGATGAAGCGCCCCTGCTCCCAGGCCTGCAGCGTCTGTGCGAAGTAGGCGCTGGCGGGCGCCTGGTTGAGCAGGTTCAGGTGCAGCATCAGCGCCAGCAGCAGCAACGCCGCGCAGCCGCGCCGCGGCACGGCCGCCATCGCCAGGGCCGCCCCCAGGGCAACGAGCACGCCCATGCGGGCCGGCAGCGTGAGCCACTCCCAGGCGTGCGTGGGCCCGTAGCTCAACAGCGATGACAGCGCCGTCACGCCCACGCCCACGGCGGCCGTCGCCAGTGCGAAGGCCATGCGGCGCCCCGCATGGCGCATGACGCAGTAGCCCAGCAGGCAGGGGATCAGCAGCCCCAGCGCGACGGCCATGAGCTCGGCGCCCGGCGACAGGGGCTCCAGCGGCGCCTCGCGCACGGGCAGCCACTGCAGAAACGGCGTGTCCTGCAGCGCGTCGATGAGCGCGGCCTCCAGCCGCTCCCACATCTGCCCCAGGCCAAAGGGCAGCGCCGCCGGGAACAGCAGGGCCCAGGGCCACAGCGCCAACAGCACCAGCGCGCCGCGCGCATGCGGAACGAACCAGCGCTCGCGAAAGCGGCTCCAGCGCGCAATGGCCCCGAAGCGCTCCAGCAGCGCGGCCGCCAACGCTCCCAGCAGCGCACCGGTCGCGTTGAGCGCGAAGTCCATGTTGGACGGCACCCGCCGCGGCAGGAAGATCTGCAGGTATTCCATGCCCAGCGACAGCAGCGCACCCGCCAGTGCCGCCAACGGCACAGCCGCGCGCGGCCAGCCAGAGCGCAGGCCCGCCAGGGCCAGCAGGAACCCCAGCGGGGCATAGCCCGCGATGTTCATGTTGACGTCGAACCAGGTCCAGTACGGCGGCGGGATGCGCGCCGAGAAGAACACCCAGGGCGAGATTCCCTGCTCGCGCCACCCGTCGAACGGGAACAGGCTGGCGAAGACGATCAGCGCCGCGTAGATGAGCGCCAGAGGCCAGGCGGACGTCTTGTGCATGCCCTCTCAATCACCTCGCGCCGTGGCCGCTGCCGCCCGCCACACGCCGCCCCCATTGCGAGGAAACGAAGCCGGGCAACGCTGCAGCCGCTGCATCTCAGAACGGCTTGACGACCACCAACACCACGGCGACCAGCAGCAGCAGCACCGGCACCTCGTTGAACCAACGGAACCAGCGGTGGCTGTGCTGGTCCGCGTTGGAAGCCAGCCTGCGCAGCAGTACGGCGCAGGCGTGGTGGTAGCCCACCACCAGCAGCACCACGGCCAGTTTGGCGTGCAGCCAGCCGTTGCCCGGCCCCTTGCCGATGCCGTAGCCCAGCCACAGCCACAGGCCCAGCGCGATGGCGGGGACCGACAGCAGCGTGGTGAAGCGCAGCAGCTTGCGCGCCATGAGCAGCAGGCGCTCCCGCTCGGCCACCGACCCGGGCGCCACCATGGCCAGGTTGACGAAGATGCGCGGCAGGTAAAACAGGCCAGCAAACCAGCTGGCGACGAAGACGATGTGAAAGGCTTTGACCCAGAGCATCGGCGCAGTGTACGTGGCGGTGCCGGCGCTGCATGACCCGGTCGGGACCCGGAACCGCCATGAGGCAAAAAAAATGCCCGGAAATCCGGGCGGAAAACCCCGCCGCGTCGCAGGCAGCGGGGCCCGCTCAGGGAGGTGAAGCGGGGGGCGGAGGGGCCGCCCGGGGCCAATCTAGCACCCACCGCCAGGGTGCGCAAGATGGAGCGTCCGCTAGGGACGGTTCGGCGCCGTTGCCTGGCGCGCGGAGTCGTCCGCCGCCTCGCCCGCGCCGTCGCCCGCTTCTTCACCCAGCGTCTGTGTCAGCGCCACGCGCAAGGCGCGGGCCATCTGCTGCGCATCCGGCGCACGGGCACTGAGTTCGGCGCACGAAACGGTGCGCGCGCGCAGTGCAGCTTCGTCGCCCTGCTGGTCCAGCGCCTGGCACAGCAACGCCCAGTCCGGGGGCGTGACCAGGGTGCCCGCCACCAGCAGCACGCCGGCGCGCTGGCGCCGCTGGGCCAGGCCGACCAGCTTGCGGCCGGCCACATCCACCACTTCCCACGGTGCAAGGCTGCCGTAGCAGGCCCAGGGCACCACCGGCCCGCCGCGGACGTTGGCAGCGGCAACCTGATCGGGCGGCAGCGCCCGCGCCGCCACACCCCACGGAGCCAGTACCTGCGCATGCAGTTGGCCCAGCCCCTGGTAGCTGTCGGGCAGGCGGCCCTGCACCCAGGGGTGCGATGGCGGCAGCACCACCGAACAACTCACCATCCACGGGCCGCACAGCACCGCACCACCGCCCGACGGGCGCTGCAACAACTCCATGCCGAGCGCCAGGCGCGCGCGTGCCCCGTCCAGATAGGCGCGCTGCGAGCAGCCCAGCACCACCGCGGGCGTTTCGTAAGTCCACACGCGCCAATAGGGCCGCGTCACTGCGGTTTGCATGTACCGCTGGTTCCAGCGGTGCTCCTGTGCTGCGGTGGTGATGGCGCACTCCTGGCGAGATGGCAAGTGGCACAGGCTACCACCAGCGGCCACGGGCAGGCCCGCGCAAGGATGAGCGCAGGGGTGGAGCCCGGCATGGGAGTGAAGGACAATCGACGCCATGCATCTGTCCAGCCCCACCCCCTTTCCCGCCAATCGCCCGCGCCGCCTGCGCCGCGATGCATTCACCCGCAACCTGGTGCGTGAGACCGTGCTCACGCCGCACGACTTCATCTACCCGGTGTTCGTGCACGAGGGCTCCAACCTGCGCGTACCCGTGGCGTCCATGCCCGGCGTGGAGCGCCTGAGCCTGGACCTGCTGCTGCCCGTGGCCGAGGAATGCGTGAAGCTCGGCATCCCGGTGCTCGCGCTGTTTCCGTCGATCGATGCGGCGCTCAAGACGCCCGATGGCAAGGAGGCACTGAACCCCGACGGCCTGATCCCGCGCGTGGTGCGCAAGCTCAAGGCCGAATTCCCCGACCTCGGCGTGATGACCGACGTGGCGCTGGACCCCTACACCAGCCACGGCCAGGACGGCCTGCTGGACGACACCGGCTACATCCTGAACGACGAGACCGTGGAACTGCTGGTAGGCCAGGCCCTGACCCATGCCCAGGCCGGCGTGGACATGGTCGCGCCCAGCGACATGATGGACGGGCGCATCGGCGCCATCCGCGAGGCGCTGGAGGCCCACGGCCAGATCTACACCCGCATCATGGCCTACAGCGCCAAGTACGCCAGCGCCTTCTACGGCCCGTTCCGCGACGCGGTGGGCTCGGCCGCCAACCTGGGGCGCAGCAACAAAAACGTCTACCAGATGGACCCGGCCAACACCGACGAGGCCCTGCGCGAGGTGGCGCTGGACCTGGCCGAGGGCGCCGACATGGTCATGGTCAAGCCCGGCATGCCCTACCTGGACGTGGTGCGCCGCGTGAAGGACGAGTTCAAGGTGCCCACCTTCGCCTACCAGGTCAGCGGCGAGTACGCCATGCTCAAGGCCGCCGCGGCCAACGGCTGGCTCGACCACGACAAGGTGATGATGGAGTCGCTGCTGGCCTTCAAGCGCGCGGGCGCCGACGGCGTGCTGACCTACTTCGCGCTGGACGCCGCGCGTTTGCTCGCAAAATAATAGCTGCTTGCGCTTGCCCCATAAGCGCTGGAGGCCGATTTGACCCTAACCCCGCAGGCGATCCGCATCTTCCACCTGCAGCCCGGCGCCCAAGCGCGGGAACTGCCCGAGCTGCCCACCCAGCCGCCCGCGCGGGGGTTTCACTGGATCGCCTGCACACGTGCGGCGTTCAGCGCCGAACTGCCGCGCCTGCAGGGCGTGCTGCAGGCGCTGACGGGCCAGCAGCTGGTGGACCTGCACGTGTCCGATCTGCTCAACGCCCAGCTGCCCTCGCATTACGACTACACCTCGCAGTACGACATGCTGGTGGTGCGCCGCCTGAGCGCATCGCTCGCCCCCGCGGCCGCCCCGCTCATGCCGGCGGCGGCGCGCGGCGGCCCGCCCGTACTGCGGCGCATCGACACCAGCCCCGTGGGCTTCGCGGTGTTCGACCAGGTGCTGCTGTCGGTGCACCCGGCCGACTGCTCCGTGCGCGATGCCTACGCGGCGCGCCTGATCACCCCGCCGGCTCCGACGACGACGCCTCCGGCCGAGGCGCCCAAAGACAGCGCGCCGCCCACCACGCCCGCCGAAGCCGTGGTGCGCGAACTGCGCACTGGCCCTGTGGCCGGCACGCGCCTGCCCGCCAGCCCGGCCGACCTGATGCTGCGCATGGTCAACCAGATCGTGGACAACTACCTGGACCTGCGCCGCGAGCTGTCGCGCCAGCTCGACCACTGGCAGGCCGAGCTGCTGCAGCCGCGCACACGCTTCAACAACTGGCGCGCCCTGATGGACGCGCGCCTGACCCTGCACCAGCTCGACGAGATCTGCGAAGACCAGCGCGCCGCCGTGCAGGCCTGGTGCGCGGTGCTGGAGACCTGGGCCCCCTCGTCGGACACGCCGGCGGCCCTGCGCGAACTGGACCTGCTCAAGGTGCGCAGCCGCGACGTGCTGGAGCACATCGAGCGCGTGGTGCATCACGTGCGCCGGCTGGAGCAAAGCACCGAGGCCACGGTGCAGATGCACTTCTCGGCGCAGAGCAACCGCACCAACGACATCATGCGCACGCTCACGGCGCTCACCGCCGTGTTCCTGCCGCTGAACCTGATCGCCGGCATCTTCGGCATGAACTTCGAGTTCATCCCCTTGGTGCACAAGCAGGACGGCTTCTGGTGGGCCATGGGCAGCATGACCGCCACGGCCGTCGGCCTCACGCTGTTCTTCTGGCGCAAGCGCTACCTGGCGCGCACCGGCCAGGGCTGACCCCTTCGCCGCACGCGCGGCTGCACGGCCACGCCGTCCCGGTTACCAGCAGGGTTGTGTTTTCTTGCTTTGACAATGATTGACCAGTCAACTATTGTCGCGGCATGAATTCACCTTCCATTCCGCCCCCCCTGTCGGCGGATGCCGCCTGCCCGCTGTCCGACCCGGAGCTCCCGGTACCGTTCGAGATCGAGCGCAGCATCGGCTTTCAGATGCGGCGCATCACCACCCTGCTGGGGTATGAGGTGGAGCGCCGCATGGAACCCCTGGGCCTGACCGACGCGCAGTGGAAACCCCTGCTGCGCCTGCTGCTGGACCCGCCCGGCACCGCCGCGGCCCTGGCGCGCATGTGCCACCTGGACGCGGGCGGCCTCACGCGCCTGCTGGACCGGCTGGAGGCCAAGGGCCTGTGCCAGCGCGAGCGATCGCAGGAAGACCGCCGCGTGGTGCATGTCGCGCTCACGCCGGAGGGCCAGGCCGTCGCCGCCCAGCTGCCCGCCCTCCTGGGCGAGGTGCAGGACCAACTGCTGCAGGGCTTCTCCGCCGAGGAAGAGGCGCAGTTGCGCGACTTCCTGAAACGCATCTACGCCAACGTACGCCCTCCAGAAGGCGGGCCATAGGCGCCAGCGCCTGGGCCTTACCGCCCGCCCCGTTTGCCCTTTGCCGAGAGACCACAACATGAAAAACCACCTCTCACCCTCCAGCGCCCCGGCGCTTACTCCTCCGACCGCGCCCCGCGGCAGTGCGCTGCTGTATGGCGCCACGCTGGCCGTCGCCCTGCTGGCCCTGCCTCTGCTGTCGGGCTGCGCCGACATGGCGGGTATCGACTCTCACGCCCGGATGCGCGACCCTGCCTCCCTGGGCCTGGCCGCTGCGTCCTCATCCGGCGCAGATGCTGCTGTGCAGCCGCAGGCCGCGGTCTCTGCCGACTGGTGGCGCAGCTTTGGCGATGCCCAGCTGGATGCGCTCATCGCCCAGGCCCTGCAAGGCAACCCCGGGCTGCAACAGGCCGCCGCCCGCATCGCGCGCGCCGAGGCCTTTGCCGACACCGCCCGCGCGGCCCAGAGCCCGCAGGTCAACGGCAGCCTGGACGCCACGCGCCAGCGCTACAGCGCCAACGGGCCGTACCCCCCCGGCCAGGCCGGCGCCGTTCGTAGCGTGGAAACCGCCCGCCTGTCGGGCAGTTGGGAGCTGGACTTTTTCGGCAAACACCGTGCCGCTCTCGCCGCCGCGCTGGGCGAGGCCCAGGCCGCGCGCGCCGACGCCGAGGCCGCGCGCCTGCTGCTCGCGAGCCGCGTGGCGCAGGGCTACTTCCAGCTGGCACGCTGGCAGGCCCAGCGCGCCGTGGCCGAGCGCACGCTGCAGCAGCGCACCGAAATGCTGCAACTGGTGCAGCGGCGCGTGCAGGCCGGACTGGACACCCAGCTGGAGCTGCGCCAAAGCGAAGGCGCCCTGCCCGAAGCGCGCCAGCAGATCGAGGCGCTGCGCGAGCAGGAAGCCCTGGCACGCAACGCGCTGGGCGCGCTGATTGCAGACCCCCAGACGGCCCAGACGCGACCCCACGAGCGCTGGCAGCTATCCATTTTTCAGAACCCCCCGCCGCCGTGCCCGCCGACCTGCTGGGCCGCCGCCCCGACGTGGCGGCCGCGCGCTGGCGCGTGGAAGCCGCCACCCAGGACATGGGCGTGGCGCGGGCGCAGTTCTATCCCAACGTGAGCCTGACCGCCTTCGTGGGCCTGGCCAGCGTGGGGCTGGACCGTTTCATCGAGGCCGGCAGCCGTGAATGGGGAGTGGGCCCGGCGCTGCGCCTGCCGATCTTCGATGCCGGCCGCCTGCGCGCCAACCTGCGCGGCAAGGCGGCCGACCGGGACGCCGCCGTCGAAAGCTACAACGCCGCCCTGCTGGAAGCGGTGCGCGACGCGGCCGACCAACTGGCCAGCAGCAGCTCGATCGCACGGCAGATCGCGGAGCAGCGCCAGGCCGGCGAATCCGCGCAGGCCGCCTATGGCATTGCGCGGCGCCGCTATGAGGCAGGCCTGGGCACCTACCTGCAAGTGCTGTCGGCCGAAAGCCAGGTGCTGGCCCAGCGCCGCCTGGCCGTGGACCTGACCGCACGGCGGCTGGACAACCAGGTGGGCGTGATGCGCGCCCTGGGCGGCGGCTATGCGGCCACGCCGCCGCCCATGGCGCAAGCCCCGCAAGCGGCCCCCACGGTGGCGGCCGCCCGCTGAATTCGCCCCCATTCCCCCTTTTTTGCCCTTGTCCACCATGACCGCAACTCCCTCCACCCCTTCCACCGCGTCGAAGGCTTCCCGCCGCAAGGCGCTGTTCACCCTGGCCGGCGTCGTCGTGCTCGCCGGCTGCGCCTGGGGCCTGTACGACTGGCTGGTCGCCAGCCACTACGAGCACACCGACAACGCCTACGTGCAGGGCAACGTCATCCAGATCACGCCGCAGACCGGCGGCACGGTGATGTCCATCCTGGCCGACGACACCGACTTCGTGCGCGCCGGCGCCGCGCTGGTGCAGTTGGACCCGGCTGACGCGCGCGTGGCGCTGCAGCAGGCCGAGGCCAACCTGGCGCAGGCTGTGCGGCAGACACGCACGCTGTACGCCAACAACAGCGCCCTGGCCGCGCAGGTGCGCCTGCGCGAGGCCGAGGCCGCACGCGCCCAGGCCGAGATCGCGCGCGCCGAGGACGACCTGCGCCGCCGCCAGGCCCTGACCGGCGAGGGCGCCGTCTCGCAGGAGGAACTGCGCCACGCGCAGAGCCAGTTGCAGACCGCGCGCACGCAGTTGGCCGCTGCGCAGGCAGGCGTGGCCGCCGCGCGCGAGCAGCTCGCCAGCAACCAGTCGCTCACCCAGGGCGTGGCCGTGGCGCAGCACCCCAGCGTGCAGGCCGCAGCCGCCAAGGTGCGCGAGGCCTACCTGGCCGATCGCCGCACCGCCCTGCCCGCACCCGTGGACGGCTACGTTGCGCGGCGCACGGTGCAACTGGGCCAGCGCGTGGCCGCGGGCACGCCGCTGATGACCATCGTGCCGCTGCGCGAGGTCTGGGTGGACGCCAATTTCAAGGAGAACCAGCTGCGCAACCTGCGCCTGGGCCAGCGCGCCACGCTCGTCGCCGACCTGTACGGCAAGAAAGTGAAATACACCGGCACCGTGGCCGGGCTGGGTGTGGGCACGGGCGCGGCCTTCGCGCTGCTGCCGGCGCAGAACGCCACCGGCAACTGGATCAAGGTGGTGCAGCGGGTGCCCGTGCGCATCGCGCTGGATGCCGGGCAGCTGGCCGAGCACCCGCTGCGCGTGGGCCTGTCGATGAACGTGAGCGTGGACACGCAGGACCGCAGCGGCCCCGCGCTGGCCGATGCGCCGCGCAAGGACGCGGTGGCCAGCACGGCCGTGTACGACACGCTGGACAAGGGTGCCGATGCCGACGTGGCGCGCATCATCCGCGCCAACCTGGGCACGCTCTGAGCCGACGCGCATGACCGCACCCGCACACACACCGCCGCTGCCGCCGCCACCCCTCACGGGCAGCGCCCGGCTGTGGGGCACGCTGGCCCTGTCGGCGGCCACCTTCATGAACGTGCTGGACACGTCGATCGCCAACGTGTCCCTGCCCGCCATCGCGGGCGACCTGGGCGTGAGCCCCACCCAGGGCACCTGGGTGATCACCAGCTTTGCCGTGGCCAACGCCATCGCGGTGCCGCTCACGGGCTGGCTGTCGCAGCGCTTCGGGCAGGTGCGCCTGTTCGTGGCGAGCGTGGCGCTGTTCGTGATCGCGTCGCTGCTGTGCGGCCTGGCGCCCAACATGGCGCTGCTGATCGCGGCGCGCGCGCTGCAGGGCTTCGTGGCGGGGCCGATGATCCCGTTGTCGCAGTCGCTGCTGCTGTCCAGCTACCCGCGCGCGCTGGCGGGGTTGGCCATGGCCATGTGGTCCATGACCACGCTGATCGCGCCGGTCATGGGGCCGCTGCTGGGCGGTTGGATCACCGACAACATGACCTGGCCGTGGATCTTCTACATCAACGTGCCCGTGGGCATTGCAGCCGTGGTGGTCATCTGGGGCATCTTCCACCAGCGCGAGACCGAGCGGCGCGCGCTGCCCATCGACTCCATCGGCCTCGCGCTGCTCGTGATCTGGGTGGGTGCCATGCAGGTCATGCTGGACATCGGCAAGGAGCACGACTGGTTCGAGTCGCCCTGGGTGGTGGCCTGCGGCCTGGTCGCGCTCGTGGGCCTGGTGGCCTTCGTGGTCTGGGAGCGTGGCGAGGACCACCCCGTGGTGGACCTGGCGCTGTTTCGCATCCGCAATTTCTGGGCCGGTGCGCTGGCCACCTCCGTGGGCTACGGCCTGTTCTTCGGCAACGTGGTGCTGCTGCCGCTGTGGCTGCAGCAGTACATGGGCCAGGGCCTGTTCACACTATTTTTGCCAGATGCGTTGCGATCAAAAAGGGCCAGGCGCAAGGCGCCAAACGAAGCTGGGGTGCTACCCCAGCGAGGCTTGGCAACGCCGCGAATGGCCCTTTTTGATCGCAACCCGGAGGGAACGGAGTGAAAACCGCGCCACGCGTCGTTGCCCTCCTAGCCAAGGCCCCGGCCTTGGCGTCGTCACGCGCCTAGATTGGCGCGGTTTTCACGCCATTCGCACTGGCAAAAATAGTGTGAACAGGCCCTACACCGCCACGCAGGCCGGCGAGGTGATGGCGCCCGTGGGCCTGCTGGCCATGGTGCTGTCCCCCCTGGTGGGCAAGAACATCGCCAAGGTGGACCCGCGCCGCTTTGCCACGCTGGCCTTCCTGGTGTTTGCGCTGGTGCTGTGGATGCGCTCCAATTTCAACACCCAGGCAGATTTGGCCACCATCATGGTGCCCACCATCATCCAGGGCGTGGCGATGGCGTTCTTCTTCATCCCGCTGGTCACGATCACGCTGTCGGGCATTGCGCCCGACCGCATCCCGGCGGCCTCGGGGCTATCGAACTTCATGCGCATCACGGCCGGCGCGGTGGGTACGTCCGTCACCACCACGCTGTGGGAGCGGCGCGCCAGCCTGCACCATGCCCAGCTGACCGAAGGCCTGCACCAGGGCCACCTGCCGTTCACGCAGGCGCTGCAGGGCCTGCAGGCCGGGGGTCTCACGCCCGAGCAGGCACTGGCCCAGGTGGAGCGGCTGGTGAACCAGCAGGCCTTCATGCTCGCGGCCAACGACATCTTCTATGCCTCGGCCCTGCTGTTCCTGCTGCTGATCCCACTGGTGTGGCTGGCCCACCCCACGCGCGCTGCCAGCGGCAGCGCCGACGCCGCGGCCGGTGCACATTGAGCGGCGATGTCGATGCGAAAACGCTATCAATAATCTAGCTGCTAGCGCTTACCAGGTGGGCGCTAGCAGTGATTTTCTCTATAAATCTCAGCCGACGTGCCGTGCCAGGAAGGCGAGCGTGCGGTCGCGCGCGGTCATGGCGGCGGCCTCGTCGTAGCTGGCGCGCTGGTCACAGTTGAAGCCGTGGTCCGCCGCGTACACGTGCACCTGCGCCTCGGGGTGCGCGCGGGCAAAGGCCTGCACGCTGTCCAGCGGGATCCACTGGTCGCGCTCGCCAAAGTGCACCAGCACCGGCACGCGCGGCTGGCGCGCCACCTCGGCGGGCGTGGTCATGCCGCCGCCGTAGTAGGGCACGGCCGCGGACAGCCCCTGCAGCATGCAGGCCGCGCGCCAGGTGAGCAGCCCGCCCCAGCAAAAGCCCACCACGCCGACCTTGCAGTCGCTGTGCCGCGCGGCATAGTCGATGGCGGCCTGGATGTCAGGCATCACGCCCGGCGCGGGCAACCCCTCCACGGCGGCCTTGAGTGCCCGGCCGGCCTTCATGTCGGCATCGCTGTAGCCCAGGTCCACGCCCTTTTGCACCCGCGCGAAGGTGGACGGCGCCACCGCCAGGTAGCCGCGCATGGCCAGCCGGTCGGTCACGGCGCGGATGTGGGCGTTGACGCCGAAGATCTCCTGCAGCACCACCACCGCGCCGCGCGGCGCGCCGTCGGTGCGCGCCACCCAGGCGGGGGCCGTGAATCCGTCGCTGGCGGTAAGGTCCACCCACTGTCCCATGTCGTGTCTCCTGAGGCGTTGAGCGAAGGGAATGCAGGCGCGTGGACGATACGCGTCAGCGCCGCAAACCTGTTCCAATGCGCCATTCTTGCAGGAGTCACCCGTACATGGACAAGATTGTTCTGATCACCGGCGGCAGCCGGGGCATCGGCGCTGCCGCCGCCGTACTGGCCGCGCAGCGCGGCTGGGCCGTGGCCATCAACTACCTGCGCCACGCCGAGGCCGCGAACGGCGTGGTGCGCCAGATCGAGGCCGCGGGCGGGCGCGCCATCGCCGTGCAGGCCGATGTGGCGGTGGAGGCCGACGTGGTGACTCTGTTCGAGACCGTGGACCACCGCCTGGGGCGCCTCACGGCACTGGTGAACAACGCGGGCGTGGTGGACCGCCCTGCCCGCGTGGACGAAATGCACGGCGAGCGCCTGCGGCGCATGTTCAGCATCAACGTGCTGGGCGCCTTCTACTGCGTGCGCGAGGCGGTGCTGCGCATGAGCACGCGCCATAGCGGCGCCGGCGGCAGCATCGTCAACGTGTCCAGCATCGCGGCCCGGCTGGGTGCGCCCCATCAGTACGTGGACTATGCGGCGTCCAAGGGCGCGCTGGACACGCTCACCATAGGCCTGGCGCACGAGGTGGGCGGCGAGGGCATCCGCGTGAATGCCGTGCGCCCCGGCCTGATCGACACCGATATCCACGCCAGCGGTGGCCTGCCCCACCGCGTGCGCGACCTGGCAGGCCAGGTGCCCATGGGGCGCGGCGGCACGCCCGAGGAAGTGGCCGAGGCCATCGTGTGGCTGATGTCGGACGCGGCCAGCTACACCTCGGCCACGCTCATGGACATTGCCGGGGGACGCTGATGGACTTGAAGCCGCTCATCACGCTGCTGGCCATCGTGAATCCATTGGCCATCGTGCCGTTCTTCATCCACTACACCAGCGGTTTCAACGCAGCGCAGCGCCGGCGCACCGTCCAGGTGGCGGCGTTCAGCGCGTTTTGCGTGATCGCGGCCTGCGCGCTCGTCGGCCTGCAGATCCTGGACTTCTTCAACATCTCGCTGCAGAGCTTCCAGGTGGGCGGGGGCATGCTGCTGCTGATCAGCGCCATGAACATGCTCAATGCGCAGCCAGCCGAGGCCAAGCCGCACACCCACGAGCTGGAGCAGGGCGCCGAAAAGGCGGCTGCGGGCAGCAGCATCGCCGTGGTGCCGCTGACCATCCCGCTGCTCACGGGGCCGGCGGCCATGTCCACCGTGGTGATCTACGCCGACCGCGCGCAGAGCATCTGGCAGCACCTGGCGCTGGTGGGCTACGGCGTGGTGGTGGGCGCGGCCACGGCGCTGTGCTTTGCACTGGCCGAGCCCATCGAGCGCGTGCTCGGCAAGACGGGCATCAACGTGATGACGCGGCTCATGGGGCTGATCCTCGCGGCGCTGGCCGTGGAGGTGATGGCCGACGGGCTGAGCAAGCTGTTCCCGGTGCTGGCCGCGCGTTCATAGCGGTCAGGCCGTGGCCTCGATGCGGTTGCGCCCCGCGTGCTTGGCACGGTAAAGGCAGCGGTCCACCGTTTCCAGGAACCGCTTGGAGTCATCCTGCGTGCCGGGCAGGGCCGTGCCCATGCCCACGCTCACCGTGAGCTGCTGGCCCAGGGGCGAAGCCGCATGGACGATACCGGCGTGGGCCACCTCCTGCATGCAGCGCTGCGCCACCGCGCGCGCGGAAGATGCATCCGCGCCGGGCAGCAGCACGAACTCCTCGCCGCCGTAGCGCGCCAGGCAGTCGCGCGGGCGGTGGGCGGCCTGCTGCAGCGCGCGGGCCACGCGCCGCAGGCACTCGTCGCCCTCCACGTGGCCGTACTGGTCGTTGTAGCTCTTGAAGAAATCCACATCGAACATCAGCAGCGACAGCGGCTCGCCGGTGCGCTGCGCCTCCTGCCATTCGCGCTCGTACTCCGCGTCGAACTTGCGGCGTTTGTTCACGCCCGTGAGCCCGTCGCGGAATGACAGTTCCTGCAGCACCTGCTGCAGTTGCAGCAGCTGGTGTTCGTTCTGCTTGCGCTCGGTGATGTCGAACATGAAGCCCACGAGCGACACCACATTGCCCTGCAAGTCGCGCACCACATGCACCACGTCGCGGATCCACACGTAATCCCCGCCTGTGGTGAGCGCGCGGTAGTCCGCCTCGTGGTCCACGCCCGACTGGGATTGCGAAATGCAGAAGTTGACCACCCGGTCCCGGTCGTCGGGGTGCATGCGGTCAGCCCAATCCTGCACGGTGCGCCAGCTGGTGGGCGCCCAGCCCAGCAGGTCCTCGATCTGCGGCCCGATGTAGGCAAAGGTCGCCGTGGCCCAGTCGATCTTCCACGGAATGGCGCGCGTGGATTCGAGCAGGGTGCGATAGAGCGCGCTTTCGGGTGGTTCATGCGGCGTCATGGGGGCTCCGGCTGGCCGTGAAAACGCAGCAAGCTTAGCGGGGCGACGCGACAGCAACCGTGGCGGGCGCGGGACGCCACACCGCGCCACTCCGGCACAACCTGTCGCCAAGCGCCACACGCACCCGGCGCGGCGCCGCACCGCCCCAGTTTTGCAGTTCTGCTGAGCCGGCCGATCGTTCAGGCCACGGCGGCGGGCTGGGCGGGGGTGTCGTCACCCGAAGAGCAGGCCCCACCGCAGCCGTGGATCAGATCGTCGGGCAGCGCGCCCGGCTTCTGCACGCTGCCCGTGGCGGGGTCGAAGCCCACGCGGCGCAGGTGCTGGGCGAGGGACGCGTCCATGGCGTCCGTATGCTGGGGGAACCATACGGCCAGCTCTGCAGCCATCTCACGCAGGACATGCAGCTCGCCCTGGCGCGCGCGGTCGGTGCCCTCGCGCATGATCTTGAGCACCACCTGGTGCTGCGTGCTGTGGCAGTTGCCCGCGGCAAAGCGGGTGGCCTGCATCCAGCGGTCCTCCTGGGCGAAGTGGGCGTCGGTGTGCGCCACCAGGTCTTCCCAGGCACCGATGAGCGCCACGTCGTCTGCGCTCTCCACGGCCTGCAGCAGTGCCACGAATTCCTGGTGCGTGTGGTCCATCTGCGGCAGATCCAGTGCGAGTTCCTCGGACCATTGCAATGCGGCCATGGGCGGTCTTTCCTTCCTGTGCGGCGTTGTGAAGCGGCGCGAGCTTAAGAAAAACCGCCACCGGCGGTATTGACACATGTCATGTCGGTGCCGCTGGTGGGGGACAAAAAAAGCCCCGCCAGAGGCGGGGCTGCACATGTTTGCCGGTTTATTGGCCGTAGGTGCGCTTGGCATCGGCCACGCACTTGTCCTTGGCGTCACCGCTCATGGTGTCGCAGCGCTCCTTCGCAGCCTTGTAGTTGGCTTCGCGCTGGGCCTCTGCGGCGTCCTTCTTGGCCTCTGCGACATCGGCGCGCTTCTCGGCGGTGGAGTCGGCGGGCTTGGCCTGCGCGCGCTGCACCTTGGCGTTTTCCTTGGCGGCCACATGGGCGGCCTTGGCGTCCTTCACGCAAATGTCCTTGGCGTCGCCCTTCTGGTCGTCGCATTTTTCCTTGGCCACTTCATAGTCAGCATCGGCACGGGCCTCGTTCACGTTGTAGGTGGCCTTGTCGCTGGGCCTGTACTGGGCTTCCAACTCGGCCTTGGCCACCTTCTCGCGGCCCTTGGCCTCCTTCATGCAGACGTCCTTGGCGTTGCCCTTCAGGGTGTCGCACTGCGCCTTGGCAGCCTTGTAGTCAGCGCCGATGCGGTCCTTGGCGGCGTTGTATTCCTCCTTGGTCATGGCCATGCCCGAAGTGGCCATCAGGGCAGCGGCCGCCAGGGCCAGCAGATTGCGTGCGTTTTTCATGGAATGTCCTCCAGATGAATGTGATGGAAATTGGATCCCGCAGGGCGCGCGAGTCATGCCCCTGCGGCGCGTTGCGTCAGTCGTAGCGGAAGTCGGGGTTGCGCTGCTCCCAGCCCTTGAGCTGTTCCTCGGCCGCCTCCCGGGCCAGCCCGTGGCGCTCCTGCAGCTTGCCCAGCAGCTGGTCGCGCTTGCCGGCGATGACGTCCAGGTCGTCGTCGGTCAGCTTGCCCCATTGCTCCTTCACTTTGCCCTTGAACTGCTTCCAGTTGCCTTCAATGCGGTCTTCGTTCATACGTCACTCTCCTGTAGCGGTTGTTGAGGGATCGCCTGCCTGGCCCCTGTACAGCGCCGGGCATTGCGAGGCGATGAATGGACTCTAGGCAGGTGCCCGGCGGCAGCGCGTCGGTGCGCGCACGCAAGCCGCGTCAGCCCAGGGCGACAGCGGCATGTAGGCCTCCGCGCCGTCGCCGGTGCGCGGCAGGCAAAAAAAAGAGACATGCGCAGCATGTCTCTGGGGGTGGGAAGGGCGCAGGCGCTCAGCGGCCGGACTGCTCCACCCATGCGGCCAGCTCCTCGGCCACCTGGGCCGCCGCATCGGCCAGGGCCTTGGCGCCGCCGGCGGCATCGGGCGTGGCGGCATCGCGCCGCGCCACGAACACCCGCTGCGCGACCAGCGTCTCACCCGCGGTGCTCGCGTCGGCCAGCACGGCGCGCACACGCACCAGGCCGGCGCTCGCCTGGGGCGCGCCGAACACATGGCTGAACTCCTCCAGCTCCAGGCGCAGCACGCTGGGCATGCGGCCGCGCTCCAGCAACACGGCCATGCCGTCGTCGCCTGAGAGCACCGCGCGGCGCTGGCCCAGGCGCTCGCGCACCGCCTGGTGCAGCAGCACGGCGGGTGGCAGGCTCCAGCGCGCCTGGGTGTAGGGGCGCAGTTGCTGGGCGTTGGTATAGGCCAGCCGGTACAGCAGCGCGGTGCTGCCCTCGGGCAGGCCCGTGGCGGTCACCTCGGCCAGCGCGATCGGGGGCAGCGGCGCGCTGGCCGCGGGGCCCGGCGCCTGCAAGGGGCCCGGGCCGAAGTCGTACACATCGGCGCGCACCGGTGGCTCGGGGAGGATGGAGCAGCCTGCCATCAGCGCCATAAATGTGAAGCCAAAAATGGCTTTAACGCTTATCTGGCGAGCGCCAACAGCTATCATTTTAATAGTCATCATAGGGTCCTTGCAATGCGTCAGGGCTGCGCTGCGGGAGCGGCGAAACCAGGCTCGCCGGGCCCCGCGGCCGAGCGGCCTGGTCCATAGATGAGCGACTGCGGGTTGTCGTTGATGCCCGAGGCCGTGCGGCCCAGGCGGCGTGCGGCGCGCGCGGTCTCGTCGGCCGCATGGTTGATGCGCGGCAGCGTGACACGGCCGAAGCGGTCGGCCGCGCCGGCCAGCGACTTGGCGCCCGCGGCGATCTCGTCGAGCGCGCCGCCCTCGGCCTGCAGCGTGCGGATGGCATGGCTGACGTCGTTGGCGGCCGTGGCCGCGCTGCTGCCCGCCTGGCGCAGCGCCTGCAGGGTCTGCTGCGTGTCCTGCACCAGCGGCGGCACGCCCGCCAGCGCAGGGTCCAGCCGGGTGGTCACGGTGTTGTCCAGGCGGCGCGCGAGCTGGTCGATGCTGCCCGCCGCGTCGCCCAACTGCTTCAGTGCCGTGGAAAAGCGCTGCTGGTTCTCGTCGCCCAGCAGGGTGTTGATGCGCTGCGTGGCCTCCTGCACCTGGCCCAGGATGGCCGGGCCCTGCTCGGCCAGTTGGCTGAACGAGGAGCTGTGCAGCGGCAGGCGCGGCAGCCCGCTGGCGCCCGGCGGCGGCGCGGGCAGCGGCGCCTCCGCGTCGTCCAGCTGCACATGAGCCAGGCCCGTCACGCCCTGGTAGCCCAGCGTGGCGAAGGTGGTGGGGCTGATGGGCGCGTCCGCATTCACGGCGATACGGATCAGCACGTTGCCCGAGACCTGCGGGTCAAAACCGATGTGCGTGACCTTGCCTACGGCCACGCCCTTGTAGCGCACGGCTGCCTGGGGCTGCAGGCCGCTCACGCTGTCCTTGCTGGACAACTCGTAGAGCTGGTAATCGGTCTGGTCGCGCGTGAGCCACATGCCGAGGCCGGCCAGCAGCGCCGCCACGGCGATCACGAAAATGCCTGCGGCCAGGGCATGGGACTTGTTTTCCATCAGGCTTCCTTGGACGAAGAGGCGGCGGGCGGCTGGGCCATGGCACGGCGGCCGCGTTCTCCGAGAAAAAAGTGGTGAATGAAGGGATGGTCGAAGCGCGCGACCTCCTGCGGCGTGCCGGTGACGATGACGCGCCGGTCGGCCAGCACGGCCACGCGCGTGGACAGGGCGTACAGGGTATCCAGGTCGTGCGTGACCATGATCACCGTGAGGCCCAGCGCCGCATGCAGCTCGCGCAGCAGCGCGCAGAACTCGTCGGAACTGCTCGGGTCCAGCCCCGCCGTGGGCTCGTCCAGCAGCAGCAGCGGCGGGTCCATGATGAGCGCGCGCGCCAGGGCCACGCGCTTGATCATGCCGCCCGAGAGGTCCGCCGGCATGCGCGTGGCGTGCTCGGGCTTGAGCCCCGCCAGGCGCAGCTTGACCATGGCCGCGTCGTTGACCAGCGCGGGTGGCAGCGTGCCCAGCTCGCGCAGCGCGAAAGCAATGTTGTCCAGCACGTTGAAGGCCGAGAACAGCGCCCCGTGCTGGAACAGCATGCCCACGCGGCTGCTGGCGCGCTCGCCGCCGACCAGCTCAGCCGCCGAGCGGCCCAGCACCTCCACACTGCCGCGTGTGGGCCGCGTGAGCCCCAGGATGTGGCGCAGCAACACCGTCTTGCCGGTGCCCGAGCCTCCCACGAGCGAGAGGATCTCGCCGCGCTGCACGGTGAGCTGCAGGTCGTCGTGCACCGTGAAGGCTTCGTCACCCCGGCCGAACACCGTGGCCAGGCCGCGGATGTCCACCACCGGCGGCTCAACCACGGCCCGGGTGTCGGCGTCTGCGGCGGGGCGGGTGGCATCCATGGCTAGAAACCCACGTTCTTGAAGGCGACGGCGAACAGCGCGTCCACGATGATCACCATGGTGATGGCGCTCACCACCGAGGCGGTGGTGCCTTCGCCCAGGCTCTGGGTGTTGGGCTTGACGCGCAGCCCCCAGTGGCAGCCGATGAGCGCGATGAACACGCCGAACACCACCGACTTGGACATCGCCAGCCACAGGTTGGACACATTCACGGCGGCAGGCAGGGCCTGCGCGAAGTAGGCCGACGAGATGCCCATGGTCAGGTCCGCAGCCAGCATGCCGCCCGCCAGCGCCGCCAGCGTGGTCCACAGGGCCACCAGCGGCATGGCCAGCGCCAGCGCCAGCGCGCGCGGCATCACCAGGCGAAAACCGTGCGGTATGCCCATGACGCGCATGGCGTCCAGCTCCTCGGTGACGCGCATCACGCCGATCTGCGCGGTGATGGCCGAGCCCGATCGCCCCGCCACGAGGATGGCGCCCAGCATGGGCCCCAGCTCACGAATCAGCGAGATGCCCAGGATGTTCACGATAAACGCTTCGGCGCCGAACTGCCGCAACTGCAGCGACATGAGATAGGCCAGCACCACGCCGATCAGGAAGCCCACCAGCGCCGTAATGGGCAGCGCCGTGGCGCCCATGCGGTACAGGTGGCCCGAGATGTCGCGCCAGGGCCCGCGCCGCGGGTTGCGCAGCAGGCGCAGCACGTCCAGCACCAGCTGGCCCACCAATATCACCAGATGGCGCACATGGTCCAGCGCGTGCAGCACCAGCACGCCCAGGCGGTCCACCTGGTCGCCCAGGCGCCAAGGCGCAGGGGGCTCGCAGGGGGTGGTGTACTGCGCCACGCGCTCCAGCATCTCACGCTGGTTCTCGGTCAGTTCCAGCTGCTCGGGCCAGGCGCGGCCCCAGTGGTTCCACAGGATCTGCGCGCCCACGTGGTCCAGACGCTGCACGCCTTGCAGGCTCCAGGCAACGCCGGGACCGCACTCCTTGAGCTGCGCCGCCACCCGCCGCCAGGCCCGGCGGTCGGCAAAGGCCGCGGCCACCCACTCGCCCTGCGGCTGGGCAAGGGGCCTGGCAGCGTGGTCCTGCACGACCGATGGAGGGTGGGTGACGGGCATGGTGGTCGGGAAAGAGGCCGGGCGACCGGCTGGCGCCGGCGCCACTGGCGGCACCCGCAGTTTTGCATATTCCGGCGGCCGCGCCGCGCACGGGGCTGACGCGGCGCATCATTCCACAGAATTGGCGCGTGGCAAAAGCGAGGCCCGCCGGCGCTTGAAAAAACATCAAAAACCGGTCGTGACGCACCCGCAGCGCGCGCTGCCACTATCAAAAAGCGTAGCGCAGCGGGGTTTCCCTCTCGACACCCGAGTGCCGAATCGCACAATCGATTGCTGCACTGCGGCAGCCCCGGCGCTGGCGCGTTGCGCTCCTTCCCTGACGTGCGATCGGCATCCATGAGCGACACCACTTTCGACTACATCATCATCGGCGGCGGCACCGCCGGCGCCCTGCTGGCCAACCGGCTCAGCGCAGACCCCAAGAACCGTGTGCTGCTCGTGGAGGCCGGCCGCAGGGACGACTACCACTGGATCCACATTCCCGTGGGCTACCTGTATTGCATCGGCAACCCGCGCACCGACTGGCTCTATCACACCGAGGCCGACACCGGCCTGAACGGCCGCAGCCTGCGCTACCCGCGCGGCAAGGTGCTGGGCGGCTGCAGCAGCATCAACGGCATGATCTACATGCGTGGCCAGGCGCGCGACTACGACCAGTGGGCCCAGATCACGGGCGACGACGCCTGGCGCTGGGACAACGTGCTGCCCGCCTTTCGCCGCCACGAGGACCACTGGCGCCTGGACCAGCCCGAGGGCGTGAACGAGAACTTCAAGCGCCTGCACGGCAGCAAGTCCACGGGCAGCTCGGGCGAGTGGCGCGTGGAAAAGCAACGCCTGCGCTGGGACATCCTCGACGCCTTCGCCCAGGCCGCGCAGCAGGCCGGCATTCCCGCCACCGACGACTTCAACCGCGGCACCAACGAGGGCGTGGGCTATTTCGAGGTCAACCAGAAGAACGGCTGGCGCTGGAACACGGCCAAGGCCTTCCTGCGCCCCACCTGCTACGGGCGGCCCAATTTCGAGATGTGGACCTCGGCCCAGGTGACGCGCCTGGTACTGGACCGTCAGCCGGACGGCAGCCTGCGCTGCACCGGCGTGCAGGTGTGGACCGGCGAGGAAATGGTCACGGCCCACGCGCAGCAGGAGGTGATCCTGAGCGCCGGCGCGGTGAACTCGCCACAGATTCTGCAGCTCTCGGGCATCGGCCCCGGCGCGTTGCTGCAGCGGCACGGTATCGACATACAGGCCGACCTGCCCGGCGTGGGCGCCAACCTGCAGGACCACCTGCAGATCCGCGCCGTGTACAAGGTGCAGGGCGTGCCCACACTGAACATGCTGGCGGGCAACCTGCTGGGCAAGGCCAGGATCGGCCTGGAATACGCCTTCAAGCGCAGCGGCCCGATGAGCATGGCACCGTCGCAACTGGGCGCCTTCACACGCAGCCAGCCGGACCTGCCGCACCCCAACCTTGAGTACCACGTGCAGCCCCTGTCGCTGGAGGCCTTCGGCGAGCCGCTGCACCGCTTCCCGGCCTTCACGGCCAGCGTGTGCAACCTGAACCCCACCAGCCGCGGAACCATCCAAATCAAGAGCCCGGACTTCCGCACCGCGCCGGCCATCGCTCCCAACTACCTGTCCACACCCGAGGACCGCCAGGTGGCCGCCGACAGCCTGCGCGTCACGCGCCGCATCGTGGCCCAGCCCGCGCTGGCTCCCTACCAGCCCGAGGAATACAAGCCCGGCCCGCAGTACCAGAGCGACGAAGACCTCGCCCGGCTGGCGGGCGATATCGCCACCACCATCTTCCACCCCGTGGGCACTACGCGCATGGGCCGGCTGGACGACCCGCAGGCCGTGCTGGATGCGCGCCTGCGCGTGCGCGACGGCCGCGGCGGCGTGGTGGCCGGCCTGCGCGTGGTGGACGCGGGCGCCATGCCCACCATCACCAGCGGCAATACCAATGCACCCACGCTGATGATGGCCGAGATGGCCGCCCAATGGATTCGCAGCGAGGCGCGTGCCCCAGTTTGAACCAGTGGCAGCAGGTGCGGGAAACCACCAATGCACCACCGGGGTGCGTTTTATTACAGTCCATGCACTCGAAGCGCGCCTCGGCACGCCAACCGAGGGGACCGAGGAGACAACAGCCCTAACACAAGAACATCAACCATCCAATCAGGCATCCGCAACGAGATGCCCCTTCACAAGGCACCCGCAACCCGGGTGCCTTTTTATTTGTCAAGACTTTCAGCAAAAGTGGCCCCAGCGCCCGCAGGTTGGGCGCAAGCAGCTACTGATTCCGTAGCGGTAGCGGTGCGACAATCGCGCCCATGGAATGGATCATCGTCTCGCTGGCCTCGCTGCTGGCCGGCTTCGTGGACGCAATCGTCGGCGGGGGCGGCCTGATCCTGCTGCCCGCCCTGTTCGCCACGTTTCCCACCGCGCCGCCGGCCACGCTGATGGGCACCAACAAGAGTGCCGCCATCTGGGGCACGGGCATCGCCACCTGGCAGTACAGCCGCCGCGTGCAGATGCGCTGGCGTGCCATGCTGCCGGCGGCGCTCGCGGGATTCGTCGGCGCGTTCGCCGGCGCCTGGGTGGTGACGCTGATTTCCGCCGATTTCCTGCGCAAGCTGCTGCCGCTGGTGCTGGTGGCGCTGCTGATCTACACCCTGGCGCGCAAGGACCTGGGGCGCCACCACGCGCCGCGCCTGGCTGCAGGGCGTGAAACCCTGGCGGCCTGCGCCATCGGCGTGACCATCGGTTTCTACGACGGCTTCTTCGGCCCCGGCACGGGCAGTTTCTTCGTGTTTCTCTTCGTGCGCGTGCTGGGCTACGATTTCCTGAACGCGTCGGTGTCCGCCAAGCTGCTGAACCTCGCCACCAACGTGGCCGCGCTGATCCTGTTCACGGCCAAGGGCCATGTCTGGTGGCACTTCGCGCTGCCACTGGCCGTGGCCAACGTGGTGGGCAGCCTGCTCGGCGCCCACCTGGCGCTGAAGCACGGCGCGGGCTTCGTGCGCGGCATCTTCATCCTGGTGGTGGGCATGCTGATCCTGAAGACCGGCTACGACGCGTTCCTGCGCTGACCCGATCCACCCGCATTCACTGGCAAGGAGAGACCCGATGACGACCCTGACCCTGATCGGCGCCCCCACCGACGTGGGCGCCAGCGTGCTGGGCGCCAGCATGGGCCCCGACGCGCTGCGCATCGCGGGCATCGCGCGGGCCATGCAGGCACGCGGCTTCGACGTGCGCGACCAGGGCAACCTGGCCGGCCCCGGCAATCCGCAGGCCGAGCCCGCCAGCGGCTTTCGCCATCTGGCCGAGGTCGCGGCCTGGAACCGGGCGGTGTACGAAGCCACGCACGCTGCGCTGCAGGCGGGCCAGCTGCCGCTGCTCATGGGCGGCGACCACTGCCTGGCCATCGGCTCCATCAGCGCCGTGGCGCAGCACTGCCGCGCGCGCGGGCGGCGGCTGAAGGTGCTGTGGTTCGACGCGCACGCGGACGCCAACACCCCCGAGTCCTCCCCCAGCGGCAACCTGCACGGCATGCCTGTGGCGTGCCTGCTGGGCCACGGCCCGGCACAGCTCACGCGCCTGGCCGGCCCCGAGGCGCCACCGGCGCTGCAGCCCGGGCAGATCACGCTGATCGGCGTGCGCAGCGTGGACGCCACCGAGAAGCGCTTCGTCAACGACCATGGCATCGAGGTGTACGACATGCGCACCATCGACGAGCTGGGCATGCGCGCGGTGATGCAGGCCGCGCTGGCCGACGTGGACCAGGACACGCACCTGCACGTGAGCTTCGATATGGATTGCCTGGACCCGTCGGTGGCCCCGGGCGTCGGCACCGGCGTGCGCGGCGGCCCGACCTACCGCGAGACCCAGCTGTGCATGGAGATGCTGGCCGACTGCGGCGCGCTCGGCTCGGCGGACCTGGTGGAGCTGAACCCTGCGCTGGACGTGCGCAACCAGACGGCCGAGCTGGCCGTGGACCTGCTGGAGAGCCTGTTCGGCAAGTCCACGCTGATGCGCCCGCAATGACCCTGGCCCCCGGGTTTGCGTCAATGCGGCGCCCCAGGGGCCGCTCTCTATAATGTGACCGCCTCGTGACGCCGCCCTTACCCGGGCTTCTTGCGCAGGCGTTGGTTTCCGGCTTGTGATCCGCAATGCCGGATTTTTTGTACCTGAAGCAAGCAGGAACTCCCTATGAAGATGTTCAAGACCCTGGCCACTGCTGTGGCGCTGTGCGCCGCCGTTGTCGTGCAGGCGCGTCCCCTGGAAGAAATCCAGAAGAGCGGCACCATCATCCTCGGCTCCGAGGGGCAGTACGCGCCGTTCAACTTCTTCAAGGGCAAGCAGCTCACGGGCTACGAGATCGAAGTGGCCGAGGCCGTGGTCAAGAAGATGGGCCTGAAGTACGAGTGGAAGACCGTCGGCTTCGACGCGCTGCTGACCGGCCTGGCCCAGGACCGCTGGGACCTGGTGATCGCCTCGCACGCCATCACCGACGAGCGCTCCAAGGCCGTGACCTTCACGCTGCCGCACTACTGCTCGGGCGGCATCATCGTGTCGATGAAGCCCGAGGTGGCCAAGGCCGCAGACCTGAATGGCAAGGTGGTGGCCGTGCAGACCGGCACGACCTATCTGGACGCCGTGAAGAAGGTGCCCGGCGTGAAGGACGTGAAGAACTTCCCCACCGACGAAGCCGCGCGCAACGCCCTGGCTTCCAAGCGCGTGGACGCCTGGGTGACCGACCGCTTCGTGGCCAAGGAAATGCTGGCCAAGGCGCCCAAGGCGGGCTTCCGCACGGGCGACATGCTGTTCGTTGAGCAGGTGGCCTCCGCCGTCTCCAAGGGCAACCAGGGCCTGGCCGACGCCTGGAACAAGGCGCTGAAGGAAGCGATCGCCGACGGCACTGTGGGCAAGATCTCCCAGAAGTACTTCCAAGAAGACGTCACCTGCAAGTAACCGACTGCGCCGGGCCTGCGGGTCCGGCCCGCTTTGCCCATGCTTCTCGCTCTCTGGCCCGCACACTGGAGCCGCACCCAGCGCAGCAATGCAACGCTGGTGGCGGCTTTGGTGTTGATGGCGCTGGTCCTCGCCCTGCTCGGCCAGTTCCTCTCCTTCTTTCCTGAGCCCATCGGCTCCAACGCGGAGCTCTTCTCCGAAGGCGCGCTCACCACGCTGTACCTGACGCTGGTCAGCGGCACCGTGGGCCTGCTGCTGGGCACCGCCGCGGCGCTGGCGCGCACCTCGCGCCTGGCCTGGCTGCGCTGGGTGGCCAGCTTCTACATCTGGGCGATCCGCGGCACGCCGCTGCTGGTGCAGATCCTGTTCGTGTACTTCGCGCTGCCCGTGCTGGTGCCGGGCCTGAACCTGCCCGACTTCGCCGCCGCCGTGGTGGCGCTGGGCCTGAACGTGGGCGCCTACAACGCCGAGGCCATCCGCGCCGGCCTGCTGGCCGTGCCGCGTGGGCAGACCGAGGCCGCGCGCGCACTCGGCCTGTCGCGCACGCACGTGTTCTTCGACGTCGTGTTCCCCCAGGCCTTCAAGATCGCGCTGCCGCCGCTGGTGAGCAACTTCGTGGCG
Organism: Diaphorobacter sp. JS3051; assembly: GCF_015832135.1. Lineage (NCBI taxonomy): Bacteria > Pseudomonadati > Pseudomonadota > Betaproteobacteria > Burkholderiales > Comamonadaceae > Diaphorobacter > Diaphorobacter sp. JS3051. The sequence continues at coordinate 2,453,751 of NZ_CP065406.1, forward strand.
CTGCTCAAGGACTCGTCGCTCGCCTACGCCATCGGCGTGGTGGAGCTGACCAACGTGGGCAACCGCATCCAGTCCGCCACCTTCCAGCCCGTGGCCACGCTGACCACGGTGGCCATCACCTACCTGATCCTGACCACGCTGGTGACGCAGGTCACGCATGCCATCGAGTACCGCTTTGACGTCGAAGGGCGTGTGAAATGAGCCACGCCGCTTCCGCCAATCCCTACATCGTGTGCAAGGACGTGCGCAAGGCCTTCGGCAGCCACGAGGTGCTCAAGGGCGTGTCCACCGTGTTCCGCACGGGCGAGGTCACCGTGATCATCGGCGCCTCGGGCTCGGGCAAGTCCACGCTGCTGCGCGCCATCAACCGCCTGGAGCCGCACGACAGCGGCAGCATCACCATCGACGGCGTGGAGGTCACCGACGACCCGCGCACGCTGCAGCTGCAGCGCAGCGAGGTGGGCATGGTGTTCCAGCAGTTCAACCTGTTCGGCCACATGACGGTGCTGGACAACGTGACGCTGGCGCCGCGCCGCATCCGCCACACGTCGCGCCGCGAGGCCAACGACAAGGCCATGGCCCTGCTCAAGCGCGTGGGCATGCAGGACCATGCGCACAAGTACCCCTGGCAGTTGTCGGGCGGCCAGCAGCAGCGCGTGGCGATTGCGCGCGCGCTGGCCATGGCGCCGAAGGTGATGCTGTTCGACGAGCCCACCAGTGCCCTTGATCCCGAGATGGTGCAGGAGGTGCTGGACGTGATGCGCGAGCTGGCGCGCGGCGGCATGACGATGATCGTGGTCACGCACGAGATGGGCTTTGCGCGCGAGGTGGCCGACCGCGTGATGTTCTTCGACCAGGGCTGCATTGCCCACGATGCGCCGCCGGCCGAGTTCTTCTCCCACCCGGCCAACGACCGCATCCGCTCCTTCATCGGGCGCATGAGCCACTGACCCGCCGGGCGGCACGGTGCGGCCGCTTATAAAACCATAGCTGCCAGCGCTTGATGTACTTGGGTTTCGACATGAAAACATATCGAAATCCTTTTGAAACAAGCGCCATCAGCTCTCATTTTTGAAGAAGCCATGCGTTCCGAACGCCAGGGCCTGCTGGCCCTCCTGCTGGTGGTCGCCGTCTGGGGCACCACCTTCCCTGCGATGAAGATGATGTCCGCGCACCTGGATGCGCTGCAGATCATCTGGGCCCGCTTCGCGATTGCGCTGCTGGTCCTGGCGCCGCTGTGGCGCGGTCTGCGGCGCACGGAACTGCGCTGGGGTCTGCTGCTGGGCGCCCTGCTGTTCCTCGCGTTCTGGCTGCAAATCGAGGGGCTGGCGCGCACCAGCAGCAACCGCAATGCGTTCGTCACCGGGCTGAACGTGCTGGTGGTGCCGCTGTTGGCCATGGCCGTGCTGGGCCGGCGCTATGGCGCCGCGCTGTGGGCGGCCTGCGCCATGGCGTTGGCCGGCATGGTGCTGATGTTCCACGAGAACGAGCCCTGGAACCTGGGCGACACGCTGACGCTCGCCAGCACGCTGTTCTATGCCATCTACATCCTCACGCTGGAGGAATGCGCGCGCCGCACCGCGGCCCAGCCGCTGCGCGCCACACGCATGGCGGCGGTGCAGGCGCTGGTGATGTTCGCCGCGGCCAGCGTGCTGCTGCTCGCGCGCCATGGCGAGGTCGCCACGACGCTGCAGGCCCTTGCGGACCTGCCGGCGCACGCGCTGACGGCGCTGGCCTACCTGGGCGTGGTGGCCAGCGTGCTGGTGGTGACGCTGCAGGCCTGGGGCCAGCAGCGCGTGGATGCCATGCGCAGCGCCATCGTCTTCGGGCTGGAGCCGGTGTTTGCCGCCGCCACGGCCTGGGTGCTGATCGGCGAGCGCCTGGGCGCGGCCGGCCTGGCAGGCGCGGCGCTGATCGTGGCCGCCCTGGTGGTGAGCCAGTTGCCGCCGCCGCGCGCACTGGCGCGTCCTTCGACCCCCTGATCGGGCGCAAGAGCCCTCAGGGCATCGCGAGCGGCACGTCCGCCACGTTGCGCGGCGTGCCCATGGGAGCACCGGCCTGCCCCTTGGAGACGGCCGCCAGGTCTTGCTCGCTCGGGTACTGGCCCAGCAGCCAGTAGTCGAACACGCGGCGCACGATGGGCGCCGCCGCCGCCGCGCCAAAGCCCGCGTTCTCCACGATCACGGCCACGGCGATGCGGGGCTCCTCCACGGGCGCGAACGCGGCAAACAGGGAATGGTCGCGCTGGTGCTCCTCCAGCAGCTTGGCGTTGTACCGCACGTTCTGCCCCAGGCTCACCGCCTGCGCCGTACCGGTTTTGCCCGCCGAGGTGTAGGGCGCGCCCGCGAACACGCGCCGCCCCGTGCCCGCCTGGTTCACGGCCATCAGCGCGTTGTTCACGATCGCCACATGCTTGGGGTTGTAGCCCAGGCGCTCGCCAGGGGGCTGCTGCACCTCGGTCACCTGCCCGCCCACCTGGTCTTTCACGGCCTTGATCAGGTGCGGACGGTGGCGGGTGCCGCCGTTGGCCAGCGTGGCCTCGGCCACGGCCAGCTGCAGCATGGTGAAGTTGTTGTAGCCCTGGCCGATGCCCAGCGACACTGTCTCGCCCGAGTACCAGCGCTTGGCCTCCGGGCGCTTGTAGGTGTTGCGCTTCCACTCGGTGCTGGGCAGCACGCCGCGCACTTCGCCCCCGAGGTCGATGCCGGTGATCTGCCCGAAGCCCAGCGGCTTCATGAAGTCGTGGATGGCGTCCACACCCATCTCCACGGCCAGCGAATAGAAATAGGTGTTGCTCGAATACTGGATGGCGCGGTGCATGTCCACGCCGCCCAGGCCGCCTTCGTGGCTGCGGAAGGTGCGCCCGCCATAGTTGTAATAGCCCGGGTCGTTGAACACCTGCCCCGCCGTGCGCTTGCCCAGCTCCAGTGCGGCCAGCGCCATGAAGGGCTTGTAGGTGGAGCCGGGAGGGTAGGTGCCGCGCAGCGCGCGGTTGAGCAGCGGCTTGTTGATGGACTCGTTGAGCGCCTGCCAGTTTTCCTGGTCGATGCCCTCGACGAACAGGTTGGGGTCGAACGTGGGTTTGGACACCAGCGCCAGCACCTCGCCGTTGCGCGGGTCCAGCGCTACCAGAGCGCCGCGGCGCTCGCCGAACATATCTTCGATCAGCTTTTGCAGCTTGATGTCCAGCGACAGCATCACCGTGTTGCCCGGCGTCGCCGGGTGGCTGTTCAGGCGCCGCACGGCATGCCCGCCGGCCGAGGTCTCCATGCGCTCGAACCCCGTCTGGCCGTGGAGCGTGGATTCGAAGCTCTGCTCCACCCCCAGCTTGCCGATGTAGTCCGTGCCGCGGTAGTTGGCCGCATCGTCCGAGTCCTCGATGCGCTCCTTTTCGCGCTGGTTGATGCGGCCGATGTAGCCGATGGCGTGGCTCGCCACCTCGCCCAGCGGGTAGTTGCGAAACAGCCGCGCCTTGATGTCCACGCCGGGGAAGCGGTAGCGCTGCGCCGCAAAGCGCGCCACCTCTTCGTCCGACAGCCGTGTGCGAATGGGCAGGGAGTCGAAGCTGCGCGACTCCTCGCGCAGACGCTTGAAGCGGCGCCGGTCGCGCGGCTGGATGTCCACGACCTCGGCCAACGCGTCGATCGTCGCCTCCAGGTCCATGGTCCGCGAGGGCGTGATCTCCAGCGTGTATGCCGAGTAGTTGGTGGCCAGCACCACGCCGTTGCGGTCCAGGATGAGGCCGCGGTTGGGCACGATGGGCACGACCGCCGTGCGGTTGCTCTCGGCCTGGTCCGCGAGGTCCTCGTGGCGCACCACCTGCAGCACCACCAGGCGCGCGACGATCAGCAGGAATGCCAGCAGCACCACCACGCCCACGACGAACACGCGCAGGCGAAAGTGCCAGACATCGGCCTCGGCATTGCGCAGTTCGGTCATCCGCGGCGGCCCTTCACCCCTGCGCGCTCACAGCGGCCGGTTTTCATCGCGGTCGGGCGGGCGGCGCTGGGGTGCCAGCAGCACCCAGCTGGCCAGCGGCCAGAGGGTGGCCTCCAGCAGCGGCGCCACCAGGCCTTCGAAACCCGGCAGGATGCCCCCGCCGATGGCTACGCGCAGCAGCAGTTCGAGCGCATGGGCCGCAAAGAACAGCGGCAGCAGTTGCAGCGCCTGCAGCAGCGGGCCGAACCACAGCAGCCGGCGGTGCGTGTATTGCGCGCCGAACATCAGCAGGCAGTACACCAGCGCATGCTGGCCCAGCAGGGCAGACTGGTACACATCCAGGCACAGCCCCATGAGGAAAGCCACCCCCAGCCCCACGCGCTGCGGCTGGTGCATGCCCCAGAACACGAGCAGCACCATGACCCAGTCGGGCGTCCAGACCACGCGGCCCAGTGGCAGCATGTTCAGCGCCAGCGCGGCCACCAGGCTGGCAGCGATGAAGACCGGGTTCACGGGCAGCAGCAGCTGCTGGCCCTTGGGCATGATCATTTGCGGCCTCCGCGCTTGGGCGCCGCCGGCGCAGGTTCGGGGCGCGGTGGCAGGTCGGCCACCACCGGCTTGAGCACCATCACATGGCGCGCTCCGTACATCTGCGCCACGGGAGCGCAGTAGATGCGCGCAAAGGCGGAGTCGGCGCGCCGCTCCACGCGCAGCACGCGCGCAACCGGCAGGCCCGCGGGGTACAGGCCGTCCACGCCGCTGGTGGTGAGCAGGTCGCCTTCCTGCACATCCGCATTGCCCGGCGTGAAGCGCAGCTCCATGCCTCCGCCATGCCCGGCCACCGGGTCACCGTAGGCCACGCTGCGTGCACCGGTGCGCAGGTTGAGCACAGGAATGGCCTGATCGCGGTCGATGAGCAGCGTGACTTCGCTGAGCATGGGGAACACGCGCGTGACCTGCCCCAGCACCCCCGAGGCATCCATCACCGGCGAGCCCGGCTCCACGCCTGCCAGCTGCCCACGGTCCACCATGACACGCCGCGTATAGGGGTCTGCCGTGTCATAAATCACTTGCGCGGCTGTGGCCTCGGTGGTCAGGCGCTCGCGCAGTGCCAGCAACTGGCGCAGCTCGGCGTTCTCGCGCAGCAGCTGCTCGGCCTCGCCGGCACGCACCGCCATTTGCGCCATGGTGCGCTGCGCGTCGTCCACACCCTGCTGTGCGGCCTGCAGCGACTGGAAGTATCCAGCCCCCTTGTCCGCGAATTCCACCGGCTGCAGCATCAGCCATTGCAGCGGGTACAGCGCCGTGGAGACGGCCTTGCGCAGCGGCTCGGTCAGGTGAAAGCGTGCGTCCGCCACCATCAAAAACAGCGCCAGGGCGCTGTAGAGGGTGAGGCGGGAGAGCGGCGATGGCCCCTGCTTGAGCAGCGTCGGCGCCGAACGGTCCAGGGTTCCCAGTGGCATGCGGACAGCTCGTCAGGCGCGGTTCGGGCTCAGTCGCTGGTGAAGATGCTGCCCTGGCGGTCCATGCGCTCCAGCGCGATGCCGCAGCCGCGCACCACGCAGGTCAGGGGCTCCTCGGCCACCAATACGGGCAGGCCGGTTTCCTCGGCCAGCAAACGGTCCAGGTCGCGCAGCAGCGCGCCGCCGCCGGTGAGCATCATGCCGCGCTCGGCAATGTCGGCGCCCAGCTCCGGCGGGGTCTGCTCCAGCGCGTTCTTGACGGCGGAGACGATCTGGTTGAGCGGCTCGGTCAGGGCCTCCAGCACCTCGTTGGACGAGATGGTGAAGCTGCGCGGCACGCCCTCGGAGAGGTTGCGGCCCTTGACCCCCATCTCCTTGACCTCGGAGCCTGGGAAGGCAGAGCCGATGTTCTTCTTGATGGCCTCGGCCGTCGGCTCACCGATCAGCATGCCGTAGTTGCGGCGGATGTAATTGATGATGGATTCGTCGAACTTGTCGCCACCCACGCGCACGCTGCCCTTGTAGACCATGCCACCCAGCGAGATCACGCCGACCTCGGTGGTGCCGCCGCCAATGTCCACCACCATGGAGCCAGAGGCCTCGGATACCGGCAGGCCCGCGCCGATGCCGGCGGCCATGGGTTCTTCAATCAGATACACGGCGGTGGCGCCGGCCGCTTCGGCCGCGTCCTTGATGGCGCGGCGCTCCACCTGGGTGGAGCCGCAGGGCACGCAGATGATGATGCGCGGGCTGGGTGTGAGCACCGAGCGGGGATGCACCATCTTGATGAACTGCTTGATCATCTGCTCGGTGATCACGAAATCGGCAATCACGCCGTCCTTCATCGGGCGGATGGCGTCGATGTTGCCAGGCACTTTGCCCAGCATGGCCTTGGCCTCGTGGCCCACGGCCTGGATCACTTTCTTGCCATGCGGGCCGCCCTCGTGGCGGATGGCGACGACGGAGGGTTCGTCGAGCACGATGCCCTTGTCGCGGGCGAAGATCAGGGTGTTGGCTGTGCCAAGGTCAATGGCCAGGTCGGTGGAGAAGTACCGACGGAAAGCTCCGAACATGCAGGGGTCCTCTCAGGCACGGCATGCACGTCGGCCTGCCGTCGCCGGATATTACGGGGTGTTTGTTGGCTTTTTTCGCACAATGACCGGCAATATGGAGGTCTAGCGGCAAAGCCGGGATAATAACGCATCCCCTGTGAATAACTCCCCCTGGCGGAGCCCGGAAAGCCGCTTTACATCTGGTTTCCGCCCGTCCCTCTTCCCTATGGCACTGACACCCCAGGATATCGGCCGCATCGCCAATCTGGCCCGGCTCGAACTGAGCCCCGGCGAAAGTGAGCGCATGCTCACGCAACTCAACGGTTTTTTCGGCATCGTCGAGAAGATGCAGGCTGTGGATACCCATGGCATCGCCCCCCTGTCGCACCCGGTGGCGGTGGTGCAGGATGTGCAGCTGCGCCTGCGCGAGGACGTGGCCAGCGAGCCCGACCAGCGCGAGGCCAACCAGCGCAGCGCGCCGGCCGTCGAGCGCGGCCTGTTCCTGGTGCCCAAGGTCATCGAGTGAGGACGACAGCATGAGCAACACCCCCTCCTCCGAACTCCACGACCTGGGCATCGCACAGCTGACCAGCGCACTGCGCAGCAAACAGGTCTCGGCCGTCGAGGCCGCGCAGCATTTCCTGGCCCGCGCACGCCAGCACCAGAACCTGGGCGCCTACGTCGCCATGAACGAGGACGCCACCCTGGCGCAGGCCCGCGCGCAGGACGCGGCCCTCGCCGCCGGCACGGCTGCCCCGCTGGCCGGCGTGCCGATCGCGCACAAGGACATCTTCGTCACCCGCGACTTCCCCAGCACCGCCGGATCGAAAATGCTGGCCGGTTACCAGTCGCCGTTCGACGCCACCGTGGTCACTCGTCTGGCCGATGCCGGCTGCGTAACCCTGGGCAAGCTCAACTGCGACGAGTTCGCCATGGGCTCGGCCAACGAAAACTCCGCCGTGGCGCCCGTGGGCTACGACGCCCCCGCACCGGTGCGCAACCCCTGGGACACCAGCCGCATCCCCGGCGGCTCCTCGGGCGGCAGCGCCGTGGCCGTGGCCGCGCGCCTGGCGCCGGCCGTCACCGGCACGGACACCGGCGGTTCCATCCGCCAGCCGGCATCGTTTTGCGGCGTCACCGGCATCAAGCCCACCTACGGCCGCGCCAGCCGCTACGGCATGATCGCCTTCGCCTCCAGCCTGGACCAGGCTGGCCCGATGGCCCGCTCGGCCGAGGACTGCGCGCTGCTGCTGTCGGCCATGTGCGGCCCCGACCCCGACCGCGACTCCACCAGCCTGGACGTGCCGGCCGAGGATTTCAGCGCCCAGCTGAATGACTCCATCGACGGCCTGCGCATCGGCATCCCGGCCGAGTTCTTCGGCGACGGCCTGGCGGGCGACGTGCGCGCCGCCGTCGATGCGGCACTCAAGGAGTACGAGAAGCTCGGCGCCAAGCTGGTGCCCATCAGCCTGCCGCGCACGGAGCTGTCGATCCCCGTGTACTACATCATTGCGCCGGCCGAGGCGTCGTCCAACCTCTCGCGCTTTGACGGCGTGAAGTTCGGCCACCGTGCCAAGGACTACGCCGATCTGGTGGACATGTACAAGAAGACCCGCGCCGAAGGCTTCGGCGACGAGGTCAAGCGCCGCATCATGATCGGCACCTACGTGCTCTCGCACGGCTACTACGATGCCTACTACCTGCAGGCGCAGAAGATCCGCCGCATGATCGCGGACGACTTCCAGAACGCCTTCAAGGATTGCGACCTGATCGCCGGCCCCGTGGCGCCCAGCGTGGCCTGGAAGCTCGGCGAGCACGGCAACGACCCGCTGGCCGACTACCTGGCCGACATCTTCACCCTGCCCGCATCGCTGGCCGGCCTGCCCGGCATGAGCGTGCCCGCCGGCTTTGGCGCGGGCGGCATGCCCGTGGGCCTGCAGCTCATCGGCAACTACTTCCAGGAGGGCCGCCTGCTGAACGCCGCGCACCGCCTGCAGCAGGCGACCGACTTCCACCTCCGTGCGCCGGAGGGCATCTGACCATGACCGCGAAACTCATCCAGGGCTACGAAGTCGTCATCGGCTTCGAGACCCACACCCAGCTCGCCACCCGCAGCAAGATCTTCAGCCGCGCCAGCACCGCCTTTGGCGCCGAGCCCAACACCCAGGCCTGCGCTGTGGACCTGGCGCTGCCCGGCACGCTGCCGGTGATGAACCGCGAGGCCGTCGCCTGCGCTATCAAATTGGGACTGGCCCTTGGCTCCCACATTGCGCCAGAGAGCATTTTTGCGCGCAAGAACTACTTCTACCCGGATCTGCCCAAGGGCTACCAGATCAGCCAGTTCGAGATCCCGGTGGTGCAAGGCGGCGAAGTCTCCTTCTATCTGGGCGATGAGAAGAAGACCGTGCGCCTGGTGCGCGCCCACCTGGAGGAAGACGCGGGCAAGTCGCTGCACGAGGACTCCTCATTGGGTGGAGGGGGCCAGTCGGGCATCGACCTGAACCGCGCGGGCACGCCGCTGCTGGAGATCGTGACCGAGCCCGACATCCGCAGCAGCGAAGAAGCCGTGGCCTACGCCAAGGAACTGCACAAGATCGTGACCTGGATCGGCATCTGCGACGGCAACATGCAGGAAGGCAGCTTCCGCTGCGACGCCAACGTCTCGGTGCGCAAGCCCGGCCAGCCCCTGGGCACGCGCCGTGAGATCAAGAACCTCAACAGCTTCAAGAGCATGCAGCAGGCGATCGACTACGAGATCCGCTGGCAGATCGAGGAGATCGAGGATGGCCGCGCGATCCAGCAGGCCACCGTGCTGTTCGACCCCGACACGGGCGAGACGCGCGCCATGCGCACCAAGGAAGACGCGGCCGACTACCGCTACTTTCCCGACCCCGACCTGCCGCCGCTGCGCATCGCCGCGCCCTGGATCGATGACATCAAGGCCCAGATGCCCGAGCTGCCGCGCGCGATGGCCGCGCGTTTCGTGCAGCAGTACGGCCTGCCCGAGTACGACGCCACCACGCTCACGCAGAGCCAGGCCATGGCGGCCTATTTCGAGGACGCCGCCAAGGGCTGCGGCCAGCCCAAGCTCGCCTCCAACTGGGTGATGGGCGAGATCTCGCGCCGCCTGAATGCCGAGGAGATCGGTGTGGAGCAGGCCAAGGTGAACAGCGCCCAACTGGCGGCGCTCATCGGCCGCATCAACGACGGCACCATCAGCAACAACGCTGCTCGCCAGGTATTCGAAGCCTTGTGGAGCGGCGAAGGCCATGACGTGGACGCCGTGATCGAGGCCAAGGGCCTCAAGCAGATGAACGATACGGGCGCGCTGGAGAAGATCATCGACGAGGTGATTGCCGCCAACGCCGCCAACGTGGAACAGTACAAGGCCGGCAAGGACAAGGCCTTCAACGCCCTCGTAGGCCAGGTGATGAAGGCCAGCAAGGGCAAGGCGAACCCCCAGCAGGTCAACGACTTGCTGAAGGCCAAATTGGCCTAGAACGCAGGCCAGTCAAGCGCTGGCAGCTATCAAAAAAGAAGGCTCCCGTTGGAGCCTTTTTGTGTGCCGTCTCAGCGCGAGGCGCCGGGCGATACGAGCGTGGACTGCGGCGGCACCAGTTGCGACGCCGCCGCGCGCTGGGCCGCCCATAACTGGCGCAGCTGGGCCAGTTCGGCGTCGAAGCGCTGGTGGATGCGGCGCTTTTCCTGGTCCTGCGCGGTCAAAAAGCGCTGCTGCTCGGCCACGGCCTCATCGTTTTCGGCGATCTGGCGCTGCAGCTTCATCGGCGCCTTGAGCGGGTCGCGGCGGTAGAACTCCATCTCGCCGTCAATGCGCTTGCGCTCGACCTGCAGTTCCTGGATGCGCTTGCGTGCTACGGCCATGACCTCGTCCACCTGCACGAGGGCGGCCTCGCGCTCAACCTGGTGGGCCGCCTCGTCGGGGTAGCGCGCCATCAGCACGCGCTCGCGGCGGCGCTCTTCGGCAATGCGCGCGCGCTCCTGCGCCTCCTTGCGGCGCTGCACTTCCAACGCGGCACGCTCGTGTTCGGTCAGCGTGGGGCCGATGCGGCGCCGCTCGGCACCGGTGTGGTCCAGGATGCGCTGCTCACGGTCCACGCAGTCGGCGATGGGGCGGTCGGCGGTGATGCGCCTGCCGGTTTTGTCGATGCAGGTATAGACCTCTTGCGGCGGCTTCGGCTGCGCCCAGGCGACCGGGGACAATAGGCCCAGCGCTGCGGCGGCCATACCTGCCATGAACCAGCCCGCGTGTCGTGTGCCTGCTTTCAAAACCCCCGCCCTCCTGGCCGCTGCCGTTGTTTTCAGTCGTTCACGCCGTAGCGCTGACGATAGGCCAGCACCCGCTCGTGGTGCTCGCGCATCTGCGCATCGCCGCCACCTGTCGATAGATATTGCAATAAGTCTGCCAGCTTGGCGATAGCGCAAACCTGCATGCCCAGTTCACGGCGCACGTACTGCACGGCGCTGTGGTCCACGTCCTGTCCATTCTCGGTGGCCTTCTCCTGGCGGTCGAGGGCGATCGCAATGGCATGCGGCGTGGCACCCGCGGCGCGGATCAGCGCGATGGACTCGCGCGCGGCGGTGCCGGCGCTCATCACGTCGTCGATGATGAGCACCTTGCCCTGCAGCGGCGCGCCCACCAGCGTGCCGCCCTCGCCATGGTCCTTGGCCTCTTTGCGGTTGTAGGCAAAGGGGACGTTCTTGCCCAGGCGCGCCAGCTCCACGGCCACCGTGGCGGCCAGCGGAATGCCTTTGTAGGCGGGGCCGAAGACCATGTCGAACTCCACGCCGCTGGCCAGCAGGGCTTGTGCATAGAATTGCGCCAGCCGCCCGAGCTTGGCGCCGTCGTCGAACAGACCGGCGTTGAAGAAATACGGGCTCATGCGGCCTGCCTTGGTCTTGAATTCACCAAAGCGCAGCACCCCTGAATCCACAGCAAACCGCACGAAATCCTGCGCCAGGCGGGCTTGGCTCGCCCCTTGTTCCACCGTCTGCGCGCTGTCTGTCACCATGGATGCATCCTTGTTCAAATTAACCAGTCTCAACCTCAACGGCATCCGCTCGGCCACGTCCAAAGGGGTCGAGGCATGGATTGCCCAAAGCCGGCCGGATTGTATTTGCGTACAGGAAATCAAGGCCCAGTCTGCGGACATGCAGGGGCGTTTCGAGGAGCTGGCCGGCCTGAAGGGCTACTTTCATTTTGCGGTGAAGAAGGGCTACTCCGGCGTGGGCATCTATGCGCGCCACGAGCCCAGCGACGTGGTCATCGGCTACGGCTCCAGCGAGTTCGACACCGAGGGGCGCTACGTGGAACTGCGCTTTGACACGCCCGCGCGGCGCCTGTCCATCATCAGCGCCTACTTCCCCAGCGGCTCCTCGGGCGAGGAGCGCCAGTTGGCCAAGTTCCGCTTCCTGGAGGAATTCCATCCGCACCTCATGCGGCTGAAGGCCGAGCGGGAGTTCATCCTGTGCGGCGACATCAACATTGCCCACCAGCAGATCGACCTGAAGAACTGGCGCAGCAACCAGAAGAACAGCGGCTTTTTACCCGAGGAGCGCGCCTGGATGACAAAGTTGTTGCACATCTCTGACCCCGCGGGCGGGCTGGTGGACGTTTACCGTCAGTTACAGCCGGAGACCACGGACGCTTGCTACACGTGGTGGAGCAACCGCGGCCAGGCCTATGCCAACAACGTGGGGTGGCGCCTGGACTACCACCTGGCGACGCCCGCCATCGCGGCGCTCGCGCGTACCGAGGAAATCTACAAGGCGCAGAAGTTCAGCGACCACGCGCCCATCACCGTGGGGTACGAGCTGTCGCTCTGAATTCAGGAGCTATTCGCGCCGGGTGTTCGGCGTTTTCCACGCGCTTTCGCATGGAAAAGCTTACATATCCAGCGCGAACAGCTTCTATTTTCATAGCGACCTGCTTACTGGCGCCCGGCCATGTAACGCTGCGCCGCCTCCCACCCCAGTTCGGCCAGCGGTCCGGCCTTGGCGCCTGTCTCCACCGCATCGGCGGCCGCGGCATTGCCGTCCTGCGCCCGCTGGGCGATGCCGTGCAGGATGGCCGCCATGCGGAACAGGTTGTAGGCCAGGTAGAAATCCCAATGCTCCGCCGCCTGGCGTCCGGTGGCCTGCTCGTACCAGCCCACGTACTCGCTTTCCTGAGGGATGCCCAGCGCCGCGAGATCGAGCCCGCCGATGCCGCGCCAAAGGGTGGGCGGGATGCGCCAGGCCATGCACTGGTAGGCCAGGTCGGCCAGCGGGTGGCCCAGGGTGGACAGCTCCCAGTCCAGCACGCCGATCACGCGCGGCTCGGTGGGGTGAAAGACCAGGTTGTCCAGCCGGTAGTCGCCGTGCACCAGCGTGGTCTCGTCGCCTGCGGGCAGGTGCTCGGGCAGCCAGTCCATCAGGCGGTGCATGGCCTCGTTCATGGGCACGGTGGATTCGCGGCACTGGCGCGACCAGCGGGCGATCTGCCGGCCCACGTAGTTGCCCACCTTGCCGAAGTCGCCCAGCCCCACCGCGACATAGTCCACGGCGTGCAGCGCGGCAATCACGCGGCTCATGTCGCGGTAGATGGCGCCGCGCTCTGCAGGCTGCATGCCGGGCAGGGACTGGTCCATGAAGACCCGGCCCTGCAGGAACTCCATCACGTAGAACGGTGTGCCCAGCAACGCCGAGTCGTCGCAGTAATGCAGCATGCGCGGCACCGGCACAGCGGTGTCCTGCAGGGCGCGCATCACGCGGTATTCGCGGTCGATAGCGTGGGCGGATGCGATCAGCGGCCCGTCGGGCTTCTTGCGCAGCACGTACTGGCGCCCATCGTCGGTGGTCAAGCGGTAGGTGGGGTTGGATTGTCCGCCCGCCAGCACCGTTGCGGTCAGCGGGCCCGCGCCCGCCAGGCCCTGCGCGCGCAGGTAGTCGCCCAGGGCGTCCAGCGGCAGATGGGTCACTGCGCCGGTCATAGCGAACTCACCAGGTGCGCGCCGTCCACGGCCACGGTGGCGCCGGACATGGCGGCGCCCGCATCGCTGGCCAGCAGCAGCAGCGGGCCGTCCAGGTCCGTCAGCTCGCCAAAGCGGCGGCTGGGGATGCGGCTGCGCAGCTTGTCGCCCGCCTCGCTGGCCAGAAAGTCGCGATTGAGGTCGGTCACCACATAGCCGGGCAGCAGCGCGTTCACGCGGATGCGGTGGCGCGCCAGCTCCAGCGCCATGGCCTTGGTGGCCTGGATCACGCCGGCTTTCGATATGGCATAGGGTGCCACGCCGCCCGCCACGCGCTCGCCCAATATGGACGCCACGTTGACGACTGAGCCGCCCTTGCCCGCCACCACCATGCGGCGGGCGGCCTCGGTGGCCACCAGCCAGCAGCCCTTGAGGTTGGTGTCCAGCACCTGATCGAAGTCGGCCTCGGTCTGCTCCAGCAGGGGGCGCGTCACGGTCACGCCGGCGTTGTTGATGACCACGTCGGGCACGCCCCAGTCGGCCAGATCATCGAAGCAGGCGCGCACGCTGGCGCTGTCGGTCACGTCCAGCGCGCAGGCCCGCGCCTGGCCGCCTGCGGCGTTGATGTCGTCCACCGTGCCCTGCAGCTTGTCGGTGCGGCGCGCCGCCAGCGCCACCTGGGCGCCCTGCGCCGCCAGCAGGCGGGCAAAGTGCTGCCCCAGCCCGCTGGAGGCGCCGGTCACCAGCACGCGCTTGCCGTTCAGGCGAAAGCGTTGCATCACGTCGTTGTCCATGCTCAAGCCCCTCCTTCGTGCAGCAGTTCGGCCTCGGCCTTTTCGGCCATGTGCACCAGCTTGCGCGCCATGCTCCAGCGGTGCACCTCGCTCGGGCCGTCGTAGATGCGAAACGCGCGCATGTCGGTGAAGATGCGCATCACGGGCGTCTCGCCCGTCACGCCCTGGCCGCCCAGAATCTGCACGCTGCGGTCCACCACGCGCCATTCGGCCTCGGAGCAGACCACCTTGGCGCGGCTGGACTCAAAGTTGCACTTCTCGCCCTGGTCCAGCAGCCACGCCGTGTGCCAGATGTGCAGCCGCGCGGTGTGCATGTCCATGTCGTTGTCGGCCAGCATGTAGCCCACGCCCTCGTGTTCGGCCAGCGGCTTGCCGAAGGCGTGGCGCTTGCGGGCGTATGCCAGCGCCGTGTCGTGCGCGCGGCGTGCCTGGCCCAGCCAGCGCATGCAGTGCGTCAGTCGCGCGGGCGCCAGGCGCACCTGGGCGTAGCGAAAGCCCTTGCCGATCTCGCCCAGCACATCGCTGGCGGGCACGCGCAGGTTGTCAAAGCGCAGCACGCCGTGGCCGCCTGTAAAGCAGCTGTCCATGGCGTCCATGTTGCGCTCCAGCACGATGCCGGGCCGGTCCATGTCGGTCAGGAACATGGTGGCTGATCGGTCCTCCATGCGCGCCATGATGATGGCGTAGTGCGCGCCTTCGGCGCCGGTGATGAACCATTTGCGGCCGTTGATCACGTAGTCGTCACCGTCGCGCACCGCCGTGGTGGCCAGCATGGACGGATCGGCCCCGGCGCCGGGCGCGGGCTCGGTCATGGCAAAGCATGAGCGCCACTGCCCCGCCACCTGGCCGCGCAGCCAGCGCTCTTTTTGCGCGGGCGTGGCCACCTCTTCCATCAGGTGGATGTTGCCTTCGTCCGGCGCATGGATGTTGAGCGCCGTGGGGCCCAGCCAGGAGTAGCCGGCCTCTTCAAACACCACGGCCTTGGCGACATGCGACAGCCCCAGCCCGCCCATGTCGCGCGAGGCGTGGGGCGTGAGCAGCCCGGCCGCCCGGGCTCGCGCCACCAGCTCGTTGCGCAGCGCCTCATCGGGGCCGTGGTGCGACTGGCGCCCGTCGTTTTCCAGCGGAATCACCTGTTCGGCGATGAATTGCCGCACCTTGTCGCGCAAGGCGAGCAGCTCGGGGGAGAGGGAAAAGTCCATGCAGGGCCTCTTTGAAATGAAGCGCCAGAACGCCTGGCGCGTTGCAGATGATATTGTCAGACAATATTGAAAACAAGCCCTGTCACGCTGTGATAATGTTTGTCCTCCTTCCTGCCGCCCGCCCATGTTGCCCACCCTGCCGCCCGAGCCCGCTGACGACGCTCCCGAAATCGCCCCCGTGACCGCCGCCGACGCGGTGTTCCACGGCATCGTGCAGGGGCTGGCGCAGCAGCGCCTGGTGCCCGGGCAGCGGCTGGTCGAGGTGGATCTGGCCGCGCAGTTCGGCGTCAGCCGCGCGTCGGTGCGCGAGGCACTGCAGCGCCTGGCCGCGCAGGGACTGGTCGATTTGCACCGCAACAAGGGCGCCGCCATACGCAGCCTTTCGGCGCAAGAAACGCTGGAAGTATTGGACGTGGCCGAGCGCATGACCGGCCTGCTGGCGCGCAGCGCGGCGCGGGCGATTGCCGCGGGAGCACCGACCGCCCCCATCGAGGCGGCGCTACAGCAACTGCACGAAGCCGACCGCAGCCAGGATGCAGACCGCTTTGCCAGCGCCCGACGCGCCTTGTACCGCGCGCTGCTGGCCACCAGCGGCAGCCGCGAGCTGCGCCGCCTGCTGCCCTCCATCCACATGCCCATCGTCTATGCCCAGCACCGCCCCGCCACGCTGCAGCAGGTGCGCATGCGCGACTACCAGGCCATGTGCCAGGCCATCCTGGCCGGTGACGCAGCCGCGGCCGACGCCGCCGGCATGCAGCATGTGCGCAATGTGCGCGAGGCCATCGCACCCGCGCTGCAGGCGGACGACATGCGTTTTGCATGAAATATGCCTCCAGCGCTTGTTTAACAAGCGCTGGCAGCTATTGTTTTTGAATAAGCAACGCGCCGCGGCGCCTACGATCCGCAGCCGCGCGACAATCGCCGCATGCTGCACTACCATACCGTCCCGTCACCCCGTTCCAGCAAAACTGCTCCATCGTCTGGTGCGACCAGACCATGGATGCCGCCGTCATCGACCCCGGGGGCGACCTGGATGTGCTGCTGGCCGAAGTGCAGCGCCTGGGCCTGCACCTGAAGGCCATCTGGCTCACGCACGCCCATATCGACCACGCGGGCGGCACGGGCGAGCTGGCGCAGCGGCTGCAACTGCCCATCATGGGCCCGCATGAGGGCGATCAATACTGGATTGACGGCCTGGCGCAGCAAAGCGTCATGTTCGGCTTTGCGCCGGCGCTGCCCTTCACGCCCACACGCTGGCTGCATGACGGCGACACCGTCACCATTGGCCACGAGACTTTGAGCGTGCGCCATTGCCCCGGACACACCCCCGGCCATGTGGTGTTCCACGCGCCGCAGATCGACCGCGCATTCGTGGGCGACGTGCTGTTTGCGGGCAGCATCGGCCGCACCGACTTTCCGGGCGGCAACCACCAGCAGCTGATAGACAGCATCACCCAGCGGCTGTGGCCCATGGGCGACCAGACGGTGTTCATTCCCGGCCACGGGCCGGAAAGCACCTTTGGGCGCGAGCGGCGCAGCAACCCCTACGTGGGCAATACCTGAATCAATCCACTATTAATTCAATAGCTTGCAACGCTTGCTGGATAAGCGCTGCAAGCTATTTTGGCCACAAGGCGCTTACCGTCCCAGTTCCTTGGCGCTGACGCCGGCGATGCCCCAGTTTTCTTTGGGAACATCGTGGATCCAGACGCGCACGTTGGCGGGCGGCGCGCCCACTGCATCGACGAGGGCCTGGGTCACCTTTTCGATGACGGCCTTCTTCTGCTCCTCGGTGCGGCCTTCGAGCATGTAAATCTGGGCAAAAGGCATGTGCGTGACTCCTGGGAAATCAATCAAGTTGCAGCCCAAGGCTGCGGATCAGGGGGCTCCAACGCTCGTTCTCGGCGCGGATGAACTGCGCAAACTGCTGCGGCGTATTGCTGCGCAGATTGGCGTGGATGGACTGGAAGGCCGCCTGCACCTCGGGCGTCTGCGTGCCGGCCGCCCAGGCCTGGGCCAGCCGGTCGGCCATGGACGCCGGCATAGCGGCGGGTGCTATCAGGCCAAACCAGTTTTCCACGACAAAGCCCGGGTAACCGGACTCGGCCACCGTGGGCACGTCGGGCAGCGCCGGGGCGCGCTGCGGCGAAGTCACGGCAATGGCGCGCAGCTTGCCCGCTTTGATGTGCTGGAAGGTGGTCACCAGCGAGCTTTCCATGCTCAGCATGACGTTGCCTGAAATCAGGTCGGGCACGATCTGGCTGGAGCCCTTGTAGGGCACATGGGTCAGCGCGATTTCGGCGCGCTTTTGCAGCAGCTCCGCCGCCAGGTGGTTGCCGGTGCCCACGCCGGAGGTGGCGTACAGCAACTTGCCTGGGTTGGCCTTGGCATAGGCCACCATGCCGGCCAGATCGGTAAAGGGCGCGCGCGGATTGGCCACGATGACGTTGGGGGTCGTGCCGACCAGCGAGATGGCCTGCAAGTCCTTTTCGACGTTGAAGGGCAGCTTGGCATAGAGATACGGCGAGATGGCCAGGCTGCTGATGGCCGCGATGCCTAGGGTGTAGCCGTCCGGCGCGGCCTTGGCCACCGCGTCGGTGCCGATGTTGCCGCCCGCCCCGGCCTTGTTCTCGACCACGAACTGCTGACCCAGCTTGTCGCCCATGGCCTTGGCGGCCGTGCGGCCCATGATGTCGGTGGGGCCGCCCGGCGGAAAGGGCACGATCATGCGCACCGGCTTGGCCGGGTAGCCGGATTGCGCCCAGGCGCTGCCCTGCAGGCTGGCGCCGAATGCGGCCAGCGCGCTGGCCGCCATGAAGTTGCGTCGTTGCATGGTTTGTCTCTGGTTGTCGTTATGGAATGGCCCAGGTGCTCAGGCTCAGGCAAAGCGCAGCGACACGCTGCCCATGCCCTGCACGCGCAGGCTCACGCTGTCGCCCGCCGCCACGGCCACGGCCTCGGTGGCGCCGCCGGACAGGATCAGGCTGCCGGCCGGAATCTCCTGACCGCGCCGGCCCAGGTGGTTGGCCAGCATGGCAATCGCCGCCGCCGGGTGGCCGAGCACGGCCGCGCCCGCGCCCAGGGCCACGGGCTCGCCGTTCTTCTCCAGCACCAGGCCGACGGTGCGCAGATCGACATCCTGCGGCCGCATGGGCTGGCCGCCGACCACGAAGCGCGCGGCCGAGGTGTTGTCGGCCACCACGCTCTTCAGGTCGAACTTGAAGTCGCGGTAGCGGCTGTCGATGACCTCGATGCCGGGCATGACGAAGTCGGTGGCGGCTAGCACGGCGCCGATGTGGCAGCCCGGCCCTTTCAGCGCGTGCTTGAGCACGAAGGCGATCTCGGGCTCGACCTTGGGGTGGATCAGCGCCTTGGTGTCCACCGCCGCGCCCTCGGCCACGGCGTAGTCGTCAACCAGAAAGCCGAACACCGGGTCGGTCACGCCCATCTGCTGCATCTTGGCGTGCGAGGTCAGGCCCGCCTTCAGGCCGACCACGCGCGCGCCGCGCGCCAGCTTGCGCTGCAGGATGGCGTCCTGGATGGCGTAGGCGTCGTCCCAGTCCATGCCGGGGTAGTCGTCGGTGATCTTGGGGGTGTCGCGCACCTGCAGCTGGCAGGTCTCCAGATGTTCGGCCAGCTGGGCGATGCTTGCTTGGTTCAATGCCATGGGAATAGTCCTTTGTCGTGCCGCTTTAGTTGTTCCGCTTCACGCAGCCACCTTGATGCCACGCGCACGGGCCATGGTGATGGCCGTGTCTTCGATCATGTCTTCCTGCCCGCCCACCATGCCGCGCCGGCCCAGCTCCAGCAGCAGCTCGCGCGCGGGCACGCCGTACTTGGCCTCGGCGCGCTTGGCGAACAGTAAAAAGCTGCCATAGACGCCCGCGTAGCCCAGGGTCAGCGCGTCGCGGTCGATGCGGATCGGGAAGTCCATCAGCGGCACCACCAGGTCCTCGGCCACGTCCTGGATCTTCCAGACATCCACGCCGGTGGCGATGCCCATGCGGTCGAGCACGGCCACCAGCACCTCCATGGGCGTGTTGCCCGCGCCCGCGCCCAGTCCGGCCGCCGCGGCGTCGATGCGGTTGGCACCGGCCTGGATGGCGGCAATGCTGTTGGCCACGCCCATGGCCAGGTTGTGGTGGCCGTGAAAGCCCAGTTCCGTTTCGGGCTTGAGCGCCTGGCGCACCGCCGTGATGCGCTCGGTCACATGCTCGGGCAGCATGTAGCCCGCCGAGTCGGTGATGTAGATGCAGTTGGCGCCGTAGCCTTCCATCAGCCTGGCCTGCTTGACCAGCCCTGCCGCGTCGTTCATGTGCGCCATCATCAGAAAGCCCACGGTGTCCATGTCCAGCTTGCGCGCCTGGGTGATGTGCTGCTCGGAGACATCGCCCTCGGTGCAATGCGTGGCCACGCGGATGGTGTGCACGCCCAGGTCATGCGCCATCTTCAGGTGGTCCACCGTGCCAATGCCGGGCAGCAGCAGGGCCGAGACCTTGGCCTGCTTCATCAGCGGAATCACGGTGCCCAGGTATTCCTCGTCGCTGTGCGCAGGAAAGCCATAGTTGACCGACGCGCCGCCCAGGCCGTCGCCGTGGGTCACTTCAATCAGCGGCACGCCCGCGGCATCCAGCCCTTGGGCCACGCTCTTCATCTGCTCCAGCGTCATCAGGTGGCGCTTGGGGTGCATGCCGTCGCGCAGCGTCATGTCGTGCAGGGTGATTTTCTGTGTCATTTCAGTGTCCTCGTGTGGTGTGGCACATGGGGGAATCCACTCCCTCTCCCGCTGGCGGGAGAGGGCGGGGGTGAGGGTGGCTTATTGACTTGGGCGCAGCGCCCGTTCACCCCCTCACCCCTGCCCTCTCCCCCACGGGGGAGAGGGAGTAATACCCTCAAGCTGCTTGCAGGCTGAGCTTGCCGGCCAGGATTTCCTCGGCAAACATCTCCGCCGTGCGGGCGGCGGCCGCCGTCATGATGTCCAGGTTGCCCGCGTACTTGGGCAGGTAGTCGCCCAGGCCCTCGACCTCCAGGAAGACCGAGACGCGCTGACCGTCGAACACCGGCCCGTTGACCAGCTTGTAGCCGGGCACGTATTTCTGCACCTCGGTGATCATGGCGTGGATGGATGCGGTGATGGCCTCGCGGTCGGGCTCGCCCTCGGTCAGGCAGTGCACGGTGTCGCGCATGATCAGCGGCGGCTCGGCCGGGTTGATGATGATGATGGCCTTGCCCTTCCTGGCGCCGCCCACTTTTTCAATCGCCCCCGCCGTGGTGCGCGTGAACTCGTCGATGTTTTTGCGCGTGCCGGGGCCGGCGGATTTGCTGGACACCGTGGCGACGATTTCGCCATACGCCACCGGCTGCACGCGGCTCACGGCCGCCACCATGGGAATGGTGGCCTGGCCACCGCAGGTGACCATGTTCACGTTCATCTCGGCCTTGCCGACGTGCTCCTTCAGGTTGACGGGCGGCACGCAGAACGGGCCGATGGCCGCAGGCGTGAGGTCGATCATGAGCGCGCCCTGCGCGTTGACCTTGCGCGAGTTCTCGGCGTGCACGTAGGCGCTGGTGGCGTCGAACACGATCTGCACGCCGTCGGCCTTCATGTGCGGCACCAGGCCATCGACACCCTCGGCGGTGGTCTTGATGCCCATTTCGCGGGCGCGCTTGAGGCCGTCGGATTCAGGGTCTATGCCCACCATCCACACGGGCTCCAGCACGGGGCTGCGCTGCAGCTTGGCCAGCAGGTCGGTGCCGATGTTGCCGGGGCCGATCAGGGCGCATTTGATCTTGCGGGTCATACTTTTTTCCTCAAATAAAACGGACGGAGCAGCCGCCGATGCCGCCAATGGTCACGCGCAGGTTGTCGCCCGCCTGCACCGGCACCATGATTCCGAGCGAGCCCGACAGCACGACCTCGCCCGCCTCCAGCGCGATGCCGTGCGCGCCCAGGGTGTTGGCCAGCCAGGCCACGGCGTTCGCCGGGTGGCCCAGGGCGGCGGCGCCCGCGCCGGTGGCGACGATGTCGCCGTTCTTCTCCAGCACCATGCCGCAGGTGCCCAGATCGACGTCGCGCGGGTCCACCAGGCGGTCGCCGAGCACGAACACGCCGCAGGATGCGTTGTCCGCCACGGTGTCCTGGATCTTGATCTTCCAGTCGCGGATGCGCGAGTCAACGATCTCGAAGCAGGCCATCACGCCCTCGGTGGCGGCCAGCACGTCGGCGGCGGTGACGCCGGGGCCTCGCAGCGTTTTCTTCAGCACAAAGGCGATCTCGCCCTCGGCCTTGGGCTGGATCAGCGTGCTGGCGGCAACGGCCTGGCCTTCGTTGAAGACCATGCCGTCGGTGAGCCAGCCGAAGTCGGGCTGGAACACGCCCAGCATGTCCATCACCGCCCGGCTGGTGACGCCGACCTTTTTGCCCACCACGCGCTCGCCGGCGTCCAGGCGGCGCGCCAGCATGCGCTGCTGGATGGCGTAGGCGTCGGCGATGGTGATGTCGGGGTGGCGGGTGGTCAAAGGCTCCACCACCTGGCAGCCCGCGAGGGCCTGGTACAGCTCGTCGCCGAGCTGCTCGATCTGTTGGGAGTTCATGGCCATGGTTTTGCTATATAAAAAGTAGCTGCTTACGCTTGATGGATAAGGGCTTGAGGCTGATTTGGCTTAAATTCCTGCCTCACAGCTTGATACACACGTTCTTGAGCTCGGTATAGAACTCCAGCGAGTGCACGCCGCCCTCGCGGCCTATGCCCGACTGCTTGGAGCCGCCGAACGGCGTGCGCAGGTCGCGCAGGAACCAGCTGTTGACCCAGGAGATGCCGACCTCCATGCGCTGCGCCACGCGGTGCGCGCGCGACAGGTCGCGCGTCCAGATGGCGGTGGCCAGGCCGTACTCGTTGTCGTTGGCCTTGGCCAGCACCTCGTCCTCGGTGTCGAAGGGGGCGATGTGGCAGCAGGGGCCGAAGATTTCTTCCTTGATGACGCGCGCCGTCTCGGGCAGGCCGGTCCAGATGGTGGGCTGCACCCAGCAGCCGTCCTTGAGTTCGCCCGGCATGTCGGGCACGCCGCCGCCGGTGACCACCGTGGCGCCCTCCTGCACCGCCAGCTGGTAGTACGACAGCACCTTGGCCTGGTGCTCCTTGCTGATCAGCGGGCCGAGCTGGGTGTCGGCGCCCTCGGGCACGCCGATCTTCCAGCCCTCGACCTGCTGCTTCAGCGCGGCGACGAACTTGTCGAAAATCGGGCGCTCGACATAGACCCGCTCGGTGCCCAGGCAGACCTGGCCGCAGTTGACGAAGGCCGAGCGCAGCGTGCCCTCGATGGCGGCGTCAAAGTCGCAGTCGGCAAACACGATGGCGGCGTTCTTGCCGCCCATTTCCAGGCTGACGGGGCGCGCGCCCTTGGCGGCGGCCTTCATGATGACCTCGCCGGTGCGCGTCTCGCCGGTGAAGGTGATGGCGTCGATGCCGGGGTGGCTGGTGACGAACTCGCCGGCCGAGCCGGGGCCGAAGCCGTGCACCACGTTATAGACCCCCTTGGGGATGCCGACGTGGTTCATCACCTCGCCCAGCAGGGCGGCGGTGCGCGGCGTTTCCTCGGACGGCTTGACCACCACCGTGTTGCCGCAGGCCAGCGCCGGGCCGACCTTCCAGGTCATGAGCAGCAGCGGCAGGTTCCAGGGGCAGATCACGCCGACCACGCCCACGGGCTTGCGGTAGCCGTAGTTGATGGCGCCGCGGCCGTCGGGCGTGGCCATCTCGAAGAACTCGGTGGGCACGTTCTTCACCACGTCGGCAAACACCTTGAAGTTGGCGGCGCCGCGCGGAATGTCGATGTGCGAGGCCAGGCTCCTGGGCTTGCCGGTGTCGGCGCATTCGGCCTCCAGGAACTCGTCGAAGCGGCGCGTGATCTCGGCCACCAGGGCCTCCAGCAGCTCCACCCGCTGGGCCAGCGTCATGCTGCCCCACGGGCCCTTGAGCGCGGCGCGCGCGGCGGCCACGGCGGCGTCCACCTCGGCCTGGCCGGCTTCGGCCACCTGGCCGATCACCGCGTTGGAAATCGGCGTGCGGTTGTCGAACCACTTGCCGGTGGCGACGAACTCGCCGTTGATGAAGTTCAGGATCTGTTTGGCTAGCATGTCACTCTCTCTTTTCTACAGGTGGGCGGGGCGGGCCTGCACGCGGGCACCGGCCCCATCGTCACGTTGTCCTCGCAGCGATGAGGGCAACGATAGGCGGCAGTCTTCATACTGTCCAATACCGAATTTTGCGAAATCAATACCTCCGAGGTATGAAAAACAGGGGTGCCCATGGACTTGCGGCAGATGAAATACTTTTTGGCCCTGGCCCAGGAGCTGCACTTCGGGCGCGCGGCGCAGCGGCTGCACATGGCCCAGCCGCCACTGACGCGGCAGATACGGGCGCTGGAGGAAGAGCTGGGCACGGCGCTGTTCCTGCGCACGCCCAAGGGCGTGGAGCTGACGGCCGCGGGCCAGACGCTGCTGGACGAGGTGCCCAACATCCTGTCGCTGGCCCAGCGCGCCGACGAGCGCACCCGGCTGGCGGGCGCGGGGCTGATAGGGCGCCTGGACGTGGGCATCTTCGGCTCGGGCGTGCTCGACGTCATCCCCCGGCTGCTGGCGGACTTCCACCGCCAGCGCCCCGACGTGCGCCTGGAGCTGCACAACATGACCAAGGCCGAGCAGCTGCAGGCGCTGCGCGAGCGCCGCATCGCCGTGGGCTTCAACCGGCTGGTGCAGGCCGAGCCCGGCCTGGGCGTGCAGGTGGTGCTGCGCGAGCCGCTGGTCGTCGGCCTGCCCGAGACCCACCCGCTGTGCGGGCGCGCCCAGATCGGCCTGCGCGAGCTGAGCGGCGTGCCGATGATCCTGTACCCCAACGCCCCCCTGCCCGGCCTGGCGCAGGAGGTGACCGCCGCCTTCGCGCGCGAGGGCGCGCGGCTGGAGGTGGCGCAGGAGGTCGAGGACGTGCTGACCTGCGTGGCCCTGGTGGCCAGCGGCTTTGGCTGCTGCATCACCACCCAGTCCGCCATGAGCCTGCGCCTGCCGGGCGTGGCCTACAGGCCGCTGCACTCGCGCCAGCTGCGCGACATCGCCCTGTGCTGCCTCTACCGCACCGATGACGGCTCGCCGGTGCTGGCGGCCTTTTTGCGGGTGGTGCAATCCTTCGCCGCGCGGCAGGGCGCCGTGGAGCCGTAGCCAGGCAGGCATGGCCTCAAGCCTCCGCGCCTTCGGCCAGGAAGTCGCCGACCAGGCGGGCAAAGCGCGCCGCGTGCTCGATCTGCGTCCAGTGGCCGCAGCGGCCATAGACATGCAGCTGCGATTTTTCAATCCATTGGGCCAGCGTGAGCGAGGTGGACAGCGGAATCACCCGATCCTCGCGCCCATGCACGATCAGGGTCTCGTGCGCAATGCGGCGGATGTCCTGCTCGGGGCTGGTCAAGGCATCGACCCAGCGCTGGCGCGGCGCGGGGAACATGGCCGCGAACGACTCCTGGAAGCCCGGGCGGATGCTGGCCTCGTAGCGCAGCTGGGCCAGCTCGTCGTTCACCAGGGAGCGATCCCAGGCGAAGAAATCCATGATCGCGCGCATGTTCTCGAACGAGGGGGTGTAGCCCCAGACGGCGTCCAGCCCCTCGGTGAGGGTGAACGGCACGCCCACGCTGCCCATCAGCACCAGGCGGCGCACGCGCTCGGGGTGGCGTATGGCCAGCGCCAGCGCCAGCCCGCCGCCGAACGAGTTGCCCACCAGGTCGGCGCGCGCGATGCCCAGCGCATCGAGCAGGCCCACGGCCTGGCGCACCCAGGCGTCCATGCCGTAGGCAAAGCCCTCGGGCCGCTCGCTGAAGCCGAAGCCCGCCATGTCGGGCGCGATCACGCGCGCGCGCTCCGACAGCGCGGGCATGACGAGCCGCCAGTTGGCCCAGGCCGACACACCCGGGCCGGAGCCATGGATCAGCAGCACCGGATCGCCGCTGCCCACGTCGTGGTAGTTGGTGCGGATGCCGGCCGCCACGATGGAGTGCGCGACCTCCGGGTTGTGCCGGACTGGCTGGTCAGGATGAGAGACAGACATTTTTCGACTTTCGTGTGGAACCCCCGCGAGCGCGCGGCGCGCATGCGCGGGGGGTATTTGCGGGGTATGACAGATCAGGCATCGAGGCCCAGGGCCTGCAGGCCGGCCCGCGCAATGGCCTCGTCCTGCGCCTCGCTGCCGCCGGACACGCCAATGCCGCCAATGCGCGCCCCGTGCTCCACGATCGGCAAACCGCCGCCGAAGGCCACGAAGCGCGGGCGCAGCACCAGCCCCTGGCGCACGGCCTCGGAATGCGAGGCCAGCGCCGCGTGCCAGGCGCCCGTGGGCAGGCCGAAGCTGGCGGCGGTATAGGCTTTGTCGTTGGCAATATCGATGGAGTGCAGCGGCGCGCCCGCCATGCGCGCAAACGCAGCGGGCAGGCCCGCGGCATCGACCACGGCCACGTTGACACGCAGGCCCAGCGCCGTGGCGTGCCGCACCGCGGCCTCCACGGCGCGCAGCGCGGCCGGAGCGTCGATGACGGGCTGCGGCACCGAAGCCGTGTGCGGCATCTGCGATACCTGCGGCATCTGCGACATACGCTCCTCCATCAGAAGGCTTTCACGACCGAGAAGCGCAGCAGCGAGCCCTTGGACTGCGGGCCGGTGCCCGCCTCGGCGCTCAGCTCCTTGTAGAGCGCGCCCTTCAGGAACATGCCCGCGCCAGGCACGGGATAGACCACCTCGGCGCCCAGCGCGTGGCGCGATGCCTTGTGGGTGCTGGCGCCCGGCCCGCTGTCTTCGCTGGTCTGCCACTGGCTGTAGCCCACCAGCCCCGCCTGCCAGGTGCCGAAGGACTTGCCCACCCCCACTCCATCGTGAGTTGATTGCCCGGGCGCAGGCCCGCGTCGTTCTTGCCGTTGCGCTCGAAACGCATCAAGGCCGACCCGGTCCAGGTTTTGGCGCTGTCGAAGTAATAGGTCAGGCCACCCGTGAGCATGGTGCTTTTGAAGCCCTTGCCCGGCGATGCGGGGTGGCTGGTGCTGGCGCTGTCCAGCCACACGCCGGCGGCGGCCATGGCGTCCCATTGCTGGCCATGCCAGCCCAGCACCAGCGGGCCCAGATACACGTCGCCCACGCCCGAGCGGGTGTCGGAGATGCCCGCCGCGTTGATGGTGAGCGAGGTGCGCATCACCGGCACGATGGCCTCCATGCCGTAGTCGGCGCCCAGCAGCTTGTATTGCGAGATCCACACAAAACGGTTGGACAGCGCCGTGACGGTGCCCCGGTTGTGGCCCGGCAGGTTGTCGCTGGTGCCCGGCGCGCGGAAATCGTCAATGTTGTAGTTGACGAGGTAGCCCAGGTAGTAAAAGCCGGGCGGCGGCACGCTGGCGCCCTGCAGCCCTTCCACGCCCGGCACGTAGTGCCCCTCGGCCTGCGCGCTGCTGACGGCCAGACCGCCTGCCAGGGCAAGCGCGGCAATGACCCTGTGTTTTTTCATGCTGTGTTACTTGTGCATGGATGCGCGCCCGATCAGGTATAGACGTCCGTGAAGGACGGCACCAGATCACCCGTGTGATAGAAGATCCCTCTGCCCATCTTGTCCTCGCTCCAGGTGGTCACTGGGCGGTCGGGCTGCGCCAGGTAGCCCAGTCCGGCAAAGGTTTCGTTGCGGTTGCCGCTGGGGTCGAAGAAGTAGATGGTCTCGCCGCGCGTGATGCCGTGGCGCGTAGGGGCCACGTCGATCTTGACCTTCTTCTTGGCCATGACGTCGGCGGACTTGAGCACGTCGTGCCACGAATCCAGGAAAAACGCGATGTGGTGCAGGCCGCTGACGGGGCCGCCCACAAAGGCGATGTCGTGCGGCGTGGTCGTGCGCGCCATCCAGGTGGCAGCCTGCATGTCGCCCTGGGGGCCCACCAGCACCTGCTCGGTCAGGAAGAAGTCCAGGCATTCCTTCATGAAACGCGTGTTGTCCTGCACGGTGTTGATGCCGGCCTCGGGGTTCATCTCGCACATCAGCAGCAGGTGGTCGAGCCAGTGCGCGCCCGCGCCCCGGACACCGTCGGGCCACGGGTCGGGATTGACAGTGCCCACATCGGTGCCCACGTATTCCTTCATGGCGTACAGGCGCATTTCGTGGCCGCTGGGCAGGTTGAACTGCAGCATGCGGCCGGTGGAGGGCAGCGTGCCTTCAGGCAGCAGCGTGGTCTTGATGCCCCAGGCCTCGATGCGTGCCTGCAGCGCCTCCAGATCCTCGTCTTTCTCCACCTTGTAGGCAACGTGGTTCAGGCCCGCCCGGTCGCTGGGGGTCAGGATGATGGAGTATTTGTCCCACTCGTCCCAGCATTTCAGGTAGACGTTGCCCGCACTGTCCTTCATGACGGTCTTGAGGCCCAGGACCTCTTCGTAGTGCTTGACGGCAGCAGCGATATCCATGACCCGCAGGCTCGCGTGGCCGATTCTCAGTACACCCATTTCATGTCTCCTCTTGGTTGATAAATCTTCAATGACTCAATTGGCTGGACGTTGCGCCACCGAGGCGGCACTGCCCAGAAACGGTTTGCGCAATCGGGCGGCCACTTCCAGGCACACCGCCTGGGTGGGCGCCACGCGGCAGGCCAGCGTGTAGCCTTGCGCTTCTTCTTCGGTGCTGACATGCGCCCGGCTCACGGGGCCCAGCGGCTGCACGCCGCCCTCGACGATGCGCACCTTGCACACGCCGCAGCCGCCGTTGACGCAGCCCACAGGAATGCCCTTGCGGCCCAGCCGCAGCATGCCCTTGAGCAGGCTTTCGTCGGTGGCGCAGGCATAGCAGTCACCGGTCTGCGCGACATGCACATCCACGGTCGGTCGTTGGCTCATCCACATGCCGGCCTCCGTCAGACGCGCTTGAACAGCGGGCTGCGCGCGCCCTGCGCATCGGCGGCCGAGAGGAACTTCTCGGTGTAGATGTCGCGCTCGAACAGCCGCCCCTGCATCAGCGTGGCAATGCAGGCCTCAACCATGGGCGGCGGGCCGCACAGATAAGCCTTGTGGCCCGCGAAGTTGCCCTTGAAGTGCGCCTGCGCGGCCTCGTGCACAAAGCCGCGCGCGCCGCTCCAGTCCGAGCCCTCGGGCTCGGCTGACAACGACGGCACGTAGGTGAACTGCGGGTGCTGCTGCGCGAGTGCGCGAAATTCATCGTCGTAGTACAGCTCGTCGCGCGAGCGCTGGCCATAGACCAGCGTGACCGGCTCCGTGCAGCCGCCAGCAAGCAGCGCATGGATCATGGAGCGCGGGCTCGACAACCCCGAGCCGCCCGCCAGGAACACCATCGGCAGCCGCGCCGAACGCCGCACAAAAAAGCGCCCATACGGCCCGGCCAGGCGCAGCCGCGCGCCTTCTTGCAGCTGCTCGTGCAGCCAGGTGGTGCCGGCACCGCCGGGCACATGGCGCACGTTGAGCTCAACCTGCGCGCATTCGCCATCTGCGCCCGGCGCGTTGGCGATCGAGAAGGCGCGGCTTTGCCCCAGGCCCGGAATCTCCAGCTGCACATACTGCCCCGGCTGAAAGCGGATGGGCTTGTCCAGCCGCAGGTGCAGCGCCTTGATGGTGGGCGTGAGCCGCTCGATGCGCTCCACCGTGGCCGCGAAGTCGCGCACGGGAATGATTTGGGCGTCGGGCTCCTCGTCAATGTCGGCCTCGATGGTCGTATCGCACTGCAGCGTGGCGCAGCAGGCCAGCGTCTTGCCCTCGTCGCGCTCGAAGTCCATCAGCGCGAACGGGTTGGCGGCACCGTGGTCCACATCGCCGTCGGCAACCTGCACCTTGCAGGTACCGCACAGGCCGTGGCCACAGGCGTGGGGAATGTAGATGCCCTGGCGCAGCGCGGCGTCGAGCAGGGTCTGGCCCTCTTCGACGTCGATCGTTGCGCCCAGGGGCTCGATGGTCAGTTGGTAGGTCATGGCATGGACGCGGGGCCCGGGGGTAGCCCCCGGGCTTCCCTCACCGAATGGGACTTAGCTGCACGTACCCTGGATGCCGGTCAGGCCCGGGGTGCGAAAACGGATCGCGTCCTTGTGCTGAAGGCCATTGGCCTGCAGCTACTTGGCCGGATCGGGCGTCCACGGCTGGCCGGACTTGAACCACTCGACCTGGGACCAGTCGATCTTGGCAAAGTCGGGGTGCTCGCCGTACACGCCGGGCAGCACGCCCTGGGCCAGCGCGCCGAACGGGGTATCCGGCGGCAACGGCAGGCAGACCGGTGATGCAAACATCAGGTGATCCTCCCAGCCGATGTAGAGCAGCGGTGCGGGGAAGTTCTCGCGCCGGTCGCGGGCGGGAAAGTCGTAGGGTTTGACAGCAACGACGCTCATGCCTTGTCTCCTTGAACAGCATCACCACGCCAGGCGGCAAAGTTCTTCTGGTCTTCCGAGCCTTCAAAGTCGAAGTTGTCCCGGCCCACCTTCAGGTCGTAGTAGTCCATCACGGCAGCCATCGGGTCAAAGCCCTCCACCGTCGGGTCGGTGCCCTCGGGGAAGCAGTTGCCCTGGTAAATCTGGTGCACGGGCAGCCAGGCTTGCGAATATTTCTCGGGCTCGTCGTCAAAAATTTCTTTGCAACCGTCGCTGCAGAAGTGGTACTTGTCGCCGTGGTAGTCGGACTCGCGGTAGCAGATCTTGGTCGGATCGCCGGGCTCGGTAAAGTACATGGGGACCTGGCAGATGGTGCACAGCATGGGCAGCGTCTTGTTGTAAAAGCGCTTGCCCTGTTGCTGCTGCGCGTGGAAATGCTCGAAGCGCGGCCGGTAGTACTTGTCGAAGGTGTCGGGGTACTTCTCGGACAACCAGTTCAGCTCGTCTTCCTTGGGCATCCAGGTGTGGAACGCGGCGGCGGCCGTGTAGTTGTAGAAGCCGCTCCAGGCCTGGTGCGTGATGTGGTCCTTGCCGGCGCTGGCTTCCTTCCAGCCCTTGGGTTCGCGGATGCCATAGCGGGCCAGATCGCGGAACAGGGCGCCGCCGTTTTCCTCGGCGTACATCTCCCACGCTTCCTTCCAGCTCATCACGCGCTTGGGCAGCATGTAGTCCTGCATCATCCCGACAATGGTGAGCAGGCGGTAGCCGCGCCAGAGCCACTTGTCGATCCACTTCTGCACGATCGGCACGTTGGCCGGGTCCTGCTCGAGCATGAACTTGATGCACTCGATGCCCAGGGTCATGTGACGCGATTCGTCGGACTGGGCCGAGAAGCCAAACGTCACGGTGCTCATGTCTCCGTTGTGGGCGGCGCCGGACATGAAGGGCACGAACAGCAGGTTGGTCAGCACGTACTCGAACGAGAAGCTCACGGCAGTGAGGAACTCGAACGGCCCTGCGGTGGAGGCGTCTTCAAAAAACGACTTGGGCACGGACAGGTACCACACACGGTCAAACATGTGGGGTGCCTGGTGCAGGCCATTGAAATACTTGTTGTAGTGCGACAGGGCGTGGGTTTCGGTCTGGCAGTGGCGCAGCTCGTCAATGGACTGCATCTGCGCGGCAACGCGGGCACCGGCACCGGTGAAGTGGCGGCCCACATGGGCAAAGCCGCGGTGCGCGTGGTACTCCAGCGGGGTCACGGCCTGCAAGAAGAGCTTGAGCGCATTCACATAGCGCGCATCCGAAATACCCAGCTGGCCATTGTTCTGCGCAAAGGCCTCGATCACGGCATAGAGCTTCTTTTCCTTCTCGCCCTGGTATTTCCAGTAGGCGTCCATGGTCAGGCGAAACGGGTCTTCCCATTTATCCCAGTCGTGGATCTTGATGCCTTCGTACTTGTCGAACGGAAAGACCTTGTCCATGGGCTGGTAGGTCGTATCCCAGGCCAGGCCGCGCGTCATGGCGGCGTAGCGGTCCTTGAGGCCCAATTTCTTCTTGATAGCAGGTGCGTCCATGGTGTTATCTCCTGGTTGTTGGGTGAAACGGCCGGCTGGCTCAGTGCTGCCAGCTCAGTGAAAACTCGTCGTCGTCTTCGTCGATGTAGCCGGAAAGCGTGACGAGGTTGACGTGCAGCTGCTGCAGGTTGAAGCGCTGCCCGGTCTGCTCTTCGATGGTTGCGCGCCGAATGACAAGCCGACCGGGCGCGTTGATCTTCACGAGCCCCTGCGGATAGGTGGCTACGGCTTCGGCGTTGTCGGCCAGGATGGCGTCCACAACGGGGCGGGATTCCTCGTTGTCCTGAAAGGCAATGAAGACGCTGGAGATGACGGAGGCGTTGGGGGTGTTCATGGTGATGACCTCCTTCAGACAGCCAGGCCGCACTTGCGGGCCCGCGCATCCAGCGCCGTGCGCACTGCAATCAGCGCCGCGCTGCCTTGCGCTCCCAGTGCCAGGTCCGCCACCTGCACGAGCGCGGCCTGCGCCCGATCGGCATAGCTCTTGAACCAGCCGGTGATCTGCGCCCGGTTGTCGTCCGATGCGGCAGCGGCCACCTTGGTGACCGCATCCACCCAGCGCGCGCTCTCGTCATGCCATTCGGGCATGAAGGCCGTGAGCATGGCCACCGCCGTACCGCCCTGCACCGCAAGGTGGTCGTCCACGAAATGCGTGTAGATCAGCGGGTACAGCAGGCCGTCGAGCGCCAGGTTCTGCGCCACAAACAGCTCGAACGGGTCGTTGACGACCAGCGTGTCCTCCACCAGCTTGCGCAGTCCCTGCCAGCGCGGGTCCTGCAGCCAGTCGTTCTTGCCGGCTTCCAGTGCGCCGGGCTCGCCCAGTGCCAGCCCCAGGCGCGTGAGGTACTGCGCAACCGCCAGATGGTCCATGGCATGGAACATGGCCGGTGCAGTGAACGCCGTGCCATAACCGCGCGAGCAAATCGTGCAGTTGTTCATGTTGGCGCCCCAGGCCGCGTGGCGCAGCGGCATGAGCACCTCGCAGGCTGCGGCGCGCTGCGCGTCGGGAATCTTGTCGATCAGGCCGCGCGACTCGACAAACTGGTAATTGGCTTCCATCGCCTCTTGCTGGCGCGCACGCGCCATGGTCCAGTTGGCGTAGTAGAACTGGCGGGGGTCGCGCAGCGCATCCCAGTCGGCCAGCTTGACCGCGGTGCGCGTGGCATCGAACAGTTCAAACTCGGGCTCCCAGGTCGGGCGGTAATTGAAGTTCGCGGCGGGCTGCATGCCCAGCGTGGCTTCAAGGTAGCGCGACGCGGGGCTTGTCGCCCGTGTAGGCCGCCACGCGGGCGAAGGTGTTGCGCAGCGGCTGTATCTCGCGCGCCTGCAGGTCGATGTTCATGGGGCTTGTCTCCTGGTAATGGTTGCTAGTGTGGTGTCTCAAAAATAGATAGAACTATTTTGACCGGTGTTGGTCGAATCAGCTTCCTTATAGGAGACTACGCTGATGGCCCACCCTGGACGCCCCGCCACGAAGCTGCAGATCACCGATGCCGAGCGCGCAGAGCTGCATGCGCGACTGCGCGTACGCAAAGCGCCCGAGGACGAGAAGCTGCGCATGCGAATCGTGCTGGGCTGCGCAGATGGGGAGTCGGGCACCATGATTGCCCAACGCTTGGGCACGACGGTGCAAACTGTCTCCAAGTGGCGGCGGCGCTACCGGGCGTATCGTCTGGCGGGTTTGACCGATGCCCCGCGCGCTGGCCGCCCGCGCAGTGTGGGCGACGAGCAGGTTCAGCTCATTGTGGACAAGGTTCGCCAGAGCAAGCCTGACAACGCCACGCACTGGAGCGTGCGCCAGATGAGTCGGCACGCTGGCGTATCGCCCGCGACGGTGCAGCGCATCTGGCATGCCTTTGGGCTGAAGCCGCACCTGCAAGAAACCTTCAAGCTATCGACGGATCCCCATTTCGTGGACAAGGTACGGGATGTGGTGGGGCTGTATATGGCACCACCCGATCGCGCCTTGGTGCTGTGCGTGGACGAGAAGAGCCAGATCCAGGCTCTGGATCGCACCCAACCAGGGTTACCACTGACGTTTGGCAAACCCAGCACGCGCACGCACGATTACAAGCGCCATGGCACAACGTCGCTGTTTGCAGCGCTGGATGTGGCCACTGGCAAAGTCATAGGACAGCTCAAGCGCCGTCACCGCAGTGTGGAATTCCTGCAGTTCCTCAAAGCCATCGATGCAGCGGTGCCTGGCGAACAAGACATCCACCTGATCATGGACAACTACGGCACGCACAAGACGCAGGCAGTGCGGGCCTGGCTAGCAGCCCATCCTCGCTACCACGTTCACTTCACGCCCACCTCAGCGTCCTGGCTCAATCTGGTCGAGCGTTTCTTTAGCCAGATCAGCGAGCAGTGGATCAAGCGCAGCGCCCACACCAGCGTTGCTCAGCTGGAGCAATCCATACGGGAATACATTGATCGTCACAACGAGGATCCCAAGCCGTTCGTGTGGCATAAAAGTGCGGACACCATCTTGGCATCTGTGGCGCGGGCAGCGAGTACCATTATTTGATGATTACTTTTGAGACACCACACTAGGGGCAGGGTTCAGTCGTCCAGGTGGCGCACGCGGTGCGCCGCACAAAAGGCCTCGAATGCCGGTGCGGGGAGCATCAGCTCCACCGACAGCTCGGGCCATCCGATCGAGAAAGCAAACTCGACAAAGCCGTTGTCGCGGCGGCCCAGCACGCGCACAAACCGCTGCGACAGATCGCAGACGGGTTGCGGGGTGGCAGATGCGTCGGTGGCAATGGCGGTGTGGGTCATGACGGTCTCCTTTTCGGTTGTGCGCCATCTGTTTTGCACGGGCCGTGCCAATGCCCGCCGACTTCCCGGAAATATCGATAAATTCAGGGTTAATCCCTACCAATTCGTGGCAAAGAAGCCCGTCTGCAGGCTGCCAGCAGCCGGCTGCGGCGCCCGCGGCCAGCCCGGAGGCGCGATTGCTGCACAGCAGCATGATGTTTTGATGAGACCCAGGGATCAGCCAGTTCATGAAATGATGAAAAACCTCCCCGGGTCGATCCCGATGGACGGCCACCCGCCGTTTATCGATACTTTTTTCATGCCGGCCACCACCCTGCCCCCCTACCCGTCCGACGCCGACTTGCGCCGGCTGGTGCACTTCTCGCCCGTCGATGGGCGCATCTGGCTGGCTGATCAGCGCATGCTGCTGGTACATGCGGCGGCCTTTCAGGCGTTGCGGCGCGAGCTGGTGGCCAGCCTGGGGCCGGAGCACGCCCGCCGCTTGCTGATGCGTGCGGGCTACGCATCGGGCGAGCGCGATGCGCTGCTGGCGCGCCAGGTGCGGCCGGGCGCATCGCTGTTCGACGCCTTTGCCGTCGGGCCGCAGCTGCACATGCTGGAAGGCGCTGTGCGCGTGCAGCCGAAGGTGTTCGAGCTGGACGAGGCGGCAAGCCACTTTCACGGCATCTTTCAGTGGGATCACAGCTGGGAGGCCGAGGTGCACCAGCGCGCCTGGGGCCCGCAAGGTGCGCCCGTGTGCTGGATGCTGCTCGGCTATGCCTCGGGCTACACCAGCGCGTTCTTTCGGCGTCCGGCCCTTTTCAAGGAAGTGCAGTGCACTGCCTGCGGCCACCCGCACTGCCTGATCGAGGGCCGCTTTGAGCACGAATGGCCCGACGGCGAGCAACTGGCGCGCGACTACGACCCTGACTCCATGCTGGTGCGCCTGGGCGAGCTGCAGTCGCAGGCGGATGCGCTACGCACCCAGCTACAGCCCGCGGACGACCAGGGCCCGCTGCTGGGACGCTCGCGCGCCTTCAACGACACCGTGGAGCTGCTGCGCAAGGCCGCGCCCACGCAGGTCACCGTGCTGCTGACCGGCGAGACCGGCGTGGGCAAAGAGCGCTTTGCGCGCGCGCTGCACGCCATGGGCCCGCGCGCCGACAAGCCCTTCGTGGCCGTCAACTGCGCGGCGCTGCCCGCCGATTTGATCGAAAGCGAGCTGTTCGGCGCCGAAAAAGGCGCCTACACCGGCGCCACCGCCGCGCGCGTGGGCCGCTTCGAGCGCGCGCACGGCGGCACCTTGCTGCTGGACGAGCTGGGCGAGCTGCCCCTGCCCGCGCAGGCCAAGCTGCTGCGCGTGCTGCAGCAGGGCGAGGTGGAGCGCCTGGGCGGCACGCAGCCGCGCAAGGTGGATGTGCGCGTGGTCGCCGCCACCAACGTCGATCTGGAAAAGGCCGTGGAGGAAGGGCGCTTTCGGCGCGACCTGCTCTACCGCCTGAACGTCTATCCCATCCGCATACCGGCGCTGCGCGAGCGCGCGGACGACATCGAACTGCTGGCCATGCACCTGCTGCAGCGCTACGCCGCCCTGCACGGCAAGCGCCTGGCGGGCTTCACCGACCTGGCCATGACCGCCATGCGCCAGCACGCCTGGCCCGGCAACGTGCGCGAGCTGGAAAACCTGGTCGAACGCGGCGTGATCCTGGCGCCCAACGACGACCTGGTGGACGCCGCCATGCTCTTTCCCACGTCAGCCCTGCCCACAGCCCACACCGTGAACGCCGCCGGTGCGCTGGAAAGCGAAGCGCACTGCCAGCAAAGCGCCAGTCTGTACGACACCCTGCAAGCCAGCGGCCTGACGCTGGACGCGCTCGAAGACGCGCTGATCCGCGAAGCCGTGGCGCGCGCAGACGGCAACCTGGCCGCGGCGGCGCGCGCGCTGGGGCTGACCCGCCCGCAACTGAGCTACCGCCTGTCGCGCCTGCAAGAGCGGCCGCTGGCGGCTTCGTGAGGCGCACACCAGCCCCGCATTGCCATGGCCAAACGCAGCTTTCACCCCCTGATTGCACTGCCCGGCGGCGACGCCGCCGAGGACGCAGCCCTGTACGATGCCCCCTCGCGCACGCTGATCGAGCAAACCTACGCCACGCTGCGCAGCGACATCGTCGAGGGGCGCCTTGCGCCCGGCAGCAAGCTGCGCATCGAGCACCTGCGCACCCAGTACGCGGTGGGCGCGGGCACGCTGCGCGAGGCGCTCACGCGGCTGGTCAGCGACGCGCTGGTGACCGTGGAGGGGCAGCGCGGCTTTCGCGTGGCGCCCATCGCGCTGCAAGAGCTGGAAGACATCACCACGCTGCGCGTGCACATCGAGACCGACGCGCTGCGCCAGTCCATTCGCGCCGGTGACGCGCAGTGGCGCGAGGCGCTTGCCGAGGCCTATGCGGCGATATCTGCCGAGGAACAGCCCATCGCGCCGCACCGCCGCCGCCAGTGGGAGCTGCTGAACGTGCGCTTTCATGAGGCTCTGCTGGCGGGCCACTCCTCACCGTGGACCGTGCGCGTGTTGCGCCTGCTGTCGCGCCACAGCGAGCGCTACCGCTTCTGCGCCATGGGCCTGCCGGGCGGTGTACGCGATGTGCACGCCGAGCACACCGAAATCTTCGAGCTGGCCATGTCAGGCCAGGACGCGCGCGCCGCGCTGGCGCTGGAGGCGCACATCCGCGCCACGCCCGACCTGCTGATCCGCGCCCTGCGCGAAGGCCGCGCCTTTTTGCCGGGCTGCGCACCGCCGCAGCTTCAAGTCAAATCAGCTGCCAGCCCTTGAACAGCCAGCGCTGCTAGCTACTAATAAAGTAGCAAGTCAGCCCCCCCGCGCTGCCTGGTACAGCCCCTGCACCTTGGGCACGTTCTGCTCCAGCTCGCGGATGCGGTCGGGCCCCGACGGGTGGGTGGACAGGAACGCGATGCCGCCGTTGCCCGTGGCCTCGCCCATCTTGCGCCACAGGCTCACGGCGGCCTGGGGGTTGTAGCCCGCGCGGGCGGCCAGCTCCAGGCCGACCAGGTCCGCGTCGGTCTCGTCGGAGCGGCTGAACTTGAGCGTGAGCAGCTGCGTCCCCAGGTTGGCGGCTGCATTGCCCAGGTCGCCCAGGCCCAGCAGCTGCGCGCCCAGCGACAGGCCGATGCTGGTGGCCTGGCTCTTGGCCAAGCGCGAGCGCGCATGCTCGCGCAGCGCGTGGGCCATCTCATGGCCCATGACCATGGCGATCTCGTCGTCGGTCAGCTTGAGCTGGTCCAGGATGCCCGTGTAGAACGCGATCTTGCCGCCCGGCATGCAAAAGGCGTTGATCTGGCGGCTAGCGATCAGGTTGATCTCCCAGCGCCACTGGGCGGCGCGGCTGTTCCACTGCGCGGCGTGGGGGATGAGGCGGCGGGCAATGCCGCGCAGCGCCACCAGCTGCGGGTGGTTGTCCGGCGCCAGCGCGCGCTTGGCCCTGGCCTGCGCCAGCAGCTGGCCGTATTGCTGCACGGCGGATTCTTCCAGCGTCTCGGCCGGCACCAGCCGGCGCATGCCCGATGCGCTGCCCACATCCACCTGCGCCGCCGCCGGCAACGCCGCCGCGCCTGCCGCCGCCAGCACAAAGGCGCGGCGCGCCTGCCAGATTCCGCCGGCCTGATCACCGCGCACGTCACCGCGCGCATTCACGCGCGCAACGCAGCACAGGCAGCCCGGCCAGGCGGACAACGAGGACAAGGGGTTGGTAGTGCGGGTGGTCATGCGCGCGAGTCTAGGACACCCTGGCGCGCTGCGCCACACCGGGTGGGCGCGCCCTGCGGCGGGCGCCGCCGCAGCGTGCGGATAATCCCGCCACAGCACGCACCTGCACCTGTCCTGCGCTGCTCGGGTGCTCATACCGCACCCGCCCTGCACTCATCTCGCACTCATCTCGCACTCATCTCGCACTCATCTCGCGCACCCTGCCGCCCCTGCACATGCCCCCCGACACCACCACCGCCGCCGCCCCTGCCGCAGCCACCAATGCCACCGCCGCCCCCCGGCGCAGCTGGCGCCAGGCCTGGCTTGTCTATCTGGAGCCCGCCAGCCTGCGCATGCTGGCCCTGGGCTTTGCCGCCGGGCTGCCGCTGTTGCTGGTGCTGGGCACGCTGTCTTTCAGGCTGCGCGAGGCGGGCATCGACCGCACCACCATCGGCTATCTGTCGTGGGTGGGGCTGGCCTATGCGTTCAAGTGGGTCTGGTCACCGCTGGTGGACCGCCTGCCGCTGCCGCTGCTCACGCGCTGGCTGGGGCGGCGGCGCAGCTGGCTGCTGCTGGCGCAAGGTGTGGTGGCCGCGGGCCTCGTCGGTATGGCGCTGGCCGACCCGCGCCAGGGGCTGGACGCCATAGTGTGGTGCGCACTGCTGGTGGCCATTGGCTCGGCTACGCAGGACATTGCGCTGGATGCGTTCCGCATCGAGTCCGCCGACACCGACCACCAGGCCGCGCTGGCCGCCACTTACCAGACGGGCTACCGCCTGGCCATGATCTGGGCCGGCGCGGGCGTGCTGTGGGTGGCCGCGCGTGCCGAGGTGGCGGGATTGGCCGGCTACCAGGCCAGCGCCTGGGCCACGGCCTATCTGGTGATGGCGGCGTCGATGCTGGTGGGCACGGTGACGGTGCTGCTGTCACCCGAGCCCCAATCCGATGCCGCGCGCCCACTGCCGCCCGCGCGCAACCTGGGCGAGTGGCTGCATGGCGCGGTGGTGGCGCCGTTTGCCGACTTCATCCGGCGCTACCGCTGGCAGGCGGCGCTGATCCTCGCGCTGATCGCCGTGTACCGCATCAGCGACGTGGTCATGGGCATCATGGCCAACCCGTTCTACGTGGACATGGGCTACACCAAGGACGAGGTGGCCGCCGTGACCAAGGTCTTCGGCGTGGTGATGACGCTGGCCGGCGCCTTCGTGGGCGGCGTGCTGTCCATGCGCCTGGGGGTAATGCGCGTGCTGATGCTGGGCGCGGTGCTCTCGGCGCTGTCCAACCTGCTGTTCGCCTGGCTGGGCCAGCGCGGGCACGACCTCACGGGCCTGGTGCTGGTGGTCTCGGCCGACAACCTCGCGGGCGGCATCGCCTCGGCCGCGTTCATCGCCTACCTGTCCAGCCTGACCAACGTGCAGTATTCGGCCACGCAGTACGCGCTGTTCAGCTCCATGATGCTGTTGCTGCCCAAATGGCTCGCGGGCTTCTCGGGCCAGTTCGTGGACGCGCAGGGCTACAGCGCGTTCTTCACAGGCACGGCCCTGCTGGGCCTGCCGGTGCTGCTGCTGGTGGCGCTGGCGTCCAGAGCCAAAAAGGCCTCCAGCGCTTTATAGACAAGCGCTGGCAGCTATCTTTTTTATATCACTGCCACCACGGTGTCGTACAGGCCGACATGCGACAAACCCCGGTGGGTCTCGATGCCGGTATAGCGCAGTGACGCATCTTCATAGCGCCTGAAGGCAAACACTGCCTGGTTCATTTGCTCGGTGTTGAACACCTTCAGCCGTACCAGCAGGTGAAAGTCCTGCACCGTCAGGCCCGTCACGGTCAGGAACAAATCCGGCTCCAGCTTGGTAATCACGTCTTGCAAAGTGTTCTCGCGGAAGTCCGTCAGGTACATAAATGCCGGAATGCGCGTGGCAAATTTGATGAGCTTTTCTTGCACCAGCTTGCGCTGCGACTTGTATTCACGCTCTTCGGCAGACAGCTCTTTTTTCTCTTTGGCCGACAGCGCCTCGTCCTTGGCCTTTTGCTTCAGCGCTTTGACCTTCTCGCTTTTGTTGATGATGGTTTCAATCACCTTGTCGCCCAGCGCGCGCCAGCCCTCGATGCGCTCCACGGCGGCCATCGCCTCGGGGTTGTCCAGGATGCGGCGCAGCGTGCCGTTGTCCACGTTCACCAGCAGCGCGCTTTCCCACTTGCGCGCCAGCAGCGTGGCCGAGGTGCCGGCCATGGCAATGTCCAGAATGCCGCCCGCGTCAATCTGCGTCATGTGGGCGCCATCAAAGGCCAGCACCGGCAAAAAGGCCACCAAATCGCCCACCGCGTTTTCGGGGTTGGACTCGCCCGGCGACAGACCAATGCCATATTCCGACAACTGGCGCAGCGCGCGCGTGGGTGCAAAGTCAAACACAAAGCACACGGGCTTGAGGATTTCTTCCTCGTTCGGGTTGTCGCCGTTGGGGTTTTTGATAGACCACGGCGACTGCACCCGAAACGCTGCCTGAAAGTAGCTCTCGGGCGACTTCAGATTACGCAGCATCAGGATGGCAGACCACTGCGCCACCGTCACGCCTGTGGTCAGCTTGCCGCACGACAGCGTGATGGTCTGGCTGTCAAAACCGCTGCCAATGGCCCGGCGCACTGGCGGCAAGGCCGCCAGCCCAATGCCCGCCGCGCTGCCTGCGGCCACGATGACTTGGTAGCCGTGCCAAAAAGTGTTGTGCCGCTCGGCCAGCAGGTTGGCCATGGCGTGGCATGCGGCCACATCGGGCAAATACCAGAACGAATGCTGCAAATACGGCAGCAGCCGCACATCCGAGTACGGAAACGGTGGCCGCGTGCCCGTTTTCAGCAGCTCGACAGACTGGGCCAGATGCCCGCCTCGAATGATGTCCAGCCACTTCTGCACATCGCCCTTGTGCTTAAACTGCGCCCCACTGCCGCTGCCCGTGGCTTCAAAAAACGCATTTAAGTCGAACTCGTCAAACTCCCCGCCACTGGCCACCGCCAACAACTCGTCGGGCATTTGGTAGGTCAGCAGGCGCATTTGCGGCAGAGCGCCATACGGGTTGCGCTGGTCGGGGTGCGCGTCTGCAAAGGCTGCTTTGGCGCGCTGCTCGTCGGTGTACGTCCAGTTGAAGATTTGCTCTTCGATGAACTCACCCGTCGCCAGCGCCTTGAACGGTGTGCCCGACAGGTACAAATAGGCCCGCGTGGTGATGGGCAAAAAGTCGGTCTCCAGCGTGGCGCGCATGCCCAGCTCTTCGTTCACCTGCTCCAGCACGCCCTCCAGCTCTTTTTCTTTTTTGACGCTGGCATCGTCTTCGCCCTCGAACAGCTCTTTGGCCGTGTCGCGCCAGGCGCCAAAGTGGTATTCGTCAAACACCACCACGTCCCAGTTCAGCGTGTGCAGCCACTCGTTGCGCGCTTTGATGTTGCCCGCCGCATCGCGCCCCAGCAGGTCTTGAAACGAGCCGAAATACACCAGCGGCCTGCTGGGGTCGGCCTGCGTGGGGTCGCTGCCCGCGTTGCGCGAGAGGTATTGCCAACCGGCAAAGTCCACATGGTTTTCCAGATCGGTTTGCCAGGCGTCTTCCACCGCGGGTTTGAAGGTCAGCACCAGCACGCGCCGGGCTTGCAGCTTTTTCGCCAGTTGGTAGGTGGTGAAGGTTTTGCCAAAGCGCATCTTGGCGTTCCACAAAAAGCGCGGCGCGGCTTGCGGGTTCTCGGCCCAAATCGACTGGTAATAGGCCCAGGTTTTCTGCACCGCCTCGGTCTGCTCGGCGCGCAGGCCAAAGGTTTCATGGTGCGTGCCGCCCAGGCGTTGGCCGCTGCGCAGTTCGGCCAGCACGGTTTTCACGTTGGCCAGCGTGCAGCGCATCCATTCGAGTTGCGGGTTGTCAAAACCTTTGCGCACCAGCGCGGCGCGCACCTCGTGGTCTGAAAACACGCTGCCGTCATCGCGCTCCGCCGGTTCGTCCAGCTCAATGGTGAAGTTCTGGATGGCGGCGGTTTTGAGCTGCTCGGCCACACGCTGGCGCACATTGCGCGTGGTCTGGCCCACCTTGAGCAGGCCGTGGTGCGCGGCGTCGGCAATCGAATAGGCGTAGATGCGCGGACGGGCGTCGGGCTTGGGCGGGAGGACTTCCTCGATGGTGGGTTTAGTCATCGTCACTTTCGTCAACCGTGATATCGCCCAGCAAGTCGCTGCGCAAATCCATCGGGCGCACGACTTTTTCAATGAACTCGATTTCGTGCGGTGCAATGCCGTATTGGGCGTACAGGGCTTCGTCTGTCCAGCGTTTCGTCCAGTCTTGCGTGGGCACGAAGGTGTAAACCTTGCGCGTGGTGTCTTGGGATGGCTTGTGCAGCAGAATCAACAAGCGCGTTAGTCGGCAAGTGAGGTAGGACAGGGCGCTTTCCGCCTCGGTTTGGGTGTCAAACGGGCCAATGCACAAATAGGTTTCAGAGCAAATGCTGCCCGGTTCGCCAATAAACGGTGTGCTGAGGATGCGGTGCGGGTAGGTGTCGCGGTTGCCAGTGCCCGGTGCGGCTCGGCCTACGTAAATCTTCCATTTGTCGATAAGTTTGGTGTTGGCAGTAATCGAGTCTCTGGCGACGTACCCTGTTCCGCCGTTTTGGAAGATGAGCAAGTCACCGGCCTTTTGTTTCGCTCGACCCTTGAAAGTTGTTTCGAGTGCAAACGGTTTTCTGGAGCTCACCAGCAGATCAAAACGCTTGCTTTCAGGCAGTTTCAGTGCATGCTCTGACTGACTGACTGACTGACTGACTGACTGACTGACTGACTGACTGACTGACTGACTGACTGACTGACTGACTGACTGACTGACTGACTGCTCGGTCGCCATCACCTTCTGCAAAATGGACAATCCCTCATTGAAGCGGATGAAGATGTCGGCTCCGTTTTCCATCAGCGGACGGGTAGCGGTGGAAATGGGCCAGTCCTTGAAATGGGTGCTCACGTCGCAGAGGCCGGGGTGGTCACGGTTCCAAAGGAAATAGCACACGCCACCCTTGAGGCCCACCCCCGGAAAAACCTCCGACGCACTGAGAAAGTCATCCATCGAACGCAAGCGATCATCG
Source organism: Diaphorobacter sp. JS3051 (assembly GCF_015832135.1). Classification (NCBI taxonomy): domain Bacteria; kingdom Pseudomonadati; phylum Pseudomonadota; class Betaproteobacteria; order Burkholderiales; family Comamonadaceae; genus Diaphorobacter; species Diaphorobacter sp. JS3051. Next base: position 2,496,736 of record NZ_CP065406.1, read on the forward strand.
GCAAGCATCGACTCCCGGAACTCATCCAGACCCTTGCCGCCAGCAAACCAGCGCGCAGGAATCACCATCGATAAATAACGTGGCTCCAGCTTCTTTGCCTGCTCCACAAACAATTGGTAAATCGGTGCGGCGCTGGTGCCATAGCCACCATCGTTCAGCTGGTACGGCGGGTTGCCAATGATCACGTCGAACTGCATATGTGCTCCAAACAACTCGGCCATGCGAGTCTTGATGTGGTCGGTATGAATGAAGGCGTAGGCGTGCGTTTCCAGCCCCTCGCCACGGTCTAGCGCGGCCTGGCTGGCGCCGCAAAACCGGCATTTGCCCTGTACCCAGGTGTGTTCGGTGCGCTCAAACCAAATGTTGCCCATGTCACTTGCAAAGCCATGGGCGATGGAATGCGCGCTGTTGGCGTATTTGGAGCAATACACGCTGCGCCGCGCCAGCAAACTGGTCAGGCGCGTGATGGCAATGCCAAACACCTGCTGCGTCAGGATGTGGTTTACGCGTGTTGGCAAGTCGGGGATTTCTTGCGCCAGCCCCGCGGTCAGGCGGCTGGTGATTTCGCGCAGAAACACGCCCGATTTGGTGAAGGGGTCCAAAAAACGCACGGTTTTATCCGCCCATAGGCTTGCGCCACCGTGGTCGGCAGCCCAGGCATTGGCCAGCAAGTCCAGCATTCGACCGGCCAGTTCGGGGGGTGTGAAAACCTCGTCGTTCGACAGATTGGCAATGCAGGTCAGCACATCGGGGTTGCGGCCATGCAGGGCGAAGGGGGCTTGCAGGGTGATGCTCATGCGGTGCTCATACGTTCTGGCCCTCAGGCCCTGGCAGCTTGCCCGATTGCTTTTCGATTTTCTTGTCCTCGGCTTTCACCCGGCGTTCCAACTTCTTGATGTCTTCTTCTGCCGGCAACTGCTCGGGCGCAATCCCACGCTGACCCAGCATGACGCGCACGCTCTGGTTGTTCTGCACATGCTCATGTGTGATGGAGCGCTCGCCCAGCAAGTTGGCTTGCTGCACGTTGTGGTTGGTCATTTCGGTGGCCAGATTCTTGGCTGCAATGGTCAGCGTGGGCAAAAAGTCAGCCAGCGGGCGCGTCTGCACGATGCCGTATTTCTCTTTCATCATCTGCGTGGTGTGGCCGCCAAACAGCGCCGCATCCCCCTGGGCACGGATACGGCCAAAACCGGCATCGTCCACGCCGCGTTCGTAGATGTTTTGCGACAGCGCTTTTTCCGATTCGCGCAGGCGGTCGCGCGCCTCCAGCCGGGCTTGCAGGCGCATGCGGTCTTCAATCAGCTCTTGCTTGCGTGTTTGCACCGCAAAGTAACTTTGGGCAAAGGCAATCGCCTGCTTGCGCGGGTCGCCGTTTTGGGCGATCAGGTAGCAGGCATAGCGGGTGAGCATGAAGTCTTCCACAGGGCGCTGGGCGCCACTGCCCAGGGTGACCATTTTCGTGACGCCACGAAAATGGTCAGATTCTTTGTAACCCGTTGATTTGCAAGACTCTATGGCCCGATGGATGGCCGTGGTGAAGTTCTCCCAGCGGGCGTAGCCCAGGGGCTCCATCAGGTCGCGGGCAAACCAGAACTCGATGCCGTCATCGGGCAGGCGCTGGCTGAGTTCGTCAAAGCGTGCGGTGAGCTGGGGAACGATGGTGTCAGTCATATGCTGTCTTTTGGCAGGGCTGCCAGTTCGCCCACGGTCATGGGCGGGTGGATGGTGACCGGGGTAAAGATTTCGTGCTTGCCCAGGTCGGCAAAGAGCGAGCCCTCTTCACTGAACTTTGACGCGCCGGTGAGTGCGTCAAACCTAAAGTCGCGCCGCTGGTACTTGCCTTTGCCCAGGTAGCCCCATTCGGCAAAGGTGATGGCCTGGCCGTGGTGGTCGCGCATGGTCAGCGCGTCGCCATGCACCAGGTTTTGTAACAGTACATACAAGGCCGCCCGGTACAGGTCATCAGCCTCGTCCAGCTGGAGGTAGTCGGCAAAGACCTCCAGCACGTTGGCGCGGCACTCGGCGATGTTGTCGGCCAGCAACTCGATGCCGTAGATGCACATCAGCCCCAGCAGGGCGTAATGCCGCCGCTCGAAGTCAGATTTGCCGTATTTGCGCTCCACCGCAGCGAGCTTGCGCCGCAGGATTTGCACGATGAAGTTGCCGCTGCCGCAGGCGGGTTCCAGAAAGCGCGCGTCGATGCGCTCGGCCTCATCCTTCACCAGATCGAGCATGGCCTCGACCATCCACGGCGGGGTGAAGACTTCGCCGTGGTCGGCGACGCGTTGTTTGGATTTGACGAGGCTCATGGCGCCAAGGTTATCGCAGAATATGCGGCCACCCCTGCTGCTGACAGCACTGGCAAGCAGAGCCAGAAAGCCTCCAGCGCTTGATATATAAGCGCTGGACGCTATCAAAACAATATCAAAACCGGTTTACCCAACTTTACCCATGCTTCAACCGCCGTAGATGGCGCGCGGTGAACATGGCAGCACTGAAAGGCACCGCATGAGCTCGCAACTGCTGATGATCGAAGACGACCACCGCCTGGCGCAGATGGTGGGCGAGTACCTCGGCCAGTCCGGGCTGCAGGTCACGCACATGGCCGACGGCGCCAGCGGCCTGGCGCGGCTGCAGGCGCCCGAGGGCGGACAACTGCCCGACCTGGTGATCCTGGACCTGATGCTGCCCGACATCGACGGCCTGGAGGTGTGCCGACGCATCCGCGCGCTGCCGGGCGCCGCCGCCCAGGTGCCGGTGCTGATGCTCACGGCCAAGGGCGACCCCATGGACCGCGTGATCGGACTGGAGATCGGCGCCGACGACTACCTGCCCAAACCCTTCGAGCCGCGCGAGCTGCTGGCGCGCATCCGCGCCATCCTGCGCCGACGCGAGAGCGGCGCCCAGCCGGCCACGCAGGTGCTGCGCTTCGGCTCGCTGGAGATCGACCGCGACGCGCGCACCGTCAGCGTGCACGGCCAGCCGGCGGAGCTGACCTCCTACCAGTTCGACCTGCTGGTGACCATGGCCGAGCGCGCGGGTCGCGTGCTCACGCGCGACCAAATCATGGAGGCCGTGCGCGGGCGCGAGCTGGAGGCGTTCGACCGCTCCATCGACGTGCACATGGGCCGCATCCGCGCGGCCATCGAGGCGGACCCCAAGAACCCGCGCCGCATCCTCACCGTGCGCGGCGTGGGCTATGTCTTCGCCAAGCAGCAGGACTGACCTGCCTCTTTTGAAAAGCCCCGCACGCATGTCCCTCATCAGCCCCTTCTCCCGCCGCCTGTACCTGCGCATCTGGCTGGCCGTGGTCGGGGGCGTGCTGGTGTTCGCCTTCGCCGTGGGCATGGCCTGGCGCTGGGCGGCCGAGCAGAACCAGCAGCAGCCGCCCTCGCGCGAGATCCGCATCACGGACGCCGCGGGCCGCACGCTGGTGGATGGCGTGGGCCTGCGCCAGCGGCGCGACCCCAGCGAAGGCGTGCTCTACCGCATCGAGAGCGCCACAGGTGAGGTGTACGAGATGCACCTGTCCCCGCGCCCGCCCCGCCCGCGCCCCGACGAGCGCGGTCCCGCCGCGTGGTTCCGCCCGCCCTTCGGCTTTCTGTGGATGCTCGCGCTGGTGGGCATTGCCGTGACCGTGGGGGTGTTCCCCATCATCCGGCGGCTGCTGCAGCGGCTGGAGCAGCTGCAGCGCAGCGTGCAGCGCTTTGGCGAGGGCGACTTGTCGGTGCGCGTGGCCGAGCAGGGCCATGACGAGGTGGCGGCGCTGGCGCGCCAGTTCAACGCCGCCGCCGCGCGCATCGAGACGCTGGTGCAGTCGCACAAATCGCTGCTGGCGAATGCCTCGCACGAGTTGCGCTCGCCGCTCACGCGCATCCGCATGGGGCTGGAGCTGATGCAGGGCGGCACGCCCTCGCCCGCATTCCGCGCCGAGATTGAACGCAACATCGCCGAACTGGACCAGTTGGTGGACGAGATCCTGCTGGCCAGCCGCCTGGATTCCGGCGCCGCCGATGTGGGCACGGTCGAGCCCGTGGACCTGGTGGGCCTGGCCGTGGAGGAATGCGTGCGCGTGGACGCCGAACTGCACGTAGGCTCCGGCGATGGTGCAGACGCCATGACGGCGCCCGTCGAAGTACCGGGCGTGTCCAAGCTGCTGCGTCGCGCCGTGCGCAACCTGCTGGAGAACGCGCGGCGCTACAGCCAGGGCGAGATCACCCTCACCCTCACGCGCGAAGGGCACGACGCCGTGCTGCGCGTGTGCGACCACGGCCCGGGCGTGCCGCCCGCGCAGCGCGAACGCATCTTCGAGCCCTTCTACCGCCTGCCGGGCGCCAGCGAACGCTCGGGCGGTGTGGGCCTGGGCCTGGCGCTGGTGCGCTCCATCGCGGCGCGCCATGGCGGCAGCGTGGTGTGCGAGGACCGGCCCGATGGCGCGGCGGGCGCCTGCTTCACGCTGCGCCTACCGGTCACACGCTGAGCGTCGGCGCACACGCCCTTGCCTCAGCAGGCACATTCGCCCATGTTGTAGGGTGGCGCTATTCCCGTTCCGCAAGGCCTGCCCATGACCGCCGCCGCGTCCTTCTTTGCACCTGCGCCGCCGCTGCAAGTGGCGCACTGGTTCAACACCCCCGAGCCGCTCACGCTGGACAGCCTGCGCGGGCGTGTGGTGGTGCTGCACGCTTTTCAGATGCTGTGCCCTGGCTGCGTGGAGCACGGCATCCCGCAGGCGCGGCGCGTGCATGAGGCGTTTGCGCCGGATCAACTCGTCGTGATCGGACTGCACACGGTGTTTGAGCACCACGCCGTGCAGGGCACGCCAGAGGCGCTGCAGGCCTTCATCCACGAATACCGACTGCGCTTTCCCATCGGCCTGGACCAGCCCGATGCACCGCGCAGCATTCCACGGACCATGCAGAGCCTGTCGCTCAGCGGAACGCCCAGCCTGGTGGTGCTGGACCCGCAAGGCCGCGTGCGCCTGCACCACTTCGGCCATCTGGACGATCTGCGGCTGGGCGCGCTGCTGGGCCGGCTGCTGGCGGAACCCACGCCAGCCGCCCCGGCGACCGTGCCCGCCACGGGCTGCGACGATGGCGGCTGCCCACTGCCCGATCAGCCCCGCCCATGAACATGACCCCCTTGCCTTCCCAACCCACGGCCCTGGGCACGCTGCGCGCCGTGCTCACCGGTCGCGCGCAACCCTACACCCGCCCCGGCAGCCGCAGCGCCATTGCCAAGCAGGCACGCAGCGGCCCCGTCGCCGTAGGCGCGGAGGGACTGGACGGTGACGAGCAGGGCGACCTGCGCGTGCACGGCGGCCCCGACAAGGCCGTGCACTGCTATGCATGGCCGCAGTACACGCCCTGGCGCGAGGAGCTGGCGGGCCACGCCACGGCGCAGGCGCTGCTCGCGCAGCCCGGTGCCTTTGGCGAGAACTTCAGCCTGGACGGCGTGCAGGAGGCCCAGGTGTGCATTGCGGACCAGTGGCGCATCGGCAGCGCCGTTTTCGAGGTCAGCCAGGGCCGCCAGCCCTGCTGGAAGCTGAACGACCGCTTCCAAGTGCCCGGCATGGCGCTGCGCGTGCAACGCAGCCTGCGCGCGGGTTGGTATCTGCGCGTTCTGCAACCCGGGACGGTGCAGGCGGGCGACACCGTCTGGCTGCTCGCGCGGCCGCAGCCCGCGTGGCCCATCGCACGGCTGCTGGAGGTGATCGACCGGCGCGATTGCACGCCCGCTACGCTGCGCGAAATCCTCGCTCTGCCGCTGCCGCCGTCATGGCAGCGGCTGTTCCAGCGGCGCCTGGACAGCGGGCAGAGCGAGGCCTGGGACGCGCGCCTGCAGGGGCAGCACTGACGGCCTGTCAGGCACGCTGCGGCCAGCGCCAGGCCGACCAGCCGTACATCGCCGCGCCGGCCACCAGCGCCGCCGCCGCCAGCATCAGCCCGCGGGCAAAGCCCTGGCCGGCATCGGCGTGCGCGAGCAGCCACGCCACCAGCGGCGGACCCGCGATCTGGCCCAGGCCGTAGACGGCCGTGACCAGGCTCGCAAAGCTGTCGGCAGACTGCGGCCACAGGCGCCGCGCTTCCTGCAGGCCGTAGAAGGTGATGGCCGTGAACGGCAGACCCACCAACGCGCTGCTGAGTGCAAAGCCCGCCGGCGTGGGCCAGACCAGCCCCAGCACGATGCCCAGCGCCTGCAGCGCATACGCCGCCAGCAGCAGCCAGCGCCGGTCCCAGGCGCTGGGCGCGCGCGTGCTGAGCGCCGCGCCCACGGCCACGCCCGCGCCGAACATCGGCCAGAAAAGGTCGGGCCAGGGTGAACCGGAGGGCAGCGCGGCACGCGCAATCACGGGCAGGAAGGTGGCGGTCACGATGTAGCCCAGCCCCGCCAGGCCGTATGCCACGGCGTGCACGCCGCGCGCCGCCAGGGTGCCGGCGTTTCCCGCCTGCGCGGCCGCGCGGGGCTGGGCGCCGGCGTCGGTCTTGACCGCGCGGCCGCGCACCACGGGCCACACGCCCACGCACAGCAGCACCGAGAGCACCCCGAAGACCACCCAGCCCGAGGCCGCACGCCACTGCGCCGCCACCATCGCGCTGGCGGCCAGCCCCGTGAGCACGATGCCCACGCCCGGCCCGCAGAAGATCAGCCCGCCCATGGCCGGGCGGCCCAGCACCGCCAGGCGCACCATGCACCAGGCCGCCACGTTCAGCAGCACGAAGGCGCTGGCGGCCCCGGCCGCAAAGCGCAGCGCCGGCCACGCGGCGGCCACGGGAAGCGCCATCGCCAGCGTGAGCAGCACCGTGGCCACCAGCCCGGCACGCGCCAGCCGCGCCGGATGCCAGCGCGCATAGAAGCCCGGTGCCACCCAGGGCAGTGCCATGCAGGCCAGCGCCCCCAGCAGGTAGCCCACGTAATTGGCCGTGGCCAGCCAGCTGCCCTCGGTGAGGGTCAGCACCCCGTCGTGCAGCATCATGGGCAACAGCGGGGTGAACGCGAACCGCCCCACGCCCATGGCCACCGCCAGCGCCAGCATGCCTGCCAGGGCCACGGCATGGGGCCGCTCGCTCCAGTGCAGGGCGGGCCCGCGGGGCGCGGGCACATCAATCGACGGGGTGGCTTGTGGTTCCATGGCGCGGTCTCCGGCGGTATGATCGCCATCAATCTTTTTTTAAGATGATTTTTCAACAAATCATCTCACAAACGTATCCATGGACCTGGTCGCACTGGAGATTTTTCGCACGGTGGCCCATGAGGGCAGCGTGACGCGGGCGGCCGAGCGGCTGGGCCGCGCCCAGTCCAACGTGACCACGCGCGTGCAGCAGCTGGAGGAGCAACTGGGCACCGCCCTGTTCCTGCGCGAGGGGCGGCGTATGGTGCTCACACCCGCAGGCGCCACGCTGCAAGGTTATGCCGAGCGCCTGCTGGCGCTGGCCGAGGAGGCGCGCCAGGCCCTGCACCCGGGCACCCCCGCCGGCCACCTGCGCATCGGCGCCATGGAAAGCACGGCCGCCGCGCGCCTGCCCGCGCCCCTGGCGCAACTGCATGCGCGCTGGCCCGCGCTGGTGCTGGAGCTGCGCACCGCTCCCTCACGCCAACTCGTGGAGCAGGTGTTGGCCCACGAACTCGACTGCGCCCTGGTGGCCTGGCCGCCGCCGGGCCTGGACGATGAGGCCCCGGTGCAGCGCACGCCCGTCTGGACGGAATCGCTGCTGCTGGCCCTGCCGGCCAGCCACCCGCCCGTCGAAACACCTGCCGACCTGCGCGTGCACACCCTGGCCGCGTTTGCGCACGGCTGCACCTACCGCCGCATCGGCGAAGACTGGATGCGCCAGGCCGGCGGCCAGGCGCCGCAGGTGCTGGAGCTGGCCAGCTACCCGGCCATCCTGGCCTGCGTGGCCGCCGGCCGCTGCGCGGGCGTGGTGCCGCAGTCCGTCGTGGACCTGCTGCGCACACCGCCCGCGCTGCAGTGGGTGCCGCTGGGCCGCTGCGAGACCGTGCTGGTGCACCGCCAGGGCTATGCCACGCCGGCGCTGGCCGCGCTGCGGCAGGTGCTGCGCGGCGAACCGGCATCCCCCGATTCCCCGTCGTCCAGGAGCTGAACCATGACCCCCCTCTTGCACCGCCTGCAGATCGCCCTGCCCATCGTCCAGGGCCCCATGACCGGCTCCGACTCACCGCAGCTGGCCGCCGCCGTCTCGCAGGCCGGCGGCCTGGGTTTTCTGGGCTGCGGCATGCGCGCGCCCCAGGCCATGCTGGAGGCCGCCGCCGCCGTGCGCGCGGCGACCGACAAGCCCTTCGGCATGAACCTGTTCGTGCAGCCCACGCCCACGCCCGGCGCCGCCGTAGTGCAGGCCGCCATCGACCGCCTGGCGCCGCTGTACGCCGACCTGGGACTGCCCCCGCCCGAGACCCCCACGCGCTGGTGCGAGGACTTTGCCGCGCAGTTCGAGGCGCTCATCCAGGCCCGCCCCGCCGTCGCCAGCTTCACCTTCGGCATCCTGGACGCCGCGCAGGTGCGGCGCATCAAGGGCGAGGCCGGCAGCTGCGTGATCGGCACCGCCACCACGCTGGCCGAGGCGCAGGCATGGGCCGCCGTGGGCGCGGACGCCGTGGTCGCCAGCGGCATGGAGGCCGGCGGCCACCGCGGCACCTTTCTGGGCGACTTCGAGGCCAGCATGGTCGGCACCCTGGCGCTGGTGCCGCAGTGCGTGGATGCGCTCTCCATCCCGGTGATTGCCGCCGGCGGCATCATGGACGGGCGCGGCATTGCGGCTGCCCAGGCGCTGGGCGCGCAGGGGGTGCAGTTGGGCACGGCCTTCCTCGCCTGCCCCGAGTCCGCCATCGGCCCTGCGCAGCGCGCCGCCATGGCCGACGCACAGGCCACGGACACGCGCGTCACGCGCATCTACTCCGGCCGGCCCGCCCGCGGCATCGTCAACACGCTGATGCAGCGGCTGGCACCGCACGAGGCCGCCGTGCCCGCCTACCCGGTGCAGAACGCGCTGACCGGCCCACTGCGCAAGGCCGCCGCCAGCCAGGGACGCGCGGACTACCTGTCCCTGTGGGCAGGCCAGGGCGTTGCCGCCGCGCGCGCGCTGCCGGCACAGCAGCTGGTGGCGCTGCTGGCGCAGGAATGGCAGGCCGCACTGCGGCGCCTGAAGGTTTAAGCCTTTTGGGGCTCTAGCGCTTTCCCATCAAGCGCCAGCAGCTATTTAATATATAGCAAAGCAGAGAATTATCGGAGGGCGGGGCGATCCCCATCCAGCCACTGCCCCGCCACGCTGTCCGGCAGGTACAGGCCCTGCGTCAGGTAGTCGTCCAGCCGCCGGCGGTCGGGCGAACGCAGTTTGATCAGCGGCGGCAGCGGCCCGCGCGCACGCATGAACAGCAGCCGCAGCTTGAGCGCGGCGCGGCGCCAGCGGCCCTGCACGTGCAGGAAGTACGGCCCCGACTCCGCCGGGGACAGGCTCAGTCGGTAGCTGCCGCCGCGCAGCAGGATCACCTGCAGCGCCAGGTGCATGGTCAGGTAGGCGGGCATGTCGATGCGCTGCAGCGCCTGCGTGTACAGGCCCTGGGCCTGCAGGTGGGCGATGTACTGCTCGCCGGTGCGGGCGATGACCTCCTGCGTGAATTCACGCTGCAGATCCTCGATGAAGGGGCTGCCGGGCGGCGCGGCCATGAACCAGTTCTCCACCACCGGGCGCTGGGGGACGCTGGTGTACTGCTGCAGGTAGTAGCCCACGAAGTCGGCACCCGTGCGCGCCTGCTCCTGCAGAACCCAGTCCAGCGGCTGGGTGAGGATGGTGCTCGCGTCCAGCCAGATGCCGCCGTGGCGGCGCAGCAACTCCAGCCGGATCCAGTCGGCACGCTTGGCGGGCAAAGCGCCTTCGAGCACCGTGGGTATGGCAGGCAGGTGCTGCAGCACGCTGCGCTCGTCCAGGATGCGGATCTCGAAATGCGGATGCAGGCGCCGCCAGTGGTCGAAGCAGCGCTGCACCAGCAGCGGCGGTGTGCCGCCCTGCCAGTAGCTCCAGAGAATGCGGGGAATGGCCGTGCGCGCGGCCGGCGCTGCGGCTGCGGTACCCGTGGCGTACAGCGTGAACACCGGCGCTGGAGCGGTCTCCAGGTCGCGCGGGCGCAGGCGGTACCAGCGCTTCAGCCAGCCCGCCAGCCACAGTTCGCCCCGGTGCTTCCAGTGGGCGGAGGATGGCGCATGCGACATGGGTCAGCCCTTTGCTTCGACCGCCACGACACCCCAGGCACGGCGCAGCCGCAGAGCGCGCAGCCACCAGCCGCGCCGCACGTAGGCGCGCAGCAAGGCCTGCGCCGACAACGGCGATGCCGCAGCGAAGTCGTCACGCAATCGCTGCGCTGCGGCTCGGCGTTCGGCCACGGGCAGATCGGCCCGCTCCAGGAAGCGCGCCGCGCCGGCAAGGTTGCGCGCACTCTGGTGTGCCAGGGCGAAATGCAGCGCCGCGCTGGCAGGCAAGGCCCCTTCGGCCTCGGCCGTGCGCAGCGCCTGGGCAAACGCGCCCAATGCCCGTGACTGATCGAGCGCCTTGGGCAATGTCATCGTCGCCAGAATGCTGCTGCCGCGCTGGCGGTAGGCCACCCAGGGCTGGGGCACGTAGCAATAGCTGCGCGCGCGCAGCAGGGCCAGCGGCATGGCGGCCATGTCCTCGAAGTAGCGGCCCGCGGGAAAGCGCAGGTCTGCGCCCCACAGCGCGCGCCGTGTGACCTTGGACCAGGCATGCAACTGCCCGGTCATCATCACGCCCGTCAGCAGCGCAGCGCCGTCGCGCTGAAGCCCCCCCGCCGGGCCGGCAAAGGTGGCGCGATGGCCCTCGCCGCGCAGCCGGTGCTTGAGTTGCGTACGCTCGCGCCACACCATGAAGTCGCACAGCACCGCATCCGGGGCATGGCGTTGCACGGTGACCTGCAAGCCGGCCAGCGCGCCGGGCAGCAGCTTGTCGTCGGAGTCCAGGAACCAGAGGTATTCACCGCGGGCGGCGTCGATCATGGTGTTGCGCGCCGCGCTCAGGCCCTGGTTGAGCGCGTGGCGCATCAGGGTCAGGCGGCCGGGCCAGCGCTGCGCCAATTGCTCCATGAGCGCGCGCGAGCCATCGGTGGAACAGTCGTCGAGCACCAACACCTCCACGCCTGCCCCCCCCTCCCCGGCAAGCGGCAGTTGCGCCACCTGCTCCACCACGGAGGCGAGACACGCTTGCAGATAGTCCTGCACGTTGTAGACCGGCACCAGGATGCTGAGCCAGGGCGCAGCCGGCGCGCGCACGGCGCCGCTCACTGAGCAACCTCCAGCCCCCGCAGCAGCAGGTCCTCGTACCGCTTCGTCATGGTCTGCAGGCTGTACAGGTGCCGGGCGTCTTCCTGCGCGGCCTGGGCCATGCGCTGCGCCTCGTCATCGCGCATCAGCAGCCGCTCCAGTGCGTCGGCCAGCGATGCGGGATCGGCATGCGCGGCCAGCAGGCCATTGCGGCCGTCATCGATGATTTCCTGCACGCCCACCACACGGCTGCCCACCACGGCGCAGCCTGCGGCCATGCCCTCGATCAGCGACAGCGGCATGCCCTCGTAGTGCGTGGCCAGCACGCAGATGCGGTGGCCCATGAGCAGTCCCGGCACATCACCGCAATGGCCCAGGAATTCCACCTGCCCGTCCAGCCCCAGGGCCGTGCACAGCTTGCGTGCGGCGCGTTGCGCGCCCGCCTTGCCGCCGCCGGCCAGCTTGACGGGCGGCGTGAGGCCGCGATCGCGCAGCAGCGCGACGGCGCGCAGCAGCGTGGCATGGTCCTTCTGGCGCGCAAAGCGCGCGGCCATGACGATGCCCGGCACACGGTCGACCCAAGCGGGATGGCGCGCCAGCTCATACGGCCCCAGCGCGATGCCGTTGGGAATGGCCACGGTCTTGGCGGCGGGAAAGTCACGCGCGAGCAGGCTCTGGCGCACGCCTTCGGAGACGCCCACGATGAGGTCGGTGCGCTCAGCCAGCCACAGCGCTTGGCGCAGCCGCCAGGCGGTGTAGCGCTCGCGGGAGTTGTGCTCTACATGCACCAGGTGGGGCACGCCGGCGATCAATCCGGCATAGCGGCCCCATAAATGCTCGCTGAACCCATGGGCCACCAGCACATCGGGTTGGAAACGCCGGCAGAGCGCGACCAGCTGCCAGATGGTGGCCACGTGCGCCCAGCCGGCCACGGTTTCCACCGCCAGCCCCTGGTCCCGCAGGGCCTGCACGCGTTCGTTGCGCGTGTGCCGCTTGCGGCGCAGCACCAGCAAGGCCTCGCAGCGGCCCGAAGCCGCGTGCGCTCGTACCAGATCCACGGCCACCTGCGTGGCACCGGAAAACCCGCCCGTCACGAAATGCAGCACCCGCGGCCGGCGCACGGCCGGGGTGCCGGCCGCGCCGGGAAGGCCAGGGGCAGACGCCGCAGACACCATGGCTGGCCTTATGCAGCCGCCGCCGCGGACCCCTTGCCCGCGTACAGCGCGTCCATGCCACGCACCGCCGACCAGGTGGTCATCACCATGAACAGGTAGAACATGATCCCGCTGTTGTGTGCAAAGAAGACCTGCGTCATCCCGAAGCCCGCGTACAGCAACGGAATGCACACGCCCGCCATGCGCAGCGCCAGCACCTGCGCACGCACCTCGGCCGCTTGCCCCGCGTAGGCGGCCATGCGCGCGCGGGTGGGCCAGAACATGCCCAGCGGCACCGCATAGAACAGCAGCAGCAACAGCACGCCCACAAGGCCCGCCTTGATGAACATATCCAGGGGTTCGTTGTGGGTGTAGATGTATTCAAGGATGGAGGGCTCGTACTGCCCCGCCGCCACCCGCTTTTCCTTTTCGGCCAGATACCCGCGCATGCCCCAGCCGAGGAGAGGCTTCTCCAGCCCCACCTCCCAGGCAAAGCGCCAATGCTCCAGCCGCTGACCCACGGAGGTGTCGGCCGCGCGTTCGGTGCCGTAGATCAGCACTTCCTGCTCCATGATGTCCCAGCGCTCTGCCAGCACCGCATGATTGGCTGCGCCCAGCACCAGCAGCGCAATGGCAGCGCCCGCCAGGGTGCGCCACAGTTCGCGACAGAAAAAGCGCCACAGCAGATACAGACCCCACGGCGCCGCCAGCAACAGCGCCAGCCAGCCGCCACGGGACTGTGAAAGAACAGAAGCGTTGAATGCCAACAGCACGGCGATACATGCCAGTGCTACGTCCCGACGGTTGAGATGCTCGCGCAACGCAATGGTCTGCACGGCCAGCATGGTGCCCAGCAAGAGTGCCAGATTGCCCCACTGAATGGCATTGGTCCTGCCTGTCGGGAAACCCGAGGCACGCGGAGCCCCTTCCACGTACACCTGCCACAGCGCGACGGCGCCGGCGCCCGCACAACCTGCCACCAACCCCCAGAACTGGGCGCGCGGCCGAGGCCCTACAGGGCTCACAAACAACAGGCAGGCAATACCCAGAGCGAATTTGGACGGTCGGTCCCATCCTCCCAGTCCCTCCAGGGGATTGGCCAATACCAACCAGAGGATGCCCATGCCGAGCATGATGGCCGCAAAGCTCCAGGTCCAGCGATCCTGCGGCAGACGAGGCCATCGGTGCGCAGAGCACAGCGCACCAACCAGCAGCAACACGGCGCCATAGGAGTAGCCTGACTGCACCGTCAACGCCAGCGCAGGCAGCAGGAACAAGGCCGCCGTGGCGACCCGGCGAGGCCAGGGGCCTGGGCCCAGAAGGTTTTCAAGGGTCATGAACAGTACGCAGCCCAGAGCCTGCGGATCAGCCCTGCAGTGATCAACGCACCACCGCCAACGCGACGGGGGTGCCAACACAGGCGTGGCGCGAACGCCGCATCAATGCCCGGCGTGGACAACCTCGCCCGCCTTCAGGCGGTACACGGTGCCGCAGTAGGGGCACTTGGCCTCGCCCGTGTGGGCCACGTCCAGGTAGACCTTGGGGTGGCTGTTCCAGAGCTTCATGCCGGCCTTGGGGCTGGGGCAATACACGCCGCCCTGGAGGTTGAGATCCTTGGCCAGCAGTTCAACGATGGCTTGTGACATGGGTTCAGACCTTGGTGAGCCAGTGGGCGTACTTGGGATTGCGGCCGTTCACGATGTCGAAGAAGGCCGATTGGATCTTATCGGTCAGCGGGCCGCGGCTGCCGCTGCCGATCTGCACGCGGTCCAGTTCGCGGATCGGGGTGATCTCGGCGGCCGTGCCGCTGAAGAAGGCCTCGTCGGCGATGTACACCTCGTCGCGCGTGATGCGCTTTTGCACCAGCTCCAGCCCCAGGTCCTTGCAGATGTGGAACACGGTGTTGCGCGTGATGCCGTTGAGCGCGCCGGCCGACAGGTCGGGGGTGTACACCACGCCGTCCTTGATGATGAACACGTTCTCGCCCGAGCCTTCGGACACGAAGCCGGCGCTGTCCAGCAGCAGGGCTTCGTCGTAGCCATCGTCGGTGGCTTCCATGTTGGCCAGGATGGAGTTGGTGTAGTTGCTCGACGCCTTGGCCTGCGTCATCGTGATGTTGACGTGGTGGCGCGTGAAGCTGCTGGTCTTCACGCGGATGCCGCGGGTCATGCCTTCCTCGCCCAGGTACGCGCCCCAGGCCCAGGCGGCGACGATCAGGTGAATCTTGTTGCCCTTGGGCGAGACGCCCAGTTTTTCCGAGCCGATCCACGTCAGGGGACGCAGGTAGCAGGATTCGAGCTGGTTTTCGCGCACCACGGCCTTCTGTGCCTCATTCACCTCGTCCTTGGTGAAGGGGATCGTCATGCGCAGGATCTTGGCGCTGTTGAACAGGCGGTTGGTGTGCTCTTCCAGGCGGAAGATGGCCGTGCCCTGCTCCGTCTTGTAGGCGCGCACGCCTTCGAAGGCGCCGCAGCCGTAGTGCAGCGAATGGGTCAGCACGTGGATCTTGGCGTCGCGCCAATCCACCATCTGGCCATCCATCCAGATCTTGCCGTCACGGTCGGCCATGGAGGGAACAACGGGGCTCATGGAGATCCTTTTCGAGAGAACTGCGTGGGTCGCAAAGCACGCAATTCTACGATTCGCCCGCCGGGTTGGCGGCGGCAGGCGGGCCGGCGTCCTCCTGCGGGGCGGGTCGCACCAACTCCCAGCGCACCAGGCGACCGTTGACGAACTCGCAGGTCACGTGCGACTGCGTGCCGTCGGTCCAGCGGTAGAGCTCGGGCTGCTGGCCGTCCGCCGACAGCTGCTGGCCCAGCGCGCGCGTCATGGCGACCACGTGCAGCAGGTTCACACCGGCTTTCAGCTTGGCATTGAGCATTACCGCGCTGCCCACGTAGCCGATCGGGTGGTTACGCGCCTTCTGCATCACGTTCATGAGCCGCGTGTAATGCAGCAGCCCCCACATGACCAGCCCTCCGCTCACGGTGAGGATGCCCTGCGGACCATAGGCGCGGTAGGCGGCGATGACCAGGACGACGATGCCCGCCGGGATCAATATCTTGCGCAGATTCATGGCCGCATTGTCCTACGCAGCACCACCGGCGCCGCTGTGGAAGCTGCGTAGCCCCTGCGACACGACGCGTCAGTCCAGCCCGCGCACGGCAGTCATGGCCTCGTCCACGCGCTCCACTGCGTGGATCTCCAGCCCGGCGATCGGCTTCTTGGGCGCATTGGCTTTGGGCACCACGGCCACCGTGAAGCCCAGCTTGGCGGCTTCCTTCAGGCGCTCCTGGCCACGCGGCGCGGGGCGCACCTCGCCAGCCAGGCCCACCTCGCCAAACGCGATGAAGCCCTTGGGCAACGCCTTGCCGCGCAGGCTGCTGGTGATGGCCAGCATCACGGCCAGGTCGGCCGCGGGTTCGCTGATGCGCACGCCCCCGACGGCATTGACGAATACGTCCTGGTCGGCGCAGGCCACGCCCGCGTGGCGGTGCAGCACGGCCAGCAGCATGGCCAGGCGGTCGCGCTCCAGCCCCACCGACAGGCGCCGTGGGCTGGGGCCGCCGCCGTCGACCAGCGCCTGGATCTCCACCAGCATCGGCCGCGTGCCCTCCAGCGTGACCAGCACACAGCTGCCGGGCACCGGCTCGCTGTGCTGGCTCAAGAAAATGGCACTGGGGTTCGCCACGCCCTTGAGGCCCTTCTCGGTCATGGCGAACACGCCGATCTCGTTCACGGCGCCAAAGCGGTTCTTGATGGCGCGCACCAGACGGAAGCTGCTGTGCGTGTCTCCCTCGAAGTACAGCACCGTGTCCACCATGTGCTCCAGCACGCGCGGGCCGGCCAGCGCACCCTCCTTGGTCACGTGGCCCACCAGGATGACGGCGATGCCCGTGGCCTTGGCCATGCGCGTGAGGTGGGCCGCGCACTCGCGCACCTGGGCCACCGAGCCGGGGGCGCTGGTGAGCTGGTCGGAATAGACGGTCTGGATGGAGTCGATGACGCACACCGCGGGCTGCGTGGCCTCCACGGTGGCGAGGATTTTTTCGAGTTGGATCTCGGCCAACACGTTCACCTGGCTCGCATCCAGCCCCAGCCGGCGCGAACGCAACGCCACCTGGGCGCCGCTCTCCTCGCCCGTCACGTACAGCGTGGGCAGGCCCGCGCGCTGCAGCGCGTCCATCGCCTGCAAGAGCAGCGTGGACTTGCCGATGCCCGGATCGCCGCCGATGAGCACCACTCCGCCCTCGACCACGCCACCGCCCAGCACGCGGTCCAGTTCCTCGATGCCGCTCGCCGTGCGCGCCACCTCGGTCGCCTCGATGGCGGCCAGCGGCATCACCGCTTGCGCCTGGGCCAGGCCCGCGTACTGGCCGGCCCCGCTCAGGCGGTTCTTGCCCGGTCCGGCGTCGGGCACGGATTCGATCAGGGTGTTCCACGCACCGCAGGAGGGGCATTTGCCCAGCCAGCGCGGACTGGTGCCACCGCATTCGGTGCAGGAGAAGATGGTTTTTTCTTTGGCCATGGTGGCAGGACGCAGCGTAGGCCGGCGGTGGGCCGGCGCGGGGGATCTGTCCTATCCTAACGGGCAGTGCCGCCCCGCCGGGCGAACACCGACTCAGGAAGGACCCGCCATGCCCCTGCCGACACTTCGCCCCCTGGCCGCGCCACTGCTGACCGCCTGCGCACTGGCGCTGGCCGCATGCGACAAGAAGCCCGCCGATCCGCCGCACCTGCCCTCGGTCCCCGCCGTGCCCAAGCCCTCGGCGCCCGCCGCGCCCCTGCCCGACGCGCAGCCGGCCAGCGTGGGCTCCTGAGTTCCTGGCGCATCAAAAAAAGGAGCTGTCAGCGCTTGCCACAAGCCACATTCAGGTACTTATTGCATCGAAATGACCTGGGATTGAGCGCAAGCCGCTCCTCTTTTTATAGATACGATCATCCATCCTCGATCACGCCCGCCGTCCATGACCTCTCTCACCCTCTACTTCACCCCCGGTACCTGCGCACAGGCCGTGCGCATCGCGCTGGAGGAAGCGCAAGCACCCTATACCCTGGTCCGCGTGGACTTCGCCAGCCAGCAGCAGCGCTCGCCCGAGTACCTCGCGGTCAATCCCAAGGGCCGCGTGCCCGCGCTGGTGACCGAGCACGGAACGCTCACCGAGACCCCCGCCCTGCTGGCCTACGTGGCGCAGCGCTTCGCGGATGCGCGCCTGGCGCCCGCCGACCCCTTCGGCTTCGCGCGCATGCAGGAATTCCACAGCTACCTGGCCTCCACCGTGCACATCGCCCACGCCCACCGCCCGCGCGCCAGCCGCTGGGCCGACGAGCCCGAGGCCCAGGCCGCCATGCAGCGCAAGGTGCCCGCCAACATGACGGAGTGCTTCACGCTGATCGAGCGCCACTACCTGGGCGACGGCCCGTGGGTGCTGGGCGAGCAGTACTCGGTGGCCGACGGCTACCTCTTCACCGTTGCGAGCTGGCTCAAGAGCGACGGCGTGGACATCGCGCAGTTTCCCAAGGTGCACGCGCACTCCCAGCGCATGGCGCAGCGCCCCGCGGTGCAGCGCGCCCTGGCCTGACGCCCAGGCCCCCCCAAAAAAGGCCGGCGCCCCTTGCGAGGCCCCGGCCTGTCGCGCCCGCCCCGCCAAAGTCGCCGCCACCGCCGTGCAAAGGTGGTGCGGAGCCCTGCGGCCCGGGGCCGGCGGGCCAGCCGGCATCGGGCAGCAGGTCCAGCCCGTCGGGCGCATCACCCGCATCGCTGCGCCGGCGCAGCAGCCATGCGGCCCACAGGCGCAGCACCAGCAGATAGACCCCATATCCCACGCCCAGCGTGACCAGGTAGCGCAGCGCCAGCGACGGCACGCCCAGCGCCATCTGCGCATGGGACACCGCCCACATCACACCCAGGATCAGACTGCCGATGCACCAGCCGTGCAGCCGCAGGGCATGGCGCTGGCGCAGGCCCTCCTGCAGCCGCTGCGGCAGGCGCATGCCGCGCCACGAGGCGCCCGTGCGGCCGCGGACCCGGACCATGGAGGGAATCAGTCCTGCACCACCACGGGCACGCGCGGTGCCAGCGCGCACATCAGCTCGTAGCCGATGGTGCCGCCCGCTTGCGCTACCTCGTCGATGGGCAGCACGGCGCCGTTGGCGGCGCGGCCCCAGAGCGTGACCTCGGCCCCCAGCCCCGCGCCGGGCACGGGCGTGAGGTCCACGGCCAGCATGTCCATGCTCACGCGCCCGATGGTGCGCGTGCGCACCCCGTTCACCAGCACGGGCGTGCCGGTATCGCAGTGGCGTGGATAACCGTCGGCATAGCCGCAGGCCACGACACCGATGCCCAGCGGCCCCTGCGCCGTGAAGCGCGAGCCGTAGCCCACGGTGTCGCCCGCCTGCAGCTGCTGCACGCCGATGATGCGCGAAGCCAGCGTCATGGTGGGCTGCAGGTCCCAGTCGGCCGCGCGGCGCTCGGGATGGTCGGGCGCGCTGCCGTACAGCACGATGCCCGCGCGCACCCAGTCCAGCCGCACCTGCGCATCACCGCCGTGGCGCAGCAGCGCGGCGCTGTTGGCGATGCAACGCTCGCCCGGCAGGTCCTGCGTGGCGGCCTGGAACGCCTGCACCTGGTGCGCGATGCCGCGCGAGCCGTCGGCGTCGCTGAAGTGGGTCATGCACGAGATCTCGTCCACCTGGGGCAGCGCGTTCAGGCGCGCCCAGGCGCTGCGGTAGCGCTCGGGCGTGAAGCCCAGGCGGTTCATGCCGGAGTTCATCTTGAGGAACACGCGGTGCGGCACCTGCGTCTTGTGCGCAGCCAGCCAGTCGATCTGCGCATCGCAGTGCACGGCATGCCACAGACCCAGGCGCGAACACAGCTCCAGGTCGCGCGGCTCGAACACGCCCTCCAGCAGCAGGATCGGGCCGCGCCAGCCGAGAGCGCGCACGCGCTCGGCCTCGGCCAGGTCCAGCAAAGCGAAACCGTCGGCGGCGCGCAGGCCTTCGAACACGCGCTCGATGCCGTGGCCGTAGGCGTTGGCCTTGACCACCGCCCACACGCGCGCATCGGGCGCGGCACGGCGCGCGCGCTCCAGGTTGTGGTGCACGGCTGCGGGGTGGATGGTCGCAAGAATGGGGCGCGGCATGGGGGTGTTTCTACGGACTGGACGGGGGCCATTCTGGCACTGGGCGCGCAGGGTCGCGTGATATAACCGCCCGTCGCTCCTCGGAGTGTTTCGAATTTTCACAGGCCATCATTCCCGCTGATGGAGCCACCAGCCACCCGATGAAGCGCGGTTTCTACACCATCATGTCGGCGCAGTTTTTCAGCTCGCTGGCCGACAACGCATTGTTCGTGACCGCGGTGGAACTGCTGCGTACGAGCGGCGCGCCGGAGTGGCAGCGCGCAGCGCTGGTGCCCATGTTCGCGCTGTTCTACGTGGTGCTGGCGCCGTGGGTGGGCGCATTCGCCGACTCCATGCCCAAGGGGCGGGTGATGTTCATCAGCAATGCCATCAAGGTGGTGGGCTGCCTGATGATGCTGTTCGGCCACCACCCGCTGCTGGCCTACGCCGTGGTGGGCCTGGGCGCGGCGGCGTATTCGCCGGCCAAGTACGGCATCCTCACCGAGCTGCTGCCCGCATCCCAACTCGTGAAAGCCAACGGCTGGATCGAGGGGCTGACCATCGCCTCCATCATCCTGGGCGTGCTTGTGGGCGGCCAATTGGTCGCACCCCACATCGCCAGCCACCTGCTGGCGCTGGACATGCCGGGCATCGATCTGGGCATCGACCTCGCGGCCGAAGCCGCCATCCTGGCGCTGGTGCCGGTGTACATGCTGGCGGCGTGGTTCAACCTGCGCATCCCGCACACGGGCGTGGAGATGCGCCCCCTGCCGCCCAACCCGCTGGCGCTGCTGCCCGACTTCTGGACCTGCAACGGGCGCCTGTGGCGCGACAAGCTCGGGCAGATCTCGCTGTCCACCACCACGCTGTTCTGGGGGGTGTCGGGCAACCTGCGCTACATCGTGCTGGCCTGGAGCGCCGCGGCCCTGGGCTACAGCACCACGCAGGCCTCGGCCCTCGTGGGCGTGGTGGCCATCGGCACGGCCGCGGGCGCGGTGGCGGCGTCCCTGCACATGCGCCTGGACATGGCCACGCGCGTGATCCCGATGGGCATCGCCATGGGCCTGCTGGTGATCCTGATGAATGTCATCAGCAACATCTGGCTGGCCATTCCGTTCCTGATCCTGCTGGGTGGGCTGGGGGGCTTCCTGGTCGTGCCCATGAACGCGCTGCTGCAGCACCGCGGCCATAACCTGATGGGCGCGGGCCGCTCCATTGCCGTGCAGAACTTCAACGAGCAGGCCGCCATCCTGGGCATGGGGGCGTTCTACAGCCTGTCCACCAAGTTCGGGCTGTCGGCCTTCGGTGCCATCACGGCCTTCGGCATGCTGGTGGCGGGCGTGATGTGGCTGATCGGCCGCTGGCACGCGCACAACGTGCGCAGCCATCCCGAGGAAGTGGAGCACCTGCTCTCCATCGCCCGGCACGACCACCACTGAACCGGCGCGTGGGGCTACCCCGCGCAGCCCCGCGCGCCCGCCGTCGCGCCGGCACAATGCGCCGCAAAGGCTGGGCGTCTTCGCGCCTTCACCACTCTGTTTTTGATAACTGCTTGCGCTTGCCAGATAAGCGCTACGGCCACTTTTTGCATGCAATCTCCGCTTCCCGCCCTGGCCTTGCTGTTCAACGCCTTCATCTGGGGACTGTCCTGGTGGCCGTTCCGGCAGATGCACGGCGCGGGACTGCACCCGCTGTGGGCCACGGCGCTCATGTATGGGGCCATCCTCCTTGTGCTGCTGGCGCTGCGGCCGGGCATTTCCGCGCAGCTGCGGCAGCACAAGGCCCTGTGGTTGCTGGCGCTGTGCTCGGGCCTGAACAACGTGGCCTTCAACTGGGCCATCACCATTGGCGACGTGGTCCGCGTGATCCTGCTGTTCTATCTGATGCCAGCCTGGAGCGTGCTGCTGGCCTGGCGCTTCCTGGGCGAGCGGCCCATGCCGCAGGCGCTGGCGCGGCTGCTGCTGGCCTTCAGCGGCGTGCTGCTGGTGCTGTGGCCCGCCGAGGGCGGCCTGCCGCGCCTGCTCGCCGCCCTGACGCTGGCCGATCTGCTCGCGATCCTCGGCGGCTTCACGTTTGCCGTGACCAACGTCACCCTGCGCCGCCTGCACGCCGTCCCGGGCCAGGCGCGCATGGTCGCCATGTTCGGCGGCTGCATGCTCATGGCGCTGCTGGCGGCCCAGTTGGGCCGATCCCTGGGCGTGGTGCCGCCCTTTCCACCGCTGAACGCCACCTGGGCCTGCGTGGCGGCGCTTCTGGCGGTCGTGCTGCTGATCGGCAACTGGGCGTTGCAGTTTGGCGCCGCGCGCCTGGCGGCGGGAACGACGGCGATCATCATGCTGTCGGAGGTGGTGTTCGCCAGCGGCTCCTCGACGCTGCTGGGCGCGGCACAGCTGACGGGCGGGACCCTCGCCGGCGGCGCGCTGATCCTGCTGGCGGCCATCTGGTCGGTCTGGCGGCCGCGGGTGCATGCAGCAGGCACACCCCATGCCCCCAGTGATAAGGTGACGGACACACGACCGGAGGCCCCATGACCACTGCGTATGACTTCGACGCGACACGCATCGACGGCGCACCCCAGCCACTGAGCGACTTCCGCGGTCAGGTGCTGCTCATCGTCAACACCGCCAGCGCCTGCGGCTTCACGCCGCAGTTCACCGGCCTGCAGGCGCTGCACGAACGTTATGGGCCGCGCGGGCTGGTAGTGCTCGGCTTTCCGTGCAACCAGTTCGGCCACCAGGACCCGGGCAGCAACGACGCCATCGCGGGCTTTTGCCAGCGCAACTATGGCGTGCAGTTTCCCATGATGTCCAAGATCGACGTCAACGGCAGCGACGCGCACCCGCTGTACCGCTGGCTCACCGGCGAAGCGCCCGGCGTGCTGGGCACCAAGGCGATCAAGTGGAACTTCACCAAGTTCCTGGTCGGTCGGGACGGCCAGGTGATCCGCCGCTACGCGCCGCAGGAGGCTCCCGAGAAGCTCACGGGCGACATCGAGGCAGCGCTGGCGGCCTGAGGCCAAGCGGTTTTCACAAGCGGTCCGGCGCGACATACACGCTCCACAAAGGCCGCGGCAAGTACAGCCCCGATACCGGCCTCCGGGCCTGCCAAGACCAGCCAAGGCAGCAAGCGGGCTACGGCCCGCGGCTCTCACCGTGCCATGCTGCGTGGGTACGCCGTGGGGGGACAGGTTTGCAGCGCGCGCGCAGGCCCGGCGCCGGACTGCGGCCGGCGGTCAGGACGGCCCATGGCAATCCATCCCCGCAGCGGAGGAGCAAAAAAGGTCAGGAGGAGAACGCGGCGCCGTCCAGCCCCTCGGCCGGGCAGTGACGCATCCGGGCCTCGACCTGGCGCAGCAGGTCGGCCAGGGTCTTGCCGGGCTCCTGGCGGAAGCGCTCGTCCAGCACCTCGAAGGCCGCGATGCGGTCGATGCGAAAGCCCCGGAAGTCATCGCGCAGTTCGCACCAGGCCGACAGCGTCCACACCTTGCCCCAGTAGAAGCAGCCCAGCGGCCGCACGCGCCGCAGGCTGGGCCGGCCCTGCACGTCGGCGTAGTCAAGCCGCACCACGTGGCAGGACTGCACGGCCTCGCGCAGCGCCTGCAGCGCGGCCTGGGCGAGCGTATCCAGCCCCGAGCCCGGCGCGTAGAGCGCTTGCGCCTCGGCCGCCGCGCGCGCGGCGGGCGGCAGCACCGAGAGGATCTTGCCAAGCGCACCCTCGATCTCGCGCGCCATGCCGCCATCGACCCAGGTCTGCGCAAGCCGCGCGGCGGCCACGAGGGCGTTGGCCTCGCCCTGGCTGAACATCAGCGGCGGCAGCTCGAATCCCGCGCCCAGGCGGTAGCCCACGCCGGCCTCGCCTTCAATGGGTATGCCCTGGTGCTGCAGGTCGGCCACGTCGCGGTAAATGGTGCGCAGCGACACTTCCAGCCGCCCGGCGAGAAAGGCGGCCGTGGACAGGCGCCGGCCCCGGATGAGCTGGACGATCTGGAACAGGCGGTCGGCACGGCGCATGGAATCTCAGGCCACGGAAGGAATGGTCCGCATGGTACGGTGCCGGGTGCCAGGCAGGACAGCGCCCGGGCCTGCACTCAGAGCAGCACGCCGATGTGCAGGGCGACGCACTCCGGCCCCTCGTAGCATTCGAAGTCGGTGTCGAAGCGGCGCCGCACCTCCGGATGTTCCTCGAAGTAGCGCCACGCGGCGGCCCAGGCGTCGAGCACCATCTGCGGCATGGGTCCCTCGCAGTGGAACACCAGATAGCTGCCCGGCTGCACCTCGATGCGGGCCGCGCCCACCGGCGGATCGGCCTGCACGGCGGCCGACACGCCGGCCGTCACGTCGAAGGCGCCATGCTGATCGGACTCATAGGCACTGTAGACGCCGTAGAGGCGCCCGTCGGCCCCGGGGCCGGGCAACTGGCGCGCCCAGCTTTCGGTGAAGAACTGGTCCCACAGTGCGCCTATGCGCGCCCGTTCGGGCTGGGCCTCGTCTCGGTTGCAGGTGCGCACGGCAACGCCCGCCACGCTGAACGCCGGCACCTGGACGGTGATTGGGATCATGGAAATCTCTCCTGAACGGAATCCAAGAACGCGCCGATGCTGCCGCCACCCTGCTGACAACGGGGTGTCAGCAGGGTGTGCGAGCCGGCGCCTCAGCGCGCCATGGCGTGCAGGCCGATGGTGTTGCCCTCGGTATCGCGCACGTGGGCGATGTACCCCATGCCCTGGGGCAGCTGCGTGCAGGCATCCACGACCTGGCCACCGGCAGGCACTACACGGGCCAAAGCCGCCTCCACGCTGGGCTCGCAGTCCAGGTAGATGCGCACGCCCGCGTCAGGCGCCGCGCGGCGCTGCGGGCCCGCCACCAGGCAGCCGCCCGTCGCGGGATCGTCCTTGGAGAACAGGGCCATGGGTTCGCTGCCGAAGTCTTCGCGGCGCATGGGCCGGTCCAGCATGCGCTCGTAAAAGGACTGCGCACGGCCGAGATCGGCGCACGGAATCTCGAACCAGTTGATGGCCTGGCTGGATGAGGGGACGGTCATGGAGGGGCTCCTTGAAAGCATGTTGCGAAGGACTCCATGCTGCGGGGAAGCTGCTGACAGCGTCGTGTCAGCAGCCTGTCACCACCCCTCGCGCCGCGCTCAGGCGCCCGGTGCGCGGCGCTGGCGTGCCCGCTCGAGCATCTGCGCAGCCTGCCGAGCGGGCAGGCCGTACATGTCGGCAAAGGCCTCGGGGGTCTGGCCGCTGGCCTCGAAGGCACGCAGCAGCGCCTCGGCCTTGGCATCGCGCTCGGCCACCTCGGCAAAGGCTTCATCGAGCAGGGCGTTGGCCTTCTCGTCGCGGCCGCGCACCAGCGCGTCATAGGCCTCGCGCGTGAGGCCGCTGGCCTCGAACGCCTGGGCAATGCGCCGGCGCAGCTTGGCCGTCAGGTCCTCGCCGTCCTGCGGCTTGCGCCGGCGGAACACCTCCAGCAGCGCGTGGTGCACATGCTCGGGCGCCATGTCCTCCACGGGCTGGCCCTGCAGGTCGTGGCGCTTCATGCCCTGGGCCACCGCATTCAGATAGCGCGTGGACCGCGTGTGGATGGAGAGGGCGAGCTTGAGCGCGTCCTTGTCGATGGCTTGCCCATGCGCGGCCAGCAGGTCCTGGAAGATGCCGCGCTTGAGCGGCAGGAACTGCGCACCGAACAAGTGCGGATACCAGCCCGCCAACTGCTCCAGCAGCGGATGCGTACGGCGGGGTGCACCCGCCGCGGGGCCGCCCTTGGCGCCGGCCTGGGGCGCATCGCCTGTGGCCTGCGCTCCCGGCTCACGCCGCCCCCCCGCGCGGCCACGGCCGCCGCGGCGATTGGCCCTGGGCGCGCGTGCGGCGCCGCTGTCAGCGGCAGGTGCCGGGCTGGCCGACGCGGGGCTCTCCGGTGTCGCATGGCCTTCGGCCGCGGGGACCGCAGCGGCGATGGGTGGCACGCCTTCTTCGTGGATCGGAGCGGGTGCGTTCACGGTGTCGTTCATGGCTCGAAAGCGCGCGGCCGGGCCCCGAAAGCCCGCCCCGCGCGGCGGTCAAAACCCGTCATCATGCCAGCAATGCGGCATCCAGCACCTCCACCCAGTGCTTCACGGGAATGCCCGTGCCGCTTTGCAGGTGGGTGATGCAGCCCATGTTGGCCGAGAGGATGGCCGCAGGCGGCTGCTCGGTGAAGGCCTCGCCCAGCGCGCCCAGCTTGCGGTCGCGCAGCTGGTACGACAGTTCCGGGTTGAGCACCGAGTAGGTGCCGGCCGAGCCGCAGCACAGGTGCGACTCGGTGCGCGCCACGCGCAGCTCGAAGCCCAGCGCCGCCAGGTGCCGCTCCACGCCGCCGCGCAGCTTCTGCCCGTGCTGCAGGGTGCAGGGCGGGTGGTAGGCCAGCGGGGCCGCGGGAGGCTGGATGCGCCCGCGCAGACGCTCCACCAGATCGGGCAGCAGTTCCGACAGATCGCGCGTGAGGGCGCTCACCCGCGCCGCCTTCTCGGCGTACTGCGCGTCGTTGCGCAGCAGGTGGCCGTATTCCTTCACGGTGACGCCGCAGCCCGAGGCATTCATGACGATGGCCTCCACCTCGCCGCGTTCCACGTAGGGCCACCAGGCGTCGATGTTGGCGCGCATCTGGGCGAGGCCCCCTTCCTGATCGTTCAGGTGGAACTTGACCGCGCCGCAGCAGCCCGCCTCGCGCGCCACCACGGTCTGTATGCCTGCAGCATCCAGCACGCGTGCCGTGGCGCTGTTGATGTTGGGCGCCATCGACGGCTGCACGCAGCCCTCCAGCAGCAGCACCTTGCGCGCATGGCTGCGCGTGGGCCAGGCGCCCGCGTCCTGGCGCGGCGGCACCTTGGCGCGCAGGCGCTCGGGCAGCAGGCCGCGCACGGCCTGGCCCACCTTCATTGCCGGGGCAAAGAGCGGCGATGGCAAGCCTTCCTTGAGCATCCAGCGGGCCGCCGCCTCGCCGCGCGGGCGCGGCACCTTTTCCTCGACGATGCGCCGGCCGATGTCCACCAGATGCCCGTACTGCACGCCGCTCGGGCAGGTGCTCTCGCAGTTGCGGCAGGTCAGGCACCGGTCCAGGTGCAACTGCGTCTTGCGCGTGGGCTCGGCCCCTTCCAGCACCTGCTTGATGAGGTAGATGCGCCCGCGCGGGCCGTCCAGCTCATCGCCCAGCAACTGGTAGGTGGGGCAGGTGGCAGTGCAAAAGCCGCAGTGCACGCATTTGCGCAGGATGGCCTCGGCCTCCTGCCCTTCGGGCGTGCCCTGGTACTGGGGTGCGAGCTGGGTCTGCATGGTGTGTCGTGGAGATCGTGGAGGGGTTAGCGGCGCGCGGGGGCGTCTTCGGCGGGTGCGGGGGCGCGGCGCGCGCGCCACAGCTGGGCCAGGCGCTGGCGGTCGGCGGCGAGGGGGGGCAGCGACAGCGCCAGCAGGATGGACGCGAGCGGCACCACCCAGATGAAGCCCACGTACTTGAAGCCCGCCGCACCGACCACGCCGCCGGCGGTGAACATGCCCAGCAGGCTGGCGAACATGCGCAGGCGCGTCTTGTTGGCATGCACCTGCGACTCGCGCGGCGTGCCGCTGCGGTTCCAGTACAGGGCCTTGCCCATCTCGATGCCAAGGTCGGTGACGATGCCCGTCATGTGCGTGGTGCGGATCTGGGCCGAAGACATCTTGGTCACCACCGCGTTCTGCAGCCCCATGATGTAGGCCAGCAGCAGCACCGTGAGCGGCACGGCGAACGGCGTGCGCCAGCCCAGCGTGATGGCCCCCATCAGGCCGAACAGCAGCATCAGCACCGCCTCCAGCAAGAGCGGCAGCGCAAAGCCGCTGCGCAGGTGCTGGTGGCGCGCCCAATTGACGAGGATGGCCGTGGAGCCCGCGCCCGACATGAACGCCCACAGCGTGCCGATGGCGCTGAGCACCAGCGTCATGTTGCCCAGCACCAGGTTGTCGGCCACCAGCGAAAGGAAGCCCGTCATGTGCGAGGTGTACATGTGTACGACCAGAAAGCCCCCCGCGTTGATCGCCCCCGCGTTGAACGCCAGCAGCAGGCCCAGCGTGCGGTTGGTGACCGTGGTGCGGTGCTGCCCGGTCAGGTGGCGCAGCAGCCGCATGGCTAGACGAGGCGCCCGGGGTTGAAGATGCCGGCCGGGTCGAACGCCTGCTTGAGCCGCTGGTGGATCGCAGCGAGCGCCGCAGAATTTGCATCAAAAACGGCTCTAGCGCTTATCCCATCTGCGCTAGCAGCTATGAATAGAGAAGCACTGCCCCCCACCTCGGCGGCCAGTGCGTGCAGTGCATCGCCGTGCTGCGGCAGCGCCTGCACCCAGCGCAGGCCGCCGTGCCACTCCACCAGCGGCGGCGCTACGCCCGCGGGCAATGCCAGCACGGGCGCGGTCTGGGGAACCGACAGGCGCCACAGCGCATGGTTCGCCGCGCGCGCGGCGAACCAGGGCAGGCGCTGGTCGCGGCAAGCCTGCCAGTCGTTAGGCACGGTGGGAGCGTCTTGCAACTCACCTCCCATGCTGCGGCAGGCGGCCTGCACCGCCGCCTGGGCGCCACGCAGGCGCACGTAGAGCTGGCCGCGGCCCGCATCCTCGACCCAGCAGCTGGCGTTGAGCGGCAGCGGCTGGCCGCCCCAGGCGTTGAGGCGGCGCAGCGCCTCGGCCTGGTCGCAGTCAAAGCGCAGCGTGGCCTCGGCCGGCGGCACCGGCAGCACCTTCAGGCTGACCTCGGTGATCACGCCGAGCTGCCCCCAGGCCCCGGCCATGAGGCGCGAGACGTCATAGCCCGCCACGTTCTTCATCACCTGGCCGCCAAAGCGCAGCAGCTCGCCGCGCCCGTTGATGATCTCCACGCCCAGCACGTAGTCGCGCACCGCGCCCACGCTGGCGCGCGCCGGGCCCGACAGGCCGGCCGCCACCATGCCCCCCACGGTGCCGCCTTCGGCAAAGCGTGGCGGCTCAAACGGCAGGCTCTGGCCATGGCGCGCGAGCAGCGCCTCCAACTCCGCCAGCGGCGTGCCGGCCAGCGCGGTCACCACCAGTTCGCTGGGCTCGTAGCTCACGACGCCGGCCAGGGGCCGCATGTCCAGCGGCTCGCCAGCATGCTGCGGCGCGCCCGGGCCATGGAAGTCTTTGGTGCCTCCGCCGCAGATGCGCACGGCGCTGCGGCGGTCTGCGCTGTCGCGCACGCGGTCGATGATCTGGCGAAGGGCTGCGTCCATCCGGCGATGGTACTGCCCTGCCCTTTCGGCCGGCCGGGACGCAGGTTTGATTTTTTTGAACGCGCGGCGTGAATGGCGCTGGCAGCCGTGCGCGCCGCAGGGGTCAGCGCTGGCCGATCTCGCACCAGGCCACGGGCAACCCCGCCACGGCCACGCGGGTGGACAGCACCCGCCCCGACTGGGGCCAGCGCGCCAGCTCATCGGCACTGCGGCCCTTGCGTGCAGAGGTGACGAACAGCGTGTGCCCGTCCGGCCCACCGACGCAGGGCATGGTGGGGCAGGACAGCGGCGTGGGCAGCTCGGCCAGCACCTCGCCGCGCGGCGACAAGCGCAGCACGCGCGCGCCCTCGTACAGCGCGCACCAGTAGGCGCCTTCGGCATCCACAGCGGCACCGTCCGGGCGGCCGCCATAGGGGACTGCCTCATCGCGCGCCGCAAAGCGGTGCAACACACGCGGCGCCCCGATGGGCTCCAACTGGGCGTTGCAGTCCCACGCGCGGATGGTGTGCGAGGGCGTGTCGCTCCAATACAGCGTGCGCCCGTCCGGCGACCAGGCCAGTCCGTTGGCGGTGGCCACGCCGTCCAGCATGCGGCGCACCGTGGGAGCATCGGGGCTGTCCTGGTCCCGGCCGCGCAGGTCGATGCAGTACAGCGCAGCGACGGGCTGGCGCGGGCCCTGGGCGGGCTCATGCACCGTACCCACCCACAGGCGCCCGAGCGCGTCGCACTTGCCGTCGTTGGCACGCTCGGTCGCCGGGTCGATGGGCAAGTGCGCCAGCGTGAGGAGCGGCCCGCCCCAGCGCGGCGCGTGGCAGATGCGGTCGCGCAGCGCCACCACCAGGCCTGCGGGTGTGCCCCCTTGGCGCGCCGGCGCGATGCAGCCGGGCTCGGCCGGCAGGGGCCAGCATTGCGCATCGCTCCCGTGCACGCCGCTGCGCCACAGCGCGCGGCCAGCGATGTCCACCCAGTACAGACGGGACTCCAGGGGGTGCCAGAAAGGAGATTCGCCGAGTTGCGCGGGCGCGGCGGCCAGGGGCGTCCAGGCAGTGTTCATGCAGGCATTATTGGCCGCGGGCCTGCGCGCCGCCCAAAGAAAAGGCCCGCCAAGGGCGGGCCCAAAAAAGGGACAGGGAGTTGCTCGCTTGTCATCGGGGGCGCCGCGCCACCACGCGGCGCCCGCCGTTCAACGCCGCTCAGCGGTGGTAGGCCGTCTCGCCGTGGGAGGTGATGTCCAGGCCCTCGCGCTCGGCTTCCTCGCTCACGCGCAGGCCCACCAGCAGGTCGGCGACCTTGTAGGCGATGAAGGACACCACGCCCGACCACACGATGGTGAACAGCACGCTCTTGACCTGCACCCACACCTGCGCGCCCATGCTGAAGGTGTCGGGCGTCAGGCCGCCGGTGCCGCCCAGGCCCTGGGCCGCGAACACGCCGGTGAGGATGGCGCCCACGATGCCGCCCACGCCATGCACGCCGAACACGTCGAAGGCGTCGTCCACGTTCAGCATCTTCTTCAGGCCGCCCACACCCCACAGGCAGACCAGGCCGGCGATCAGGCCGATCGCGATGGAGCCCATGGGGCCCACGAAGCCCGCGGCGGGCGTGACCGCCACCAGGCCGGCCACCGCGCCCGAGGCCGCGCCCAGCATGGAAGCCTTGCCCTTGTGCAGCGCTTCGCCGGCAATCCACGACAGCGTGGCAGCCGAAGTGGCCAGCACGGTGTTCACGAAGGCCAGACCGGCAGCAGCGTTGGCGGCACCGGCAGAGCCGGCGTTGAAGCCGAACCAGCCCACCCACAGCAGCGAGGCGCCCACCATGGTCAGCGTCAGGCTGTGCGGGGTGAAGGCCTCTTTGCCAAAGCCGATACGCTTGCCCACCATGTAGGCACCCACCAGGCCCGCGATACCGGCATTGATGTGCACCACGGTGCCGCCCGCAAAATCGAGCGCGCCGTCGGCCGCCAGCAGGCCGCCACCCCACACGATGTGGGCCATGGGCACGTAGCTGAAGGTGAACCACAGCAGCGCGAAGATGAGCACGGCCGCAAAACGCATGCGTTCCGCAAAGGAGCCCACGACCAGCGCCACGGTGATGGCCGCGAACGTGCCCTGGAAGGCGATGAACACGTATTCGGGAATGGTCGCCAGCGCACCAAAGGTTTCCTGGCTCACGCCCTTCAGGAAGAGCTTGGACAGGTCGCCCACGAATTGGCCCTCGCCGGAGAACGCGAGGCTGTAGCCGTAGATGGACCACAGCAGCGACACCAGGGCGAAGATCACGAACACCTGCATCAGCACGGACAGCATGTTCTTGGTGCGGCCCAGCCCCCCGTAGAACAAGGCCAGGCCCGGGATGATCATCAGGATCACGAGCAGCGTGGAGGTCAGCATCCAGGCGGTGTCGCCCGAGTCCACCTTGGGCGCGGCGGGCGCCGCTGCCGCTGCCGCGGGTGCGGGTGCCGCAGCAGGTGCTGCGACGGGCTCGGCAGCGGGCGCAGGCGCGGGGGCGACGGCCACGGGCTCCGAAGCCGCCGCGGCCGCGTCGGGTGTCTGGGCCAGCGCGCCGGCGCCACCGGCCAGCAGGCTTGCACCGATCAGTAGGGAAGCAAATAGTTTTTTCATGGCAGATCTCTGGGTCGGGAGGGACGAATGCCTGTGCGGCGCGCGCTCACAGGGCTTCCTGGCCGGTCTCGCCGGTGCGAATGCGCACCACCTGTTCCAGGTGCGCCACGAAGATCTTGCCGTCGCCGATCTTGCCGGTGCGGGCCGCGCCTTCGATGGCCTCGATGACGCGTTCCACCAGCTCGTCGGCCACGGCGGCCTCGATCTTCACCTTGGGCAGGAAGTCCACGACGTACTCGGCGCCGCGGTACAGCTCGGTATGGCCCTTCTGGCGGCCGAAGCCCTTCACCTCGGTCACGGTGATGCCCTGCACGCCGATGTCCGACAGGGACTCGCGCACCTCGTCGAGCTTGAAGGGTTTGATGATGGCGGTGACCATTTTCATGATCGGTTCCTTGTCGAGAGTTAAAGGGTCTTGGTGAGGGAGACGATCAGGCGGGCCTTGTTGGCATCGCCGAAGAAGCCCTTCTTGTTGGCTCCGGCAACCGCCGCGGACAATGACAGGCCGGCGCCGAAGTCGTAGGCGCCGCCCACGCTGTAGTCCACGTAATTGGGCACGCCCAGATCCTTGATGTCGCTGGCAAAGCGCGTGTAGCCCACGGACGCCTTCAGCGTGACGCTGGGCGCAACCTCCTGCGCAAACGCCAGGTTCAGGTAGCCCGTGTTGCGCCCGCGGTTGCTGGAGGTCTTGGCGCCCGCCCAGCCGAAGTAATCCTTGGACACGGTGTGCGAGTACTTGGCCGTGAACGGGCCGTACGTGGCCGCACCGTACAGCTCGGTGGTGTTGCCGCTGGTGTTGCCCGGGTACACATACGTGAGCGCGCCCACATCCAGGTCCACCTCGCCGGCCTTGAATTTGTAGCCGCCGTAGAAGTCGGCCTCGATGGAGTTGCCGGACAGCCAGTCCACGCTGGAGTTCCAGTTGCCCACATAGAAGCCGCTGTCGCCAAAGCTGTAGTCGAACCCGCCCTGGATGGCCGGGTTCACGGCCTTGATGCGGTTCACGTCCTGGTCCTGGCCGCGGAACTTGTAGTTGCTGGTCAGCGACACATTGGCAGTGAGCTGGGCGCTGGCAAGGCCCGGTACGGCGACGGCCGCAAAAGCGAGGGTCAGGGTCTTGAGGGAAAAGCGGTGCATGGTTCCTCCAGTGTTGGGCGACGGTTGACACCCCTCAATGCATGGACCGTGCCACCCCGAAATCCGCCCCGCGACGGCCTGCCGGGTACCATCCTGAGACATACGTGCAGTCACAGGGGTTGCAGCCCGGCGCATTTCGCACCAGCCTGGTGCAGGGCTGCCCTCTTGCGCATCCCGTCGCCATGGTTGCACGCACATGCCTGGGGAGATCCGTTGCGATGAGTCTTGCTTTGGTGCAAAGCCGCGCCCTGCTGGGCCTGCACGCGCCCGCCGTTACGGTGGAAGTACACCTGGCCAACGGGTTGCCCAGCTTCGCGCTGGTGGGCCTGGCCGATGTCGAGGTCAAGGAGGCGCGCGAGCGCGTGCGCTCCGCGCTGCAGAACGCCGGGCTGGAATTCCCGGCCAACAAGAAGATCACCGTGAACCTGGCGCCGGCCGATCTGCCCAAGGACTCCGGCCGCTTCGACCTGCCGATCGCGCTGGGCATCCTGGCCGCGAGCGGGCAGATCGACGCGGCCCGGTTGGACGGCTGGGAGTTCGCCGGCGAGCTATCGCTGTCGGGCCTGCTGCGCCCGGTGCGCGGCGCCCTGGCGACCAGCTTGGCGCTGCGCGCGCTGGCGCAGCCCGTACGCACGGTGCTTCCCCCCGGCAGCGCCGAAGAAGCTGCGCTGGTGCCGGGCACCGAGATCTACCGCGCGCACCACCTGTTGGACGTGGTACGCCAGTTCGTGCCCGTGCCCCCGCCGAACGATGATGGCGCGGACGACGGCGGTTGGCAGCGGCTGCAACCCGCGCCGCCGGCCCCGGCCACCGATGGCCCGGACCTGGCCGACGTGAAGGGGCAGGCCGCGGCCAAGCGCGCACTGGAGATCGCTGCCGCAGGCGGGCACGGGCTGCTGCTCGTGGGGCCCCCGGGCTCGGGCAAGTCCATGCTGGCCCAGCGTTTTGCCGGGCTGCTGCCCCCGATGGGGGTGGAGCAAGCGCTGGAGAGCGCGGCCATTGCCAGCCTGGCGGGGCGCTTCAGCCCCGCGCAGTGGATGCAGCGCACCACAGCCAGCCCGCACCACAGCTGCAGCGCGATCGCGCTGGTGGGTGGGGGCTCGCCGCCGCGCCCGGGCGAGATCTCGCTCGCGCACGAAGGCGTGCTGTTCCTCGATGAATTCCCCGAATTCGCCCGCAGCGCCCTGGAGGCGCTGCGCGAGCCGCTGGAGAGCGGGCGCATCACCATTGCCCGGGCGGCGCAGCGCGCCGAGTTCCCGGCGCGCTTTCAGCTCGTGGCGGCCATGAACCCCTGCCCCTGTGGTTTTGCGGGCTCGCACCAG
The DNA here is from genome assembly GCF_015832135.1 of Diaphorobacter sp. JS3051. Lineage (NCBI taxonomy): Bacteria > Pseudomonadati > Pseudomonadota > Betaproteobacteria > Burkholderiales > Comamonadaceae > Diaphorobacter > Diaphorobacter sp. JS3051. Next base: position 2,530,620 of record NZ_CP065406.1, read on the forward strand.
CGCGCCTGCCGCTGCACACCCGACCAGATCGCGCGCTACCAGGGCAAGCTCAGCGGCCCGCTGCTGGACCGCATCGACCTGCATGTGGAGGTGCCCGCGCTGCCGCCCGAGGAACTGCTGGGCGCCCCGCCCGGCGAACCCAGCGGCGCCGTGCGCGAACGCGTGGCCCGCGCGCACGAACGAGCGCTCCAGCGCCAGGGCAAGGCCAACCAGGCATTGCAGGGCCAGGAGCTGGAACAGATGGCGGCGCTGGACACCGCGGCCGCGCGGTTCCTGCAGGCCGCGGCGGCGCGCCTGGCGTGGTCGGCGCGCAGCACGCACCGGGCCCTCAAGGTTGCACGTACTATTGCCGATCTATCGGGCTGCGAGACCGTGGGCGCCGCCCATGTGGCCGAAGCCGTGCAATACCGGCGCGTCCTGCGCGCACCGGCGTGACGCGCCACCGCTGCCCTTCCTTGTTTGAATCCTCCTGAAGATCCTATGAAAAACCTCAGCATCGGCACCCGCCTGGGAGGCGGCTTCGCCCTGTCCTGCTGCTGATGGCCCTGATGACGGCCTTTGGCGTATGGCGCCTGCAGACCGTGGCGCAAGCCACCAACGAGATGACGCAGCAACCCCTGGCGGTGGAGCGCATGATCAGCGACTGGTACCGCTACGTGTACAGCGCGGCGCGGCGCACCTCGGCCATCGTCAAGAGCACGGACCCCTCGCTCGGCCAGTTCTTCGCGGCGGACACCGCCACCTCCACGCGCGAATCGGCCGAGCTGCAAAAGCGTATCGAAACACTGCTCACCAGCGACGAGGAAAAGGCCCTGTGGGCCGACATCCAGAAGGCGCGCGTGACCTACCTGTCCTCGCGCGACCAGGCCGTGAAGGCCAAGGCCGAGGGCCAGCTGGAGGAGGCCGAACGCCTGCTCACCCAGGTGTACCTGCCCGCCACCGACCAGTACGTGGCGCTGATCCAGCGCCTGCTGGACATGCAACGCGCCCGCATCGACGCCACGGCGCAGGGGATCAATGTCACCTATGGGCAAAGCCGGCTGTGGCTGATCGTGCTGGGCGTGCTCGGCCTGGGCGCAGGCGCCCTGTGCGCATGGTGGCTCACACGCGGCATCACGCGGCCGCTGGCGCAGGCCGTGCAGGTGGCGCGCGCCGTGGCGGCCAACGACCTCACCAGCCGCGTGCAGGTCGACTCGCGCGACGAGACCGGCCAGCTGCTGCAGGCGCTGCAGGAGATGAACGCCAGCCTGTCGCAGGTGGTGGCGCGCGTGCGCTCGGGCACCGACGGCATCGCCACGGCGTCCAGCCAGCTCGACGCAGGCAACCAGGACCTGTCCTCGCGCACCGAGGAGCAGGCCAGCTCGCTGCAGGAAACCGCCGCCTCGATGGAGCAGCTGACCAGCACCGTGCGCCAGAACGCCGACAACGCGCGTCAGGCCAACCAGTTGGCATCCTCCGCCGCGCAGACGGCCACGCAGGGCGGCCAGGTGGTGGCCGGCGTGGTGCAGACCATGGGCGCCATCAACGCCAGCAGCCGCAAGATCAGCGACATCATCGGCGTGATCGACTCGATCGCCTTCCAGACCAACATCCTGGCGCTGAATGCCGCGGTGGAGGCCGCACGCGCCGGCGAGCAGGGCCGCGGCTTTGCCGTGGTGGCCGGCGAGGTGCGCGCACTGGCACAGCGCAGCGCGGCTGCCGCCAAGGACATCAAGGGCCTGATCGGCGACTCGGTCGCCAAGGTGGAGGAAGGCTCCCACCAGGTCGAGGAAGCCGGCCGCACCATGGACGCCATCGTGCAGAGCGTGCAGCGCGTGAGCGACCTGGTGGCCGAGATCACCGCCGCCAGCCAGGAGCAGAGCGCGGGCATCGAGCAGGTGCACCAGGCCATCACGCAGATGGACCAGGTCACGCAGCAGAACGCCGCACTGGTGGAGGAAGCCACCGCCGCCACGGGCTCGCTCAAGGCCCAGGCTGGCCAGTTGGCCCAGGCAGTGAGCGTGTTCCGCGTGGAAGGCCTGCAGGCCGCCCAGACGGCAACGGCAACGGCAGCGCCCGCCCCCTTCCGCCGGCCCGCACCGGCCACAACGACCAAGCCCCCCGCAGCAGCGCGCACGCTGGCGGCGCCCACCCGCCCGCCGGCAGCGGCCAAGGCGGCCCCGGCCGCCGCGCGCCACAGCGACGACGATTGGGAAGCCTTCTGAGCGCCCCGGGCGGGGATGCCCCACCCGCCGCGTTTTGCTACGTTATTTATAGCTGTTAGCGCTGATTCAACAAGCGCTACAGCCCAAAAATGCAGTAAAGCAAACAGGCGCAGCCCCGGGCGTCAGACGAACATGCCGCCCGATGCCTCGATGCGCTGCGCATTCACCCAACCCGTGCCCGGCTGCAGCAGCGCAGCGATCACGCCACCGATGTCGTCCGGCAGGCCCACGCGGCCCAGCGCGGTCTGGCCGGCGATGAAGGCGTTGAGCTGCGCGTTGTCGCGCACGGCGCCGCCGCCAAAATCCGTCTCGATCGCGCCAGGCGCCACCACGTTCACGGCAATGCCGCGGGCGCCCAGTTCCTTGGCCAGGTAGCGCGTCAGCACCTCCACCCCGCCCTTCATCGCCGCATAGGCCGCGTAGCCCGGTAGCGCGAACCGCGCCAGGCCCGACGACACGTTCAGGATGCGCCCGCCGTCGTTCATCAGCGGCAGCAGCTTCTGTGTGAGGAAAAACACGCCCTTGAGGTGGATGTTGACCATGTCGTCGAACTGCGCCTCGGTGGTTTCCATGAAGCTGGCATACACGCCCACGCCCGCGTTGTTCACGAGGAAGTCGAAGCGCTCGCGCTGCCAGTGCCGCGCCAGCAGGTCGCGCACCTGGCCTGCGAAAGCGGTAAAGGTGGCGCTGGCCGCCACGTCCAGGGGCAGCGCCACGGCGCGGCGGCCGAGGGCCTCGATCTCTGCGACGACGGCCTGCGCCTCGGCGGCCTGGCTGCGGTAGGTCAGGATCACATCGGTGCCGGACCGCGCCACGTGCAACGCGGCATTGCGGCCCAGTCCCCGGCTGCCGCCGGTGATGAGGGCGATGGCCGGGCGGGCGGCCATGCCGGCGGTGGCCGTAGAGGAGGAAGAAGATGCGGCGTGGCTCATGGCGGGAACCTTTCAGTGAGGAGTGAGAAGCAGTGAGCGGACTCTATTGATCCGCGCTGCATCCATAAATCACTGAAAATTGATCGCATCGTTCTTTTGATACGAACAATGAGCCCGTTTGACCGCATGCACATCTTCGTCCGCGTGGCCGAGCTGGCCAGCTTCACGCAGGCCGCCGAAGCGCTGGGCATTCCCAAGGCCAGCGCCTCCACCGCCGTGCAGCAGCTCGAAACCCAGCTTGGCACGCGCCTGCTGCACCGCACCACCCGGCGCGTCCAGCTCACGCAGGACGGGCAGGCCTATTACGAGCGGTGCAAGGACCTGCTGGCCGACGTGGACGAGCTGCAGTCCATGTTCCAGCAGGCCGACGGCGCCGGCCTGAAAGGACGCGTGCGCATCGACATGTCCACCGGCATGGCGCGCAACGTGGTGGTGCCCCGCCTGCCCGAACTGCTGGCGCGCCACCCCGGTCTGGAGGTGGAGCTGAGCAGCACCGAGCGCCGCGTGGACGTGGTGCGCGAGGGCTTCGACTGCGTGCTGCGCACGGGCGCCGTGGTGGACAGCAGCCTGGTCGCGCGCCCGCTGGGGCTGGCGCGGCTGGTCAACTGCGCCAGCCCGGCCTATCTGCGCGCGCATGGCACGCCACGCTCGCTCGCCGACCTGCCGGGCCACCGGCTGGTGCATTTCGTGAACACGCTGGGCGCCCGCTCTGCAGGCTTCGAGGCCGTGGTGGATGGCGCACTCGTGCTCACCCCCATGCAGGGCGCCCTCACGGTGAACAATGCCGAGGCCTACATGGCCGGCTGCCTGGCGGGGCTGGGCCTGATCCAGGTGCCGCATCTGGGCGTGGTGGACCTGCTGGCGCGCGGCGATCTGGTCGAAGTGCTGCCGCAACTGGCCGCCCCGCCGATGCCGCTCACGCTGATGTACGCCAACCGCCGCAACCTGCCGCGGCGCGTGCGCACGGTGATGGACTGGCTGGCGCAGGTGGTGGCGGAGCATCTGGCGCAGGTGGCCGCCGCCTGAACGGCCTGGCCCCCACGTGTCCCTGGGCCGCTACACGCCCAGGTACTGCCGCCGCGCCGCGGCGTCGCCCGCCAGCTGCGCCATGCCGGCGCTGTACACGATGCGGCCCTGCTCCAGCACGCAGGCGCGGTCGGCCACGGCCTCGGCGAAGGGCAGGTTCTGTTCGCTCAGCAGGATGCCGATGCCCTGCGCCTTCAGCGCGCGGATGGTGCGCGCCATCTGCTGCACGATGACCGGCGCCACGCCCTCCGAGGGCTCGTCCAGCAGCACCAGCAGCGGCTGGCCCATGAGGGTGCGCGCCACGGTCAGCATCTGCTGCTCTCCGCCGCTCATGCGCCCGCCGGGGCGGTCGGGCATTTCGCCCAGGTTGGGGAACAGCGTGAACAGCCGCTCGGGCGTCCACAGCGGCGCGGGCGTGCCGTCCGGCCAGTGGCGCGGCTTCTGACGGCCCACTTCCAGGTTCTCCAGTACCGTGAGGTCGGTGAAGATGCGCCGGTCCTCCGGCACGTAGCCCAGGCCGCGCCGCGCGATGGCGTGCGGCGGCTGGCGGTCGATGCGCTGGCCCAGGAATTCGATGCGCCCGCTGCGCCGCTCCAGCAGGCCGGCAATGCCCTTGAGCGTGGTGGACTTGCCCGCGCCGTTGCGCCCCATCAGGGCCACCACCTCGCCGTGCCCCACGCTCAGCGATACGCCGTGCAGGATGTGGGCCGCGCCGTACCAGGCGTGCAGGTCTGCCACCTCCAGCAAGGGTGTTTTTGCTTCTAGAACTTTGCTGGGCAAGTGCAAGGCGCTATCGTTTTGATTCGTCATGCCGACTCCAGTGCCAGCCCCGTGCCCAGGTAGGCGGCCTGCACCCGCGCGTCGTCCTGGATCTGCTGCGGCGTGCCCTCGGCCAGCAGCTGGCCGCGCACCAGCACGGCCACGCGGTCGGCCAGGCCGAAGACCACGTCCATGCTGTGCTCGGTGAACAGCACGCCCATGTGCCGTTCGCGCGCGATGCGCTGCACCAGCTGCATGAGCGCCAAACGCTCGGCCGGCGCCATGCCGGCGGTGGGCTCGTCCATGAGCAGCAGCGCCGGGGCGTGCGCCAGCGCCATGGCCAGCTCCACGCGCTTGACGTCGCCGTAGGCCAGCGCGCTGCACGGGCGCTGCGCCTGGGCAGCCATGCCCACCTGCTCCAGCAGCGCCAGCGCATCCTGCGGGCGGTGCGCATCGGCACGGCGCCACCAGCGCCAGGCGTGCCGGTCGTGCGACAGCAGCGCCATCTGCACGTTCTGCAGCACGGTGAAGCTGGCAAAGGTCTGCGCGATCTGGAAGGTGCGCCCCACTCCGCGCCGCCAGACGGCGCGCGGCGCCAGGCCGGTGATGTCCTGCCCCTGCAGCAGCACGCACCCCGCATCGGGCAGGAGCTGCCCGCCCACCAGGTTGAAGGTGGTGCTCTTGCCCGCGCCGTTGGGGCCGATCAGCGCCAGCAGCTCGCCGGCCTGCAGCGCGAACGACACGCCCTGCACGGCCTGCACGCCGCCGAAGGACTTGCGCAGCCCCTGGACCTGCAGCAGGCTCATGGCGCGCCCTCCTGCGCTTTGTTTTTGATAGCTGTTCGCGCTTGCCACATCTGCGCAAACCCCGAAATCCCTTGAGGAAACAGCAGCACCAGCAGCAGCATGATGCCGCCCAGCAGCGCGCGCCAGTATCCAGTACTGCGCGCCACGGTGTCGTGCAGCCAGGTGAACACGCCCGCACCCACCACCGGCCCGGCCAGCTGCTGCATGCCGCCCAGCAGCACCATCACCAGCCCGTCCACCGAGCGCGACACGCCCAGCGCATCGGGCGCCACGCTGCCTTTGGAAAACACGTACAGCGCCCCCGCCAGACCGGCCAGCAGCCCCGCCGCCACGAAGGCGGCCCACTGCACGCCGCGCACGTCGATGCCAATGGCGTCGGCCCGCAGCGCCGAGTCGCGCGCCGCGCGCAGCGCCCAGCCCAACGGCGCAAACAGCATGCGCCGCAGCAGGTAGATGCCCGCCACGGCCAGCGCCAGCACCAGCCAGTAGAAGCCCGCGCCCTGCGCGGCCCACTGCGGCGGCCACACGCCGGTGATGCCGTTGCTGCCGCCGGTGAACCCGTCCCACTGGTAGGCGATGGCCCAGGTGATCTGTGCGAACGCCAGCGTCAGCATGGTGAGCGACACGCCCGACAGGCGCACGCAGAACCAGCCGTACACCAGCGCACCAGCAGCCGCCACCAGCGGCCCCAGCAGCAGCGCCGTGCCCATGGGCCAGTCCAGCCAGCGCACCAGCAGCGCCGCGCCGTAGGCGCCCAGGCCGAAGTACGCCGCATGGCCAAACGAATGCAGCCCGCCCGGCCCCAGGATGCAATGCAGGCTGGCGGCGAACAGCGCGGCAATCGCGATGTCGGTCAACAGCACGGTGGCGTAGCTGCCCGGCTCCACCGCCAGCGGCAGCAGCGCCAGGCCCAGCACCAGCGCGCACCAGGCGGCCGTGGCACCCTGCCCCGCCTGGCGCAGCGGCGCCTCGGGCGTGCCCACGCCACGCGCCACGGCCTGCGGGCGGCCCATCAGGCCCCAGGGCCGCCAGATGAGCACGGCCGCCATCACCAGGAATTCCACCACCAGCGTGAGCTGGGGAAAGGCCACCTCCACCCCCGCGACCTCGACCACGCCCAGCCAGATGCACACGGCCTTGAGCTCGACAATCACCAACGCCGCCACGAACGCGCCGGGCAGCGAGCCCATGCCGCCCACCACCACCACCACGAAGGCGGCGCCGATGGTGAGCATGTCCAGCTCCAGGCTGGCAGGCTCGCGCGGCAGCTGCAGCGCGCCGCCCAGGCCTGCCAGCAGGGCCCCCAGCGCGAACACGCTGGTGAACAGCCAGGCCTGGTTCACGCCCAGCGCACCGACCATCTCACGGTCCTGCGTGGCGGCGCGCACCAGCGTGCCCCAGCGCGTGCGCGTGAGCAGCAGCGTGAGCAGCACCAGCACCAGCGGCCCCACGGCCATCAGGAACAGGTCGTAGGCCGGGAAGCGCCGGCCCAGCAGGTCCACCGCGCCCTCCAGGCCCGGCGCGCGCGGGCCGAACAGCTCCTGCGGCCCCCAGAGCCACAGCGCCGCGTCCTTGAACACCAGCACCAAGGCGAAGGTGGCCAGCAGCTGCAACAGTTCGGGTGCGCGGTAGATGCGGCGCAGCAGCAGCACCTCCACCGCCGCGCCCAGCAGGCCCACGGCCAGCGGAGCCAACAGCAGCGCAGGCCAGAAGCCGAGGGCCTCGCCCAGACGCTCCACCAGGGCATAGGCCAGGTACAGGCCCAGCATGTAGAACGAGCCGTGCGCGAAGTTGACGATGCGCATCACCCCAAAGATCAGCGACAGCCCCGCCGCCACGAGGAACAACGTGGAAGCGCCCGCCAGGCCATTGAGCAGTTGGGCCAGCAGCCCCGAAACATCCATGTCAGTCGTCCAATGCCGCACAGGGCCACCGCAGCCCGCGCGGTTGAAGCCCGCAGCCGTCGCGCCCGGGTCGCCCCGCGGTAGCGGCCGCGCGGTCCCCCAAGGGAAGGGCGCCGGCGCAGAGTCCGGCGGTCACTCGTCCTTGCGCAGCCGCTTCACCTCGGCGTCGCTGGGCTGGTACCTGGCGCCGTCGCGGTAGGTGAAGTCCACCATCACACCCTTGCCCATGCGCAGCGCGGTCTTGCCCACGTAGGCACCCATGGTGGATTGGTGGTCCTGCGTGCGGTAGGTGATGGGACCGAACGGCGTGGCCACCTGCAGGCCGCGGAAGGCGGTGATGAGTTTCTCGGTGTCGGCCGATCCGGCCTTGGCCAGCCCCGCCGCAACCGACTGGACGGCGTTGTAGCCCACCACCGAGCCCGCGCGCGGGTAGTCCTTGAAACGCTTCATGTAGGCGTCCAGAAAGGCCTTGTGCTCGGGGGTCTGGATGGCATACCAGGGGTAGCCGGTGACGATCCAGCCCTCGGGCGTCTCGCTCTTGAGCGTGTCCAGGTATTCCGGCTCGCCCGACAGCAGGCTCACCACGCTGCGGCCCGCGAACAGCCCGCGGGTGTTGCCCTCGCGCACGAATTTGGCGAGGTCGGCGGCGAACAGCACGTTGAAGATCGCATCGGGCTTGGCGTCTTCCAGCGCCTGCGCCACGCTGCCGGCGTCCACCTTGCCCAGCGGCGTGGCCTGCTCGGCAACGAACTCCACGTCCGGCTGCGCGGCCTTGAGCAGCTGCTTGAAGGTGGCCACGGCCGACTGGCCGTACTCGTAGTTGGGGTAGACGATGGCCCAGCGCTTTTTCTTCAGCGCCACGGCTTCGGGCACCAGCATGGCCACCTGCATGTAGGTGGAGGGGCGCAGGCGGAAGGTGTAGCGGTTGCCGTGCTCCCACACGATCTTGTCGGTGAGCGGTTCGGCCGCCAGGAAGAAGCGCTTCTTCTGCTGCGCGAAGTCGGTCAGCGCCAGGCCCACGTGCGACAGGAAGCTGCCCATGAGCACATCCACCTTCTCGCGCGCGATCAGTTCCTCGGCCGCGCGCACCGCGTCGCCGGGGGTGGCGTTGTCGTCGCGCGTGACCAGCCGCAGTTGCTTGCCCTGGATGCCGCCAGCCGCATTGATCTGCTCGACCGCCAGTTCCATGCCCTTCTTGTAGGGCTCCAGGAAGGCGGGCTGGGCCTTGTAGCTGTTGATCTCCCCGATCGTGTAGGCCCCCTGCGCATAGGCGCCACCGGCAAACAGCAGGACGAGCAGGGGGGTGAAGGGCTTGTGCATGGTCGAATCCTTTGCCACAGGTCAGCTTCCGGGCAACGCAACTGTACCGCTGCCACGAGTTTGCCCGACAATGTGCGGGTTTGCCCGCATGGCAGGGGGCAGCCAACGCCCGCACGCGATGCTTGACGGGTGCCGTGGACACAGCGCAAATGTCGGCTTATGCCGAGAGCGCATATCAAAGCCGCGACACTAACGCCACCGGCCCTGCCCCCACGGCTCCCGTTCGCCCTGTTTTCGTTCATTTTTCTGGCACCCATCCATGAGCGCATTTCACGAAGAGCGTGTACTGACCGTACACCACTGGACCGACCGCCTGTTCTCCTTCACCACCACGCGTGACCCGGCGCTGCGGTTCTCCAACGGCCACTTCACCATGATCGGCCTGAAGGTGGACGGCAAGCCGCTGCTGCGCGCCTACAGCATCGTCAGCGCCAACTACGAGGAGCACCTGGAGTTCCTCTCCATCAAGGTGCCGGACGGCCCGCTGACCTCGCGCCTGCAGCACATCCAGGTGGGCGACTCCATCATCGTGGGCAAGAAGCCCACGGGCACGCTGCTCATCGACTACCTGCTGCCCGCCAAGCGGCTGTACCTGATGTCCACGGGCACGGGCCTGGCGCCGTTCCTGAGCGTGATCCGCGACCCCGAGACGTACGAGAAGTTCGAGCAGGTGATCCTGATCCACGGCGTGCGCCAGGTGGCCGAGCTGGCCTACCACGACTACATCACCAAGGAACTGCCCCAGCATGAGTTCCTGGGCGAGCTGATCACCAAGCAGCTCAAGTACTACCCCACGGTCACGCGCGAGCCTTTCCGCAACCAGGGCCGCATGCCCGACCTGATCGACAGCGGCAAGCTGGCCGCCGACCTGGGCCTGCCCGAACTCAACCCGCTGGACGACCGCGTGATGCTCTGCGGCAGCCCGGAGATGCTGGCCTCGCTCAAGGAACTGCTGGAAAAGCGCGACTTCGAGGAAGGCAACACCACGCGCCCCGGCGACTTCGTGATCGAGCGCGCCTTCGTGGAGAAGTGACGCACGCGGCCCTCGCCGCGTCGATTTGCTATCAAAATAGGAGCTATTGGCGCTTACCCACAGGCGATCCAACGCCAATCCCCCCTCAAAACGGCCTGCCCGCAAGCGCAGGCCGCTTTTATTTTCGTAGCACCTGGGTAGCCACTCTCGTCAAGCGCAGGCCCCTGCGCTCAATAGCCCCGGTCCACTACGCGCACCGGCTCCACGCCCGCGCGGTCGGCATCGGCCCCAGTGTCCACGCGCAGGCTCTTGCCCTGCACGCGCACGGCCGTGCCCTCGGCCAGCGGCTGGGCGCGCGTGAAGTTGCGCACCGAACCGTCATCCATGCGCACGCGCATCTGGTAGACCGTGGTGGTACGGGCGCGCTGCTCCACCTTGTGGCCCACGTAGCCGCCGCCCACGGCGCCCAGCACCGTGGCCGCGGTGCGGCCCGATCCCTTGCCGATCTGGTTGCCCAGCACGCCCCCCAGCACACCGCCGGCCACCGCGCCCACGCCCGTGGCCGGCGCGGCCTGCTCGACAGCGCGCACCGCCTCCACCCGCCCACAGGTGGTGCACACCGGCGCCGCACTGCGCTGCGCCACGGCCCGCTGCAGCGGTTCGCCGCGCTGGGTTGGCACCGGCGAGGGCGATGCCGCCGGCTGTGGATAGCCCTGTGCATACGTCTGTGGGTCGTCCTGTGGATACGCCTGTGGAGAAGGCGGCGCTGCTGCGCGCCGGGCTGTGGGATTTGCTCCTGAATCGAGAGCTGTCATCGCTTGCTGCAACTGGGCTGGAGGCGCTTTTTCATTCAACATTTCCGCCTCGGGCGTGCGCGGCGCAGTGGCTGCCAGCGTGGCAGCCGGTCCGCCGGCCGCGGAGTCGCCAGCAGGCGAACCGCCGCGCAGGTTCTGCGCCAGCAGCGTGCCGCCCAGGGCCAGCACACTCACGCCCAGCACGCCCACGGCGGCCCACAGCCATTTGAGCGAAGCCGCGGACGGGGCCGCGGCAGGGGAAGCAGAGGTGGAATGCATGTGCTCGTTCGGTTGCCAGAGGAAAAGCCGCGGGCTGCGCATGCAACCGCCACGGCACCGGCGCCAAGGCTAACGCCGGCCCTGCTTCACAAAACCGCGCGCGGCGTAACGGACGTAATCAGCGGTCAACGGCCCGCCGGCGCGGAGGCGGCGGTACGCGTTTCGTGCAGCGCCCGCGCGCTGGCGGCCGAGAACAGCAGCACCGCGGACGAAAAGTAGATCCACATCAGCAGCACCACCAGCGAGCCCGCAGCGCCATAGGCCGACACCACCGCCGCGGTGGACAGGTACAGCGCCAGCAACTGCTTGCCCACCGTGAACAGCGTGGCGCCCACCACCGCGCCGAATACCAGGCAATGCGTGGGCGGCTTGGGGCCGCTGCCGATGCGCATCAGCCCCAAGAACAGCGCCACCGCCACGGCGAAGGCCACGGCCTCATTGACGATCTGCAGCAGCGTGCCCGAGCCGAACGGCAGCCGCGCGCTGGCCCAGGTGGCCAGCACGTTGATGGCCGTGGACAACACCAGCGACACCAGCAGCAGAAAACCGATGGCCAGCACATAGGCCAGGCCTCGCAGGCGCAGGGAGGCCATGCGCCACCACGCCTTGCGCTCGGGCGCGGGCTGGCCGTGTGCCCACAGCCGCTCCAGCGCGCTCTGCAGTTCCACGAAGACCCCCGTCGCGCCCGACAGCAGCAGCACGAAGCCGGCCATCGACGCGAGGCGCCCCTCGGCCGGCTCCTGCGCGCTGGCCAGCGCCAGGCGCACCACCTCGGCGCCGCGCTCGCCCATCACCCCGCGCACCTGGGCGATGAGATTGCTCTCCAGGTAGGCCTGGTCGATCCACCACCCGAGCACCCCCACCAGCAGCAGCAACAGCGGCGCCAGGCTCAGCATGCCGTAGAACGACATCGCCGCGCTCATGCGCAGGCCGTCGGCGTCCAGCCACATCTGCACGGCGCGCACCAGCGGCGCAATGGGCTGCAACACCCGCTGCAGCAGTGGCTGGGCAATAGATTTGAGGCTCTGCAGGGTCATTGGCATGGCCCGATTGTGAACAGTGCGGGCCCGGCCCCCTGTCGGCGCAAGCCGATAGCCGGCCGCGCACCGGCTGCCACGGACCAGGTGGACGCTCTTACACTCCCCAGTCTTCACTCACCACGACAGACAAGCATGCAAACGCGTTGCGCCCTGGTCGGCATGCCGGGCTCGGGCAAATCCACGGTGGGCCGCCAGCTCGCCCGCCGTCTGGGGCTTCCCTTCGTGGACCTGGACCAGCGGCTGGAGCAGTGGCTGGGCACCAGCATCCGCGACTATTTCGACCAGCATGGCGAAGTGGCCTTTCGCGACCACGAGGCTGCGCTGCTGGCCGAGCTGGCCGCCCAGCCCGGCGGCATGGTGCTGTCCACCGGCGGCGGCGCCGTGCTGCGCGAGGACAACCGCGCCACGCTGCGCCGCAGCTTTCCCCATGTGATGTACCTGCGCGCTTCGCCCGACGAGATCTTCAAGCGCATCAAGCACGACCGCACGCGGCCCCTGCTGCAGGTGGACGACCCGCTGGCCCGCCTGCGCGACCTCTACCGTGCGCGGGACCCGCTGTACCGCGAGGCCGCGCACTACGTCATCGAGACCGGCCGGCCCACGGTGCACACGCTGGTCAACATGATCATGATGCAGCTGGAGATGGCGGCGCCGGGCGACCCGGTGTAGCAAGCGCCCTTCCTCAGACATGAAAAAGGCCCCGCATGCGGGGCCTTGGTTCTCTTGCGGCGCAGAGGCTTACCAGCTGCGCACACGTCCGGTGTCGATGTGCACGAACTGCTCCCGGGCGTAGTAGCCCACGCCGCCCGCCCGCAGGGAGATGGCGGCGTCGCGCAGGTCGCTCAGGGACACGCCGGGCAGGCGCACGTCGATGGCCTTGCCGTCCATGTGCAGGCTGCGCCGCGCCACACCGCCGCCGCGCGTGGTGCGCAGCGTCTCGTTGGTGTGGGGGCTGCGGTAGCCGGAGATCACCTCGAACGGCTGCTGCGTCTGCAGCGTCTGCCGCACGCGGTGCAGCAGGTGGAACAGGTCCGGGTCCATCACGCCGACGTCGCCGCTGTAGTGGTCGCGCAGGAAGTGGTTGAGCGTGGGCAGCGCCGCGGGAACGAATTGTTCGCCCTGGGCGTAGACCAGCGCCAGCTGCTCATGGGTGTGCAGGTGGTTGAAGGCCAGGCGCCGCGCAAGGTCCTGCGCTTCGCTGAGCGACGCCAATGCCGCCTTGGGCAGCAGCACCGCGGCCGCAGCGGCGTGCGCGACGGCGGCGCCGCGCCCCAGGAATAGACGGCGGTGGGGGTTGTGCGGTGGAGCCATGCGCGAAAAACCTCGAAAAAGCGAAAAAACGCGCTATTTTGGACCGATCACCCCGGCAGCACTACCCGCGCGGACCGCATCGTAGGGTTTTGCCGAATGCTGGCGCAGCAGGCTGGCGAGCTTGCGGTCATGGCCGTACAGGTCGCCATAGAAGTGCGGACGGCCGTCCTGCACCACCACGGTGATGTGCGTGATGATGACCGGCACCGGGTGCGGCAGCCGTACGAACACGGGCTTGGGCTGCGCCATGGCCGCACGGATGCGCTCCACGGTCCAGGTGGGATCGTCCTGCAACACGAACTGGGCGAGCGCCACCGGCTCCTCGACACGCACGCAGCCGTGGCTCAGGTCGCGCCGGCTGCGGCCGAACAGCGTGGGCGCCGAGGTGTGGTGCAGGTAGATGTTGTCGTTGTTGGGCAGCACGAACTTGATATCGCCCAGCGCGTTCAGCGGCCCTGGGCGCTGGCGTATGCGCGCCTGGCCTGCCAGCACGGCGCCCAGCATCTCGGGTGTGGCGTCGGTGCTCACGCCCGCCGCGCTGACGAACTCCATGCCCTGCCGTGCCAGGTAGCCCGGGTCGCGGCGCAGGCGCGGCACGGTTTCGCCGCGGGCGATGGACGGCGGGATGTTCCAGTACGGGCTGAATTCGATGGACTGCATGTCCTCATCGAACAGCGGCGTGCGCGTATCCAGCGCCTTGCCGACGATGACCGCCATGGACAGGCGCAGCGTGATCCTGCCGCCCGCGTACTCATAGGCGCGCAGGCGGTATTCGGGCACGTTCACGGCAATCATGCGCGGGCCCTGCAGCACGGGCGTCCAGCGCAGGCGCTCCATCTGCAGCGCGATCTGCTCGGCGCGTGCGGCCGGGGGCACATTCAGCGCCGCCAGCGTGGTCGCGCCCAGCACCCCGTCCGCCTCCAGCCCGTGGCGGCGCTGGAAGGCCGTGACGGCCTCGACCAATGCGGGGGTGTATTGCGCTGGCGCGGACGCTGCGGGCGGCTCGCCCGTGGGCTGCGGCGGCAGGTCGCCCAGCGCCACCAGCCGCTCGGCCAGCACGCCCAGGCCCTCCCAAGGCTGGCCCGGCGTGAGCTTGCGGCCCGGCAGCGCGGGCAGCGGCTGCGCCCAGGCAGGGTGAGCGCCCATCGCGCGGTACTGCGCCAGCAGTGCGCGCAGCGCCGGGTACATGGGCACGCGGGGGATGGCCGCGTCCCGCGCCTGCTGGATCTGGCCGTCGGCCAGCGCGGTCTGCAGCGCGGCGCGCAGGTCGGGCTGGGGGCGGCGGGAGTGGTCGTAGCGCTCGTTGAGCCGTGCCGGATCGATGCGCCCGCCGTGCAGCTCATACAGGTAGCGCTCCACGGCCTGCGTCAGCTCCTGGTCGAGCGCCACGGCGCAGGCGGCATCCACGCCGCGGGCGGCTGCGGCCGCCAGCGCATCACTCAGGTGCTGCGCGCCATAGTCGGCCGGCTCCAGCCCATCGGCTGCGGCTTCGTTGAGCCAGCGCACCGCTTCATGCGCAGCCGGCAGGGGGCGCCCGTCAGCCGTCAGCCAGGACGGGTTCGCCCAGGCAGCCAGCGGCATCCAGGCCGCCAGCAGCAGGGGTGCAGTGTGGTGTGTCAGCAGGCGCAGGTTCATGGGTCGATCTTGGCATGGCCTGCGCCGACCAGGCGCTATAGCCCCAGATTCGGCGCAAGCGCGCGCTCCACCTCGGCCAGGGGCACTCCGCTGCGCTGGGCCATGTCCTGCACCTGCGCATCGTCGATCTTGCCGACGCTGAAGTAGGTGCTCTCGGGGTGGCTGAAGTAAAAGCCGCTCACACTGGCCGCGGGCGTCATGGCGTAGCTGTCGGTAATGTCCATGTCCACGTCGGCCGTGCCCAGCAATGCAAACAGCGGCTTCTTCACCCGGTGATCGGGGCATGCGGGGTAGCCCGGCGCGGGGCGGATGCCCACGTACTTCTCGGCGATCAGTTCGTCGTTGGACAGCTGCTCGCCCGCCTGGTAGCCCCACCAGTCGGTGCGCACGCGGTGGTGCAGCCATTCGGCACCGGCCTCGGCCAGGCGATCGGCCAGGGCCTTGAGGGTGATGGCGCTGTAGTCGTCGTGGTCGGCCATGAACTCGGCCACCTTGGCATCCACGCCGATGCCGGCAGTGACGGCAAACGCGCCAATGTAGTCGGCCTGCGTGGGTGCGCCACCCTCCGGGCGAGGCGCGATGAAGTCGGCCAGGCAGCGGCTGGGGCGCATGCGGCCCTCGGCGTCGGGCTGCTTCTCGGCCTGCTGGCGCAGGCCGTACCAGGTGAGCACGACCTTGTCGCGCGCGGCATCGGCATACAGCTCGATGTCGTCATCGCGCACGGTGTTGGCGGGCCAGAAGCCCACCACGGCGTGGGCCGTGAGCCAGCGGCCCTCCACGATCTTCTTGAGCATGGCCTGTGCGTCGCGGAAGACGCGCGTGGCTTCCTCGCCCACCACCTCGTCCTGCAGGATGTCGGGGTACTTGCCGGCCAGGTCCCAGGTCTGGAAGTACGGCGCCCAGTCGATGAAGGGCACCAGCTCGGCCAGGTCGATGTTCTTGATCACGCGCCGGCCGATGAACTTGGGCGCCGGCGGCTGGTAATGCGCCCAGTCGATGCGCGTCTTGTTGGCGCGGCACTGCGCCAGCGGCCACACCGGCGTCTTCTTCTTGTTGGCATGCAGGTGGCGCACATGGTCGTAGTCGGCCTGCACCTCCGCCAGGTAGCTGTCCTTGTGCTCGCCCAGCAGGCTCTGCGCCACGCTCACGCTGCGCGAGGCATCGGGCACGTAGACCACGGGGCCCTGGTACTGCGGCGCGATCTTGACGGCCGTGTGCACGCGCGAGCAGGTGGCGCCGCCGATCAGCAATGGAATCTTCTTGATGCGGAAGTACTCGTCCTTGTCCATCTCGCCGGCCACGTACTGCATCTCTTCCAGGCTGGGCGTGATCAGGCCCGACAGGCCGATGATGTCCGCGCCTTCGGCCTTGGCGCGCGCCAGGATTTCATGGCAGGGCACCATCACGCCCATGTTGATGACCTCGAAGTTGTTGCACTGCAGGACGACGGTCACGATGTTCTTGCCGATGTCATGCACGTCGCCCTTCACGGTGGCGATGACGATCTTGCCCTTGCTGGACACGTCCAGGCCGGCGGCTTCCTGCTGGCGCTTTTCTTCCTCGATGTAGGGAATCAGGTGGGCCACGGCCTGCTTCATCACGCGGGCGCTCTTGACCACCTGGGGCAGGAACATCTTGCCCGCGCCGAACAGGTCGCCCACGATGTTCATGCCGTCCATCAGCGGGCCTTCGATCACGTGCAGCGGGCGGCCGCCGCCTTGCACCACGATCTGCTGGTAGGCCTCCTCGGTGTCTTCGACGATGAAGTCGGTGATGCCGTGTACCAGCGCATGCGACAGGCGCTCACCCACGGTTTTCGGGTGCTCGGGCGTGCCGCGCCACTCCAGCTTCTTGCTGTCGTCCTTGGCGGCACCCTTGGCGGCCTCGGCGATCTCCAGCAGGCGTTCGGCCGCGTCGGGGCGGCGGTTCAACACCACGTCTTCCACACGCTCGCGCAGCTCGGGGTCGAGGTCGTCGTAGACGCCGACCATGCCCGCGTTGACGATGCCCATGTCCATGCCGGCCTTGATGGCGTGGTACAGGAACACGGTGTGGATCGCCTCGCGCACCGGCTCGTTGCCGCGGAAGCTGAACGACACGTTGGACACGCCGCCCGACACCTTGGCACCCGGCAGATGCTGCTTGATCCAGCGCACGGCCTCGATGAAGTCCACGGCGTAGTTGGCGTGCTCTTCGATGCCCGTGGCGATGGCGAAGATGTTGGGGTCGAAGATGATGTCCTCGGGCGCCATGCCCACCTCGTCCACCAGGATGCGGTAGGCGCGCTCGCAGATCTCGGTCTTGCGTGCGAAGGTGTCGGCCTGGCCCTTCTCGTCGAAGGCCATGACCACGGCGGCCGCGCCGTAGCGGCGGATCAGCTTGGCTTGGCGCTTGAACTCTTCCACGCCCTCCTTCATGCTGATGGAGTTGACGATGCCCTTGCCCTGCAGGCAGCGCAGGCCGGCCTCGATGACCTCCCACTTGGAGCTGTCCACCATCACCGGCACCCGGGCGATGTCGGGCTCGGAGGCAATGAGGTTCAGGAAGCGCACCATCGCGGCCTTGCTGTCCAGCATGGCCTCGTCCATGTTCACGTCGATGATCTGCGCGCCGTTTTCCACCTGCTGACGCGCCACCGACAGTGCCTGCTCGTACTGGTCGTTCAGGATCATGCGCGCGAACGCCTTGGAGCCGGTGACGTTGGTGCGCTCGCCCACGTTGACGAACAAGCTCCCCTCGCCGATGAACACGGGCTCCAGCCCCGACAGGCGCATGGGCGGCACGGCGTGCGAAGGGACGGAAGATGCGGGGGCGGACGACGGCATGGGGCTCACCTGGATAACAAGAACAGACACATCAGGTGAGCGCCGTTGGTACACGCACGGCTGCATGCCGCGGTGGGCCCGAGCCTGACGCCGCCACGCGCGAGCCGCCTGTGCGGCCCCGGCCGGCGGGCGCTGCAGCGCTCCTCGGGAAAGCGTCGAATTCTACGCGGCCCACCTTTGGGGGGCAGGCATATGGATATACCCCCGCGTGCACTGTGCGCCCAGAACGTGGCCCCTACACGGGGCGGTGGCTGTTTCAAGCAAAAACAGACCGCAAGCCAGCCACAGCAAGCGCTAAAAGCTATCAAACAAGGAGCATCAGCCCTGCTCCCGTAACAGTCGCAGCTTGCGGTACAGCGTGCGCGTGCTGACCCCCAGGGCGCGCGCCAATTCGCGACGCGACGCGGCCCCACCCGCCAGCGCCGCGCGCAGGGCCTCGGATTCGATGTCACGCAGGGTGGCATGGTCGGGCTGCTGCGCAGCGCGGGCCGGCGCCGCCGCGGGCGCATCGAACGAGAGCGCGCGCTCGATCGTATGGGCGGTCACCACCGCGCCGTCGGTCAGCAGCGCGGCACGTTCCAGCACGTTGCGCAGCTCGCGTACGTTGCCGGGGAAGGGGTGCTGCGCCAGCCGGCGCAGCGCCGCGGGCGCAAGCACCAGGCCCCGCCCCCCGGCCACGCGCTGCAGGAGCGATTCCGCCAGCAGCGGAATGTCCTGCGGGCGTTCGCGCAGCGCGGGCAGCTGGATGGGAAAGGTGCTCAGGCGGTAGTACAGGTCCTGGCGAAACCGCCCCTCGCGCACCATGGCGCGCAGGTCGCGGTGGGTGGCCGCCACCAGGCGGATGTCCGCGCGGCGCAGCTCGGTGTGGCCCACGCGGCGGTAGGTGCCGCTTTCCAGCAAACGCAGCAGCTTGACCTGCATGGTGAGCGGGATGTCGCCCACCTCGTCCAGGAACAGCGTGCCGCCGTGCGCCGCCTCCACCAGGCCGGCGCGTGCGGCATGGGCGCCGGTGAAGGCCCCACGCTCGTGGCCGAACAGTTCGCTCTCGAACAGCGTCTCGGGCAGGCTGGCGCAGTCCACCACCACCAACGGCCGCCCCGCGCGGGGGCTGGCCTCGTGCACGGCGCGCGCGGCCAACTCCTTGCCCGTGCCCGACTCGCCCAGCAGCAGCACGCTGGCCTGCGACGGGCCCACGCGCGCGATCAGCTCCAGCACGGCCTGGAACGCGGGCGCGCGCCCGATCATGCCCGGCGCGCCCGGCTGCCCCTGGGCAATGCGCAGCGGCTCCATCTTCTCCAGAAAGTACTGGGGCTGGCCCGCCTCGTCGCGCAGCGGCACCAGTTCGATCTGCACGTATTCCTCGCCCGCCGGGGTGTGGTGCAGGTGCAGCACGCGCTCACGCTGACCACTGAAGAGCGAGCGCGCCAGCGGGCAGGTCTCGCCCGCCTGGTCGCACGGCACGGGCGAATGGTGCGAGACCGCATGGCAGGTGCGCCCCACCACCGGCGCGCCCTGACCGAACTGGCGACGGTAGGCGCCGTTGGCGGCCACGATGCGGTAGCTGCGGTCGAACAGGATGTGCGGCTCGGGCAGCCCCTCCAGCCAGGAGGCGAGCAGCGCGGTCTGCGCCACCTGCGCCGGGGTGGGAGAAAGATCAGGAGTGTCGGCCATGGTGACATATGGTGTCACAAATGGCATGCATTGGCAGTGTTTCTGCCATCGACCATGGCAGCGCTGACTCCTTGGGTGGATGTAAGCCTTTGTTCCACATGGAGATTTCGCACGCAGTGCCGCGCAGCCAGGCTGGCACGGCTCTTGAGTCAGGACAAGCAAGCGCGCGGTCCTTTGGCCGCGCCCATCGTGAAGGAATCGCCATGACTGCCCTGCCCGCCTCGTGCACCTGCGCTGCGCCCGACGCAGAACGCCGCACCCTGATCCACGCCACGGCCGCCGCCGGGGGCCTGGCCGCCGTCGGCGCGGCCGTGCCCCTGGTCAGCAGCCTGGCGCCCAGCGAGCGCGCACGCTCCCTGGGCGCAGCCGTGGAGGTGGACATCGCCGGCCTGCCGCCGGGCGGCATGCTCACCGTGGAGTGGCGCGGCAAACCCGTCTGGATCGTGCGGCGCACGCCGGAGATGCTGCAGTCGCTGCAGGGGCTGGACGCCCAGTTGGCCGACCCCGCATCGGCCAAGGACCAGCAGCCCGACTACGCGCGCAATACCCACCGCTCCATCCAGCCGGAGGTCTTCGTGGCCATTGGCATCTGCACACACCTGGGCTGCTCGCCCACGGCCGTGGCCCCGGGCGCGCCGCAGTCCGGCCTGGGCGCGGGCTGGCCCGGGGGCTTCTTCTGCCCCTGCCATGGCTCCACGTTCGACAACGCGGGTCGCGTGTACCGCAACAAGCCCGCCCCGACGAACCTGGAGGTGCCGACGCACCGCTTCCTGAGCGCCACGCGGCTGCTGATCGGCGAGGACAGCGCCAGCGCCTGATCGACCGCCCTTCGCCCAAGACCATCACAACCACGCCCCCTTCCATGCCCGCCCCGCAGACCCAGCCCCCCGCTGCCGAACGCGACGTCTACGTCGACCTGTACGAAGCCAAGAAGAAGATCTACCCGCGCGCCATCGGCGGCGTGTTCACGCGCTGGCGCTGGGCGCTGGTGCTGCTCACCCAGGGGGTGTTCTACGGCCTGCCCTGGTGGCAGTGGGGCGAGCGCCAGATGGTGCTGTTCGACCTGGGCGCGCGGCGCTTTTACCTGTTCGGCCTGGTGCTGTACCCGCAGGACTTCATCTACCTCACCGGCCTGCTCATCATGTCGGCGCTGTCGCTGTTCCTGTTCACGGCGGTGGCGGGGCGGCTGTGGTGCGGCTTTGCCTGCCCGCAGACGGTGTACACCGAGCTGTTCCTGTGGCTGGAGCGCCTGACCGAAGGCGACCGCAGCGCGCGCATGCGCCTGGACAAGGGCCCATGGACCTTCGAGAAGCTGTGGCGCAAGACACTCAAGCAGCTCGCCTGGGTGACGGTGGCGCTATGGACCGGATTCACGTTCGTGGGCTACTTCGTGCCGATCCGCCAGCTGGGCGGCGAGCTGCTGGCGCTGCACGGCACCTGGCAGATCTTCTGGGTGGGGTTCTACAGCTTCGCCACCTATGGCTTTGCGGGCTACATGCGCGAGCAGGTGTGCAAGTACATGTGCCCGTATGCACGCTTTCAGAGCGCGATGTTCGACAAGGACACGCTGATCGTCACCTACGACACCCAGCGCGGCGAGCCGCGCGCCGCGCGCAGCAAGAAGGTAGACGCCAAGGCCGCCGGCCTGGGCGACTGCATCGACTGCTCGCTGTGCGTGCAGGTGTGCCCCACGGGCATCGACATCCGCAAGGGCCTGCAGTACGAGTGCATTGGCTGCGGCATGTGCGTGGACGCCTGCAACACCGTGATGGACAAGGTGCAGTACCCGCGCGGGTTGATCCGCTACGCCACGCAAAACGGCATGCAAAACCGCTGGAGCAGCGCACAGATGCTGCGCCGCGTGCTGCGCCCGCGCGTGCTGTTCTACAGCGCCGTGCTGCTGGCGCTGTGCACGGCCATGCTGGCCAGCCTGGTCACGCGCACGCCGCTGAAGGTGGATGTGGTGCGCGACCGCGCCGCGCTCTCGCGCGTGGTGGCGGGTGGGCAACTGGAGAACATCTACCGCGTGCAGGTCATGAATGCCACCGAGCAGCCCCAGCGCTACCGCATCACGGCCAGCGGCCTGCAGGGGCTGCAGGTGGCCTCGGAGCCCGAAGTGGAGATCGGCCCCGCCGAGTCGCGCTGGGTGGCGGTGCGGCTGCAGGTGCCCTATGGCGCCGTGCCCGCCGGTTCGCACACTGTGCACCTGGACGTACAGGCGCTGGGCGACCGGGCGCAGGTGTCGGAAAAGACCGTGTTCCTCGTGCCGCGGTAGGCGCCGCCGCAGATTACAAGCCAAAAGAGCTTCCAGCGCCCTTTTATCAAGCGCTGAAAGCTCCTTATTTCATAGCAACTTCGCTATCAATCCATGCGGATGTTGCGCTCCTTGATCAGCGCACCCCAGCGGGCCAGTTCCTTGTCCAGGTGCGTGGCCAGCTGCTGCGGCGTGGTACCGATGGGCTCGGCGCCGATGGTCTCGAACTTGGCCACGGTATCGGGCTGCTTCATGGCGTCGATCAGCGCGGCGTTGATCTTGTTCACGATGGCCGCCGGCGTGCCCGCGGGCGCGAACACGGCAAACCAGGGCGAGACCTCGTAGCCCGGCACGCCGGCCTCGGCGATGGTGGGGACGCCCGGCAGCGTGGCCGATCGCTTGGCGCTGGTCACGCCCAGCGCGCGCAGCTTGCCGGCCTGGATGTGCGGGCGCGCCGAGGTGATGCTGTCGAACATCAGGTCCACCTGGCCGCCCAGCATGTCGGTCACGGCCGGGCCGCTGCCCTTGTAAGGCACGTGCAGCAGGTTCAACCCGGCCATGGAGGCGAACACCTCGCCCGCCAGGTGAATGGAGGTGCCGTTGCCGGCCGAGGCATAGGTGAGCTTGCCGGGGTCGCGCTTGGCATGGGCGATCACGTCGGCCACGGACTTGTCGGTCGTCTTGGCGGTGTTCACCACCAGCACGTTGGGCACGATGGCCAGCAGGCTGATGGGCGCGAAGTCCTTCACCGGGTCGTAGCTCAGGCGCGGGTACAGCGCCTTGTTGGTGGCCATGCCGATGGACGTGATCATGATGGTGTAGCCATCGGCCGGTGACTTGGCCACGGCGTCGGCGCCGATGTTGCCGCCCGCGCCGGGGCGGTTCTCGATCACGAAGGGCTGGCCCAGCGTGCGGCCGGCCTTCTCGCCCAGCGTGCGGGCAATCACGTCCATGGCGCCGCCCGGAGGGAAGGGCACGACCCACTTGATGGGCTTGGAAGGCCAGTTGGCGTCGGGCTGCGCCATGGCGGCAGCGGGCAGCAGGCCGGCGGCGGCCAGGGTGCAGGCGCCCAGTAGGGCAATGCGGCGGGAGAAAGTCATGGTGTGTCTACCTCAGGTCCAGGATGTCAGGCGGCGGCCACGCGGTCCATGCGTGCCTCGGGGCGCTGCTCGTCGGCCGACAGGGCCTTTTGCAGCACGAAGTCAAAGCGCACGCGGGTGAACGGCGCGCTGATGCCCAGCGATTCATAGCCGGCGGCGGGCGTGCCCGGCTCCAGCGTGACCACCAGGCCGTCGCGCGTGGCGAAGGCGAAGTCGTCGTCCAGGAAGCTGTCGCCCGGAATGTTGACCTGCGTGGTCAGCGTGCGCAGCCCCTCGGCCACCACCAGGAAGTGGATGTGCGCGGGTCGGTTGCCATGGCGGCCCAGGGCGTCGAACAGTTCGGCCGTGGGGCTGCCCGGCGGGATGGCGTAGCCCGGCGGGATGAAGCTGCGAAAGCGATAGCTGCCGTCCGCGCCCGTGCGGATCTTGCGGCGCAGGTGGTAGGGCGCCTGGTCGGGGTCGAAGTGCGAGTAGCGGCCCAGCTCGTTGGCGTGCCACACGTCCATCAGCGCGCCGGCCACAGGCTGGCCGTCGGTGTCGAGCACGCGGCCTTCCATCACCACCACCTCGCCGCGCGGCGGCTCCTCGCCCTCGTCCAGGCGCACCTCGCGCTCGGACAGCGGCGCGCCGGCCACGAACAACGGGCCCTCGATGGCGCGCGGCGTGCCCGCGGCGCGCTGGGCGCGCTCGTCGGCCTCGTCCATGCGGATGTCGATCAAGCGGTCAAAGCCCAGGCCGGCGGTGATCAGGCCCGTCTGGCCGCTGGCGCCCAGGCGCGTGAGCCAGCTCACGCCGGCCCAGAACTCGTCGGGCGTCACGTCCAGCTCTTCGATGGTGCGGAACAGGTCCGTGACGATGCGCTGCGTGATCTGGCGCACGCGGGCATTGCCCTCGGCCACGTGCACGGTGTTGACGATGTCCAGCAACTGCTGGGCGGTGTATTCGGCCATGTCTCTCTCCTGTGGGATGGAATGTGGGGGTATCGGGGGCCGTGCGTCAGCCGGCGGCGCCTTCCTGCACGATGGCTGACGGGTGGTTGGCCAGCGGCGTCACGTGGATGTCCATGTAGGGGAACAGCGGCAGCTGCGACAGCAGCTGGTGCAGCTCGTCGTTGGACGGGACGTCGAACACGCTGTAGTTGGCGTACTCGCCCACCACGCGCCAGATGTGGCGCCAGCGGCCGTCACGCTGCAGGTCTTGCGAGTACTTCTTCTCGCGGGCCT
This sequence comes from Diaphorobacter sp. JS3051, assembly GCF_015832135.1. Lineage (NCBI taxonomy): Bacteria > Pseudomonadati > Pseudomonadota > Betaproteobacteria > Burkholderiales > Comamonadaceae > Diaphorobacter > Diaphorobacter sp. JS3051. Next base: position 2,554,676 of record NZ_CP065406.1, read on the forward strand.
TGATTTCGTCGGCCTGCGCGGCGGGCAGGTCGTGGGGAATCTTCACATCCATGCGAACGAGGAACAGCATCTGGGTTTCTCCTGGCAAAAAAAGGGTTCAGGCGGGCTGCGCGCTGGCGCGGCCCAGGTCCACGTGCACGGGCGTGAGGCCCTGGCGTGCACGGTCGAAGCGGTCGAGCCGATCGGGCACCACGGTGAGGCCGAAGCCCGGCCCGTCGGGCAACTGCAGCGCGAAGTCGGAAAGGACCATCTGCTGCTCCACGATGTCGTCCACCAGCAGCTGCGGGCCGAACAGCTCGCAGTTGTGGTGCGTGCCGCCCAGCGTCGCAAACACATGGGCCGAGGCGGCGCTGCCGACGGAGGTCTCCAGCATCGTGCCGCCGTACCAGCCGATGTCGGCGGCGCGCGCCACGTCGGCCACGGCGCGCGTGCGCAGCAGGCCGCCGTGCTTGGCGATCTTGAGCGAGAACACATGGCAGGCGTTATGGCGCGCCAGGCGCATCGCGTCCTGCGGCGTGCAGACGGTCTCGTCGGCCATCACCAGCGCGGTGTGGGGCAGCGTGGCGGTGAGCTGGCGCAGCGCCTCCTCGTTCCACTGGGCCACGGGCTGCTCGATCAGGCCCACGCCGGCGTCGATCATCTCTGGCAGGTAGCGGCGCGCGGTGGCGCCGTCCCAGGCCTGGTTCACGTCCACCGTCATGCTGGCGCGGCCGTCCAGCGCGCGGGCGATGCGTGCCACGTGCGCCACGTCGTCCTGCGGGGCGCGCGCGCCGATCTTCAGCTTGAAGATGCGGTGGCGGCGCGCGGCCAGCATCTTCTCGGCCTCCTCGATGTCCTTGGCGGAGTCGCCGCTGGCCAGCGTCCAGGCCAGGGGCAGGCTCTCGCGCTGCTTGCCGCCCAGCAGTTGCCACACGGGCAGGCCCAGGCTGCGCGCCACGGCGTCGATGGCGGCCTGCTCCACGGCGCTCTTGGCAAAGCGATTGCCCTTGCAGGCCAAGTCCATGCGCTGCAGCAACTGCTCGAAGCGGCCCGCGTCCTGGCCGATCACGGCAGGCGCAAGGTAGCTGTCGATGGCGTGCCGGATGCTCTCGGGCGATTCCTCGTTCCACGAGGGACCGCCGATGGTCGCGGCCTCGCCGAAGCCGCTGGCGCCATCGCTCAGCCACAGCTGCACGATCACGGGGCTCTGGCGCTGGATGGCGCCGAACGAGAGCTTGTGCGGGCGGATCGTGGGGATGTCCAGGATGCGTGCCTGGATGCGTTCGATGCGCAGCACGGAAGCGGAAGGAGAAGTCGTCATGGAAAGCGGGCCGTGGCGGAAAAAAGCGTTACGGGCCATGACCTTAGCGCTGGCATCGGGGCGAATCCAATGAGATATATTGCAGTTTTTGTTCGATGTCATCGAACAGTCACAGGTTTTAGGGTTAACCCTTAGAACGGATTGCACCCATGGAACTGCGCCAGTTGCGGTACTTCTTGAGCGTGGCCGAGACCGAGCACCTCACCCGCTCGGCGGATGCGCTGTTCGTCACACAGTCCACGCTCTCGCACGGCCTGCGCCAGCTGGAGGCCGAGCTGGGCGTGCCGCTCTTTGACCGCCTGGGGCGCGGGCTGCGCCTGTCCCAGGCGGGCCACGCCTTTCGCGACCACGCGGCGCGCGCGCTGCAGGAGCTGGAAGCCGGGCGGCAGGCCGTGGCCGACATGAGCGCGCTGCAGACCGGCACGCTCCAGGTGGGCGTGATCCCCACCTTCCTCACGCGCTTCGTGCCCGACGCGGTGGCCGCCTTCAGCGCGCGCTACCCGGGCGTGCAGCTCACCGTGCGCGACCTGCGCAGCGGCCAGATCGAGGAGCTCCTGATCGCCGGCCGGCTGGACCTGGGGATTGCCTTCCATCCGGCCAGCCGCGAGGAGATCGAGGCCGAGCCGCTGTTCGAGGAACGCATGCATCTGGTGGTGCACCAGGGCCACCCGCTGGCGCGCAGGCAGCGCCTGCGTCTGGCCGAGCTGGCGGGCGTGCCGCTGGCGCTGCTGCCGGCCAGCTTCGCCACGCGCCGGTTGATCGACGCGGCCTTCGCCCAGGCGGGCGTGACGCCGCTGGTGCGCGTGGAGATGGAGTCGGTGGATGCGCTGCTGCAGGCCTGCCGCAGCGGGCCGCTGGCCACCATCGCCGCCGAGCACGCGGCCCTGCACGCGGGCCCCGACATGCGCGCCGCCGTGCTCACCGAGCCGCGCACCGTGCGCCGCGCCGGGCTGCTGTGGCGCCGCGGCGCCTCGCGCAGCGCCGCGGCGCGCGAGTTCGTGGCGCTATTGCGGCCCGCCATCGCACGCACCGCTGCTCCGCCTTCCCTGCAGGGCGGTGTTGCACAGCAAGAGTAAAAAATGCTCTAGCGCTTACCAGTCAAGCGCAAGCAGCTATGAACTAAGGAGCACCTACCACGACCCCGGCTGGCGCGGCAGCAGACACGGCCTGGGCCGATGCGGGCAGGCCGAAGATGCGGTCAAACGCCCAGTTGAAGCCGTAGGTGTAGACGAGGAAAAACAGCAGCAGGCCGGCCTCCATCACCGTGGCTTGCCACAGGCTCACGCCGAACCACCAGGCCATCAGCGGAATGAGGACCAGCGCCAGCCCGCCCTCGAAACCCACGGCGTGCACTACGCGCCGCAGTACGGAGCGGCCCTTGACGCGCTGGCGCGCCTCCCAGCGCTCGAACAGGGCGTTGAAGGTCACGTTCCAGGCGATGGCCAGCGCGGACGCGACGACGGCCATCACCCCCGAAGCGCCCGCGCCCTGGCCAATGGCCATGAAGAGCAGGCTGGAGACGATGATCGCGATGATTTCGTAAAGGGTGACAAAGACCACCCGGCGCTTCGGCCCCTGCAGGCCGACCGCATGTGTTGTTGCACTCATGCGGCGCAGTATAGGGAGTGAAATCTGAAGGAAAAAGTCATCTTCTTTCAGAAATATTGATAGATTGGCGCATGGCCTTCACTTCCGACAACGTCCTCGTGTTCCTGGCCGTGCTGGACCGCGGCTCGTTCTCCGCCGCGGCGCGGGCGCTGTCGCGCGTGCCCTCGGCCGTGAGCATGGCCATCGCCCAGCTGGAAGCCGAGCTGGACATGCCGCTGTTCGACCGCAGCGGCCGCGAGCCGCGCCCCACGGCGGCCGCGCGTGCGCTGGAGCCGCAGGCACGCGCGCTGGCGGCGCAGCTGCAGCAGCTCAACACCCAGGCGCTGGCGCTGACCCAGGGGCTGGAGGAGCGCCTGACCCTGGCCATTGCACCCGAGCTGCTGGCCGCGCGCTGGCACGGCCCGCTGGCCACGCTGGCGCAGGACTACCCGCTGCTGCAAGTGGAGGTGCTGGCCGCGCCCCAGGCCGATGCGCTGGCCCTGCTGCATGCCGGACGCGCCCAGCTCGCGCTGGTGTTCGAGCGCCCCAGTCTGGACGGGCGGGAAGACTTCCAGGAGGTGGGCAGCGAAACCCTGGTGGCCGTCATCGCGCCGCAACATCCGCTGCTGGCGCCGCGCGCGGCGGGTGCGGGCCCTGCAGGCCTGCGCGAGGAACACCTGGCCGGCACGCGCCAGATCGTCGTGGCCGGGCGCGACCTGGGGCAGACCGATGCGCGCTTCGTCTATGCGCGCCACCATTGGCGCACCGACAGCCACTTGGCCGCGCTGGGCTTGATCGAGGCGGGCCTGGGCTGGGGCTGGCAGCCGCGCGCGCTGGTGGCGCCGCGCATCGCCGCCGGCACGCTGGTGGAACTGCCCCTGGAGAACCTGAGCAACGGCGCCCAGTTGTGGGTGGACGTGGTCTGGTCCCGCGAGCGCCCGCTGGGCCTGGGCGCACGCCGCTTCGTAGAGTTGATGGCGCGCCAGCGCCCCGGCAGCAGCCCGGCGCCACAATAGCCAGGCACTGACCATCTTGAGGAGCGTTCATGCCCACCTACCTGCCACCCTTTGACATCGCCGACGACGCGCTGGCCAAGCAATGGCGCCAGTGGCAGCCCAAGGACTTCGCCCCGAACGGCGGCAACGGCAAGAACGACAAGAACGGCAAGCACGCCGACAAGGACAACGGCGCGCTGCACCTGAAGGACTACGACCCTGGCGCCAAGCCTTTTTCCTGCGGCGACAAGGCACTGGACAAGGCCCGCGTGGAGGAGCTGGCGCTGGAGCTGGACGCGCTGCAGGACCTGCTGTACGCCGACCGCCGCTACAAGCTGCTGGTGGTGCTGCAGGGCATGGACACCGCCGGCAAGGACGGCACCGTGCGTGGCGTGTTCGGCCGCATGAGCGCCCTGGGCGTGCATGCCGTGGGCTGGAAGGCGCCCACCGAGCTGGAGCGCGCGCACGACTACCTGTGGCGCATCCACCGCCAGGTGCCCGGTGCGGGCGAACTCACCGTGTTCAACCGCAGCCATTACGAGGACGTGCTGGTGCCCGTGGTGAACGGCTGGATCACGCCCGAGCAGCAGCGCCAGCGCTATGCGCACATCAACGACTTCGAGCGGCTGCTGGCCGAAACGGGCACGGTGGTCATGAAGTTCATGCTGCACATCAGCAAGGACGAGCAGCGCCAGCGCCTGCAGGAGCGCCTGGACGACCCCACCAAACGCTGGAAGTTCGACATGGGCGACATCCAGGTGCGCGAGCAGTGGGACGCCTACCAGCGCGCCTATGAGGCCTTCCTGCCCGCCACGCACACCCCGTGGGCGCCGTGGACCATCGTGCCCGCCGACTCCAAGACGCACCGCAATCTGATGATCGCCAGCGTGCTGCGCGGCGTGCTGCAGCGGTTGGAACTGCGCTACCCACCGGGCGACCCCGCGCTGGAAAATTTCACAGTCAAATAGGGCTCTAGCGCTTGCGCGGCAAGCGCCAACAGCTCCTTTTAAAGGAGCAAATATCACCAGGGCGCGGGCATGGCAAGGTTATGCATCGAATGCATTAGATGGAAACATGGCGGCGTTGGACAGCCCTGGGCGACAGGCATAAAGTGCTTCGCTTGGTAGACATTCCCCAAGGAATTCCGCATGTCCAACACCCCCAACCCACCCCTTCCCACCCACGCGCTGCCGTCCTATCTGGACCCCAACCACCTCGGCCCCTGGGGGGTGTATCTGCAGCAAATCGACCGCGTCACCCCTTATCTGGGCAGCCTGGCGCGCTGGGTGGAGACGCTGAAGCGCCCCAAGCGTGCGCTGATCGTGGATGTGCCCATTGAGCTGGACAACGGCACGATCGCCCACTTCGAGGGCTACCGCGTGCAGCACAACGTCAGCCGAGGCCCGGGCAAGGGCGGTGTGCGCTTTCACCAGGACGTGACCCTGTCCGAAGTCATGGCCCTGTCGGCCTGGATGAGCATCAAGAACGCGGCCGTGAACGTGCCCTACGGTGGCGCCAAGGGCGGCATCCGCGTCGACCCCAAGACCCTGTCGAAGGCCGAGCTGGAGCGCCTGACGCGCCGCTACACCAGCGAGATCGGCATCATCATCGGCCCCTCCAAGGACATTCCCGCGCCGGACGTGAACACCAACGCCCAGGTCATGGCCTGGATGATGGACACCTATTCCATGAACGTGGGCACCACCGCCACCGGCGTGGTCACGGGCAAGCCCGTGGACCTGGGTGGCTCGCTGGGCCGCGTGGAGGCCACGGGCCGCGGCGTGTTCACCGTGGGCGTGGAGGCCGCGCGCCTGACCGGCATGGCCATCGAGGGTGCGCGCGTGGCCGTGCAGGGCTTTGGCAACGTGGGTGGCACGGCCGGCAAGCTGTTTGCCGAGGCCGGCGCCAAGGTGGTGGCGGTGCAGGACCACACCGGCAGCATCCACAACGACAAGGGTCTGGACGTGCCGGCGCTGCTGGCGCACGTGCAGCGAACCGGCGGCGTGGGCGGATTCGCCGGCGCCGAGCCCATGGCCAACGACGCCTTCTGGGGCGTGGCCTGCGACATCCTGATCCCCGCAGCGCTGGAGAGCCAGATCACCAAGGACAACGCGGGACGGATCCAGGCCAAGATGGTGATCGAGGGCGCCAACGGCCCCACCACCCCCGAGGCCGACGACATCCTCAACGACAAGGGCGTACTGGTGCTGCCCGACGTGATCTCCAACGCCGGCGGCGTGACGGTCAGCTACTTCGAGTGGGTGCAGGACTTCTCCAGCTTCTTCTGGACCGAGGACGAGATCAACGCCCGCCTCGTGCGCATCATGAAAGAGGCCTTCGCGGGCGTGTGGCAGGTGGCGCAGGAGAACAAGGTCACGCTGCGCACGGCGACCTTCATCGTGGCCTGCAAGCGCATCCTGCATGCACGCGAGATGCGCGGCCTGTACCCCTGAAACGGCCCGCTCCGTGCGCAAGGCGGCCTGCGGGCCGCCTTTTTCTTTGCCGGCCCTTCCGGCCCCGGCGCACGCGCATACGGGACATCGCGGATGGCGCGCGCGCACCCCATTTTTATAATCGGCCGTGCAGACTGCCCTTGGCGGCCTGCATGCGCCCTTTTGTTCGGGCAGGCCGCAGTCCCTGTGGCCACCTGGAATCCCGAACCGTCTGCCGGGCGCGTCATCGCGCTGGCCATTCCTGCGATGGCCAGTTTCATCGCTCTCCCTGCTGCCTGCGGCAGCGCCACGCCCATGCCTTCCCCGCGAGGGAGCGGCAGGGCGTTTCATCACACAAGGAGTCTCCCCTGGATGCGCATGTCCCAATGCCTGCCTCTCAGTTTTGCCACCCTCGCCGCCCTCGCCCTGCCGGCCGCCGCGCAGTCGCAAGTGACCATCAGCGGCTATCTGGACACCGGCGTCTTTCGTGACTACGACAAGACCCGCAAGCTGGGGACGATCCAGCGCAGCCATCTGGCGGTGGCCGGCACGGAAGACCTGGGCGGTGGCCTCAAGGCCAACTTCCGCCTGAGCACACGCTTCGAGCTGGACACGGGGCAATCCGAAGGGGCGGGCAGCAAGCCCTTCTGGCATGACGAATCCACCGTGGGCCTGCAAGGCGGCTGGGGCCAGTTGCGCCTGGGCCGCGCCCTCAGCGCGATGTGGAGCCAGGAATGGAAGTTCGACGCCTTCTCGAACTTCAACCGCATTGCCTCCACCGCCTGGCACATGGCCCACTACTACACGCCCACCGACCGCGCCAGCAACAACGGCGCCGCGGAATATGGACGCATGACCAACGGCATCTACTACGACTCGCCCACCTGGGACGGCTTCTCGTTCAATGCCAGCGCCTCGACCGAGCGCACCCAGGCGCCCGGCCGCGACGGGCGCGGCGGCTCGGTGGCACTGAACTACGACCAGGGCCCGGTGGCCGCCATGGTGGGCTACGAGCGCAACGGCAGCGGTGACAAGGACCTGTTCCTGGGCGGTCTCTACCGCCTGGGCGCCGCCACGCTGATGATGGCCTACGACCACAGCCGCGCGGGGAGCAGCCCCGATACGTCGCGCATGGTGTCGGTGGGCGGCAGCTACGCCCTGGGTGTCACCACGCTGCGCGCCAGCTATGGCCGCCAGCGGCTGAACGACGGGGTGACCCACCACATGGCGTCACTGGGGGCGGAGTACCACCTGTCCAAGCGCACCATGCTCTACGCGAGCCTGGGGCACCAGCGCTACGAACACAACCCCTCGCGCACGGCGTTCGGCGTGGGCGTGGCCCACGCCTTCTGACGCTGCCTCAGAGCACGCGCTGCGCGCGCAGCGCCTGCAGCTGCGCGGCATCCAGCCCCAGCCGCTCGCGCAGCACCTCGTCGGTGTGCTGACCCAGTGCGGGCGGGGCATAGCGCAGGGTGACGGGCGTATCGGACAAGCGCAGCGGGCTGGCGGTGGTCACCACGCGGTTGACCACCTCGCCGGCCGGCGGCTGGGCGCCGGGGTAGCGCTGCTGCTCCACGCGCAGTCCGCGTGCGCGCACCTGCGCATCGTCGAACGCCTGGCCGACGTGGTTGATCGGGCCGCAGGGCACGGCCTTGTCCTCCAACAGCGCGATCCAGGCGGCCGTGGGCCGCGTGCGCGTGAGGGCGGCCATCAGGGGGATCAGCGTCTCACGGTGGGTCACCCGGCCGGCGTTGGTGGCAAAGCGTTCGTCGCCGGCCCAGTCGGTACCCGCCGCTTCGCAAAAGCGCGCGAACTGCCCGTCGTTGCCGATGGCCAGCAGCATGTTGCCGTCCTGCGTGGGAAAGTCCTGGTAGGGCACGACGCTGGGGTGGGTGTTGCCCTGGCGCTTCGGAATGTTGCCGGCGTTGAGGAAGCCCGCACCCTGGTTGGCCAGCACCGCCATGGCCACGTCCAGCAACGCCATGTCGATGTGCTGGCCGCGTCCCGTGCGGTGGCGCGCCTCCAGCGCACCCAGGATGGCGGTGGTGGCATACATGCCGGTGAACAGGTCGATCACGGCCACGCCCACGCGCATCGGGCCGCCGCCAGGCTCGCCATCGGCATGGCCGGTGATGCTCATCAGGCCGCTCATGGCCTGGATCAGCAGGTCGTAGCCGGCCCGCGGCGCATACGGCCCGGTGTGGCCGAAGCCGGTGACCGAGCAGTAGATCAGGCGCGGGTTCAGGGCCGACAGGCTTTCGTAGTCCAGCCCGTAGCGCTTGAGGCCGCCGGTCTTGAAGTTCTCCACCACCACATCGCTTTGCATGGCCAGCTCGCGGATCAGCCGCTGCCCCTCGGGCGTGGCCATGTCCACGGTGACGGAGCGCTTGTTGCGGTTGCAGGCGGCGAAGTAGCAGGCGTGTTCGCTCGGCTGGCCGTCGGCATCTGGAAAGAACGGCGGGCCCCAGTGGCGCGTGTCGTCGCCGTCGCCGGGCTTCTCGATCTTGATCACGTCGGCGCCCATGTCGGCCAGGTTCTGGGTGCACCAGGGGCCGGCCAGCACGCGGGACAGGTCGAGCACGCGCAGGTGGCTCAGGGCGCCGGGGGTGGCGCTGGAAGAAGAAGGGGCGGCAGCAGCAGTCATGAGGGCTTGGATAAAAAAGTGAGAGCAATCGTACGCGCACCGCTGCGGCCCTGGTTCGGATTTGTGAAAGCGGGCGTTTGCGATGCTTTCTACAATCGCGCCCTTATGGCAATGCACTTCGACCTTGTGGATCTGCGCCTGATGGTGCATATCGCCGACGCCAACAGCATGACGCGCGGCGCCGAGCTCTCCTTTATCTCCCTTCCCGCGGCCAGCACGCGTATCAAGAACCTGGAGGAAAGCATTGGCACCAAGCTGCTGTACCGCACCAGCCAGGGCGTGACGCTGACGCCGCCGGGCCAGGCCTTCGTGACCCATGCGCGCATGGTGCTGGGCCAGATCGAGCACCTGCGCGGCGACATGCAGGAATATGTGCGCGGCATCAAGGGCCATGTGCGGGTGTTTGCCAACACCACGTCGCTGGGCGAATTTTTGCCGCCCGTGCTGCGCCACTTTCTGCGCCGCCACCCGGACGTGAACATCGACCTGCGCGAGCGGCTGTCGCACGACATCGTGCGCGCCGTGACCGAGGGGCAGACCGACATCGGCATCGTCGCCGGGCTGGTGCGCACCGAGAACCTGGAAACCCTGCCCTACCGCCGCGACCGCCTGGTGCTGGTGGTGCCGCGCGGCCATGCGCTGGACGGCGAGATGCAGATCGACTTTGCCGACACGCTGGAGCTGGACTATGTGGGGCTGCACGAGTCCAGCGCCATCCATGCGTTTTTGCGCCAGGCCAGCGACCAGCTGCACCGCCCGATCAAGCTGCGCATCCAGGTGGGCAACTTCGAGACCGCCTGCCGCATGATCGAAGCCGGCGTGGGCGTGGGCGTGCTGCCCGAGTCCGCCGCCAGCCGCCATGCCCACAGCATGGACATCGCCATCGTGCCGCTGTCGGACTCCTGGTCGGTGCGCGACATGCAGATCTGCATGCGCAGCATGGACGCCCTGCCCAGCTTTGCGCAAGAGCTGGTGCAGCTGCTGGTGGCCGACGCGCAGGGGCAGCTGCAGCTGGATTCTGCTCCTGAAAAAGAAGCTACCAGCGCTTGATTCATAAGCGCTGGATGCACTTTTGACCCACTTTTTACTCGATGGACTTCCAGCTGACTGGCGCCAGCCAGTACTTGAAGGTGCCCTGGGCCGTGGCCACCACCTGGCCTTGCTCGTCCAGCAGCTGCGCCGCACAGCTGCACAGGCTGCGCGTAGCGTTGACCACCCAGCCCTCGGCCAGCAGCGGGCCGCGGGCCGGGCGGTGAAAGCGGCTGGTCATCTCCACCGTCACGGCGGTGTGCGAGGGCGCATCTGGCAGCTGGCCGGCAGCGCGTGACATGACCGAGTCCAGCAAGGTCATGATCACGCCGCCATGCGCGGCCGGCAGCTGGTTGAGCAAATCTTCGCGCAGCTGCGGCAGGCGCACGTGCACTTTGCCCGGCGGCGCAGGCACCTGCGCCGCGCCGATCAGGCGCATGAAGGCACTGCGGTCGGGCGGTGGCGTACCACCGGGCCAGGCACTGTCCTGCGGCTGATTGCGCGCCAAGTCTGGTGCCAGGTCAGGCGCCGCGTCCTGCGCCGCAATCGTGCCGATCATGCGTTGCGCGCCTCGCGCACCATGTTGCGGGCGATGATGATCTGCTGGATCTGCGTTGTGCCCTCGTACAGGCGGAACAGGCGCACGTCGCGGTAGAAGCGCTCGATGCCATATTCGGTCATGTAGCCCGCGCCGCCCAGAATCTGCACCGCGCGGTCGGCCACGCGGCCGCACATCTCGGTGGCAAACATCTTGGCGCAAGACGCCTCGGTGGATGTGTTGTGCCCGTCGTCGCGGCGGCGTGCGGCGTCGATGGTCATGCACTCGGCAGCGTACAGCTCGGCCTGGCTGTCGGCCAGCATGGCCTGCACCAGCTGAAAGTCGCAGATGGCCTGGCCGAACTGCTTGCGCTCCAGCGCGTACTGCAGCGCATCGCGCAGCATGCGCTTGGCCACGCCCACCGCCACCGCGGCAATGTGGATGCGGCCCTTTTCCAGCACCTTCATCGCCGTCTTGAAACCCTGGCCTTCTTTCAGGCCGATCAGGTTGGCGGCGGGCACCTTGACGTTGTCGAAGATCACGTCGCAGGTGTGGGCGCCGCGCTGGCCCATTTTCTTGTCGTATTTGCCAAAGCTGATGCCGGGCGTCTTGGCGTCCACGATGAAAGAGGACACGCCGCCCGCGCCCTTGTCCTGCGGGTTGGTGCGCGCCATCAGCGTGAACATGCCGGCGTGCGGCGCGTTGGTGATGTAGCGCTTGGTGCCGTTGACGATGTAGTGGTCACCGTCGCGGATGGCGGTGGTGCGCAGCGAAGCCGCGTCCGAGCCGGCCTCAGGCTCGGTCAATGCGAACGAGGCGATGATCTCGCCCGTGGCCAGCTTGGGCAGCCACTGGGCCTGCTGCTCGGGCGTGCCATCCATCAGGATGCCCTGCGAGCCGATGCCCACCGTGGTGCCGATGATCGAGCGGAAGGCCGGCGCGGTCTGGCACAGCTCGATCAGCACGCGGCATTCCTCTTCCATCGTCAGCTCCAGACCGCCAAACCGCTCGGGAATGGTCATGCCGAACAGGCCCAGCTCGCGCATCTCCTGCACGATGGACTCAGGGATTTCGTCGGTCTCGGCCACTTCGTTTTCGGCCGGCACCAGGCGCTCGCGTACAAAGCGGCGCACGCTGTCGAGCAGGGCTTGCAGGATTTCTGGGTCGCGGATCATGGTGGTGGTTCTTTCTTCGAGATTCGGGGATCAGAGGGTTTCGGCCGTGCCAAGCACTGCCGTGGACTGGCTCGACAGCGTGCCGCCGTTGCCATGCACCACGGCCGTACGATGGCGCTGGAGTTGGCGCGCGCCGGCCTCGCCGCGCAGCTGGCGCACGGCCTCGATCAGCGCAAAGATGCCGTACATGCCCGGGTGCACGCACGACAGGCCGCCACCATTGGTGTTCACGGCCAGGCGCCCGCCGGGCGCGATGCCGCCGTTCTGCACAAAGGCACCACCCTCGCCCTTGGCGCAAAAGCCCAAGTCTTCCAGGAACAGCAGGGTGTTGATGGTGAAGGCGTCGTACAGCTGCGCCATGTCCATGTCGGCCGCCGTCAGCCCCGCCATCGCAAAGGCCTGCGCGCCCGACTGCGCGGCCGCCGTCGTGGTCAGGTCGGGCATGCAGGAAATCTGGCGGTTCCAGATCGCCGTGGCATTGCCCAGCACATAAACCGGGGGCCGCGCCAAGTCGCGCGCGCGCTCGGCGCGGGTGAGCACGAGGGCGCCGCCACCGTCCGTCACCAGGCAGCAGTCGCGCACGGTGAGCGGGCTGGCGATCGGCCGGGCCGCCAGCACATCCTCGATGGTGAGCGGGTCGCGCATGAACGCCTCGGGGTTCTGCTGCGCCCAGGCGCGTGCGGCCACGGCCACCTCGGCCAGTTGTTCGCGCGTGGTGCCGAATTCGTGCATGTGGCGCGCGGCGGCCAGCGCATAGGCGGACACGGGCAGCACCGGCTCATAGGGAAATTCGTAGGGCTGCGGGTCCAGGAAGCGGCGTGCGGCCACGCTTTCCTTGCGCCCGAAGGTGGCCGAGCGCTGCGCGCTGCCGTAGCACACCAGCACGGCCTTGCACTGACCGGCCTCCAGCGCTCGGATGGCGGGCAGCAGGTGGGCGATGAAGCTGGAGCCACCGATCATCGTGCCGTCCACATAGGTCGGGTTGATACCGAGGTGTTCGATCACCGGCATGGTCCACATGCTGGCGTTCACACTGCAGGTGGCCAGGCCGTCGATGTCCTGCATGGTCAGGCCCGCGTCGGCCACGGCCGCGTGCGCCGCGCGCACCAGCAGCGTCATGTCGTCCATGCCGGGCGCCTCGCCACAGCCGTAGGTGGCAGCGCCGACGATGGCTGCGCGGCCGCGCAGCGGCCGGTTCACGGCGGCGGCGTCCAGGGGGGATTGCGGAACGCGGCTCATGCGGCACCCCCTTGCGCTGCGGGCTGGAACAGCACCAGGCCGCGCCCGTCCTTCTGCGTCACGCGGGCCTGCACCCGCTGGCCGATGCGCACGTCTTGGGGCGCCACGCCCTCCACGCGGCTCATCATGCGCACGCCTTCATCCAGATCGATCAGCGCGACGTTGTAGTTGCCCCCCGCGTCCGCCTTGCGCGCGATGGTGGTGGCGGAATACACGGTGCCCAGGCCGCTGGCACGCACCCAGCGCAGCGGACTGGCGCCGCAGTGCGGGCACAGCTCACGCGGCGTGAACACATGGCTCTGGCACCGCGGACAATGCTGCAGGCAAAAGCGGCCGGCATCCAGTTCGGCCTGGTAATGGGTTTGTGCGCTCAGGTGCATGGGTTGGGCAAGAGGGACGCCTGGGGCGGTTGAAGGCTACGCCGCCGGTGTTGGCGGGGGCACAAGTTGTGAAGGTGAGCATGACCGCATCGCCCGGCCGTTTCAATTCGCCAATTTGAAAGGGTGACTTCAGTAGGCGGCAGCACCTGAGGGATAGTGAACCGTGGGTTAAGCAATCCACGAAACAGGGGCAATGTCAAGGGAGAAAACCCGGCTTTGGCAAGGTCAAACCCTTGGTTTCACAAACGTGCATAGCCATCTCTCAACGAGATTTCTATTATTTCTCCCGAGTGTCCTTTTCGCTGCCATTGACGGACGAACGTCGCCACCTTGAAACGCAGGGACAACTCCTTCGCTCCCGGCGAGCCGCAGGCCATGTGCAAACAAATCAGCGATGGCAGTGCGTCCGGCGACCCACTGCACAGCGGTCTTTTTTGCGGTTTTAAAACAAGGAGACATGCTATGAAAAATGACTTAGGGAGGCGTGCCGCAGAGGCATTGCGGGCCGTTGGCTTCGCCGCGACAGGTGTGCTAGTGTAGTGTTGCATTCTGTTTGGAACTTAATCGGCTATTGGCGCGGATGACCTTTTGCAGGATGTCGCGAGCGTTCTTGGTCCAGATGAACGGCTTGGGGTTGGTGTTGTGATGCGCGATGTACTCATCGATGGCCGAGACGAGTTCGGGCACGCTGGTGAACACCCCGCGGCGTAGCCGGTTCTCGGAGATGTCGCGAAAGAAGCGCTCGACCATGTTCAGCCACGATGCCGAGGTCGGCGTGAAGTGCATGTTGAATCTGGGGTGCTTGGCCAGCCACTCCTGCACAGCTGGATGCTTGTGCGTGGCGTAGTTGTCGGCGATCAGATGCAGCGTCTTGTCCTTGGGCGTCTCCCGATTGATTTGACGCAGGAACTTCAGCCACTCGATGTGGGTGTGGCGCTGCTGGCACTGGCCGATGACCTGACCGTTGAGCACGTTGAGCGCAGCGAACAAGGTGGTTGTGCCGTTGCGCTTGTAGTCGTGCGTCATGGTGGCCGCGCGCCCCTTCTTGAGCGGCAGCCCGGGCTGCGTTCGGTCCAGCGCCTGCACCTGGCTCTTTTCGTCGCAGCACAGCACCAGCGCATGCTCGGGCGGCGACATGTAAAGCCCCACGATGTCTTCGAGCTTTTGCACGAACTGCGGATCGCGCGAGACCTTGAAGCCGCGCACGATGTGAGGCTTGAGACCGTGGGCCTGCCAATGGCGCATCACGGTGCTGGCGCTGACGCCCAACTCAGCGGCCATCGTGCGCGTGCTCCAGTGCGTGGCCGCCTCGGGCTTGGTCTGTGTGGTTAGCTTCACAAGCTTGGCCACATCCACCTTCACCGGCGGTGCGCCGCGCGGCAAGTCGCGCTCGATACCTTGCAGCCCCAATTGCAGGTAGCGTTCACGCCAGCGCGCCACCTGCACGCGCCCAATGCCAAGCTGCTCGGCAATATCCTTGTTTTGCAGCCCCTGCGCGGCCAGCAGCACGATCTGGGCGCGCTGGGCCAATCTGACGCTGGTGCGCTTGGAGCGCGCCAGCCGGCTCAGCTCGCTTTCCTCTTCATCCGTCAACACAATCGTCGGGGCAACTCGCAATTTTTCACTCCAATGCAAACCGTAGTAGAGCATTGGAGCGTGGTTGCTCAATTAAGTTTCATTAAGAATCAAACACTACACTAGCGGCGGCCGGCACGGCCGGGGCGCAGCAGATCTCTGGCGACGTGGTGCGCATCGGCGTCCTCACCGACATGTCGGGCCCGTACGCCGATACGGCGGGCAAGGGCTCGGTCGAGGCCGTGAAGATGGCCATCAAGGACTTCGGCGACACGGTGCTGGGCAAGAAGGTGGAGGTGGTCTGGGCCGACCACCAGAACAAGGCCGACGTGGGTGCCACCCATGCGCGCACCTGGTTCGACCGCGAGGGCGTGGATGTGATCGTGGACATCAACAACAGCGCCGTGGCGGTGGCCGTGAACAACCTGGCGCGAGAGCGCGGCAAATTGATCATCAACACGGGTGGCGCCTCGGACATTCTCACCAATGAGTACTGCGCGCCCACGGCCATCCACTATACCTACGACAGCTATGCGCTGACCAATGGCGCAGTGCGCGGCATGCTGTCCCAGGGCAAGAAGGACTGGTTCATACTCGGCGTGGACTATGCTCTTGGCAAGGCCATGGCAGCCAATGTGACCGAATTCCTCAGGGAGGGCGGTGGCAAGCTGGTGGGCATGACCTTCCATCCACTTAATGCCAGTGATTTCTCGTCCTTTCTGCTGCAGGCCCAGGCATCGAAGGCGTCGGTGATCAACCTGGCCAATGGGACCAGCGACACGGTCAACACCATCAAGGCCGCATACGAGTTCGGCATCACGCCCAAGCAGACGCTGGTACCCAACCTGCTGTTCATCAACGACGTGCATGCGCTGGGCCTGCGCTATGGCCAGGGCATGGTGCTGACCACAGGCTTTTACTGGGACCGCACCGAGGCCACGCGCGCATGGTCGCGGCGCTTCTTCGAGAAGATGAAGAAGATGCCTTCCATGATCCACGCGGGCGGATACTCGGCCGTCACCAACTACCTCAAGGCCGTGCAGGCCACCAAGAGCGACGACGGCGCCACCGTGGCGCGCCAGCTCAAGAAGGTCCCCATAGAGGATTTTTTCGCGCAAAACGGCAAGGTGCGGGAGGACGGCCGCATGGTGCACGACATGTACCTGGTCCAAATCAAGAAGCCCGAGGAATCCAGGTATTCCTGGGACTACTACAAGGTACTCAGAACCATCCCGGGGGATGAGGCCTTCCGCCCCCTGTCCAAGAGCACCTGCAAGCTGGTGAAAGCATCATGAAGACACGCGCCGCTGTACTCACCAGCACAGGCGCATCCGCGCCCTATGCCGAAAGCCGTCCGATGGAGATCTGGGAGGTGGACCTGGCGCCACCCGGCCCCGGCGAGGTGCTGGTGGTCGCCGAGGAGCGCACAATCAAGGGCAGCTACATGGGCAGCTGCATACCGCGCCGCGACATCGGCCGCTACCTGTCGCTGCACGCGGCAGGCAAGCTGCCCGTGGACCGACTGGTGACCGGCCATCTGACGCTGGACCAGATCAACGAAGGTTTTGACCGCCTCGCCCGGGGCAAAGCCATCCGCCAAATTATCCGCATGGAGGCATGATGCAACACGAATCCACCGACACCCTGGCCTATCCTCAACCGCAGCTGTTCATCAACGGACAGTGGCTGGACATCGAAGGCCGCACCACCGAAGACATCATCAACCCGGCGACCGGCCAGGTGCTGGCGCAGCTGCCGCACGCGAGCCGCACCGACCTGGACGCTGCCCTGATGGCAGCCCAGGCCGCATTCGCCGGCTGGCGCGCCGCCGCGCCGCTGGAGCGGTCGCGCATCCTGCGTGCGGCCAGCAGCCTGGTGCGCGAACGCGCCGACGATATCGCCCGCACCATGACCCTGGAGCAGGGCAAGCCACTGCGCGAAGCGCGGCTGGAAGTGCTGGCTGCGGCCGACACGTTCGACTGGTACGCCGAGGAAGGGCGGCGCAACTACGGCCGCGTCGTGCCGGGGCGTACGCTCACGCAGCGCATCACCGTGCTGCACGAGCCCGTGGGTGTGTGCGCGGCCTTCACGCCCTGGAACTTCCCCGCCCTCACCCCCGCGCGCAAGATCGCCGGGGCCCTGGCCGCAGGCTGCACGCTGATCCTCAAGCTGGCCGAGGAAACACCGGGCACCGGTCTGGCCTTGGTGGGGGCACTGAATGATGCAGGCCTGCCGCCAGGGGTGCTCAATGCCGTATTCGGCGTGCCGGGCGAGGTGTCTTCCTACCTGCTTGACAGCCCGGTAGTGGCCAAATTCTCGTTCACCGGCTCCACGGCGGTGGGCAAGCTGCTGGCCCAGCAGGCTGCCAAGGGCCTCAAGCGCGCGACCTTGGAGCTGGGCGGCCATGCCCCGGTCATCGTTTGCGCCGATGCCGACCTGGACCAGGCGGTCGAGTTGCTGGTCCCGGGCAAGTTTCGCAACGCTGGCCAGATCTGCATTGCCCCCACGCGTTTTTATGTACACAGCGCGGTCTACGATGCCTTTGTGCAAGCCTTTGTGGCGCGCACGCGCCAGCTGGTGCCGGGTAACGGCCTGGATGCCGGCAGCCACTTGGGCCCGCTGGCCAACCCGCGACGCCAGGATGCCATGCGCAAACTGATCGCCGATGCCGTGCAACGCGGCGCACAGGTGGCCTGCGGTGGCCAGGCCATCGAAGGCCCGGGCTTCTTCTGGCAACCGACGGTGCTAACCGATGTGCCCGAGGACGCGCGGCTGATGAATGAGGAGCCCTTCGGTCCGTTGGCGCTCATCAACCGCGTGAACAGCGTGGACGAGGCCATCACCCGTGCCAACCGCCTGCCCTACGGCCTGGCCAGCTATGCCTTCACCCAGCACAGCGGCACGCGAATGCAGCTGATGCGGGGCCTGCAAACCGGCATGCTCGGCATCAATAGCCTGAGCGTGTCCATGCCCGAAGCGCCGTTCGGCGGCGTCAAGGAAAGCGGCTGGGGGTCGGAGTGCGGCATCGAAGGCCTGCAGGCGTATTGCAACATCAAGCTCATCAGTGAGGATTGAGCAGCTTTGCTGAAGGTCGAGCGCGAGGAAGATTGGAGTCGCACAACATGCCGTGGCATGGTCACATGCTCATGCTTGAACTACCAAGACAGCATTTTTTCGCGCTTGGACTGCCTTGGGCGTCGTTTCGCAAAAGGTTGTTCATCCGAGGCGAAGCAAGATGGAGGTTCTCAAGCCAAACCATCGACTTCAGCAATCCCCGGACGAACTCCCATAAGAATGCCGCATTGAACGCCCCAGGGGCGATCCCATTGATCTTATTTTCCTCAGTTGAACCATCGCCATCGGCTGCAAACTTTGACTTGGCGCGGGTTTGGACAAGATTCGGGCAGACACTCATTGGGCGAGTGCAAATCGGCGGTCAACGGCTGTTGGGCGCACTGCGCGGCGACGGTGTGGCCCGGGCATCCTGGGCATGAACAAGAGTGGGTACGTGCGGCTGGCTCAGCCGAAGACCCGGCTGAAGGCCGTCACGAGCCGACCCAAATGGCCCAGCGCGGTGGGCCGGCATGACCCGTCATGCCGGCCAGAACAAGATATGGCTGACCATCACCCACGAAGCGGCGGCACGGATCAAACGGCTCGTCGCCAATGGCCTGCCGGTTTGCGCCTTATCCAGCAGACCGCGCCGCAGTGGAGCAAAGCCCAGCGCTGGTGCGCCCTGGTGCGCTACATCGCCCAGCGAATACCGGCCTCTCAGCCCAAACCGAACCCATTGCCGCCAGCATTGCAAAGCGGATGACTGAGGAAAACAGGTTGAGAAAATCAGAGTTTGCCGTTAATGTGGGCTTGGGTTATTGGAGATGCTGTTTGTGAGTCAACTTGTTGCTCCTGATGAAATTCCCCGCTGGATACCCGGCCAGCTGACGCTTGACAGCGTGCCGGTCGGTTGGGATCAGGTGACGCTCAAGGGCTATCAGTACACGTCCCTTGACGTTGAAATTCCTTCCATGCGCGACTACATGCTCGTGCGTTACAAGTGCGATGACGCGGTCATGAGCCGGCGCGCAGGTGGCCCTTGGCGCAGCGAGCGGGTCGGGCGGGGCGTGTGTTCTCTGCTGACCCGCGGCGAGTCGTCGCAGTGGAAGTGGGACCGCCCGATCGACGTCACCCACCTCTACCTGGCTCATTCCGAGCTGTGCCGTGTCGCGGAGGACGTCTTCGAACGAACCATCAGCGATGTGGGCATGGAAGACTGCGTCCGTGCCGAGGACGGTGTCCTTCCCGGCCTCGTGTCCGCTTTCGAGTCCGAGCTGGAAAGCGGCGGGCTCGGCGGAGGTCTCTACCGGTCGGCCCTTTTGAACCAGCTTTGCGTTCATCTGCTTCGCCGCTATGCCAAGGCCGGCGTGCGCGAGGTGCCGCTGGCCGGTCGCATGGCCGAGTGGCAACGGCGGCGCATTGTCCAGTATGTCGAGGACAACCTGGATCGCAACCTCAAGCTCGACGAGATGGCCCGCGAGGCGGGCGTCAGTGTCTCCGGGCTGATCCGCAAGTTCCACGCAGAGTTCGGCTGCGCACCCCACGCCTACGTTTTGCGTCAGCGCCTGGAGCGTGCCCGGCGACTCCTCGGCCGTCCGGTGTCTGTGCCACTGAAGTGCATTGCCGTGGACTGCTGCTTCTCCGACCAGAGTCACCTGGTGCGGCACTTCAAGCGGGCGTTCAAGCAAACGCCCGTGGAGTACCGCAGCACGGTGAACGCGGTGGCACCACTCGAGCCCGACCACAGCATCGACTGTCCGGCCTGATGGGCGAGCAGGCAGTCGACGCCACGATGGTGGCGGGCGACGGTGGCCTGTGTTTCCTTGAGACTGCCAATCTTTGCGGATTGGCAGCCTTTGCGCCTCAATTAAGTTGCGAAATGAACTTGGTGGTCAGGTAGCCGTCGAAGGTTTCGCTGCCGCCCTCGCTGCCATAGCCACTTTCCTTGATGCCACCGAACGGTGTCTCGGCCAGCGCCAGCCCGATGTGGTTGATGGACACCATGCCCGCTTCAAGCCCGCGCGAGATCTGGTGCGCGTTATTCAGTGACGTGGTGAAGGCATACGACGCCAGGCCGAAGGGCAGGCTGTTGGCGCGCGCGAGCACTTCTTCCACCGTCTTGAATCGCACCATGCCGGCCATCGGGCCGAAGGGCTCCTCGGTCATGAAGCGCGAGTCGTCGGGCAAGTCAGCCAGCACCGTGGGGGCGAAGAAGTTGCCGTCGCCTTGCAGCCGATGGCCGCCCGCCACGATCTTGGCGCCGCGCTGGCGGGCGTCTTCCACGAAGCCCTCCATGGCGGCAACGCGGCGCGGTTGCGCCAGCGGCCCCATGCGGTTGGTTTCAACCAGCCCGTCACCGACCGCCAGGGCCTGCGCCCGCTGCGCGAATCGTTCGACGAAACGGTCGTACACACCGTCCTGCACATAAAAGCGCGTGGGGGAAATGCACACCTGTCCCGCGTTGCGGAACTTGAAGCCAGACAGCACGTCTGCTGCCCGGTCGATGTCCGCATCGTCACAAACGATCACGGGCGCGTGGCCGCCAAGCTCCATGGTGCTGCGCTTCATGTTCGCACCGGCCAGCGCAGCCAGCTGCTGCCCGACGGGCGTGGAGCCCGTGAAGGAAATCTTGCGCACGATGGGCGAGCGGATCAGGTAGTCCGAGATCATCCCGGAATCGCCGGACACCACGTTCAGCACGCCCGGTGGCAAGCCGGCGTCATGAAAGAGCTCGGCGATCGCCTGCACCGAGGCCGGTGTGTCGCTGGAGCCCTTGAGGATAACCGTGCACCCGGCGCCAATGGCCGCGACCACCTTGCGAAAGGCCTGGCTGAAGGGGAAGTTCCAGGGTGAGAACGCCACGCACACGCCAATGGGTTCACGCAGCACGGTCTGCTGGACGCTGGCATCACGGGGCGGAATAAGGCGGCCATAAATGCGCCGGCATTCCTCCGCATGCCACTCGGCGTGTTCGGCGCAGACTGCCACTTCGCCCACGCCTTCGGCCAGGGGCTTGCCCTGCTCCAGGGTGAGGTTGCGGCCGATCTGCGGCGCACGTTCGCGGATCAATCCTGCGACGGCTTTCAGCACTTGCGCGCGCTGCATCGCCGTGCTGTTGCGCCACGACGCGAACGCGCGCTGGGCCGCTGCCAGTGCCATGTCAAGGTCGGCCTGGGTGGCATGCGGCAACTGGCCGATCACCTGGTTGTTGGCCGGGTTCAGGACATCCTGTTCGCGGCGGCCTTCGCCGCGCAGCATTTGTCCGTCGATGTAGAGGCTGAGTTGGGGGTACATGGTGGGTTGTTCTTTCAGAAGCTTATGGGATCAGGACTGCGCGCTCGATCACCTTGCCGTGGTGCAGGTCGTCGATGGCCTGGTTCACCTGGGCCATGGGGCGGCGCGACACCGGAATCGACTTCATGCCGGTGCGCTTGACCAGCTCCACCAGCTCTCGCAGTTCGGCCAGGGTGCCGACGTAGCTGCCCTCGATGCACAGCGGGCGCAGCGGGATGGTCGCCAGGGAGATGGTCAGATCACCGCCCATCAGCCCGCAGATGACGATGTGGCCGCCGCGCCGGGCGCTCTGCATGGCCAGCGATACGGTGGCGGACGAGCCCACCAGGTCCAGAATCTGGCCGGCACCGCCTTCAGTCGCCGCGATGATCTGGCTGGTCGCATCGGCAGCCTTGCCGTCGATCACTGCCAGCGCGCCGGCTGCCAGCGCGGCTTCGCGCTTGGCAGGGTCGATGTCCACCACGATCGCGCCTTTGCCGCCAAGGGCCTTCAGCACCTCGATGGCCATCAGGCCCAGGCCTCCGGCACCAATCATGACGACGGGTTCGCGGTGGATGCCTTCGCCCAGTTTCTTGATGGCGCTGTAGGTCGTCACGCCCGCGCAGGCCAGAGGCGCCGCCTCGGCATCGTCCAGACCGTCGATGTTGACCAGGTAGCGCGGGTGGGGAACGATCACGTAATCGGCAAAGCCACCGGGGCGTGCCACGCCAAGGGCGCGGCCCTTCAGGCACAGGTTTTCATCGCCGCGCAGGCAGGTGGGGCATTCGCCGCAGCTGATCCAGGGGTGGATGACGTAGCGGGAGCCGGTCGGGACTTCGCCGGCATCCGGTCCGGCTGCCACCACCTCGCCACAGATTTCGTGGCTGAGGATGAGGGGCGGCTTGATGCCCCGGTCTGCCAGGTTCATGCGCTTGCCGCCGCCCAGGTCGTAAAAACCTTCCCAGATGTGCAGGTCGGTGTGGCAAAGGCCGGCGGCCTTCACACGCACGAGCACCTCGGTTCCCACGGGCTGCGGAGTCTCACGCTCGACGAGTTCAAGCGGCTTTGAATGGTGCATCACGCAATAACAGCGCATGGTGTGTGTTTCCTTGATTATCTGGATTTCAAAAAATGGCAGGCGCTACATCGAAGCGGCCATTGCCTGATGACAACTTGCCATAACTGAGCCATCCCATTTCAGGCGGCCGCAGGTGCCCGGCGGCCGCCTGCGCGATCAATACAGCTTCAGCAGGCGCAGGTTGACCTGGTTGTTGGCCTTGAAACCTTCGCGCACATGGATGTCGCGGCCATAGGTGGCAATCAACTGCAGGTCGGGCTGCATGAACCACGCGATGCCCACGTTGAACTTGGTGGTGGACTGGCGGTTGCTCTGGTCCACGCCGCCCACCTTGGTCTCGCCACCGAAGGTGTGGAACAGACCGCCGCGCAGGTCCAGCGTCGGGCTGAGCTGGTAGCGCAAATGGGTCTGCAGCTGATACAGGGGCTTTTGCTTCAGCGTGGTCGCGCCGCCCGCGCCGTCGTTGTAGTCGTCGTTCTTGCCAAAGAACGTGACGTCACCGGCGTAGTCCCAGTGGATGCCGGGCGCCAGCTGCACGATGCCGCCGGCCTGCAGCGCAAACTTGTAGCGGTTTTCGCCCAGGCCCAACGACTGGTTGCGGTCGTACGAGCCGGTCGGCAGGTACAGGTAGGGAATGATGCCAAAGTGGTTCTTGTCGCCGGGTTTGGTGAAAAAGATGGTAGACAAGAGGATCAGGTCGCCCACGCTGCTCTTCGAGCCCAGGCCCGCGATGTCGTCCTTGGCGCTGAGGCGGCCAAAGGGCAGCAGAAACTGCGGATTGATGATGAGACCGCCCACTTCCATGAAGCGCACAGCGCGCAAGATGCCCACGGTGGAGTTGAGCTGCGGATTGATCGCTTGCCGGTTGCCCTGGCTGTACAGCCTGTCGCGCGTGGTGTGCTGGCCATAGAGCAACAGCGCGGTGGTGCCGGCTGGCATTGGGGTGAAGTCACCGGCGTCAAATTCGATGGCGCTGGCCGTGCCGGCTTGCGTCAGGGCAGTCAGTGCAGCGGCCAGGGATGCCAGTCGCTTGAAAAATTGCTTCATTGGTTTGTCTCCTGATGGGGTGTTTTCTTGTGCTCGCAGCAACGCCCCGGACTACCCGCTCGCGGCTTGAGTCCGGCGCGTTGCGGTTGACGATCAGTTGGCTGTGTAGCCGCCGTCAACGACCAGTTCTGCGCCATGCACGAACGAGGATTCGTCCGAGGCCAGGAACAGCACCGCCTGCGACACCTCTATGGGCTGCGCCGGGCGCTTGAGCAGCGTGGGGCCGAGCAGCGCCGGGCGAATGATTGGGTCATCCAACATCGCCTTGGTCATCTGGGTTTCAATCACGCCCGGATGCACCGAGTTGACGCGGATATTGAACGGTGCCAGATCCACCGCGCAAGACTTGGTGAACAAACGCACCGCGCCCTTGGAGGCTTCGTAGGCGCTGGCACCGGGGGCACCAACCAGGCCGTAAATGGACGACACGTTGACGATGGTGCCGCCACCGGCTTTTTGCATCAGCGGCACTGCCGCCCGCGTGCCGATGAACAGGCCGCGCACGTTCACGTCGAAGACGCGATCCCACTCTTCGTTGGTCGTGTCTTGCATCGGCTTGAGGATCAGGATTCCGGCGTTGTTCACCAGCACATCCAGACGGCCAGCGCGCTCGGTGATTTGGGCCAGTGCGGCGTTCCATTGGGCTTCTTGCGTCACATCCAGCTCCAAAAAGTCGGCCTTGCCACCGTTTTTGCGGATGCTGTCCACGGTGTTTTGTCCCTCAGTCGCATTCATGTCGGCCACGAACACCCAGGCCCCTTGGGCTGCCAGCAGCTCGCTGTGCGAGCGCCCCATGCCCATGGCGCCACCGGTTACCAAAATCACTTTGTTTTCTACGCGTTTCATCTTGTCTCCTTGGTTGATTAAAAAAATGCGCAGTTACTGGAACACAAAGCCCTCGTAGCCTTTGTTTTGCACTGCCGACAGCTCTTGACGGTAAGCACCCAGGCCTGCCAGGTAGAAATACACGGAGTGGGGTTTGCCCGGAATGTTGGCGCCAAAGATCCAGGACTCGGCCTTGGGGAACAGCGTCATGTTAGCAATGTCCTGGCAGGTCTTGGTCCAGCGGGCTTCGGCCTCGGTGGTGGCTTCGACCGTTTTCAGGTTTTTGGCGTTGACTTCCTTGATCAGCGCAGCAATCCACTCGACCTGGGTCTCAATCGTGGGCGGCAGGTTGGTGAAGGGGCCGTTGGGGCCCAGCACCATGAACATGTTGGGAAAGTTGGCATTGGCCACGCCCAGGTAGCTGCTGGCGCCCGATTTCCATTGCTCTTGAATCGTGATGCCATTGCGGCCACGGATGTCGATTCTTTTATAGTTGCCATCCACGGCATCAAAGCCGGTGGCAAAAATCAGCATGTCCAGTTCGTGCTCCACGCCATCGGTGGTTTTGACGCCCTTGGGGGTGATTTCGACAATCGGGTTGGCCTTGACATCCACCAGTTCGACATTGGGCCGGTTGTAGGTGGCGTAGTAGCCGCTGTCGCACAAGGGGCGCTTGGCGTACAGGTCGTGCGGTGTGAGCTTGCGCGCCGTCTCGGGGTCTTTGACGATTTCGGCGATCTTGGCGCGGATGAAGTCTTGCGCTGCCTTGTTGGCGCGCTCATCGGTGGCGATGTCGCAGAAGGTCTCGAACATGAAGCGGAAACCGCCGCCGTTGTCCCAGGCTTTCTGGAACACGGCATTGCGCTGTTCTTCCGACACGCTCATGGCCGGGACGGTGCTTTCCTCGAAGCCAAAGGCCACCGCAGAGTTCATGACCTGTTCCCAGATCTTGTCGTAGTTTTTCTTGATTTCCGCCACGTACTCGGGCGTGACAGGGCCATTGCCCACGGGCACGGTGTACTGCGGCGAGCGCTGAAACACCGTCAGGTGCTTCACCTTGGGCGCAATCGCGGTAATGACCTGGGTGCCGGTGGAGCCGGTACCAATCACGCCCACGCGCTTGCCTTCGTATTGCACGTCAGCGGGCCAGTTGCCGGTGTGCAGCCACTCGCCCTGGAAGGTGTCGAGCCCCTTGATCTTGGGGACGTTGGTGGCCGAGAGCAGGCCCAGCGCGGTCACCAGGAATTTGGCGGTGTAGGCCTCGCCGGTGTCGGTTTTCACTTCCCACAGGTTGGTGGCTTCGTTGAAGTGCGCGGCCGTGATGCCGGTGTTGAGCTGGATGTCGGGGCGCAGGTTGTGGCGGTCGGCCACATGCTCCAGGTACGACAGAATTTGCGGCTGCGTCACATAGCGCGTGGTGATGTGCATCTCTTGCAGCAGCTCTTTGTCCCACGAATAGCAGTAAACAAAGGTCTCGGTGTCCGACAGCGCGCCGGGGTAGCGGTTCCAGTACCAGGTGCCGCCCACGCCGCCGGCCTTGTCGAAGACGCGCACTTTCAGGCCCTGCTCGTCGCGCAGCTTTTTCAGCATGTACATGCCGCCAAAGCCGGCGCCGATGACGATGGCGTCCAGATGTTGGGTTTTTTTCATGGTTGATCTCTCTGTGTGTTGCGGCCACAGCTGCGCCCAGCGGCGACGTAGTGGCCCGCGTTGTTGCAATGAAATGAAGAAAACTTCCCCAAGGCCCTCTGGCCCAGGGGTGCCTGGCTAACCGGCGCTCAGGCGCGCTTGAACCACTGGGCAATGCGCCGCAGCTCGTCGTCGGCCTCGGGGGCGCGACCCGCCAGGAACGGGAAGACGTGCTGCATGCCGTCCACCACCGATAGCGTGACGTTCACGCCCGCCGCCTTGGCGATGCGCTCCAGGTCTTGCGCGTTGTCCAGCAGGGTTTCGGCACTGCCGGCGTTGATGTACAGGCGCGGAAAGCCCGTGTAGTCGGCCTTCAGCGGATTGGCCAGCGGGTCGGTGCGTGAGCCCTTCTCGCCCAGGAACATGCCCGACATGCCCTCCAGAACGGCCTTGCTGACCAGGGCGTCGGTGGCCGCGTTGGTCTGCAGCGTCTTGCCGACATGCTCCATGTCGAGCCAGGGCGAAAAGGCAATCACCGCGCCCGGCAGCGCCACGCCGTCCTGGCGCAGCTTCAGCACCGTGGAGATGGCCAGGTTGCCGCCCGCCGAGTCGCCGCTGGTGACGATGTCTGCCGCCTTGAAGCCACGCGCCAGCAGTTCTTTGTAGACAGCCGTCGAATCCTCGATCTGGGCCGGATACGGATGCTCGGGCGCCCGGCGGTAGTCGATCACCACCGCGGTCGCGCCCAGATGCTTGGCCAGGTGACCGGCCAGCTTGCGATGGCTGGCGGCCGAGCCCACGGCAAAGCCGCCGCCGTGCGTGTACAGGATGACCTTCTTGGTGTCTGCGCCATGGGGCAGGGCCCAGATGGCTTCCACACCGGCGAGCACTTCCGACTTGTAGGTCACGCCTTCAGGCTCGAGCGTGGGTTGATGCCACTCGTCGAACAGGCTGCGCAGGTCGGCGAGGGTCATCGCGGGATTGGCGGCCATGCGGTCTGACCAGGACTGGTAGAGGGCGCGCAGAAAATCGGACTGGGGGGAGGTACTCATGCTTGTGTCTCCTTTGGTTATGTTATAGGGCTCTATAGTAAATGAGCAGCGACCGATTATCCGCAGGCAATGCGCGTCCGTATTGAAGGTCTTGTGCACGCGGGTTGTAGGAAATGCGCAGCGATGGATGGGTCTGCGGCTGCGCGATGCGGCCGACGCGCGGGCAAAGTGCAGCAGTGCCTCGTGCGTCACCATCACGCCCTTGGGCGCGCAACTCGGCCTCGGCCGCATCGGTGAGCGCGCCCAGGTCGGCAAAGCGCAGGCTGCGGCCGTCCGGCAGATGATGGATGCGTTCGGTCATGCAGCCGGACTCAGTCCACCACGATGCCCTGGGTCACCGTGGCCCACATGGCGCGCTCCTTGGCGGCGCGCTCGGCCAGCTTCTGGGGGCTGCCTGTCCATTCGTCGTAGCCCAGTTCCTTGTAGCGCTTTTTCAGATCGGGCTGCTGTAGCGCCGCGTTGACGGCCTTGTTGAGCCTGGCCACCAGCTCGGGCGCCATGCCCTTGGGGCCATAGACGCCATACCAGCCGCCCACGTCGAAGCCCTTGAGCCCCTCGATGCCCGACTCGGCGAACGTGGGCACGTCCGGCAGCGAGGCATTGCGCTGCGGCGAGGTGACGGCAATGGCGCGCACCTTGCCGCTGTGGATGTAGGCGCTGGCGGTGCTGATGATGTCCAGCATCATGTTGAGCTGGCCGCCGATCACGTCCGTCATCGCCGGGGCGTTGCCCTTGTAGGGGATGTGGTTCATGTCGATGCCGCTGCGCTTGGCGAACAGCAGCGCGCCCAGATGGTTGGAGCCGCCCACACCGGCCGAGCCGTAGGCGAGCTTGCCCGGATTGGACTTGGCGTAGGAGACCAGTTCCCGCACGCTCTTGTAGGGCTCGTTGTTGTTCACCACCAGCACGTTGTAGTAGCTCAGGACGGGCGCCACGGGCGTCAGGTCCTTGGCCGGGTCGAACGGCATCTTGGTCATCACATTGGGGCTGATGGTGATGGTGGGGCTGGCGGCAAACCACAGCGTCATGCCATCGGGCTTGGACCGCACGACCTCGCTGCCGGCAATGGTGGCGTTGGCGCCGGTCTTGTTCTCCACCATGACGGGCATGCCCAGTTCTTTGGACAGGGCCGGTGCGAACAGGCGCGCACCCTGGTCCACGGGGCCGCCCGCGGCATAGCCCACGATGAGGCGCACGGGCTGGCCGTCCTGCGCGGCGGCAGGCAGAGCGAAGGCGAAAGGCGCCAGGGCCAGGGCGGCCGTGGCGAGACGACGGGAAGCGGGCATGGTGTGTCTCCTGATGTTGTAGGTAACGCGGGCACCGCTGGGGCGGAGGGCCAGCGCGTTGGCTGCAATGGTGCGGCCCGGTGCGCACGCTGGGAATCTGCTTTTGCCAAAGCCGGGGTTCAGGTGTCCTTAGGGCCTGGCCAACAACGCGCACGCTGGCGCGCGCCTTGCACCGCAGCCGTGCAAGGCGCCAGGTCACGCAGTCACGCACGGCGGTCTGCGGCAGCGCAGATCCACCGCTCAGTGCAAGGGCCGCGCGTCAGACGCGCTCGAACACCGCGGCGATGCCCTGGCCGCCGCCGATGCACATGGTCTCCAGGCCGTAGCGGCCTTGGCGGCGCTGCAGCTCGTGCAGCAGCGTGGCCAGGATGCGCACGCCCGTGGCGCCGATGGGGTGGCCCAGCGAGATGCCCGAGCCGTTGACGTTGAGCTTGTGGGCGATGGCATCCTGGTCCTGCCATTCCCAGCCCTTGAGCACGGCCAGCACCTGGCAGGCAAAGGCCTCGTTCAGCTCCACCAAGTCCATGTCGTCGATCGTGAGGTTCAGCCGCGCGAGCAGCTTCTTCACGGCCGGCACCGGGCCGATGCCCATGTGCGAGGGCTCGCAGCCCGCGGCCGCCCAGCCCACCAGCGTGGCCATGGGCGTGAGGCCCAGCTCGGCCAGCTTGTCCTCGGCCACGATCAGGCAGGCGGCCGAGGCATCGTTTTGCTGGCTGGCGTTGCCGGCGGTCACGGTGCCGTTCGGCATCAGCACGCGCAGCTTGGCCAGGCTCTCGGGCGTGACGTCGGCGCGAAAGCCCTCATCGCGGGCAAACGTGACCGGCTCGCCCTTGCGCTGCGGCACCTGCACGGGAACGATTTCGTCGGCAAAGCGGCCCGCCTCCCAGGCGGCCGCCGCGCGCTGGTGGCTGCGCAGCGCGAAGGCGTCGGCCTCCTCACGGGTGATGCCATAGTCGCGCGCCAGGTTCTCCGCCGTCTCGATCATTCCGCTGATCTTGCCGAAGCGCTCCACCGGCTGCGAGCGCTCGCGCCCGCGGTCCAGGCGGTCGTAGAAGCGCACGTTGCCCGAGCGCGCGCCCCAGCGCATGTCGGTGCTGTAGTACTCGATGTTGCTCATGCTCTCCACGCCGCCGGCGATCACCACGTCGGCGGCGCCGCTCTGCACCATCATCGACGCGGTGACGATGGCCTGCAGGCCGCCGCCGCAGCGCCGGTCCAGCTGCATGCCCGGCACCGATACCGGCAGCCCTGCCTGCAGCGCGGCCCAGCGGCCCACGCAGGGCACCTCGCTGTTGGCGTACGACTGGGCCATGACCACGTCGTCGATGCGCGCGGGGTCGATGCCACTTCTCTCAACCACGGCACGCACCGTGGTGGCGGCCAGCTCCTCGACGGGCACGGGCCGCAGGCTGCCGCCAAAGGTGCCAACGGGGGTGCGGACGGGGGTGACGATGGCGGCTCTGCGCATGGTGTTGCTCCTTGAAATATGAATGAAAATGGCCGCTAGCGCTTATCTGACATGCGCTAATAGCTATCAAATTTGAAATACCGCGCCACAGCGGCGCAGTGTGTCGTGGGCCTGGCGCTCCAGGTCGGCGCGGTGTTCGGGGGCGGCAATGTCGATCAGCCGGCGCACGCGGCGCGACAGCGTCTGGCCCCGCAGGTCGGCCACGCCATGCTCGGTGACGATCAGGCCCGCGTCGCTGCGCGGCGTGCTCACCGGGCCCGAGAGCTGGGCCACGATGCGTGTCTTGCCCTTGGCGGTGGCGGGCAGCGCCACGATGGGCAGGCCGCCTTTGCTGCGGGCGGCGCCGCGCAGGAAGTCCACCGCGCCGCCCACGGCGCCCACGTAGCAGCCGGCGGCCACCTCGGCATTGATCTGGCCCGTGAGGTCTACCTCGATGGCCGCGTTGATGGCGGTGAGCTTGTGGCTGGAGGCCAGCACCGCGGGGTCGTGCGTGTAGTCGGTGCCGCGCAGCTCGATCTGTGGGTTGCGGTGCGCCCAGCGGCGCAGGCGCTCGCCGCCCATGAGGATGCCGCCAATGCCCACGCCGGTGTCCAGGCTCTTCCTGGCGTTGGTGAGCACGCCGGCCTCGGCCAGGGCCGCAATGCCGTCGCCCACCGCGCCGCTGTGCAGGCCCAGGTCGCGGTGGCCGTGCAGCGCGGCCAGCACGGCCTCGGGCAGGTTGCCGATGCCCAGCTGCAGCGTGGCGCCGTCTTCCACCCACCCCGCCACATGGCGCGCAATGGCCTGCTCCACCGGGCCGGGCGCGCTGCGGCTCTGGTCCAGCGGCGGGTGCTCGGCGTCGATGAGCAGCGCGAAGTCGCTGGCCTGCAGGTGCAGGCCGCCGTGCGTCCAGGGCACGTCGGGGTGCACCTCGGCAATCACCACGCGCGCGCGCTCGATGGCGGCGGGCAGGTATTCCTGCACCAGCCCCAGGCTGTAGCGGCCCTGTGCATCGGGCGGCGACACCTGCAGCAGCACCACGTCGGCCGGCAGCACCCCCGCGCGGATCAGGCCCGGCAGATGGGAATAGTGGCTGGGCAGGATGTCCAGCACGCCGGCCTGGGCCAGGGCGCGGTGCGGCCCGCCCGCGGCATAGCCGAAGAAATCGATGGCGTCGGCCTGCCCGGGCTGCAGCGTGTCCGACGCGCCGATGCCCACGAACACGCGCAGCCGCCCGCCCTGCGCCAGCGCGTGGCGCTGCTGCACCACGGCCCGCGTGAGCGTCAGCGGCTCGGCCGTCGCCTGGCCCCACCACAGGGTGTCGCCAGGGCGGATCAGTGCCTGCAAGCGTTCGGCCAATGCGCCCATATCAGTGCTCCAGGGCGCAGCGCGCCCCCCGCAAGCCATGAAACTGGCGCGCCGGCACCGGTCCGATGGCCGCAGAGCAGGCCATGCCAGCGGACGCCGTGGAGCGGGCTTTGCCCGGCCACTGGCGTCGTCCCCCTGGGGGGATGGCGCCGCAGGCGACACGGGGGGGAGTCATTTCCTGTCCCAGTCGAAGCGCAGCGGCTGCTTGTCCTTGAAGCGTCGCACCGCGTCCTGGTGGTAGTCGGAGCCACGGCACACAGATTGCGCATAGGACTCCAGTTCGGCGATGGTGCGCGCGTCGCTCTCGAAGGACTGGTTCATGATGGTCTTGGCCATGCCGATGGCAGCGGTGGAGGCCTCGCCAAAACGCCGTGCCAGCGCCAACGCGGCCTCGGTCAGCGCGGTGGCGTCGTCCACGATGTCGAACACCATGCCCAGTTGCTTGGCTTCCTCGGCATCGACGGTGCGCGCGGTGAAGACCAGCTCCTTGGCCTTTTGCTGGCCCACGATGCGCGGCAGCAGGTGCATCGCGCCCAGGTCGGGGATCAGGCCGATGCGGCCGAACACCGCGCAGAACTTGGCGCGGCGCGTGGCCAGCACGAAGTCGGCCGCCAGCGCCAGGCTCAGGCCCGCGCCGAAGGCCGGGCCGTCCACCGCGGCGATCACGGGCTTTTCCAGGTTCACGAGTTCGGGGAACCACTGGTGCAGCTCGCGCATGCCCTTGCGAAAGGCCAGGCCGGTGCGGCTGGTGTCCAGCATGGCCGAGATGTCGCCGCCCGAGCAGAACGCGCCGCCCGCGCCGGTGAGGATGACCGCGTGCACCTGCGCGTCGTCGCGCATCTGCGCGATGGCGGCGGCCAGGGCTGGGCGCATGGCCTGGTTGAGCGCGTTGCGTGCCTCGGGGCGGTTCAGGGTGATGGTGCCGATGCCGTCCTGCACGGCGGTCAACACGGGGGGTGCGCTCATGGCGTGCTCCAGGGTTTTTGATTCAGAACGAGCTCCAGCGCTTACCTATGAAGCGCCGGCAGCTCACTTTTTGATAGCTCACGCCAGTTCGGCGAAGCCGTGGCTCAGCACCACCTTGTCGCGTTCGAGCACACGGGCGCGCAGCTGCACCTGCGCCGGTTGGCCGGGTACGCGCCAGATCTCGGTCACCAACGTCTCGCCCGGGTACACCGGGGCGGCAAAGCGGATGTCCAGCGCCTTGAGGCGCGCAGGCTCGCCCCCGCAGCACTGGCGCAACACCGCATGCGCCACCAGGCCGTAACTGGCCAGCCCGTGCAGGATGGGGCGCTCGAAGCCGGCCTTGGCGGCCACGGCCGGGTCGGCG
Source organism: Diaphorobacter sp. JS3051 (assembly GCF_015832135.1). Taxonomy (NCBI): domain Bacteria; kingdom Pseudomonadati; phylum Pseudomonadota; class Betaproteobacteria; order Burkholderiales; family Comamonadaceae; genus Diaphorobacter; species Diaphorobacter sp. JS3051. The sequence continues at coordinate 2,586,959 of NZ_CP065406.1, forward strand.
TGCAGCGGGTTGTAGTCGCCCATCAGGCGGTAAAGCAGCGCCGCCTCGGGGCGGGTGGGCTGGGTGTCGGTGAAGTCGGGCGCGCGGTCCTGCGGCGTGGGCTGCAGCGCGGGCAGCGGTGCGTCGCTGGGCTGGCCGCCGCCCTGCTGGCTGTAGCCGCCATCCCCGCGCAGAAAGGTCACCTGCTGCACGGTGGCCAGCAGCTCGCCGGCGGCGGTTTCCAGGCGCCGCTCGGTCACCATGATGGCGCCCTTGCCCTCGCCCTTGTCGGTCAGGTGCGTGATGCGGTTGTGGCCCACGACCTCGCCGCTCGCGGGCAGCGGGCGGTGCAGGCGCATGCGCTGCTCGCCATGCAGGAGCTTGACCCAGTCGATGCCCGTGTCCGCTTCGCGCGCCCAGAAGCCCGGGTAGCCCAGCACCACGGCCTGCGACGGCAGGGCGCGCAGGCCGCCTTCCAGCCCCTCGTAGACGAAGGGCAGCGCGCTGGCGTTCAGCGGATCGTTGCCCAGCCCGAGGCTGAGCGCATAAAGCATGGTGTCGCGCTCGGTGTACGTCTGGCGGATCACGCCAAAATCGCGCGCCTTCAGGTGGTGATAGTCAATGGCCATCTCAGTTGTCCATAAGGTTGTGTATTGCCAGCGCGCCATACAACTGGCGCGTCCCCAGGCCAGCGGCCACCGCGCAAGGGCCTGGGCTGGCCGCGCCGCCCCGCCGCGCTGATGGCGCCCCCTTTCCCGTAGCGCGCAGAGAGAAGGGGGAAGGCGCGCAGCGCCTCAGGGGGTTGTCTCTGTCACACAGGATCCCAGGAGAACACATCGCCCGAGCGCTCCATGGGCACGAACGAGGCCTTGAGCGCGGGCATGCCGTGCTCGGCGATGAACTCGGGCGTCCAGCCTTCGCTGCGGTGCACCGAGCGCAGGGGGCGCGGTTGGCTCATCAGGAAAATTTCATTGTTGCGCACGGCGAAGACCTGGGCGTTCACGTCCTGGGCCTGGTCCGACAGCAGGTACACGGCCAGCGGGGCGATCTTGTTGGGCGTCATCTGCTGGATCTTGGCCACGCGCGCCTGCTGCTCGGGCGTGTCGGTGGGGATCGAGCCGATCATGCGGCTCCACGCGAAGGGCGCGATGCAGTTGGAGCGCACGTGGAACTTCTGCATGTCCAGCGCGATGGACTTGGACAGCGCCACCAGCCCCAGCTTGGCCGCGCTGTAGTTGGCCTGGCCGAAGTTGCCGATCAGGCCCGAGGTGGAGGTCATGTGCACGAAGGCGCCGCTCTCCTGCTCCTTGAAATGGTTGGCGGCCGCGCGGCTCATGTAGTAACTGCCGTACAGGTGCACCTTGAGCACGGCGTCCCACTCGTCCAGGCTCATCTTGTGGAAGAACCGGTCGCGCAGGATGCCCGCGTTGTTGACCACGCCGTCGATACGGCCGAAGTGGTCCAGCGCGCACTGGATGATGCGGCCCGCCGCGGCGGCCTCGGCCACGCTGTCCATGTTGGCCACGGCCTGGCCGCCGGCGGCCTTGATCTCCTCGACCACCTTCTGCGCGGGGCCGGCGTCGGTGCCTTCGCCCGTGGTGGAGGTGCCGATGTCGTTCACCACCACCTTGGCCCCGGCGGCGGCCAGCGCCAGCGCCATGTCGCGCCCGATGCCGCCGCCAGCCCCCGTCACCACCACCACCTTGTCCTGCACCATCTTCTGCGCCATGTCTGTCGTCCTTTGTTTGCGATAGGAAATCAATGGCTGCGAGCATGACGGCAAAGGGCCGCCCGCGCTATTCGGCAATCGCAAGGGCGGGCTTCGGCCCCATGAAAGCGGCGCGAAGACCCCGGGGGCTTCATGGGCGCCGAAGAGGCGCTTTCACAAACGCGGATTGCGCGGGTGTCGGCCAGACCGCACGATGGCGACCATGACCGAACCCACCATCGACACCGCCCAGCTCGCGCACCTGCAGACCTGGCAGGGCCAAAGCGAAACCCTGAGCGACACCCTCACGGCCACGCCCATCGCGGCGCTGTCGGCCACGCTGGACCGCGACGACCCTGCGCCCGCCCCCGGCACCACCGTGCCACCGCTGTGGCACTGGCTGTACTTCCTGCCGCATGCGCGCCAGAGCGAGATCGGCCCGGACGGGCACCCCAAGCGCGGGGGCTTTCTGCCGCCCGTGCCGCTGCCGCGCCGCATGTGGGCGGGGGGGCGCCTGCGCTGGGAAATGCAGGGAGATGGTGCCAACCCGCTGCAGGTGGGCCAGCAGGTGCAGCGCACCTCCACCATCCAGTCCGTCAAGCACAAGGCCGGGCGCTCGGGCGAGCTGCTCTTCGTGCTGGTGGAGCACCAGTACCGCAACGCGCAGGGCCTGGCGCTCACCGAGGAGCACGACATCGTCTACCGCAGCGCCGCCCAGCCCGGCGACCCGGCGCCCACGCCGCAAAAGCCGCCGCTGGAGGGCCAGGCCGCCTGGTCGCGCACCATCGTGCCCGACGACGTGCTGCTGTTTCGCTACTCCGCGCTCACCTTCAACGGCCACCGCATCCATTACGACCGCAAGTACGTGACCGAGGTCGAGGGCTACCCCGGCCTGATCGTGCACGGCCCGCTGATCGCCACGCTGCTGCTGGACCTGCTGCGCCGCAGCCTGCCCGGTGCGCAGGTGCTCACGTTCGACTTCCGCGCCGTGCGACCGACGTTCGACCTGCACCCGTTCAGCGTGCACGGCAGGCCCTCCAGCGACGGCAAGTCCGTGGAGCTGTGGGCCCAGGACCACGAGGGCTGGCTGACCATGCAGGGCACCGCCACGCTGGCCTGAACACTACTAAATTCATAGCTACTAGCGCTTTCTGCATCAGCGCTAAAGAGCAAAAACACTTGAAATCCACCATGATCCACCAGCCCGACCAGTACCAGGAAATCCGCGACGCCGTGCGCGCTCTGTGTGCCCAGTACCCTGACGAATACTTCCGCAAGGTCGACGAGGCCCGCGCCTACCCCGAGGCCTTTGTCGATGCCCTGACCCAGGCCGGCTGGATGGCCGCACTGATTCCGCAGGAGTACGGCGGCTCGGGCCTGACCATGGCCGAGGCCTCGGTCATCATGGAAGAGATCAACCGCAGCGGCGGCAACTCCGGCGCTTGCCACGGCCAGATGTACGTGATGAACGCCATTGTGCGCAGCGGCAGCGAAGCGCAAAAGCAGAAATACCTGCCCAAGATTGCCTCGGGCGAGCTGCGCATCCAGTCCATGGGCGTGACCGAGCCCACCACGGGCAGCGACACCACCAAGCTCAAGACCAGCGCCGTCAAGAAGGACGGCCGCTGGGTCATCAACGGCCAGAAGGTCTGGATCTCGCGCATCCAGCACAGCGATCTGATGATTTTGCTGGCCCGCACCACGCCCGCCGACCAGGTGAAAAAGCGCTCCGACGGCCTGTCGTGCTTCCTGATCGACCTGCACCAGGCGATTGGCAACGGCCTCACCGTGCGCCCCATCCTGAACATGGTCAACCACGAGACCAACGAACTGTTCTTCGACAACCTCGAGATCCCCGAGGACGCGCTGCTGGGCGAAGAAGGCAAGGGCTTCAAGACCCTGCTGGACGGCCTGAACGCCGAGCGCACGCTGATCGCCGCCGAGTGCATTGGCGATGGCTACTGGTTCATCGACCGGGCCAGCAAATACGCCAAGGAGCGCGTGGTGTTCAACCGCCCCATCGGCCAGAACCAGGGCGTGCAGTTCCCGATTGCCGATGCCTTCATCGAGCTGGAAGCCGCCAACCTGATGCGCTGGAAGGCCTGCGAGAAGATCGACGCCCACCAGAACGCGGGCGCCGAGGCCAACATGGCCAAGTACCTGGCGGCCAAGGCCAGCTGGGAAGCGGCCAACGTCTGCCTGCAGACCCACGGCGGCTTTGGCTTCGCGTGCGAGTACGACATCGAGCGCAAATTCCGCGAGACGCGCCTGTACCAGGTGGCGCCGATTTCGACCAACATGATCTACAGCTACGTGGCCGAGCATGTCCTCGGTTTGCCGCGCTCTTTCTGAGGTTCCCGCCATGACCCGCCCCCTCGACGGCATCACCGTCGTTTCGCTCGAACATGCGGTCGCCGCGCCGTTCTGCACGCGACAGTTGGCCGACCTGGGCGCGCGCGTCATCAAGGTGGAGCGCCCCGGCAGCGGCGACTTCGCGCGCGGCTACGACCAGCGGGTAAAGGGCCAGTCGTCCCACTTCACCTGGCTCAACCGCAACAAGGAAAGCCTGGCGCTCGACGTGAAGCATCCGCGGGCCAAGGCTGCGTTGCTGCAGCTCTTGAGGACGGCCGACGTGCTGGTGCAAAACCTCGCACCCGGCGCGGCCGCGCGCATGGGGCTGTCGTACGAGGCCCTGAAGGCGCACAACCCCAAGCTCATCGTCTGCGACATCAGCGGTTATGGCGCCGATGGCCCCTACCGCGACAAGAAGGCCTACGACCTGCTGATCCAGAGCGAGGCGGGGTTCCTGTCCGTCACCGGCACGCCCGACACGCCGTCAAAATCCGGCATCTCGGTGGCCGACATTGCCGCAGGCATGTATGCCTACACCAACATCCTGTCGGCCCTGCTGCTGCGCGGCAAGACGGGCGAGGGCAGCCACATCGACGTGTCCATGCTCGAAGCCATGGGCGAGTGGATGGGCTATCCGATGTACTACGCCTTCGACGGCGCGCCGCCGCCGCCGCGCACCGGCGCATCGCACGCCAGCATCTACCCCTATGGCCCGTTCGTGGCGGGCGATGGCAAGACGGTGATGCTGGGCCTGCAGAACGAGCGCGAATGGAAGGCCTTTTGCGACGCCGTGCTGCAGCGCCCCGAGGTGGCCACGGACGCGCGTTTTGACAGCAACGGCCAGCGCAACGCCCACCGCGACGCGCTGCAGGCGCTGATCCTGCAAGAGTTCTCCACGCTCAGCGCCGCCCAGGTCGTCGAGCGGCTGGACCAGGCGGGCATCGCCAACGCCCGCGTGAACGACATGGCCGACCTGTGGGCGCACCCGCAGTTGCAGGCGCGCCAGCGCTGGCGCACCGTGGGCACGCCCGCAGGCGAGGTGCCCGCGCTGCTGCCGCCGGGCGTGAACAGCGCGTTTGACTACCGCATGGACCAAGTCCCCGCCGTGGGCCAGCACAACGCCGCCATCCTGGCCGGGCTGGGCTGGACGGCGCAGCAGATCGACGCTTTGCAATCACCCCAGGCCATTTGATGCGACATGGCGGGCGCCCTCACCCCCGCCCTCTCCCACGGGGAGAGGGAGTGAAAACCACAGCCGCCCTTTCGCCCTCGCCCCTCTGGGGAGAGGGAGGGGTGAGGGGCCGCCAAAGTCAACGCCGAATCATTAAAAGTAATAGCTGCTGGCGCTTATCCCGCCTGCGTTGGAGCCCGAAATGAAGCAAGAAACCCAAGTCACCATCCATCCCCTGGCCCAGTTTGCCGCCACGCTGCAGTGGAGCGACGTGCCCGCACCCGTGCAGCGCCGCACCGAAGACCTGTGGGTGGACTGGTTCGGCTCCGTGCTGGCCGGCTGCCGCGCCCGGCCCGTGGCCAGCATCACGCGCTTTGCCCTGTCGCAAGGCCCTGCCAGCGGCCCGGCCGAGGTGATCGGCCACGGCGCCACCAGCAGCCCCATGATGGCCGCGCTGGCCAACGCCGCGGCCAGCCATGTGGCCGAGCAGGACGATGTGCACAACGGCTCGGTGTTCCACCCGGCGGCCGTGGTCTTTCCGCCCGCGCTGGCCGTGGCGCAAAGCATCGGCGCCAGCGGCGCGCAGCTCATGGCGGCCTGCGTGGCGGGCTATGAGGTCGGCATCCGCGTGGGCGAATTCTTGGGCCGCAGCCATTACAAGGTGTTCCACACCACGGCCACGGCCGGCACGCTGGCGGCAGCCGCTGCCGTGGGGCGCCTGCTGGAGCTCACGCCCGCGCAGATGCAGCATGCGTTTGGCTCGGCCGGCACGCAGTCGGCGGGGCTGTGGGAATTTTTGCGCACCGCAGCCGACAGCAAGCAGCTGCACACGGCCCACGCCGCCGCGGCCGGCCTGATGGCCGCCTACCTGGCCCAGGACGGCTTCACCGGCGCGCAGGACATCTTCACCGGGCCGCAGGGCCTGGCCGCGGGCATGTCCAGCGACGCCAACCCGGCCAAGCTCACCGAGGGCCTGGGCACCCGCTGGGCCACGGCCGAGACATCGTTCAAGTGGCATGCCTCGTGCCGCCATACGCACCCTGCCGCCGACGCGCTGCAGCAGGTGATGCGCGAGCACGGCCTGGCGCCCGCCGACATCGCACAGGTGACCTGCCATGTGCACCAGGGTGCCATCGACGTGCTGGGGCCGGTGGTCTCGCCCACCACGGTGCACCAGAGCAAGTTCTCCATGGGCACGGTGCTGGCATTGGCCGCACGCTTTGGCCATGCGGGTTTGACCGAATTCGACGAGCAGTTCCTGGCCCCGGACACTGTGACCTTGCGCGAGAAGGTGCGCATGGTGCTGGACCCCGAGGTGGACGCCGCTTACCCGCAGCGCTGGATCGGCAAGGTCACCGTGCAGACGACCGACGGCCGCACGCTGGCCGGGCGCGTGGAAGAGCCCAAGGGCGACCCCGGCAACACCCTCTCGCGCGAGGAACTCACGGCCAAGGCCCTGCGCCTGGCCGCCTACGGCGGCGCGGTGTCCGACGCGCAGGCCCGGGCGGCCGTGCAGCGCCTGTGGCAAGTGCAGGAGTGGCCGCGCACGCAGCATCTGCTGGGCTGACCGGCGGTCCCGCCTGCGCCGCGGCCCATGATCCCCCCAGGGGCGCAGAAGACGCCCCCTTCACCACCACCGACAAGGAGACACACGCATGACCGCACGCTTCACCCCGATTTCCCGACGCACCACCTTCGGCGCCATCGCCGCGGCCTGCGCGGCGATGGCCTTGGGCGGCCCTGCCGCCGCCAACACCTGGCCTGAAAAGAGCGTCACTTTGGTCGTACCCTACAGCGCCGGCGGCCCCACCGACGTGGTGGCGCGCCTGCTGGCCGTGCCCATGGGCCAGTCGCTGGGCCAGACGGTGGTGGTGGAGAACACCGTGGGCGCGGGCGGCACGCTGGCGCCCGCGCGCATCGTGCGCTCCAAGCCCGACGGCTACACCATCCTGATCCATCACATGGGCATGGCCACGGCCCCGGCGCTGTACAAGAAGCTGCCCTATGACCCGCTCAAGGACTTCGAGTACATCGGGCAGGTGCTGGACGTGCCCATGACGCTGCTGTCGCGCAAGGACTTCCCCGCCAACACCTTCCCCGAGCTGCTGGACTACGTGAAGAAGAACCAGGACAAGGTGTCGCTGGCCAACGCAGGCGTGGGTGCCGTGTCGCAGCTGTGCGGCATGCTGTTCATGCACCAGGTGGGCGTGAAGCTGACCACCGTGCCCTACAAGGGCGCCGGCCCGGCCATGAACGACCTGATGGGCGGCCAGGTGGACCTGCTGTGCGACCAGACCACGCAGACCGCCCCGGTGATCCAGGATGGCAAGCGCGCCAAGGTGTTCGGCGTGACCACGCCGCAGCGCCTGGCATCCATGCCCAACATTCCCACGCTGGACGAGCAGGGCCTCAAGGGCTTCGACGTGAAGGTGTGGCACGGCATGTACGCCCCCAAGGGCACGCCCAAGGACGTGATCGAGAAGCTCAACAAGGCATTGAACGTGGCGATCAAGGACGAGAACGTGAAAAAGCGCATCGCCGAGCTGAGCTCCGACCTGGTCTCGCCCGACAAGGCCACGCCCGAAGGCCTGCGCAAGCACCTAGCGGCCGAGGTGGCGCGCTGGGACAAGGTCATCAAGGCCGCCGGCGTGAGCGCGGAGTAATCTCGCCCGGTTTGCCCCGGCTGGCACGCTACCGGCCGGGGCGCTTGCACCACAAGGCACCCCATGATCGACCGACTGGACCACCTCGTGCTCACCACCGCCCATGAAGCGCAGTGCGTGCACTTCTACTGCACCGTGCTGGGCATGGCGCTGCAGACCTTTGGCGAAGGCCGCAAGGCCTTTGTGTTCAACGGGCAGAAGATCAACCTGCACATCCAGGGCCGCGAGTTCGAGCCCAAGGCCCTGCACCCCCTGCCGGGCGCGCTGGACCTGTGCTTCATTGCGTCCATCCCGCTGGCGCAGGTGCAGCAGCGCCTGGCCGAGCACGGCATTGCCATCGAGTGCGGCCCGGTGCAGCGCACCGGCGCGCGCGGCCCCATCCTCTCGGTCTACGTGCGCGACCCGGACCACAACCTGATCGAAATCTCCGAATACGCCTGACCCGCGCTGTTCCCGCCTGCCTGCTTCCCATGACCGACTCCGTGCGCCACGCCTGCTCCTTCCTCTTCGTTCCCGCCACCCAGCCCGAGCGGCTGCCCAAGGCCCTGGCCAGCGGCGCCGACCTGGTGATTGCCGACTGGGAGGACGCCGTGGCCCCCGCCGACAAGGAACGCGCCCGCACCGCCCTGGCCGACGCGCTGGCCGCCCTGCCGGCCCCGCAGCGCGCGCGGCTGCTGGTGCGCATCAACAGCGAGGCAACCCCCTGGTTTGCGGCCGATCTCCAGGCGTTGGCACAACTCACCGCCCAGGGGCTGGCCGGCGCCGTGGTGCCCAAGGCCGAGCGCGCGCAGACCCTGCAGGCCGTGGCCCGGGCCGCCGGGCCGCAGGCTGCGCTGGTGCCGCTGGTGGAAAGCGTGGCGGGCCTGGCGGCCGCCGACGCGCTGGCTGCCGCGCCGCAGGTGGCGCGGCTGGCCTTTGGTCACCTGGACTTTCAGGTGGATGCGGGCATGTCCTGCGCCGAAGATGAAACCGAGCTGCTGCCCATGCGCATGGCGCTGGTGCTGGCCTCGCGCCGCGCGCGCCTGGCCGCGCCCATCGACGGCGTGACGGTGGACACGCGCAACCCCGAGCGCATGGCCCACGATGCCGCGCGTGCGCGCCGCATGGGCTTTGGCGGCAAGCTGTGCATCCACCCGGCGCAGGTGCCGCTGCTGCATGCCGCCTTCGACCCCAATGAAGCCGCCGTGGCCCATGCGCAGCGCGTGCAGCAGGCGCTGCAACAGGCGGGCGGCGGCGTGTGCGTGCTGGACGGCCGCATGGTTGATGCGCCGGTGCTGGCGCAGGCCGAGCAGACCTTGCTGCGCCACGCGCGGGCGCTGCAGCGCCTGGCGAGGGTCTGAAGGCCCGCTCCGGTTTCGTGCCTGCAGCTCTGCCGCGCGCCGGCACAATCACCGGCGTGCCCCTACCGTCATTCTTCCCTCGATGAGACTCTCCCGTACACAACCGCTGTGGGTCATGCTGCTCACGCTGCTGTCGGGCTTTGCGCTGAGCCAGGCTTACCGCACCACCACCGCCATCGTGGCCCAGGGCCTGCAGGCAGATTTCGGCCTGCAGGCTTCCTCGTTGGGGGCGTTTGCCGGACTGTTTGGTTTGTCGTTCGGCATTGCGCAACTGCTGATGGGCATCGCACTGGACCGCTACGGCCTGCGCCGCACGGTGCTGGTGGCTGCGCCCCTGGGCATCGCTGGCGCGGCCCTGTCTGCGCTGGCGCCCAGCTATGGCTGGCTGATGGTCGGTCAGGTGCTGATCGGGGTGGGCTATTCACCCGCCTTCGTGGCCTGCACGCTGTTCATTGCGCGCTATTTCGCGGCCGACCGGTTTGCCTTTTTCTCGGGCCTGAGCATGGGCCTGGGCGGGCTGGGGTTGCTGTTCACCGGCACGCCGCTGGCCTGGGTGGTGCAGCACTGGGGCTGGCGTGCCGGCTTTGGCCTGCTGGCAGGCCTGAGCCTGCTGTCGTGGCTGTTGATTTATGCGCTGGTGCATGAACCGGCACGTGCCGATACCGCACACCGTCCAGCCAGCAGCTGGGGGGAAGCGCTGACGGGCATGGGACGGCTCTTTACCGTGCCACACACCTGGGGCATCGTGATCCTCGGCATGTCGTGCTATGCGGCCTTTTTGTCGCTGCGCGGCCTGTGGCTGGGGCCTCTGCTGATCGACCGCTACGGTTTTTCGCTGGTGGACAGTGGCAACGTGGCGCTGGTGTTGTCGCTGATTGCGCTGTTCACCCCCGCCGCTTTCGGCCGCATGGACCCGGGCCCCGCCCGGCGCCGCACCTGGGTGGGCCGCGCTTCGCTGTCGATGGCCGGCCTGTTCGCCATCATGGCCTGGGTCAACAACGCCCACGCCATGGTGGCGCTGATGATCGCGATGGGACTGCTGTCAGGCTACAGCATCTTGCAATATGCCGACGTGCGCTCGTCCTACCCCAACGAACAGACGGGACGCGCCCTGTCTCTCTACACCATGGCCATGTTTCTGGGGGTGGCGCTGATGCAATCGCTGACCGGCGCCGTGGCCGCCTGGGCCACCAGCGCCGGGCTGGAGCCCTACCGCGCGGTGTTGCTGTGCATCGCCGCCTGGCTGGCGCTGGCTTCGCTGGCCTTCAGGCTGCTGCCAGCGTCCGCGCTGCTCCAGCAACGGTAACCAGGGCCGCGCGGGAGACTGCCCCGCGCAACGTGCTCAGCGCTGGCACCACACGGCCCGCGCGCCGGACTGGCCCAGTCCTTCCATGACCGACTGCGTATGCGCGCCGGGCGCGCAGGCCTCGCCCGGCTCGTAGGCTGCACCATCAAAGCGGGGCGCGGGTGCCGCCTGTAGCACCCCCTGGCGTTCGGAATACACACCCCGCGCACGCATGTGCGGGTGCTGCGCCGCCTCGACGGGGCTGAGCACGACGCCAAAACAGGCGTCGGTGGGCTCCAGCAGCGCCTGCCAGTGCGCACGCGGCTGCGCCAGGAACAGCGCGGCCAGCCGCGCGCGCCGCACCGGCCAGGCGGCCTTGTCCCATTGCGACCCGGTGAAATCGGGGTCCTCGGCCAGCCCCAGCACCTGCAGCAGCAGGGTGTAGAACTGCGGCTCGATAGCGCCCACGGTGACGTAATGGCCATCGGCGCAGACATAGGTGTCGTAGAAGGGCGCGCTGTCGTGGATGCTCTGGCCGCGCACATCGGCCACCAGGCCGCTCTGGCGCGCACTCAGCATCAGGTTCAGCATATGGGCCGAGCCGTCCACGATGGCTGCGTCCACCACCGTGCCGCGGCCCGTGGCGCGCGCCTGCACGATGCCCGACAGCAGCCCCGTCATCAGGTACATGGCACCGCCGCCGATGTCGCCGAGCACGGCGAAAGGCGAGACGGGCCGCGCGCCCGCCGGACTGCAGCCCCACAGCGCGCCGCTGACGGCGGCATAGTTCGTGTCGTGCCCCGCACGCGGTGCCAACGGTCCGCTCTGGCCCCAGCCCGTCATGCGCCCGTACACCAGGCGCGGGTTGACCGCCAGGCACTCCTCGGGGCCAAGACCCAGGCGCTCCATCACGCCAGGGCGCATGCCCTCGATGAGGGCATCGGCTTCGGCCACCAGGGCCAGCACCAGCTGGCGACCCTCCTCGGTCTTGAGGTCGGCAAACACCGAGCGCTTGCCGCGATTGAGCAAGGCGCCGGTGGTCTCGCGGCCCTTCGTTTCACGGACTATCGAGATCACGTCTGCACCCAAATCGGCCAGGTGCATCGCACAAAACGGCCCCGGCCCCAGGCCGCCAATCTCCAGTACGCGCACGCTGTCCAGAACCTTCACGATGTCTCCTTGGTAGATGTTGTATGGGTGGCGGGCGCGGGTATCAGGTGAGGCCGGAGGCCCCGAGCACGCTCTCCACCGAGCGCACCAGCGTGCGCAGGCGCGGGCCCAGGTCTGTCTCCAGCCGGGCGTACATGGGGCTGAACACCGGCACCGAGACGGCGAACACCCAGAGTTCCCCGTCCTGCGGCTGCGACATGGGCACGGCGATGGATTCGATCTCGCGGTGCAGGTCGCCGTGGCTGCGGCAGAAGCCGTGGCGCGCGAAGTCGTCGCGCGCGTCCGTCAGGCGCTGCTCCAGCCACGCGGCGCGCTGCGGGTCGTTGCGCTGCAGGTCCTGGAGGTAGGCCTTGCGCTCATCCTCGGCCATGCCCAGCAGGTAGGCGCGGCCCGTGGCCGTGCGCGACAGCGAGATGGGCACGCCGATTTCCTGGCGGAACACGGTGTTGCCCATGCCGTTGGCCAGCTCCACCATGCACAACCGGCGCTTGTGGCCCACGGCCAGCTGCACCTGCCCCTCGGTCAGGTCGGCCAGCGCCTGCATGTGCGGCCGGGCGAACTGGCGCAGGGCCATGCGCGTGAGCACGGGCGAGGACAACTGCAGCAGGCCCAGGCCCGGCACGTACTTGGACAGCCGCTCCGAATAGCGCAGCAGGCCCAGCTCGCACAGCGTGTCCGTCAGGCGAAACAGCGTGGGCTTGGGCAGGCCGGTCAGGTCCATCAGCTCCTTGGCGCTGAGTTCCTGGCACTTGCTGGAGAAGCACCGCAATATGGAAACGCCACGCACCAGGGCGCTGACCAGTTTGCCGTCCGGATCTGCGTTCACGTTCACATTGACCTCAAAAAGCTTGAGATTTTCACCTGTTTCAAAGTCAGGTCTGCGGCCACTGGAAGGGCATCGGCCTTTTCTCCAGGAAGCAGCGCACGGCCTCGCGGTGCTCGGGCGTGCCCATGGCCAGAGCCTGGGCGTTGGCCTCCTGCTCCAGCAACGACGGCAGGTCGCTCGCGGCCAGCGCGAGCGAGCGTTTGATCAGGCTCAGCGCCACGGGCGATGCGCCCACGAAGCTGCGCGCAATCGCCTGGGCGCGCGCCTGCAGTGCATCGGGCTCAGCCAGCTCGGTGGCAATGCCCAGGCGCAGCGCCTCCTCGGCCTGCACCTCGCGGCCCGATAGCATGAGCTCTCGCGCACGCTGCACGCCGACCACGCGCGGCAGGGTGTAGAACGCCGCGCAGTCCGGCACCACGCCCACGCGGATGAACGACATGGCAAAGCGCGCGCGGGTGCTGGCGATGATGAAGTCCGCCGCCAGCGCCAGGCTGAAGCCCGCGCCATAGGCCGCGCCATCGACGGCAGCAATCACCGGCTTGTCCAGCAGCATCAGGTCCTTGAGCCAGTCGTGCAGGCAGCTCAGGCGCTGGCGCCAGCCGCCGTTGTCCAGCCCGCTGGCGGCGATGTTGGAGAGGTCGCCGCCCGAGCAGAAATGCGCGCCCGCGCCCGTCAGCACCAGCGCGCGGATGGCCGGGTCGGCCTGCACCTGGCGCACCACCGCGGCCATCTCCACGCGCATGGCGGGGTCGAAGGCGTTGCGCTTGGTGGGGTTGCTCAGGGTCAGCGTGGCCACGCCGTCCTGCACCTCGAAAACGATGCGCTCGTATACCTGGCTCATGCCGCGCTCCGCGGCACGTACGACGCGCGCATGTCGCGCCCGCCGCGCAGCGACGATCCGCCGTCCACCGGGATGACGGCGCCCGTCACGTAGCCCGCCTGCGGCGACGAGAGGAACAGCGCCATGTTCGCAATGTCATCGAGCGTGCCCATGCGCTGCAGCGGCACGGTGGCGACCGCGTTGGCCAATGCCTCGGGCGTGGGCGCCAGGCGCCGCATGCCCTCGGTGTCACCGATCGGGCCGGGCGCGATGGCGTTCACGCGCACGCCCGTCTCGCCCCATTCCATGGCCAGCACGCGCGTCATCATGTCGATGCCGGCCTTGGCCGCGCAGGCATGCACCTGGTACATGGTGGGGTTCACGCCCTGCGGCGCCGAGATGTTGATGACGCTGGCGCCCGGTTTCTTGAGCATCGGGTACGCCAGGCGCAGCACGTGGAAGCTGCCGTTCAGGTCGATGTCGATCACGGTCTTGAAGCCGTTGGGCGACAGGTCGGCCGCGGGCGCGATGAAGTTGCCCGCTGCGCCGGAGATCAGCACGTCGATGTCACCGAACTGCGCATGCGCCTGGCGCAGCGCGGCGTCCACCGCAGCGGGGTCGCGCACGTCGGCACTGATACCCAGCGCCTGCGCACCCAGCGCGCGCAGGCCTTCGGCCGCCTGCTGCACCTTGTCGGGCGAGCGGCTCATGACCACCACGTGGGCGCCCGCGCGTGCAAACGCCTGGGCGATGCCGAGGTTGATGCCGCTGGTGCCGCCGGCCACGAAGACATGGCGGCCTGCGAACGATGAGGACTCAGTCATGGCGCGCCCCTCAGTCCAGCTGCAGCTTCTGGCTGCGAATCAGCTCGCCCCATTCCTGCCGGTCGCGCTCCACCATCTGCGAGAACTGCTCGGGCGACATGCCGCCGGGGCGGCCGCCCAGCTCGCGGTAGCGTTGGACCACGGCCGGGTCCTGCAGCACGGCGATGAGGTTGTCGGTGAGCTTCTTCACGACGGCCGGCGGCGTCTTGGCAGGCACGAAGAAGCCCATCCAGCCCACCTTGTCGAAGTCCTTCATGCCCAGCTCGGTCATGGTGGGCACGTCGGGCAGCTCGGGCTCGCGCGTGGCGCCGGTCACGGCCAGCGCGCGCAGCTTGCCATCCTTCACATGGCCCAGCGACCCCGTGAGGTTGTCGAACATGAACTGGGTCTCGCCGGCCACGATGGCCAGGGTGGCAGGCGCCGAGCCCTTGTAGGGCACATGCACCACGTCCACCCCCGCACTCTGGCGCAGCAGCTCGCCCATGAGGTGCGTGGTCTGGCCCACGCCCGCGGACGAAAAGGCCAGCTTGCCCGGTTCGCGCTTGGCAGTAGCGACAAGCTCCTTCAGGCTCTTGATGGGCGACTTCACCGGCACGACCAGCACGTTGGCGAACGAGATCATGTCGGTCAGCGCCACGAAGTCCTCCGCCTTGTAGGGGAGCTTCTGGTAGGCGGTGTAGTTGATGGCGTTCGAGCCGGTGTTACCCACCAGCACGGTGTAACCGTCGGCCGGCGCGCGCGCCACGAGGCTGCTGCCCAGCGAGCCGCCCGCGCCGGGCTTGTTGTCCACCACGATGGGCTGGCCCAACCGCTCGCTGAGCTTTTGCGCCATGAAGCGCACGGGCGTGTCGGTGGTGCCGCCGGCCGCGCCGGGCACGACGAAGGTGATGGGGCGTGTGGGCCAGGCGGCGTCGGCCCGCGCGGGCTGCGACGCCGTCAGGGCGGCCAGGCCCAGCAGGGCGGTGGCGCCCGCGAGGCGCAGCGCGTGGCGGTGATGGTGGAAAGGCATGTTTTGTCTCCTTCGGTCCTGGTAGTGTTGGGCTGTCAATTGCTATTTAATAGATAGCGCATTGCGCTTTATGGACGGGCGTTTGAGCCTCTTATTTCATCAAACACCTTGCCAGACAGGTGGGCGCTTTTCGGCAAAGGCCGTGGCCCCTTCGCGTGCGTCTTGCGAGGCGAATACCGGCGCGGTGATCACGGCCTGGCGGTCAAACATCTCGGCCTGCGGCCAGTCGGCCGACTCTTGCGCCACGCGCTTGCTGGCGATTAGCGCCAGCGGGCCATTGGCCGCCACGGTCTGGGCCAGTTCCAGGGCGGCGTCCAGCGCCTGGCCGGGCTCGACCAGGCGGTTGACCAGGCCATGGGCCTGGGCGCGCTCGGCGCCGAACATGTCGCCGGTGAGGATGCATTCCATGGCGACGTGGTAGGGCAGGCGCTTGGGCAGGCGCAACAGGCCACCAGCGGTGGCCGCCAAACCCCGCTTGACCTCGGGCAGGCCGAACTTGGCTGTGCGGGCGGCCACGATCAGGTCGCAGGCCAGCACCAGCTCGAAGCCACCGGCCAGCGCGTAGCCCTCGACGGCGGCGATCAGCGGTTTGCGCGGCGGCTTTTGCGTGAGGCCACAAACCCCCCGCCCGGCGATGCTCGGGCGCTTGCCCTGCAGAAAGCCCTTCAAGTCCATGCCCGCACAGAAGGTGCCGCCAGCTCCGGTGACGATGCCGACCTGCAGGGC
This sequence comes from Diaphorobacter sp. JS3051, assembly GCF_015832135.1. NCBI lineage: Bacteria > Pseudomonadati > Pseudomonadota > Betaproteobacteria > Burkholderiales > Comamonadaceae > Diaphorobacter > Diaphorobacter sp. JS3051. Next base: position 2,602,832 of record NZ_CP065406.1, read on the forward strand.
CGGGTTGCTGTCCAGCTCATCCAGCGCGGCGGCCATGGCCTCGGCCATCTCCAGCGTGGCGGCGTTGCGCGCCTCGGGGTTGCTCAGCGTCATGATCTGCACGTTGCCGCGCACTTCGACCAGTACCGTGGATGTCATCAAAAAATCCTTTCAGCTCTTCGCGGCGTTGTTCACCGCATTGCGTAGCCCCGACCTCTGAAACTGGCGCTGCCCAGACCAAGGCAGCCGCGCAAGGGCCGCCCCGCCGCGCTGGCTGCGTCCCCCTTCCCGGAGCGCGAAGCGCGCAGAGAGAAGGGGGAAGGCGCGTAGCGCCTCAGGGGGTTGTCACCTCGGCGCCATGCGAATGGCCCCATCGAGGCGGATGGTCTCGCCGTTGAGCATGGGGTTCTCCAGGATGTGCAGGGCGGTCAGCGCGTATTCCGAGGGGTGGCCCAGGCGTGCCGGGTGGGGCACCGAGGCGGCCAGCGACTGGCGCACGTTCTCGGGCAGCTTGGCCAGGATGGGGGTGTCGAACAGGCCTGGTGCGATGGTGCACACGCGGATGAACTTGGAGGCCAGGTCGCGCGCCGCCACGATGGTCATGCCGATCACGCCGGCCTTGGACGAGGCATAGGGAATCTGGCCGATCTGCCCCTCGTAACCCGCCACCGAGGCGGTGAGCACGCACACGCCGCGCTCGCCGTCGATCGGCTCGTTCTTGGCCATGGCAACGGCCGCCAGGCGCAGCGTGTTGAAGGTGCCGATCTGGTTCACGCGGATGATGTTGATGTACTTCTCCAGCGAGCCGGGGCTGCCGTCCTTTTCGATCAGGCGCACCGGGCCGCCGATGCCCGCGCAGTGCACCAGCGCGCGGAAGTTGCCGAACGCCTCGGCCGCGGCGATGGCCTGCTGCATCTGGCCTTCGTCGGACACATCGGCCTTCACATAGCGCAGGCGGCCGGCGTACTGCTGTTCCATGGCCTGGCCGCGCTCGTCGTTCAGGTCCACGGCCACCACGTTCAGGCCACGCTCCAGCAGCGCGATGGCCGAGGCCTCGCCCAGGCCCGAGACCCCGCCCGTGACGAGGGCGGTCATTCCTTGTTGCAGCTTCATGCTTCTTTCCTCATTTTGGCTTCCAGCGCCCGTCCATCAAGCGCCAGCAGCTATCAAATCAATAGTTAAAGACGTTCGATGATGGTGGCGTTGGCCATGCCGCCGGCCTCGCACATGGACTGCAGGCCGTAGCGCTGGCCGCTGTCTTCCAACGCGTGCAGCATGGTGGTCATCAGGCGCAGGCCCGAGGCGCCCAGCGGGTGGCCCAGGGCGATGGCACCGCCGCGCGGGTTCAGGCGCTCGCCGTCGGCCTTCAGCTCCTTCTGCCAGGCCAGGGGTACGGAGGCGAAGGCCTCGTTGATCTCGTAGTGGTGGATGTCGTCCAGCTTCATCTTGGCCTTGGCCAGCACGCGCTGCGTGGCCGGGATGGGCGCGGTGAGCATGTACAGCGGGTCGTCGCCCACCACGTCGAAGGCCACGAAACGCGCACGGGGACGCAGGCCCAGCTGCTGGGCACGCTCCTCGCTCATGATCAGCATGGCGGCCGCGCCGTCGGTCATCTGCGAGGCGTTGCCGGCCGTGGTGTTCCACTGGATCTGCGGAAAGCGCGCCGACAGCTCCTCGCTCTCGAACACGGCCTTGAGGCCGGCGAGCTTTTCCACCGTGGTGCCGGCGCGGATGGTCTCGTCTGCCGTCACGCGGCCGGCGGGGGTGTCGATACCCACGATCTCGCGCGCAAAGCCTCCGCTGGACTGCGCCGCGTGGGCACGCTGGTGCGAGCGCGCGGCATAGGTGTCCAGCGCGGTGCGGTCCAGGCCCCATTGGGCAGCCACCAGGTCGGCCGAGACACCCTGCCCCACCAGGCCGGGGGCGTAGCGGGCGTCAAAGCGCGTACCGGTGGTGTTCTTGCCCATGCGCGAGCTGCCCATGGGCACGCGGCTCATCGACTCCACGCCGCAGGCGATGACGATGTCCTGCACGCCGGCCATGATGGCCTGGGCCGCGAAGTGCACGGCCTGCTGGCTGGAGCCGCACTTGCGGTCGATGGTGGTGGAGGGCACGTGCACGGGCAGGCCCGCGGCCAGCCAGGCCAGGCGCCCGGGGGTGTTGGCCTGCTCGCCGGACTGGCTCACGCAGCCGCAGATCACGTCGTCCACGCTGCCGGGATCGATCTTGTTGCGTTCCACCAGTTGCTGCAGCACCTGCGAGAGCAGGTCCACGGGGTGCAGCTGGGCCAGCGCGCCATCGGGCTTGGCCCGGGCCATGGGGCTGCGGATGGCATCGACGATGACGGGATTTTTCATGTTCACTTCATGTGTTTTCTGAAACTTATGATCCATTAAAAGCATTTTTCACGCGTTAGTTTGTGCTGAATACCGCGTTTACCCTATGTTTAATGGGACTCACGCCTGAAAAAATCGCAAAACTCAATTGTTTTGTGAGACTTGCGTTTCGCATTTGACGGCACATCGCCCCTGGCGGTGCGCCTGGAGACCACAGGTGACAGGCATGCAGGATTTCTTTGGCCGCGCACAGGCGGCCCCCGAACGGGTGGTGGTGTTCATGGCCGACCAGGGCCGCAGCTACACCGCCGGCGCGCTGGCGCAGATGGCGCGGCAGATGGCGCAATGGCTCGCGGCGCAGGGGCTGCAGGCGGGCGAGCGCTTCGCCGTGCTGCTGGAGAACCGCGTCGAGATCCTGGCCCTGGTGCTGGCCGCGCGCCAGGCGGGCCTGTATGCGGCCGTGCTCAGCACCCACCTGACGGCGGACGAGGTGGCCTACATCGTGGGCGACAGCGGCGCGCGCCTGGTGGTGGCGTCCGACAAGACGCTGCCCCAGCTCCAGGGCATCGGCCTGCCCTGCTGGACCGTGGACGAGGCCCGGCCGCAGGCCCCGTCGCTGCACGCGGCGCTGGCGGCGCTGCAGGGCCCGCCGGTGGACTTCGCCGACCGGCCGCTGGGGCGCGACCTGCTGTATTCCTCCGGCACCACGGGCCGGCCCAAGGGTGTGCTCAAGCCCCTGCAGCCCAGCCACCTGCGCGGCCAGACCGACCCCGAGGCGCTGGGCACGGCCCGCCTCATGGGCATGGATGAGCACACCGTGTATCTGTCACCCGCGCCGCTGTACCACGCCGCGCCACTGCGCTACACGATGCGCGTGCTCGAGCTGGGCGGGCAGGCCGTGATCATGGAGCGCTTTGACGCCGAGACCGCCCTGGCCCTCATCGAGCGCTACCGCGTCACCCACAGCCAGTGGGTGCCCACCATGTTCGGCCGCATGCTCAAGCTGCCCGAGACCGTGCGCCAGCGCTACGACCTGTCCAGCCACCGCGTGGCCATCCACGCCGCCGCGCCCTGCCCCGTGGATGTGAAGCACGCCATGCTCGACTGGTGGGGCGACATCCTCATGGAGTACTACGCGGGCTCCGAGGGCTGCGGCACGACGATGATCAACTCGGCCGAGTGGCGCCGGCGCCCCGGCTCGGTAGGCCGCCCCACCACGGGCCGGCTGCACATCGTGGGCGACGACGGGCAGGAGTTGCCCGCGGGCGAGATCGGACAGGTGTACTTCTCGGGCGGCGGACAGTTCAGCTACCTCAACGACGAGGAGAAGACGCGCCAGGCCATCAACGAGCGTGGCTGGATCACCTATGGCGACATCGGCCATGTGGATGCCGAGGGCTACCTTTACTTAAGCGACCGGCGCGCAGACCTGATCCTCTCGGGGGGCGTCAACCTGTACCCGCAGGAGATCGAGAACGCCCTGATGCGCCACCCCGACGTGTACGAGGTGGCCGTGGTGGGCGTACCCCACCCCGACTTTGGCGAGCAGCCCCTGGCAGCCGTGGTGCTGCGCCACGGCGCGCAGGCCTCGCTGGACACGGCACGCGCCATTGCCGCCCAGGCGGCCGAAGTGCTGGCGCGCATGAAGCTGCCCCAGCGCGTGGTGTTCGTCGATGCGCTGCCGCGCCTGGAGACCGGCAAGCTGCTGCGCCGCAAGCTGAAGGAGCGCTTTCGTGACGAGCCGCAGGCGGGTTTTGCCCTGCGAGACTCCTGAAACCATAGCTACTAGCGCTTACCAGATAAGCGCTAAAGCCCATTTAGACATTTAGACCCTGAGACACCGACCATGCAAGACCTGATCCAGCGCACCGTTTTCCGTGAAGACCATGAACAGTTCCGTGACGCCGTGCGCCACTTCTTCGACAAGGAAATCGTGCCGCACCTGGCCGACTGGGAGCGCAACGGCATCGTGCCCAAGGAAGTGTGGCGCAAGGCCGGCCGCGAAGGGCTGCTCAACACCATGCTGCCCGAGCCCTACGGCAGCGGCGGTGACTTCGGCCACGCGGCCGTGCTGATCGAGGAAGTGGGCCGCACCAACGCCACGGCGCTGGGCTTTCCGCTGCACTCGGACATCGTGGCACCCTACATCTACGCCTACGGCAACCAGGAGCAGCACGACCGCTGGCTGCCCAAGATGGCCGCCGGCGAAATGATCGGCGCCATTGCCATGACCGAGCCCGGCGCGGGCAGCGACCTGAAGTCCGTGCGCACCACCGCCAAACTGGTCAAGAGCAGCGAAGGCGACCACTACCTCATCAACGGTGCCAAGACCTTCATCACCAACGGCATCAATTCCGAGATCGTGATCGTGGTCTGCAAGACCGCGCCCGACCTGGGTGCCAAGGGCGTGTCGCTGATCGTGGTGGAAGAGGGCACGCCGGGTTTCAGCAAGGGCCGCAAGCTGGAAAAGATCGGCCTGATGGGGCAGGACACCTCCGAGCTGTTCTTTGACAACGTGAAGGTGCCCGTGGGCAACCTGCTGGGCGAGGAGAACATGGGCTTCAAGTACCTGATGCAGGAGCTGGCCCAGGAGCGCCTGGTGGTGGCGGTGCGCGCGGCCCGCTGCATCGAGTCCTTCCTGCAAAAGACCATCGACTACACGCGCGAGCGCAAGGCCTTCGGCCAGACCGTGTTCGAGTTCCAGAACACGCGCTTCAAGCTGGCCGAGGCCAAGGCGCAGGCCACCATGCTGCGCACGTTCGTCGACGAATGCATGAGGCTGCACATGCAGCGCAAGCTGACGCCCGAGCGCGCCGCCATGGTCAAGCTCAACGCCACGGCGCTGCAGAACAAGCTGCTCGACGAGTTCCTGCAACTGCACGGCGGCTACGGCTACATGACCGAATACCAGGTGGGCCGCGCCTGGACCGATGCCCGCATCGGCCGCATCTACGGCGGCAGCGACGAGATCATGAAGGAAATCATCGCCCGCACGCTGTAGCACGAGCCATTCCCTTTCTACATAAAACCCAAGGAGACAACACCATGGCATTCACCCGGCGCAAGACCCTGGGCCAATGGCTGCCCCTGATCGCCCTGGCCGCCACGTGCGGCGTGGGCGCCGCACAGGCGCAGGACCATTACCCGAGCAAACCCATCCGCGTCATCGTGCCCTATCCGGCCGGCGGCGGCACGGACATCATTGCCCGCCTGATCGGCACGCAGCTGTCCCAGCGCCTGGGCCAGGCCGTGGTGGTGGAAAACAAGCCCGGGGCCAGTGGCATCCTGGGCAACGACACCGTGGCCAAGGCGCCCGGCGACGGCTACACGGTGCTCATGGGCATCACCACCGTGGTGCAGATCCCGGCGCTGTACAAGAAGGTGCCCTACAAGCTCAGCGACCTGGCCCCGGTGTCGCAGGTGGCCAAGTCGGCCGACCTGCTGATGGTGCCGCGCAGCTCGGGCGTGACCACGCTGCAGCAGTTCGTGGACAAGGCCAAGGCAGCCCCCGGCACGCTCAACTTCGGCAGCTACGGCAACGCCACCTCGTCGCACATGAACGGCGAGCGCTTCAAGCAAAAGGCCGGCATCGACATCACGCACATTCCCTACCAGGGCTCGGGCCCCGAGATGGCGGCCATGCTGGGCGGGCAACTGTCGCTGGCCTTCGTGGACGCCACGGCCGCCTACCCGCACATCAAGTCGGACAAGATCAACATCCTGGCCATCACCGGCGCACAGCGCCACCCGGCCCTGCCCCAGGTGCCCACCATGACCGAAGCCGGCTACCCCGGCCTGGAGGCCAACGGCTGGTTCGGCATGTTCGTGCCCGCCACCACGCCCAAGGCCATCGTGGACAAGCTGGGCAGCGAGGTGAGTTCCATCGTCAAGTCGCCCGAGCTGAACAAGCGCCTGACCGAGATGGGCCTGATCCCCGTGGGGTCCCTGCCCGACGACTTCAAGGCCCAGATCGACAAGGACGCTGCCCACTGGAAGGCCGTAGCCGAGGCCGCCAAGATCTCGATGGACTGAGATGAAACGACGCCCCCCGAGTCGCTTCGCGCCTGCCCCCGCTCTCGCATTGCTGCCATGCGGGCAGGGGACGCAGCCCTCGCTGCGGGGCGGAGCGGCGCGGGCCTAGGCCGGCATAGGCCCTTGCTTGGTGGCGGCCCTGGCTTGGGGTGCGCCGGTTGCATGGGCTGCGGGCGGTGCGTAGCGCTATGGATAACTGAGAGGCCATACAGGCAAAGGAGACGCGCGATGAAACACGAAGCCCACCCCCTTGGATGGAACCGGCGCCACCTGCTGGCCCTGGCCGCCGCAACCGCGGCGGCAGGCCCGCTGGGCGCACGGGCGCAGACCGCGCCCACCGGCTTCGCCACCCGCCCCGTGCGGGTGGTGGTGCCCTTTGCCGCCGGCGGCGCCACCGACGTGATCGCCCGCATACTGGGCGAGCGCATGGCGCAGCGCTTTGGCCAGTCGGTGGTGGTGGACAACAAGCCCGGCGCGGCCGGCCTGATCGCCGGCGAGATGGTCGCCAAGGCGCCGCCCGACGGCATGACGGCGCTGCTGGGCACCACCTCGTCGATGCTGACCAACAAGTACCTGTACAAGAAAACGCCCTACGACCCGCTGACCGAGCTGACCCCGCTGGTGCGCGTGTGCCTGGCGCCGATCGCCCTGGTGGTCACCGCCGACACGCCGGCGCAGAACCTGCAGGACTTCATGGCCTGGATCCGCTCCCAGAAGGGCAAGCTGACCTATGGCTCCTACGGCATCGGATCGCACGGCCAACTGGCCTGCACCACGCTCAGCGAGGTGGCCGGCGCCGACATGACGCATGTGGCCTACAAAGGTGAGGCGCCGATGGTGCAGGACCTGCTGGGCGGACAGATCAAGATCGGCATGGGCAGCCTGCTGTCGCTCAAGGCGCACGTCGACGCGGGCAAGCTGCGCGCGCTGGCCGTGACCGGCCCGCGTCGCGTGCCGCTGCTACCCGAGGTGCCCACCTTCACCGAGGCCGGCTACCCACAGGATGCGCTGTCGATTGTGGGTTGGTTGGCGATTGCCGGCCCCAAAGCCATGCCGGCCGACGTGGCGCGGCAATGGGCCCAGGCCGCCAACCACGCCGTGGCCAGCCGCGAGGGCCTGGCGCGCATCATCGCCGCCGGCTTCGTACCGGTGGACGACGACACGCCCGAGAAGTTCGCCCGCCTGTGGGCCCAGGAAGCCCCTGTCTGGGGCCGCCTGCTGCAAGCTGCAGGCGTCCAACCCAGCTGAGCAGCCCCGCTGGCGCCTAGGCGCTGGCGGATGCAGTGGAGCGGGCGATCAGCTTGAAGCTGCCCGTCGCCATGGCCACCAGCGTGCCGTCCTCGGCGCGCACTTCGCCGCGCACGAAGCTGATGGAGCGGCCGCGCCGCTCGCAGCGCGCGGTGGCAATCAGATCGCCCCTGCCCGCGGCGACGTAATGCAGCGTCAGGTCGATGGTGGCCACGCCATAGGCAGCCGGGTCGTGCGCGCGCGCGGCCGCGGCCAGCGTGCAGTCCAGCAGCGTAGCGATCGATCCGCCGTGGACCTCGCCGCGGCTGTTGGCCTGGTCCGCCTGGAAACGCATGCGCACCTGGGCCATGTCGTGGCCGATGCGCTCACCGCGCAGCGCCATGGCGCGGGCCATGGCCATGGGCAGGCCAAAGAACATGTCGGGGGCTTCGCCGGCGAAGGGGCTCAGGGGAATGTCGGCGGTGATGGAAGACGGTTGTTGCATGAAGGGGATTGTCAGTGGTTCATGGTGCACCCGCACGGCAGGGCCCAGGCACGGGCGGCCGCGCAAGCGGCCTATGCCGGCCGCGCCGCGCCGGCGCAACCGCGAGCGGGGGAAGCGGCGCAGCGGCTCAGGGGGTGTCAATCCACTCTTGCCCCCGTGGACTTGACCACGGCGGCCCAGCGCGTGATCTCGCGCTCGATGTGCGCCTGCAGCGCCTCGGGGGTGGAGCCCACGGGCTCGTAGCCGCCGGCGGCCAGTTGGGATTGCAGCTGGGGCTGGCGCAGCGCGGCGGCGATCTCGCGGCTCAGGCGCTGGGTGTTCTCGGGTGGCGTGCCGGCTGGCGCGATCAGCGCATACCAGCCGGTCACGTCAAAGCCGGCAATGCCCTGCTCCTGCACCGTCGGGACCTCGGGCGCCAGGGCCGAGCGCTGTGGGCTGGTGACGGCCAGCGCATGCATGCGCCCGCTGCGGATGTGCGGCATGGAGGTGGAGATGCTGTCGAACGTGAGGTCGATGTCACCCGCCAGCATGGCGTTGACCACGCCGGCGCTGCCTTTGTAGGGCACGTGCGTCATCTTGACCCCGGCGATGCTGCTGAAGTATTCCGCCGCGAGGTGCCCGGTGTTGCCGTTGCCGGCCGAGCCAAAGGTGAGCTTGCCCGGCGCCGCCTTGGCGGCCTGGATCAGCTCATGGATGTTCTTTGCAGGCAGCTTGCCGCTGGCCGCCACCACCATGGGCAGGTTGGCCACCAGCGACACGGGGGCGAAGTCCTTGCGCGTGTCGTAGGGCAGCTTGGGGTAGAGGCTGTCGTTGATGGCATGCGCGGCCAGCACCATGAACACGGTGTAGCCATCGGGCTTGGCCCGCGCCACATACTGCGAGGCCAGTGTGCCGCCCGCCCCGGGTTTGTACTCCAGCACCACGGGCTGGCCCAGCTGCTGCTGCAACTGCATCGCCAAGGGGCGCCCCAGCAGGTCGGCGCTGCCACCAGGCGGGTAGGGAATCACGAGCTGGATCGGCTTGGAAGGCCAGGCGTCCGCGGCGTAGGCAACGGGCGCCAGCAGGGCGCTGGCGGTCAGGGCCATGCTGGCGAGCAAGGCGCGGCGCAGCCGCGAGGGACGAGGCAGTGACATGGCAGTCTCCGGGTGGTGAGAGGAAAGTCAGCCGGCGATGGGCGCCGCTTGCAGGTACTGCTCGCGCAGCGTGCGCTTGAGCACCTTGCCGATCTCGCTGCGCGGCAGGCGCTCGACCAGCCGCAGGTCGGCCACGCGCTGGGTCTTGCCCACGCGGGTGTTGAGCCATTCGCGCAATTCTTCTGCGGTGGGCTGTGAGCCCGAGCGCCCCACCACATAGGCCACGGGTGTCTCGCCCCACTGCTCGGAGGGCACGCCGACCACGGCGCACTCGGCCACCTGCGGGTGCTGGCACAGCACAGCCTCGATGTCGCTCGGGTAGACGTTGAAGCCGCCCGTGATGATCATGTCCTTCTTGCGGTCGCCCAGCACGATGAAGCCGTCCGCGTCCAGCCGGCCCACGTCGCCGCTGCGGATGTAGCGCCGGCCTTCCGCATCGAACCACTCGGCCTCGCGCGTCTTGTCCGGCAGGCGGTAGTAGCCGCTCATCATCCCGGCCGAGCGGCCGACGATCTCGCCCTGCTCGCCCGCAGGCAGTTCGCGCCCCTGCTCGTCGATGAACCGGATGTCGGCGCCCTCACCCGGGCGGCCCACGGTGTGCAGCTTGTGCGGAAAGTCATGGCAGTGCAGTTCACAGCGCACGCCGCCTTCGGTCATGCCGTAGTACTCGATGAGCCGGCCCGGCCAGCGCCGCAGCACCTCGGCCTTGAGCGCGGCACTGAAGGGCGCGCTGGTACAGAACTTGTGTTGCAGCCGGCTCAAGTCCGTGCGGTCGAAATCCGGGCAGGCCATCAGGCGCTGGTACTGCACGGGCACCAGCATGGTGTGGGTAGCGCCGTGCTGCTGGGCCAGCGCCAGATAGCGCGTGGCATCGAACTTGCGCATCAGCACCAGCGTGCCGCCCAGCGCCAGCGTGGGCAGCGCCGCCACCAGCGTGGTGTTGGAATACAGCGGCGTGGCGCACAGCGAGACGGCATCGGGCCCGTAGCCGTTGGTGACTGCGCGCCGCACATGCGCCCAGCGCATGGCCCAGGACTGCACGATGCCCTTGGGCACACCCGTGGTGCCCGAGGAATAGATCACGTTGAACGGCCAGTCGGGCGCGGGCGTGATCGGTGCCGGTGCGCCGTCGCCCTGGACCAGCCATTGCGACCAGGGCTCGCCCGCTTCGGGCGCATCGTCCAGGGCCACGCAACGCAGCGCAGCGCCCGCATGCAGCGGCCATTGCGCGGCTACCTCACGGTCGCGCAGCACCAGGCGCGCGCCGCAGTTGTCCAGCATGGCGCTCAGGTGCTCGGCCGTGGCCGAGGGCGCCAGCGGCGCCACGGCCACGCCGGCGCGCAGAGCGCCCAGGTAGGCCAGCACATATTCGACCGAGGTGCCTGCGCAGATGGCCACCACATCGCCGGGTTGCATGCCGTCACGCTGCAGGCTGCGCGCCACGCGGTCCATGCCGGCGTGCAGCGCGGCGTAGTCCAGCCGCTGGTCCTCCAGGACCAGTGCGGTGTGGCCAGGGCGGTGCGCGGCCTGGCGTTCAATCAGTTCGGGCAGCGAGCCGAAGGGCTGGGCCAGCAGGTGTTCGATGTCTGGATGCATGGAATCGGGAGAGCAGTGAAAAGACGGGGCGCGCGCCCCGCCCGGGTTATTCGAGGGACAGGCCCGCCGCCTTGACGATCTGTGCCCAGCTCTTGCGTTCCTGGGCGATGAAGGCGTCGTACTCGGCCGGCGTCTCGCCACCGGGCACGCCGCCCAGTTCGGCAAAGCGCTGGCGCACCTCGGGCGTTTGCATGGCCTTGCGCGCCGATTGCTGCAGGCGCTCGACCACCGCATCGGGCGTGCCGGTCGGCGCCAGCAGGCCGAACCAGGCCGTGACCTGCATGGGCACGCCGGCCTCGGCCATGGTCGGCACATCAGGCAGTTGTGCCGAGCGCTCGGCGCTGGTGATGGCCAGCGCGCGGAACTTGCCGGCCTTGATGTGCGGCATGGAGCTGGGCAGGTTGTCGATCATGAAATCCACCTGCTGCCCCAGCAGCGCCGTGACGGCAGGCGCCGCGCCGGGATAAGGCACGAGGGTCACTTCGATGCCTGACTTCTGACGGAACATCTCCGAGGACATATGGGGCGACTGCCCCACGCCCGAGGTGGACACATTGAGGCGGCGCGTCTTCGCCAGGCTGACCAGCTCCTGCGCACTGCGCACGGGGGAGTCGGCATGGACCACGAGGATGTTGGGCACGGAGATCACGTTGGTGATGCCGCGCAGGTCGCTTTCCTTGTAGCTGAGCTGCTTGTAGAGGCTGAAGTTGATCGCCACCGGGCCGATGTTGCCCATGAGCAGCGTGTAGCCGTCGGGCTTCGCGCGCGCCACCTGCGCGGTGCCGATGCTGCCGCCGCCGCCACCCTTGTTCTCCACGACGATGGAAGTGCCCAGGTCCTTGGCCATCTTCTCGGCCAGCACGCGCGCCGCGATGTCGGTGGTGCCGCCCGCAGCGGCTGGCACGACGATGGTGATGGGACGCTCGGGCCAGGCAGCCCAGGTGGCCAGCGGAAGGGCGGTCAGGCAGAGGGCAAGCAGATGGCGGCGCAGGGGCATGTCGTGTCCTTGTCGTGTGCAATGGGGTTCACCACACGATAAGGGCAGGCTGACGGCGACGGCTCAGGGTTTCATGGGAGACACGCTTCGTGATTCAGCAACCCATGCTTAGGCAGGTTGAAAGGACGGCGGGGACGCGTGTACACGTGGTGACTGCGGCCGCCGGCCGCACACGCCTGTCAAGCCGTGGCACGTTGCACGAATCGCGCAAGACGCTCCACGCCCTCACGCAGTCTGGCCCCATCGGACACCGCGTGGCACCAGCGCAGCCAGCCTTCACCCTCGGGGCCGAAGGCCGCGCCCGGCGCCAGGCCCAAGCCGACCTCGCTCACCAGATGTTTGGCAAGCGCCAGGGAGTCGTCAAAGCCCGCCAGGCGGAAGAACACGTACATCGCCCCGCCGGCATCGGGCACTTCCACACCCGGCACGGCACGCAGCGCTTGCACCAGCAGCCGGCGGCTTTCCACGAGGCCCGCGCGCAGCTGCGCCACATGCGCCTCGCCCTGCTGCAAAGCCACCGTTGCGGCGCGCTGCACGGGCTCGAAGATGCAGGAGAAGTTGTATTCGATGACCTTGCCCAGGTCGGCCTCCAGCGCCTCGGGCACCACCATCCAACCCGCGCGCCAACCCGTCATGCACCACGCCTTGGAACAACTGTTGACCGAGATGATGCGGTCGCCCGGTGCGTAGTGGCGCAGGAAAGAAGGTGCGCTGGCCAGTTGCGGGTCGTATACCAGACGCTCGTACACGTCGTCGCTCAGGATCCAGATGCCATGGCGGCGGCAGTGCGCGAGGATCGCCACCAGGCTTTCCTCATCGATGGTCCAGCCTGTGGGGTTGTTGGGTGAATTGAGGATGAGCATGCGCGTGCCCGGCGTGAGCGCATCCAGCAGCCGATCCAGCGCAAGCGTCCAGCGCCCGCCCCGCACCGCCAGTGGCACGCGTTCAACCTGCGCGCCCAGGATGCGCGGCATCTCCAGCAGGTTGGGCCACAGCGGCGTGACGGCCACCACGCGGTCGCCCGGCGACAGCAGCATCTGGCAGGTAAGCATCAGCCCGGTATCGCCCGAGGCCACAGCGCCGATGCGCTGGGCGGACACCTCGCGTCCGTGCAGGTCCGACAGATATTGCGCGATGGCCTCGCGCAGGTAGGGCCGGCCCAGATTCTGCGAATAGAAGGTCTCGCCCGAGCCGAGCGACTGCGCCGCCGCATCCCGGATGAACTGCGGCGTGGGCTGGTCGGACTCGCCAAACCAGAAGGGCAGCACGTCCGCGCGCCCCATGCCGGTGTTGGCGACTTCGCGGATCAGCGATCCGCCCAGGCTCTGGATGGCGGGCCGCGCCAGGGCGGGCAGGAGGGTATCGGTGGGCGAAGCGGGGTTGTGCATGCGGGCCAGGGATGGAAAGCGAAAAGGTATGGGAAACAGGGCGCTACGGGTCGTAGCGCGTCAGCACTCCACGATGTTCACCGCGAGGCCGCCGCGCGAAGTCTCCTTGTACTTGGTCATCATGTCCGCGCCGGTCTCGCGCATGGTCTTGATGACCTGGTCCAGGCTCACATGGTGCGTCCCGTCGCCATGCAGCGCCATGCGCGCGGCGTTGATGGCCTTCACCGAAGCCAGGGCGTTGCGCTCGATGCACGGGATCTGCACCAGCCCGCCCACCGGGTCGCAGGTCAGGCCCAGGTGGTGCTCCATGCCGATCTCGGCGGCGTTCTCCACCTGCGCGGGCGTGCCGCCCAGCACGGCGCACAGGCCCGCCGCGGCCATGGAGCAGGCCACGCCCACCTCGCCCTGGCAGCCCACCTCGGCGCCCGAGATGGAGGCGTTCTCCTTGTACAGGATGCCGATGGCGCCAGCCGTGAGCAGGAAGTCGACCACGCCAGCCTCGGTAGCGCCGGGAATGAAGCGCCAGTAGTAATGCAGCACCGCCGGCACGATGCCCGCCGCGCCATTGGTGGGGGCCGTGACCACGCGCCCGCCGGCGGCGTTCTCCTCGTTCACGGCCAGGGCGAACAGGTTCACCCAGTCGATCACCTGCAGCGGGTCCTGCTGGGTGTCGGGCGCGTTCTGCAGCGCCTGGTGCAGCGCGGGCGCACGCCGGCGCACCTGGAAGCCGCCGGGCAGCACGCCGCCCACGCTGCAGCCGCGCGCCACGCAGTCCTGCATGGCGCGCCAGATGGTGAGCAGGCCGGCGTCGATCTCGGCGTCGGTGCGCCAGTGGCGTTCGTTCAGGCGCATCACCTGCGCGATCGATCCGCCCTGCGCCGCGGCCTGCGCCAGCAGCTGTTCGCCACTGTGAAAGGGCAGCGGCAGCACCTCGGTGTCGGGCGCGATGGCGGCCTGGCGCTGTGCGTCGGCGGCCGCCTCCTCGCTCACGATGAAGCCGCCGCCCACCGAGTAGTACACCTGCGCGGCCAGCGTGCCGCCCGCCGCATCGAAAGCCTCGAAACGCATGCCGTTGGCGTGCAGTGGCAGCGTGACGTCGGGCACCAGCAGCAGGTCGGCCGCCTCGTCGAATGCCACTTCGGGGCCGTCGGCCAGCGGCAGGCGGCGCCGGCTGCGGATGCGGGCGATGAGCGGCTCGATGGCGTCCACCTCCACGGTGTCCGGCGCATGGCCGGCCAGGCCCAGCAGCACGGCGCGGTCGCTCGCGTGCCCGCGCCCCGTGGCGCCCAGCGAGCCGTAGAGCGTGCTGCGCACGCGCGCCACCTGCGCCAGCACCCCCTCGCGCGCCAGCCGCTGCGCGAACAGCCGCGCAGCGCGCATGGGCCCCACGGTGTGCGAACTGGACGGCCCGATGCCGATCTTGAACAAGTCGAAAACGCTGACGGCCATGGGCAAGACTCCAGAGGGCAAGGGTTACGGTCGTGCGCCATGCTGGCGCGGTCGCGATGGCAAGGGAATCGGGTGTTTCGCCCTAGCCAGGCCCCGTCGGTGCCGCAAGCGGCGCCGGCTGCACGCGCAGCGCCAGGCAGAAGGGCTGCACGCAGGGTGCGCGGCCTTCGTAGGGGCAGCCGGGCGCGCTGCAGGGGGGCTCGGCCGCACGGTCGTGTTCTTACACACGCGACTGGCCGCTGGCCTGCAGCGCGGCCAGGGCCAGCCAGGGGTCGGTGCGCGCCTGCAGCGGGTCGCGCCCGTACACCACGGCGGCCGCACCGGGTGCCGGCGCCAGGTCCAGCGACAGCCACCCGCTGGTGCGCTGGCCCGCGGCGCCCGGGCCTTGCAGCACCAGCGCGAACAGTCCGGGCGCCAGCGCCTGCGGCGGTCCGGCAAAGCCCACCGGCAGGGCCGCTGGCGCGGTGGGCGCAGACGGCAGCGCAGGCATTGCGGCAGCAGGCAGGCGCAGCGTGAGCGTGAAGCCGCGCGCACCGTCGGGCGTGTACACCATGCCTTGCGCCACGCGCGCAATCTGCAAAGCCGGTAGTCCGGTGCCGCCGGCCGCCGGGTCGGTGCCGGCGGGCCACGGCTGGGCCGCCAGCACACGCGGCGCCGCGCCGCCTGCCGGGCCGAGTTGCTGCACCAGCGTATTCAACAGCCGCAGCAGCGGCGCCCCCACACCCTGGGCAGGCCACGGCGCAGGGATGGCCGCGGCGCGCGCAGAAGCGCCCTCGTCCGCCACGGCATCGGCGGAAAGAGCCGCAGGCCCGTGGGATGCGGCCGCTGCCCTGGACGGTGCAACCGCGCCGCCAGCCATCGCCTGCAGGCCCTGGCGTGCCTGATCGGAAAGGCTTACCCGCTCACGGCCTGCCGGCACGGCAGGCATGGGGGGCAGCGCCGTCGGCAGCAGGTTTGGTGAGAACGGCACAGGGGGAGCGTCGGTCGGCGCGGAGCCTGCTGGCGCGGCCCCCGCCGGGGTGGGCGCTGCCGGCGCGGCCAGCAGCCAGTTCTGCCGCTGCAGCGCAGCCTCGGCCAGCACGCGCACGGCGGGTGCCAGCGGCGGACGGGGCGGGTCGATGGAGGAGGCCATGGCGCCCCAGTGTCGCAGAGCGCGAGCCCCGCGCCAACGGTGGCGGCCTCCCGAGGGGAGGCTTTTTGCTACTCAATTAATAGCTTCTACCGCTTACTGGATAAGCGCTAGAGGCAATTTTGTTTCAAAACCCCGCGCGGAGCCTCATCCTTTGAGGCCCAGCCGCCGCGCGAGCTTGTGCAGGTTGCTGGGGTCCACGTCCAGCGTGCGCGCGGCCTGCGCCCAGTTGCCGCCATGCGCCACCAGAGCGGCATTCAGGACCTGGCGCTGGCAGGCATCCACCGCGTCACGCAGCGTGCCCGTGGGCGCGGCCAACGACAAGGCGCCGCCTGCCGCGGGTGCCATGGGGGTATCGCTGCGGGGCGTGGCCACGGGTTCGTCCAGCGCGTCCAGGTCCAGCAGGCCGGCCTCCAGCGTGACGATCTCGTTGCGGTCCACGCCGCGGCTCAGGGCCTTGAGCGCGGCGCGGCTGATCACGTGTTCCAACTCGCGCACGTTGCCCGGCCAGCGGTAGCGGCGCAGCGCGGCCTGCGCGTCAGGCGACAGGCGCAGGCTGCGCAGCCCCAGGCGGGCGCGGTTGAGCTCCAAAAAGCGGCCGGCCAGCACCAGCACGTCGTTGCCCCGCTCGCGCAGCGGGGGAATGGGCACCGGGTAGACCGAGAGGCGGTGGTACAGGTCGGCGCGGAAGGCCCCGCTGGCCACCTGCTCGCGCAGGTTGCGGTTGGTCGCCGCAATCACGCGCACGTGCACGCTGCGCGGGCGGTCGGCGCCCAGGCGCTGGATCTCGCCGTTTTGCAGCGTGCGCAACAGCTTGGCCTGCACGGACAAGGGCAGCTCCCCCACCTCGTCCAGAAACAGCGTGCCGCCCTCGGCGGCCTCGAAGCGGCCCGCGCGGTCACTCACCGCGCCCGAGAACGCGCCGCGCACGTGGCCAAACAGCTCGCTCTCGGCCAGCGACTCGGGCAGCGCCGCGCAGTTCACATGCACCAGCGGGCGGGCGCGCCGCGGCGACTGGTGGTGCAGCAGCCGCGCGAACAGCTCCTTGCCCACGCCGGTCTCGCCCAGCAGCAGCACGGGCAGCTCGGACGCGGCCACCACGCTCAGCTCATGCAGCAGCCGCTTGAGGGCCGGGCTTTCGCCCACGATCTCCAGCTCGCCGGCGCCGCCGCGCTCGGGCGTCGCCAGCGCCAGGTCGCCTTCGGCCGGGCCGGTCGCGGCCATGCGCAGGGTGCGCAGTTCCTGCTCCAGCCGCGCCACGCGCACCACGGCCTCCACCAGCGGCACCCACTGGCCCAGCCGCTGGCGCGCGGCGGGTCCGAAAGTGCCGGTGGCCAGGGCATCCAGCGTGAGCACGCCCCAGGGCCGCCCCTCCACGTGCAGGGCCACGCCCATGCAGTCGTGCACGGGCAGCGGCTCGCCCACCAGGGTGTCGAGCAGGCCGTCGTAGGGGTCGGGCAACTGGCTGTCGTGCTCGAAGCAGGTCACCTCGCGCCGCGTGAGGATGGCCGCCAGCCGTGGGTGCTGGCCTACGGCAAAACGCCGGCCCAGGGCGTCGCTCACCAGCCCGGTGACGGCCACGGGGCGCAGACGCTCCTCCTCCAGCCGCAGCAGGGCCACGGCCCCGCAGCCGAACTGCGTGCGCAGCAGGTCCACCAGGCGCTGCAGGCGCACGGCCTGGGGCAGTTCGGCGGCCATGTCGGCGCACAGGGGCAGCAAACCCTCGGGCGCGGAGCTCAATGCAAGCATGTTTATGGTCATAACTACCATTTAAAGGTAATTTTTACCTTATTCGCATACGGTTCATTTTACCCATGCACGTATAAACCCTTGATTTGACGCAATGCAGCATCTGGCCCGGCTCTTGCGTCAGGGCTGGCGTTACATCACAACGACGGAGGCCCTTCATGGGTAAGTACGCCAAGCATTGGTACACGCTGATAGGCGTGTTGATCGTCACCTTCAGCCTATTGGGCTATTACGGTGCCGAGGTTTACCGCACCGCCCCCCCGATTCCGGGCAAGGTGCTGGTGCAGGGCAGCGACAAGCCGCTCTATACCAAGGACAGCATCCTGGACGGCCAGACCGCCTGGCAGTCCGTGGGCGGCATGCAGCTGGGCTCCATCCTGGGCCACGGCGCCTACCAGGCGCCGGACTGGACGGCCGACTGGCTGCACCGCGAGCTGACCGCCTGGCTGGATCTGGCCGCGCAAAAGGACTACGGCAAGGCCTTTGCCGACCTGGACGTGGGCCAGAAGGCCGTGCTGCGCGACCGCCTGAAGACCGAGTACCGCGCCAACACCTATGACAAGGCGGCGGATACGGTCACCATCACGCCGCTGCGCGCCCAGGCCATTGCCGGTACCGCCGCGTACTACGACAAGCTGTTCAGCGACGACCCGTCGCTGCACCAGTCGCGCGAGCATTTCGCGATGAAGGAAAACACCCTACCCAGCGCCGAGCGCCGCGCGCAGATGGCGGGCTTTTTCTTCTGGACCGCCTGGGTTGCCGCCACCGAGCGCCCGGCCGATGCCGGCGGCCATGGCGCCACCTACAGCAACAACTGGCCGCACGAGCCGCTGGTCGGCAACCAGCCGACGGGCGAGAACATGGTCTGGTCCATCGTCAGCGTGGTGGTGATGATGGCCGGCGTGAGCTTTCTGGTGTGGGGCTGGGCCTTCCTGCGCAAGCATGACGAGCAGGACCCCGTGCCGCCCCAGCACGACCCCCTGAGCCGCGTGGCGCTGACACCCTCGCAGCACGCCCTGGGCAAGTACCTGTTCCTGGTGGTGGCGCTGTTCTGCGCCCAGGTGTTCCTGGGCGGCTTCACGGCTCACTACACGGTGGAGGGGCAGACCTTCTACGGCATCGACGTCTCGCGCTGGTTCCCCTATGCGCTGGTGCGCACCTGGCACCTGCAGGCGGCACTGTTCTGGATTGCCACGGGCTTCCTGGCGATGGGCCTGTTCCTTGCGCCCGTGATCAACGGCGGCAAGGATCCCAAGTACCAGAAGCTGGGCGTGGACGTGCTGTTCTGGGCGCTGGTGGTGGTCTGCGTGGGCTCGTTCATCGGCAACTACTTCGCCATCGCGCAGATCATGCCGCCCGAATGGAACTTCTGGCTCGGCCACCAGGGCTATGAGTACCTGGATCTGGGCCGCCTGTGGCAGATCGGCAAGTTTGCCGGCCTCGCCTTCTGGCTGGTGCTGATGGCACGCGCCATCTTCCCCGCCCTGCTGGCCCCCAACGGCCAGGACAAGAACCTGCTGGCCCTGCTGACCTGCTCGGTGGTGTGTATCGGCCTGTTCTACGGGTCCGGCCTGTTCTACGGCGAGCGCACCCACATCTCGGTGATGGAGTACTGGCGCTGGTGGGTGGTGCACCTGTGGGTGGAGGGCTTCTTCGAGGTCTTCGCCACCACCGCCCTGGCCTTCCTCTTCTCCACCCTGGGCCTGGTGTCCTACCGCATGGCCACGGCCGCCAGCCTGGCCTCGGCGTCGCTCTTCATGCTGGGCGGCGTGCCCGGCACCTTCCACCACATGTACTTCGCCGGCACCACCACGCCCGTGATGGCCGTGGGCGCATCGTTCAGCGCGCTGGAAGTCGTGCCCCTGGTGGTGCTGGGCCACGAGGCCTGGGAGCACTGGAGCATGCAGCACAAGGCCGAGTGGATGAAGAGGCTGCGCTGGCCCATCATGTGCTTCGTGGCCGTGGCCTTCTGGAACATGCTGGGGGCGGGCGTCTTCGGCTTCATGGTCAACACGCCGATCTCGCTGTACTACATCCAGGGTCTGAACACCACGCCGGTGCACGCCCACGCCGCACTGTTCGGGGTGTATGGCTTCCTGGCCCTGGGCTTCATACTGCTGGTGCTGCGCTACGTGCGTCCCCAGATGGTGTTCAACGAGCGCCTGATGAAGACCGGCTTCTGGTGGCTCAACGCCGGCCTGGTGCTGATGATCGCGACCAGCCTGCTGCCGATCGGCCTGTTCCAGTTCCACGCCAGCGTGACCGAGGGCATGTGGTACGCCCGCGGCGAGGAATTCCTGCAGCAGCCGCTGCTGCAGACCCTGCGCTGGGTGCGCACCTTTGGCGACCTGGTGTTCATCACCGGCGCCCTGTGCGTGACCTGGCAGGTGGTGAGCGGCGTGCTGTTCGCCCCCCGCGCCCCGGCCGCCCCGAGCACCGGAGCCCTGGCAGGCGCCAACCGCTGACGCACCGCGGATACCGGGTGCGCCGCCCCGCGCGGCGCGCCCGGTCCCGCCCTCGGACCTTTTGAAGAACCGCCATGAACATCGACCGCTTCAAGCACGAGCACCGGGACATCCTGGGCCAGATCGCCACCCTGCGCCAGCTGGCACACAGCGGCGGGGAGCACAACGCGACGGCGATTGCACAGGGCATCGTGGCCATGAGTTCCACCATCAAGCTGCACCTGGCCGTCGAGGACCGCCTGCTGTACCCCGCGCTGCGCCAGGGCGCCGACGCGGAACTGGCACGCCTGGGCGAACAGTTCCAGCGCGAGATGGGGGCGATTGCCGCGGCGTACATGGACTTCGCACGGCGCTGGAACACGCCGGAGCGCGTGCGCACCGACGCCGAGGGTTTCCGTGCAGATGCCAACACCGTGCTGCGCCATGTGTACGAACGCATGCAGCGCGAAAACCGCGACTTCTACCCGCGCATCGAGGCCGAGGAGACCCTGGCGCATTAAGGTTCGCTCTATTTTTCATAGCTGCAAGCGCTTACCTGTAGAGCGCTGCAGCTCGAAAACGTTTCCATCGGCAAGGCCTTAGGGGCACCTTGCTTTTCAGCCGGCCTTGTGCCGGCTTTTTTTTGCGCCGCGCGGGCCCCTCCGCGGCTGCCGGCGGGCTTGTCGTTTTTGTGGGGCGATCGCCCGCACAATCACTGCCGTGATGTAACGTCTGCCTACATTTGCACGGGTACCGCGTCCACGCGCCCCTGGCATCGACCCACCACCACGCCGCACATGATGCACCCCGCCCACCGCCAGGAGTTCCGCCAGTCCCTCATCTGGTTCGCCGTGCTGCTGGTCAGCCTGTGGATGTTGAAGACCCTGCCCGCGCCGGATGCCGCGCGCGGCATGGCGGGCTACTTGCCGCTGCACACCGCGATGGAGGTCGTGTCCATCGGCGTGGCAGCAATGGTGTTCAGCATCAGTTGGGCCACGCAAAAGTACCGACCCAACGGGCGGGTGCTGGTCCTCGGCCTGGGGCTGCTGGGCGTGGCGGTGCTGGACCTGACCCACAGCCTGTCCTACGCCGGCATGCCGGACTTCGTGACCCCCAGCGACCCGGAAAAGGCCATCAACTTCTGGCTGGCCGCGCGCGCGCTGGCGGCGCTGGCCCTGCTGTGGGCCGCGTTATGGCCCCACCGCTGGAATGAATGGCTGGGCCGCCGCTCGCGCTACGCGGGGCTGTTGTGGGTGGCGCTGCTGGTGGGCGCGGTGCACTACGTGCTGCTGGGGCATCCGCAGTGGCTGCCCCGCACCTTCACGCCCGAGGCAGGGCTCACGCCCTTCAAGGTCCGTTTCGAATACGCGCTGGCAACCGCGTACGTGCTGGCGGGGGTGGGCTTCCTCACGCAACTGCGCCATGCGCGCGAGTTCGGTCTGTCGCACCTGGCGCTGGCATCGTTCACCATGGCCATGAGCGAGATCTTCTTCACGCTCTACGCCAACGTGACCGATGTGTACAACGTCGCCGGCCACTTCTACAAGATCCTGGCCTATGGCTTCCTGTACCGCGGCCTGTTCGTGGAAACGGTGCAGATCCCGTACCTGGACCTGCGCGCCGCCGAGGCCCGGCAGCGGGCCACGCTGAACACGCTGCCCGACCTGCTGTTCGAGGTGGACCGCAAGGGGGTGTACCTCGCGGTGCACGCCAACGAGACCAGCAAGCTCCTGACCCCGCTGCCCCAGTTGCTGGGAAAAACGCTGGACGAGGCGCTGCCGCCGGCGGCGGCCGCGCAGTGTTTCGAGGCACTGGCGGAGGCTGAACGCACGGGCATGAGCCGCGGCCAGCGCATCACGTTGCCGCTGCCCCTGGGCGAGCGGCATTTCGAGCTGTCCGTCTCCCGCAAATCCGCGGTCGCGGGCCAGCCCGACACCTTCCTGATGCTGTCGCGCGACATCACGCCCACCGTGGAGAACGAGGAGCGCATTCGCTCCGAGGCCGGCCTGAACGCCGTCCTGCTGGACCTGCAGCAGCACGACATCCACCAGCCCGAGGCAGACCTGCTGCGGCGCGGCCTGGCGCATGCCCAGACCCTGACCGGCAGCGCGCTGGCCGTGCTGTACTTCGTGCACGACGACGCTCGCGGCACCTCACTGGCCGCCTGCTTGCACGAAAACGCCCCGCCCGACATGCCGCCGTGGGAAACCGCCCTGCGCGAACGCCGCGCCGTGGTGACGAACGCGCCGCACGATGCGGCGGCTGGGCGCGCACCGGGCGGCGCGACGGCCCGCTGGGCTTGCGTGCCCGTGGTGGAAGGCGGCAGGCCGCGCCTGCTGCTGGGCGTGGCCGGCAAGGCGCGGGACTATCACCCACGCGACGCACAGGCGCTGCAGACCGTGGCCGACGCCCTCTGGAAGCACACGGCCCAGCGCCGCCAGGAGGCCGTCATCCACCGCCTGTCGGAGGCGCTGGACCAGAGCCCCAGTCCGGTGGTCATCACCGACATCGACGCCAGCATCGTCTACGTCAACAAGGCCTTCAGCGAAGTCAGCGGCTACGGCGCACAAGAGGTGCTGGGCCGCAACCCGCGCGTGCTGCAGTCGGGACTGACGCCGCGGACCACCTATGCCGATATGTGGACCAAGCTGCCGCGCGGCCTGCCCTGGCAGGGGGAACTCATCAACCGCCGCAAGAACGGACAGGTCTACACGGAAAACGCCTCGCTTTACCCCGTTCGCGACGTGTTCGGCGAAGTGACGCATTACGTCGCGCACATGGAGGACATCACGCAGCGGCGCGAGGCGGAGGAGCGCATCCGCGCCCTCTCCAACTACGACACGCTGACCGGCCTGCTCAACAAGAAAGCCTTCGACGAACAGTTGACGCAAGCCATCGACCGCGCCGACGCAAGCCACGAACGGGTGTCGGTGCTGTGGTTCGACCTGGACAACTTCAAGCTGGTGAACGAAACCCTGGGCCACGCGGCCGGTGACGAGTTGCTGTTGGAGATGGGCAACCGGCTGCGCGCCTGCCTGGCGCCGCACATTCCCGTGGCGCGCTATTCGGGCGACGCGTTCACGGCCATCGTGCCCCTGGCGGACCAGGCGGCGGTGGCGCTGCTGGCGCAGGATGCGCTGGCGCAGCTGCAGACCACACTGCAGATCCACGGCCATGCCGTGTCGGTCAACGCGTCGGCCGGCATCGCCGTCTACCCCGACGACGCGCGCACCGCCAGCACCTTGGCGTCCGCCGCGGAAGTGGCGATGTACCGCGTCAAGCAGGACGGGCGCAACGGGCTGCGCTTCTTCGCACCCGAGATGCAGGCGCACACGCAACGTTCGCTGGAGCTGGCCGCCGGCCTCAAGGACGCGGCGCACCGCGGCGAGCTGTTCCTGGTGTTCCAGCCCCAGCGCACGCTGGGCAGCGGCGCACTGGCGGGCGCCGAGGCGCTGCTGCGCTGGCGGCATCCGCGCTGGGGGCTGGTGTCTCCGGCCGAGTTCATCCCGATCGCCGAGCAAAGCGGCTCCATCGTGGCCATCGATTTCTGGGTGGTGGAGCAGGTGGCGCAGCAGTTGCGCGCCTGGGATGCCGCGGGCCTGCCGCCGCTGGTGGTGGCGGTGAACGTATCGGCTGCGCAGTTCGCGCGGCCGCACTTCGTCGAGGAGCTGGTGCGCATCCTGCAGCGCATGGACGTTTCGCCCCAGCGCATCGAGGTGGAGTTGACCGAGGCCGTCGCGCTGAAGAACCCCGAGCAGGCCGAGACCACCATCCGCCGCCTGCATGAGGTGGGCTTTCGCGTGGCGCTGGACGACTTCGGCACAGGCTATTCCTCCATGAGCTACCTCAAGCGCTACGCCATCGACAAGCTCAAGATCGACCAGTCCTTCGTGCGCGAACTCGCCCACCAGGCCAGCGACCAGGCCATCGTGACGGCCATCATCAAGATGGCCCACAGCCTGCGCATGGCCACCATTGCCGAAGGCGTGGAGACGGCCGAGCAGGCCGCGTTGCTGCAGGCCTGCGGCTGCGACGAAATGCAAGGCTACTGGTACAGCCGGCCGCTGGAGCCCGCCGCGTTCGAGGCCTTTGTGCGCAATGCGCAGGCTGGCGTCGAGTTGGCCTGACACGCGTCGCGCCGCACGCAACCCGGTTGCTACTGTTTTAATAGCTTCCAGCGCTTACCCCTCCAGCGCCAGAAGGCCAAAAGGCGTCAACCCCCCCACGGCGCCCCGATCCCCCGCCCAGCCTCTCGGGCGCGGGCCTGCTGCGGCCCCACCCCGTGGCGCTCGGGCCACAAGCCGCGCACCGCAGCCCCCCTCTGCACAGGCCCTTTTCTGCCCTGCGGTTTGTGCCTGATCAAACTACCTATAGTGTTTGATAGGTATGGTGAACACTATATGTAGTGTTTGAAGGGTTGCCATGACACCACCATCTCCGATCGTCGCCAGCCTGCCGCGCGACGTCATCCAACGCAACGGCGAGCGCACACCTTTCGATGCTGTGCGCATCCAGTCGGCCATCGCACGGGCCGGCCAGGCCACGGGCGAGTTCGGCGAGGACGAGGCCCGTCTGCTCACGGCGCAGGCCACCAAGGTGCTGATCCACCGCTTCCATGGCGAGGCACCGGCCATCGAGCAGATCCAGGACGTGGTGGAGCAGACGCTGATCGCCGCCAACCATCTGCAGACCGCGCGCGCCTACATGGCCTACCGCCAGCGCCACGCCACCCTGCGCGCCGACCGGCAGACGCTGGTGCATGTGGAAAGCTCCATCAACGAGTACCTCACGCGCGCCGATTGGCGTGTGAACGCCAACGCCAACCAGGGCTACTCGCTGGGCGGGCTGATCCTGAACGTGGCAGGCAAGGTGACGGCGAACTACTGGCTCTCGCACGTCTACGCGCCCGAGATCGGCGAGGCGCACCGCAATGGCGACATCCACATCCACGACCTCGACATGCTCAGCGGCTACTGCGCGGGCTGGTCGCTGCGCACGCTGCTGCACGAGGGGCTGAACGGCGTGCCGGGCAAGGTGGAGGCGGGGCCCCCGAAGCACATGAGCTCCGCCGTGGGGCAGATCGTGAACTTCCTCGGCACGCTGCAGAACGAATGGGCCGGCGCGCAGGCGTTCTCGTCCTTCGACACCTACATGGCGCCCTTCGTGCGCAAGGACGGCATGGACTACGCCGCCGTGCGCCAGTGCATCCAGGAGCTGGTCTACAACCTCAACGTGCCCTCGCGCTGGGGCACGCAGACGCCGTTCACCAACCTCACCTTCGACTGGACCTGCCCCGAGGACCTGCGCGAGCAGGTGCCGGTGATCGGCGGCGTGGAGATGCCGTTTTGCTACGGCGAGCTGCAGGCCGAGATGGACGTCATCAACCGCGCCTACATCGACGTGATGACCACGGGCGATGCCAAGGGCCGCGTATTCACCTTCCCCATCCCCACCTACAACATCACGCCCGACTTCCCGTGGGAGAGCGAGAACGCCGTCGCCCTGTTCGACATGACGGCCAAGTACGGCCTGCCGTACTTCCAGAACTTCATCAACTCCGAGCTGTCGCCCAACATGGTGCGCTCCATGTGCTGCCGCCTGCAGCTGGACCTGCGCGAGCTGCTCAAGCGCGGCAACGGCCTGTTCGGCAGCGCCGAGCAGACCGGCAGCCTGGGCGTGGTCACCGTCAACTGCGCACGCCTGGGCTATCTGCACGCGGGCGACGAGGCGGCCCTGCTGGCGGCGCTGGACCGCCTGCTGGAACTGGGCAAGCAGAGCCTGGAGGTCAAGCGCAAGCTCATCCAGCGCCTGATGGACCAGGGCCTGTTCCCGTACACCAAGCGCTACCTGGGCACACTGCGCAACCACTTCAGCACGCTGGGCGTGAACGGCATCAACGAGATGGTGCGCAACTTCACCGGCGGCGCGCACGACATCACCAGCGACTGGGGTCACCAGTTCGCCCTGCGCCTGCTGGACCATGTGCGCGCGCGCATCGTGCAGTTCCAGGAAGAAACCGGCCACCTCTACAACCTGGAGGCCACGCCCGCCGAAGGCACCACCTACCGCTTTGCCAAGGAAGACAAGAAGCGCTGGCCCGCCATCCTGCAGGCCGGCACCGAGGCGCAGCCGTACTACACCAACTCGTCGCAGCTGCCCGTGGGCTTCACCGACGACCCGTTCGAGGCGCTGCAGCGGCAAGAGGCGCTGCAAGGCAAGTACACCGGCGGCACGGTGCTGCACCTGTACATGGGCGAGCGCATCTCCAGCGGCGCTGCCTGCCGCGAGCTGGTGAAACGGGCGCTCACCCAATTCCGCCTGCCCTACATCACCGTCACGCCCACCTTCTCCATCTGCCCCACGCACGGCTACCTCGCGGGCGAACACCCGTTCTGCCCGCGCTGCGACGAGGAGCGCCTGGCCGCCAAGCGCGCGCGGCTGGCGGCGTGATTTGAACGAAATTTGCCTCTAGCGCTTATGTAGCAAGCGTCAACAGCTATTGTTTTTGAAGTTCTTCCACCACCAACCCAGGAGTTTGTCATGACCCACTTTTCCGCCACCGAGAACACCGCCCTGGCCACCGCCATGCAGCTGACCGACGCCGAGCGCCAGCCCTGCGAGGTCTGGACGCGCGTCATGGGCTACCACCGCCCCGTAGCCAGCTTCAACACCGGCAAGCAGGGCGAACACAACGAACGCCAGTTCTTCGCCGAGCCGGGCCGTGCCTGCTAGGACCAGCCACACCGCCGCCCAGGCGCTGCGCATCGGCGGCATCACGCCGCTGACCACCATCGACTTTCCCGGCAGGCTGGCCGCCGTGGTGTTCTGCCAGGGCTGCCCCTGGCGCTGCGACTATTGCCACAACGCCGGGCTGCTGGACGCGGCCGCGCCCGCGCCGCACCGCTGGAGCGAAGTGGAGCAACTGCTGCACACGCGCCGCGGCCTGCTGGACGGCGTGGTGTTCTCGGGCGGCGAGCCCACACTGCAGGCCGCCCTGCCCGACGCCCTCGCGCGCGTACGCGCCCTGGGCTTTGCCACCGGCCTGCATACGGCGGGCATGTACCCCGAGCGGCTGCAGGCCCTGTTGCCGCTGCTGGACTGGGTGGGCCTGGACATCAAGGGGCCCTTGGCGCACTACGACGCCATCACCCGCACGCCGGGCAGTGGCGACCGCGCCTGGGAGTCGCTGCGCTGCGTGCACGCCAGCGGTGTGGATTACGAGTGCCGCACCACCTGGCACGCGGGACTGTTCGACACGGCGGCCCTGCAGGCGCTGGCCGAAGACCTGGCCGCACAAGGCGTGCGCCAATGGGTGCTGCAGGAATGCAGCACGCCCGCCAGCGTGCCCTGGGCCCGGACGGCGCCGCCCACGCAGTGGCCGCTGCCCACCAGCCTGCGGTGCGCCTGATCAGCCGGCCGCGGCCCCGGCGCCGCACACCCGCAGCACTTCGGCGCCGTACGCCTCCAGCTTTTTCGCACCCATGCCGCTGATGCCCTGCAGATCCTCCAGCGTGGCCGGGTTGCGCTCGGCAATGGCGGCCAGCGTGGCGTCGTGGAAGATCACATAGGCCGGCAGGTTGTGCTCGCGCGCCACCTCGGCGCGCCAGGCCTTGAGGTTGATGAAGCGCACCTGGGCGTCCTGTCCCAGGTTGGCCGCTGCCACCGGCGGGGCGCTGGCGCGGCGCGGCTTCTTCGGCCCGGCTGCGGCCGTGGTTTCGCGCAGCAGCACGCTCTGTTCGCCGCGCAGCACGGGGCGCGATCCCTCGGTCAGCGCCAGCGTGTCAAAGCTGTGGCCGCCCTCGGTCGTGACCTTGTGCAGCCCCACGGCGCCGGCGGCCAGCAACTGGCGCAGCACGCCGCGCAGCTGCGCCTCGGAATACTGTGCGCCCAGGCCGAAGGTGGAGAGTTTTTCATGGCCGAACTGCTGGACCTTGTCCGTCGCCTTGCCGCGCAGGATGTCCATGATGTGGCCCGTGCCGAAGGTCAGGCCGCTGGCCTCGTGCACACGGTAGATGGTGGACAGGAGCTTGCGCGCGGCATCCGTGCCGTCCCACACGGCCGGCGGATTCAGGCAGTTGTCGCAATTGCCGCAGGGTTCGGACGCCTCTCCGAAGTAGCCCAGCAGTCGCACGCGCCGGCAGTCCGTGGCCTCGGCCAGGGCCAGCAGCGCATCCAGCTTGCCGCGCATCACGGCCTTGAACTCTTCTCCCGCGGGGCTCTCGTCGATCATGCGGCGCTGGTTCACCACGTCCTGCAGGCCGTAGGCCATCCACGCGTCGGCGGGCAGACCGTCGCGGCCCGCGCGGCCCGTCTCCTGGTAGTAGCCTTCAATGTTCTTGGGCATGTCCACATGGGCCACAAAGCGCACGTCGGGCTTGTCGATGCCCATGCCAAACGCAATCGTCGCCACCATCACGATGCCTTCTTCGCGCAGAAAGCGGTCCTGGTGGTTCTGGCGCACCTTGGTATCGAGCCCTGCGTGGTAGGGCAGGGCGTTGATGCCCGCATCCTGCAGCGTGGCCGCCAGTTCCTCCACGCGCTTGCGCGACTGGCAATACACCACGCCCGCCTCGCCCGAATGCTCGCGCTCGATGAAGCGCAGCAGCTGCGTGGTGGCATCCTTCTTCTCGACGATGGTGTAGCGGATGTTGGGCCGGTCAAAGCTGCTGATGAACAGGCGCGCGTCCTGCAACTGCAGCCGCTCGATGATGTCTTCGCGCGTGAGGGCATCGGCCGTGGCCGTCAGCGCAATGCGCGGCACCTGCGGATAGCGCTCGTGCAGCAGCGTCAGCGCCCGGTACTCGGGGCGGAAGTCATGGCCCCACTGGCTCACGCAATGCGCTTCGTCGATGGCGAACAGCCCCAACTGCCCGCGCGCATGCAGACCGTCCAGCAGCGTGAGAAAGCGGTCGGTGGTCACGCGCTCGGGCGCGGCGTACAGCAGCGTGATCTCGCCGCGCGCCAGGCGCCGCTCCACGTCCTGCGTCTGCTGCCAGTCCAGCGTGGAGTTGAGGAAGGCCGCCTCCACCCCCGCCTCGTGCAGCGCGCCCACCTGGTCGTGCATCAACGCAATGAGCGGCGAGACCACCACCGTCACGCCCAGCCCCGCATCGCGCCGCACGATGGCCGGCACCTGGTAGCACAGGCTCTTGCCGCCGCCCGTGGGCATCAGCACCAGCGCGTCGCCGCCCGCGATGACGTGCTCCACGATCGCCTCCTGCGGGCCGCGGAACTGCGCGTAGCCAAAGACATCGTGGAGGACGGAATGCGCTGGAGACACTGGAATGCTCTATCTTTGATAGCTGGTAGCGCTTGCTAGGTAAGCGCTGGAGGCCGATTTGGCTTGTAAGAGTTGCACCCCGCAGCGGTGGGACGGGGCACAAAGGTCGCTATTGTGCCCTCGCGCCCCAGGGTGGTTCCGTCCCGGGCGTGTCGCTGGTGCCGATCGTCGGCCTACAATTCGGCCCGGTGCCCACCCTGCTTGCACACGAGCAAAAACAGGCTGTTTTCCCAATCTTCACTATGTCATGCGACCTCTGTTCACAGAGCGTGCGGCTGGGTTTAAACGTGTGCACTTTCCCGGCTGATACGCGCTCGCTGAAGAAAGGGTTCACATGAACAACATCTCCTCGTTTGCGCACCAGGCGCAAGCTCGCCTGCAGGCGGTTACAGGTGCCAACGGCACCGTCGTCAAACGTTCCCATATCTACGAACTGATGGCCGCCGCCTTGGGGCTCGGCTCCCATGCCGCCTTGAAAGCCCAGGGCCTGCTGTGCCCACTGCCGTCGCAGCCGCTGCTGGCGCACTATGGCACCCTGCATCCCGGACTTTGCGCAGCGCGGGCCGAGGCACTGGGCATGGCCCGCCAATGGTGCGAGCCGCTGGCTGCGGCGCTGTGCGCAGACATGGCGGCGCAGGCACTGGGTTTGGTTCCATGGGAGGATATCCTGACGGCCCTGCTGTCGGGCAGCCGGGAGCTGTACCGCGAAGCGCTGCGCGACGATGCCTACTACGAGGCGTTGGAGGCCGCGCTGGACAACGACCCCAACGCCTGGCCGGACGACCCGGAGCCCTTGCGCCTTGACAGCCCGTTTGTATTGCACGCCTTGAAAACGGCGACCGGGCACGGCGAAGGGCGCGCCCACCTGGCGCTTGGTCTTTTGATCGAGCGCGGAATCCACATGAATGGCGATCACCATGAAGACGAAGATGCCGACGAAGACATGGACGATTTGCCCGATTCGCGTGCCGGTCTGTACTGGTATGAGCGCCAGCAAAAGGGCGAGGTTCTGAAGGGCGTTGAACTGGAATGGGCACAGGGTTATGTCGAGCGCGTCAAGCAACGCGCTGCGGCATCGCGCGAGCAGGCCCAGCGCTGCAGTTCCGCCCGCGACCACTTCAACGCCGCTGCCGCATTGGGCCAGCACGATGCGCTGCTGGTCCTCGCGGACCGGTATGGCGACAGCCGCTTCTTTGACCTTCAAGCGCCCAGAGTGCTGGCCGATCCGGTGTGGATTGCTGACCTGGCCCAGCGCGTCGGCCGTTATGAATGGACTCCCGCTTGGCTGACGGTAGCCGCCGAGCGCGGTGATATGCGGGCGCTGCGGGAACTCATAGAAACGTGGCATGCGGATGACCCGCTCAAGGCATGGACCTGGTTCCATTTCGCCAAGCTGCTTGGCAAGGATCTCACCCAAGACGACTACCGGGCCATTCACGAGGATGGCTCCAGCTACGACGACGATGTAGGCGGCCCCATGTTCGTGGACGGTGTGGATGGAGTTGAACTCCCCGCAGTGGAAGAGTCCGTTCGCCAGCAAGCTCTGCAAGCTGCGCAAATCTTGGCCGCACGTTTGCAGGCTGAGTAACCTAGGCCGGGCCATGCAAGGCCCGGCTTCCTAAAATAGTGCCCCATGCAAGCCCCCCACTACACCCGTGCCCAGCAGCTCCCCGCCATCCTGCGTGAGCGCATCGCCATCCTTGACGGTGCCATGGGCACGATGATCCAGCGCTTCAAGCTCACCGAGGAACAATACCGGGGCACGCGCTTTGCCGACTTTCCGCGCGATGTGAAGGGCAACAACGAGCTGCTGTCGCTCACGCGCCCCGACGTGATCCGCGACATCCATGAAGGGTATCTCGCGGCCGGCGCCGACCTGATCGAGACCAACACCTTCGGCGCGACCTCGATCGCGCAGGACGACTACGGTATGGCCGAGCTGGCCTACGAGATGAACCTGGAGAGCGCCAAGCTCGCGCGCGCGGCCTGCGACAAATTCAGCACGCCCGACAAGCCGCGCTTCGTCGCCGGCGCCCTCGGCCCCACGCCCAAGACCGCCAGCATCAGCCCCGACGTGAACGACCCCGGCGCGCGCAACATCACCTTCGAGCAGTTGCGCGCAGCCTACCTGGAGCAGACCTTGGCGCTCATCGAGGGCGGTGCCGACGTGATCCTGGTCGAGACCATTTTCGACACCCTCAACGCCAAGGCCGCGCTGTTCGCCGTGGACGAGGCCTTCGAGCAGACCGGCCAGGTGCTGCCGATCATGATCAGCGGCACCGTCACCGACGCCTCGGGCCGCATCCTGAGCGGCCAGACCGTGACCGCCTTCTGGCACAGCGTGCGCCATGCACACCCGCTGTCGGTGGGCCTGAACTGCGCACTGGGCGCCACGCTGATGCGCCCCTACATCCAGGAACTGGCCAAGGCCGCGCCGGACACCTTCATCAGCTGCTACCCCAACGCGGGCCTGCCCAACCCGATGAGCGACACGGGCTTCGACGAGACGCCCGAGGTCACCAGCCGCCTGGTGCACGAATTCGCCGCCGAGGGCCTGGTCAACATCGTGGGCGGCTGCTGCGGCACCACGCCGGACCACATCGGCGCCATTGCGCGCGCCGTGGCGCCGGTGGGCACGCGCCGGCTGTTCCAGACCGAAGCCGCCTAGAGCGCACGCCGCATGCGCCCAGCCACCGACTGAGAGGACCCGGCGACATGCAACGCACCCCTCGCACTTCTTTTCCCGCACGCCCCCGCCGGGCCACCGCCACGCTGGCCCTGTGCGTGGCCGCGTGCCTTGCCGTCACCGGCTGCGCCACGCCACCCCCGCCCCCGGTGGCGCCCGACCCCGCCGTCGATGCGCGCGCCCGTTACGACGCCGACCTGCAGGACTGCCGCGACCGCGCGCAGCAGGTGGGCGTGCTCAGCGAGACGCTGGACGCCGTGGTCCAGGGCGCGCTGGTGGCGGCGTTTCTCGCCTGGGGACTCGGGCGCAGCGACACCGGCGTGCGCGACTGGGCTCTCACGGGCGGCGCACTCGCGGGCGGCTCGCAGGGACTGCAGGCGCTGGAGCGGCGGCGCCAACTGGTCGCGCACTGCATGGCCGTGCGGGGCCACCGCATCAGCCCGCTGGCCGTGGCCGGGCCGCAGCCGGGCGCGGCGCCGTCCGTGCCCGTGGCACCGGCGGCGCCGCCGCGCCCCTCGGGCGCCGATGCCTACAGCGCCGAGCGCCTGGCACGCGAGCAAGCCTGCCATGCCCAGCCCGTGGCCGCGCTCGCCGCCAAGGGGCCGGGCTTTGAGACCTACAGCGTGCCGTGCAGCAACGGCGACGCGCTGGCGATCCGCTGCGAGTTCGGCAACTGCCGCGTGCTGCGCTGAGAGAACTCCTGTTTTCATAGCTGTTCGCGCTTGCCAGTTGGGCGCTATGGGCCTATTTGGCTTTGAACGTCGCCCTCTTCCGCGCTCACCCTCTTACCCGGACGGCGCAAGGCTCCTAGACTGGTCCCACGACAACACGGAGGCCACGCACCATGGACTGGACCACCCACCAGGTCTTCAACCAATACCCCGAGCTGAACGACTACCACCCGCTGGCCACCGACGCAGCGCTGTGCGAGGCGCTGGAGCGTGCGGGCGCCGGCTGGGCGCACCCGGCGCTCGACGCCTACGCCGCACGGCTGGGCATGGCCGAGACCTACGCCCTGGCCGAGCAGGCCAACCGCCACACGCCGCAGTTGCAGCGCTTTGACACGCGCGGGCAGCGCATCGACGCGCTGGAGTTCCACCCCGCGTGGCACCAGCTCCTGGCGCTGTACCGCGGCGAGGGGCTGATCTCCCGGCCCTTCCAGGACGAGCGACCGGGCCGCTGGGCCGCATGGGCTGCGGGCTTTTACCTGCACGGCCAGGTGGAGCAGGGCACGCTGTGCCCCGCCACGATGACGCAGGCCGCCATCCCGCTGCTGCGCAAGGAGCCCGCGCTGTGGCAGTCGCTGCAGTCCCGGCTCTACAGCACCGCCTACGACCCGCGCGACCTGCCCGTGGCGGACAAGGCCAGCATCTGGCTGGGCATGGGCATGACCGAGAAGCAGGGCGGGTCGGACGTGCGCGCCAACACCACCGTGGCGACACCCATCGGCACGGGCGGGCGCGGCGGCGAATACCGGCTGCGCGGACACAAGTGGTTCTTCTCGGCGCCACAGTGCGATGCGCACCTGGTGGTGGCGCGCACCGGCGAGGGCGGCCCGTTCGCCTGCTTCTACGTGCCGCGCTGGCGCCCAGACGGCAGCCGCAACGCCGTGCGCGTGCAGCGCCTGAAGGACAAGGTGGGCAACCGCAGCAACGCCAGCAGCGAGGTGGAGTTCGAGGACGCCTGGGGCCTGCTCATGGGCGAGGAAGGCCGGGGCATCCCCACCATCATCGAGATGGCCAGCTACACGCGCCTGAACTGCGTGGTGGGCAGCGCCGCCATCCTGCGCCAGGCCACCGTGCAGGCCATCCATTACGCGCGCCGGCGCCACGCCTTCGGCAAGGCCCTGGCCGAGCAGCCGTTGATGCGCGCGGTGCTGGCCGACCTGGCGCTGGAGAGCGAGGCCGCGCTGCACCTGGCCATGCGCCTGGCCCAGGCGTACGAGGACGACAGCACGCCCGCCCAGCGCGCATGGAAGCGCGTGATGACGCCGGCTGCCAAGTTCTGGGTCTGCAAGCGTGCGGTGGAGCTGACCGGCGAGGCCATGGAGGTGCTGGGCGGTAATGGCTATGTGGAGGACGGCGTGATGGCGCGCCTGTTCCGCGAGGCGCCCGTCAACTCCATCTGGGAAGGCTCGGGCAACGTGATGTGCCTGGACGTGCTGCGCGCCCTGCAGCGCGAGCCCGAAGCAGCACACGCTTTGCTGACCGAGCTGCACGCCGCGGCGCAGGGCGAGCCGCGCATTGCCGCTGCCGCGCGCGAGCTGCAGGCCCTGTTGGCCGCACCGGCTGAGCAGTTGGAAGGCCTGGGCCGCGTGCTGACCCAGCGCCTGGTGCTGCTGGCCCAGGCCTGCCTGCTGCGCCAGCAGGCCCCCGCCGCCGTGGCCGATGCGTTCGTCGCCACGCGGCTGGCGGACAGCGGGGCCGGCCGCGTGGCGGGCGCCATCGACCCGCGCGGTCTGGATGCGGCGGCGGTTCTGGCGCGCGCATTTCCGGGATAGTGGACGGGCTTTCAGAGCAAAACGGCTTCTAGCGCTTGTCCACCAAGCGCGACCAGCTATTTTTACAATAGCAAAACTGCTTCACCTGGCGCGCTGCGCCACAATGCACCATGCTGACCTTCCAAGACATCCAGCACGCCGCTGAGCGCCTGCGCGGCCAGGTGCTGGAAACCCCCTGCGTCGAATCGCGCACGCTCTCGCAGATCGTGGGCGCGCAGGTGTTCCTCAAGTTCGAGAACCTGCAGTTCACCGCCTCGTTCAAGGAACGCGGCGCCTGCAACAAGCTGAGCCAGCTCACTCCCCAAGAACGCGAGCGCGGCGTGGTGGCCATGAGCGCGGGCAACCATGCCCAGGGCGTGGCCTACCACGCGCAGCGCCTGGGCCTGCGCGCCGTGATCGTCATGCCGCGCTTCACCCCCGGTGTGAAAGTGGAGCGCACGCGCGGCTTTGGTGCCGAGGTGGTGCTGCACGGCGACACGCTGGAGGAAGCCCGCCAGCACGCCTACCAGTTGGCGGAGCAGCAGGGCCTGACCTTCGTGCACCCCTACGACGACGAGGCCGTGGCCGCCGGCCAGGGCACGCTGGTGCTGGAGATGCTGGCCGCCCAACCCGACCTGGATGCGCTGGTGGTTTCGGTGGGCGGCGGCGGGCTGCTGGCCGGCATGGCAACGGCAGCGCGGGCCATCAAGCCGAACCTGGAGATCATCGGCGTGCAGACGGCGCGCTTCCCGGCCATGGTGAATGCCATCAAGGGCACGCACCACGCGCAGGGCGCGTCAACCATCGCCGAGGGCATCGCCGTGGGCCAGCCGGGAAAGATGACGCAGGAGGTCATTGGCCGGCTGGTGGATGACCTGCTGCTGGTGGACGAAGGCGACATCGAGCAGGCGGTGCTGATGCTGCTGGAGATCGAAAAGACGCTGGTGGAAGGCGCGGGGGCCGCCGGGCTGGCCGCGCTGGTGCGCCACCCCGAGCGCTTTCGCGGCAAGAAGGTGGGGCTGGTGCTCAGCGGCGGCAACATCGACCCGCTGCTGCTGGCGGCCATCATCGAGCGCGGCATGGTGCGATCCGGCCGGTTGGCGCGCATCATGGTCAGCGCACGCGACGTGCCCGGCGTGCTCGCCCGCATCACTGCCCTCGTGGCCGAAGCGGGCGCTAACATCGAAGAGGTGCACCACCAGCGCGCCTTCACCGTGCTGGCCGCGCAGAACGTGGAGATCGAACTGGTGCTGCAAACGCGCGGCAAGGCCCACATCCAGCAGGTGCTGGACCTGCTGCGCGCCGCGCAGATGGAGGCCGAACTGCGCTGAGAGCGCCGTGCCGCACGCGCGTGCGGGTAAGGCCCGTGCACGCGCGGGGGCGTTGTGGCTACACTTGTCCCCCATCAAGGCACCAGACCCCACAGGAGACCGAACCCATGGCCCATGACCACCCCATCGCCCCCAACGCCGCCGACGTCGAGGCCGCCACGGCCACCGATGCCGCCGAGTCCGTGGTGCATCTGATTCCCGTCGTGATCCCTGCGGTGGGTGCGGCCATGATCTTCCTGCTGGCCTTCATTGCGGTGTACATGGCCTGAACGCACCGCCCGCTCGCCACCCAGCCCCGCCTCTGCGGGGCTTTGTTTTTTGGTGATCGCGTTTTGCACCGACGCCATGACACGCATAACGTCATGTGTTTTTTGCATGATTTAACCCCCTGTCCGACAGACAAATCGGGGGCGTCTTCATAAAATCGTCACCCCAGCCGACCTGTGCAGGGGTGCCACCGCGGTACCCCCGTTTCGCCAGCCGACTGAGTCCCAGCGGTTTTTTCAAAGGCAGCGCGCAGATCGGTTCAGCGCGGGCCTGTGCGTCGTGACCCGGTTCGCTTCCTTTGAAAAGACTGTTTTTCAACTTCAAAGAAGCCTTCCCGATGAACGCACCCACCATGCCCGTCCTGGACATTCAGGCGCCCGCATACGTCAAGAACGCCAAGCTGATCGCCTGGGTGGCCGAAATGGCCGCGCTGTGCAAGCCCGCCCGCATCCACTGGTGCGACGGTTCGCAGCAGGAGTACGAGCAGTTGTGTCAGCAACTGGTGGATGCCGGCACGTTCAAGAAGCTGAACCCCGCCAAGCGCCCGGGCAGCTACTTGGCGTGGTCCGACCCGTCGGACGTCGCGCGCGTGGAAGACCGCACCTACATCTGCTCGGAGAAAAAGGAAGACGCCGGCCCGACCAACAACTGGATGGCCCCGGCCGAGATGCGCGCCACGCTGCAGCCGCTGTTTGACGGTTGCATGGCCGGCCGCACCATGTACGTGGTGCCCTTCTCCATGGGGCCTCTGGGCTCGCACATCGCCCACATTGGCATCGAACTGACCGACAGCGCCTACGTGGCCGTGAACCAGAAGCTGATGACCCGCATGGGCAAGGCCGTCTATGACGTGCTCGGCACCGACGGCGAGTTCGTGCCCTGCATGCACACCGTGGGCGCCCCGCTGGCCGCAGGCCAGAAGGACACCACGTCCTGGCCCTGCAACCCCCAGGTCAAGTACATCGTCCACTACCCCGAGACCCGCGAGATCTGGTCGTACGGCTCGGGCTACGGCGGCAACGCACTGCTGGGCAAGAAGTGCCTGGCGCTGCGCATTGCCTCGACCATGGGCCGCGACCAGGGCTGGCTGGCCGAGCACATGCTGATCCTGGGCGTGACCAACCCCGAGGGCAAGAAGTACCACGTGGCCGCCGCTTTCCCCAGCGCCTGCGGCAAGACCAACTTCTCCATGCTGGTGCCGCCGGAAGCCGGCTTCGCCGGCTGGAAGGTCACGACCATCGGTGACGACATTGCCTGGATCAAGCCCCATGCCGACGGCAAGATGTACGCCATCAACCCCGAAGCCGGTTACTTCGGCGTGGCCCCCGGCACCAACATGCACACCAACCCGAACTGCATGCGTTCGCTGGACAAGGACGTGATCTTCACCAACGTCGCCCTCACCGACGATGGCGATGTGTGGTGGGAAGGCATGGAGAAGGACACCGGCAAGCTCCCGGACCACCTCATCGACTGGCAGGGCAAGGACTGGACACCGCAGATCGCCAAGGAAACCGGCGCCAAGGCCGCGCACCCCAATTCGCGCTTCACGGTGGCCGCCACCAACAACCCGGCCCTGGACCCCGAGTGGGACAACCCCGCCGGCGTGGCCATCGACGCCTTCATCTTCGGCGGCCGCCGCTCCACCACCGTGCCGCTGGTGACCGAGGCCCGCAGCTGGATGGAAGGCGTTTACATGGCCGCGACCATGGGCTCCGAGACCACCGCCGCCGCCTTTGGTGCGCAGGGCGTCGTGCGCCGCGACCCGTTCGCCATGCTGCCGTTCTGCGGCTACAACATGAGCGACTACTTCC
This sequence comes from Diaphorobacter sp. JS3051, assembly GCF_015832135.1. NCBI lineage: Bacteria > Pseudomonadati > Pseudomonadota > Betaproteobacteria > Burkholderiales > Comamonadaceae > Diaphorobacter > Diaphorobacter sp. JS3051. The sequence goes on from NZ_CP065406.1 coordinate 2,640,653, forward strand.
AGCACTGGCTCGACATGGAACACAAGCTGGAGGAGTCCGGCCACCAGCTGCCCAAGATCTTCTGCGTCAACTGGTTCCGCAAGGGCGAGGACGGCAAGTTCGTCTGGCCCGGCTATGGCGACAACATGCGCGTGCTCAAGTGGATGCTGGACCGCATCGAGGGCACGGCGCAAGGCGAGCCGACCATGTTCGGCATTGCTCCGCTGTACGCCGAGATCAACTGGACCGGCCTGGACTTCAGCACCGAGCAGTTCAAGACGGTGACCAGCATCGACAAGGCTGCCTGGGTCGAAGAACTGAAGCTGCACACCGAGCATTTCGACAAGCTGGCCTACCACCTGCCTCAGGAACTGCTGGCTATCAAGGCCGCGCTGGAGAAGCGTCTGGCGGCCTGACCACCCTGCCTCGGCTCGGCGCGTGTAATTCAGCCGGGCCTACACACACAACCCCGCGACCACATCTGTGGCGCGGGGTTTTTTCATGAATGCGCCCCATAGGAAGCTGCCGCGCACATAGCACAAAGGGCACCCGAAGGTGCCCTGTTGTCGGTTGGCGCGGTGTCGCCGCGCGGCCGTTCAGCGGTAACGGCGCAGGTCGTCCACCGCGATCCCGTTCATCGCACGGCTCAGGTCGGCCATGATGCGGGCGTCGCGCAGTGCGGCATTCCAGGTGCGCTCGTCCTCTGCCGCACGCCGGTGCGCGTCCGACCAAGCCTTGACAGCGGCACGCAGGCCCAGCACCGCGCTGCGCGCAGGTGCCGCCAGCAACGCCATTCCTGCGAAAGCGATCACCCACATCACCATCCAGCCGGCCAGCATGTGGCCATCGTTCCAGGTGTCCATGACCTGGTTGGCCACGACAAGCAGCGCGGCGACCAGCGCCGCCAGCAGCAGCGACGTTGCGCCGCGGGTGCCGGCAAAGCGGGCAGCGGTTTGCTTCAGATGGCTTGCGGCCTCTTCAATGCGTGCAATGCCGTGGTGCTGGACAGGAACGTCGATGTGTACAAACTTCGTCATGATGCGACTCGTACGCCACTGTTGGCGAAATTGCCGGGCGGTGCAGCAATACTAGGGTTTACCCTGGTTTGTGTCTAATTTATATGTTGAATCACCCATATTCATCCGTGTGATGATTGCGGCATGCAGCCATTGAACTTTCGCACGCTGGATCTCAATCTGCTGCGCGTCTTTGACGAGGTCATGGCCGAGCGCAACCTGACCCGCGCCGCCGAGAAACTGGCCATCACACAGCCCGCCGTGAGCAACGCACTGCGCCGGTTGCGCGAGGTGCTGGGCGACGAGCTGGTCACGCGGCGCGGCCACGGCGTGGAGCCCACGCCGCGGGCACTGGCCCTGTGGCCCGCCGTACGGCACGCATTGGCACAGTTGCAGGAGACACTTTCCCCCGGGCGCTTTGACCCGGCGTCCGCTTGTATCTTTAAACCAGACCAGCGCGGTAGAGTCTGAACGCCGTTGAGGCGGCCAGACCGGCCCGTGCAGTTTGGTAGGCGCTGGGGTGATAGAGCCCGTGACTGAGTACAGAACGCATGGCCGCCGCGCTGGTCTTCGTGAAGCCCGAACGGTTACGCGCGCCTTGATTGAGCGCGCATGCACAAGCAAGGGATCTGAAGATCATGTCTGTTACCTCTGTGACGGTGGGCATCGACGTGGCCAAGGCGCACGTGGATGTCTGTGTGCTGGGTGCCAAGAGCAGCGCCCAGCGGTTTGACAACGATGCCGAAGGCCACTCGGCGCTGGCGGCTGCCCTGCAGCCCCTGGACGTGGGTCTGGTGGTGATGGAGGCCACCGGCGGCTACGAGGCCGCGTTAGCGTGTGCCCTGCAGGCCACAGGCCTGCCCGTGGCGGTCATCAACCCGCGCCAGGCGCGCGACTTCGCCAAATCCATGGGACGCCTGGCCAAGACCGACGCGGTGGATGCGCGCACGCTGGCCGAGCTGGCAGCGGTGCTGCTGCGCCGCGACGATCTGCAGCGCTTCTTGCGCCCCCTGGCCGATGAGCGCCAGCAGTGGCTCGCGGCCCTGGTCACGCGCAGGCGCCAGTTGCTGACCATGCTCCATTCGGAGCGCCAACGGCTGCAGATCACGCCCAAGAAGCTGCACGCCAGCATCGAGGCCATCGAGGCGGCGATCAAGGCGCAGCTCGATGAGATCGAAGAGCAGATGGTCACGCATGTGCGCGAGCACTTTGGGGAGCTCGACACGCTGCTGCAGTCGGCTGCGGGAGTCGGCCCGGTGGCCAGTGCCACGATGATTGCCGAGCTGCCAGAGCTGGGCCGGCTGAACCGGCGCGAGATCGCTGCATTGGTGGGCGTGGCGCCCATGGCCAATGACTCCGGCGGCAGCAAGGGCAGGCGGCGCGTACAAGGCGGGCGCTTCGAGATCCGCCGCGTGCTGTACATGGCAACGCTCACGGCCACCCGCTACAACCCGGCCATCAAGGCCTTCTACGAGCGTCTGAAGGCCGCTGGCAAGTTGCCCAAGGTCGCCCTGGTCGCTTGCATGCGCAAGTTGCTCACCACGCTCAACGCCATGGTGCGCACTGGAAAACCTTGGGACAAGTCGCTTCATTGCGCTTGACTTCGAAGACGGTTACTCAGACGACCTTCGTTCTGGCGATGGCCGACGCCACGGGTGCCACGCTGATCCCGCCACTCATCGAGATCGTGGAACGCGAGGCCCCCGGCGTCTCGCTGCGCGTGGTGCCGCTGACCACGCGCGACCCGCGCCGCCTGCTGGACGACGAGAGCGCCGACATGGCCGTGGGCTACTTCCCCGCCGTGCTGGCCGACCTCACGGCGCGGGCGCAGTCGGACAACGTGGTGGCGCACGAAAGCACCCGCCTCTACGATGGCCAGTACGTGTGCGTGATGCGCGCGGACCACCCGCTGGCCGCCGTGCCGATGACGCTGGACCTGTACTGCGCCGCGCGCCACCTGCTGGTGAGCTTCTCGGGCAAGCCCTTCGGCTTCATCGACGGGGCATTGGCCGCGTTGGGACGTGAACGCCGCATCGTGCTTACCGTGAACCAGTTCTTCACCGCGGGACGGGTGGTGGCCACCACGGACCTGCTCACCGTGCTGCCGCGCCACTTCGTCGGCGTGGCCAGCGTGCGCGACGAACTGGTGTGGCGCCCGCTGCCCATGACGCTGCCGCCCGTGCACGTGGACGCACTGTGGCACCGCCGGCGCAACCACGACCCCGCCCACCGCTGGCTGCGCGAGGCGATTGCGCGCGCCGCGCGCAACACGCCCGCCCCCATCCACCGCCAGGATTGACCCCACCCACTCACCCATGAAGCTGCAACTGCTGTCCGACCTGCACCTGGAAGCCCACCCGCATTTCACCCCCAGCCCCGCCGTTGGCGCCGATGTCCTGGTGTTGGCCGGCGACATCGGCTCTTACCAGGCCGGCTCGCTGCTGTCGGACGACGACTTCGGCCTGGCGCGCTTCTCCCCTCTGCCGCAGTACGCCGGATGGCCCACGCCAGTGGTCTTCGTCCCTGGCAACCATGAATACGACATGCAGGACTTCGACGCCGCGCATGCGCGCCTGCGGCGCAGCTGCGACCGGCTGGGGCTGATCTGGCTGGAGCGTGAGAGCATGGTGCTGCAGGGGGTCCGCTTCGTTGGAACGACGCTGTGGAGCGACTTCGACGCGCTGGCCGACCACGCGGCGATCACCGACCCGGGCCAGCGACTGCAGCGGCGCGAGAAGGCGTTCCGCGCGGCCAACTTCTATCTCTCCAAGACTGGCAGCACCCGCCAGGGTGTGCCCTTCCTGGCCGCCGAGGTGCGCGAACAGGCCCTGGTTTGCCAGGCCTGGCTACGCAACGCGCTCGCACAGCCCTTTGCGGGCACGACGGTGGCCGTCACGCACTTCGCGCCCAGCCTGCTCAGCGCCGACCCGCGCTACGGCCTGGTGCCGGGCACGGCGGGGTTTTGCAATGCGCTGGACGACTGCCTGCCCCACGCCCAGCTGTGGCTGCACGGCCATCTGCATGCGCCCAGCGACTACCTGGTGCGCGGGGCCCGCGCGGACGGCGCGCCCTGGAGCTGCCGCATAGTGGCCAACCCGCTGGGCTATGCCCGCAAGGGGGAGCAGGCAACCTTTCAGCCGCACTGCGTGCTCACCGTATGATGCGTGCGGGCCCTGCGCCCGCCACCGCGCACCGCATCAAAAATATGACTGAAGTCAAGACAACAGACGCCAGCGCGGATTAGTCTGATTTCTCGTTTCCGGAGCACTTCGAATGAACATCCTGCTTGCTGTCGACGGCAGCATCTACACCAAGAAAATGCTGGCCTACCTGGCCGCTCACGACGAGATGCTGGGCAGCTCGCACACCTACACGGCCATCACCGTGCAGCCCCAGTTGCCTCCCCGCGCGCGCGCCGCGCTCGGCAAGGAAGTCGTGGACAAGTACCACGCTGAGGAAGGCGAAAAGGTGCTGTCGCCCGTCGTGAAGTTCATGGCGCGTCATGGCGTGCAGCTCAAGACCATGACCAAGGTGGGCCCGGCGGGCGAGACCATCGCCAAGGTGGCCGAGTCCGGCAAGTACGACCTGATCGTCATGGGCACGCACGGCCACGGCTCGCTGGGCAAGCTGGTGATGGGCTCGGTCAGCACGCAGGTGCTGGCCAACTGCCAGGTGCCGGTACTGCTGGTGCGCTGATCAGGCCACCCGCATGGCGGGGCCGCTCGCCAGGCCACTCAGGCAGGTGTCCGCGGCCCAGTCGATGATGCACTCGTCCGCATAACCGCGGTCGCGCAGCATGCCGAGCATGGGATCGGCATTGCGCGCCAGCAGCGCACACAAGATCACATCGGGCGGCAACTCGCGCCGCAGCTGTCCCTGGGCCTGCGCCTCGACGATCCAGCCGAGGATGCAGGCATGCACCTCCTGCATCGATGCCCGGTAGGCGTCGCAGGCGCGCAGCGCCTGGGCCAGCGCGGAGTTGCGGCTGGGCAGCAGCGGCACCTCGTCGGCCAGTTGCAACTGCAGCGTCCAGCACAGCAGCGCGTGCAGGCGCTGCATGGCGCCAAGTTCGGCCGGCAGCGCCGCCAGAAAGCGCTGCAGGCGCTCCACCACATGCACCATGGCGGCCGAGCACAGGTCGTCCTTGCCGGCAAAGTGTTTGTACAGGCTGGCCTTGGCAATGCCCACGGCCGCGGCGACCTCGTCCACGGTCATGGTCTCGAAGCCTTTTTCGCCCAGCAGGCGGCTCGCGGCCTCCACGATGGCATCCTCGCGCGCCCGGAGCATCTGCTCCTTGAAGGACGGACGGGGCGGCTGCAACGTGTTCATGCGGGCGATGTTAGCGAGCCTTCACCCCGCGCAGGCCGATAACCCTAAAGACCCCCATCCGCGTGTGCCGTCAGGCCGACAGGTACTGCGCCGCCGCGCTGGTGAGCGCATCGGCCAGCGCATCCAGCACTTCCGACTCCAGGTTCCATGAGTGCCAGTACAGCTGGATGGGCAGCGTATGGCCCGGCGCCAGGTCCACCAGCCGGCCTTGCTGCAGCCAGGGGCGCGCGAGCAGCTCGGGCACCACGCTCACGCCCCAGCCCGCGGCCACGGCGCGCACCTGGCCCTCCGAGCTGGGCACGAACACGCGGCTGAGAGACACGCGTTTCAGGCCAAAGGTGCGCGTGACGAACTCGGCCTGCATATCGTCCTTGCGGTTGAACGAGACGAAAGGCACGTCGCGGAAGTTGTGCGCCGTGAGCCCTTGCGGCAGTTGTCGGCGCGCCAGCTCTGGCGCGGCCACGGCGACGTACTGCATCGCGCCCAGGGGCACCATGCGACAGCCGCGCAGCGCGCTCTTCAACGTCGTCACGCAGCCCATGACCTGGCCCGAGCGCAGCCACTCCTGCGTGAAGTCCTGGTCGTCGGCAATGATCTCCAGTGGCAACCGCTGGCGCACCAGATCGCCGAGCGCGTCCACCGCCCAGGTGGCGATGCTGTCGGCGTTGATGGCGATGGCGATGCGCTCTTCCTCGCGGCCGCCGCCGCGCCCGCTGGGCATGAGGTCCTGCAGATCGCGCTCCAGGTCGGCGCGCAGCAGGCGCAACTGCTTGGTGTGCTTGAGCAACAACTGCCCGGCCGAGGTGGGCTTGAGCGGCCGGCTGCGCACGATGAGCACCGAGCCCACCTGCGCCTCCAGCGCACGCAGGCGCTGCGACACGGCGGACTGGGTGATGTTCAGGCGGCGCGCGGCGCGCTCGAAACCGCCCTCTTCGACGATGGCGGCCAGGCATTCCAATGCGGCGGGGTCAAATGTGCTCACGGTCGGTATCCATTAGTCATTCTGATGAATTCCGAAGAAGTTTAATCACGCTTTTGTTTTTCATTGGGCCGCAGCACACTGCGCGCCATGAAAACCATCGTCCTGGGCGCCGGCATCATCGGCATTAGCACCGCCTGGCATCTGCGCGAGCGCGGGCATGAAGTCACTGTGGTCGACCGCCAGCCCGACGCGGCGCTGGAGACCAGTTTTGCCAACGCGGCGCAGATCTCGGTGAGCTACTGTGAGCCCTGGGCCAACCGCGAGGCGCCATGGAAGGCCCTCAAGTGGATGTTCGACAAGGAAGCGCCGCTGCTGTTTCGCCCCCAGCTCGACTGGGAGCAATGGCGCTGGTGCCTGAAGTTCCTGGCGCAGTGCAACGACACGGCCTTCGCACGCAACGTGCAGCAGATCGTGGCGCTGGGCGCTTACAGCCATGCCGCACTCAAAGAGCTGGTGCGCGTCACAGGCATCGAGTACCACCGGCTGGAACGCGGCATCGCGCACTTCTACACCGACCAGAAGTCCTTTGACGACGCGGCCCACGCCGTGGAACTGATGCGCCGCTTCGGCGTGCAGCGGCGCGTGGTCAGTCGCGACGAGCTGCTCGCCATCGAGCCGGCCTTCCGCGCTTACGGCGACCGCATCACCGGCGGCACCTACACCAGCACCGACGAGAGCGGCGACGCGCGCGTATTCACCCAGGCGCTGGCCCGCCGCTGCGCCGAGCGTGGCGTGCAGTTCCTCTACGGTCACGACGTGCTGCGCCTGAACCGCTCCGGCAACGCTATTGAATCAATAGCTATTCGCGCTCGCCAGGAAAGCGCTACAGGCCAAAAAGACCAAATACTGAAAGCCGATGCCGTGGTCGTTGCATGCGGCAGCTACAGCGCACCGCTGCTGCGGGGCGTGGGCGTGCACCTGCCCATCTACCCCGGCAAGGGCTACAGCGCCACGTTCCCGCTGCTCAAACCGGAGGGCGCGCCCATGGTTTCCACCATCGACGACGGCAAGAAGATCGCCATGAGCCGCCTGGGCAACGTGCTGCGCGTGGCCGGCACCATCGAGCTGGGCGGCTACGACCTGTCGCTGGACAGCCCTGTGGCGCGCGCGCGCTGCCACATGCTGTCGCGCCGCATTGAGACCATCCTGCCCGGCGTGTGCGACACGCGCACGCCCGAGGAAGGCGGAGATCCGCAGTACTGGACCGGCCTGCGCCCCGCCACGCCCACCAACATCCCGTTCATCGGCCGTACGCCGCTGCACGGCCTGTGGGTGAACGCCGGCCACGGCACGCTGGGCTGGACGCATGGCGCTGGCTCGGGCAAGGCGATGGCCGAGCTGCTGAGCGGCGAGCGGCCAGCCATGGACTTCGCCTTTCTGGGCGACGACACGCCCGCTGCCGCCTACGGGGCGCCGCGCCTGGCCTGAGCGGCTCGCACCTCAGCGTTTGCGCTGCACCAGCAGGTTGCGCTTGGCATCCTCGGGGTAGGCGAAGGTCACCGCGCCGGCCTGCACCTTGCCCATCACCAGCATGTTGGGGGTGATGGCTTCTTTCTCCTCGGCCGAGAAGGGCCGCTCGTAGGTCGCCACCACGCCGTAATACACGCGCTGCAGGTTCTCCAGCGAATGCTTGAGGGCCGTGCCGTTGACCTGCCCGTCGCGGATGCCCAGCAGTGCATACATCAGCAGGTAGGCCGCGTCGTACCCTTGCGCCGCCGCCATCGGCACGGCCGGGCGGCCTTTGAAGGCGCGCGCGTAGGTGCTCAGGAACGAGGCGCGGCGTTCGTTGCTGGGCTCGGCGATGAAGGTCTGCGCCGTCAGCGCTCCCTCGGCGGCGTCCTTGCCGCCCTGGATGAAGAACGGGAACGACAGCGTCCAGCCGCCGACCTGCGGCACCTTCCAGCCCAGCTCCTTGCGGCCTTGGGCAATGACGGCGTTCTCCGGCCCTACGGTGTAGCTGAAGATGACCTGTGCGCCCGCATCGCGCGCGGCCTGCAACTGGGGCGCCAGGCTCTTCACGCCCAGAGGGAAGTTGGTCGCGTACACGGGCGTGAGCTGGTGCGCGGCGAGCGCCGCTTCCACGTCCTTGCGCCCGGCTTGGCCGTAGCCCGTGTCGTCGGCAAAGAGGGCCACGCGCGTCCAGCCGCGGCGCAGGATGTCCTCCACCACGAAGGGCGCCTGGATGTTGTCGGGGGCCGAGGTGCGGAAGATGAAGCTCTGCGCCGCCGGATAGGTGCGTGTCACGGGGGTGCCCGTGGCGCACGGCACGATCAAGGGCAGCTTCGCCTGCTGGAACACGTCCAGCGATTTCATCGCCACGCCGGTGTTGCAAAAGCCCAGGGCAGCCACCACGCCTTCTCTGGCCAGTTCCTGCGAGCGTTGACGGCCGGTGTCGGGCGAGCCCTGGTCGTCCTTGACCACCAGCTCCACAGGCCGGCCCAGGTAGCCGCCCACGGCGTTGAACTGCTCCACCGCGAGCTGGATGCCCTGCAGCATGGGCGTGCCGAAGTCCGACGACGGCCCCGAAAAGGGGCCGATGACCCCCACCTTCACGGGCTGGGCGCCCGCCATGCCCGCCAACGCCCACAGCGCCAGCGCCCCTGCCCAGTGTCTGGGTCTCATGGCCATCATCGCGTCTCCGCAATGTTGTGAAAAACACTCCAGCCTAACCAAAAGCGCGGGCGCGCGATGTGGTTTATTGCGCAGCGGTGCGCGGTCGCGGTCAGGGGCGGGTAAGCGATTTGCGGTGAGGGACCGCGCACGCGTTCAGTGCAGCACTGGCGCCGGGCCGGCCAGGAAGTCCAGCAGCGCCGCCTCGAAACCCTCGGGGTCTTCAAGCTGCGGCCAGTGGCCCACGCCGGGCAGCAGCACGGCGCGCGCATCGGGCAGCACATGGGCCAGGGCGAGCAGTGCCTCGGGCGGAGTGCAGCGGTCGTGCTCACCCCCGACGAGCAGCGCGGGCACCTGCAGGCGCACAAGTTCCGGCGCACGCCGCGCGAAAGCCGTCAGGGCCTCCAACGCACGGCGGTAGGTGGCGGGCGGCACGCGGCCCATGGCGTGCCGTGCAAGCTGCAGCCCCTCGGGCAGCGCGCCGGGGCCGGCGTCGCGCGCCACGGTAGGGTCGGCCAGCCGGGCCATGTCCCGTCCATCGTCCAGGCCCGCAAGGCGCGGCGCCACCCACACGGCGGTGGCGGCCTCGTCCAGCGCCGGGCCGCCGGCACACAGCACCAGCCGCCGCACGCGCAGCGGTGCCCGAACGGCGATCTCCAGCGCCAGCATCGCCCCCAGGCCGTGGCCGACCAGCACCACCTGCTCGCACCGCAGGGCATCGAGCAACAGCAGCGCACGCTGGGCCAGGCCCTTGAAGTTGTAGGGCTCCACCGGCGCACTGCCGCCATAGCCCGGCATGTCCCATGCCACGGCGCGGTAGCCCGCGGCGGCCAGGGTTTCCAGCGTCGGGGCAAAGCCCAGGTGATCGCCATCGGCATCGTGCAGCAGCAACACGGTAGGGCCGGAGCCGAGCAGGGAAAAGCGTGGAAGAAGAGACATCGCAGGGTCCAGGGCCGCAGGGCATGCGCGCTGCAGGCGCGCAGGTGCAGACTGATAATAGCCCTCCCATTGCCCTACGCGGCGCGCCCAGGGCGCCGCCCCCCTTCGTGAACAGCCGCCTGCCCCACCCGCCCTCCAGCCAACCTCCCGTCTTCACGCCACGCGAGTTCCGCGACGCGCTGGGCATGTTCGCCACAGGCGTGACCATCGTCACGGCGCGCGGGGAAGGCGGCGCGCTGATCGGCATGACGGCAAACTCGTTCAACTCGGTGTCGCTGGAGCCGCCGCTGGTGCTGTGGAGCCTGGGGCACAAGACGTCGTCGCTGCCCGCTTTTTCCCGTGCCACGCACTACGCCATCAATGTGCTGACGGTGGAACAGCGCGCCCTGGCCGAGCAGTTCGCCACGCGCGGCATCGACCGCTTCGCCGGCGTGGCCTACCGCCTGGGACGGAGCGGCGTGCCGGTGCTGGACGGCGCGGCGGCCGTGTTCGAGTGCTTCAACCGCAGCCAGTACGTGGAGGGCGACCACACGATCTTCGTCGGCCAGGTGGAGCGCTGCAGCCACCGGGAAGGCGCCTCGCCCCTGCTGTACCACGGGGGGGTGTTCTATACGGAGCATCCGCTGGGAAGCCTTTCGGCCACCGTAGCCCGCCCGATGGAGAAATAGCCGCCCCGGCTTGCGCCGGAGCGCGGGCACGCCCGGCCGCTTCGGGGCTGGGCGGAGCGGGCCGGATATCTGCCCGTTACTTGGCTGTCGCCTCGGGCAGTTCGATCTTCACTTCCAGCACTTCCAGGTCGTCCTGGCGCTCGAAGTGGACCTTCAGGTCGTCGGCGTTGATCTTCACGTACTTGGAGATCACCGCCACCAGCTCGCGCTGCAGCGCGGGCAGATAGTCGGGCTGGCCGGCGCTGCGGCCGCTGCGCTCATGCGCCAGGATGATCTGCAGGCGCTCCTTGGCCACCGAGGCCGTCTTTTTCTTCTCGCCGAGCAGGAAGGACAGCAGGGACATCTCGCTTACCTCCCGCCGAAGATGCGCTTGAAGAAGCCGGGCTTGGCCGCCTCGATGAAACGCAGGGGCTTGTCCTCGCCCAGGAAGCGCGCAACCACGTCCTTGTAGGCCTCGGACACATCGGTGCCCGACAGGTGGATGGCGGGCAGGCCCTGGTTGGAGGCCTGCAGCACGCTCTCGGACTCGGGGATCACGCCGATGAGCTTGATGCGCAGGATGTCCTGGATGTCCTCCAGGCTCAGCATCTGGCCGTCTTCCACTCGGTGGGGGTTGTAGCGCGTGATCAGCAGGTGTTCCTTGACGGGCTCGCCGCCTTCGATGGCGCGCTTGGTCTTGCTGCTGAGCATGCCCAGGATGCGGTCGGAGTCGCGCACGCTGGAGACTTCGGGGTTGGTGACCAGCAGCGCCTCGTCGGCGAAGTGCATGGCCATCAGCGCACCGCTTTCGATGCCGGCGGGCGAGTCGCAGACGATGTAGTCAAAGCCCATGTCGGCGAGGTCCTTGAGCACCTTGCCCACGCCGTCCTGCGTGAGCGCGTCCTTGTCGCGCGTCTGGCTGGCGGCCAGCACGAACAGGTTCTCGCACTGCTTGTCCTTGATGAGGGCCTGGTTCAGGTTGGCCTCGCCCTGGATCACGTTGATCAGGTCATACACCACGCGGCGCTCGCAGCCCATGATGAGGTCCAGGTTGCGCAGGCCGACGTCAAAGTCGATGACGGCGGTCTTGTGGCCGGCGAGCGCCAGGCCCGATGCGAAGGCGGCACTGGTGGTGGTCTTGCCCACGCCCCCCTTGCCGGAGGTCACGACGACGATTTTGGCCATGTTCTGAGAGGTCCTTGCGTTGCGGTCTGTGGAGTAAGAAAAGGGGGGGACGGTCACAGCGGCTCGATGAGCAGCTTCTCACCGTCCAGCCGCACCTGGGCCGGCTTGCCGCGCACGTTGTCGGGCAGCTCGGTCTCGGTGGTGCGGTAGATGCCTGCCACGGAGACCAGTTGCGGCTCCATGCAGGTGCTGAAAATCCGGGCGCTGGTGTCGCCGCGCGCGCCGGCGATGGCCCGCCCGCGCAGCGGTGCGTACACGTGGATGTTGCCGTCGGCGATCACCTCGGCGCCAAAGCTGACCACGGCCATCACCACCAGGTCCGAGCCGCGGGCATACACCTGCTGGCCCGAGCGCAGCGGCTTGTCCACCACCACGGTCCCCGGCGCCGGCGCGGGCACGGGGACCTCGCGCACGACCTCCACCTCGCGGATGACCTCGTGGACCACCTCGCGGGGAGTGTTCTCACGCGGCGCCTGCATGCGGGGGGGCGGCGCGTCGGGGGCGGCAATCAGGCCCGCGTCGTGCGCGTCCTGCCTCTGCGCGCTGCTGCCGCCGCGCACGGCCACGGGCTGCGTGCGGTGGCTGCGCAGCGTCTTGACCAGCGCGGCGAAGTCGATGGGCTGCGGCTCGTCCTGCACGGCCGAGAGGTCGATCAGCACCGGGTCGTTGTCGAAAAATTCGGGGTCGTCGGCCCTGCGGGCGGCCAGCTCGGCGGCGATGCTGGCCACGTCGGTGGTCTTGAGCACCATGGCCACCACGGGCAGCTGGGCACTCTTGAGGTCTAGGTGGGTGCGGGCCTGGCCCGCCGTATCAACGGCCATGAAGCGGTTCGGATGGGAAAAAAGACGCCGCGCACGGGCGCCGCCTCGAAGCCGCAAAGTGTACCTGCGCTGCGCCGCTGCCACCGTATCAGGACGTGCGGCGAACCCAGGCGCACCCCAGGCCTGGGCCGCCGCGGATCTGGCTTCGCCAGTCCACCGGCTGCGCCCCCCTTCCCGCCGCGCAGCGCGGCGAGAGAAGGGGAAAGGCGCGCCAGCGCCGCGGGGGGATGCTCAGAACTTCGGAATGCGGATGCGGCTGATCATCAGCGAGCCCGACAGCGCGAACAGCAGCACCAGCGGGTGCAGCGTGAAGCCGCCGATCGTCACCGACCCCAGCCACAGCTGGCCGCGCACCGCGCCCACGCTGGCGGCCACGGCCATCAGGCCCACGAGCACGATGGAGGTGGGGATCGGCGTGCCCTCGAAGTACTTGACCTTGCCCGACGGGCCCTCGGCCAGCGTTTCGGCCGTGATGTTGAAGCGCGCCAGGCGCGACACGCCGCAGGCCACGAAAAAGGCCAGCACCACGCGGTCGTACAGCCCCTGCATCCCGCAGGCGTAGGCGATGATGGCGGGCGCCACGCCAAAGGAGATCACGTCGGCCAGCGAATCCAGCTCGCGCCCCATGGCCGAGCTTTTCTGCCGCCAGCGCGCGATGCGCCCGTCCAGCACGTCAAACACCAGCGCCGCCAGCACCAGCGCACAGGCGAAGTACACATGGCGCACGTCCGACGTTTCCAGATAGGTCATGGACGAGAACAGCGCCCCGACGCCGCACACCGCGTTGCCCAGCGTGAACCAGTCCGCGAGGTGGAACTCGCGGATCATCGAAAAGCGTTTGTGGGGAGAAGCCATGGCGGCATTATCGAACGGCCGCCGGGCCTTTCCTTGTCCGCCGATGGCTGATTCGGTCTACTGGAAACGCGGGGCGCGCTTCTCGATGAAGGCGGTGACCGCCTCGCGGTGGTCGGCCGTCTTGTGGGCGATGGCCTGGTAGCCGGCGGAGATCTCCAGCAGCGAGGCCAGCGAGGCGTGCTCGCCCTCGCGCAGCAGCCGCTTGGTCATGCGCATCACGGCACCGGGGTTGGCGGCGATCTTCTCGGCCAGCGCGCGCGCGGTGGGCAGGAGCTGGTCGGCCGGCACCACGCGGCTCACCAGGCCGCAGGCCAGGGCCTCCTGGGCGCTGATGGCCTCGCCGGTGAAAGCCATCTCGGACGCCTTGGCCATGCCCACGGCCCGCGGCAGCAGCCAGGCACCGCCGTCGCCGGGCACGATGCCCACGCGCACGAAGCTCTCGGCGAAGGTGGCGTTATCGGCCGCGATGCGGATGTCGCACATGCAGGTCAGGTCCAGCCCCGCGCCGATGGCCGGACCGTTGACGGCGCAGATCACCGGCACGTCGAGCTGGTACAGCGCGTTGGGGATCTGCTGGATGCCCTGGCGGTATTCCTCGCGGATCAGGTCGGGCGTGAGCGCATCGTCAAAGAAGCGCTGCATGTCCTTGACGTTGCCGCCCGAGCTGAAGATGGGGCCTGCGCCGGTGAGGATCAGCACCTTCACGCTGGCGTCCTTGCGCACGGTGTCGCACAGCTGCACGAACTCCTGCACGGCCGTGTTGCCGGTGAGCGCATTGCGCGTCTCGGGCTGGTTCATGGTGGCGGTCAGGATGCCGCCGTCGCGTTCAATGGTCAGGAAGGCCATGGTGTCTCTCCGTAGTCGAAAGTAGGAGCTGCCAGCGCACATCACCGCTTGATTTCAATATGAAAACACATTGAACGCCTTGGTTGGCATGCGCAAACAGCTATGATTTTCAAAGCGTCATTTCCACGTCGGTGATGCGGCGCACGAGGTCCAGCGTCAGCCCGCCGTGCGCCAGCAGCGCCTCGCCGGCCACGCCGTGCCAGTAAGACTCGCTGCCGGCCGTCTGGCGCCAGGCGTGCAGGCGGCGGGTGAACAGCTGCAGGTCGTATTCCGCGGTGAAGCCGATGGCGCCGTGGATGGCGTGGGCGAACTCGGCCACGGCCAATGCGGCCTCGCTGCAGCGCGCCTTGGCAGTGGCCACACGCAGCCGGTCGGGCAGCACACCGGCGCCGTTGCAGCCCAGCTGCGCAGCCATGCGCGCGGCGAACACGTGCTCGCTCATCACCGCCAGCTGGTGCTGGATGGCCTGGAACTTGCCGATGGGGCGGCCGAACTGCTGGCGCTCGTTGGCGTACTGCAGGGTGCGCCGGAACACGTCGCCCAACGCGCCGGCCATCTGCGGGGCCACCACGGCGGCCTGCAGGGTGCGGGCGTCCTGCGCGGCATCCACCGGCACCCCGGGCGCGGCCTCCACCTGGGCAGCAGTCCAGGCCAGGGCGGCATCCAGCGCCAGCGCCTGGGGCGCAGCCTGCGCATCGGCCGTGGCCAGCAGGTGCCAGGCGCTGCCGGCCTGCACCAGCACATGATCGGCCACCTGGCCGCCGCGCACGAGGGCAGAGCGCAGGCCGCCATCGGGCAGCCGCTCGCCACGCGCCAGCGTGATGCTGCCGGCGGGGCGCGCTACGCCAGCCTGGGCCAGCAGCGCGCGCGCCACCATGGTCTCGCCCAGCGGCAGCGGCAGCGCATGCGCGCCGCATTGCTCCAGCACGCCGAACACCTGGGTCAGCCCCAGCCCGGCGCCGCCGTCGTCCTCGGGCAGCAGCGCATCGGCGAGGCCCGTGGCCTCCAGCTGCGCCCACAGCAGCTGCGTCGCGGGCGCGGCGCGCCCGCCGGATTCAATGGCGCGCACCACCGGGGGGGTGCACTGGTCGGCCAGCACCTGGCGGGCCGCGTCGGCAAACAGATCGTTGTCTTGGCTCATGTCGTGGCTCCGTTTCAGCGCAGGCCCAGGCCCCGGGCGATCATCCCGCGCAGGATGTCGCGCGTGCCGCCGCGCAAAGAGAACGAGGGCGAGGCCTCGGTCACGTACTTGAGCGTCATCAGCAGCTCCACAGGCACGTCTTCCGCCTCGCGCGCAAACAGGTCGTCGGCGATGGCGGCGGGAATCATCTGCTCCAGCGTGGTGCCCAGCTCCTTGACCAGGGCGGCCTCCACGACGGGGCTGGCGCCCTGCACCAGCTTTTCCTGCACGGCCACCGACATGGCGCGCAGCGGTGCCAGCTGCGTGAGGACCTTGCCCGCCAGGCGCACCGCCGATTCGCTGCGGCCCTGGGGCGTGCGCACGTAGTCGAGCCACTGGTCGAACAGCACGATGGAGGAGAACAGGCGCTCGGGGCCGCTGCGCTCGAAGGCGAGTTCGGCCGTGACCTGCTCCCAGCCCTGGCCCTCGGCGCCGATGAGGGCATCCGGGCCCAACTGCACGTTGTCGAAGAACACCTCGCAGAAGTGGCTGTCACCCGAGAGGTCTTCGATGGGGCGCACGGTCACGCCGGGCAGCGACAGGTCGACGATCACCTGCGACAGGCCCTTGTGGCGGTCTTCCGCCGTGCCCGAGGTGCGTACCAGCGCGATCATGTACTGGCAGTGATGGGCGTTGGTGGTCCAGATCTTCTGGCCGTTGAGCACAAAGCCCTGGTCATTGGGCGTGGCGCGCGTCCTCACGCTGGCCAGGTCCGAGCCCGAGCCCGGCTCGCTCATGCCGATGCAAAAGAAGGCCTCGCCGCGGCACACCTTGGGGATGTAGAACTGCTTTTGCGCCTCGGTGCCGTACTTCAGGATCAGCGGCGCGCTCTGGCGGTCGGCAATCCAGTGCGAGCCCACGGGGGCGCCGCAGTTCAGGTATTCCTCGACCAGCACGTAGCGCGCGAACGCGCTGCGCCCGCCGCCGCCGTATTCGCGCGGCAGCGTGATGCCGATCCAACCGCGCTCGCCCAGCCGGCGGCTCAGCTGTGTGCTGTAGCCGCCCCACGAACGTGCCCGCACATGCGCGGGCAGGTCGCGCACCGCCTCTGCGAGGAAGGCGCGCACTTCGGCGCGCAGCGCCTCATCTTCCGGCGGAATGCGCGTGAGCGCGAGTGAATCCAGAACCGACATGGCCTATGCCCTTTTTCCTTGCTTAATCCAGCGATACGCCGGTGCTCTTGACCACTGACGCCCAGCGCGCCAGCTCCTTTTCGATATATGCGCCGTACTCGGCCGGCGTGGATCCCAGCGGCTCGGTGCCCTGGATGCGCAGCTTTTCCAGCACCGTGGGGTTCTTGAGCGCCTGCAGAAAGGCCTGGTTCAAGCGCTCGATGATGGGCGCGGGCGTGCCGGCCGGCACCATCACGCCCTGCCACGCGCCGGCCTCGAAGCCGTTCATGCCGCTTTCGGCCAGCGTGGGCGCTTCAGGGAAGTTGGGCAAGCGCTTGGCCGTGGAGACGGCCAGCAGGCGCAGCTTGCCGTCCTTGATGAAGGGGGCGATGGAGTTGATCGTGTCCGTCATGAAATGGATCTGCCCGGCCACCAGGTCGACGTCGGCCGGAGCGCTGCCCTTGTAGGGCACATGCGTGGCCTCGATGCCGTAGTGCTGCGTGACCTGGAAGGCCGTGAGGTGCGTGACGTTGCCGTTGCCCGCCGAGCCGTACGACAGCTTGCCGGGGTTCTTCTTGGCATAGTCCACGAGCTCGGCCACAGTCTTCACAGGCAGCTGCGGGTTGACCACCAGGCCCAGGGGCACCACGGCGGTGAGCGCGACAGGCGCGAGGTCCTTGCGCGGGTCGTAGCTCATCTTCTTGTAGAGCGCGGGGCTGAGCGCGAGGGACGAGGTGTTGTAGAGCACCGTGTAGCCGTCGGGCGCGGCCTTGGCGACGAAGGCGTTGCCGATGTTGCCATTGGCGCCGGGCTTGTTGTCCACCACAACCGACTGACCGAGCTGCTCGCCCACGGCCTGCGCCAGCACGCGCGCCACCATGTCGGTGGGCCCGCCGGGCGGGAACGGCACGACGAGCGTGATGGGCTTGTCCGGCCAGGCGGCGTGCGCGGCGCGCCGGCCAGAAGGGCTGCGCCGGCCAGTACGGCCAGGCGGCGGGTGATGCGAGCAGTCATGGGTGTCTCCTTCTTTGTGGTGAAAATCGGCTCTAGCCCTTGCGCAGCAAGCGCAAGCAGCTATGTTTTATGTAGCTTCACGGCCGGCGAGCAGGCGCGTGGCCGTGTACTCCATCACCGGCTCGCCGCGCTGGTTGGTCACCGTGATGAGCGAGGTGACCACGGCGCGGTTGTTCTTGGAGGTGGGCCGGATGTCGGTCACTTCGACCACGGCGCCAATGCTGTCGCCCACGACGACGGGCGCGAGGATCTTCTGGTGCAGCTCCAGCATGGCCAGGCCCGTTCCCTGGATCATGCTTTGCAGGATGAAGCCTTCGATGAAGGTGTAGGTCAGCGCGCCCGGCACCGGGCGGCCCTGGATGGCGCCGCCCTCGTAGCCTTCCTCGATGAAGATGGCCTCCAGCATGCCGGTGGTGCTGATGAAGTTCACCAGGTCGGCCTCGGTGATGGTGCGGCGGAAGGTGCGCCAGCGCAGGCCCACCTTGAGGTCTTGCCAGTACAGGCCCTGGCCCATGCGGGGAATGTCTTGGTTCATGCGGTGCTCGGTTCGGAAGGTTGCAGGGCAGCAAGCTGGGCGTCGTCCAGGCCGGCGGCGCGCAGCAGCTCCTCGGTGTGCTGGCCCAGGCGCGGCGGCATGCCGATGGGCACCTGCGCACCGTCGAAGCGCACGGACGAGCGCGGAAAGCGCACCTCGCCCATGGCCGGGTCGTGCACGGTGGCAAAGAACCCCGTGGCCACCAGGTGCGGGTCCTGCGGCAGCTCGTCCATGCGCGCCACGGGCGCGGCGGGAATCTCCAGCTGCGCGCAGGTGCGCAGCCAGTGCTGCGTGTCGTGCCGGGCCACATGCTCGCTCAGGATCTCCAGCAGCTCGGCGATGTGGCGCGTGCGGCTGGCCTGGTTGGCAAAGCGCGGATCGTCGGCCAGCTGCGGCTGCCCCACGGCGCTGAAAAAGCGGCGCCAGTGCGCGTCGGTGTAAGGCATCATGCAGACATGCCCATCCAGCGTCCTGTAGGGCTTGCGCCAGGGCGCCATCACGCGCGGGTAGCCTGCGCCGCTGAGCTTCGGCGTGAAGTGCATGCCGTAGAAATGCTCGACCAGGTTGAAGCCCACCATGGTCTCGAACATGGGAATTTCCACAAAGCTACCCTGTCCCGTGCGCTCGCGCGCGAACAGCGCCGCCAGGATGGCGTGTGCCGCCACCAGCGCGCAGGTCTTGTCCGCGGCGATGGTGGGCAGGTAGCGCGATTCGCCCGTCTGGCGCTGCATGAGATCGGCCAGGCCGCTCATGCCCTGGATCACGTCGTCGTAGGCCGGCAGGCCGGCGTAGGGGCCGTCCTCGGCAAAGCCGTGCAGCCCGGCGAACACCAGGCGCGGGTAGCGCGCGCGCAGCTGCTCGGGCGCCAGCCCCAGCTTGCCGAGCTTTTGCGGGCGCATGCTGTGCATGAACACGTCGGCCGTGGCCAGCAGCGCGTGCAGGGCCTGCTGCGCGGCAGGCTGCTTCAGGTCCAGCACCACGCTTTTCTTGCTGCGGTTGCAGCCCATGAACACGGCCGCCATGCCGGGCTCCACGGCGGGACCGGTGTAGCGCGTGGAGTCGCCCGCGGGCGGCTCGATCTTGATGACCTCGGCGCCGTAGTCGGCCAACACCTGGCTCGCCAGCGGGCCGAACACCACGCTGGAGAGGTCGAGCACGCGCACGCCGGCCAGCGGTCCTTGGAAGCCGCTCATGCCACCACCCCCTGCGCGCGCAGCGCATCGATGGCCTCGGGCGCCAGGCCCAAGTGTTCGCGCAGCACGGTGTCGGTGTGCTGGCCGAGCTGCGGCGGGGTGTGGCGATAGGTGACCGGCGTGTCCGACAGGCGCATGGGACTGGCCACCAGCGGCACGGCGCCGGCGCGCGGATGCTCCATGCGGATCTGCAAGCCACGCGCGCGCACCTGCGGGTCTTCAAAGACCTCGCGCACGGTGTTGATGGGCCCGCACGGCACGGCGTGCTGCTCCAGCAGCGCGATCCAGTCGCGCGTCGTGCGCGTCGCCGTCACTTCGCGGATCAGCGGAATCAGCGCATCGCGGTGCGCGATGCGCGCGGCGTTGGTGGCAAAGCGCGAGTCGCTCGCCCACTCGGGGCGCCCGGCCACATGGCAGAAGCGCTCGAACTGGCCGTCGTTGCCCACGGCCAGGATCATGTGGCCGTCCTGCGTGGGGAAGTCCTGATACGGCACGGTGTTGGGGTGGGCGTTGCCCATGCGCTGCGGCACCTTGCCGCCGTACAGGTAGTTCATGCCCTGGTTGGCCAGGCACGCCACGCCCACGTCCAGCAGCGCCAGGTCGATGTGCTGGCCGCGGCCGGTGTGCTCGCGCGCCTGCAGCGCGGCCAGGATGGCGGTGCTGGCGTACAGGCCGGTGAGGATGTCGGTGAGCGCCACGCCCACCTTCATCGGGCCGCCGCCGTCCTCGCCGTCGGGGCGGCCGGTGACGCTCATCAGCCCGCCCATGCCCTGGATCAGGAAGTCGTAGCCGGCGCGGTGCGCATACGGCCCGCTCTGCCCGAAGCCGGTGACGGAGCAGTACACCAGGCGCGGGTTGAGCGCGCTCAAGGCGGCATAGTCCAGCCCGTATTGCGCCAAGCCCCCGGTCTTGAAGTTCTCCACCAGCACGTCGCATTGCTGCGCCAGGCGCCGCACCAGCTCCTGCCCTTCGGGGCGGGTGAAGTCGATGGTCACCGACTGCTTGTTGCGGTTGGTGCACATGTAGTAGGCCGACTCGCCCGTGGGCTGGCCGGCGGGGTCGGTCACGTAGGGCGGGCCCCAGGCGCGCGTGTCGTCGCCGCTGCCGGGGCGCTCCACCTTGATGACCTCGGCGCCCAGGTCACCCAGCGTCTGGGCGGCCCAGGGGCCGGCCAGCACGCGCGACAGGTCCAGCACCTTCACGTGCTGCAGCGCGCCGGGTTGCAGGGCGGCCGGCGAGGTCATTGCAGCGGCACCTTGGCCTGGGTGACGATGCGCTTCCACAGTGCGATCTCGTTCTTCTGGAACTCGTGCATCTGGGCGGGGCCGCCGGTCATGGGCGTGGCGCCCAGGCGCTCGTAAAAGGCGCGGGTCTCATCCATCTTGGAGATGGTGGTGAACAGCTCGGCCAGCTTGGCGGTCTCGGCCGGGGGTGTCTTGCTGCTGACCATCGCGCCGACCCAGGTGTAGGCCTCGAAGCCGGGCAGGCCGGCCTCGCTGGCGGTGGGCACGTCGGGCGAGGTCGCCACACGCTTGTCCGCCGCCACGGCCAGCACCTTGACGCGCCCGCCCTTGGCCAGCTCCTGCACGGCCGTGACTTCGGCAAAGGCGTAGTCCACGGTGCCCGCCGCGAGGGCGGTCATGGTCTCGCCCGCGCCCTTGAACGGCACATGCACGGTCTGCACGCCGGCGCTGTCGTTGAGCAGCTCGCCCATGAGCTGGTAGCCGGCCGAGCCGGCGCCAAAGTTCACCTTGCCCGGGTGGGCCTTGGCATAGCTGACCAGCCCCTTGAGGTCGGCAAACGGCGCCTGCGGGGCCGTGGCCAGCATGGCGGGCGAACGCATCATCATGGTCAGCGGCGCAAAGTCCTTCACCGGGTCGTAGGGCAGCTCCTTGAACAGCGCCGCGTTCACCGCCAGCGTGGAGTTGCTGCCGATAAAGACGGTGTAGCCGTCGGCCGGGGCCGAGAGCACCTGCTTGACCGCGATAAAGCCGTTGGCGCCGGGCTTGCTCTCCACCACCACGGACTGGCCCGTGAGGTCCTGCAGCTTGCGCGCAAAGTAGCGCGCCGAGGTGTCGGTGCCGCTGCCGGGCCCGAAGGGCACGACGAACTTGAGGGTCTTGGACGGGAAGGCCTGCGCCTGCACGGCGGGCGCGAGGGTGGTGCCCAGGGCCACGAGGCTGGCGCCCGCCAGGGCGCGCAGGGTGGTTCTGCGGTGGAATGCCATGTGCAATGTCTCCTTGGAGTTTCTGCTCCGCTACGGTGCCCCGCAAAGGGGTCGGAGTTGGCACTCTAGGCAGCACCTTGCATGCTGTCTAATATTAAGAATTTAGATTTCAATACTTTTTGCATATCGCATGAACCTCCGGCAACTCAGCCAGTTCGTCGCATTGGCGGAAACCGGCAACTTCCACCGCGCGGCCGAGCGCCTGCACATGGCGCAACCGCCCCTGTCGGTGTCCATCCGCAAGCTGGAGGAGGAACTCGGCAGCCCCCTGTTCGAGCGCACCACCACGGGCGTGGTGCTCACCCCGGCCGGCGAAGCCATGCTGGGCGACGCCCGCCGCGCGCTGTTCCACGCCCAGCAGTGCCGCCAGGCGGTGCAGGACGCGCGCGAGGGCGAAGGCGGGCTGCTGCGCCTGGGCATCATCGGCTCGGCCACCTATGCGCTGCTGCCGCAACTCATCCCCTCGCTGCGCCAGCGCTATCCGCAGATCGAGTTGGAGCTGAGCGAAGCCACGTCGTCCGAGATCCTGGAGGGGCTGGTGTCGCGGCGCTTCGATGCCGGCCTGCTGCGCTACCCGGTGCTGGACCCGAGCGGCTTCGAGCTGCTGCCGCTGGACCGCGACGACTTCGTGCTGGCCGTGGCCGAGAGCAGCCCGCTGGCGCAGCGCGACGCCATCGCGCTGGCCGAGGCCGCGCACGAGCCCTTCATCATGTACCCGCAGCACAAGGTGCCCAGCCTCTCGGCCCTGGCCATGATGCGCTGCCAGTTCTCTGGCTTTTCGCCGCGCGTGGCGCAGGAGGCGATGCAGGTGCAGACCATCATGAGCCTGGTGGCTTCGGGCCTGGGCGTGGGCCTGGTGGCCAGCGTGGCGCGGCAGGTGGTGCCGCGCGGCGTGAAATGCCTGGCGCTCACCGACAACCCGCCGGGCTTTCACGTGGGCATTGCGCTGGCGCGCCTGGCCAGCGGCACCAGCCGCGTGGTGGAGCGCTTCACCGAGCACGCGCTGCGCTTTGCCAGCGTGCCGCGCGTGGAAGGCGAGAACTGGGACAAACCGGGTTGAACCGCCCGTCCATCAAGCGCGAGCAGCTATCTTTTATGAAGCAACCGCCGTCGCACGGTGCCGCGCAAAGTCCACGTACCACGCCAGGCAGCCGGGGTTGGCCATGGCGTCCGGGTTGACCACCTTGTCCATCGACTGGCCCAGCAGCAGCTTCTTGACGGGCAGCTCCTGCTTCTTGCCGCTCAGCGTGCGCGGCACCTCGGCCACCTGCACGATTTCGTCGGGCAGGAAGCGCGGGCTCAGGCTGGCGCGGATGGCGTCGTTGATCCGCGCGCGCAGGCCGTCGTCCAGCACCAGGCCGCTGCGCAGCACCACGAACAGCGGCATGTAGCTGGCGCGGCCCAGGTATTCCAGGTCCACGACCAGGCTGTCGAGCACCTCGGGCAGGGCCTCGACGGCGCTGTAGATCTCGCTCGTGCCCATGCGCAACCCGTGGCGATTGATGGTGGCGTCGCTGCGGCCGTAGATCACGCAGCCGGGGCGGGCGCTGGAGCCGATCTCGATCCAGTCGCCGTGGCGCCAGACGGCCCCGGCCTCGGGCCCCAGATCCCCGCCGCCGGGCCTGCGGCCATGGCCGGGCGGGTACATGTCGAAGTAGCTGGCGCGGTAGCGCGCGCCATCGGCGTCGCCCCACAGGAACAAGGGCATGGACGGGATGGGCTGGGTGCACACCAGCTCGCCCACGGCGTCCAGTACCGGGCGGCCCTGCTCGTCCCAGGCCTCGACGGCTGCGCCCAGCATGCGGCACTGCATGCGCCCGGGCGTTTGCGGCAGCTCGCGATTGCCGCCGATGAAGGCGCCCGCGAAGTCGGTGCCGCCGGAGATGTTGCACCACCAGACCTGCGGCACGCCCGCGCTGGCCAGGAGTTGCGATCCCCACCGCTGCACTTCGGCAGGCAGCGGCGACCCCGTGGAGCCCAGCACGCGGATCGCCGACAGATCGCCGCAGGCCGCAGGGGTGATCCCGGCCTTCATGCAGTGGCCGTAGAACGCGGCGCCAGCGCCGAAGAAGGTCACGCGCTCCTCGGCCGCCATGCGCCACAGCACCGCCCAGTCGGGCCGCTCCTTGTTGCCGCCGGGGTTGCCGTCGTAGAGCACGCAGGTGGTGCCGCCCAGCAGGCCGCCGACCTGGGCGTTCCACATGATCCAGCCGGTGGAGCTGTACCAGTGGTAGCGCTCGCCCAGGGAGTTGGGCGCGTAGCTGCAGCCGATGTCGTTGTGCAGCACCGCCAGCTGCAGCATCACCAGCAACATACCGCCATGGCCGTGCACGATGGGCTTGGGCAGGCCGGTGGTGCCGCTGGAATAGACGATCCACAGCGGGTGGTCGAACGGCAGCCACGCCGGTTCAAAGGCCACAGTCTCTGCATCATTTCGGGCGATGACGCTTGCGTAGCAAGCGGTATCAGCTACTGTTTTTGAAGCATCCAGGTTGTTCACCAGCACCACGTGGCGCAGCGTAGGCAGTTGCGCGCGCAGCTCCGCCAGCACGTCGCAACGGTCGTGGTCGCGCCCCCCATAGGTGACGCCGTCCACGGCCAACAGCACCGTCGGTGCGATCTGGCGGAAGCGGTCCAGCACCGCGTGCGTGCCCATGTCGGGCGCGCACAGGCTCCACACCGCACCGATGCTGGCGCAGGCCAGGAAGGCGACGATAGTCTCGGGGATGTTGGGCAGGTAGGCTGCCACGCGATCGCCGGGCCGTACGCCTTGGGCCCTCATGTGCAGCGCCAGCGCCGCCACCTGCCGGCGCAGCGCGGGCCAGGACAGCTCGCGGCGCTCGCCGCGTTCGTTGCGGCCGATGAGGGCCGGCTGGCCCGCGGCCTGTGCGGCGTCCACATGGCGCAGCACCTGGCGCGCGTAGTTCACCTGCGCGCCGGGGAACCACTGCGCGCCGGGCATCACGTTCTTTGCGAGTACCGCGCGGTGCGGCGTGGGTGACTGCAGGTCGAAATAGTCCCAGACGCTCTGCCAGAAGGCGTCCAGATCGGTGGTGGACCAGCGCCATAGCGCGTCGTAATCGTCAAAGCGCAGGCCGTGCTGCGCCTGCAGCCCATCCTGGTAGCGGCGTATCTGGGGCGCGTAAGGCGGGTATGTTGGGGGGATGTTGTGGTGTGTCTCCATGCGCACAGCCTAGCGCGGTCGCTGCCTCCGTGCGCGCCACGCACGTGACAACTTGCCGGCCGCACCTTGCCGGCGGCACCTGGCCGGCGGCACCTGGCCGGCCGCACCTGGCCTCAGCGCCGCGGCTGCTCCGTCACGCTGGTGATGGCATAGCCCTTGTCGCGCAACTGCCGTCCGGGCTCGGGAATACCAAGGTCGCTCCAGTGCGCCTGGGTTTCGTCCCGTTCCACAGCGCGGTGCTCGCAGTTCCAATCGGTATTGATGGCCTCCTGCGGTATGGGCTTGCCCTCGGGCACGGCCAGATGGGAATAACGCCCCTCGGCTTCGGATCGGCGGTAGATGTCCACGCGCATGTCGGGTCCTTTGCTTGCTGGTTGCAGGGTTCTCCACTGTAGTGAGACCATCGCCCGCCCGGCGTAGGAAGCGGCCGCATGGCCGCCGTGCTTGACGCAAGGCAAGATCGCCCCTTTCCGCCCTGCCGACAATTGCCCGCTGTTGCCACTGCCGGCGGCCTGTTTCTGAATCATGACAACACAAGACGTTTCCTCTCAGCGCAGCGACGTGCTCATCGTGGGTGCGGGGCCTGCCGGGCTGTCGCTGGCGGCCTCGCTGGCCCAGGCTGGCATGCAGGTGACGGTGCTGGAGCAGCAACCCGCTTCCACGCTGGCCGCGCCCCCGGCCGACGGGCGCGAGATTGCACTCACCCACCCCAGCGTGGCGACGCTGCAGCGCATCGGCAGCTGGCAGCGCCTGGCCGCGCACGAGGTCGGCCTGCTGCGCGAGGCGCAGGTGCACGACGGCCCCGTGGGCCAGCGCGGGGCCATGCAGCTGCACGCAGGCGGCAGCGGCGTCCAGCATCTGGGCTGGATCGTGCCCAACCACGCGCTGCGCCGCACGGCCTACGAAGTGGCCGCGCACACGCCCGGCGTACGACTGGTCACCGAGGCGCGCGTCACGCGCGTGGCCGTCACGCCCGCGCATGCCGAGCTGGAATACACCGACACCCGCCACCTCGACGCAGCGCCCCTGCGTCTGCAGGCCCCGCTGCTGGTGGCGGCCGACAGCCGCTTTTCCGCCACGCGGCGCCAGTTGGGCATTGGCGCGGCCATGCACGACTTCGGCCGCACGGTCATCGTCTGCCGCCTGCGCCATGAGCTGCCCCACCACGAGGTCGCGCACGAGTGCTTCGGCTACGAGCAGACGCTGGCGATCCTGCCGCTGCCGGGCGACCTGGTCGATGGCGCGCCGATGTGCTCGGCCGTGGTCACCACCGGCGCGGCGCATGCGCAGGAGCTGCTGGCACTGCCCCCTGAGGCATTCGCCGCACGCGTACAAGCCCAGTTCAAGGACCGCCTGGGCGCCATGCGGCTGGTGGGCGAGCGCCACGCCTACCCGCTGGTCGCCGTGTATGCGCACCGCTTCGCCGCCGCGCGCTGCGCGCTGCTGGGTGACGCGGCCGTCGGCATGCACCCGGTGACGGCGCACGGGTTCAACCTGGGGCTGGCGGGTGTGGACAGCCTCACGCGCGCACTCACCCAGGCACGCGAGCGCGGCGCGGACATCGGCGCCGCCAGCGTGCTGGAGGGTTACGCGCGCGGCCATCACCGCCACGCCTGGCCGCTGTACCAGGGCACGAATGCCATCGTGCGCCTGTACACCGACGACCGGCCGCTGCCCCGCCTGCTGCGCCAGGTGGTGCTGGCGGGCGCCAACCGGCTGCCGCCCCTCAAGGGCGCCATCGTGAGCCAGCTCACAGGCCGGCGCCCCGCCTGGCCCAGCGCCGCACCTTAGCGCGCACACCGGAGGGGCAGGCACTCGCTGCCTGTCCCGGCCTGCGTCCTGCGGCACACCCACCCATAATGGCCGCATGGACAACCTGTTGGACCATCTCAGCGAGACCGTCACCCGCGCACGTACCGTCGAAGAGCTCACCCGGCCACTGCTGGAGCTGCTGGAAGACATCACCGGGTTCGAATCCACCTACCTCACGGTGGTGGACCTGGAGCGGGGTGTGCAACGTGTGCTGTACGCGCGCAACACGCGCCAGGTGCAGATCCCGGAGGGACTGCGTGCCCTGGCACGACACGTTGTGCAAACGCGCGCTGGACGAGGGCCGACCCTTCACCGCCGACGTGGGGCAATGCTGGGGCGATTCGCAGGCCGCCGCCGCGCTGGGCATCCAGACCTACGCCAGCACACCGGTGCGCATGGCCGACGGCCAGCTCTACGGCACGCTTTGCGCCGCCAGCGACGAGCGCCAGGAGCTCACTTCACAGGCGCGCAACGCGCTGACGCTGTTCGCGCGGCTCATTGGCCAGCAGGTCGAGCGCGAGCAGCTGCTGCAGCAATTGCTGCAGGCCAATGCCCGGCTGGCGGCCTATGCGGCGACCGATGCCCTCACCGGCCTACCCAACCGCCGCGCGCTGCGCGAAATGCTGCACCAGCAACTGGCGCAAGGCGCGCGCCAGGGCACGGCGGTGCTGATCGCCTTCATGGACCTGGACGGTTTCAAGGCGATCAACGACACCTATGGCCACGAGGTGGGCGACCTCTTCCTGGCCGACATGGCCGATCGGCTGCGCGGCGCCGCGCGCGCGCAGGACTTCGTCGCACGCTACGGGGGCGATGAGTTCGTGGCCGTAGGCCCAGGCCCCGCGCCCGGCCCGGCGCTGGAGGCGGCCCGCCAGGGGTTCGGCCAGCGCCTGGCACAGGCCAGGCGCGGGCGCTTTGGCGGGGCGGACGCCCCCATCGACTACGCCGGCGCCAGCGTGGGTGTGATCGCCGTGCGCCCCAACGGCATGACGGCCGACGAGGCGCTGCGCGAGGCCGACCGCGCCATGTACGCCGCCAAGAAGGCGCGCCGCGCCGTGCGCTGAACAAGTCCCCGCACGGGCATGCGCGGCAGGGGGCCGGGATAATTCGCCGCTCTGCCAGCCCCCTCCACCCCTTTGCCCATGCCCGCAGCCCTGCCCCGCGTGCTGTCCGTCATCCCGCCGATGACGCAGCTCAACACGCCCTACCCCTCCACCGCCTACCTCACGGGCTTCCTGCGCTCGCGCGGCGTGCCGGCGTGGCAGGAGGACCTGGCGATCGCGCTGGTGTTGCGGCTGCTCTCGCGCGACGGTCTCGGGCAGGTCGCCGAAAGGGCGCGGGCCCTGCCCGCAAACGCGCAGAGCCCGGCGGTGCAGTTCTTTCTTGCACAGCAGGAGCGGTACCTGGCCACCGTCGGCCCAGCCATGGCCTTTTTGCAGGGGCGCGACAGCACCCTCGCCCACCGCATCGTGGGCCGCCACTACCTGCCGGAGGGGCCGCGCTTCGCGGCGCTGGACGTGTACGAGGACGACGGCAGCGGCGACCCGCTGGGCTGGGCCTTCGGCGCCCTGGGCCTGACCGACAAGGCCAAGCATCTGGCCACGCTGTACCTCAACGACCTGGCGGACGTGCTGCAGGGCGCCGTGGACGCGCGTTTCGAGTTTGTGCGATACGCCGAACAGCTCGCCGGCAGCCAGCCCACGTTCGACCCGCTGGCCGACGCGCTGGCGCAGGCGCCGACCTTCGTGGACGAGGTGCTGCAGCAGCTCACCCATGAGGCCGTCGCGCGCCACCAACCCGGCGTGGTGCTGCTCTCGGTGCCCTTCCCGGGCTCGGTGTACGGCGCGTTTCGCATTGCCCAGGCCCTCAAGGCACAGCACCCGCACATCGTCACCGTGCTGGGCGGCGGCTTCGTCAACACCGAGCTGCGCGAGCTGGCCGACCCACGGGTGTTCGATTTTTTCGACTACGTGACGCTGGACGCCGGCGAGCGCCCGCTGCTCGCGCTGCTGGAGCACCTGCAAGGCCAGCGCGGGCGCCAGCGGCTGGTGCGCACCTTTGTGCGCAATGACGATGGTGCCGTGCAGTACGTCCACCTGGCGGAGCCCGACGTCGCCTTTGCCGAGATCGGCACGCCCACCTGGGACGGCCTGCCGCTTCAGCGCTATCTGTCGCTGCTGGACATGCTCAACCCCATGCACCGCCTGTGGAGCGACGGGCGCTGGAACAAGCTCACCGTGGCGCATGGCTGCTACTGGAAGAAGTGCAGCTTCTGCGACGTGAACCTGGACTACATCGGCCGCTACGAGGGCGCCAGCGCCCAGGTGCTGGCCGACCGCATCGAGGCCATCGTGGCCGAGACCGGGCAGACCGGTTTTCACTTCGTCGATGAAGCCGCGCCGCCCAAGGCCCTCAAGGCGCTCGCGCAGGAGCTGATCGCGCGCGGCACCGGCATCTCCTGGTGGGGCAACGTGCGCTTTGAAAAGACCTTCACGCCCGAGCTGGCCGAGCTGCTGGCCGACGCGGGCTGCATCGCCATCTCGGGCGGGCTGGAGGTCGCCTCCGATCGGCTGCTGGGCCTGATGAAGAAGGGTGTCAGCGTGGACCAGGTGGCGCGCGTGACCCGCGCATTCAGCGACGCCGGCATCCTGGTGCACGCCTACCTGATGTACGGCTTTCCCACGCAAACCGAGCAGGACACGGTGGACGCGCTGGAGTACGTGCGCCAGCTGTTCGAGAACGGCTGCATCCAGAGCGGCTTCTTCCACCGCTTTGCCTGCACCGTGCATTCGCCCGTGGGGCAGAGCCCCGAGGAATACGGCGTGACCCTGGCCCCGCTGCCGCCGGGCGGTTTTGCCAAGAACGATGTGGCGTTCATCGACCCCACGGGCGTGGACCACGACGCGCTGGGCGCCGGGCTGAAGAAGGCCATCTACAACTACATGCACGGCATCGGGCTGGAGCAGGACGTGCGCATGTGGTTCCCCTTCCACGTGCCCAAGACCACGGTGCGGCCAGGCCGCATCGCGCGCGCCCTGGCGGCGCGATAGCTATTGTTTTAATAGCCTCTCGCGCTTTCCCCGCAAAGCGTTGCGCTCACCGCGCGTACACTACGTGCCCGGTATTTCTGAGCAACGAGGTGTCCTATGTGGTGGCAGCAGCAACGTTTTTCGGCACAAGGGCGCTGGCAGGCCATTGCAGAGCAGACGGCCGTGGTCGAAGTGGATGTCCAAGGCGCGGTGCGCGAAGTGAACGCGCGGTTTTGTGACCTGCTGGGCTACCAGCGTGCGGAATTGATCGGCCAGCCCCCAACGATTTTCTATCCACCGGAATACGTTGCCAGCCCTGCCTTTCAGGCCAATTGGCGGCGCCTGTGCGGCGGCGAATTCGTGCAAGGCACGGCGCAGCGCCGCTGCAAAAACGGCACCGTGGTCTGGGTGCAGGGCATGTTCTACCCCGTGCGCGATGCCCGCGGCCGGGTGGAGCGCATCGTGGGGCTGGTTTACGACGTGACCGCCACGCAGGAGCAGACGCAGCGCGCCCATGCCATCCTGCAGGCCATCGAACGCTCCATGGCAGTGATCGAGTTCGACCTGCAAGGCCATGTGCTGCGCGCCAACGACCACTTTCTGCACACCATGGGCTACACCCGCCAGAACCTGGTGGGCCAGCACCACCGCATCTTGTGCCCGCCCGCATTCGCGCAAAGCAGCGACTACCCACGCTTTTGGGACGATTTGCGCGCGGGCGTGTATTCCAAGGGCAAGATCGAGCGCGTCGATGCGCGGGGGCGCACGGTGTGGCTGGAGGCGACGTACAACCCGGTGCTCGACCCTGACGGCGTGGTGAGCCACATCGTCAAGTTCGCCACCGACATCACCGCGCGTGTGCAGCAGGCGCAGGCGCGCGAGCAGGGCGTGAACACGGCGTTTGCCGTGGCGCAGGAGACGCAGCAGCTCTCCGAAGAAGGCACGCAAACCATCGTCGACGCCACGGCGCGCATCCAGTCGATCGCCCAGCTGTTCGAGGACACCGCGGCCCGCGTGCACGAACTCGGGCGCAAGACCGAGAGCATCGCCGCCAGCGTGCAGGGCATACGCCGCGTGGCCGACCAGACCAACCTGCTGGCCCTCAACGCGGCGGTGGAGGCCGCGCGCGCCGGCGTGGCCGGGCGCGGCTTTGCCGTGGTGGCCGAAGAGGTGCGCAAACTCGCCGGCGACAGCCGCACCGCCACCAACGACATCCACCAGACCATCCAGGCCGTGCTGCAGGAGATGCGGGCGATGATCGACCACATCCAGGGCGGCGTGGCGGCGGTGGAGCAGGGTGCCCAGCTGTCACGCCAGGCGCGCGACGCCATCGAGCGCATCCGCGAGGACGCACACAAGGTGGTTGACGTGGTGCAGGAGCTGCACGCGCTCGAGACCGGCAAGCCGGGGCGCTGAGGGCCTGGCAAACCTGGGCCCCGTGACGGCAGAAAACGGCCCCGCCACGCTCGGCAGGCCGGCGGCGATGGGCCCGTCTGGCACCCCTGGGTGATAGCGCACTCCGGCACACTCCTGATTTGATAGCTGTTTGCGCTTGCCACACAAGCGCCAGAGGCCCATCTAACCTCTAAAATCAGCGCTTTCACACAAGGAGAGCCCCATGGCCCTTTTGCAATGGAATGAGCGCCCGGCGCAGGTGCTGCAGGGTGGCGGCGTGATCGGACCGGATGAGCGGCTGCCCTGGGCGCAGACCGGGCTGATGGGCATCCAGCACGTCATCGCCATGTTCGGCGCCACGGTGCTGGCGCCCATCCTGATGGGGTTCGACCCCAACGTGGCGGTGCTGATGAGCGGCATCGGCACGCTGATTTTCTTCCTCATCACCGGCGGCAAGGTCCCGAGCTACCTGGGCTCGTCGTTCGCCTTCATCGGCGTGGTGATCGCGGCCACGGCCTATGCAGGCAAGGGGCCCAACGCCAACATCGGCGTGGCGCTGGGCGGCATCATCGCCTGCGGCCTGGTGTACACGCTGGTGGGCGTGGTGGTGCACCTGGTGGGCACGGGCTGGATCGAGCGCTTCATGCCCCCGGTGGTCACCGGCGCGGTGGTGGCCGTGATCGGGCTGAACCTGGCCGGCATCCCCATCAAGAACATGGCGGCCAACAACTTCGAGGCCTGGATGCAGGCCCTGACCTTCGTGTGCGTGGCGCTGGTGGCGGTATTCACCAGCGGCATGCTGCAGCGCCTGCTGATCCTGGTGGGACTGATCATCGCCAGCCTGCTGTACGCGCTGCTGACCAACGGCATGGGCCTGGGCAAGCCGATCGACGTATCGGGCATCGCCAACGCCGCCTGGTTTGGCCTGCCGCAGTTCCACGCGCCCGTGTTCAGCGCGCCCGCCATGCTGCTGATCGTGCCGGTGGTCATCATCCTGGTGGCCGAGAACCTGGGCCACATCAAGGCCGTGACGGCCATGACCGGCAAGAACCTGGACCAGTACATGGGCCGCGCCTTCATCGGCGACGGCGTGGCGACGATGGTGAGCGGCGCGGTCGGCGGCACGGGCGTGACGACGTACGCCGAGAACATCGGCGTGATGGCCGCCACGCGCATCTACTCCACGGCGGTGTTCCTGGTCGCGGCGCTGCTGGCGGTGCTGCTGGGCTTCTCGCCCAAGTTCGGCGCGCTGATCCAGGCGATCCCGCTGCCGGTCATGGGCGGCGTGTCCATCGTGGTGTTCGGCCTGATTGCGATTGCCGGCGCCAAGATCTGGGTGGACAACCGGGTGGACTTCTCGCAGAACAAGAACCTCATCGTGGCGGCGATCACGGTGATCCTGGGCACGGGCGAGTTCACGCTGAAGTTCGGCGACTTCGCGCTGGGCGGCATCGGCACCGCGACCTTCGGAGCGATCCTCCTCTACGCGGTGCTCAACCGCGGTAAGTAAAGAAGCGGGCGGGGTGCATCGGAGGATGCACCCAATGGGGGGCGGCGCGGCCCGCCGCTCCCCGGCAAGGTGCATCGCCCAGGCATGGCGCTTGCTTGGTATTCCCTGTTGTATACCAATCTGCTTTTCACCCCCATGACTGCTGGCACCACCTCTCTTCCCTCGACCATCGGCTGGACGCTTGCGCAATGGCAGCACGCGTACCGGGAGGGCGGGTTGTCCCCCGCGCTGCTGATCGGCACACTGGTCGCAGGGCTGGATGCGGCCGATCCGGCCTGGATCGCCATTGCGGCGCCCGAACAGCTCCGCGAGCAATTCGCCCGTCTCGATGCGCGCCTCGCCGGCCTGGGGGGCGACCGGGCGCGCCTGCCGCTGTTCGGTATTCCGTTCGCGGCGAAGGACAACCTGGATGCGGCGGGCTGGCCCACCACCGCGGCCTGTCCCGCGTTCGCCTACGTGGCGGAGCATGACGCCGAAGCCATTGCGCGCCTGAAGGCGGCGGGGGCCATCTTGGTCGGTAAAACCAACCTGGACCAATTCGCCACCGGGCTGGTCGGCACGCGCTCGCCCTATGGCGTCGTGCCCAATACGTTCAATCCGGCCTACATCAGCGGCGGCTCCAGTTCCGGCTCCGCCAGCGTGGTCGCGCGCGGGCTGGTGCCCTTTGCGCTGGGAACGGACACCGCGGGCTCCGGCCGCGTTCCCGCGGCCTTCAACAACATCGTGGGGCTCAAGCCCACCAAGGGCTGGGTCAGCACCACCGGCCTCGTGCCGGCGTGCAGGACACAGGACTGCATCACCGCGTTCGCCCTGACGGTGGAGGATGCGGCCCAGGCCGTGCAGGCCATGGCGGGATGCGACGAAGCCGACCCCTACAGCCTCGCACGGCCCGAGGGGGCCGTGGCGCACTTTCCCCAACGCCCCAGGCTGGCGATACCGGCGGAACCCGACTTCTGCGGCGACAAGGCCGCAGCCCGCCACTATGCGAACGTCCTCCAGCGGCTCAGGGCGCAGGGTGCCGAGCTGGTGGAGATCGACTTCGCGCCCTTCCTGGAACTGGCCCAGCTGCTGTACCAGGGGCCCTGGGTGGCCGAGCGCCACGTTGCCATCGCGCCGCTGCTGGAACAGCAGCCGCAGGCCGTTCATCCCACGGTGCGGGCCGTCATCGAACCGGGGGCCGGCTATTCGGCCAGCGATGCCTTCCGCGCCGAATACCGGCGCGCCGCGCTTGCGCGCACCATCCGTCGCACGCTGGCGCAAGTCGACGCGCTGGCCGTGCCTTCCACGCCTTCGATCTTCACGATCCAGCAACTGATGGACGAGCCCGTCAGCCGCAACGCGGCGCTGGGCATCTACACCAACTTCACCAATCTGGCGGACCTGTGCGCCCTGGCCCTGCCGGCGGGCCTGCGCGAGGACGGACTGCCGGCCGGCCTGACCCTGATCGCACCGGCATGGCATGACTGGGCGCTGGCCGACTTCGGCCTGCGCTGGCAGGCCGCGCAGGAGATTCCGCCGGGAGCGCCCGGCGTGGCAAGCGCCGCGCACACCCCGGCGCCGGCGCGCCATGCAGCAGGCGCGGATGAGATCGTGGTGGCCGTGGTGGGCGCGCACCTGCGCGGCATGCCGCTCAACCACCAGCTCACCCGCCGGGGCGGACGCTTCCTGGAGGAAACCTACACATCGGCCGACGACTACCGGCTGTACGCCCTGCCCGGCACGACGCCGCGCAAGCCCGGCCTGCGGCGCATGCCGGGACAGGGTGCGCCCATTGCGGTGGAGCTGTGGGCGCTCGCCCCGCACGCCTTCGGCGAGTTCACGGCCGAGGTGCCTCGGCCGCTGGGGATCGGCAACGTCGAGCTGGCCGACGGCCGCATGGTCAAGGGCTTCATCTGCGAGCCGGCGGAACTGGAGTGCGCCGAGGACATCACTGCATTCGGCGGCTGGCGGGCCTATAGTCAAAGCCTGGAGCAGCAAGAGCCCACAGGACGGTGATGAACCCCAGAGATGCCCACGCGGATGCGCTCGGCTTGCCCAGGACGGAAAGCCTCGCGGTCACGGCTTACCAGCAGATCCGGCGGGAGTTGGACGAGTTCCATTTCATGCCCGGCGACCGCTTCACCGAGAACGGCATGAGCGCCCGCCTGGGCATGAGCCGCACGCCCGTGCGCGAAGCCCTGTTCCGGCTTCAGCAGGAGGGCTATATCTCGGTTGTGCCCAAACTGGGCTGGCTGGTGAATGCCATCGATTTCTCGGTGTTCGAGCAGCTCTACGACGTGCGATCGGTGCTCGAATGCGCGGCGCTGGACGCGATAGCGCGGCAGGACGACCCCGAGGCGGCGCTCAGCGGGCTGCGGCGCATCTGGTGCGTGCCGCAGCCGGAGCGGCTAGCCGATCTGACGCAGGTATCGCAGCTCGACGAGGCCTTCCACATGGCCCTGGTGGCGCTCGGCGGCAACGCGGAGATGGCACGTATTCACCGGGAGATCACCGAGCGCATCCGGGTGGTGCGCCGGCTGGAGTTCACGCGCAACTACCGGATCACTGCCGCGTACGACGAGCACGTTCAGATCCTGGAACTGCTCCAAAAGCGCGACACCGAGGCGGCTAAGGCTTTCTTGCGCACGCACATCGCCATCAGCCGCGAAGAGGTCAAGAAAATCACCCTGCACACGCTCCAGGCTGCGCGCCAAGGCCGTGGGGATGGTTGGCCGCTGTCGTGATCAAGGCCTGCAACAGCAGGCCCTGCGGCGCGGCCAGCGCGTTCAGGATGCTGAAATGATCGGCCCCCGGCACGGCGATGACCGCCCCGGGGCAGAGCTGCCGGTACGCTGCGAAGGCCGTGCTCTGAGCCTGTAGGTGCGGCAGCTCTGCCGCGCCATGCGCAATGACGAACGGCTTGCCACACGCGGGCAGGGCGATCGGGCTCAAAGCCTGCGCCTCGCCGGCATCGAGCCCCAGGGCCTGGTTGAGATACGTGTGGCGGATGGGCTCCAGATCGTAAATGCCGCTGACGCCCAGGCCCGCGACGACATCCGGCGACGCCAACGCCATCGCCGCGAGATGTCCGCCGGCAGACCAGCCGCACAGCAGGATCTTTCCGCTTCCGCCCTCATGCCGCGCATGCGAAGCCACCGCCGCGATGCCCATACCCACCTGTTCGACGATGCCACGCAGGCTGCTCTGGGGCGCGAGGGTGTAGCCCAGCAACGCCACGTGCAAACCATGCTGGTTTGCACCTTCCGCGATGAAGCGAAAGGTATTCTTGTGCCGCATCTGCCAGTACCCGCCATGGATGAACAGCAGGGTGGGTTCCTCCTGGTTGCCAGGGAAGAAATCAAAAACCTGGCGTTCGGACGGGCCGTACCGGATGTCGAGCTGCGCATGCCCCAGCGCGGCCATCCGGCCGCTGCGCTCGTCGAAGGCGCGCAACTGCCGCGCGCTGTCGTGAACGGCGCGCGTGTTGTCGTAGGCCGCATCGCGTTCGTGCGCAGGCAGCGCGGCGAAGTCTCGGACCACCGTCATGCCGCCTTGGCGTGCGACACGTGGCTGCTGAGCATGTCCGTGAGTTCCTGCCGCACTGCATTGAACTCCGGCGCCGTGATGCGGCGGGGGCGCTCCAGCGGAATGGTGTAGTCGCGCTCGACGCGCCCCGGCCCCGCCGTCATGACTACCACGCGGTCGGCAAGCAGGACGGCCTCCTCGACGGCATGTGTGACGAAGATCACGGTCAGCTTGGTCTTCTCCCAGATGTTGAGCAGCTCCTGTTGCAGCACCTCGCGCGTCAGGGCATCGAGCGCGCCGAACGGCTCGTCCATCAACAACACGTCGCAATCGTTGGCCAGCACCCGGGCAATCGACACCCGCTGCTTCATGCCACCCGAGAGCTGGCTGGGGAAGTGGTCGGCAAAGCGCGTGAGACCGACCATGTCCAGATAGTGGTCGGAGATCTCCCGGAGCCGGGCCGCCGGCAGGCCGCGCTGCTTGGGGCCAAAAGCGATGTTCTGACGCACGGTCAGCCACGGGAACAGGCCGTAGTCCTGGAAGACCATGCCGCGTTCCGAGCCTGGCTCCTGGATGGGCGCATGGTAGAGGCGGGCCACGCCCGAGGTCGCCTGCTCGAAGCCGCCGATGATGCGCAGCAGTGTGGATTTGCCGCACCCGGAAGCGCCGATCAGGCAGATGAATTCGCCCTTCTGGATTTGCAGGTTGACGTTCTTGAGGGCGTGGATGGGGTTGCCGTTGAGGTGGAAAATCTTGTCCAGGTCCTGGATGCTGAGGATCGGCACAGAACGGTTTTTGGATATCGGATCAGACATTGTGCTGGGGGCTCCACCGCAGAAGACGGTTGTTGATGGCGACCAATATGCGATCGGTCACGAAGCCGGTGAAGCCGATGACCACCATGCCGGCGATGACCACGTCGGTGCGCGACAGCATGCGGGCGTCCATGATGGCCGCGCCCAGGCCCTGGGGTACGCCGGTCATTTCGCCGACCACGATCAGAAACCACGCGATGCCGTGGCCCAGCCGCAGCCCGTTGAAGATGGAAGGCATGGCGGCCGGCAGCACCACCTGCCGGAACATCTGCGGCCCCTGGCAGCCCAGCATGGCGGCGGCCTCGAACAGGCGCCCCTCGACCGAACGTACCCCGAAGGTCGTGTTGATCACGATCGGGAACACGCACCCGAGGAAGACCAGGAAGACCGCCGCGTTGGGCCCCACGCCGAAGAAGATCATCGACAGCGGCAGCCACGCCGTCACCGGAACGGGGCGGAGCATCTGCAGCGTCGGGTCGATGAAGCGCCGGGCGGTGGCGTTCTTGCCGATGACCAGCCCCAACGGAATGCCGACCAGTGCCGCCAGCGCGAAGGCGCCATACACCCGCGACATGGATTTGATCCAGTGCGTGAACAGGGTTTCGCTGAACGCGTCGTCATAGATCCCGCCGAACGCGAAATCCCACAGCATCAGGGCCGCCTCTTCGGGCCGCGGCACGAGCATGGTCCCCGTCAGGCGGACGGCCAGCTCCCAGGCCACGAGCAGGCCGATCGGCAGCAAGGCCGGCAGTGCCCAGGTGAAAAACAGCGGCTTGAACCGGCCAGGCTGGCGCGGCGAACCGGCATTCGCGTTCAGGCGCGCGGAGGGGGCTTCGAGAGTGGACATGCAGCTTTTCCTGGAAGGCGCTCAATAACGGCCGGAACGGCTCAGGGCGCCAAGCCCTTGGCGATGAAGGTGTCGTAGCTGGGGAGCTTGCGGATCTGCTTGCGCTCGAGCATCAGTGAGCCGTAGTACTTGGCGCGGCCCACATAGGCATCGTCGATCTTCCAGACCAGCTCGACGTTGTCGGCCGCGAGGTTGGCGATGGCGGGAGCGAGGCCCAGGACAGCTCCCGCCTTCTGGACCAGCGCGGGCCGGTTGGCATTCGCGAACTCCGTGGCGCTCTTATGCATCTGGAGAAACTTGCGCACCAGCTCAGGATCGTTCTTGAGAGTGTCGGCATGCGTCGCCATCACCATGTTGATGGAACCGGCCGGGGTGCTGTAGGGCAGCTCCAGCACTGCTCCTACGCCCTTGCTGACGCTGATGGATGGTCCCGGTTCGGCTCCCACATAGGCATCGACATCGCCACGCGCCAGCGCGCCGGCCATTTCGCTGAAGGACACGCGCACCGATTGCACGTCCTTGATGGTCATGCCCTCGGCCTTGAGCCGCTCCAGGAATACGGCTTCCTGCGTGGTGCCTGGCAAGATGCCCACGCGCTTGCCCTTGAGCGCCTTGAACGCCGCGATGCCGGCATCCTTCTTCACCACGATCGCCATGCCGCCGTTCGACTGGGGCGCGATGATGGTGACGGGTTCGCCCACGG
Source organism: Diaphorobacter sp. JS3051 (assembly GCF_015832135.1). NCBI lineage: Bacteria > Pseudomonadati > Pseudomonadota > Betaproteobacteria > Burkholderiales > Comamonadaceae > Diaphorobacter > Diaphorobacter sp. JS3051. The sequence goes on from NZ_CP065406.1 coordinate 2,678,922, forward strand.
CCGCGCCCAGGGTGCCTGCTGCAAGGCCGAAGGTGCCGAAATCAACCGACTTGGTTACGACCGCGTTCTTGCCGTCGGTCGGGGTCTCGAAGGGAACGATCTCGACCTTGTAGCCGGCCGGCGTGAACTGATCGTAGAAGTAGGGCGTGATGCCGTGGATCAGCTTCAGCGTCCCCACTTTGATGACCTTGTCCTGGGCCTGCGCCGGCGCCGACAGGCCCAGGGTGCATACGGCAAGGGCCGTCATCAGAGTGCGTCGAGAGAACATGCTGGTTTCCTTCAATATGGCGGAGGGTCAACGGAGCTTGAATACTTGCTTGTACACAAGGCTTGGCAGAACCTCCGCAAACTCCATGCCAGCCAAGGAGGTGGGCTGCGGGGGTATTGGTGCCGGCGGCGGGCCCTTGGTTGGTGCATCGCGCCGCCAACTGGTGCATCTAGGCGCAACCCAGGTTGCTGACGTGCGCGGCCACGACGCGCCATCCCTCTGGCATGCGGACCCACGTCTGGCTCTGCCTGCCGGTGGGGTCACCACCTACGCGCTGGAACTCGATATTGGTTGTGGCGAAGTCGCGGCCGAAGGTGGTGATGGCCGTGCGGACGATGCGGCGCGCCAGTCCGGCCGAAGGCCGGTTGGCGCGGAATTGCGCAATGGCCTGGTAGCCGTAAAGGTTCTCCGCCGCGCCGTAGCGCAGGGTGTGAGGGCTGTTCCAGAACAAGGCGTCGAGCTCGGCCACGTCGTTGCCCACCAGTGCCCGTTCATAGCGCGCGAACTGCTGGCTGACTTCTTCCATCACGTCGGGCAGGTTGATAACCATCGGTTTCTCCTTTCAAGTGGGTCTTGGGCTGGCAATGCCTGCACGTTCCAGTACATGCGCGGCGCGCAGGCACAGCGTCTCGTTCCAGGGCGCGGCGATGAGCTGCACGCCCATCGGCAGGCCATGGCCGGCCGCGGGCCACAGCGGTGCAACGGTCACGGGGCAGCCAGCAAACGAGATCGGCTGCGTCAGCAAGCCGATGGCCGCGCGGCAGGGATAGCGCTGGCCCCCCAATTCCAGCCATTCGGTTCCGATGGGGGTCGCCGTCATCGGCGTGGCGGGGGCGATCAGCAGGTCCCAGCGGCGGAACAGCGCATGCACCCTGTCCCGGTACTGGCGCCGAAAGCGCACGGCGCGCAGGTACCAGTGGGCGGGCTGCAGCGCCCCCGCGATGAAGCGGTCCACCGAAAGCGGTTCGAAGTCCTGCTGTCGCGTGCGCAAGTTGGGCAGATGCAGGCTGCCGCCCTCGCTGGCGGTCACGATGAATGCGGCGGCGCGGGCCAGGTCCGGGGCAGGCCACTGCACCACATCCTGCGCGCCGAGCGTCATCGCGGCCAGCGCGGAGGCCTCCTGAGCAGCAGGGGATGCAAGCGCGTGGAAATAGCCGCCCAGCACACCGATGCGCAACCCTTGCAGCCCCTCGCTCAGACGCGGCGCGGCAGGCTGGGCGAACCGAGCGTGGCAGGCCGGATCGAGCGCATCCGGGCCCTGCATCGCATCGTATGCATGCACCAGCCCGTCCACGCAATCGGCGAGCGGGCCGAGATGGTCGAGGCTGTGCACGAAGGGATAGGTGCCGCGCCGCGACAGACGTCCGAAGGTCGGCTTGAGGCCCCAGACCCCGCACAGCGACGACGGCACGCGGATGGAGCCGTTGGTGTCGGAGCCCAGCGCGAGCGGCACCTGTCCGGCCGCGACCGCCGCGCCGCTGCCTCCGGAAGACCCGCCAGCGATGCGGCTGGGGTCGTGCGGGTTGCGAGTCGCTCCGTAGTGGCTGTTCTCGGTGGTGAAGCCGTAGGCGTACTCGTCCATGTTCAGCGCGCCCACTAACACCGCGCCGGCCTGCTCGAGCCGCTGAACCAGCACGGCGTCCTCCGTGGCGGGGGGCCGGTCCTGGTTGATGCGCGAGCCAGCGAGTGTCGGGAGGCCCTGGATGTCAAAGAGATTCTTCACAGCGAACGGAACCCCGGCCAGCGAAGGCAGCGCATCGCCCCGTCGACGCTGACCGTCGAGCCGGTCCGCCTGCGCCAGCGCCCGCTTGGCCGTCGTTGCAGTGAAGGCGTTGACCGTGCCATCGAGCCGCTCGATCCTGTCCAGTGCCTGCTGCACCAGCTCGCGCGCGCTGGCGTGGCCGCTGCGGAAGGCCTGGACGATTTCGGACGTTTTTTCGGGTGTCATGGCGTCCCCTCCAGCGGGAAGGGTGCGGGGCAGAAGATCTCTGCCGGCTCGTCTTCGACATCCAGCGCGCCGCACTCTTCCAGCAGGCGGGCCATGGCCGCCGTGCGCTCCAGGTGCGCGGCAACGGCCGATGCGCGCACGGGGTCGAGCGGTACTTCCATTAGCCTGGCGGCCGTCAGCACGTAGGGCACCAGGGCCGATCCAGCGGCGGAATCGGTCATGCCCCGCCCTCCCCGGCCTGGTGAGCTCGCGCGATCACGGCCACCGGCCCGCCGCCCGGCGGGCCTTGGTGCTCAGCCCCGCCCGAGACATACACCATGCCGTTACCGACCACCGATGCGACCACAGCCCCTGCGGCCGCGCGCGCATGCCGCGTGGAATGGATGTCCGAATCCACCAGCATGGTGTGCCGCTGCCCGCGCACCACGCCATCCGGGCTGGCCTCAGCCTTGGCGAATACGTTGACGATGCCATCCGTTTGCGAAAGGCCCAGCGCCGTCATGGCCGAACGGACGGCCCCAGCGTCGATGACGTCGGCCATGACGGCATGCGCCACAACCAGATCGCTGCTGGCGCGCGCGCTCATGCCCATCACGATGACGACGTTGTGATCCAGCTCGATGCCGGCTGAGACCGAAGCGACCGACGAGTACAACTGCCATTGCCGCAGCACGACGGCATCGCCGACCTGCGCGGCATCCACTTCCCCGGTCGCCAGCGCCACACCCAGCGCGGAGGCGCCACGCGAATACGCCATCGACTCATAGGTGTCGGCCGTCACGGTCACAGCGCCACGCGCGCGGGCCTGCGCCATCTGCGCGGAGGTCAGCAACGGGCATTTGACCTGCACGAAATGCACGTCGCTGGCATCGTCGATGCCGCCGTCGCGCATGGCCTGTGCCACGGCCGCGGCCGTTGCCTCGATCTGCGGCATCCGGCCGATTTCCTCGGAAAGAAAGTCGCGCGTGAACGCGATGCCGATGGTCAGGCGCTTATCGCCGCTCGCCGCACGATGGGGCTGCGCGGCACGCCGTGTGAACACGGTCCAGTGCGGCGACAGCACGCCCTCCGTGCCACCCGACATCACGAAGGCTACGCGCCGCTGAACGTCCTGAGGCGCCATGCCCAGCCAGCCGCCCAGACACTGGGCGAGCGCGCTCGTGGCGTATTCGCGGGTGAAGTCGTTGACGCAGCCATTGCCCTCCGTCTTGCCCATCACGGCAACGATGTCGGCGGCCGCAAGGACGCCACGGGACAACAGGTCTTGCAGGCCCGTGGCGTCGCCCGGGCCCGAACAGGGGATACGAAAGGCATCAATGTGGTGCATAGGAGTCATCCAGGAAGCCAGCAGGCTGGCGATGCCTGCCAACGCTGCAATGGGCATGCCAGATCGTTGCCGAAACCCTGCTTTTTCGCGGATGCCCCGTTGCCGTTCTGGCATCGACATTGCTTGAGTCTCCGCATGCAACATGTGCGTTTTCTGACCTACGTGGATGCGGTGGCCTGCTGCGGCTCCTTCCGGGGTGCAGCCGAGCGCCTGCACGTAGATGCATCGGCCGTCAATCGGCGCATCCAGGACCTGGAGGAGGAGCTGGGCTGCGCGCTGTTCGAGCGCCTGCCGCGCGGCGTGCGCCTGACCCCCGAGGGCGAGTTGTTCCTCGGCTACGCGCGCCGACGCCTTTCCGACCTGAAAGTAGTGCGCGCACAGATCGAGGACCTGCGGGGCAAGCGCCGTGGCAGCGTGAAGCTGGCCGTCAGCCAAGCCCTGGCCAGCACCTTCCTGCCCGCAGCGATGCACCAGTTTCAGCAACGCTACCCTCTGGTCGATTTCGAGGTCCAGGTGCTCGACCACCAAAGGGCGATCATGGCCCTGGGCCAGTTCGAGGTGGATCTGGGTATCGTCTTCAACCCGCCTGCGCACCACGGCATGGATACGCTGGCCAGGATGCCCTGCGGCATGGCCGCCGTCGTTTCCGCGGGCCACACGCTTGCGCAGCGGGCCGGGGTGGAGCTGAAGGATTGTTTCGAGTACCCGGCCGTCCTGCCGGGCCACGACCTGGCAGGGCGCGCCATCCTGGAGCGGCTGATGACCGCAACGGGCCTCAAGCCCGGGGTCGTGCTGTCATCCAACTCGTTCGAGCTGATGTACGGCTATATCCGCCTGGGCAATGCCGTTGGCTTTCAGGTGGTGGTGGACGACTCGCCACCTGAGGGGCTGCGGTTCGTTCCTCTCAAGGAGCGGCGGCTCCACAGCGCCGCCGTGGCTCTGCTGGCCCTGCAACAGCGCGTGCTGCCCCCCGCCGCCGCCGAATTCGCCCAGCAGATGGCGCTACGGATGCAGGCAGGCGCGCCGGAGTAAGCAACGCTATCGCCGCAGCAGCGACCAGACCAGCTCGATGCCCGCGGTGAGCAGGTCGAACCGCTCGTCGCCGCGCCCCTCCAGCCGCTCGCGCTGGCGCGCGCGCTCCTCGCGCGTGCGGTTGCGCTCCAGCGCGACGAGCGCGTCGGCGAGCGCGTCGGGCGTGCGGCCCTCCTGCGGCGCCACGTCCTGGCGCGTCGCGCGGCCGTGGCGCGCCAGGGCCTTGTCCACGGCCTGCGGGTCCAGCAGCGACAGGGCCGAGCGGCAGTAGGGGCAGGCGTGGTCGTGGCGAATGTCCACTGCGGCACCGCAGCTCGTGCAGCCGATGGTGCCCACGCGCTCAGCCAGGGCCTCGATCTCCACTTTCGAGAGGTGGCGCACGAAGCCCTTTTCCACCATGAACGAGCCGAATGTGGAAAACCGCCCGTGGCGCGCGGCGCAGCGGTAGGTGATGTAGCGCCCGCCCTGCGCCACGTCGTAGCCCTTGACCAGCGCCTTGTTGCAGCGCGGGCACTGCAGGCGCTCGGACACCGGGCGATGGGCGTCGCCGCCGCGCTCATGCAGCAGCGCGAACAGCTCCAGCACGGCGGCGGGCGCCAGGCGGGTGTTTTCCTGCGGGTCGAACCACATGCCCTGGCAGGCAAAGCACAGGTCCAGCTCCAGCGTGCGCCCGTCGGAGGCGCTGAAGCGGCGGATGTCCGCAGGTTGGCGGCAGGAGGGGCAGCGCGGCGTGAAGGGCATGGTGGCGGCGATCGTAGCGCCGCGCCGCCTCAGGGTTAACCCCGGGCCGGCCCGGTAAGATCGGGGCGTCTTTCCGCCTGGAGTCCGTGTGTCTTCTTCGCCCTCCTCCCGCATCCAGAATCCCGCGCTGCGCCGCAAGGTCATGAGCGCCGCAGACGCCGCCGCGCTGATCCCGCCGGGCGCCACCGTCGGCATGAGCGGCTTCACCGGCGCCGGCTACCCCAAGCAGGTGCCGCAGGCGCTGGCCGCGCGCATGCAGGCCGAGCGGGCGGCGGGACGGCCGTTCCAGATCGACCTGTGGACGGGCGCCTCCACCGCGCCCGAACTGGACGGCGCGCTGGCCCAGGCGGACGGCCTGCGCCGGCGCCTGCCCTTCCAGTCCGACCCGCTGTGCCGCGAGCGCATCAACGCGGGCGCGATCGACTACCTGGACATCCACCTCTCGCACGTGGCGCAGCACGCGTGGTTCGGCTTCCTGGGCCGCATGCAGGTGGCCGTGGTGGAGGTGCTGGGCATCCTGCCCGACGGGCGGCTGATCCCCTCGTCCGCCGTGGGCAACAACAAGACCTGGCTGGAGATCGCCGACCAGGTGATCCTGGAGGTGAACGCGCTGCCGCCCGCCGAGATGGAGGGCATGCACGACATCTACTACGGCACGGCCATTCCCCCGCGCCGCCAGCCCATCCACCTGACGCAGGCCACCGAGCGCATCGGCGAGCCCTACCTGCGCGTGGACCCGTCCAAGGTGATCGCGGTGGTCCAGACGCACCAGCGCGACCGCGACACGGCCTTCGCCAAGCCCGACGCAGTCTCCAACCAGATCGCCGCGCACATCATCGACTTCCTGGCCCACGAGGTGAAGGTGGGCCGCCTGCCCAAGAACATGCTGCCGCTGCAGTCGGGCGTGGGCAACGTGGCCAACGCGGTGCTGGCCGGGCTGCTGGACGGCCCGTTCGACGAACTGCTGGGCTTCACCGAGGTGCTGCAGGACGGCATGCTGGAGCTGATCAAGCGCGGCAAGATGACCGCGGCGTCGGCCACCGCGATCTCGCTGAGCAGCGAGGCGCTGAAGGACTTCAACGAACACATCGCCTTCTACCGCGACCGCATCGTGCTGCGCCCGCAGGAGATCAGCAACCACCCCGAGCTGGTGCGGCGCCTGGGCGTGATCGCCATGAACGCCATGATCGAGGCCGACATCTACGGCAACATCAATTCCACGCACGTGATGGGCTCGGCCATGATGAACGGCATCGGTGGCTCGGGCGACTATGCGCGCAACGGCTACCTGTCGTTCTTCGTCACGCCCTCGGTGGCCAAGGGCGGCAAGGTGAGCTGCATCGTGCCCATGGTCTCGCACGTGGACCACACCGAGCACGACACGCAGATCATCGTCACCGAGCAGGGCCTGGCCGACCTGCGCGGCCTGTCGCCACGCCAGCGCGCGCAGGTCATCATCGACAAGTGCGCGCACCCGGACTTCCGCCCGCTGCTGCAGGACTATTTCGACCGCGCGCGCAGCAAGGGCGCGCAGCACACGCCCCACATCCTGGGCGAGGCCTTGTCCTGGCACGAGCGCTGCCTGGCCACGGGCAGCATGCTGCCCTGAGGGCCCAGCCGTCCCTGGCGCCCCGGGGCCTACAGAAAGAACGGAGAACTGGCGCGCCCCAGGCAAGGGCCTGGACCGGCCGCGCCGCCCCATCGCCGTGGGGCGCGCCCCCTGCCCGCATCGCGCAGCAAATACGAGAGCGGGACTGCGGCGCGCACTAGCTGCCTGCGCAGGCTTGGACGACCCCGAAGGGCTGCTGCCTTGGGCAGCTGCACCGAGGCGCAAAGCGCCTCAGCGGTGCCGCTTTCAGGCGATGAAGCGGCCCGTGCTGCCCAGCACGCCCAGGTCGATGAAGCGCGAGCCCACGTAGGGCGCCTGGCCGCTGTAGTCCACCACGAAGCCGCCCAGGTCCAGGTTGCGGATGCCCGCCAGCGCCGCGCGCAGCTTGGGCTGGGTTACGTCCTTGCCGGCGCGGTCCAGGCCTTCGATGAGCACGCGCGCGTTCACGTAAGCCTCCAGGCTGCCTTGCGAGAACTCGCTCTTGCCCTGCGCGCGCATGGCGGACTGGTAGTCGCGCACCAGCTGCAGCTTGGCGCGGTTGGGGTCGGGCACGATCATGGACAGCGCGAGGCCGCTGCCGTCCTCGCCCAGCTGGCCCAGGCTGGCGCTGGGCAGCGTCACGCTCAGGCCGGCCATGAGCACGCCGGGCGATTCCTTCTTGATGCCGCGCACCAGGCCCACGGACACCGTGCCCGCGGTCGCCAGCAGCACGGCCGAGGGGCGCGCCGCGGCCACGGCCTGCAGCACCTGCGGCAGGTTCTTGCCGTCGGTGGCCACGGCCACCTGCACGGCGGGCTTCATGTTCAGTGCCGCCAGGGCGCGCGTGGCGTCCTCCAGCATTTCGCGGCCGTAGCCGTTGTCCAGGTACACCACGCCGATGCCCTTCAGGCCCATGCCCGCCAGTCGCTGGATGAGGCGCTGCACCTCGTCGGTGTAGCTGGCGCGCACATGGAACACGTTGCGCGTGGTCTTGCGCAGCGACGACGCGCCCGTGATCGGCGCCACGTAGGGAATACCGGCCTCTTCCACCAGCGGCACGATGGCCGCGTTGTTGGGCGTGCCCACGCACGACAGCAGCGCCAGTGCGCTGCCCTGGCCGATGATCTGCTTGACGTTGGCCAGCGTGCGCTCGGGGTCATAGGCGTCGTCCACCATCTGCAGCTGCAGCGTGCGCCCATGCACACCGCCGCGCGCGTTGGCCTGCGCGAAAGCAGCGCCCGCGCCCAGCTGGATGTCGGTGCCAAAGCCCAGCAGCGGGCCGCTCATGGCGGCCGAGCAGCCGATCGAGAGGGCCTTGGCGGACACGCCTGGCGCGTCCTGCGCACGGGCCGGGAGCACGAAGGCCGGCGCGGCCGCGAGGGCGGCGGCTCGGCCGGCTTGGAGGACAAACTGGCGGCGTTGCATGGTCAAAGGAATGTGTGGGTTGGATGGGAAGGCTGCCCCGCGGCGCCCCGGCCCGCTGGTGGGCCGCGCAAAGCACTGCGCACGGGAAACGGATAAGCTCCAAACGAGCAAACCGGTCGATTCTGGGCGCGTGGAGGTTGCAACTTCCGCCACCGAGCCCACCAATCGTGCCAAAGCCCGGCGCCGCTGCCGGGCGCAGCCCTGATGTGAGACCCCTCAGACCATGTCCCTCTGGAAAAAACCCACCACCCTCGCGCTGATCACCGCCTCCAGCGCCAACACCGCCGTGAGCCACCTGGGCATCGAGTTCACCGAAGTCGGCGACGACTTCCTGCGCGCGCGCGTGCCCGTGGACGAGCGCACGCGCCAGCCCTTCGGCCTGCTGCACGGCGGCGTGAGCGTGGTGCTGGCCGAGACGCTGGGCTCGGTGGGCGCCTACCACGCCAGCCCCGAGGGCTGGCTGGCCGTGGGCCTGGACATCAACGCCAACCACCTGCGCGCCGCCAGGAGCGGATGGGTCACGGGCACGGCCCGGCCGGTGCACATCGGCAAGACCACACAGGTCTGGCAGATCGACATGGTGAACGACGCGGGCGAGCTGACCTGCGTGTCGCGCATCACCATGGCGATGCTGGCGCCGAAATAAAGGCATCCCCCTGAGGCGCTGCGCGGCGTCTGCTGGCGTGGCCTGCTCCGCGGACTTCGGAAGAGGCAGCGTGGCGAGGGATCGCGCGCCGGCACCGTTCCGGGCCGCAGTGGGACAATGGGTCCAATCGGGGTGTAGCGCCTGATGGATAAGCGCGAGCAGCTACTTTTTTAATAGCAACACCACCCCACTCGCGCCCAAAGACAGCGCCTGCGGCCTGCGCTGCGGCTTTCGGAAGGTTGGAGCGGGGTGATGGATTGCGCGCCGGCGCACCTGCCGCGTTGCGGAGACTTATGCGCCCCATCGTGCCGCAGCACTTGACCAGTCTGCGCTGGCAGCTACTTATTCAGTAGCATCGTTCTGGCGTGCCAGGCGCTCGCTCTTCCAGTAGACCTCGCTGCCGCCGTCCATGCGGTTGAGCGCGCGCGAGAGCACGAACAGCAGGTCGGACAGGCGGTTCAGGTACTGGCGCGGCGCGGCGCGCATGGTCTCGTGCTGCTGCAGCGCCACCACGGCGCGCTCGGCGCGGCGGGCCACCGTGCGGCACACATGGGCCTGGCAGGCGGCGCGCGTGCCCGCGGGCAGGATGAATTCCAGCAGCCGCGGCAGCTCGGCGTTGTAGCGCGCGAGCGCGTTGTCCAACTGCAGCAGCGCATCGTCCTTGAGCAGCTCGTAGCCGGGCATGGACAGCTCGCCGCCCAGGTTGAACAGCTGGTGCTGCACGTCGATCAGCAGCTCGCGCATGTCCGCGGGCAGCGGCTCGCACAGCAGCAGGCCGATGTGGGAGTTGAGCTCGTCCACGTCGCCCATGGCCTGCGGGCGGCCGCTGGCCTTGGACACGCGGGTGTCGTCGCCCAGGCCCGTAGACCCGTCGTCGCCGGTGCGCGTGGCGATTTGTGTCAGTCTGTTTCCCATGGCGCGTTTCCTCCTCATTCGGGGCCGGGGCGACGATTGTGCGTTACATCCGCCGGGCCATTGTGGAGACGGGCAACAGCGGGCAAAAGTGCTGGCTGCGGCATCCATGCTGCGGTGCAATGAAGGCCTGTTCAACTTCCACCGGAGCCGAATCGATGCCTCACACACCGCAACGACGCACCCTCCCCTCCTTCGATGCCCGCAGCGTGATGCTGTTTGCGGCGCTGACCGTGGGCGGTGCGGCGGCGCAGGCCCAGACGCCCAGCGCCCCCTCCGCACAACCGCAGTACCAGACGGGGCCGGGCCCAGCCACAACGCAGCCCAAAGCGACCTTTGGCGGCAGCAGCACGGCCACGCCCAGCGGCAGCAGCGCCAGCGCCAGCGCCTTTGAACGCGCCGATGCCAACCGCGACGGCCAGCTGAGCAGCGCCGAGGCGGGCCAGCTACCCGCCATCGCCAACCGCTTCCAGGCGCTGGACAAGGACAAGAACGGCAGCCTGTCCCGCACCGAGTTCGAGGCCGGCAGCCGGTCTTGACGCTTAAAGGGACGGGCATGGTCAAGCATTGATTACGCACCCTTCGAGCGCAACGCCGTACCCGTCCTGGGCGGCCCGTCTGGGCGACCCCGCCCTCTCGGGCCGCCACCACCCCCCGCCTGCACTGTCCTCCAGGGTGCGGGCGGGGTTTTTCCATGGATACACGCTAGATCGGCCTTTCGCCACAGGCCGACCATGGTGGACTCTCAACACGCGGCCCGCAGGCCGCAGCCCGGACTTCTAGAATGGCCGCCACCCACGCGCCTTGAAGGAAGCCCGCCATGAACGCCCCCGCGACCACCGCCCATCTGCAACCCCTGACCACGCCGCGCCCCGTGCCGCAGGCGATGCTGGACGCGCTGGCCGCACGCTTTGGCGCGCAGTACTCGGCGGCGCAGGCGGTGTGCGAGCAGCACGGGCGCGACGAGGGCTCGCTGCAGGCGCCCCCGCCTGCGGCCGTGGTCTTTGCCGAGAGCACGCAGGACGTGCAGGACGCCGTGCGCCTGGCCGCGCAGTATGGCGTGCCAGTGATCCCCTACGGCGCGGGCTCGTCGCTCGAAGGGCACTTGCTGGCCGTCCAGGGCGGCATCAGCATCGACATGGGCCGCATGAACCGGGTGCTGTCCGTTGACGCCGACGACCTCACCGTGACCGTGCAGCCCGGCATCACGCGCAAGCAGCTCAATGAGGCGATCAAGGACACGGGCCTGTTCTTCCCCATCGACCCCGGCGCCGACGCCAGCATCGGCGGCATGGCCGCCACGCGCGCCAGCGGCACCAACGCCGTGCGCTACGGCACCATGCGCGAGAACGTGCTGGCGCTGGAGGTGGTCACCGCCCGTGGCGAGGTGATCCGCACCGGCACGCGCGCCAAGAAGAGCAGCGCGGGCTACGACCTCACGCGCCTGATGGTGGGCAGCGAGGGCACGCTGGGCCTGTTCACCGAGGTCACCGTGCGCCTGTACCCGCTGCCCGAGGCGGTGAGCGCGGCGATCTGCTCGTTTCCCACCATCGAGGCCGCCGTGCGCACGGTGATCCAGACCATCCAGCTCGGTGTGCCGATCGCGCGCGTGGAGCTCATCGACGCCAACAGCGTGCGCATGGTCAACGCCCACAGCAAGCTCCGTCTGCGCGAGGAGCCGCTGCTGCTGATGGAATTCCATGGCTCGCCCGCTGGCGTGCAGGAGCAGGCCGAGGTGGTACAGGACATTGCACGCGAATGGGACGGCAACGCGTTTGAATGGGCCACCACGCCCGAGGAGCGCACGCGCCTGTGGACCGCGCGGCACAACGCCTACTTTGCCGCCGTACAGAGCCGCCCCGGCTGCAAGGCCATCAGCACCGACACCTGCGTGCCCATCAGCCGCCTGGCCGACTGCCTGCTCGACTCCGTGGCCGAGGCCGACGCGAGCGGCATCCCCTACTTCCTGGTGGGCCACGTGGGCGACGGCAACTTCCACTTCGGCTACCTGCTGGACCCGGCCGTCCCCGCCGAGCGCGAGACAGCCGAGCGGCTCAACCACCAGCTCGTGGCGCGCGCGCTGCGCCTGGGCGGCACCTGCACCGGCGAGCACGGCGTGGGCGTGCACAAGATGGGCTTTCTGGTGGACGAGGCCGGCGAGGGCGCGGTGGAGATGATGCGCGCCATCAAGCGCGCGCTGGACCCGCAGAACATCCTCAATCCGGGCAAGATCTTCGCGCTATAGCCTGCACCGCGGCGGCCGCGCGGGCACTCCTGATTCAATAGCTGCAAGCGCTTGCTGCATAAGCGCTAGGGCCTTTTTTACCCTTGTTTTCCGCACAACGGGCCCGAGCGCGCGGGCAATAAAAAGCCCAGCCGGTCCGCGGCTGGGCTGGGGGCAGGCGCTCCACCACCCGGCACCACGCGGACCACGCCGCGCGGCACCGGCGTGGCTTCAGGCGCCGAACAGCTTGTTGGCCGTCTCGGCCACCAGACGGCCCTGGAAGCGTGCGCCGTCCAGCTCGGTCGCGCTGGGCTGGCGCTGGCCCTGGCCGCCGGCGATGGTGGTCGCACCGTAGGGGGCGCCGCCCACCACTTCGTCCAGCGTCATCTGGCCCTGGAAGCTGTAGGGCAGCCCCACGATCACCATGCCGAAGTGCAGCAGGTTGGTGATGATGGAAAACAGCGTCGTCTCCTGCCCGCCGTGCTGCGTGGCGGTGGAGGTGAACGCCGCGCCCACCTTGCCGTTGAGGGCGCCGCGCGCCCACAGGCCGCCCGCCTGGTCGAGGAAGCTGCCCATCTGCGAGGGCATGCGGCCAAAGCGCGTGGGCGCGCCGACGATGATCGCGTCGTAGTTTTCCAGCTCGGCCACGGTGGCGACGGGTGCGGACTGGTCCAGCTTGAAGTGCGCGGACCGGGCGATCTCCTGCGGCACCGTTTCGGGCACGCGCTTCACGTCCACCGTGGCACCGGCAGAGCGCGCGCCTTCGGCGACGGCCTGCGCCATGGTTTCGAGATGGCCGTAAGTCGAGTAGTAGAGAACGAGTACCTTGGACATGACTTTCCCTTTTCAAGAACGCTTGTGCAGCCACAAGCAGCATGGCAGGCAGCGCGCGCAGCACCCCGCCGCCTTCATGGGCCAGCACACGGTGGCACCCCGCTCCAGCGGGCTCCACCGGCGCTGGTTCGATCTCACTTAACCACCCAGGTCCTGCGCCGCGCGGTGCGCGCGCACCCGGGCAGCCAGGCAGCGCACGTAGTCATCGCGGATGCCCAGTAGGTCGAGTTGGCACGCCAGCTGATCCAGGTAGTCGCGGTTGCTGCCCACGCTGCCCTGCGCGCTGGCGATGATGGCCGCGGTGTCGTCCAGCGACAGCCCGCCGCGGTGCAGCGGGTGCGCGGTGTTGGCGGACAGCACCAGCGCGCGCACACCGCCCTGCGGCGTGTGCAGCGGTTGAAAGCCCGGGCAGTAGCTGCCGTGGATCATTTCGCGCCGCCACAGCATGCGCGACTCCCGCTCCAGCAGCGCCTGCGGAATGCGGAATGCCAACCCCTCGCAGTCACCCACGCCGCGCTGCAGCGTGAGCACCAGCCCCGGGCTGTCGGGTGTACCGCGGCCGATCGTGGTGGCCAGCGCGAAGCGGCGCGCATGGTCCGCGAGCCGGGCGCGGCGCACCTCGTCAAAGTGGATGGCGGGGTTCCACATCAGCGAGCCGTAGGCAAACACCCAGAGGTCGCACCTCTCGCTCTGCGCCAGCACGGCCTGGCGTGAGCGCTCGACCACGTCATCGGGCAGCCGCCAGTCGGCGGACAGGCCCTGCTGGCGCGCCTGCGCATCCCAGGCGGCGAGCACCTCGTCGGTCAGGCGCAGCCCGCTGGCCTGGGGCGGCGTGAGCCGTCCTTGCAGTTCGGGCAGGTGCCTGAAGGCGTGGGGTTCCATGGGTGGGGTCGATGCAGAACCGGGGAAGGAGCGGGTCCGTACGCTGGAGAACGGCGCGGCGGCGCGCCGCTCTTCACTGCGGTTCACTGTATTTCGTATCCACCGCTTGATCAATGGGCCAGAGCGCATCACACCGTCCTGCATAACGGCCGAATGCAGGCTGCGACGAACGCTTGCCGCCCCGCGCCCAGCGGCAGGGGAACCGCCAAGCCGGTATGCGCGGCGCAGGGCTTGCCCTGGAGGGCGCGCCATCGCTCCTGTTTCAATAGCTGTTAGCGCTTGCTACGTAAGCGCTGGAAGCCCCCGGCACCTATCACGCAGCCTGCGCCTGGCGCCGTGCCACGCCACCGCCCACCAGTGCCGCCGAGACCACACTCAGCACCAGCGCCAGGGCCGAACCGTAGAAGATGTCGGCGGTCTGCCCGCGGTCCAGCAGCACGCCAAACAACGGCGCCGCGACGGAAAAGCCCAGGTCCAGCCCCGAATACACCGTGCCGTACACGCGGCCCGTGGCGCCGGGGGGCGCGGCGCGCTTGATGAGCATGTCGCGCGACGGACCGGCAATGCCCACGCCCATGCCCGCCAGCGCGGCCACGGCCAGCGCCACCGTGCCGGGCAGTGCGCCCAGCCCCACCAGCACCAGCAGCGCGGCGGAGGCCATCAGGCAGATGCTGATGGTCTTTTCCAGCCGCACCACGCGGCCCACGAGGAAGCCCCCGATCACCATGCCCACGGCGCTGCACAGCATGTAGCCCGTGACCACCATAGAGGTCAGCGACAGCGGCATGTCGTACATCCGCTGCAGCGCCGGGGCGGCAAAGCTCTGGATGGCGCTGAGCGAGCAGGTGCTCCAGAAGAAGAACGAGAAGCACAGCCACACGGCCGGCAGCTTGAGGAAGGCCATGGGGTGTTCCTGCGCGTGCGCGCTGCCCGTGGCGCCCTTGGCCGGCGCATGCGCCCAGGCGCCCTGGCGATCGTCCAGCGCGTCGCGGTTCCACACCATGACGGCCAGCACCACCAGCGCCAGCGCACCGCCGCTCAGGCAGGCCATGCGCCAGGATCCCGTGGCCGTGGCGATGCCCGCCATGAACAGCGGCGCGGTGGCCCAGCCCAGGTTGCCCGAGATGCCGTGCACCGAGAAGCCGTGGCCCAGCCGCGCGGGCGACACACGCTTGTTGAGGATGGTGAAGTCCACCGGGTGGAACGGCGCATTGCCCAGGCCCGCCAGCACCGACGCCACCACCAGGCCGAGGTAGCCGCTGGCGCTGCCCGCGGTGAGGCCCGCCAGCGCAAAGCTGGCCAGCGCGGCGAACAGCACCGGGCGTGCGCCCACGCGGTCCACCAGGAAGCCCGACAGCGCCTGACCCACGCCGGAGACCACGAAGAACACCGAGACCAGCAGCCCCAGTTCGGAATAGCTGTAGCCGAACTCCGCGATGAGGAACGGAAACAGCGGCGGCAGCAGCAGGTGAAAGAAGTGCGAGGAGCCGTGCGCAAGGCCGATCAGGCCAATGGTGCGCGCATCCTGGCGCAGGGTGGGGACAGCAGTCGTCATGGGCATGATCTTAGGCAAGGCAGCCGCGGCCGATATACGATAGTCGGCCAATTGCTGTCGCGATCATGCCAAGCCCGTCCCTTGCCCGCCCTGCCCCGCCGCCTGCCGAGCCCGTCGCGGCCAGCACCGCCGGCCGCGCCGCGCGGCCGGTGCGCGTGCTGTCGTACGTGGAGTCGCTCACGCCGCACCTGTTCGTGCCCAGCCGGGAGCGCCCCGTGCGCGCCAAGCACCGCGAACTGCGCGCCGACACACAGGTGCGCCCGCACAGCCATCCCTGGGCGCAGGTGGCCATCTCCACCACGGGCGTGCTGCGCCTGACGGTGCCGCGCGGCACCTACATCGTGCCGCCCTCGCGCGCGCTGTGGATCCCCCCGGGCGTGGAGCACGCCGTGACCATGGTGGAAGACGCCGACCTGCGCACGCTGTACTTCTACCAGCCGCCCGGGCGCTGCGGCCCCGCCGTCGCGCGCGCGCAGGAAGAGCCCTGGCGCCAGTGCCGCGTGCTGGAGGTGTCCGAGCTGCTGCGCGCCGTGGTGCGCGAGATGCCCACCGACCCCGACGACGGCGCCCCACCGCCGCCCGAGCTGCTGCACCGCGAGCGCCACCTGAGCGCGCTGATCCTGGACGAGTTGCGCCGTGCCAGCAGCGTGCGCCTGGGCGTGGACCTGCCGCGCGACAAGCGCCTGCGCCACCTGTGCGAGGCGGTGCTGGCCGATCCCACGCGCCACGACACGCTGGCCGACTGGGCGCGCGACACCGGCGCCAGCCCGCGCACGGTGGCGCGCCTCTTTCGCCAGGAGCTGGGCAGCACCTTCACGCAGTGGCGCCAACAGGTGATCCTGGCGCGCGCCGTGGCGCTGGCCGCGGGGCGCAAGCCCATCAACCAGATCGCGGCGGAACTGGGCTACAACAGCCCCAGTGCCTTCAGCGCCATGGTGCGGCGGGCCGTGGGGCTGGCGCCGGGACGCTTCCTGGGGTCGCCGTAGATCTCAAGGCAAATAGGGCTCCAGCGCTTATCCCATAAGCGCAAGCAGCTCTTTTTTCAGGAGCACTACGCAGACAGCATGCCCGTGGCGGCGGCCAGCCGGGCCAGCGTCCAGCCCCGGCCCAGCAGCAGGCGGCGCGTGGCCAGGGCTTCCTGCACCCGCGCATCCACCTGGCGGCCCAGGTAGCGCGGGGTCTTGTGCTGCAGGCAGACATAGCCCTGCGGGTAATCACGCCCCAGGCGCTGCCACAGCGCATGGGCCCCTGTGGACTGGCGCGCGCCGGACACCAGGCACTGCCCGCCGTCCAGCGCCCAGCGGTACACGGCCGTGGCAAGGCCCCGGCGCTGGTAGGCGGGCGCGTAGCGCGAATGCGGCGCGCGCAGGTGGCGGTCGGCGCGGCGGTTCAGTTCGACGAGGCGGTTGAAGACCGTGGTGCCCGCCAGGCACTGGCGCAGCGGGTCTTCGATGTAGACGTACAGCTCGCCATCGGCCACGCGGCTGCGCACAAAAAGGCCGGGGTGCCCCGGCAGCGGCGTGGAGGGCAGGCCATGCAGGGCGTCACCGGGAGAGTGCAGCCGCTGGTGCAGGGCCGAGAGTTCCTGCTCGATCGTGGCGTCGGGCGGGTCCACGTCGATGCGCAGCTCGGCGGGCTGCGCGAGGCGGCGCGCCTGGCGCCGGGAGACATCAAGAAAGGAGGAAAAAACGCCAGAAGCGTCGGGGGCGGGTGGCGGCTTGGGGCACGCCAGCCATGACGACCAGAACGGCGGCAGGGACAGGTACATGGAACTGCGGCAATAACAATGCGGCGCGCATGCTAGGCCACCGCGCGCCTGACGGCCAGCCCCGCCGGCGATACCGCACCCCGCGGGTGCGATACCGTGCCGTTCATGGTGTTTTCGGGCTATAGCCCTTGCAAGAAAAGCGCTGGCAGCTATGAATAACGAAGCACTTCCCCCATAAAGCGCCCACGAAAAAGCGGCCCGAAGGCCGCTTGCTTGCCGGGGGCCAAGCCCCTTGCGCCCCGCTCAGCGCGACAGCGCGCCGGCCGTGGCCGAGTCCAGGCGGCCGGTGACGGGCAGGCCCTGGGACTGCTGGAATTCGCGCAGCGCCTTGGCCGTTTTCGGGCCTGCGGAGCCGTCGGGCGTGCCGACGTTGTAGCCCATGGCGTTCAGGCGCTCCTGCGCCTCGCGCACCGACATGGCTGCGCCCGCCCTGGTTTGCGACGGAGCCGCCCCGCCGTCCACCGACAGCTTGCCGCCGCCGCCCAGGCCCTGGCCCTGCACCGACTGCGCCTTGTAGCTGCGCAGCGCCACAACCATTTGGTTGTAGGCATCCATGAACGCAGCGGTGATCACCTTGCCTTGCGCGGTGTTCTGGTAGCCCCCCAGGCCACCGCCGGCCGAGCCGCCGAACAGGCTGCCGAAGCCGGCAAAGTCGCTCTTGGAGGCGCTGCCTTCAGAGGCCGCCACCTGCACGCCCGAGCGGTTGTCCACCAGGGTCAGCATGGCGCTGGCCTCGCGCGTCTTCAGGCCGCCGCCGACGGCCGCCAGCGCACGGCCGCTGCCGCCGCCGATCAGGCCGCCCAGCACGCCGCCGATGGCGCCTGCGTCGTTGTTCGAGAAGATGATCTCGGGCGACAAGCCGTAGTCGGACGCCACCATCTGGCCCCGGCCAAAGTTGCTGCCGCCGCGCATCTCGCCGGAGCCCATGAGCTGGCGCTCGCGGTCCATGGCGCGCATGCCGGCTGCGCCGCGCTCCACCACGATGAAGCAGTTGGACTGCTGGATCAGCAGGCGCAGCAGGTTGGCCGTGGGGGGCAGCTTGTACTCGTTGCGCAGGATGGTGTACCAGCCGGCGTCCTGGTTCTCGACCAGCGACACGGTGCCCAGGGGCGACTGGCAGCGCTCCAGCTGGCCGCTCTCGTTGGCGGCGCTGCCGCCGGCGGCAGCGCCGGTGGCCACGGTCTTGGACTCGGCGCTGCCCATCCGCATGTTGGTGGTTTCGCAGCCGGTCAGGGCCAGGGCGGCGCAGGCGGCCGCCAGCAGCGTCAGTGGTTTACGGGACATAGCTTTCCTTCCTCTCTCTCTTTTCTTGCATTCCGGGGTGTGTGGACACGTCTCAACCGAGCGGTCTGCGCACCCGGTACAGGACCGGCGTGGCCGACGTGAATGCAAAATCATACCGATTCGGCAGTTTTTGCAACCGATGTTTGCAAGTTGTTTCGTTTTAGTGTGGCGCAGCACCGTCCCCCGGCAAAGGCAATTGGTAGATCCACACCGCATGGCCGGCGAAGGAATCCAGCCGCGCGCTGGGGCACACGCCCGGCACGGCGAACGCCAGACTCACGAGCCAGCTGCCCGGCGCCATCTCCGCGCGGGCCTTCGCGGCCACACGGGCCATGCTCTCGGGCCGCTGGAACACGTACACAAGGTCGTAACCGCCCCAGTCTGCGGCCCAGAGGTCACCGCGCCGCACGCGCGCCCAGGGGCAGCGCAGCCGGCACAGCAACGCCAAAGGTCCGCTCCACTCCAGGCCGTGCAGCCGCGCCTGCGGATAGGCCGCGCGCAGGGCCTTGAGGCCATCGCCCAGGCCGCAGCCGGCGTCCAGCACGGCAGCACCCGCGGGCAGCGGCGCGGCGTCCTGCAGGCCGTGCAGCGCACCCGGCGGGGTGGGAAACAGCGGCGCATCACGCCAGGCGTTGAGCGGATACACCAGCAGCAGCAGCGCCAGCGGCAGCAGCCAGCCCCAGGCCGGTAGCGCCACCGCGCCGCCCAGTGCCGCCGACAAGGGAAAGCCCAGCGCGATCAGGCCGCGGCGCCACCAGCCCTGCGCCAGCAGGCTGCCCGCCACACCCACGGCGCAGGCCAGCCCGAGCGCCGCCAGCGGGGCCACGCTGCCGCGCAAGCCCGCGAACAGCAGCCACGCCGCCGCCCACACCAGCACCGCCGGCAGCGGCCAGGGCAGGACGATGCGCCGCGGCGGCGGCGCGTGCAGATGATGGGGTCGGCGGGGCCGGCGCGGCATGGGCACGGGCCGCAACGATGCGGCGTCAGCCGCCCCGCAGGCGCTCGATGAGGCCGTTGAGCGCCTCCAGCGAGCCAAACTGGATGGCCAGCTCGCCCATCTCCTCAACCCGGCTGCCGCGCTTGACGCGCTTCTTGACGCGCACCTCGACCTCGGCCATGAGCAGGTCGGACAACTCTTCCTCCACGCGCTTGAGGTCGCGCGACTTGTCCTTCTTGGGCTTTTGCGGCGTGAGGGCGAACTCCGCACCCAGCTTCTTGACGAGGCTCTCGGCCTCGCGCACCGACAGCTTCTTCGCCGCGATCTGGTTGCCCGCGGTGATCTGCGCCGCGCGCTCCAGCGACAGCAACGCGCGCGCGTGGCCCATGTCGATGTCGCCGGCCATGAGCATGGTCTGCACCGGCTCGGCCAGGTTCAAAAGGCGCAGCAGGTTGCTCGCCGCGCTGCGCGAGCGCCCCACGGCCTGCGCCGCCTGTTCGTGGGTGAGGCCGAACTCGCGGATCAGGCGCTGCAGGCCCTGGGCCTCTTCCAGCGGGTTGAGGTCTTCGCGCTGGATGTTCTCGATGAGCGCCATGGCCGCGGCCGCCTCGTTGGGCACGTCGCGCACCAGCACCGGCACCTCGGCCAGGCCCGCCAGGCGCGAGGCGCGAAAGCGCCGCTCGCCCGCGATGATTTCGTACAACGGCCCACTGGCGCTGAGGGCACCCATCGCTGCCGAAGCCCCCTGCGATGCACGCTCCTGGCGGCGCTGTTGCGCCTGTTCGTCGTCAAGGCGACGCACAAGGATCGGCTGCATGATGCCCTGGGCCTTGATGGATTCGGCCAGTTCGTACAGCGCGCCCTCGTCCATGCGCGTGCGCGGCTGGTAGATGCCGGGCACGAGACGGTCCAGGGCCAGCGTGCTCACCGGCCCGTCTGCCGCACCCGCTGCGTTGGCGCCGGCGGGCGCCTTGTCGGCCACCTTGGGGCCCAGCAGTGCTTCCAGGCCGCGTCCCAGGCCCTTGGGTTTCTTGGTGACCATGTGTCTTCAGTCCTTGTTCATCAATGCGCGCAGCAGTGCGTGCCCTTCGGGCCAGTCGCCCAGGTCGGAATCGGCGTTGATATGGCCGCGGGGCCCAGAATCCACGAAGCGTGCGCCCCATGCACCGGCCAGCGTCTGCGCACGCTCAAAGCTGCAGTAGGGATCGTCCTGGCTGCCCACCAGCACGGCCGGAAAGGGCAGCACCTGGCGCGCGATGGGCGCCCAGCCGGGGATCTGCGCGGCCAAGTCGGGCCGCTCCACATCGCCCGGCGCCACCAGCAGGGCGCCGCGCACCTTGTGCGCGTGGCGGGTGTGCGCCGCCCACCAAGCGGTGAGGATGCACCCCAGGCTGTGTGCGGCCAGCACCACCTCGCCCGGCGCATCAGCCACGACCTCTTCCAGCCGCGCGGACCAGTCGCCGCGTAATGGACGCATCCAATCGTGCTGCTGCACGCGCTGGTAACCATGCAGCCGCTCCCACTCGGTTTGCCAGTGGCCGGGGCCGGAGTTCTGCCAGCCGGGCAGGAGGAGGATCTGCGAGGGATTCATGCGGCGTTACTATGATTTATATAGCTTATAGCGCTTATCCAATAAGCCTTGGAGTCTATTTTGACCTGTAAGACCTTGGCCAGGCATCACATGCGCTTCACGCGCTCCACCATCTCGCGCGCGAACTCCAGAAAAGCCTGGCTGCCCTTGGCCGCAGGATCGAACACCACGCCGGGCAAACCGTAGCTGGGCGCCTCGGCCAGGCGCACGTTGCGCGGGATCACGGTGTCGAACACCTTGTCGCCGAAGTGGTCCTTGAGCTGCTCGCTGACCTGGCTTTGCAGCGTGATGCGCGGGTCGAACATCACGCGCAGCAGGCCGATGATCTGCAGGTCGGGATTCAGGTTGGCATGCACCTGCTTGATGGTATTCACCAGATCGGTCAGGCCCTCCAGCGCGAAGTACTCGCACTGCATCGGCACGATGACGCCGTGGGCGCTGCACAGGCCGTTCAGCGTGAGCATGGACAGGGAGGGCGGGCAGTCGATGAGCACGAAGTCGTAGTCGGAGTCCACCGCCGCCAGGGCGGCTTTCAGGCGGCGTTCGCGCTGCTCCAGCGGCACCAGTTCCACCTCTGCCCCGGCGAGTTCGCGGTTGGCGCCCAGCACGCGGTAGCCGCACTGCTCCGACAGCACGGCGGCCTCCGGCACCGAGGCCGACTCCAGCAGCACGTCGTACACCGACAGCTCCAGCGCGCGCTTGTCCACGCCCGAGCCCATGGTGGCATTGCCCTGCGGGTCCAGGTCCACGAGCAGCACGCGCTGGCCGATCTTGGCCAGGCCCGCGGCCAGATTGACGGAAGTGGTGGTCTTGCCGACCCCACCCTTTTGGTTGGCAATGCAGAATATCTTGGCCATGCGGGGCAATTCGCTATTACTTGGAAATGGCCAGCTTGACGCCGAAGCCGATGAGGAACACGCCCGCCGTTTTCTCCAGCATGCGCGCCACCGTGGGGTTGGCGCGCATGCGCTCGGCCAGGAAGTGCGTGAGCAGCACCACAACCAGGCTGTACAGGAAGGTGAGCGTGGCGATGGTGGCAGCCATGGCGGCGAAGGTGACCAACCCGCGGTGCGTGGCCGGGTTCACGAACAGCGGGAAGAAGGCCATGTAGAACACGATGGCCTTGGGGTTGAGCAGCGTGATGACCGCCCCCTGGCGGAAGTAGTGGCGCGGCGCGATGTTCAGCACCGGCGCATCCCCCGGCTTGGCGGTGAGCATCTTGTAGCCCATCCAGCCCAGGTAGACGGCGCCCAGCCATTGCACGGCATGGAATGCTGCCGGATACGCTGCCAGCAGGCCCGCCACGCCCGCCACCGCCATCCACATGAGCACCTGGTCGGCGGCGATCACGCCCATGCAGGCGGCCATGCCGGCGCGCACACCGCCCTTGCCGGTGGAAGTGATGAGCGCCAGATTGCCCGGCCCCGGGATGGCGAGGAACAACACGATGGCGGCGACGAATGCGCCGTAGTCTGCAATGCCGAACATGGGAGCGCCTTGCGAAGCGGGAGGGGGCTTGAGTTTACGCGACGGGGCGCAGCCAGAGGATGCAGCGTTCGGCCTGCAGGCCCGGCACAGTGAGTTGTTCCACGTGAAACACGCTTACGTCCGCCGGTAGCGCGGCAATCTCGTCGTGCGGGTGCTTTCCCTTCATGGCCAGCCACACGCCGTGCGGTGCCAGTGCCTGGCGCGACCAGGCGGTGAAGTCCGCCAGCGCGGCAAAGGCGCGGCAACTGACCACATCGAACGGACCGGCCAGCGTTTCCACGCGCGCATGGATGCCATGCAGGTTGGACAGACCGAGGGTGCCCGCCGCCTGCTGGATGAACGCTGCTTTCTTGGCCACGGTGTCCACGCAACTCACATCCACTTCCGGGCAACAAATGGCGAACACCACGCCAGGCAGTCCCCCGCCTGATCCCACATCCAGCAGCCGTGCGCCCGGGCGGGCCGCACTGCCCTGCGCCCTATGCGCGACATGGCGGCGCAGCGGCGGGACGGCAGCCAGGCTGTCCAGCAGGTGGTGCGTGAGCATTTCCTGCGGATCGCGCACCGCCGTGAGGTTGTAGACCTTGTTCCACTTTTGCAGCAGCGCCAGGAAGTCCAATAGCTGTGTGATTTGCGCCTCCGACAGATCCAACCCCAAGGCGTTGGCGCCCTCACGCAGGGTGTGCTCAAGGCTTGTGTTCGACACCACGCTCATGCGACCGTCTCCATCCCATCCGCCGGCTGCGGGGCAAACCCTTTAAAACCGCCCTTCTTCAAGTGGACCATCAGCAGCGAGATCGCCGCCGGTGTCACCCCGGAAATGCGCGACGCCTGGCCCAACGTCTCCGGCCGGTGCTTCTGCAGTTTTTGCCGCACCTCGATCGACAAGGCCGCCACCTGCATGTAATCCAGATCTTCAGGCAGACGCAGCTTCTCGAAGTGCGCGGCGCGCTGCACCTCGTCCCGTTGGCGGTCGATATAGCCCGCGTACTTGGCGGCAATCTCGACCTGCTCGATCACGGGCGCGCTCAGCTCGCCCAACGTTTCACGTGAAACAGCCTCGCTTGCATACTTGCCGCCATCCATGGTCGTCAGTGCGTCATACCCCACGTCCGGACGGCGCAACAGGTCGAAGAGGTTGTATTCATGTTCGATGGCTTTACCCAGCACGCGCTCGGCCTCCACCGTGGGCAGGTTGCGCGGGTTCACCCATGTCGATTTCAAACGCTCTGTTTCACGTGAAACCGCATCGCGCTTGCGGCTAAAAGCGTCCCAGCGCGCATCATCCACCAAACCCATGCGACGCCCCGCATCGGTCAGGCGCATGTCGGCGTTGTCCTCGCGCAGCTGCAGGCGGAACTCGGCGCGGCTGGTGAACATGCGGTAGGGCTCGGTCACGCCCTTGGTGATCAGATCGTCCACCAACACGCCCAGATAGGCCTCGTCGCGCGCGGGCACCCAGGCACCCTCCCCTCGGCATTGCAGCGCGGCGTTGATACCGGCGAACAGGCCCTGCGCCGCCGCCTCCTCGTACCCTGTGGTGCCATTGATCTGGCCGGCGAAGAACAGGCCCTGGATCTGCCGCGTCTCGAAACTGCTCTTGAGCGAACGCGGGTCGAAGTAGTCGTACTCGATGGCGTAGCCCGGCCGCAGGATGTGCGCGTTCTCCAGGCCGCGCATCGAGCGCACCAGGTCGTACTGGATGTCGAACGGCAGGCTGGTGCTGATGCCGTTGGGGTAGAACTCGTGGGTGGTCAGCCCTTCCGGCTCCAGAAAGATCTGATGGCTTTCCTTGTCGGCAAAGCGGTTGATCTTGTCCTCCACGCTGGGGCAATAGCGCGGGCCCACGCCCTCGATCTTGCCGGTGAACATGGGACTGCGGTCAAAGCCGCTGCGGATGATCTCGTGCGTGCGCGCGTTGGTGTGCGTGATCCAGCAGGGCACCTGGCGCGGGTGCATGGCCGCCCCACCGTACGCATGCGCCATGAAGCTGAACACCGGCACAGCACCCTCGTTCACGCCGCCGGGCATGCCGTCGCCGGGCTGCTCCTCACACTGGCTGAAGTCGATGCTGCGCCCGTCGATGCGCGGCGGCGTGCCGGTCTTCAAGCGCCCCTGGGGCAGCTGCAGCTCCTTCAGGCGTGCCGACAGGCTTACGGCCGGCGGATCCCCCGCGCGGCCCGCTGCGTAGTTGTTCAGACCCACGTGGATCTTGCCGTCCAAGAAGGTGCCCGCCGTCAGCACCACCGTGCGACTGCGAAAGCGGATGCCCACCTGCGTGACGGCGCCCACCACGCGGTCGCCCTCCACCATCAGGTCGTCCACCGCCTGCTGGAACAACCACAGGTTGGGCTGGTTCTCCAGCATGCGGCGGATGGCCGCTTTGTAGAGGATGCGGTCGGCCTGCGCGCGCGTGGCGCGCACGGCCGGACCCTTGCTGCTGTTGAGAATGCGGAACTGGATGCCCGCCTCATCGGTCGCCAGCGCCATCGCGCCACCCAGCGCGTCCACCTCCTTCACCAGGTGGCCCTTGCCAATGCCGCCGATGCTGGGGTTGCAGCTCATCTGCCCCAGCGTCTCGATGTTGTGCGTGAGCAGCAGCGTGCGGCTGCCCATGCGTGCGGCGGCCAGCGCGGCCTCGGTGCCGGCATGGCCTCCGCCAACGACGATGACATCGAAATCCTGGGGGTACAACATGGTGGGGTGCTCCGGGCCCGCTGCGGCCCTGTCAAACGGTGAACAAGCCCGGCTTTCACGGCGCCGGTACCGCCCCCACCCTCGCGCCTGCGCTGCCGGCCCGGCGGGGAACCCGTGATTTTCCCATCTTTGCCACCCCGATGCGCAGCGGGGTTTGTTTCACGTGAAACCGCGCAGGAAAAGTGTGTCCAGGCTGTGCTCCAATCCCGCGCATGAAGTTCCTCGTGTTCGCGGGCAGCACCCGCACCCAATCATTCAACCGCCGCCTGGCCGCCGTGGCCGCACACATGGCGCGCGACGCCGGCGCCGAGGTCACGCTGCTGGAGCTGGCCGACTTCGACATCCCCCTCTACAACGCCGACCTGGAGACCGCGGGCACCCCGGCCGACGTGATCCGGCTGAAGGAAGTGCTGGACGCCCACCCCGCCTGGGTGATCTGCTCGCCCGAATACAACGGCAGCTACACCGGCCTGCTCAAGAACACCATCGACTGGGCCTCCAGCCCCGTGGCCGGACACGCGGAATGGAGTGATGGCACTCGCCCGTTCGCGGGCAAGGTGGTGGGGATGCTCAGCGCGTCCAACGGCGCACTGGGCGGCCTGCGGTCGCAAAGCCACCTGGCGCCGCTGCTGCTCAACCTGGAATGCTGGCTGGCGCCGCGCCATTTCGCGCTGCCGCGCGCGGCCAGTGCCTTCGACGCCCAGGGCCAGCTGGTCGACGCAAGCCAAGCCGCCCACGTGCGCGGCGTGGTGGAGCAGGTCCTGTGGGCTGCCGGGCGGCTGCACGGCACCGCGTGACAGAAGCAAAAACCGGTACCAGCGCATATCCAGCAAGCGCTGACAGCTATGAATTAAATAGCGCCATGGATTGCCGCCCCGGCTGCGGCGCCTGCTGCACGGCGCCGTCGATCTCCTCGCCCATTCCCGGCATGCCGCACGGCAAGCCGGCCGGCATGCGCTGCGTGCAACTGGACGACGACGCACGCTGCCGCATCTTCGGCCGGCCCGAGCGCCCCACGGTGTGCGCCTCGCTGCGGCCCAGCCCCGCCATGTGCGGCGACAGCCGCGCGCACGCGATGCGCTGGCTGGCGTTCATGGAACAGGCCACACAGCCGTCCACGCCCCGCTGAGGCCGCCTTGCCCCCAGGCGCAGCGCCGCGGGGAAACGCCCCCACAAAGGCCTTGGCATGGCAGACCCGCGCAGGTCGGCATAGAATGCGCTGCGGAGATTTTCTTCATCACTCTCTTGAAAGGACAAGACCGCATGAAGCTCTACTACTCCCCTGGCGCCTGCTCGCTCTCCCCGCACATCGTGCTGCACGAAACCGGCTTGGCCAACACCTCGGTGCTGGCCAGCACCAAGAGCCACAAGCTGCAGGACGGCACCGACTACTACACCATCAACCCCCTGGGCTACGTGCCGGTACTGGAGCTGGACGACGGCACGCGCCTGCGCGAAGGCCCCGCCATCGTGCAGTACCTGGCCGACCAGGCGCCGCACAAGAACCTCGCCCCCGCCAACGGCACGCTGGCGCGCTACCGTCTGCAGGAGTGGCTGACCTTCATCGGCACCGAGATCCACAAGGGCTTCACCCCCCTGTTCAAGCCCACCACCCCCGCAGACTACAAGTCCCTGGTGCATGAGCAACTGCTCAGCCGCCTCAAGTGGGTGGACGGCGAACTGGCCCACAAGCCCTACCTCATGGGCGAGCACTTCAGCGTGGCCGACGCCTACTTGTTCACAGTGACCAACTGGGCCCCCGCCGTGAACCTGGACATCTCCGCACTGAAGAACCTGGCGGCCTACCGCGAACGCATCGCCGCCCGCCCCGCCGTGCAGGCCGCCATGAAGGCCGAGGGCCTGCTCAAGTAAGGCCCACATGGCCGCGCCCGGCATCTGCGGGGCGCGGCTTGTGCGTGCCGGCGCCTCACCGCAAAAATCCCCCCGCGCGCCGCACGCCCGGCGCCATCCAGGGCCGCCAGCCGGCCCCACCGCCGTACCCCCTCCCTGTTTGACGTAGCACAGAACCCGTGGTTCTGCAGCGCCTGGGTGTACTGCACGCCCTGAGCGATACCGGTAACCTTTGATGCGTGCCGCACCTCCCGCGGTCCGCTTTGCAAGAAGGTACTGAAGTCGCATGACCACTCTGTTCGATCCCATCCAGGCCGGTGACCTGCACCTGGCCAACCGTATCGCCATGGCGCCGCTGACGCGCAACCGCTCGCCCCGGGCCGTGCCGCGCGACATCACCGCCACCTACTACGCCCAGCGCGCCAGCGCCGGCCTGCTGATCACCGAGGGCACGGCCATCACCCACCAGGGCCAGGGCTATGCCGATGTACCAGGGCTGTACGCCACCGAGCAGCTCGATGGCTGGAAGCGCGTCACCGCCGCCGTGCACGCACGCGGCGGCCGCATCGTGACCCAGCTCTGGCATGTAGGTCGCGTATCGCACCGCGCGCTGCAGCCGGGCGGCGCAGCCCCCGTGGCGCCCTCGCCCATCGTGGCCAAATCCAAGACCTATCTGGTCGACCCCGAGACCGGCGCCGGCCGGTTCGAGCCCACCTCCGAGCCGCGGGAGCTCGACGCCAGCGAACTGCCCGGCATCGTGCACGCCTTCGCCGCGGCGGCGCGCAATGCGGTGGAAACGGCAGGCTTTGACGGCGTGGAGATCCATGGCGCCAACGGCTACCTGCTGGACCAGTTCCTCAAGACCGGCGCCAACCAGCGCACGGACGACTACGGCGGCAGCATCGAAAACCGCGCCCGCCTCATGCTGGAGGTAACACGCGCCGTGGCCGATGCCGTAGGCCCGGGTCGGGTGGGCCTGCGCCTGTCGCCCGTCACGCCGGCGAACGACATCGTGGACGCCAACCCGCAGCCGCTCTACGAGTACCTGGCCCGCCAGCTTGCGCCGCTGGGCCTGGCCTATGTGCACGTGATCGAGGGAGCAACGGGCGGTCCGCGCGAGGTGGAAGGACGCCCATTCGACTACGCCGCCTTCAAGGCCGCCTACCGCGAGGCTGGCGGCCGGGGGGCATGGATGGTGAACAACGGCTACGACCGCGACATGGCCCAGGAGGCGCTGGCCAGCGGCCGCGCCGACATCGTGGCCTTTGGCCGCGCGTTCATCTCCAACCCCGACCTGGTGGAGCGCCTGCGGCGGGGCGCCCCGCTCAATGCCTGGGACAAAACCACGTTCTACGGCGGCGGCGAGCACGGCTACATCGACTACCCCGCGCTGGAGCAGGCCCCGGCCTGACGCAGGCGGCCCGCCAAGCATCACGCCCGGCGCCGGGCGTGATGCTTCATGGATGGATATAAAAAAAGGCTCCAGCGCTGATGGGCAAAGCGCTGGCCGCTATCAAAACAAAAGCGGGTACGCCCATGGACCCGCGGGCAGCAGGGAGACATGCATGGAGACACCGGCCGTCCTCGTCCTGGGCGCCGTCGTGGCGGGCTTCGTGCAAGGCCTGTCGGGCTTTGCGTTCAGCATGGTGGCCATGTCGTTCTGGGTCTGGGTGCTGGAGCCACACCTGGCGGCGGCGCTGGCGGTGTTCGGCTCGCTCACCGGCCAGGTGCTGGCTGCGGTGACCATGCGCCGCGGCTTCAATGCCCCCCTGCTGTGGCCGTTCATTCTGGGCGGTCTGGTGGGCGTGCCCGTGGGCGCCAGCCTGCTGCCCCACCTGAACGCCCATTGGTTCAAAGCACGCTGCTGGTGTGCTGGTGCCCCGCCATGCTGATGGCGCGCAGCCTGCCGCGGGTGCGTTGGGGCGGGCGCACGGCCGACGCCGTGGTGGGTCTGTGCGGCGGCGTGATGGGCGGCATTGGCGGCTTCACGGGCGTGCTGCCCACGCTGTGGTGCACGCTGCGCGGCCTGCCCAAGGACACCCAGCGCGCCGTGGTGCAGAACTTCAACCTGGCGATGCTGGCCGTGGCCATGGCCACCTATCTGGCCAAGGGTCTGGTCACGCGCGACATGCTGCCCGCCTTCGGCATCGTGGCTACGGCCGTGCTGGTGCCGGTGCTCCTGGGTACGCGGCTGTATATCGGCATCAGCGAGGTCCGCTTTCGCCAGATCGTGCTGGGCCTGCTCACGCTGTCGGGCGGTGCGCTGCTGGTGGCATCCGTGCCGCGCCTGCTGGCATCGGCATAAAAATCGGCTCCAACGCCCGCCCAGTAAGCGCTAGCAGCTACTTATTAAATAGCAATCTGCTAACTTCCTTGCGCGCCATCACAGGCCGCACAACCAAGGGGCAAAAAAAACGCACCCGAAGGTGCGCAAGGAGGGTTTGTTGAAAACTGGCGGCGGCGCCCGGCCGCCGCGTGCGTCATGCAGCGCTCAAGCGGCGCTCAGGCGCGGCGTGTCGCCGCCCCGCAGCGCGGGGGCCGGCGCGCCGGTGCGCGTGAAGGCCGCGGGCGCGTGGCCGTCGTCGGCCAACTGGAACTGGCTCACCACCTGCGACAGGCGGGCGGCCTGCTCGCGCAGCGACTCGGCCGCCGCGGCGGACTCTTCCACCAGCGCGGCGTTCTGCTGCGTCATGCGGTCGATCTCGCCCACGGAGGCGTTGACCTCGCCGATGCCGTCCGCCTGCTCGGAGGCGGCGGAGTTGATCTCGCCAATGATGTCGGTCACACGCTGCACGCTGGACACGATCTCCTGCATGGCCTTGCCGGCATCTTCCACATGGCGCACACCGCCGTCCACGGCCGTCACGCTGGAGCTGATCAGGCCCTTGATCTCGCTGGCTGCGGCCGCGCTGCGCTGTGCCAGGCTGCGCACCTCGCCCGCCACCACGGCAAAGCCGCGGCCCTG
Organism: Diaphorobacter sp. JS3051; assembly: GCF_015832135.1. Lineage (NCBI taxonomy): Bacteria > Pseudomonadati > Pseudomonadota > Betaproteobacteria > Burkholderiales > Comamonadaceae > Diaphorobacter > Diaphorobacter sp. JS3051. The sequence goes on from NZ_CP065406.1 coordinate 2,708,885, forward strand.
CTCGCCCGCGCGCGCGGCTTCCACGGCCGCGTTCAGCGCGAGGATGTTGGTCTGGAAGGCGATGGAGTCGATCAGGCCGATGATGTCGCCGATCTTGCGGCTGGAGGAGGAGATCTCGTGCATGCTGTTCACCGCCTGCTGCACCACCTGGCCACCGCGCGTGGCGATGCCCGAGGCCGAGGTGACGAGCTGGTTGGCCACCTGCGAGGACGACGCCGTCTGCTGCACCGTGGCGGTGAGCTGCGAGAGCGCGGCCACGGCTTCCTGTGCGTTGCTGGCGGTCTGCTCGGTGCGGGCGGACAGGTCCTGGTTGCCGGTGGCGATCTCCTGGCTGGCCGTGGCGATGTTGCTGCTCGCGTCGCGCACCTGCGCCACCATTGCGCCCAGGCCGTTTTGCATGTCCAGCAGCGCGCGCTGCAGGTCGGCCGCCTCGTCACGGCCTTCCACGTGGATGCGCTGAGACAGGTCGCCCCCGGCGATCGCCTGTGCCATCGCGCGGGCCACTTCCAGCGGGCGGCAGATGGACACCATGTTCAGCAGCGTGAGCGGCACCACCACCACCACAGTGATCAGCACCGCCAGGGCGAACAGCCACTTGGTCTGGTCGGTGACGCGGTCCTGGTGCGCAATGGCGCTGTCCACCTCGGCGGCCAGGCGCTTGTCCAGCGCGGCCACCTTGTCGGTGGCGATGTTGAACTGCTCCACCGCCTTGCCGCTCATGCGGTTGGCGATCGTGGCGGTGTCGTAGCCGCCGGCCTCCAGCTGACGTGCCACGTGCGCAAACTGCTCGCGGTAGGCCACCAGGTGCTTGGCGACGTCCTTCGCCTCGGCCAGGTCCTCGCCCTGCCAGATCTGGCCCAGCGTGGCCGTGACCTTGCCCGCACGGTCCAGCGACGCCAGCCACCGGTCGTGCGCGGCGCGCACCGACTCGGGGCGCTCGTAGTGGATGATCATGTCCTTCTCGTGCTGGCGGATCTCACCCATCTCGCTGCGCAACTGGCCCATCAGCTTCACCGCGGCATGCGGCTGGCTGATGAAGTCCTGGGCCAGCCCGTGGATGCGGAACATGCCCAGCATGCCGGCACCGCCCAGCAGGCCCAACAGGCCCAGTACCACGCCAATGGCGCCGATCATTCGCAGGCGGATCGTGAAGAGCCGCATGAGCGCGTAAATATTCATCACCGTTTCCTTGTCGTGTGCAGCCCCCGGCGGGCCACCCTCCCATGATGTGCGTCACGCAATCCGTCACCCTGTCAGGCGATGGCTTGCGCGTGACTTACGAAGAAGCCGCGCGCCAATATGCAACAAAACGTTGCAGTTTGCCAGAGAAATAAGAATCCTTTTGTCTCGTTTATCCCGCAATCACCCCCGCCAACGCTTGAGCAACAACGCATTCGTCATCACGCTGACCGAACTCAGCGCCATCGCGGCCCCCGCGACCACGGGACTCAGGTAGCCCAGCGCCGCCAGCGGAATACCGGCCACGTTATATGCAAAGGCCCAAAACAGGTTCTGGCGGATCTTGGCCACCGTGCGCCGCGAGATGTCCAGCGCCGCCGCCACCAGCTGCGGGTCCCCGCGCATCAGCGTGATGCCCGCCGCGTGCATGGCCACGTCGGTACCGTTGCCCATGGCCATGCCCACATCGGCCGCGGCCAGCGCGGGCGCGTCATTCACGCCGTCGCCCACCATGGCCACGACATGGCCCTGCGCCTTCAGCGCATTCACCGCCGCCGCCTTGTCGCCCGGCAGCACCTCGGCCATCACCTCGCCGGCCTCCGGCTGCAGGCCCAGGCGGCGGGCCATGGCCTCGGCCGCGCCGCGGTTGTCGCCAGAGATCATCACGCAGCGCACGCCCTGATCGCGCAGTTGCGCCAGTGCCTCGCGTGCGCCAGGCTTGGGCTCATCGCCAAAGGCCAGCAGCGCGCGCAAGACATAGTGCGCCCCCGCGCTCGGCACTATCGTGTCCTCGCTGCCCCCCAGGGGAGTGCTCGCGGCTTCGGGCGGCCGTGCGCCGCTCGGGTCCTGCGCGACCCGCTCGGCCACCGCGGACACGGTGGCGCCTTCGGCCTGCAGCGTGGCCGCACGATCGGCCAGCGGGCCCAGGTCCACGCCCAGCTCCTGCATCCAGCGCAGGCTGCCGACCAGATAGCTGCGCGCTGCCACCTCGCCCTCGGTGCCGCGGCCGGGCACGGCGCGCACTCCGTCGGGCGCAGGAACAGGCAGGCCACGCTCTTGGGCGGCGCTCACCACGGCGCGTGCGAGCGGGTGCTCACTGCCGCTCTGCACCGCGGCCACAGCCGACAGCAGTGCCGCCTCATCCACCCCTGGTTCCACGTGAAACGCCGTCAGGCGCGGGCGGCCCACGGTCAGCGTACCGGTCTTGTCAAAGGCCACGGTCTGCACGCGGTGGGCGGTTTCCAGCGCCTCCGCGTCCTTGATGAGGATGCCGTGCCTGGCCGCCACGCCGGTGCCCGCCATGATGGCCGCCGGCGTCGCCAGCCCCAGCGCACAGGGGCAGGCGATGACCAGCACCGCCACGGCATGGATCAGTGCAGCCTCCACGCCCGCGCCCGCCCACAGCCAGCCCAGCAGCGTGACGATGGCAATCGCCAGCACCACCGGCACGAAGACGGCCGACACCTTGTCCACCAGCCGCTGGATGGGCGCCTTGGCCGCCTGTGCCTCCTCCACCAGGCGGATGATGCGCGCGAGCACCGTCTCGCTCCCCACCGCCGTCACCTGCATCACGATGCGCCCATCGCCATTGATCGAGCCGCCGGTGAGCGCCCCGCCCTCCGGGCCATCGGCGCTGCGCGCCACGGGCAGCGGCTCGCCGGTCAGCATGGATTCGTCCACCTGCGTGTGCCCTTCCACCACCGTGCCGTCCACGGGGATGCGCTCGCCCGGGCGCACCACCAGCCGGTCACCCGCCATCACCTCGGCGATCGGCACGTCCACCTCGCCGTCCCGGCCCAGCAGGTGGGCCACCTCGGGGCGCAGCGCGTGCAGCGCGCGGATGGCGGCCGTGGTCTGGCGCTTGGCACGCGCTTCCAACCACTTGCCCAGCAGCACCAGCGTGATGACCACGGCCGATGCCTCGAAGTACAGGTGCGGCGTATGCCCCGCGCCATGGGTGGATTCGGCCGTGGCCCACAGCCACAGCGACAGGCCGTAGCCCGCGCTGGTGCCGATGGCCACCAGCAGGTCCATGTTGCCCGTGAGCGCCTTGGCGGCATGCCAGCCCGCCTTGTAAAAGCGCGCGCCCAGAATGAACTGCACCGGTGTGGCCAGGATGAACTGCACCCACGCCGGCAGCATCCAGTGCAAGCCGAACAGATCGCCCAGCATGGGCAGCACCAGCGGCGCCGATAGCAGCAACCCCACCGCCACCGGCGTGAAGCCTGCCCAGGGCGACTGCGCGCCCTCCTCACCCGCTTCCTGCTCCTCCACGCTGCGCGGCTCGTAGCCGGCATTGCGCACGGCGCGGCGTGCCAGCGCCTCTATGCCCCCGCCGCTGGCGGCGTCGAACACGATGTGCGCGCGCTCGGTCGCCAGGTTCACCGTGGCGTCCTGCACGCCCGGCACCTTGCGCAGCGCACGTTCCACCCGGCCCACGCAGCTCGCGCAGGTCATGCCGGCAATGCCCAGGTCCAGCGTGCCCGCGGGGGCGTCGCCCGATGCGGCAGGGGAAAGGGAAGCAGAAGTCATGAAAGCCACCTTGGAATCGATACAGGGCGCACCTTAAACCCTGACATGCTGGCAAGGTCAAGCGGTAGGCGCGTGTGTCCCCGCTTGACTTTGACACCATGTCAGGCTTCATGATGCAGCTGTCGGCCACCCGCTGGCCCGCAACCCATCCACCGCCCTTTGATCGAGAGGACCATCATGCAATACACATTTCAAGTCCAGGGAATGACCTGCGGCCACTGCGAACGCGCCGTGGTGCACGCCGTGCGCCAGGTCGACACCGACGCCCTCGTGAAGGTGGACCTGGCCACCGGCCAGGTCATCGTGGAGAGCGACAAGTCGCGCGAGGCGCTGGCCAACGCCATCCAGGAAGAAGGCTACAAGGTCGCCGCATGAGCACCGCGCCGCGGCGCCCCGCCCACCGCGGGCCCAGCGACGGCACCGGGCACGCGACCGCGCTGGACTGGCCCGTGGCCATCGGCACCGCCGCCGAGCGCGCGGGCGTCTCGGCGCGCATGCTGCGCCACTACGAATCGCTGGGCCTGCTGACCGGCGTGGCGCGCACCGACAGCGGCTACCGCCAGTACACCGAGGCCGATGTGCACACCCTGCGCTTCATCCGCCGCGCGCGCGACCTGGGCTTCTCGATGGAGGAGATCGCCACCCTGCTCGGCCTGTGGCAGGACAAGCAGCGCGCCAGCAGCCAGGTCAAACGCATCGCCCAGGCGCACATCGACAACCTGAGCGAGCGCATCGCCGCCATGCAGGCCATGCAGCGGAGCCTTCAGGCGCTGGTGCACTGCTGCCACGGCGACGACCGGCCGGACTGCCCGATCCTGGACGATCTGGCCATGGCCGGCATCCCGAATAGCGGCGCCGCCGACGTCGCTATTTAATTCATAGCTGCCAGCGCTTGTGAACAGGGCGCTGGATGCCTAAAACACCCCAAACCAACCCGCCGGCCGGGCCACAATGGCCGCCTTGACACACCCTGCAGGAGGCATGCCATGGCACACCCTTTCAAGGTGGGCGACCACGTCAGCTGGAACTCCGAGGCCGGCCGCGTCAGCGGGCGCATCACCGCCGTCCACACCCGCGCGCTGCAGTGGAAGGGCTACACCCACCACGCCAGCGCCGAAGAGCCGCAGTACGAGATCCAGAGCGACAAGACCGACCATGTCGCCCTGCACAAAGGCAGCGCGCTGCACCGCCTGGCCCGCTGAGCGGCACACGCCATGGCCGCGCCGCCGCTCTACACCATCGGGCACTCCACGCTGGCGGTGCAGGACTTCATCGCGCTGCTGCAGCGCGAAGGCGTGACACGGGTGATCGACGTGCGCGCCATCCCGCGCTCGCTGCGCCAGCCGCAATTCCACGAGGACCGGCTGCCCGGCGCGCTGGCCGCGCAGGGCATCGCCTACACCCACATGCCGGCGCTGGGCGGGCGCCGCCCTCTGCAGCGCGGCGTGCCGCCCACCACCAACGGCTACTGGGACAACCGCAGCTTCCACAACTACGCCGACTACGCGCTGCAGCCCGCCTTTCGCGCCGCGCTGGCCGCGCTGCGCACGGCCGCGGCACGCGAGCCCTGCGCCATCATGTGCGCCGAGGCCGTGTGGTGGCGCTGCCACCGCCGCATCATCACCGACCACGTGCTGGCCGCCGGCGGCGCGGTGCGCCACATCCTGGGCGCGCGCACCGAGAGTGCGACACTCACCCCGGCCGCGCAGGTCCACCCGGACGGTACGGTCACCTATCCACCTCCAACCACCGTATCTGCCCCATGACCCACCGCGAAGTCTTCATCGTCAGCACCGCCCGCACCGCCATCGGCACCTTCGGCGGCAGCCTGAAGGACGTGCCCAACACCCAGCTCGCCACCACCGCCGTGAAGGCCGCCATCGCGCGCGCCGGCATCGCGCCCGATGCCGTGGGCCACGTGGTCATGGGCAACGTGATCCCCACCGACACCAAGGACGCGTACCTGAGCCGCGTGGCGGCGATTGACGCTGGCTGCCCCATCGAGACGCCTGCCTTCAACGTCAACCGCCTGTGCGGCTCGGGCCTGCAGGCCATCGTCAGCGCGGCGCAGGCCATTGGCTATGGCGACTGCGACGTGGCCGTGGGCGGTGGCTCGGAATCCATGAGCCGCGGCCCCTACTTCGACCAGGGCGCGCGCTGGGGCCAGCGCATGGGCGACAGCAAGAGCATCGACTACATGCTCGGCATCCTGCACGACCCCTGGCAGAAGATGCACATGGGCATCACCGCCGAGAACGTGGCCGAGCGCTACCAAATTTCGCGCGAGATGCAGGACCAGCTCGCCCTGGCCAGCCAGCAGCGCGCCGCCGCCGCCATCGCCGCGGGTTACTTCCAGGAGCAGATCGTCCCGGTCGAAATCGCCACGCGCAAGGGCACCGTGCTGTTCCAGGAAGACGAGCATGTGCGCGCCGCCACCACGCTGGACGTGCTGGCCGGCATGAAGCCGGCGTTCAAGAAGGAAGGCGGCACGGTCACGGCCGGCAACGCCTCGGGCATCAACGACGGTGCCTCCGCCGTGGTGCTGGTGGCGGGCGACCGCCTGCAGGCGCTGAACGTGAAGCCCCTGGCGCGCCTGGTGGGCTATGCGCACGCTGGCGTGGACCCGGCCTACATGGGCATCGGCCCCGTGCCCGCCACACAGAAGGTGCTGCAGCGCACCGGCCTGAAGGTGCAGGACATGGACGTGATCGAGGCCAACGAGGCCTTCGCCGCCCAGGCCTGCGCCGTGGTGCAGGAGCTGGGCCTTCAGCCTTCCAAGGTCAACCCCAACGGCTCGGGCATTTCGCTGGGCCACCCCGTGGGTGCCACGGGCGCCATCATCACCACCAAGGCGATTGCCGAGCTGCACCGCACGGGCGGGCGCTACGCGCTGGTGACCATGTGCATCGGCGGCGGCCAGGGCATCGCGGCGATCTTCGAACGGGTTTGAGTCGTTCTGGCCTTCAGCGCTTGTCCATCAAGCGCTGCTAGCTCCTGATTGAGTAGAAACCAAACGATCCAACACCTTCCTCACGGCCGATCAGAACGCCGTCTGCACCTCTTGGAGCGGGCCAATGAACCAGCGGGTGCCCACCCACCAGCCACCCGGCGGGACCGGGTGGCTTTTTTTATGCCGCGGCTTCCGGCTTGTAGAACACCTCCACGCTGCCCTTGAGGGTGATGAGCAGCGGCCGGCCCTTGCGGTCCAGGGTCTTGCCGGCGGGCACCTTGATCCAGCCCTCGCTCACGCAGTACTCCTCCACGTCGACACGCTCCTTGCCGTTGAAGCGGATGCCGATGTCCGCCGCCTGCTGGAACACCGCCGCCACATGGTGCGGGCTGCGCGGGTCGATGGCCAGGCGGTCGGGCAAGGGGAGCAGGGCGGAGTCGGTCACAGGGAAAGGTCTCGGAAAGCAGTAAAGGGCCTGCATTGTCCCGCAATCCCGGGGCGGCTGTGGCCTGTATCGCGGTGCCACGGCTCCATCGCTCCTGAAAAAGGAGCTGCTAACGCTGTTTCAGCCTTCGCTTGCGCCGTTTTTGTTCGGCAGTCCTCCCCGGAAGGCCGCCTTGTGGATAAGTCTGCGGAGCGTTCTGGCACAACTGGCCAGTTATGCACAGGTGAGGGGCGCATCTGGGGCTTGTCCCCATTTGCGGTACAGCAGGCGCCTGCGGCCGTCCCCATGCTTTGGCGCAGCGCAAGTGCTTGATCTGTCAAACAAAAATCGGCTTGCCCACAGGCCGGGCCGCCCTCTACTACTACGACTATTCTTTATAAGAACTACAAAGAACAACCCGTGGCAAACCGCAGCGCCGCACAAAACCTCTTTCTCGGCCCCGGATTGAGGAGGCTTCGGCGTAAAAAAAGCGCCTTGTCAGGCGCTTTTTTTGGGAAAGAGGGAAGGTTGCGGTCAGCGCAGCAGCGCGTAGCCCACACCGATCGCGGCCAGCAGCCCCACGGCATCGGCCACCAGCGCGCAGGCCAGTGCGTGGCGTGTGTGCTTCACGCCTACGCTGCCGAAGTACACGGCCAGCACGTAGAAGGTGGTCTCGGTGGAGCCCTGCACGATGGCAGCCAGGCGCCCCACGAAGGAATCCACACCGTGCGTCTGCAGCACGTCGATCATCAAACCCCGTGCGCCGGCGCCCGAGAGCACCTTCATCAACCCCACGGGCAGGGCCGGCAGGAAGTCGGTGTTCCACCCCAGCGCCGCCACCCCCGCGCCGATGGCCGCCAGCAGCGCATCCATGCAGCCCGCGGCGCGGAACACGCCGATGGCCGCCAGGATGGCCACCAGGTACGGAATGATCTGCACCGCCACGCCAAAGCCCTCCTTGGCGCCGTCGATGAAGGCGTCGTACACGTTCACGCGGCGCCAGGCCCCGGCCAGCAGGAACAGCGCCACCACCCCCAGGATCACGCCCGCGCCGGTGGCTCCCGCAATCTGGGCGGCTTGCTCTGCGGGCAGTTGCGCCAGGCCCGCCACCGCCGCCGCCAGCACGCCGCCCACGGCCAGCAAAGGCAGCAGCAGGCGCGCGCGCCAGATCGGCAGGCGCTGAAAGAGCGCCACCGCCAGCACGCCCGCCAGCAGCGAGGCGAAGGTGACCAGCAGCGTGGGCAGGAAGATGTCGGCGGCGTTGAATCCCGCGCCCAGGCCCTGCTTCAGCGCCACGCTCTGGCGGATGGCGATGACGGACGTGGGGATCAGCGTCAGCCCCGCCGTGTTCATCACCACGAACATGATCTGCGCGTTGCTGGCCGTGCCCGCCGGTTCGCGGTTGAGCGTCTGCAACTCCTGCATGGCCTTGAGGCCCAGCGGCGTGGCCGCGTTGTCCAGCCCCAGCAGGTTGGCGCTGATGTTCATGGTCATCGCGCCCTGGGCGGGGTGGCCGGCGGGCACGCCGGGAAACAGCCGCGTGAGCAGCGGCCCGGCCAGGCGCGCCAGCAGCTCGACCATGCCCGCGCGCTCGCCCACGCGCATCAGGCCCAGCCACAGGGCCATGATGCCGGCCAGGCCCAGCGAGATCTCGAAGCCCGCGCGTGCGCCGTCGAACAGCGCCGTCAGCAGGGCCTGGAAGATGCCCGCTTCGCCCAGCAGCCAGCGCACCACGGCGGTGGCGAACGCCACGATGAAAAACCCCGTCCAGACCCAGTTGAGTGCCATGGAACTCGATGGTAGCGGCTGGCCCCATCCGTGCGCCGTGGCAGACTGCACCCCATGCCGCCCCCCACCCTGCTCGTTGCCGACGACCACCCGCTGTTCCGCGCGGCGCTGATCCAGGTGCTGCACGAGCGCTTTGCGCCGCTGCAGACGCTGGAGGCCGCCAGCGCCGCCACGCTGGGCCAGGCGCTGCAGGACCACCCCGAGGTGGAGCTGGTGCTGCTGGACCTGGCCATGCCCGGCGCGCGGGGCTTCTCGGCCCTACTGCACGTGCGCGGGGAGTACCCGCAGGTGCCGGTGGTGGTGATCTCGTCCAACGACCACCCGCGCGTGATCCGCCGTGCGCAGCAGTTCGGCGCGGCGGGGTTCATCCCCAAGTCGGCCCCGGCCGAGGACATGGGCGCGGCCATCCGGGCCGTGCTGGACGGCGGCAGCTGGTTTCCGCCCATGGCGGCCGAGCGCTCCGAGGCCGACGCCGCGCTGGCCGCCAAGCTCGCGCAGCTCACGCCGCAGCAGTTCCGCGTGCTGCTGTGCCTGGCCGATGGCCTGCTCAACAAGCAGATCGCGCATGAGCTGGGCCTGGCCGAGAACACCGTCAAGGTGCATGTGACGGCCATCCTGAAAAAGCTGGAGTGCTACAGCCGCACCCAGGCCGCGGTGCTGGTGAAAAGCCTGGAGACGGAGCCGGAAGCCGCGCCCTGAGCGCAGTACCCTGCCGGCACAAGTTTCAAGCCAAATCGGCCTCTAGCGCTTGTCTGACAAGCGCAAGCAGCTACTGTTTCCGTAGCATCATCTGGCTGATGAGCGCGCGCAGTGCGGACGGGCGCACGGGCTTGAGCAGGTAGCCCCAGCCGCGCTCGGCCGCCTGGCGGCGCAGGGTGCTGCTGCGCTCGGCCGTCACCAGCACCACCGACGGTGCCTGGCCCCACACGGTGCACAGCCGGTCGTACAGGTCGGGGCCGTGGAAGGGCCCCATGCGCACGTCCAGCAGCACCAGCTGTGGCGCGTTGCCGGGCGCGGCCAAGTCCAGGGCCGACTGCGGGCCGCCCGCCAAAGGCACTTCGCAGCCCCAGCGGCGCAGCAGCGCGCCGGTGGCCTCGCAACTGGGCGCGTCGTCATCGATGTACCAGGCCGTGGTGCCCTGCAGGGGCTGGTCGCCCTCGGGCGGGGCGGCTGCGCCCGCGGCGGCGGGGCGGGGTGCGGCGGCGGCATCGGCCAGCGGCACGCACACCCAGAACACGCTGCCGCGCCCCAGTTCGGAGCGCAGGCCAATCTCGTGCCCCAGCAGCTTGCCCAGGCGCTCGACGATGGCCAGCCCCAGGCCCGCACCCCGGTCGCCGTCCTGGCTGTGGCCCTCGCCCAGGCGGCGGAACTCCTCGAAGATCTCGCGCTGCAGGCTCTCGGGGATGCCGGGGCCCTGGTCGTGCACCTCGATGCGCAGGTACCGGCCGCGGCGCCGGCAGCCGATCAGCACGCGCCCGCGGGGCGTGTAGCGGATGGCGTTGGACACCAGGTTCTGCAGGATGCGCCGCAGCAGCGCCTCGTCGCTGCGCACCGCGTAGCGCGTGCCCACGGTGCGCAGGCGCAGGCCCCGGCTGGCGGCGATGATGCCGAAGTTGTGCTGCATCACCTGCAGCAGCGGGCCGAGCGCGAAGTCGCGCACATGCACTTCCAACTGGCCCGATTCCATGCGCGAGATGTCCAGCAGGCTGTTGAGGATGCCGTCCTGCGCGGCCAGCGCGCCGTCGATGCTGTCGGCCACCTGGCGTCCGGCGGCGTCGTGCAGGTGGCCGCGCAGCAGCGAGGCGAACATGCGCGCCGCATTCAGCGGTTGCAGCAGGTCGTGCACCGCGGCGGCCACAAAGCGGGTCTTGTAGCGGTTGGCGGCCTCGGCCTCGCGCCGGGCGGCGTCCAGATCGCGCGTGCGTTCGGCAATGCGCAGCTCCAGCGCGTCGGCCAGCGAGCGCAGCTCGCGCGCGGCGTTCTTGTAGCTGGTGATGTCGGCGTAGCTGGTCACGAAGCCGCCGTCGGGCAGCGGGTTGCCGCGGATCTCCAGCACCGTGCCGTCGCTCTTGGCGCTCTCATGCAGGTGGGGCTTGCCGCTGCGCAGGTGCTGCAGGCGCCGCTGGATGGCGTCCTCGGTGGGCGTGGCGCCCAGCAGGCCGCGGCGCGCGTTGTGGCGGATCAGCGCCTCCACCGGCGTGCCCACGCGCATCAGCTCGGGCGGAAAGCGAAACAGTTCCACGTAGCGCGAGTTCCACGCCACCAGGTTGAGGTCGCGGTCGATGACCACCACGCCCTGCGGCAGGTGCTGCAGGCTGCGCGACAGGCCGGTGTCAGCCTCGCGCGCGGCCTGCACGATGCCGTCCTGCGCGGTGCGCAGTTCCTGCGCGTGTTGGCGCAGCACGGTCTCCAGCTCCTGGCGGCTGCGCTGGCGCAGCAGGGCCAGGCGCTGCCGCTGGCGCACGAACAGCACCAGCAGTGCCAGGGCCAGCCACAGGCCCGCGGCCGCACCGGCCGCCCAGCGGCGGGCCTCGATGGCGCTGTCCGCGTGGTGCAGCAGGTGCAGTTGCCAGCCGGTGCCTGCCAGCTCCTGCGTGTGCCACAGCAGCGGGCCGGGCAAGGGGGGCTCCTGCGCGCGTGCCAGCACCGTGCCTTCGTCCACCCGCCGCTCGACCTGCAGGCCCAGCGGCGTGAGGGGCTGACCGGTGTACTGGCGCGTGGCCTCCAGCTCCTGGCGCGCCTGGGGCGTGAGGGGTACCAGCAGCCGGTAGCGCCAGGCGTCGCGGCTGGCGAGGAAGACCACGCCGTGCGCGTCCGAGGCCAGCACCACGTCGGGGCTCTGGCGCCATTCGCGCTCCAGCTCGGTCAGCAGGATCTTGATGGCCACCAGGCCCAATGTCTGCCCGTCATCACCGCGGATCGCCGTGGACAGGAAGTAGCCCGCCTCCCCCGTGGTCAGGCCGATGCCGTAGAACCGCCCGTGGCCCTGCGCCAGCGCCTGCTGCACGTAGGGGCGGAAGTGGTAGTCCTCTCCCACGTTGTTGGGGGTGTCGCGCCAGTTGCTGGCGGCGATGGCGCGGCCTTGCAGGTTGATGAGCGTGAGTGTGGACGAATGGCTGGCACCGTTGGCCTGCTCCAGCTTGCGGTTGAGCACGTCCACCTCGGCGGGCGTGAGCGGGTGGGTCAGTGCATCCCTCAGCTGCGCGTCCAGCGCCAGCACCTCGGGCAGGGTGCGAAAGCGGTCGATGCGCTGCTCCAGCGCCTGGCCGTACAGCGTGAGCTGGCGCCGCACCCCCTGGCTTTCGTCGTGCAGCGCACGGCGCTGCGCGTACTGGCTGGCCAATAGCATGCACACGGCCATGCCCGCCAGCACGAACAGTGCGACAAGCGCGGTGAGCAGCGGGCGGCGGCGGCGTAGCGGCATGGGCGGAGTGTCTCTGGGTTTGGTGTCCGTGGGCGGGGCGGGCGCGGCGTCTAATACCAATAGGTTATCGGCGTGGCGGCGATGCAGGGGTACAACCGCGGACTTCCAAAGATGCGCGGCATTGCACGGCCCTGGCGCGTCTTTTTTCGACCTCCGGAGACACGCCGCATGCATGCCATTTCCTCTGCCGCCCCCGCCCCGTCGGTGCGGCTTCCGTTCTATCGCCAACTGTATTTCCAGGTGGTGTTCGCCATCATCATCGGCGTGCTGCTGGGCCACTTCCAGCCCGAGTACGGCGCGGCGATGAAGCCGTTCGGCGATGCCTTCATCAAGCTCATCAAGATGATCATCGCGCCGGTGATCTTCCTGACCATCGTCACCGGCATCGCCAGCATGAGCCACCTGAGCGCCGTGGGCCGCGTGTTCGGCAAGGCCATGGCGTACTTCCTCACGTTCTCCACGCTGGCACTGGTCGTCGGCCTGGTGGTGGCCAACGTGATGCAGCCTGGCACGGGCATGCACATCAACGTGGCCGAGCTGGACCAGACCGCCGTCAAGGGCTACGTGAGCAAGTCGCACGAGATGACGCTCACCGGCTTCGCGCTGGACATCATTCCCAAGACGCTGATCAGCCCCTTCGTGGGCGACAACATCCTGCAGGTGCTGCTGGTGGCCGTGCTGTTCGGCGTGTCGCTGGCCATGGTGGGCGACGCCGGCAAGCCCATCCTGGACTTTCTGGACGGCCTGACCAAGCCCGTGTTCAAGCTGGTGAACATCGTCATGAAGGCCGCGCCCATCGGCGCCTTCGGCGCCATGGCGTTCACCATCGGCAAGTTTGGCCTGGGCTCGCTGGTGAACCTGGCCGAGCTGGTGCTCACCTTCTACATCACCTCGGCGGTGTTCGTGCTGGTGGTGCTGGGCGCGGTGGCACGGGCCTGCGGCTTCTCGGTGCTCAAGCTGATCCGCTACCTGAAGGCCGAGCTGCTGCTGGTGCTGGGCACCTCCTCGTCCGAGTCCGCCCTGCCCTCGCTGATGGAAAAGATGGAGAAGGCCGGCTGTGCTAAGTCCGTGGTGGGCCTGGTGGTGCCCACGGGCTACTCGTTTAACCTGGACGGCACCAACATCTACATGACGCTGGCTGCGCTGTTCATCGCGCAGGCCACCGACACGCACCTCACGCTGGGCCACCAGATCGCGCTGCTGCTGGTGGCGATGCTGTCGTCCAAGGGCGCGGCCGGCGTGACCGGCGCGGGTTTCATCACCCTGGCCGCCACCCTGGCAGTGGTGCCCGAGGTGCCGGTGGCCGGCATGGCGCTGATCCTGGGCGTGGACCGCTTCATGAGCGAGTGCCGCTCGCTCACCAACTTCATCGGCAACGCCGTGGCCACAGTGGTGGTGTCGCGCTGGGAAAACGCGCTGGATGCCGACCGCCTGCACCGCGTGCTGGACGGGGAGGCCGAGTTCCTGCCCGAGCCCGAACGGGCGGTGGAACCCGTCGTGCTGGCCCGCCACCGGGCCTGATCCGGCAGCGGCCTTCAAGCCAGGCCCCAAGCCCATGCACCGGCAACGGCGCGTGGGCTTTTTTTTCGTCAGAACGGCGCGTCGTCGTCGGGGCCGCTGGCCGCGGCATGCAAGGCCCCGGCGGTTGGTGCGGGGGCGGCAGCAGCGCCACCCAGGCTCGTGCGCCCCTCGCCGCCCAGCGCCGCGATCAGGTCGGGAATCAGCTGCGACAGCTCGCCCGTGGCGATCGCCACGTCGGCATCGAAGCCGCCATCGTCCTGCGTCTGGCCCTCGAACACCGTGTCCAGGAACGCCACCTTCTTGAGCTGCAGCCCCTCGGTCAGCACGAAGCTCACGCGGTCGTCCCAGCTCATGGCGAGCTTAGTGGGCAGCTTGCCCGCCTCGATGTGGCCCTGCACTTCCTCGATGTCCAGCGGGTGGCGGGCGTAGCGAACCACGGCCTTGGTCTCGTCGGGCGCCTTCAGCTCGCACTCGCGGTCGATGGAAAAGCCCGCCGGCGGCTCCTGCTCCTTGAGCCACAGCGCCATCGCCGCCTGGGGGCTGGTCTGCGTGTCCAGCAGCGCCAGCGACAGGCCGGGCAGGTGCTCCACCAGCAGGCTCACCACCTCGTCGGCACGGCCTTGGGCGCCCGTGTCCAGCACCAGCAAGTGCGCCTGTGGGTCGATCCATACCCAGGTGCCGCCCTGCTTGGTGAAGGCCATGGGCAGCAGGTCCAGCTTGGCCTCTTCCTTGAGCTCCTTGGTTTCCTTCTTGCCGGGCTTGCGGCCGGTCTGCTGCTCGATCTGCGCGGCCTTTTCCTTCACCTTGCGCGCCAACACGGTGGCCGGGAGCATCTTGGCTTCCCATTGGAAGCGCAGCATCCAGTGGCCGCCCACGCTCTCGGCCAGCAGCCCGTGGGCCTCGCCGCGCGGGGGCACCCAGCCGCTGGACTTTTCCTGCGTGGCGCCGCACTCCTGGAAGGGCGCCTTGGCCAGCGCTTCCTCCAGCTGGGTCAGCTCCACCTGCCATTCGGGGGCAATGCGGTACACGATCATGTTCTTGAACACGGGGAGATTCCTTTTGAAATGCCGGCCCCGCGCCAGGGCTGCACGACGGGCGGGGCGGTGAATGGTCCTGATTTGATAGCTGTCAGCGCTTATTGGATAAGCGCTGGAGGCACTTTTTGCATAAAACGACTGTAGCCGGCATGGTGGCGCATGCCGGGTGAATAGCCGAACTTTACACAGGCGCAGAATTCGCTCACGGGCGCGTTACACACGCGGCGCACACTGCTTTGCAAGCGCAGGGTGCAGTGTCCCCCATTCGGGTGGACCACCAGGCGCCCATCACTTCCTGTGTGAAGCAAGAAAGGAAACACCATGGCCCGTTTCAAGATCACCCAGCGCCTGGCCGCCACCGCCGTGGCGGCCGCTGTGCTCGCCGGCATGGCTGTGCCCACCCTGGCGCAACCCGGCCCCGGCCCAGCCGCCACCGAGCAAGGCGCATCCCAGGCGCAGCAGCGTCCGCGCCAGCGCGCCCTGACGCCCGAGCAGCGCGAGCAGTACATGGCCCAGCGCGCCGAGGCGTTCAAGCGCAAGCTGCAGCTCACGCCCGAGCAGGAGCCCGCATGGAACAGCTTTCTGCAGTCCATGAAGCCCGACGCCGACGCACGCAAGGCGCGGCTGGATTGGCAAGGCATGGACCAGCTCACCACGCCCGAGCGCATCGACCGCATGCGCGCGTTGCGCTCCCAGCGCGCGGCCGAGATGGACCGCCGCGGCGACGCCGTCAAGGCCTTCTATGGCACGCTGACGCCGGCGCAGCAAAAGACCTTCGACGCCGAAGGCAAGCGCATGTACCGCCACTGGGGCGGCGACCACCCCATGGGCAAGCGCTGGGGCAAGGACGGTGCGCGGGGCGACTTCCGCGGTGACGGTCGCGGCATGCGCCACCAAGGCCCTGGCCCGGGCGCAGGCGCTGCTCCCGGCGCGCCGCTGACGCCGCAGTAAGCCGGCCCAGGGCCGGGTGCGCATCCGCTGCGCCGGCCGCGGGCTGCGGGCTGCGGCTCCGGCCTACAGGGCGGCTGGGCAGTGGGGGGCTGCAGGGGTTATATAGTTATATATTCAGGTAACAACAACACCTCGCAACCATGCCTACCATCGCCCGCCGCAGCGCCTTTTTCCGGCGCACCGCCCTTCTCTCCCCGGTGCCTTTTCTCGCGGCCGCCGCCGCGTGCCTCACGGCCCCACCGGCCCTGGCGCAGCCGTCAGAGGACCGGGCCTACGCCCCTTCGGTCTACGTGCAGGGCGAATGGGCGCGGCGCCAGACGGATGCCATCACCATCGGCGCCACCCTGCCCTGGGGCACCTGGCGCCGCCCGCTGTGGGGCGGCGAGCTGCGCGGCCATTGGGATGTTTCACTCAGCCGCTGGTCCTTTGACGGCATCGGCGGGCACAACAGCGCGGTGGTGGTGGGCGTGGCGCCCACGCTGCGCCTGCGCCCCGACGAGGGCCGTTCCCCCTGGTTCTGGGAGGCCGGCATCGGTGCCACCGTGGCCAGCCACCGCTACCGCGTGCAGGACCATGAGTTCAGCACCCGCTTCAACTTTGCCTCGCACCTGGGCCTGGGGCGCAATTTCGGCGCACAGCGCCAGCATGAGCTGATGCTGAGCGTGCAGCACTTGTCCAACGCCAGCATCAAGAGCCCGAACCCCGGGGAGAACTTCCTGCAACTGCGCTACGCGTTGCACTTCTGAGCGGACTGTGGACAAGCCTGGGGATGCGGCGCTGGTCATCTGCGCCTTGTCCACAGCACCCGTCCCACCGGCGCAGTTGTACCCATTTCAGGCCGGACTTGACCCGGTGCCGGGACACAGACTTTGCAGTAGCGCAAGTACGCGCCGCCATTCAGAAAAAGCGGCTTGTCCACAAAATGGCGCGGGCTCTACTACTACCACTATGAAGTAATAGACACATTCATGAATAACCGGAGCGATGGCCGCGTGGGTCAGGCCGTCGGCCGGTGTGCTTCATTATTGATAGCTGCCAGCGCTTGCCCATCAAGCGCCAGCAGCCATTTTTCCTGCAAGCCGGGTTATTTGGCCAAGCCAAGCTTTTCGATGATGACCTTTTCGGTCTTCATGGTGTCCAGCGCGTACTGCTTGTAGGTGGCGCTGTCCATGTAGTAGGTGTCCATGTCGAACTTCGCCAGGGACTCCTTGTAGTTGGGCATCTCCATGGCCTTCTTGAAGGCGTCGTGCAGCACCTGGGTGATCTTCGGGTCTGTGCCCTTGGGCACCACCAGGCCGAACGGCGAGGTCTGCACCAGGTTGATGCCCACTTCCTTGAGCGTGGGCACGTTGGGGAAGCGGGCCGAGCGCTTGTCCCCCCAGACCGACAGCACGCGCAGCTTGCCCTGCTCCACGTACGGCGCCCAGCCGGGCGTGTCGGCAATCGACATCACATGCCCGCCCAGCACGGCCTGCAGCGACTCGGAGTTGCCCTTGTAGGGAATGTGGTTCAGCGTCACGCCGGCCTGCAGGGCGATGTTCTCCATCGTCAGGTGCAACGTGGTCAGCGCACCGGGCGTGCCGTAGTTCAGCTTGCCGGGGTTGTTCTTGGCGTAGGCGATGTAGTCCTGCATGGACTTGATGGGCGAGTCCGCGGGCACCACCAGGCCGAAGGCGTAGCCCGCCAGGCCGATCACGTATTGCAGGTCGGTGGCCGGGTTCCAGTTGATCTTCTGCGTGTAGGGCAGGCGGAACACCGGCAGCGGCACCTGTGCGAGCGTGTAGCCGTCGGCCGGGGTGCTCTGCATCATCTGCGCGGGCAGCACGCCGCCGGCGCCGGGCTTGTTCTCGATGATCACGGGCTGGCCCAGGATCTTGGAGGCGTTCTCCGCCAGCACGCGGAACGGCACATCGGTCGAGCCGCCGGCGGTGAAGCCGATCAGCACCTTGATCGGGCGGCTGGGAAAGCGCTCGGGTTGCGCCAGCGCGGGGCCGGCCACGCAGCCGGCGGCCAGCAGCAGGGACAGGGTGCAGCGGTTGAGCAAAGCATGGGTCATGGAGGGAGTCCTTGGGTCTATGGCCTCCGGCGCTGCGATCAACCCGCTGTGCAGGCCGTGTGCTGTGGAGGCCTTCAGGTAGCGTGGTTTCTCTGTGCGAAATTCATGGAGGCACGGGAGAAGTGGCGTGATTTCAGTATCCCCCTGATGAAAAACCCTTCTCGCTAGGGAAATCCATGAGTCGGTGCAGAAAAGTTGCGATGAAATAATTCCGCTAAGAGAAATTTACCTGGAGAGTGGGAATGGCGCGCACACGGAACATCGACTTCGACGAAGGCGCGGACAGCCGGCGATTCGTGACCGCGCTGGCCCGGGGGCTGGACGTGCTGGCGTGCTTCCAGGTGGACGAAAAATGGCTCACCAATGCCGAGATCGCCGCGCGCACCGGCCTGCCCAAGCCAACGGTGGTGCGCCTGGCCTACACGCTGTGCGTGCTGGGCTACCTGCGCCATTCGCGCGACAGCGGCAAGTACGCGCTGGGCGACAGCCTGGCGGCACTGGGCATCACCATGGTGTCCAACCTGCGGCTGCGGC
The DNA here is from genome assembly GCF_015832135.1 of Diaphorobacter sp. JS3051. Taxonomy (NCBI): domain Bacteria; kingdom Pseudomonadati; phylum Pseudomonadota; class Betaproteobacteria; order Burkholderiales; family Comamonadaceae; genus Diaphorobacter; species Diaphorobacter sp. JS3051. The sequence continues at coordinate 2,727,281 of NZ_CP065406.1, forward strand.
GCATTGCACGGCCCTACATGCAGGACTTCGCGGACCGCTACGACATCTCGGTGTCGCTGGGCATCCGCAACGGGCTGTCGGTGCTGTACGTGGAAAACTGCCGCTCGGGCACGCCGCTGTCGCTGGGACTGGACCTCGGCGCGCGCCTTCCGGTGGCGGAGACGGCCATGGGCCACGCCTTGCTGGCCGTGATGGAGCCGCGCGAGCGCGAGCGGCTGCTGGCCGATATCCGCCAGGCCGAAGGCGAGCGCTGGCCGCAATTGCGCCAGGCCATCGAGACCGGGTGTGCCCACTGGCGGGCGCGCGGCTTCACGGTGGTGGTGCGCGACTGGCAGACAGACATCGCGGGCGTGGGCGCCGCCATCCGCCAGCCCGACGGCCGCGTGATCAGCTTCAACGCAGGCGGCTCGGCCAGCAAGTTCCCGCGCGCGCTGCTGGAGCAGGAGATCGGCCCGCAGTTCGCGCGCATGGTCAAGGGGCTGGAGCCGTTCGTGCGCAGCGAGGAAGCGTAAGCTATCGATTAGATAGCTGTCAGCGCTTGCTGGACAAGCGTTACAGGCCAATTGGGCTTAAAGAGGCGGCGTGCGGGCTGCGGCGATGTGGTCGTGCAGCAATTGCTCCAGCAGGTCCAGCGGCAGCGGCCGGCTGAAAAAGTAACCCTGGTACACCGCGCAGCCGGCGTGCGCCAGCCAGTCGCGCTGCGCGCTGGTCTCCACGCCCTCGGCGATCACCTCCAGGCCCAGGCTGGCGGCCAGGCCGATGATGGTGCGCACGATGGCCGCGTCGTTGGGGTCCGTGAGCAGGTCGCGCACGAAGCTCTGGTCGATCTTGAGCTGCCCGAGCGGCATGCGCTTGAGGTAGGCCAGTGACGAGTAGCCGGTGCCGAAGTCGTCCAGCGAAAAGCCCACGCCCAGCGCGCGCAGCGCCGCCATGGTGGCAATGGTGGCGGCCAAGTCTTCCACCAGCAGGCTCTCGGTCAGCTCCAGCTTGAGCTGGGAGGCCGGCGCGCCGGTGGCGGCCAGCACGCCCGCCACGTCGTCCACGAAACCCGCATCGCGGAACTGGCGCGAGCTCACGTTCACTGCCATGGTCAGCGGCGCCAGCGCCGGCACCCGCTGCCAATCGGCCAGCACCGAGCACGCCGTGTGCAGCACCCAGTGCCCCAGCGGCAGCACCAGGCCGGTCTCCTCGGCCAGCGGAATGAACTGCCCGGGCGACACCATGCCGCGCCGCGGGTGCGCCCAGCGCAGCAACGCCTCCACGCCCACGATCGCGCCCCGCGCATTGATCTGCGGCTGGTAGTGCAGCAGAAACTCTTTCTGCGCCAGCGCGTTGCGCAGGTCCGCCTCGAGCGAGGCACGCTCGGCCACGGCATGCTGCATGCTCGGGTTGAAAAAGCGCAGCGTGTTGCGTCCCGCGGTCTTGGCCTGGTACATCGCCAGGTCGGCCTGCTTGAGCAGTTCGCCCACCGTGGTGGGCGCGTGGTTGAACAGCGCAATGCCGATGCTGGGCGTGCTGCGGTACTGGTACCCGGTGAGCGCATAGGGGGCGCTGAGCACGGCGAGGATCTTCTCGCCCACGGCGCCCGCCTGCTCCGCCAGCGAGTCGCTGTGCGCGCTGAGCTGCTCCACCAGCACCACGAATTCGTCGCCGCCCAGGCGCGCCACCGTGTCTGCGCTGCGCACGCAGGTGTTCAGCCGCTGCGCCACGATCTGCAGCAGCTCGTCCCCCTGGTCATGGCCCAGCGTGTCGTTGAGGGTCTTGAAGTTGTCCAGGTCGATGAACAGCAGCGCCCCGCCCTGCTCCAGGCGCTGCGCCTTGGCCAGGGCCTGGTCCACGCGGTCCAGCAGCTGCACGCGGTTGGGCAGGTGGGTGAGCGGGTCGAAGAAGGCCAGGCGCTGGATCTCGCGCTCCTGGTGCTTGCGCGTGCCGATGTCGGCGTTGATCGCGAGGACCGACTCGGGCTCGCCACGGTCGTTGCGCACCAGCGTCCAGCGGCCCTCGGCTTCGAGGGTGCGGCCCGCGCGGTCGCACTGCAGGATCTCGCCGCTCCACACGCCGTGCTGCATCACCTGCTGGGTGGCGCGCAGGAAGTCCTCCGGGTTCTGGTACAGCAGCGTGGCGATGGAGCGGCCGAGGACCTCCTCGCGCGACCAGCCGTACATGCGCTCTGCGCCCTCGTTCCAGAACGTGATGCGGTGCTCCAGGTCGCGCACGATGATGGCGTCGCGCGCCTTGTCCAGCAGCGATGCCTGCTGGCGGATGCGCTGGTCGTCCGTCTGGCGCTGCAGTTCCGCGGCCGCGCGCGCGGCGAAGATCTGCAGCGTGTTGCTGACGAACCGGCTGCGCTCCAGCGCCTGGCGGAACACCACGAAGATCATGCCGATGGGCGTGCCGTCGCTGGCCGTGAGCTGCTGGCCCACGTAGCTGCGCGCGCCCGTGCGCGCGAGCACCGGAGCCCGCGGGAACCGCTCGCGCGCACGGTCGCGGATGACCAGCGAGCGCTGGGTCAGCAGCCGCTCGCTCGGCGTGCCTTCCAGTACGTACTCGGCATTGGGCTGGGCCACGCCATCGACCACGTGCGACGCGCGGCCGGGATGGCGCAGCGGGAAGGAACGAGAGGCGGCCTGGGCCATGGCGCGCGTCAGGAGCCGCCCAGGCTGGCACCGGCCAAGGGGCTCGGCGGTGGCGCGGCGGGGTGTCGGAAGAACATGGCGGACGCTTCTGGCCCGAAAGGCGGGCGGATGTGACTGATGGTACATGGGCGCCCTCCTTCTTTTCGGCCGCGACGGCGCCGGAGCGTGTCAGCCGCGCGTGCGGCGTTCGCGCACGGCCGCAGCCAGCTGCTGCAGTACCGGCACGGTCTGTGCGAAGCTGATGCAAGCGTCGGTGACCGACACGCCGGGTGTGAGCGGCTGGCCGTCCACGATGTCCTGGCGGCCCTCCTGCAGGTGGCTCTCGATCATCACGCCGGTGATGCGTGCATCGCCCGCGGCGATCTGCTGGGCCACGTCCTGTGCCACGTCGATCTGGCGGCGGTGCTGCTTGCTGCTGTTGGCATGCGACAGGTCGATCATCACCTGCGGGCGCTGGCCGGCCTTCTCCAGCATCGCGCAGGCGGCCTGCACGTCGGCCGCGCCGTAGTTCGGGGCCTTGCCGCCGCGCAGGATCACATGGCAGTCGTGGTTGCCGCGCGTCTCGAAGATCGCCGCCTGCCCCATCTTGGTCATACCCATGAAGGCATGCGGTGCCTGCGCGGCCTGGATGGCGTCGGCCGCCACCTTCACGCCGCCATCCGTGCCGTTCTTGAAGCCCACGGGGCAGGACAGGCCGCTGGCCAGTTGCCGGTGGCTCTGGCTTTCGGTGGTGCGCGCGCCGATGGCGCCCCAGCTCACCAGGTCGCTGATGAACTGCGGCGACAGCAGGTCCAGGAATTCCGTGCCCACGGGCAGGCCCAGCGCCAGCACGTCCAGCAGCAATGCGCGGGCGCGCTCCAGGCCTTCGTTGATGGCGAAGCTGCCGTCCAGGTGCGGGTCGTTGATGTAGCCCTTCCAGCCCACGGTGGTGCGGGGCTTCTCGAAGTACACGCGCATCACGATGAGCAGGTCCTGCGCCAGCGCATCCGCCTGCTCCTTCAACAGGCGCGCGTACTCCATGGCCTGGTCATGGTCGTGGATGGAGCACGGCCCCACCACGACGATGAGGCGGTCGTCCTGCCCGTGCAGCACGCGCGAGATGGCCACGCGGCTGCTTTCCACCAGCGTCTGCGCCGCCTCGGGCGCGGGCTGCCATTCCTGCAGCAGCGCGGGCGTGATGAGCGGGCGCACGGCTTTGATGCGCAGGTCGTCGATGCGCGTGGTGTCGTGGGTGGTGAGCGGGGATGCGAGGCGTTCGGTCAGGGTCATGGTGCCCCGATTGTCGCGCTACCCGCGTGAGCGCCTGTCCTGGGAGTCCGCCGCCCTGCCCCGGCGGCAGGTGGCGGTGAAGGAAGGTAACACCGCCTGTGGCCGCCGCAAGTGGCGCCGTGGAAGTTCAGGGGCGCCGGAAGCTCGCGAACTGTTGCGACCAGTAGCGCGACTTCAGGTGGTCCAGGCGCACAGTGCCGCCGCTGGACGGCGCATGTACGAAGCGCCCCTCCCCCACGTAAATGCCGGCATGCGTGGGCCGGCCGCGGCCGAACACCACCAGGTCGCCCGTGCGCAGCTCGTCCGCGTCGATGGACTGGCCGAAGCCGCTCAACTGGGCCACCGTGCGCGGCGGGGCCACGCCCGCGCGGCTGGTGTACACGTAGCCGATGAGGCCGCTGCAGTCAAAGCCGCTGTCGGGCGTATTGCCGCCGTAGCGGTAGGGCGTGCCCACCAGTCCCAGGGCATGGATGGCGATGTCGCTCGACTGCTCGGGCGACAGGCGGGAATAGGCGGCGTTGCGCGAGGCAGACGTGGGCGGCGTGGTGCCGCAGCCCGCCACCAGCAGGCTGGCCGCGAGCGTCAGGACGGGAAGGGCAAAGGCGCGCATGGGGGTCAAGCGTAGCAGCCGCGGCGCGATGGCGCAGCCAACACCCCGCGCCCGAACGCGCTTTCTCCTACTTTTGCAACGTTTTTTGGGGTCATTTTTTGCACTTTTCTCGGGGCGCCTCGCCGTGGGTGCATGCGCGAAGGGTGTGGGGCGCGATTGCAGCGACTGAGCCGTGCAGTACAAAAATTTGTACTAGTACAAACAATACAATGTGTGCATGCCATCGTTGTCTGTAGAAGGAAGCAATGCCAAAGACATTGCGGCAAGCCTTGAATATGCCATGCGCCGCGGCGCTCTGCCAAGCGGCGCCGCCCTGCCCTCGGTGCGCCATCTGGCCGCAGAACTGGGGGTGAATCCCAACACCGTCGCCGCCGCCTATGCGCGGTTGCGCAGCGCGGGCCGCGTGGTCACTGCGGGGCGCCGCGGCACCCGCGTAGCGGGCGAGCCGCCCCGCCCTGCCCCTTCGTTCGCTCCGCCCGAGGGCCTGCGCGACCTGGCCAGCGGCCAGCCCGATCCTGCGCTGCTGCCGCGTCCCCGCGGCGCGGCCTGGGCCGCTGCGCTGGGGCAGCCGGCAGCGGTGCCGCATGCGCCGCAAGCGGTTGCGGAGGCGCTGCTGTCGCAGGCGCGCCCCTGGCTGGAGAGCCAGGGCCTGCCTGGCGATGCCGTGGGGGTCTTCTCGGGTGCGCTGGATGCGATCGAGCGCGCCCTGCGCCAGCATGCGCGCCCCGGCGACCGCGTGGCGGTGGAAGACCCGGGCTGGCCACCGCTGCTGGCGCTGCTGCACAGCCTGCGCCTGCAGCCCGTACCTCTGGCCGTGGACGCGCAGGGGCTGTGCGTGCCGGCAGCGGGCGTGTTGGCGCAGTGCTGCGCCGTGGTGGTTACGCCGCGCGCGCACAACCCCACGGGCGTGGCCCTGGGTGCGGCCCGGTGGAAGGCGCTGCGCCGCCAATTGCGGGCCCATCCGCACACGCTGCTGATCCTGGATGACCATTGGGGCCTGCTGAGCCACGCCCCCCTGGCGATGGCCGGGGCCCTGCCGCCGCTGTGGCTGCATGTGCTGAGTGTGAGCAAGGCGTTGGGCGCAGACTGCCGCGTGGCCCTGGCCGCGGGCACGCCGGCGCTGGTGCAGGGCATGTGCGCACACCAGGCGCTGGGGCCGCGCTGGGTCAGCCACTGGTTGCAGGGGCTGGTGGCGCAGTTGTGGCGGCAGGCGGCGCAGGGACGTGCGCGGGGCTCATGGCGCCATGCCGCGGCCCAGTACGCGGCCCGCCGCGCGGCGCTGGCGGACGCGCTGCGCGGCCACGGGGTGGCGGCGCCCTGGCTGGAAGGCGAGGGCCTGCACGCCTGGGTTCCCGTGTCCGACGAAGCCGCGGCGGTGCAGGCCCTGGCGGCCGCGGGCTGGGCGGTGCAGGTGGGCGCGCCGCTGCGGCTGCACAGCGGGCCGGGTGTGCGCATCAGCCTGGGCGCCGTGGGCGTGCGCGATATGGGCCGGCTGGCGCGCGACCTGGCAGGGGCGCTGCGGCCTGCGGTCCGGGCGGTGTTTTAACGAACGCGAGCGCGCCGCGAATACGGCAGCGCTCCCGTGCTGCACGCCGCCCGTGGGGGGGAATATTGTCAACGTCCGCTTCTTGAAATCTCGCTTCTTGCGGAGGGAGGCGGTCCTTGGAACTGCCGCCACGTGGTCTGTGGTTGGCCTCTTTGCGGGCGACGAGCTAAGGGTTAAGGGCTACCTGTGTCGGGGCACGCCGCGGCTTGCGGCGCCCGCTCTCCGCTCCAGCAACGCGCGCTGGCAAGACAGACGCTCCTCGCGCAAACTGCCCCCGCGCGGGTTGGGCGCGCCGTCAATCCAGCGACAGCTCGCGGTGCTCGCCCAGCGGCTTGGGCTGCTCGCCGGTCAACGCGGCGGTGGCCAGTTGGTAGAGCTGGGAGAGCTTGCTGTCCTTCACGTCCCAGTATTCCGCATGCTCGATGCGGACGGCCAGCAGCACCAAGTTGGGGTCTGTGGGACCGTCGGGGAACCAGGCCTTGGCCAGCGGCGTCCACAATGCTTCCTTGCGCGCGGGGTCCTCGATGAAACCGGCCGTGCCCGACAGCGACACGTAGCAGTCTTCGCCCGGGTCGGCGTAGCTCAAATGCACCTGGCTGTCGGCCTGCAGGCGGCTGTGCAACTCGCTGCCGCGCGGGATGAAGAAGAACAGCTGGGACTGCGCATCGATGTCCTTGTTGAGCGTGGTCAGCGGGTGGGCATGCAGCCGGCCGTCGGCTGCGCGGTGGGCGAGCATGGCAAAGCGGATGTCCTTGATGCGGTTCCACAGCGTGGCGTGGGGGGAATCGTCGGGCATGGACATGGGAGAACCTCCGTGGGATGTAGGTAGGACGCAACGGCGCGGTGCGTCACGCACGCGCCGGGACGGGCATGCAACGCACTGTAGGGTGCGCTCGGGGTGCGCGGCGTCGGCCCCGGTCACGCCTGGATGTGCGCGCAATCCGACGCGCGGTATGAGTGGGAGAAGGATGAAAAATGCCCTGTAGCGCCCGCAACAAGGGCGGGGCAGCTACCCCATTTGCAACGCCGTTGGCGGCTGTTCGGCTGGCGCGGCCTGGCGGTGGTGCTGCAGCAGCTTGCCGATGGCAGGGCGTGCGCAGCGCTGCAACTGCATCAGCAGCGCGTGGTCCGGCCAGGCCAGGCCGAAGCGCTGGCACAGGTCGCTCTGCATGCAGGCCAGCAGCGCAGCGGCCATTTCCGCATCGGCCAGCGCGCGGTGGGCGCGGCCGGCGCGCGGCAGGCCGAGGTGGTCTGTGAGGCGGCCCAGGCTGTGGCTGGGCGCATCGGGGTACACGCGGCGCGACAGCAGCACGGTGCAGGCGAACGGATGGGGCGCGGCGAGCCCGGCGTACTGCAATTCGGCCTGCCAGAACTTGCGGTCGAATGCCGCGTTGTGGGCCACCATGGGCGCGTCGCCCACGAAGCGCGCGGCCTCGCGCATGACTGCGGCGGCATCGGGGGCGGCCTCCACCATGGCATTCGTGATGCCGGTGAGCTGCGTGATGAAGGGCGGGATCCGCACGCCCGTGCGCATCAGGCTCTGGTAGCGGTCCACCACGCGGTCGCCTTCCATGAGCACGATGGCCACCTCGGTGGCGCGTGCACCCTGGGCAGGCATCATGCCGGTGGTTTCGAAATCGATGACGGCGATGGGGGCGGACGGCATGCGGGACGGCAGGAAACCGGCCCCGCGCACCCCGTGCGATAGGCACGGGCCACCGGCACCGGTGCGTAATCGTAGCCGCCACGCACGAAGCGCCGCCGCCCCCAAAAGTGGGGGTGTCGGGCCAAGCAGGCCCCTGAAGGCCGGGCTCAGCCCGCGCCGCCTTGGTTCTTGCTGCCGCGGCGCGACTGCGCCTGGTTGCCGCTGCCCACCTGGTCCGTGCGGTCGCTGCGGCTGTCGGGCGTGCGACGCGCCTGGTTCAGGGCCGTGGGGGGCTGGTGCCCCTGCTGGTTGTGGTCGTTGGCCACCTTGTCGGTGGCGCCAGAGTTGTCGTTGGTGCGCTTCATGGCGGGCCTTTCAGAGATCGGTCCAGTCCACTCTAGGCAGCACGGCAGAGCGCGGGCGTCGGCGATGGGCCTGCCCGCCTGTGGGACGCGGCCCGACAGGCGATGCGGGAAGGGGTTAATGGTCCAATCGGGCTCCAGCGCTTATCCAGCAAGCGCCACCAGCTATACCAATAGGAGCAATCGGTCACCCTGCGGCCCGGCGCGCCAGCGTGAACGGCGGCAAGCCCTGCAGCAGCCGCTGGCCGTAGCCGGTGCGCACCAGGCGCTTGTCGTAGCAATACACGTGCGCGCGGTCTTCCTCGGTGCGGATGGCCCGGCCCACCCACTGCGCCAGGCGGATGGCGGTGGCCGGCACCACCAGTTCGCTGAACGGGTCGCGACCGGCGCCGCGCAGCCATTCGGCGCGGGCCTCGCCCACGGGGTCGTCGGGCGGGGCGAAGGGCAGCTTGGTGATGAAGAGCGATTCGCACAGCCTGCCGGGCAGGTCCAGCCCCTCGCCGAAGGATTGCATGCCGAAGATGATGGAGGGCTGGCCTTCGGCCACGCGCTCGCGGTGGCGGGCCAGCAGCTGTGGGCGGGGCAGGGTGTTCTGCACCAGCACGGCGCTGCGCATGGCGGTGGGCAGCATGTCCACGGCCTGGCGCATCTGCTCGCGCGAGGTGAACAGCACCAGCGCGCCAGCCTCGACCAGGGCCAGGTCGGACAGCAGCGCGTCCACCATCTCGGCGGTGAAGGCCTGCGCATCGCGCGGCTCGGCGCGGGTCTCGGTGGCCACCAGCGTGCCCTGCAGCGCGTAGTCGAACGGGCTGGGCACGGCCAGCGTGGTCACGGCTTCGTCGCCGAACAGGCCCGACTCGCGCAGGAAGAAGTCGAACTGCCCGCAACTGGTGAGTGTGGCCGAGGTCAGCACCGCGCCGCGCACGGCGGACCACAGGTGGTTGCGCAACGTATTGCCCGGCAGCACGGGGCTGGCATGCGCGCGCACGACGATGAAGTCGCCCTCGACCTCCAGCGTGAACCACTTGGCGGCCGGCACCGCGCCCTCGGGCGCGTCCTGCAGCAGCAACTGGGCGCCCGCGTGCACGGCCTCCAGCCGCGGCGCCAGCACGCCGATCTGCGCATACAGCTGCGACAGGCGCCGCGCCTCATCGGGCTTGTCGCGCATTTCGCTGCGCAGGGCCTTGGAAATGGCGCGCAGGGCGTTCAGGAAGCCCTCGGCGTGGTGCGCGGCCTGGCTGAAGGGCTCCACCAACGCTTCGGGCAGCACACCGCCGGCCACGCGGGCGCGCGTGGGCAGGCTGGATGCGAACTGGCGGCGCCCCGGCACGGGCGCACGCAGTTGCTCGCCATACACGTCCATCACCAGGCGCGCGGCATCCTGCAGCGCGGCGCGCAGGCGCGCGGCGTGGTTGGGAATGTCGGCAATTTCCTCGACCTCCACCAGCTGGCCGATGCGCAGCGCGCGGCTGGCCAGGCGGTCGATCCAGGTCAGGCGCGAGAGGTCGGCCTCGCAGGCGAACTGGTCGAGCGCGGTGGCGGGCAGGTGGTGGGCCTCGTCGATCACCAGCAGGCAGTTGTCCAGCTCGGGCAGCAGACGCGCGCCCAGGGACGACAGCAGCAGGTCGTGGTTGGCCACGATGACCTGCGCGGCCACGAGCTGCTTGCGCCGCTCGTAGTAGGTGCACTGGTTGAACACCGGGCAGTGCTTGCCGGTGCAGGAACTGGCCTCGGCCGCCACGGGACTCCAGGCCTCGGGCTCGGGCGGCGTAGCGAGCGTGTCGCGGTCGCCGTCCCATTCGCTGGTCGCCAGCGCGTCGGCCATGCTGGCGTAGAACTTCATGCGCGCCTCGGACTCGTGGCGCGGGCGCTTGCCGCGCCGCTCGGCCTCCTCGTCGGCGAACAGGTCGTCGTCGGGCAGGTCGCCGTCGGGCAGGTCGCCGTCACCGCCCGGGCCGGCCGCGCCGCCGCCGGCCAGGCGCTCCAGCTTGAGCTTGCACACATAGCGCCCGCGTCCCTTGGCCAGCGCGAACTGGAAGGGTTGCTCCATGCGCGCGGCCAGGGCCGGCAGATCCTTGTGCACCAGTTGCTCCTGCAGCGCCACGGTGGCGGTGGAGATCAGCACCCGCGTGCCGCGCGCCAGCGCCATCGCGATCGCGGGCACGCTGTAGGCCAGCGACTTGCCCACGCCCGTGCCGGCCTGCACCACGGCAATCGCGCGCTGGGGCAGGGCATCGTCGTCCTCCAGCTTGCCCAGCTGCGCCTGGCTGAAGGTCTGGGCCACCTGCTCGGCCATGCGCCGCTGGCCCTCGCGCACGCGAAAGCCGGCCGTGGATTGGACCACCGCCTCGAACGATTGCAGGGCCTGGGCGGCCCACTCTGTGGAAGACATGGAAGGGGAGATCAGGCGCGGGGCCGGCTTTGCGGGGCGTGCCACTGTAAATGCATAAGGGGTATCTATTTAGCTCCAGTGACGTGAGAATAGCTGGATGGAAACCCAGATGCTAACGCCAACTCCTGGAGGGGACTACCCCCGCACCTGGAACGAATTTCTTGACTGGTTTGCCACCGAAGAGGCTTGCCAGGCGTTCCTGGAGAAGCTTCGGTGGCCCCAAGGCTTCGTCTGCCCGCGTTGCGGCAACGCTGGCGATGTGTACCGCGCCAGCCGCACCCGCCTGATGTGCCGCTCATGCCAGTACCAAGGCACAGTGACATCTGGAACCATCTTTGACAAGACGCGCACACCGCTGCGTGTCTGGCTGGCTGCAGCTTGGTACCTGACCAATCAGAAACAAGGCGTGAGCGCCCTGGGGCTGCAGCGCGTATTGGGTTTGGGGAGCTACCAGACCGCCTGGACCATGCTGCACCGGTTTCGACGTGCCATGGTCCGCCCGGGCCGGGACAAGCTCAAGGGGCTTGTGGAGGTGGATGAAACGTACCTGTCCATCACGGATCGCAAGAATCCCGCCACCCCTGCAGGGCGCAAGAGCAGCACCACCAAAGTGTTGATGGTCATGGCGGTGGAGATCGTGGAGCCCAAGGGGTTTGGGCGCATCCGGTTACGCCGCATTGACCGAGACGCCGCCACCCACGTAATCCCCTTTGTGCAGGAGGTGGTCGAGCCTGGAGCCCAGGTACGCACGGATGGTTCGGCGGCATACCGCGCTCTGGGAGAACTGGGTTACACCCACCAGCGCACCGTCATGCTCGGCTCAGGCGTACCTGCCCATGTCTCCATGGCGGGAGTGCACCGGGTCGCCTCACTGGTACAGCGCTGGGTGCTGGGAACACATCATGGCTCTGTACAGCCAGACCACCTGGACGCCTATCTCGATGAATTCGTGTTCCGTTTCAACCGGCGCACATCCAGCTCACGCGGGATGCTGTTTTACCGCTTGCTGCAGCAAGCGGTGGTTACGCCGCCAGTGACGTATGGGGATGTCGTGAGCAAGAACACCGGGGAGAGCCAATCGGATACCATTGCTGGATGAAATCACAGTATCAATGGGGCTGCTGGAGCTAAATAGATACCCCTTAAATGCATCCAGGCATGTTAGCCGAAGCGGGTTGGGCACTGCTCAGGGCCGGCTATACACCCCTGGCCGTGCCCCCCAGGTGATGCGTGGTCGCCCGTGCGCCCAACGCTGATGCCGTCGTCCGCTCCCGGCCTACGCGGAACCGGGCGGGGTCTGCCTAGCATGGGGCGATCTGCCTTGCAGGCAAACGAGAGGTTCCCCATGCCATCCCATCGCGATACCCCGTCCCCTTCCAATGCCCCGGGCGCCGCGCCGCCGTCGCCGGGCGAGCACACCGATGTCCACGAACAGGGCGTGGACCTGCAGACCCCGCCCCAGCAGGAACGCGCCGCCGGCACCCCCGCCGCGCCCAAGCTGCCGCACGAGCGGGACCAGTCCGTCACCATGACCGGCGGCGAGCGCCATCCCGAGGTCGAGCAAGCCCACCGCGACATGGAACGCGGCCTGCAAGACACCGACCGTGGGCCGCCCGCCGACCGCACCTATCGCAAGCTCAAGGACTCGAAATAGCTATTAAAAACGTAGCTGTCAGCGCTTGATGGTAAAGCGCTAGAACCTGTTTTTATTGTTCATCCGTGGGAGCGCTGCACAGCTCCACGCGCAGCCGCCGCACCTGCGCACCCGTGTACGCCTGCAAATGCGCCGTGGCCTGTGCGGCCAGCGCATCGGGCGTCGGCGCGGTGAGCAGCAGCAACTCGGGCGCTCCGCCCGGGGTGACGGGTGCCGCCCACGTGCGGCGCCGCACCCTGACGCCATCGCGCGCCAGCGCCCGTAGCACTGCCGTTTCGCACAGGGCCGCACCGGGCAGCAGGCGCAGCAGGTGCGGCGTCTTCACTGGGGCCATCGGCAGTACGGCGGGGGCGTTGCCCGCGCGGCGGTGGGTGCCCAGTGTGGGCACGCCAGGGCCCGTGGGTGCCGGGGAAGAAACGGCCGGCAGGCGCGCCAGGTCGATCAGGTCCGCCAGCACGGCGCTCGCCGTGGGCTCGCTGCCGGCGCCCGCGCCGCTGAAAAAGGCGCTGCCGGCCGCGTCGCCGTGCACCAGCAGCCCGTTGGTCGCGCCGTCCAGCAGCGCCAGCGGGTGCCGCGCGGGCACCAGGGCCGGGTGCACGCGCAGCTGGATGGCCACGCGGCCCTCGCACTCCTGCTGCTCGGCCACGGCCAGCAGCTTGACGGCGTAGCCCAGATGCGCGGCGGCGGCCACGTCGCCCCGCTGCAGGTCGCGGATGCCCTCGACATGCACGGCGTCCAGCCGCACCGGCATGCCGAACGCGTTGGCGGCCAGCAGCGCCAGCTTGTGCGCGGCGTCGGTGCCGTCCACGTCGAAGGCCGGATCGGCCTCGGCATAGCCCAGTGCCTGGGCTTCGGTGAGCGCGGCGGCAAAGCCGAGGCCCGCCGCCTGCATGCGCGTGAGGATGTAGTTGCTGGTGCCGTTGAGCACGCCTGCCAGCGCGGTGATGCGGTTGGCCGCCAGCCCTTCGCGCAGCGCCTTGATCACGGGTACGCTGCCGGCCACGGCCGCTTCATAGGCCAGCACCCGGCCGTGGCGCGCGGCAGTCTGCGCCAGCGCCTCGCCGTGCGTGGCCAGCAGGGCCTTGTTGGCGGTCACCACATGCTTGCCATGCACCAGCGCGGCCTGCACCCAGTCGCGTGCGGCGCCGGTGCCGCCGGCCAGCTCCAGCACCACGTCCACACCGGGGTCGGCGGCCAGTTGCAGCGGGTCGGCCAGCAGGCGCACGCCGGGCGCGCCGTCCAGCGCCGCAGCGGCACGCGCGGTGTTGCGCGCGGCGACCGCGACGATCTCGATGGCGCGCCCGGCGCGTGCGTTGATGAGGTCCTGGTTGCGCCGCAGCACCCGCCACACGCCGCTGCCCACGGTGCCGGTGCCGATCATGCCCACGCGCAGGGCAGGGGGCGGGGCCGGGGCGCGGCGCGCACTGGCGTGCACCTCGGGTGAGGGGCTGAGCTGGGGTTCTACGAACATGTCTTTCTCCAAACACGGGCTGCAAAAGCCCACAAAAAAACCCAGCGACCGGGGCTGGGTTTCGTTCGGAGGGGGAAGAAGACACCAGGGGGCCGCCGGTGCGGCCACCCTGCGCGTGCGCTAGGTCGCCGCGGTGGTCATGGTGGTAATCATTCGTGCGTTCACGCCCGATGCGCAGGCCCGCGCCGCGCCGGTGGCGGGGGTGCGTGGGTCAGAGCAAAGCAGTGTGAACAGCATGCGTGCAGTGTAGCGCAGGTGACGGTGCGGCGTGATTTGCTCTTGATTTGATAGCTTCTAGCGCTTGATGGATAAGCGCTAGAGACGGTTTTGGTTTGAATGCCTCGGGATGGGAATCAGCAGCCCACGGCCTGGCCGTCGCGCCGGTGGTCGGAGCCCGCGGCGTAGGCGAAGCCGGTGCCGGGCGTGGCCTCCAGCCGGCGGATGATCTGTGCGCTGCCGAATTCCAGGCTGCCGGGCGCGGCCACCTGCGGGTCGTGGCCCAGGGCGCGCAGGCCGTCGACCACGGCGGCGGGCACGGTGTGCTCCAGCGTCAGCGCGCCCGCGTCGTTGATGCGCCAGCGCGGCGCGTCGGAGCAGGCCTGGGGGTTCAGGCCCTCCACGGCCTCGCGCAGCACCATCTGCACATGGCCCTGGGCCTGCATGTTGCCGCCCATCACGCCAAAGGCCATGTGGGGCTGGCCGCCGCGCGTGACGAAGGCCGGGATGATGCTGTGCATGGGCCGCTTGCCGCCCGCCACCTGGTTGGGGTGGCCCGGCGTGGTGACGAAGCCCATGCCGCGGTTGTGCAGCGCGATGCCCGTGCCCGGCACCACCACGCCCGAGCCGAAGCCCTTGAAGTTGGACTGGATGAACGACACCATGCGCCCCTCGCTGTCGGCTGTGCACAGGTACACCGTGCCGCCGCTGCCGGGCTGGCCGGCGGGGTACTGGCCGGCGCGCTGCGGGTCGATGAGTGCGGCGCGCTGGCGCAGGTAGGCCGGGTCCAGCAGCTGCGCGGGGGTGAGGCGCATGTGGGCCGGGTCGGCCACGTGGGCGTACAGGTCGGCAAAGGCCACGCGCATGGCCTCGATCTCCAGGTGCATGCGCGCGGCCGAGCCCGCTGCGGTGCTGCGGTAGGGCAGATGCTCCAGCAGGCCCAGCGCCATCAGCGCGGCGATGCCCTGGCCGTTGGGCGGGATCTCATGCACCGTGCGGTCGCCAAAGGGCACGCTGATGGGCTGCACCCATTCCACGGCGTGCGCGGCCAGGTCCTCCAGCGCCAGGCCGGCGCCGTGCTGGCGCGCGTAGTCGGCCATGGCCTGCGCCAGCCGGCCGCGGTAGAACGACGCGCCGCGCGTGCGGGCGATGTCCGCCAGCGTGTCCGCCTGGTCGGCAAAGCGCCAGATCTCGCCCGCCTGCGGCGCGCGTCCGCCGGGCGTGAAGGCCTCGAAGCCCGGCTGGCCCTTGAGGTCGATGGCCGCCTGCGCCCACTGGCGCGCGATCACCGGGCTGACGGGAAAGCCGTCGCGCGCGTGGCGGATGGCGTCGTTGAACAGGTCTTCGAAGGGCAGGGCGCCAAAGCGCTCGGACAGTGCCACCCAGCCCGCCACGCCGCCGGGCGTGGTCACCGTGTCCCAGCCGATGCGCGGCATTTGCGGCAGGTGGGCAAAGAGCTCGGCCGACCAGGCGCGCGGCGCGCGGCCCGAGGCGTTCAGCCCGTGCAGCGCGGCGCCGTCCCACACCAGCGCGAAGGCGTCGCCGCCAATCCCGTTCATCACCGGCTCCACCACCGTGAGCGTGATGGCCGCGGCCAGGGCCGCGTCGATCGCATTGCCGCCGCGCGCAAACGCCGCCGCGCCGGCCTGCGCGGCCAGCGGCTGGGAGGTGGAGACCACGTTGCGCGCCAGCACGGGTTGGCGGCCGGAGGGGTAGGGGAGTTGCCAAGTCATGGAAGCCGATCTGGAAGGGGAAGGAATGCCGGGTCGATTGTGCCGCCGTGAAGGCGCCGCCCTACTGCGTGGAATTGCGCACCATGCGGATCGCATCGAACGGGCAGCGCAGCGCACACAGCGCGCAGCCGGTGCAACCCGGCGCGTCATGCAGCACCGAGCGTTTGGGGCCGAAGCGCTCCGGTCCCTGCACCTGCAGCGACAGCACATGCGGCGGGCACACGCCCACGCACCAGCCGCAGCCGGTGCAGCGCTGCGGGTCGATCGCGGGCAGGGCCTTGCGCGGGGCGGTCATCGGCGCAGCATGCCACGGCGGGCGCTACAGTGCGGGGCTTATGGCTGAATCCGCTGCTTCCATCACCCGCCACCTGCGCATCCACGGCCTGGTGCAGGGCGTGTACTACCGCAAGTCCATGACCGAAGCCGCGCGCCGCCTGGGCGTGCAGGGCTGGGTGCGCAACCGCCAGGACGGCACCGTGGAAGCGCTGGCCAGCGGCGCCGCGCCGGCCGTGCAGGCGCTGATCGACTGGGCCCACGAGGGTCCGCCCGCCGCGCGGGTGGAGCGTGTGGAGGTGGGAGAGGCGCCCGCCTGCGACGCCCAAGGGTTTGAGCAGCGCCAGACGGTTTAAGCCAAATCGGCCTCTAGCGCTTATCCAGCAAGCGCTAGCAGCTATGAAAACAGGAGCTTGCCGGCGGCGGCCGTTCCCGACTGGGCGTCAGGCGAGCTGCCGCAGCAATTCCAGCGCGCCGGCCGGTGCCCGCTCCTTGGCGCCGTTGATGAAGTACACGAATACGTCGCGCGGCCGCTCGCCGCCGGTCCAGGCGCGCACACCGGCGGCCCATTGCGCGATGGCCTCGGGCGTGTAGCCGGTGGGAATACCGGCCTGGCTGCGCATCAGCCGAAGGTAGGCAAAGTCGGCCTCGGCGTCGGCCATCGCGGGGAATTTCTCGGAGTCCGTGCACACCGGCACGCAGCCGTAGCGGCGTGCCAGGGCGATGAAGGCCGGCGTGGCAAAGCTCTCGTGCCGCACGTCCAGCGCATGGCGCAGGCGGCGCCCATCCACTTCGCGCGGCAGCAGCGCCAGGAAGGCCTCGAAGTCCGCTTCCTCGAACCGCTTGCTGGGCATGAACTGCCAGACGATGGGGCCGAGCTTGCCCTGCAACTGCGCAATGCCGCTGCCCACGAAGCGCGCGATCGCATCACCCGCCGTGGCCAGCACCCGGCGGTGCGTCACCAGCCGGTGGGCCTTGAGCGAGAACATGAAGCCGTCGGGCGTTTCGTCGTGCCACTTGGCGAAGGTGGCGGGCCGGAAGGTGCTGTAGAACGTGCCGTTGACCTCGATGGCCGTGAGCTGGCGGCTGGCGTAATGCAGTTCCTTGGCCTGCGCCAGGCCCGGCGGGTAGAAACTGCCGCGCCAGGGCGCGAAGGTCCAGCCGCCGATGCCGACGCGGATGTGCGGGCGGCCGGTGGCGCTGTCCACGGCAGCGCCGCTCACTGCACCAGCGTGGCGCTGAGCGTGATCTCCGGCACCGCGGCCAGTGCCTTGGACAAGGGGCAGTTGGCCTTGGCGTCGGCGGCCAGCTTCTGGAAGGTGGCCTCGTCCATACCCGGCACCTTGGCCTTCAGCGTGAGCGCGATGCGGTCGATGAGAAAACCCTCGCCCTGCTGGGTCAGACGCACGCTGGCCGTGGTGTCGACGCGCTCGGTGACGAAGCCGGCCTTGTCCGCCGCGAACGAGAAGGCCATCGTGAAGCAGGCGGCATGCGCCGCGCCCAGGATTTCCTCGGGATTGGTGCCCTTGCGGTCGTCGCCAAAGCGGCTGGCAAAGCCATAGGGGTACTTCTGCAGCGCTTCGGTCTCGGTGCTGATCTGGCCCTGGCCGGCCTTGCCGCCGCCTTCCCAGTGAACGCTGGCCTTCTTCTCGGACATGGGAACCTCCACAGTGTGCAAAGACGCTCATGACACCATGCCGCGCGCGCGGCGCAGGTGGGCGGCCGCTGGCTTGCGGCGTGGGCCGCGTCCTACAGCGTGGTGGTCAGCCGCGGCGCTGCCGCTCGCGCGCGCCGTAGGCGCAGTAGCCGGGCTTGGGGCTTTTCTTCTGCGGGTGCAGGCGGCAGGTCTCGGGCCGCTGCTCGTACACCGTACACAGGCGCGTGGCGGCGTCCAGGAACTGGCAGTCGCCGTTGGCGCGCCGCGCCAGGGTGAAGAGGGTGTTCTTGTGGTTGAAGTGGTCGATCAGCCGCGCCTTCTGAAGCCGTTTGGCGATGTGGCGGGGCTCTTCATGCTCGGCCTCGAAGGCGTCCACCAGGCCCAGGCGCACCAGGTCGGACAGCTGCACCTCCAGCGGCATGGTGCAGCAGTTGGCCGCGCAGCTCTCGCACAGGCCCGCGCGGTAGCGGGTCCAGGTGTCGACGCGGTCCACGTCGACGATGGCGATGGGGGATCTCATGGTGCGGGCGTGCAGGGCTGCGGGGCCAGCGGCTGCGCCTGCGCTGCCAGCGCATGCAGCTCGTCGCCCGTGAGGCGGTAGCGGATCCATTCGCTCTGCGGGCGCGCGCCCAGGCTGTCGTACAGCGCGATGGAGGGTGTGTTCCAGTCCAGCACGCTCCACTCGAAGCGCCCGCAGTCGTGGTCCACGGCGATGCGGGCCAGTTGCCGCAGCAGCGCCATGCCTGCGCCCTTGCCGCGGTGCTCTGGCGAGACGTACAGGTCTTCCAGGTACAGGCCGTGGCGGCCCTGCCAGGTGGAGTAGTTGAAGAAGTACACCGCGAAGCCCACGGCGGTGCCGCCGGCCTCGCAGATCAGGCCGTGCACCTTGGGGTTGGCGCAGAACAGCGTGCGGTGCACGTGCGCGGGCGTGGCCAGCGCCTCATGCTCCGCTTTTTCATAGATCGCCAGTTCTCGCACGAAGTGCAAGATCAGATCGGTGTCGTCAATGGTGGCGGGGCGGATGGTCAAGACGGTCATAACTGCCAACGGCTTTGGTGCAGTAGAAGTTCATTAAAAACGCAATGGTGTGAAGGGCTGCAACCGATGCATTGCTGCCGGTTGCTTTTTGATAGCCATGACCTGCCATGCAGCGGTGGTGTTCTTCACGGTAGACAATAACAACTCAAACGCTGAAATTCCTCAAAAAATGATCGATTGGGTCCCTGTAGTCTTCATCACGTTCAAGGTGCTCGTCTTCGGCACGTGCATGTTCTTTGCCATCAAATGGCATTACGACCAGGGGAACAAGGGAACGGACAGGCGCGCGCTGCTGCGCACGAGTGGCAAGGTCGTTGCCGTTTTCATGCTGGCGCTGCTGGCGGTGTTGCTCTTCACCTTCGGCCTTTCCAAGATGCTCGGTATGGATTTGCGCCTTCCGTGACGGCAACGACTGGCATGGCAGTCGGGATTGCCTTGCGGGGTGACCGATAAAAACGTCTTGTCTCCAGCGATGAAAAGCCATGGATGTTGGTCCATGGCTTTTTCTCACTGACGGCGCCCCAATCGTCGGGGGATGGGCCCTTTACAGCAACGATCAAACGTCGATGTTGCCCGCGCGCAGCGCATTGGTCTCGATGAAGTCGCGGCGCGGCTCGACCTCGTCGCCCATGAGCATGGTGAACACGCGATCGGCCTCGATGGCGTCGTCGATCTGCACGCGCAGCAGGCGGCGCACCTCGGGGTCCATGGTGGTTTCCCACAGCTGCTCGGGGTTCATCTCGCCCAGGCCCTTGTAGCGCTGGCGGCTGGTGGTGCGCTCGGCTTCGCTGATCAGCCAGGCCATGGCCTGGCGGAAGTCGCCCACCTTTTCCTCCTTGGCCTTCTCGCCCTCGCCGCGCGTGACCTTGGCGCCTTCCTGGATCAGCCCGCGGAAGCTCTCGGCGGCCTGGGCCAGGGCGGCGTAGTCGTCGCCGGCCACGAAGTCCTGCGTGATCAGGCTGCTCTTGATGTTGCCATGGTGGTGGCGGCTGATGCGCAGGATGGGCTTGTCGGTGCGCGGGTCGATCTCGCCCGCCACATCGGCGGGCACGCCGTTGGTGTTGAGCTCGCGCAGCTTGGCCTGCAGCTGCACGGCGCTGGCCTCGGCGTCCTGCAGGGTGTCCAGGTTGAAGACCACGCCGTCGGCCACGGCGCGCAGCGCCTCGGCATCCATGAAGGCGGACAGGCGCGCGATCACCTGCTCGGCATACTGGTGCGTGCGCGCCAGCTGGGCCAGTTCGTCGCCGGCCAGCGTGCGGGGCTGGTTGCCGCCGGTGGTGATGCTGGCGTGGTTCAGCGCCACGCGCAGCAGGAAGGTGTCCAGCGCCGCGGCGTCTTTCAGGTACAGCTCTTCCTTGCCGTTCTTCACCTTGTACAGCGGCGGCTGGGCGATGTAGATGTGGCCGCGCTCCACCAGCTCGGGCATCTGGCGGTAGAAGAAGGTCAGCAGCAGCGTGCGGATGTGGGCGCCGTCCACGTCCGCGTCGGTCATGATGATGATGCGGTGGTAGCGCAGCTTGGCGACGTCGAAGTCGTCAGCGCCGCTCTTGCCCGATTCCACGGCGGCCTTGCCGATGCCGGTGCCCAGGGCGGTGATGAGGGTGACGATTTCGTTGCTGGACAGCAGCTTCTCGTAGCGCGCCTTCTCCACGTTCAGGATCTTGCCGCGCAGCGGCAGGATGGCCTGGAACTTGCGGTCGCGCCCTTGCTTGGCGGAGCCGCCGGCGGAGTCGCCCTCGACGATGTAGATCTCGCACAGCGCCGGGTCTTTTTCCTGGCAGTCGGCCAGCTTGCCGGGCAGGCCCATGCCGTCCAGCACGCCTTTGCGGCGTGTCATCTCGCGTGCCTTGCGCGCGGCCTCGCGGGCGCGGGCGGCCTCGACGATCTTGCCGCAGAGGATCTTCGCGTCGTTCGGTTTTTCTTCCAGATAGTCGGTGAGCGCCTTGGCGACGATGTCCTCGACCGGCGCGCGCACTTCGGAGCTGACCAGCTTGTCCTTGGTCTGGCTGCTGAACTTGGGTTCGGGCACCTTCACGCTCAGTACGCAGCACAGGCCTTCGCGCATGTCGTCGCCGCTGACCTCGACCTTGGCCTTCTTGGCCAGCTCGTTCTGCTCGATGTACTTGCCGATCACGCGCGTCATCGCCGCGCGCAGGCCGGTCAGGTGCGTGCCGCCATCACGCTGCGGGATGTTGTTGGTGAAACAGAGGACTTGCTCGTTGTAGCCGTCGTTCCACTGCATGGCTACTTCGACGCCAATCTCGGTGCCGGGGATGCCGCCGTAGGTCTCGGCCGGGCGCGCGCCCGTGGCGTGGAAGGCCGTGGGATGCAGCACCTTCTTGGTGCCGTTGATGAATTCCACAAAGCCCTTGACGCCACCGGCGCCCGAGAAGTCGTCTTCCTTGCCGGTGCGCTCGTCGATCAGGCGGATGCGCACGCCGTTGTTCAGGAAGGACAGTTCGCGCAGGCGCTTGGCCAGGATCTCGTAATGGAAGTCGTTGTTTTCCTTGAAGATCTCGGTGTCGGGCAGAAAGCGCACCTCGGTGCCGCGCTTTTCCGTGGGGCCGATGACCTTCATGGGCGAGACCTCGACCCCGTCCACGACCTCGATGAGGCGGTTCTGCACCACGCCCTGGGCGAATTCAAGCTGGTGTGTCTGCCCGTCGCGGCGCACGGTCAGGCGCAGCTTCTTGGACAGCGCGTTCACGCAGGACACGCCCACGCCGTGCAGGCCGCCCGAGACCTTGTAGCTGTTCTGGTTGAACTTGCCGCCGGCGTGCAGCTCGGTCAGGGCGATCTCGGCGGCCGAGCGCTTGGGCTCGTGCTTGTCGTCCATCTTCACGCCGGTGGGAATGCCGCGGCCGTTGTCCACCACGCTGATGGAGTTGTCGGTGTGGATGGTGACGACGATGTCGTCGCAGTGGCCGGCCAGGGCCTCGTCGATGGAGTTGTCCACCACCTCGAAGACCAGGTGGTGCAGGCCTGTGCCGTCCGACGTATCGCCGATGTACATGCCCGGACGCTTGCGCACGGCCTCCAGGCCCTCCAGGATCTGGATGGCGCCCTCGCCGTAGCCGTCGCTGCCGGCGACCGATGCGACGGGCTGCTCGGCCGGGGCGGAAATGGGCTGTTCGGGGGCGGGCTGCGATTGCTCTGCGGTCATGAAAGGGCTGCCTTCGGTCCAGGCGCACCGGCACGGCGTGCCGGCGGCCTTATAGGAATCAAATGTGCCGCTAGCGCCCATCCATCAAGCGCTAACAGCTATCAAAATAATAGTATGTCAGATGCGCATGGGCATCACGACGTACTTGAAGTGCTCGTTGTCGGGGATGGTCATCAACGCGGAGCTGTTGCCGTCGGCCAGGTCGACCTTCACCATGTCCTGGCCCATGTTGGCCAGGGCGTCGATGAGGTAGCTGACGTTGAAGCCGATCTCGATGGCGTCGCCGCCGTAGTCGATGTCCAGCTCGTCCACCGCCTCTTCCTGCTCGGCGTTGTTCGACGCCACACGCAGCAGGCCGGGTTCAATGTTCAGGCGCACGCCCTTGAACTTGTCGCTGGTCATGATGGCCGTGCGCTGCAGGCTGGCCAGCAGCGGGGCGCGGCCCAGGGTCACGCTGTTGTGGTGGTTCTTGGGAATCACGCGGTTGTAGTCGGGGAACTTGCCCTCCACCAGCTTGGTGACGAACTCCATGCCGCCGAAGCTGAACTTGGCCTGGTTGTTGGCGAACTGCATCTCGATGGCGCCGTCGGCATCCGACAGCAGACGCTGCAGCTCCAGCACGGTCTTGCGCGGCAAGATGACCTCCTGCTTGGGCACTTCCACGTCCAGCTGCGCGCTGGCGAACGCCAGGCGGTGGCCGTCGGTGGCGACCAGCGAGAGCGTCGTGCCCTCGGCCACGAACAGGATGCCGTTCAGGTAGTAGCGGATGTCCTGCACTGCCATGGCGAACGACACCTGCCCCAGCAGGCTCTTCAGGACCTTCTGCGGCACGCTGAAGGCGGGGCCGAAGCTGGCGGCTTCCTGCACCAGCGGGAAGTCCTCGGCCGGCAGCGTCTGCAGCGTGAATCGGCTCTTGCCGCCCTTCAGGATCAGCTTGGACTGGCTGGACTCCAGGCTCACCGTCTGGTCGGAGGGCATGGTCTTCAGGATGTCGATGAGCTTGCGCGCACCCACCGTGGTGGTGAAGTCGCCCGTGTCGCCGCCCAGCTCGGCCGTGGTGCGGATCTGGATCTCCAGGTCGCTGGTGGTGAGCTGGATGGCATTGCCCGTCTTGCGCAGCAGCACGTTGGCCAGGATGGGCAGCGTGTGGCGGCGCTCGACGATGCCGGCAACCGATTGCAGAACGGCGAGAACCTTGTCTTGTGTGGCCTTCAGGACAATCATGTCGTCAACCTTTGGTGGTTTTTGGGGATAGGTGCGCAGACGGCGGCATGGGCAGTGCCCCCTCCCGGGCCGTCCAACGCGCCATTTTGCCCGCGAACGGGCGTGCTTTTGCGGGGGGCGGTCCTTTTCGCTCCATGGGGCGCGTCAACCCTTCAGCGTCTGCTCCAGCACGTGCAGCTGCTGGTTGAGTTCGGTGAGTTGCTGGCGTTCGGCGCCAATCTTGCGCACCGCGTGCAGCACCGTGGTGTGGTCGCGCCCGCCGAACAGCTCGCCGATCTCGGGCAGGCTCTTTTGCGTGAGCTCCTTGGCCAGGTACATGGCGATCTGCCGCGGGCGGGCGATGCTGGCCGGGCGCTTCTTGCTGTACATGTCCGCGACCTTGATCTTGTAATAGTCGGCCACGGTCTTCTGGATGTTTTCCACCGAGATCTGCCGGTTTTGGATCGACAGCAGGTCGCGCAGCGCTTCGCGCGCGAGTTGGATGGAAACTTCCTTCTGGTTGAAGCGGCTGTAGGCCAGGATCTTGCGCAGCGCGCCTTCGAGTTCGCGCACGTTGGAGCGCACATTCTTGGCCACGAAGAAGGCCACCTCTTCGGGCATCTCCGACCCTTCAGCGCGCGCCTTGTTGATCAGGATGGCCACGCGCATTTCCAGCTCGGGCGGCTCGATCGCCACCGTCAGCCCAGAGTCGAAACGCGAGACCAGCCGCTCGTGGATGTTGGCCAGACCCTTGGGATAGGTGTCCGAAGTCATCACGATGTGGCTCTTCTTGGCCAGCAGCGCCTCGAAGGCGTTGAAAAATTCTTCCTGCGTGCGGTCCTTGTTGGCAAAGAATTGCACGTCGTCGATCAACAGCAGATCGAGCGAGTGGTAGCGCTCCTTGAAGTCGTCGAAGGTACGGCGCTGGTATGACTTGACCACATCCGAGACGAACTGCTCCGCATGGATGTAGAGAACCTTGGCGTCGGGACGGTCCTGCAGCAGCTTGTTGCCCACGGCATGCACCAGGTGGGTCTTGCCCAAGCCCACGCCGCCATAGATGAACAGCGGGTTGTACAGGTGACCGGGCGAGCCGGCCACGTGCATCGCCGCCGAGCGCGCCATGCGGTTGGCCGTGCCCTCCACCAACGTCTCGAAGGTCAACGCCGGGTTCAGGCGCGTGCGGAAGGCGCCGGCAGGCGCCTCGTCGGTGGAGGGTTGGGCGGACGGTGCATCGCCGGTGGCGGGGGTCTCTGGCGCCGTGGGACGGACGTAAGTCCTGACAACGGATTCCCGCTGAGCAAGCGCTAACTCCAGTGTGACCGGTTGGCCGTACAGACCTTCCAGCAAGGCCGAGATGCGGCCGGCATACTGCGCGCGGATCCAGTCGAGCTTGAAGCGGTTGGCCACCAGCAGGGTGACCTTGGAAAAATCGGGGGCGACCTGGGCCACCAGCGGCTTGATCCAGGTGTTGAACTGCTGTTCCGGGAGGTCCTGCGCCAGCTGTTCGGCGCAGGCCTGCCACAGACCCTGGCCGGCGCTGGCGCCGTCGCTGTCGTGGCTGGAGGAGTGAAGTCCCTCGTTCATTTCAGGTGATTCTTGTTGTGGATAGGAGGAACGCTACAAGGCCCGCGATTCTAGCTTGTCAAGGAGTTATCCACAATCTGAGCGAGGCGGTAAGGGGGCATGTGCGGGCGTACATGCACTGGACTGCAAAGTAAGCCGAGACGCCCCAGGCATTGCCAGGATTCACCGAGCCTGCAATAATCCGCGGTTTCCCTGAATGGTGTTCAGGGTGATTAAGCCCGGGCGGCTGCTTTTCGCGCATTCCATGCAGGATGCAGCAGGCCCGGCGGGTGCTGCCGATCGAAGCCGCGCCCGTAACTGAACCTTCAAGGATCGAGAACATGAAACGTACTTACCAGCCCTCCAAGACGCGCCGTGCGCGCACCCATGGCTTCCTCGTGCGCATGAAGACGCGCGGCGGCCGTGCCGTCATCAACGCTCGCCGCGCCAAGGGCCGCAAGCGTCTGGCCGTCTGAGGCCGGGCCGCTCGGCTTTCGGCCGCTTACGGGTTTGCACCGCCAGTTCCCTGCCGGGGACGCTGCACCCATGCATCGGCTGAAAACGCGCCCCCAGTTCCAGGCAGCCATGGCGGGAGGCACCGTCTCCCGCACGGCGCACTTCGCACTGCACCGGTTGGGTTTGCCGCCGGTGGCAACCGATGGAGTTCCGCCAGCCACAGGGCCCGATTCCTCGCCGAAGGCGCAGGGATCGCAGGCCCTGTTTCTCGTGGGGGGGCAGGCGGGCGGCGTGTGGCTGGGCGCCATGGTGCCCAAGCGCTGGGCCCGCCGCGCAGTCACGCGCAACACCATCAAGCGCCAGATCTACGCCGTGGCCAGCGGGTTCGAGGCGCGCATGCCCAGCGGCGCGCACGTGGTGCGCCTGCGCATGGGCTTTGATCGCAAGCAGTTCGTGAGCGCCACCTCCGAGGCTTTGAAGCAGGCCGTGCGCGCCGAACTGGAACAGCTCTTTGCCGCGGCCGAACGCCGCAGTAGGGTGGCCGCGACAGGGGCGCGACCATGATGCGCGCGCTGCTCATGGGGCTGGTGCGCGGCTACCGGCTGCTGCTAAGTCCCTGGATCGGGTCGGCCTGTCGCTTCGAGCCCACCTGCTCGGTGTACTCTCTGCAGGCGCTGGAGCAACATGGTGCCGCGGCCGGCAGCTACCTGACCGTGCGCCGCCTGGCGCGCTGCCATCCCTGGTGCGAGGGCGGGCTGGACCCCGTGCCGCAGGAGCTGCCGCGCGGCATGCGCCTGTTTTCACGGCTCACGCCTTCCGACGACACTCCCTCTTCCTCACGTAAGAAGACTTCATGAACGACATCCGCCGCACCATCCTGTGGGTGATCTTTGGCTTTTCCATGGTTCTGCTGTGGGACAAGTGGCAGATCCACAACGGCAACAAGGCCACCTTCTTCCCCACGCCGCCGACGCAGACGGCCAGCACGCCCGCGGTAGCGGCCTCCGGCGCTGGCGCTGCCGACGTGCCGGTGGCCGCCGCCAGCGCCACGCCGGGCGCGGCGCCGCAGCTGCCCGCAGGCGCCAGCGTGCCGCCTGCCGCCGCCATCCCGCGCAAGCGTGTGACGGTGAGCACCGACGTGCTGCGCCTGAGCTTTGACTCCGAAGGCGGTTCGCTGGTCCACGGAGAGCTGCTGCAATATCCCGAGATGGAGGACAAGACCAAGCCCTTCCTGCTGCTGGACGAGAGCGCTTCGCGTGTCTATGTCGCGCAGACGGGCCTCATCGGCAACGGTGCCGGCGGCGCCTTCCCCACGCACAAGACCCCCATGGCGGTCGTGCCCGGTCCGCGCGAACTGCAGGACGGCCAGAACGAGCTGACCGTGCGTTTCGAGTCGGCCGACATGGGCGGCGTGAAGCTGGTCAAGACCTGGACGCTCAAGCGCGGCGCCTACGACGTGGCCGTGAAGCACGAGGTGGTCAACACGGGCACGGCCCCGGTATCGCCCCAGCTGTACCTGCAGTTGGCGCGCGATGGCAACAAGCCGGCGGGCGAGTCGTCGTTCTACTCCACGTTCACCGGTCCGGCCGTGTACACCGAGGCGAAGAAGTACCACAAGGTGGAGTTCAAGGACATCGAGAACGGCAAGGCCGAGATCGACAAGTCTTCCAGCAACGGCTACGTGGCCATGGTGCAGCACTACTTCGCCACCGCGTGGCTGCTGGGCGACGGTGTGCAGCGCGACAACTTCGTGCGCAAGGTGGACACCAACCTGTACTCGGTGGGCATGATCACGCCGCTGGGCGAGATCGCCCCCGGCCAGTCGAAGGCCGTGGACGCGCGCCTGTTCGCCGGCCCGCAGATCGAGACGCTGCTGGAAAAGCTGGCCCCGGGCCTGGAGCTGGTCAAGGACTATGGCTGGCTGACCATCCTGGCCAAGCCGCTGTACTGGCTGCTGGACCAGTTGCACAAGGTGATCGCCAACTGGGGCTGGTCCATCGTGGCGCTGGTGTTCCTGTTGAAGATCGCGTTCTACTGGCTCAACGCCAAGGCCTATGCCAGCATGGCCAAGATGAAGGCCATCAACCCGCGCATCATGGAAATGCGCGAGCGCCTGAAGGACAAGCCCCAGCAGATGCAGCAGGAGATGATGCGCATCTACCGCGAGGAGAAGGTCAACCCCATGGGCGGCTGCCTGCCCATCATGATCCAGATCCCGGTGTTCATCGCGCTGTACTGGGTGCTGCTGTCCAGCGTGGAGATGCGCAATGCGCCGTGGATCGGCTGGATCAAGGACCTGTCCTCGCCCGACCCATTCTTCATCCTGCCGCTCCTGATGACGCTCTCGTCGCTGCTGCAGACGGCGCTGAACCCCGCGCCGCCGGACCCGATGCAGGCCAAGATGATGTGGCTGATGCCGCTGATGTTCAGCGTGATGTTCTTCTTCTTCCCGGCCGGCCTGGTGCTGTACTGGCTGACGAACAACATCCTGTCGATCGCGCAGCAGTGGATCATCAACACCCGCATGGGCGTGCCGCCGCAGTTCAACCTGCCCAAGTTCCGCTGACGGAGCGCGGCCTTCCCGGCCGCAATCCCCTGCTCCCCGCAACGGCCGCTCAGCGGCCGTTGTTGTTTTCGGTACGATGATTGCTACTACGTGATCCGGTAGTAACCATCAACACACAGGAGCCAGACGGATGATTCAACGTACCACCTTCAAACTGGGCTTGCTGGGGGCCGCCGTGCTCGTGGCCATGGGCACCGCCCACGCCGCCACCATGCGCTGGGCCGGCGCCAACGACATCCTCACCGTGGACCCCCACGCGCAGAACCACCAGACCACGCACGCCTTCCTGCAGCAGGTGTACGAGAGCCTGGTGCGCTATGACGACAAGTACCAGATCGAGCCCGCGTTGGCCACCAAGTGGACGCAGGTCTCCCCCACACAGGTGCGTTTTGAACTGCGCAAGGGCGTGAAATTCCACGATGGTGCGCCATTCACGGCCGATGACGTGGTGTTCTCGCTCACGCGTGCCGGCACGGCGCCGTCCAACATGATGTCCGCGGTGCAGAGCGTCAAGGAAGTCAAGAAGGTGGACGAGCACACGGTGGACGTGTTCCTCAAGGGCCCCAATCCCATCCTGCTGCGCGAGCTGACCGAGGCGCGCATCATGAACAAGGCCTGGGCCGAGAAGCACAACTCGGTGAAGTCGCAAGACTACGCGGGCAAGGAAGAGAACTACGCCTCGCGCAACGCCAACGGCACGGGCCCCTTCGTCATGGTGGGCTGGCAGCCGGACGTGAAGGTCACGCTCAAGAAGAACCCCAACTGGTGGGACAAGCCCAAGGGCAACATCGACGAGGTGGTGTTCACCCCCATCAAGTCGGCCGCCACGCGCTCGGCCGCGCTGATCTCGGGGCAGGTGGACTTCGTGGTCGACCCGCCGCCGCAGGATCTGGCGCGCATGAAGGCCAACCCCGACATCAAGCTCATCGAAGGGGCCGAGAACCGCACCATCTACCTGGGCCTGGACCAGTTCCGCGACGAGCTGCCCGGCGCGGGCACGGCCGGCAAGAACCCGCTCAAGGACAAGCGCGTGCGCCAGGCGCTGTACCAGGCCATCGACTCTGCGGGCCTGCACAGCCGCACCATGCGCAACCTGTCGGTGCCTGCGGGCACCATGATCGCTCCCATGGTGCATGGCTGGACCAAGCAACTGGACGAGCGTGCCGCCAAGTACGACGTGGAGGCCGCCAAGAAGCTGCTGGCCGACGCCGGCTACCCGAACGGCTTCTCGCTCAAGCTCGACTGCCCGAATGACCGCTACGTGAATGACGAGGCCATCTGCCAGGCCGTTACCGCCATGTGGACGCGCATCGGCGTCAAGACCAACCTGCAAACTGCGCCCATGGCGCAGTTCGTCACCCGCGTGATGAACAACGACGTGAGCGCCTACCTGTTCGGCTGGGGCGTGGCCACGTTCGACGCGCTGTATTCGCTGGACTCGCTGATGTCCACCAAGGACGGCAAGACCTCGGCTGGCGTCTACAACGGCGGGCGCTTTTCCGACGCCAAGCTCGACGGCATGATCCAGCAGATCAAGGTCGAGATGGATGCCCCCAAGCGCGACGCGCTGATCAACGACGCGCTCAAGCTGGTCAAGGACGAGTACTACTACCTGCCGCTGCACCACCAGATCCGCCCCTGGGCGATGCGCAAGAACGTGGACACGCCGCATCGCGCGGACGATCGCCCGATGCCGAACTGGACCACGATCAAGTAGGCCGGTTCTCCGTCCCGCTTCCCCCATCCCAAGGCCCGCTCTGCGGGCCTTTTTGCTGGGCCAATCCCTGGAAATACGGGTTTCCACCAGTCCGCAAGGCCCGCCCGGCGCTTGAATGATTGAATTTTTTCTTTAGGATTCGCGTCTGTAAATTTTTTATCAACACCGCATTCCTCCGCCATGCCCAAGCCCGCGCCAGCCAGCCCGCAGCAGGTCTCGATCGCCACGCGCATCGCGCAGGCGCGCATGCAGCTCACGCCCTCGCACCAGCAGATCGCGGACTACGTGCTCAAGCGCCCCCTGCAGGCGGCCACCATGCCCATCGACGAGCTGGCGGCGGCGGTGGGCGTGTCGGTGGCAACGGCCAACCGCTTCGCGCGCGCCATCGGGCTGGACGGCTACCCCATGCTGCGCGCCGAGCTGGTCAAGGGCTTCGAGGCCATGTTGGCGCCCGTGGAGAAGATGCGCGTGCGCCTGGAAAAGCCCGGCAGCGCGCATGACGCCTTCGTGGCGGTGCTCGACGAGAGCCAGAACAACATCGCCGCCACGCGCGCCGCGCTCGACCCCTCGGCCTGTGCGGCTGCGGTGCAGGCCGTCGCGGCGGCGCGGCGCATCTACGTGCTCGGCTATGGCGCCTCGGGCTGGCTGGCCGGCCTGCTGGCGCGCGGGCTCGACATGCACTGCGAGAACGTGCACCTGCTCTCCAGCGTCGCCGGCGCCACCGACGGCGCGCGCCAGCTGCCGCGCATGGGGGCGCAGGACCTGTTCATCGTCATCAGCTTCCCGCGCTACCTGCGCGACAGCGTGGCGCTGACGCGCGCGGCGCACGAGCGCGGCGTCCCCGTCCTGGCGCTGACCGACGGCGCGCACTCGCCACTCGCGCCGTTTGCGCGCCACTGCCTGTTCGCCAAGGCCGAGAGCTACCACGCGGTGAATTCCGAGACCACGGTGCTCGCGCTGATCGAGGCCCTGATCAGCGCCGTCGCGCTGCACACGCGCGACACGGTGCAGAACGCCACGCGCATGACCGAGGCCGTGCTGCCCTGGCTGCACGGCGCGGGCCGCGCCGGCGCGGCCAATCCCGCGCCCACTCCTGCCGAATCTTCCGAATGAAGACCATGCCCCATGCAGCACGCGCCGCCGTGCCCGTCATCGCCATCCACGGCGGCGCCGGCACGCTCCTGCGCAGCCACATCAGCCCCGCGCAGGAGCGCGCCTACCACGCCGCGCTGCAGGACGTATTGCGCGCCGGACAGGCCGTGCTGGCCGGCGGCGGCACGGCGCTCGATGCGGTGTGCGTGGCCGTGCAGGCGCTCGAGGACTGCCCGCTGTTCAACGCCGGCCATGGCGCGGTGTTCACGGCCGACGCCACGCACGAGCTCGACGCCGCCGTGATGGACGGCGCCACGCTGGCCGCCGGGGCCGTGGCGGGCGTGGCCCGCGTGCGCAACCCGGTGCTGGCCGCGCGCGAGGTGCTGCGCGACGGCCGGCATGTGCTGATGATCGGCGCCGGCGCCGAGCGCCTGGCGCAATCGGCCGGCCTTGCGACGGTGCAGCCCGGCTACTTTTCCACCGAGGCGCGCCTGGCCCAGCTGCGCGCGGCCCAGGGCGGCGGCGCCGGCGCGGTGCTGGACCACGACGGCGCCGCCGCGCTGGCCGCGCGCGCCCAGGAGGGGCCGCTGGACGAGGGCCGCAAGATGGGCACGGTGGGCGCGGTGGCGCTCGACGCGCAGGGCCACCTGGCGGCGGCCACCTCCACCGGCGGCATGACCAACAAGCGCCCGGGCCGCGTGGGCGACAGCCCGCTGATCGGCGCCGGCACCTATGCCGACGACCGCACGGCCGCCGTGTCCTGCACCGGCCATGGCGAGAGCTTCATCCGCGTGGCCGCCGCGCACGACGTCTGCGCGCGCATGGCCTACGGCGGGCAGGCGCTGCAAGAGGCGAGCGACGCCGTGGTGCACCAGGCGCTGGCCGCCATCGGCGGCACGGGCGGGCTGATCGCCGTCGACCGCCTGGGCAACGTGTGCCTGCCCTTCAACACCGAGGGCATGTACCGCGGCCTGGCGCGCGTGGGCCAGGCGCCCGAATCCTTCATCTACCGCTGACCGGGGCCATCCTGCCATGACGACCCATTCCCCCCATGCCGCCGCGCCCCTGCAGCTGCCCGAGCAGCGCGTGCTGGCCGTGAGCGCGCTGAGCGTGCGCTTTGCCACCTCCGAGCGCACCGTGGATGCCGTGCGCGATCTCTCCTTCCACGTGGACCGGGGCGAGACCCTGGCCATCGTGGGCGAGTCGGGCTCGGGCAAGTCCGTCACCTCGCTGGCGCTGATGCGCCTGGTGGAGCATGGCGGC
This sequence comes from Diaphorobacter sp. JS3051, assembly GCF_015832135.1. Lineage (NCBI taxonomy): Bacteria > Pseudomonadati > Pseudomonadota > Betaproteobacteria > Burkholderiales > Comamonadaceae > Diaphorobacter > Diaphorobacter sp. JS3051. The sequence continues at coordinate 2,758,809 of NZ_CP065406.1, forward strand.
GGCAGGATCATCGGCGGCTCGGCGTTCCTGCGCCGGCGCGGCGGCCAGGTGCTGGACGTGGCCCGGGCGACGCAGGCACAGATGCGCGACGTGCGCGGCGCCGACGTGGCCATGATCTTCCAGGAGCCCATGACCTCGCTGAACCCGGTGTTCACCGCGGGCGAGCAGATCGCCGAATCCATCCGCGTGCACCAGGGCATGGACCGCGCCGGCGCGCGCGCCGAGGCGCTGCGCATGCTCGAACTGGTGCGCATCCCCGAGGCGAGGAACGTGCTCGACCGCTTCCCGCACCAGCTCTCGGGCGGCATGCGCCAGCGCGTGATGATCGCCATGGCGCTGTCGTGCAAGCCCCAGCTCCTGATCGCCGACGAGCCCACCACGGCGCTGGACGTGACCATCCAGGCGCAGATCCTGCAGCTCATCCGCCAGCTGCAGGACGAGATGCACATGGGCGTGATCTTCATCACCCACGACATGGGCGTGGTGGCCGAGGTGGCCGACCGCGTGCTCGTCATGTACCGCGGCGACAAGGTGGAGGAGGGCGCGTCCGAACAGCTGTTCGCCGCACCCCAGCATGCCTACACGCGCGCGCTGCTGTCGGCCGTGCCCAAGCTGGGTGCGATGCAGGGCACCGACCTGCCGCGCCCGTTCGACCTGCTGCGCGTCGATGGCACCACCACGGTGGGCGAATCCACGCCCGTCGACACCCGCCCGGCCGACGCCCAGCCCATCCTGCGCGTGAAGAACCTCATCACGCGCTTCGACCTGCGCTCGGGCCTGCTCAACAGGGTCACGCGCCGCGTGCACGCGGTGGAGCAGGTGAGCTTCGACCTCTACCCCGGCGAGACGCTGGCGTTGGTGGGCGAATCGGGCTGCGGCAAGTCCACCACCGGGCGCTCGCTGCTGCGCCTGGTGGAGAGCCAGAGCGGCGCCATCGAGTTCGGCGGGCGCAACATCCTCGACCTGCCGCGCAGCGAGGTGCAGGCGCTGCGCCGCGACATCCAGTTCATCTTCCAGGATCCGTTCGCGTCGCTGGACCCGCGCCTGACGGTGGGCTTCTCGATCATGGAGCCGCTGCTGGTGCACAGGATCGGCACGCGCGAGGAGGCCCAGGCCCGCGTGGACTGGCTGCTGGAGAAGGTGGGCCTGCCGCGCGAGCACGCGCAGCGCTACCCGCACGAGTTCTCGGGCGGCCAGCGCCAGCGCATCGCCATCGCCCGCGCGCTGGCGCTCAACCCCAAGGTGGTGGTGGCCGACGAATCCGTGTCGGCGCTGGACGTGTCCATCCAGGCGCAGATCGTGAATCTGATGCTCGACCTGCAGCGCGAGCTGGGCGTGGCCTTCCTGTTCATCTCGCACGACATGGCCGTGGTCGAGCGCATCAGCCACCGCGTGGCGGTGATGTACCTGGGCCGCATCGTCGAGATCGGGCCGCGCCGCGCGATCTTCGAGAACCCCCAGCACCCCTACACCCGCAAGCTGATGGCCGCCGTGCCCATTGCCGACCCGGCGCGCCGGCACTTGAAGCGCGCGCTGCTCGAAGGCGAGATCCCCAGCCCCATCCGCCCCGTGGGCGACGAGCCCGTGGTGCCGCCCATGGTGCAGGTGGGCCCCGGCCATTTCGTGGCGCCCGCCACGGTGTGAATTTGAATGAAATCGGCCTCCAGCCCTTATGCAGCAAGCGCTGGAAGCTATCTTTCTTGAAGTAGTCCCGTTTCCCCCTCACTGGAGTTCACCCATGAAGAAAACCGCTTCCACCCGCCGCACGGCCCAGGCCCTGCTGGCCCTGGCCGCCTTCGCCGCATCCGGCTCCGTGCTGGCCGCGGGCAACGCCGTGCTGGCCATCTACCAGCAGCCCGAGACGCTGGACCCGTACAACACCAACACGACCATCACCACGGCCGTCACCAAGACCTTCTACGAAGGGCTGTTCGCGTTCGACAAGGACCTGAAGATCAAGAACGTGCTGGCCGAGAGCTACGACGTGTCCAAGGACGGCCTGGTCTACACCTTCAAGCTGCGCCAGGGCGTGAAGTTCCACGACGGCACCGACTTCAACGCCGCCGCGGCCAAGGCCAACTTCGACCGCGTGATGGACCCCGCCAACCGCCTGCTGCGCGCCAACCAGTTCAACCGCGTCGCCAAGGTCGAGGCCGTGAACCCACAGACCCTGCGCATCACGCTGAAGGAGCCCTTTGGCCCCTTCATCAACGCGCTGGCCCACGCATCGGCCGCCATCATCTCGCCCGCCGCGCTCACGAAGTGGGGCAGCAAGGACATCGCCTTCCACCCCGTGGGCACGGGCCCGTTCGAGTTCGTCGAGTGGAAGCAGACCGAGGCCATCGTGGGCAAGAAGTTCGCCGGCTACTGGAAGCAGGGCTACCCCAAGGTGGACCAGGTGACCTGGAAGCCCGTGACCGAGAACAACACCCGCGCCGCCATGCTGCAGACGGGCGAGGCCGACTTCGCCTTCACGCTGCCCTATGAGCAGATCGCCACGCTCAAGAAGAGCGACAAGGTGGAGGTGGTGTCCCGGCCGTCCATCATCCAGCGCTTCCTGACGTTCAACATGCTGCAGAAGCCCTTCGACAATCCCAAGGTGCGCGAGGCCATCGGCTACGCCATCAACAAGGAAGCGCTGGCCAAGGTGGCCTTCAGCGGCCACGCCTTCCCCGCCCAGGGCTTCGTGCCGCAGGGCGTGGAATACGCGCTGAAGATGCAGCCCATCCCCTACAACGTGGCCAAGGCCAAGGAGCTGCTCAAGGAAGCGGGCTACCCCAACGGCTTCGAGTCCACGCTGTGGAGCGGCTACAACAACACCACCAGCCAGAAGGTGATCCAGTTCATCCAGCAGCAGCTGCAGCAGGTCGGTATCAAGGTGTCGGTGGAGGCGCTGGAGCCCGGCAAGCGCGTGGAGCTGGTCGATTCCTGGCCCGACCCCAAGACCGCCAAGGCGCGCCTGTACTACATCGGCTGGTCGTCCTCCACGGGCGAGGCCGACTGGGCGCTGCGCCCGCTGTTCTCCACCGAGTCCTGGTCGCCCAAGCTGGCGAACTATGCCTTCTACAGCAACCCCGTGGTCGATGAGTCCATCGCCAAGGCGCTGCTGACCACCAACGGCGCCGAGCGCGCCGCGCTCTACAAGACCGCGCAGGAGCAGCTCGCCAAGGACCTGCCGCGCATTCCGCTGGTGACGGAGGACGTGCTCTACGCCCACTCCAAGCGCCTGTCGGGCGTCTACGTGATGCCCGACGGCAACATCAACAGCGACGAGATCGCGCTGAAGTAAGGCACTGCCTTAACCCGGCCCTCTCCCGCGTGCGGGAGAGGGGGCGAATCCCTCATCCATCACACCCATGCTGAACTACTTCCTCAAACGATTGCTGGGGCTGCTGCCCACGCTGCTGATCGTTGCGGTACTGGTGTTCCTGTTCGTCCACATGCTGCCCGGCGACCCCGCGCGCCTGGCCGCGGGCCAGGACGCCGACGAGGCCACGATCGCGCTCGTGCGCCAGGAGCTGGGCCTGGACAAGCCGCTGCCCGAGCAGTTCGTGCACTTCTTCTCGCGCATGGTGCAGGGTGACTTCGGCCTCTCGATGCGCACGCGCCGCCCGGTGTCGGCCGAGATCGGCGAGCGCTTCATGCCCACGCTGCTGCTCACCATCAGCAGCATGGTCTGGTCCGTCATCTTCGGCATGGGCATAGGCATCGCCTCGGCCGTGTACCGCAACAAGTGGCCCGACCGGCTGGGCATGACGCTGGCGGTCTCGGGCATCTCGTTCCCCGCGTTCGCGCTGGGCATGATGCTGATGCAGGTCTTCTCGGTTCAGCTCGGCTGGCTGCCCACAGTGGGGGCCGATTCGTGGCGCCACTACATCCTTCCGTCGATCACGCTGGGCGCGGCCGTGGCGGCGGTGATGGCGCGCTTCACGCGCGCGTCGTTCGTCGAGGTGGTGCAGGAGGACTTCGTGCGCACCGCGCGCGCCAAGGGGCTGAACGAGCGCGTGGTGGTGCTCAAGCACTGCCTGCGCAACGCGCTGATCCCGGTGGTCACGATGATGGGCCTGCAGTTCGGCTTCCTGCTGGGCGGCTCCATCGTGGTGGAGGCGGTGTTCAACTGGCCCGGCCTGGGCCGCCTGCTGGTGGACGCGGTGACCGCGCGCGACTACCCCGTCATCCAGACGCTGGTGCTGCTGTTCTCGCTGGAATTCATCCTCATCAACCTGGTGGTGGATGTGCTCTACGGCTTCATCAACCCGACGATCCGCTACAAGTGAAAAAGAAGAAAGAGGCCCGGCGATGACCACAACCTCCCTCTCCTCTCCCGCCGCCGCCGCGCCCGGGAAGGTGCGCACGCCCTGGCGCGAGTTCTGGCGCAAGTTCAAGAAGCAGCACGTGGCCGTGGCCGCGCTGGTCTTCGTGGCGCTGCTGGTGCTGGTGGCCGTGCTGGCGCCCTGGATCGTGCCGTTCGACGCCGAGAACTACTTCGACTACGACCGCCTGAACGAAGGGCCGTCGGCCCTGCACTGGTTCGGCGTCGATCCGCTGGGGCGCGACATCTTCAGCCGCATCCTGATGGGCGCGCGCATCTCGCTGGCGGCGGGCTTCCTGTCGGTGGCCATAGGCTGCGCAATCGGCACCACGCTGGGGCTGCTGGCGGGCTATTACGAAGGCTGGTGGGACCGCATCGTGATGCGCATCTCCGACGTGCTGTTCGCCTTCCCCGGCATCCTGCTGGCGCTGGGCGTGGTGGCCATCCTGGGCAGCAGCATGACCAACGTGGTCGTCGCCGTCGCCGTGTTCAGCGTGCCGGCGTTCGCGCGCCTGGTGCGCGGCAACACGCTGGTGCTCAAGCACATGACCTACATCGAGTCGGCGCAGAGCATCGGCGCGAGCGACTTCACCATCATCGTGCGCCACATCCTGCCGGGCACGATCTCGTCCATCGTCGTCTACTTCACGATGCGCGTGGGCACCTCCATCATCACGGCGGCCAGCCTGTCCTTCCTGGGCATGGGCGCGCAGCCGCCCACGCCCGAGTGGGGCGCCATGCTCAACGAGGCGCGCGCCGACATGGTCAACGCGCCGCACGTGGCGCTGTTCCCCAGCTTGGCGATCTTCTTCACCGTGCTGGCATTCAACCTGCTGGGCGACGGCCTGCGCGACGCGCTCGACCCCAAGATCGACCGCCAGACATGATGGACCAGCCCCCCCGCATCGGCCTGCTGGACGCCGGCGCGCGCGATGCGATCACCGACGTGGCCGGCGTCACCGTGGGCCACGCCACGCTCGCGGACGGCGGCGTGCAGACCGGCGTCACCGTCATCCACCCGCACGCGCGCGACCCGTTCCTGCACAAGGCGCCGGCCGCCGTCGCCGTCATCAACGGCTTCGGCAAGAGCGTGGGCCTGGTGCAGCTGGCCGAGCTGGGCCAGCTGGAGACGCCGGTCGCGCTGACCAATACCTTCTCGGTGCCCGCCGTCGCCCAGGCGCAGATCGCGCGCTGCTGCGCCGCCAACCCCGAGGTGGGGCGCGCCTGGTCCACGGTGAACCCGCTCGTGCTCGAATGCAACGACGGCTATCTCAACGACATCCAGCGCATGGCCGTCACGGCGCGGCACTACGACCTGGCCTGCGCCAGCGCGGGCGTGGAGGTGGCGCAGGGCGCGGTGGGCGCAGGGCGCGGCATGTCCAGCTTCCAGCTCAAGGGCGGCATCGGCACGGCGTCGCGCCAGGCGCTGCTCTGCGGCGGCGCGCGCTACACCGTGGGCGCGCTGGTGCTGGCCAACTACGGCGTGCAGGCCAACCTGGTGTGGGGCGGCCAGCCCCTGGGCCGGCGCCTGGCGGCGCGGCAGCCGGCGCGCAGCGAGCCGGAGAAGGGCTCGATCATCATGGTGCTGGCCACCGACGCGCCGCTGGACGCGCGCCAGCTCAAGCGCCTGGCGCTGCGCGCCGCGGCGGGCCTGGCGCGCACCGGGTCGGTCTACGGCCACGGCAGCGGCGACATCGCGCTGGCGTTCTCCACGGCCTACACCCTGCCGCACCTGCCCGCCGAGCCCATGCCCGCCGTGGCCCTGGTGCACGAGGCGCTGCTCGACCCCTTGTTCCAGGCGGGCGCCGACAGCGTGGAGCAGGCCATCGTGCACGCGCTGTGGCACGCGCAGGCCGTCACCGGCCGCGACGGCCACCGCCGCGACGCGCTGCGCCCGCTGCTGCAAGCTATGAATAAATGAGCTGCCGGCGCAGTCGCAGAAAGCGTTACAAGCCATTTTGACTCTTAATCACGAAGGAAGGCCATGAAGATCCTGGTTTCCGTGGACATCGAGGGCGTGGCCGGCGTCTACCACCCCGAGCAGACGCGCGCCGGCAACCCCGAGTACGAGCGCGCGCGCCGCCTGATGGCGGCCGAGGCCAACGCCGCCATCGCCGGCGCGTTCGACGCCGGCGCCGGCGAGGTCTACGTCAACGACTCGCACGGGAGCTTCCGCAACATGCCGCCCGACCTGCTGGACGCGCGCGCCCAGGCCATCCAGGGCAAGCCGCGCTACCTGAGCATGGTGGCCGGCGTGGAGCTGGGCGTGGACGGCCTGGTGTGCATCGGCTACCACGCGCGCTCCAAGGGGCGCGGCATCCTGGCGCACACCATCAACAGCTTCGCCTTCGCGCGCGTGCGCTTCAACGGCCAGGAGCTGGGCGAGCTGGGCATCTACGGGCTGCTGGCCGGCCAGTACGGCGTGCCGGTGATCGCCGCCTCGGGCGACGACGCCTTCATCGCCGAATACCGGGCGCTGCTGCCCGCCACGCGCTTCATCGAGGTCAAGCGCGCCACCGGTTTCGGCAGCGGTACCAGCCTGTCGCCCGAGGCCGCCTGCGCCGCCATCCGCGCCGGCGTGGCCGAGGCCGTTCCCCAGGCGCGCGCCACCGCGCCGCTGGCCATGGCCGGCCCCATCGCCGTCGAACTGCAGACGCAGACGCCGGCGCTGGCCGACCTGTTCTGCCAGTGGCCCACGCTCGTGCGCACCGACGGCGACGCGCTGCGCTTCGACGCGCCGGACGTGGAAGCCGCGGTGCGCATGCTCAACTGCCTGTCGGCCATGTCCAGCATGTTGAGATGAGACAACCCTCTGAGCGGCTTCGCCGCTCCATGCTGCCGCCGGAGACAGCAGCCCTTCAGGCACGTCCAAGCCTGCGCAGGCAGGCTTGGGGCCGCGGCCCTCAGCCCCTTCTCTCACGCCTCGCGTGGGAAGGGGGACGCCGCCCGTGCGGCGGGGCGGCCCTTGCACGGCGGCCCTCGCCTGGGGCGCGCCAGTTTCATGGGCTGCAGCACAATGAATCACTGAAATGAACACACATCCCGCCCCCCAGCCCGTGGGCATCCTGGCCGGCATGGGCCCGGCCGCCGGCGTGGACTTCGCGCGCCTGTTCGTCGCCGCCTGCGAGGACTGGCTGCGCAGCCACGGCCACGCCGTGTGCGACCAGGCCTATCCCGCGCACTGGATGGCGCAGCTGCCCATTCCCGACCGCACGCGCGCCCTCACCGACGGCGCGGCGCCCCAGCCGCTCGAAGCCATGGCGCAGGGCCTGGCGCAGCTGGCCGGCCTGGGCGCGCGCGCCGTGGCCATGCCCTGCAACACCGCCCATGCCTGGCATGCGGCCCTGCAGGAGCGCGTGCCCCAGGTCGAGCTGCTGCACATGCCGCGCGAGACGGCGGCCGCGCTGCGCGCGCAGGGCCAGGAGCGCGTGGCCTTGCTCGCCACCGAGGGCAGCTACCGCATCGGCCTGTACGAGCAGGCCTTCGCGGCGCAGGGCATCGCCTGCGTGCTGCCCGATGCAAAGGCGCGGCAATGGCTGATGCAGGGCATCTACGACGGCGTCAAGGCCGGCGACATGGCGCTGGCGCAGCAGCGCTTCGTCGCCGTGGGGCAGGCGCTGCGCGCGCAGCATGGCGACATTGCGCTGGCCATGGCCTGCACCGAAATCCCGCTGGCCCTGCCGCAGGCGCCCGAGGCGCAGGACTGGACGCTGATCGACCCCGCGGCCATTCTTGCGCGCGCGTTGGCGCGCCGCGCCTACGGCGCCTAGGCGGGTAGGGTGACGCCGCATGCGCCTGCGCCACATCGAAGTCTTCAACGCCGTCATGCTCACGGGCAGCGTGAGCGCGGCGGCGCGCCTGATGAACGTCACCCAGCCGGCCGTCAGCCGCATCCTGGCTCATGCCGAGCTGCAGCTCGGGTTTGCGCTGTTCCAGCGCGTCAAGGGCCGGCTCGTGCCCACGCAGGAGGCGCAGACCCTGTACCCGCAGGTGCAGCAGCTGTTCGCCCAGCTCGATGAGGTGCAGCGCCTGGCCGCCAGCCTGAAGAACCCGCAGCGCTGCGACGAGCTGCGCATCCTCACGGTGTTCGCGCTCAGCGTCGAGCTGCTGCCGCGCGCGCTGCGCGCGTTCCGCGCCCAGTATCCGGGCGTGGCCGTCACCATCGACGCACTGCATTCGCCGCAGATCGTCGCGGCGCTGCTGCGCCAGGAGGCCGACCTGGGCTTCGTCTTCACCGCCGCCGCCCACCCCTCGCTGGTGCAGGAGCACCTGGCCGACGCGCACATGCTGTGCGTGGCCCCGCGCGGCATGCTGCCTCCGGCGCTGGTGGCGGGCGGGCGCATCGGGCTGTCCGACCTTGCGCAGCAGCCCCTGGTGCGCCTGGCGGCCAGCGACCCCATAGGCACCCTGGTGAACCATGCCTGCAGGGAGGCCGAGGTCAGCCTGCAGGCCCCCTACACGGTGCAGACCTACCACGCGGCGCTGGCGCTGGCCCACCATGGCCAGGCCTGCGCCCTGGTCGATGCCTGCACGGCCGCCTCGGCCGAGCGCGACAAGGTCGACGTGCTGGCCGTGCAGCCGCCCATCGCCGTGCCCGTGCAGGCGCTGCGCCCGGCGCACCGCCCGGCCTCGCTGCTGGCGGAGGCCATGCTGGGCTGCATGCGCACGGTGGTCGTCCAGGCGCTGACTGAATGACGCTCAGCCGGCTAGTGTAGTGTTTGATTCTTAATGAAACTTAATTGAGCAACCACGCTCCAATGCTCTACTACGGTTTGCATTGGAGTGAAAAATTGCGAGTTGCCCCGACGATTGTGTTGACGGATGAAGAGGAAAGCGAGCTGAGCCGGCTGGCGCGCTCCAAGCGCACCAGCGTCAGATTGGCCCAGCGCGCCCAGATCGTGCTGCTGGCCGCGCAGGGGCTGCAAAACAAGGATATTGCCGAGCAGCTTGGCATTGGGCGCGTGCAGGTGGCGCGCTGGCGTGAACGCTACCTGCAATTGGGGCTGCAAGGTATCGAGCGCGACTTGCCGCGCGGCGCACCGCCGGTGAAGGTGGATGTGGCCAAGCTTGTGAAGCTAACCACACAGACCAAGCCCGAGGCGGCCACGCACTGGAGCACGCGCACGATGGCCGCTGAGTTGGGCGTCAGCGCCAGCACCGTGATGCGCCATTGGCAGGCCCACGGTCTCAAGCCTCACATCGTGCGCGGCTTCAAGGTCTCGCGCGATCCGCAGTTCGTGCAAAAGCTCGAAGACATCGTGGGGCTTTACATGTCGCCGCCCGAGCATGCGCTGGTGCTGTGCTGCGACGAAAAGAGCCAGGTGCAGGCGCTGGACCGAACGCAGCCCGGGCTGCCGCTCAAGAAGGGGCGCGCGGCCACCATGACGCACGACTACAAGCGCAACGGCACAACCACCTTGTTCGCTGCGCTCAACGTGCTCAACGGTCAGGTCATCGGCCAGTGCCAGCAGCGCCACACCCACATCGAGTGGCTGAAGTTCCTGCGTCAAATCAATCGGGAGACGCCCAAGGACAAGACGCTGCATCTGATCGCCGACAACTACGCCACGCACAAGCATCCAGCTGTGCAGGAGTGGCTGGCCAAGCACCCCAGATTCAACATGCACTTCACGCCGACCTCGGCATCGTGGCTGAACATGGTCGAGCGCTTCTTTCGCGACATCTCCGAGAACCGGCTACGCCGCGGGGTGTTCACCAGCGTGCCCGAACTCGTCTCGGCCATCGATGAGTACATCGCGCATCACAACACCAACCCCAAGCCGTTCATCTGGACCAAGAACGCTCGCGACATCCTGCAAAAGGTCATCCGCGCCAATAGCCGATTAAGTTCCAAACAGAATGCAACACTACACTAGGGCCTGTCATCGAATGATTTCCCCACGCGCTGCCCCCGTAATGCGGATGGATGCGCGAAGCGCGGCGCAGCCAATAGCCGTAGCTATTGGCAAGCCGTGCGACAAAGCAGACGCCGCATTACGGGGGCAGCCCGAAGGGAAAGGCAGCCGGGCGGCGCATTGCGTCGTTGCGGCTCGCTTGCGTAGCCGAGCTACGCGGCACTCGCCACGCCTGGCACTGCACCGCCCGGCTGCCTTTCGCGTGGGGAAATCATTCGATGACAGGCCCTAGCGCCTCGGCCACGGCAGCGGCCGTGCCGAAGGCCAGCGTGAAGCCCAGCGCGCCGTGCCCGGTGTTGAGCAGCAGGTTGGCGGGCGCGCGCGCGTGGCGCCCCACCACGGGCAGGCCGGTGGGCGTGGCCGGGCGCAGGCCGGCCCAGGGCTGCAGGTCGCGCCCCATGCCGCTGTGCGGGAACAGGGCGCGCGTGGCGGCGCACAGGCTGTCGATGCGCGCCTGCGGTATGTCCATGCCGTAGCCCACGAGCTCGGCCATGCCCGCCACGCGCATGCGCCGGCCCAGGCGCGCGAACACCACCTTGCGGGCGGCATCGGTCACGCTCACGCGGGGCGCCGTGCCGGGCTCGGCGGCGGCATCGAAGGTGATGCTGTAGCCCTTGAGCGGATAGACCGGCAGCGCAAACCCCAGGGTGCGCGCCAGCGCGTGGCTGCCGCTGCCCAGCGCGAGCACGAAGGCGTCGGCCTCGATGGCGCCCGCATCGGTCCGCGCCGCGGCGATGCGCCCTGCGGACCGGGTGAACGCCGTGATCCTCGTGTCCAGCACGAAGCGCACGCCGCGCGCCTGCAGCAGGGCATGCAGCCCCTGGCAGACCTGCAGGCAGTCGGCCGCGCATTCGCCGGGCGTGTGGATGGCGCCCGCGATCCGCGCCGCGTAGTGCGCGAGCGCCGGCTCTATCTCCACGCAGCGCGCGGGCGTGACGGCCTCCTGCTCGCAGCCCCAGGCGCGCTGCAGCTCCAGCTGGCGCCGCGCGTCGTCCAGCGAGGCCTGGGTCGCATACAGCACCAGCTTGCCCGTGCGCGAGAAGTCGCACGCCAGCCGCTCGGCGGCCAGCATGCGCTCGAAGCCCTGGCGGCTGCGCGCGGCCAGGGCCAGCAGCGTGGCCGTGCCGTGCTCGGAGGCGCGGCGGTTGCAGGCGCGCAGGAAATCCAGCCCCCAGCGCCACTGGTGCGGGTCCCACCGCGGGTGCAGCTTGAGCGGCGAATCGGGCGACAGCAGCAGCTTGGGCAGCTGCGCCCAGATGCCGGGGTCGGCCAGGGGCTGCACGTAGCTGTAGCTCAGCTGGGCGCCGTTGCCCCCGCTGGCGCCCGCGCCGGGCCGGGCCTGGTCGACCACGGTGACCTGCATTCCCTGGCGCTGGAGCTCGTAGGCCGTCGCCAGGCCCACGATGCCCGCGCCCATGACACATACATGCATTGAAAAACTCGGCAGATTGCGGATCGCCCCAATGTAGGGCGCGCGCCGGCGATTGAACAATGCCAATGCAGGCGCGGGGCATGACGGAAAGTTATGCGTGGGCCGCGGCAGCAGTGCATAACTTTTGCACATACCCCCTGCCACGAAAGGCATTGTTCAAGCGGGCGCGGGCTTTCTACAGTACCGTCGTGACTTGCGTGGCAACCGCAACCACGACTTCGATAAAGCAAAGGAAACACCATGAAACACAGCACCATCCTGGCCGCGGCGCTGGCCGCCTGCGCCCTGGCCGGCACCGCCGCCCAGGCCGACACCCTCAAGAAGATCGCCGACACGGGCAAGATCACCGTGGCCTACCGCGAATCCTCGGTGCCGTTCAGCTACCTCGCGGGCTCGGGCGGCCCGGTGGGGTTCGCGGTGGAGATCACCAACGCCATCGTCGATGCCGTGAAGAAGCAGCTGAACAAGCCGGGCCTGAAGGTGGACATGCAGGCCGTGACCTCGCAGAACCGCATCCCGCTGCTGCAGAACGGCACCATCGACATCGAGTGCGGATCGACAACCAACAACTCGGCGCGCGGCAAGGACGTGCAGTTCGCCATCAATCACTTCTATACCGGCACGCGCCTGCTCGTGAAGAAGAATTCCGGCATCAAGAACTGGGCCGACCTGGCGAAGAAGAAGGTGTCCAGCACCACGGGCACGACCAACGCCCAGGTGATACGCAAGTACAGCAAGGACAACAACCTGGACTTCGACATCGTGCTCGGCAAGGACCATGACGACTCCATGCTGCTCGTGGACGCCGGCCGCGCCGAGGCGTTCGCCATGGACGACATCCTGTTGTTCGGCCTGAAGAACAACGCGCGCAACCCCGCCGACTGGGACGTGGTGGGCGACGCGCTGCAGGTCGAGCCCTACGCCTGCATGATGCGCAAGGACGATCCGCAGTTCCAGAAGCTGGTCAACGGCGTGATCGGCGGCATGATGAAGTCGGGCGAGTTCGAGAGGCTCTACACCAAGTGGTTCATGTCGCCGATCCCGCCCAAGGGCCAGGTGATCGGCCTGCCCATGAGCCAGGAGCTCAAGGACAACCTCACGGCGCAAAGCGACAAGCCCGCCATGTGAGTCCAGGCGGGCGGCGCGGGGCGTGCGCCAGCGTCAATAATGCGGCGCTCGGATCACTGCCCTGCTGAAAGCCCCGCCCATGCTCGCCCGCCACCAGGACCCCATCGCCGCCATCGCCACCGCCCCCGGGCGCGGGGCCGTGGGCATCGTGCGCGTGTCGGGCCGGGGCCTCGCGCCCTTCGTGCAGGGCCTGCTCGGGCGCGCGCTGCAGCCCCGCCAGGCGCATTACCTGCCCTTTCCCGATGCCGCGGGCCAGCCCATCGACCAGGGCCTGGCGCTGTTCTTCCCCGCGCCGCACAGCTACACGGGCGAGGACGTGCTGGAACTGCAGGCCCACGGCGGCCCCGTGGTGCTGCAGCTGCTGCTGGCGCGCTGCCTGGAGGCGGCGCAGGGCCTGCTGCCGCGCCTGCGCCTGGCCGAGCCGGGCGAGTTCACCGAGCGCGCTTTCCTCAACGACAAGATCGACCTGGCCCAGGCCGAGGCCATCGCCGACCTGATAGACGCCAGCACGGAGGCGGCCGCGCGCGGCGCCAGCCGCTCGCTGTCGGGCGACTTCTCGCGCGAGATCCACACGCTGCGCGACGCACTGGTGCACCTGCGCATGCTGGTGGAGGCGACGCTGGACTTTCCTGAAGAGGAAATCGACTTCCTGCGCAAGGCAGACGCGCGCGGGCAGCTATCGAATTTGCAGCAATCGCTGGCCCGCGTGATGCAGCGTGCCAGCCAGGGCGCGTTGCTGCGCGAGGGTATCAAGGTGGTGATCGCCGGGCAGCCCAACGCGGGCAAGAGCTCGCTGCTGAACGCGCTGGCAGGGGCGGAACTGGCCATCGTCACGCCGATCGCCGGCACCACGCGCGACAAGGTGCAGCAGACCATCCAGATCGAGGGCGTGCCGCTGCACGTGATCGACACGGCGGGCCTGCGCGAAAGCGACGACGAGGTCGAGCGCATCGGCATCGCCCGCGCCTGGGACGAGATCGCGGGCGCCGACGCGGTGCTGTTCCTGCACGACCTCACGCGCTGGGGCAGTGCGCAGTACCAGGACGACGACGCCGCCATTGCGCACACGCTCTCCAACCGGCTGCCCGCGGGCGTGCCGGTGGTCGACGTCTGGAACAAGGCCGACGCCGCCCCGCAGGCGGCGGCGCCTGCGCGCGAGGGTGAGAGCCAGGCGGTGCTGCTGTCCGCGCGCACCGGCCAGGGGCTGGATACGCTGCGTCGGCAATTGCTGCAAATCGCGGGTTGGCAGTCGGCTGCGGAGGGCGTGTACATCGCCCGCGCGCGCCACATCGAAGCCTTGCGCGCCGTGGACGCCCACCTCATGGAGGCGGCCGCGCAACTGGAAAGCGACGGGCCGGCGCTGGACCTGCTGGCCGAGGAGCTGCGCCTGGCGCAAAACGCCCTCAACACCATCACGGGCGAGTTCACGTCCGACGATCTGCTCGGTGTCATCTTCTCCAGCTTCTGCATCGGCAAATAGCCGGCTCGGCGGGCGCGCAACGCCATGTGTAAGTAAGGGTAATGAGTGCTTGTGCAGATGACGGCGGCGCGTTACCGTTCGCGCCCGATGAATGCCATCCCCGCTCCCTCCTCCAAAGTCGACCTTTCGGGTCTGATCCAGGCCATCACCCACGCGACGGCGGACGACAGCATGAACAACGTGCTCACCGCCGAGCAGTGGGATTGGCTGTCCGCCTACCTGTTGCCCATCAGCATCCCCTCGGGACAGGTGCTGTTTGCCAAGGGCACCAACGACCGCACCTTGTACCTGGTGGAAAGCGGCTCGCTCAGCGTGCACTTCGAGGACGAGAAGCAGCGGCTGCGCCTGGCCATCGTCGGCCCCGGCTCGATGGTGGGCGAGGGGGCGTTCTTTTCCCATCAGCCCCGCAGCGCCACGGTGCAGGCGGGCGCACCGAGCAAGCTCTGGAGCCTGCCCGCTCTGCGCTTTACGGAACTTTGCAATCGCCAACCGGCGGTAGCGCTGCACATGGCGATGGCGGCCGGCGCCGTGCTGGCCAAGCGCCTGGGCAACCGCCGCCGCCGCATTGCGGCGACCTGAGCACGGCGCGCGAGCGCCACGCTTTGTGACCACAGCGCCCATCGCGGCGCGGCCGACCCTGCAACTGTCACGCCTCGGCCGAGGCGCGCGCAGTACACTTGCCGACGTTTTTTGAGCGCTTCTTCGCGAAGGCAAGCATGTCATTGTTCAGCTGGTTCACCCGCAAATCCAAGCCTCCGGTCGCGCGTGCGCGCCCTGCACCCGCCGCTGCTGCCCAGACCAACGGCGCGGCCCCGGCGCGCGCAGGCAAACCCCTGCTGGAGCCCCAACCCGCCGCGGCCCCCGAGCCCGCCACAGGCCGCAAGAACGAACGCATGGAGCGCCGCGAGCTGCTGTACACCGTGGTGCGTGACGCCATGGTGCGTGCCGGCGTGCTGTCGGCGGGGTACAAGTTCAAGGTGCTGTCGCTGGACCAGCGTGGGGCGCAGTTCCTGGTGATGATGGACTTGGCGCCGGAGTATGGGCGGGACATGGCGCGGCTGGGCGAAATCGAAACCCTGGTGACGCAGACCGCCCGTTCTCGCTTCGACATCCTGGTGACTGCCGTGTATTGGCGCACCAACGACCAGATCAGCACGGGCGTGCAGGTGCGCACCCCGGCCGCCCAGGCGCCCGCGCCGCAGGCTTCTGCCACCCCCGCATCGCCCATCATTTCCGGGACGCCCCGGCCCGCCGCTGCCGCGTCGCAAGGAGCGGCACTACCCTCGCGTCCAGCGCCGCTGGTGCCACCCGCGCCCGCGCGCGCGGCGCCGCGGTTCGAGCCCATCGAGGCCGACGAGGTGGCGGCGTTCAAGCAGGCGCTCACCAGCGCTGTGGCGCGTGCGCCCGCGGCCGCGCCGGCCCTGGGTGTTACCACGCGCAGCGGCCCGCTGCTGCCGCCAAGCCCCGCGCCCACGGGGTTCGAGGACACTGTCATGCCGGGGCAGGACGGCCGGTCGTCCGACCTCAGCTCCACGCAATACGGCGACCTGCGCTGAAGAACCGGCTGCGGGGACTGCAGCAGCCCAGCGGTCTAGGGCCTGTTCACACTATTTTTGCCAGATGCGTTGCGATCAAAAAGGGCCAGGCGCAAGGCGCCAAACGAAGCTGGGGTGCTACCCCAGCGAGGCTTGGCAACGCCGCGAATGGCCCTTTTTGATCGCAACCCGGAGGGAACGGAGTGAAAACCGCGCCATTCGTCGTTGCCCTCCTAGCCAAGGCCCCGGCCTTGGCGTCGTCACGCGCCTAGATTGGCGCGGTTTTCACGCCATTCGCACTGGCAAAAATAGTGTGAACAGGCCCTAGTGGCCGCTGAAGTCCACCAGCGTGTACAGCGGCAGTCCGCTGGCACGCAGGCGTGCCGAGCCGCCGAGTTCCGGCAAATCCACGATGGCGGCGCCTTCCATGACGGTCGCGCCCAGTTTTTCCAGCAGTTTCTTGCCGGCCATCATCGTGCCGCCGGTGGCGATCAGGTCGTCGATCAGCAGCACCCGGTCGCCGGGCTGGACCGCGTCCGCGTGCAGTTCCACGGTCGCGCTGCCGTACTCGAGTTCGTAGGTTTCCTCGACGGTGGTGAAAGGCAGCTTGCCCTTCTTGCGGATGGGAACGAAGCCCACATTCAACTCATAGGCCACCACCGCGCCCAGGATGAAGCCGCGGGCGTCCAGTCCGGCCACCACGTCGGGGCGCAGCGCGCGGTCCATGTAGCGGTGCACGAAGGCGTCGATCAGCACGCGGAACACTTTGGGGTTTTGCAGCAGGGGCGTGATATCGCGGAACTGCACTCCCGGCGCGGGCCAGTCAGGGACGGTGCGGATGTGCTGGCGCAGGTAGTCGTTGACGCTAAGGGCTGTCATGGGTGGGGCAAAAGAGAGAACGATTCGGATGTGCAGACCCTGCCGGGCACCGCCAGGGCGCACAGTGTAATCAGCCGCGCAGCAGCTTCTCCTCTGCCAGGCCCAGGGCGGTGGGATGGCCGGACAGCACCAGCGTGTCGCCTTCGGCCAGGGGCGTGCGGTCGTCGGGCGGGGACATGGCGCCGCTGGCGCGACGCACGTTGACCAGACGCACGCCGATGCCATGCAGGGGTAGGTCGGCCAGCGGCTTCCCCACCACGGCGGCTCCCGCGGGCAGGGACAGGGAGTACAGCCGCTCCTGGTCGCGTTCGGACGGCGTGTCGTCGTCCGCCCCGTGGAAGTAGCCGCGCAGCAGGCCGTAACGTGCATCGCGCTGGTCTTGCACCAGGCGCAGCACGCGTCGCATGGGCACGCCCACCAACGCCAGTGCGTGGCTGGCCAGCATCAGCGAGCCCTCGATGGCCTCGGGCACCACCTCGGTGGCGCCGGCCTCCTGCAATTTCTCCAGTTGAGAGTCGTCCTGGGTGCGCACGACCACGGGGAGCTGTGGCGCGTGGGTGCGCGCATGGTGAATCACCTTGAGCGCGGCGGGAGTGTCCAGGTAGGTGACGACCAGGGCGGCCGCACGCGCCAGGCCCGCTGCCTTGAGCGCCTGCAGGCGCGTGGCGTCGCCGAACACGACCGAGTTGCCCGCGGCGGCGGCCTGCCGCACGCGGTCGGGGTCCAGGTCCAGCGCCATGTAGGCGATGCCTTCGCGCTCCAGCATGCGTGCCAGGTTCTGCCCCGAGCGGCCATAGCCGCAGATCAGCACGTGCCCGCTGGTGTTGATGGCCTGGCGCGCGATGGTGGTCACCTGCAGCGACTGCTGCAGCCAGTCGCTGGCCACCAGCTTCATGACGATGCGGTTGCTGTACTGGATGAGAAATGGCGTAGCCAGCATGGACAGCACCATGGCCGCCAGCACCGGGTTCATCAGTGCGGGCTGCAGCAGGCCGTGGACCTGCATGAGCGACAGCAACACGAAGCTGAACTCCCCTGCCTGCGCCACGTACAGCGCTGTACGCAGCGATACGCCCGTTGTCGTCCCCAACCCGCGGGCCAGCGCGACGATGATGGCCGTCTTGATCAGCAGCGGCGCGGCCAGCAACACAAGCACCAGCGACCAACGCTCCACCAGCACGTGCCAGTCGAGCATCATGCCCACCGTGATGAAGAACAACCCCAGCAGCACGTCGTGGAAGGGGCGGATGTCGGTGCCCACCTGGTGCCGGTATTCGGTCTCGGACACCAGCACGCCGGCGATGAAGGCGCCCAGGGCCAGCGAGAGGCCTGCCAGTTCGGTCAGCCAGGCCAGCCCCAGCGTGACCAGCAGCAGATTGAGCATGAACAGTTCGTCGCTCTTGCGCCGCGCCACCTGCGTGAGCCACCAGCGCATCACGCGCTGGCCGCCAACCAGCAGTACCGCCACGAGTACTGTGGCCTTCAGCAGGGCGACCGCCAGCGCCGTCAGCAGTTGCTCGGGCTCGGACCCCAGCGCAGGCACCAGCACCAGCATGGGAACCACGGCCAAATCCTGGAACAGCAAAATACCCAACACCCTGCGCCCATGCTCGCTCTCCAGCTCGCCGCGCTCGGACATCAGCTTCACGACGATCGCCGTACTGCTCATCGCCAGCGTACCGCCCAGCGCCAGTGCGGTCTGCCAGCCCATGTCCCACACGCCGCCGGTCAGCCGCGCCAGCAGCAGCAACCATGCGGAGAAGGCCGCCATGCACGCCAGCACCTGCAGCAGGCCCAGGCCGAACACGTGGCGGCGCATGGCGCGCAGCTTGGGCAGGTTGAACTCCAGCCCGATGGTGAACATCAGGAACACCACGCCGAATTCGCCCAGATGGCGCACGCCTTCGGAGTTCTGTGTCAGCGCCAGGGCATGCGGGCCGATGAGGATGCCGGCCGCCAGATAGCCCATCATGGGCGGCAGCCGCAGGCTGCGGCAGGCCACCACGCCCAGCACGGCGGCCAGCAGATACAGCAGCGTCAGGGCGAGCGAGGACATGCCCCATCCTAGCCGAGCCATGGGTGGGCGCGCCGATAGAATTCGCCCATGCCTACCGCCCCCGTTGCCCGCCCGTCCTTCAACGCCGAACAGGTCCTGCGCCTGGGCCGCGAAACCTTCCACATCGAGGCGGCCGCCCTGCAAGCAATGGGTGTGCGCCTGGATGGCGTCTTCGTGCAGGCGGTGCAGCTGCTGCTGGCCACGCCGGGGCGCGTGGTCGTGATGGGCATGGGCAAGAGCGGCCATGTGGGGCGCAAGATCGCCGCTACCTTGGCCTCCACCGGCACGCCCGCGTTCTTCGTGCACCCTGCCGAGGCCAGCCATGGCGACCTGGGCATGGTGACCAACGGCGACCTGGTGCTGGCGCTCTCCAACAGCGGCGAAAGCAGCGAGATCACCGTGCTGCTACCGGTGCTCAAGCGCCTGGGCGTCCCGCTGATCGCGATGACGGGCGGGCTGCAGTCCACCCTGGCGCGCCACGCGGACCTGGTGCTGGACTGCAGCGTGCAGCGCGAGGCCTGCCCGCTGAACCTGGCGCCTACCACCAGCACCACGGCGCAGCTGGCCATGGGTGACGCGCTGGCGGTGGCGCTGCTCGACGCGCGCGGCTTTCGCCCCGAGGATTTCGCGCGGTCGCACCCCGGCGGTGCGCTGGGCCGCAAGCTGCTGACCCATGTGCGCGACGTCATGCGCGCGGGCGCCGACGTGCCGCACGTACCGCCCGATGCCAATTTCAGCACCCTGATGCGCGAGATGAGCGCCAAGGGCGTGGGCGCCACCGCGGTGGTAGACGATGCGGGCCGGCCCGTGGGTATCTTCACGGACGGCGACCTGCGCCGGCGCATCGAGGCCGGCGTGGACCTGCGCGAGACGCGCGCCCAGGACGTCATGCATGCCAGCCCGCGCACCATTGCAGCCGATGCCCTGGCGGCCGATGCGGCGCAGGCCATGGAGCATCACTCGATCACCAGCGTGCTGGTCACGGACGACGACGGCGTGCTGGTGGGCGTGGTGCACATCGGCGACCTGATGCGAGCCAAGGTGATCTGATGTCCCCGTCCAACGCCACGCCGCTGCCCCCCCTGCAACCGGCCCTGCAGTTCGATCCGCAACTCCTGCTGCTGGCGCAGCCGGTGCGCGTCGCCTTCTTCGACGTGGATGGTGTGCTGACCGACGGCGGCCTGTATTTCTCTGAAGTGGGCGAGACCCTCAAGCGTTTTCATACGCTTGACGGACACGGCATCAAGCTGCTGCAGCAGGCGGGCATCACGCCCGCGGTGGTCACGGGGCGTGATTCACCGGCGCTGCGGCTGCGCCTGAAGGCGCTGGGGGTGATGCATGCGCGTTTCGGCACCGAGGACAAGCGCCCGGCGGCCGAGTCCATCCTGGCCGAGCTGGGCCTGTCGTGGCCGCAGGCCGCCGCCATCGGAGACGACTGGCCCGACCTGCCGGTGATGCGCCGTGTGGCCTTCGCCTGTGCGCCCGCGCAGGCCCACATCGAGGCCCGCGCCGTCGCCCACCATGTCACCGCCGCGCCGGGTGGCGCGGGTGCGGCGCGGGAGTTCTGCGACCTGCTGCTGGTCGCCAGTGGCCGTTACGCCGGTCTGTTGGCCGCGCACGCCGCATGACCTCACGCCTACACCTGGCGTGGGAACGCCTGTCGCTCTACCTGCCCGTGCTGCTCATGGGGCTGCTGGCGCTGGGCTCCTGGTGGCTGGTGCGCAACGCGCCGCGGCCGCAGCAGCCGGCGCAGGAGCGCCCCGTGAGCCACGAGCCCGACTACTACATGCGCGACTTCGCGGTCAAAAGCTTTGATGCCACGGGCCGACTGCAGAGCGAGATCCGCGGCACCCTGGCGCGCCACTACGCGGACAACGACACGCTGGAGATCGACCAGGCGCGCATGCGCTCGGTGAACGAGGAGGGGCGCGTCGTCACCGCCCGTGCGAATCGTGCCCTGTCCAACGGGGACGGCAGCGAGGTCCAACTCTACGGCAATGCCATCGTCACGCGCGAGGCGTCTGCCCCCGAAGGCCGCGCGCCAGTGCCGCGGCTGGAGTTCCAGGGGGAGTTCCTGCATGCATGGGTGAATGAAGAGCGCGTGCGCTCCGACCAGCCCGTGACACTCAAGCGCGGCGCCGACACGTTCACCGCCGACAGCATGGACTACGACAACCTGGAGCAGGTCATGCAACTGCGCGGCCGCGTGCGCGGCACGCTGATGCCCGCACCCGTGCGCCGTTGACCGAGATGTCACGTTCGGCTCCGCAAGATCGCCCGCTGGTGTTGATCACTGGAGCCTCCAGCGGCATCGGCCAGGCGCTGGCCGAGCGCTACCACCGGGCAGGGTGGCGGTTGGCCCTTGTGGCGCGGCGCGTGGATATGATCGAATCCTGGGTCATGGCAGTAGGGATAAGCGCGGGTAGCTATGAAATATATAGCGCAGATGTAGCGCAGCCTGACAGCGTCATCGCGGCGTGCCACGCTTGTCTGGAGCGCCAAGGGCTGCCCGATGTGGTGGTGGCCAACGCGGGAATCAGCGTCGGGGTGGACACGGCGCAGCGCGGCGACCTCGATGTCATGGCGCAGACCTTTGCGACCAACACCCTGGGCATGGCGGCCACCTTTCATCCGTTCATCGATGCGATGGTCCGCCGTGGCAGCGGCCGGCTGGTGGGAATCGGCAGCGTGGCGGGTATCCGGGGCCTGCCTGGCCATGGAGCTTATTGCGCGAGCAAGGCGGCGGTGATCAGCTACTGCGAGAGCCTGCGGGGGGAGTTGCGCGGCACCGGCGTGCAGGTGGTGACGATCTGCCCGGGCTATGTGGATACGCCGCTGACGCGGGAGAACCGGTATGCCATGCCCTTCCTGTTGCCGCCGCAGGCTTTTGCGGACCGCGCGTTCCGTGCCATTGAGGCGGGGGCGACATACCGGGTGATTCCCTGGCAGATGGGCGTAGTGGCCAAACTGCTGCGCATATTGCCGGATGCGTGGTTCGACCGGCTGCTGGCGGGACGGCCACGCAAGCATCGCGCGGGGCAGGGCCGATCTTCCAATCCCTGAGGCCTGGAAGGACAAAAGGCTCCCGAGGGAGCCTTGTGATGGTGGAGCGCGCTTTTACCCGCGCCTGCCAAAATCAATATCCGTTGTTGCCGCCACCGCCGTAGCCGCCACGGCCACCACCGCCGCCGCCACGTGGACCGGAGCCGTAGGGGCTGCGAAAGCCGCCTTCGCTGCGGCCACCACCACCGCCGCCGTAGCCGCCACCACCGCCACTGCGGCCGCCGCCGTAGCCGCCACCCCCACCAAAGCCGCCGCCACCGCTGCGGGGGGGGCGCGCTTCCATGGGGCGGGCTTCATTCACGACAATGCTGCGGCCGCCGAGGGACTGGCCGTTCATGCCATTGATGGCATCTTGGGCCTCGGCATCGCTGCCCATTTCCACGAAGCCAAAGCCTTTGGAGCGGCCGGTGTCGCGCTCCATCATGACCTTGGCGCTGGTCACCGCACCGAACTGGCTGAAGGCTTGCTCCAGATCTTGGTCACGCACCGAGTACGGCAGATTGCCGACGTACAGTTTGTTGCCCATTAAGGGACTCCTCAAAAACAATGGAATGAGCGACGGAGTCCCGAACCCGCAGCCAGTTAATCACAATGACGCCCTATGCGCGAAAACTGACGGATCACCGCAACCTCTACGAGGCAATACCCTCGTCAAAACATTATGCGCCAGAACCTTTGTAAAGATGCAAGGGGTTTTCAACGCACGTGTCGTCAATCTGACGCAAAAAAAAGAGCCCTAAGGCTCCTTTTTTTTGACTCAGCGGAATATCAATAGCTGGAGCGGCCGCCACCGTAGCCGCCGCCATAACCACCGCCACCGCCGCTGCGGCCACCGCCGTAGCCACCACCGCCACCAAAGCCGCCGCCGCTGCGGGGCGGGCGGGGTTCCATCGGACGGGCTTCGTTGACCACGAGGTCGCGGCCGCCGTAGTTCTGGCCATGCGCGCCCTGGATGGCGGCCTGGGCTTCAGCGTCGCTGCCCATTTCGACAAAGCCGAAACCCTTGGAGCGGCCGGTGTCGCGCTCCATCATGACCTTGGCGCTTTGCACGGCGCCGAATTGGCTGAAGGTCTGCTCCAGATCCTGGTCGCGGAAGGTATAGGGCAGGTTGCCCACGTAGAGTTTGTTGCCCATGATCGGACTCCTAGAAAAAACATGAAATGCGATGGAGCCCGACGCAATCAACAAACCTGTGACGACTTCAAAGACGCGAAACTGACCAGACACCGCAGCGTGCACTTCCGCATGGCAGAACTGCAGGGCCATTATCAAGCATTGCCATAACCCCAAGGATGTCGTAATTGCGCGCCAGCAACACTTTCCAGGGTAACTACTGTGTCTAGCTGGGCAAAAAGGTGCCTTCTTCCGCCGGATACAATCCTCCGCTGTCTTTGGGGAGTAGCCTGCCCCGCGCGAGTCCGCTGCGACTGCGACGCGAGAGGATGCATGCATCAACAGACTTGGGGCCCTTGGGCGCCATGGTGCATGGGACCCGCTGCCACAGCGGGTCGGGCGAGACCATTGACCGCGTACCGATCCATCAGGCCGGAGTCGGAGCGTGGTCAATGCTGTCCGATGTACTTCCGGCCGGAAATCTATTACGACCGCCCCATGGAAGCCTTCCTCGTCTCCACCGCCATCGTCACCCTTGCCGAGATGGGTGACAAGACCCAGCTGCTGTCGCTGGTGCTCGCCGCACGCTTTCGCAAGCCCTGGCCCATCGTGCTGGGCATTTTCGTGGCCACGCTGGCCAACCACGCGCTGGCAGGCGCGGTGGGGTCGTGGGTGACTACCGTGCTGGGGCCGCAGGTGCTGCGCTGGGTGCTGGGTCTTTCCTTCATTGCCATGGCGGTGTGGATGCTGATTCCCGACAAGCTGGACGACGACGGTGACGGTGCGGCGCCGCGCTTCGGCGTGTTCGGCACGACGCTGGTGGCGTTCTTCCTGGCCGAGATGGGCGACAAGACGCAGGTCGCCACCGTCATGCTGGCTGCGCAGTACAGCGCCTACTTCTGGGTCGTGGCGGGTACTACGCTGGGCATGATGCTGGCCAATGCGCCCGTGGTCTGGCTGGGGGATCGTCTGGTGAAGAAGGTGCCGATCCGCGTGGTGCACCTGGTGTCTGCGTTGATCTTCCTGGTCTTGGGCCTGCTGGCGCTGTTTGCGGGAGATGCGACGCCTTTGGCATAATGGCCCGCAGACGCGCCGATTTGCACCGCTTGCGGGCGCTTTACAAATCCAGCTAAAGACGTGACCGATCGACACGCCTGCCACCCCAGCACGCACCCGGACCCGGCCTCGTTGTTTAGCGAAGCCGGGTTTTTTCATGTCGTTCATCGCCACACCGCAAACCATGCACTTCGCCGAGCCCCTGCCGCTGCAGTCGGGGGCCTCGATCCGCGACTACACCTTGGCCTACGAGACCTACGGCACGCTCAACGCCGACCGCTCCAACGCCGTACTGGTATGCCATGCGCTCAATGCCTCACACCACGTCGCGGGCAGCTACGCAGGCCAGCCCAGGAGCGAGGGCTGGTGGGACAACATGATTGGGCCGGGCAAGTCTGTCGACACCAACCAGTTCTTCGTCATCGGCGTCAACAACCTGGGCTCGTGCTTCGGGTCCACGGGGCCCATGCACCGCCACCCGGACACGGGCGAGGTCTACGGTGCGGACTTCCCCGTCGTCACAGTGGAGGACTGGGTCGATGCGCAGGCGCGCCTGCTGGACCGCCTGGGCATCGCGCAACTGGCGGCGGTAATGGGCGGCAGCCTGGGCGGCATGCAAGCGCTTTCCTGGACGCTGCAGTACCCCGAACGCATGCGCCACGCCGTGGTCGTGGCCAGCGCCCCCAACCTCACGGCCGAGAACATCGCCTTCAACGAAGTGGCGCGCCGGGCCATCGTCACTGACCCGGACTTTCACGGCGGGCACTTCTACCGCCACGGCGTGATCCCCAAACGCGGGCTGCGCATCGCGCGCATGATCGGCCACATCACCTACCTGAGCGACGACGTGATGAACGAGAAGTTCGGGCGCCAGTTGCGCGAGGGCATGGACCTGAAATACAGCACGCAGGACATCGAGTTCCAGATCGAGAGCTACCTGCGCTACCAGGGCGACAAGTTCAGCGACTATTTCGACGCCAACACCTACCTGCTCATCACGCGTGCGCTCGACTACTTCGACCCCGCGCGCCAGCATGGCGGCAATCTGGCGCAGGCGCTGGCCGTGGCGCGTGCCAAGTTCCTGCTGGTGAGTTTCACCACCGACTGGCGCTTCTCGCCCCAGCGCAGCCGCGAGATCGTGCACGCGCTGCTGGAGAACCGCCGCGACGTGAGCTACGCCGAGATCGACGCCCCGCACGGGCATGATGCATTTTTGCTCGATGATCCGCGCTACATGGGCGTGGTGCGCTCTTATTTCGATGGTATTGCCAAGGGGCTGCAGGGAGGACAACCATGAGCGACCACGCCACCATGCAAGCCATTGCGCGCCTGGTGCCCGAAGGCGCGCGCGTGCTCGACCTGGGGTGCGGTGATGGCGCGATGCTGGACTACCTGCAGCGCGAACGCGGCTGCAGCGGCTACGGAATCGAGATCGCCGACGCCAACGTGCTCGCCTGCGTGCGCCGCGGCGTGAACGTGATCCAGCTCAATCTCGACGAGGGGCTGGCGATGTTCGGCGATAACAGCTTCGACGTGGTGCTGCAGATCGATACGCTGCAGCACCTGCGCAATGCCGAGGTGATGCTGCGCGAGACTGCGCGCGTGGGCAAGAGCGGCATCGTCGCCTTCCCCAATTTCGCACACTGGCCCAACCGCGTGTCGGTGCTGCGCGGGCGCATGCCCGTCACCCGGCGCCTGCCCTACCAGTGGTACGACACGCCCAACATCCGCGTGGGCACGTTCAAGGACTTCGAGGTGCTGGCGCACAAGAACAAGCTGCGCATCCTGGACGCCTTCGGCCTGCAGGACGGGCGCGAGGTGCGCTGGCTGCCCAATGCGCGTGCGGGCACGGCAGTGTTCCGTTTCGAGCACGACTGATCGCACCGTCCAGCCCGGCGCGCAGGGGACATTTCTCGCCGGCGGGGTTTTGCTATTATAATTGTAGCTGTTAGCGCTTGATGGATAAGCGCTAGAGGCCAAAATTCCTCTGTTCCCGATGCCGGGCCTCTGGGCGGGATGCGTGGTACGTGAGACCGCGTAAGGGATATTGTGAATAGATGTAACGGCAGGCCTGCCGTAGATTTCCAGACAGACCGGGACGACCCGGCGCACCCCTTTTTCTGGAGACATGCATGGCCGCCGTTTCGCTTGCCCACCATTCCGTTGCCCGCCGGGTCACGCTGACCGCCCTGGGGCTTGTGGCCCTGGTGCTGGTGGGCGTGGGGCTGGCCCTGGCGGTTCTGACCGAACGCAGCACGCGGGCGCAGCTGGTGCAGAGCATTGGCGGCACCACCCAGGCCGTCGCCCATTCGCTGGATGCGGCGGACAACACCAACCGTGAGCTGGTCCAGGCCACCATGCGCGGCTTTCGCCGCTACTTCGAGGCCACCATGCAACTCGACGAGGGCGCGGGGGAGCTGCGCAGCTTCGGCGCGCTGGTCAACGAGGACTACAGCGCGGTGGACAAGTTCGCCAACGAGACCGGCGGCGTGGCCACCGTGTTTGCGCGCAAGGGGGACGACTTCGTGCGCATCACCACCTCGGTGAAAGATGCGCAAGGCCAGCGCCAGCAGGGCACGCCGCTGGACCGTGCCGATCCTGCCTACGCGGCAGTCGCCAAGGGCGAGCCCTACACCGGCATCACCGTGGTCGCAGGCAAGCCCTACATGGGCCACTACCTGCCGGTCAAGGACACGGCAGGCAAGGTGGTGGCGCTGTTGTTCATCGGCAATGACGTCAGCATCTTCCACGCCATGCTGCAAAAGCAGGTGGAGCAGACACGCTTTTTCGAGCACGGCGGCGTGTACGTGATCAACCCCGGCGCCGGGCTGGAGCAGGCCGGCTTCGTGTACCACCCCACGGCGCGGGGCCAGCGGGTGCTGGAGGCCTTCCCCCAGTCACGGGCCTTCTTCGAGGCGTTGGTGGCTGCGCCAGAGGGCTTCGTGCGCGACGCGGCGGCGGTGTATTCGCCCGGCGCGCAGGACCCTTGGGCGCTGCTGCGCAAGACACAGGGCGGATGGTGGGTGGTTGCCGAGGTGCCGGACGCCGAGGCCATGGCCGGCCAGCGCCACGTCACCTGGGCCGTGTGGGGATTGATGGCATTGGCCGTCGGCTTGCTGGGCGTGGGTCTGTTCGTGATGCTGCGCCGCGGCGTCAGCCAGCCGCTCACCGGGCTCACGCAGGCCATCACGCTCGTCGCGCAAGGCGACCTGACGCAGAGCTTCGAGACCACGCGGCGCGACGAGATCGGCACGCTGGTGCGGGAAGTGGAAGGCATGCGCCTGCGCTACGTGCAGATGCTGCAAGAGGTGCGCACGGCTGTGGACAGCATCGACACCGCCAGCGCCGAGATCGCCAGCGGCAACCAGGACCTGTCGGCACGCACGGAGGCCACTGCCGGCAGCCTGGCGCAGACGGCGCAAAGCATGGACCAGCTCACGGCCACCGTGCGCCAGTCCGCCGATGCGGCCCACCAGGCCAACCAGCTCGCGGCCTCCGCCGCGCACGTGGCGGCCCGCGGCGGTCAGGTGGTGGGCGAGGTGGTGACCACCATGGACGACATCAACCAGAGCTCGCGCAAGATCGCCGACATCATCGGCGTGATCGACGGCATTGCCTTCCAGACCAACATCCTGGCGCTGAACGCCGCCGTGGAGGCTGCACGCGCCGGCGAACAGGGCCGCGGCTTTGCCGTGGTGGCGGGCGAGGTGCGCAGCCTGGCGGGCCGCAGCGCCGAGGCGGCGCGCGAGATCAAGCAGCTCATCCAGGCCTCGGTGGAGAAGGTGGAGACGGGCGCGCGCCTCGTGCAGGACGCCGGCAGCACCATGGGCGAGATCGTGGGCAGCGTGCAGCGCGTGGGCGACATCATTGGCGAGATCACGGCCGCAGCGTCCGAGCAGGCCGGCGGCATTGGCCAGGTCAACCAGGCCGTGGGCCAGCTGGACCAGATGACGCAGCAGAACGCCGCGCTGGTGGAGGAGTCCGCCGCCGCGCACAGCCTGCGCGAGCAGGCGGCGCGCCTGGCCGCGGCCGTGCAGGTGTTCAGGCTGGGGCCGGCCCTGGGCGACGCGTCCCTGATTGGGGCACCTGCGCATGCACCCGCGCCAATGGCTGAGGTGGCCGACCTGCGCGTGGGGGCCCTCGCGCTTACCTGAGTGCGGGCCTCGCCGGGGCGGGGCGGTTATCCTCGCGCGCTGCGCGCCTGGCTCGGGGCGCGTCCACCCTTGCCGTTTCCATGCCGTTCCTCGATGTGCCCACCATGCTGCTGATGACCGCGGCGGCTTCCCTCACCATGGCGGCATCCCTGGGCGCGGTGCGGCCGGGGCGCCGCGAGGGCATCAGCTTGTGGGCGCTGGGGCTGATGATGCACACCTCCACGTACGTGCTGTACGCCCTGCGCGGCCTGGTGTCCGACTGGGCCAGCATCGTCCTGGCCAACACGCTGCTGTCGGGCACGTTCGCCATGGTGCTGGCGGCCGTGCACCAGTTCCAGGGGCGGGAGTTGCCGTGGCGCCGCATGGCGGTGCCGGTCGCGGCGACAGCGCTGTTGTTTGCGTTCTTCATTGACGACTACCGCGCACGCATCGTCACGGCGGGCGTGGTGCCGCCGCTGCAGCTGGGCATGGTGCTGTGGTCCCTGTGGCGCGAGCGGCCGGCTGCGTCCCTGCGCGGCGCGACGCTGCTCAGCGTGGGCCTGGTGATGGAGGTACTGCTGCTGGGGGTGCGCGGAATGCTCGCAGCCACGCGCGACATACCGGCCGAGGGGCTGATGCAGGGCAACGCCATGCAGTCCATCACCTTCATGGCGGCCTTCGTGGTGGTGATCCTGAGTTCGCTGGGCTTCATCCTCATGGGCAAGGACCGCTCCGATGCCGACAATCGCTATTTCGCCGCGCACGATGCGCTCACGGGGCTGGTCAACCGCCGTTCGCTCATCATGGCGCTGGAGCGCGATGTGGCCCGCGCCGTGCGCCTGCGCGAGCCTTACGCGGTGATGCTGGTGGACATCGATCACTTCAAGTTCGTCAACGACAGCCATGGCCACCTGGCGGGCGACAGCGTGCTGCGCCATGTGGCGGACCTGCTGCGCACGCGCCTGCGGGCGCAGGACCTGGTGGGTCGCTACGGGGGTGAAGAATTCATGGTCCTGTTGCCGCACACCCCGCTCGGCGGGGCCCTGGAGCTTGCCGAGACGCTGCGCCGCGCCGTGGAGCGCTTGCCCTGTGTGGGCGGCGGCAAGGAGATACCGGTGACCGTGAGCATCGGCGTGTGCGGCGGGCCCCTGCAGCCCGCGGATGGCTGGGACAGGCTCGTTCAGGGGGGCCGACGAGGCGCTGTATGCAGCCAAGCTCGCCGGGCGCAACCGGGTGGAGTCCACGGCGCTGGCGGCACCGTGCCCCGCGCCCGTACCGGCGGTGGACTAGGGCCTGTTCACACTATTTTTGCCAGATGCGTTGCGATCAAAAAGGGCCAGGCGCAAGGCGCCAAACGAAGCTGGGGTGCTACCCCAGCGAGGCTTGGCAACGCCGCGAATGGCCCTTTTCGATCGCAACCCGGAGGGAACGGAGTGAAAACCGCGCCATTCGTCGTTGCCCTCCTAGCCAAGGCCCCGGCCTTGGCGTCGTCACGCGCCTAGTGTAGTGTTGCATTCTGTTTGGAACTTAATCGGCTATTGGCGCGGATGACCTTTTGCAGGATGTCGCGAGCGTTCTTGGTCCAGATGAACGGCTTGGGGTTGGTGTTGTGATGCGCGATGTACTCATCGATGGCCGAGACGAGTTCGGGCACGCTGGTGAACACCCCGCGGCGTAGCCGGTTCTCGGAGATGTCGCGAAAGAAGCGCTCGACCATGTTCAGCCACGATGCCGAGGTCGGCGTGAAGTGCATGTTGAATCTGGGGTGCTTGGCCAGCCACTCCTGCACAGCTGGATGCTTGTGCGTGGCGTAGTTGTCGGCGATCAGATGCAGCGTCTTGTCCTTGGGCGTCTCCCGATTGATTTGACGCAGGAACTTCAGCCACTCGATGTGGGTGTGGCGCTGCTGGCACTGGCCGATGACCTGACCGTTGAGCACGTTGAGCGCAGCGAACAAGGTGGTTGTGCCGTTGCGCTTGTAGTCGTGCGTCATGGTGGCCGCGCGCCCCTTCTTGAGCGGCAGCCCGGGCTGCGTTCGGTCCAGCGCCTGCACCTGGCTCTTTTCGTCGCAGCACAGCACCAGCGCATGCTCGGGCGGCGACATGTAAAGCCCCACGATGTCTTCGAGCTTTTGCACGAACTGCGGATCGCGCGAGACCTTGAAGCCGCGCACGATGTGAGGCTTGAGACCGTGGGCCTGCCAATGGCGCATCACGGTGCTGGCGCTGACGCCCAACTCAGCGGCCATCGTGCGCGTGCTCCAGTGCGTGGCCGCCTCGGGCTTGGTCTGTGTGGTTAGCTTCACAAGCTTGGCCACATCCACCTTCACCGGCGGTGCGCCGCGCGGCAAGTCGCGCTCGATACCTTGCAGCCCCAATTGCAGGTAGCGTTCACGCCAGCGCGCCACCTGCACGCGCCCAATGCCAAGCTGCTCGGCAATATCCTTGTTTTGCAGCCCCTGCGCGGCCAGCAGCACGATCTGGGCGCGCTGGGCCAATCTGACGCTGGTGCGCTTGGAGCGCGCCAGCCGGCTCAGCTCGCTTTCCTCTTCATCCGTCAACACAATCGTCGGGGCAACTCGCAATTTTTCACTCCAATGCAAACCGTAGTAGAGCATTGGAGCGTGGTTGCTCAATTAAGTTTCATTAAGAATCAAACACTACACTAGATTGGCGCGGTTTTCACGCCATTCGCACTGGCAAAAATAGTGTGAACAGGCCCTAATAGGGCGCCGTGCAGATCGCCGTCGCCGGGCGGCGGGTGTTGGCGTATCCTGCGCCTTTTGCGCACCGACAGAGGTTCCGCCATGAACGACCGCCTGCCCGCCGCCGCCCTGGATGCCGCACTCGCGCTGGAACGCGTGGGGCGGGTGTGGGACGAAGACATCCTGCGGCAGCTCACCGACTACATCCGCATTCCCGCCAAGTCACCGGGCTTTGCGCCCGACTGGCGCGAACAGGGCCACCTGGAGACCGTGCTGCGCAACGCCGCGCAGTGGGTCGAGGCCCAAAAGGTGGCGGGCCTGCAGTTGGAGATCGTGCGCCTGCCGGGGCGCACTCCGGTGCTGTTCTTCGAGGTGGCGGCCACCCAGCCGCGGTCCACGCAGACCGTGCTGATGTACGGCCACCTGGACAAGCAGCCCGAATTCGAGGGCTGGCGCAGCGACCTGGGCCCGTGGACACCCAAGTACGAGGACGGCA
The DNA here is from genome assembly GCF_015832135.1 of Diaphorobacter sp. JS3051. Classification (NCBI taxonomy): domain Bacteria; kingdom Pseudomonadati; phylum Pseudomonadota; class Betaproteobacteria; order Burkholderiales; family Comamonadaceae; genus Diaphorobacter; species Diaphorobacter sp. JS3051. The sequence continues at coordinate 2,790,111 of NZ_CP065406.1, forward strand.
AGCTCTACGGCCGGGGCGGCGCCGACGACGGCTACGCGGTCTACGCCAGCGTGGCTGCGGTGCAGGAGCTCAAGCGCCAGAACGTGCCGCACCCGCGCATCGTGGGCCTGATCGAGACCTGCGAGGAGAGCGGCTCCGCCGACCTGCTGCCTTACATCGACGCGCTGAAGACCCGCCTGGGCGACGTGGCGCTGGTGATCTGTCTCGACTCGGGCGCGGGCAACTACGACCAGCTGTGGCTCACCACCAGCCTGCGCGGCATGGCCAGCGGCACGCTCAAGGTCCAGATCCTCACCGAGGGGGTGCACTCGGGCGACTCATCGGGTCTGGTGCCGTCGTCGTTTCGCATCATGCGCCAGGTGCTCGACCGGCTGGAGGACTCGGCCACGGGCCGCCTGCTGCCTGCGCACTTCCACTGCGAGGTGCCACCCGACCGCCTGGCGCAGGCGCGGGCCACCGCCGCCATCCTGGGCGAGGAGGTCTACAAGCGTTTCCCCTGGGCGCATGCCGATTGCGGTGGCAGCACGGTGTTTGCCCTGCCCACCACCACCGACCCGGTACAGGCGCTGCTCAAGCGCACCTGGGAGCCCACGCTCAGCGTGACGGGGGCCGAGGGCTTCCCCGCCCTCAAGGACGCGGGCAACGTGCTGCGCCCCTACACGGCCTTCAAGCTGTCGTTGCGCCTGCCGCCGCTGGTGGACGCCGCCGCCTGCCTGCAGGAGATGAAGGCCGTGCTGGAGGACAACGCACCCTACCAGGCCAAGGTCACCTTCGCCCCCGATGGCGCGGCCAGCGGCTGGAACGCCCCGGCCATCACGCCGTGGTTCGAGCAGGCGCTCAACGCCGCGAGCCAGGCGCACTTCGGCGCGCCTTGCGGCTACATCGGCCAGGGCGGCACGATTCCGCTCATGAACATGCTGAGCCGCGGTTTCCCGACGGCGCAGATGATGGTCTGCGGCGTGCTCGGCCCCAAGAGCAATGCCCACGGCCCCAACGAGTTCCTGCACGTGCCCTACGCCAAGAAGCTCACCGCGGCCGTGGCGCAGGTGATCGCCAGCATGCCGGCCTGAAAACGCGCACGGCCATGCAGGAACTGAGCGAACCCACGCTGCGCCCCTTCACCGCCAGCGACGGCGAGAACCTCGCCGTACAGGACTGGCCGCTGCCCGCGCAGGAGCGCCGCGGCGCCGTGCTGCTGGTGCACGGCCTGGGCGAGCACGCGGGGCGCTACGAGGCCCTGGCCCAGCGCCTGAACGGCTGGGGCTTCAGCGTGCGCGGCTACGACCACTACGGCCACGGCGACTCCGGCGGGCCGCGAGGCGGCCTCACCAGCGACCTGCGCCTGCTGGCCGACCTGGCGGACCTGGTGGACGCCACACGCACGCGGCTGCGGCCCTGCGAGCCGCTGGTGCTGCTGGGCCACAGCATGGGCGGGCTGGTGGCGGCGAGCTTCGTGGCGCGGGGCGTGCGCCCCGTGGATGCGCTGGTGCTCTCGTCGCCCGCGCTGGCCACTTTCATGAACCCGCTGCAAAAGCTGCTGCTGGCCACGCTGCCCCGGCTGGTGCCCAACCTGCGCGTGGGTAACGGCCTGAACCCTGAACACCTGTCGCACGACCCGGCCGTGGTGGCCGCCTACCGGGCCGACCGGCGTTGCCACGACCGCATCAGCGCGCGGTTGGCGCGCTTCATTGCCGATGCCGGCCCCGCCACGCTGGCGCGCGCCGCGCGCTGGACGGTTCCTACGCTGCTGCTGTGGGGCGAGGACGACCGCATCGTCAATCCCGCGGGCAGCCGTGCCTTCGGGGCAGCGGCGCCCCCGGCCGTGGTGCATGCCCAGGGTTTTGCAGGGCTGTACCACGAGATCTTCAACGAGCGCGACGCGGCGCCCGTGTTCGCGCAATTGGAATCGTGGCTGGAGCAGCGCTGCCCGGTGCGCCGGGTGCAGCCCGTGGCGGCTTGAGCCAAATCGGCCTGCAGCGCTTGTGTAGCAAGCGCTAGCAGCTACTTTTTTAGGAGTAAATCCGCCGTCAATGCGCCAGCAGCACGCGGTTGCGCCCCAGGCGCTTGGCGCCGTAGAGGGCCGCGTCCGCGCGCTGCAGCAGCGCGGCGGTGCTCTCGCCGGGGGCCAGTTCCGCCAGCCCGACCGACACCGTCAGAGACAGCTGCGTGCCGCCTGGCAGGGCCACAGGCGTGGCGGCCACGGTGGCGCGCACGCGCTCCAGCAGACGCGTGCCGTCCGCCGGGTGGGTATTGGCCATGAGCAGCAGGAACTCCTCGCCGCCCCAGCGCGCCAGGAGGTCGCTGGCCCGCACGCAGCCGTGCACCGTCTGCGCGAACGACTGCAGCGCCACGTCGCCGGCCGCATGGCCGTGCGTGTCGTTCACCGCCTTGAAATGGTCCAGGTCCAGCTGCGCCAGCAGCAGGGGCTGCCGGCTGCGCTGCGCGCGCGCATGCTCCAGCCGCATCATCTCCAGCATGTAGCGGCGGTTGGGCAGGCCTGTGAGCTCGTCGCGGATGGCCAGTTCGCGGATCTGCTCCACGGCGGCGGCCAGCTCGCGCTTTTGGCTGCGCAGACGGGCCCGCGCGCTGTGCACGCGCGTGGTGAGGAAGGTGCTGCTGGCCAACACCATCGCAATCATGACCAGGTAGGCCGCCGACAGCGCCGGGGGCTGGCTGTCGGGCGATAGCCAAGCCGGATGCCACCACTGCACCACGGCGCCCGCTGCACCAAAGGCCACCAGCCCGTAGAGCGCCACGCCCACCATCTGGCGGGGGGTGAGCCCGAAGACGCCGAACATCATGATGACCGCGAGAATGGGCGGCGCAATGCCGCGCGCGGGGCCGGCGATCACATAGGCCGCCGCGTTGCAGGCAATCGCATAGACGATCTGGAACAGCGTGAGCGACGGGTCGGCAAAGCGCCGGCTGGCGCCGCTGCGGATGAGCACGAACACCGTGGTGATGCCCGCGCCGCACGCCAGGGTCCACCAGTACACCGGCACGGGATCGGTCAGGCCGGCGGCGGCCACCAGGTGCATCGCCCCGATGCAGCCCAGCATCAGCAGCGCCGACACCCCCGCCATGGCCAGGCGGATGCGCTGATGGGGATCGGTCGTGATGAGTGCATCCAGCGTCCGCTGGGCAAGGCCGCGGCGGCCCGTGGCCTCCTGGTTCACGCAAGCTCCTTTTCTCAGAGGCGCGGGGCTGCGGACCGCGCACGCTGTATGGACTGTAGGCGGGCCGCGCGCGGTCTGAGAATAGGTAGTTGCCGTGAGCTGGAGGTCTGGCCTGCCAGGGGGGCGATGAGTTGTCCCGATGCCCTGTCGTGGGACCGCGTTGACGGGCGGTACCGGTCGCTGTGCGGTGCGGCGCCGGATGCGCTACAGCCAGAATTCCTGCTCAGCTTTGTGGCCTTGGGTTTGCAACGCGGTGCACAGGGTGCGCAGCGTGGCTGGCAGGTCGGGGTCGGCCTGCAGGCGCTGCAGCCAGGCATGGTCGTGTGCGCTCAGCGGGAGGCGCGGGGCCGCGCCCCAGTCCTGCGGCTGCATGCGGTGGGCCTGCCAAGGCAGGCCCACCGCATGCCACAGCGCACCTGCGGCCAGCGCGATGGCCACGCCCGCGGGGTCAGGGTCGCAGCTCACATCGGCTGGTGCGGGGGCTTGCTGTAGCAGCCACTGCATCGCCTCCCGCCAGCTCTGCGGCGGCTGGCCGGGCAGCCAGACCACGCAAGTGCCGGGCGCGGCCGCCACTGCCTGGCGCTCGAAGCTTGCACGGTTCTCGATCAGCCAGTAGCGGCGGGGCGCCCGCACCCTAGCCGGCGCGCCAAACAGGCGCGTGGGCAGGCCGCACAGGCCGGCAGCCGCCACATCGATGTAGCCCCCGGGCGTATTCAGAGTGAGCGAGCCGCCCAGCCACAACAGCGGCGCGAAGCGGGCGATGCCCAGCGCTTCCAGCGGCACATGGGCTTGCAGCCATTTCCATTCAGTCGGGGTGATGGCCTTGGTGGTGCCGCGCGCGTGCTGGGCGAAATCCTGGCGCAACCCGAAGCGCTGGTCGGCCTGCCAACTGGCCAAGGCTTGCAGCAACTGCAGGCGCGCCTGGCGCAGCGTCTCGCCCTGGCGGCTGTCCAGACAGTGGCGCACAGCGCTTTCTAGCCAGGGCTCCTGCTCGCCCAGGGCCTGCAGTTGTGCTGCCAACTGCTGGCGAGCGCTCTCGCGGGTGGCTGCGCTGCGCAGGCCCACGGCCTCCTGCAGCACGGCCACATCGCTCCACACGATGCGTTCGACGCGCCACTGGGCGTGGATGAAGCGTTCCTTGGTGTGCAGCGCACCGGCATGCAGCAGCAGATCCAGGAGACCCTCGGCCAGCTCCAGCCGCTGCGCGCCCGCAATGTCCAACAGGGACTGCCATTGGCGTTCTGCCGCGTCGGCGCGCAGCCAGTCGCACAAAAGGGCCTGTTGGGCGGGCCGCAACGTTGGCAGGCTCGTCCACGGTGCGCCGTGCCGCGTACGGCGACTGTGCCCGTTGGGTTGCGTGCGCGGGGCGGTCATGCGCTGAGGGGTTGGAGCTCCGGCACGCCGCGCCGCTTGGCCACGGCGATGGGCGGCGCCCAGCGGCTGCCGGCGGGCTTCTTGCTGGTCACGAGGGTGATCTCGGCGGGCTCGAACACCTCCAGGTTGTGCGTGATGGGCGTGGTCAGCACGTACTGCGCGCGCGTGCTGCGCAGGAAGTGGCCCACGAGCTGGATGTTGCGCACGTCCAGGTGGGCGAAGGGCTCGTCGATGAAGACGAAGCCGCCCGAGCCGCTTTCCTCGTCTTTCAGCAGGCCCACCAGCAGGATCAGCGACTTGATGACCTGCTGCCCGCCCGAGGCCTCGCCGTCGTTCAGCCCGATGCTGCCCTTGCCGTCGAAGGCGAAATGCACTTTCAGGCCCGCCTGGGCGAGCACGGTGTCGTCGTTCTCCAGCAGGGGGAGGTCGGCCGCCACTTCCACACCGGCCAGCTGGCCCAGCTCCTGGATGTTCTTGCGGTAGCGGCGCACCGTGCTGCGCAGCACCTCGATGTAGCTCTCGCGCGCGTTCAGCACCGCCGTGGCGGCCTGGGCGTTCTTGACCTGGTGGTCCGACAGGCTGGCCGCCTGCTCGCGCACCGTCACGTCCATGCGGCGGTGGCGTTCTTCCACGGTGGCGTCCTGCTCCCAGGTGCCTTGCTCCAGTTCCTGCTCCACGGCATGCAGGCGCAGCTTGGCCTGGGTGTCGTTCACGTATTCGTCGACCAGCGCGCCCATGGCGGCGGGCGTGATCCAGCGCGCCGGGAACTGCGCACGCTGGGCCTGGCTGCGGGCCACGGCCCCCTGTTGCTGGCGGCGGCGCGCGCTCCACTCCTGCGCGGCGCGCTCGCTGTCGCCGCGCGCGCGCTGCAGCTGCGCCTCCAGGCGCTTGTGCTCGTCGTTGAAGGCGCGGTGGCGGTCGTGGGCGCGTGTGGATTCCTGCTCCAGGCGCTGCCACAGCTGGGCCGCGGCCACGCGCGCCTGCTTGGCGGCGGGTAACTGCTCGCGCGCCTGGGCAAACTCGTCGCTGCGGCGCGCCAGCTCCTCGGCGGCGCTGTGGCCTTCCAGGGCGCGGCGGGTGTCGGTGATCTGGCGCTTGAGGGCCATGAGCTGGTCCAGCACGGGTGCCAGCTGCGCATCGATGCGGGCCAGGTCGCGCTCGGCCGCGCTGCGGCGTGCCTGCACGGCACTGGCGCCGAACTGGTGCTCATGCGCCTCCACCCACATGGAGCGCGCGCCGCGCCCGTCGTGCATGTAGGCGTGGGGCGTGATCCAGGTGCCGCCCAGCTTCTTGCCCTCGCGCGGGTCGGCCACGCAGCGCAGGTTCTGCAGTTGCTGCACCAGCCAACGCGGCACGGGCGCGGTGAAGCGCACATGCTCCAGCAGCGTGCCGCTCTCGCCCTTCAGCGCCACGCTGCCCGGCTCGACGATGTAGTGGCGGTAGCGCTCGCGCTCGCCCAGCTCCCAGGCCTCGGTCAGATCGTCCGCCTGGTCCAGCAGCACCACCCAGCGGTGGCCGCGCAGCACACCCTCGATGGCGGCGCGCCAGCGCTCGTCCTGCACTTCCACGGTTTCGGCGACGAAGCGGTGGCCGATGCCGGCGTTGGCCAGTTGTTTGCGAAAGCGCAGCACCTCGGGCGGCAGCGGCGGCAGGCTCTGGCCTTCGAGTGCGGCGAGCTGCGCGGCGGCCAGCTTGCGCCGCTGGGTGAGTTGGCTGCGCTCGTCCTGCAGGGCCGATTCCTGGTCCTGCAACTGGGCCAGGTGGGCCTGCAATTCGTCGGCATTGCTGCCCTTGTCCACCAGCGCCAGCAGCTCCTGCTCACGCTGGGCCAGCTTTTCCAGCGGGGCCTCGTGGCGTGTGGCCTCGTCCAGCTGCGTGCGCGCCTGGTCGCGCTCTGCGCGCAGCTGCTCGGCTTGCTGTTGCGCGCGCGTGCCTTCCTCCAGCAGGTGCAGCAGGCGCTTGTTCTGCACCGCCTGCTCCGCCAGGGCCGCACGGTGCTGGGCCTTCTGGCGGCGCAGCTCGCGCGACTGTTTGGTGAGCTGCTCGCGCTCGCCCCACCAGCCGAGCACGGGCAGCACCTCGGTGGCCAGGCGCTCGCGCTCGGCCAGGCGCATCTGCCAGGTCTTGTAGCTGGTCACGCGGTTGTGCAGTTCGGAGAGCTGCGCGCGGCTGTGGTCCAGCTCGCGCTCGGCCTGCGCCATCTCGCGCGCCAGCTGCTGCTGGTGCTCGCGCGCCTGGTCGTAGGCGTCCAGCACCTGCTGGTCGCCGAACACGTCGAACACCAGGCGCAGCAGCTCGCGCGGGCTGAATTCGCACAGCCGGTCGGTCTGGCCCTGCTCCAGCGAGAGCACGCGCGCAATCGCCGGCGACAGGCCGGCGGCGGCCAGCACGCGGCCCCAGGCCTCCACGCCCATGAAGCCCAGGTCCTTCTCGGGCATGTCCAGCAGCTGCTCGATGGAGACATCGCCCTCCACCAGGCAGTAGCGGCGCTGCCAGTCGCCCCCGTTCTTGTCGATACGGCAGGCCAGCGTGACCTGGTCGCTGTAGAGCAGGCGGCGCGCAAACGGGCGGCTGGAGCTTTGCCGGCCCTGCGGCCGGTTGTCCACCACGGCGCGCAGCCAGGCAGTCTGCGCGCCGGCGTGGCGCGCATAGGTGCGGTAGTCGCGCGGGGCCGAGCAGCGCAGGCCCAGCAGGGTGCGCATGGCGTCCAGCAGCGTGGTCTTGCCCGAGCCGTTGGGGCCGGCAATCGTGATGATGGAGCCGTCCAGCGGCAGGGCCACGCGCTGGCAGTAGTCCCAGTGAACGAGTTCCAGGGTTTGCAGGTGGAACATGGCGGTCAGTTCTCCTGCACCGTGGATGCTTCGTTATTCATAGCTTCTGGCGCTTGCTGTTCGGGCGTTAGAGGCTGATTTGGCTCGGATTCCGGCGCAGCCGCGCGCTCGCGTAGCAGTACGTCGGCCAGCGCGCCGTCCAGGATGCGCGGGGCGAGCACGTCGTAGTCCAGCAGCACGTCCAGCAGCGGCCCCTCGGCGATCTCGTCCTGGCGGCGCAGGATGAAGCCGTGGCGCTCCAGCAGCTTGAGGTTGGCGTCCAGGCGCAGCTTCTTGCCCAGCTGCGGGCCATAGTCCTCCAGCAGCGCCTTGTACGACAGCACGGGGCTGGCCACGCTGGCCTGGGGCAGGGGCTTGGCACCGGGGAAAAAGTCGTTCTGCCCCGCGTCGGCCTCCTGCACGCGGCTGGTCTGGCGCTCGCGCTTGGGCAACACGATGAGCGCCCACAGCACGATGAGCAGCGCCTGCGCGTCGCGCGGCAGCTCCAGGTTGTTGTTGGCGTTCAGGCCGGACTCGCCCATCACCCCGTTCTGCGCGGCGCTCAAGAGGGCCACGCTCACGTGGTCGGCGTAGATGCTGTCCATCCAGCGCAGGCCGGATTGGGCCAGGCGTTGCTCCACCTGGGCAAAGAGTTCGGCATCGACCAGCGCGCGCTTCACACGCGGGTGGCTGCGGGGCAGCCAGCGGCGCGTGAGCAGCTCGGCGATCAGCAGGGCGGCGTCATCCATTCTTCACTTCCTCGGTGCCCTGGGGGCTGTCGGGTTCGGCCGGTATCAGCCGGCCACGGCTGAGCAGCTCCACCTGGTGGTGGTCCAGCGGCTCGGCCTGCGGCTGCCATTCGATGCGCCACGGCTGGCGCGCCAGCTCGCCCGTCAGGCCCGGCAGCACGGCGGCCTGCGGATCGCCCAGCAGGGGCATGAGCTGGGCCTTGTAGGCCAGCTGCGCGTAGCGCGTGGCGCCGGGGCGCGGGCCCAGCAGGGCCTCGGCCGCGGTGCGGGCGGTATCGGCATGGCCGCCGTCGCGGGCCCATTCGGCGAGCAGCGCATTCAGGTCGCCCAGCTCGCGCGGCAGGGCCACGGCGGTCAGCGTGCCGGCGGGCGCGCTCTGCGCGTTGGGCAGGGCCTCGGCCAGCGCGGGCTGGGGGCGGTCGCGTTCGAACTCGGCCTCCACCACGTCCAGCAGCTCGTGCGGGGCCAGCGTGGCCAGTTGCGTGGGCAGGGCCACGGCGCCGTCCAGCAGGCGGTGCAGCTGCGGTGCGGCCTGCAGCCAGCGCTTCACGTCGGTGCTGGTGATGCCGGTGGTGCCCAACGTCACGCGCTGGCGGTCCACCTGCTGCAGCGCACGGTTGAACTGGCTGGCCATGGCCAGCAGGCGCGACTGCGCCTGGCCCAGGCCGCGCGCCGCGCGCTCCAGCAGCAGGTGGCCGTGGCTGTTGCCGATGATGGCGGTGATGGCATCGGAGGCGCGGTCGATGAGCTGGGCTGCGCGGTCGTAGCGCTTGCGCGCCTCGCGCAGGCGGAACTCTGAGCCGCTGGCGATGGCGTCGGCAAACTCGCCGTGCAGGCGCGCCAGTTGCGCCTGCAGCAGCTGCACCTGGCCCGCATCCACGCTGCCGAGCTGGTTGGCGCCCACCACCTGGCCCAGCAGGGCGGCGAGTTCGCCGCCGTCGGCGTTGTCGTCTTCGGGCGCGGGGCTGGTCAGCGGTGCCAGCAGGCCGGCCACGCGCTGGGCCAGCGCGGGCAGGTGGTAGCTGCGCTGGGTCTCGTCCCAGGCGAGCAGGCCCACGTCGCGCAGGCGCTTGAGCACCGTCTCCAGCGCTTCGGGGCGCAGCGCGTGAAAGAGTTCGTCGATGCGTTCGCGCGGCAGTTGCGCGTCGCCCTGCGCCGCCAGTTGCAGGAACACCCACACGCGCAGCTGCACCAGCGCCGCGGGGCCGTGGAACAGGCCGCTCAGCGCCTGCGTGAGCGGCTGCTGGCGCGACAGGTGCCACAGCAGCGGGGAGTCCTGCGCGGTATCGTCAAAACTGTAGGCGTCGCGAAAGAAGTCCGCGATGGCGCCCATGCCTAGGCCCATGCCTGCGCCCACGCCGTTGTCCAGCGCGTCATCGCCGACCTGCGGCGCCAGGTCGTCCGGGGCCAGTGCGCGCATCAGGCCAGCCCCAGCAGCGCCAGTGCCGCCACCGAGGCAGTTTCCGCCCGCAGCACGCGCGCGCCCAGGCTGGCCGGCGCAAAGCCCTGGGCCAGCGCGGCGTCTTCCTCCTGCGCGGTCAGGCCGCCCTCGGGGCCGTGCAGCACCCAGACGGCGCCGCCCTGGGCCGCGGCTTCCCGCAGCGGGCGGCTGCCGCTGCGCAGCGACAGCAGCAGGCGCGCCGCGTCGGGGGCGAGTGCGTCGGCAGGGGGCTGGCGCAGCCAGTCGGCCAGGGACAGCGGCGCGTGCACGGAGGGCACGCGGTTGCGCCCGCATTGCTCGCAGGCCGCCACGGCAATCGCCTGCCAGTGCTGCTGGCGCTTGGCGGCGCGCTCGCCGGACAGCTTGAGCACGCTGCGTGCCGCGGCAATCGGCTGGATGCTCGCGGCACCCAGCTCGGTGGCCTTTTCCACCAGCCAGTCCATGCGCTCGTTGGCGGGCATGCCCACCACCAGGTGCACGGCGCGCGCGGCCTCGCGCTCCACGGCGCTGTGGCTGCCGACCTGCACCTGCACATCGCTGCGGCCCATGTGGGTGACGGTGGCGCTCCACTCGCCGCCCTCGCCGTTGAACAGCGTGACCGCGTCGCCCGGCTGCAGGCGCAGCACCTGCACATGGCGCGCGGCCGTCGGCGGCAGCGTGAGCTGCGCATCAGCGGCCAGGGGCAGGGGGCAGTGAAAACGGGGCATATCTTTCAAAAATAGTAGCTGCCAGCGCTTGATGGACAAGCGCTGGAGGCCGATTTGGCTTGTAAACCTAGACGCGCCCGAAGGCGTAGCCCATGGCGGCCTGGGTGCCTTCCAGTTCGTCCACCAGCCGCAGCAGCGGCGACAGCTCGCGGTAGCGGCCGGCCGTCTGGCGGATGTAGGCGATAAAGCGCGGCGCGTCGGCCAGGTACTTGGGCTTGCCGTCGCGCAGCGTCAGGCGCGCGAAGATGCCGGCCACCTTCAGGTGGCGCTGCAGCGCCATGAAGTCCACCGCGCGGTAGAAGTCGCCGAAGTCCGCACCCCAGCCGCTGCCGCTCGCGGCGCCGAGAATGCCCGCACGCCGGGCCTTCTCCCAGTAACGCACGGTAATGTCGATGACGAAGTCTTCTTCCCAGCTGATGAAGGCGTCGCGCATCAGGCTGGCGATGTCATAGGTCACGGGGCCGTAGACCGCGTCCTGGAAGTCCAGCACGCCCAGGCGCTCGTCCGCACCCACCATCAGGTTGCGCATCATGAAGTCGCGGTGCACGTACACGCTGGGGGCCGCCAGGTTCTGCGCCACGATGGCGTCGAAGGCGCGGGCCAGCGTGGTTTGCTGAGCGTCGGTCAGCGTGGCCTGGCGGTGGCGGGCGATGTACCAGTCGGGAAAGAGCTGCAGCTCGCGGCGCAGCAGCGGCTCGTCGTAGGCCGGCAGCACACCGGGGCGCGAGGCGCGCTGCCAGTCGATGAGCAGGTCCACGGCCTGCAGGTACCAGGCGTGTGCGGCGGCCGGGTTGGCGGGGTCCAGGCGCTCGATGGCGGTCTGCGCGCCCAGGTCGGACAGCAGCATGAAACCGTGCGTTTCGTCCCAGGCCAGGATCTGAGGCACGCGCAGGCCGGCGGCCTGCAGCAGCGCCTGCACCTGCACGAACGGGCGGCAATCTTCCTTGTCGGGCGGCGCGTCCATGACGATGCGGCTGGTGCCATCAACAGCGTCCAGGCGCAGGTAGCGGCGAAAGCTCGCGTCCGCGGACGCCGGGCGCAGGGACTCGGGCCGCAACTGGAGCGAGGCGGCCAGCGGGGCCAGCCAGGCGTTGAAGGCTGCCTGGCGGGCCGGGTCGGTCCAATGCACGGCGCTCGCATGCACGGCGCCCGTATGCACGGCGCCCGTATGCACGGCGCCCGTGTGCACGGCGCCCGTGGCCGGCTCGGATGTGCCCGCCGGAGTGGGGGAAGAGGGGTGGCTCATGGATAATCGGATTCTACAAACCCGGCCTTCCCCGGCGGGGTGGCCCGCGGTGCCCGTGCCCAGCGGCCCGCCGTCCGTCGCAATCCATGGATCGTCTCCCCTTGCCCCACGCCCTGCACGTCCCGACGCACCGCCCATTCGCCGCGCACCTGCCTCCGCGCCGCATGCTGGCGCGGCTGGCGGCCCTGATGCTGTGCGGCGTGCCACTGGCCGTGCTGGCCCAGGCACAGCCCGCGGCGGACGCTGTCCCGACCGAGCCTGCGCCGGCGCTGCGCTCCAGCCCGCGCCTGCAGGAGGTGCTGCCCTACGGCATCCGCCAGCAACTGCCGGTGTTCGTGCGCGGAGACCGCGTGACGGGCCAACCGGACATCCAGGCCACGATCGAGGGCAACGCCGAGCTGCGCCGCGGCGACACGGTGGTGCATGCCGACCGCATGCAATACGACGTGGCCGATGACCGCGCGCGCGCCAGCGGCAACGTGCTCATCAACCGCGCGGGCAACCGGTATGAAGGCTCGCAGCTGGACCTGCGCGTGGAGGCCTTCACCGGCTTCTTCAGCGACGCGCGCTACCGCTTCCTGGAGACCGCGGCGCATGGCCAGGCCTCGCGCGTGGACTTCCTCGACCGCGACCGTTCCGTGGTGCACAACGCCACCTACACCACCTGCGAGCGCACCGACGAGGCCAGCTGGCAGCCCGACTGGATCCTGCGCGCCGAGCGCATCCACCTGGACCGCGTGGAGGACGTGGGCACGGCCGAGAATGGCGTGCTGGAGTTCAAGGGCGTGCCGGTGCTGCCGATTCCGCGCATCACCTTCCCGCTGTCGGACCGGCGCAAGTCCGGCCTGCTGCCGCCCACGCTCGGGCTGGACAGCGTCAGCGGCTTCGAGTACGCGCAGCCGTACTACTGGAACATCGCGCCCAACCGCGACGCCACCATCACGCCTACGGTCATGACGCGGCGCGGCGTGGCCCTGGGCACGGAGTTCCGCTACCTGGAGCCGCGCTACAGCGGCGAGCTGACGGCCGACTACATGCCCAACGACCGGCTGCGCGACCGCGACCGCTGGGCCTACGGCATCAAGCACCGCGCTACCTTTGACACGCCCGCAGGCGGCGTGGGACTGGGCATCGACATCAAGCGCGTGAGCGACGACAACTATTGGCGCGACTTCTCCCAGCGCAACAGTGGCCGCAGCGGCGTGAACGACCAGCTCACCCAGCGCCTGCTGCCGGGCGACGCGACGCTGAACTGGGCGCGCGGCGAGCATTCGCTGCTGCTGCGCACCCTCAAGTGGCAAACGCTGCAGGACGTGAACGCGCCCATCATCCCGCCCTACGACCGCATGCCGCAGCTGCGCTGGGAGTACCGGCCGCTGCAGCTGGCCGGCGGGCTGGATGCGAGTGTCGAGGCCGACTACACCAGCTTTCACGCCGACCGCGCCTACACCGGCCAGCCCAACGCCAAGCGCAGCTACACCATGGCGCAGGTCAGCCGGCCGTTCCTGGCGCCGGCGGGTTTCATCACACCGCGCGTGCAGCTGCACAGCACGCACTACGAGTTCGATGCGCCGCTGGCCAACGGCCAGCGCACCGCCAGCCGCACGCTGCCCACGTTCAGCCTGGACAGCGGCCTGGTGTTCGAGCGCGACGCCCGCTATTTCGGCCGCGACTTCCTGCAGACCCTGGAGCCGCGCGCCTTCTATACCTACACCCCGTACCGCGACCAGCGCCTGCTGCCGATCTACGACACCGCGGTGAACGACTTCAACTTCGCGTCGATCTACACCGAGAACGCCTTTGGCGGACAGGACCGGCTGGCCGACAACAACCTGCTCACGCTGGGCGTGACCACGCGCCTGCTCGACCCCGACACCGGCGCCGAGGCCGTGCGCTTCGGCGTGGCACAGCGCGTGCGCTTTTCCGACCAGGAAGTCACCATGCCCGGCGGCTCGCCGGTGAACGAGCGGCTGTCGGACGTGCTGCTGGGCGCGGGCATCAACTGGACGCCGCAGTGGGGCTTCGACTCCACGGTGCAATACAACCCCAAGACCGGCCGGTCCCTGCGCACCACGGTGGGGGCGCGCTATTCGCCCGGCAACTACCGCACGGTGAGCGCGGCCTACCGCATGCAGAAGGTCACCGGCCTGATCACCGAGCCCAGCGAGCAGATCGACGTGGGCTGGCAGTGGCCGCTCAACGACCTGTGGGGCGACCGCGGCGACAAGCCCTCCTCTGCCGGGGGGCGCTGGTACAGCGTGGGGCGGCTGAACTACAGCCTGCAGGACCGCAAACTGGTGGACACCGTGGTGGGCCTGGAGTACGAGAGCTGCTGCTGGATCGGCCGCGTGGTGCTGGAGCGCCTGCAGCGCAGCGTCACGTCGTCCAACACCCGGCTCATGTTCCAGATCGAATTCATCGGCTTCTCGCGCCTGTCGCTGGGCTCCAACCCGCTGTCCAGCCTCAAGCAGAATGTGCCGCGCTACCAGTTCCTGCGCGAAAGCGTGTCCACCCCCAGCCGCTTCACCCAGTACGATTGATCGCCTTGCGCGCCGCCCCGCTTTGGGGACGCGCCGCCTTGCACCATGAATTTGCACCACGCCATGAAACACCGTGCCTTGACCCTGGGCCTGGTCTGCCTGACCGCCGTCGCACCGCTGGTGCCCATGAGCGCCCATGCGCAGGGGCTGCGCCCATCGGCCTCCGGCCAGCCGCGCCTGCCCTCCGCAGCGACGCTGCTGCCGCCGGCCGGGGCGACGGCCTCCAACGCGCCGCGGCAGGCGGATTACATCGTCGCCGTGGTCAATTCCGAGCCCATCACCAACAACGAGGTGCGCCAGCGCACCGAGCGCGTGGTGCAGCAGATCGCCAGCCAGGGCGGCAAGGTTCCGCCGCAGGAGCTGCTGGCCAAGGAGGTGCTGGAGCGCCTGATCCTGGAGAAGATCCAGGTGCAGCAGGCCAAGGAGACCGGCATCAAGGTGGACGACTATGCCGTCAGCCAGGCCGAGCAGTCGGTGGCGCGGCAGAACAGCATCAGCGTGGACGAAATGCACCGGCGCCTGGCTGCCGATGGCATCAGCAAGGAGCGCTTTCGCGAAGAACTGCGCAACCAGCTGCTGGCGCTGCGCCTGCGCGAGCGCGACGTGGAGTCGCGCGTGCGTGTGAGCGACCTGGAGGTGGACCAGTACCTGCGCGAGCAGCGGCAGGCCGCCGGCCCGGGCAAGCTGGAACTCAACCTGGGCCACATCCTGGTGAAAGTGCCTGAGAACGCCGGCCCGGACGAGGTGGCCCAGCGCTCGGCGCGCGCACAGGAGGCGCTGGCCAAGGTGCAGGCGGGCGGCGACTTTGGCGCCGTGGCGCGCGAGTATTCCGATGCGCCCGAAGGCGCCAACGGCGGACTGCTGGGCCTGCGCCCGGCCGACCGCTATCCCGAGTTGTTCGTGAACGCCACGCAGCAAGCCAGCGTGGGCAGCGTGGTCGGCCCGGTGCGTTCGCCCGCGGGCTTTCACATCCTGAAGGTGGTGGACAAGACCCAGAGCGGCGTGCCCACCACGGCCGTGCAGAGCCACGCGCGCCACATTCTGCTGCGCACCAATGCCAACCTGTCGGAACGCCAGGCGGCCGAGCGGCTGGAGGATCTGCGCGATCGCGTCGCGCGCGGCGGCGCCGACTTCGCGGCGCTGGCACGCGAGTATTCGCAGGACGGCAGCGCCAAGGACGGCGGCGACCTGGGTTGGGCATCGCCCGGGCGCTACGTGCCCGAATTCGAAGAGGCGCTCAATGCCCTGCGCCCTGGCGAGATCAGCCGTCCCGTGGTGTCGCGCTTTGGGGTGCACCTGATCCAGCTGCTGGAGCGCCGCGAGGCCAAGCTCACCCAGCGCGAGCAGCGTGAAATGGTGCGCGACACCGTGCGCGAAAAGAAGCTCGACGAGGCCTTCGCCACCTGGATCCAGGAAGCCCGGGGTCGGGCCTACGTGGAATACCGCGACGCTCCGCAATGAAGCACATCCCGCGCAAGCGCTTCGGTCAGCACTTCCTGAGCGACCAGGGCATCATCGATGCGATCGTGCGCGCCATCGCGCCCGAGCCCGGGCAGCCCATGGTGGAGATCGGCCCGGGGCTGGCGGCGCTGACCCAGCCGCTGGTTGAACGCCTGGGCCGGCTCACAGTGGTCGAACTGGACCGCGACCTGGCCGCGCGGCTGCGTCAGCACGGGCAGCTCGATGTCATCGAGTCCGATGTGCTGAAAGTAGACTTTGCGCAGGTAGCGCAAGCGCTGAATGCTTCCAAAATAAGAGTAGTCGGCAACCTCCCCTACAACATCTCCACGCCCATCCTGTTCCATCTGCTGGCGCACGTGCGGGTCATTGCGGACCAGCATTTCATGCTGCAAAAGGAAGTCATCGACCGCATGGTGGCCGCGCCGGCGACCAGCGCCTATGGCCGGCTGTCGGTGATGCTGCAATGGCGCTACGCCATGGAGAACGTGCTGTTCGTGCCGCCCGAGAGCTTCGACCCGCCGCCGCGCGTGGACAGTGCGGTGGTGCGCATGGTGCCGCACGAAGCGCCCGAGGCGCTGTCGATGCCCGTGCTGGAGGAGTTGGTGCAGGTGGCCTTCAGCCAGCGGCGCAAGCTGTTGCGCCACACGCTGGGCCGCTGGCTCGAAGCGCGGCAGTTTGCCGGCACGTTCGACACCCAGCGCCGGGCCGAGGAGGTGCCGGTGAGCGAGTACGTCGCATTGGCGCAGGAGTGCTCCTGAAATAGGAGCTGCTCGCGCTTATCAGTAAGGTGCTAGCGCCCGATTTGATTCAAAGCGCAAAACCGTGACCGGCCGGGGCAGGGCTGCGGCCGGTCATGCTTCATCACGCGGCCGTGAGCCAGTAGCCAGCGTTGAAGGGGCTGCTCATGCGCAGCGCCATGGGGGAGACGTCCACCAGCTTGTCGGTGGGCATCTTCTCGCCCACGGGATCGATCGCGATCTCTATGGCCTGGGAGGCAGCACTGCCGTGCTCCTCCTGCGCCCGTTCCGCCTGGCCGGCGGTTGCAGAACGGGCTACAGAAAAGAATAGAAGCAGCGGAACGGGATCTTGCGGTCGCCCCAGTAGTCGGCGGCATCGCGGAAGATGTCCAGCAGCTGCTCCCGGGCTTCCTTGTCGAACTTGGCCGTGATCGGGATCTGCTCCAGCACCACGATGAAGCCCGGCTGCGGGCCCGACTTGTGCAGCGGATCGGTCATGCAGTCGTACAGCGCGTCGAAGTTCTTGCCGAAGTGCGCCGGGAAGGTGAACTGCGTGGCGATCAGGTCCAGGATGTCCTGCTTGGACTGCGCATGTGCCAGGTTGGCATACAGGAAGTGGTGGCCCATGGCGCGCGCCGTGTCCTGCAGGTCGTGCACCCGGAAGGCACGGATCGACTGCACGATATTGGGGCGCACACCGCGCAGAAGCGTTTCCTGGTCTTTACGAAGTGGCGTTTCCATCTCCGTTGCTCTTTCTTTTAGAGGTCCACGAATAGAAGTATCCGACAGCCTGGCGAAGGCGGCTAGCGGAAGAAAAACCGTTGGTGCGATGCATCAGGGGCCTTGCCAGGGGATTTGCCGCAAGGGGCATTCCTGGCGTTCATTCCCTGATTTCTCGAAAGCTCGCGTAATGGTCGCTGGTGAAATAGCAGGCGTCCGGTGTGCGGGGAGCGCCCCCGCACACGATGCGCCGCGCTCCCCGGTGGCGCACGCCGGGCGTGCGCACCGTGTATTCGCGGTAATAGCCGCGTTTCTTCAGGGGGAGCAGACGCTCACGGTTGCCGAATACCGAACCATCCTTGTCGTACGGGAACGGCCCACCCTCATGGATCAGCGCATAGGTGGCCCGCCCCTGCGGGGGGAGCTCAGCCAGCGAGATGGGAGGATTGGCGGCAGTGTCAGGGAGCTGCCGCGCGGACACCACCACGGGCGCAAGCGTGACCGCAGCACCCAGAACGCACGCCCCCATTGCCTTGTACGCCCGGATGGCGACAGCCTGCAACATCCACTACACCTTTCAGAAACTACGGGTTAACCCGAAATTTCGACCCGCTAGTGTGACAAAAAGGCGCACATAAGGCAAGCGCCTGCCCAAAAAATGGGCAGGAACGAAGGGCAATTGTCAGCGCCCACTCGTAGAGCGGCGCTTGTCATGGCCGTTATCGGGCCGCGTTGGCATCCGCCACGGTGAGGGCGGTCATGTTGACGATGCGGCGCACCGTGGCGCTGGCGGTGAGAATGTGCACCGGCTCGGCCGCGCCCAGCAGCACCGGGCCAATGGCGATATTGCCGCCAGCGGCGGTCTTGAGCAGGTTGTAGGAGATGTTGGCCGCGTCGATGTTGGGCATGACCAGCAGGTTGGCGTCGCCCGCCAGCGTGCCATGGGGCATGAGGGCCGAGCGGGCCTTGCCGTCCAGCGCCACGTCGCCGTGCATTTCGCCGTCCACCTCCAGCCAGGGCGCCTGTACGCGCAGCAGGTCCAGCGTCTGGCGCATCTTCACCGCGCTGGGTTGGTTGCTGGACCCGAAGTTGGAGTGCGACAGCAACGCTGCCTTGGGCTTGATGCCGAAGCGCATCATCTCCTCGGCCGCCATGATCGTGATCTCGGCGAGCTGCTCGGCCGTGGGGTCGTAGTTCACATGGGTGTCCACCACGAACACCTGGCGATCGGGCAGCAGCAGGCCGTTCATGCAGGCGTAGGTGTTCACGCCGGCGCGCTTGCCGATCACCTGGTCGATGTACTGCAGATGGTGCGATGTGTGGCCCCAGGTGCCGCAGATCAGGCCGTCCACCTCGCCCTTGTGCAACAGCATCGAGCCGATCAGCGTCAGGCGCCGGCGCATCTCGATCTTGGCGATGGGCACCGTCACGCCCTTGCGCTCGGTCATGCGGTGGTAGGTTTGCCAGAAGTCGCGGTAGCGGTGGTCCTGCTCCACGTTGACCACGTCGTAGTCCTGGCCCTCTTTCAGGCGCAAGCCGAATTTCTCGATGCGCTGGGCGATGATGGCCGGGCGGCCGATGAGCGTGGGGCGCGCGATCTTCTCGTCCACCACGATCTGCGCGGCGCGCAGCACGCGCTCTTCCTCGCCCTCGGAGAAGGCTACGCGCTTCTTGGGAGCCACCTTGGCCGCCGTGAAGATCGGCTTCATCGTGGTGCCGGACGCGTAGACGAAGGTCTGCAGATGGTCGCGGTAGGCGTCCATGTCGGCCACGGGGCGCTGGGCCACGCCGCTGTCGGCCGCGGCCTGCGCCACCGCCGGTGCGATCTTCATCATCAGGCGCGGGTCGAACGGCTTGGGAATCAGGTAGTCCGGGCCGAAGGCCAGCGGCTCGCCGACATAGGCGGCAGCCACCACTTCGCTTTGCTCGGCCTGGGCCAGCTCGGCGATGGCATGAACGGCGGCGATCTCCATCTCGGTGGTGATCGTCGTGGCGCCGCAGTCCAGCGCGCCGCGGAAGATGTACGGGAAGCACAGGACGTTGTTGACCTGGTTCGGATAGTCGGTGCGGCCGGTGGCGATGATGGCGTCGTCGCGGACCGCCTTCACGTCTTCGGGCGAGATCTCGGGGTTGGGGTTGGCCAGCGCGAAGATCAGCGGGCGCGCGTTCATCTTGCGGACCATGTCTTGCTTGAGCACGCCGCCGGCCGACAGGCCGAGGAACACGTCGGCACCTTCGATCACCTCCGCCAGCGTGCGGGCGGACGTCTTCTGGGCGTATTGCACCTTGTCCTCGTCCATGAGCTCGGTGCGTCCTTCGTAGACCACGCCGGCCAGGTCGGTCACCCAGATGTTCTCCCGTGGAATGCCCAGCTTGACCAGCAGGCCCAGGCAGGCCAACGCGGCCGCGCCGGCGCCCGAGGTCACGAGCTTGATCTTCTTGGGGTCCTTGCCGGCCACCTTCAGGCCGTTGAGGATGGCGGCGCCCACGACGATGGCCGTGCCGTGCTGATCGTCATGGAATACCGGAATGCTCATGCGCTCGCGCAGCTTGCGCTCGATGTAGAAGCAGTCCGGGGCCTTGATGTCTTCCAGGTTGATGCCGCCGAACGTGGGTTCCAGCGAGGCAATGATCTCGATGAGCTTGTCCGGGTCCTTCTCGTTGATCTCGATGTCGAACACATCGATGCCCGAGAACTTCTTGAACAGGACGCCCTTGCCTTCCATCACCGGCTTGCCGGCCAGCGGGCCGATATCGCCCAGGCCCAGCACGGCCGTGCCGTTGGTCACCACGCCGACCAGGTTGCCGCGGGCGGTGTAGCGGAAGGCAGCGGCGGGGTCCTTGACGATCTCTTCGCAGGGCGCGGCCACGCCGGGGGAATAGGCCAGTGCCAAGTCATGCTGATTGACCATCTGCTTGGTCGCAGCAATCGTGATCTTGCCGGGCTGGGGAAACTCGTGATATTCGAGTGCGGCACGACGCAGCAGGGCGCGCTTGTCGGTAGGGTTGTGGGCCGTGTTGTCGGACATCAAGCGTCTCCAATCGTCAGCGAAGGCATGGCCGACGTGGCGGCATGCGAGCACTGCGCCCCGTCGGCGGTATGTAAGGGGAGCCGATTGTAGGACGCGAGGCTGTCAGTCTGCCGTCAAGTGAAACACTTGTGATCGCAGTGCAGGCAGTTCCATGTGCCGGTGTTCACGCCGGATCGAGCGGGTATACCGGCGCACCCGCTTGAAAGGGAACCGCGCATAGTCCGATGTGGTTACGCCCGGGCTGTCGCACTCGACGAGGCCCTCGGAAAGGGGCGTGAACACGGGCCGGCAGTACATCCGTGACTTGAGCAGCAGGAACCGGAAGCGCGTGGGATCCAGCCCCACGCAGTGGAACACACCGAGGTCCCACGGCTCATGGGTCTGCTCGGACACCACGATCTGCGCGCTACCGGTATCGAACAGCACCGTGCGCCCCATGTGGCAGCGCTGGCCCGTGTAGATCGGGCCCGTGACGGTGTAGCTGCCATCGCTCACGGCGCGCACCGTGCCGTGCAGGCGCAGTGGCTTCTTGTGCAGGCCGATGCGGTCGAGTGGCACCTTGTTGCCAAGGTCGACGTCCACCTCGCCACCCTCGCCGGCTGCGATGAGCCGGGCCACGGCCTCCGGGTCGCACAGAGGCCCCATGGCGATGCCGGTGAGGCCCCGCTCCAGCGCGGCCTGCAGCACGTCCATGGTGTCGCAGGTGCCGCCTGACATGCAGTTGTCGCCGTGGTCGAGCAGCAGCACGGGGCGGGTGGCGCCTTGTGCCATGTCCTGCGCGCGGCGCAGAGAGTCTTCCAATGGGTCGCTGCGGTAGACATATTCCGTCCGCCGCTGCCATATTTGCCGCGCCAGCCCGTCTACGGCATCCTGGGTGGCGGCCGCATCCTCCGCGCGGCAGGTGGCGACGACGCTCACGCAGGGTGCCTCGATGTCGGCCAGCGAGAAGCCGCCGAACACGGAGACAGCGGGCAGCCCGCTACGTTCGAGGCCGCGCGCGGCCTCCACGGCATCGCGCATCGGGCCCTCAAGCGTGGTGCTGCGCAGCGTGTGGCTCATGAGCGGCAGGCGGTGCCAACACACGCGAAAGTGCGCCTCGCCGCGCAGCATCTGCAGCAGCAGGCGACCTGCGTGCTCTCCGGTTTCGTACATGTCGATGTGCGGGTAGGTCTTGAAGCCCACCATCACGTCGGCGCTCTGCACCATCTGCTCGGTGATGTTGCCATGCAGGTCCAATGCCACGCCTATAGGCACGCCGGGCGCTGCAGCGCGCACGCGCGCGAGCAGATCGCCCTCCCCATCGTCGGTGTGCTCGGCCACCATCGCGCCGTGCAGGTCGAGCAGGATGGCATCGGAGCCGGGAGCTGCCTCGACGATGCTGCGCGTGAGCTCGTCGTAGGCCTTCGCGTGCACGGGACCGCTGGGGTTGGCCGTGGCGGACACGGGCGTGACCAGCGTGGCCCCCATACCCTCGGCCAGGTCGATGAAGGCCGCCATGGCCGTGCGCATGCGCTTGTTGGCGCGCAAGGCCTCCTCGCCAAAAGCCGGCGAGAACGCCTCCAGCGGTGTGGGCACGGGCGAGAAGGTGTTGGTCTCGTGGTTGAGCCGCGCAATCAGGATCTTCATGCCACCACCCCGGCACTGGCGAGCATGGCACGCAGCAGCACGTTGCATCCGGCTTCCAGGTGGGCGGGATCTGCGTCTTCGATCTCGTTGTGGCTGATGCCGTCTGCGCAGGGCACGAAGATCATCGCCGCGGGCGCCACACGCGCCACATAGACTGCGTCATGGCCCGCTCCGCTCACCACATCCATGCTGCTGTAGCCCAGGTCCGCGGCGTTGGCGCGCACGGCCTCCACCAGGTGCGGCGTGAACGGCTGCGGCGGGAAGTACACCACCTGCTCCACGTCGATGGCCAGGCCGCGCTCTGCGGCGATGCGCGCGCAGGCGGCGCGCAGCGCGGCATCCATGTCCAGCAGTTGGGCGTCGTCGGGCGCGCGCAGGTCCACGCTGAGTTTCACGCGCCCCGGGATCACGTTGCGCGAGTTGGGGTGCACCTCCAGTGAGCCCACGGTGCCGCGCGCATGCGGCAGGCGGTCCAGGGCGATGCGGTTGACCTCGGCCACCAGCGCACTCGCGGCCAGCAGCGCATCCTGGCGCAATTCCATGGGCGTGGGGCCGGCATGCGCCTCCATGCCCTGCACGGTGACGTCATACCAGCGCTGGCCCAGCGCGGCCTGCACCACGCCGATCACGCGTTCGTGGTTCTCCAGCACGGGGCCTTGCTCGATGTGCGCCTCGAAGTAGGCCCCCACGGCGGGTGCTGCGCTGGCTTGGCCCGCGTAGCCGATCGCGGCGAGGGCTTCGGCCACGCTCACGCCCTGGGCGTCTCGCTGGGCGAGCGCATGCTCCAGCGTGAAGGCGCCCGCGAACACGCCCGAGCCCATCATCACGGGCACGAATCGTGAGCCTTCCTCGTTGGTCCACACGGCCACCTCGATGGGTGCGCGGGTGCGCACGCCGGCGGCATTCAGCGTGCGTACCACCTCCAGGCCGGCCATCACGCCGTAGTTGCCGTCGAACTTGCCGCCGGTGGGCTGGGTGTCGATGTGGCTGCCGGTCATCACCGGCGGCAGGCTGTCGTCCTCGCCCACGCGTCGCGCGAAGATGTTGCCGATGGCGTCCACGCGGATGCTGCAGCCGGCCTCGCGCGCCCACTGCACAAAGAGGTCGCGGCCCTGCCGGTCCAGGTCGGTGAGGGCGATGCGGCACACGCCACCTTTGGGGGTGCCGCCGATGCGCGCGAGGTCCATCAGCGATTGCCACAGGCGTGCGCCGTCGATGCGCAGCGCGGTGGCGGGGGATGTTTGCATGTCCATGAGAGAGTCCTTCACAGCTGTTCGCAGCGCGATGCGGCCTCCGCGTTTGCTGGGCGGGCCGCAGGGGCTGCCGTTGGATGTCAGGCCATGCCCACGCCGAGGTAGCGGTCCTTCACGGCGTCGTCCGCCAGGAAGTCCGCGTTGCTGGCCTCGTGCACGATGGCACCCTGTTCGATGACGTAGTGGCGGTCGGCGAGCTGGGTGCAGACCTCAAGGTTCTGCTCTACCAGCAGGATGGATACGCCCGCGGCCTTGATGGTCTGGAGCTGGGCCACGATCTCCTCGACGATCACGGGCGCCAGTCCCTCCACAGGCTCGTCCAGCATCAGCAGGCGCGGCGCGTTCATGAGCGCGCGCCCGATGGCCAGCATCTGCTGCTCGCCGCCCGAGAGCTGGCCACCGCCATTGGCGCGGCGCTCCTTGAGGCGCGGAAAGATGCGATAGACGTCGGGCAGCTGCCAGGGCGAATGCTTGCGCTGGCCCAGTAACAGGTTCTCTTCTACCGTGAGCAGCTTGAAGATGCCCCGGTGCTCCGGCACCAGGCAGATGCCGCGTTGTGCCACCAGATGGGTGGCCAGCTGGTGCACGGGCTCGCCGCTGAAGCGCACTTGCCCCTGCGTGGGCGCCATCACGCCGGCGATGGTCTTGAGCGTGGTGGTCTTGCCCGCCCCGTTGCGGCCCAGCAGCGTGACGAGCTCGCCGTCGCCGACATGCAGCGACACGCCCTGCAGCACATGGCTTTTGCCGTAATGCGCGTGAACGGACTCCACGGACAGCAATGTCTTCATGCCTTGCCTCCGGTGATCATGTTGCCCAGGTAGGCGCTGCGCACACGCTCGTCGTTGCGGATTTCGTGCGGCAGGCCTTCGGCGAACACACGGCCTTGCTGCATCACGGTGATGGTGTCGGAGATGTCCATGACGATGCCCATGTTGTGTTCGATGAGCACCACGGTGTGCTCGTCCTTGAGGCCCTGGATCAGCCGCTTCATCTCGTCGAGGTCGTCGATGCCATGCCCGATGTCGGCTCGTCGAGGAAGATCGCCTTCGGGCGCGCGGCCAGCGCCATGCCCACCTCCAGGCGCCGCTGCTGGCCGTGCGAGAGATTGCCGGCGGGTGTGTCGGCTTAGCGCGTGAGGCCCAGGCGCTCAAGCACGCTGGCCACCGTGTTGGCGCAGGAGCGCCGGCCCTCGGGGGCGTTCCAGCAGTCCAGCGCCTTCTTGGGGGCCACGCCCTGGGTGGCCAGGCGCAGGTTCTCGCGCACTGGCAGGGTGAGGAACAGACTCGTGACCTGGAACGAGCGCGCCATGCCCCGGCGCACGCGCCGGTGGTCGGGCTCGCGCGTCACGTCGTGGCCATCGAACAGGATGCGCCCGCCGCTCACCTGCTTGGTCCCCGTGAGCATGTGGAACAGCGTGGTCTTGCCCGCCCCGTTGGGGCCGATCACCGAATGCACGGTGTTGGCGCGCACCTTGAGGTTCACGCCGCCCAGGGCGACGAACTTGTCGTAGCGTTTCTCGACGCCCTGGGCTTCGAGCAGGATGGGGGATGCGGTGGCGCTCATGCCTGGCCTCCCTGGGTGTTGGCCTGGGACGCCGCCCCGTTGCGTCGTGCGTCGGCCCCGCCGCCCTTGCGGCGCAGCAGGCTCCAGAGGGACTCGCCCAGGCCCCACAGGCCACGCTGCAGCCCCAGGCTGACGACCATCAGCACCACGCCCAACAGCAGCAGCCAGCGCGGCCACAGCGTGGAGAGCCAGTCGCCCAGCAGCACATAGAACGCCGCGCCCAGCACCGAGGCCAGCAGGTTGCCCGTGCCGCCGATCACGGTCATCACGAGGATCATCTCGCTCGTGTGGTATTCGGCATTGGACAGCGGCGCGATGCCGGTCATCATGGCGTGCAGCGCGCCGGCCAGGCCGGTGACGGCGCCCGAGATCACGAAGGCCTGCAGCTTGAGCAGGCGCAGGTCGTAGCCCACGGCCGCGGCGCGCTCCTCGTTGTCGCGCACGGCCAGCAGCGTGCGGCCGAACACCGAGTCGCACACGCGGCGCAGCAGCCAGAACGCCGCAAGAAACAGCACCGCGACAAAGCCGTAGTACTGCCAGGGCGAGTCCAGGGGCCACAGCGTCTGGCCGGCCACGGCCAGCGAGGGACGCGGAATGTCGAGCAGGCCGTTGTCGCCGCCCGTGAGGCCCGTGGCGGTGTAGGCCAGAAAATAGAACATCTGCGCGAACGCGAGCGTGAGCATCACGAATTAGGTGCCGCGCTGGCGGATGGCCACCCAGCCCACGATGGCTGCACCCGCGGCGCCCATGGCCACAGCGGCCAGCAGCGCCAGCGGCATGGGCAAGGTTCAGCGCGTGAGCAGCAGCGCGATGGTGTAGCTGCCCAGCCCGAAGAAGATGCCCTGCCCGAACGACAGCAGGCCGGTGTAGCCCAGCAGCAGGTTGCAGCCCATGGCGGCGAGCCCGAAGATCAGCACTTCGCTCGCGAGCGAGCCCGACTGCATGCACAGCGGCATGGCGACCACGATCGCCAGCGCGAGAAGGAAATGGGAATGTCTGGACATGTTCATCGTGTTCATCCTTTGCGGCCCAGCAGGCCGTGGGGGCGCAGCAGGAGCACGGCAGCCATGGCCACGTAGATCATGAGGCGAGCACCTTCGGGCCACAGCGTGCTCATCACGCTCTGCACGATGCCGATGAGCAGGCCGCCCACGAGCGCGCCGCCGAAGCTGCCCAACCCGCCCACGACCACGATCACGAAGGCCACGCCCAGGGCCTCGATGCCCATGAACGGCTCGGCGCCGCGGATCGGCGCGGCGAGCACGCCCGCCAGGGCCGCCGTGGCCGCGCCCAGGGCGAACACCAGGCTGAAGATGCGCAGCACGTTCAGTCCGAGCAGCGAGACCATCTCGGTCGACTCGCTGCCGGCGCGCACCGCGCTGCCCAGGCGCGTGCCTTCGAGCACCCACCACAGCAGTACCGCAAGCACGGCGGTGAAGCCGATTACGAACAGCCGGTACTTCGGATAGACGAAGCTGCCCCACATCAAAGCTATCCAGGTCCATGGCGGCGCGGCTCATGGAGCCCAGTTCCACCACACGCACGAAGTAGCGCAGTTGGCGCAGTTCCATAGGTGGCTCACAGTGAAGACAGAAAACGGGGGCGCGATGCCCCCGCACCAGCCGGCATGGTAGCGGCCCCGCAGGGGCGACGCCGTGCACGGCCCGCATGGCGTGGCATTGCGCTTGCTTATCTGCGGGCATGCCTGACCTGATCCTGACCCCCGAACCCCTGACGCCTGCGCGCTTTGCCCCCTTTGGCCAGGTGGTGGCCGTGCAGGGGCAGTCGCCCGCGCTGCCCGCCTGGCCCATCAATGGTGGCAACGCCATGCGGCATGAGCTGCTGGCCGACCTGCAGCTGACGGCCGAGGGCGGCGTGCCCATGCTGGCGCTGTTCAGCGCTCAGGCGCGGCAGTTTCCCCTGCCCGTGACCGAGCTGGAGCGCCATGCCCTGGGCAGCCAGACCTTTGTGCCGCTGGGCACGCAGCGCTTTGTGGTCGTGGTGGCCCGCCCCGGGCCGGCCCCCCAGGCGGGCGAGCTGCAGGCGTTTGTGACTGACGGCCGCCAGGGCGTGGTGCTGGCACCGGGGACCTGGCACCATGCCCTGCTGGCGGTGGAGGGCGGGGATTTTGTGGTGGTGGAGCGGCGCGCGGCGGCGGTGGATTGCGAGGTCTGCTGCCTGGACCCAGGCGTGCAACTGCGACTCTAGCGCCCCGGCTCCCATAAAAAAGCGCCCACAGGGGGCGCTGGTGGGGGCGGCGGTGCCTAGTCTTACTGTGTCATAAAAGTAGTTTTTCACTCATGCTGATGCGGCCGCAGCAAGGGCACTGTCCCAGACGGTCTATGAGTGCGTAACTCAGCAGATGACGCAAGCTTGTGATCGAGTTGTCCACGTGCCGCTGTGCGCGCAGGCCTGCCTCTGGGGATGTAATCTTGGGGAACGGCAGGCACTTGGCGTTCGATGAAGTTTTTTTTACCCCCGGCAGGCTTGTCGGCGATAAGTCGCTCGCTCATCAAGAAGGCGTAGGCTGCGATGCTCAAGCTCGCATGGTGGTGGAACCCTCGCCAGCCGCGCCCCTCGTAATGCCCCAAGCCGAAGTCCTGCTTGAGGTCTTGGTAGTCGCGCTCGATACGCCAACGCTGGTAGGCGCAGCTGACCAAATCGTTCAAGGCAGTGCTCTCGGGCAGCGTTGACAGGATGTATTTGACTGGCTCGGCCTGCTCCACTGGCCACTCGATGAGCAACCACTCTTGCGGGCGCAGACTCGCCTTGCCAGCATTGCCACCAGCGTGACGCACCCGCACCGCTGCGAACCGTCCCGTGAGTGGCGCGTTGGTGCCCTCGCGCCAACTGATTGTCTGGAACGCCTGCGCCGGTAACGACAAAGCCAGGGCCTTGACGCTCATCGGTTGCAACTGAGCGGTGCGCCTTGGCGTCACTGGGGGCCTGCCTTTGCCGCTGTAGGTCTCAGGTGGCAGTGGCTCGACGCCAGGGGGCCAGACTACGACCGCTGAGGTCACCCCCACCGCATAGTGCAACCCCATGTCGCTGAGCGCCTGCCGGAACGCGGTGTCCACGCCGTAGCCTGCATCAGCCAACACGCAGTGTCGGGGTGCACCCTCGCTCAGCAGGGTGCGCAACTGATGCAAGGCAATCTGTGTCTTGGTCGCAAAGCGAACCGACTCTGGTACGCCTGTGCGCTTGCGTCGCTCAGCGTCTTGCGCCCAGTCCTGGGGCAAATAGAGCTGCCATGCCACAGGAATGCTGCCTTGATCGCAAGCCAGCGAGACGCTCACCGCCACCTGGCAGTTGTCCTGTTTTCCAGGCATGTCGCAGTATTGACGGGCTACGCCCACCGAGTGCACGCCCTTTTTGGGAAAGCCCGTGTCGTCGATGATCCACCAGCCTCCTCGGCTGAAATCCATGTGTGGCACAACCCACTGGCAGACCCGGCGCAGAACTTCGACATCGGACCATTGGGCCTTAGCCACAAAGTGATGAAGTGCTTGGTGCCTTGCACTGGCATGAAGCGGATCCACCCGCGCGGCCATGGGCTCCACACTCTTTCGCGATAGTGGCAGCATCAAACCTGTGCAATAACCCTTGAGACCTGCGTGGCGATCTGCGTGTCCTAGCGCCCGCGACAAATGCGCCATGTACTGGTCAAACCGTTCACTCGCACTCATCGTCCCTCACAAAAAGAATTGGGAGGATTCATGATGCCACATTTATGACACAGTAGGACTAGCAGGCCGTTGAAAAATCCCCCGCCGACGCCCGCGTTGGCCGCTACGATCTGAAGCCATCGGTGAACGACCCAGACGAGGACGATGAGAGGCAGTCAAGATTTCCAGGGGGCGATGTTCAGCTACATCAGCCTTGAAGAGCGCGTGCCGCAGGCACACCCGCTGCGCAAGTTGCGCGCGGTGGTTGATGCGCTGCTGGCAACCATGAACCGCGAGTTCGAAGCGGTGTACGCCCGCCGTGGCCGCCCATCGGTGCCACCGGAGATGCTGCTCAAGGCCTTGCTGCTGCAGATCCTGTTCTCCATCCGCAGCGAGCGCCAGTTGGTCGAAGCGATCAACTACAACCTGCTGTACCGCTGGTTCGTGGGCCTGAACATCGAAGACAAGGTCTGGGACCACTCCACTTTCAGCGCCAACCGCGAACGTCTGTTCAACGAAGACCTCGCCCGCGCCTTCTTCGAGCGCGTCAAGCTCAGTGCCCAGTGGGGCAAGCTCGCCAGCGACGAGCACTTCAGCGTGGACGGCACGCTCATTGACGCCTGGGCCTCGCACAAGAGCTTCAAGCGCAAAGACGACGACAGCGGCACGCCGCCTGGGCGCAACCCCGAGGTGGACTTCAAGGGGCAGGAGCGCTGCAACGACACCCACGAGAGCACCACGGACGCCGATGCCCGGCTGTTCAAGAAGAGCCAGGGCGACAAATCCCGCCTGTGCCACATGGGGCACATCCTCATGGAGAACCGCAACGGGCTGATCGTGGATGTCGAGATCACCCACGCCAGCGGCACGGCCGAGCGCGAGGCGGCGCTGGCCATGTTGGAGCGTCGGGGCAACAGGAACAAACGGGCCACGGTCGGTGCCGACAAGGGCTACGACAGCAAGGCCTTCATCAAAGGCTGCAGAAAGCTCAAAGTCACGCCCCACGTGGCGGCCAAGGACAAACACTCGGCGGTGGATGCGCGAGTGACACGGCACGAGGGCTACAAGACCAGCCTGAAGGTGCGCAAGCGCATCGAAGAGGCCTTTGGCTGGATCAAGACCGTCGGTGGTCTGGCAAAGACCAAGCTGATCGGTCAGGCCAAGCTCACGGGCCAGGCGCTGCTGTGCTTTGCCACCTACAACCTTGTGCGAATGGGCAGCATCGGCGGCTGGTGGGACGCGCATCATGCGTGAGCCCAGGGATACGTGCGCCCGAAATGGGCGGGAGGGCCTGCAAACCGGCCAGATGGGCCGTTGCAATCGCTGCGCAGACGCGTCTGGGCAGCTCGTGTCTTCGCACTCAGCGTCCCTGATGCGTTCGAAAAGCACTTTTTCAACGGCCTGCTAGGGAAGGTCTGCACAACACCCGGCGCTGCGTGAGTTGATGCATCCGATTTCAGATGATGGCGATATCTGGCTCACGAGGTCCGCTTTCAGGCCGATTTCGCCCTGATTCACGGCCCTCTGGCCGCATTTGGACGCACTCATCCCCGCATCTCCTGCAGCAACGTGCGGCGCACCATCCACAGGTTGGACAGCGCAAACAGCGTGTGCAGCTGCGCCGTGTTCTTGGCCAGTCCCCGATAGCGCACCTTCACATGCCCGAACCGGCGCTTGATCACCCTGAAAGGGTGTTCGACCTTGGCCCGGATGCGCGCCTTGATCTGCTCCAGCTGGTCCAGGATGGCGCCCATCGGCGTGCTCTTGTCCAGCACCTTGCGCTTGCCCGGCCGCATGGCCACGTGCCAGTTGACGTTGATCTCTTGCGTCTCTTCCCGCTTGCCAACGCCCTGGTAACCCGAGTCGGCAAAGACATCGGTTTCCGCTCCGTGCACCAACGCATGCGCCTGCGTCACGTCGTTGACGTTGGCCGCCGTGCCCACCACCGTGTGCACCAGGCCCGAGTCTGCGTCGACCCCGATGTGGGCCTTCATCCCGAAGTGCCACTGGTTGCCCTTCTTGGTCTGGTGCATCTCGGGGTCGCGTTCGCCGCTGCTGTTCTTGGTCGAGCTCGGCGCTGCAATGAGCGTGGCATCGACCACCGTCCCGCTCTTGAGCAGCAGGCCCTTGGCAGCCAGCGTGGCGTTGACAGTGGCCAGGATCTGCAAGCTCAGGTTGTGAGCTTCGAGCAGGTGGCGAAACCGAAGAATGGTGCTCTCGTCGGGCAGGTTGTCTTTCCCCGGCATCCAGCCCCACGAACTCACGGAACAGCGCCATGTCGTACAGCGCCTCTTCCATGGCCGGGTCCGAGAGGTTGAACCACTGCTGCAGGAAGTGAATGCGCAGCATGGTCTCCACGGCAAACGGTGGGCGTCCGCCCTTGGCGCCAGGAGCTGGTGCGTGCGGCGCGATCAACGACACCAGCTCGGCCCAGGGCACCACCAGGTTCATCTCGTCCAGGAACTCGCGCTTGCGAGTCCTCTTGGTTTTGCGCTCGAATCCGCTCTCGCCCAGGCTCATCTGTTTCATACCGCCACTGTCTCACATCGGGCGCTGGCGCCGAGGTTGTGCAGACCTTCCCTAGGGCTTGAAGTCCAGCCCCTGCTGCACTGCATCGCGCATGCGCTGGTCGCGCTCGTCACCGGGCATGGGCTTGCGGTTGCGGTCCTCGATCTGGGCGTCCGACTCTCCAAACACTGGCGGGGGCGAGCGCGTGATCTCGCCTTTGGGCAGGTAGGAGGGCTGGGCCTGGAAGTACAGCAGCAAAGCGGCGCAGGTGGCGGCGGCGATCCAGCGGTTCTTGCGCTTCCAGCTTAGACCGAAGCCGATGGCGGCGATCAAAAAGGGCAGGAGGTTGAGCAGCAGGATCATTTGGCGATGCTCACCATGGGCACGCTGTCCCCCAGCGTGGTGGTGGGCAGCTGGCCGTTCCACTTCTCGATCCAGGCGCGGTCATTTTCCAGCTTGCGCAGCTGCAGCACGCGGGCATCGACGGACTGGGCCAGCACCGATTGCGACATGGCTTCGGTTTCGGCCTTTTCCTTGTCGATGGCGCGCTGCAGCCGGGCTTCCTGCAGTTCACGCTCCAGCTGGGCCTTGGAAATCGCCAGCTGGGCCTCTTCCTTCTGGATGGCTTCCCGGCGCTCGGCCGCCGACTCCTGGGCATCGGTGATGATCTTGGGGTATTTCAGGTTGGTGATGCCGACAAAGCGCACCGAGAACGGCGTCAGCGACTCGATGGCCTTGCCCAGCTGCAGGCGCAGGTCGGCGTTGATCTTTTCATTGCTGGAGGCGATCTCGCTGATCGAGAGCTTGCTCAGGTACTCGCGCACCTCGGCCTGGATGATCTGGCTGGCATAGGTGCGGTACACCTGCTCGTTGGCAATCGTCGAGACATGCTCCGAAATCTCGGTGGGGGCGATCGCATTGAACAGCTCTGCCGTCTTCTTGGGGTTGATGCTCAGCGTCGCGCGGATGGTCACCTCCAGGTTCAGCTTGTCTTCGGGGATGAAGATGCTCATGGCCTCCTGGTAGGCCTTGTCGGAGACATCCAGCAGCACCAGTCGGTCGCAGTAGGCCCAGCACTTGCCCAGCCGGAATTTGGAGGTGGGGATCAGGTTGTCCTGGTAGCCATCCTTGGTCATGATCTTGCCGATGTGGGCCGGTGGCACCTCGACCTTC
Organism: Diaphorobacter sp. JS3051; assembly: GCF_015832135.1. Taxonomy (NCBI): domain Bacteria; kingdom Pseudomonadati; phylum Pseudomonadota; class Betaproteobacteria; order Burkholderiales; family Comamonadaceae; genus Diaphorobacter; species Diaphorobacter sp. JS3051. The sequence continues at coordinate 2,821,892 of NZ_CP065406.1, forward strand.
TGGCCGCATGCAGCCAGGGTCACCACGGTGGCGACAGCGGCCAGCATCTTCGTGTACTGCGTCAGTTTGCTCATTCTCGTCCGCCTCCTTTGCGGCATCGTGCTGGTGCTTGTGCCCGGGTGGGGGGGCACAGCCTCTGTGCACCAGCATGGGGCATGTATCACACCACAGTTTTGCGGCGCCACGGCGCAGGGGCACCGCTGAGCAAGCCCCAGCTGCGCCCATCGTGTGGGCCAGATCAAACATGTGCCGGATGGCCCGTGGGCGCAGCGCACGCCGGTGCCAGCCCACGACGCAACAGCCCCGCGGCCATGGCCTGCGGGGCTGTGGTGCAGGGCGGGGCCTCAGGCCGTGGCGGCCAGCTGCTGCGCCATGGCGATCAGGCTGCGGTCGCTGCCGGCGGGGCCCAGCAGCGAAATGCCCAGTGGCGCGCCCTGGCGGCCGGCCAGGGGCAGCGAGATTTGCGGAAAGCCCGACAGCCCGGCGATGCACAGCATCTGCACGGCCTGGTTGCGGTAGTCCTCCAGCGCGGCTTCATCGGTGCTGCGCAGCGGGGCGATGTCGGGCATGGAGGGCATGACCAGCACGCCGTCCGGGCCCAGCAACTGGGCCAGGTGGGCAGTGAAGCGCGCACGGAAGGCCTGGGCCTGTTCGACTTGGGCGTCGGTGACGTCCCGGGACCAGGCAAAGCGTTCCTTCACGCCGGGGCCCAGCACGGGGGCGTAGCGTTCAATGAAGGCGCCGTCGGTCATCCAGGCTTCGCGGCCCTGGAGGTAGCGGAAGCTCCAGTACATGGCCTCAAAGCTGTCCAGCGCCACGGTGGTGGGCGCAGCTTCGCCGTACACGGCCTGGACCTGGGCCCGCGCGCCGTCCCAGGCGGGCCGCACGTCGGGGGCGATCAGGCCCCAAAGGTCGGTGGGCAGCAGCAGGCGTGGCCGGGCGGGCAGCGGGGCGGGGTCGGCACCCAGCAGCACGTCGCCGACGCGGGCGAAAGTGGTGGCGTCGCGGGCGAACCAGCCGCAGGTGTCGTAGCTGTGGCACAGCGCCAGGGCCGATTGCAGGCTGACGCGGCCGTGCGTGGGGCGGATGCCGTACAGCCCGCAGTGGCTGGCCGGCGCACGCACTGAGCCACCGGTGTCGGTGCCCAGCGCAAAGTCGCACAGTCGGCTGGACACGGCCGATGCCGAACCCGAGGACGAGCCGCCGGCGATGCGCTCCGGCGCCGCGCCGTTGAGCGGCGCGCCGAAGTGGGCGTTGTTGCCGTTCATGGAAAAGGCCAGCTCGTCGGTGACGGTCTTGCCGGCGAAGGCGGCGCCGGCGTCCAGCAGCCGTTGCACGGTGGGCGCGGTGTGGGTCTTGGTGCCAGACATGGCCAGCACCAGCGGGTTGCCGCCGCCCGTGGGGTAGCCGGCCACGTCGAACAGGTCCTTGACGCCGAAGTACAGGCCGCTGAGCGGGCCGGTGCTGGCGTGGGGCACGGGCACGTCGGGATAGGGCACGAAGGCGTGGGCAGGATCGTTCAAGGGCATGGCAGGCTTTCCAGAGGACAGGGATACAGACAACGAGCACGTGAAAACAGGAGCGCATGGCGCGCGCCCACTCGGTATTTCCAGGCGAAAAGGCTTGGAAAGTGCAGTTGGATGAGCGCCAGCTGCTCTTTTTTATGCAGGGGTACCACGCAGGCGTTCAGGCCGCCAGCGGTTGCGCAGCGTGCCGCGCGGCTTCGTCGGTGCGCACGCAGCGCGCCAGGTGGCCGGGGGCGATCTCCAGCGCGGCGGGCACGTCCTGCAGGCAGGCGTCGGTGGCCCAGCGGCAGCGTGGGGCAAAGGCGCAACCGGGGGGAATGGCCGTCAGGTCGGGCGGCGCACCGGGGATGGTCTGCAGCGGCTGGCCGCGTTCCATGGCACCGTGCGAGCGGCTTTGCAGCAGGGCCATGGTGTAGGGGTGGCACGGGTGGTGGATCAGCTGCTCGGCCGTGCCTTCCTCGACGATGCGCCCGGCGTACATCACAGCAATGCGGTCGGCCACCTCCACGGCGGCGCCGATGTCGTGCGTGACGAAGATGATGCCCAGGCCCAGGTCGCGCTGCAGCTCGCGCAGCAGCAGCAGGATCTGGATCTGCACCGTGGCGTCCAGGGCGGTGGTGGGCTCGTCGGCCAGCAGCACCTGCGGGTTGCAGGCCAGGGCCAGGGCGATCATGGCGCGCTGGCGCATGCCGCCCGACATTTCGTGCGGATAGGCCTTGAGGCGCTGCGCCGGGCTGGGGATGCTGACGCGCTCGAACAGCTGCAGCGCGCGCGCTTCGGCCTCGGCCTTGCTGGTCTGGGGTTCGTGGCGGCGGATGGCCTCGACGATCTGCGCGCCCACGGGGTAGACGGGGTCCAGGGCCAGCAGCGGGTCCTGGAAGATCATGGCGCAGGTCTTGCCGCGAAAGCCGGGCAGCTCGCGCTCGCGCAGGGCCAGCACGTCATGGCCGGCCACCTGCACCTTGCCCTGCATGGACGTCTTGCGCTCGGGGTGCAGGCGCAGCAGGGTGCGCAGGGTGACGCTTTTGCCCGAACCCGATTCGCCGATCAGGGCCACGGCTTCGCCCGGGCGCACGGACAGGCTCACGCCGCTGACGGCCTGCACCGGTTTCTTGCCGCCGGTGAACTGGATGTTCAGGTCTTCGATCTGTACCAAGGGGGTCATGGTCGTCTCCGGGGTTCAAGCCGCCAGGGCGGGCTGATCGGCCGTGGCCAGGGGGTGGCCACTGCTGAATTCGTGCACCAGGCAGCGCGCGTGGTGGTGCAGCTGCACGTCCGAGATCGTGGGCACGCGCTCGGCGCACACCGCGGCGGCCTGCGGGCAGCGCGGGTGAAAGCGGCAGCCCGTGGGCGGGTTGATGGGGTTGGGCGGGTCGCCCGCCAGTGGCGCACGCTGGGTGCGGTGGGCGGGGTCCATGGATGGCACGGACGACAGCAGCGCCTTGGTGTAGGGGTGGGCGGGCTGGGCGAACAGGCTGTCCGAAGGCCCGATCTCGGCCACCTGGCCCAGGTACATCACCATCACCCGGTCGCTGATGTAGTGCACCACGCCCAGGTCGTGGCTGATGAAGACATAGGTCAGGCCGAACTCGCGCTTGAGGTCGGACAGCAGGTTCAGCACCTGGGCCTCGACCGATTTGTCCAGGGCGGAGACGGCCTCGTCCAGGATCACCATGCGCGGCTGCAGGGCCAGCGCGCGGGCGATGTTGATGCGCTGGCGCTGGCCGCCGGACAGCTCGTGCGGGTAACGCTCGGCAAACCGGCTGGGGGCCAGGCCCACGCGGTCCATCAGGTGGTGGGTGCGGGCGATGGCTTCCTTTTTGGATACGCCATGCACCTGGGGGCCGAAGGCGATGGAGTCCTCGATGGTCAGGCGCGGGTTCAGCGAGGCATAGCTGTCCTGGAACACCATCTGCACCTGGCGGCGGAATTCCTTGAGCGGCAGGTCGCGTGAGCCCACGGTGCGGCCGTCGAAGATCAGCTCGCCCGCCGTGGGGTCCATCAGGTGCATCAGCAGGCGGGCGGTGGTGGATTTGCCGCAGCCGGATTCGCCGACCACGCCCAGGGTTTCGCCCTTGAGCACTTCAAAGTCCACGCCATCGACGGCGCGCACGGTGGCGCCGTTTTTCAGTGGAAAGTGCTTGGTCAGGCCACGGATGGTGAGCAGGGGTTGGGCAGGGCCGCCCACGTCGGGAAGGGTGGTGTGCAAGCGCATGGGTTTACCCCTTGTTGTCCATGGCCGAACGCAGACCGTCCGACAGCAGGTTGAACGAGATGGAGGTGATGAAAATCATCACGCCGGGCAGGGCGGCCACCCAGGGCTGGGTGTAGATGGCGGTGCGCAGGGTGTTGAGCATCAGGCCCCATTCCGGCTCGGGCGGCTTGACGCCCAGGCCCAGGAAGGACAGGCCCGAGGCCAGGATCATGGACACCGCGATCAGGCTGGTGGCATAGACAAAGATGGGCCCCAGCACATTGCCCAGCACGTGCACGCGCACGATGGTGAAGGCGCTGGCGCCGGTGGCGCGCGCCGCTTCCACATAGTCGCGGTTGCGGGCCTGGGCGGTCACGCTTTCGGCCACGCGGGCGATCTGCGGGATGAAGACGATGGTCAGCGACACCAGGGAGTTGACGATGCCCGCGCCCAGGGCGCCCGACAGGGCGATGGCCAGCAGCACCGAGGGGAAGGCGTAGAACACGTCGATGGTGCGCATGATCACGGTGTTGGTGCGCCCGCCGGCATAGCCGGCCAGGATGCCGATGCCGGTGCCGATCACAAAGGCCATCAGCACGGGCGTGATGCCCATGAACAGCGACAGGCGTGCACCCACCATGAGGCGCGAGAGCATGTCCCGGCCCAGCTCGTCACTGCCCAGCGGCAGGCCTTCGGTGCCGATGGGCTTGAGGCGCTTGATGATGGACGTGGCATAGGGATCGGCCGGGGCCAGCCAGGGGGCAAGGACGGCGATGAGGATCAGCAGGATCACCACGGCGGCGGCGCCCATGGCCACGGGGTCGTGGGCCAAGCGTTGCAGCACCGAGGCCCAGTAACCGCGGGAGCGGTGCACGGGCTGCAGGGTGGGTGGGGCGATGGCTTCGGGAGACAGGGGCAGGCTGGACATGGGGGTCTCCTTCACGGGTCAGCGCGCAATGCGCGGGTCAAGCAGGGTCTGCACCACATCGACCAGCAGGTTGAGCAGCACAAAGAACACGGCCAGCACCAGGATGGAGCCTTGCAGCAAAGGCAGGTCGCGCTGGAAGATGGCCTGGTTGAGCAGGAAGCCGGTACCCGGCCAGGAGAACACGGTCTCGATCAGGATGGAGCCCCCCAGCAGGTAGCCCAGTTGCAGGCCCATCACGGCCAGGGCCGTGGGCGCGGCGTTCTTGAGCACGTGGCGGAAGATGCCCAGGTGGGTCAGGCCCTTGGCCTTGAGGCCGACGATGAACTCCTGGTCCAGCAGTTCGGCCACCAGGGCGCGCACGGTGCGCGCGATGATGCCCATGGGGATGACCGACATGGTGATGGCCGGCAGGATCATGAATTGCACATGTTCCCAATCCCAGGCCCAATCACCCGATCCGCCCGGCCCAGCGCCGGTGGCGGGCAGCCACATGAGCTGGGACGAGAAGATGATGACCATCACCATGCCCAGCCAGTAGTGGGGCGCGCTGACGCCCAGCACCGACAACACGGAACACAGGCGGTCCATCACGGAGTTGCGGAAGTAGCCCGCCACAAACCCGAACAGGCAGCCCAGCACAAAGCCGATCAGCGTGGCCACCACGGCCAGGCGCAAGGTGTTGGCCACGGCGGTCATCACTTCCGAGGCCACGGGCCGGCTGGTGGCGATGGATTGGCCCAGGTCACCCTGCAGCGCGCGCCAGACCCAGCGGGCGAATTGCTCGGGCAGGGGTTGGTTGAAACCGTAGAGTTCGCGCATCTGCGCTTGCAGCTCGGCCGAGGCATCGGCCGGCAGGATGGACACCAGGGGGTCGCCCGGCGCGATGTGGACCAGGGCGAAGCACAGCAGGGCTACGCCCAGCATGATGGGCAGGGTGTAGAGAACGCGTCGCAGCAGGTATTTCAGCATGGTGGGTGGCGTGGTGGCGGTTCAAGAAGGCACGAAAGCGGGCTTTCGTGCATCCACGTCAATGCGCAAGGCGCAACGCGGGGCCAGCCAGACCGGACCGGGCGTGCTGCCCGGCCCGGCTGGAAATGCTTACTTCATGGTCATGGTGGCAATGTCGATGAACCAGCTTTGGGGCTGGACCACATTCCCCACCTTGGCCGACATGGCACGCGGGCCTACGTCGTGGGCGACGAACAGGAAGGGCGCCTCGTCCACGACCAGGGTGTGCAGTTCGGCCAGGGCCTTGTCACGTTCCTTGCCGTCGAAGGTGGTGCGGGCCTTGTCCACCACGGCATCCACCTTGGGGTTGCTGTAGAAGCCCCAGTTGTTGGACAGCGGTGGGAAGGACTTGGTGCTGACAAAGCGCACCATGGCAAAGAAGGGGTCCATGGTGGCGGCCGTCACGTTGGTGGCGCTGGCCTTGTTGGCACCAGGGTCCTTGGCGCCCAGGCGCCAGCCCGAGAACAGCGTGTTCCACTCGACCACATCAAACTGCACATCGAAGTGGCACTGCTTGAGCGTTTCCTGGATGAACTCGTTCATGGGCAGCGGCTGCATCTGTCCCGAACCCGAGGCCGAGGTCTGGATCTTGACCTTCAGTGGCTTGGCCGCCGTGTGCCCGGCCTGCTCCATCAAGGCCTTGCCGGCGGCCACGTCGTACTTGATCTGGAAGCTGGGGTTGCCGCGCCAGGGGTGGCCGGGTTCGAAGATGCCGGTGGCGGGCTCCATCATGCCGCCCAGCAGTTGCTTCATGCTGGCACGGTCCACGCACAGGTTGGCGGCCTGGCGCACGCGCTTGTCCAGCCAGGGCGAGCCTTCGACAAACGAGAACTGCCAGGGCCAGATGTGGGGTTGCAGGTTGGCGTAGACCTTGAAACCGCGGCCCTTGAGGGCGTCCAGCGCGTCAGGTGCAGGGGCTTCGATCCAATCGACCTGACCACTCATGAGTGCCGCAGTGCGGGAGTTGGCCTCCGGCAGGGGCAGCAGCACCACTTTGTCGATGGTGGGGGTGCGCTTGGGGTCCCAGTAGCCGGTGTTCTTTACCATTTCAAAACGTTCACGGGGGACAAAGCGCGCGGCCTTGAAGGGGCCGGAACCCGAGGGGTCGGCGGCAAATGCCGTCCATGCGGCCTTGCTGCGCTCGGCCTTGCCCGTCACCGAGGCCGGCACGGCGGCCAGCTTCTTGGCCCAGTGCGCGGGTGAGGCCATGAACAGGTTGGTCAGGTTGATGGGCAGGAAGGCATCGGGTTCGGACGTGGTCAGTTCGACGGTCAGGTCGTCGATCTTCTTGGCCGAGCGCAGCGTGGGCATGCGCGAGGCGGTCACCCCGACCTGGGCTGCGTCGTATTGCTCCGCTTCCTTGTCCAGCACTTTGCCTACGTTCCAGACCACGGCGTCGGCGTTGAAGGCGCTGCCATCGTGGAACTTCACGCCGGGGCGCAGTTTGAAGACCCATTTGGTCTTGTCCTTGTCGTTCACGGCCCAGGACAGGGCCAGACCAGGGATCATTTCGCTGGGCTTGTCGGCCTTGCTCAGGTCCCACTGGGTCAATGCGTCATACAGGGGAATGCCGGTGAAGCGGTTGCCTTCAAAGCCTTGATCAGGCTGGCCGGAGGTGCGGGGAATGTCCCCCGCAGTCATGGCGATGCGCAAGACTTTTTCTTGCGCCATGACGGTGCTGGCGCCACCGGCCAGGGTCAGTGCCACAGCCAGTGTCAGCCCGTGGAGTGCCGGACGAGAAACAGAGAAACCAGAAGACTTGCGCATTGGAGACCTTTCCATCGGGTGTTGGGGTAAGCCCTGCAATGCAAGCACCGTGCCACATCGCAAATATCGTTAATCGATATGAAATGGTGTTTATTCGATGCAAATTGGCATGTTTTGTGCGATTTAAGCGGCTCTACTTCTTAATCACTCCTGAGGAGCTGGCTGATGGACACCTCTACCGCACACCTGCGTATCGACGATCAACGCCTGTGGCAATCCTTGATGGATCTGGCCGCGATTGGTGCCACCCCCAAAGGGGGCGTGTGCCGCATTGCCCTGACCGCAGAAGACCAGCGGGGGCGGGATCAGGTGGTGCAGTGGTTCCGGGACGTGGGCCTGAGCGTGCGCATCGACGAAGTCGGCAATGTCTTTGGCCGCCGCGCAGGCACTGACCCGCAGGCCCGTGCCGTGGCCACGGGCAGTCACATCGACACCCAGCCCACAGGGGGCAAGTTCGATGGCAACTATGGCGTGATGGCTGGTCTGGAGGTGGTGCGCACCTTGAACGCCCATGGCATCCAGACCTGCGCACCGATCGAGGTGGCGTTCTGGACCAATGAGGAAGGAACGCGCTTCACCCCGGTGATGATGGGATCTGGTGCATTTGCCGGCGTTTTTGGTGCAAAAGACATGCACTTGCAACAAGATGGCGCAGGCATCAGCGTGGGGGATGCCTTGGCACAGATTGGCTACCTGGGCGATGTGGCCTGTGGTGCCGTGCCCGGTGGCGGCTTTGCCGCCTACTTCGAGGCCCACATTGAGCAAGGCCCGGTGCTGGAGGCCTATGACAAGCCCATCGGCATTGTTAGCGGCGCCCTGGGCCAACAGTGGTACGACGTGACCGTGACCGGCATGGATGCCCACGCCGGCCCCACGCCCATGGAACTGCGCCACGACGCCCTGCTGGCGGCCGCGCGCATGGTGGAGGCGGTGAACCGCATCGCCCTGGACGAGGCCCCGCACGGCCGCGGCACGGTGGGCCATGTGCAGGTGCTGCCCAATTCGCGCAACGTGATCCCGGGGCAGGTCAAGTTCACCGTGGATTTCCGCAACCTGTCGCAAGACGGGCTGGACCGCATGGACGCCGCCATGCGCCAGCAGTTCGCGGCCCTGGCCGCACAGTGCCAGTGCACGGTGGAGATGGCGCAGGTGGTGAAGTTCGAGCCCTGCGTGTTCGACCCCGACTGCGTGGCCAGCGTGCGCCAGGCGGCCACGCAGCTGGGCTATGCCCACATGGAGGTGGTCAGCGGGGCCGGGCACGACGCGGTCTACGTCAACCAGGTGGCGCCGACGGCCATGATCTTCGTGCCCTGCAAGGACGGTATCAGCCACAACGAGATCGAGGATGCCCAGCCCGCACACCTGGCCGCCGGCTGCAACGTGCTGCTGCACGCCATGCTGGCGCGGGCCGGCGTGGCGTGAAGCCGCGCTGCACCCCCTGGCACCGGGCTTGCATGCCCGGCCGGCACCTGCCTGGCAGGTGCACCCCCCAGGAGCTGACATGCCGGCCACCCACCACGTCCTCATCATCAACCCGAACACCTCGCGCAGCGTGACCGAGCGCCTGCTGTCCCAGCTGTCGCCGGGCCTGCCCGAGGTGCAGCTGCACGGCGCCACGGCCCAGTTCGGGGCGGCGTACATCGCCGACGAATACAGCTATTGCGTGGCCGGCCACGCGGTGCTGGATGCCTGGGAGCGTGCCCAGCCGCTGGCGCCGCCAGGCGGCTACCACGCCGTGCTGGTGGGCTGTTTCGGGGACCCGGGCCTGCCGGCCCTGGACGAGGTGGCGGGTATCCCGGTGCTGGGGCTGGCGCAGGCCGCGGTGCAGGCCATGGCGCGCCAGGGCTGGCAGCGTGTGGCCGTCGTCACTGGCGGCGAGAAATGGCAGCCCATGCTGGAGCGCTGGAGCCGCGCGGCCGGCCATGACGGTCCCGGCGCCGCGCTGCAGATCGTGCAGGTGCGCACCCTGGCGGCCACCGGCCTGCAGATGATGCAGTCGCCGGACCGCACGGCCCAGGCACTGGCCCAGGCCAGCGCCGAGAGCCTGCAGGGCACGGGCGCGCAGGCCGTGCTGCTGGGCGGTGCCGGCCTGGCGGGCATGGGCGAGCGCGTGCGCGCCATCACCGGCCTGCCGGTGTGGGATTGTGTGGAAGCCGCCCAGCAGTGCCTGCAGCACACGCTGGCCAGCACGGCACGCGCGGCCGTGGTCTGATCCGCCTACAGCGGCGCCAGCCGCGAAATGGCGCGTGCGCACTCCACCACCAGCGGGGCCAGCCGGGCCTGGGCGTCGTCCATGCGCCAGCGGCTGGTGGGCGGGGCGACGTGGACGGCGCCCACCACCTGGCCGCGCAGGTTCAGCACCGGGGCGGCGATGCCCATGTCGCCCAGGAACAGCTCTTCGCAGTTGGTGGCATAGCCCGTGTCGCGGCAGCGCTGCAGGCGGGCCAGGATGTCCGGCACCTGGGTCAGGGTGGCGCGGGTGCGCGCGGGACGGGGCATGCGCTCCAGCCAGGGCTGCGCCTGCGCGTCGGGCCATTGGCTCAGGTAGGCGCGGCCGCAGCTGCTGGCGTACATCGGCACCTGGGTGCCCACGGGCGTCAGCACGGGGATGTGCTGGGTGGTCAGCACCTGGGCCAGGTACACCATGTGGTCGCCATTGGGCTCGGTCAGCGTGGCGGTCTCGCCGCTGTCGCGCGCCAGCTGGGCCAGGTAGCTGTGGGCCGCGGCAATCAGTGGGTGGGCTTCGAGGTAGTTGAAGCCCAGCTCCACCACGCGCGGCAGCAGGCCAAAGCGTTGGGTGCTGGGGTGCTTGCCGATGTAGCCCAGCCGCTGCAGGGTGTGGACCGAGCGCTGGGCCGAGGCCTTGGTCATGCCGGTGCGTGCGGCGATGTCCCCCAGGGTGAGGCTGCGGTGGCCGGCCTGGAAGGCGCACAGCACCTGCAGGCCCTTGGCCAGTGACTGGTTGAACAAGGCATCCGGTGTGGCAGTGGGTTCGTGTGGCAACATGGGCGCACGCAGGGTGGAGTGACCCAGGCACCAGCAAGAAACAAACCAGATCGGCCGTGCCCGTGCTATTTAAAAAAGGAGCGGCCAGCGCCGGTTTTGCAAGAATTTCAAGCTGATTGATGCCTGAGGTCCTTGTTGCACCCGCGCCAACCGCTCCTGTTTTGTCAGCGGCTGCTGGGGAAGCTGAATACAGCACCTTCGCGCACACCGGCGCTGGGCCAGCGCTGCGTGATGGTCTTGCGCTTGGTGTAGAAGCGCACGGCATCGGGCCCGTAGGCGTGCAGGTCGCCAAACAGGCTGCGCTTCCAGCCGCCGAACGAGTGGTAGGCCACGGGCACGGGCAGGGGCACGTTCACGCCCACCATGCCGACCTGGATGTGGTCGGTGAAGTAGCGGGCGGCTTCGCCGTCGCGCGTGAAGATGCAGGTGCCGTTGCCGTATTCGTGGTCGTTGATGAGCTGCATGGCTTCCTGCAGTGTTTTCACGCGCACCACGCCGAGCACGGGGCCGAAGATTTCTTCCTGGTAGATCTTCATGCCGGGCTTGACGTTGTCAAACAGGCAGGCGCCCAGGAAGTAGCCTTCTTCATGGCCCGCCACCTGCACGCCACGGCCATCCACCACCAGCGTGGCGCCCTCCTGCACGCCGCTGTCCACATACGCCTTCACCTTCTCGAAGTGCGGCTTGGTCACCAGCGGGCCCATGTCGTTGCTGTTGTCGGTGCCGGGGCCGACCTTCATCTTGGCGATCTCGGCCTTCAGGCCCGCAATCACGGCGTCGCCCACTTCGTCGCCCACGGCCACCAGCAGGGGGATGGCCATGCAGCGCTCGCCGCAGGAGCCATAGGCCGCGCCCATCAGCGCGCTCACGGCGTTGTCCACATCGGCGTCGGGCATCAGCACCGCATGGTTCTTGGCGCCGCCCAGGGCCTGCACGCGCTTGCCGTGTTTGCAGCCTTCGGCGTAGATGTATTCGGCGATCGGCGTGGAGCCCACGAAGCTCACGGCCTTGACGCGCGGGTCTTGCAGCAGCGTGTCCACGGCCAGCTTGTCGCCGTTGACCACGTTGAGCACACCGGGCGGCAGGCCGGCTTCCAGCGCGAGCTGGGCGATGAACAGCGTGCTGCTGGGGTCACGCTCGGAGGGCTTGAGCACAAAGGTGTTGCCGCAGGCCACGGCCATGGGCCACATCCACAGCGGCACCATGGCCGGGAAGTTGAACGGCGTGATGCCGGCGGTGACGCCCAGGGCCTGGAATTCGCTCCAGCTGTCGATGCCGGGGCCCACGTTGCGGCTGTGCTCGCCCTTGAGCAGCTCCGGCGCGTAGCTCGCGTATTCCACGTTCTCGATGCCGCGCTGCAGCTCGCCGTGGGCGTCGGCCAGCACCTTGCCGTGCTCGGCGGTGATCAGGGCGGCGATCTTGTCGGCGTTCTCTTCGAGCAGAACCTTGAGCTTGCTCATCACCCGGGCGCGCTTCAAAGGCGGCGTGTTGCGCCAGGCGGGGAAGGCGGCCTCGGCGGAGGCAATGGCGGCTTCCACTGTGGCCTTGCTCGCCAGCGCTACGCTGGTGGTCGATTGGCCGGTGGCGGGGTTGAACACGGGCTGCGTGCGCTCGGTGTCGGCAACGAGCTTGCCGTCGATCAGGTGGCCGATGGTGGTGGTGACGTTCTTGTCGTGGTTCATGATGATTACAAATAAAAAATGCCGCCAGCGCTTATCTAGCAAGCGCCAGCAGCTATCAAATCAGGAGTTCAGGCGGTTTCTTGCAGGGCATCGCCCAGGGCGCTGACCAGTCGGTCGATCTCGGCGGAGGTAGAGATGAACGGGGGCGCAAGCTGGATGGTGTCGCCACCGTAGCGCACGTAGAAGCCCTTGTCCCAGCACTTCATGGCGATCTCGTAGGGGCGCTTGGCGGGCTCGCCGGGCAGGGCGCTGATGGTGATGCCGGCGGCCAGGCCGTAGTTGCGGATGTCGGCCACGTGCTTGGCGCCTTTCAGGCCGTGTACGGCGTTCTCGAAGTAGGGCGCCAGCGCCTTCACGCGGCCGGGCATGTCTTCCTTGTGCAGTATGTCGAGCACCGCGTTGCCCGCCGCACAGGCCACGGGGTGGGCCGAGTAGGTGTAGCCGTGCGGGAACTCCAGCATGTACTCGGGGCCGCCCTGCGCCATGAAGGTGTCGTAAATCTCCTTGGTGGCGATCACGCCGCCCAGCGGCTGCGCACCGTTGGTCACCTGCTTGGCGAAGTTCAGGATGTCGGGCGTCACGCCAAAGGCCTCCGCCCCGGTCCAGGTGCCGCAGCGGCCAAAGCCGGTGATGACCTCGTCAAAAATCAGCAGGATGTTGTTCTGCGTGCAGATCTCGCGGATGCGCTCCAGGTAGCCCTTCGGGGGAATCACCACGCCGGCCGAGCCCGAGAAGGGCTCAACGATCACCGCAGCGATGTTGCTCGCGTCGTGCAGCGCGATCACGTCGAGCAGCCTGTCAGCCAACGCGCGGCCGCCGTCTTCGGCCATGCCCTTCTGAAAGGTGCCGGCCGGCGGCTGGGTGTGGGGAATGTGGTCCGCCTCCACGCCCTGGCCGAACAGCTTGCGGTTGCCAGCGATGCCACCCACCGAGATGCCGCCGTAGTTCACGCCGTGGTAGCCCTTCTCGCGGCCGATCAGGCGCGTCTTGGTGCCCTGGCCCTTGGCGCGCCAGTAGGCGCGCGCCATCTTCAGCGAGGTGTCGGCCGACTCGGAGCCCGAGCCGGTGAAGAACACGTAGTCCAGCCCGGCGGGCGTCAGTTCCTTGAGCTTGTTGGCCAGCGCGAACGACGCGGGGTGGCCGAACTGGAAGGCCGGTGCGTAGTCCAGCGTGGCGGCGGCGCGGCCGATGGCCTGGGCCACCTCCGTGCGGCCGTGGCCCAGGCCCGAGCACCACAGGCCCGAGAGGCCGTCAAAAATCTTGCGCCCTTCGGCGTCGGTGTAGTAGGCGCCCTGGCCGCTCACGATCATGCGCGGCTGGGCCTTGAAGTTGCGGTTGCCGGTGAAGGGCATCCAGTGGGCTTCCAGCCAGGCGGCGTCGGTGCGTACGGCGGCTGCGGGGGTGGGGTCGATGACGGCGAAGCTCATGGCGATCTCCTGAAGGGAATGCGCGCATTGTTGGTCACGGTAATAATCCGTTGAAGCAACAAATATCCACATTCACTTAGCAATCCATGCAAGTAAAAAACGCCCGCCGTCCGCGCGCCGTGCTGGGGCAGCTGTCCGACATGGACCTGCGCCTGCTGCAGGTGTTCAAGGCCGTGGTCGAGTGCGGCGGCATGGCCGCGGCCGAGCTGGAACTGAACATCGGCACCAGCACCGTGAGCCGTCACGTGAAGGATCTTGAGACGCGCCTGGGCCTGACGCTGTGCCGGCGCGGGCGCGCGGGCTTTGCGCTCACGCCCGAGGGACAGCGGGTCTATGAGGAGACGCTGCGCCTGCTGGCCTCGGTGCGCGGCTTTCTGGGCAGCATCGACGACATCCACGACCGCATGGGCGGACAACTCGCCGTGGCGGTGTTCGACAAGACGGCGAGCAACCCGGCCGCGCGCATCGGCGACGCCATCGCCGCCTTCACGGCGGAAGCGCCCGACGTGCAGCTGCAGCTGCATGTGGGGTCGATCAACGCCATCGAGCGCGGCGTGATCGACGGCAGCTTCCAGGTGGGCATCATCCCCGCCCACCGCAGCTCGCAGAGCCTGGTCTATTCCGACCTGTTCGGCGAGACCATGCTGCTGTATTGCGGCGCGGGCCACCCGCTGTTCGGCGCACCCCACGACGATTTGGATTGGGACGCCGTGCGCCGCTACCCGTTCGCGGGGCTGGGCTACCACTCGCCCAACATGGAGCTGAGCCACGAGGCGCGCCTGACGCGCGCGGCCACGGGGTTTGACCAGGAGTCCATCGCCACGCTGGTGCTGTCGGGGCGCTTTCTGGGCTTTTTGCCCGACCACTATGCCGAGAGCTTCGAGCGCCAGGGCCGCATGCAGCCCGTGCGGCCCGCGGTGTTCCGCTACGACTGCCGCTTCGTCAGCCTGGTGCGCCGCTCACCCGCGCCCAGCCGGGCCGCGCAGCTGCTGCAGCGCTGCCTGCTGCAGGCGCATGGGGTCTGACGGCCCGCCCGGGTCGCTCAAGCGCCGGGCCGCGCTGCCGATAATGCAAGGCATATGACCACCCTTGCCGCCATCGCCCAATCCGGTCTGCAGGCCGCGCAGCTGCGCCTGGACAGCAGTGCCCACAACGTGGCCAACCTGAACACCCCGGGCTTTCGGCGCCAGACGGTGGACCAGCAGGCCGCACCGGCGCCGGGCGGCGTGCAGGCGCGCGTGGCAGCGCCTGCGGCCGCGCCCGGCGTGGCGCTGGAAGCGGAGGCCGTGGAGCAGATCAGTGCCACCTATGCCTTCCAGGCCAACCTGCTGGTGTTGCGCCGCGTCGACGAGATGGCGGGCGCGTTGCTGGACGTGCGGGCGTGACGCTGTCGGTTTAGGGCCTGTTCACACTATTTTTGCCAGTGCGAATGGCGTGAAAACCGCGCCAATCTAGGCGCGTGACGACGCCAAGGCCGGGGCCTTGGCTAGGAGGGCAACGACGCGTGGCGCGGTTTTCACTCCGTTCCCTCCGGGTTGCGATCAAAAAGGGCCATTCGCGGCGTTGCCAAGCCTCGCTGGGGTAGCACCCCAGCTTCGTTTGGCGCCTTGCGCCTGGCCCTTTTTGATCGCAACGCATCTGGCAAAAATAGTGTGAACAGGCCCTAGATGAAAAGTGCCTCTGGCGCTTATCTGGCAAGCGCTAATAGCTACGTAAATAAGAGCAATCGCAACCCGCTAGCCCATCATGCGGCCCGGGCGAGGTGCGCGAGTTGCTGCGCCAGCCAGTCGGTAAACGACTCCGACCGCAGGTGGGCCGGGGTCTCAGGCGGCATGCGCATGGGCGGCCTCCGCAGGGGCGTGTGCCTGTGCCTCGCGGCGCTGGCGGGCGCGCTCCCAGGCCTTTTCATGGAAGAAGAACGCCACGGCCTGCACCGTGGGCTCCAGCAGGCTGAGGGTGAGCGACGCAATCAGATTGCCCGTGACGGCATACGCCACCAGGGCGGCCACGCAGATGTGGATCACGTAATAGCTGCCGGTCTTGGCCAGCGTGGGCAGGTTGTGGCGGGCGGCGATGCGGATGCGGGACATGGTGTTCTCCTGTAGCGGTATGTGGAGAATGCTAGTCATTCGCATTTGGTTTGGCCAATTGTTCCTGGCTAAGTTGCAGATAGAAACTGTCGAATCGCCGCGGATATGATGGCCGCTCTCTTTTTTCAACCTCTCAACCGACCCGAACGGGAGCACCGCATGGCCCTCATGGACTTCATCAAGAAGCAGTTCATCGACATCCTCCAGTGGACCGAGGACGGCGATGGCACGCTGGCCTGGCGCTTCCCGATGGCGGGGATGGAAATCCAGAACGGCGGCACGCTGGTGGTGCGCGAGTCGCAGATGGCGGTGTTCGTCAACGAAGGCCAGGTGGCCGACGTGTTCGGCCCCGGCACCTACAAGCTCACCACGCAGACGCTGCCGGTGCTGACCTACCTGAAGAACTGGGACAAGCTGTTCCAGTCGCCGTTCAAGAGCGACGTGTACTTCTTCAGCACGCGCCAGCAGGTGGACCAGAAGTGGGGCACGCCCCAGCCCATCACCATCCGCGACAAGGACTTCGGCGCGGTGCGCCTGCGCGCCTTCGGCAACTATGCGTACCGCATCGCGGACCCGAAGCTGTTCCACACCGAGATCTCGGGCACGCGCGAGTCCTACTCCTCGGCGGACCTGGAGGGCCAGCTGCGCGGCCTGGTGCTGCAGAACATCAGCAACGCCATCGCGGGCAGCGGCCTGCCGTTCCTCGACCTCGCGGCCAACCAGGTGATGTTTGCCGACGCGCTGGCGCACGAACTGCAGCCCGCGTTCGCCAAGATCGGCCTGAAGCTCGAATCGATGACGGTGCAGAACGTCTCGCTGCCCGAAGAGCTGCAGAAGATCCTCGACCAGAAGATCGGCATGGGCATGGTCGGCAACGACATGGGCAAGTTCATGCAGTACCAGACGGCGCAGGCCATCCCGAAGTTCGCCGAAGGCGCGGCGGGTGGTGGAAACGGTGGCGGCAGCGTGGCGGGCGACGCCATGGGCCTGGGCGCCGGCGTGGCGCTGGGCCAGGTGCTGGCGCAGAACCTGCAACAGGGCCTGCAGGGCGGCGCTGCGCCATCGGCCCCGCAGGCCGCGCCTGCCGCCGCGCCGGTGGGTGTGCGGCCCGAGGAAGTGATGGCCACGCTGGAGAAGCTGGGCGAGCTCAAGTCCAAGGGCATCCTCACGCAGGAGGAGTTCGACGCGAAGAAGGCGGAGCTGCTCAAGAAGCTCATCTGACGCGCGTACACTCTCTTTTTAGTAGCTGCCAGCGCTTGCCACACAAGCGCTGGAGGCCAAAAACACCTTAGATCCACGACGCATGGCCGACGGTGGCACCCAGCGGACCTACCGCGCGCCCTGCCCGGGCTGCGGCGCGCCGGTCGAATTCAAGAGCGCGCAATCCACCCATGCCATCTGCGCTTACTGCCACAGCACCGTGGTGCGCAGCGGCGAGGTGCTGCAGCGCCTGGGCCGCATGGCCGAGGTCTTCGACGACCACAGCCCGCTGCAGCTCATGGCCAGCGGACGCATCGCGCTGGACGGTCAGACGCTGTCTTTCACGCTGATCGGCCGCCTGCAATACCAGGGCGAGGAAGGCCGCTGGACCGAGTGGGTTGCCTTCCTGCAGGACGGCAGCACCGCCACGCTCAGCGAGGACAACGGCGCCTATGTCTTCACCCGCCCGGCCACGCTGGGGCGGGAATTGCCCGAAGCCGAGCGCTTTCGCGTCGGCATGACCACGGCCGTGGCCGGCCAGCCGTTCAGCGTGGCGGCCCATGTGCGCGCACAACTCGTCGCGGCCGAGGGCGAGGTGCCGAAGCTGCCGCCGCTGGGCACGCCGTTCCAGGTGGTGGAGCTGCGCTCGGCCGACGGCGAGGTGCTCTCCATCGACTACGGCACCCAGCCCCCCCAGGTGCAGCGCGGCCGGGCGGTGCGGCTGGAGGATCTGCAGTTCCAGGGCCTGAAGGACGAGTCCGCCAAGGAGGAAAAGGGCCGCCAGTTGAGCTGCCCCCATTGCGGCGCGCCGGTGCAGGTGCAGCTGTCCAGCACCAAGAGCTGCACCTGCCCGTCGTGCCACAGCCTGATCGACCTGAGCGCGGGTTTGGGTGGCGAGCTGCGCCATGCCGCACAGTACGAACCGGTGCAACCGCTGATCCCGCTGGGCAGCGTGGGCCAGTTCGAGGGCGCGCCATGGCAGGTGGTGGGCTTTCAGCACCGCACGGGCATGGAGCCCGGGGATGACGAGCACTTCGGCTGGGAGGAGTACCTGCTGTACCACCGCCAGCGGGGCTTCCTGTTCCTGGTGGACGCCAGCGATGGCTGGAGCCTGGTGCGCCCTGCCACGGGCGCGCCGCAGCACAAGCCGGGCGCGCCCGCCGCCACCTACCTGGGCACGCAGTACCGCCTGACCTCCACCTACCAGGCCGAGACCAACTATGTGGCGGGCGAGTTCTACTGGCCCGTGGAGCGCGGCCAAAAGACCAGCAACAGCGACTTTGCCGCCGTGAACGGCAAGGGCCTGCTGTCGCGCGAGCAGTCGCGCAGCGAGGTCACCTGGTCGCACGGCCAGCGCATGGACTCCAGCGCCGTCGCCCAGGCCTTCAAGCTGGGCGACAAGGCGGCGCTGTTCCGCCGCCAGGACGCGGGGCCCGTCGCCGCGGGCTCTGGCATCGGCTGCGGCACGGTGATCGTGATCCTTATCGTGCTGATCATCCTGCTGGTGCTCATGAGCAATTGCTCGGGCTCTTCAGGCGGGTACTACCGCAGCTCGGGTGGCTCGTTCGGTGGCTACAGCACGGGCGGCGGCCATAAATGACGAATCTTCTGACCCCTTTTTCTCTCAACCCCTCCAAGGAGCAAACGCCATGATGGGAATCGAATGGCTTCGGCCCGCGGCCTTCCTCGGGTCCATCCTCTACGCGCTGATCGGCGTGGTCATCTTCTGGCTGTGCTTCTGGCTGATCGACAAGGTCACCCCGGCCGACCTGTGGGCCGAGATCGTGGAAAAGCAGAACCGCGCCCTGGCGATGGTGGTGGCCGCGATGTGCCTGGGCATCAGCATCATCGTGGCGGCGGCCATTCACTGAAGGCCCGGGCCGGGCAATGCCTGCACCACAATAGCGGGCTTGCCTTGCGCCCCCCGCTGCGGGCCTTTGACTGCCTGATATGCCCACCCTCGACTGGCTCAACCGCTCCACCGCCTTCACCACCGCCGCCCAGGTGCCCTACCGGCTGCTGGACACCGTCTCCACCCACGGCGATGCCGCCAGCGCGCAGGGCAACCTGCTGATCCAGGGCGACAACCTCGAAGCCCTGAAGGCCCTGCTGCCGTTTTACCGGGGCAAGGTGAAGTGCATCTTCATCGACCCGCCGTACAACACGCAAAGCGCGTTCGAGCACTACGACGACAACCTGGAGCATTCGCAGTGGCTGTCGATGATGCTGCCGCGCCTGCAACTGCTGCGCGAGCTGCTGAGCGAGGACGGATCGATCTGGGTGACCATCGACGACAACGAGGGGCATTACCTCAAGGTGCTGATGGATGAGGTGTTTGGGCGGAGGAATTTCATTGCCACGGTGATTTGGGAAAACTTCTATGGCCGCAGCGGAACGGCTGCCATTTCTCCTGCCCACAACTACATCCATTGTTATTCACCATCAGGAGATGCGTGGAAGCACATACGCGGGCTGCTGCCGCGATCGGAAGAAAGCACCAGCAAATACAAGAACCCGGACAACGATCCGCGTGGTCCTTGGCGTCTCGGGCCGATTTTTGCGCCTGAAGAGCGCCATGAAGGGTTGATGTACACCGTTACCACGCCTTCTGGCCGCCAAGTGTCTCCACCCAAGGGTAGCCATTGGCGCATGGTTGAAGTCGACTTTTGGCGGATGGTTGAAGAGGGGCGCATCAGTTTTGGCGCCAATGGCACCAACAACCCCGCCGTGAAGCTATTCCTCAACGAAGTCCAGGCTGGCGTCGTTCCTCGCAGCATTTGGCCGCACTCGGAGGCTGGGCACACGCAGGATGCAAAGCGAGAAGTCATGGCGCTTTTCCCTGGTGAAACGCCGTTTGGCACCCCCAAGCCCGAACGCCTGCTCCAACGCATCCTCCACATCGCATCCAACCCCGGCGACCTCGTCCTCGACAGCTTCCTCGGCTCCGGCACCACCGCCGCCGTGGCGCACAAGATGGGCCGGCGCTGGATCGGCATCGAGATGGGCGAGCACGCCGCCACGCACTGCCTGCCGCGCCTGCAAAAAGTCCTGGCGGGCGAACAGGGCGGTATCAGCCAGGCGGTGGGCTGGCAGGGCGGCGGCGGCTTTCGCTTCGCCCGCCTGGGTGCTCCCGTTTTTGACGCACAAGGCTGCATCCACCCCGAGGTACGCTTCGCCACGCTGGCGGCTTTTGTCTGGCAACAGGAGACGGGCACCGCCTTCGACTCCGCCAACGGCCAGGCGGGCACGCCCTGGCTCGGTACGCACTCTGTTTTTGATAGCTTCTCGCGCTTGCCTGATGCACCCGAGGCCGCAATTCCACCTGAAACCGAGCCTCCCGAGCTGGTGCTGCGCAGCCGCACGGCCTACTACCTGCTCTTCAACGGCATCCTGGGCGACAAGCGCCCGGCCAGCGGCAATGTGCTCACGCGCGCCGTCCTCGATGCACTCTTGCAACTGCACGCCGCTACGCCCCATCCCGACGCCCCGCTGGTGGTCTATGGCGAGGCCAACCGCCTCGGCCCCGAGACGCTGGCGCGTGCGCGGGTGACGTTCAAGCACATTCCGTATGACGTGAAGGCGAGGTGAATGCCATGCAGGAATTCGACACAGCGGCAGAACTTCAGCGCTGGTTGCGTGCCCAGTTTCCCCGTGAGAACGAACGCCACGAGTGGAAAGAATGGCATTCACTCAAGTCGAACATCTCGGGGCGCAAGGGCGATGACTTGGTGTCCTACATCAGTGCCTTAGCCAATATGGACGGTGGCTGCGTGGTGATTGGAGCACAGGACAAAACGCTCACACCGACCGGCATTCGGGATTTTGCCGGTTACACCGCGGAGAACGTGGTGCACCGGGTGTTGGGCAAAACGCCTGGCTTGCCGTCAATGGGGCTGCATGTGCAGGAACTGCGCGCAGGGGATACGGGCGCAGTGGTGTGGCTGGTGCACGTGCCGCGCCATGCTCCGCGCGAACTGGTGCTAGCGCACGATAAAGCATGGCAGCGCGATGGCGACAGCCTGGTGGAACTTCGCGAAGAACGGCGGCGTGCCATCTTGGCTGAGAATCTAGCGGGCGAGGATTGGAGTGCGGCCGTGGTTCCCGATGCCACGCTGGACGACCTTGACGAAGCCGCTATTGCCAAGGCGCGCGAAAAATACTTTGAGAAACACCAACGCGAACCCTGGGCTGCGCAGGTGTCGCAGTGGAGCGCCGAGAAGCTCTTAGACAAGATTGGCTTGACGATCCACGGGCGGATTACGCGTGCTGGCTTGCTGCTGCTGGGGCGCCGCGAAAGCGCCATGGCACTGCTTTCGCCTCATCCCGTCGAGATCACCTGGAAGGTGGCTGCCGAAAGGGTGGCAGAGCATTTCCACCCGCCGTTTTTGCTCACCACTACCGAGGTAGCGTTGCGCGTGCGGAACCCTAATATCAAGCTGTTCCCGGCCAATGAACTTTTGGCGGTGACTTTGCCGCGCTACGACACGAACACTGTGTTGCTCGAAGGTTTGCACAACTGCCTGGCGCACCAAGATTACGCACAATGTGGGCGTGTCGTCGTGGAGGAGTCGGCCGGGCTGGTGCGCATGATCAACCTGGGCGGTTTCTTTGACGGACAGCCCGACGAGTACGCCAGCGGGGCGCGAACGCCGGAGCGCTACCGCAACGAGCGCCTGGCCAAAGCCATGGCCGAAGTGGGCATGATCGACAAGGTGGGCTTCGGCATCCACGACATGGTGCTAGCGCAGCGGCGGCGTTTCTTGCCGCTGCCGGACTATGAAGGGTCATCCCCTCTGCGCACCGTTTTCAACGTCTATGGTCAGGAGATCGACGAGAACTACAGCCACTGGTTGATGGAGCGCACCGACCTGCCCATCGAGCATGTGCTTTGGCTCGACCGGGTGCAGAAAAAACGCAAGCTCGATGCTGCGCAGGTGGCGGAGTTACGGCGGGCGGGCTTGATTGAGGGGCGAAGCCCCAAGCTGTACATATCGGCTCAGTTGGCTGTGGCGACGGGGCAGGAGGTGGCGTATCTGAACCAGCGCCGCCCTGACGCCGACGACTACAAGGCCGCTGTGTGCAAGTTGCTCGCCATGGGACCGCAGCCGCGTGCAAAAGTTGATGAACTGCTCTTGCCCAAGCTGCAACTGTGGATTCCGGAACTGGCCCAGCGCAAGGCGTACATCAAGGCCTTGCTCAAGGAAATGTCCAAAGAGGGGCGTATCCGGAATATTGGAGGGCCCACCAAGGCGGCCCTGTGGGCGCTGGTGTCGGATGACGCGACAAACAAACCCCAATAAACCCCA
This sequence comes from Diaphorobacter sp. JS3051, assembly GCF_015832135.1. Classification (NCBI taxonomy): domain Bacteria; kingdom Pseudomonadati; phylum Pseudomonadota; class Betaproteobacteria; order Burkholderiales; family Comamonadaceae; genus Diaphorobacter; species Diaphorobacter sp. JS3051. Next base: position 2,844,026 of record NZ_CP065406.1, read on the forward strand.
ATAAACCCAAACAACTTGCCTCGATCGCTTAGAAAGCTTCTTTCAAATCAATGGCTTGCATTGGGGTTTTGACCCCAATCCTCCCCAATCCTTCCCAATCCATGCCCCCCATCTCCCTCAAGACCTACCAGCAGACCGCGCTCGACACTCTGGCCGCCTTTGCCCGCGCGGCGCGGGTCAAGGGCCCCGTGAGTGCGTTCAGCGAACTGGCGGGCCGCCCCTGGCATGCGGGGGCGTTTGGCGACGATCTGCCCTGCGTGTGCCTGCGCATCCCCACGGGCGGTGGCAAGACGGTGCTGGCCGCGCATGCCGTGCCGCTCTTGGCGCGCGAGTGGGCGGCGGTGGATGCGCCGGTGACCGTCTGGCTGGTGCCCAGTGATGCCATCCGCCAGCAGACGCTGAAGGCCTTGCAGACGCCCGGCCACCCCTACCGCGCTGCGCTGGCCGATGCCTACGGTGAGGGGCTGCGCGTGTGCGTGTTGGAGGACGTGGCCCAGATTGCCCCGCCCGAGTGGGGGCGCAACGCCATCGTGGTGGTGGCGTCGATCCAGAGCTTTCGCATCGAGGATGCGGGCCAGCGCAACGTGTACAGCTTTTCAGAAAGTTTCGAGCCGCATTTCAGGGGCGTGGACGAGCGGGCGCTGGGCCGCCTGCGCGAGCTGCCCGACGCGCTGGTGACGCACGAGGATGTGGAGCGCGACACCACCGGCGTGCTGGCAGGCTTTGCGGGCCAGCCGCGCTGGAGCCTGGCCAACTGGCTGGCGCTGCACCAGCCCCTGCTCATCGTGGACGAGGCGCACACCGCCAAGACGGACAAGAGCTTCACGGCGCTGCAGCGGCTCAACCCCTCGTTCATCCTGGAGCTGACGGCCACGCCCATTGCCGCCAAGACCAACGTGCTGTACCACGTCAGTGCGCAGGAGCTCGCGGCCGAGGACATGATCAAGCTGCCCATCGTACTGGCCGAGCACCCGGAGGGCTGGCCCGCCGCCGTGTTCGGCGCGGTGCAAACCCAGCGCAAGCTGGAGGCCGAGGCACTGAAGGACGAGGCGGCGGGCGCGGGCTATGTGCGGCCCATCGTGCTCTTTCAGGCCCAGAACGCGGGCGAAGAAATGCCGCCCGAAAAGCTGCGCGATTATCTGGTCGATGAACTGAAGCTGCCGGCCCATCAGGTGGTCGTGGCCACCGGCAAGGAGCGTGGTCTGGATGACATCCCCCTGGCGGCGCGCGACTGCCCGGTGCGCTACGTCATCACCGTGCAGGCGCTGCGCGAGGGCTGGGACTGCCCGTTTGCCTATGTGCTGTGCAGCCTGCAGAAACTGAGCAGCGCCACGGCGGTGGAGCAACTGCTGGGCCGCGTGCTGCGCATGCCCTACGCTGCGCGCCGGGGGCGCGAGGCGCTCAACCGCGCCTACGCCCATGTGTGCGCGGCGGAGTTCTCGCAAGCCGCGCATGCGCTGGCGGATCGGCTGATCGAGCACATGGGTTTTGAGGCGCTGGATGTGGCGAGCATGATCGCGCCACCGAGCAGCCTGCCGCTGTGGGACAACGATTTGGAGAAAAATCAGGCTCCAGCGCCCATCCAGCAAGCGCCAATAGCTACAAATTTTGAAGCAATTGCCGCCTCACCCAAGCTGTTGGCCCTGCCTGGCGTGCAGCAGCGGGCGATTGCCGGCGTGCAGCAGGTGGTGGTGACCGGCCACATCGGCCAGGACACCGAAGCGCTGCTGCTGGCCCAGGTGCGCGGCGCCAAGAAGCAGGAGCAAGTGCGCGAGCAGGTGGCACAGCACAACGCGCTGGTGGCGGCGCAAGCTGCGCCCGCATCGCGCAACATGCCCTTTGCGCCATTACCCACGCTGGGTTATCGGCTTGACGCGCAGGCCCCCCTGTGGCCGCTGGAGCGCGAGGCGGTGCTGGAGGCCGTGGAGCTGGACCTGCTGGCGCCGCAGGCGGTGCAGTTGCCCAGCTTTCAGGTGGCGCAGGAGTCGGACGTTTTCGAGATCGGCATGGACGGCGCCCGCGTGGCGCTGCGCCTTGCGGGCAGCGCGCAAATGGCCATGGACTGGGAGAGCAGCAGCATCGATGCCGACACCCTGGTGGGTTGGCTGGACCAGTCCCTGTTCAAGGCACCTGAACTGGCCGGGTTCACGCAGAGCCAGCGCCGCGCCTACCTGGCTGCCGTGGTGAACCACCAACTGCACGGCTGCGGCGTGCCGCTGGTGGTGCTGGCGCAGGCGCGCTTCAAGCTGACACGCGCCATCGAGGCTCATGTGGGCGACCTGCGCGAGGCGGCCACGCGGCGTGCCTTTCAGCAACAGGTGCTGGGTCTGGGGGATGGCGGTGCATGGCTGATCGAGCCCGATTGGGCGCACCCGCATGTGTTCGAGCCGGGCCGCTATCCCGCGCCCGTGGCCTCGCGTTACGGCGGGCGCTATCAGTTTGGCAAGCACTACTTCCCGGTGCTGGCCGATCTGAAGGATGGCGGGCAAGAGTTTCAATGTGCGCAGCTCATCGACCGCCACCCGAAGGTGCGCCACTGGGTGCGCAACCTGGACACCGCGCCCTGCGGCTTTGGCCTGCCCACCTCGCGCGGGCGCTTTTATGCCGACTTCGTGGCCGAGCTGGTGGACGGGCGCGTGGCACTGCTGGAGTTCAAAGGCGCGCACCTGCTGAACGACCCTTACGAAATCGAGAAACGCCAGGTCGGAGAGCTGTGGGCGCGCACCAGCGGCGCCCGCGCGGTGTTTGGCTGGCTAACCATCGAAGGCTTGGCGCAGCAACTGGACACGGCGCTGGCATGAGCACTCCTGGCGGCGCCCCTGGCATCACAACCCCGGCCGTACCCCTGCCGGGCCCCCGCCCCATCGACATCGCGCTGCTCGCCAGCGTGTTCGTGGTGGCCGCCTGCGGCCTGCTGTACGAGCTGGCGGCCGGGGCGCTGGCGTCGTATGTGCTGGGCGACTCGGTGCTGCAGTTCTCCACCGTCATCGGCACCTATTTGTTCGCCATGGGCGTAGGCTCGTGGCTGTCGCGTTACTTCGAGCGGCAGTTGCCCGCGCATTTCCTGCGCATCGAGTTGCTGGTGGCGCTTATCGGCGGGGCGCTGCCTGCCGTGCTGTTCCTGGCCAATGCCTACGTGCCCAGTGCGTTCCGCGTGCTGCTGTACGGCATGGTGCTGCTGGTGGGCACGCTGGTGGGCTTGGAGATCCCGCTGGTCATGCGCATCCTCAAGCGCAATGTGCAGCTCAAGGACCTCGTGAGCCAGGTGCTCACTTTCGACTACCTGGGCGCGCTGGCCGTGTCGATGGCGTTCCCTTTGCTGCTGGTGCCGCAACTGGGGCTGGTGCGCACGGGGCTGCTGTTCGGCTTCATGAACGCGGCCGTGGCCGTGTGGGCGCTGTGGCTGTTCCGGCATGAGCTGCGGCGCTTTGGCGCGCACGCGCTGGCCTGTGCGCTGGTGCTGGCGGCCCTGCTGGCGGGGCTGCTGGGGGCCGAGCACATCACGCGCTTTGCCGAGGACAAGTTCTACCAGGACCGCATCGTGCTCAGCAGCGCCTCGCCCTACCAGCGCATCGTGGTCACGCACGGGCGCGCGGGGCATCGCCTGTACCTGAACGGCAACCTGCAGTTCGCCGAGCGCGACGAATACCGCTACCACGAGGCCCTGGTGCACCCCGTGATGGCCGCGCACGGTCATCCGAAGCGCGTGGCGGTGCTGGGCGGCGGCGACGGCATGGCCGTGCGCGAGGTGCTCAAGTACCCCTCGGTGGAGTCGGTCACGCTGGTCGAGCTGGACCCGGCGATGACGCAGCTCTTCGGCAGCCACCCCACGCTGCGGCAACTGAACGGCGATGCGCTGGCGTCACGCAAGCTCACCATCGTCAACACCGATGCCTTCCAGTGGCTGCAACAGGGAGATGACACCTATGACGTGATCGTGGTGGACTTTCCCGACCCCACCAACTTCGCCATCGGCAAGCTCTACACCAACAGCTTCTACGCGCTGCTGGACCAGCGCCTGGCCGCCAGCGGCTATGCGGTGGTGCAGACGACCTCGCCGCTGGTGGCGCGCAGGAGCTTCTGGACGGTGGTCACGACCATCGAGTCCGTGGGCCTGCAGGCGCGGCCCTACCACGCGCATGTGCCGAGCTTTGGCGAGTGGGGCTTCGTCATCGCCAGCCGCCGCCCCTGGCGCGTGCCGGCCGAGCTGCCCGCGGGGTTGCGCTTTCTGGACGCGGCCGCGCTGCCCCTGCTGTTCGACTTCCCGCGGGACATGGCGCGCGTGCCCGTCGAGGTCAACCGCCTGTCCAACCAGGTGCTGGTGCACACCTACGAACAGGAGTGGGGCCAGGTCGCCCACTGATCCCTGGGCCGATGCTGCGGGACGACCCTGCCCCTGCCGGCGGTGTCTGACGAACCCGGCCGGGGCCGATGCCGTACAGTGGGCGGCCCATGTCCCACCCCGCCCACACTCCTTTCTCTCCCCGCCGGCGCCAGTTGCTGCAGGCCGGCGCCGCCCTGGCCGCGGGGCTCGGCCTGTCCGGCTGCGACAAGCCTGCGCCGGCCGACGTGCTGGGCGGTTACACCGGCATCGACATGGCGCGCGGCCATGCGCTGCGCGACCGGCTGGCCGAGGGCGCGCCCTACACGCCCGACATCGTGCGCCGCACCCAGGTGGTGATCGCGGGTGGCGGGGTGGCCGGGCTGGCGGCCGCGCGTGCGCTGCGCCTGGCGGGTGTGGATGATTTCCAGTGCCTGGAGATGGAGGACCAGCCCGGCGGCAACAGCCGCGCCGGCAGCGTGAACGGCATTGCCTGCCCGCTGGGCGCGCACTACCTGCCCGTGCCCGGCGAGCATGCGCGCGAGGTGCAGGACCTGCTGGAGGAGCTGGGCCTGCGCCAGCGCGTGGCCGGCCGCTGGCGGTATGACGAACGCCACCTGAGCCACAGCCCCCAGGAGCGCCTCTACTTCCAGGGCCACTGGCAGGAGGGCCTGCTGCCCGTCGCCGGGGTGGGGGAGTCCACGCTGGCGCAGTACCGGCGCTTTGCCGAGCAGGTGGCCGCGCTTTCGCGCGGCGTGCGCTTCACCATGCCGGTGCTCAAGAGTTGGGTGCCCAATAAGCCGTTGGCGTCCGCCCATCAAGCGCTGGATGCTATGACTTTCGATGCGTGGCTGGCGCAGCAGGGCCTGGATGACGCCCACCTGCGCTGGTACCTGGACTACTGCTGCCGTGACGATTACGGCGCCGGCACGGCGCGCGTCTCGGCCTGGGCCGGCATCCACTATTTCGCCAGCCGCCACGGCTTCCATGCCCCGGGCCTGGAGGCCGATGCCGGCGATGAGCGCGAGGGCGTGCTCACCTGGCCCGAGGGCAACGGCTGGCTCACCCAGCGCCTGGCCGCGCCGCTGGTGCAGGGCGGTCAGTTGCGCACCGGCGCCAGCGTGCTGCGCATCGCCGAGACGCGCCGCGGCGTGGAGGTGGATGTGTACCTGCATGCCACCGACAGCATCGAGCGCTGGCAGGCGCGCCGCTGCATCGTGGCGCTGCCGGTGTACGTCGCCGCGCGCGTGGTGCAGCCCGCGCCGGACTTCCTCACCCAGGCCGCAAGCCGCCTGCAATGGGCGCCCTGGCTGGTGGCCAATATCCATGTGAGCGCGCCGCTGGCCGACCGCGAGGGCGCCGCGCCCGCGTGGGACAACGTGCTCTATGCCGATCCCGTGCCCGGCGGGCTGGGTTACGTGCATGCCGGCCACCAGCGCCTGGACCCGCGCGCCGCCGCCAGCGGCCCCACGGTGCTCACCTACTACCAGGCGCTGGGCGACGTGCCGGGCGCCCGCCAGCAGCTGGCAGAGCAACCCTGGACGCACTGGCGCAGCGCCATCCTGGCGGCCCTGTCCGTGCCCCACCCGGACCTGCCCGAGCGCGCCACGCGCATGGAGCTCACACGCTACGGCCATGCCATGTCCATCCCCGTACCGGGCACGCAGGCATTCTTGAGCCAAATCGGCCTCTCGCGCTTGTCTGGCAAGCGCTACCAGCTATTAAATGGAGAGCGTGTTCCCGTGCCGCCCACGCCGGGCACGCAGCGCCTGCTGTTCGCGCACGCCGACTGGTCGGGCTACTCGGTGTTCGAAGAAGCCTTCACGCGCGGCCATGCGGCGGGGCTGGCGGTGCGCTGGTAGGCAAAGCACGGAGCGCTGAGCCACGGTTGCTTTGCGCACGCGCGCCTCAGCGGGCGTTCTCTTTGCGGCGGGCGATCCGCCGCAGCCCTTCCAGCCAGACCACGCTCAAGACCAGCACCGCTGCGCCGGCGCCCCAGGCGGCGAGGCCCGCGGGGGCTAGACCCATCAGGTCGCGCAGCGCCGGAATGCCCAGGAGCGCCGCCAGCAGCAGCCCCACGGCCGCCGCCATGGGCGGCAGCCAGCGGTTGGCGCGCGGCTGAAGCACCAGCAGCGGCCGCGTCGGGTCACGCTGCGCCTGGATGAGCAGCAGCACGCACACCAGCAGCGTCCCCAGCACCACGGCGCGGCCCTGGGCGGCCTCCCAGCCCTGGGCATGCAGCCAGGCTTGCGCCGCCAGCAGCAGCGCGGCCACGCCCAGGCCCTGCGCCAGGGGCCACAGCAGCGCACGCAGGGCAAAGGGCGAGTCCTGCACCGGGCGGGCGGGGCGCTGCATGGTGTCGGCCTGCTCGGGCTCGGCCTCGAAGACGACGGAGCAGGCCGGGTCGATGAGCAGCTCCAGCAGCACGATGTGCACCGGCAGTAGCAGCGCGGGCCAGTGCAGCAGGGTAGGCACCAGCGCTAGCGCGACGATGGGCACGTGCACGGCGAAGACGAAGCGTGTGGCCTTGCGCACGTTGTCGTCAATGCGCCGCCCCTGGCGGATGGCGGCGACGATGTGTGCAAAACTGTCTTGCAGCAGCACCAGGGCCGCGGCCTCGCGCGCCACATCGGTGCCGCGCTCGCCCATGGCGATGCCCACGTCGGCGGCCTTGAGCGCGGGGGCGTCGTTCACGCCGTCGCCGGCGCGCGAGGCCGCGGTGTATAACCCCAGCGCCGGTCTTTGCGCCATTCCTGATCTATGCAAGTGAGCAGTTCCCCTCCGTTTTTTGAACATCAGCATGAGCGCCTGGAGGCGCAGCTGCACGCCCATCTGCTGGATGTCGTGGGTGGGGATTTCGATAGCGCGCTGCAGCGCTTGCAGCGCTGGCGCGCCGACCTGGCCCAGCACATCGAGATCGAAAATACGCGGCTACTGCCCCATGTGCCGCCGGGTGCCCGCTGGGCCGCGCGGGTGTACCTGGTGGAGCACGACCGTATCGCGCTGCTGGCCGACGAGTACCTGCTGAAGGTGCGGGCAATGGCGCAGCAGCCGCCGCAGGGCGAGCAGGCCCGCCGCGCTGCGGTGCTGGGGCTGCTGGATGCGGCGCATGCGCTGCGGCATGTCCTGGAGCATCACCATGAGCGCGAGCACCAGGCGCTGGCGCATGAATTGCCCGAAAGCCTGCAGGCTGCGGCGTGGAAAGGCGTGGAGCCCGGCGGCGCATAAGCGGCCCCGTGGGTTCCAGCTCCTTGCCTCGTCCCGTCAGACCTCCGTCTGCGCCGCGGCCACCCAGCGCAGGCCCCTGCCGCGGCTGAAGTAGTAGTCGCCCTGGGGGCTGATGACGACGGCGCGGCAGGCGGCAGGGTCCGAAAAATACTGCCACCCGTGGGCGCGCTCCTGGGCGCTTGCATTGTTGGGGATGGTCTGCATGCCCTGGCCTGCGTTGTCGTTGCAGCGCGTGACCATGGCGCGCTCACGCGGGTGGCGGCGGTCCTGGTGGTCGCGGTCCCCGGCAAATGCGGGGGCGCCGAGGGCGGCCACCAGCATTCCGATCGCGGCGAGAGAGAAGGTGGTGCGCATGATGAACTCCTTTGTGCCCGGTGATTGCAGCCGAAAGTGACTGTGCCTGCAGTCTGCGCGGGAGGCGGTGAATCAGTGCTGAACGCTGGATTCACCTGCCGTTCATACCCCGCTCGCCGGTGCGCCCGAGCCGAACCGGCCCAGCCCCAGCGTGACCAGTCCGTTGCCGCGCCTCAGCATCCACAGCACCTCCAGCCCCATGCGCTGGGCCAGCGCCAGCCCTTCGCCAGGGCCGGCCACCAGCAGCGCGGTGGCCCAGGCGTCGGCGTGCATGCACTGGCGCGCCAACACGGTGACAGAGGCGACTTCGTTGCGCACGGGGGCGCCACGGCGCGTGTCCATGGTGTGCGCCAGCCGTGCGTCGCCTACCTGGAGATAGTGCCGGTAGTCACCCGAGGTCGCCACAGCCAGGTCCTGCAGTTCGACCACGCTGTGCACGGCGCGGCGGCCGGTTTCGGGGCTTTCCACCGCGACGGCCCAGGGTTGGCCATCGGCCTGGCCGCCCACGGCGCGCAGCTCGCCGTCCAGCGCCACCAGGGCGTGCGGCACGCCGTTCTGCCGCAGTACGTCGGCCATGCGGTCCACGGCGTAGCCCTTGGCGATCCCGCACAGGTCCAGGTGCACGGGTGCGTGCTTGCGGGCGCGCAGCATGCCGCTGTCCAGCTCCAGCGCCTCGTACGTGGGGATGCGCGCGACAGGTGCCGCGCTGGTGGCTGTGCGGATCGCCTCGGCGTCGGGAGCGTCGCGCACCGCTCCAAAGCCCCAGGCATCGACCAGCGCACCCGCGGCCGGGTCGAAGGCGCCCGCACTCAGGCGGCAGATGTCCAGCGCGCAGACCAATACTTCCAGGATTTCAGCGGGCAGCGTGACCCAGGCCCCCACGGGGGCGTGGTTCAAGCGGTTGAGATCGCTGCCCGGCAGCCAGGGCGACATCTGCGCATCCACCTGTTGCACGGCGGCGGCCAGCGCGGTTTGCAGCGCCTGCACATCGGTGTCCGGCGCCGCATCGCAGGTAACCGACCAGCGCGTGCCCATGGTGGGGCCATGCAGCGCCAGCCGCCGCGGGTCAGAACAGGTCTTCGGCATAGCGTCCCTGCTCTTTCAGTTGCGCCAGGCTCTGGCCCTGCGGGCCCAGCAGCGCATCCAGCACCTGTGCCACGCCCTGGGCCATGGCGCGGCTGCCGCACACACGCACGAGGGCACCCTGCGCGATCAGTGCAAGCACCTGCGTGGCATCGCGGCGCAGGATTTCCTGCACATAGCCACCGCCCGGTGTACGGGAGAACGTGGTGTGCAGCCCGGCCAGGCGGCCGTCGGCCTGCCAGGACGGGAGCTCGGTGCCGAAGTAGAAGTCCCGTTCGGGATGGCGCGCGCCGTAGTACAGGTGCATGGGGCGGTGGCGCGTGTTGTCGCGTATGAAGCCTGCCAGTGGCGCCACGCCCGTTCCCGCGCCGATCAGCAGTACCGGCGCGCGGCCGGCGGGCAGCACGAAGCCCGGGTTGGAGCGGATGAACGCCTGCACACTGTCGCCCGCCTGCAGCGCATGCAGGTGGCTGGAACACACGCCGCCGGGCATGCGGCGCACGCAGATTTCCACGAAGCCGTCGCGCGTGCCGCTGGCCAGCGAGTAGTAGCGCGGCACGGCCTGGCCGGGCGCGACGATGCCGATCAGGTCGCCCGCGGCGAAGCGGGGCAGGCCGCGGGCGGGCAGGGCAAAGCGCAGGATGGCCGCGGGTTCGCCCGCGCCGCCCGGAAAGTCTTGCCGCGCGGCGAGCGTCAGTGCCACCGTGCGCGGCAGGCGCGGCTGGTAGTCGATCTGCAGGGGCAGACCCAGTGCTTGCGACAAGGCCCGTCCCCAGCGTGCGAACTCCTGCGCGGACTGTTGGTGGATGCGCTCCAGCGGCAGCAGCGTGGGCCAGCCCTGCGCGCACAGCGCCTGCTCCAGCGCCTCGGCATACGCGCAGAAGGCGGGGAACTGCCGGTCGCCAAAGCCCAGTACCGTGACTTGCGCTCCCGTGACGGGCTGGCGCGTGATGGCGTCCAGCGCGCGCGCCGCATGGGCCGGCGGCTGGCCGTCGCCATAAGTGGCCGCCAGCACATAGACCTGGCGTGCGGTCGGTGGCACGCGCCAGTGCTCCAGTGCCGTGGTGTGCACGCGCTGGCCTGTGGCGACCAGTGCGGCATGCAGGGCCTGGGCAAAGCCCCAGGTGGTGCCGCCTTCGCTGGCCACGAAGACCAGGCTGTCGGCTTGCGCGAGCGGGCTGTTGTTGGCCATGCGGGGGCGGCTGCGACGGGCCTGCCACCACAACACCACGCCCGTGGTCCAGAACAGCGGGATGCTGGCTCCCATGGCGCCCAGCACCAGCGCCCAGACCCACGCGCCTTCGCCGGTGTGCAGCAGTAACGCCCAGTCGTGTACGCGCTGCGCCGCCGTGGCGTCCTGCCAGGCCAGGGTCTGGCCACTGTAGCGGTCTACCCAGCCCTGGCCCTGCGCGGTGGTCACGCGCCAGGTGTCTTGCGGATCGTCGGCCGCCGGCAGATTCAGCTTGCGCAGGTCCTGAACGCGCAGCTCCTGCAGCAGGGGCAATTGGTCGGCGCGCAGGGCGGCCTGGCTGCCCTGTATGGAGGCCACGTCGGGCTCTGCCACGGCATCCAGCGGCAGCAGGCCGAAGGTGGCGGCGCTCATGACCAGGGCAGCAGCGGCGGACACCGCCAACACCAACAGGATGACCCGCCCCGCCAGCACGTGCAGGCGCTGCGCCAGCGTGCCGCGCACCGGGCCGGCCAGTTGCCGCCATCCGCCCATGCGGCGCAGCAGCAGCACCAGCCCCGAGACCGAGAGCGCCAGCATGGCGAGCGCCACTACGGCCGCGGTCATGCGCCCGGCGTCGCCCAGCAGCAGGGAGCGGTGCAAGTTCTTCACCCAGCGTGGCAGCAGCGAGGGCTCGTAGCCACCCAGCACGCGGCCGTCCGCGGGGTCCACACGCAGGGCCTGGGCCTGGCCGTTGTCGAAGGCGTGTACCACGATGCCGCCCGAGGGCAGGTGGCGGATTTCCTCCGCGCCGGGCACGCTGGCCTGTATGCGCTGCACCAAGGTGGCCACGGGCAGGTCCTGCGCCGGGGAAGCCGCCTGCCAGGCGTTGCGCAGCGGGTCGAGGGCCAACAGCGTGCCCGTAATGCCCAGCACCAGCGCGAGCGCGCCGGCCATCAGGCCCAACCAGCGGTGGATCTGCCGCCAAACCATGGATGTCCCCTCGCTTATTCCCTCGCTTATTTCAGTTGGTAGGTGAACGACTGGATGTACTGCTTGCCCGCCTGCGGCTTGCCGGCCTGGGCGGTGGACAGGGGCACGCGGATCTCCGACGGGCTGTCGCGCATGTCCTCGGCGGCAGCGTCGATGCGGATCTCGTAGCCCGCGTCGAGCAGCGCGTCGGCCAGGTCGGCCGTCACCTTGAGCGTGCGGCCCGCGCCCACGCTGGCGCCGGTCACGCCCTGCAGGCGCTTGCCGTCCTTGGCGGACAGGCGGTTCCAGTCGGCCAAGTGCTTGTAGTACTTGGCCTTGCCGCCGGCCACCCACAGCGTGCCCGCGTAGGCGCCCTTGGCGTCGGTGAGGTAGACGGCGAGGTAGGCGCCGTCGCCTCCGTAGTTCTTGAGGGTGGTCGAGAGCGTGACCTCGCGGCTGTGTGCCAATGCGGGCAGGGTCAGCGCGCAGGCGGCGGCCACGGTGGTCAGCAGGGGTTTGGTGCTGGACATGGAGGTTCTCCGGTAAGAGCGTGTGGATGATTCAAAGGGTCATTCGATCTGGCTGCGTGGCGTGGTGCCGGGCGTCAGTACGGGGTTTTGGGCCGGCGCCGTCAGGGGTGCCGCAGTGTCCTGGGCGGGAGCCGCATCGCGGGACGGGGTGCGATCGCGCTCGCGCCGGCGTTCGCGCTCAGGTTCATGGCTGTCATCGCGCAGTTTCATCTTCACCACGCGCAGCGTCTGGGGGTCCAGCTTGGCCTTGAAGGCACGGCCCTGGGCGTCGCGGCCGCGCACTTCGTAGCAGCCGTCATCGATCTTGAGGCGCTGCACCTGCCAGCCCTGAGCGGCCGCGTGCCGCATCACGGCGTCGCGTGACTGCCAGTGCTGCACGGGGGCCTCGCAGTCATCGTCCGCCAGCGCAGGGGCTGCTGCCAGGGCCAGGCACAGGGCCAGCAACGGGGTCGGGTGTTTCATGGAAAGCTCCTTTCGGTGGATCAACGCATGGCAAAGGACTCGCGGTGCACGCGCCACGGGCGGGGGCCGCTGGCGTGCGCGTGCAGCGCATCGCCCAGACCCTGGGGGCCGCAGAACCAGATGTCCAGCGGGCCGGGGGTGGCTTGCAGGTCCTGGGGCCTGAGGCGCTGGCCCTGGGCGTCGCCGTGCACCGTGAGCGTGACCGGTGGTTGGGCCTGCGCGCACAGCGTGCGCAGGCGCGGCAGCAGCGGATCGGTGGCGGCGTCGCGGGTGCAGTAGTGCATCTGCACCGGCTGCAGTTTGGAGGGCGCCTGCGTGGCGCCCGGCTGCCGGGCTTCCAGCAGCGCCAGGAAAGGCGTGATGCCCACGCCACCCGCCACCCACACCTGTTGGCGGCGGTGGCGGCCCCGGCCGTCGAAGCGGCCGTAGGGGCCTTCGATGTCCACGCGCTGCCCGGCCTGCAGGCGTCGGCCCAGGGTGCGGGTGTAGTCGCCCAGTGGCTTGATGACCAGACGCAGCAACTGCTCGCCCTGCGCATTGGTGCCCAGGCTGCCCGGTGCGCTGGCGATGGTGAAGGGGTGCGCGCCTTCCGACGCATCAAAGCGCACGAAGGCGAACTGCCCCGCGCGGTGGCCCGGCCAGCTTGCCGGCAGGGCGCAGATCACCTCAACGGGCGCCGCCGCGCCGCCATCGCCCAGCGTGCGCACCGCATGGATGTGGCCGGCGTGGCTGCGTGCGCGGCCGATCCAGCCGGCCAGCGACCACACGGCGGCCAGGCTGCCCAGCGCCAGCAACGTGCCCATCAGCAGGCCCAGCGGGAGCGTCCAGAAGGTCAGCGGCATCAGCGCCACGGTATGCAGCGTGAGCGCCAGAAACACCAGCGGCATGGCGCGGTGCAGGAAGCGCCACGGCTTGTAGGCCAGCAGCCGGGTCAGCAGCGTGATGGCCACCATGGCCAGCAGCAGGTAAAAAGCCATCTCGCCCAGGTCCTTGGCAAAGCCCCGGGCGTCGGTGAGCCAGGGCAGAACGGCGTCGCGTGCCGGCCGGCCGGCGCGGCCCCACAGGCCCTTGATCCAGTCGCTGGATTCATCGGCGCCCCAGTGCAGGATGGCCGTCAGCGCCGCACTGATGCCCGCCCACTTGTGCAGGCGGTAGACCTGGTCCATGCCGCCCAGCGGGCGCTCCAGCCAGGGCAGGCGCAGCGCCAGCACCATGGCCAGTGCCATCAGGCCGATGCTCCACAGACCCGAGAGATACAGCGCCTGTTGGCGCAGCTGCCACCAGCCAGTGGCCGCCCCCTGTGCATCCACAAGGGGGGACACGCCCAGCTCGGGCGGCAGTACCGCGAGCCAGGCCAGGGTGATGGCCAGCAGCCAGCCTCCCAGGACGATCTTGATGCGCATGGCGTTTCCTTCTTGTGCGTTGAGCAAGTGGCCCGCCGGGTGTGTGGCGAGCGGCTTGGCAACGATTCTGGAAAAGCCACGATGAACTCGTGCTGAAGGCCGCGTTCATGCGACATTCATCGCCGTGCACGTATAAAAAACGCCCATGAACGCATTGCGCCGCCCCTTCGTCCTGATGGCCCTTGCGGTGGCCGCCGCCACCGCGGGCACTGCCGCGCAGGCCGCCGAGCGCGGCCATGGCGACCATGACCTGGCGCGCCAGGCCCTGGAGCGCGGCCAGGTGCTGCCGCTGCGTACCGTGCTCGAGAAGGTCGAGCGCGAGTACCAGGGCCAGGTGCTCAAGGTGGAGTTCGAGCATGATGACGGTCGCTTCATCTACGAGATTCGCCTGCTGCAGCAGGACGGCCGCATGGCCAAGCTGAAGATCGACGCGGTCGATGGACGTGTGCTGCAGATCAAACGCAAGGAACATTGATGCGCATCCTCGTCGTGGAAGATGAACCTACGCTGCGGGACCAACTGGTGCAGGCGATCGCCGCGGCGGGCCACACGGTGGAAGCCGCCAGCGACGGCGCGCAGGCCCACTACCTGGGCGAGGTGGAAGACTTTGACGCCGTGGTGCTGGACCTGGGCCTGCCCGTGCTGGACGGCCTGTCGGTGCTGCGCCGCTGGCGCGCCGCGGGGCGCAACATGCCGGTGCTGATCCTTACCGCGCGCGCCGCCTGGCATGAGAAAGTGGCGGGCATGGACGCGGGCGCAGACGATTACCTCGCCAAGCCCTTCCACATGGAGGAGCTGCTCGCGCGCCTGCGTGCGCTGCTGCGCCGTCTGGGGGAGCACGCCAGCGCGCAGTGGCAGTGCGGCCCGATCTGGCTGGACACGCGCCAGGCGCGCGTGCTGGTGGACGGCCAGCCGCTCACGCTCACCAGCCACGAGTTCAAACTGCTCTCGTTCCTGATGCAGCGCAAGGGGCAGGTGCTGTCGCGCACCGAGCTGTCTGAGCACATCTACCCGCACGACAGTGATCGTGACTCCAACACCATCGAGGTCTTCGTGGGCCGCCTGCGCAAGAAGCTGCCGCCGGGCAGCATCGAAACCGTGCGCGGCCTGGGCTACCGCCTGGCCGAGGCCGGCGCCACGGCATGAGGGTGGGCGGCTCTCTGCGCCTGCGCCTGCTGGCGGGCACGCTGGCGTGGATGCTGCTCAGCGTCGCGCTCGCGGGCTGGGCGCTGCGCACCTTGTTCCAAGACCACATCACCCAGCAGCTACAGGCGCAACTGGTGGTGCAGCTCGACCAGCTCAGCGCCTCGGTGGAATGGACCCCGCAGGGCGGCACGGCCGTGGCGCCGCTGGCCGGTGATGCGCGGCTGGCGCAGCCGCTGTCGGGCCTGTATTGGCAGGTGGACCAGGTGGGCGCGGCGCCGCAGGCCGCCGTGGCGCGCTCGCGCTCGCTGTGGGACCAGGTGCTGGCGCTGCCGCCCGTGCCGGGCGACTACCCTGCGCGTGGCTACCGCGTGCTGCAGCTGCACGATGCGCAGGGCCATGCGCTGCTGTCCGTGGCACGCACTCTGCAGCTGCCCGAGGACGACGCCCCGCCGCTGCGCCTGGTCGTGGCGGGCGACACGGCCCTGCTGGCCGAGCCGCTGCAGCGTTTCACCCACCTGCTGCTGATCGCACTGGGCCTGCTGGCGCTGGGCCTGGCCATCGCCGTGGCGGTGCAGTTGCAGCTGGCACTGCGCCCGCTGCAACTGCTGCGCGAGCAGCTGGCCACCGTGCGCGGCGGGCGCGCCGCGCGGCTGGAAGGGTGCTTCCCGCAGGAGCTGCAGCCGCTGGTCAATGAGTTCAACCATGTGCTGGCCGAGAACGCCGACATGGTGCAGCGCGCGCGCACCCAGGCTGGCAACCTGGCGCATGCGGTGCACACGCCGCTGTCCATCCTGGCGAATGCCGCGGCACAAGAGAGCACGCCGCTGGCGCAGTTGGTGACCGAGCAGGTGGCCAGCGCGCGCCGCCAGGTGGACTACCACCTCGCCCGCGCCCGTGCCGCCGCCGCCGTGCGCGCCACGGGGCTGCGCACGCCGGTGCTGGCGCCGCTGCAGGCCCTGCTGCGCACCATGCAGCGCCTGCATGCCGACCGGCAGTTGGCGTTCGAGCTGGCGCCAAAGGCGCAGGATGGCGCCTTTCGCGGCGAGGAGCAGGATCTGTACGAACTGCTGGGCAACCTCATCGACAACGCCGGCAAGTGGGCGCGCACGCGCGTGGTGGTGGATGTGCGGCGCGAGGGCGATCTGCTGTGCTTCACCGTGGACGACGACGGCCCCGGCATTCCCGAAGCGCTGCGCGACCGCATGTTCGAGCGCGGCGTGCAGTTGGACGAGCAGCGCCCCGGCTCGGGCCTGGGGCTGGACATCGTGCGCGCGCTGGCGCAGACCTATGGCGGCAGCGTGCAGGCGCTGGCCTCGCCGCTGGGCGGGGCGCGGCTGCGCCTGTGCCTGCCGGCGGCGGACTGAAGCACCGCTTCCTAGTGTGGTGTCTCAAAAATAGATAGAACTATTTTGACCGGTGTTGGTCGAATCAGCTTCCTTATAGGAGACTACGCTGATGGCCCACCCTGGACGCCCCGCCACGAAGCTGCAGATCACCGATGCCGAGCGCGCAGAGCTGCATGCGCGACTGCGCGTACGCAAAGCGCCCGAGGACGAGAAGCTGCGCATGCGAATCGTGCTGGGCTGCGCAGATGGGGAGTCGGGCACCATGATTGCCCAACGCTTGGGCACGACGGTGCAAACTGTCTCCAAGTGGCGGCGGCGCTACCGGGCGTATCGTCTGGCGGGTTTGACCGATGCCCCGCGCGCTGGCCGCCCGCGCAGTGTGGGCGACGAGCAGGTTCAGCTCATTGTGGACAAGGTTCGCCAGAGCAAGCCTGACAACGCCACGCACTGGAGCGTGCGCCAGATGAGTCGGCACGCTGGCGTATCGCCCGCGACGGTGCAGCGCATCTGGCATGCCTTTGGGCTGAAGCCGCACCTGCAAGAAACCTTCAAGCTATCGACGGATCCCCATTTCGTGGACAAGGTACGGGATGTGGTGGGGCTGTATATGGCACCACCCGATCGCGCCTTGGTGCTGTGCGTGGACGAGAAGAGCCAGATCCAGGCTCTGGATCGCACCCAACCAGGGTTACCACTGACGTTTGGCAAACCCAGCACGCGCACGCACGATTACAAGCGCCATGGCACAACGTCGCTGTTTGCAGCGCTGGATGTGGCCACTGGCAAAGTCATAGGACAGCTCAAGCGCCGTCACCGCAGTGTGGAATTCCTGCAGTTCCTCAAAGCCATCGATGCAGCGGTGCCTGGCGAACAAGACATCCACCTGATCATGGACAACTACGGCACGCACAAGACGCAGGCAGTGCGGGCCTGGCTAGCAGCCCATCCTCGCTACCACGTTCACTTCACGCCCACCTCAGCGTCCTGGCTCAATCTGGTCGAGCGTTTCTTTAGCCAGATCAGCGAGCAGTGGATCAAGCGCAGCGCCCACACCAGCGTTGCTCAGCTGGAGCAATCCATACGGGAATACATTGATCGTCACAACGAGGATCCCAAGCCGTTCGTGTGGCATAAAAGTGCGGACACCATCTTGGCATCTGTGGCGCGGGCAGCGAGTACCATTATTTGATGATTACTTTTGAGACACCACACTAGGGCCTGTTCACACTATTTTTGCCAGATGCGTTGCAATCCAAAGCGCCAGGCGCTAGGCGCCAAACGAGGCTGGGGTGCGGCCCCAGCGAGGCTTGGCAACGACGCGGATGGCGCTTTGGGTTGCAACCCGAAGGGAAGGCCATGGAAACGGCGCCCCTCGTTGTTGCGTTTCTAGTGTAGTGTTTGATTCTTAATGAAACTTAATTGAGCAACCACGCTCCAATGCTCTACTACGGTTTGCATTGGAGTGAAAAATTGCGAGTTGCCCCGACGATTGTGTTGACGGATGAAGAGGAAAGCGAGCTGAGCCGGCTGGCGCGCTCCAAGCGCACCAGCGTCAGATTGGCCCAGCGCGCCCAGATCGTGCTGCTGGCCGCGCAGGGGCTGCAAAACAAGGATATTGCCGAGCAGCTTGGCATTGGGCGCGTGCAGGTGGCGCGCTGGCGTGAACGCTACCTGCAATTGGGGCTGCAAGGTATCGAGCGCGACTTGCCGCGCGGCGCACCGCCGGTGAAGGTGGATGTGGCCAAGCTTGTGAAGCTAACCACACAGACCAAGCCCGAGGCGGCCACGCACTGGAGCACGCGCACGATGGCCGCTGAGTTGGGCGTCAGCGCCAGCACCGTGATGCGCCATTGGCAGGCCCACGGTCTCAAGCCTCACATCGTGCGCGGCTTCAAGGTCTCGCGCGATCCGCAGTTCGTGCAAAAGCTCGAAGACATCGTGGGGCTTTACATGTCGCCGCCCGAGCATGCGCTGGTGCTGTGCTGCGACGAAAAGAGCCAGGTGCAGGCGCTGGACCGAACGCAGCCCGGGCTGCCGCTCAAGAAGGGGCGCGCGGCCACCATGACGCACGACTACAAGCGCAACGGCACAACCACCTTGTTCGCTGCGCTCAACGTGCTCAACGGTCAGGTCATCGGCCAGTGCCAGCAGCGCCACACCCACATCGAGTGGCTGAAGTTCCTGCGTCAAATCAATCGGGAGACGCCCAAGGACAAGACGCTGCATCTGATCGCCGACAACTACGCCACGCACAAGCATCCAGCTGTGCAGGAGTGGCTGGCCAAGCACCCCAGATTCAACATGCACTTCACGCCGACCTCGGCATCGTGGCTGAACATGGTCGAGCGCTTCTTTCGCGACATCTCCGAGAACCGGCTACGCCGCGGGGTGTTCACCAGCGTGCCCGAACTCGTCTCGGCCATCGATGAGTACATCGCGCATCACAACACCAACCCCAAGCCGTTCATCTGGACCAAGAACGCTCGCGACATCCTGCAAAAGGTCATCCGCGCCAATAGCCGATTAAGTTCCAAACAGAATGCAACACTACACTAGCCAAGGCCCCGGCCTTGGCGTCGTCACGCGCCTAGATGGGCGCCGTTTCCATGGTCTTCGCACTGGCAAAAATAGTGTGAACAGGCCCTACTGGCCATGCCAATGAAATCCGGCGCAATGCCCTGCTATAACTCCCCCCTTATCGAGCACAGAGGGGACGGAGCAAATG
Source organism: Diaphorobacter sp. JS3051 (assembly GCF_015832135.1). NCBI lineage: Bacteria > Pseudomonadati > Pseudomonadota > Betaproteobacteria > Burkholderiales > Comamonadaceae > Diaphorobacter > Diaphorobacter sp. JS3051. The sequence continues at coordinate 2,862,764 of NZ_CP065406.1, forward strand.
ACCAACGAACAACAACAGCTTCAAACGCTGCTGCTCAACCTGCTGCCAGCAGACCACACCACCGTGGGCAATATCACGCTGCTGGAGCAGTTTCTGGCCGCCGCCCAGGCCGCCGGGCACCAGCCCCTCCCCACGGAAGCAGACTTCAAAACCGCACGCGAAGCGCTGGTGGCTGCCGGCCTGGCCGTCAAAGGCAAAGGGCGCGGCGGCGCCACCGCCCGGGCCACCGGCGCGCAACGGCCAGACTTTGCGCTCGATGCCCCTACCGCACCCGCCCCTGCAGCCGCCGACAAGCAGCCCAAAGCACCCAAAGCCAAACCCAGCCTCAAGCAGCCTGACAACGGCGACACCCAGGTGCTGGCCTACCGCCACCCCGACCGGCGCAAGAACAACCCCGAAGTGGGCCTGGTGAACGCCGAAAGCGACCCCGAGCAACCCAAAACCCGCTGGGCCTACGACCCGCACCTAGACCCTGCGCTGCAATTTGACAGCGCCCGCGCCCAGGCCGACGCGCTGATTGCCGATGCCTTGGCCGGTAACGACCCCGCTGCCATGCGCCATGCGTTGCAAACCTTGCGGCGCATGGGTGCGCCCTACCTGCAATGGACAGGCAAAGCGGAGCGCACCAGCTTTGAAGTGGACACCGTGAGCCTGCACGTACACGAGCGCATCGACGCCATGAGCATTCTGAGCAGCGTCGGTAAGCGCCAAAACGCTAGCAATTCAGTAGCTGCTAGCGCAGGGGGGACGGGCGCTAGAGGCCAAAAACACCCAAACTTTTTTCAGCCAGGGCTGTTTGAAGCGCCGTTTGAAAGCGTGCCCCTGCGCGCGGCGCTGGATTTCTACAAGCATGACCGGGGCTGGGCCAACCGGCTGGTGGCGGGCGACAGCCTGCTGGTGATGAACAGCCTGCTGCACAAGGAAGGCATGGCCGGGCAGGTGCAGATGATTTACATCGACCCGCCTTATGGGATTAAGTACGGCAGCAACTTCCAGCCCTTTGTGGGCAAGCGCGACGTGAAAGACCGGGCCGATGCGGATTTAACGCAAGAGCCCGAAATGATCAAAGCCTTCCGCGACACCTGGGAGCTGGGCATTCACTCGTATTTGACGTATTTGCGCGACCGGCTGTTATTGGCGCGCGAGTTATTGAGTGATTCGGGTAGCGTTTTTGTGCAGATTTCGGATGAAAACTTGCATCATGTGCGGGAATTGATGGATGAGGTTTTTGGTTCGGACAACTTCCTTGGCCTCATCGCATACAAGAAAACTACCAGCGCTGCAACTCTCGGTCTTGCCAGTGTTTATGACATGCTGGTTTGGTACGCAAGGAATAAAACCCAGACGAAATATCGTCAGCTCTATTTAGAGAAGATAGCCGGTGAAGATGGTGGAACCCAATATACGTGGGCTCAACTGCCTGATGGCAGCCGAAAAAACTATGGAGTCAAGGGAGTTCCTGCGGGCATGGAATGTCGAGTTTTTCGACAGGACAACACGGCCAGCCAACGACCAGCACAAGGCGACGACGTAACTGAATTTTCATTCCGAGGCGGAACATTTTCACCAGGTAAAGGAACATTCAAAACGGATAGCGGGGGCCTAACAAGACTCTCTGCCTCTGGGCGACTTATCGCGCTTGGCAATACGCTTAGTTATGTTCGCTTTATTGATGACTTCCCTGTTTTTCCAGTCAATAACCTCTGGGATGACACGGTTACGTCTGGTTTTTCCGATAAGAAAGCGTACGTCGTACAAACGCATCCATTAGCGGTGGAACGCTGCATGCTCATGACCACCGACCCCGGCGATCTGGTTCTGGACCCCACCTGCGGTTCCGGCACCACCGCCTATGTCGCAGAAAAATGGGGCCGCCGCTGGATTACCTGCGACACCTCGCGTGTGGCCATCACGCTGGCCAAGCAGCGGCTGATGACGGCCAGCTTTGACTACTTTGCGCTGCGCTACCCGCATGAGGGGCTGCGCGGCGGCTTCATCTACAAGACGGTGCCGCACGTCACGCTCAAAAGCATTGCCAACAATGCCGAGATCGACGCGATTTATGAGCGCATGCACCCGGCCATCGCATCGGCGCTGGCGGCGCTGAATGCGGCGCTCAAGACGCATGCACCGGCCACGCCTTACCCGGTGACCGAGGGCGCACGCAAAGGCCAGAAGCTGGTGCTGGGCCTGCAGGGGCAGGATTTGCAGGAATGGGAGGTGCCGTTCGACCTGCCCGCCGACTGGGCAGCAGAACTGCAAGCGCCGCTGACCGCTTTCCATACCGCCCGGCAAAAAATGCAGGCCGAGATGGACCGCAGCATTGCCGCCAACGCTGAAAGCGAAACCCTGTACGACCAACCCGAGCGTGACAAGACCAAGCTGCGCGTGTGCGGCCCGTTCACGGTAGAGGCCGTGCCCTTCCCTACCGTGCTATCACTAGAGGAGCTGCCCGCGCTTGCTGGGCAAGGGCTAGAGGCCGATTTTGCTGATAACAGCCTGGCGCGCAGCGGCCACACCAGCCGCCAGCACACCTGGCGCGATGAGCTGCTGAAAACCGGCATCCGCGGCAAGGGTGGGCAGATGCTGCGCTTTGCCGAACTGGAGGTGTTGCCCGGCACCACCAGCGTGCACGCCAGCGGCAGCCTGGACACCGGCGAGCGCGTGGTAGTGAGCTTTGGCCCCGAGCACGGCGCGCTGGAGCAGCGCCAGGTGGAGCGCGCGTTGAACGAGGCGGGCGAACTGTTCCCCCGCCCCAAGATGATCGTGTTCTGCGCCTTCGCCTTCGACCCCGAGGCGGCCAAGGACATCGACGCGCTCAAAGGCATCACCGCACTGAAGGCGCAGATGAACACCGACCTGCTGACCGAAGACCTGAAAAAAGCCCGCAGCAGCAACCAGAGCTTCTGGCTCATGGGCCAGCCCGATGTGCTGCTGACGCAACTGCCCGATGGCCTGTGGCAGGTGGAGGTGAACGGCTTTGACTATTTCGACACGGCCAAGGGCGAACTGGTGTCGGGCGGCAAGGGCAAGATTGCCGCGTGGCAGCTCGATACCGACTACGACGGGCGCAGCCTGTTCCCGCACCAGGTGTTCTTCCCGATGGCGGGCAAGGACGAGGGCTGGATGAAGCTGAAAAAGGACATCCGCGCCGAGCTGGATACAGAGTTGCTGCAAGCCTTCACCGGCACCGTGTCGCTGCCGTTTGCTGCCGGTGACAACCGCACGGTGGCCGTGAAAATTGTGGACGACCGGGGCATTGAGTCGCTGAAGGTGATGCGGCTGGATGCTTCGGCAACCCAGGCATAAGGAGAGCGCAGTGCTGATTTCAAGACTCCAACTGCAAAACTGGCGCAACTTCAAAAAAATCGAGGTGGATTTGCGCGACCGGGTGTTCGTGATTGGGCCGAACGCCTCGGGCAAGTCCAACCTGCTGGATGTGTTCCGGTTTTTGCGCGATGTGGCCAAACCCAAGGGTGGGGGGCTGCAGCGCGCCGTGGAAATGCGCGGCGGCATGACCAAGGTGCGCTGCCTGCTGGCGCGCAGCAACCCGGAGGTGCTGATCGAGGTCGATCTGGCAGAAAAAATAGATACCCCGGCCATCTGGCGCTACTGCCTGGCCTTTCGCAGCGAGGGCAAAGGCAAGCAGCGGGTGGTGGTAAGCAAGGAGCGGGTGGAAGACTTGCGCACGGGCGCCGTGCTGCTCGACCGGCCCCACAACCCGGAAGACCAGGCAGACCGTGAGCGTTTGACGGAAACCAGCCTGGAGCAGGTCAACGCGAACAAGGATTTTCGGGACATTGCGCAGTTTTTTGGCGCACTGACTTATCTGCATCTGGTGCCGCAATTGCTCAAACATGCGGAGCTGGGCGCCAGCGTCTTGCTGGAAGGTGACCCTTTTGGCCAGTCGTTTCTGGAGCGCATTGCCAAAACCCCGGACCGCACCCGCGATGCACGTCTGAAAAAAATCGAATCGGCCCTGCGGGCCTGTGTGCCCAATATGCGCGACCTGAAATTCAGCCGCGACAACGCCACGGGCACGCCCCACCTGGAAGCGCTCTACGAGCATTGGCGGCCCGATGCGGGCTGGCAGCGTGAAGACCAGTTCTCTGATGGCACGCTGCGCCTGCTGGGCATCATGTGGAGCCTGCTCGATGGCGACTCTTTGCTGCTGCTGGAGGAGCCGGAGTTGTCGCTGAACGAGTCGATTGTTCGGCAGATTCCGCCCTTGCTGTGGCAGATGCAGCGCCGGGCAAAGCACCGCCGCCAGGTGTTTGTGACCACCCACAGCGAGGCCCTGCTGGAGCACAGCAGCGTGGACCCGCGCGATGTGCTGCGGCTGGAGCCTTCGGCCGAAGGCACACGCGTTGTGCCTGCCACAGCCCAGGAGCTGGAGTTGGTTGCGGCGGGCTACAACGTGGCCGAGGCCATGGTTCGCAAGGCCCCGCCAAGCCAGATTGAACAGCTTTCCATTTTTTAGCCATGGCCCAACCGCTGGACATCGCCCTGGTGGTGGAAGACGTTTTGAGCCTGGTCCTGATGGAGAAGGTGCTTGCGCATACCGGGCGCGGCTATACGGTGCTGCGGCCTCTGGTGGCGCGCGGGGTGGGCAATATGCGCAAATCGGTGTCCAAGTACCTGAACGCCAGCCGCGCTTTGCCCCACGTCGTCCTGGTGGATCTGGATCAGACGCCGTGCGCCCCGCAGTTGCGCGAACAGTGGGGGGTTGCCACTTTGCCTCGGTCCATGCTGTTTCGGGTGGCAGTGCGTGAGGCAGAGGCTTGGGTGCTGGCCGATCAGGAGGGGTTTGCAAGCTTTGCGGGCATACCGGTCAACAAAATTTCTCCTGCGCCCGAGTCCTTGGCCGACCCCAAGCAAGAACTGATCAATCTGGTACGGCGCAGCCGCAACAAACGGCTGGTAGCAGAACTGGTGCCAGCGCAAGGCAGTGCGGTTTCGATTGGGCCGCTGTACAACGAGCGCATGCGCCAATTTGTCCATGAGCGCTGGAATGTGGACGCCGCCATGGCGCACGCCCCCAGCCTGGCGCGCACTTTTGATCGCCTGCAAACCTTTTTGAAGTGAAGCGCCTTGACCTCACCCACCTCCCTCATCATCAACTCAGCCTTCACCGAGCCGCAGCAGCACTGGGCCGAGAACCCCGACCGCACACTGAGGCGCGAGCCAGTGCGCCGCCCGGCGGGCTACGAGATCATCGACACGCGCGAGAACACGCGGCGGCAGGTGGCCATCCCGCTGGTGGACACCATCCGCGACCGGGTGCGCCAGTGGCGCGCCGATGGCTGGCCGGGCACCACGGCGGTGACGCTGGCGCTGCTGCAGCACTGGTGGGATGCAGACAAGGTGTCGCGTCGCCAGTACCCGTTCTACTTTTGCCAGCTCGAAGCCATAGAAACGCTGATCTGGCACCTGGAGGCGCTGCCTGAATATCGGCAGGGCATCTTCATCGAGGGCGACGGCGGCGCGTTTGAACGGTTGTGCAACAAGATGGCCACGGGCAGCGGCAAGACTACGGTGATGGCTATGGTCATCACCTGGCAGGTGCTGAACGCGTTGACCTACCCCAAGTCGCCGCGCAAGTATTCCAGCGCCATTTTTCTGGTGGCGCCGGGCCTGACGGTGAAGTCGCGCCTACAGGTGTTGATGCCGGGGCACGAGCAGAACTACTACGACCAGTTTGAGCTGTGCCCTTCCGAGGCGCTGCGGCAAAAGCTCAACCGGGCCAGCATCCTGATCGAAAACTGGCACACCCTGATGCCACTGAAAGAGCAAGAGCGCTCGGTGGTGAAAAAGGGCAAAGAGAGCGACGAGGCTTACACCCGCCGCGTGCTGGGCCCGCTGGCCAACGCCAAGAACCTGGTGGTCATCAACGACGAGGCGCACCATGCCTACCGCAAGCCCGCCGACATCAAGGTGAGCAAGGCCGAGGCCGAGGCGCTGGGCATTGACCTGGACGAGGCCACCCGCTGGGTGGAGGGGCTGGACCGCATCCACAAAACCCGGCGCATTGCGCGCTGCTACGACCTGTCGGCCACGCCCTTTGCGCCCACGGGGCGCAGCAACACCGAGGCGGGCCTGTTCAGCTGGGTGGTGTCGGACTTTGGCCTGAACGATGCCATCGAGGCCGGGCTGGTGAAAACGCCGCGCGTGGTGGTGCGTGACGATGCTCTGCCCAATGCGCAAACGCTGCGCCCCAAGCTCTACCACCTGTACCGCGAGCCCGATGTGGCCGAAGACCTGAACCGCAAGGCCGAAGCCCACGAACCCCTGCCCGCGCTGGTGCAGCAGGCCTACACGCTGCTGGGGGCCGACTGGCGTGCCACGGCGGCCGACTGGGCGGCGCAGGGGCACCTCTCGCCCCCAGTGATGCTGACGGTATGCAACCGCACCGAAACCGCAGCACGGGTGGAGCACTATTTCACCAAGGGCCATGCGCAGTGGGCCGAGCTGCACGATGCCCAGCGCACGCTGCGGGTGGATTCCAAAGTGCTGGAAAAAGCCGAAGTGGGCGAAGCGGCCAGCGCCGACAAAGACTATGACGCGCGCCTGCGCAGCATCGTGCAGGCCGCGCGGATTGAGCCGCAGAGCAAAGAGCGTTGGCTGGCCAGCAGCACCAAAAAAGAAGAAGTGCTGCGCGAGCTGGTGGACACGGTGGGCAAACCTGGCCAGCTGGGGCAAGACCTGCAGAACGTGGTGTCGGTGGCCATGCTGTCGGAGGGCTGGGACGCCAAGACGGTGACGCACATCATGGGGCTACGCGCCTTCACCAGTCAGCTGCTGTGTGAGCAGGTGATTGGCCGGGGCCTGCGCCGCGTGGCCTACGACATCGACCCCACCACGGGCCTGTATGCGCCGGAATTTGTGAACGTGTTTGGCGTGCCGCTGTCGGTGGCTATGCCACCCGGTGGTGATGGGCCCCCGCCGCCACCGCCCAAGCCCAGCGTGCAAATCAAGGCCCTGCCCGAGCGGCAAGTGCATGAGATCAAATGGCCCAACATCCTGCGGGTGGACCAGGTGGTGCGTCCACAGCTGGTCGTGGAGTGGAGCAAGGTGCCGACGCTGACGATTGACCCGGCCAAAGTGGCACTGCACGCGGACATTGCCCCCGCGCTGGGCGGCGCAGCCGACTGGAGCCAGATCACCACCATCGACCTGGAGAAACTGCCCGAGGAGTTTCGGCTACAGCGACTGGTGTTCAAGGCGGCGCAGAAGGCATTTGAGCAGTTGCAAGACCAGTTCAAAGGGCAACGGGAATACTTGCTGTTTCAGTTGGTGCGGCTGGTGGAGACGTTTCTGGCGTCGGGCAAGATCGACATTCCGTCGCTGTTTCATCAAGACCCGCTGCGCCAGCGGATTTTGTTCTCCATGCACATGGATGCCATCGTGCAGCATCTGATGGCCTATGTGATCGAGCAAAACACCTTGCGGCTGGAGGCAGTGTTTGATGGCGAGCGTCCGGTGGGCAGCACGCGCGACATGCGCACCTGGTACACCACGCGCGTAGCCGAGCCCACGCAGCGCAGCCAGATCAGTCACATCGTGGTGGACAGTGGCTGGGAAAAATACGCTGCCAATGTGGCCGAAACGCACCCGGATGTGGCCGCCTGGGTAAAGAACGACCACCTGGGTTTTCACATCCTGTATTTGTGGAACGGCACCAAGCGCAAGTACATCCCTGACTTCTTGGTGCGATTCACATCAGGCAAGACCCTGGTGCTGGAGATCAAGGGCGAAGACTCACCCCAAGACCAAGCTAAACGACAGGCACTGGATCAATGGGTGCAGGCAGTGAATGCGCAAGGCGGCCTGGGCAGTTGGGCGTGGGATGTGGTGGCAGGTAGCGCAGCAGGGTTGCAAGATGTCCTTGCGAAGCACGCTGCGAAGTGATGAATTCGCATCTTCCCCCTGACCGAGCTTTACGCGTCAAAGGGGCCATGCGCAGGCCAGTAGCGGCTGGCAGAATCCCGTCTCTTTCTCCTCGCGGGGCAGGTTGCACTGCCCAAGGAAATCCACGTTTATGTTCACAGGCATCGTCCAAGCCACGGCCACCATCGCCGCCATCGACGACCGCGCCGGCCTGCGCACCTTCACCCTCGAATTCCCCGCTGGCTTCTGCCAGGACCTCGCCATCGGCGCCAGCGTGGCGACGGACGGCGTGTGCCTCACGGTGACCGAGATGCTCTCGCCCACGCGCGCCACGTTCGACGTGATGCTGCAAAGCCTGAACATCACCACGCTGGGCAGCTACGCCGTGGGCGACCGCGTGAACGTGGAGCGTGCCGCCAAGGAGGGCGCCGAGATCGGCGGCCACCCCCTGTCGGGCCACATCGACTTCACCGGGCAACTGGTGCAGCGGCGCGAACTGGACAACAACCTGGTGTGGCGCGTGGCTGTGCCCGAGGCGTTTCGGCGCTACGTGTTCGCCAAGGGCTACATCGCCCTCCACGGCGCCAGCCTCACCGTGGCCGAGGTGGACCGCGCCGAGGGCTGGTTCGAGGTCTGGCTGATCCCCGAGACGCGCCGCGCCACCGTGTTCGAGGACGTGCAGGTGGGTGACCGCCTGAACATCGAGATCGAGCGCAGCACCCAGGTGGTGGTGGACACCGTGCGCGAGGCCGTGCAGGAAAGCCTGGGCCGCCTGGCGCCGGTGCTGGAGGGGCTGCTGAAAGAGAAGGGCCTGTCGCTGGACGACTACCTTCCGCACCCGTCCAGGGCCCTGCCGCCGCAGCGATGACCGGCGCGCCGCGCGCCCTCACGCCGGCTGACCTGCCCGCGTTGCTGGCGGTGCAGCGCGCCTGCTACGGCGACGCCTACGTCGAAAGCGCCGAGGTGTTTGCCCGCCGCCTGGCCAGCCCCGTGAACTGCTCGCTGGTGCTGGAGCATGAGGGGCGCGTGGCCGCCTACCTGGCGGCCTACCACTCGCTGCTGGGCAAGGTCACGCCGCTGCACGGCGACTTCGATGCCGTGCCGGCGCCCGATACCCTGTACCTGCACGACATGGCGGTGCTGCCCGCCTGCGCTGGCCGCGGCCTGGCGCGTGCGTTGCTTACGCGGCTGCTGCCGCGGGCCCGCGCGGCAGGGCTGCGCCACACGGCGCTGGTGTCGGTGCAGGGCTCGCAAGCCTACTGGGCGCGCCAGGGCTATGCCGCGCACCTGGTGCAGGACGCCGCGCAGCAGCGCCACCTGGACAGCTACGGCGCTGGCGCGGTGTACATGGCGCAGGCACTGTAAAAACGATAGCTGTTAGCGCTTGCCATCAAAGGGTTTCAGCATGTTTTGTGCCTGAAAGCCCCATGCGGCAAGCGCGACCAGCTATCTTTTCAATTGCCTCCGAAGCCTAGAACTGCAGGTCCGCGCGCAGCCATAGCGTGCGGCCGGGTTCGTTGATGCGCACGCCGCCCGGGTAGCCGAAGCCGGCGTTGCCCGCCAGGTTCAGGTGCTCGGCGTAGTTCTTGTCCAGCAGGTTGTCCACCCCGGCGGCAAGCTTCAGCTGCGCGTTGATGCGGTAGCCCGCGTGCAGCGACAGCACGCCGAAGCCGGCGCTCGCGCCCAGGTCGCGGCCCACCACGTTGCCCTGGCCGTTGGCATGGCGGTGCTGCGCGGCCACCAGGCGCCACAAGCCGCCGGCGCTCCACGGGCCCTGGGCGTATTCCAGGCCCAGGCGCGCCTCCAGCGGAGGCATCTGCGGCAGCGGGCGGCCTTCACTGGTGTTGCGGCCCCAGCTGTAGGCCAGCGTGCCCTGCGCCGTCCACGCCGTGCCCAGGCGCTGGCTGGCGCCCAGCTCCAGCCCGGCGGTGCGGGCGTCGACGTTGCGCACGGCCGATTTCATGCCGGTGTAGTCGAACAGGATGTAGTCGCGCACCACGCCCACATAGGCCGAGGTCCACAGCTGCCAGTCCGCGCCCTTCCACTGCGCGCCCATGTCCAGCTGCGTGGTCTTCTCGGGGCGCAGCGTGGCGAAGGCGTTGCCGGCGCTGGCCGCGCTGTTGCCGGGGGAGATCAGCTCCCAGTAGTCCGGAAAGCGCTGCACGTGCCCCAGGCCCGCGTAGACCAACGCGCCCTGCGGCGCCAGCGTGCGTTCCCAGCGCACGAAGCCGCTGGGCATGGCCGAGCGCGTGCGGTGGTCCGCGCCGGCCGCCGGGGCCATGCCACCCATGCCGCTCGGGGCAGGGTAGCGCCAGGCTTCGGCGCGGTCCAGGCGCAGGCCGCCCACCCAGCGCGTGTCGGCCTGGGCCTGCCACGACAGTTCGGCAAATGCGCCCAGGTTCTCGAACTTGGCGTCGCGCATCCAGGGCTTGCTGTCGTAGGGCACGCTGGGCGTGCCGCTGCGCTTGTCGTGCGGGCTGCGCTGTGCGTCCAGGCCCGTCTCCAGCTGCCAGTCGGGCTGCCACTGCAGCGTGGCGGCCACGCGCGCGCCCTCAGTGGTGCGCCGCACGTTGCTGGCCATGGGCATGGACATGCTGCCGCCAGGCTGGAAGGTGCGCAGCGTGAAGTTGTCCATCACGTGGTCGGCGCGGTTGCCGTAGACCTGTGCCTGCAGCTTGGCCAGCCAGGGTGTGAGGTGGCGTTTCTCAAAGCGCAGGCCCCAGCTCTCGCGCTTGAACTGTGTGCCGTCCATGCCGCGCCCGCCGTAGCGCGCCTCGCCGTCGCCCGTGCCGGCGCTCAGCTCCAGCAGCGTGTCGGCGTCGGGCGTGAAGCCCAGCGCCACGTCGGTGTTCCATTTGTCCCAGGCCGAGGGCACGCGCCGTCCGTCGCCGTCCTTGTAGTCCTGGCCGTGGGAATGGTTGGCGGTCACGCGCACGTACACCTGCGCGTTGCCGGCCTGAAAGTCCACGTTCTGGTCGTTGCGCCCGGCGCTGGCGCCCAGCAGGCTGGCGCTGAGGCGCACGCCGGGTTCGGTGAAGTCAGGGCGCTCGCGGTCAAAGCGCACCACGCCGGCCGAGGTGCCCGGCCCCCAGACGACGGTCTGCGGCCCCTTGACGACGGTGAGCGTGTCGTAGGTCTCGGGCGAGATGTAGGAGCTGGGCGCGTCCATGCGCCCCGGGCAGGCGCCCAGCAGCTGCGTGCCGTTGGTCAGCAGCGGCAGGCGCGAGCCGAACTGGCCGCGGAACACCGGGTCGCCGTTGGAGCCACCGCTGCGGATGGCCGAGAAGCCCGGGATGGTCTTGAGGTAGTCGGCCGCGTCGCTGGCCGGCACGGGCTGGCGCGGCTGCTTGGGGTCGGCCACCACCTGCACGGGCGAGTGGTCGTGCACGGCCGTGACGACCACGTCGCGCAGCGTGTGCTCGGGGGCCGCGGCCGCGTTGTTCACGGCGTCGTTCGCGGCCAGGGCCGGGCCTGCCAGCAGCAGCGCGCAGGCCAGCGCGCAGGGGGTGAGGTGCGAGGACAAGGGTGCGCACCGCAAGGCAGGCGCGCGGAAGGAATATGCAGTCATGAGAAATCCACGCCCGGCGCTGCTCGGCCGCGGGGGCGGCAGATCAGCGCGCAGGCAAACAACGGAAGGCGCCAGCCCCATGGGCCGGCGGGTGGTTGCAGTCAGGCGTGGGTGGAAGGCGGGCCGCGCGGGGGCAGCGGCGCCTGGGCGCGCCAGGCCGCCACGGCCGGCGCGCGGCTGCGCTGTGCGGGGTGCACGTGCGGGGCGGGCGGGCGCAGGGCGGCCAGCGTCAGCGCCGGCGGTGTGGCCAGGGCAATGCACAGCAGGCAGCCGGGGTCGGCATGGTGGCTGTCGTGCGCAGCCGGGTCGGCGTGCGGCGCGGGGTCACCCGCGGGTGCGGCGAAGCAGACGTCCAGGTGCGCCAGGTCGACTGCCGGCAGCGCCTGGCGCACCTGCACGTTGGCCCACAGCGCCACCAGCCACGCACACACGAACACCGCGAGGACCGCGGAGCCCAGGCGTCGGTGGTGGCGAATGCGCTGCAGCATGGGGTGGGGATTATCCCGAGCGCTGCGCGTTCGGGGCGCGCCGGAACTTGACCCAGCGCAAGCCGTCAGAAAGTGTCCACATGCGCTGGTGATAATCGCGGCCATGCCAAACCGCTGGAAACCCAACGTCACCGTGGCCGCCATCGTCGAGCGCGAGGGCCGCTTTCTGTTCGTCGAGGAAGACACGGCCGACGGGCTGCGGCTGAACAACCCCGCGGGCCACCTGGACCCGGGAGAGTCGCCCATCCAGGCCTGCGTGCGCGAGGTGCTGGAGGAGACGGCCTACGACTTCGAGCCCACGGCGCTGGTGGGCGTGTACCTGAACCGCTTCACGCGCACGCGCACGGGGGATGACATCACCTACCTGCGCTTTGCGTTTGCGGGCAATGTGGGCGCGCACCACGCCTGGCGGTCGCTGGACGACGGCATCCTGCGCGCCGTGTGGCTCACCCCCGAGGAGCTGCGCAGCTGCAGCGCGCGCCACCGCAGCCCGCTGGTGCTGCAGTGCGTCGAGGATTACCTGGCCGGCCGGCGCGCGCCGCTGGACTTGATCCACACCGACGCCAGCGTGCTGCGGACGCCGGGCTGAGGATCAGGGCGCTGGGCTTGGCTCGCAGCGCCAGCCAAGCCAGCAGACGCCGTGGCGCGGGCTTGGCACGGTCACTGGCCGTCGCCCCTCCTTTTCGCAAAGCGAGAGCAGGGGGATGCGGCGCAGCTGCTCATGGGGAGTTCACTGCGCGGTGATCTTGCGCTCGCGCACGATGGCGCCCCACTGGTCGTATTCCTTCTTCATGAAGCTGGCGAGCTCGGCGCGCGTGGTGGGGTGGGGCGACAGGCCGTGCTTGTTCAGGGCCTCCTTCACGCCGGCGTCGTTGAGCGCCTTCACGATCTCCTTGTTCCAGCGCTCCAGCAGCGGCGCGGGCGTCTTGCCCGAGGCCACGAAGGCGTACCAGTTCAGCGCCTGAAAGCCCGGGAAGCCCGATTCCGCCACCGTGGGGATGTTCGGCAGGTAGGCCGGGCGCGTCAGGCCCGTGGTGGCCAGCGGAATCAGCTTGCCCGCCTCCACGTGCGGCATGGCGGTGGGCGGCGCGGCGAAGTAGCTGGTCACGCGCTCGCCCAGCAGGTCCTGCAGCGCGGGGGCGCCGCCCTTGTAGGGCACGTGGACCATGTCGATGCCGGCGCGCTGGTTGAACAGCTCGCCCGCCAGGTGCGAGGCCGAGCCCGCGCCGGTGGAGGCATAGTCCACGCTGCCGGGCTTGGCCTTGGACAGCTGCACGAACTCGGCCAGGGTCTTCACGCCCGCGCCCTTGTGCACCACCAGCACGTTGGGGAAGTACACCCCGCCCGAGATCGGCGCCAGGTCCTTGAACGGGTCGTAGGGCAGCTTCATGAGGTGCGGCGCGATGGTCAGCGGACCCACCGAGCCGAACAGCAGCACCGTGCCATCCGAAACGCCCGCGGCCACCTGCTGGTGGGCGATGTTGCCGCCCGCGCCGCCCTTGTTCTCCACCACCACGGACTGGCCGATGTTCTCGGCCAGCTTCTTGGCGATCAGGCGGGCCGCCGCGTCGGCTGCGCCCCCGGGCGCAAAGCCCACGACCAGCGTGACCGGCTTGGCCGGCGGAAAGTCCTGCGCCAGTGCCGGGCCGGCCCAGGCGATGGAGGTGAGGGCCACGGCGGCGGCCTGGATCAGGGTGCGTTTTTTCATGGCGAGGCTCCTTTAGTCGTTGTAAGTCAAATGGTGCTCTAGCGCTTATCCATCAAGCGCTAACAGCTATGGTTTTAGAAGCAATCAATCGCTGCCCAGCCCGATAGGGTTGGGCTGGCGCTTTTCGGTGGTGTGGCGCAGCAGCGCGGCGGTGCGGAACACGCCGTGGGCGAACTTGCCGTAGGGCAGCGTGGCAAAGAGGGCCATCACCGCGCCCAGGTGCAGGCACAGCACCAGGGCCAGCGCGGGCGCGGCCGACGGGGTGATGCGCACCAGCCACAGCGCCAGGCCGCTGGCGGCCACCAGGAACAGCAGGGCGATGAAGCCCAGGTCCATGGGCTTTTGCGCGGCGTCGCCGTGTGCGGGGTGGCGCGTGCGGTTCAGGTACCACAGGCCGATCGTGCCCAGCACCAGCATCACGCCGCCCGCCACGCCCAGCAGTTTGGGAATGCTGGGTGCCTCGTAGGGCGCCGGCCAGCCGAAAACGTAGTGGTACACCGTGGCCAGCGAGGTCGCGGCAAAGCACAGCAGGAAGCCGTAGAACGTGAGGTGGTGCGCGCGGCGGCGCTTGAGGGTGTAGGCGTCGTCCTCGTTGTGGCAGCCGTCGCCATGGCCGCCGTCCAGGTACTTCAGGCGCAGCACGTCGTGCGCGGCCTCGGTGGCGGCGGGGGCGCTCACGTCGGCGCCGCTGGTGGCGGGCTTCACGTCCTTCCAGAAGCGGCGCACGCCCATGGACAAGGCCAACACCACGAACAGGAACACCGGCGCGAACAGGCCCACCAGCAGGTTGTGCGGGAACAGGCGGTAGAAGTTGCCGCCCAGGTCCGCGCCCCACAGCGCGCCGAGCCCGCCGCCCTGCAGCGCGGCGCCCAGCACCAGGAACAGCGTGAGCGCGGCCACGAGGGCCAGCGACAGCGTGAGGCCGTTGCGGCGGTACAGCCGGCCCAGCGCGGGCGGCCAGGCGTAGTCGGCGTAGGTCTGGCCGCGCACCTGGGCCATGGCCTGCGGGATGTTCACGGCGAATTCGTGCGGCGGCGCGTACTGGCAGGCGTGCAGGCAGGCGCCGCAGTTGTGGCACAGGTTGGCCAGGTAGTGCACGTCGGCCTGGGTGAAGTCCAGGCGGCGCGTCATGGCCGGGAACACGGCGCAAAAGCCCTCGCAGTAGCGGCAGGCGTTGCAGATCTGCATCTGCCGCGCCACCTCGGTCTCGGCGGCGCTCTGCGCCGGCGCGGGCACGATGGGAATCACGCGGGCGGGCCCGCCCTGGGCCAGGCCTATCGCTTCGTCGGTCAGGGATTTCAGGGTTTGCATGGTGTTCAGCCCTCGTCGTTCACCGCGCCGTGCGCGGCAGCCTGGCCCGCGGCGGCCAGCGCGGCGTTGCGCCCGGCGATGCGGCCGAAGGCCGTGCCGATCGACATGCCCACGCCCGCGGTGTAGCCCTTGCCCAGCACGTTGCCGGCCATCATTTCGCCCGCCACGAACAGGTTGCGGCTGGGTTGGTCGGCGAAGCGCACGGCGGCGGTGTCGTCGGTGTGCAGGCCCAGGTAGGTGAAGGTGACGCCGGGCTTGAGCGCGTAGCCGTAGAACGGCGCGGTGTCGATGGGCCGCGCCCAGTGGGTCTTGGCGGGCGTCAGGCCCTCGGTGTGGCAGTCGTCCAGCGTGGTGTGGTCGAACTGGCCCACGCGGCAGGCGGCGTTGTAGGCGTTCAGCGTCTGCATGAAGGTCTCTGCGGGCAGGCCGAGCTTTTCGGCCAGCGCGGGCAGGCTGTCGGCCTTCACCCCGGGGAATACCGGCGGCATGAAGCGGCCGATGGCCTTGCTGTCGATGATGGAGTAGCCGATCTGCCCCGGCTGCTGCGCCACCAGGCGACCCCAGATGGCATAGCGCTTGGGCCAGAAGTCCTCGCCCTCGTCGTAGAAGCGCTCGCCCTCGCGGTTGACCACCACGCCCAGCGAAACGCAGTCGATGCGCGTGCAGATGCCGCCGTCGTACAGCGGCGCGCGCGCGTCGATGGCCACCATGTGCGCCTGCGTGGGGTCGCCGATGCGGTCGGCGCCGTGGTCGTCGAGCAGGTGCTTCAGCAGCACGCCGCGGTTGTAGGCCGTGCCACGGATCAGGAAGTTGTCCGCCGGCCACTCGCCGCGCGCGTTCTGGCCCCAGGCCTCGCGCAGCCATTCGCGGTTGGACTCGAAGCCGCCGGCGGCCAGCACGCAGCTCCTGGCGGTGATGCGCTGGCCCTTCACCCAAGCGGCCTGGAAGGTGCCGTTCTCGATCTCGATGCGCTCCACGGGCGATTCGTAGCGCACCTGCACGCCCAGCGCCTCGGCGCTGCGGTAGTAGGCATTCACCAGCGCCTTGCCGCCGCCCATGAAGAAGGCATTGGTGCGCGCCACGTGCAGCGTGCCGGCCAGCGCGGGCTGGAAGTGCACCCCGTGGCGGCGCATCCAGGGGCGGCAGGTGCTGGACGCGCGGATCACCAGGCGCGCCAGGTGCTCGTTGGTCTGGCCGCCGGTCACCTTCAGCAGGTCCTGCCAGTACTCTTCTTCAGGGTAGGCATCGACCAGCACGTCCTGCGGCGCGTCGTGCATGCAGCGCAGGTTGCGGGTGTGGGCGGAGTTGCCGCCGCGCCAGGCGCGCGGGGCCGATTCCAGCAGCAGCACGCGGCTGCCGGCCTCGCGGGCCATCAGCGCGGCGCACAGGGCGGCGTTGCCGCCGCCGATGACCAGGACATCGGTGTCCATCGGGGGAGATTGCATAGGTTTCGCTCGTGGGGGCGCGCCAGGCAGGGGCGAGGGGCGCAGCAGTCGAGCGTGGACTGTAGGCAGCGGCCCGCCAGCCGTGCAGCCGCGGGCGGGTATGGGGGTATCACGAACGGTGATGGCTGCGCGCCCGGGCGCGACGCCCGAAAGCAGCCGCTACGGGGCGGGAACCCCTGCCGGTGCCTGCGCCAGCAGTGAGGTGCCGATCCAGCGGCCCTCGGTGACCAGACCGCGGGCACAGTCCAGCAGCACCACGCGCGCGGCCAGTGCGGCGGGGGACAGCTCTTCGTCCGGCAGGCTGCACAGCAGGTTCACGCGCCGCGCCGGCGCGCCCGTGAGGCGCGCGCACTGAAAGCGCGTGGCCGCGTCCGGGTAGCGGCCCAGTGCCGCCCAGGGCTGCAGCGTGGAGCCCAGACCGGCGTCCACCGCGGCCATCACCATGGCCAGCGAGTCCACTTCCAGCACCACATGCGGGGCGATGCCCGCGCTGGCAAAGGCCGTGTCCAGCGTGCTGCGCAGGCCGTGCGGGCCGGTGGGCAGGATGAGCGGCTCCTCGCGCAGCTCGGTGATCGCCACCTCGGCGGCCAGGCGCGGGGCGGCGGCGCCGCGCATCAGGAACAGGTCTTCTTCCAGCAGCGGCTGGATTTGCCAGCGCTGGGTGCGTCCGGCCAGTTGCGCCTGGTGCAGGCGCGAGTCGAACAGCACGGCCAGGTCCAGCTCGCGCGCATGCAGCATGGCCGAGAGGTGGCCCGACATGCCCTCCACCATGTGCAGCCGCACGTCGGGGTAGCGCGCGCGCATGGCCTGCATCAGCGGCAGCCCCAGCAGCGCCGAGGTGGTGGGCGCCAGGCCCACGGTGACGGTGCCCGACAGCCGCGCCTGCTGGGCGGCGCGCACCGCCTGCTCGGCATGGCGCAGCGTGAGCTGCGCCTCGCGGAAGAACGCAGCGCCGGCCTCGGTGGGGGCCACGCCGCGCGGCGTGCGGTGCAGCAGGCGCGTGGCCAGCTCGCCCTCCAGCCGCGTGATCTGCTGGCTCAGCGCGGACTGCACCAGGTTCAGGTCGAGCGCGGCGCGGCTCATGGAGCCCAGCTCCACCACCCGCACGAAATATCGCAATTGCCGCAGTTCCATCGTCTCCAACACCCGGTTGACCCCAGGCGCCGCCCGGCCGGGGTGGGCTGGGATAATCGCACACCTATGAAACATCCCCCCCACGCTCCCCACTTCGTGTGGTCGCTGCCCCCCAAGGGGGCCGCTTTTCATCCTGGGGCGGCCCGGCGATGAAAAAACACCGGGTCGTGGTGGGCCTGTCGGGGGGCGTGGACTCCGCCGTCACGGCGCACCTTCTCAAGCAGCAGGGCCACGAGGTGGTCGGCATCTTCATGAAGAACTGGGAAGATGACGACGACAGCGAGTTCTGCTCCAGCCGCCAGGACTTCCTGGACGCGGCCAGCGTGGCCGACGTGATCGGCATCGAGATCGAGCACGTCAACTTTGCCGCCGAGTACAAGGACCGGGTGTTCGCCGAGTTCCTGCGCGAATACCAGGCCGGCCGCACGCCCAACCCGGACGTGCTGTGCAACGCCGAGATCAAGTTCAAGGCCTTCCTGGACCACGCCATGCGCCTGGGCGCCGAGAAGATCGCCACCGGCCACTACGCGCGCGTGCGCCAGAACCCGGCCACGGGCCTGTTCGAGCTGCTCAAGGGGTTGGACCCGTCCAAGGACCAGAGCTACTTTCTGCACCGCCTGAACCAGGCGCAGCTGTCCAAGACGCTGTTCCCCGTGGGTGAGCTGCACAAGACCGAGGTGCGCCGCATCGCTGCCGACATCGGCCTGCCCAACGCCAAGAAGAAGGACTCCACCGGCATCTGCTTCATCGGCGAGCGACCGTTCCGCGAGTTCCTCAACCGCTACATCCAGCATGCACCCGGCCCCATCCTGGACGACCGCGGGCGCAAGCTGGGCCGCCACGTAGGCCTGTCGTTCTACACGCTGGGCCAGCGGCAGGGCTTGGGGATCGGCGGTGTCAAGGAAAAAGGCGCCGGGGCGAAAGCACCGTCTGGCCAGCCGGTGCGCGGCGCGGGCGACCATGCGCCCTGGTTCGTGGCCCGCAAGGAGCTGGAGACGAACACCCTGCGCGTGGTGCAGGGCCACGACCACCCGTGGCTGCTGTCGCACCGCCTGGATGCGCAGGACGCGAGCTGGATTGCCGGCCATCCGCCCGCAGCAGGCGCCTGCGCCGCCAAGACGCGCTACCGCCAGCAGGACGCCGCCTGCACGGTGCTGGCCGCACAGGGCGACGCCTTCAGCCTGCAGTTCCCCGAGGCGCAGTGGGCCGTGACGCCGGGCCAGTCGGCCGTGCTGTACGACGGTGAGGTGTGCCTGGGCGGTGGGGTGATTGCGGCCGTGAACGGCTGAAAGCCCGCCCCGGGGGGCGTAGGCGACATCAGGGGATACCCGAATAGCCGGGATGCCGGACCTGAGTCCCTGCTATGGTGTGAAATTGCTTCAGCACCGGTCTCCGGTTTTTTCACGCTGCGGCGCGGGCGGGCTTTCTACAGTCTCGTCCGCGCCGCTCCAGCCGGTTGACCTCCGGTACTGGGCGTGCGAGGCATTTCTCCTTCCAAAACCGGGACAACAACAGGGGGCACAGGCTATGGTCTGGCAACAAATCTACGACCCACTGGGCAATATGGTCATCTCCACCGCACTGGCCGCGCTGCCGGTGGTGGTCATGCTCGCGGCCTTGGGCTTTTTCCACATCAAGGCGCATATCGCGGCAGGCATGGGCCTGATCACGGCGCTGCTCGTGGCGGTCTTCGTCTACGGCATGCCGGGCGACATGGCCGGCCGTGCGGCGCTGTTCGGTGGTTTCACCGGCCTGCTGCCTATCGGCTGGATCGTGCTGAACATCATCTTCCTGCACCAGCTCACCGAGCAGAACGGCAGCTTCGCCGTGCTGCAGGACTCGCTGTCGGGCATCACGGAAGACCGCCGCATCCAGCTCTTGCTGATTGCCTTTTGCTTCGGCGCGTTCTTTGAAGGCGCGGCCGGCTTCGGCACCCCCGTGGCGGTGACGGCCGCCATCCTGATCGGCCTGGGCTTCTCGCCGCTGGCGGCCTCGGGCCTGTCGCTGATCGCCAATACGGCGCCGGTGGCCTTTGGCGCCCTGGGCACGCCGGTGATCACGCTGGCCAAGGTGCACGGCTACGACCTGATGGAGGTGACGGCCATGATCGGCCGCCAGCTGCCCTTCTTCTCGCTGCTGGTGCCGTTCTGGCTGATCTGGGCCTTCGCCGGCCGCAAGGGCATGATGGAAATCTGGCCGGCCATCCTGGTGACGGGCGTGTCCTTCGCCATTCCGCAGTTCCTGGTGTCCAACTTCATCGGGCCGGAACTGGTGGACATCATCGCCGCCATCGTCTCCATGGTCTGCCTGGTGGCCTTCCTGCGCGTGTGGAAGCCCAAGACGGTGTGGACGTCGCCCTCGCTGCGCGGGCATGACCCCAGCGCCGCAGAGGCCAAGCCGCCGCAGCCGGTCAAGCGCCACAGCACCCAGGCGCTGGTGGCCGCCTGGACCCCCTGGGTCATCCTGTCGGTGTTCGTGTTCATCTGGGGCCTGCCCTCGGTCAAGGCCTGGCTCAATGGCATCTTCGCGCCGGCCTTCCCCATGGCCGGGCTGCACAACCTGATCGAGAAGGTGCCGCCCGTGGTGCCCGCGCCGCACAAGGAGGCCGCCGTCTACACGCTGAACCTGCTGTCGGCCACCGGCACGGGCATCCTGCTGTCGGCCGTGGTGAGCGCGCTGGTCATGAAGTACAACCCGGTGGCCATCGTCACCACGTTCTTCCGCACCTTCTGGCTGGTGCGCTACTCGCTGCTCACCATCGTGCTGATGCTGGCGCTGGGTACGCTCACGCGCTATTCGGGCACCGACACCACGCTGGGCCTGGCTTTTGCCAATACCGGCGTGCTGTACCCGTTCTTCGGCACGCTCATGGGCTGGATCGGCGTGGCGCTCACGGGATCGGACACGGCCTCCAACGTGCTCTTCGGCGGCATGCAGAAGGTGGCAGCCGAGCAGCTGGGCCTGTCGCCCAACCTGATGGGCGCAGCCAACAGCTCGGGCGGCGTGATGGGCAAGATGATCGACGCGCAGTCCATCGTCGTGGCCTCCACCGCCACCCGCTGGTTCGACCACGAGGGCGACATCCTGCGCTACGTGTTCTTCCACTCCATCGCGCTGGCCTGCCTGGTGGGCCTGTACGTGACGATGCAGGCCTATGTCTGGCCGTTCTCCCTCATGGTGGTGCACTGATTTGAGTGTTTTTGGGCTGCAGCGCTTGTCCATCCAGCGCGAGCAGCTATCACTGCAATAGCAAACGGGCGCCCTGGGGCGCCCGTTGTGCTTGGTGCGAGGCCGAATCAGAACGGAATGTCGTCGTCCATGTCGTCAAAGCCCGATGCGGCGCGCGGCGGCTGTGCCACGGGCGCGGGGGCGGGGCGGGCCGCGGGGGGGGCGGGGCGCGGCGCGGGTGCGGCGCGGCGCGGGGCCTCGTAGCCGCCACCACCACCGCCCCCGTTGTCGCCGTAGCCGCTGTCGTCATAGCCGCCGCCCTGGCCGCCGCCCATGCCCTGGCGGCTGCCCAGCATCTGCATGGTGTCGGCGCGGATTTCGGTGGTGTAGCGCTCCTGGCCGCTCTGGTCGGTCCATTTGCGCGTGCGCAGGCTGCCTTCCACGTAGATCTGGGAGCCCTTGCGCAGGTACTGGCCCACGATCTCGGCCAGGCGGCCGTTGAAGACCACGCTGTGCCATTCGGTGGCTTCCTTGTTCTCGCCGGTGTTCTTGTCGCGCCAGCGGTCCGTCGTGGCGATGCGCACGTTGGCGACCTGGTCGCCGCTGGGGAAGGTGCGCATCTCGGGGTCGCGCCCCAGGTTGCCGACGATGATGACTTTGTTCACGGATGCCATGAAAAATCCTTGTGCTTAGCCCGGACGGCAGGGAAGGGTTCCGGGCCAGATGAGTCCAACAGGCGACCCCTGCGAGGCCGCAGGTGCGCAGCATAGCGGCTTGCACGCCGCCGGTGCGCCGGAGGGTGAAAAAATCAGTGGCCGCCGCCGCGTCCCACCGGTCGCAGTGGCCAGGTGATGAGCAACCACAGGGCCGTGAGCACGGCGGTGGCGGTGAACAACCCCGGCGCGCCCGCCCACTTCGCCAGCGCGCCGCCCAGCGCACCGCCCGCGAACAGGCCCAGCGACTGCAGCGTGTTGTAGGCGCCCAGCGCCGCGCCGCGCAGGTTGGCCGGCGCCATGCGCGACACCAGACTGGGCTGCGTGGCCTCCAGCGCGTTGAAGCCGCAGAAGAAGATGAACAGCAGCGCCGCCACCGGCATCAGCGATGGCGCAGCGCCTCCGGCCGCCAGCAGGCCAAAGCCCATCTGCACCACCAGCACCAGCCCAATGGCGACCAGCAGCGCAGCGCGCAGCCGCCCGCGCCGCTCCATGGCAAACAGCCCGCCCATGGCGACGAAGGACAGCACCACGGCCGGCAGGTACACCTGCCAGTGCGCGTCCTTGGGCAAGCCGGCCTGCACCAGCAGGGCCGGCACGGCCACCCACATGGCCATCTGCACCGTGTGCAGCACGAACACGCCCAGGTTCAGGCGCAGCAGGTCGGCATGGCGCCACACGTCGGCCAGGCGCCCGCGCGGCGCGTCGGCATGCTGCACCGGCTCGGGCGGCACCATCCACAGCACCACGGCCACGCCGCCCAGCGCCAGCGCGCAGGTCAGGCCGAAGAGGCCGGCCAGGCCGATGTGCGCGGCCAGCAGCGGCGCCGCCACCAGGGCGATGGCGAACATCAGCCCGATGCTGGCGCCCACCAGTGCCATGGCCTTGGTGCGCACCGCGTCGCGTGTCTGGTCGGCCAGCAGCGCCGTGACGGCGGCGGACACCGCGCCCGCACCTTGCAGCGCGCGCCCCACCAGCAGCCCCATCACCGAGTCGGCCAGCGCGGCGAGCAGGCTGCCCGCGGCGAAGACCAGCAGCCCCAGGACGATGACACGCTTGCGCCCGAAGCGGTCCGACGCCATGCCCAGCGGCAGCTGCAGCACCGCCTGCGTGAGCCCGTAGATCCCCATGGCCAGCCCCACCAGGGCGGGGTCGTCGCCGCCCGGGTACTTGCGGGCTTCGAGGGCAAAGACCGGCAGCACCAGGAACAGGCCCAGCATGCGCAGCGCGAAGATCAGCGCCAGGCTGACGCTGGCGCGGCGCTCCATCGGGGTCATGGCGGTGGAGGGCGGAGTGGGTGTGGTGGTGTCCGGCACGGGCGCGGGGGCAAGTCAAAGCGGTGATTCTCACCCATGGCCGGGCCGCACGCGGCAGGGCGGGCCATCGCGGCGTGTGGCGAATTGGGCATGAAATCGCGGTCAAATGCAATACAGATGAGCGCAAACAGCTATTTTTTTGGGAGCATCTGCATGGCTTACCAGACTGACGCCCAGGGCGCTCCGGCCGCGGCTTCTGCGCGGGCGGGGTGGGTGACCTATCATCGTGCGTTTGCCTCCAGGCACGCGCGATGCCCACCTTCGAGCCACCCTCCGACGATCGCCACCCTTCGCCTGCCGATGCGGCCGGAGGGCGCCCACTGGCGCAGGTCCTGCGCGAGCAGCGCATCAGCATCCGCGGGGCGCGCACGCACAACCTCAAGAACATCGACCTGGACATCCCGCGCAACCAGCTTGTGGTGATCACCGGGCTGTCGGGCTCGGGCAAGTCCAGCCTGGCGTTCGATACGCTGTATGCCGAAGGGCAGCGCCGCTATGTAGAGAGCCTGTCGGCCTATGCGCGGCAGTTCCTGGGGCGGCTGGACAAGCCCGATGTGGACCTGATCGAGGGTCTGTCGCCGGCCATTTCCATCGAGCAGAAGGCCACCAGCCACAACCCGCGCTCCACCGTGGGCACGGTGACCGAGATCCACGACTACCTGCGCCTGCTGTTCGCGCGCGCGGGCACGCCGTACTGCCCGGACCACGGCCTGCCGCTGTCGTCGCAGACCGTGAGCCAGATGGTGGATGCGGTGCTGGCCTTGCCCGAGGACACCAAGCTCATGTTGCTGGCGCCCGTGGCACGCCAGAAGAAGGGTGAGTTCACCGAGCTGTTCATGCAGATGCAGGCGCTGGGCTACGTACGCTTTCGCGTGGACGGGCAGATCTACGAGCACGAAAGTCTGCCGCAGCTCAAGAAGACCGAGAAGCACGACATCGACGTGGTGATCGACCGCTTGAAGGTGCGCCCCGACGCCCAGCAGCGCCTGGCCGAGAGCATCGAGGCCGCCCTGCGGGTGGGCGGGCACGAGGGCAACGGCCGGGTACTGGCGCTGGAGATGGACTCGGGCCAGGAGCACCTGTTTTCCAGCAAGTTCGCCTGCCCGGTGTGCAGCTACTCCCTGCCCGAGCTGGAGCCGCGCCTGTTTTCGTTCAACTCGCCCACGGGCGCTTGCCCCGCGTGCGACGGCCTGGGCCAGCAGGAGGTGTTCGACCCCGCGCGCGTGGTGGCTTTCCCGGCCATCAGCCTCGCCAGCGGCGCCATCAAGGGCTGGGACCGGCGCAACGGCTACTACTTCGCCATGCTGGAGAGCCTGGCGCGGCATTACGGCTTTGATGTGGAGACGCCCTTCGAGGAGTTGCCCGAACGCGTGCGCGAGGTCATCCTGCACGGCTCGGGTGAGGAAGAGATCGCCTTCAGCTACCTGCTGGACAGCGGCCCGAACAAGGGCAAGCCCATCGTCAAGAAGCACCCCTTCGAGGGCATCCTGCCCAACATGGCGCGGCGCTACCGCGACACGGACTCGGCGGTGGTGCGCGAAGACCTCGCGCGCTACCGCAGCGCGCAGCCCTGCCCCGAATGCCACGGCGCACGCCTGCGCCGCGAAGCGCGCCATGTG
This sequence comes from Diaphorobacter sp. JS3051, assembly GCF_015832135.1. Taxonomy (NCBI): domain Bacteria; kingdom Pseudomonadati; phylum Pseudomonadota; class Betaproteobacteria; order Burkholderiales; family Comamonadaceae; genus Diaphorobacter; species Diaphorobacter sp. JS3051. The sequence goes on from NZ_CP065406.1 coordinate 2,887,121, forward strand.
AAGGTGGGCGAGGGCGACGCCGCGCTGGGCATCTACGACGTGAGCCACCGCACGCTGGCGGACGCGCTGCAGTGGTTCGCGTCGCTGCAGCTGGCCGGCGCCAAGGCCGAGATCGCCGGCAAGATCGTGCGCGAGATCGCCGCGCGCCTCACCTTCCTGAACGACGTGGGCCTGTCCTACCTGAGCCTGGACCGCAGCGCCGAGACGCTCTCCGGCGGCGAGGCGCAGCGCATCCGCCTGGCCTCGCAGATCGGCAGCGGCCTGACCGGCGTGATGTACGTGCTGGACGAGCCCAGCATCGGCCTGCACCAGCGCGACAACGACCGGCTGATCGCCACCCTCACGCGGCTGCGCGACCTGGGCAACAGCGTGATCGTGGTGGAGCATGACGAGGACATGATCCGCGCCGCCGACCACTGCGTGGACATGGGGCCCGGCGCGGGCGTGCATGGCGGGCGCGTGATGGCGCAGGGCACCTACGACGAGCTGTGCGCCAACCCGCAATCGCTCACCGGACAGTACCTGAGCGGCGCCAAGACCCTGCCGGTGCCTGCGCGGCGCACGCCCTGGCTGCCCGTGTTGCAACAGAGCGCCGCAGCGCCCGAACCCGACAAGAAGCCCAAGTCGCGTTTTCCCGAGACGGCTGCCAGCTTGCGCAAGAAAGAGCGCCTGGCCGAGCACCGCGCCACGCAGGGGCAATTGCAGGCGCTGCGCGTGGTGGGCGCCACGGGGCACAACCTGAAGGGCGTGAGCGTGCAGTTCCCGGTGGGGCTGTTCACCTGCGTGACGGGTGTGTCCGGCTCGGGTAAGAGCACGCTGGTCAACGACACGCTGCACAAGGCCGTGGCGCGCCAGCTCTACCGCGCGCACGAAGAGCCCGAAGCGCACGAAACCATAGAGGGGCTGGAGTATTTCGACAAGGTCATCAATGTCGACCAAAGCCCCATCGGCCGCACGCCGCGCAGCAACCCGGCCACCTACACGGGCCTGTTCACGCCGATCCGCGAACTGATGGCCGAGACCACCACCGCCAAGGAGCGCGGCTACGGCCCCGGGCGCTTCTCCTTCAACGTGGCGCAGGGCTCGGGGGGCGGGCGCTGCGAGGCCTGCCAGGGCGATGGCGTGGTGAAGGTGGAAATGCACTTCCTGCCCGACGTGTACGTGCCCTGCGACGTGTGCCACGGCCAGCGCTACAACCGCGAGACGCTGGAGGTGCAGTGGAAGGGCAAGAACATCGCCCAGATCCTGGACCTGACGGTGGAGGACGCCCACGCCTTCTTCAAGGACGTGCCCACGATCGCGCGCAAGCTGCAGACGCTGCTGGACGTCGGCTTGTCCTATATCCGCTTGGGCCAGAGCGCCACCACGCTCTCGGGCGGCGAGGCGCAGCGCGTGAAGCTGGCGCAGGAACTCTCCAAGCGCGACACCGGCCGCACGCTCTACATCCTGGACGAGCCCACCACCGGCCTGCATTTCGCCGACATCGACCTGCTGCTCAAGGTACTGCTGCAGCTGCGCGACGCGGGCAACACCATCATCGTCATCGAGCACAACCTGGACGTCATCAAGACCGCCGACTGGGTCATCGACATGGGCCCCGAGGGCGGGGCCGGTGGCGGCACCGTGGTGGCCGAGGGCACGCCCGAGCAGGTGGCCCACAATGCGGCCAGCCACACGGGCCGCTACCTGGCGCCGTACCTGTCTGCTGCCCCAAATCAGTAGTAACCCTGAGGTTTTGCGCCGCCGGCAGTTACAGTTGCGCGCCGCGGCGGAGTGTTTCACTACGTCAGCGCGGCTTTATGGCGAATGATTGGGCGCGGGCTCTGGAATCATCGCGCCACTTCGCTGGCCGGCGCTTGCCGGCACGGCAGCCCCCGGCCTCCGCGCCGGCTTCTCCTCCACTTTTTTTGGCAGGACTTCGCGGCGCGCAGCGCGCCCCGCGGGCCTGGACGTTTCATGAACCTGCTAGACCCGACCGTCATCACCTTCGGCATCTACCTGCTGGCCATGCTGTTCATCGGCTGGCTGGGCTACCGCGCGACGACCGACCTCTCCGACTACATCCTGGGCGGGCGCAGCCTGGGCAGCTTCGTCACCGCGCTGTCGGCCGGCGCGTCCGACATGAGCGGCTGGCTGCTCATGGGCCTGCCCGGCGCGGTGTACCTGAGCGGGCTGAGCGAGGCGTGGATCGCCATCGGCCTGACCATCGGCGCGTACCTCAACTGGCGCCTCGTGGCCGCGCGGCTGCGCCTGTACACCGAGCGCACCAACAACGCCCTCACGCTGCCCGACTACCTGGCCTCGCGCTTCGAGGACGGCTCCAACGTGCTGCGCCTGGTGACCACGGCGGTGATCCTGGTGTTCTTCACCATCTACTGCGCCTCGGGCGTGGTGGCCGGTGCGCGCCTGTTCGAGAGCATGTTCGGCCTGCCCTACCAGACGGCCCTGTGGGTGGGGGCGCTGTGCACCATCGCCTATGTGTTCATCGGCGGCTTCCTGGCGGTGAGCTGGACGGACACCATTCAGGCCTCGCTGATGATCACCGCGCTGATCCTGGCGCCCGTGGTGGCCTACTTCGCCGTCACCGGCGAACTGCAGGCCGGCCAAAGCCTCACCGAGATGATCGGTGCGCAGAAGCTCGACCTGATGCACAACGCCAGCGTGATCGGCGTGGTCTCGCTCATGGCCTGGGGCCTGGGCTACTTCGGCCAGCCGCACATCCTGGTGCGCTTCATGGCGGCGGATTCGGTGGCCTCCATCCCGCGCGCGCGCCGCATCGGCATGACCTGGATGGTGCTGTGCCTGGGCGGCGCGGTGGCTGTGGGCCTGGTCGGCATCCCGTACTTCGCGGTGCACACGCAGCAGGCCGCCGGCGTGCAGGCCAATGCCGAGACGGTGTTCATCGAGATCGCGCGCCAGCTCTTCAACCCCTGGATCGCCGGCCTGCTGCTGGCGGCCATTCTGGCGGCGGTGATGAGCACGCTGTCGTGCCAGCTGCTGGTGTGCTCCAGCGCGCTGACCGAGGACATCTACCGCGTGTTCCTGCGCAAGAACGCCACGCAGCGCGAGCTGGTGTGGGTGGGCCGGGCGATGGTGTTCGCCATCGCCGTGGTGGCGATCGTCATCGCGGGCAACCCCAACAGCCGCGTGCTGTCGATGGTGAGCTACGCCTGGGCGGGCTTCGGCGCGGCGTTCGGGCCGGTCATCCTGCTGTCGCTGTTCTGGCGCGGCATGACGCGCAACGGCGCGCTGGCCGGCATCGTGGTCGGTGCCGTGACGGTGGTGGTGTGGAAGCAGGGCGGCTGGCTGGGGCTGTACGAGATCGTGCCCGGCTTCGTTCTGGGCGCGCTGGCCGTGGTGCTGGTGAGCAAGCTGGGCAAGCAACCCTCGCCCGCCATGCTGCAGCGCCACGACGCGGTGGACGCCGAGATGGCGCGTCTGCAAGCCTGAGGTGATTGCGGGTTTGAGGCAAAGTGGCCTCAAACCCTTTGGGGATAAGCGCTAACAGCTATTAATTGGCTAGCGCAACGGCGTGCGGTCGTTCGCCCAGCTTGAACACCGCCACGCCCTCCACCAGCTCCTGCGCCTGGCTGCGCAGGCTGGCGGCGGCGGCGGCCATCTCTTCGACCAGCGCGGCGTTCTGCTGCGTGGTCTGGTCCATCTGGCTCACGGCCTCGCCCACCTGGGCCACGCCCAGCGACTGTTCGCGGCTGGCGTTGCTGATCTCGCCCATGATGTCGTTGACGCGGCGCACGGCGGTCACCACGTCTTCCATGGTCTTGCCGGCGCGCTCCACCAGCGCATTGCCGCGTTCCACGTCATGCACGCTGGCGGAGATCAGCTCCTTGATCTCGCGCGCAGCGCCCGCGCTGCGCTGCGCCAGGCTGCGCACCTCGCTGGCCACCACGGCAAAGCCGCGGCCCTGCTCGCCGGCACGCGCGGCCTCCACGGCGGCGTTCAGCGCCAGGATGTTGGTCTGGAACGCGATGGAATCGATCACCCCGATGATGTCCGCGATCTTGCCGGACGAGCTGTGGATGCCGTGCATGGTCTGCACCACCTGCGCCACCACCTCGCCGCCCTGCGCGGCCACGCCGCTGGCGCTGGTGGCCAGCTCGCTGGCACGCGCGGCGCTGTCGGCGTTCTGGCGCACGGTCGCGGTCATCTGCTCCATCGATGCGGCGGTCTCTTCCAGGGCGCTGGCCTGGCTTTCGGTGCGGGCGGCCAGGTCGGTGTTGCCCTGCGCGATCTGCGCGCTGGCCGTGGCCACGCCCTCCGCGCCCTGGCGCACGCGGCCCACCACCTCGGTGAGCTGGCGGCGCATCTGCAACAGCGCGGCGATCAGGCGGCCCATTTCGTTGCTGCCGTGGGCGATGTCGCTGCCCGACAGGTCACCGCGCGCCACGGCGCGGGCCAGCTCCACGGCCTGCGCCACCGGCTGCGTGATGGAGCGCACGAAGACCAGCATCAGCACCGTGGCGCCCGCCAGCGTGCCCAGCAGCGCCAGCGCCTGCCACGCCAGCGTGGCGCGCAGGCGGTCGATGCGCGCCTGCAGGGCCTCGTCCACGCCCTGCATGGCCTGGGCGTTCAGTGCGTACAGCGCGTCGATGGTGCGGGTGTAGGTGTCGAAATACTCCTGCGCGGGCAGCGTCAGCGTGTCGGCCTGCAGCAGGGCCTTGTCGGCCAGGGCTAGCGTGGCCGTGATTTGCGCGTCCAGCGTGCGCGCGGGCGCGCCCAGCGTGGCAGCAAAGGCAGGGCTCGCCTCGGTGGCGCGCGCCAGGTTGCGCAGCGTGTCGCCCTGCAGCTCCACCACGCGCTGGCGCAGCGACTGCAGCAGCCCCTTGGCCTCCAGCGGCAGCTCGCCGCCGCGGCCCAGGAAGCCCGCGCCCTGGGCGCGCATCACGCCCAGCTTCTCACCCAGCTGCGGCGCATGCACCAGCGAGGCCTGGATCAGCGCGTTGGTGGCGAAGTCGGGGTCCAGCTGCAGCTCGTAGCTGTGCAGCAGCTGCTCGCCGGTCTGCAGCAGCGACGTGATCAGCGCCGTGTGCTGCGCCGTGCTTTGCGCGGCGGGCAGCGAGCGTGCGGCCACAGCCGGCTCCAGCTGCTGCCAGGCCTGCTGGGCGCGCTGCCAGGCGTCGCGCTGGGCCCCGGGCACCTGCGCCGCGTCCAGGCGGGCGGTGGCCTCGGCGAAGGCTTTGTTCACCGCATCGCGCGCGGCCGGGCGCCGGGCGGCCAGCGTCTCGTCGCCGCCCAGCATGCCGTTGGACAGGCCGCGGTGCACCTGCAGCCCCTGCACCACCTTGTGCAGCGCCAGCAGCGGCGGGGCGCCACGGGCCTCGTGGCGGGCGCGCGCCAGGTCGTCGAGCGCGCCGCTCACGAACAGCCAGGTGGGCACGGCGCTCATGAGGATGCCGGCGAGGCCCAGGATGAGGAATTTGTAAAGCAGCGGCAGGCGCTGAGAAAGCGAGGTCATAGCGGGAACCTTTCCTTGTCCGCGAGACCGCCTAGGGCCTGTTCACACTATTTTTGCCAGATGCGTTGCGATCAAAAAGGGCCAGGCGCAAGGCGCCAAACGAAGCTGGGGTGCTACCCCAGCGAGGCTTGGCAACGCCGCGAATGGCCCTTTTTGATCGCAACCCGGAGGGAACGGAGTGAAAACCGCGCCATTCGTCGTTGCCCTCCTAGCCAAGGCCCCGGCCTTGGCGTCGTCACGCGCCTAGATTGGCGCGGTTTTCACGCCATTCGCACTGGCAAAAATAGTGTGAACAGGCCCTAGAGGGCGGGCGAGACAAAGAGATGTCAAGGACGTGTAACGTAATGTTATTCGGCAAAAACCGGCCTGTCCTTGAACGAGTTCAGCTTTTTGGGCGCGCAGGGGCTTCATCCCGTCACAGAGGTGTTGCGACGGGTTTAAGGGTGTTTTTGGTCCTTAGACCAATAAATACGGGCGCTAGTAGCTATCAGTATGGAAGCGAAACCTGCGCATGCCCCAGACGCTGCCACGCGGCCGGCCCGCCCTGCGCGGGGCGAGGCACCGACCGCAGGCCGTGCCGCCTACAGCGGCCGCCGCGTGGCGAAGCGCACCACCGTCACGCCGGCACGGGCCTGGCGGGTGCTGGGCATGACCAGCACGCAGTCGTCGTACGGCGTGGTGACGGGCTCGCCATCGTTGTCGCCGATGACGGTGCCGGCCTGGGGGATCACCTCCAGGCCCGTGAAAGGCTCGGTGAAACGAAAGCGCTCGCTCCTGGCGACCACCGGGCCGGTGACCTCCAGCGCCCACTGGCGCGGCGCGTCGGGCAGGCGCCAGCCGGGCAGCCCACGTGCCAGGGTGGCGGAATCCACCACGCCCGCCGCTTGCAGGAAGCGCACGCACTGGTCCTGCGCCACGGCGCGGCTGGCCGGGTCGCCATGGAAGCCGCATTCGACGAGCAGCGAGCGCGTGTCGCCGCCCTCGGCATCGGGCTGGCCAAAGCGGCCATAGTCGCGCATGCGCGTGCCGTCCTTGTGGCCCGCGTCCACCACGATGTGCTCGGGCGCGGCCAGGGTGCGCGCGAGGTGCAGGTTGCGCGGCTGCATGCCGGTGAGCAGCAGCGGCGCGCAGGGCTCGTGCATGGAGTGCAGGTCCAGCAGCCAGTCGGCCTCGGCCACGAAGGGGCGCAGCGCGGCCGCGCGCCGGCGCTCCAGCGTGTCGCCGGCGTCCATGCGCGCATCCACCCACTGGCGGTTGAGGTCTTCGTCCACGAAGCGGGCGGCGTCGTGGTGGTGGGGGTCGAACCGGTCGAACGCGGCCAGATTGCACAGCGCCAGCGTGAGCGTGCCGCGCGCGGGGCGCAGGCCGGCTTCCAGCAGGCCCTTGAGCGCCCAGGCGCCGCACAGCTCGTTGCCGTGCACGAGGGCGCTGATCATCACGTGGCGGCCCGGCGTGCCGGAGTCGAAGCGCCACACGCCCTCGGTGCCGGTGTTGCCGGCGCGCCAGGCGCCGAGGTCGGGCGCGGTCAAAGTGAAAGGCAGGGGAGCGCTCATCATTCTTCGATCTTGGCGAACTCGATGATCTTCTTGTACTTGGCGACCTCTGCGGCGAGGAACTTGTCCACGTCCAGGCTGGGGGATGCCACGGTGGAGCCCGCGGCTTCCATTCGCTTGCGGAAGTCCGGCGACTCCAGCGTCTCGTTGAGCGCCTTCTTGAGCCGCTCGGCCACGGGCTTGGGCAGGTGGGCGGGCGCCATGAGGGCGAACCAGGTGCCGATGTCCACGTTCTTGTACTGCGCCGATTCGGCCAGCGCCGGAATGTCGGGCGCGACGGTCGAGCGCTTGGCCTCGGTGGTGCCCAGGGCGATCACTTTGCCGCTCTTGATGTGCGGCAGGCCGCTGGAGAGCACGAACACGCCGAACTCCAGGTTGTTGCCCACCAGGTCGTTGGTGAGCGGCGCCACGCCGCGGTAGGGGATGTGCGTCATGAACAGCTGGCCCTGTTCCTTGATCATCTCGCCGGCCAGGTGCAGCGAGGTGCCCACGCCCGAGCTGCCATAGCTGAGCTTGCCGGGGTTCTTGCGCACGCGTTCGGTGAATTCGGCCAGGTTCTTCACGCCGGTGCCGGTGCTGGCCACCAGCACCAGGGGCTGCGAGGCTACGAGGCCGATGGCGGTGAAGTCCTTGATGTCGTACTTGACCTTCTTGGTCACCAGCTTGTTGATGGCGATCTCGTTGCTGGCGCCAACCAGCAGCGTGTAGCCGTCGGGCGCGCTGCTGGCCACCTTCTGCGCGCCAATGGCGCCGCCCGCGCCGCCCAGGTTCTCGATCACCACGGGCACGCCCAGGCGGTTGGACAGCTCCGCGCCCACGGCGCGGCCGGTCAGGTCGGTGCTGCCGCCGGGCGGATAGCCCACGACGATGGTGATGGGCTTGCTGGGGTAGGCGGGCGCTTGCGCGAAAGCGGCGGGGCTGGCAGCGGCGAGCAGCGCGGCGCTGGCCAGCAGCGCGCGGCGCAACGGGGCGGGGGTGCGGGAAGTGTGCATGGCGTTTTCCATAGGCAGGTCGAGGTGGGTGCCATTGTGAAAAGCGCACCATGGCTGCGTCGTGCCGAAGTGGCACCAGGCCGTGCATTGTGGGCACGCGGCCCGCGGGTTTATCCGGGGATCACTGGCGCGCCAATGTGGCCCACAGCGCCTCGGCCCAGGGCGAGAGCCGGCGCTTGGGCCGGTACATGCGCACGTCGAAGCGCACCTGCATGCGCTCGTCGCCCGCGCGGGCCAACCGCCCAGACTGGCAGTCGGCATGCACCATGGACCAGGGCAGCCACGCCACGCCCAGGCCGCGCAGCACGTACTCGTACTGCGCGTCGGCCGAGTCGCATTCCACCACGCGCGCCAGGCGCGGCGCCAGCGGGTCATGCGCCAGGCGGTCTTCCACCAGCCGGCCGAGCGCCAGCGTGTGCGAGTAGGCGAGGTAGGGCACCGCATCCGTGCCGCCAAAGTGGTGCAGCGGCGCACCGCCGGCGCGGGCGCGGGAGACGGGCACCAGGCGGTCGCTGGCGAGCGTGAGGTGGGTGAACTGCCGTGCGTCCAGGCGCACGGCGAGCGAGGTGTGGTGGTAGGCCAGGGTGAAGTCGGCCTCGCCACGCTCGATCATGGCCACGGACTCATCCAGCGCACAGGTGCGCACGCGCAGCTCGCCGCCCGCCAACACGGGCTGTATGCGGGCCAGCCAGTCGGCCACCACGGTGCGTGCCAGGGTACGGCCGGTGGCCAGGGTGACGGTGCGCGCCTGCCGCCCCGCGATGGCGCGCAACTCCTCGTGCGAATGGGCCAGGTTCTGCGCCATCTGCTGCGCGGTTTCCAGGAAGGCCTGCCCCGCGGGCGTGAGCCGCACGGGCCCGCCGCCGTCGCGCTCCGTGAGCGGCGTGCCGGCCCACGCCTCCAGCGCGCGGATGCGCCGCCCGAACGCGGGGTGCGTCACATGGCGCAGTTCCGCCGCGCGGGTGAAGCTGCGCTCATGCGCCAGGGCGATGAAGTCCTCCAGCCACTTGAGTTGCATGGCCGGAAAACGCTGGGCTAGGCGCGCGCGGCGTTGAGCGCGGCGCGCGTGGCCTGGGCTGCGTTGCGTGCGGCCGCGGCAAAGTCCGCACCGCTGGATGCGTAGAGCACGGCGCGCGAGGAGTTCACGATGATTGGCCCGTGGGCGCGCAGCCCGGCGCGCACCGTGGCGGCTGCGTCGCCGCCCTGCGCGCCCACGCCGGGGATCAACAGCGGCAGCGTGGGTGCCAGCGCACGCACGCGCTCTATTTCTTGTGGGTACGTGGCGCCCACCACCAGGCCGAGCTGGCCGTTCTTGTTCCAGGGGCCCTGCGCCTGGCGGGCCACGTGCTCGTACAGCAGCGGCTGGCCTTCGACGCTGGCCAGGCGCTGGGCCTGCAGGTCATCGCCACCAGGGTTGGAGGTGCGGCACAGCAGGAAAGCACCCTTGCCGTGGTAGGCCAGATAGGGCTCGATGGAGTCAAAGCCCATGAAGGGCGAGAGCGTCACGGCATCCGCGCCGTAGCGCTCGAAGGCCTCTTTGGCGTATTGCTCGGCCGTGGAGCCGATGTCGCCGCGCTTGGCGTCCAGGATCACGGGCACATGCGGGGCGTTGCAGCGCATGTGCTGCATCAGGCGCTCCAACTGGTCTTCGGCACGGTGCGCAGCGAAGTAGGCGATCTGCGGCTTGAAGGCGCACACCAGGTCGGCCGTGGCGTCCACGATGGCGGCGCAGAAGTCGTAGATCTTGTGCGCCTCGCCACGCACGGACTCGGGAAAGCGCGTGGGTTCGGGGTCCAGGCCCACGCACAGCAGGGAGTCGTTGCGCGTGGTGGCGTCGCGCAGCATGTCAAGAAAAGTCATGTCCGTGATTTTAGGCAACACCATGCCGGTGCCGTGCACCACGGCGTCCAGGTGTTTTCGCGGGCGGCTTCGGCAAGGACGGCGCCTGCCCGGCACAATCGCCGCCCATGCCTGCCCTTTCCCGCCGCCAGCTCGTCGTTCTTGCCCTGTTGACCCTGGTGTGGGGCCTCAACTGGCCGGTGATGAAGATGGGTGTGGCGCACTTTCCGCCGCTCACCTTCCGCATGGCGTCGCTGTGGCTGGGCCTGCCCATCCTGGCCGCGGTGATAGGGGTGCGCAAGCTGCCCTTCACTATTGCGCGCGCGCATTGGGGCCGCGTGGCGCTGCTGGCGCTGACCAACATGGTGCTGTGGCACGTGCTCATGATCCTGGCGATCCCGCAGCTGTCCAGCGGGCGCGCGGCCATCCTGGGCTACACCATGCCCATCTTCTCGGCCGTGCTGGGCGCGCTGGTGTTTGGCGACCGCCTGGCCGGTCGTGCGTGGGTGGGCGTGGGCGCGGCGCTGGTGGGCGTGGTGCTGCTGCTGTGGCATGAGGTGGGCGCGCTGGGCGGCCGGCCCCTGGGCGTGACACTGATGCTGGTGTCCGCCGCCAGTTGGGCCCTGGGCACGCAGCTGATGCGGCGCCTGAGCGTGCCGGTGCCGCTGCTCACGCTGTCGTTCTGGATGGTGGCCATCACCTGCGTGGTACTCACCGTGTTGGCGGTGGCGTTCGAGCGCGAGCGCTGGGTGGCACCCGACGCCCAGGCCTGGGCCGCCATTTTCTACAACGGGCTGCTGGCGCTGGGCTTTGCGCAGACGGCGTGGTTCTTCCTGGTGCGCACGCTGCCGCCCGTGGCCTCCACGCTCAGCGTGATGATGATTCCGGTGCTGGGCGTGTTCAGCGGCGCGCTGTGGCTGGGTGAGGTGCTGCATTGGCAGGACTGGACCGCCGTGGGCCTGATGGCCGTGGCCATCGGCACCGTGCTGTGGCCGGCCCGCGCCGTGCAGGCGCAGGAGTTCAAGTAAAAAGAGCTGCTAGCGCTTATGCAATAAGCGCAAGCAGCTCTGATTTTTATAGCGTTCTGGGGCGGGATCAGCCTGCCGCGCGCTTTTGCAGTATTTCGATGGCCGGCAGGGTCTTGCCCTCCAGCACCTCCAGGAACGCGCCACCGCCGGTGGAGATGTAGCCCACGTCCTTCTCGATGCCGTACTTGGCAATCGCCGCCAGGGTGTCGCCGCCGCCGGCGATGCTGAAGGCGCTGGATTCGGCGATGGCCTGCGCGATGGCCTTGGTGCCGCCCGCGAACTGGTCGAATTCGAACACGCCCACGGGGCCGTTCCAGACGATGGTGCCCGCGGCCTTGAGCTGCGCGGCCAGTTGGGCCGCCGTCTCGGGGCCGATGTCCAGGATCAGGTCGTCCTCGGCCACTTCGCTGGCCTTCTTCACGGTGGCGGGTGCGTCGGCCGCGAAGGCCTTGGCGACCACCACATCGGTGGGGATCGGCACCTCGGCGCCGCGCGCGGCCATGGCGGCGATCACGGCCTTGGCTTCGTTCACCAGGTCGGGCTCGGCCAGGCTCTTGCCGATGGGCAGGCCGGCCGCCAGCATGAAGGTGTTGGCAATGCCGCCGCCCACCACCAGGCCGTCCACGTTCTTGGACAGGCTTTGCAGGATGGTCAGCTTGGTCGAGACCTTGGAGCCGGCCACGATGGCGACCAGCGGGCGCTTCGGGTGGGCCAGCGCGGTCTGGATGGCGTCGATCTCGGCGGCCAGCAGCGGGCCGGCGCAGGCCACCTTCGCGTACTCGGCGATGCCGTAGGTCGTGCCCTCGGCGCGGTGGGCGGTGCCGAAGGCGTCGTTCACGTAGATGTCGCACAGCTGGGCCATCTTCTTCGCCAGCTCGGGGTCGTTTTTCTTCTCGCCCTTGTTCAAGCGGCAGTTTTCCAGCAGCACGACCTGGCCGGGCTGCACCTGCACACCGTCCACCCAGTCGGCCACCAGCGGCACCTCGCGGCCCAGCAGTTCGGACAGGCGCTGGGCCACCGGGGCCAGCGAATCCTCGGGCTTGAACTCGCCCTCGGTGGGGCGGCCCAGGTGGCTGGTCACCATCACGGCGGCGCCGGCTTCCAGCGCCATCTGGATGCAGGGCACGGAGGCACGGATGCGCGTGTCCTCGGTGATGCGGCCGGCGTCGTCTTGCGGCACGTTCAGGTCGGCACGGATGAACACGCGCTGGCCACGGGCCTGGCCCTGGGCGCAAAGGTCGGAAAAGCGAAGGATGTGCATGGGAACAGTGGGTGAGTGCGCCGCGCCGTCACGGTGCGGTCATGAAAACTGCGCGGATTGTAGGCGCCTGGTAACCGCGCCGTAACTCTCTACCAGCCCAGTCCGATATGCAGCGGCAGGTACACCGCCATGCCCACGACGATGGTGCCCAGGATGCCGCGGCGCCAGAAGTAGTAGCCCGCGGCGGCAGCCACGGCGGGCAGCCGTGCGTCCTGCAGCGTCTGGATCAGCGCGCCCTGGCTCATGACCAGCTCGGGCGCGATCACCCCGGCCAGCGCGGCCAGCGGCGCGTACTTCAGGCCGCGGCGCAGCCAGTCGGGCATCGGCAGGTCGCGCTCGGGGATCATGAAGAACGCGCGCGTGAGCAGGGTGATGCCCGCCAGCCCCAGGATGGCGATGGCCGGCTCGATCCAGGCACCGTTCATGTGTCGCCTCCCACCGCGCGGGTGCGCGCACGCCGCAGCGCGCGCTCGGCCGCTTCGGCGGCCAGCCCTGCGGTGACGGCTGCGGCGATCGCCACCAGGATGTTGAGCTTGAGCGGCAGCGCGAAGGTGGCCACCGCCGCCGTGCAGGCCACGGCCGTGGCGAGCCAGGTGGCGCGGTCGTTCAGCATGGACAGCAGGATGCCCAGCAGCGCCAGCACGCCCGCAAAGCCCAGCCCCCAGGACAGCGGGATGGCGTTGGCCAGCACGATGCCTGCAATGGACGGCACCTGCCAGGCCAGCCAGTTGGCCGAGGCCGCGCCCCAGAAATAAGGCACCTGCTCGGGCGCAGGCACGGGCTTGGGAAAGCGCTTCATGAAGCTCACGAAGATCACATCGCCGCTGAAGTAGCCCAGCGCCAGCCGGTGGCGGCGCGGCAGGTGGGCGAAGTAGCTGCGCCACATGCTGCTGAAGATCACGAAGCGCAGGTTCACGCAGGTGGCCGTGAGCCACACCACCCACAGCGGTGCGCCCGCCACCATCAGCGGCAGCACGGCCAGCTGTGCGCTGCCGGCATACACCGCCAGCGACATGAACAGCGCCATCGGCAGCGACATGCCGCTCTTGGCCATGGCCACGCCCGTCACCAGGCCCCAGGCGCCGATGCCCAGGCAGGTGCCGGCCATGTCACTGGCGCCCTGGCGGAAGGCCGGGTCGCGCAGCTGGGCGCGCAGGAAAGGCAGACTCATGGGGCGGCGCCCAGCACCATGCCTGGCGCCAGCGGGAAGCCGCGCAGGAAGTCCGCGGCGGGCAGCCGCTTGCCGCCCGCGCGTTGCAGCACCGTCAAGCGCAGCAGGCTGCCGGCGCCGCAGGCCACGCCGATGCCGTCGGCATCTATAGACAAAATCTGGCCGCAGGCCGCATCCAGCGTGCGCGAGCAGCTATCTATTTCGCAGCTCCATACCTTGATGGCATCGGCCCCCAGCGTGGTGGCCGCGCCGGGGAAGGGGTCGAAGGCACGCACGCGCCGGGCGATCACCTCCGCCGGCTGGTTCCAGTCGATGGTGCTTTCCGCCTTGTCGATCTTGTGCGCGTAGGTCACGCCCTCGGCCGGCTGCGGTGTGGGTTTGAGGCCCCCGCAGGCGGCCATCTCCAGCGCCTCCACGATCAGCCGCCCGCCCAGCTGCGCCAGCCGGTCGTGCAGCGTGGCGGTGGTATCGGTGGGGCTGATGGCGGTCTTTTCCAGCAACAGCATGTCGCCGGTATCCAGGCCCGCGTCCATCTGCATGATGGTCACGCCGGTTTCCGCGTCGCCGGCCTCGATGGCGCGGTGGATGGGCGCCGCGCCGCGCCAGCGCGGCAGCAGGCTGGCGTGGATGTTCAGGCAGCCGAGCCGGGGCGTGTTGAGCACCCACTGCGGCAGGATCAGCCCATAGGCGGCCACCACCATCACATCGGCCTGCGCAGCCTCGATGGCGGCTTTGGCGGCCGCTGCGTCCTCGGGGTATTTGCCATCCAGGCGCAGGCTCAGCGGCTGCGCCACGGCGATGCCGTGCTGCAGCGCGCACTGCTTGACGGGTGAAGCCTGCAGTTTCATGCCGCGGCCCGCGGGGCGGTCGGGCTGGGTCAACACCAGGGGCACGGTGAATCCCGCGGCCAGCAGGCGTTCCAGGGCCACGCGCGCAAACTCGGGCGTGCCGGCAAAAATGACTCTCATACAACGCGTGGAATAGCGGCCCCGGGGTGGGGCTCAGTGAAAGGGGTCGTTGTCGTTCAGCCGCTCGTCCGTGAACATCACGCGCTGCACGACGCCCGCCGGGTCGATGTGCACATGGGCCTGGCGGGGCTCTCCATTGTCACGAAAGCGGTAGGTCCAGATATCGCCATTGAAGCGCGCCACCTTCTCCACCAGCGCAGGCGGGCCGAAGGTGCGTCGCACGGCTGCGCGCGTATCGACGCCATTGCGCAGCGCATGGAAGCGCTCCAGCGTCAGTACCTGCTCCACCCGCACCAGGCGTTGCCGGGCGTCAAAGTCGAGGTGGTAGACCTGTTGGCCTGCGGGCTGGCGGCTGTAGACCAGCCGTTCTCCGCCTTCAGGGAGCATTACGGTCAGCGTGGGTGCGCCCATGGTGCGCTCGATGTCCGCACGCGGCGTGCCTGCTTTCTGCCATTCGGGTACGGCGCAGGCCGCCAAAAAAACAGCCAGCAGCAGTGCGCTCCAGCGGAGCCGGCGCGGTGCGGTTGCGTGCGCCGGCAGCGGGGTCATGCGCGTTCGGCCTGCTTTTGCTGCTTCAACAGCTTGGTCTTGATGCGGTTGCGCTTCAAGGGCGACAGGTATTCCACGAACACCTTGCCCAGCAGGTGGTCCATCTCGTGCTGGATGCACACGGCCAGCAGGCCCTCGGCCTCGATCACGCGCGGCTGGCCGTCGCGGTCCAGCGCGCGCACGTGCACGGCAGTGGAGCGCTCCACGCCATCGTAGATGCCAGGCACCGACAGGCAGCCCTCGTCGCCCACCTGTTTCTCGGCACTGGCCCAGGTGATCTCGGGGTTGATCAGCACCAGCGGCGTGTCGCGCTCTTCGGAGACGTCGATCACCACGATGCGCTCGTGCACATCGACCTGCGTGGCGGCCAGGCCGATGCCATGGGCGTCGTACATGGTGGCGAACATATCGTCCACGATGGCGCGCACGCGCTCATCCACCGCCGTCACGGGCTGGGCGACCTTGTGCAGGCGAGGATCGGGGTAACAGAGAATCGGAAGAATTGCCATGGCAGAGCGCTCAATATGTCGCTATTTTCGCCACTTTTGCCCGCCATTGCGGCGCCCAATCACAATAATCGTTGCCCGATCAAGGGCTTGGGCACAGAATCTCAAATGGTTTGTAATGTATTCGCGGCAGTTTCTTCTGTAAAACAATTAACTGCACCGCAGCGAGAGGGGCGTTTTTCCAATGAATGACACGAGGAACAATATGGCGGCTCAGGCCCGTATGCGCGTGACGGCGCTCGGCGCACTGGCTTTGTTGGCGGGTGCCGCCATGGCACCGGCGGCGCAGGCCCAGAATTACCCGATTACCTCCGAGCAGCGCGCCACCGCGCAGCAGGTGGCTTCACGCGGCGTTCCCCTGTCCGAATTGGCCGCCAATGCGCCCGATACCTACGTGGTGAAACGCGGAGACACGCTGTGGGGTATTTCCGGCATGTATTTGAAGCGCCCCTGGCGCTGGCCGGAACTGTGGGGCATGAATCTGCAGTCCATTCCCAACCCGCACCTGATTTTCCCGGGCCAGACGCTGTACCTGGAAAAGGTGGACGGCTATGCCCGCCTGAGCACCAGCCGCAAAGGCGCGCCCGAGACCGTGCGCGTGTCGCCGCGCACGCGCTATGACAGCCTGGCCGGCACGGCGCTGCCCACGCTCAAGCCGCACCTGATCGAACCCTTCCTCGTCGAGCCTCTGGTGGTGGACGAGCTCACACTGCAGCAGGCCCCGCGCATCGTGGCCACGCGCGACGAACGCATGATCATGGCCAACGGCGACCGCGCCTACGTGCGCGGCGCTGAAGGCAGTCCCCTCGTGATGGCGCCTGGCGTGCCGCGCCAGTACCGCGTGTTCCGCAACGCCATTCCGCTGAAGGATCCGCACACTGGTGAGGTGCTGGGCTACGAAGCGCAGTATGTCGGCCGCGCCGAACTGGTGCGCAGTGAAACTACCACTCCAGTGCCCCAGAGCGATGTAGCGCGGGGCAAGAGTTCCAGCGAGGGCCGGGGGGAAGTGCTGGAGGGGCAAGCCGACGGCACAGCGGTGGACATCGTTCCCGCCACGGTGGACCTGAGGGGCGCGAAGGAAGAGATCCGCGCCGGCGACCGCCTGCTGCCCGCACCACAGCGCAGCTTCAACAGCTACACCCCGCGGGCACCGCTGGGCCCCGTGGATGCCAGCGTGGTGTCGATCTACGGCAGCGCGGCCGTGGCCAACGCCGGCCAGAACCAGGTGATCACCATCAACCGCGGTACGCGCGACGGCATGGAAGCCGGCCATGTGCTGCAGCTGCTCACGCAGGGCGAGCGCTTCAAGGACAAGACCGACGAGCAGCGCGCCATGGTGCGCCTGCCCAGCGAGAGCAATGGCGTGGCGATGGTGTTCCTCACGTTCGACCGCGTGTCCTACGCCCTGATCCTGCAGTCGCAGCAGGCGGTGCGTGTGGGCGACCGTCTGGTCAACCCCGAGTAAGCCCCGGGCGCCGTCACCTGCGGGCGGCCGCTCCCCCGCCTTGTCACCGCGCATGCAACGCGACGAACTGGCCGCCTGGCTGCGACTGACGCTCACGCCTGGCGTGGGCAACGGTGCCGCGCGCAGGCTGCTGGCCGCGTTCGGCCTTCCCCAGAACATCTTTGCGCAGGGCGAGAGGGCCTGGCAGTCCTGCGTCACCACGGCGCAGGCGCGCGCGCTCGCCCGCGTGCCCGAGGAGCTGGAGGCGCTGACCGAGCGGACGTGGCAGTGGCTGCTGGACGGGCGGGCGCCCGCGCAGCCGGCGCACGGCATCGTCACGCTGGGTGACGAGGCCTATCCTCCTGCGTTGCTGGCCACCGAGGATCCGCCGCTGCTGCTGTACCTGCTGGGTGCTCCGCAGTTCGTGCAGGGCGGCGCGCCGTTCGCGCCGGCGCACAGCCTGGCCATGGTGGGTAGCCGCAACCCCACGGCCCAGGGGGCGGACCATGCCCGGCAGTTCGCACGTGCTCTGCGGGAGGCGGGTTTGTGCGTCGTTTCGGGCCTGGCGCTGGGCATCGACGCGGCGGCGCACGAGGGCGCGCTGATCGATCCGCCCGACGGCGCCGCGCCCGCCACCATTGCCATCGTGGGCACCGGGCTGGACCGGGTGTACCCGCGTGCCAACAAGGAGCTGGCCCACCGCATCGCGCGCCACGGCTTGCTGGTCAGCGAATACCCGCTGGGCACGCCGCCGTTGCCGGCCAACTTTCCCAAGCGCAACCGCATCATCTCCGGCCTGTCGCAGGGCACCCTGGTGGTGGAGGCGGCGCTGGCCTCGGGCTCGCTGATCACCGCGCGGCTCGCGGCCGAGCAGGGGCGCGAGGTGTTCGCCATACCCGGCTCCATCCACGCGCCCCAGTCGCGTGGTTGCCACGCGCTGATACGCCAGGGCGCCAAGCTGGTGGAGTCGGCGCAGGACGTACTGGAAGAACTGCGCTGGCATGCGCCGGCAGCCGCCATCCCTGCAGCACAGGACGCGTCCGAGGAGCCCCTTGCGCCGTCGTATCAGTGTGTGCTGGATGCGCTGGGGTTCGATCCACTGGGGCTGGACGCGCTGGTGGCGCGCACAGGGCTGGATGCCGCCACGCTGCAGGTACGGCTGCTGGAGTTGGAACTGGAGGGGCGTGTCGCGCGCCTGCCCGGCGGGCTGTTCCAGCGCGTGGGGCAGGCCTGAAAGCAGCGACGGCAGTGCGCGCTTCGCGGCGCACGCCTGCGGGGAAGGGGCTTGCCGCGTGGCCTTGACCGCTCGGCAGATCAGCCGGCGCGCTACGGGCACGTGTTTGCTATATAAAAATGAGCTACTCGCGCTTATCGTACATCCATTTCAAAGGATTTTTCCGTTGAAACCCGGATGGAATAAGCGCAGGCAGCTATGTTTTTTGATGTTATAGCCCGAGCATCAACCGCAGGTTCTGCACCGCGGCGCCGCTCGCGCCCTTGCCCAGGTTGTCCAGGCGCGCCACCAGCACGGCGTGGCGGTAGCTCTCATTGGCGAACACGCGCAGTTCCAACTGGTTGGTGTCGTTGAGCGCGAGGGCATCGAGTTTGCCGTCCTCGGTGGGCGGCAGCACCTTCACCCACTGCTCGGGCGTATTGCTCTTGGCGTAATGGGCCGCCAGTGCGTCGTGCAGGTCCGCCGCCTTCGGCTGGCCGGGCAGCAGATCCAGATGCAGCGGCAGTTGCACCAGCATGCCCTGGCGGAAGTTGCCCACCGAGGGGATGAAGATCGGGCGGCGCGTGAGCCCGGTGTACTTCAGGATCTCCGGCAGGTGCTTGTGCGACAGGCCCAGCGCATACAGCTCAAAGGGCGCCGCATGGCCTTGCTCGTAGGCCTCGATCATCGTACGGCCGCCGCCGGAGTAGCCGCTCACCGACGGCAGTGCCAACGGGTGGTCGGCAGGCACCAGGCCGGCGTCGACCAGCGGGCGCAGCAGGGCGATGGCGCCGGTGGCATAGCAGCCGGGGTTGGATACGCGCGTGGCGTTGCGCACGGCCTCCAACTGGCCGGGCGCCAGTTCGGGAAAGCCGAACACCCAGCCCGGCGCCGTGCGGTGGGCGGTAGAGGCATCAATGATCTTGATGGCGCGGCCGGTCTCGGCAGTGATGGCGTCCACCAGCGCGACCGTCTCGCGCGCCGCGTCGTCGTGCAGGCACAGCACGGCCAGGTCCACACCGGCGATCAGTGCGCGCTTGGCGGCGGCGTCCTTGCGCAGTTCGGGGGCGATGCTGACCAACTCCACCTGGGGCATGGCCTGCAGGCGCTCACGAATCTGCAGGCCGGTGGTGCCTGCCTCGCCATCAATAAAGACCTTGGACATCAGTAGCTCCTGCAAGGGCCGGCCCAGGGAGGGGGCCGGGGGCGTAAGTTATATCCACATCAATGGTGCGTCGCAGCATGATACATTTACCGGCTGCCATTCCCGAGCATGCGGCTGTATTTCCGCTCTTCGGCAGAACGGGTACAAACACCATCCTTCCCCTGAGAGAGACCTCATGAAGATTCACGAATACCAAGGCAAGGAAATCTTGCGCAGTTTCGGCGTGCCCGTCCCGCGTGGCATCCCCGCTTTCACGGTGCAAGAAGCCGTGGAAGCCGCACAAAAGCTCGGCGGCCCCGTGTGGGTCGTGAAGGCCCAGATCCACGCCGGTGGCCGTGGCAAGGGCGGTGGCGTGAAGGTGGCCAAGACCATTGATGACGTGAAGGCACGCGCCAGCGAGATCCTGGGCATGCAGCTGGTCACGCACCAGACCGGCCCTGAAGGGCAGAAGGTGCGCCGCCTGTACATTGAAGATGGCGCCGACATCAAGAACGAACTGTATGTGTCTCTGGTGACCGACCGCGGCACGCAGAAAGTGGCGCTGATCGCTTCCAGCGAAGGCGGCATGGACATCGAGGAAGTGGCCCACTCCACACCCGAGAAGATCATCACCGAGATGATCGACCCTCTGACCGGCATCACGCCCGAGCAATCCAAGAAGGTGGCCGCAGCCATCGGCCTGACGGGCGCTTCGGTGGACCAGGCGGTGGACCTGTTCGCCAAGCTCTACAAGTGCTACATGGACACCGACGCGTCCCTGGTCGAGATCAACCCGCTGAATTGCGACTCCAAGGGCAACCTGATGGCCCTGGACGCGAAGTTCAACTTCGACGCCAACGCGCTGTTCCGCCACCCGGAAATCGTGGCCCTGCGCGACCTGGACGAGGAAGATCCGGCGGAAGTCGAGGCCTCCAAGTTCGACCTGGCCTACATCTCCCTGGACGGCAACATCGGCTGCCTGGTGAACGGCGCGGGCCTGGCCATGGCCACCATGGACACCATCAAGCTGTTTGGCGGTGAGCCGGCCAACTTCCTGGACGTGGGTGGCGGCGCCACCCCCGAGAAGGTCACCGAAGCCTTCAAGATCATGCTCAAGAACCCCAAGGTCAAGGGCATTCTGGTCAACATCTTCGGCGGCATCATGAAGTGCGACACCATCGCCACCGGCGTGATCACCGCCTGCAAGGCCGTGAACCTGCAGGTGCCGCTGGTCGTGCGCATGAAGGGCACGAACGAAGAGCTGGGCAAGAAGATGCTGGCCGAATCCGGCCTGCCCATCATCAGCGCCGACACCATGGCGGAAGCCGCCACGAAGATTGTCGAAGCCGTCCGTTAAGCAGGCCCGGAGATAAAACATGTCGATCTACATCAACAAAGACACCAAGGTCATCACCCAGGGCATCACCGGCAGGACCGGTCAGTTCCACACGGAAAAGTGCCAGGAATACGCCAACGGCAAGAACTGCTTCGTGGCGGGTGTGAACCCCAAGAAGGCCGGCGAGAAGATTTTTGACATTCCAATCTTTGGGTCGGTCAAGGACGCCGCCAAGGAAACCGGTGCTACCGTCTCCGTGATCTACGTGCCGCCCGCAGGCGCGGCCGCCGCCATCTGGGAAGCCGTCGAGGCCGACCTGGACCTGGCGATCTGCATCACCGAAGGCATTCCCGTGCGCGACATGCTTGAAGTGCGCAACAAGATGAAGGCCAAGGAAGCCGCTGGCGGCAAGCGCACGCTGCTGCTGGGCCCCAACTGCCCTGGCCTGATCACGCCTGACGAAATCAAGATCGGCATCATGCCCGGCCACATTCACAAGAAGGGCCGCGTGGGCGTGGTGTCGCGCTCCGGTACGCTGACCTATGAAGCCGTGGCACAGCTCACCGAGCTGGGCATCGGCCAGTCGTCCGCCGTCGGCATCGGCGGCGACCCGATCAACGGCCTCAAGCACATCGACGTGATGAAGGCTTTCAACGACGATCCTGACACCGACGCCGTGATCATGATCGGCGAGATCGGCGGCCCCGACGAGGCAGAAGCTGCCCGCTGGTGCAAGGCCAATATGAAGAAGCCCATCGTGGGCTTCATCGCAGGCGTGACCGCTCCTCCGGGCAAGCGCATGGGCCATGCGGGTGCGCTGATCTCCGGCGGCGCCGATACGGCGGACGCCAAGCTGGCCATCATGGAAGAGTGCGGTTTCACCATTACCCGCAATCCTTCCGAGATGGGTCGCCTGCTCAAGGGCCTGCTGTAATCCGCGAGCCTGGCGCGGTGTAGCGCGCCAGGTTACGCAAAACTACGCACGCGCGAGAGGGTCTACCCTCTCTACACTGACAGCTCCAACACAAAAGAAACGCCAGCTTGGTTGACCCAGGCTGGCGTTTTCGATTCATAACACTGGAGCCATCAATGGAGTACTTGAGCAATGCCGATTTCTGGATCGGCCTGGTGAAGATCGTCTGGATCAACATCATTTTGTCGGGCGACAACGCTGTCGTCATCGCCTTGGCGGCGCGTTCGCTGCCTGCGCAGCAGCAGAAGAAGGCCGTCATGTTCGGCTCCGGCGCGGCGGTGGTGTTGCGCATCGTATTGACGGTAGTGGCGGCCAAGCTGCTGGAGCTGTCCTTCCTGCAGATCGTCGGGGGCTGTCTGCTGCTGTGGATTGGTTATCAACTTCTCACGGATGAGGAGGAAGATGACGGCGCATCCAAATCCACAGGAGGCATGTTCGCGGCCATCCGCACCATCCTGATTGCCGACCTGGTGATGAGCCTGGACAACGTCATTGCCGTCGCCGCGACCGCCCAGGGGAACATGGTGCTGCTCGTCCTGGGGTTGGCCATCAGCATACCGCTGGTGATCTTCGGATCCACCCTGATGATCAAGCTCATGGAACGCTTTCCCGTCATCGTCACGCTGGGGGCCGCGTTGATCGGTTGGGTGGGAGGCGAGACCATCGTCAACGACAACTTGCTTCACGATTACGCGATGGGTCACCCGTGGCTCCACTACGTAGCCGCCATAGCGGGCGCCGTGCTGGTGGTGATGGTGGGCAAGCTGATGCAATCCCGCGGCGAACCTCGGCAGGCCTAAGAAGTCTGGCGCGCGTTAGTGCGACGGGAATATGCCGCTACCTGACGGACATGTCCATGAAGTAGCAAAAATGGCAGCCAAGAAGGGCTGCGTAGGGCCTCTTTTGCAACACACGTCAACGGGCCTGGCTTGCACGCGTTCAACATCATGACGGACCTGTCGCCCCGTGCGCCTCGACTATGATGCGCAGTCCCGCAATGCCGGTTGTGAGGGATATGCAGCGATGCCATCCTCAACCGCATGTAAAGCGCCTTCGCGTGAGGCGTATCGCGGGAGCCTCTTATGAAACCTCTGCCGATGCTGAGCTACGAATTCTGCGCGTTGACGGACACGGGGCGGGTGCGCTCCAACAACGAAGACGCTGTGGCCATCCATGAGACGGCGCAGATGGTCATCCTGGCCGACGGCATGGGGGGCTACAACGCGGGCGAGGTGGCTGCCGGGATGGCGATCACCTACATCGGCACCGAGATGGTCCGCTGGCTGCAAGGCGACGGCTCCGCGGCATCGCCTTCGGATGTACGGCATGCACTAGAGGCCTGTGTGGACAACGCGAACCACGCGATCCTCGGGGCCTCGATGTCCAACCCGCAGTACCTGGGAATGGGTACCACGCTGGTCGTCGGCGTGTTCCGTGACGACCGGCTCATTCTCGGCCACATCGGTGATTCGCGCTGCTACCGGTGGCGCGAGGGCCTCTTGCGGCAGATCACGCGCGACCACTCGTGGTTGCAGGAGCAGATCGACCTGGGACTGCTCACGCCGGCACAAGCAGCCGTTTCGGGGCAGCGCAACCTGGTGACACGGGCGCTGGGGGTGGATGTGTCCGTGCACATAGAAATCAACGAATTTCCTGTCGAGCCCGGTGACTTGTTCATTCTTTGCTCCGACGGCCTGACGGATATGTTGAGTGACGAAGATTTGGCCGAACTGGCGCGGATGCCGATTGCGCTACAAGATAAAGCGGCGCGCATGGTGGCCATGGCCAACGCCATGGGAGGGCGGGACAACATCAGCGTAGTGCTGGCGCAAACGCAACTCGCTCAGGACGCCAAAAAACGCGGCGGCCTCATGGCGCGCCTGCTGCGCACCTCGTGACCCTTCCGCCAAGCTCAGTCCGACCGCCAGGGCTTCAATTGCCTGTGCCCGGAAATTGCTACTTCCCTCTACTAGCTCAGTTGTTTGGATAAGGAAAAGTGATCATGCCCAGAATGGTCGTGTCGATCGATGGAGTTGTCATCAAGGAAGTTACCTTCACCAAGGAACGCACAACGGTAGGCCGCCGCCCCTACAACGACGTGGTCATCGATAACCTTGCAGTCAGTGGTGAACATGCGGTCTTCCTCATGAATGGGGATGATGTGGAAGTGGAGGACCTGGGTAGCACCAACGGTACGTATGTCAACGGCAAGGCTATCAAGCGGCAGCCGCTGCGCAACGGCGACACGGTGGAATTGGGGAAGTACAAAATCCGCTTCCTGCACGAAGAGCCTGGTCATGACTATGAGAAGACGATGGTCTTCAAGCCCGGCATGTTGCCGCCGCTGGGCAAGCCTGCGGCCCCTGCGCCAGTCGTGCTGAGCGCCGCCGTACGGGTGATGAACGGCCCCGCCGCCGGCCGTGAGGTGGCTCTGACAAAAGTGGTTACCACCATTGGCAAGCCTGGCGTGGCCGTGGCATCCATCACCAAGCGGCACAGCGGCTTCGTGCTGGCTCATGTGGAGGGGGGGGACTTTCCGTTGCTGAACGGGGCGCGCATTGGAGTGGACCCCATAACTCTCAAGAATGGTGACCGCATCGCTCTGGCCAGCACTGAGATGGAGTTTGTGCAGGGCTAGAGCGTGCAGAGGGCAACGCTAGTGTGGCGATCATTAGCGCTTCGCTTTTAAAAGCCGTTAGCGCCTGATGGGAGAAGGGGTGCTGCCGCGGGTCGCAGAATGCCGCGCTGCTTCTAACAAACCGAATTGCGTAGTTCTCCACGTAGAACACCTTGGGGTGACAAATGTGTCGACGTGTGACCGATTGGTTAGACTTTTCCTTTGCGGGGTTTGGGAAACGGGTGAAAAATGTCGCGCGCTGCAACGTTTGGTTGCATTCTGATGTTGGCACAGAAGCTGCTCAAGTTTTCTCAACCCGCAGGATTCCTCTGCGGGGGCTATTACCTAATTCCGAGGAGGATTTATGAAGCGTACCCTGCAACAAGGTTTCACCCTGATCGAATTGATGATCGTGGTGGCGATCATCGGTATTTTGGCTGCCGTGGCTTTGCCTGCTTACCAAGACTACAGCATTCGGGCCAAAGTATCGGAAGGTATTATCGCTGCCTCTTCCGCTAAGGAAATCCTGCAAAACCCCGAACGCAGTCTGCTAGAAGCCAGGAAGTCATGGCATCCTCCCCGCCCATGAAGCAAAGCAGCCTTGACCTGAAACTGAGCACCAAAAAGACCCGCAAGCAAGAACTGCTGATCCAGATGGATTTGGTGGTTCCCTGGGCTGCTCTGGTCGAACTCATTGCGCCCTATTACCCCGAAGGCAAGAACGGCCGCCCACCCTTTGCCCTGGAGACCATGCTGCGCATCCACTGCATGCAGCAGTGGTTCACCCTGTCAGATCTGGCGATGGAAGAGGCCTTCTTTGACACCCCGATCTACCGGGAGTTTGCAAGTCTTGATGCCCATGGGAGGGTGCCTGACGAGAGCACCATCCTGAGGTTTCGTCATCGGCTGGAGAAACACAAGCTGGCCGAGCAGATTCTGGCCACTGTCAACGAGCTTCTGGCAGCCCAGGGCTTGCTGCTCAAGGCAGGCACTGCGGTCGATGCCACACTGATCGCAGCGCCTAGCTCTACCAAGAACAAGGACAGAAAGCGCGATCCAGAGATGCATTCGAGCCAAAAGGGCAACGAATGGCACTTTGGCATGAAGGCCCATATCGGCGTGGATGCGGACTCGGGACTCGTGCATACCGTCATAGGCACCTCGGGTAACGTGGCCGACGTTGTAGAGGGCAACAGCTTGCTGCACGGGCAGGAGACAGACGGGTTTGGTGATGCGGGCTACCAAGGTATCGACAAGCGCCCGGATGCCAAGGAGGCAGTGCGGTGGCACATCGCGATGCGCCCAGGCAAACGCAGAGCGCTGGACAAAGAGAACAACCCCGTTGACGCGCTGATAGACCAAGTGGAGAAGATCAAGGCGAGCATCCGTGCCAAGGTGGAGCATCCCTTCAGGGTGATCAAACGACAGTTTGGATACACCAAGGTGCGCTACCGGGGATTGAAGAAGAACACGTTGCAGCTCAAGACGCTGTTTGCGCTGTCCAATCTTTGGATGGTGCGCCATCAATTGCTGGAGGCGCAGGGATGAGTGCCCCTGAAATCAGGCAAATGGCCGCAAAGGCGGTGCAGATGGCCCGCAAGGGCGTGGAAAGTGGTGCGAAGACCCAGGCTAAACGCCATCCATCGCACTATCTGAAACCGGTGACCTTGTAGCACTTACGCATTCGAGTTATTCAGGGCATCCCTAAAGCGGTACTGAGCGAGGCGTTTCAAACTGGCGGCATTGGTGCTATGACTGCTGCAGGCACTGGTATCAATACGACCCCGACGGTACAGAAAGCATCAAAATACGTGCGTAATTTCTGTGTCGATGCCACGCCTGGTGATGCAGCTTGTGCGGCACTTGCGGATGATCATACGGGCCCATGGCAAATCAATGTAGCGATTGCAGCTACTGCTGCGAATGGCATTCCGACTGGACTGCACGGTCACATCATTTCTTTCGTCCCTGCAGTGCAAGGCGTGACGCCAACGGCAGCGTCGAGTGGCGCTATTGACTGGGCATGTGGCAGTTCAACCACGACGACAGCTAAAGCTCGATTCCCGAGTTTGACCGTCACGGTGCCGGCCACTGCATTGCAGGCTAAATACGCACCGGCAGAGTGCCGTTAAGTAATTCATGCTAAGCCTTGCAGATCAGTAGGGCTTGACATGAGCTATGTAAGAGGGTGCCCCGCGGCACCCTCTTTTTTTCCCTACTTTTGGCGCTCCGTGTTTGGGATGAGGCTACCCTATGGCCGTACGCTCCATTAAAGGCTTTACTTTGATCGAACTGATGATTGTCGTGGCCATCATCGGCGTTTTGGCCGCCATAGCCATACCTGCATACCAAGACTACGCCATTCGTGCAAAATTTGCGGAGGCATTGGTGGCCGGATCTGTGGCCAAGAATCATCTCGCTGAAGGGTATACGCAGAACCGTGCTGCAGGGTTGGATGCTGCCGCTACGGCTATAAATCTCAGTCCTGTGTTGGGTAAACAGTCAAAATACGTAGCTAATATCTGCGTGGGCGTCGCCGGAGCAGTTGGCGCTGCTTGTACGCCCTATGCCTCTGACGGGGTTGGCCTATCTTCGTAACGGTGGCGGCCAACTCTGGCAATGGCATCCCCTCGGGGCGCAATGGGTTAACTTTCACCTTATCCCCTAATGTGAACAATGCTGCGCCTACTGCCGCCTCCAATGAGTCTATCGATTGGGCCTGCGCGGGGAATACGTCAATAACTGCTACAACGCGCGGCATGACCAATGTGACGCTAGGCACCCTACCGGCCAAATACCTGCCCGCTGAGTGCCGCTGACAGATTCTCCCATTTCATTATGTCGTTCTCTCTGCGTATTCGAGCTGCCGCCAAGGCTGCATTGTTTCATTTCCTGGCCTCGATATTCGTGGCCGCGTTTGCAGCCGTACTCGTTTTTCTTGTTTGGTATCCCCACCCGTACGGCCTGCTCTCAGGAGGGCTTACTCTGTTCCTCATTTTGGTGAGCGTCGATGTGGTCTGCGGTCCCATGCTGACACTGGTGTTGTTCAATCCCAGAAAACCGCGCCGGGAATTGCTGACCGACATGTCGCTGGTGGTCTTCATTCAACTGGCAGCGTTGACCTATGGCGTCTATATAGTCCACCAGGCGCGCCCATTATTTCTGGTACACGAGGTGGATCGTTTCCGCGTCATTACATCAGGTGACTACGGCGACGCGGATGTACACCAAGCCATTGACCAGCTTGATGCGTCATTACGTCCGCATTGGCTAAAGGGGCCCGTGACGGTCGGTATCCGGGATCCCAGAGATGCGCAAGAACGCCAAGATGTGATGCTTGAATCGACGTTCGGTGGGCGGGATTACTCACAGCGACCCAACTTCTACGTACCCTACGACACAGCATACCAAGCCAAGGCCTTGGCGCGCGCCAAACCGTTGAAAGCGTTTATTGTCAACTATCCAGCCACTGAGGATGATGCCAAGCACTTGCTGAGCCAGCATGGACTGACAGTGGACAAAGCATTATTTTTACCCGTATTGCACAAGCAGGAATGGGTGGCGGTGTTGGACAAATCCGCGCACGTTTTGGGTTTTTTGCCAGGAGATGGCTTCGAGGTGCACGAGTAAAGATTTTTTGCCACAAAGTGGACGACACGCACTTAGCGGAAACTGCGTCGTCACCGAGGCCAGAAAGCGAACCCACCAGCTTGGCTCTGGTGAGCTAGGGTACGGAGTTAAATCCGAATAGCAAGTGGGCGGCCGGTAGGCAATTGACGATGGGGCGGGTTTTGATTTATCTCACTTCACAAAGCTTCCCGATTTCCCGCCGTGCTTCTCTAGCACCCTCACCCCCGTCATCACCATCCGCTTGTCCGCCGCCTTGCACATGTCATAAACGGTGAGCAGTGCCACCTGCACGGCGGTCAGAGCCTCCATCTCCACGCCCGTAGGCCCCACCGTTTCCACGGTAGCCGTGCATTGCACAGCGTTGTCGGAAGGCAGCAGTTCGAACTCCACGGCCACGCGGGTGAGGGCCAAGGGGTGGCATAGCGGGATCAGCTCGCTGGTCTTCTTGGCGGCCATGATGCCGGCGATGCGCGCTACGCCGAGCACGTCGCCCTTTTTGGCGGTGCCCGACTCGACCAGCGCGAGTGTGGCGGGCTGCATCTCGATGCGGCCCGTGGCAATGGCCACGCGGTGCGTGGCCGGTTTGGCGCCGACGTCCACCATGTGGGCTTGGCCTTGGGCGTCGAAGTGGGTGAGGGGGGAGGGGGACGTTGTCATAAGGCGGGTTTACAACCGGGTGCGAAACATTCCAATGGCCGGGGCATCATACGGCCATGTGCAGATGGCCGCGATTGATGGCCGGCCCGTTCGCGCGGGTGGAGGAGTTGTGTGCAAGGTTCTCTACAAAATTGGCTCCCAGCGCCCAGCTGGAAAGCGCTGACAGCTTCTTTTTTTATAGCATTTGGCTCCCTGCAAGCACCGGCTGTGGTGGCACAGCCATCGCTGCCCACACTGGGAGACGGCCTGGAGATGACGACCAGCGCCGAGCGCAAGCTGGGCGACCGCATCATCCGCGAGCTGTACCGCGACCCGGATTACATCGATGACGCGGTGCTGAACGAGTATGTGCAGGGCCTATTCCAGCCACTGGTGCAGGCCGTTTTTTGCCGGGGGATGGATTTGAGGTGCAGAATTGAACGATCAGCGCATCGCCGCTCATGCGCGCATTAGAGGGCGAGTGTGTGCCTGACGCGGCGGGCAGTTTTCTTCGAGAGACGAAGGGTCATGGGTCCATTACAGGACGGGTGGCGGCCGCATTGGCCCATCGCTCCGGCGCGGCTTCGACGACTTTGCCCACATCACGCAGATGCGTTGGGGGCAAAGTTCCAGCAGTCCATTTGCCGTGCCTCCTATTCCGCTGCCACAATGCGGCCATGCCTGTTTCATCGACTCCCAGCATTGACCTGACAGCCCTGCGCAAGTCGTATGCGCAAATGGCGGAGGCTTTGCAGCTTTGGCAGGATCAGCCGGAGGGCTCGGTATTCAAGCCGCATTTGCGCTCGGCGGTGATCCAGTCCTTCGAGTACACCTACGAGATCGCACTGCGCATGCTGCGGCGTGTGCTGGTTGAGCGGTCTCTGGCTGCCGATCTGGTTCAGGATTTGTCTTTCAATGACCTTGTGAGGTTGGGGGCGGATGCCGGGCTGTTGCAAGACCCGCAGGCTTGGCGCCGCTGGCGTGCCATGCGCAATGCCACCAGCCACACCTACGATGAGGCCAAGGCGGCGCAAGTGGCGGCTGCCATTGGTGCGTTCAGCCACGATGCCCTGGCGTTGCTGCAAGCGCTGGAGCGGGCTGTCGCACGCGAGCAGGCAGACTCATGAGCACCGGCCCTGTTGCCTCCCTTGCGCTCAGCCCAGCCCAGCGCAGCGAAATCCGCCGCATCGTAGATGCGGCGGTGCCTGGGGCACGGGTCTGGGTGTTTGGATCGCGCGCGGCGGGTAGGGCTCGCCCTTTCTCGGACGTGGATTTGTTGCTGCAGACCCGGCAGCCGCTGGCCTGGGATGAATGGGCGGCACTGGAGGATGCGTTCGAGCAAAGCGATTTGCCCTTCAGGGTGGATGTGGTGGAGCGGCGGGGTTTGCCGCCTGATTTCCTGCAGCGGGTGGAGCGCGAGAAGGTTCTTCTTTGAGCCCGTCAAGCGCCAGTCCGAGGGGGTTTCCTCGTATGATCCGCCCTTTCCTGCGCATGCTGCCCGTAGCTCAACCGGATAGAGCAATTGCCTTCTAAGCAATAGGTCGGGGGTTCGAGTCCCTCCGGGCAGGCCATCTCACGGCATAGGGTGTGGCTCCCTCAGGCCACAAAGCTTCCCGACTTGCCGCCATACTTTTCCAGCACCTGCACGCCGGTCATCACCATGCGCTTGTCCGCCGCCTTGCACATGTCGTAGATGGTGAGCAGCGCCACCTGCACGGCGGTCAGCGCTTCCATTTCCACGCCAGTGGGCCCTACGGTTTCCACGGTGGCGGTGCATTGCACGGCGTTTTCCGCATGCAGCAACTCGAAATCCACCGCCACACGGGTCAGGGCCAGGGGGTGGCACAGAGGAATCAGCTCACTCGTTTTCTTCGCGGCCATGATGCCGGTGATGCGCGCTACGCCGAGCACGTCGCCCTTCTTGGCGGTGCCCGACTCGATCAGTGCCAGTGTGGCGGGCTGCATCTCGATGCGGCCCGTGGCAATGGCCACGCGGTGCGTGGCCGGTTTGGCGCCGACGTCCACCATGTGGGCTTGGCCTTGGGCGTCGAAGTGGGTGAGGGGAGAGGTAGGCGTTGTCATAAGGGGGGGTTACAACCGAGTGCGAAACATTCCAATGGCCGGGGCATCATACGGCCATGTGTAGATGGCCGCGATTGACGGTCAGCCCGTTCGCGCGGGCGGAGGAGTTTTGTGCAAGGTTCTATGCAAAATGTGCTCCAAGCGCCCAGTTGGAAAGCGCTGGCAGCTTCTTTTTTAATGGCATTTGGCTCTCTGCAAGCGCCGGCCGTGGTAGCTCAGCCATCGCTGCCGACGCTGGGAGATGGCTTGGAGATGACGACCAGCGCCGAGCGCAAGCTGGGCGACCGCATCATCCGCGAGCTGTACCGCGACCCGGATTACATCGATGACGCGGTGCTGAATGAGTATGTGCAGGGACTGTTCCAGCCACTGGTACAGGCTGCCAAGGCGCGGGGGGAATTGTCGCCCGAACTCGAGGAACGCTTTGCCTGGGAGATCTTGCTGGGCCGCGACCGTACGGTGAACGCATTTGCCCTGCCGGGCGGCTACTTCGGCGTGCACCTCGGGCTGATCGGCGTGGTGAGTACGCGCGACGAGCTCGCGTCGGTCCTGGCGCACGAACTCAGCCATGTCACTCAGCGCCATATTTCACGCCTGATCGCGCAGCAGGGGCGGCAGACGCCGCTGATGCTGGGTGCGCTGATCCTCGGCGCGCTGGCTGCGAGCCGCAGCCCCGATGCGGCCCAGGCCCTGATGGTGGGTGGGCAGGCGCTGGCCGTGCAGAGCCAGCTGAACTTCTCGCGCGACATGGAGCGCGAGGCCGACCGTGTGGGCTACGGCCTGATGGCGCCTGCCGGCTTTGCGCCGCAGGGCTTCGTGGGCATGTTCGACAAGCTGCAGCAGGCCAACCGCATCAACGACAACGGCAGTTGGCCCTACCTGCGCAGCCACCCCTTGACCACGCAGCGCATTGCGGACATGCACAGCCGCATTCCGCCGGGTGCGGCACAGCCCGCGCGGGCTACGCTGGAGCACCTGATGATGGCTGCGCGCGCGCGCGTGCTGATGCGCCCCGGTGTCGACGCTTGGCGACAGTGGGTTGCCGAGCCGCAGGACGCCGGCTTTGCCGCACGGCCCGCACCGCAGCGGGTAGCGGCCTGGTATACGGCCACCCTCAGCGCGGTGCAGTTGGGCGACATGGCGGCTGCGCGCAAGGCGTTGCGTGCGCTGCAGTCCAGCGCAGGTACCGATGCTGCCGCGTTGCGCCAGGCGCGCCTGCTGGGTGCTGAGTTGGAGCTGGCTGCGGGCGACGCGCCCGCGGCGCTGACGTACCTGCAGGGCAGCGTCGTCACGGAAGGCAGCGGTGTGCCCGGCGCGCCCGCGCCCGCACGGCCCGAGATGCTGCTGCGCACCCAGGCCCTGCTGCGCACGGGCGCGGCGGGCGAGATGACGGGGCCCTTGCAGACCTGGGTGGCCACGCATCCTCGGGACGCGACCGTCTGGCAGGCGCTGGCGCAGGTATGGCAACAGCAGGGGCAGCCCCTGCGCGCCGTGCGCGCCGAGGCCGAGGCACACGCCGCACGCTATGACTACGCGGCTGCGGTGGACCGTTTCAAGGCGGGGCAGGACCTTGCGCGGCGCAGCAGCGCGGCGGGGGACTACATCGAAGCGTCGATCATCGACACGCGGCTGCGTGCGGTGGAGTCACTTCTTAAGGAACAGGCCGCCGAGCGCTGATTCGATCAGCATGCCCAGCAGAGAGTAGATCAGCGAACCGATCAGCGCGGCGGTAAAGCCGTGTACCTGGAAACCGTCGCCCAGCACAGAGGCGGCGGCCCAGAACATGAGCGCGTTGATCACGAAGAGGAACAGCCCGATGGTGACGATGGTCACCGGCAGCGTCAGCACGACGAGGACCGGGCGCAGCACCACGTTGAACAGGCCGATCACAAAGGCCGCGATCAGCGCAGCGCCGAAGCTGCGCACCTCCACGCCGCTGTAGAGGTAGGCCACGCAAAGCAGGGCGGCCGCGCTCAGCAGCCATTTGAGCAGTAGTCGCATGGCGCGCAGCATAGCACCGGGCCGGCGAATGCGCCGCGCCGCATGCGGCATGAGAGCGTGTAAAAAAAAGCCGGCCCATCTGCGCTTGCACGCGATGGGCCGGCTGGGCTGAACCGTGGTTTTGCCGAGTCCTGCCGTGCCGATCAGTCGGCGGCCAGCATGAACAGCAGGCCCAGGCTGGCGAGCGAGCCGGGCACCGTCCAGCGCCGTGGCGGTTTGCGCACGATGACCGGCGCGGCGGCGGGCGCTGCGTCGGTCGGGGTGTTCACCTCCTGTTCCAGCTTGGGGCGACGGGCGTCTACCACCCTGCACGCGCCATGCTCGGACTGCAGCTGCGCCAGCAGCTCGGGCAGCGGCCCCTTGGCCAATACCGTGCTGATGGGCGCACCCTCCGCCCGCAGCCAGGGCTGCAGCTGGGCAAACAGCTTGTCCGCCCATTTGGCGCGCCAGTTCTCGCGTGCGCTATGGCTCACCCATTTGCTGATGCGGTGCGTCATGCGCGGTGCGCAGGCCACCAGCACCCAGTGGATCGTGCCCGCAGTGGCGGGGGCCGTCAGCGGCTCCAGGACTTGCCGCGCGTAGGCTGCGTCGTCCACATACACGATGACCTTGTCCATGGCGGATCTCCTGTCGGGCCTGTGGGTGCGTGTGCAGGAAGGCTTGTTTCAGCCGTGCTGTGCAGGGGCCGTCTTGCCGCGCTGCGCGACGATGGCCTTGCCGACCACCAGCACCAGCAGGGCGCCGGCCACGCTGGCGGCGTACTTCAGAGTGTCGGACTGCTCCAGCTTGAACATCCACTGCCACTTGTCGGGGTTGGCCAGCGCGGGGTCGGAGACCAGCATGCCGCCGGCGATCCAGCCCAGCAGCATGCCGCCGGCGGTGATGATGACCGGGAAGCGCTCCATGAGCTTGATGACCAGTTGGCTGCCCCACACGATGATCGGGATGGAGATCAGCAGGCCCAGCACCACCAGCAGCAGCGAGTGGTCGCCCGCGTTCTGTGCGGCGCCGGCAATGGCGATCACGTTGTCCACGCTCATCACCAGGTCGGCCACGATGATGGTCTTGATGGCGGCCAGCAGCTTGTCGCTCTCGGCCACGCTGCCGTGGCCGTCCTCGTCGGGGGCCAGCAGCTTCACGCCGATCCACACCAGCAGGATGGCGCCCACCACTTTCAGGAAGGGCAGGTTCAGCAGCGTCATCGCGAAGGCGATCAGGACCACGCGCAGGATGATGGCGCCCGCCGTGCCCCAGATGATGCCCTTGGTGCGCTGCGCGGGCGGCAGCTTGCGGCAGGCCAGGGCGATCACCACGGCGTTGTCACCACCGAGCAGGATGTCGATGATGATGATCTGCCCCAGTGCAACCCAGAACTCGGGTGAAGTCAGAAATTCCATAAAGTCCTCGTTATCAGTAACCGAAAGGAGGCCCGCAGCCACTGTAGGTGGCGGTGGGCGGCTCCGCAAGAGAGACACTGCACGGTGACCAGGGACTCGTCCACCCGCGTGGGTTGCGACGCGCGAAGAGGTAAGGACGGCCTTGATCAGCCCCGCAGGGCCATCAAAGGTCTTGCTCAGCCGCGTGCGATGCGTGGCGCATGCCGGGCCCGGGCTGCCGGAAGCGGTGCGCTTCGTACTGACGACAGACCGAGAGCCTCCGCACCCCGGGGCCGATGGCCGTCAGGACTTGGAGGTCAGGAGCTACTCCCCTTCGAACCTGCGATTGGAACATGGCACGAGGGCGGCGCGCAAGCGGCAGGCGTTTTTTGCGCAAGGCGGTTTGAAGAAAATGTTGCCAGACGCGCGACGGAATATGTCTGCCATGCTATTTAAAACATAGCGAATGGCCCTGGCGGCCCCGCCGCCATGCGCATGGAACACACCGGGACGGGCGGTATCATCGGCGCGCCCTTACCCGCCATGTCCTGCATCCACGTCGCCGATATCGAAGCCGCCATCAATCATTGGCGCGCCCGCGCCCCATCGCCCGATGGCGTGGGACTGGCGCCGGAAATCGAGGCGCTGGCCGAGGTGTATGGCCGCATGGTGTTTGCGCGGGCCGAGGACGTGGCGCCGCAGCAGATGCCCGCTGCGGCGCTGGCGGCGTGGCTGGCCTGGTACGAGACCACACCCGACACACCGTGCATCGCCATCTGCTCCACCAGCCAGGGGGATGAATGGTGCAAGGGCTGCGGGCGCAGCTTTGCCGAGGTGCAGCACTGGTTGGCGATGAGCCCGATGGACAAGCGCGCCGTGTGGCGGCGCATCACCCGCGAGGGCACGGCGCTGCGCTTCACGCGCTATGCCGAACGTGCGGCCGAGCGCCCCGCCGATTGCGCCCGCGGCGCTCCCGGCGCTGGTTGACCGGCTTTACGGCGGGGCGCGCGCCGGCTAAGGTGGCCGCATGCTGCGTTTGACCCAGGCCCCCGATATCGCCATGGCCACGCTGTGGCGCGACCTGCTGTGCGAGGCCGGCATGCCCGCCAGCGTGCAGCGCCAGCATCTGGGCGCGGCGGCGGGCCACCTGCCGCCAGGGGAGTGCCTGCCCGAGATCTGGCTGACGTACCCCGAACATGCAGAACGCGCCCGTGCGCTGTTGCGGGAGTTCCAGCATCTGCCGCAGCGCCAGTGGCGCTGCCACGCGTGCGGTGAGGCGATCGAGGGCGGCTTCGAGCAGTGCTGGAATTGCGGCGCCTTGATGCCGCAGTAGATTGCTATTTATTCAGGAGCTGCTGGCGCTTGTTGGTCGGGCGCTAGAGGTGTTTTTTGCTCAAAACGCCACGTTACTTCCAGCGCAGCGGTTCCACATGCACGCTGCCCAGGGTGCTGCTCAGCGTGAGGCCGCCTTCCTGCACCGTCGCCTGCAGCTGCATGCTGCGCTCGGCCAGTGTCGCCAGTTGCTGGGCGGCGTCGGCGGGCAGGCGCCAGACCTGCAGCTTGTCCAGCCGCGTGAGCTTGTTCTCGATGCCCTTCCACCACACCTCGGCTGCGTGGTGAAAACAATAAACGATGACCGCATCGGATTTGCTGCAGGCCTTGGTCAGCGGCTTGTCCTCGGGCTGCCCGACCTCGATCCACAACCGCTTGCGACCCGTGAAGTCGGTCAGCGAAACGTCCGGGTCCTCCGGATCCGACAGGCCCGCGCCGAACGCCAGCGTGCCATCGCCCTGGCAGGTGTCCTGCAGTTCATGGGCCTGCAGCGCCAAGGCGGCCAGCCGCACCATCATGCGCTCGTCGGTTTCGCTGGGGTGGCGCGCCAGGGTGAGTGCATGGTCGGCGTAGTAGCCGTGGTCGATGTCCGCGATTTGGAGGTTCGCCTTGAAGATGGTGGACTTGAGGGCCATGGGATGCTTTCAAAATGAGAGCTGCCCGCGCTTGGCTGGCAAGCGCGGGCAGGCAAAAAGGCTCAAACCGGCTGGATCAGACGCGGCGCGCCAGCTCGGCCGCCTTGCCGGTGTAGCTGCCCGGCGTCATGGCCAGCAGGCGGTCCTTGTCGGCTTGGGGGATCTCCAGGCCGTTGATCAGCGCGTGCAGCGCCTCGGCCGTCACGGTCTTGCCGCGCGTGACTTCCTTGAGCTTCTCGTACGCGCCCTGCACGCCGTAGCGGCGCATCACGGTCTGGATGGGCTCGGCCAGCACTTCCCAGCTGGTGTTGAGGTCGTCGGCCAGGGCTTCTTCGTTCAGCTCCAGCTTGTTCAGGCCGGTCATCAGCGAGGTGTAGGCCAGCGCGGCGTAGCCCAGCGCCACGCCGATGTTGCGCAGCACGGTGCTGTCGGTGAGGTCGCGCTGCCAGCGGCTGATGGGCAGCTTTTCGGACAGGTGCCTGAGCAGCGCATTGGCCAGGCCCAGGTTGCCCTCGGCGTTCTCGAAGTCGATGGGATTGACTTTGTGGGGCATGGTGGACGAGCCGATCTCGCCCGCCTTGAGCTTTTGCTTGAAGTAGCCCAGGCTCACGTAGCCCCAGATGTCGCGCGAGAGGTCCACCAGGATGGTGTTGGCGCGGGCGATGGCGTCGAACAGCTCGGCCATGTAGTCGTGCGGCTCGATCTGGATGCTGTAGGGCTGGAAGGTGAGGCCCAGGCCCAGCGGCTCGGGCGTCTCCACGACCTTGCGGCTGAAGGCTTCCCAGTCGAAGTCGGGCCAGGCCGACAGGTGGGCGTTGTAGTTGCCCACGGCGCCGTTCATCTTGCCCAGGATCTTCACGGCCGCGATGCGCTCGCAGGCCGCCTGCAGGCGCACGACCACGTTGGCCAGCTCCTTGCCCACCGTGGTGGGGCTGGCGGTCTGGCCATGGGTGCGGCTGAGCATGGGCACGTCGGCAAACTGGTGGGCCATCTCGCGCAGCTTGAGCACGATGCGGTCCAGGCCCGGCAGGATGACCTGGTCGCGGCCCGAGCGGATCTGCAGCGCATGGCTGGTGTTGTTGATGTCCTCGCTGGTGCAGGCGAAGTGCACGAACTCGGCAGCCTTCTCCAGTTCGGGGCGGGCCTCGAACTTGGACTTGATCCAGTATTCGACCGCCTTCACGTCGTGGTTGGTGGTCTTCTCGATGTCCTTGATGGCGCTCGCGTCGGCCTCGGAGAAGTTCTTCACCAGGCCCAGCAGGTAGGCGCGCGCGCCGGTGGACAGCGGCTTGAACTCCGCGAATCCCGCGTCCGACAGCGCGATGAACCAGGCCACTTCCACCTGCACGCGGCGGTGCATGTAGCCGTGCTCGCTCATGATGGGACGCAGGGCGGAGAGTTTGGCGGCGTAGCGGCCGTCAAGGGGCGACAGGGCGGTGATGGTGGACAGGCTCATGGGCCGTCATTGTAGGTGGGCGCCTGGAATGCTGAAGGGCTGCGGCCGGCCGGCGCGCCCGCCCCTAGAATCGCGCTCACCCGACCAACCCCATTCCCCCAGGCGCTGCACACCACCATGAAACTGATCGGATCAAATACGAGCCCCTACGTGCGCAAGGTGCGCGTGGTGCTGGCCGAGAAAAAGCTGGATTACCAGTTCGTCGAGGAGAACGTGTGGGCCGACGACACGGCCATCAGCGCGTCCAACCCGCTGGGCAAGGTGCCCTGCCTGATCATGGAGGGCGGTGAGGCGGTGTTCGATTCGCGCGTGATCGTGGAGTACCTGGACACGCTGTCCCCCGTGGGCAAGCTCATTCCCGCCCTGGGGCGCGAGCGCGCCGAGGTCAAGACCTGGGAGGCGCTGGCCGACGGCCTGCTGGACGCCGCCATCCTCGCGCGCCTGGAGGCCACCTGGGCCGGCCGTCAGGACGGCGAGCGCAGCCAGGCGTGGATCGACCGGCAGCTCGCCAAGGCGCGCGCCAGCCTGCAGTCCATGAGCAAGGGGCTGGGCGACAAGCCTTATTGCAGCGGCATCCACCTTACGCTGTCGGACATTGCCGTCGGCAGCGCGCTCGGGTGGCTGGAGTTCCGGTTTCCTGACATCGCCTGGCGCACGGACCACCCCAACCTGGCCCGCCTGATGGACAAGCTGATGCAGCGCCAGAGTTTCATCGACACCCAGCCGCGCTGAACCGCCGACCCACTGGACCTAAAGAAAAAGCGCGCCTTCCGTGAGGAAGTGCGCGCTTTTTGCTGCGGAATAAAAAAAGTTGCGAAGCGCCCCGAAACGAATGAAGAGAGGGAGGGAGGAGAAGCGCCCCAGGGTTGCAGCCAGGCCGGGCCTGGAAGGCTTCGCAACGTTAAAAACGGTTATTCGGATCACGCCGCGATGGACTCGCGGCCACGGTTAGCTCCTAGAGTGGGGGTGATGGTAAAAAGTTCCAGATCTCACCCATAAAAAATTCAAAAAAAATTTCACCAAGCCTCAACGCGGCGCCGCCAGTTGCTGCTCGATGGCCTGGATCAGCGCTTTGCTGTGGGGTTCCACCGAACTTCCGTAGCTTCCCACCACCTTGCCCGAACGGCTGACCAGGTACTTGTGGAAGTTCCACCGTGGCGTCTGCCCCGCGGACGCTGCGGCGAGCTGGCGGTACAGCGGCAGGGCTTCGCCGCCCTTTACGTGGCTCTTGGCAAACATCGGGAAGCGCACGCCAAACGTGTTTTCGCAGAACTGGGCGATCTCGGTGTTACTGCCGGTTTCTTGTGCAAAGTCGTTCGACGGAAAGCCCAGCACCACCAGCCCTTGGTCGCGGTAGCGCGCGTACAGCTCTTCCAGGCCCTGGTATTGGCCGGTAAAGCCGCAGTAGCTGGCCGTGTTGACCACCAGCAGCACCTTGCCGGCGTATTGGCACAAGGCCTGCGGCGCCTCGTCCTGCAGGCGCGGCACGGTGTGCTGCAGCAGAGCGGGGCAGGCCTGGGCATCTACTGCGGGAGTCGCCGCAACATCCGCCGCCTGGGCGGCGGGGCCCAGCAGCGTGGCGCATAGGAGCAGCGGCAAGGTCAGGCGTGGCATGGTGCAGGGATGGCGGGGAGGGCAAAAGCCCGTACACGCCGCCATTGCACCATGTCTGCAGGCGGCGAAAAAGTTTTTGGCTATCGACCATGCTGAAAGCATGGGTTTCACCTTGTTGCGATCTGACCGCCCTCGATGCTGCGTAATTGCTATTAAAAATATAGCTTGTAGCGCTTGCTGTCAAAGCGCTGGAGCCCTAAAACACGCTAGACCCTAGCTGGGTGCCCGCGCCTCGCCTGCCTGCGCCTCGCGCGCATGGGGACGACGCAGTACCCGGTGGCGCAGCCATTGCTCGAAGTCGTCCACATAGGTGAACACCGCCGGCACCACCAGCAGGCTGAGCACCGTGGAGGTGATGAGGCCGCCGATCACGGCCACGGCCATGGGGGAGCGGAAGCTCATGTCCGCGCCGCCCAGCGCCAGGGCAATGGGCATCATGCCGGCGCCCATGGCCAGCGTGGTCATGATGATGGGGCGCGCGCGCTTGTGGCAGGCGTCCAGCAGCGCGTCCATGCGGCTCATGCCGTGGCGCCGCGCCACGATGGCGTATTCCACGAGCAGGATGGAGTTCTTCGTGGCGATGCCCATGAGCATGATGAGCCCGATGAGCGACGGCATGGAGAAGCTCTTGCCGGCCAGCAGCAGCGCGACGAACGCCCCGCCCAGCGACAGCGGCAGCGCCGCGAGGATGGTGACCGGCTGCAGGAAGTCCTTGAACAGCAGCACCAGCACGATATAGATGCACACCACGCCGGTGAGCATGGCCAGGCCGAAGCTGGCGAACAGCTCGCCCATCATCTCGGCGTCGCCCACGTCGATCAGGCGCACGCTGGCAGGCAGGCCCCGTACGGCGGGCAGCTGGCGTACGGCCTCGGTGACCTCGCCCAGGCCGCGCTCGCCCAACTCGATCTCGAAGTTCACGTTGCGCGAGCGGTCGTAGCGGCTGATGACCGCGGGGCCGCCGGCCAGCGACAGCTCGGCCACCTCGCCCAGGCGCACCGGGCCGTGCGCGCCGGGCAGCGTGAGGCGCTCCAGCACCGACAGGTCTTCGCGCGCAGCATCCTCCAGGCGCACGACGATGGGTACCTGCCGCTGCGCCAGGTTGAGCTTGGGCAGGTACTGGTCGTAGTCGCCCACGGTGGCCACGCGCAGCGTCTCTGCGATGGCGCTGCTGGTGACCCCCAGGTCGGCGGCGCGGGCGAAGTCGGGGCGCACGGCGATCTCCGGGCGCACCAGGCTGGCCGTGGAGCTCACGCCGCCGATGCCCGCGATGGTGCGGATGTCCCGCTCCACCGCGCGGGCGGCGGCCGCAAGCGCCTGCGGGTCTTCGCTGGCCAGCGCCAGGATGTACTTGTCGTTGGAGCCGCCCAGGCCCACCTTCACGCGCACGCCGGGCAGCTCTTGCATGGCGGCGCGCAGGCGCTGCTCGATCTCCTGCTTGCGCGGGCGCTCGCCCCGCGGCGTCATGCGCAGCGTGAGCGTGGCCTTGCGCGGGTCGCCCGCGCCCGCGCCGGCGAAGGGGTCGGCCCCGGCCGAGCCGCCGCCGATCGTGGTGTAGATGCTCTCCACATGGCCCACGCCCATGGCGCGCTCGGTGGCCAGGGCCACCACGGCGCGCGTGTCGGCCAGCTTGGCGCCGGGCGGCAGCTCCAGCGTGACCTGGGTCTGGGCGTTGTCGTCCGCCGGGATGAAACCCGAGGGCAGCAGCGGGATCAGCGCCAGCGAGCCCACGAAGAACAGCAGCGCGCCCAGTAGCG
This sequence comes from Diaphorobacter sp. JS3051, assembly GCF_015832135.1. NCBI lineage: Bacteria > Pseudomonadati > Pseudomonadota > Betaproteobacteria > Burkholderiales > Comamonadaceae > Diaphorobacter > Diaphorobacter sp. JS3051. The sequence continues at coordinate 2,927,707 of NZ_CP065406.1, forward strand.
TGAGGACGCGGTGCTTCAGGCACCAGTGCGAGGCACGCATGTACGCGGCCAGCCAGCGCGGCTCCTTCTCGTGGTCCACCATGGGCTTCATGATGTAGGCGGCCATCATCGGCGTGAGCAGGCGCGCCACGACGAGCGAGGCGAACACCGCCAGCGCCGCCGTCCAGCCGAACTGCTTGAAGAACCGCCCGGCGATGCCGCTCATGAACGCGGTGGGCAGGAACACGGCGATCAGCGTGAAGGTGGTGGCGATCACGGCCAGGCCGATCTCGTCGGCGGCCTCCATGGCCGCCTGGTACGGCGTCTTGCCCATGCGCAGGTGGCGCACGATGTTCTCCACCTCCACGATGGCATCGTCCACCAGGATGCCCACCACCAGCGACAGCGCCAGCAGCGTGATGATGTTGATGGAAAAGCCCAGCAGGTGCATGCCGATGAAGGCCGGTATCACCGACAGCGGCAGCGCCACGGCGGACACGATGGTGGCGCGCCAGTCGCGCAGGAACAGCCACACCACCACCACCGCGAGGATGGCGCCCTCGTACAGCAGCTTCATCGAGCTGTCGTACTCGTCCTGCGCGATGTCCACGAAGTCCACCGTGCGCGTGAGCTGCAGGTGCGGGTGCTCGGCCATCAACTGGTCCAGCGCGCGCTGCACGCCCGCGCCCACCTCCACCTCGCTGGCGCCGCGGCTGCGCGAGACCTCGAAGCCGATGACCGGTTTGTCGCCCAGCAGCGCGGCGGTGCGTGGCTCGGCCACGGTGTCGGTCACGGTGGCCACCTGGTCCAGGCGGACATGGCGGCCGCCGGACAGCGCGATCTCCAGCGCCGCGATCTCCTGCGCCGTCTGCACTGTGGCCAGCGTGCGCAGCGGCTGCTCGGCCCCGCCCAGCTCGGCGCGGCCGCCAGCGCTTTCCACCTGCACCTGGCGCAGCTGGCGCGAGACTTCGGCCGCGGTGGCGCCCAGCGCCTGCAACTTGAGCGGGTCCAGCGCTACGCGCACCTCGCGCGCCACGCCGCCTACGCGGTTGACCGCGCCCACGCCGGGCACGGCCAGCAGCCGGCGCGTGAGGGTGTCGTCCACGAACCAGGACAGCGCCTCGTCGTCCAGCTGGTTCGAGGCGATGGCAAACGCCAGGATGGGCTGGCTGGACAGCTCCAGCTTGGTGATGATGGGGTCGCGCAGGTCCGCGGGCAGATCGGAGCGCACGCGCGAGACGGCCGAGCGCACGTCGTCCACCGCCTCCTGCACGGGTTTTTCAAGCTGGAACTCGGCCGCGATGGTGGCTGTGCCGTCGGTCAGCGTGGAGGTGATGTGCTTGAGCCCCTGGGTGGTGGCGATGGCGTTCTCGATCTTGCGCGCCACATCGCTCTCCAGCTGCCCCGGCGCGGCGCCGGGCAGGGAGGCCGTGACCATGACCACGGGCAGGTCCATGTCGGGAAAGTTCTGCACCTTCATGGACCGGAAGGCCAGCAGTCCGGCCAGCGTGAGCAGCACGAACAGCATGGCCGCCGGGATGGGGTTGCGGATCGACCAGGCGGAGAGGTTCATGGTCGCTCCTTATTTGCTAGCTGCTTGCGCTTGAGGGACGGGCGCTGCAGCCTCTTTTGGTGCTGAATCTGCGGCAGGCGCAGCCTGCACGCGCACCAGGTCGCCGTCGTTCAGGAAGGCGCCGCCGCGCGCCACGATGCGCGCCTGGGGCGCCAGGCCCGAGGTGATGGCCACGCGCTCGCCGCTGCGCGCACCGGTCTGCACGCGGTGCATGGCCACGCGCGAGTCCGTGCCTACCTCGAACACGTGCGAGAAGCCGTCGCGCACCACCACGGCCGACAGGGGCACCAGCAGCGCGTCGCGCTCGCCCAGCAGGAACTCGCCGCGCGCGAACATGCCCGCCCTTATCTCGGGGTGCGCCGGCAGGTCCACGTACACCAGCGCATTGCGCGTCTGCGGGTCCACCGTCGGGGCCAGCATGCGCACCGTGCCTTCTACCTGCGCGCCGCTGGCGGCCGTCACCACCGCCTTGGCACCGGGACGGATGCGGGGCAGCTCGCTGGAGGTGACCTCCGCGCGCCACTCCAGCCGGCCCTTGCGCACCATGCGAAACAGCTCGGTGCCTGCACCCACCACCGCGCCCACGGTGGCCGTGCGCGCGGAGATCACGCCACTGTCGGGCGCCAATACCTGGGTGTGTTTCAGGCGCAGCTGCTGGGCGTTGAGCGCCGCCTGTGCCGCCGCCACGCGGGCCTGCGCGGTCTGCGCGCCGGTGGCGTATTGCTGGATCTGCTGCTGGCTCAGCGCACCCGAGGCGCTCAGGGTGTTGGCGCGTTCGGCGTTGGCCTGCGCCTCGGCCTGGGCGGCGCGGGCCTCCAGCAGGCTGGCGCGGGCCTGGGCCACGTCGGCCTCGATGGTCTCGGGCGCGAAGGTGGCCAGCACCTGGCCGGCGCGCACCGTGTCGCCCACGTTCACGCGCACGTCGGTCAGCCGCAGGCCGCTCACCTCGGCGCCAATGCTGGCCTCCTGCCACGCGGCCACGTTGCCGTTGGCCGGCAGCCGCTGGGTCACGTTGCCGCGCTGCGGCTGGGTGGTGGCCACGGTGAGGGCGGGGCGGGGCCCCTCGGCCTGTGCGGAGTCCTCGGCATGGGTGGGGCCGCTGCCCAGCAGGACGGCGGTGGTCGCGGCAAGCCCCAGCAAAGCCAGGGCGATCAGGGTGCGGGTCGGTGTCAGGCGCGGCATGGCGGTCGAAAAGGATTTAGTGCGAAGAAGAAGGGGGGGTGGTGGCCGCCTGCGTGGAAGTCTGGGCCGCCGGCGCGTCGGCCTCGGGCGTCCAGCCGCCGCCGGCCGCGCGGTACAGCGCCACCCAGGCGGCCATGCGCTCTTGCTCCAGCGCGACCACGGCGGTGTCCGAGGCGAGGGCGGTGCGGCGGGCATCCTCCAGTTCCACCAGGCTGGCCAGGCCAGCGCGCCAGCGCTCCTGCGTGGCGGTGAAGGAGCGGCGGTAGTCCTCGGCGGCGCGCCGGGCGTCGGTGCTGCGGCGCGCGGTGCTGTCCAGCCGCGCCAGGGCCTGCTCCACCTCGCTCACGGCCTGGCGCACCTGCGCGCGGTAGGCCTGCGCGGCGCTGTCGTAGCGCGCACGGGCGGCATCCACCTGCGCGGCGCGGCGACCGCCGTCGAACAGCGGCAGCGTGACGGCCAGCGGGCCGATGGACCAGGTGTTGCTGGTGGCTTGCACCCCCGCGGCGCGCACCAACCCGCGGCCAATGGTGCCGCTGAGCGTGAGGCGCGGGTAGCGCTGCGCCTGGGCGTCGCCCACCTCGGCGCTGGCGGCCGCCACCTCGCGCTCGGCGGCGTACACGTCGGGCCGCTGCGCCAGCGTCTGCGCGGGCAGGCCGTCGATGCTGAACAGCTGCTCGGGCGGGTGCAGCGGCGGCGCGGCAGCCAGCTGCGAGCGCAGCAGGGGCTCGTCGCGCCCGGTGAGGGCCACCAGTGTCTTGACGATCACCTCGCACTGCAGGCGCTGCTGCTCGGCGCGCACCGCGCTGTCGGCCTGGCTGGCCGTGGCCAGCGCGGCGGTGGCGGGGGCGGTGAAGCCGGCGCGTTCGCTCTCGCGCGTGAGGCGGGCCGTCTCGCCGCGCGAGCGCGCATCCGCCTGCGCCACCTGCAACTGGCGCGCGCAGTGGTGCCAATTGCTGTACTGCAGAGCCGTCTCGGCCGCCACGGAAACGCGGGCCTCGTGCCACTGCGCCTGAGCACCGGCCAGGCGCTCGCGCGCGGCGTCCGCCACGGCGGCGTTGCGGCCGAACAGGTCGATCTCCCAGCCGGCCTGCAGCCCCGCCTGCGCGGTGGTGGCCACGCCGCGCACCTGCTCGTTGAAGCCGCGGCTGGCGCTGGCCTGCGCGTCCAGGCTGGGCAGCAGCGCCGCGCGTGCGGCCGTCTGCTGCGCGCGGGCCTGTGCCAGACGGGCGCCGGCCTCGGCCACCGTGGGACTGAGGGCCTGTGCGTCCACGATCAGCGCGCCCAGCAGCGGGTCGCTGTGGCGCTGCCACCAGTCGGCCAGATCGGCCACGCTGCCTTGGTGGGGCAGCGGTGCGTGCCAGGCGGCGGGTGCGGGTGCCTGCACGGCCGCGGGCGGGCGTTGCACGGCGCAGGCGGCCAGTGCCAGGGGCAGGGTGGAAAGCGCAAGGCGCTGGAGGACGGGGCGCTTCATGGTGCGGTAGACCTGCGGGCGGTGCGCCGGCGGGGGGTGGAAGAGGTCGAAGGGGAGGGCGAGGTCGGGGCCGAAGGGGCGGCAGGCTGAGCGCGCGTGCGCCGGCGCCGCTCGGTGGCCACCATGGCCATGGCGTAGTCGGCCAGGCGTTCCGCCCACTGGTCCACGGCCGCCGGGGATGCGAGCAGCTGTGGCTGCATGGCGCACACCACTTCCTGGTGGCTCCACAGCTGAAAGGCCAGTCCGGTGACGGTGAGCGTGAGGCGGTGCAGGTCGTCGTCGGCCTGCGGCAGCCCCAGGTGCCGGCACAGCAGCGCGGCCATGGCCTCGTTGGGTGCGCGCACGTCTTTTTCCAGCTCGATCTGCCACTGCGCCGTGGGCTCCAGCATTTCACGGATGTGCAGCCGCACCACCTGGCGTGCCATCTCGCCGTCGTGCAGCGGCCCCAGCGCGCCCTGGTAGAAGCAGTGCAGCGCGGCGCGCAGGGACAGGCCGGGGCGCATGAAGTCGGGCACCAGCGATTGCAGCGAGCCGAAGGGCGCGGAAAACAGCGCCGCGTACAGCGCGGCCTTGTCGCCGAAGTAGTAGCTCACCGAGGCCACGTTGACCTGGGCCTCGGCGGCGATCGCGCGGATCGAGGTCTTGGCGTAGCCCTGTTCGGAAAACAGCTTGAGCGCCGCCATCAGCAGCCGGGTGCGCGCCGGCGGCGGGCTGTCGCCGGGGGCGCCGGGGCGGGGGGGCGAGAGGGGGCGGGCCTCGTCATCGCGGCGCATTAGACCGCGATGAATCAAACGTTTGTTTGATTTTTACGGGGCGCTACATCTGCGCACGAATGGAAATTCCATGTATCAAAAGTGCCCCTTGCGCTTTATGGGTAAGCGCTAATAGCTATGAAAAATATAGCTAAATGCCGTAGCCGACTCAGCCGAACACGGCGCGCCACAGCGCGCGCACGGCGCCTTGCTCGGCGGCCAACGTCTCGGGCGGCACGCGGGTGGGCTCTTCGTTGAGCCGCGCGCGGTGCTGCACGTGGCGCAGCGTGCGGTAGGCGTCGGCGGCGGCGCGGCCCACGCCCGCAGGCAACAGGCCGGCGGCCTCGGCGCGCTGCAGCAGCGCGATGTTGCCCACGTTGCCCTGCAGCTCGGGGTGCGCCGCGGAGTGCGCCAGCACCAGGTACTGCACGGCGAACTCGGCATCCACCATGCCGCCGGGGCTGTGCTTCACGTCGAACTGGTCCGCAGGCGCCGGGTGGGCGCTGCGCACGCGCTCGCGCATGGCGACGATCTCGCTGCGCAGCGCGGCGGCATCCCGCGGCGCGGTGATCACGGCCTGGCGCACGGCGTCGAAGCGCGCGTGCAGGCCTTCGCTGCCCATCACGAAACGCGCGCGCGTCATGGCCTGGTGCTCCCAGGTCCAGGCGGTGTTGCTGCCGCGCTGCTGCTGGTAGTCGGCATAGGCCTGGAAGCTGGTCACCAGCAGGCCCGAATTGCCGTTGGGCCGCAGGGCGGTGTCAATCTCGAACAGGTCGCCCTCGCCGGTCTTCACGGTGAGCCAGTTGATGAGCTTGCGCGCGAAGGCGGCGTAGACCTCGGGGGCACGCTCGTCGTCGTCGTCGAACACGAAGACGATGTCCAGGTCGCTGCCGTAGCCCAGTTCCTTGCCCCCCAGCTTGCCGTAGCCAATGACGGCGAACTGCGGCTGCTCACGGTGGCGGTTGCGCAGCCGGCCCCAGCACCACTCGGCCGTGACGCGCAGCACGCTGTCGGCCAGCGCGGACAGGTCGTCCGCAACCTGCTCCACGGTGATGCGCCGCTCCACGTCGCGCGCCAGCGTGCGGAAGGTCTCGGCATGGTGGGCGCGGCGCAGCAGGTCGAGCAGGTTCTCGTCGTCGTCTTCGCCCGTGGACTGCAGCGCGGCCAGGCGCAGCCCCAGTTCGCGTTCGAAGTCGGCGGGCACGAAGCGCTCGGACAGCAGGGCGTCGCCCGCCAGCTCGTCGATCACCCCGGGGTGCTGCAGCATGTAGCGCGCGGGCCACCTGGCGGCGCCCAGCAGGTGCAGCAGATGCTCGTGCACCGAGGGGCGCTCCAGCAGCAGCGCCAGGTAGCTCTCGCGGCGCAGCAGTGGCTCCAGCCAGCCCACCAGGCGCACGGCGGCGTCCTCGTTGACCTGGCCCTCGGCCAGCCAGCGCCCGGTGCGTTGCACGATGCGAAACAGCCGCGCGCGCGCCTCATCGCGCAGGCCCTGCACGCGCGGATGGGTGCGCCACTCGGCCACGCGCTCGCGCACCTTGGCGGGCAGTTGCTCCAGCAGCGCCTCCAGGTCGGGGGCGGGCGACGCAGCCGCTGCGGCGCGCGGGCCGCCGCATCCGCCATTGCTGCATTGCTTGTGGCCCGTGCCGCCGAGCAGGATGTCGAACTCCTGGGCCACCAACTCGCGGTGCGCGTCCAGCGCGCGCAGGAAGTCGCAGCAGTTCAGGCCCAGGGTGCGTGCGATCCAGGCCAGATCATCGTCGCGCGTGGGCAGCACATGGGTCTGCTGGTCGTCCAGGTACTGGATGCGGTGCTCCACGCGGCGCAGGAAGGTATAGGCGGCCGCCAGTTGCTCGGCCGTCTCCTGCGGCATGAGGCCGGCGCGGGCCAGGCGTTCCAGGGCCTCCAGCGTGGGGCGGCAGCGCAGTTCGGGGAACTGGCCGCCGCGCACCACCTGCAGCAGTTGCACGGTGAACTCGATCTCGCGGATGCCGCCGCGCGAGAGCTTCACGTCGTTGGCGCGCTCGGGGTGGCCGGCGCTGCGCTTGGCGGCATGGTCGCGGATCTGGCGGTGCAGCGAACGCAGTGCGTCGAACACGCTGTAGTCCAGGTAGCGGCGGAAGACGAAGGGCAGCACCACGCCGCGCAGCGCCTGCACGTTCGGCATGCCCAGGCAGTCCAGCGGCGCCACCACGCGGCTCTTGAGCCAGGCAAAGCGTTCCCATTCGCGGCCATGCACCAGCAGGTATTCCTCCAGCGACGCCAGCGACACGGCCGGTGGCCCCGAGTTGCCGTGCGGGCGCAGGGCCAGGTCCACGCGGAACACGAAGCCGTGCTCGGTGGTGTCGCCCAGCAGGCTGTAGATGGCCTTGACCGCGCGGGCGAAGTATTCGTGGTTGGAGAGCTTGCCGCGCCCGTCGGGCTGGCCGGCGGTTTCGCCCTCGTGTTCGTAGACGTAGATCAGGTCGATGTCGCTGGAGACGTTCAGCTCGCGCGCGCCGAGCTTGCCCATGCCCACGATCCACAGCTGCACGGGCTGGCCCTGGGGCCCCAGCGGCGCGCCGTGGCGCGCGTCCAGCTCGGCGCGGGCGTGCCGGCAGGCGCGGTCCAGTGCCAACTCTGCCAGCCGGGTCACGGCCAGGGTGATGTCGGACAGCGGTGCGGCCTGGTCGCAGTCCAGCGTGATCAGCCGCTCCATCACCAGTTGGCGCAGGATGCGCAGCGCCGCGCCCAGGTCGTGGCCGCGCGCCAGCAGGGCGTCGCAGGCCTGGGCCATGGTCTCGCGGGTGGGCACGCCCGGGGGCAGCAGCGCCAGCTCGGCCTGGTAGCGGCGGTGCAGGCGCTGGTGAAAGCGCGAGTATTCCGACGGCGGGCCGCCGGCGGTCACGGGATCAGTCGAAGGCATCTGCATGGCAAGGGCTGCTCGGTGCGCTCGCGGGCCACGCCGGGGCGCGGCCGTACATAACGACACCGTGGGGTGCTGAACCCTCAGGGGATGTGCGGGTCATAATTCCTGCCATCGTTTCGCCCGCCATGACAGAGTCTCCGCCCCATCCCTCCCGCCTTCTCAAACTCGTGGCGGGCTGTGCGCGATGGGGATTGGTCGCCTTGGTGACCTTCTGGTTGCTGCTGGCGGCCGCCTGGGGGGGGCTGCATGGCTGGATTGTGCCGCGTATCGGCGACTTCCGTCCGCAGCTGGAACAGCAGGCCCAACGCGCACTGGGGGTACCTGTGCGCATCCATTCCATCAGCGCGCGCAGCGAGGGGCTGATCCCCTCGGTGGAGCTGAAGGACGTGGCCCTGCTGGACGCCCAGGGGCGCGAGGCGCTGCGCCTGCCGCGCGTAGTGGTGGCGCTGTCGCCGCGCTCGCTGCTGCGCTTTGGGTTCGAGCAGATCTATATCGAAGGCCCCGAGCTGGACATGCGCCGCGAGCGCGACGGGCGCATCGTCATCGCGGGCCTGGCCTTCCGCGACAGCGCCGAGGGCGACAGTGCGGCGGCCGACTGGCTGTTCTCCCAGGCCGAGGTGGCGATTCGCGCCGGCACGCTGCGCTGGACCGACGAGCTGCGTGGCGCCGAGCCGCTGGCGCTCACCGAGGTGAGTGTGGTGCTGCGCAACAGCGCGCGCCGCCACCAGGTGCGCCTGGACGCCACGCCGCCCGCCGAATGGGGCGCACCCTTCACCTTGCGCGGCCAGTTCCGCCAGCCGCTGCTGTCCACGCACAGCGGCGACTGGCAGCGCTGGAGCGGCGAGCTGTTCGCCCACTTCCCGCGCGTGGACGTGTCGCGCCTGCACCGGCACGCCGATCTGGAGGGGCTGCAGGTCGCGCAGGGCCGGGGCGCCGTGCGCGCGTGGGTGGATGTGCAGCGCGGCCAGATCGGCGGCGGCACGGTGGACATGGCACTCGACGAGGTCAACGCTACCCTGGGCAAGAACCTGCGCCCACTGGCGCTGCGCACGGTGACGGGGCGGGTGGGCGGTCGCTGGCTGGAGGACGGTTTTGAGCTGTCCACCCAGAATCTGCAGTTCGTGGCCGACGATGGCCTGCGCTGGCCCGGCGGCAATCTGGCGCTGCGCCACAGCGGACAGGGCCAGGCAGGCCGAGAGCGTGGCGAACTGCAGGCCGACCGGCTGGACCTGGCCGCCCTGGCGCAGATCGCGAGCCGGCTGCCGCTGGGCGACACCGTGCTCGGTGCGGTGCGCGACTATGCGCCGCGCGGTCTGGTGGAGCAGTTGCGGGCCGAATGGCAAGGGCCGCTGGCGCAGCCGCAGAAGTACCAGGTTCGCGGCAAGGTCGCAGGGTTGGCGCTGGCGGCGGACGACGCCGTGCCTACCGTCGCAGGTCTCAGTGGTGCGCAGGTGTCTTTCGATCTCACCCAGGCGGGTGGGCAGGCCGAGTTGGCCATGGCCGACGGGACGCTGCGCCTGCCCGGCGTGTTTGAGGAGCCCGTAGTGCCCGTGCAGCGGCTGGAAGCGGGGGTGCGCTGGCAGATCGAGGGCGAGCGCATCGCGGTCCAGACCAGCCAGCTGCGCTTTGCCAATGCGGACGCCCAGGGCGAGGCGCGGCTGAGCTGGCACACGGGCGACCCTGCGGCGTCGCCTGCGCGCGCGCGCTTTCCGGGGGTGCTGGACCTTTCGGGCACGCTGTCGTGGGCCGATGGCACGCGCGTGCATCGCTACCTGCCGCTCACCGTGCCAGCGGAGTCGCGGCACTATGTGCGCGACGCCATCCTTGCGGGGACCGCCAGCCAGGTGCAGTTCCGCGTGAAGGGCGACCTGCACGACTTTCCCTATGGCCATGTTCCGCGCGAGGGCGAATTCCACATCGCAGCGCGTGTCAAGGACGTGACGTACGGCTATGTGCCACCGGCGCTGTTGCACGCGGGCGACCGGCCCTGGCCGGCTCTCACGGCACTGTCGGGGGAGCTGGTGTTTGACCGCGCGGGCATGGAAGTGCGCAACGCCACGGGGCGCTTTGCCGGGTATCCCGCGCTGCGGGTGCAGAAAGTGAACGCGAAGATCGCGGACCTGCAGCACACCGAAGTGGTGGTCGGGGCCGACGTGCGCGGCCCGCTGCCCGACATGCTGGCGCTGGTGAGCGCCTCGCCCATCTCCCGGCTTACGCAGGGGGCGCTGGACCGGGCCGCCGCCACCGGCGTGGCCGAACTGCAGCTGGGTCTGACGCTGCCCATCAGCCACATCGACCAGTCCACCGTGCGCGGCAGCGTCACCCTGGCGGGCAACGACGTGCACTTTGTGCCCGAGGCGCCCCTGGTGAACGCGGCCCGGGGCGTGGTGCAGTTCAGCCAGAGCGGTTTCACGCTGGTGGGCGTGCAGGGGCGCGCCCTGGGGGGCGAGGTACGGCTGGAAGGCGGCATGAATGCGGCGCCGGCGGGGGCGGGAGAGTCCTCGGTGCGCGTGCGTGCGCGCGGCACAGCCACCGCCCAGGGTCTGCGCGAGGCACAGCAGCTGGGCCTGGTGTCGCGCCTGGTGCGCGGCGCCAGTGGCAGCGCCGCCTACACGGTGGCCGTGGGGGTGCGGCGGGGAGTGGCCGAACTGCAGGTGGCCAGCGACCTCGTGGGTCTTTCGCTGACGGCGCCCGCGCCGCTGGGCAAGGCTGCGCAGGCCCCTTTGCCCGTGCGCTTCGAGAACCGCTTGACGCCCGAGGCCGCAGCCTCGGATACCGCGCCCTTGCAGGACGAATTGACGCTGGAGTTGGGCGACGTGGGCAGGCTCAACTACCTGCGCGCACTGGACGGGCCGCAGGCGCGCGTGCTGCGCGGCGCGCTCGCCATCAGCGTGCCGCCGGCGCAGATGCCCGCGCCTCCCGCCCAGGGTGTCGCAGCACACGTCGTGTTGGGTGCGCTGGACGTGGATGCGTGGACGGCGCTTTTGCAGGAGCCCTCGGCACCGTCGGCACAGGCACAGGCAGTAGTGCCGGCACCCGCGCCCTCCGGGGAGGCGCTGACCACCGTTTACCTGCCCACCAGCCTGGCCGTGCGTGCCGCCACGCTCACGCTGCACGGGCGCACGCTGCACGACGTGGTGGTGGGGGCGTCGCGGCAGGGCGCCGTGTGGCGTGCCAACGTGGATGCCGATGAGCTGGACGGGTACCTGGAGTACCGCCCTGCCGGCGCGTCCGCGCCGCGTGCCGATGCGGCCCAGGGGCTGCTGCACGCCCGGCTGGCGCGGCTGGCCATTCCGCAGATGGCCGAGACGCAGGTCAACGCGCTGCTCGATGCGCGCGAACCGGGCACGCTGCCGGCGCTGGACATCGTGGTGGAGGATTTCGAGTTGCGCGGACGGCGCCTGGGGCGCATCGAGATCGAGGCGCGCAACCGCGGCACGGAGGGTGGCCAGCGCGAGTGGCGCCTGTCCAAGTTCAATCTGACCGCCCCTGAGGCCGTGCTGACCTCGCAGGGCCACTGGGCGCTGGTGGGCAGCGGGGCGCAGGCGCAACGGCGCACGGTGATGGACTTCGAGCTGGACATCCGCGATTGCGGCGCCTTGCTGGCACGCTTTGGCATGGACGGCGTGGTGCGCCACGGCAAGGGACGCATCGGGGGCCAGGTGGGTTGGCTGGGCTCGCCGTTGTCACCCGACTACCGCACCATGAGCGGCCAGATGAACGTGAACGTGGAGGCAGGCCAGTTCCTCCAGGCCGACCCGGGACTGGCCAAGCTGCTGAGCGTGTTGAGCCTGCAATCCTTGCCGCGGCGCTTCGCGCTGGACTTCCGCGACGTGTTCAGCGAAGGCTTCGCATTCGACTTCGTGCGTGGCGACATGCGCATCGAAAACGGTGTGGCCACCACCAACAATCTGCAGATGAAGGGCGTGAATGCCGCCGTGCTCATGGAAGGCAGCGCCGACATCGAACGCGAGACGCAGGACCTGCACGTGGTGGTCGTGCCCGAAATCAACGCCATGACGGCTTCCCTCGTGGCCACGGCGATCAACCCCGTTATCGGCCTGGGCAGTTTCCTCGCGCAGGTTTTCCTGCGCGGCCCGCTGATCCAGGCAGCCACGCAGGAATTCCGCATCGACGGCACCTGGTCAGAACCTCGTGTGGAGCGCATCCAGCGCCGCAAGAGCGCTGCGCCGGAAGGCGCAGCGAGCCCTACCGTTCCACCGGCATCAGGAGACAAACCATGAAAGTCGCAGCCTTGCAAATGGTCTCGGGCGTCGCGCTGCAGGGCAACCTGGCGCAGGCGCGCCATCTGCTGGAGCAGGCGGCGCAGGCGGGCGCGGAGCTGGCGGTGCTGCCCGAGTATTTCTGCGCCATGGGCCTGGCCGATGCGGACAAGCTGGCGCTGCGCGAAACCATGGGCGACGGCGTGGTCCAGCGGTTTCTGGCGCAAGCGGCGCGCGAGCTGGGTCTGTGGGTGGTGGGCGGCACGCTGCCGCTGGTGTGCGACCACGAAGAGCGCGTGCACAACACCACGCTGGTGTTCTCGCCCGCGGGGGACTGCGTGGCGCGTTACGACAAGATCCACCTGTTCCGCTTCGACAACGGCACTGAATGCTTCGATGAGGCGCGCGTGATCCAGGCCGGGCGCGAGAGCGTGCGCTTTGCCCTGCCGGCGCGGGATGGCAACGTGTGGCGCGTGGGGTTGTCGGTGTGCTACGACCTGCGCTTCCCCGAGCTGTACCGCCAGCACGCGCGCGCGGGTGCCGACCTGCTGCTGGTGCCCAGCGCCTTCACCTACACCACCGGCCGGGCCCACTGGGAGGTGCTGCTGCGTGCGCGCGCCGTGGAGAACCTGGCCTATGTGCTGGCGCCGGCGCAGGGCGGAACGCACGAGAACGGCCGGCGCACCTGGGGCCACAGCATGCTGGTGGACCCCTGGGGCAGCGTGCTGGCCCAGCAGCCCGAGGGCGCGGGCGTGGTCCTGGGTACGCTGGATGCGGCGCATCTGCGCCAGGTACGCCGCCAGCTGCCGGCGCTTGAGCATTGCGTGCTCTGATGGGCGGCACCGTGGAGCGCGGCGGACCGGCGGGCGGACGGGACAGGGGTGCTGCGGGCCCGCAGCAGGGCCCGCAGTCGCTGCTGCCCCCTTCGGCGCCCGAAGACGGGCCCCAGGACAAGGTACCCCGCCGGTGGCGCCGCTGGGTGGGTGCGTGGCGGCGCTGGTCCCTGTGGACGCTGCTGGTGGCGCTGGTGGCGGGCATGCTGGTCACCCAGGTATGGCTGGCTGGCCGCTACGAGGCCAGCCAGGTGCAGAGCCGCCTGGAACGCGACACTGCCGACGCCGTGGCCGACATCCGCAACGCCTTCGCGCACAACCTGCAGAACCTGCAGGCGCTGCAGGCGGGCGACCCCGATCTGGCCGCGTGGGAGGCGCGCGCGGCCGAGCTGCTGAGCACGCGCCGCGAGCTGGTGCGCATCGAATGGCGCGACACGCAGCTGCTGCTGCGCGCACATGCGGAGTCGCCCTATCGCCCCCTGCCGTGGGACGCCACCACGCGCAGCGGCACGCATTCGGAGACCATGCTGGCCTGTACCAACGCCCGGCGCATCACCGGCCCGTCGTACTCCAGCAGCTATTTCCAGCCCCTGCCCGACGGCATGGGCGCCGAGATGATGGAGGTCTGCCTGCCGTTGATCCAGGACGGACGCGTGCGCGGCTTCCTGGTGGCTACCTACGCGCTGCAGACCGTGCTGCAGGACTTGGTGGCGCCCAGCCTGCAGCGCACCCAGGAGGTGTCGTTCACCGAGGCCGACGGCACGCGGCTGGCGCTGGTGGGCGCGCTGCGCCGCGGCTCGCGCATGTTCACGGCGCAGCAGCTGTTCGACCTGCCGGGCAACACCCTGGTGCTGCGCATGGACGGCTGGCACGCCGCGCCCAGCGTGTTTCCCAACGTCCTCACGGCCCTGGTCACGGCCATGTCGATCGCGCTGGTGTCGGTGCTGGTGGTGCTGGTGCGCGACAACCGGCGCCGCCTGCGCGCCGAGCGCGACCTGGGCGACGCGCTGGCCTTTCGCAAGGCGATGGAGGACTCGCTGGTCACGGGGCTGCGTGCGCGCGACCTCAACGGCCGCATCACCTATGTGAACCCGGCGTTCTGCGAAATGGTGGGCTTTCCCGCATCCGAGCTGGTGGGCCAGACGTCGCCGCTGCCCTACTGGCCGCCCGAGCACGCGCAGGAATATGCGGAGCGGCAGGTGGTGCGCATGTCGGGCCGGCTCGACCCGCCGCGCGAAGGGTACGAATCCACCTTCATGCGCAGGGACGGAACGCGCTTTCCCGTCATGATCTACGAAGCGCCGTTGATCAACGCACAGGGCCTGCACACGGGGTGGATGGGCTCGTTTCTCGACGTGAGCGAGCAGCGGCGCGTGGAGGAGCTGTCGCGCACCTCGCAGGAGCGCCTGCAGGCCACGGCACGCCTGGCCACCGTGGGGGAGATGGCATCGCTGCTGAGCCATGAACTGAACCAGCCGCTGGCGGCCATCTCCAGCTATGCCAACGGCTCGCTCAACCTGCTGGAGCCGGCGCCGGGCGCCGAGTTGCCGTCGCCCCAGGACCTGCAGGACGTGCGCGTGGGCGTGCAGCGCATTGCAGCGCAGGCCGAGCGCGCGGGCCGCGTGATCAAGAGCGTGCACGACTTCGTGCGGCGCCGCGACCAGACCCGCGAGCCGGTCACCGCGCAGGACCTGTTCGATGCGGTGCTGCCCATCATCCGGCTGCAGGCGCGCAAGCTGGGCGTGCGCGTGGTGCTGTCGATCGAGGACGGCCTGCCGCCCGCGCTGTGCGACCGCACCATGGTCGAGCAGGTGCTGTTGAACCTCACGCGCAACGCCATGCAGTCCATGGACGACCCGCAGATCCATCCGCGCATCCTCGATCTGCGGGTGCGGCGCGCGGCCTCCAATGCGTCCAACAGCTGGCTGGAGTTCTCGGTGGCCGACATGGGCATGGGCATTCCCGAGGACGTGGCCGAGCGCCTGTTCACGCCGTTCTACACCACGCGCGTCGAAGGCATGGGCCTGGGGCTGAGCCTGTGCCGCACCGTGGTGGAGCAGCATGGAGGCTTTCTGGACCATGCGGCGCGTGAGCCGCGTGGTACGGTATTCACTTTCACCCTGCCCGCATTTCAGAAAGCCGACCCCTGATGGAACCCGCCTCCAACGCCACTGTGTACATCGTGGACGACGACGCCGAGGTGCGCGAGGCGCTGGCTTGGCTGCTGCGCTCGCGCCGTGTGCTCAGCGAGGCGTTCGCCAGCGCCGAAGCGTTCGAGACCATGCTGGCCGAGCGCACCGCCAGCGGCCTCATGCAGCGCCAGCCCTGCTGCCTGCTGCTGGACGTGCGCATGCCGGGCGGCATGAGCGGCCTGGCGCTGTTCGACAAGATGGTGGAGCGCGGCGACACCGCGGGCATGCCGGTGATCTTCCTCACGGGCCACGCCGACGTGCCCACCGCCGTGGCCACGGTCAAGCGCGGCGCGTTCGACTTCTGCGAGAAGCCGTTTTCCGACAATCAGCTCGTGGACCGCATACAAGCAGCGCTGGAGCTGTCGGCCCGGCACATCGAGGCCTGCCGCGCGCGCCACGAACTGCAGGACCGGCTGGCCGACCTGACCGACCGCGAGCGCGATGTGATGCGGTTGGTGGTCGAAGGCCTGCCCAACAAGCTCATCGCCGATCAGCTCGACATCAGCGTGCGCACGGTGGAGGTGCACCGCGCGCGCGTGTTCGACAAGATGCAGGTCAAGTCGGCGGTGGAGCTTGCCAACCTGCTGCGCGCCGCGCCACCGGCGTAAAAAAAGACGCGGGCCCTTGCGGGCGCGCGTCGTCTTCGTCTTCACATCGTCGGCGGGCAGGATTGCCGCGCCGACGGCCCGCCGCAGATCAGCCGCGGCCCTGGCGCTCACCCACATAGATCTCCACGCGGCGGTTGCGGGCGCGCCCGTCGGAGGTGTCGTTGGAGGCCACAGGTTCACGCGAGCCACGGCCTTCCACGTGGATGCGGTTGCCGTTCACGCCACGCGCCGTGAGGTAGTTGCGCGTGCTCTCGGCGCGGTCCAGCGACAGCGGGTTGTTGATCGCATCGCTGCCGGTGGAGTCGGTGTGGCCGACGATGCGCACCTCGGTGTTCGGATTGTTGCGCAGGCCCTCGGCAAAGCGGTCCAGAATGGGGCGGAAGTTGGGCTGGATGTCCGAACGGTTGGTGGCGAACGAGATATCGCTCGGGATGTCCAGCTTGAGCTGGTTGTCCGGCGTCTGCGTCACCGTCACACCGGTGCCCTGGGTGGCGGCCTGCATGTCCTGCTTTTGGCGCTCCATGTGCTGGGACCAGATGTAGGTGCCCAGGGCACCCACGCCCGCGCCGATCACGGCGCCCTGCGCCGCATGACCGCCCGTCATGGCGCCGATGGCTGCGCCGCCCAGCGCACCCACGCCGGCGCCGGTGGCGGTGCGGCGCTGGGTGTCGGTCATGTTGGCACAGCCCGTGGCCAGCATGACCACCGCGAGACTGCCGATGAGGAGAGGTTTGCGCATGAGAGAACTCCTTTGTTGTTGCTCGGTCGGCTCGCAGCCCTCCAGCGGGCGGCTGGGCCAGTGCGAGCAGCGTAGCAATCCAGCGGTGCCTCGTCTGTAGGACGCGGCGCAACGCGCGTGCGCGGCCTGGGGCCGATCGGCCTGCGTTCGATGGGCCGCGCAGATGCCAGGCCACAACCCGAGAACGACCTCAGCCGTTGGGCGGGGCGTCGTCCCGTGAGGGGGGCTCGCTGGGGGCCGCTGGCGGCTCGCCGCCCTTGCGGCCGCTGAACATGGTCCACCAGACAATGCCCACGAGGAGCACCAGTGCAAGCAATGCTTCAAGCAAAATCAGCCCCATGAATCTTCGTCTCCTGCGCCTGGTGGTATCGGCGCTGATTGTAGGAACGCTGGCCGCGTGCTCCACCCGTCCTCCGGCGCCCGTGACGCCCAGCGTGCCGTCCGTGCAGCCGCCCGCCGCGCCCACTGTACCGGTGCCTGTGCCGGGCACGCTCACGCAGTCCAAGAGCCGCTGGGTGCCGGTGGGCTGGGGCGAGCTGCCGGGCTTTGAGGGCGATGCGCTGCACGAGGCCTGGAACGCCTGGCTGCGCAGCTGCGAGCGCCCCGCGCCGGCGTTCGCGCCGCTGTGCGGCGATGTGCGCCGCCTGAGCATCGCGTCGCCCGAGGAGCAGCGCGGCTGGATGATGCAGCGCCTGCAGCCCTACCGCGTCGAGTCGCTGGACGGAGCGGCCGACGGCCTGCTCACGGGCTACTTTGAGCCCTATCTGGACGCCGCGCGCCAACCGGGCAACGGCTTCAGCGTGCCTTTGTATGCACCCCCGGCCGATCTGGCGGCGCGCAAGCCCTGGTACACGCGCCAGCAGATCGACACCCTGCCGCAGGCCCAGGCGGCGCTGGCCGGCCGCGCCATCGCCTGGGTGCGCGACCCGGTGGAAGCCATGGTGCTGCACATCCAGGGCTCGGGCCGGCTGCGCGTGCAGGAGGCGGACGGCAGCGTGCGCCTGGTGCGCCTGGCCTTCGCGGGCACCAACGACCAGCCGTACAAGAGCGTGGGCAAGTGGCTGCTGGACCAGGGCCTGGTGCGCGATGCCACCTGGCCCGGCATCACCGCCTGGGTGCGGGCCAATCCGCAGCGCGTGAACGAGATGCTGTGGTCCAACCCGCGCTACGTGTTCTTCCGCGAGGAGCCGCTGGACGCGCTGGACGCCGCCTTCGGGCCTAAGGGCGCGCAGGGCGTGCCGCTCACGCCGGGGCGCTCGATCGCCGTGGACCGCCAGAGCATCCCCTACGGCACGCCGGTGTGGCTGGCCTCCAGCGGCCCCACGGCGCAGTTGTCGCGCCTGGTGCTGGCGCAGGACACGGGCAGCGCCATCCTGGGCGCGGTGCGCGCGGATTACTTCACCGGCTGGGGCCCCGAGGCGGGCGAGATTGCCGGGCGCCTGAAGCAGGGCCTGCGCCTGTGGGCGTTGTGGCCGCGGTAGCGCTATTGATTTGGAAGCTGTTCGCGCTTGATTTATGGCGCTTTCAATACAAATTAATGCTGAAATGCCCGTAAGGCAAGCGCTGAAAGCTATCAATATGGTAGTGATTCATTCGCCCTCGACCACGTAGCGCGACACCACGGGCGGCGCGTCGCCCACGTGGAAGGCAAAGCGCCGGTCGCGCAGCGCCACGTCGGAGGCGGTGACGCGGTCAAAGCGCCGCAGGTGCTCCGTCCAGGATTCGTCCACCACGCGCTCCACGTAGCGGCGCGGGTCGGCGATGTCGTGCTGCAGCTCCCAGCTCAAGGCGCCCTGGCGCAGGCGCGCGCGGCGGCTTTCCTGCATCACGGCGCGGAATTCTGCCGCGCGCGCGGGGTTGATGAAGTATTCGATGCTGACCACCAGCCGCAGGCCGGCGGCGGGCGGGCTGTCGGCCCGCGGTGCCTGGAAGGCGCGCGAGGCGCTCAGGTCCTCCTCGCCATGGCGGTTGCTCACCAGGCGCTGTACCAGCGCCATCACCAGCACCCCGGTGAGTGCCGCCAATGCCAGGCTCATGTGCACGCTGGAGAGTGCGGCGACCTGCCCCCACAGCGCCGCGCCCACGGCCGTGGCGCCCATGATGGACATCTGGTAGATGGACATGCCGCGCGCGCGCACCCAGTTGGGCAGCGCCAGCTGTGCGGCCACCGTGAGCGAATTGGCGGTGGTGATCCACGCCGCCCCGCCCACCAGCATGGCCGGCACCGCCACGTACACGTTGGGCGCAATGGCGACCACGGCCGTGGCCAGCGCCTGCAGCAGCGTGCCGCGCGCCACCAGCTGGTCCAGCGACATCATCTGGCGCAGGCGCGGCAGGAACATGGCCGCGCTCACGGCGCCCGCGCCCATGGAGGCCAGCAGCAGCGTGAAGGTGCCTGCGCCGCCGCCCTGCAGGTCGCGCGCCACCAACGGCAGCAGCGCCAGCAGCGCCGTGGCATGCAGGAAGAAGATGGAGATGCGCCACAGCACGGCGCGCATCGGGGGCGACTCGCGCACGAACTGCAGACCCACGCGCATGGCACTGGTCAGGCGCTCGCGCCCCAGCGGGTTGGGCATGGGCTGGCGCCGCCAGCGCATGATGGTGAAACCCGCCACCAGCGACAGCACGGCATTCAGCACGAACACCCAGGCGCTGCCCGCGCTGGCGATGATGGCGCCGGCCACCAGCGGGCCAATGATGCGCGAGGCGTTCATGGCCACGCCATTGAGCGCCAGCGCCGCGGGCAACTGTTGGCGGTTCACCAGCTCCGGCACGATGGCCGCAAACACCGGCCAGCGCATCGCCAGCCCGATGCCGTTGGCGAAGGTCAGCGCCAGCAGCAGGTAGGGGTTGAGCCCACCCCAGAGGATGGCCACGCACAGCACCACCGCCACGGCCGCCACCCAAAACTGCGTGACCATGAAGTAGCGCCGCCGGTCCAGGATGTCGGCCAGCGCGCCGCTGGGCAGGCCCAGCAGGAACACGGGCAGCGTCGAGGCCGTCTGCACCAGCGCCACCAGGGCAGGCGAATCGGTCAGCGTGGTCATCAGCCAGGCGGTGGCCACGTCGTTCATCCACATGCAGGTGTTGGCCGCCAGCCAGGTGAGCCACAGCATGCGGAACACCGGTACCGACAGCGGCGCGAAGGGCGACTGCGGCGCACGCTGCGCCGCGCTGTGCTGCAACTCGGCTGTGGCGGCGGCCTCGGCGGTGTGGGCGGCGGCGGAGGCCGCGTCGGGGCCTGGCGGCGTGGGCTGTGAACTCAGCGGTCCGCTGTCATGGAGGGGCTGGGGCGGCATGTGTGGCCATTGTGACGGGAATGCGGCGCGCTTGCTGCGCCGGGGCCGCAATCTCGGCGGGTGCGAAACGGTGTTCAGCCTCTGTTGGAATTGCCGTTGCCGTTGCCGTTGCCGTTGCCGTTGCCTCCGGCATTCCCGTTCCCGTTGCCGTTGGTGTTTGCGGGAGGAGGCAACGCGGATGGAGGGTCAACTACAGCCCTTTGCCGCACGCGTATCCGCTGCGCGACCAGCACGCCGTTGGCAGACATCCGGCCCGCCACTTCCAGCGTTGCGCCGTTGCGGATGTCATCAGGCCGCCCCCCGGTTATTTGCGCGCCCGAGGCATCGATATCCGTGCCTTGCAGCGCAAAGGATTGTGCAGAGGCGAAGTTCGTCACCACACCTTCCAGCACGACGGGCGCGTCTGCCTGGCGTGAGAGGCTGTGCGCTGGCCGCAGCACGCGGGCCACGAGCACGTTGCCGGACGGTGCCTGGGCTGCATGCACATACAGCGGCATGCCGTTGTCCAGCATGCCCGCCTCCAGACCGTTCAAAAAGGCAGCCTGTGCATACTGGATCTGCATGGTGCCCAACTGGAACCGGCGGGCCACCGTATCGAGGGCCTGCACGCTGCCCCACAGCACGGGCTGTACCGAGGGGAGCGTGGCGGTGGTCAGCTGCAGCCGGGTCGCGCGCATCAGCCCACTGCTGGTGGGCAACGCATGTACCTGCACGATCTGGCCGACTTGCAAGGCGGCCAAGCCGGACAGCCCGTCGAGCACGGTCTCGTCATCGACATATACCCGCGCACCCATTACCTCGATGCGCCCCAGCGCCGCGTCCACGGCATCCACCGCCCCCCGTAGCTCCGGTATCGACAGTACCTGCGCGGCCGTACCCGTGCTGAATCCGGTATCGAGGGTGCCGTTCACTTGCACGGTCATGCCAGGTTTCAGGCTGCTCTGGCCGCTCTTCAGGCTTTGCTGACCATCGGCGTCTTCCTGCGAGACGCCTTCCACTTCCACCTGGGCGTGGCTGATATCGAAGCGCACGCCGTTCACAACCATGTACGACCCGCTGGGTGATTCGCCGAGACTGTCGACGCTGCCAATGGCCACGGAAGACATGGCGATGCCGGTGCCGCCCGAGCCCACGCCGTCGCCGCCTCCACAGGCTGCGAGCACCAGCCCCAGCGTGGTCATCAGCGCGTATATCCCAGTCCTCATGTTTTTTTCCTGCGCCTTGCAGAGCCTGCACGGGTGGTCGGCTTCACGTCCGGCGGCTCGTCCTCATGGTAGACATACACCCCTACGCGCATGCGTGCCGTTCCCATGCCTGCCGCAGAGGCATGGGCTTGGGCCATTTCCCGTACCAGGCGGTAATGCACGGAATCCCAATGTTCCCGTGCCAACTGGTGGATGCGTTCGCACTCCGACACGGTCAAGCCCGAGGCATAGACGGAGCGTTCCAGCATCCGGGGCTGCTGCCCCAAGGTATTGCTGACGGCGGCCAGCAGATGGTCCCGCACATTGTCCCCGGTGAAGGCCAGCATGTCCCGCAGGCTGGTGGCCGGGATGAAGCCGTCGCCCACCAGTTCCACCTCGCCTTCGCCGTCGCCCGTCAGCCCCCTGACCAGATTCAGGCGCTGAAGCTCCTCCAGCAGGGTTCTGTGGTGCACATCGCCGCGGGTGGCGAGACGCGCCACCAGTTCAAAGGAGGGGCCATGGCCGGTGTCCACAATAGGAAGGCGGCGCCGGCTGGGCTCCTCGGCGGCCAGCTGCAACCAGGCCGTGAAAGCCTTGGCGGCCGACGACCCTTCGGTGGCAGGCAAAGGATCGCGTACTTGGCGCACTCTGGCGGTCACGTCCTTGCGATTGAGACCGGTGGTGACCGAGATCTGGCTCAGGTTGGGGTCGGGAATGCCTTGGCTGCGCCAGAGGTGGCGCGCCTCCTCCAGCAGCAGGTCCCTCAGGATTTCTTCGAGTTGGGCGTGCTTCAGTCCCATCGCCAACGCCAGCCTGACCGCGGGGCGAAGGATTCGTACCAGCGCGGACTGCGTCCATTTCAGGCGGTCTTGCATGGGAAGGTGAAAGGGCGAGAGGCTCGTCGCTCAAGTGTGACTGCTTATGCAGCCAGCGGTGCCTAAAAAATGCGAGTGTGCCATCTGCCTGACACCAGGAGAAGGACCGCCAGGCGCGATGGCCGTTGGCGTCATGTTCCCTGAACGCGCTGGAGTCTGACCTCGCTGGAACGAAGCCGCCCCGATGCGCGGCCGGCTTCAGCGGGTTGCTGGCATCGTGGCGCCCGGGCACCAGTTGCAATGAAAATGTGATCAAACCCTTATAGGGAAAGCGGTGCCAGCTACTGAATTAGGAGTGACCCTACGCTGCGGCGCCACGCGCCACGGGCCGCACCGGGCCCAGGTGCGCCAACGGCAGCGCGCCGCCTGCCTTGACCTCGCCCAGCGAGAAGCTGGTGTGCATGTCCTTCACGTTGGGCAGGTTCAGCAGCACGGTGCGTGCGAACTGCGAGAAGCTGTCCAGGTCGCGCGCCACCACCTGCAGCTCGAAGGTGCCGGTGCCGCTGATGTAGTGGCATGAGACCACTTCGGGGATCTGGGCGATGGCCTGCTCCATGGCCAGCGTCAGGTCGCCGGTGTTGCGCTCGGCGTCCAGGCGCACGAACGCCAGTACGCCCAGGCCGATCTTGTGGCGGTCGATTTCCGCGTGATAGCCGCGGATGTAGCCCGCTTCCTCCAGGGCGCGTACGCGCCGCCAGCACGGTGCAGCGGACAGGCCTACGCGTTGCGCCAGCTCGGCGTTGGTCAGGCGCGCCTCGGCCTGCAGCTCGCGCAGGATGGCGATGTCGTATTTGTCCAAGGTTTCCATTTTTGGATTGTTTTAAGAAAGAAGCTTTCGCGCATCAGGGTAAACGCGGCAAATAAAGCAAACACATATCGGTGTCTCGCGCATACACTGCGCAGATCGGGTGGCGCCCACACGGCACCGTCCCGCACGCCGCGCCCAACAGAGGCGGCGGATCACAGAACCCACGGAGACAAGACATGAATGCCCCGCTGCCCGAACACGTCCGCCGCGCGCTGGAGACGGTCACCCTTGAGGACAAATACACGCTGGGCCACGGCCGCGCTTTCATGAGTGGGGTGCAGGCCCTCGTGCGCCTGCCCATGCTGCAGCGCCAGCGCGATGCAGCCGTGGGCCTGAATACCGCGGGCTTCGTGAGCGGCTACCGTGGCTCGCCCCTGGGCGGTTACGACCAGGCCCTGTGGGGCGCCCGCAAGCACCTGGCGGAGCACCACGTGGTCTTCCAGCCCGGCGTGAACGAGGAGCTGGCCGCCACCGCCGTCTGGGGCACGCAGCAACTGGACATCTACCCCCAGTCCAAGAAGTACGACGGCGTGTTTGGCATCTGGTACGGCAAGGGCCCGGGCGTGGACCGTTGCTCCGACGTGTTCAAGCATGCCAACATGGCCGGCACGGCGCGGCATGGCGGCGTGATCGCCGTGGCGGGCGACGACCACATCAGCAAGAGCAGCACGGCGGCACACCAGAGCGACCACATCTTCAAGGCCTGCGGCCTGCCGGTGTTCTTCCCCAGCAGCGTGCAGGACATTCTGGACATGGGGCTGCACGCCTTTGCCCTGAGCCGCTTCTCGGGCCTGTGGTCCGGACTCAAGACCATCCAGGAGGTGGTGGAGTCGTCCAGCAGCATCTCTGTGGACCCCGACCGCGTGAAGATCGTCATGCCCGAGGACTTCACCATGCCGCCCGGCGGCTTGCACATCCGCTGGCCCGATGCGCCGCTGGAGCAGGAGGCGCGCCTCATGGACTACAAGTGGTACGCGGCACTGGCGTACATCCGCGCCAACAAGCTCAACTACAACGTGATCCAGGGCCCGCAGGACCGCTTCGGCATCATCGCCAGCGGCAAGGCGTACAACGACACGCGCCAGGCACTGGTGGACCTGGGCCTGGACGACGACACCTGCCGTCAGCTGGGCATCCGCGTGCACAAGGTCAACGTGGTGTGGCCGCTCGAAGCCACCATCACGCGCGACTTCGCGCAGGGCCTGCAGGAGATCCTGGTGGTGGAGGAAAAACGCCAGGTCATCGAATACCAGATCAAGGAAGAGCTCTACAACTGGCGCGCCGACGTGCGTCCCAACGTGCTGGGCAAGTTCGACGAGATCGAGGGTGACAACTCCGGCGGCGAATGGAGCATGCCCAATCCCAGCCAGAACTGGCTGCTGCGGCCCAAGGCCGACCTGACGCCGGCCATCATCGCCAAGGCGATCGCCAAACGCCTGAAGAAGCTGGGCGTGCCCGAGGACATCGTGGCGCGCATGGACGCGCGCATCTCCGTGGTGGAGGCGCGCGAGTGCGGCCTGCTGGAGGTGAAGACCGACACCGGCGAGCGCATGCCGTGGTTCTGCAGCGGCTGCCCGCACAACACCAGCACCCGCGTGCCCGAGGGCTCGCGCGCCGTGGCCGGCATTGGTTGCCACTACATGGCCAACTGGATGCCCGACCGCGCCACGAGCACCTTCACGCAGATGGGCGGCGAGGGCGTGACCTGGGTGGGCCAGGCGCCGTTCACCAAGGACAAGCACGTGTTCGCCAACCTGGGCGACGGCACCTACTTCCATAGCGGCCTTCTGGCGATCCGCCAGAGCATCGCCTCGGGCGCCAACATCACCTACAAGATCCTCTACAACGACGCCGTGGCCATGACCGGCGGCCAGCAGGTGGGCGAGCGCCCCGAAGGGCACTCGGTGGCGCAGATCGCCCACAGCCTGCGCGCCGAGGGCGTGGTCCGGCTGGTGGTGGTGACGGACGAGCCCGAGAAGTACCACGGCCGCACGCACCCGGCCAACGCCGCGCGCACCGGCCACCCCGAGCTGCTCAACGACCTGCCGCCGGGCATTGAGGTCTTCCACCGCGACGAGCTGGACCGCATCCAGCGTGAGTTCCGCGAGATCGCAGGCTGCACGGCCATCATCTATGACCAGACCTGCGCGACCGAGAAGCGCCGCCGCAGGAAGCGCGGCCTGCTGGCCACACCCGCCAAGACCGTGGTCATCAACGAGCTGGTGTGCGAGGGCTGCGGCGATTGCTCGGTGCAGTCCAACTGCCTGTCGGTGGAGCCGGTGGAGACCGAGTTCGGCCGCAAGCGCCGCATCAACCAGAGCACCTGCAACAAGGACTATTCCTGCGTGAAGGGCTTCTGCCCGAGCTTCGTCACCGTCGAGGGCGGCCAGCTCAAGAAGCCCAAGAAGGAGAAGAAGGGCGACCTGTCCACGATGGCGCCCATCCCCGAGCCGGTGCTGCCGGCGGCCGAAGCCGCGTGGGGCATCGTCGTGGCTGGCGTGGGCGGCACGGGCGTGATCACCATCGGGTCCCTGCTGGGCATGGCCGCGCACCTGGAGGGCAAGGGCGTCATCACGCAGGACGCGGCGGGCCTGGCGCAAAAGGGTGGCTCCACCTGGAGCCATGTGCAGATCGCCAACCGCCCCGAGGCCATCCACACCACCAAGGTGGACACGGCCAAGGCGGACCTGGTGATCGGCTGCGACCCCATCGTTGCCGCGAACAAGGCCACGTTGGCCGCCATGCAGCCGGGGCGCACCTTTGTCGCCCTCAACAGCCACGGCACACCGGCCGCGGCCTTTGTGCACAACCCCAATTGGCAGTTCCCGGCTGACGGCTGCGAGGCCGCCATCGCCCAGGCGGTGGGCGCCGAGCTGCTGGGTGTGTTCGACGCCGAGCAGGTGGCCAGCCAGTTGCTGGGTGACAGCATTTACACCAACCCGCTGATGCTGGGCTATGCGTGGCAAAAGGGCCGCGTGCCGCTGTCCCACGCCGCGCTCATGCGCGCCATGGAGCTCAATGGCGTGCAGGTGGAGAACAACAAGGCCGCCTTCGAGTGGGGACGCCGCTGCGCGCACAACCTGGCCGAGGTGCAGGCGCTGTTCCAGGCCGCGCAGGTGATCCAGTTCGTGAAGAAGCCCGGCTTGGCCGAGATGGTCGCCAAGCGTGTGGACTTCCTCACGGGCTACCAGAACGCCGCCTATGCGGCCGAGTACCAGGCCTTCGTGGACAAGGTGCGCGCGGCCGAGGATTCACTGGGCCAGGGCACGCGCCTCACTGAGGCGGTGGCGCGCTACCTGTTCAAGCTGATGGCCTACAAGGATGAGTACGAAGTGGCGCGGCTGCACACCGACAAGGCGTTCACCGACAAGATCGCCGCGATGTACGAAGGCGACTACAAGCTGGTGCACCACCTGGCGCCCCCACTGCTGGCCAAGCACAACGACAAGGGTGAGTTGGTCAAGCAAAGCTACGGGCCCTGGATGCGCAAGGCCTTCGGCGTGCTGGCTCGCATGAAGGGACTGCGCGGCACGGCGCTCGATGTCTTCGGCAGGACCGAGGAACGCAAGACCGAGCGCGCGCTGATCCGCGAATACCGCGCCTGCATCGAGGAACTGCTGAAGGGCCTGACGGCCGAGCGCCTGGCGCTGGCGGTGGAGATCGCGCGTATCCCTGAGGACATCCGCGGCTACGGCCATGTGAAGGAGCGCCACCTGCAGGCCGCGCGCAAGAAGTGGTTCGCGCTCATGGACCGCTGGCGCGCCCCACACGCGGGTGCGCCCCGCCAAGTGGCCTGAGGCGGTGGGCGGGTCTGTCATGCCCGCCCATTCCTTCTGAGCCCGCCCGTCGCCGCCTGCCCCTGCCCGAGGGCAACGCGGTCGTTCACGCGTTCTGAGGAATGGGCATGCCGGCCGCACTGGACGGGCCTTCTTGCCCGGCCGGCGGGTCGGCCAGCTGCACGCGGCTGACCGGCACCGCCAGCCGCATGCCCAGCGCCTGCAGCCGGCCCAGCAACGCCAGGTTGATGCGCTGCTGCAGGTCCATGTAGAGGTTGTAGTCCGGGTCTTTGACGATGTAGACCACTTCGTAATCGAGCGAGCTGGCGCCAAATCCCTTGAAATGCGCGCGGTCGAAGCGCAGTTGCGGTTCGGCCTCGATGATGTCGCGCACCGCTTGTGCCAGGGCCTGCGCCTGCGCGGGCGAGGTGTCCTGCGCCACGCCAAAGCCAAACACGATGCGGCGCTCGCGCATGTGGCGATAGTTGTTGATGGTCTGCTTGAGCAGCTCGGTGTTGCTCATCACCACCTGTTCCCCGCTCAGGGCGCGGATGCGCGTGGTCTTCACGCCCACCTGCTGCACGGTGCCTGCGATGGGACCCACGACGATGAAGTCGCCCACCTCGAAGGGCTTGTCCACCGCGATCGCCATGGAGGCGAACAGATCGCCCAGCACGCTTTGCACTGCCAGCGCCACCGCAATGCCGCCCACGCCCAGGCTGGCCACGAAGGCGGTGATGTTCACCCCCAGGTTCGAGAGGATGGCCAGCAGCACCGTGGCCCACACCAGCGTGCGCAGCCCCCAGGACATGAGCGTGGCCGAGGCGCTGATCTGCCCCGTGCCCGCGGCGCCATGGTGGCGCCGGTAGCGCTCGACCCCCAGACTGATGGCGCGCGTGCCCCACAGCCCCAGCTGCACCGCCACGGCCAGGAACCAGAGCTGGCTCACACGGTCATGCCAACGCCCAGGCAGGTCCAGCATGCCGGTGCCCACCAGCAGCGCTGCCAGCAGGATGAGCAGACGGCTGGTTCCGGCGAGCACCTGCGCCAGCAGGCTTGCCGCGCCGGCATCGCCGCCGCCGGATTTGCGGTCGGCATGCGCGACGGCCCAGCGCAGCAGCAGCGTGAGCGCCAGGTAGATGCCCATGGCCGTGGCCGCCGCCGCCAATACTTCGGCAGCGGACATGCCCCAGAACCACTCTGTCTCCAGCCAGGCGGATACCGATGCGAAATCCATGGAAAGCGTTTCCTTTCTTGACACGGGGGGTGGGAGGGAAGGGGCCGCGGCGCGGCGCCGGCCGCCGCGGGCGGCACACAGGCATGCTACGAAGCCCTGCCAGGCGCCGGCGTAGGCCCAGGCCGACGATGGGCGCGTCGCATCCGATGCATTAACCGCCCCTGGTTCGGGGCTTTATGCTATATATGTGATAGCTGCTGGCGCTCACTAGGCGGGCGTTGCAAGGTGTTTTTATGCTGAATCCTAGAGGGCGCCCCCAGCCCGCCGGCCGCCGGCGCGCGCAGCCCTGGCCGGCAGCCCCCCGCATACAATGGCCGGCTCACCGCCCGCAGGCCCTGGCGCCTCCCGGCGGAGCCCCTTTGCACCTATTACTACCATTGGAGTTCTTCCCGTGTTGATTTCTTCTGCCTTTGCACAGACCGCCCCCGCCGCAGCCGCCGAGGCCGGCCTGATGGGATCGCTCACCAGCATGCTGCCGCTGGTGCTGATGTTCGTGGTGCTGTACTTCATCATGATCCGTCCCCAGATGAAGCGCCAGAAGGAGCACCGCGCCATGATCGACGCGCTGGCCAAGGGCGACGAAGTGGCCACGGCCGGCGGCTTGCTGGGCAAGGTGGTGGGCCTGAGCGAAGGCTACCTGCAACTGGAGATTGCGCCTGGCGTGCAGGTGCAGGTGCAGCGCAGCGCCGTGGCCCAGGTGCTGCCCAAGGGCACGGTCAAGTAAACCGTCCCAGCTGTAGGCCCACGGGCCTTGTTATGAGGGCAGTGCTGCGCCGCATCCCGCGGCCGCTGCCCCGCATGGATTGAAGAGCGCGATCATGAACCGTTATCCGGTCTGGAAGTACGCGATCCTGGTGATCGTGTTGCTCATTGGGGCCCTGTATACCCTGCCCAACTTCTTTGGCGAGGCGCCCGCGGTGCAGGTGTCGTCGGCCAAGGCCACGCTGAAGGTCGACGCCGCGGTCCAGCAGCGCGTCGAGGACGCGCTGAAAGCCGCCAACGTGGCCTCGGACTCCATCGTGTTCGACGGCAACTCGGTGCGCGCGCGCTTTGACACGCCGGACAACCAGCTCAAGGCCAAGGACGCGATCGAGAAGGCCCTGATCCCCGACCCGAGCGATCCTTCCTACATCGTGGCGCTGAACCTCGTGTCGCGCTCGCCCGACTGGCTCACCGCGCTGCATGCACGGCCCATGTACCTCGGCCTGGACCTGCGCGGCGGCGTGCACTTCATGCTGCAGGTGGACATGCAGGCGGCGATCACGAAGAAGATCGAGTCGTACGCAGGCGACCTGCGCAGCGCGCTGCGCGAGAAGAACATCCGGCACGGCGGCATCGGCCGCGAAGGGCAGGCCGTGGACATCCGCGTGCGCGACGAGGCCACGCTCACGGCGGCACGCAACCTGATCGCCGACCAGTTCCCGGACCTGGCGGTCGTGAGCAGCGCCGACGGCGACGGCATGCGCCTGCGCGCCACCATCAAGCCCGAGGCCCTGCGCAAGGTGCAAGAGCAGGCCTTGAAGCAGAACATGGTCACACTGCACAACCGTATCAACGAACTGGGCGTGGCCGAGCCCGTGATCCAGCAGCAGGGCCTGGACCGCATCGTGGTGCAGCTGCCCGGCGTGCAGGACACGGCCAAGGCCAAGGACATCCTGGGCCGCACCGCCACGCTGGAAGTGCGCATGGTGGACGAGGGCACCGAGGCGCGCGCCGCCGAAATGGGTACGGGCCCCGTGCCGTTCGGTACCGAGAAATACCTGGACCGCAACGGCCAGGCCGTGATCGTGAAGAAGCAGGTCGTGCTGACCGGCGAGAACCTCACCGACGCGCAGCCAGGATTCGACGGCCAGACCCAGGAGCCCACCGTGAACCTCACGCTGGACGCCAAGGGCTCGCGCATCTTCAAGGACATCACGCGCGAGAACGTGGGCAAGCGCATGGCCATCGTGCTGTTCGAAAAGGGCAAGGGCGAGGTGGTGACCGCGCCCGTGATCCGCAGCGAGATTGGCGGTGGTCGCGTGCAGATCTCCGGCCGCATGACCACGGCCGAGGCCAACGACACCGCACTGCTGCTGCGCGCCGGCTCGCTGGCCGCGCCCATGGAGATCATCGAGGAATACACCATCGGCCCGAGCCTGGGTGCCGACAACATCGAACGGGGTATCCAGTCGGTGGTCTGGGGCATGGTGGCCATCGCGGCCTTCATGTGCGTGTACTACAGGCTGTTCGGCGTGTTCTCCACGATCGCGCTGGGCGTGAACGTGCTGCTGCTGATCGCCATCCTGTCGATGCTGCAGGCCACGCTGACCCTGCCCGGCATCGCCGCCATGGCCCTGGCGCTGGGCGTGGCCATCGACTCCAACGTGCTGATCAACGAGCGCATCCGCGAGGAACTGCGCGCTGGCGTGGCCCCGCAGGCGGCGATCGCCACGGGCTACGAGCGCGCCTGGGCCACCATCCTGGACTCCAACGTCACCACGCTGATTGCGGGCCTGGCGCTGCTGGCCTTCGGCACGGGGCCGGTGCGCGGCTTTGCCGTGGTGCACTGCATCGGCATCCTGATCAGCATGTTCTCGGCGGTGTTCTTCTCGCGTGGCCTGGTCAACCTCTGGTATGGCCGCAAGAAGAAGCTCAAGAGCGTGTCCATCGGCCAGGTGTGGAAGCCCGAGGGCGATGAGCACCGCTCGGTGGCTGCCCGCGGCAACAGCAACTAAGAAAGGGGAAAACCATGGAGTTTTTCCGCATCAAAAAAGACATCCCGTTCATGAAGTACGCGTTGGTGTTCAACGCGGTGTCTTTCATCACTTTCGCGCTGGCGGTGTTCTTCCTGGTCACGCGGGGCCTGCACCTGTCGGTGGAGTTCACGGGTGGCACCGTCATGGAGGTGGCCTACACGCAGACGGCCGACATCGGCAAGGTGCGCGACACCGTCGCGGGCCTGGGCTATGCCGACGTGGTGGTGCAGAACTTCGGCACCTCGCGCGACGTGATGATCCGCCTGCCCGTGCAAAAGGGCGTCACCTCGGCCCAGCAAAGCGAGCAGGTGCTGAGCGCGCTGAAGGCGCAGGACCCCGAGGTCACGCTGCGGCGCACCGAGTTCGTGGGCCCGCAGGTGGGCGAAGAACTGGTGCACAGCGGCCTGATGGCGCTGGGCATGGTGGTGCTGGGCATTGTGATCTACCTGGCCTTCCGCTTCGAGTGGAAGTTCGGCGTGGCAGCGGTGATCGCCAACCTGCACGACGTGGTCATCATTCTGGGCTTCTTTGCGTTCTTCCAATGGGAGTTCTCGCTGTCGGTGCTGGCCGGCGTGCTGGCCGTGCTGGGCTATTCGGTGAACGAGTCGGTGGTGATCTTCGACCGTATCCGCGAGGCCTTCCGCAAGTTCCGCAAGCTCAACACGCATGAGGTGATCGACCACGCCATCACCTCCACCATGAGCCGCACCATCATCACCCATGCCTCCACCGAGGCCATGGTGCTGTCCATGTTCTTCTTCGGGGGCCCCAGCCTGCACTACTTCGCACTGGCGCTGACCATCGGCATCCTGTTCGGCATCTACTCGTCGGTGTTCGTTGCCGCGGCCATCGCCATGTGGCTGGGCGTCAAGCGCGAAGACCTGGTCAAGGCGCCGACCCGCAAGGAAGGCGACCCGGCCGACCCGAACTCCGGCGCCGTGGTCTGACGATGCGCGTGCGCAGCCGCCTTGTCCGCGTGCCGATGCAAAGGCCGGGGCGCGACAGCGGCTGGGGCTAATATCGGAGCCCTATGGATTTTTCGCCCACTTCCACTGCCCACCGACGGCTGGCCCACCTGGCCCGCCAGCGTTTCGTGGAGGGGCTGTGCGCCGGCTTGCCGGCGCTGGACAAAACAGTCCATGATTTCCTGACCGAGTTGATGGGGCAGACCGCCACGCAGCGCGACATGCAGTTGCGGCGCGATGCCTGGATGGGCCATCAGGCCCACCGCAAGACCTGGGTGGAACATCTGGGCCGGGCTTGGCGGGAAAGCCTGGCGCCCCCGCCCGTCACGGGGCGCGGCACCCTCAACGCGTCCAAGGCGTTCGATGGGCTTGAACTGCTGGGCGACGACGTGCTGGAGAACAAGATCATCGCCTCGCGGATGGCGCTGACCCTCACCGAGCATGTGGCCGCTCCTTTCGATGCCGCGCGGCAGCGCACACAGCATCTGGAAGGCCGTGAGCTGGCCGGCACCGATATCCTGCGCCCCGAAACCCTGTGCCTGCATCTGGTCGAGCAGTGGTTGGAGGTGGGCCTGCAGCGCGACCATTTGCAGATGGTGATCGACCCGCTGCAGCGCGAACTGGCGGCGCTGGCGCTGGCGCAGTACCAGGCCCTTGTGAAGCTGTACGACGAACAGGGCGTCGTGGCGCAGGACGACCTGCGCGCCCGCGTGCGCCGCGCGGCCGCCGGCCCCAACACCGGCAGCCCCGCCGAGCCGCCGCCCGCGTCCGGTCCCGTGGGGCTGGCCTCGCAGGCATTGCAGCAGTCGCGCGCCGCGCTGGGGCGGCCCACGGAATTTGCCCCCACGCGCCAGGCGGCGTCGGCCTTCATGCCTCCGCCCCCCGGCATGCGCGGGCAGCCGGCGATGGCCGGCATGGGCAGCCCGCTGGTGCGCGCGCGCCAGCGCGCCCAGGGCGTGATGGTGCAGCTGCGGCGCTTGCTCACGCAGCCCACCACGGGCTACGACATGGTCAAGGCACCCCCCGCGTCCGCGGCGCTGGCCCATGCGCTGGCGGCGCACCGCGTCTCGGCCGACAGCTACTACAGCGACGTGGCCACGCTGGTTGAGGACTACAGCCCACAGGCCGTGGTCCGCGTGGCGAGCGCCGTGCGCGAGCGGTCCGTGGAGTTCAAGAAGAAGGCCAGTACCGCCAGCGAGAAGGCCATCATCGAGGTGGTGGCGCTGATGTTCCAGAGCATCCTGAGCGAAGACCGCATCCCGCCCTCGGTGCGCGTGTGGTTTGCACGCCTGCAGGTGCCGGTGCTGCGCGTGGCGCTGGCCGAGCCCGAGTTCTTCAGCAACCTCACGCACCCCGCGCGCCAGCTCATCGACCGCATGGGCGCCTGCGTGCTGGGCTTTGACGCCAGCTCCATCAACGGCAGCGCGCTGGAGGCCGAGATCCGCCGCATCGTGCAGGTGATCGAGCAGTACCCCGAGACCGGCCAGCGCGTGTTCCAGCTGGTGCATGACGAGTTCGAGAAATTCCTCGCCAAATTCCTCACCGAGAAGCAGGGTACCTCGCGTATCGTCAGCGTGGCCCAGCAGGTGGAGCAGCGCGAGACGCTGGCGATCCAGTACACCATCGAGCTGCGCGCGATGCTCAAGGACATGCCGGTGCGCGAGGAGATCCGCGAGTTCCTGTTCAAGACCTGGGCCGAGGTGCTGGCGATGTCGGCCGTGCGCGACGGGGCCCAGCATGCCAGTACCGCGGCCTTCAAGCGCGCCGCGGCCGACCTGGTGTGGGCGGCGGGCGCCAAGCCCAACCGCGCCGACCGTGCGCTGGTCATCCAGAACCTGCCGGCGCTGCTGCAGAGCCTGCGCCAGGGGCTGGCGCTGATCGGCGTGGCGGGGCCCGAGCAGGACGCACAGATCAAGGGAATCACCGACACGCTGGCCGACGCTTTCCTCTCCAAGACGGCCTCGATCCCGCAGGCGCACATCGATGCCATGGCCAAACGCCTGGCGAACCTGGAGGACTACATCGGCGAGAGGCGCTGGGCGACATGCCGCTGAGTGCGGACAACATCGAGATGCTGCTGGGCATCGACGCCTCGTCCATCCACGTCATCGCCGACAACGGTGCGCCTGTGCAGGACGACATGGTGGCCTGGGCGCAGCAGCTGCCGCTGGGCACCTGGTTCACGCTGGACCACAACGGCGCGTCCACCCAGGTGCAATACGCCTGGCACAGCCAGCGCAAGCAACTGCACCTGTTTGCCACGCGCGATGGCGGCAGCTACCTCATCCAGCTGCGCCGGCTGGGGGCTTACCTGCAGGCAGGTCTGCTGGTAGCGCAGGAGGAGGAGAGCCTCACGCTGCGCGCCACGCGCGATGCGCTCACCAAGCTGGACGCCAACCCGGAGCGCCTGCTGGGTTGAGCGGTCGCGCAGCGGCCCAACGCGCACAACGGGGGCCGGCTGCGCACAGCCGCGCCGCGGGCCTCAAGCCTCTGGCATGTCCGTGGCGGCGCTGAAGCCATCGCGCGTATTGCGCGGCCTGGCATTGCACGACGGCGCGGCGTTGCGGGGTGCGACCGGTGGCGGACTGCGCGTCGACAGCTGCTATGGATGAAATAGCTTTGACGCTGGACAGAAGCGCGCCAAGCCCCGTTCTATTCCCATTCATCACCACCCCGCACCACGCGGCGCACCACGTCGGCGGCGAAGCCACGCGTGGCCAGAAAGCGCATCTGGCGCGCACGCTCCTGCGGCGTGTCGGCGGGCTGGTCGCCAAAGCGCTGGCGCCACACGGCCCGGGCGCGCTGCAGTTCGGTGCCCGCCAGCTGGGCGGCGGTGCTGCGCACCAAATCCTCGTCCAGCCCCTTGCGCCGCAGCTCCTGCAGCACGCGCTGGGTGCCGAAGCGCTCCGCGCGGCGGTGCACCACGGACTCGGCCACGCGCTCTGCATTGATGAAGTCGCGCGCCTGCAGCTCGTCCAGCAGCGCCGGCAGATCGTCGCCCTCCTGCACGTGGCGCGCGAGCTTGGCCTGCAGTTCGCTGCGCGAATGCTCGCGCTGGGCAAGCAGGCGCAGCGCACGGCCCTTGAGGGAGAGGGCGGTGAATCCCATGAATGCTATTGAAAAAAGAGCTTCCAGCGCTTGATGGTCAAGCGCTGGAAGCAGATTTCGTTCAAAAACCCCGGTGCGCGGTTACGCTTCGATCTCGCCCGTCTTGTCGGCCTTCTTGCCGCGCGCAGGCTTGTCTTCGGGCAGGTCGGCCGCCGGGCTCGCGTGGCCCGTGGGCAGCAGTGCGATGCCCAGGCTTTCGCGCACCTTGTTCTCGATCTCCACGGCCAGGCCGGGGTTCTCGCGCAGGAACTCGCGGGCGTTGTCGCGGCCCTGGCCGATCTTTTCGCCGTTGTAGGCATACCAGGCGCCACTCTTTTCCAGGATGCGCGCGTTCACGCCCATGTCGATGATCTCGCCCTCGCGCGAGATGCCCTCGCCGAACAGGATGTCGAATTCGGCCGTCTTGAACGGGGGCGAGACCTTGTTCTTCACCACCTTCACCTTGGTCTCGTTGCCGATCGCCTCGTCGCCCTTCTTGATGGTGCCGGTACGGCGGATGTCCAGGCGCACCGAGGCGTAGAACTTCAGCGCGTTGCCGCCGGTGGTGGTCTCGGGGCTGCCGAACATCACGCCGATCTTCATGCGGATCTGGTTGATGAAGATGACCATGCAGTTGGTCTTCTTGATGGTGGCGGTGAGCTTGCGCAGCGCCTGGCTCATCAGGCGTGCCTGCAGGCCGGGCAGGGCGTCGCCCATCTCGCCCTCGATTTCGGCCTTGGGCGTGAGGGCGGCGACCGAGTCCACCACGATCAGGTCCACGGCACCCGAGCGCACCAGGCTGTCCACGATTTCCAGCGCCTGCTCGCCCGTGTCCGGCTGGCTGATGAGCAGGTCGGTGAGCTGAACGCCGAGCTTGCTGGCGTACTGCACATCCAGCGCATGCTCGGCATCCACGAAAGCGCACTGGCCGCCTTGCTTCTGCATCTCGGCGATGACCTGCAGCGTGAGCGTGGTCTTGCCCGAGCTTTCCGGCCCGTAGATCTCGATCACGCGGCCGCGCGGCAGGCCGCCCACGCCCAGGGCGATGTCCAGACCCAGCGAGCCGGTGGAGACCACCTGGATGTCCTCAATGGCCTCGCCCTCGCCCAGGCGCATGATGGTGCCCTTGCCGAACTGCTTTTCGATCTGCGCGAGGGCGGCTTGCAGGGCCTTGGCCTTTTCGCTGTTGACGGCGGTTGCGTTGCCTTTGACGGTGGCGTCCATGAAATGCTCCTTCGGGTCGGGGTCACGGTGAAATCGTGTGCCTGCCTGGAAACTGTTTCCAATGACAGGCTGGATGCTTGAACAGTAGTTTATGGGCGGTTGATGCGTTATCCAATCAATTTTTGGTCAGTTTGGCTGACAATGTGCGGATGACCGCTCCCCCCAGCCTCGACGACCGCTGGCGCCAGACCCACCTGGGCCGCCTGCTGGGCCATGCCATGCGGCGCTTCGATGCGCGCGTGCTGCAGCTCATGGCGCGCGACGTGCAGGTGCCGCTGGCGCTGTCCAACCTCGCGGCGCGCGACCAGGTGAGCGCCGCGCACATCCACATCACGCGGCATCTGTCGCTGCAGGGGGACCGCCTCACCGACCTGGCCGAGCGCGCGGGCATGGCCAAGCAGTCCATGGCCGCGCTGGTGGAGCAGTGCGCGGCCTGGGGTCTGGTCACGCGCGAGCCCGATCCGCGCGATGCGCGTGCGCGCCTGGTGCGTTTCACGCCCACGGGACTGGCGTGGCTGCAGGCGTTTCGCGCGGCGGTGGCGCAGGCCGAGGGCGAGTTCCGCGCCGAGGTGGGGCAGGACGTGGCCACGGTGGTTGCGCTGGGTCTGGAGGCCTATGCCGGCGGCGAGGGCACGGCGGCCTAAAATTCAGGCAGAGCGCAGGCCGGCGCACGACAACCAGGAGAGACACCCCATGCGCATCCTCATCGCCGAAGACGACCAGGTGCTTGCCGACGGGCTGCTGCGCACGCTGCGCGGCTCGGGCGCCGTGGTGGACCATGTGGCCAGCGGCACCGAGGTCGATACCGCGCTCCTGACCAACAACGAGTTCGACCTGCTGATCCTCGACTTGGGCCTGCCCAAGATGCACGGCCTGGAGGTGCTCAAGCGCCTGCGCGGGCGCGGCTCGGCGCTGCCGGTGCTGATCCTCACGGCGGCCGACAGCGTGGACGAGCGCGTGAAGGGCCTGGACCTGGGCGCCGACGACTACATGGCCAAGCCGTTCGCGCTGTCGGAGCTGGAGGCGCGCGTGCGTGCGCTCACGCGCCGCGGCATGGGCGGCACCAGCAGCGCCATCCGCCACGGGCCCCTGGTGTACGACCAGGCGGGCCGCGTGGCCACCATCGACGGCAAGATGGTGGAGCTGTCCGCGCGCGAGCTGGGCCTGCTGGAGGTGCTGCTGCAGCGCGCCGGCCGCCTGGTGAGCAAGGAGCAGCTGGTGGAGCGCCTGTGCGAGTGGGGCGAGGAGGTGAGCAACAACGCCATCGAGGTCTACATCCACCGCCTGCGCAAGAAGATCGAGCGCGGGCCGATCCGCATCGCCACCGTGCGCGGACTGGGCTACTGCCTGGAAAAGATCCCCGGCTGACAGCACCCGTGGATGCTCTGTTATTGATAGCTGCTTGCGCTTGATGCATAAGCGCTATCGGCCAAAAACGCCCACCACCTTGAAAATCTTCCAGCGCGAGCAGCGCTCCCTCTTCGGCGAAATCCTGGACTGGATGCTCACGCCGCTGCTGCTGCTGTGGCCGGTGAGCCTGGCGCTGACCTGGCTGGTGGCCCAGGGCCTGGCCAACAAGCCCTTCGACCGCGCGCTGGAGTACAACGCCCATGCGTTGGCGCAGCTCGTCACGGTGCACGACGGCAAGGTGCTGTTCAACCTGCCCCAGCCCGCCAGCGAGATCCTGCGTGCCGACGAGTCCGACATCGTCTATTACCAGGTGCTCTCGCCCACGGGCGACTACCTCTCGGGCGAGCGCGACCTGCCGCGCCCGCCGCCCGAGGAGCAGGCGTTCTCCGGCGAGGTGCGGCTGCGCGATGCCGAGCTGCGCGGCATCGACATCCGCGTGGCCTACATCTGGGTGCGCGTGCCGCTGCCCGATGCGCCCGCCGCGCTGGTGCAGGTGGCCGAGACACGCGCCAAGCGCAGCGTGCTGGCCACCGAGATCATCAAGGGCGTGATGCTGCCGCAGTTCGTCATCCTGCCGCTGGCGGTGCTGCTGGTCTGGCTGGCGCTGGCGCGCGGCATCAAGCCGCTGCACCAGCTGGAGGAGCGCATCCGCGCGCGCAAGCCCGACGACCTCTCGCCGCTGGACCACAAGGCCGTGCCGATGGAAGTGGCGCCGCTGGTGGATTCGGTGAACGACCTGCTGCGGCGCCTGTCGGAATCCATGGCCACGCAAAAGCGCTTCCTGGCCGACGCCGCGCACCAGCTCAAGACCCCCCTGGCCGGGCTGCGCATGCAGGCCGACCTGGCGCAGCGCGAGGGCACCAGCACCGAGGAGCTCAAGCAGTCGCTCAAGCAGATCGGGCGTTCGTCCATCCGCGCCACGCACACCGTCAACCAGTTGCTGGCGCTGGCGCGGGCCGAGGGCGGCAGCGCCGTGGTGCAGCGCCAGCCGCTGGACCTGGCGCGGCTGGTGATCGAGGTGGTGCGCGACAGCGTGCCGCGCGCCATGGACAAGCACATCGACCTGGGCTACGACGGCGTCGAGCCCGGCACCAATGGCGTGTGGATGGACGGCAACCCCACGCTGCTGAAGGAACTGGTGCGCAACCTGGTGGACAACGCCATCAACTACACCCCATCCAGCGCGCAGCAGCCCGGCGTGATCACCGCGCGCGTGCTGCCCGACCCGTTCAGCCATGTGCTGCTGCTTCAGGTGGAGGACTCGGGCCCCGGCGTGCCCGAGGCTGAGCGCGAACTGGTCTTCCAGCCCTTCTACCGCGCGCTGGGGACGGACGCCGACGGCTCCGGCCTGGGCCTGCCCATCGTGCGCGAGATCGCGCGCCAGCACGGCGCCGAGGTGGAGCTGGAGGACGTGCGCCCCGGCGCGGCCATGCCCGGCGCGCGCTTCAGCGTGCGTTTCGCGGCACGCGAATCGGGGCCATAGCGCTGCCGCTGTCCGATGCTATCGATCAAATAGCTGCTCGCGCTTGATGGGCAACCGCTGGAGGGCATTTTGAGGTGGATTCAAGCAGCCGGTGCGGCCGTGCCCGCCGCGGGGTCCGCCAGCGCCAGCAGCCAGTCGCGAAAGCGCACCAGCGTGGCCAGCTGCGCACGCGACTCGGGGTAGCACAGCCAGTAGCCCAGGTCGCTCGTGTAGCCGCCGCCGGGCAGCGGCTCGGTGACGGTGCCGGCGGCAATCTCGTCCCGCACCAGGCAGCGCGGCACCAGGGCCAGGCCCATGCCCACCGACACCGCGCGGATGATGGTCTGGAACTGGTCGAACTGCGGGCCGGCCAGCGGGTCCAGGCCGTTCACGCCATGCGCCTCGGCCCAGTGCTGCCAGGCGCCGGGCACGCTCACGTGGCGCAGCAGCGTGTGGCGTGCCACGTCCTGCGGGCTGTGCAGGGGCGGCGCGCCGGCCAGCCCGGCGCGCGGGCCGATCAGGGCCACGTCGTTGCCCGTCAGGTAGTGCGCGCGTGCGCCCGGCCAATGTCCGTCGCCGAACAGGATGGAGCAATCCAGCTCGGGGTCGGCAAAGTCGTAGCCGTGCACGTAGGGCACGAAGTGCAGCGTGATCTGCGGGTGCTGCGCACGCAGCTGCGGCAGGCGCGGAATCAGCCACTTGGCGGCCAGCGTGGGCAGCACCGACAGGTGCAGCGCGCCGCCCTCGTCGCCGCTGGTGATCAGCTCCAGCGTGGCCGCCTCCAAGCGGGCGAGCAGGGCGCTCACGGCCTTTTCGTAGCGCTCCCCGGCGGGCGTGAGCGACAGGCGCTTGCGGCTGCGCTCGAACAGCGCAACGCCCACCCAGCGCTCCAGCTCCTGCACCTGCTTGCTCACCGCGCTCTGGGTGAGGTGCAGTGCCTCGGCCGCGCGCGAGATGCCCCCGAAGCGGGCCACGGTACAGAACGCCCGCAGCAGGTGCAGCGGCGGGTGAAGGCGGCGCAGGATCATGGGGTTTGCCGATCAAAACATTCCACAATGGAATGATAACAGGCACAGCTATTGCTTTTCCGTCCGCACCCCTTCGTTTATCTTTCGTGCACCATCAAAGGAGTGAGTCCATGCAACGTCGCAAACTGATTGCCGCGCTGGCGGTTACCTCTGTAGTTTCTGGAATGACCTTCGCCCAGGACAACAGCCGTCCCCTGCGCATCGTCGTGCCCTTCCCGCCGGGCGGCGCCACCGACATTGCCGGGCGCTCGCTGCAGGAACCCCTGCAGCGCCTGCTGGGCCAGCCGGTGGTGATCGAGAACAAGGCCGGTGCGGGCGGCTCCATCGGCATGGCCGAGGTGGCGCGCGCCACCGACGGGCTGACCTTCGGCGTGGCCACGCTGTCCACCCACGGCGTGAACCCGGCCGTGCTGGGCAAGCTGCCCTACGACCCCATCAAGGACTTCGTCGGCGTGACCGAGATCGTCAAGGCGCCCGGCATCATCGTGGTCAACCCCAAGGTGCTGCCCGTCAAGGACTTCGCCGACCTCGTGAAGCACCTGAAGGCCCATCCCGGCAAGGTGGAATACGCCACGCCGGGCAACGGCACCATCGGCCACATGTGGGGTGAGCTGTTCAAGAGCGCCACGGGCACCAGCATGGTGCACATCCCCTACCGCGGTGCGGGTCCGGCCACCAACGACGTGCTGGGCGGCCAGGTGCCGGTGTACTTCGACCAGGTGGCCTCGTCGCTGCCGCACGTGAAGGCCGGCAAGCTCAAGGCCTTGGCCGTGTCCTGGCACGAACGCCTGGCCGTGCTGCCCGACGTGCCCACCTATGCCGAGCTGGGGTACAAGCAGGCCAACGATGCGTCGTGGTTCGGCCTGGTGGCGCCCAAATCCACCCCCGCGGCCCAGGTGCAGCGCGTGCAACAGGCCGTGGCCCAGGCCCTCAAGGAGCCGGCGGTGCGCGATCGCCTGGCGGCCCAGGGGCTGTATGCGTCGGGCACCACGCCCGCCGAGTTCTCCGCGCAGATCGCGCGTGAAATTGACAAGATGAAACAGGTGGCAGCCTATGCCAAGATCAAACTGGACTGATTTCCACGGAGTGTGCCTATGCAAGCAGTGCTGAAACTGATCCACAGCCAGTACCTGCAGGCCGAGCCCGGCGCAGCCGGCGCCCCTGCGGCGCCGCCCGCTGCGTCACCCGCACGCATGGTCTCCCGCATCGCGGGGCGCACGCCCCTGGTGCTGGATTCGCCGCACAGCGGCACCGTCTACCCCGCCGACTTCCGCGCTGCGCTGGACCTGCCCGTGCTGCGCCGTGCGGAGGACACCCACGTCGAAAAGCTCTACGCCTTCGCGCCCGGGCTGGGCGTGGGCTGGGTGGAGGCGCATTTCCCGCGCATCTACCTGGACGCCAACCGCGACACTACCGAACTGGACGCCACCCTGCTGGACGCGCCCTGGCCCGACCCGGTCACCACCGACCCCGTGGTGCTGCAGAAGGTGCGCCTGGGCAAGGGGCTGATCTGGAAGTTCACCGACGAGGGCGAGCCCATCTACGACCGCCCGCTGGGCGTGGAGGAGGTGCGTGCGCGCATCGATCGCTGCTGGCGGCCCTACCACGCGGCGGTGGCGGCCGAGATCGACGCCGCCCACGCGCGCCATGGCTACAGCATCCACCTCAACTGCCACTCCATGCCCGCCGTGGCCGCCAGCCATGCCACGCTCTACCCGGGCCTGCACCATGCCGACTTCGTCGTGGGCGACCGCGACGGGGCCACCGCCAGCCCGGCGCTGTCGCAGCAGATCTGCGCATTCCTGCGCAAGCGCGGCTACAGCGTGGACTACAACCATCCCTACAAGGGTGTGGAACTGGTGCGCCGCTACGGCAACCCGGCGCAGCACCGCCACAGCATCCAGGTGGAGATCAACCGCAAGCTCTACATGGACGAGCGGACGCTGGACATCCTGCCGGCAGGGTTCGACCGGCTGCGCGCCGACCTGCGCGCGCTGGTGGAGTCTCTGCTGGCGACCGACCCGCGCGGCTGACCGCTGGCGGCGGCATTCAGGCGGCGGCCTCGGCAGCGAAGGGGCCGCAGTCGTCTGTACCGAGGTTCCCAACGCAAGGCCCGTTCCCATGGACGGGCCTTTGTCATTCCACGCGCTTGTGCAGGCGTGGCGATAAAAAACATAGCTGCTGGCGCTTACCAGGCAAGGGTGAATGCGGGATTTCTTCCCTACGGCCACCGGGCGCTGCCGCGGTGTGCGCCGGCAGTGCATTCCGCATTGAAATGAGATGTGTCGCAATGCTCATTGGTCAGCGGCCCGCGGGGTTACCAGAATGGTTTGTTACCAAAGACCAACCTTGAGGGAGCATTGCATGCAGCGTAGAGACATCCTGACACTGGCGGCCGCTGGCGCCATCCCCGGCCTGG
This sequence comes from Diaphorobacter sp. JS3051, assembly GCF_015832135.1. NCBI lineage: Bacteria > Pseudomonadati > Pseudomonadota > Betaproteobacteria > Burkholderiales > Comamonadaceae > Diaphorobacter > Diaphorobacter sp. JS3051. The sequence goes on from NZ_CP065406.1 coordinate 2,969,676, forward strand.
CGAGTGCCCAGGCCTCCAGCAGCACCCTGCGGCTGGTGGTCCCCTTCCCGCAGGGCGGCGCCACCGACATCACCGCGCGTGTGCTGGCCGCGCCGCTGTCGCGCATCCTCGGCATGCCCGTGAAGGTGGACAACCTGCCCGGCGCGGGCGGCGCCACCGGCATGCAGGCGGTGGCCAAGGCTGCGGCCGACGGGATGACGCTGGGCGTGGCCACGCTCTCCACGCACGGCGTGAACCCCGCCGTGTACAAGAAGCTGCCCTACGACGCGATCAAGGACTTCGCGGCGGTGACCGAGATCGTCAAGGCTCCGGGCGTGCTGGTGGTGCACCCCAGCGTGCCGGCGCAAAACTTCGAGCAGTTCATCAAGCTGCTCAAGAGCCAGCCGGGCAAGATCACCTATGCCACGCCCGGTGCGGGCACCATCGGCCACATGTGGGCCGAGTTGCTGCAAAGCACCACCGGCACGTCCATGAAGCACGTGCCCTTCCGTGGCGCGGCGCCCGCCGTGCCCGACCTGCTGGAGGGCAAGGTGCAGGTGTACTGCGACCAGGTGGCGTCGTCGCTACCGCACATCCAGGCGGGCAAGCTGCGCGCGCTGGCCGTGTCGTGGAACCAGCGCCTGGCCGTGCTGCCCAAGGTGCCCACCTATGCCGAGCTGAGCCTGTTCACCAACAACGATCCGTCGTGGTTCGGTCTGGTGGCACCCGCCGGCACGCCCGCCGTCGTGGTCCGCGCGCGCCGTGACGCCGTCGCACAGGCGCTGGAGGAGCCCGCCGTGCGCAAGGCGCTGGCCGACCACGGGCTGTTCCCCTCGGGTTCGCTGCCCGCGGAATTCGGGGCCCAGATCCAGAAGGAAGTGGACAAGATGCGGCGCGTGAGCCGCTTCGCGCAGATCAGCCTGGACGCGGGCTGACGGCTGACGGCGGGCCGGCAGCGGCGCTGCCGGTGCGAAGGCCGCCATCCATCAAGGCTGCCGCGCGCCATGCCGCGCAGGCCACCGCGGTCGGCAAACCGCGCCGGCGGCGTGCCAGGGATCAGGCGCAGGGGCGCAGCGTCTTGCCGGCCAGCGCCGGCTGCAGCGTGGTGTCCAGGCGTGTGCGCAGCGTGTCGTTCACGGCCGGCAGGCGCAGCATGAAGCCGGGCGCGTCGGCGCGCTCCTGCACCACGCGCGCGGTGCGCACGCCCTGGTTGGCCAGCAGGGCCATGCCGCGCTGCGCGGCCTCCTCGGTGGAAAAGCGCCCCAGCGACAGCCCCGGCTCCAGTGCCGCGCCGGGCCGGTCGTAGGGGATCTTGAGCGCGCGCAGCTCGGCGCGCTTCTTGGCCACCGCTTCTTCGTCGGGAAAGCGCCCCATGTACACCATCCAGCGGCCCGTGATCGGCGTGGGCTCCAGGGTCCAGCTGCCCTCGGGCAAGACGGCAGCCGCCCGCCGCAGCGCGTCGGCCTGGCGCGCGTCGAACACGCCCGCCTGCAGGCAGGCCGGGGGCTCCGCGGGCGCGGCGACGGTTGCGGGGGACGACGCCGGGCCCGCCGGTGCCGCGGACGACGCGGCCCCCTTGCTGCCCTGGGGCAGCAGGCGCAGGTTCTGCGGGGCGATCTGCTGCTCCATGCGCTGCGGCTCGGACTCATCCACCGGCGCCAGGCCCCAGCCGCGCAGCAGCCCTTGCGACCAGGCGTAGTAGCCGGCGTTGGCCAGCAGCAGAAGCACGACGGCAAGGCGCAGCATGGCTCAGTCCTTCAAGGTGCGGGGGCGCGCAAAAAGCGCGGGGAACGCGGCGTGGCGGTCATTGCGGGCGCACGCTGATCTCGGCGCTGGTGACGGGCTGCATGCCGCGCGCGGTGTGCACCAGCAGCGTGCCGTCCTCGGTCACGCCGTGGGCCGTGCCCTGCGTGCCGTCGCTCAGCGTGACGGCGCGCCCGGCCAGCAGGTCGCGCTGCGCAAAGCGCGCCTGGAAGGGGGCGAAGCCATGCTCGGCAAAACCCAGCAGCGCATGCACCAGCGGCGGCGCGATGCGCTGCAGCGCGCTGGCCGCGGTGAGCGTGGTGTCCACCTCGCGCAGGCACGCGGGGGGCGTGCGCAGCCCGTCGGCCAGCACGGGCAACACGTTCAGCCCGATGCCCACCACCACGTAGCGGCTCTGGCCCGCCACCAGCGGCGGCACGGCCGCGCCGGGCGCGGTCAGCGTGGCCGTCTCCACCAGGATGCCGCCGAGCTTGCGCCCATCCTGGAGCCACAGGTCGTTGGGCCACTTGAGCAGGACGCGCGGGTGCCCGCTGCCTTCGGGGGGCAGGACGGGCTGCAGCGCCTGCGCCACGCTCACGCCCACGGCCAGCGACAGGCCCGACCAGTCGTGCGGCGCCAGCGGCAGGCCCAGCGAAAACGTGAGCGCGGGCACCACGCCGGTGTCGCGGTAGGTGGCGGCGCTGTGCCAGTCGCGCCCCAGGCGGCCGCGACCGGCGGTCTGCTCCTCCGTCACCAGCAGCGTGGGCTCCAGCCGGCCGTCGCGCGCGCGGCGCATGAGCTCGCTGTTGGTGGAGTCGATGCTGGGCAGGACCTCCACGGTGAAGCCGGGCAGCAGCGGAGCAATCGCCTCCCACAGGGCCTCGGCCGGCCAGCGCACGGGGGTGGCGGCGGGGCTCACCGCTGGGCGCTCCTGCGGCCCTGGCGGGGTTTCGCGGATTTGGCGGGCTTGCCGGCTTTGCCGCTGCCTTTGGCTTCCTCGGCCTTGCGGGTCTTTGGGGCCTTCCCGGCTTTTTCGGTGGGAGGTTGGGGCGCCAGGCCCGGCGGCGCCCAGCCGCGCTTGGGCGCCAGCAGCGTGCCGCGGCAATTCTTGCTGCCGCACCAGCAGGGGTATTCGGCCTTCAGCTTGGGCGTGTAGCGCTCTTCGATGATCAGGCCGTAGTCGTAGTTCAGCTCCTCGCCGGCGCGGATGTTGCGCAGCGCGGTGATGAAGATGCGGCCGCCCTGCTCGTCGGCAAAGCAGTTGGGGTCGCAGCTGTGGTTGATCCAGCGCGAGGAATTGCCGCCGAACTTTGCGTCGATCACGCGGTCTTCATCCACGTGGAAGTAGAAGGTGTGGTTGGGCTGCGCGGGGTCGTGCGGGTGGCGGTCCTGGGCTTCCTGCCAGCTGATGACCTCGCCCGTGTACTCGACGAGGACCTCGCCCTCGGCAATGTCCTGCACGGCGAACACACCCTTGCCATGTACGCCCGAGCGCCGGGTCTGGATGCGCCGACCGGCGGCGGGCGTGGGGGCGGCGGTGGAAGCGGTGCGGGGCATGGGGAAACTCTGTTACTTTGAATGTGTGCACACATGCGTGCGCGTGCGCGCGTGTGAGGCGGATTGTAGAAGCGCCAGCAGGGCGCGGTATGGCGTAAGAGACCCACAAAATGACCAAAACACTGGTAATTGCAGAAAAGCCCTCGGTGGCGCAGGACATCGTGCGCGCCCTCACGCCGGTTGCCGGCAAGTTCGAGAAGCACGAGGACCATTTCGAGAATGAGCGCTACGTGGTCACCAGCGCCGTGGGCCACCTGGTGGAGATCCAGGCGCCCGAGGAATTCGACGTCAAGCGCGGCAAGTGGAGCTTTGCCCACCTGCCGGTGATCCCGCCGTATTTCGACCTGAAGCCCGTGGACAAGACCAAGAGCCGCCTGAACGCGGTGGTCAAGCAGGCCAGGCGCAAGGACGTGACCGAACTGGTCAACGCCTGTGACGCGGGCCGCGAGGGGGAGTTGATCTTCCGCCTGATCGAGCAGTACGCCGGTGGCGCCAAGGGCGGGCTGGGCAAGCCCGTGAAGCGCCTGTGGCTGCAGAGCATGACGCCCCAGGCCATCCGCGATGGCTTCGAGAACCTGCGCAGCGACCAGCAGATGCAGGGCCTGGCCAGCGCCGCGCGCAGCCGCTCCGAGGCCGACTGGCTGGTGGGCATCAACGGCACGCGCGCCATGACGGCCTTCAACTCGCGCGACGGCGGGTTCTTTTTGACCACCGTGGGCCGCGTGCAGACGCCCACGCTGTCGCTGGTGGTGGAGCGCGAGGAAAAAATCCGCAAGTTCGTCAGCCGCGACTACTGGGAAATCCACGCGGGCTTTCATGCCGAGGCCGGCGAATACCTGGGCAAGTGGTTCGACCCGAAGTGGAAGAAGAGCGACGACCCCGAGGCCCGCGCCGACCGCGTCTGGTCGTACCACCAGGCCAAGGACATCGCCGACGCCGTGCGCGGCAAGGCCGCCACCGTCACCGAGGAAAGCAAGCCCACCACCCAGGCATCGCCGCTGCTGTTCGACCTGACCAGCCTGCAGCGCGAGGCCAACGGCAAGTTCGGCTTCTCCGCCAAGACCACGCTGGCCCTGGCGCAAAGCCTGTACGAGCGCCACAAGGCGCTGACCTACCCGCGTACCGACTCGCGCGCGCTGCCCGAGGACTACCTGCCCGTGGCCAGGCAGACCTTCGGCATGCTGGCCGGCAGCGGCATGCGCCACCTGGCGCCGTTCGCGCAGCAGGCGCTGGACGACGGCTACGTGCGCCCGTCCAAGCGCATCTTCGACAACAGCAAGGTGAGCGACCACTTTGCCATCATCCCCACTACGCAGGCCCCCAGCGGCCTGTCCGAGGCCGAGCAAAAGCTCTACGACCTGGTGGTGCGCCGCTTCATGGCGGTGTTCTTCCCCAGTGCCGAATACCAGGTCACCACGCGCATCAGCCAGGTGGTGGGTCACTCGTTCAAGACCGAGGGCAAGGTGCTGGTCAAGCCCGGCTGGCTGGCCATCTACGGCAAGGAAGCCGCCAACGAGGTCGAAGACGGCAAGGCCGGCGACAAGGGCCAGCCGCTGGTGCCCGTCAAGCCCGGCGAGATGACCCACACCGAGTTCGCCGAGGCCAAGGGCCTGAAAACCAAGCCGCCCGCGCGCTACTCCGAAGCCACGCTGCTGGGCGCCATGGAAAGCGCCGGCAAGCAGATCGACGACGACGAGCTGCGCGAGGCCATGCAGGAGAAGGGCCTGGGCACGCCGGCCACGCGCGCGGCCATCATCGAAGGCCTGCTGACCGAAAAATACATGCTGCGCGAAGGCCGTGAGCTGATCCCCACGGCCAAGGCCTTCCAGCTCATGACGCTGCTGCGCGGCCTGGATGTGCAGGAGCTGTGCCGCGCCGACCTGACGGGCGAGTGGGAATTCAAGCTCGCGCAAATGGAAAAGGGCCAGCTGAGCCGCGAGGCCTTCATGCAGCAGATCCAGGCCATGACCGAGAAGCTGGTCAAGAAGGCCAAGGAATACGACCGCGACACCATCCCCGGCGACTACGCCACCCTGTCCACGCCGTGCCCCAACTGCGGCGGCGTGGTGAAGGAGAACTACCGCCGCTACGCCTGCGTCGGCCGGTCGGACGACGCTTCAGGTGCTGGCGCGGGCGGCAACGGCGAGGGCTGCGGCTTCTCGTTCACCAAGTCGCCCGCGGGCCGCACGTTTGAAACCGCCGAGGCCGAGCAGCTATTGCGCGACCGCCGCATCGGCCCGCTGGAGGGCTTCCGCTCCAAGGCCGGCTGGCCCTTCGTGGCCGAAGTCACCATTGCCCGCGACGAAGAGGCGGGCAACTACAAGCTCGAATTCGACTTTGGCGACGACAAAAACGCCGAGGAATCGGGCGAGATCGTGGACTTTGCCGGCCAGGAAAGCTTAGGTGCCTGCCCCAGCTGCGGCGCCCCCGTGTATGAACACGGCAGCAACTACGTGTGCAGCAAATCCGTGCCCACCGCCCAGCAGCCCACGCCGTCGTGCACCTTCAAGAGCGGCAAGGTCATCCTGCAGCAGCCCGTGGAGCGCGCGCAGATGCAAAAGCTGCTGGCCACCGGCAAGACCGACCTGCTGGACAAGTTTGTCAGCATGCGCACGCGCCGCGCGTTCAAGGCCTTCCTGGCCTGGGACAAGGAGGCGGGCAAGGTCAACTTCGAGTTCGAGCAGCGCGAATCCAAATACCCGCCGCGCAAGACGGCTGCTGCAAAAACAGGAGCTGCCAGCGCACGTGGGACGGGCGCTGGAGCCGTAAAAGCCTCTAAACCCGCCACCAAGGCCGCCGCCAAGAAGGCCGCGGCCAAAACCACGGCCGCCAAGACCCCGCGCAAGGCCAGCACCGCCGCTGGCAAGGCGCCCAGCGCCCAGTTGGCCGCCGTGATTGGCACTGAACCCGTGGCGCGCCCCGAGGCCGTCAAGAAGATGTGGGACTACATCAAGGCCCACAACCTGCAGGACCCGCAGGACAAGCGCACCATCGTCGCCGACGACAAGCTGCGCGCCGTCTTCGGCAAGGACCGCATCGGCATGTTCGAGCTGGCCGGCATCCTGGGGCAGCACCTGGCCTGACGCCATGCTGAGCCGCGGCGAGCGCATCTTCTGGGGCGGCCTGGCCGCCGTCGTCATTGCCGGCGCCGCCGCCGCGTGGTGGACGGCCGACCAATGGACGCCCCACGCCGCCCCCTGGGCCGCGCAGGTGTGGCGCAAGATCACCCGCCCCGGCCCCGACACCCTGCCGCCGGGCAAGGCCGGCCGGCCCGCCCCCGCCGCACAGGGCGCGGCCGGTGCCGCATCGGCGCCCCTGGCGCCGCCGCGCAAATGCCAGCAATCCGATGGCCGCGTGATCTACACCGACCAACCGTGCCCACGGGGCAGCCGCGAGCAGACGGTGGACGGGGCGGTCACGTCCCTGCCGGCGCGCTGAGCGGGCTTTGCCGCGCCGCCGGGGGGCTCCCCTGCGCTTGGTGCGGCGCCGTGTCTGTCGGGCATTGACGCCCTGAATTCAAATTGCTCCTGATTGAATAGCTATTAGCGCTTACTACATAAGCGCTAGGGGCTATTTTCATCTTAAGCCGCGCACCGTGCCCCCATGCAGCCGGATGCCGCAGGCTTGGGGGTTTCGTCAGTTTGGAGTCAGCTTCGCCGCCTATAAGGTTTCAATCCGAAACAAATAGGACGGGCGGGGAAGGAATGGCGACGTTGATACCCGCACTTGGCTCATGCGCGGGACGCATGCAGTCGGGTGAACGCAGGCTGGCCGAGCGGCTGGAACAGAAACTCGAAGACGACTACCTGCTGTGGTGGGACGTACCCATCGGCCCCAAGCAGACCTTCACCGAATGCGTGATAGTGCCTCGCGCTTAATTCAATGTTTCAGCATCACGGAATAAAAGGGAGGAACGCAGTGCGTGTGCATCGGCTAAATTTTAGGCGGTCTAAATTTCTACAACGCTCAGAAATATGCGGTGCTGTATGCGCCGCACATGTGTTTGGCACGCCTTTGACTGCGTTCGTACGATTGTCTAATCCTAGTTAGCCTTACACTGACGCATCAGTATACCCCTCACATATAATTTCATACACCAATAGAAAAATGAAAAATTTCATTTATACATTTAATCTCCATGCAGCAACAATAGCGTGCATGATTTTTTTTGCAACACCCACAACCGCACAAACATCAAACTCAATTCAAATTGAGTGCCAAGTCTCAGGATCCGAATTGCTTATGGGAAACGAAAGTCAAATAAGAGATATTATTCAGATTCAAATATTTGAAAATCCAATCCCCAGGATTATGATTAAGGGAAATAAAATTCGCTTAGTCATCATAGGTACCAATGCCACCAATCCCTCAGGATTTAAGGCAATTGGTGTTAATCGAAGCACTGAGGATGCCTGGGATATGACCAGCCGTGACACCGGCCCAGACAACTGGCAATTCGAAAACGAAGCTCGCATTAATCGTTTTACTGGATCAATAGTATTACAAAGCATCAGCACTTCACCACAAGGCGTCAAAGCGACCACCAAAGCAAGTGGGAATTGCTCTGCAGCAAATCAAGGACAGCGAAAATTTTAAATTTTAACGCACTGCCCATGTTTTCATTTACGCATGATGCACTCGTTTTATGTAATTTTTCTATTCTTCCCAGTTTCAATGTTGGCCCCAAAAATTTCAGTCAAGCCAACTTGCCAAAGAGGTCAGCTTACTTCATTTTTTAGCTAAAGGAGAGTGTGTGGTTGATAAATTACCAAAGGCACGTAGAAAGGCGCTTATCCAATTGGAAAGCATTCTGGGCAATGAGTGCTACAACGCAAGTATTCAGAACTATGGACCAGGCGGCATCCGAGAAGCCGATGGGCGCGCTTTTCGTTATCCACTCATGGTTCGACTGAGTGACCAGGAAAAGCAGAAGATCAGAGATCATAGTGTGCCAGATAACATCTCCGACGAGGCGCTCCGTAGTGGGTATTACGCGTTTGGTGCAAACCAACTCGACGTAATGACAGCCCTCGAAAGGATGCTGCGGTATCTCGAAAAGCATCATGGCTTGATCATTAAATAGAATGGCTAACATTTCTTTCCAGCGGACCGCCTTTGGCATCCACTGAAGTCATTCGCTAGTTAAAGGAACAACCACCATGCGAATTGCAATTTCTATTCTGATTGCATCCGCCATTACATGGACCCCTTTAGTTAAAGCCGAAAATTTTGGCGCATGGTTCACCGGAAAAACGAATGATGACAATTTTGTTTTTGCAGCCACGGTCAACGATAGCGGGCACCTGCTTGGTCAATATTGCTCCCCAGACACCGGCAACTGTCTTTGGATGCTTGGAATTAACACAACCTGTAAACTCGGTGATAAATACCCGATATTAGCCAACTCAGATAGTGGCGCAAACCATCTCTCCGTTCACTGCAATAAACAGTTGGACGATGGGAAGTTCAGATATGTCTTCAGCAAATTTGACGAAATCGACGGAATAATTAAAGGTGGTTTGCGGATTGGTTTTGCGCTTCCATTGCAAAGCGATAATTTCCGTGTCATAAGATTTGATCTATCCGGTGCGAATCGTGCTATCAAATTTATGCATAACAACGGAGCCAAAACGACACCAAAAACAAAGGGCACGAAGGATCAGTATCTATAACCATTGCCTAAGATTCTCGGTGTTGCTCATCTCACCCTTTTCGTCCGTCGGATCTAACCCAGCAGTCAAGCCGACCCGCCAAAGGCGGGCGGCTTACCTTGTCTGTTAGGTAAAAATACACGATGAGAAAATTTTTATATCTACTTTTGGTCACCATAGTTTTTGTTACTTCTATAAGTGCATGCTCCAAATCAAAAAATGACGAGGCCAAAACTCCCGAACAAGCGATTAACCATTTAATAAACGCATATGCAGACAATGATCTTGAACGCATTAGAGGCTCCCTTGGTTCAAATCATCGATTCGGAAGTAATATAGTTGAAGGCCTAGAATGGATTGGAAATTGTCTGAAAGTGATGAAGCAGTGTATAAAAACACCAATTCAGGTAGTAGAAACTAAAACGGTTGGGAGTGAGATTGCTGTTGCAGTTATGGCGAAAAATTTGATGGGTGCACCGATGAGCGTCTGGTTTGTAACGAATTTAGAAAATGGAAGCTATAAAGTTACTGGAATGAACACCAGATACGAGTGCGTGTTCAAAACCCCAGAACAAAAGGCAAATGATCTCGAAAAACGTAAACCTGGCGACTATACATTCTGTTAGTAACCCGCGTTGGATCTAACCCGGCGCTCAAGCCGACCCGCCTACGGCGGGTGGCTTACCTAGTTCGTTAGTCATTACAGAAAGGAAAACATGGATACCAAAGCAGAAGCACCCAAGAAGAACAACGTCAACTCATTCCGTCCAAAAAAAGTTGCCGATCATGAAATTATTGATTCAGAAGGAAAAGTAGTCGGACATATCCGAGTGAAACCAAGCGGTGTACTTTGGTCACCGAAAAATGGCAAAGATTGGTTTGGTGTATCCCTTGCTGAGTTCGCGGCATTTCTTGAAAATAACGGGAAAAAGCAGAAAAAATAGGCTGTCTAACATTTCGGTCAAGCCGACCCGCCTACGGCGGTCGGCTTACCTCGCCCGTTGGGCGTCAAAGAGGCAGTATGACAACTCTCTATAGCATTGGGTACGGAAACAGATCATGGGAGGAAGTTCGCAGCTTACTCTCCGCGAGGGGCTGCGAATTTCTAATTGATGTTCGCAGTAATCCATTTTCGAAATTCAATCCCTCATTCGGGAAAGATTCCCTCGTGCACCTATGCCAAGAATCCGGGATGCGCTACGTATTTATGGGTGACACCTTAGGGGGGAAGCCTGTATCCGACGAGCACTTCGACAAGGATGGAAAAGTGAACTATATACGCCTGTCAGAGGGTGCCGAATTTCAGCACGGCCTTTCTCGACTAATCACTGCAAGCAATAAGGGGATATGCGCTTGCATCATGTGTAGCGAGCTTCGGCCACAAGAGTGCCACAGATGCAAGCTCATTGGCTCAGAGTTGAAGGAGCTTGGGGTTGAAATGATTCACATTGATGAGACTGGAATTGACATATCTCAAGATGAAGCAATACGCCGGATTACTGGCGGGCAGGACGACATATTTGGCCCCCCCCCTATAATTACTAGATCACGAGGAGCGTATAAAAAATGATCGAAATAATTCACACAATTGGGGGGTATGGGCACTCCAAGGAAGGATTCTTTAAGAGTCTCAAAGACAATGGAGTTGACATTCTTGTTGATATTCGGCAGCGGCGCGGAATGCGGGGGAAATCATATTCGTTCCTCAATTCAAACGCACTCCAAACTGAGTTGTCCAGGCAAGGAATTGCTTACATTCACATTAAAAACCTTGCGCCAACTGATGAAGTGCGTAACGCCCAGAAAGAAGAGGACAAAAAATATGCAGAAAACAAAAGAAGCCGCACCGAGCTCTCTAACATATTCAAAGAAGAGTACCAAGAAAGAATCTTGGCGAATTCTGATGTGAATGAAATTATTCAAGAAATTCAACCCTATCGCCGTCCCTGTTTCTTTTGTGTTGAAGGGCCAGCCAAAGCGTGTCATCGGTCGCTCGTTACGGACTGGATACTAAAACACAAGAATTACCCCATCAACAACATAACTGCCTTATAGAGGCGAAAGATTCGACTTAAGCGCAGGGGGAGATATGGCTATCAATTTAAGAACGTTTGGGAGTAGATCTGCAGCAATCGCTCCACAGCAAGCAGATGTTCTGATCGTATCTCGCACCAAAATGGGAGGTGGAAACGTCTGTATTGGCGGATTCGACATAAGCCAAAATCGAAATGTCCGATTGCTTACGTCGAATGGAGGAAATCAGCCGGGAGACGCTTCATTCCAGATTGGCCAGATATGGAAGATCGCCTATACGCCAAAAACGAACCTTGTTCGCCCACATTTAGAAGACGTGATGGTTCAATCTTCTCATCTCAGCACCACTCTGAGTAGAACAGCCGTCAAACGCTTCATATCTCAAAATTGCAATGTCATACCAGGGTCACTAAGCAACTTATTTGGCGGGTCAGTTCACTCACCGTTGCGCGCAGCATCCTATATTGATGCGACTAGCATTCCAGATCATAGTGTGTGCTTCTGGAGGCCAAACTCGAACCTAACGTATACAAACTCATTCAACAAAGACAAGTATCATTATACAGACCCGGAACACGACGCCTACTTTGCATACGTCGGGATCGATCCAGCCATAGAAATAATCCCCCAAGGGTCAATTGTAAGAATGTCACTTGCGCGATGGTGGACTCCACCAAACTCGGAATCAAAATCGTGCTATTTGCAACTTTCTGGTTGGTTCTAGGCAAGACACCCAACAATTCATTCAAGCCGACGCCGCTTCGCGGCGCGGCTTAACTCAGGCGTTAGACTTTTGGGCGGCGCGAATCTTGCTGCCCAAAGGCTTGCATTTACGGAGCAAAAAATGAGCACTCACCGCGTGTATAAGTCCCATGAATTCATGCAGCCAGCCGAGAAAGAACCAATACGGTCTGTTGTTGTTGAATCTTCGCATTCAGTTATCGTGGCTTGGCATGTGGAGCCCGGCCAAACTATTGCGCCACATATTCACCCCGACGGACAAGATACATGGACCATCCTTTCAGGGGAAGGTCAATATCAAATTGACGAGCAAGGCAACACCGTTGCAATTGTTCCGGGGGATATCGTAGTTGCAAACAAAGGGCAGGTGCACGGTGTTCTTTGCACCAGCGTTGGCCCACTTCGGTTCATTTCAGTGGTTGCGCCTTTGGATGCTGGTTATGAACCGCTATCAGCAAAAACATAGGGGATATCAAGTGCAACAAGCTGCCTCCGCTCCCCAGCCTAACTGTTTGGTCAAGCTGACGCCAACAGGCTCCGCCTGTTGGTACCCTCCGCTTCGCTCCGGCGCAGCTTACCGCGGGCGTTAGTCCCATTCCGAAAATCGTATGCTGAAGACGTTTGACTCCTTTCGTAGCCACTGCCGTTCTTTGGAAGGCAAAGTTCTCTATACAGGAACAAGAAATAAGCCATTTCATGTTGAAGTAGAAGGCAACACGGTTTATTTCACTCCAGAATCATCGGGCAAGCGGCGCACAGCAAATAGTGAAAAAACCGAGCGTGTATTAGCATTACTGGCAGAAACTAACGAATGGACACCTGGAACATATCAGGCCATTAGCTATCACGCCTCATATATTCTTGCAGTTGCCAAACACGCCCGTGTCTAACACGTCGTCACAGCCGACCGCCTACGGCGGCGGCTGAACTCAACCGTTAGCGTACATCATTCGCTTTTTCGACCTCCTCTCATGAAACGCAAAGTTCTACTAATTGGGATTGCTACTCCAATTATTGTTTTATCTGCAGTTGCAACAACCATATATTTTGAAAATCAAAGTACTATTAAAAATAGCGTTCGAATTTTAAAGAGAGCCGTTACAGATAAACTTAACGACCCTGAATCCGCGCGCTTTCGATCATTGCAACTCCAATCATTAGAAGGCTCAGTCGTAGATCGGTTAAAATTATTAGAATTAAAACAATATTCATTGTTATTTGAAAATTGGGGTCTTCTATTTAAATACGATCCTGAATTATTTCAACTTTGCGGAGAAATTAACGCGAAAAATGGATTTGGTGCGTATGTGGGCTATAAACAGTTTTACATTAGCGGAGGCAAAGACCCCATTCCATTTATTGCCGCAGAGAATTCAAATAATTTTCCAAAGGATATGTGCAATATAGGAAAAGATGGTGTCGTGTATACCGAACCGGATTATCAGTAAATCCATCGGCTTCCTAACCATTCGTCGCAGCCGACCGCCCAAGGCGGCTGCTGAACTTATTCGTTAGCCTGCTTTTTATTCTTGCTCATTTCAGCCCATGAATATTCAAACGCCATTTACCCTCGCAAGCGTTTATCCGCTGGGTGTTTGGCGTTCGTTCGGGCTTCGCCTGCGTAGGCTGTGCCAGTTTCAAGCCTTTTTGGCTTCTAGCCCTTGTGCAGCAAGCGCTGGCAGCTCTGGTTTTCGTAGTCCGTTGCCCGTGCGGTCACATTCTTTTTTGCGCTTTGGGTCTAACCCAGCGCTCAAGCCGACCCGCATACTGCGGGCGGCTTACCTAGTCCGTTGGACGTCGCCAGGGCCGCTCTGCTTTCCGTAGCGCCCGTGCGCCAGCCCGCGGTGTTTTTTTGCTTCCGTGTTCTAAAGTGTTTATGGGATAAATTTAGGCGCCGCCTGCGGCGGCGCCGGGGGCGCCCTTACGGACACCCCCAGCGCTCGCCGCAGGCAGCACCCCTCCCGGCCAGGGTGTTGCCGGCCTCCCGGGAGCTGTATGGATCACCAGCATTTCGCCCCCCCCACCCACGGAAAAGCGCCCCTGCCGGGGCGACGTCGCGGTCGGCCCCTGCCTCTTCGGGAATCCCCCGGCGTCGCCAAGGCAGGCTACCCCCCCTCCCTTCCCCGCATCAAGGCTCCCCTGCGGCGCGTGGCGGCCTTGACGCGGGGGCCCCTGGAGGGGGGGGTTCCCGCCTCGCCGCCCCCGGTGGCCCCCCTGCGCGTCAGCGCCCAACCACGACGTTCAAGCCGACACGGCTTCGCCGCACGGCTTAACTTTACGTTAGGCTTTAAACTCAAAAAAACATGGCAGCAAATATCACCTTTATTGAGCAAAGTGCGCCCGTAGACGAGTATGGGAGAGCCCTCTATGCAGTTGCAAGATCAGTTCTAAGAGCACTAATCGATTCGATATCGGACGAAGATCTCACTGATCTAAACACGCCACTAGCCGAAGTGCGGATGAGGCAACTGGCAAAAATTGCACGACTAGAGCGAGACAAAGGCATGAGGGGCGACGGCTTCGAATGGGCCGTTCACGAAGCGCTCCTGGGTAAGGAGCCGAGCGTTATGGAGCCAATAGCAATGGCGCTTCGACGATCTTCCAAGTCGGTAAAGGATGCCGAACCCACATCTTTAATGTTCGGGCAGGAACGCGCAAAGTACCTGGGGTTCCTGGAAGCAGTGGTGGATGAGGCAGGTAAAGACTCATATCTCCTCCCTCAAGGCCAAGGAAAGCCTTTTAATTTCGGCCCCTGGGTCTCAGTTGCCGCACAAGGCCACTTGGCAGAACCGTTGCTAAACGAACGCATCAAGAAAATCTGGAAAACTGATTTGTTTTTGTCATCAGCAGGAGACAAGAAGCATCTGGCCGCTACAGTGAAATCAAACTACGCGCAACTTGAGGGCGGCCAAGGGCTTCGCATTGGCATCGTTCCAGAATCGACTCACTTTAACAATTCCGCTGGGGTGAAGTACGATCACAAACACGGCTTGTGGGTTGTCTCCCTGGCTGACCCAAATGGCTTTATGGGCCTTTTCAACGATGCATATCATGCTGTCGCAAGAGCGATATGCACACTCGGAAAACAACCGCAGCCCCCGTACTTCGTGAAGCCGAGTGCCAAAGCGCAAAAGATTCAAGAACAGATCGAAAAGTATCCTGACGCAAAGGCCGTCGAAATTGAGGAAGCTCTAAATGAGGCTGCTCAGCAAGATTTGGTCACGTCAAAACATCAGCTAATCAGTGTGAATGCCCCAGACTGGCTTCACATTAAGGCCATGGCGCCAAAAATAATCTCACCAAAGCCCAAGTTCATAAAACTTGACTAACCAAACTCATGCGCTTCATTACAACCAAGTGGGTAGGCGGTTCAGACGGGATTTGTACGAGGGACGTCATATGAACACTGCAGCGTCCATCCTCAGCCTAACTGGTTGTTCAAGGGGACGTCAACGTGCTTCGCACGCTGTCGCCCCTTAACGTGGGCATTAGGGTTAGGCATACGACTCGTCCCACGATCATCGGCTGCAAGTAGGGGTCGTTGATACCTCCTCGCAGCTTTCCTGCGGCCCAGCGCTTCGCCCGCTACTATCTGTGCCCGCGGCGCATGTGCCGCGCGCCTGTCCTCCAGGTGCCCACCAAGCATTTCACCAAGGAGACCCACCCCCCATGTTCAGCCACGTCATGCTGGGAGCCAGCAACCCCGATCAATCCAAGCAGTTCTACGACGCCTTCCTGGGCGCCCTGGGCTGCAAGCCTGGCTTCACCGACCCCAAGGGCCGCACCTTCTGGCGCCACGCGGGCAACACCTTTGCCATTTCCGCGCCCATCAACGGCGAGCCGGCCTGCTTTGGTAACGGCGCCACCACGGGCTTTGCGGCCGAGTCGCCCGAGCAGGTGGATGCGGCGCACGCGGCGGGCGTGGCCAGCGGCGGCGTGACGTGTGAAGACCCGCCGGGCTGGCGCGAGCATGCGCCGGGCGGGCGGCTGTACCTGGCCTACCTGCGCGACCCGGCCGGCAACAAGCTGTGCGTGCTGCACCGCCCGCCCAAGGCCGCCTGACCCCCGGAGCGTTCACGCATGCAACTGTCTGAACAATGGGTGCTGGTCACGGGCGGCGCCCGGGGCCTGGGCCAGGCCATCACGCGCGCCGTGGCGCGCGAGGGCGCGGGCGTGGTCATCAACTACCACCGCAGCGATGCCGCCGCCAAGGCGCTGGCCGACGAGCTGGGCCCGCGCGCCATTGCGCTGCAGGCCGACGTGACCGACGCCGCCGCCGTGCAGCGCCTGTTTGCCACCGCGCGCGAGCGCACGGGCGCCCCCATCAGCGCCGTGGTGAACAACGCGCTGGCGCAGTTCTCGTTCGACGGCGATGCGCGCCCCAAGCTGGGCGAGATCACCTGGGAGCGCGTCAGCCAGCAGATCGAGGGCGCGGTCAAGGGCGCGCTCAACACCATGCAGGCCGCGCTGCCCGCCATGCGCGCGCAGGGTTTCGGGCGCGTCGTGAACGTGGGCACCAACCTGTTCCAGAACCCGGTGGTGCCGTACCACGACTACACGGCGGCCAAGGCCGCGCTGCTGTCGCTCACGCGCACGGCGGCGCACGACCTGGGGCCGGATGGCGTCACGGTGAACATGGTGTCGGGCGGGTTGCTGCGCACCACCGACGCCAGCAGCGCCACGCCCGAGGCGGTGTTCGACCTGATCGCCAGCATGACCCCGCTGCGCCGCGTGACCACGCCGGCCGAGTTTGCCGACGCGGTGCTGTTCTTCCTCTCGCCCTGGGGCCGCGCCGTGACGGGGCAGAACCTGGTGGTGGACTGCGGCCTCGTCAAGGATTGAAAAAGGAGTTGCCCATGGCATGGACCCACCCCATCATGGCCAAATGGCCCGCCGCGCACCCCGACCGGCTGCAGCTGTATTCGCTGCCCACGCCCAACGGCGTGAAGGTGTCGATCCTGCTGGAAGAGACGGGGCTGCCGTACGAGCCGCACCTGGTGAGCTTTGAGACCAACGACCAGCTCTCGCCCGAGTTCCTCGCGCTCAACCCCAACAACAAGATCCCCGCCATCCTCGACCCCCATGGCCCAGGTGGTGGCCCCGGCGGCCAACCGCTGGCGCTGTTTGAGTCCGGCGCCATCCTGGTCTACCTGGCCGAGAAGACCGGGCGCTTTCTGCCGCAGGACGCCGCCGCGCGCTACGAGACGCTGCAGTGGCTGATGTGGCAGATGGGCGGCGTGGGGCCGATGTTCGGGCAGCTCGGGTTCTTCCACAAGTTCGCGGGCAAGGACTACGAGGACAAGCGCCCGCTGGGCCGCTACGTGGCCGAATCCAAGCGCCTGCTGGGCGTGCTGGAGCAGCGCCTGACGGGCCGCGACTGGATCATGGGCAGCGACTACACCATCGCCGACATCGCCGTGTTCCCCTGGGTGCGCAACCTCGTGGGCTTCTACGGCGCGGGCGATCTGGTGGGCTTTGACGCCTTCCCGCAGGTGCAGCGCGTGCTGGCGGCCTTCGTGGCACGCCCCGCCGTGCAGCGGGGGCTGGAGATCCCGGCGCGGGGCATCCCGGCGCGGGGCATCCCGGCGCGGGGCTAACCCGGCGCGGGGCATCCCGGCGCGGGGCTAACCCGGCGCGGGGCTGATCCGGCACGGGGCTAGTCAGGCGCGGGGCATCCCGGCGCGGGGCTGACCCGCCCGAGGCTCACCCCACCCAGGGCACACGCGTGGCGCGGCGAGCCCTCACGCATCCGGCCCGGCGCGGCACAAGCGCACGCACCAGCGGTGGACGTGCGGCGCGCCCCGGT
Organism: Diaphorobacter sp. JS3051; assembly: GCF_015832135.1. Classification (NCBI taxonomy): domain Bacteria; kingdom Pseudomonadati; phylum Pseudomonadota; class Betaproteobacteria; order Burkholderiales; family Comamonadaceae; genus Diaphorobacter; species Diaphorobacter sp. JS3051. Next base: position 2,987,187 of record NZ_CP065406.1, read on the forward strand.
CAGCGCGCCGGTTCATGGTCAAAAACGGCTCTAGCGCTTATGTAGCAAGCGCAAGCAGCTATGCTTTTGATACTTCCACCAGCGCATCCACCACCACGGCGCCCTGGCCTGCGGCGCCCACCATCACCGGGTTCAAGTCCAGCGATGCAATGGCGCCGCCGGCACCCGCGATCACCTGGCCCACGGCCACGGCGACGCGCGACAGGGCGGCCACGTCCAGCGGCGGCTCGCCGCGCACGCCATCCAGCAGCGGGGCGATGCGCAGCGTGCGCAGCGCGGCCTGCACGTCGGCCTCGGAGAACGGGGGCAGCAGCACGGCGCAGTCCTTGAGCGCCTCGACGTACTTGCCGCCGTCGCCCACCACCACCACGGGGCCAAAGATCGGGTCCATGCGCGCGCCCACCATGAACTCGTGCTGGCCCTTGCGCGTGGCCGCCACGATCACCCCGTCGCGCTGCACGCCCATGGCGTCCATCTTGGCCCAGAAGCGCTCGAACAGCTCGGCCGCCTGCTCGCGCGTCTGCACGTTGAGGGCCACCAGCCCGTGCTCGGACTTGTGCGGCACCTCGGCCGAGCAGGCCTTGACGACCGCGGGCGCGCCGATGGCGTCCAACGCCGCGCGCGCCTCGTCGGCGGTGCAGCACAGGTGCATGGGCACCGTGGGCACGCCGTGGCGCGCCAGCAGGCCCAGGCTGTCCACCTCGTTCAGAAAGCCTTGCGCGTCGGCAGGCACCTGCACCTGGGGCAATGCGGGCCAGGTGGCGCGCGGGCGGCGCATCAGCGTTGTGTGGCCGGTCACCTGGGCCAGCACGGCAATGGCCTCGCCCTCGTTGGGGAAGGTGGCAATGCCGTGGGCGCGAAAGGGCGCGGCCACGCTCTCCTGCCACGCGGCCACGGCCACGGGCTTGCCCGTCGCGGCCTCGAAGGCCGCGGCGTCGCGCGCAAACCGCTCCACGTCGTAGCCCGCGCCGGCCACGGGAATGTTCAGGAAGAACAGGTCCGCCGCCGGGTCCTGCGCCACGGCGGGCAGCACGTCGCCGAACAGGCCGCTGTTGGACAGCAGCGCGGCGGTGACGTCGATGGGGTTGCTGGCGGTGGCAAAGCCCGGCAGCTTGGAGGCCACGTCGGCCTGCGTGGCGGGGCTCAGCTCCGCCAGGGACAGGCCCATGTCTTCGGCGGCGTCGGCGCCCATCACGCAGCTGGCGCCGGAGTTGCTGATCACCACCAGGCGGCGGCCCTCGGGGCGCCAGCCCTTCAGGTAGGCGTGCGCGGCGCGTGCCTGCTCATGCGGGTCGCGCACGCGCCAGATGCTGTGGTGCTTGAAGAACGCGTCCACCGTGCGGTCCTCGTTGGCCAGCGCGCCCGTGTGGGACGACGCGGCCTTCTGCCCGCTGGCCGACCGCCCGGCCTTCACCGCGACGATGGGCAGGTCGCGCTCGCGCGCGTAGGCGGCGGTGGCGGCCAGCATCTCGGGGTGGGCGATGTTCTCCAGGTACAGCAGCAGCAGCCGTACGTCGGGGTCGTGCGCCACGGCCCAGGCCATCTCGGACGCGGTCACGTCGGCCTCGTTGCCCGTGGCATGCACATGGCGCACGCCCAGGCCGCGCCCGCGCAGCAGGCCGTAGGCCATGGCGCTCATGCCGCCGCTCTGGCTCACGATGCCCACCGGGCCGTCCATGGGCGGCACCTCGATGAACATGGTGGAAAAGCCCGCGATGGCGCCCGTGCCGAAGTTGGCCAGGCCCTGCGTGTTGGGGCCGTACAGGCGCATGCCGGCGGCGCGCGCGGTGGCCACCATGTGGTCCTGCAGCTCGCGCCCGGCGGGGCCCGTCTCGCCAAAGCCCGAGGCGATCACCACGGCGGACTTCACGCCGCGCGCGGCGCATTCCTCCACCGCGGCGACGGTCTTGTCGCCGCCCACGGCGATCAGCGCCAGGTCGGGCACCTCGGGCAGCGCGGCCAGGCCGGCGTAGCTCTTGTGGCCCTGCACTTCCTCGCGCGCCGGGTTGATGGGATAGATCGTGCCCCGGTAGCCGTGGCGCTGCATGTAGTGGATGGGCCGGCCGCCGATCTTGTGGATGTTCTCGGAGGCGCCAACGATGGCGACCGAGCGGGGGTTGAGTGCGGAGGTAAGAAGGTCAGACATGATGGGTCGCGAGACGTTGGGCGTTCAGTCGCCCCGCCGCTGGCAGGGGCGTGGAATGCAATGGCAGGGACAGGGGCGCGGCGCAGGCAGCCAGCACACGCCAGCTCGGCGGCAACCCGGCCGGGGCCTGAAGCCGGCCGCGCCGCCCCCGCAGCGCCCAGCGGGGCGAGCGTGTAGCGCGCGGCGCGGCCATTCAGCGGGCCTCAGTCAATCCGGGCGCCGGAGGCCTTGACCACCTTGCCCCACTTGTCCACCTCGGCCTGCAGGAAGCCGGCGTAGGCGGTGGGCGTGTTCCAGGCGGCGGCAAAGCCCTGGGCCTCGAAGCGCTGCTTCACCTCGGGGTTGTCCAGCGCCTTCTTCAGCTCGGCGTTCAGGCGGTCCACCACCTCTTTGGGCGTGCCAGCCGGTGCCAGCACGCCGTTCCAGGCGATGGCCTCGTAGCCGGGCAGGCCGGACTCGGCCACCGTGGGGATGTCCGGCGCGCTGGGCGAGCGCTGGCTGCTGGTGACGGCCAGCGCTTTCAACTTGCCGGCCTTCACGTGCGGCATGGACGAGAGCATGGTGTCGAACATCAGGTCCGCCTGGCCGCCCATCACGTCGGTGAGTGCGGGCGCGCTGCCCTTGTACGGCACATGCGCCATCTTCACGCCGGCCGACGCGCTGAACAGCTCGGCCGACAGGTGCGTGGACTGCCCGTTGCCGGACGATGCGTAGTTGAGCCCGCCTTGCTTGGACTTGGCCAGCGCGATCAGCTCCTTCACGTTGTTGGCGGGCGTGGCGGGGTGGGTCACGATGACCAGCGGCCCGCTGGTGAGCTGCGAGACGGGCGCGAAGTCCTTGGTGATGGAGTAGTTGAGCTTGGTGAACAGCGAGGGGTTGATGGCATGCGCCGTGGTGGCCACCACCAGCGTGTAGCCGTCCGCGGGGCTGCGGGCCACGGCCTCGGCGCCGATGTTGGCACCCGCGCCGGGGCGGTTGTCGATCACGAAGGGCTGGCCCATCTGCTCCTGGAGCTTTTGCGCCACCACGCGCGCCACGATGTCGGTGGGGCCGCCGGGCGGGTAGGGCACGACCAGCTTCACGGGCTTGTTCGGGTAGTCATTGGCCCAGGCCAGCGGCGCGGCGGCAGCGGCGCACAGCGCGGCGCAGACGACGCCAATGACATGGCGACGCGGGGCGATGGGGGTGGTTTTGGGCATGTCTTTGTCTCCTTGATCGTTGTGGTGAAAAAAGCGGTCAGGCGGCCGGCACGAAGCGCAGCAGCGGCCGGCCCAGGTGTTCGAAGAAATCAGCGCGCACGCGCTCGCCGATCTGCACGCCCGCGGCCGCGTGGCCCATGAGGCGCGGGCCCTCGTCGAGCTGCACGATCGCCAGCGTGTAGGGCGCCAGCGCGCGGAAGTCCTCCGAGGGCGCGCGCGCCACCACCGTGGTGGCGCGCACGGTGGCGGTGCCGGCGGCGTCGCGCCAGTCCAGCCCCTCGTGGCCGCAGCGTTGGCACGCGTAGCGCGCCAGGGTCTGGGCATGGCCGCAGGCGGCGCAGCTTTGAAAGCGCACCACGCCCGCGCGCAGGCCGTCGTTGAAAGGGGTTGCCAGTGAGGTCATGGCGGTCAGCCCTCCGTTGAAAGAATGAGGCTCACGTGGGACGACATCACGCCCCCGTCGGCATGGATGAAGGCGCGCTGCGGGGTGCGGATCTGCCGCTCGCCCGCCTGGCCCGTCATCTGCCGCCAGGCCTCCACGGTGTGGGCCATGCCGCCGGCCACGCCGCAGTGGCCGAACGACAGCAGGCCGCCGTGCGTGTTCAGCGGCAGCGCGCCCGTGGGCGCGAAGTCGCCCGCGCGGGCCCGCGCGGCGGCGCCGGCGCGCGGCGCGAAGCCGATCTCTTCGAGCAGCATCACCAGCGTGATCGTGAACGAGTCGTAGATGCCCAGGTAGTCGATGTCCGTAGGGGTCAGGCCGGCCTCGGCAAAGGCCTGGGCGGCGGCATCGGATGCGCCGCACCGCATCACGTCGGCCATGGCGGTGAGGTGCTGGTGGCGGTGCGCCTGGCCCGCGCCCGCCAGGCGCACCGGGGCGTGCGGGCCGGGCTCGGCCGAGACGACGAACGCCATGGCGCCGTCGGAAATGGGGCAGCAGTCCAGCAGCGACAGCGGCGCGGCGATGGGCTTGGCGGCCAGCACCTCGGCATGGGTGATGGGCGTGCGCAGGTGCGCCTCGGGGTGGCGCGCGGCGTTGGCGCGCATGAGCACGGCGAACTCGGCCAGGTCGGCGCTGGTGACGCCCGTGCGGTGCATGTATTCCGAGGCCATCAGCGCGTAGTACGCGGGCACGCTGGCACCGTTGGGCACCTCGTAGTCGGCGTCGCCCACCTGGGCCAGGGTCTGGATGGAGCTGTCGCGCGACTGACCCGTGAGGCGGTTCTCGCCCGCCACCACCAGCACGTTGCGGCAGCGGCCCGAGCGCACCAGCTCACGCGCGGCCATCAGCATGGCCGCGCCCGTGGCCCCGCCCAGCTGCATGCTGTGCGCGTAGTGCGGCGCCAGTGCGAAGCGCTCGCAGAACAGCGTAGACAGCATCAGGTGCGGCAGCGTGGTGGCGTAGCCGCACAGCACGCCGTCGATGTCGGCGCGTGCCAGGCCGGCGCTGGCCAGCGCCTGGTGCGCGGCGCCGGCCATCAGGTCGAGCGCGCCGCGCCCTTCGTGGCGGCCAAAGGGGGTGCTGCCCGCGCCGCGCAGCCAGGCGGGGGAGGGTGAGGTCATCGCAATGTCTCCAGGGATGGGGGCTGTGGGGGTGTGCCCGCCTGCCGGCGGCTGGTGCGCATGGCCTCGGACCAGCGCACCTGGCACACGGTGGATTCGTGGATCAGCGCATGCGCCATGGCGGACTCGCGCGCGAGGATGCGGTCATTCAGCGCGGCAATGCTCAGGGCGGCCACGGGGCGGCCCTCGGGGTCGAGCACGGGCACGCCAATGCCGCCCATGCGCTCCACCACCACGTCCAGCAGCACCACGTAACCGCGTTCACGCGCATCGGCAATGCGCTCGCGCAGCAGCGCGGGGGTGATACGCGGGTAACGGCTCATCTGGCTGGCCAAAATTTCCAGCGCCGCCTCGCGCTCGGCATCGGGCATCCAGGCCAGCAGCGCCAGGCTGCCTGCGCCCGCGCCCAGCGGGCGGCGGCTGCCCACGCGCAGGTAGTTGGCGCGGATGGGGTAGGTGCCGTCTTCCACGTCAATGCACAGCGACTCCACGCCGCTGGGGATGGACAGCACCGCGCTGTCCTCAAACTGGCCCACCAGCCGCAGCAGGCTGGGGCGTGCCAGCGGCCGCGGGTCAAAGCGCCGCAGCGCGGCCGCGCCCAGCACCATGAGTTCGGGCCCCAGCGAGAACTGCTTGCTCTGCGCATCGCGCGCGACGAAGCCGTCGCGCACCATCACCTCCAGCAGACGCAGTGTGGTGGCCTTGTCCAGTTCGGCCGCAGCGGCAATGTCGGTCAGGCGCGCGTTGCCGCCCTCGGACATCACCCGCAGCACGCGCATGGCGCGCTCCACGGTGGACGTGCTGCCACCGGGCAGGTGGTTCACCACGGCCTTGGGGCGTGCGCTGGAGGGGGTGGGGGGCATGGCGTGTGTTTCTTTGGATGAAACGTGATCTGTCATGAAATTTAGGGATGCCCTGAATAACTCGAATGCGTAAGTGCTACAAGGTCACCGGTTTCAGATAGTGCGATGGATGGCGTTTAGCCTGGGTCTTCGCACCACTTTCCACGCCCTTGCGGGCCATCTGCACCGCCTTTGCGGCCATTTGCCTGATTTCAGGGGCACTCATCCCTGCGCCTCCAGCAATTGATGGCGCACCATCCAAAGATTGGACAGCGCAAACAGCGTCTTGAGCTGCAACGTGTTCTTCTTCAATCCCCGGTAGCGCACCTTGGTGTATCCAAACTGTCGTTTGATCACCCTGAAGGGATGCTCCACCTTGGCACGGATGCTCGCCTTGATCTTCTCCACTTGGTCTATCAGCGCGTCAACGGGGTTGTTCTCTTTGTCCAGCGCTCTGCGTTTGCCTGGGCGCATCGCGATGTGCCACCGCACTGCCTCCTTGGCATCCGGGCGCTTGTCGATACCTTGGTAGCCCGCATCACCAAACCCGTCTGTCTCCTGCCCGTGCAGCAAGCTGTTGCCCTCTACAACGTCGGCCACGTTACCCGAGGTGCCTATGACGGTATGCACGAGTCCCGAGTCCGCATCCACGCCGATATGGGCCTTCATGCCAAAGTGCCATTCGTTGCCCTTTTGGCTCGAATGCATCTCTGGATCGCGCTTTCTGTCCTTGTTCTTGGTAGAGCTAGGCGCTGCGATCAGTGTGGCATCGACCGCAGTGCCTGCCTTGAGCAGCAAGCCCTGGGCTGCCAGAAGCTCGTTGACAGTGGCCAGAATCTGCTCGGCCAGCTTGTGTTTCTCCAGCCGATGACGAAACCTCAGGATGGTGCTCTCGTCAGGCACCCTCCCATGGGCATCAAGACTTGCAAACTCCCGGTAGATCGGGGTGTCAAAGAAGGCCTCTTCCATCGCCAGATCTGACAGGGTGAACCACTGCTGCATGCAGTGGATGCGCAGCATGGTCTCCAGGGCAAAGGGTGGGCGGCCGTTCTTGCCTTCGGGGTAATAGGGCGCAATGAGTTCGACCAGAGCAGCCCAGGGAACCACCAAATCCATCTGGATCAGCAGTTCTTGCTTGCGGGTCTTTTTGGTGCTCAGTTTCAGGTCAAGGCTGCTTTGCTTCATGGGCGGGGAGGATGCCATGACTTCCTGGCTTCTAGCAGACTGCGTTCGGGGTTTTGCAGGATTTCCCTAGGCGTGGGTGCGGTAGTTGGTCAAAGACCGTGTTTCAAATTTCAATGGCTAGGGCCTGTTCACACTATTTTTGCCAGATGCGTTGCGATCAAAAAGGGCCAGGCGCAAGGCGCCAAACGAAGCTGGGGTGCTACCCCAGCGAGGCTTGGCAACGCCGCGAATGGCCCTTTTTGATCGCAACCCGGAGGGAACGGAGTGAAAACCGCGCCATTCGTCGTTGCCCTCCTAGCCAAGGCCCCGGCCTTGGCGTCGTCACGCGCCTAGATTGGCGCGGTTTTCACGCCATTCGCACTGGCAAAAATAGTGTGAACAGGCCCTAAAACAGTTGCGCCGCGATGCGAGGGCTTACCCTGATGAAAGCGGCGGCCGCGCCGCGCGCATGCCCCACAATCGCCGGCTTGCCGACCCTTGTGCGCGCCCGTTGCGGCGCACGCCGCCCTTCCATGCCCCATGCCGTTTCCTTGCTGCGCGCCGCGCGCCTGGCCCGCAGCGCCAAGCCGTTCCTGGCGCGCGGCGGCTCGCGCCGCGAGCGTTGCGAGGGCTGCCGCCTGCCCCTGAGCCACTGCCAGTGCGCGCTGCGCCCGCAGCCCGCGGTGCGCGCGGGTATGTGCCTGCTGATGGCGGACACCGAGCCGCTCAAGCCCAGCAACACGGGCTGGCTGATCGCCGACCTGGTGCCCGACACCCACGCGTTTGGCTGGGCGCGCACCGAGGTCGATCCCGCCCTGCTGGCGCTGCTGGCCGACCCGCAGTGGCAGCCGTACGTGGTGTTCCCGGGTGAGTTCGCGCAGGCCGCGCGCGTGGTGCAGGCCGTGGCGCCACAGGCCGACGCGGCTGCGCCCGCCGCTGCGCCGCAGGGCCCGCGCCCGCTGTTCGTGCTGCTGGACGCCACCTGGCCCGAGGCGCGCAAGATGTTCCGCAAAAGCCCCTATCTGGACCGCTTCCCGGTGCTGAGCCTGCACAGCGACGAGGCCTCGCGCTACCGCCTGCGCCGCTCCAAGCGCAGCGACCATTTCTGCACCGCCGAGGTGGCGGCGCTGTGCCTGGCGCAGGCGGGCGACACCCACGCGGCCGCGTTGCTGCTGGCCTGGCTGGACGTGTTCAGCGAGCGCTACCTGCTGGCCAAGCACCAGCGCCCCGTGGACCTGGACAGCGCTGCGCACCAGCAGCTGCGCGCGCTGGCCGGCGCGCAGCACACCGGTTGACGCAGTTGGTTGCACTGCGGGCCGCGGCGCTGCGCACAATGCCAGGTCTTTCGCTGACAACGCCATGCACCGCCGACTCGCCCTCTCGCACGCACTGACCGCCGCCCTGGCCCTGGCCGCCGGCTGCGCCAGTGCGCAGCCCAGCTACACCATCAGCACCCAGCAGCTGCAGCAGGCACTGGCCGAGCGTTTCCCGCGCAGCTACCCGCTGGGCGGGCTGCTGGACCTGCAGTTGCAGACGCCGCAACTCACGCTGCTGCCCGAGCGCAACCGCCTCAACGCCGTGCTGGACGTGGCGGCCAGCGGCGCGCTGCTGCAGGCGCGGCGATACACGGGCGCGTTCGATGTGGACTTCGGCCTGCGCTACGAACCCACCGACCGCACCATCCGCGCGCACGACCTGCATGTGAACGCGCTGCGCCTGGACGGTGTGCAGCCCTCTGCCGCCGGCATGCTGCAGCGCTACGGCCAGCAGTTGGCCGACCAGTCGCTGCGCGAGGTGGTGCTGCACCAGCTGCGCGACAAAGACCTGGCGCTGGCCGACGGCATGGGCCTGCAGCCCGAGAGCATCACCGTCACCCCGCGCGGGCTGCTGGTGCGCTTCGGCACCAAGCCGCTGTCGTGAATGCTGCGCTACCCATAGCGCTTCGCGCTGGATACGCAAGCGCTGCGGGCTGTTTGGATGCAAATGCGCAGCGTGAGGGCGGCTGTCCTACGCCGTTGCGCCGCCAGCGCGGTTACAAATAGGGTTTTGCCCTTCGTTGCGCCGCGCAGCGTCTGCGCGGCCCGCCGCACCATGACCACAGCTTTGCCCGCCAGCCCGTCCAGCGTCTTTGCGTCCTCGCCCAATCCGGTGGTGGTGATCACCGGCGCCTCCAGCGGTATCGGCCACGCCACGGCGCTGGCGTTTGCGCGCCGCGGCGCGCGCCTGGTGCTGGCCGCGCGCAACCCTGACACGCTGGCCCCTGTGGCGCTGGCCTGCCGCGCCGAGGGTGGGCAGGCGCTGGGCATTCCCACCGACGTGACCGACGCCGACGCGGTGCAGGCCCTGGCCGACAAGGCGGTGCGCCACTTCGGGCGCATCGATGTGTGGATCAACGGCGTGGGCGTGGGAGCCGTGGGGCGCTTTGACGATGTGCCGCTGGCCGCGCACCGCCGCGTGATCGAGTCCAACCTGCTGGGCCACGTGCACGGCGCGCACGCGGCGCTCACGCGCTTTCGCGCGCAGGGCCACGGCCTGCTGGTGAACCTGATCTCGCTGGGCGGCTGGGTGCCTGCGCCCTACGCGGCCGCCTACACGGCCAGCAAGTTCGGCCTGCGCGGCCTGTCCGAAAGCCTGCGCGCCGAGGTGGTCGACCTGCCCCAGGTGCATGTGTGCGACGTGGCGCCCACGTTCGTCGATTCGCCGGGCCTGTCGCATGGCGCCAACTACACGGGCCGGCGCATCCGCCCGCCGCTGCCCATGGTGGACCCGCGCGCGGTGGCCCAGGCCATCGTGGACCTGGCCGATGCGGCCCAGCCGCGCGCCGTCACCTGGCTGGGCCTGGGCGCGATGCCCGGGCGTATGGCGCATGCGCTGGCGCCGCAGGGCACGGCCCGCGCCATGCGCTGGTTCAGCGACCTGGGGCTGCGCCGCGCAGCGCCCGCGCCGCTCACCCAAGGCAATCTGTTTGCCCCCTCGCACCAGACCTCCATCGACGGCGGCCATCGTCAGCGCATGGCGGGATCGGCCACGGTGGTGGCGGTGCTCGGTGTGGTCGGCCTGGCGGTGGGCTGGTGGTGGGGGCGCGGACGGCGCTGATGCTCCTATTTGCATAGCTGTCAGCGCTTGATGGACGGGCGCTGCAGGCCTTTTTTATGCAAAGCAGCAGCGCCCGGCGTTTTCCTACAGCCCGCGCGCGGCCGGCTGCCTACGATGGCGCTGCCGGGGCCGCACCATGTGTGGCGCGGCATCCCACCTGCCACCGCCAGGACGCCGCCATGACCTCTCGCCCCTCCCACACCGACGCCACCGAGGCCGCGCCGCCGCCGGCCGAAAGCCACCCCGCCCACACCTTCACGCTGTACGCGTCGGGCGGGCGCGTGTACGCCAGCAATGTGCGCGACAAGCTCATCGACCTGGGCGCCCTCGCACCGCAGGCGCAGGGCTGGGCCTACCAGCTGGATGGCGACGGGCGCGTGGAGGCCGAAGGCTTTGACGATGCGCGGCAAGCGCTGGCCCACATTGCCGCCAGCATCACCTTCCTGTACCTGGACGGGCAGTTCACCGCGCTGCAGGACCTGGGCGACCGCGCCCGCCCCGACGTGCGCGGGGCGCCGCAGATCCAGGTGGCGCTGGACCCGCGCGGACAGGCCCGGCCCGCCATCGGCGCGGCGGCGTAGGCGGTGCCTTTCAACCCCACGGCCCTTTGTGCGGAGAACGCGATGCAAGTCCAACCCTATCTGATGTTCGATGGCCGCTGCGAAGAGGCGCTGGCGTTCTACGCCCAGGCGCTGGGCGCGCAGACGCAGTTGCTGATGCGCTTTCGGGACAGCCCCGAGCCGCCCGCGGGCGAATGCTCCGCGTCGGCCGCCGTGCCCGGCGACAAGGTCATGCATGCGGAGCTGCGCGTGGGGGAGACGACCCTCATGGCCTCTGACGGCATGGCGGGCGGCCAGCCGGTGTTCAACGGCATCTCGCTCACGCTCTCGGTGGCCAGCGAGGTGGAGGCGCGCAGCAAGTTCGACGCGCTGGCCGACGGCGGCACGGTGGTGGCGCCGATGGCCAAGACCTTCTTTTCGCCCGCGTTCGGCATGGTCAACGACTGCTTTGGCGTGTCGTGGATGGTGCTGGCGGACTCCGCGCCGGGCTGAAGGCGCGGGGCAGGTGACGCGGGCGGGCCTTCGCTGCGGGAGCTGGGGCCCGCGCACAGGGCGCCAGGTTGCTCATGAAAAGATAGCTGCCAGCGCTCAGCCCGACTGCCTTTGCGACGGTTTTTGCTCGAAGATTGGGCTGCCATCGTTCCACGCATGGGCCGCAGTGTCGCGCCGGCGCCCGCTGGGCAAATGGCCTTCCGTCCCCACATGATGCACAGTGCCTGCGCCGTGTCGCCGCGCCGGCCTTGGAAAGGAACCCCATGAACACCCGCGCCAGTCCCGTCCTGCAATCCCAGCCCCTGGGGCCGCTGTGGCCCACGCTCGATCCGTTCCTGTTCTGCGCCCACCATGACGACGCCTACCCCGCCGGCGACGGCGCCATGGGCGTGCAGGCGGTGGCGCTGGAGGGGCGCCAGATGGGCAGCGACTTCAGCCGCAAGGACGGCTTTTCGATGTACCACGGCGAGCACGTGCCCGGCTTCCCCGGCCACCCGCACCGGGGCTTCGAGACCGTCACGCTGGTGCGCAAGGGCCTGATCGACCATGCCGACTCGCTGGGCGCGGCCGCGCGCTTCGGCGGCGGCGACGTGCAGTGGGTCACCGCCGGCGCGGGCATCATGCATTCGGAGATGTTCCCGCTGCTGAACACCGACGCGCCCAACCCGCTGGAGCTGTTCCAAATCTGGCTGAACCTGCCCGCGCGCCACAAGATGGTGCGGCCGCACTTCACCATGCTGTGGAACGAACGCATCCCGCGCCTGGAGCATGCCGACGCGGCCGGCCTGCGCACCACGGTCACCGTGGTCGCCGGCGCGCTGGACGGCGCCGGTGCGCCGCTGCCGCCGCCCCCCGAGTCCTGGGCCGCGCAGGCGGACGCCGACGTCGCCATCTGGACGCTGCGCATGGAGCCCGGCGCGCATTGGACGCTGCCGGCGGCCCGCGGACAGGGCACGCGCCGCATGCTGTACTGGTTCGTGGGCGAAGGGCTCTCGATCGCCGGCGAGCCCCAGGGCGGCCACGCGGCGCTGGAGGTGGCGGCCGATCGGGCGCTGGAGCTGGTCAACACCGGCGGCGACACCGTGGAATGCCTGCTGCTGCAGGGCCGTCCCATCGGCGAGCCGGTGGTGCAGTACGGCCCGTTCGTGATGAACACCCAGCAGGAAATCATGCAGGCCATGCAGGACTTTCGCCGCACGCAGTTCGGCGGCTGGCCCTGGGACGCCAGCGACCCGGTGCACGGCAGCGCCCCCCGGCGCTTTGCGCGCCACCCGGGCAGCGCGCAGGACGAGGTGCCGCAGGCCTGAACGCCTGCGCAGCGGCCGGCCCGGCCGCCCGCGCGGCCTTGGCGTGTGCGGGACAATGGCGGCCTTGCGGCGGCGCCTGTCCGCGCCGCCGCCCTCCACGGAAACCAAGCCATGAACATCACCCAAGACACCGCCGTCACGCTCAGCTACCGCGTCACCGATCCCGCCACGGGCAAGCCGCTCGATGCCGGCAATGTGGCCTACCTGCACGGCGGCTATGAGAACATCTTCCCCAAGGTCGAGGCCGCGCTGGAAGGCCAGGCCCCGGGCCATGCCGTCACGCTGGACCTGGCGGTGGAGGACGCATTCGGCGCGCGCGACGAGAGCCTGGTGCGCACCATCCCCAAGAGCGAGTTCCCCCCCGGCGTGAAGGTGGGCGGCCAGTTGCAGGGGCCCGGCGCCGACGGCCAGCCGCAGATGTTCCACGTGGTCAAGATCAAGGGCCCCGTGGTGCACCTGGACGGCAACCACCCGCTGGCCGGCAAGGCGCTGCGTTTTGCCTGCAAGGTGACCGAGGTGCGCGCCGCCACGGCCGAGGAGATCGCCCACCGCCATGTGCATGGCGGGCATGGGCACCACTATTGATGCTGCGTTATTGATAGCTGTCAGCGCTTGTCCATCAAGCGCCAGCGGCCATTTTGGTTAACGCCTGCGCAGCAGCGCGCGGCGCAGCAGGCGCTCCGCGCGGTCGCGGATCTGCAGCGGGCTGTGGCCGGGTCGGGGCAGCACGCGCGCCCGGCTGCAGGCGGCCAGGAAGTCGTGCAGCAGCGGCGAGTCGTCCAGCGTGACGGCCGCGCTGGCGCGGAATTCCGGGTGCCACTGCGTCGCCGCGATGTAGCCGCGCCCGTGGCTCGGGTTGCGGCGTATCGCCTCGGGCACGCCGTCGGGGTAGCTCCAGGCCTCGATGTCGAAGCCGGGCGCCAGGTTCTTGATGCCCTGGTGGTGGATGCTGTTCACGGTGACGCGCGGCTGCTCCGGGTACAGCCGCGCCAGCCGCGTGCCGGGCACGATGTCCACCTCGTGGAAGTGTTGGTCGTAGGTGCTCGGGTTGCGGTGCTGCAGCGCGCCGGGGTGCTGGGTCTCGATGTCCTGGTACAGCGTGCCGCCAAAAGCCACGTTGATGAGCTGCAGCCCGCGGCACACGCCGAAGATGGGCTTGCCGGCCTGCTCGAAGGCCTCCACCACCGCCAGGTCGTACAGGTCGCGCACGCGGTCGCCCAGCCAAGCGTCCTTGAGCGGCACCTCGCCGTAGCTGCCGGGCCAGACGTCCGCCCCGCCGTGCATCACCACGCCGTCGAGCCACTCGGCATAGTGCTTGAGCGTGACGTCTCCGCGCGCGGTCTCGCCCGTGGGGCAGGGCACCATCACCACCAGCGCGCCGGCCGACATGATCCAGTGCGCGATGGACTGCTCCACGTACTGCAGGGTCTTGTTGGTGAACAGCGGCCGGCCCGGGTCCGCATGCGAAAAGCACGCGGACAGGCCGATCTTCAGGCGCGGCTGGGAGGGCGTCACCGACGGCATGCGGTCGGGCTGTAGCCAGGGCGGCAGGACAGTCATCGGCTCAGTTGTAACACCGCGCTTGGCCGTACGCTGTAGGAACGAGCCGCAGAGCGCGGCTGTGCGTTTTGCTTGATGCGAATCAAGCATGCAGGCGCCTACTGGGGCATGATAAAGACAGGGGCGCTACCGTCCGCCCCATCGACCCATCCACTTCACGAAGGAGAAAACATGCAGATCCAGGTGCATACCGACGACCACATCCAGGGCGGCGAATCGCTGGCCCGCTGGGTGCAGGAAGAAGCCACCGCCAAGCTGGCGCGCTTTCGCGAGCACGTGACGCGCGTGGAGGTGTTCCTGTCCGATGTGGACGGCGGCAAGTCCGGCGCGGCCGACAAGCGCTGCGTGATCGAGGTGCGCCCCGCTGGCCGCCAGCCTGTGGCTACGCGTGCCGAGGCGGCCAAGGTGGCCGATGCTTTCACGGCGGCCGTGGAGAAGCTGGTGCGCGCGCTGGGCGACGACATCGAGCGCGCCAAGGACCGCAACGGCCGCGACACCATCCGCACGGCGGAGTGAGCGGGCGCTATTGATGCAATAGCTGCCAGTGCCCGACAGCAGGGCGCTGCAACGCGCAAAAGGCCGCAGGGGCGTTGACTCCTGCGGCCTTTTGCCTTCAGAAGCTGCTGCCCGGCTGCTGCAGGAAGGCGAGCTCCTCGGCCGTGCTGGCGCGGCCCAGAGCGGCGTTGCGGTGCGGATAGCGGCCAAAGCGCGCAATGATGTCCCGGTGCGCATGCGCGAAGTGCAGGCTGCCCGGGTTGCCCAGCGCGGTGAACAGGCGCACCGATTCTTCCTGCACGCGCGGCGACTCGCTGTGCATGTAGGGCATGTACAGGAAGGCGCGCTGCGCGGGCTCCAGCCGCGCGTCCAGACCCTGTGCCAAGGCCTCCTGCGCCAGCACCAGGGCCATGCCGTCCTGCGCGAAGGCGGCGGGGGTGTCGCGGTGCAGGTTGCGCGAGAACTGGTCGAGCACCAGGATTTCCGCCAGGCGGCCCTGGGCATCGCCGCGCCAGTGCCACAACTCCCCCTGCGCGGCCTGCGCATGCAGCGCAGCGAAGCGGGTGCGGATGGCGGCGTCGAACGCGGCGTCCTTGGCGAACCATTGCTGCGGCGTGGCCTCGTCGAACCAAAAGCGCAGCACGTCGGCGGCGGTGGGGAGGGCGGGAGAGGTGGTCATGCCGCAAGTATGGGGTGCCGGCCGTGGACGTGCTTTGCTATTGAATAAATAGCTACCTGCGCTTGATGGATAAGCGCTGGAGGCATATTTGACATAAAAAACGCGCCCGAAGGCGCGTTCTCTGTGAGCGGCGGAGGCTGCGGCTTACTTGCCGGCCATCACGCGCACCATTTCCAGGCACTTGTTGGAGTAGCCCCACTCGTTGTCGTACCACGACACGACCTTCACGAAGGTCTTGTCCAGGGCGATGCCGGCGTCGGCGTCGAACACCGAGGTGCAGGTCTCGCCCACGAAGTCGGTGGCCACCACCTTGTCCTCGGTGTAGCCCAGCACGCCCTTGAGTGCACCCTGCGACTGGGCCTTCATCTCGGCCTTGATCTCGTCGTAGCTGGCTTCCTTCTCCAGCTCCACCGTCAGGTCCACCACCGACACGTCGGAGGTGGGCACGCGGAAGGACATGCCGGTCAGCTTCTTGTTCAGCGACGGGATCACCACGCCCACGGCCTTGGCGGCGCCGGTGCTGCTGGGGATGATGTTTTCCAGAATGCCGCGGCCGCCGCGCCAGTCCTTGTTGCTCGGGCCGTCCACGGTCTTTTGCGTGGCGGTGGCGGCGTGCACGGTGGTCATCAGGCCGCGCTTGATGCCCCACTTGTCATGCAGCACCTTGGCCACGGGAGCCAGGCAGTTGGTGGTGCAGGACGCGTTGGAGATGATGGCCTGGCCGGCGTAGGTGGCGTGGTTCACGCCGAACACGAACATGGGCGTGTCGTCCTTGGACGGGGCCGACATCAGCACCTTCTTGGCGCCGGCAGCGATGTGCTTCTCGGCGCTGGCCTTGTCCAGGAACAGGCCGGTGGACTCGATCACGATGTCGGCGCCGACTTCGTTCCACTTCAGGTTGGCGGGATCGCGCTCCTGCGTCAGGCGGATCTTCTTGCCGTTGACGATCAGCGTGTTGCCCTCGACCGAGACCTCGCCCTTGAAGCGGCCATGCACGCTGTCATAGCGCAGCATGTACGCGAGGTAATCGGGCTCCAGCAGGTCGTTGATGCCAACGACTTCGATGTCGGAGAAGTTCTGCACGGCCGAGCGCAGTACGTTGCGGCCGATGCGGCCGAAGCCGTTGATGCCAATCTTGATCGTCATGGTGTGAGCCTCTAGGGATGGATGGATTGCAAAAAAACGAGAACCGGGAGGGATCAGCGCGCGCGCTGCAGCGCGGCCAGCACCGTGTCAGCGACGTTCTCGGCCGTGAAGCCGAAGTGCTTGAACAGCACGCCAGCCGGGGCTGACTCGCCATAGGTGTCGATGCCGACCACCGCGGCGCAGCCGTACTTCCACCAGAAGTCGGACACGCCCATCTCGACGGCGATGCGCGGGATGCCGGCGGGCAGCACCAGTTGCTTGTACTTGGTGTCCTCGCGGTCGAAGGTGGTGGTGCTGGGCATGGAGACCACGCGCACGGCGATCTTCTTGGCGGCCAGCAGTTGCTGCGCGGCCAGGGCCAGCTGCACCTCGGAGCCGGTGGCGATGATCACGGCCTGGGCCTTCTTCTTCAGACCCACGGCGGCGGGCTCGGAGAGGATGTAGGCGCCGCGCGAGATGTCGCCCAGGTCGCTCTTGGGCGCGTAGGGCAGGTTCTGGCGGGACAGCAGCAGAGCGGTGGGCTTGTCGCGGTTGGACAGGGCCACGCTCCAGGCCACGGCGGTCTCGGCCGTGTCGGCGGGGCGCCACACGTCCAGGCCGGGGATCAGGCGCAGGCTGGCGGCGTGCTCGATCGACTGGTGCGTGGGGCCGTCCTCGCCCAGGCCGATGGAGTCGTGCGTGAACACGTGGATCACGCGCTGCTTCATCAGTGCGGCCATGCGGATGGCGTTGCGGCTGTAGTCGCTGAACGTGAGGAAGGTGCCGCCGTAGGGGATGAAACCGCCGTGCAGCGCCAGGCCGTTCATGATGGCCGCCATGCCGAACTCGCGCACGCCGTAGTTGATGTGGCGGCCCACCTGGCCGGCCTCGGTCTTGGCCACGGCGCCGTTGGGCTCGATGCGCAGCGCGGGCGTGCTCTTGGTGTTGGTGAGGTTGGAGCCGGTCAGGTCGGCGCTGCCGCCCAGCAGCTCGGGCAGTGCGGCGGTGAAGGCTTCCAGTGCGATCTGGCTGGCCTTGCGGCTGGCCACGGTCTCGGCCTTGGTGTGCGCGGCCACCACGGTGTCCACCGCCACCTGGGCGAAGTGCTTGGGCAGGTCGCCAGCCATGCGGCGGGACAGCTCGAATGCCAGCTCGGGGTAGGCGGCCTCGTAGGCGGCAAAGCGCAGCGTCCACTCGGCTTCGGCGGCCTGGCCGGCCGCCTTGGCATCCCAGTCGGCGTACACCGACTCGGGGATCGCGAAGGGCTCGTGCGACCAGCCCAGGGCAGCGCGCGTGAGGTTGATTTCCTCGGCGCCCAGGGGCTCGCCATGGGCCTTGGCCGTGTTGGCGCGGTTGGGGCTGCCCTTGCCGATGACGGTCTTGCAGACGATCAGCGTGGGCTTGTCGGCGCTGGCCTTGGCTTGGCCGATGGCGGCGGCCACAGCTTCCACGTCATGCCCGTCCACGGCGTCGATCACGTTCCAGCCGCAGGCCATGAAGCGCTGCGGGGTGTTGTCGATGAACCAGGGCGCCACCTGGCCGTCGATGCTGATGCCGTTGTCGTCGTACAGCGCGATGAGCTTGTTGAGCTTCCACGCGCCGGCGAGAGCCACGGCCTCATGGCTGATGCCTTCCATCAGGCAGCCGTCGCCCAGGAACACGTAGGTGTGGTGGTCCACCACGGCGTGGCCTTCGCGGTTGAACTCGGCGGCCAGCAGCTTCTCGGCCAGCGCAAAGCCCACGGCGTTGGCCACGCCCTGGCCCAGCGGGCCGGTGGTGGTCTCCACGCCGGGGGTGATGCCGTGCTCGGGGTGGCCGGGGGTCTTGCTGTGCAGCTGGCGGAAGTTCTTCAGCTCCTGCAGGGGCAGGTCGTAGCCCGTGAGGTGCAGCAGCGAGTACAGCAGCATCGACGCGTGGCCGTTGGACAGCACGAAACGGTCGCGGTCCATCCACTGGGGGTTGGTGGGGTTGTGCTTCAGGTGCCGGCCCCACAACGCCACGGCCATGTCGGCCATGCCCATGGGGGCGCCGGGGTGGCCGGAGTTGGCTTGTTGAACGGCATCCATTGCGAGTGCGCGGATCGCATTCGCCATTTGTTGAGAGTTGGCCATGAGGGGTGGCTCCGCAGAGGGGGCGGTGTTCTTGTGAAGAAACCCGGGATTTTACCGGGGGCCCCGCAGCCTGGGCGGCGCGGAGGCTGATGGGCTGGTTGGCGGGGCGGCTGGCTGGCCTGTTGCACGGTTGCGCGGGGCGCATGCACTACAGTGCGCAGCCATGCCCACGGTGCCTTCCTGCTTCGCAGATTCCTCCATCACGACGGCCCCCGGCCCGGCGCACGGCTGGGCGCAAGTGCCGGCCCTGCTGCTCGCCGCCGGCCGCGGCGAGCGCATGCGCCCGCTGACCGACGCCTGTCCCAAACCATTGCTCGAAGTGCGTGGTCGGCCGCTGCTGGAGTGGCACCTGCGTGCGTTGGTCGAAGCGGGTGTCGAGCGCGCCGTGATCAACACCGCGTGGCTGGGCGAGCGGATTGGCCACCGGTTTTCAGATGTTTTTGCCGTCGAAGGCAAGCAGGACAAGCGCGAGCAGCTATCAATTTCATACTCCCATGAAGGCCGGGATTTCGGTCGCGCGCTGGAGACGGCCGGCGGTATCGCACGCGCGCTGCCGCAGCTGGGGCCGGTGTTCTGGCTGGCGGCGGGCGATGTGTTCGCGCCCGACTTCACCTTCAAGGCGCAGGCCGTGCAGCGGTTCGTGGCCGGCGATGCCCTGGCCCATCTGTGGCTCGTGCCCAACCCGCCGCACCACCCGCGCGGCGACTTCGGCCTGTCGCCCGAGGGGTTGGCGCTGAATCTGCCGGCGCAGGACCCGCGGCCGCGCTACACCTACAGCACCATCGCCCTGCTGCGCGCCGAGCTGTTCACCGCGCCCTGGTGCGACATCGCACCCGGCAACCCCGAGGGTGTGGCCGCGCCCCTGGCGCCGCTGCTGCGCCGCGCCATGGATGCGGGGCGGGTGACGGCGACGCTCCATACCGGGCGCTGGACCGATGTGGGTACGCCCGAGCGGCTCGCTGAGCTGAACGCCGGCTGAGGCAGCGTCCGTCGGCTATCGGCTCAGGCGCCTGGCGCGGATGCGGGGGCCGAGGCAGCGCCCGACGCGGGCTCGGAGGGGTCTGATGCCGGCTCGGCGGGCGGCGGCGGAGGCAGCAACTCGGGCGCGGGCGCCAGCGCGGTGGCCGATGCGGGATGGGCGGGCTGCACATCGATGGCCGGGCCGTTCTCGCAGTTGCGGAACTGCCACTGGCTGGGCAGAAAGCGGGCCTGCGGCCCGTCGGGTGCGGGCTTGCCCACTTCGGCCTGCACGTCGTAGGGAATGTGCGGCACCTGGAACAGGGCGATCTGGCCCTGGCGGCACAGCAGCGCGGGTACCACCTTGTTCAGCTCCCAGTCCTTGGTGTCGGTGTTGTAGCGGTACAGCGGGCCAATACGCTGGTCCTGGGCCAGTTCTACGCGCATCGGCAGCACCTGCATCGCCTGGGCCCATACGCCGGCCACGAGCACGGGCTGCGGAAAGCGCACCGCCTCCAGGCCGCGCAGGGACACGGGCTGCACCGGCGCGCCGTTGTCGAAGGGGTCCAGCCGGTTGATCAGGCTGCCCGCGGGAATCACCAGTTCGCCGTACTGCACGTCGTGCGGCAGCACGAAGCGTTCGCGGTGGGTGCGATGCACGGCGCTGTCCTGGCGCGTCTGCTGCGCGCGTCCCGACAGGTACAGGCGCAGGCCCAGCCAGGCATCGCACACCACGGCCACGGCGCACAGGGCGACCAGCACGCGGCGGTCCAGCCGCGGCTTGTTGGGAACATCGATATACCGCGCATAGAACGCGTAGAAAAGCAGGGCCACGGTCAGCACCAGGCCCAGCAGGGGGATGAGGGTGGTCAGCAGGAAGGACATGCGGCGAGTCTGCCACGGCGCCTGGGCGCCGCCGCGCGCGCCGGCCGTTGGGCCCACAATGGCAGCATGACCACGCCCAGCTCCCTCTACGCGCAGCGTCGCGCCCGCCTTGCCGCCCAGTTGGGCGCGGGCGGCATCGCCATCGTGCCCACCGCCCCGCTGCAGCAGCGCAACCGCGACAGCGAGTTTCTCTACCGCCACGACAGCTACTTCTACTACCTCACGGGCTTTGCCGAGCCGGGCGCGTGGCTGGTGCTGACCGCGGAAGGCCACAGCACTCTGTTTTGCCAGCCCAAGGACCTGGAGCGCGAGATCTGGGATGGCTACCGCCTGGGGCCCGAGGCGGCCCTGGCCACCCTGGGCGTGGACGCCGCGCACTCCGTGGCCGATATCGACGCGCGCCTGCCGCGCCTGCTGGAAAACCGCGGCAGCGTCTGGTTCCCCTTCGCCACCCACCCAGGACTGGCTGCGCGTGTGGAAGGCTGGCTGAACCAGGTGCGCGCACGCGTGCGGTACGGCGCGCTGTGCCCCGCGCAGCAGGGTGATCTGTGCACGCTGCTCGACGAGATGCGCCTGATCAAGGACGGGCATGAGCAGGACCTGATGCGCCGCGCCGCCGCCATCAGCGCCCGCGCCCATGTGCGCGCCATGCAAAGAAGCGCCCGCATGCTGCGCGCCGGCCAGGACGTGCGCGAATACCACCTGGATGCGGAGCTGCTGCACGCTTTCCGCGAAGAGGGCTCGCAGTGCCCGGCGTATGGCTCCATCGTGGCTGCGGGGGCCAACGCCTGCGTGCTGCATTACCGCGCGGATGCCGCGCCGGTGCGCGCGGGCGAGCTGGTGCTGATCGACGCGGGCTGCGAGCTGGACGGCTACGCTTCGGACATCACGCGCACCTTTCCGGCCGATGGCCGCTTCACCGGCCCGCAGCGCGCGCTGTACGACCTGGTGCTGGAGAGCCAGAAGGCGGCCATCGCCGCCACGCGTGCAGGCAACCGCTTCAACGACCCGCACGACGCCACGGTGGCCGTGCTGGCGCAGGGCTTGCTGGACTTGGGCCTGCTGGACGCCAACAAGGTCGGCAGCGTGCAGGACGTGATCGCGAGCCGTGCGTACTTCCAGTTCTACATGCACCGCACCGGCCACTGGCTGGGCATGGATGTGCATGACTGCGGCAGCTACGTCGAGCCCTCAGAAGTGGGCCAGGTGAGCGAGCGGCGCGACCCGCTGTCGGGCGAGCTGATCCAGAACCGCCCCAGCCGCATCCTGCGCCCGGGCATGGTGCTGACCATCGAGCCCGGCTTGTACGTGCGCCCGGCGCCGGGCGTGCCCGAGGCCTTCCACCACATCGGCATCCGCATCGAGGACGACGCCATCGTCACCGAGACTGGCTGCGAACTGATCACCCGCGGGGTGCCCGTGGAGGGTGACGAGATCGAGGCGCTGATGCGCGGCTGAGCGGGTGTTTTCAGGAACCGCGATGTAACTGATTTTGTGCAAAAATCGAAACTCGATTACATCCACGGAAAAGAGACACCCCCATGCAGATCCGCCGCGCCACCAAGATCGTTGCCACCCTGGGCCCCGCCTCCAGCGACCCGCAACTGCTGGAGCAGATGATCGCGGCGGGCGTGAACGTGGTGCGCCTGAACTTCAGCCACGGCAAGGCGCAGGACCATGTGGAGCGCGCCGCCATGGTGCGCGAGGCCGCCCAGCGCGCCGGGCGCGAGGTCGCCATCATGGCCGACCTGCAGGGGCCGAAGATTCGCGTGGGCAAGTTTGCCGAAGGACGGGTGATGCTGGAGCCGGGCCAGCCTTTCGTGCTGGACGCGTCGCGCAGCGAGCCCGGCGACCTGCAGGGCGTGGGCCTGGACTACAAGGAACTTCCCCGCGACGTGAAGCCTGGCGACGTGCTGCTGCTGAACGACGGCCTCATCGTGCTGCAGGTGGATGCCGTGCGCGGCGAGGCGGTGTACACCACCGTGAAGATCGGCGGCGAGCTGTCCAACAACAAGGGCATCAACAAGCAGGGGGGAGGCCTCACGGCGCCCGCCCTCACGGCCAAGGACATGGAGGACATCAAGACCGCCATGAGCTTCCAGGCCGACTATGTGGCCGTGAGCTTCCCCAAGAACGCCACCGACATGGAGATGGCGCGCCAGCTGTGCAACGTGGCCGCGGCCGAGTTCCGCCACAAGCCCGGCCTGATCGCGAAGATCGAGCGTGCAGAGGCCGTGCCGCTGCTGGAGGAGATCCTGCGCGTGTCCGACGGCATCATGGTGGCGCGCGGCGACCTGGCCGTGGAGGTGGGCAACGCCGCGGTGCCCGCGCTGCAGAAAAAGATGATCCGCATGGCGCGCGACATGAACAAGGTGGTGATCACCGCGACCCAGATGATGGAGAGCATGATCGCCAACCCCGTGCCCACGCGCGCCGAAGTGAGCGACGTGGCCAACGCCGTGCTGGACGGCACCGACGCCGTGATGCTCAGCGCCGAGACGGCGGCCGGCAAGTACCCGCTGGACACGGTGCGGGAGATGGCCGCCATCTGCGCCGCCGCGGAAGCGGCCGAAGACCTGGAGCGCGACTCCGACTTCATCGGCCAGACCCTGGGCCGCATCGACCAGTCCATCGCCATGGGTGCGCTGTTCACGGCGCACCACCTGGGTGCCAAGGCCATCGTGGCGATGACCGACAGCGGTTCCACGGCACTGTGGATGAGCCGCCACCGCATCCACATTCCCATCTATGCATTGACGCCGAAGGTGGCCACGCAGCGGCGCATGGCCATGTTCCGCAACGTGCGCCCGTTGCTCATGGACACCAGCGCCGACCGCGACACTGCACTGGACCAGGCCGAGAGCCACCTGAAGATGCGCAACATCGTGCAACAGGGCGACCTGTACGTGATCACCTGCGGCGAGCCCATGGGTGCGCCCGGCGGCACGAACATGCTCAAGATCTGCCGCGCACGATGAACTCGCGGTAGCGCATCCTTTCACCCCGTGAACGCAGGCGGGGCGATGGGGGGTATTGGGGGCAAGGGTCCAGGAAACGGTAGGGCGGCTAAAATTACGGGTTACCAAGCGGTTACCGCCGCTCATCCATCAACCCTCGAACGGATCCACCCCATGCCTCTCGTCTCGATGCGCGAACTGCTCGACCATGCCGCCGACCACGGCTATGGCATTCCCGCCTTCAACGTCAACAACCTGGAGCAGGTGCAGTCCGTGATGGCCGCTGCCGACGAGGTGGGCGCGCCGGTGATCCTGCAAGCCAGCGCCGGCGCCCGCAAGTACGCCGGCGAGAGCTTTATCAAGCACCTGATCGCCGCCGCTGCCGAGGCGTATCCGCACATTCCTCTGGTCATGCACCAGGACCACGGCACCAGCCCCGCCATCTGCAAGGCCGCGCTGGAGCTGGGCTTCGGCTCGGTGATGATGGACGGCTCGCTGCGCGAAGACGGCAAGACCCCCGCAGACTTCGACTACAACGTGCGCGTCACCCAGGAAGTGGTGGCCATGGCGCACAAGATCGGCGCTACCGTCGAAGGCGAACTGGGCTGCCTGGGCAGCCTGGAGACCGGCGAGGCGGGTGAGGAAGACGGCGTCGGCGCGGCTGGCAAGCTCAGCCACGCCCAGCTGCTCACGGACCCCGAGGAGGCTGCGCAGTTCGTCAAGGCCACGCAACTGGACGCCCTGGCGATCGCCATCGGTACCAGCCATGGGGCCTACAAGTTCTCCCGCCCGCCCACGGGCGATGTGCTGTCGATCCAGCGCGTCAAGGAAATCCACGCGCGCATTCCCAACACCCACCTGGTGATGCATGGCTCGTCCAGCGTGCCGCAGGATCTGCTGGCCCTCATCAACCAGTTTGGCGGCAAGATGAAGGAAACCTACGGCGTGCCCGTGGCCGAGATCCAGGAAGCCATCAAGCACGGCGTGCGCAAGATCAACATCGACACCGATATCCGCTTGGCCATGACCGGGGCGGTGCGCAAGTTCCAGGCCGAGAACCCGGATAAATTCGACATGCGCGAGTGGATGAAGCCCGCGCGCGAAGCCGCCAAGGCCATCTGCAAGCAACGCTACCTAGAGTTTGGCTGCGAGGGCCAGGGCGCGAAGGTGAAGGGCTATACCCTCAGCGAAATGGCTGCCAAATACGCCAGCGGCGCGCTGCAGCAGGTCGTGAACTGACGCAATGAGGCGCGCGGCGGAGCCGTCTGCCGCCCACGCTTTCCCAAGCCCGGCGCCCCATGGCCGCCGGGCTTTTTCTTTGGCCTCCCTCCGTGCCATGTCGCGCGTGCGTCGAAGGTGTAAAATTCTTCATGTAAGCTCACGGTAAGTAGAAATACGCAATGCTGCGTGGACCAACGCCGTAGGGCGCTCGCGTGCAGGAGGAGATGACATGCTGATAGGTGTGCCCGCCGAAACCCTGGCAGGCGAGACGCGGGTGGCCGCCACGCCAGAAACCGTCAAGAAACTCGTGGCCCAAGGCCACACGGTGCGGGTGCAGTCAGGCGCCGGCGTCTGCGCCAGCGTCACCGATGCCGGCTTTGCCGCCGTGGGAGCCGAGATCACCGACGCGGCCGGCGCCTGGGGCTGCGACCTGGTGCTCAAGGTGCGCGCGCCGCAAGAGTCCGAAGCCGGCCTGCTGCGCCCGGGCAGTACCTTGGTCGGCATGCTGAATCCGTTCGACGCCGCAGGTCTGCACCGCCTGGCCGCTGCCGGCGTCACCGCCTATGCACTGGAAGCTGCGCCGCGCACCACGCGCGCGCAGAGCATGGACGTACTCTCTTCGCAGGCCAACATCGCCGGCTACAAGGCCGTGGTGATGGCCGCTGATCGCTACCAGCGCTTCTTTCCCATGCTCATGACTGCGGCGGGCACCGTGAAGGCGGCCCGCGTGGTCATCCTGGGCGTGGGCGTGGCGGGCCTGCAGGCGATTGCCACGGCCAAGCGCCTGGGCGCGGTGATCGAGGCCAGCGATGTGCGCCCCAGCGTCAAGGAGCAGGTGGAGTCGCTGGGCGCGAAGTTCATCGACGTGCCCTACGAAACCGCCGAGGAGAAAGAAGCTGCCGAGGGCGTGGGCGGTTACGCCCGCCCCATGCCGCAAAGCTGGCTGGACCGCCAGAAGGCCGAGGTTGCCAAGCGTGTCGCGCAGGCCGACGTGGTCATCACCACGGCGCTGATCCCCGGCCGCGCCGCGCCGGTGCTGGTCACGCAGGAGATGGTGGAGTCCATGAAACCCGGCTCCGTCATCGTGGACCTGGCGGCCGCGCAGGGCGGCAACTGCCCGCTGACCCAGCCGGGTCAGACCGTCGTGCACCACGGCGTGACCCTGGTCGGCGAGACCAACCTGCCCGCGCTCGTGGCGGCTGATGCCTCCGCGCTGTACGCGCGCAACGTGCTCGACTTTCTCAAACTCATCATCAACCCCGAAGGCGCCCTGCACCTCAACCGCGATGACGACATCGTGGTGGCCTGCTTGGTGGCGCATGAGGGGGCCGTCACGCGCGCGTGACCCTGTTCTGCCCGCAACCTTGGAGTGACTTTCTTGCGTCTTCGTTGGAACCCCTTTGTCCCCGCCATCGCGGCCCTGCTGTCGCTCGTTGCATGCGCGCCAGCGCAGCCGGACCTCGTACGGGTGGGCCGTGCCGAACTGCAGTTGCCCGCGGGCACCTGGCAGCCTTTGGGCGGTGACGCCGAGCAGTTTGACGTCCGCCCCGATGACACCGCGCACGATCTGCCCATGCAGACCCGCGCAGTGGCCCTGCGCGGCCGGACCAAGGAACCGCTGGCGGTTCTGGTGGTGCAGACCAATGCCAGCAACCACCCGCGCGACACCACGCTGTGGACCGCGGCCTGCCTGCCGCAAAAGGGCGTGCAGGTGGAGGACGCGGCGCGCGGCAGTCCGGTGCGCATCGACTGCCTGCGCTACAAGCGCAGCGCGGGCACCGACGGCTACCTGGCCAGCGCGCGTCCGGCGCTTGCCCAGTGGCTGACGCAGCAGCAGGCAGTGCCAGCCAACCCGTATTCCCACGTCTCGTACCGCTACTCCACCCCCGAAGGTGGCTATGTGTCCGTGGATGTGCTGGCCGATCAGCGGTTGCTGCGGCCAACCGTGCGCAACAACGAGGAGTTCCTGCGTGCAGGCCGTCCTGCGCAGGCGTGGATGGAGCAGCTCGCCCAAGCGGCCCGCCAGAGCATCACCATGCTGGACGGCCGTTTCGTCGTGCCCCCGTTTCCCCAGGCCTTGCCCGAATAGCTGTCAATTGGGGCCGTGTAGAGGTCCCCTTTCCGAAGGAGCGTCGAGATGGAGTCGGTTTCGCCCACGCTGATCAACCTGATCATCTTCGTGCTGGCCATCTACGTGGGCTACCACGTGGTCTGGAACGTCACGCCCGCGTTGCACACGCCCTTGATGGCGGTGACCAATGCCATCTCGGCCATCGTCATCGTCGGGGCCATGCTGGCCGCGGCGCTCACCGAAACGCCACTGGGCAAGACCATGGGCGTGCTGGCCGTGGCGCTGGCGGCGGTGAACGTGTTCGGCGGCTTCCTGGTCACCCGGCGCATGCTGGAGATGTTCAGAAAGAAAGAGCGCAAGGCGCCCGCCGAACAAGCGAAAGCAGCTACGAAATAAGGAGCGTTGGTATGAGCATGAACCTTGTCACGCTGCTGTACCTGGTCGCCAGCGTCTGTTTCATCCAGGCGCTCAAAGGCCTGTCGCACCCCACCACGTCGATCCGCGGCAACCTGTTCGGCATGGCGGGCATGGCGATCGCCGTGCTGACCACGGCGGCGCTCATCGTGGAGCTGGCCAGCGACAAGGGCGTGGGCATGACCTACGTGCTGGCCGGCCTGGTGGTGGGCGGTGGCGCGGGCGCGGTGATGGCCCAGCGCGTGGAGATGACCAAGATGCCCGAGCTGGTGGCTTTCATGCACAGCATGATCGGCCTGGCGGCGGTGTTCATCGCCGTGGCGGCCGTGGCCGAGCCCTGGGCCTTCCAGATCGTGGCGCATGGCCAGCCGATCCCGCTGGGCAACCGTCTGGAGCTGTTCCTGGGCGCGGCCATCGGCGCCATCACCTTCAGTGGCTCGGTGATCGCCTTCGGCAAGCTCTCGGGCAAGTACAAGTTCCGCCTGTTCCAGGGCGCGCCCGTGGTCTTCAAGGGACAGCACCTGCTGAACCTGGTGCTGGGCCTGGCCACCGTCGGCCTGGGGCTGGTGTTCATGCTCACCGAGCGCTGGGATGCCTTCTTCGCCATGCTGGCGCTCGCCTTCGTGATGGGCGTGCTCATCATCATTCCCATCGGCGGCGCCGACATGCCCGTGGTGGTGTCCATGCTCAACAGCTACTCGGGCTGGGCAGCGGCGGGCATCGGCTTCTCGCTGAACAACAGCATGCTCATCATCGCGGGCTCGCTGGTAGGCAGCTCGGGCGCGATCCTGAGCTACATCATGTGCAAGGCCATGAACCGCTCGTTCTTCAACGTGATCCTGGGCGGCTTCGGCGGCGACGCGGCAGCTGCGGCCACGGGCGGCGGCGTGCAGCGCACGGCCAAGAGCGGCAGCGCCGACGATGCGGCCTTCATCCTGAGTCAGGCGGAGACCGTGGTCATCGTCCCCGGCTACGGCCTGGCCGTGGCGCGCGCGCAGCATGCGGTGAAGGAGCTGGCCCAAAAGCTCACCGACAAGGGCATCACCGTCAAGTACGCCATCCATCCGGTGGCGGGCCGCATGCCCGGCCATATGAACGTGCTGCTGGCCGAGGCCGAGGTGCCCTACGACCAGGTGTTCGAGATGGAGGACATCAACGGCGAGTTCGGCCAGGCCGATGTGGCCATCGTGCTGGGCGCCAACGATGTGGTGAACCCCGCCGCGCTGCACAAGGGCAGCCCCATCTACGGCATGCCGATCCTGGAGGCTTACAAGGCCAAGACCGTGATCGTCAACAAGCGCTCCATGGCCGCGGGCTACGCCGGCCTGGACAACGAACTGTTCTACATGGACAAGACCATGATGGTCTTCGGCGACGCCAAGAAGGTGGTCGAAGACATTGGCAAGGCCGTGGAGTAGTGCCGCATCCGCGCATGCCGGCGGGGCCGGCACGCTAGGGTAATTCCAGACGCGCTAACGCTGCAGGCCATCCACAATGCGCCGCACTTTGCCGTCATTCGTAACTAGAAGATTCCAGGAGAGACATCTATGACCGACCGCCCATGGCTTGGCGCCTACCCGCAGGGCGTTCCTGCCGACATCGACCCGACGCAGTACACGTCGCTGGTGGAGCTGATGGAGCAGGCCTTCCGCGACTATGCGGACCGCACGGCCTATAGCTTCATGGGCAAGGAGACCAGCTACCGCGAGACGGACGCGCTGAGTCGCCAGCTCGCGGCCTACCTGCAGAGCCTGGGCCTGGTGCGTGGCGACCGCGTGGCGCTCATGATGCCCAACGTGCCGCAGTACCCGATTGCCGTGGCGGCCGTGCTGCGCGCGGGCTTCGTGGTGGTCAACGTGAACCCGCTGTACACCCCGCGCGAACTGGAGCACCAGCTCAAGGACTCGGGTGCCAAGGCCATCGTCATCATCGAGAACTTCGCCGCCACGCTGCAGGCCTGCATCGCCAACACCCCCGTGCAGCACGTGGTGCTGTGCGCCATGGGCGACCGGCTGGGCCTGCTCAAGGGCCTGCTGGTCAACTACGTGGTACGCAACGTCAAGAAGCTGGTGCCGGCCTACCAGCTTCCCGGCGCAGTGCGCTTCAACGACGCGCTGGCCAAGGGCGCGGGCCTGCAGTTGAACAAGCCGTCTTTGAAGAGCGACGACATCGCACTGCTGCAGTACACCGGCGGCACCACGGGCGTGAGCAAGGGCGCCGTGCTGCTGCACCGCAACGTGATCGCCAACGTGCTGCAGTCCGAGGCCTGGAACAAGCCCGCGACGAGCAAGATCCCCGAGAGCGAGCAGCCCACGGCCGTGTGCGCGCTGCCGCTGTACCACATCTTCGCGTTCACGGTGAACATGATGCTGTCCATGCGCACGGGCGGCAAAACCATCCTCATTCCTAATCCACGCGATCTGCCGGCCGTGCTCAAGGAGCTGTCCAAGCACACGTTCCACAGCTTCCCGGCGGTGAACACGCTGTTCAACGGCCTGGCCAACCATCCCGACTTCAACACGGTCAACTGGAAGAACCTCAAGGTTTCCGTGGGCGGCGGCATGGCTGTGCAGGCGGCCGTGGCCAAGCTCTGGCTGGACAAGACCGGCTGCCCGATCTGCGAAGGCTACGGCCTGTCGGAGACCAGCCCGTCGGCCAGTTGCAACCCGGTCACCGCCACGGAGTTCTCGGGCACCATCGGCGTGCCGTTGCCCAGCACCTCCATGCGCATCCTGGACGACGAGGGGCACGACATCTCCGCCACCGGCCAGGCGGGCGAGATCGCCATCAAGGGCCCGCAGGTCATGGCCGGCTACTGGCAGCGCCCCGACGAGACCGCCAAGGTCATGACCGAGGACGGCTACTTCAAGACCGGCGACATCGGCGTGATGGACGCGCGCGGCTACTTCAAGGTGGTGGACCGCAAGAAGGACATGGTGCTGGTCAGCGGCTTCAACGTCTACCCCAACGAGGTGGAGGACGTGGTGGCGCTGATGCCCGGCGTGCTGGAATGCGCGGTGGTGGGCGTGCCCGACGAGAAGACGGGCGAGGCCGTGAAGCTGGTCATCGTCAAGAAGGACCCGGCGCTCACCGAGGCGCAGGTCAAGGACTTCTGCCGCGCCAACCTCACGGGCTACAAGCAGCCCAAGGTGATCGAGTTCCGTACCGAACTGCCCAAGACCCCCGTCGGCAAGATCCTGCGCCGCGAGCTGCGCGACAAGAAATAAGCCGAGAACCCGAGGGCCCCGCGCGGGCTCTCGCCGCTACAGCCGGGATAATCCCGGCTTTTTTACGCCCGGCCCTCGCCCTCATGACCACTGCCATCCTCAGCGCCCTGCCCGAAGAGCAGGGCGGCCTCATGCACGCCCTGCAGCAACCTGAGCAACTGCAGCATGCGGGCCGCGTCTTCTGGCGCGGCCACCTGCATGGGCAGCCCGTGGTGCTGGCGCTGTCGGGCATTGGCAAGGTGGCGGCGGCCACCACGGCTGCAGCGCTGGCCGAGCGCTTCGGCGTGGCGCGCATGGTGTTCACCGGCGTGGCCGGCGGCGTGGGTGAGGGCGTGCAAGTGGGCGATGTGGTGGTCGCGCAGGACTACCTGCAGCATGACTTTGATGCCTCGCCCATCTTCCCGCGCTGGGAAGTGCCGGGCTACGGCCGTGCGCGCATGGACTGCGATGCGGCGCTGAATGCTCTGCTTTTGGAAGCTGCTCGCGCTTACCTGGCGGACGCTGGAGCCCATTTTGTTGCTGATCTTCCCAACGCTGCGCGCGCCCCGCAGGTGCACCACGGCCTGATGGCCAGCGGCGACCGCTTCGTCTCCACGGCGCAGGAATCCAGCGCGTTGCGCGCGGCGCTGCTGGCGTCGGACCACGACGTGCTGGCCGTGGAGATGGAAGGCGCCGCCGTGGCCCAGGTCTGCCGCGACTACGGCCTGCCGTTTGCGGCGGTGCGCACCATCTCCGACCGCGCGGACGACAGTGCGCATGTCGACTTCGCCCACTTCGTGCAGAACGTGGCCAGCCGCTATGCGGACCACATCGTGCAGCGCTTCGTGCAAATGCTCCCAAAATAAGAGCTGCTAGCGCTTGATGCGTAGGCGCCAGAGGCCGATTTTGTTTGAAATTGGCGCGCCCTTATCCATCCGATGGCCGCGGAGCAGGCCACCCCAGCAGACGCCGTGGAACTGGCTTTGCCAGGCCACCGGCGTCGTTCCCCTTCCCGCAGCGCGCAGCGGTGCGAGAGAAGGGGGAAGCGGCGCAGCCGCTCAGGGGGATGTACTTATTTCAACCAGCCCCGCTTGCGGAAGTACAGCATCGGCCCCAGCGCGCTGGCCACCATCAGTGCCAGCACGTAGGGGTAGCCGTACTGCCAGTCCAGCTCGGGCATGAACTTGAAGTTCATGCCGTAGACGCTGGCGATCAGCGTCGGTGGCAGCAGCGCCACGCTGGCCACGGAGAAGATCTTGATGATCTTGTTCTGGTTGATGTTGATGAAACCGACCGTGGCGTCCATCAGGAAGTTGATCTTGTCGAACAGGAAGGCCGTGTGGCTGTCCAGCGACTCGATGTCGCGCAGGATCTGGCGCGCGTCCTCGAACTGCTCGGAGCTGAGCATGCGGCTGCGCATCATGAAGCTCACCGCGCGGCGCGTGTCCATCACGTTGCGGCGGATGCGGCCGTTCAAGTCCTCCTGACGCGCAATGGCCGCCAGCACCTCGCTGGCGCGTGCGTCGGTCACGTTGCCGGCCAGCACCTGGGTGCTCACCTCTTCCAGGTCGTCGTAGATGCCCTCCAGCGTGTCGGCGGAATACTCGGCATCGGTGTCGAAGAGGCTCAGCAGCACGTCCTTGGCATCGTCGATCAGGCCGGGGGCGCGGCGTGCGCGCATGCGCAGCAGGCGAAAGACGGGGATGTCCTCGTCGTGGATGGAAAACAGCACGCCCTTGCTCTTGAGGGTGTCGTTGACCAGGTTCAGGATGAAGGCCACGCGGGCCGAGGCGGGCTCGTCGTCCACATCCACCAGAAAGTCGCTGCGGATGTGCAGCTCGCCGTTGTCTTCCTCGTAAAAGCGCGCGGACTCTTCGATGTCCTCGTCCATCGCGTCTTCGGGGATGGACAGGCCGTAGTGCTGCTTGATCCAGCGTTTTTCCTCGGGCGTGGGGGACTCCAGGTCCACCCAGATCGGCTGAAAGCGCGCCAGCTCTTCCAGGGACTCGATTTCTTCCTGGACGAGCCGGCCGTTGGCGAGCGTAAAGATGTTGAGCATGGCTCACTCTCCCGGTTGTCTTGTGGCGTCTGCAAAAGGGGCGGGGGGCGCTTTCAGTCCCTTCGGCATGTCAATGGGCCGGGAGGCTGAAAGCTACCAACTAGGGTAGGTTTCCACGGAGCTGTCTCCATACGTTGTGCAAGACGGGAATTATCGCATCCGCTCCCCAATGGAAGCACCGCCGCATGACACGTTCTTGGCGCCTTTTCGGGGGAAAGGCGCCGCACCGCATCACCCCCCGCCGCGGTGCGTGTGCAGGTCCAGGTGCCGCATGAAAGCCTGGCGCTCGGCGGGCGGGACGCCGTCGAACGCGAAGTGCAGGTGCAGCGTGGGCAGGCGCAGCAGCGCGATCTGGCGCGCAGGCCCCGGCGCCCAGTGCAGCGTGAGCGCGCCCCCCGCGAGCGCGATGCGTACCTGGGCGTCGCCCTGTGCGGCCCAGGCGTGCCCCGCCAGCGCCCGCTGCAGCAGCCGCTGCCATTCGGTGGGCGCGCAGCTCATGTCGCGCGTGAAGTGGTCAGGCCAATCGCTCAAAAGGTGCGGGGAGGGTAGGAGGCTGCGATTCAGCCGCCGGCGATCGGCGGCCAGATGGCGAGCGCGTCGCCCTCTTGCAGCGTGGTGGTGGCGCGCGCCGCGGGGGCGATGTAGCGGCCGTTGACCAGCACCAGGTGCACCATGTCCGGCGGCAGGCGGAAAGGCGCGATGATCTGGCTGATGCTCTGCGTGGGGGCGACTTCCAGCGCCATCTGGTTGCCTGGGCGCACCTCGGGCGGCAGGTAGTCGGTGAGCGAGGCAAAGAGCTTGAAAGTGATGCGCATGTGCCTATCCGGTTTCATGCCAAATCAGCCGTTTGCACTTGTGGGGTAAGCGCTGACAGCTACTTTTAGCATAGCAAATTCCCTGGCCTCAGCGCCGGCGCGCGTCCTGCGCGCCACTCCAGCGCCCCTGCGCCTGGGCGCAGGCCAGGTAGGCCTCCATCAGCCGCGTGGGGTCGCGGCGCAGGTGTTCCTTCCAGGGGCCCAGGCGCACCTGGCCTTCCACCAGGCCGCGCATGGCGCCCACGTGCTGCGTCATGCCCACGGAGTTGCAGCCGATGAGCCGGTCGCCCTCGAACTGCAGGCTCAGGTGTTTGCCGGCCGCCGCGTCGGTCAGCGCCACCTGTTCGCCGCCGGGCACGCCCTGCCAGTTGCCGAAGCTGGTGGAGATGAGCCCCAGCGTGTCCAGCACGTTGATCTGGGTGACCACCGCCAGCGCCGCGGGAAGCCCCAGCATGTTGAGCGCCGCCACGCGCGCCTGCTCGGCCGCGTTGGGCTGGATGGCGCTGACCACGGTCTTGCGCGTGAAGGGGTCGAACGCCTCGGCGCAGTCGCCCGCGGCATAGATGCCGGGCACGTTGGTCTGCATGCGCTCGTCGGTCAACACGCCCTGCAGGCAGGTGACGCCACTGCCCGCCAGAAAGCCGATGGCCGGGCGCACGCCCGTGGCGCTGATGACGAGGTCGGCATCCAGCACCCTGCCGCCCGACAGGTGCACGCGCAGCGCGTCGCCGCTGCCTTCACCTTGTGCGCGGTCGATGCGCTCGACCTTGTGGCCCGTGAACACCTGCACGCCCTGGCGCTCGCACCAGTCGCGGATCATGCCGCCGGCCACCGCGCCCATCATGCGCGGGACCATGCGGTCGCCCATCTCGACCACGCTGAGCTGCACGCCGCGCTTTTGCAGCGCCTCCATGATGATGCAGCCGATGAAGCCCGCGCCCATTTGCAGCACGCGCGCGCCGGGCCGGGCGCGCGCGGCGATGGCTCGGGCATCGGCCAGCGTCCAGCAGGTCTGCACGCCCGGCAGGTCCAGCCCGGGGATGGGCGGGCGCACGGGGTGGGAGCCGGTGGCGATGAGCAGCCGGTCGAAACCCAGCGTGACGCCACCCTCCAGCGCGACGGTGCGGGCCTGCACATCCACGCCCGCGGCGCGCGCGCTCAGGCGGTCGATGCGCTGCTGTGCGAAGTGGTCGGCGCGCTTGCGCAGGTAGGTGCCGCGCTCGTCGATGTCGCCCACCAGCAGGTAGGGGATGGCCATGCGCGAGTAGGGCGGCTCGGCCTCGTCGCCCACGAGGGTGATGCGGTCGCCCGGCGCATGCTTGCGCAGGGTTTCCGCGGCGATGACGCCGGCCGGGCCGGCCCCGAGGATCAGGTGGTGCATAGGGATGCTCGGTTGCTGCAGTATTGATAGCTGCTAACGCAGGATAGGTAAGCGCTGCATGCCGATTTGCCTTTTATCCTTGCGCCGCGGGCAGGCCCCTGCCGTGGCCCGCGGCAGATGGCCTCACAGTCCCAGGCGCGCGCGCGTTTCGGGTGTGGGCCGGCCTTCGGGGTCCCAGCCGCGCACGGCGTAGTACTTGGGCAGCATTTCGGGCAGGTGGCTCACCGTGCCCTTGGAGCCGCCGGTCTTGGCCGCCTCGGTCAGCAGGCGCCGGGGCAGGCTGTCGTCGGCCTTGGTGAAGCCGGCGGCGTTGTTGAACTCGCGCTCCATGTTCCAGATGCGCTCGCCGATCTTCTCCAGCTCCGGCACCGTGAAGCCTTCGTCGCACGCCGCCTGCAGTTGGGGGGCGAGGTCGGGCAGGCTCCAGGCGAAGGTGGTGAAGATGCACACGCCGGCCGAGTCAAACGCCGCCGTCGCGTCCTGGAAGGCCTTGACCAGCTCGGGCTTGCCCTCGGTGGCCGTGGGCTCGGTCTTGACGGGGATGCCCAGGATCTCGGACGCGATGGTGTAGCCGCGCAGGTGGCAGCCGCCGCGGTTGCTGGTGGCGTAGGCCAGGCCGATGCCCTGGATGGCGCGGCCGTCGTAGGCGGGGAACTCCTGGCCCTTGGAGGACATGGACAAATCAGGATGGCCGTACTGGGTGCACAGGCGCTTGGAGCCCTGCCCCACCTCCTTGCCAAAGCCGCGGCCGTGGATGGTTTCTTCGGCCAGAAAGGCCAGCGCCTTGGCCGAGCCGAAGGGCGCCTCGATGCCGATCTGCTCGCGGGTGAGCACGCCCATTTCGTACAGCTCCATCACCGCGCCCACGGTGGCGCCGAAGCTGATGGGGTCGATCCCCTGCTCGTTGCACAGCAGGTTCACGTACTGCAGGCATTCCAGGTCGTTCACGCCGTTGGCCGCACCCAGGGCCCAGGCGGCCTCGTATTCCAGGCCGCCGCTGGCGCCCCAGTACTGCGGCTTGTTGACCACCGTGAAGTGCGTCTCGTCGATCTTGCTGATGCGCCCGCAGGCGATGGTGCAGCCAAAGCACGCCTGGTTGGTCACCAGGTGCTTCTTGCCGTCGCTGGCGCGCGGCGTGGCCATGGCCTCGGCGGAGATGTCCTTGGCGCCCTCGAACTGCACGTCGCGGTGGTTGCGCGTGGGCAGGGCGCCCACCTCGTTGATCACGTTCATCAGCACCTGCGTGCCGTAGGTGGGCAGGCCCTGGCCGGTGACGGCGTTGTCGTGCAGGATCTTCTTGCGCGCGAAGGTCTCGGCCATGAAGGCCTTGGGGTCGCGGATGTTGCCCACGCCCTTGGTGCCGCGCACGGCGATGGCCTTGAGGTTCTTGCTGCCCATGACCGCGCCCACGCCCGAGCGGCCCGCGGCGCGGTGCAGGTCATTGACCACGGCGGCGAACAGTACCTGGTTCTCGCCCGCGCGGCCGATGCCGGAGATGCGCGTGAGCGGGTCCTGCAGCGTGGTCTTGAGGTGCTCCTCGGTCTCCCACACGCTCTTGCCCCAGATGTCGGCGGCGTCGCGCAGCTCGGCCACGTCGTCGTTGATGTACAGGTACACGGGCTTGGGGGACTTGCCCTCGAAGATGACCATGTCCCAGCCGGCCATCTTCAGCTCGGCACCCCAGTAGCCGCCCGAGTTGGAGCAGGCGATGGCGCCGGTGAGCGGCCCCTTGGTGATGACGGTGTAGCGCCCGCCCGTGGAGGCCATGGTGCCCGTGAGCGGACCCGTGGCCCAGATGATCTTGTTGTCCGGCGACAGCGGGTCGACCTGGGGGTCGATCTCGCTGACCAGGTACTTGGTGCCCAGGCCGCGCGAACCCAGGTACTGGCGTGCCCAGTCCATGTTCAGCGGCTCGGGGGTAACGGTGCCCGCGCTCAGGTTGACGCGCAGAATCTTGCCAGCCCAGGACATGATGTGTGCTCCTTGATTGATAGCTGCTAGCGCTTGGTGGTCAAGCGCCAGCGGGCTGATTGGCTTGATTGCCCAGCTTGTCGGCCCACTGCTTCATGCGCTCCAGGCCGGTCCAGTTGGCGTCGATGTAGGTGATGGCCGTGGTCGGGCAGGCCTCCACGCAGGCCGGGCCCTCGGCGCGGTCGTGGCACAGGTCGCACTTTTGCACCTTGCCCGTGTCGGCCACGTAGTTGATGGTGCCGAAGGGGCAGGCGATGGTGCAGACCTTGCAGCCCACGCAGGTGGACTCGGACACGATCTTGGCGCCGCTCAGCTTGTCCACCGTGATCGCCTCCACCGGGCAGGCGTGCAGGCACCAGGCCTCGTCGCACTGGGTGCAGGTGTAGGGCACCTTCTTGCCCGTGGTGTGGAAGTCGAACACCTTGATGCGCGATTTGGCGGTGGCGTAGACGCCGTAGTTCTCGAAAGAGCAGGCCATCTCGCACTGCAGGCAGCCGGTGCACTTGTCGGCGTTGATGTGCAACACCTTTTGCATGAATGTCTCCTTGGGTACCGGCGCCCAGGGCAGGGGACGCCTTGCCTATGAAAAGATTTGCATAGGTATTGTAGGCAGCCCAGGGGAGGGGACTTGCAGAGGGGAAACCCGCGTCGGGTATGGGGTGCGCGCCGTACCCCGCCAGGCGCGTGCCGGGCGGGCCGTTCGGTCGCGGCGGGTCAGGGTGCGGTGCTGCGCCGCACCAGGGCCAGCGCCCGGCACAGGTCGGCCCAGGCGGCGGCCTTGGCATCGGGTGCGCGCAGCAGGTAGGCCGGGTCGTAGCTCACCACGGCGGGCGTGCCGTCTGGCAGGTGGTGCGCGGTGGCGCGCAGGCGCCCCAGGGGCTCGCGGCTGCCCAGCACCACGCGCGCCGCGCCCAGGCCCAGCACCAGCACCAGGGAGGGGCGCAGCGTCTGCAGCGCCTGTTGCAGGCCGGCGGCGGGCTCCAACCCCTCGGCGGTCAGGCCCGGCGCGTGCCGGTTCAGCGTGGCGACGAAGGTGCGCGGGTGCCGGTGCAGGCGCATGGCGCGCAGCATGTTGTCCAGCAGGCGGCCGCTGTCGCCCGCCAGCGGCTCGGCCGGCGTGGGGCTTTCCAGCACCACCAGCCAGCCGGCGCCCAGCTCGGGCGGAACGGCCTGGGGGTCGGCCTGCGGGTACAGCGCCACGGGCGCGCGCAGCAGCAGGCCGGTGGGCGCGGCGCCGGCCGTGCGCGGCTCGGACGCGGGTGCGGCAGGGGCAGCGGCATGCGCGGGCTGGCGCGGGGCGGCTGGCGTAGGTTGCGCGTGCAGCACTGGCGTGGGCGCGGCGGCGGATGCGATGGCCGCTTCCGCTTCCGCTTGCGCAGGCGCGGCCACTCGGGGCGGCAGCGGGCGTGCCGGCGGCGGCGCCCAGACGGTGACGCCCATCTCTTGCAGCATGGCGCGTTGGCGCGCGTCCAGGGACAGGCTCATAGCAGCAGGCTCATCACCACGGCGTCCTCGCGCTCGCCGTCCGCGGCGGGGTAGTAGCGCTTGCGCTCGCCCACACGGCGGTAGCCGTGGACTTCATAGATGCGCCGCGCGCGCTCGTTGCTCGCGCGCACCTCCAGCCACAGCCATTGCGCGCCCTGGCCGCGCGCCCACACGGCCAGCGCGTCCAGCATCACATGGGCCCAGCCCTGGCGCTGGAAGGCGGGCGCCACAGTGATGTTGAGCAGGTGCACCTCGTCCACGCCGCGCATGGCGACGAAGTAGCCCAGGATCTGTCCATCGGCCACGAGCAGCTGGGCCTGGTAGCCGGCGGCCATGGCGTCGATAAAGTTGCCGCGTGTCCAGGGATGGCTATAGGCGCTGTTCTCGATGGCCAGGAGCGCATCCAGCCGCGCGGGCGTCAGCGGCTCGAAGGCGGCCTCGAAGGCGTGGGGGGGCTGGACGATGGCGCTCATGTCTGGGGGGCCGGCGTGGCCTGGCGGGCGGCTTCTCGCTCGGCGGTGGTTTGCGCCACTTTATCGCGGATGTAGCGCGGCAGCGCTGCGTCGGCCGCCACGCCCGCGCCCGCGGCCAGCAGCGCCGGTGCCAGCCGCAGCAGGGCCGCCGCCATAGGCAGGGCGTGCATGTGCGGGGCCTGCGGCGCGAGGCGCTCGCCGTAGGCGGCGCGGGCATTGCCGGCGACCGTCCAGCCATCCGCCACGGCCAGGGCCTCGGGCGCCAGCAGTTGGAAGTCCTGCGGCACCTGCCAGCGGCCGTCGGCCTGCCACTCAAAGGGTGCCGCGTAGACCTCGTTCATGCGGGCGTCCAGCGTCGCCACCACCCGCGTGCAGCCGTGCTGCGCGCGGGCCTCTTCGGCCACGGCGAGCAGCGTGTCCACCGGCAGCACGGGCACGCCCTGCCCGCCGCGCGCGCCAAAGGCCAGGCCCTGGGCCACCGCGCACGCGGTGCGCAGCCCCGTGAACGAGCCCGGGCCGCGCCCGAACACCACGGCATCCAGCTGATCGAACGACAGTTCGGCCTGCGCCAGCAAGTCGCGGATGGCCGGGATCAGCGTGGCCGAGGCCTGGGCGCCGCCGGCGCCGCTGTGCTGCCACACGCGCGCGCCGTGTTGCACGGCGATGGACAGCGCGTCGGTACTGGTGTCGAAGGCAAGCAGGTTCATGGAGGGCGTGATTATCGGCTGCGCGCCAAGCCATGGCGGGGCGGGCGGCCATGGCGCCCCCTAAACTCGCCGCCATGTCGGCTATGTCGTTTTCTTTCCTTGGGCAGGCCCGCCGCCTGCGCTGTGCGGCCGGGTGGGCGCTGGCCCTGGCCTTCCTGACACCCTGGGCGGGCGCCCAGCCTGTGCCCGCCGATGCATCGGTCTTGCCACCTTCCGTCGAGGCCGCGCTGCAGCGCGCCAAGGTGCCGCGCGAAGCACTCTCCGCCTTGGTGGTGGAGGTCGAGGGGCGCCAGCCGCGCCTGGCCCACCGCGCCGATGCGCCCGCCAACCCGGCCTCGGTCATGAAGCTGGTCACGACGTATGCGGCGCTGGACCTGCTGGGGCCGGCATTCACCTGGGACACGCCCGTGTACCTGGACGCCGCGCCCCAGGGCGGCAGCCTGCGCGGCAACGTGTACATCAAGGGGCAGGGCGACCCCAAGCTGGTGGTGGAGCGCCTGTGGTTGCTCATGCGCCGCCTGCGTGCGACGGGGGTCGAGGTGATCCTGGGCGACATCGTGCTGGACCGCAGCGCCTTCGCGCTGCCGGCGCACGATCCGGCGCTGTTCGACGGCGAGCCCTGGCGCCCCTACAACGCCGCGCCCGACGCGCTGCTGCTCAACTACAAGGCGGTGTCCATCGGCTTCGTGCCGGATCTGGCGGCCGGCGTGGCGCGGCTGCGCTATGAGCCGCCGCTGGCCCAGGTGGAACTGCCCGCCACCGTGCCGCTGGCGGCGCAGGGCGCGGCCTGCGGCGATTGGCGTGCAGGGCTGCGGGCGGATTTCGCGGACCCTGCGCGCATCGCCTTCCAGGGCGTGTACCCGGCGGCCTGCGGCGAACGCGAGTGGTCCATCGCACCGGCCGACCCGGGCGGCTACGCGGCGCGCGCGGTGGAAGGCATGTGGCGCGAACTGGGCGGCAAGCTCACCGGCCGCGTGCGCGACGGCAAGGTGCCTGCGGGGCTGGCGCCGGCATTCGGCAGTACCTCGCCGCCGTTGTCGGAGGTGGTGCGCGACATCAACAAGTACAGCAACAACGTCATGACGCAGCAGGTGTTTTTGACGCTGGGGCTGCAAAAAGCCGGCGCAGGCAGCTTCGACCAGGCGCGCAGCGTGCTCGCACAGTGGTGGCGCCAGCGCCTGGGCGCCGCCGAGATGCCGGTGGTGGACAACGGCGCCGGCTT
This sequence comes from Diaphorobacter sp. JS3051, assembly GCF_015832135.1. Taxonomy (NCBI): domain Bacteria; kingdom Pseudomonadati; phylum Pseudomonadota; class Betaproteobacteria; order Burkholderiales; family Comamonadaceae; genus Diaphorobacter; species Diaphorobacter sp. JS3051. Next base: position 3,027,347 of record NZ_CP065406.1, read on the forward strand.
GAGCCGTGAGGCGCGCGTGAACGCGCGGGCGCTTGCGCGCATGCTGCAGCACGCCTGGGCGTCGCCGGTGATGCCGGAATTCATGGCATCGCTGCCCATTGCCGGGGTGGACGGGACGCTGCGCCGCCGCCAGGGCCAGGCTGCGGGCTTCGCGCACCTCAAGACGGGTGCGCTGCGCGACGTGGTGGCGCTGGCCGGCTATGTGCATGCCGCGGGCGGCCGGCGCTATGTGCTGGTGGGCTTCGTCAACCACCCAAATGCCTCCGCGGCACGCCCGGCCCTGGACGCGCTGGTGGACTGGGCCGCGAGCGACCGCTGAGGCGGCGCAGCCGCCGTCCGCCATCGAACGCCCGGGCCGGCCCACCGGCAGACGTGTCGTGCTGCCCGCGCGGCGCGGCGGGATGCCTCCGATGTTGGTATTTACCCGCAGACGGCCTCTCGCGCTTCATCGGTAATACTCCTGAAAAAAACGAACGTTCGTTCTATTCATAACAGGAGTTCCTGATGAAACCACGCATGCAGTGGGTCGCCGTTGCCGTTTCCGCCGCCGTTCTGGCGGCCTGCGGGGGCGGCGGCGCCGACACACGCCCGCCACGGCGGTCACCGCAGTCAAGGTGATGGGTGACAGCCTGGCGGACAGCGGCACCTTCGGGCTGAAGTTCACGGTCCAGGGCACGGCCCCTACGGGCGCGGGCTCCACGGCCATCTGGCCCGAGCGCGTGGCCGCCAGTTATGGCCGCACGCTGTGCCCGCACTATGTGTCCGCGGGGGGCAGCTTCAGCGCCAAGGCCGACTGCACCAACTACGCGGTAGGCGGCGGGCGCATCAACAACTTCACGGCGCCCACCTCGCCCGTGTCCATCCTACAAGAGCTTCCTCAAGACCACGGCCCACTTATCCAGCGGCCAGAGCATCGGCATGCGGCTGAACCCCAACGTGGTGGCGGTGGGGGTGGGCTACCGGTTCTGAGAGCGCCCCAGGCGCCGAGGGAGGGGGCGCGCCGCGCGGGGTGCGCGAAGTGTCCCAGGTTTTCGTCTCCGAGGCTTGAAAGGCCGGCTCCTTGCGGGGCTGGCCTCTTTTTTTGGGGGCTCTGACGATCAGGGGAGCGAACGGGGGCGGATGCGCCCCCGTGGCTGGCCGGCGCAGCACCGGTGTGGCCGCCGGCGGGTGCCCCGCGGGCGGCGTGCTTGCTTACCAGCGGTTGCGCAGGCGGTCGTAGGCGTAGTTGCCGAATTCGCGGTGCGCGGCCGGAGTGATGTACACCTTGTCGGCGAACAGGAAGCGGTCCGGGTTGGCGTTGGGCAGCAGCGTGGCGGTGGTGCACAGCGCGGAGTTCACCTCGCCCGCGCCGATGCCGATGCCCGGGCCTGCGTCCACCGACGTGCACACGGGTGTGCTGCTGTCGGTGAAGCCGTACCCGCCGGGCGATCCCTCGAACAGGTTCACGTAGTAGGCCACGTCCACGTAGAGCACGGTCTTGCCCATGTCCACGATGTTGACCAGCAGGTCGTCATTGAAGCGGCGGCTGGCGCTGCTGATGAGGCTTTCCTTCTTGATGGCCTTGGCCCAGGGTGTGCGGCTCAGGTCGTAGGTGCCGGTCATCAGGATGTGCTTGGCGCCCGCGTCCGACAGGCGGCGCACTTGCGCGGCCAGCTCCTGGCCTGCCTTGCCCGCAGCCTCCACGTACTGCTCTTCGGTGAGCGTTCCGGCCTGCACCGCGGCCATGCCGGCGATGATGTCGCTCGCGCCGGCGCTCAGCATCACCAGATCAGTGTCGGCAAACTTGTTGGCAGCCAGGAACTGGTCGATCTGCTGCGTGACCGTGGGGGTGGCGGCGTTGCCTGCGGCGTCGGGGGTGGCCGTCACGCGGGCATTGCCCTGCGCGTAGCTCAAGCCGCCTGCCGACACGGGCTTCAAGGTGCCGCCGTAGTTGGAGGAGATGCGCAGCATCCAGTTGTTGATGCTGCCGTCGTTGATCGTGTAGCTGGAGCCCTTCTGGCCCACGTCGGCCAGGCCGTCGCCGAAGGCGATGAAGCGCTGGGGCGAGATTGCCGATTCAGTGCTGCTGGAACCGCAGGCCGCGAGCAGCGCGGCCGATGCACAGGCGGCGGCCACAAGAGTGCGGCGCATCCAATTTGCTGCCATGTATTTCTCCGATTGAAGTGGGCGAGAGTGTAACGAGGGTGCGGACAAGGCTTGTAGCTTGATGTAGGCGCGTCAGCCCGCGGCCGCGGCGCGCTGCAGGCGGTCGCGCACGCCTTCCCATGCGGGCGCGTCGGGCGGCGTTTCGATCCAGATCAGCTTCACCCCGGCCTCGTCGAAGCCGCGCAGCGCGGCGAACAGCTGCTGCGCGGTGGCGGCGGCGTCATCGGGCATGCGCCGCACAAGGATCTTCGACGACGCCGCGCGCAGCGGCGCGCGTGCATACACGGCGATGTGGGCCGCGTCCGCCCCCAGCACATCCAGTCCGGCCTGCAGCTGTTTGGCGTCCATCAGGCGCACGCGCGCCGTTGGGGCGTAATGGGCTAAAAGTGTGCCTGAAGCCCGCGGGGTCAGTGCTGGAAGCTCTTCTTTCGATAGCGGCCGTTGGCCGCAGGCGCGCTGCACGTCCTCGCGCGAGATGGCGCCGGGGCGCAGCAGCACGGGCACGCCGCGCGTGCAGTCGATGATGGTGGACTCGATGCCGACGGTGCAGGCGCCGCCGTCCAGCACCAGCAGGTCGTCGCCGAATTCCTCGGCCACATGCTGCGCGGTGGTCGGGCTCACGCGGCCGAAATGGTTGGCGCTGGGCGCGGCCACGCCCCACACGGGGGGCTCCAGCCGCTGGCAGGCTTGCAGCACCGCATGGGCCACGGGGTGCGCGGGGCAGCGCAGGCCCACGCTGTCCTGCCCGCCTGTGGAGGCCACGGCGGCGTGGGGCAGGCGCGGCAGGATGAGCGTGAGCGGGCCGGGCCAGAAGGCGTCGATGAGTTGCTGCGCGAACAGCGGCACTTCCTTGGCGTAGCGGGTGATGGCCGCGGCGTCGGCCACGTGCACGATCAGCGGGTGGCTGGCAGGGCGTCCCTTGGCGGCAAAGATCTGCGCCACGGCCGCGTCGTTGTCGGCGTCGGCCGCCAGGCCGTACACCGTCTCGGTGGGCAGGCCCAGCAGTTCGCCGCGCGCCAGGGCCTGCGCGGCGGCCTGCACCGAGGCGTCCAGGCGTCCATCCAGAATCATGCGGGCCCCGTTCAGAACGGCGCGATGCCGAGGATGGCGGCCGCCTTGAGCGCCGTGGCGCGCACCGCCTCGGGCGTGGTGCCGGTGATGTTCAGGTGGCCCATCTTGCGGCCGCGCTTGGCCTCCACCTTGCCGTACAGGTGCAGGTGGCAGCCCGGCAGGGCCAGCACCGCATCCCACGCGGGGGCAGTCGGCGCCACGGGCTGGTCCCCCGTGAACCACAGGTCGCCCAGCAGATTGAGCATGATGGCGGGGCTGTGCAGGCGCGGCTGGACCAGCGGCAGGCCGGTCATGCAGCGCACCTGCAGCTCGAACTGCGAGACGTCGCACGCGTTCTGGCTGTAGTGGCCGCTGTTGTGCGGGCGCGGGGCGATCTCGTTGACCACCAACGTGCCGTCCTGCAGCACGAAGAACTCCACGCACAGCACGCCCACGTAGTTCAGACCGTCTGCTACTGATTTTGCAGCTGCCAGCGCTTGACTGGTCTGCGCTGGAGGCATATTTCCTTCGTAGACCTCGGTCACGGCCAGGATGCCGTCCCGGTGCAGGTTGCGCTGCACGGGCAGGTGCACCACGGTGCCGTCACGCCCGCGCGCGACGATGACGGAGCACTCGTGCGCCAGCGGCAGCATCTTTTCCAGCACGCAGGGCACGCGGCCCAGTTGCTCCCAGGCGCCGGCCAACTCGGCGGGCGTGGCCACGCGCACCTGGCCCTTGCCGTCGTAGCCCATGCGGGCGGTTTTCAGAATGCCCGGCAGCAGATCAGCGGGAACGGCGGCGAGCTGCGCGGCGGTTTCGATCACTGCATGCGGCGCCACCGGCACGCCGCACTGCACGAAGTGCGCCTTTTCGCGCGCGCGGTCCTGGGCGATGGCCACGGCGCTGCCGGCGGGCGACACCGGCAGGCTGCGCGCCAGGGTGTCCAGCGCGGCGGCGGGCACGTTTTCAAACTCGGTGGTCACGGCGTCGCAGGCGCGGGCCAGCGTGGCCAGGCCCTGCGGGTCTTCGTAGCCGGTGCGGATGTGGTGGTGGCTCACCAGGCCGGCGGGGCTGGCCGCGTCCTCGTCCAGCACCGCGGTGAAGTAGCCCATGGCCTGGGCCGCGTGTACGAACATGCGCCCCAGCTGCCCGCCGCCCAGCACGCCCAGCGTGGCGCCGGGCAGGATCACGGTCTGGCGCTCGTTCATGCGGACACCGGCGGCAGCGTCATGGCGCGCGCGGCGGCGGTCTGCTCGGCGCGGAAGGCGTCCAGCTGCTCGCGCAGCGCCGGGTTCTCGCCCGCCAGCAGCGCCACGGCGAACAGCGCCGCGTTGGCCGCGCCGGCCGCGCCAATGGCGAACGTGGCCACGGGCACGCCCTTGGGCATCTGCACGATGGAGTGCAGCGAGTCCACACCCTGCAGGTGGCGGCTGGCGACCGGCACGCCCAGCACCGGCACGGTGGTCTTGGCGGCGATCATGCCGGGCAGGTGCGCGGCGCCGCCGGCGCCCGCGATGATGGCCTTCAGGCCCCGGCCGGCCGCGGCCTCGGCATAGCGGAACATGTCGTCGGGCATGCGGTGGGCGGAGACCACCTGCGCCTCGTGCGCGATGCCGAATTGCTGGAGGATGGCAACTGCGTGCTGCATGGTCTCCCAGTCGCTGCTGGAGCCCATGACCACGCCGATCTGGATGGGGTTCATGTGGGGGTGCGCGCGGTGCGCTCGCCGGGGGTGAAGCCCGCGATTTTACTTTTTGTGCGCGCGCCCGGGGGTCAATGCGCCAGCAGGGCGGCGCTGGCGCCCAGCGTGATCGAGCGGACGGGCACGCGCGCGTCGCGCGGAATCTCGCCGGACAGCTGCAGCGCCAGGTAGCGCGTGCAGCACACGCGCAGGAACGAGGTGAAGTTGTCCACCGCGCCGTGCTCGGCCACCAGCTCGTCGTACAGCTTGGTGCACAGCTGGGCCAGGCTGTAGCCGTCGCGCGCGGCGATCTCCTGCAGCACCTGCCAGAACAGGTTCTCCAGCCGGATGCTCGTGGCCACCCCGTGCAGCCGCACGGAGCGGGCGCGGTAGGCGTAGAGCTGTGGGTCGGCGCTGATGAAGACCTGGCACACGGCGGAACTCCTTCGGGCGTGGGGACGGCGGGCCATGGTGCGGCCCGCCGCCGGCGCCGTCAAGTCAGGAGTTAGGTGCTTTCAAAGTGATAGTGATAGCTGCTTGCGCTTGATGGGTGAGCGCTGCAGCCCTTTTTGCCTTCAGAGCGTGATGCGCGTGCCCAGCAGCGCCAGGAACTGTGCGATCCACGCGGGATGCGCGGGCCACGCGGGCGCGCTGACCAGGTTGCCCTCGGTGTGCGCCTGGTCCACGGGGATGTCGGCGTAACGGCCGCCGGCCAGTTCCACTTCGGCGCGGCAGGCGGGGTAGGCCGAGCAGGTGCGGCCCTTGAGCACGCCGGCACCCGCGAGGAGCTGGGCGCCGTGGCACACGGCGGCCACAGGCTTGCCCGCCTCGAAGAAATGGCGCACGGCGGCGCACACGGCAGCGTCGTTGCGCAGGTACTCGGGGCCGCGCCCGCCGGGGATCACCAGCGCGTCGTAGCTTTGCGCCTGGACGTCCGCGAACGTGGCGTTCAGGGTGAAGTTGTGGCCGGGTTTCTCGCTGTAGGTCTGTGCGCCTTCGAAGTCGTGGATGGCCGTCTTGATGTGGTCGCCCGCTTTCTTGCCCGGGCAGACCGCATGCACCGTGTGGCCCACGGCCTGCAGCGCCTGGAACGGCACCATGGTCTCGTAGTCCTCGCAGTAGTCGCCGCAGATCATCAGAATCTTCTTGCCTGCCATGGGGGTCTCCTTTGCTGTGGGTGGCTGGGGTACAGACCATTGTGGGCAGCCTGCAGGTGCGGCAGGTATTAACCCGCTACTACAAGGGGCCCTGCGGGCTTGTACCTGTGGCGCGCGAAATTGCCGCAGAATCCCCATCACCATTGACCGGCGCCGTGCGCCGCACTACCGGGACCGCTACACATGATCGACGTCACCCTAGAGAATTTTGAAACCGAGGTGGTTGCCGCCTCGATGCAAGTGCCCGTGCTGGTGGACTTCTGGGCACCCTGGTGCGGCCCCTGCAAGACGCTGGGCCCGGTGCTGGAGAAGCTGGAGGTGGAATACGCTGGCCGCTTCACCCTGGCCAAGATCGACTCTGACCAGGAGCAACAACTGGCTGCCATGTTCGGCATCCGCAGCATCCCCACCTGCGTGCTGATGGTGAATGGCCAGCCCGTGGATGGCTTCATGGGCGCCCAAACCGAGAGCCAACTGCGCGCCTTCCTGGACAAGCATGTGCCCAGCGCCGAGGAGCTGCAGGCCGAGGAGCAGGAAGAGGAAGCCCTGGATGCGCTCGCCGAGGGCGATACCGAGGGTGCACTGGAAAAGCTGCAGCACGCCGTCGCCACCGACCCGGCCAACGACGACGCGCGCTTTGACTACGTCAAGCTGCTGCTGCAGCTGGGCCGCGAAGACGACGCCAAGGTGGCCTTCGCGCCGGTCATCGCCAAGGCCGAGGTCTCGCGCCGCCTGGGGGCGCTCAAGGCGTGGATGGATGCTCTTGATTTCGTAGCTTCTAGCGCTTATGGGGCGGGCGCTGGAGCCGAATTTGATGCAAAGATTGCGGCCAACAAGCGCGACTTCGAGACGCGCTTTGCACGCGCACGCTGGCTCATGGCCCAGCAGCGCTGGCAGGAGGCCATGGACGAGCTGCTGGAAATTCTCATGCGCGACAAGGCCTGGAACGACGATGCCGCGCGCAAGGCCTACGTGGCCGTGCTGGAGATCATCGAGCCCCCGAAGGTCAAGGTGGCCGACGGGCAGATCCCGCCCGAGGACCCGGTGGTGGCCAGCTACCGGCGGCGCTTGTCCAGCGTGGTGCTGAGCTGACCCACGCCGGAGGCGGGCGCGCGGTGGCGGGACTGCAGCCGTTGCACGCAGCCGGGCGGACGGCGCTGCTGCTGGCCGCCGCGTGGCTTGCCGGCTGCGCCACGGCCCCGGGCCCCGATGCGCAGATCTCCGGCACCGTGATCTCGCGCGAGCGGCTTTACGTGCCGCCCGACGCGCTGTTCGAGGCAGCGCTCGTGGACGTGACGCGCGAGGGCCATCCGCCGCGGGTGCTGGGCCGCCAGCGCATCGACCCGGCCGGCCCGCTGCCCTACATGCTGCGCATTCCCTACCGCCAGGTGGACGTCCACGCCCAAGGCCGCTACGAGGTGCGCGCAGCGGTCACGCAGCAGGGGCGCCTGCTGCTGGACACACCCCGCGTGCACCCGGTGCTGATCGATCCGGCCTTCCGCCATGTGGACGTCATCCTGGCGCGCGTGCCAGCGCTGCAAGCCACGGCGGCCGCATCCGTGCCGCTGCGCCAGACCTATTGGAAACTCGTGGAGGTGGTGGACGATGCGCCGGTGGACGCGCCGGCCGAGGGGCAGGCCGCGGCCCATCTGATGCTGCAGCGCGATGCGGGGCGTGTGAGCGGTTCGGGAGGGTGCAACCGTTTCGTGGGGCAGTACGTGCAAGAGGGCGGGCAACTGCGGCTGTCCCGCATGAGCGCGTCCCTGCGCCTGTGCCTTGCGGGCGGCGGATCGGAGCCGGCCTTCTTCGAGCGCCTGGGCGCGGTGGCGTATTACCGGCAGCAAGGCCGGACGCTGGAGCTGCGCGGCGAGGACGGCACGCCCCTGCTGCGCTTCGTGGCCGAGGAATGGGGCGCGCCGCGGCCCGAGGACGACGAGCCACCCATGCAACCCCAGTGAGTGCGCTGCGACCCATGCCGCGGCGTTCGCCGTGGTTGATGCGGGTGCATGAAGGAAATTGGCCTCTAGTGTGGTGTCTCAAAAGTAATCATCAAATAATGGTACTCGCTGCCCGCGCCACAGATGCCAAGATGGTGTCCGCACTTTTATGCCACACGAACGGCTTGGGATCCTCGTTGTGACGATCAATGTATTCCCGTATGGATTGCTCCAGCTGAGCAACGCTGGTGTGGGCGCTGCGCTTGATCCACTGCTCGCTGATCTGGCTAAAGAAACGCTCGACCAGATTGAGCCAGGACGCTGAGGTGGGCGTGAAGTGAACGTGGTAGCGAGGATGGGCTGCTAGCCAGGCCCGCACTGCCTGCGTCTTGTGCGTGCCGTAGTTGTCCATGATCAGGTGGATGTCTTGTTCGCCAGGCACCGCTGCATCGATGGCTTTGAGGAACTGCAGGAATTCCACACTGCGGTGACGGCGCTTGAGCTGTCCTATGACTTTGCCAGTGGCCACATCCAGCGCTGCAAACAGCGACGTTGTGCCATGGCGCTTGTAATCGTGCGTGCGCGTGCTGGGTTTGCCAAACGTCAGTGGTAACCCTGGTTGGGTGCGATCCAGAGCCTGGATCTGGCTCTTCTCGTCCACGCACAGCACCAAGGCGCGATCGGGTGGTGCCATATACAGCCCCACCACATCCCGTACCTTGTCCACGAAATGGGGATCCGTCGATAGCTTGAAGGTTTCTTGCAGGTGCGGCTTCAGCCCAAAGGCATGCCAGATGCGCTGCACCGTCGCGGGCGATACGCCAGCGTGCCGACTCATCTGGCGCACGCTCCAGTGCGTGGCGTTGTCAGGCTTGCTCTGGCGAACCTTGTCCACAATGAGCTGAACCTGCTCGTCGCCCACACTGCGCGGGCGGCCAGCGCGCGGGGCATCGGTCAAACCCGCCAGACGATACGCCCGGTAGCGCCGCCGCCACTTGGAGACAGTTTGCACCGTCGTGCCCAAGCGTTGGGCAATCATGGTGCCCGACTCCCCATCTGCGCAGCCCAGCACGATTCGCATGCGCAGCTTCTCGTCCTCGGGCGCTTTGCGTACGCGCAGTCGCGCATGCAGCTCTGCGCGCTCGGCATCGGTGATCTGCAGCTTCGTGGCGGGGCGTCCAGGGTGGGCCATCAGCGTAGTCTCCTATAAGGAAGCTGATTCGACCAACACCGGTCAAAATAGTTCTATCTATTTTTGAGACACCACACTAGGGCCTGTTCACACTATTTTTGCCAGTGCGAATGGCGTGAAAACCGCGCCAATCTAGGCGCGTGACGACGCCAAGGCCGGGGCCTTGGCTAGTGTAGTGTTTGATTCTTAATGAAACTTAATTGAGCAACCACGCTCCAATGCTCTACTACGGTTTGCATTGGAGTGAAAAATTGCGAGTTGCCCCGACGATTGTGTTGACGGATGAAGAGGAAAGCGAGCTGAGCCGGCTGGCGCGCTCCAAGCGCACCAGCGTCAGATTGGCCCAGCGCGCCCAGATCGTGCTGCTGGCCGCGCAGGGGCTGCAAAACAAGGATATTGCCGAGCAGCTTGGCATTGGGCGCGTGCAGGTGGCGCGCTGGCGTGAACGCTACCTGCAATTGGGGCTGCAAGGTATCGAGCGCGACTTGCCGCGCGGCGCACCGCCGGTGAAGGTGGATGTGGCCAAGCTTGTGAAGCTAACCACACAGACCAAGCCCGAGGCGGCCACGCACTGGAGCACGCGCACGATGGCCGCTGAGTTGGGCGTCAGCGCCAGCACCGTGATGCGCCATTGGCAGGCCCACGGTCTCAAGCCTCACATCGTGCGCGGCTTCAAGGTCTCGCGCGATCCGCAGTTCGTGCAAAAGCTCGAAGACATCGTGGGGCTTTACATGTCGCCGCCCGAGCATGCGCTGGTGCTGTGCTGCGACGAAAAGAGCCAGGTGCAGGCGCTGGACCGAACGCAGCCCGGGCTGCCGCTCAAGAAGGGGCGCGCGGCCACCATGACGCACGACTACAAGCGCAACGGCACAACCACCTTGTTCGCTGCGCTCAACGTGCTCAACGGTCAGGTCATCGGCCAGTGCCAGCAGCGCCACACCCACATCGAGTGGCTGAAGTTCCTGCGTCAAATCAATCGGGAGACGCCCAAGGACAAGACGCTGCATCTGATCGCCGACAACTACGCCACGCACAAGCATCCAGCTGTGCAGGAGTGGCTGGCCAAGCACCCCAGATTCAACATGCACTTCACGCCGACCTCGGCATCGTGGCTGAACATGGTCGAGCGCTTCTTTCGCGACATCTCCGAGAACCGGCTACGCCGCGGGGTGTTCACCAGCGTGCCCGAACTCGTCTCGGCCATCGATGAGTACATCGCGCATCACAACACCAACCCCAAGCCGTTCATCTGGACCAAGAACGCTCGCGACATCCTGCAAAAGGTCATCCGCGCCAATAGCCGATTAAGTTCCAAACAGAATGCAACACTACACTAGGAGGGCAACGACGCGTGGCGCGGTTTTCACTCCGTTCCCTCCGGGTTGCGATCAAAAAGGGCCATTCGCGGCGTTGCCAAGCCTCGCTGGGGTAGCACCCCAGCTTCGTTTGGCGCCTTGCGCCTGGCCCTTTTTGATCGCAACGCATCTGGCAAAAATAGTGTGAACAGGCCCTAGCGCTTGGTGGGTGAGCGCCAGCCGCTACAAAAACAGAAGTTCTGATGCGTGCATCGCGGCAGGCGCGGCATTTGCGCGACCGTGTTTTTTACAAACCGAGATGATAATGATTCCCATTTGTTGAAACCAAGGGAATTGTCGTCCATGAACCCCCATCCCCTCCGCCCCGTCGTGCGCTCCATCGCACTCATGACGTTGATCGTGCAGCCGCCCTTGATGGGCGCCGCATGGGCCCAGGCGAGTGCGCCCGTCGAGCCTACGCTGAAGGAGGTGACGATTGTCCAGCAGCGCGAGGACCGGGTGAGCAGCGGGGCGACCGGGCTGGATCTGGACATCAAGGAAACGCCGCAATCCATCAGCATCGTGACCACCGAGCAAATGCGCGATTTCGGCACCAGCAATCTCAACGAAGCGCTGCGCCTGAGCACCGGCATCATCGTCGACGAGTGGGAGACCAACCGCACCACGTTCACCGCGCGCGGCTTTGACATCGCCAACACGCAGATCGACGGCGTCGGCCTGCCCAATGATTGGGGCATCGTCACCGGCGCCATGGATTCCTTCGGCTACGAAAAGATCGAAGTCATCCGCGGCGCCAACGGGCTGCTGACCGGCGTGGGCAATGCGGCGGGCACGATCAACTTCGTGCGCAAGCGTCCCACCAACAAGGAGCAGGGCTCATTGGGTCTGAGCTATGGGTCCTGGGGGACCACGCGCGTCGAGGCGGACTACTCGCGGCCGCTCACCGCCGATCGCCGCTGGGCGGGCCGGGTCGTGGCGGCACGCGAGGAGGGCGGCTCGCACCTGCGCAGTTTCGACCGCGAGCGCACGTTCCTCTATGGCGTTGTGGATGGGCAGGTGGGCGACAACGGCCTGTTGACGTTGGGCCTGTCCCATCAGCAGTCCGACTCCACGGGCAACATGTGGGGCGCCCTGACCTTCATGAATGCCGATGGCACCCAGAACGCATGGGGCCGCAACGCATCCACGACGCAGGACTGGACCCGCTGGGACACCACGACCAAGACGGCCTTCGTGGAATACGCCCACCAGATCGGCATGGACTGGCAGCTCAAGCTGGCCTACAACTACCGCGCCATCGACAACGACAGCAAGCTCTTTTACGCGTTTCCCTCGGGCTCCAGTCTGGTCGGCTATGCGTGGGGCGGCAAAGACACGATGGACGCGCATCTGGCCACCGCCACCGTCAACGGCCGCTTCGAGATGCTGGGACGGCAGCACGAGGCGCTGTTCGGTGTGAGCTGGGCCAAGAGCGAGTACACGGGTAATGGATACGCCGGGTCGGACTGCGGCGCCAGTGCCTGCAGCGCCATCGCGCTGCCGGGCTTTCCGTACCCCGGCAACCTTGTTCCCGAGCCGCAGTGGGGCCCATTGGCCCTCGAAAGCACGCTGAACCAGAAACTGCAGCGCGCATTTGGCACCATGCGGTTCGCGCTGACGGATCGGCTCAAGGCGGTGGTGGGAGTCAACCACGCGCAATACAGCCGCGACGGAACGAGCTATGGCGTGGCCTCCGACCTTTCACGCAGCAAGACCAGCCCCTATGCCGGGCTGACGTTCGAGTTCACGCCCAGCGTGCTGGGCTACGTGAGCTACTCTGACCTGTATTTCCCGCAGAGCCAGGCCGATGCGAACGACCGCTATCTCGACCCTAGCAAGGGCACCAACTACGAGGCGGGCCTGAAAGCCGACTGGCTGGACAAGCGCCTGCTGACCTCGGTCGCGGTGTTCCAGGCCAAGCAGTCGGGCCTGGCCACGCCCACGGGCACCTATAACCAGAATGGCCAGGCGGTCTACGCGCCCGAAGACGTGAAGTCCACCGGCGTGGAGCTGGAAGCCGTGGGCCGGCTCAACAACCATATCGACCTGACAGCCGGCTATACCACCCTGAAGCTGACCGGCCCGGATGGCGGCGACACCTACGCCTGGGTACCGCGCCATACGGCCAATCTCGCGCTCAAGGCGCGTCTACCGAGCCTTCCCGCGCTGTCCTTTGGCACCAGCGCACGGTGGCAAAGCAAAATCTCCAACATGGAGGCCAGCGGCTTCACCGTGCGCCAGGGCAGCTATGCCGTGCTCAACGCCTTCGTTGCATGGCAGCTGCAGCCCAAGACGACGCTGCGCTTCAATGTGAACAACATCACCGACGAGAAGTACATCAACACCCTGCGCTACGCGGGCTACTACGGCGCGCCGCGCAGCTACCAGCTCTCGCTGAACCACCAGTTCTGAGCAAGCGTTGGCGATCCCCGGCCGATCCCCGGCCAGGGGCGTCGCGCAAGCAATCAGGCGGTCAGGCGCTCCAGCGCTTCGCGGTATTTGGCGGCGGTCTTTTCCACCACCTCGCGCGGCAGGCGCGGCGCGGGGGCGGTCTTGTTCCAGGGCTTGCCGCCCACCTGGGCCTGCTCCAGCCAGTCGCGCACGAACTGCTTGTCGTAGCTGGGAGGGTTCTCACCCTTGGCCAGGGCCTCGGCATAGCCCTCCACGGGCCAGTAGCGCGAGCTGTCGGGCGTGAGCACCTCGTCCATCAGCACCAGCGTGCCGTCGGGCGCCAGGCCGAACTCGAACTTGGTGTCGGCAATGATCATGCCCTTTTCCAGCGCGATGGCGGCGGCGGCCTCGTACAGCTGGATGGAGATGTCCCGGATCCTGGTGGCCAGATCCAGGCCCACGATCTCCACGGTGCGCTCAAAGCTGATGTTCTCGTCGTGCTCGCCCATGGCGGCCTTGGCGGCGGGCGTGTAGATGGTCTGTGGCAGCTTGGCGGCATTGGTCAGGCCGTCTGGCAGCGGCACGCCGCAGACGGAGCGCGATTCCTGGTACTCCTTCCAGCCACTGCCGGCCAGGTAGCCGCGCACCACGGCTTCGATGGGGATGGGCTTGAGGCGCTGCACCAGCATGGAGCGGCCCCGCACCTGGGGGGCCTCCGCGGGCGTGACCACGCTCTCGGGCGCCTCGCCCGTGAGGTGGTTGGGCACGATGTGTCCCAGTTTGCCGAACCAGAACAGCGCCATCTGGGTGAGCAACTCGCCCTTGCCGGGAATGGGCTCGCCCATGATCACGTCAAAGGCCGAGAGGCGGTCGCTGGCCACCATCAGGATGCGGTCGTCACCCACGGCGTAGTTGTCGCGCACCTTGCCGCGTGCCAGGAGCGGCAGCGAGGTCAGGGCGGAGGTGTGCAGTGCAGAGGTGCTGGGCTGGGTCATGGCGGTCGTACGGAAGGCGCTCGCGCAATGCAGGCGCGCGGTGGACGTTGGGGCAAGACGCCCCGCCGGTGGCGAGGTCGAAGGAAGGGATTTTAGCGACGCGGCCCCCGTGCGGGCGCCGTGCACCCGCCACAAGGCACGCGGGTTGGAGAGGCTGGAGCCCCAGGTCGGCGCTGGAGGCAACCCAACGATTGTGATGCGTTTCGGTCGGTTTGACACCTTCCTGTCATATCCCTTGCGCCATGCGCGGGAACGATTGATTTGCGCTGGCGGCGGGCGCATAGTGAACCCAGGCCTGAATGCATTCACGTTCGCAGACCGCCCCGCACCGGCAAGGGGCGGTGTTTTTCAACTGTGAGTCACAGGAGACTTGTCTATGAACTTGACGATCAGCGGCCATCACCTTGAAGTGACCCCCGCCTTGCGCAGCTATGTGACGTCCAAGTTGGACCGCATTACCCGCCACTTCGATCAGGTGGTGGATGTCAAGGTGCTACTGACCGTGGAGAAGCAGAAGGAAAAGGAAAAGCGCCAGCGCGCTGAATGCACCGTGCATGTGAAAGGAAATGACCTGTTCGTGGAAAGCACCCATTTCGACCTGTATGCCGCCGTGGACGAATTGATGGACAAGCTCGACCGCATGGTCGTGCGCCACAAGGACCGTCTGCAGGACCACCAAGCCGGCCTACGCCGCGCCACCATTCAGGCAGCAGCTGCCGCCACTGCTTGAACCGTCGCTTGACGGCCTGTGTACCGCCGGAACGCGCCGGCGGTGCCGCAACCGCCCAGCCAGGGCGGTTTTTTGTTGCCAGTGGATACACTCTCAGGGTTTCCGCTAGGCGTGCATAATCGTCGCTCAGACCATGAATCGACTTGCTTCCATACTGCCTCCCGCACAAGTGCTCGTGAGCGTCGATGCCACCAGCAAAAAACGTGCCTTTGAGGAGGCGGGCCTGTTGTTCGAAAGCCAGCACGGTTTGTCGCGGGCCTTGATCACCGACAGCCTGTTTGCGCGCGAACGCCTGGGTTCGACCGGGTTGGGCCATGGCGTGGCCATTCCCCATGGCCGCATCAAGGGGCTGAAGTCGCCCATGGCGGCGGTGTTCCAACTGGCGCAGCCGATCGGCTTCGACGCGCCTGACGAGCAACCCGTATCGCTGCTGATTTTTCTGCTGGTGCCCGAGGCGGCCACGCAAAAGCACTTGGAAATCCTCTCGGAAATCGCCGAACTGCTGAGCGACGGCGCCTTGCGCGAACGCCTCAAGACCCATACCGACGCGGCCAGCCTGCATGCGCTGATCGCGGGCTGGCAGTCCGCCCAGGGCGCCTGACGCCACCGCCATCGCGCCGCCGTGAAACCCAACGTCGTCAGCGCGGATGTGCTCTTCGAGGAGTTCCGCAACCTCCTGAAATGGGAGTGGGTGGCGGGCCTGGGCGCGTCCGAGCGGCGCTTTGCCGAGGTGGCGGTGCGTGCCGCCCGCTCGGGTGCGGACCTGGTGGGTTACCTGAACTACATCCATCCCTACCGTGCGCAGGTCCTGGGCGAGCGCGAGATTGCCTATCTGACCAACGCCACGCCGGAGGACTGCAAGCGCCGCATCGCGCGCATCGTCACGCTGGAGCCCCCCGTGCTTGTGCTGGCCGACGGCCAGGCCGCGCCGGACGAGGTGGTGTCCATGTGCGAACGCGCGCAGATCCCCATGTTTTCCACCCAGGAGTCCGCGGCCTTCGTGATCGATGTGCTGCGCGCCTACCTGTCCAAGCACTTTGCCGATCGCACCACCATGCATGGCGTGTTCATGGACATCCTGGGCCTGGGCGTGCTCATCACGGGCGAGTCGGGCCTGGGCAAGAGCGAGCTGGGGCTGGAGCTGATCACGCGCGGCAATGGCCTGGTGGCCGACGACGCGGTGGACCTGTACCGCATCAACCAGACCACCATCGAGGGCAAGTGCCCCGAGTTGCTGCAGAACCTGCTGGAGGTGCGCGGCATCGGTCTGCTGGACATTCGCGCCATCTTCGGCGAAACGGCAGTGCGCCGGCGCATGCGGCTGAAGCTCATCGTGCACCTGGTGCGCAAGGAGACGCTGGAACGCGACTACGAGCGCCTTCCCTACGAGCCGCTCACGCAGGACGTACTGGGCGTGCCGGTGCTCAAGGTGGTGATTCAGGTGGTGGCGGGCCGCAACATCGCGGTGCTGGTGGAAGCGGCTGTGCGCAACACCATCCTGCAACTGCGCGGCATCGATACCTATCAGGAGTTCGTGGAGCGCCACCGGCGCGCCATGGAGCGGGGCGGCGCCTCCTGAGGGCGCCGGGCGCTTATTTTTTTGCGCAATTAGCGCACTGGCCGTAGAGCGCCATGGCGTGGTCGTGCACCACCCAGCCCTTGGCCTGGGCGATCAGGTTCTGGCGCTTTTCGATCTCGGGGTCGTAGAACTCCTCGACCTTGCCGCAGGCGGTGCAGACGAAGTGGTCGTGGTGCTGGCCCTCGTTCAGTTCGTAAACGGCCTTGCCGCTCTCGAAATTGCTGCGGATCAAAATGCCGGCCTGTTCGAACTGCGTGAGCACGCGGTACACGGTGGCCAGCCCGATGTCCGAGCGCTCGTCCAGCAGCACGCGGAATACGTCTTCGGCCGTCATGTGGCGCTGGGCGCCCTTCTGGAAGATCTCCAGGATCTTCAGCCGGGGCAGCGTGGCTTTGAGGCCGGTGCTTTTGAGTTCGTCGATGTTCGTCATGACAAGGTCTTTCGTGTGCCAGGGCGAAACCATGGATACCGGCGGCTTGCGCGCAAGGCCCAGAAGATCCAGCCGCTACAATGGGCCGGATCATATCCCCTATGCATAAACCCATGTTTGCACCCGCCCGTTGGGGCGCCCGCTGGGGCGCCATTGTGTTGATTGGTGCCGGGATGGCCGGCTGCGCGGGCACCGGCAGTCGCCTGGCCGGCATGGTCACGCCCTACAAGGTGGACGTGGTGCAGGGCAACTTCATCTCGCGCGAGCAGGTGCAGATGTTGCAGCCTGGCATGGGCCGCCAGCAGGTGCGTGAGATCCTGGGCACACCCCTCATGGTGAGCGTGTTCCACTCCGACCGCTGGGAATACGTCTTCACCCTCAAGCGCCCCGATTTCGAGGTGCAGACGCGCAAGCTCACCGTGTTCTTCAAGGACAACGTGATGGAGCGTGTCGAAGGCGACGAGATGCCCACCGAGGCCGAGTTCGTGGCCTCGCTCTCCACCAAGGTGTCCAAGCCCAAGGTGCCGCAGCTTGAGGCCACCGAGGCGCAGCTCGCGCGCTTTCCCAAGGCGGAGCCGGCCGCCGAGCCGGCCGCCGCGCCCGCTCTGCCACCCGCCACGAGCTATCCGCCGCTGGAATCTCCGCGCCGTTGAAAGCGGCCGGTGCGCTCGCTGCAGCGTGTCGCGCTGGACGCAGCAGAACCGCCCCCTGTTTGGATTGCGAACTGACATGACCTCTTTCTCCTCCGCTCCCCGCCGCGTGGCCGTGGCCGGCGCTTCTGGCCGCATGGGCCGCATGCTCATCGAGGCGATTCAGGCGAGCGACGGCTGCGTGCTGGCCGGTGCGCTGGACCAGCCCGGCAACCCCGCCGTGGGCACGGACGCCGCTGCGTTTTTGGGGCGCGCGAGCGGTGTGGTCATCACCGCTGACCTGCGCGAGGGGCTCAAGGACACCGACGTGCTGATCGACTTCACGCGCCCCGAGGGCACGCTGGCCCACCTGGCCGTGTGCGCGGAACTCGGCGTGCAGATGGTCATCGGCACCACGGGCTTTTCCGATGCGCAGAAGGTGCAGATCGAAGCCGCCGCGCAGAAGGTGGGCGTCGTGTTCGCGCCCAACATGAGCGTGGGCGTGAACGTCACGCTCAAGCTGCTGCAGATGGCCGCGCAGGCGCTGCGCACGGGCTATGACATCGAGATCATCGAGGCGCACCACAAGCACAAGGTGGACGCCCCCTCGGGCACGGCGCTGAAGATGGGCGAAGTGATTGCCGAGGCGCAGGGCACCCGACTGGCCGACCGTGCCGTGTACGAGCGCTACGGCCACACGGGCGAGCGCAAGGCAGACACCATTGGCTTTGCCACCGTGCGCGGCGGCGACATCGTGGGCGACCACACGGTGCTGTTCGCCGGGACGGGTGAGCGGGTGGAGATCTCGCACAAGTCCAGCAGCCGCGCCGGCTACGCCCAGGGCAGCCTGCGCGCGGTGGGCTTCCTGGCCACGCAGCGCGCGGGCCTGTTCGACATGTTCGACGTGCTGAACCTCAAGTAACCTGCCCATGGACAGCCTGCACTGGTTGCGTCAGGGTGATGCGGTCACGCAGGCGTCGGCGCTGCTGCTGCTGGCCATGTCGGTTGCCAGCTGGGTGGTGATTTTCTGGAAGCTGCGCCTGATGCGGCGCGCCCATGTGGACGTGCCGCGCAGCACGGCCGCGTTCTGGCAGGCGCCGTCGCTGGCCGCGGCGGCCGAGCGGCTGCCCGCCTTTGACCGTGAAGGGCTGGTGCTGCCGCTGGTGCGTGCCGCGCAGCAGGTGGAGCAGGCCGGCGCGGGCACGCTGGCCGGGCAGGGCGGCCTGTCGCAGCGGCTCACGCGCGTGTTGCGCGATGCGCTGCATGGCGTGCTGGGCAAGCTGCAGTTCGGCCAGGTGCTGCTGGCCACCGTGGGCTCCACGGCGCCGTTCGTGGGGCTGCTGGGCACGGTGTGGGGCATCTACCATGCGCTCACGGCCATGGCCGGCGCGGGGCAGATCAGCATCGAGCGCGTCGCCGGCCCGGTGGGCGAAGCGCTCATCATGACGGCCGCGGGCCTCACGGTGGCGATTCCCGCTGTGCTGGCCTACAACTGGTTCGGGCGTGTCATCGGCCGCATCGAGGCGGACCTCGAAGGCTTTGCCAGCGACCTGCGCGAGCTGGTCATCGACACCAACGCCGCCGACTCGGGCCGGTAAACGCCATGGCATTCGGCCGACTGGAGCGCACCCCGGGCCCGCAGCCCATGAGCGAGATCAACGTCACACCGCTGGTGGACGTGATGCTGGTGCTGGTGGTGATCTTCATCCTGACCGCGCCGCTGTTGGCCAGCAGCATCCGGCTGGAGCTGCCGCGCGCCGAAGGCGCACAGCCGGGCACGCCTGCGCATGCCGTGATGCTGGTGGTGGACACCGCCGGCCAGGCCTACCTGGACGATGAGCCCCTGGGCGCCGATGCGCTGGCGCAGCGCCTGCGCCAGATCGCCGCCGAGGCGCCGGACACCGAGGTGCAACTGCGCGCCGATACCGCCGTGCCCTACGGCCGCGTGGTGGAGGTGATGGGGGCTGCCCATGCGGCGGGCCTGCAGCGCATTGGTTTCGTCACGCAGCCCACCGATGGGGCCGAGCAAGGCACTCAAAAATAGGAGCTGCTCGCGCTTGATGTGCGGGTGTTTGCGGTAGAAAAGGAGCTGAGAACGCCAGCTGGCAAGCGCTGGCAGCTCTTGTTTTTATGGCAATGCGGCCATGGCTGTTGGGGCGCCGGGGCGCAGTCCCGCGCGGATGTCGTTGCCCGTGGGGCTCTGGAACAGGTGCAGGCCGAACTCCGGCAGCACGGCGATCAGGTGGTCGAAGATGTCGCCCTGGATGGCTTCGTACTCCACCCAGGCGGTGGTGGCTGTGAAGCAGTACAGCTCCAGCGGCACCCCCTCGGCCGTGGGCTCCAGCGTGCGCACGATGAGCAGCATCTGCTGGTGGATGCGCGGGTGCGCGCGCACATAGGCCTCGCAGTAGGCGCGGAAGGTACCGATGTTGGTCAGGCGGCGCTGGTTGGCGGGCTCCAGCGCCTGTGCACCCAGCTGCGCCTGCAGGGCGGCGTTGGTCTGCTGCACGTCGCGCAGCTTGCCTTCCAGGTAGGGGCGCAGCAGCGCGATGCGCGACAGGCGCTCGATCTCCGCCTCGGTGAGAAAGCGGATCGAGTTCGTGTCCAGCCGCAACGCGCGGCGGATGCGCCGCCCGCCCGAGCTGAACATGCCGCGCCAGTTCTTGAAGCTCTCGCTCATCAGCCGCCAGGTGGGGATGGTGGTGATGGTCTTGTCCCAGTTCTGCACCTTCACGGTGTGCAGTGCGATGTCCACCACGAAGCCGTCCGCGCCCACCTGGGGCATCTCGATCCAGTCGCCCACGCGCAGCATGTCGTTGGACGACAGTTGCACGCCGGCAGTGAACGAGAGGATGGTGTCCTTGAACACCAGCATCAGCACCGCCGACATGGCGCCCAGGCCGGACAGCAGGATCAGCGGCGAGCGGTCTACCAGCGCCGCCACGATGACGATGGTGCCCACCAGCGCCAGCAGCAGCTTGCCCAGCTGCACATAGCTTTTGATCGAGCGCGTGGCCGTGGGCACGCCGTCCGGGGCCTGCTCATGCTCGTGCAGCACGGCGTCCAGCAGCGCGATCAGCGTCCGCACCAGCTGCAGCACGGTGAGCGCCACGGCCACGTTGCCGATCACTGCGGCCGCCACGGGGTGCACATGGGGCACGGCGCCGATGCCTGCCTGGATGACGAGCGACGGTGCCACATGCGCCAGACGCCGCAACACCTGGTCGTGCCAGAACACCCGCGCCCAGCGCGCGCCCAGGCGTTCGCGCAGGCGCGGCACGGTGTTCAGCAGCACGTATTGGGCGACGGACTGGAGGGCGAAGGCCAGCAGCACCAGGCCGCACAGGCCCAGGGCGGCCTGCAGCCAAGGATCCAGCTCGGCAATCAGCGGGGGCACGGACACAGGCAAGACAACTTTCCAGAAATGCAGGAAGCAGCCGGCCCAGGCGGGGCGGCCATGCAGGGGATGGGGGGATGAACGCCTAGAATTGGGCGCAGTACAGCCCATTGTGACCACTGCGCAGGTGCGCGGTTCTCCTTTTCCCAGCTTCCATGCAAGACAAATACAACCACACCGAGGTGGAGCGCGCCGCGCATGCCCACTGGAATGCCAACGACGCCTACCGCGTGACCGAGGACCAGGCCAAGCCCAAGTTCTACGCCTGCTCCATGCTGCCCTACCCCAGCGGCAAGCTGCACATGGGCCATGTGCGCAACTACACCATCAATGACATGCTCACGCGCAGCCTGCGCATGAAGGGCCACAACGTCCTCATGCCCATGGGCTGGGATGCCTTCGGCCTGCCGGCCGAGAACGCCGCCCTCAAGAACGGCGTTCCGCCCGCGCAGTGGACCTACGACAACATCGCCTACATGAAGAAGCAGATGCAGGCGATGGGGCTGGCCATCGACTGGAGCCGCGAGATCGCCACCTGCGACCCCGACTACTACAAGTGGAACCAGTGGCTGTTTTTGAAGATGCTGGACAAGGGCATCGCCTACCGCAAGACCCAGGTCGTGAATTGGGACCCGGTGGACCAGACCGTGCTGGCCAACGAGCAGGTGATCGACGGGCGCGGCTGGCGCACCGGCGCGCTGGTGGAAAAGCGCGAGATCCCCGGCTACTACCTGAAGATCACCGACTACGCGCAGGAGCTGCTGGACCATGTGCAGATCGGCAACGAGAAGGCCACGCTGACCGGCTGGCCCGACAAGGTGCGGCTGATGCAGGAGAACTGGATCGGCAAGTCGGCGGGCGTGCGCTTTGCGTTCCCGCACGACATCCGCAACGCCGCGGGCGAGCGGATCCAGGACGGCAAGCTGTACGTGTTCACCACGCGCGCCGACACCATCATGGGCGTGACGTTCTGCGCCGTCGCGCCCGAGCACCCGCTGGCCCAGCACGCCGCGGCGTCCAACGCCGCGCTGGCGGCCTTCATCGAGGAATGCAAGAAGGGCGGCACGACCGAGGCCGAGCTGGCCCTGAAGGAAAAAGAGGGCATGCCCACGGGCCTGTTCGTCACCCACCCGCTCACCGGCGAGCAGGTCGAGGTGTGGGTGGGCAACTACGTGCTCATGAGCTACGGCGACGGCGCCGTGATGGGCGTGCCCGCGCACGACGAGCGGGACTTTGCCTTCGCGCTCAAGTACCAGTTGCCCATCAAGCAAGTGGTGCTGGTGGACGGCGAGACCTTCGACTTCCACCAGTGGCAGGACTGGTACGGTGACAAGGAGCGCGGCGTCACCATCAATTCCGGCAACTTCAGCGGCCTGTCGTACCAGGACGCCGTGGCCGCCGTGGCCCATGCGCTGGCCGAGAAGGGCCTGGGCGAGCTCAAGACCACCTGGCGCCTGCGCGACTGGGGCATCAGCCGCCAGCGCTACTGGGGCACGCCGATCCCCATCATCCACTGCGAGAGCTGCGGCGCCGTGCCCGTGCCCGAGAAGGACCTGCCCGTGGTGCTGCCGCAGGACCTGGTGCCCGACGGCAGCGGCAACCCGCTGGCCAAGTGCGAGGCCTTCCTGAAGGTGGACTGCCCCTGCTGCGGCAAGCCCGCGCGCCGCGAGACCGACACCATGGACACCTTCGTGGACTCGTCCTGGTACTTCATGCGCTACTGCGACCCGAAGAACCGCGACGCCATGGTGGCGGGCGGCACCGACTACTGGATGCGCGACCAGAAGGTCGCCACCGGCGGCAGCGGCATGGACCAGTACATCGGCGGCATCGAACACGCCATCCTGCACCTGCTGTATGCGCGCTTCTGGACCAAGGTGATGCGTGACCTGGGGCTGGTGAAGGTGGACGAGCCCTTCACCAAGCTGCTCACGCAAGGCATGGTGCTGAACCACATCTACAGCCGCCGCACGGCCAAGGGCGCCAAGGACTACTTCTGGCCGCACGACGTGGAGCACGTCTACGACGAGGCCGGCAAGATCGTTGGCGCCAAGCTCAAGAACCCCGCCGAGAGCGGCGACGGCCTGCTGCCCGTGGGCACGCCCATCGACTACGAGGGCGTGGGCACGATGTCCAAGTCCAAGAACAACGGCGTGGACCCGCAGCAGCTCATCGAGAAGTACGGCGCCGACACCGCGCGCCTGTACACCATGTTCACCGCGCCGCCCGAGCTGACGCTGGAGTGGAACGACGCCGCCGTGGAAGGCAGCTACCGCTTCCTGCGCCGCGTGTGGAACTTCGGCGTGAAGCTGTCCGCCATCGACAAGGACGCGGCCCTGGCCAGCGTGGCGGGCGCCGCCAGCCTGAAGGACGTGCAGTTCGGCAAGGAAGCCAAGGCGCTGCGCCTGGAGATCCACACCGTGCTCAAGCAGGTGGACTACGACTACCAGCGCATGCAGTACAACACCGTGGTCTCCGGCGCCATGAAGATGATCAACGCGCTGGAGGACTTCAAGGCCACGGACAGCGCCGGCGCCCAGGTGGCGCTGATCGAGGGCTTCGGCATCCTGCTGCGCGTGCTGTACCCGGCCACGCCGCACATCGCCCATGTGCTGTGGGACGAGCTGGGCTACGCCGGCACCCTGGGCGACCTGCTGGACGCCGCCTGGCCCCAGGTGGACCCCGATGCCCTGGTGCAGGACGAGCTGGAGCTGATGCTGCAGGTCAACGGCAAGCTGCGCGGCGCGATCCGCGTGGCCGCCTCGGCCGACAAGGCTGCCATCGAGCAGGCGGCCCTGGCGAGCGAGGACTTCCAGAAGTTCGCCGAGGGCAAGGCGCCCAAGAAGGTCATCATCGTGCCCGGCCGCCTGGTCAACGTCGTCGTCTGAGAGCCCTCCCGCCATGCACAAGCGCACCCTGCTCACCGCCGCGGCCCTGGCGCCGCTGGCCGCCCTCACCGCCTGCGGCTTTCGCCTGCGCGGCGCGCCGCAGTTCGCCTTCCGGTCCCTGTACGTGCAGGCGCAGCCCGGCTCGCCGCTGGCACGCGAGCTGATCCGCACGCTGCAGGGGGCGGGCGGGGACCTCGTGGTGCTGACGGCGCCCGCGCAGCTGCCCCAGGCCGAGGCGATCCTGGACGTGCTGTCCGAGCAGCAGGAGCGCGTGGTGGTGGGCCTGAACGCCTCGGGCCAGGTGCGCGAGCTGCAGCTGCGCCAGCGCGTGCGCATCCGCCTGCGCGGCCAGCAAGGCCAGGAATGGATCGCCGACACCGAGCTGCTGCAACAGCGCGACATCAGCTACAACGAAACCGTCGCCCTTTCCAAGGAAGGCGAGGAGGCCATGCTGTTTCGCAACATGCGCACCGACCTCGTGCAGCAGCTGATGCGCCGCCTGGCGGCAGTGAAATCGCTGTAACGCTCCTTATTTGATAGCTGTTTGCGCTTGCTGCACGGGCGCTAGCGGCATATTTGTTACTAGAACAGGCCGCATGCAAATCGCTTTGAACCAGCTCGGTGCGCAGCTGCACAAAGGCCTGCGCCCGCTCTACACGCTGCACGGCGACGAGGCGCTGTTGCAGCAGGAGGCGCTGGACGCCATCCGCGCCGCGGCACGTGCGCAGGGCTATACCGAGCGCAGCAGCTTCACCGTGGCCGGCGCGCATTTCGACTGGAGTGGCGTGCTGGCCGCGGGCGGGTCGTTGAGCCTGTTCGCCGACAAGCAGATCGTGGAGATCCGCATCCCCTCGGGCAAGCCCGGCAAGGACGGCGCCGCCGCGCTGCAGCAGATGGCTGCCGCCGCGCCGGGCAACGACAGCACGCTCACCGTGGTGGTGCTGCCGCGCCTGGACAAGGCCACGCGCACGGGCGCGTGGTTCGCGGCGCTCGAAGCGCACGGCGCTACGGTGCAGATCGACCCCGTGGAGCGCGCCCAGCTGCCCGGCTGGATCGCCCAGCGCCTGGCCGCGCAAGGCCAGCGCGTGGTCGCGGGCGAAGAGGGGCAGCGCACGCTGCAGTTCTTCGCCGACCGGGTGGAGGGCAACCTGCTGGCCGCGCACCAGGAGATCCAGAAGCTCGCGCTGCTGCACCCCGAGGGGGAACTCACCTGGGCGCAGGTCGAAGCGGCCGTGCTCAACGTGGCGCGCTACGACGTGTTCAAGCTGTCCGAGGCGGTGCTCTCCGGCCAGGTGGCGCGCGTGCAGCGCATGCTGGACGGCCTGCAGGCCGAGGGCGAGGCCGAGGTGCTGGTGCACTGGGCGCTGGCCGAGGACATCCGCGCCCTCAAGCGCGTGAAAGACGCCATGAACGCCGGCAAGCCCCTGCCCATGGCCCTGCGCGAGAACCGCGTCTGGGGCGCGAAGGAGCGGTTGTTCGAGCGCCTGCTGCCCCAGGCCAGCGACGCCGCCCTGGCGCGGCTGCTGCAGTCCGCCCACACGGTGGACGGCATCGTCAAGGGCCTGAAGGCGCCCGACTGGCCACAGGACGGCTGGCAGGCGCTCTCGCGGCTGGCGCTGCAGATGTGCAAGCTGGCGCGCTGAGATCGCAAGGAAATATGGCTCTGGCGCTTATGGGATAAGCGCTAGCAGCTATTGATTCAGGAGTGTTGGGCGACCAGTGCCGCACGCGCCTTGTCCGCCCACTGCTGCAGCTGGTCCACCAGCGCCTGGTGGCTGAAGGAGCAGCTCTCCTCGGTGAACAGCGCACCGGCCTCCAGCCGGTCCAACAGCCCCAGCAGCACCTCGCCATAGCGCGGGGGCAGGGCGGCCAGCAGCACGGCGTGGCCGCGCGCGGCGGCGCTGAAGGCGTGGTTGCTGATGCGCTGCTCGCGCAGGGCGTGCAGGTCGGCCTGCAGGTTGTCGAGCTGGTGGGTGGCGAGTTCGGCGGTCATGGCGAGGGCACGGAGGGTGGCAAAGGCCTCAAGCGTAGCCGGAGTCCCCCGGCCAGCGTGGCGGCGGCGAACTGCGTCAGAATCACGCCCATGAACGCGCTGAACATCGCTGAATACACGCACACGCTTGGTTTGCAGGCAAAAACGGCCTCCGCCCAAATGGCGCGCGCGCCGGCAGCTATCAAAAACAAGGCATTGCTGGCCCTGGCGCGGCTGCTGCGCCAGAACGTGGACGCCCTGCAGGGGGACAATGCCCGCGACCTGGAGCGCGCGCGCGCCGCCGGCCTGGCCGAACCCATGGTGGACCGCCTCAAGCTGACCCCCAAGGTGCTGGAGACCTGTGCCCAGGGCTGCGAGCAGCTGGCGGCCATGCCGGACATCATTGGCGAGATCCAGGGCATGAAGCAGCAGCCCAGCGGCATCCGCGTGGGGCAGATGCGCGTGCCGATCGGCGTGTTCGGCATGATCTACGAGAGCCGGCCCAACGTGACCATCGAAGCCGCGAGCCTGTCCATCAAGAGCGGCAACGCCTGCATCCTGCGCGGCGGCTCCGAGGCCATCGACTCCAACAAGGCGCTGGCGCGCCTCGTGGCCCAGGCGCTGGCCGAGGCCGGCCTGCCCGAGCACGGCGTGCAACTGGTGCAGACCACCGACCGCGCCGCCGTGGGCCAGCTCATCGCCATGCCGCAATACGTGGACGTGATCATCCCGCGCGGCGGCAAGGGGCTGATCGAGCGCATCAGCGCCGAGGCCAAGGTGCCCGTGATCAAGCACCTGGACGGCAACTGCCACACCTATGTGGACGACCCCTGCGACATCGCCATGGCCGTGCAGGTGGCCGACAACGCCAAGACGCAGAAGTACAGCCCGTGCAACGCCAGCGAGGGCCTGCTGGTGGCGCGCGGCGTGGCAGCGCAATTCCTGCCGCAGATCGGCGCCGTCTACGCCGCCAAGGGCGTGGAGATGCGCGGCTGCCCCGAGGCGCTGGCCATATTGCGCGCCGTTCCGGGCGTGCAGCTGGCCGAGGCCACCGAGGCCGACTGGAGCGAGGAATACCTGGCCCCCATCATCAGCGTGAAGGTGGTGGCAGGCGTGGATGAGGCCATCGCGCACATCAACCGCTACGGCAGCCACCACACGGACGCGATCCTCACGCGCGACCACATGCACGCACAGCAGTTCCTGCGCGACGTGGATTCCGCCAGCGTGATGGTCAATGCCAGCACGCGCTTTGCCGACGGCTTCGAGTACGGGCTGGGAGCCGAGATCGGCATCAGCACCGACAAGTTCCACGCGCGCGGCCCGGTGGGCATCGAGGGCCTGACGTCGCTCAAGTGGGTGGTGTTGGGTGAGGGAGAGGTGCGGACTTGATGGGGTTGCTGCTAATTTGATAGCTGCTGGCGCCCGTCAACATTGGGATTGAGGCCAATTTCGCATGAAGATCATCATCCTGGGAGCGGGGCGCGTGGGCTACAGCGTGGCCGACAGCCTGGTGTCGGAGGAGAACGACATCACCGTCATCGACACCGACGCCGAGCGGCTGCGCGACCTGGAGGCGCGGTTTGACCTGCGCGGGGTGGTGGGCAACGGCATCGACCCCCAGGTGCTGGCCGAGGCCGGCGCGCGCGACACCGACCTGCTGATCGCCTGCGCCGCGCAGGACGAGACCAACCTGGTGTGCTGCAAGGTCGCGCAGCTGATGTTCAACATCCCCACGCGCATCGCGCGCGTGCGCTCGTCGGGCCTGGAACTGGAGCGTAACCAGGCGCTGCTGGGCAAGGAGGGCTTTGGCGTGGACGGCATCATCTGCCCCGAGGAGTCGCTCACGCGCTACATCGGCAAGCTGGTGGAGTACCCCGAGGCGCTGCAGGTGCGCGAGTTTGCGGGCGGGCGCGCCTGCCTGGTGTCGGTGCGCGCGCGCCCCGGCGCGCCCATGGTGGGCATGCGTATCGCCACCATGCGCGAAACCGCGCCCGACGTTGCCATGCGCATCGTGGCCATCTACCGGCGCTTTCCCGACGAGCCCGACCGCTTCCTGCCCTGCGACGGCGCCACGCGCGTGGAGCCGGGTGACGAGGTGTTCGTGCTGTCGGCGCGCGAGCACATTCCGCAGGTGCTGGCCGCGATGCACCTGCAAAAAGGCCAGCCCTCGCGGCCCGTGCGGCGCATCATGATTGCGGGTGGCGGGCGCACGGGGCTGCGGCTGGTGCACCAGCTGGCGCAACTGGGGCGCTTTCACATCAAGGTGCTGGAGGAAAGCCCCGAGCGCTGCGTGGCGCTGGCGGCCGAGCTGCCGACGGACATCCTGGTGTTGCAGGGCGATGCCACCGACGAGGACTTGCTGGGCGACGAGAGCATCGAGGACGTGGATCTGTTCCTGGCCCTGACCGATGACGACGAGGACAACATCATGGCCAGCCTGCTGGCCAAGCGCATGGGGGCGCGGCGCGTGCTGGCGCTGATCAACCGCCGCACCTACGCCGACCTGATGCACGGCACGCAGATCGACATTGCGCTGTCGCCCGCGCAGGCCATGCTGGGCGAGCTGCTGGCCTATGTGCGCCGCGGCGACGTGCAGGCAGTGCACAGCCTGCGCCGCGGCGTGGCCGAGGCGCTGGAGATCGTGGCGCGCGGCGACCGCAAGAGCTCGCGCGTGGTGGGCCGCAAGGTCAGCGAGATTCACCTGCCCGCCGAGGTGCACATGGGCCTGATCGTGCGCGGCCTGCCCGAGGTGGGCGCCGAGCCCCGGCCCGGCGTGCAGCCGCAGGTGATCATTCCGCGCAGCCACACGGTGATCGAGAGCAACGACCATGTGGTGTTCTTCCTGCCCCACAAGCGGCTGGTGCGTGAGGTGGAAAAGCAGTTCCGCGTGAGCGCCACGTTCTTCTAAAAAGCAGGATCCACGATGTCTGACGTCCTGCCCGTCCTGCGCGTGCTCGGTGCGCTGCTGACCATGTTTGCCCTGTCGATGGGTGTGCCGCTGGCGGCGTCGCTATGGGCCGACGAGGGCCTGTGGCAGCACTACGCCACGGCGATTGCGGTCACGCTGGTGGCCGGCGCGCTGCTGTGGGTGGGGCTGCGCACCTACCGGCGCGAGCTGCTGCCGCGCCACGGCGTGATGCTGGTGTCGCTGGTGTGGGTGGTGCTGCCGCTGTTTGCGGCGCTGCCGCTGCTGCTGGTGATGCACGCCGTGGGCCGGCCGCTGTCGTTCACGCATGCGTACTTTGAGTCGGTCTCGGGCCTGACCACCACGGGCGCCACGGTGCTGGCCGAGCTGGATCGGCTCCCCCTGTCGGTGAACATGTGGCGCACGTTCATGCAGTGGATCGGCGGCATGGGCATCCTGATTCTTGCGGTGGCGGTGCTGCCGCTGCTGGGGGTGGGCGGCAGCCAGCTCTTCAAGGCCGAGGCTGCGGGCCCGGTGAAAGACACCAAGCTCACCCCGCGCATGACCGAGACGGCCAAGGGGCTGTGGGGCGTGTACGTGGTGTTCTCGCTGGTGTGCGCGCTCGCGTTCTGGCTGGGCGGCATGACGCCGCCGGACGCGATCATGCACATGTTCGCCACCGTCAGCCTGGGCGGGTTGTCGCCCCACGATGCGAGCTTTGCCTACTTCGAGTCGCCGCTGCTGGAAACCATCGCCCTGGTCTTCATGCTGTGCGCCAGCTGCAACTTCGCGCTGTACTTCATCGCGCTGCGCAAGGGCAACTGGCGGGGCTTCTGGCGTGACCCCGAGATGCGCGCCACGATCACCGCGCTGCTGGGCGGCGGGCTGTTGGTGGCGCTACTGCTGTGGGTCAAGGGCGTGTACGACCCGCTGCAGGCGCTGCGCCACGGCATGTTCAACGTGGTGTCGGTGGCCACGACCACGGGCTTTGCCACCACCGACTACCTGGGCTGGCCGGTGTTCGCGCCCGTGTTCATGCTGCTGCTGTCGGGTGTGGCCACCAGCGCCGGGTCCACGGGCGGCGGCATCAAGATGGTGCGCATGCTGATCCTGCTGAAGCAGGCGCGCCGCGAGATGACGCGCATCGTGCACCCGCGTGCGGTGCAGCCCGTGCGCCTGGGCGACCGCGTGGTGGACAACCGCATGATCTTCTCGGTGCTGGCCTTCATGCTGGTCTACGGCGCCACAGTGATCACGCTGAGCATGGTGCTGCTGCTGACCGACCTGGACATGGTGACCGCCTTCTCGGCCGTGCTGGCCAGCGTGCACTGCATGGGGCCGGGGCTGGGAATGCTGGGGCCGGCCTCCAACTTCGCGGTGCTCACCGACTTCCAGCTCTGGGTCTGTACGCTGGCCATGCTGCTGGGACGCCTGGAGATCCTGAGCTTCATGGCCCTGCTCACCCCCGCATTCTGGCGGCGCTAGGGCGCACGGGGCCTTCCCTACAATCGTCGCCAACCTCTTTCCGTCTCCCATTTGAGGGCTCTTCATGGTTCCCCACCTCATCACCGCGCTCACCGGGCCAATCAACGAGTTGGAGCAGCGCATCCTCGACTCCATGCCAGCCATCGAGCGCTGGTTCCGTCTGGAGTGGATGGAACACACGCCGCCGTTCTACTCGTCGGTGGACATCCGCAACGCGGGGTTCAAGCTGGCGCCGGTGGACACCAACCTGTTCCCGGGCGGCTGGAACAACCTCACCAATGAAATGCTGCCGCTGGCGGTGCAGGCGGCCATGGCGGCCATCGAAAAGATCTGCCCCGAAGCGCGCAACCTCTTGATCATTCCCGAGAACCATTCGCGCAACACCTTCTACCTGGCGAACGTGGCGCAGCTGGTGCGCATCTTCAACATGGCCGGGCTGAACGTGCGCGTGGGCTCCATCAGCCCCGAGATCAAGAAGACCACCACCATCACGCTGCCCCATGGCGAGACCGTGACGCTGGAGCCGGTGATCCGCAGCAAGCGCCGCCTGGGGCTGAAGAACTTCGACCCCTGCACCATCTTGCTCAACAACGACCTGTCGGCCGGCCCGCCGGGCATTCTGGAGGAGCTGTACGAGCAGTACCTGCTGCCGCCGCTGCATGCGGGCTGGAGCGTGCGCAGGAAGAGCCGCCACTTCCAGAGCTACGAGGAGGTGGCCAAGCGCTTTGGCAAGATGCTGGGCATCGATCCCTGGCTCATCAATCCGCTGTTCAGCCGCTGCGAGGGCGTGGACTTCAACGAAGGCACGGGCATGGAGGAGCTGCGCAGCGCCGTGGACGCCACGCTGGCCAAGGTGCGTCGCAAGTACAAGGAATACGGCATCAACGAAAAGCCGTTCGTGGTCGTGAAGGCCGACAACGGCACCTACGGCATGGGCATCATGACGGTGCGCGATGCCAAGGAACTGGACGGGCTGAACCGCAAGACCAAGAACAAGATGGCCGTGATCAAGGACGGCCAGGTCGTGCATGACGTGATCGTGCAGGAGGGCGTGCTCACCCAGGAGCGCGTGCACGAAGCGGTGGCCGAGCCGGTGGTCTACATGATGGACCGCTACGTGGTCGGGGGGTTCTACCGCATGCATGCCGAACGCGGCGTGGACGAGAACCTGAACATCCCCGGCGCGAGTTTCGTGCCGCTGGCGTTCGAGCACAGTACCCATCTGCCGCAGCCCGGTGCGCGTCCGGGCGCCAGTGCCCCCAACCGCTTTTACATGTACGGCGTCATCGCCCGCTTGGCGATGCTCGCGGCCAGCTACGAGCTGGAGGCCACGGACCCCGAGGCCGAGGTGTACGACTGATGCGCCGGATGTGCCGCCCTGCAGTTGCTGCATTGCAACATAGGCGGTACCCCGTATGTGCCCGAAGCGGGGGCGGCGCACAATGGCGCTCCTTTGGCATCCCCCGTGGCCGCTGAGGCAGCAGCCCGGACCTGTTCACCGTGCACACTTCCAAATCGTCGTTAGCAGCGCTCACCCTGGGCGCGATCGGCGTCGTCTATGGCGACATCGGCACCAGCGTGCTGTATGCGGTCAAAGAGGTCTTCGGCTCCGGCCATGTGCCTTTCACGCATGCCAACGTGTACGGCGTGCTGTCCGTGCTGTTCTGGACGCTCACCGTGATCGTCTCGCTCAAGTACGTGGTGCTGGTGCTGCGCGCGGACAACCATGGCGAAGGCGGCCTCATCGCCATGCTGGCGCTGGCGTCGCAAGCGGTGAAGGACCGGCCGCGCCTGCGCGGCTGGCTGCTGGGCCTTGGCATCTTCGGCACGTCCCTGTTCTATGGCGACGGCGTGATCACGCCGGCGATCTCCGTGCTTTCGGCCATCGAGGGCCTGGAGGTGGTGTCGCCGCATTTCGGCAAGGCGGTGATTCCGCTCACGCTCGTGGTGCTGTTCGGGCTGTTCGCCGTGCAAAAGCGCGGCACGGCGGGGGTGGGCCGCTACTTCGGCCCGGTGACGCTGGTCTGGTTTTTTACGATCGCAGCCCTGGGCGTGCCGCACATCGTGGGCCATCCGGAGATCCTTGGCGCCCTGAGCCCGCACCATGCACTGGGCTTCATTCTGGGCAACCCGGGCATCAGCTTCATCATCCTGGGCGCGGTGGTGCTGTGCGTCACCGGCGCAGAGGCGCTGTACGCCGACCTGGGACATTTCGGCAAGCGCCCCATCCGCCTGGCGTGGTTCAGCGTGGCCATGCCGGCCCTCACGATCAACTACTTCGGCCAGGGCGCGCTGCTGCTGGCCGAGCCATCCGCCGTCAAGAACCCGTTTTACATGATGGCGCCCGACTGGGCGCTGGTGCCGTTGGTGGTGCTGGCCACCATGGCCACGGTGATTGCGTCGCAGGCGCTGATCACCGGCGCGTTCAGCGTGACCAAGCAGGTCATCCAGCTGGGCTACCTGCCGCGGCTGAACATCCAGCACACCAGCGTGCGCGAGACGGGCCAGATCTACTTGCCGTTCGTGAACTGGAGCCTGTTTGTGGCCATCGTGTTGGCGGTGGTCATGTTCCGCAACAGCAGCAACCTGGCGGCCGCCTATGGCATTGCGGTGACGCTGGATATGCTGATCACCACGGTGCTCACCTTCTTCGTGATCCGCTACGGCTGGGGCTATCCGCTGGCGCTGTGCGTGGCCACCACGGGCTTCTTCTTTGTCGTGGACCTGGCGTTCTTCAGCTCCAACCTGCTCAAGCTGCTGCAGGGCGGTTGGTTCCCGCTGATGATCGGCGGGCTGGTGTTCACGCTCATGATGACCTGGAAGCGCGGACGCGAGTTGCTCAACGACAAGCTGCGAGAGGACTCCATAGGCCTGCAGGACTTCCTGGCCTCGGTGCAGGCCAACCCGCCCATGCGCGTGGACGGCACGGCGGTGTTCCTGAGCGCCGAGGCGGGCGTGGTGCCCAATGCACTGCTGCACAACCTCAAGCACAACAAGGTGCTGCACCGCCAGAACCTGTTCGTCACGGTGCGTTACCACGAGACCCCCTGGATCGGCCTGGACCAGCGCCTGCAGGTGGCGCCGTTGGGAGGCGACTGCTGGCAGGTCACCGTGAACTACGGTTTCAAGAATGAACTGGACCTGCCCAGCGCGCTGCGCCTGATGCACGGCCGCGGCTGCGAACTGGAAACCATGAGCACCAGCTATTTCCTCTCGCGCGACGTGGTCGTGCCTACCATCGGCAGCGGCATGGCGCCGTGGCGCGAAAAGCTGTTTGCGCAGATGCACCACAACGCTAGCGGGGTGGCGGCTTTCCTGCACCTGCCCAGCAACGCCGTCGTGGAGTTGGGCTCCAAGGTCGAGATCTGATTGGGCTGCGGGTTTGTAAGATTTTGGCCTCCGGCGCTTAGCTGGCAAGCGCGAGCAGCTATATATTTTGATGAAGCAGGACAGTGGTTGCGCAAAGAGCAATGCCACAATCCGCCGCCATGCAGTTTTTCAAAGACCTGAGCCTGTCCGCCTTCACCGCCGGTTTCGTGGCTGTGCTGGTAGGGTTCACCAGTTCGGTCGCCATCGTGTTCCAGGCGGCGCAGGCGTTCGGGGCGACGCCCGAGCAGATCACCTCCTGGATGTGGGCGCTGGGCCTGGGCATGGGACTGTGCTCGCTGATTCCCTCGCTCATCCTGCGCCAGCCGGTCATGGTGGCCTGGTCCACGCCCGGTGCAGCGGTGCTCGCCACCGCCGGCCTGGCCGGCTTCAGCATGGGCGAGGCGGTCGGCGCCTTCATGGTGTGTGCCTTGCTCATCACCCTGGCCGGAGTGACGGGTTGGTTCGAGCGCGTGATGAACCGTATTCCCATGGAACTGGCGTCGGCGCTGCTGGCCGGCGTGCTGGCGCGCTATGGCATGCAGGCCTTCGCAGCCGTGCAGACCGCGCTGCCGCTGGTGCTGGTCATGCTGGCGTCCTACTTGTTTGCACGGCGGCTGCTGCCCCGCTATGCGGTTGTGCTCACGCTGGTGGCAGGCGTTGCCTGGGCCGCAGGCAATGGCCAGATGCGCTGGTCCGCGGTGCACTGGGCGCTGGCCACACCGGTCTTCACCACGCCGCAGTTCAGCCTACAGGCGCTCATGAGCCTGGCGCTGCCGCTGTTCATCGTGACCATGGCGTCGCAGAACCTTCCGGGTGTGGCCGTCATGCGGGCCACCGGATACCAACTGCCGGTGTCGCGGCTGATCACCCTGACGGGCCTGGCCACCCTGGTGCTGGCACCGTTCGGCGCCTTTGCCCTCAACTTCAGCGCCATCACCGCAGCGATCTGCATGGGGCCCGAGGCGCACCCCGACCGCGCGCGGCGGTACACCGCCGCCGCATCGTGCGGGCTGCTGTACATCGCAGTGGGCATCTTTGGTGCGGTGGTCACGGGGCTGCTGACGGCGTTTCCACAGGAGCTGGTGGTGGCCATCGCTGGGCTGGCGCTGTTGGGCGCCATCGGAGGAGGGCTGGCGTCTGCGCTGCAGGCCGAAGCGCATCGGGAGGCGGCGTTGATCACTTTTCTGGTGACGTTGAGCGGTGTCACCATAGTCGGGATCGGATCGGCGTTTTGGGGGGTGGTCGCCGGCAGCATCGCGCTATTTGTGCAACAGTATGGACGCCCGCGCGCGCCCCAGGCGCCGCGCTAGGGGCATAGCCCTCTGCAATACAGCCCGTGCATTCCATGAATCTCCTCATCGTCGCCGACCCCATCGAGCAATTCAAGATCTACAAGGACACGACCTTCGCGATGATGCGCGAGGCGCAGCGCCGCGGCCACCGGCTCGCGGTCTGCGAGCCCCGGCACATCCACTGGTTGCGCGGTGGTCGGGTCACGGCGCGGGTGCGCGACATCACTCTTACGGGCCACGCGGAGAACTGGTTTACTGCGGGCGAACTCCGCTTGGCGGCACTGGCGGACTTCGGCGCCGTGCTCATGCGCAAGGATCCTCCGTTCGACAGTGAGTATTTCTATGCCACGCACCTATTGGAGCAGGCCGAGCGTGAAGGCGCTCGGGTGTTCAACAAGCCGCGTGCTTTGCGGGACCATCCGGAAAAACTGGCCATTCTGGAGTTTCCGCAGTTCATCGGCCCCACGCTGGTGACGCGCGATGCGCAGGACATCCGCCGGTTCCATGAGGAACATCACGACATCATCCTCAAGCCCTTGGACGGCATGGGCGGCATGGGCATCTTCCGGGTC